>CAVTCS010000017.1:0-4020 GCA_963733295.1 Vulcanimicrobiota bacterium | reverse complement strand
TTTGCCGCCGCGAACGGATTTATTCATCGCATATCGCTGGTTGGCGAAAGCAGCTCGCTGGTGGCGCGCCGCTGGAGGCGAAACGCGGTCGTAAGCCCGATCCCAACGCTGTTGAGAACACGCGGCTGCGCAAAGAAAACGAGCGTCTGCAGCTACGCTTAGCTAAAGCGGAACGGATTATCGCTGTCCAGGGAAAAGCCTACGCGCTCTTGCGTGCTGTAGTCGGCGAGAGCGCGGATCAGATGGACTTGCCGCCGTGGAACAAGTCGTAGTGAATCTTGCCGTTGAGGTTGGCGAACGCCAAGCGTGCGAGCAGATGGGGCATTCCCGCGCGAGCTTTCGACGACGTCACCAACTCGTGCCGCGCTCTTCTCGACAGCAGCGGCGTTATCAAGAACGGCTGGTCGAGCGCACTGAACGACGCGAGAAACGCGCCCGGCGCGGATCATCGTTAGCTCTGGACACCCGAGAGAACGAAGCAGTCTTGGACGCGGTTCACCAGCATCGATTCATCGATCGCAGCGTGCCCTATATTTACGCAACGCTCTTGGACGAAGGCGTCTATCATTGCTCGCTGTCCACGATGTATCGGGTTCTTCACCGCTCCGGGGAAGTCGGCGAGCGACGCGATCAAGCCACGCGTCCTGCGCACGTGAAGCCGGAATTGTGCGCAACCGCGCCGCGCGAGGTTTTTGCCTGGGATATCACCAAATTGCATGGTCCGCAGAAGTGGACGTATTTTTACCTCTACGTCATCGTCGACATCTATAGTCGCTACGTCGTCGGCTGGATGGTCGCCGATCGTGAGAGCTCCGCGTTGGCACGCATGTTGCTCTCCGAAACGATCAAGAAAGAATGCGTAGATCCCAAGAAGCTCACCGTACATGCAGATCGCGGTAGCTCGATGACTTCGAAACCAGTCGCGTTCTTGCTCGCCGATCTCGGTGTAACCAAGAGCCATTCCCGCCCGCATGTTTCCGATGACAACCCGCACATCGAATCGTTCTTCAAAACTGCCAAGTACCAGCCGGAATTTCCCGCGACGTTTTCCAATATCGCAGAGGCACGAGCGTTCTGCCGCGCGTTCGTCGAATGGTATAACACGCAACATCGCCACAGCGCGCTCGCGCTTCTCGCTCCAGCTGACGTTCACTTCGGCCGCGCCGGCGCTCTCTTGGAGCGGCGGCAAGGCATTCTCGACGCTGCCTACACCGCGCATCCTGAGCGCTTCGTACGCGGCAAACCAAAAGCCGGCCAGCTACCCGTTGCATCGTATATCAATCGACCTGCCGAAATCGTCGACCAGGTCGCTTAACACACTAAACTCAACACTTACGTGGACTCAAGCGTACTGAAAATTTCCGCTGGGCGGGATACTACATAACGACGCGCAAACTTCCGGTCCCCCCACCGCGCAGCCCCAATCGCGGCTCGATGACTGAGCCACATCGATACTACATAAGGGCCCTAAAACGTCCGGTCCCCCCGCCGCGCAGCCCCGATCGCGGGTCACCGATCGACACTACGTAAGCGTGCTGAAAGGTCCGGGCCGATGTTGCTGGCCCTAGCGCGAAGCGAACAAGCCGACAAGGCGGACTAAGCCATTCTGGCTATTCACATGCTCGCCGTAGAGTGCAAAGACTAAGAATGACTGGTTGTCGGGACGCATCTCGACATGATAGACCATCCGTTGACTCTCTGTCATCGCCGGCCCACTGTTCGCACCTAACAGAGGAACGGGCTGGACAGGGACAACGAACAGATTGTCTTGCCCTGAAACGACATCTGGGCCGCAGCTGACTATTAAGGGGCCGAGCATACCGCGCGTCGCTTCAATCCTTAGCTGCACTGCGAGTGCGCTGTCGTCGTTGCGAAACTGTCCGGTGTAAGTTATGCGCACGCTCACGCCACCCCATGAAATCTCCTGAAAGTTGCCTGGAGCGACCTCGAAGACTTGCACAGCCTGACCCTCCGGGGGACGGCCAACCGAGTGCGGCCGGGAAACTGTTCGGGAGCTGGCCACTGCATCGATTGCCAACGACGACTTCGAGTAACTTGTTTCTTCGCTTCCACCGTCGATTCGGTCTTCAAATCCCGCCTCTCCTCATTATCGTGCCACCACAACACAAGCCCGAGCAGAAGAAAGACCCAAGCGTTGTCTAACGCTTGCGCCCCAAGGTGGCCGTATAGGTTGTCCTTGTTCGCCGCAAGCCATACGTCGACAGTGTGCGCTCGGTCGAACGAGTCAATGAGCCGTCCGATTAGCCACAATGCACCCAAGAACAACGTGAACAGCGTGGGTCGGGAAGGCCAAGTGCGCACCGACATTTAGGAGGATTACGACGCCTGACCACCATCTCATGTCTTAACGTTTATCGAAGGCGCACGCGCTTGTTAGATCGGTAGTGAATCGCTCACCGAGCCCCTACGACTTGGATCGAACAAAGCTTAGTGCCGAAGGTAGCCATATTGTACTCATGCGAGTGCTTACTGTTGCCAGTCGACGCTGCGGAACTTTTCAGTTCGCTTGAGTCCAGGTTCGCTTCTAGTTTAGTGCATTTAGGCGGCGTTGTCGAGAGTTCTGCGGTCGATTGATGTACGAGGCATTTGGGAGGTCACGAACTTTGGGCCGACCACGAACAAAACGTTCTGGATGGGCGTCGTAGGCGGCGTTGAGCGTGAGCTGCCGCGCTCGAGGATCTCGTGAGCGCGGCCGTGATGGACGTCCGACGGCGTCAGGAGCGCGAGCGAGCTGTGGCGATGCTGCGTATTGTACCACGTGAAGAACGCACGGCAGAACGCGCGTGCTGCGGTGAGGTTGGCAAACGTGGAGGGAAATTCGGGTTGGTATTTGACTGTTTTAAACAGCGACTCGATGTGCGGGTTGTCGTTGGAAACGTGGGGCCGCGAATGACTCTTTGTAACGCCCAGGTCGGCGAGCAGAAAAGCAACCGGCTTCGAGGTCATCGAGCTGCCGCTATCCGCGTGAATGATCAGCTTGCTCGGATCGGCACCCTCTTTCGCATGGTTTCAGCTAGCAGCTCCGCGCCAGCGCCGAGCTCTCGCGTTCAGCCACCATCCAGCCGACGACGTACCGGCTATAGATGTCGATGATGGCGTAGAGGTAATAATATGTCCATTTCTGCGGGCCGTGCAGCTTGGTGATGTCCCAGGCGAACACTTGGCGCGGTCCCGTCGCGCAGAGTTCCGGCTTGACCTGCGCCCGCCGCGTCGCCTGGTCGCGGCGCTCGCCCACCTCGCCGACGCTGTGCAGGATACGATACATCGTCGACATCGAGCAAGGATAGACTTCCTTCGTCCAAGAGGGTGGCGTGGATGTAGGGCACGCTGCGATCGATGAAACGCTGCTCATGGACGGCATCCAACGTCGCTTGCCGTTCAACGGCACTCAGAGCCAGCGATGAGCGGCGACCAGCACGCGCTCGCGCTCCTCTTTCCGCGCAGTCTGGCGCGCCTCGTAGCGGCGCTGCTGTCGCGACGGCCCGGTCGATACAAGCACATGCCGATGACGGAAACTGGAGCGTGATATCCTACACGAGCGCAAGCTTCGCGCTCACCGACACTGACCGCCAGATCCTTTACCGCTTCTGCCACGGCGGCAGGTCCATCTGATCCGCGCTCTCGCCGGCAACAGCACGCAAGAGCGCGTAGACTTTTCCCTGGACTCGATCACCTGCTCAGCCTTAGCCGAGCGTTGCTGCAGTTCTCGTTCTTCTTGCGTAGTCGCGTCATCGCGACGCCTTGTGGATCGGGCTTTCGTCCGCGTTTGGCTTCGAGCGGGACCCCGGCGCGCGCTGTTTGCGCCACCCGGCGATGTGCGACGAGTAGATCCGTTCTCGGCGACACAGTGCAGCGCGTTCGATCGCAGACGCTCGCTCGTACTCATCGAGAATGCGGGCTTTCTCGGCGGCAGAGAACCGCCGGCGCGTCGCCTTGGCGGGAACCTCGGGATCAGGAGTCGGGCTTGGACGGCATGCGTGAAACCTTTCACGCCCTCAG
>CAVTCS010000016.1:0-10209 GCA_963733295.1 Vulcanimicrobiota bacterium | reverse complement strand
ACGGAAATTTTCAGTACGCTTGAGTCCACGTAAGTGTTGAGTTTAGTGTGTTAAGCGACCTGGTCGACGATTTCGGCAGGTCGATTGATATACGATGCAACGGGTAGCTGGCCGGCTTTTGGTTTGCCGCGTACGAAGCGCTCAGGATGCGCGGTGTAGGCAGCGTCGAGAATGCCTTGCCGCCGCTCCAAGAGAGCGCCGGCGCGGCCGAAGTGAACGTCAGCTGGAGCGAGAAGCGCGAGCGCGCTGTGGCGATGTTGCGTGTTATACCATTCGACGAACGCGCGGCAGAACGCTCGTGCCTCTGCGATATTGGAAAACGTCGCGGGAAATTCCGGCTGGTACTTGGCAGTTTTGAAGAACGATTCGATGTGCGGGTTGTCATCGGAAACATGCGGGCGGGAATGGCTCTTGGTTACACCGAGATCGGCGAGCAAGAACGCGACTGGTTTCGAAGTCATCGAGCTACCGCGATCTGCATGTACGGTGAGCTTCTTGGGATCTACGCATTCTTTCTTGATCGTTTCGGAGAGCAACATGCGTGCCAACGCGGAGCTCTCACGATCGGCGACCATCCAGCCGACGACGTAGCGACTATAGATGTCGACGATGACGTAGAGGTAAAAATACGTCCACTTCTGCGGACCATGCAATTTGGTGATATCCCAGGCAAAAACCTCGCGCGGCGCGGTTGCGCACAATTCCGGCTTCACGTGCGCAGGACGCGTGGCTTGATCGCGTCGCTCGCCGACTTCCCCGGAGCGGTGAAGAACCCGATACATCGTGGACAGCGAGCAATGATAGACGCCTTCGTCCAAGAGCGTTGCGTAAATATAGGGCACGCTGCGATCGATGAATCGATGCTGGTGAACCGCGTCCAAGACTGCTTCGTTCTCTCGGGTGTCCAGAGCTAACGATGATCCGCGCCGGGCGCGTTTCTCGCGTCGTTCAGTGCGCTCGACCAGCCGTTCTTGATAACGCCGCTGCTGTCGAGAAGAGCGCGGCACGAGTTGGTGACGTCGTCGAAAGCTCGCGCGGGAATGCCCCATCTGCTCGCACGCTTGGCGTTCGCCAACCTCAACGGCAAGATTCACTACGACTTGTTCCACGGCGGCAAGTCCATCTGATCCGCGCTCTCGCCGACTACAGCACGCAAGAGCGCGTAGGCTTTTCCCTGGACAGCGATAATCCGTTCCGCTTTAGCTAAGCGTAGCTGCAGACGCTCGTTTTCTTTGCGCAGCCGCGTGTTCTCAACAGCGTTGGGATCGGGCTTACGACCGCGTTTCGCCTCCAGCGGCGCGCCACCAGCGAGCTGCTTTCGCCAACCAGCGATATGCGATGAATAAATCCGTTCGCGGCGGCAAAGTGCCGCTCGCCCCACGGAGGACGCTTGCTCATACTCTTCGAGAATCCGCGCCTTATCAGCTGCGGAGAATCGGCGGCGCGAAGCCTTGGCTGGTACCTCGGGATCCGAAATCGTGCCCTTGGATTGCATGCGTGAAACCTTTCACGCCCTCAGTAATTAAGTCCGGGTAGGTGGTCTCACGCTATACTGAAACAGAGGGGGGTGCAAGACTTGGTAACTACGTCAATCATAGTCCTACCTTCTAAGGACAAGGCTTTTCGCTCCGCTTAGGATTGTGTCCGTTGTGAAAAGAACCTCCGCGATCATTTTTGGAGCCCTAGTGGGAATCTTGCTTGCGATCGTCAACGAGTTTCTTGTTGTAGCGTCGAATGAGCCTTCCCCGCAGACGAAGGACACGATCGTGAGCGTCTTAATTACGGAGTCCGTTTTGCTAGTCGTGCTTGTCGCACTGCTGTATCGAACTCGCAAGAGCCGGTACCGATGGGCGCTCGTGCCTGCGGGAGGTATTCTTTGTCTAGCTTTCATCTGGGCCTTGTTTACGGAGACGTCTGCCTTACCGCTAGTTCCTTGGAAAAGCGAATTCGTTAAATGTCGGGGTAATTGCGCGACGCCACTAAGTCCCTGAAAACCCGACCGCTAATCCGCGCTAGGTTAGCACTATCCTCATGTGCCGGCCGCGTTTCAGATGGCTGTGTGAGCATCTGCTCCGGCCAACCCGGCTGGGGAGGGGGGCCGCGTTTCGGATGGCTCTGTCTCCTATCCCCTCGGTTTCGGGGCGGGATACTACATAAGGCCCGCAAAACGTCTGGTCCCCGGAGCGCCAAGCCCCGATTGCGCGTCAAGGTGTAGAACGTATTCTCGTGGATGCTGAGCTTGCGGATGATCTCGGCGACGGGCGTACCGGCCTCAGCCTGCCGCAAGGCCGCAGCGATCTGCTCGGCGGAATGGCGTTTTCGCATGGGGCAAAACTCCGAATCGTAGGAAAGATTTGCCGATTTTTCGCGAGTCCCGATGGTCCAGAATGTGGGGTGAGGGTCAAGCCAGGGACCTGTTACCTTGTCTTTCGTGACACGACAATCGCGCCGAGAATAGTGCCGAATACCGCCCAATTGAGTGGCGTCAACAACGAGTGTCTTAAGGAGTTGGTCGAACCGCTTGAATCAAGAGTAGCGAACGCCCATGCCACAATGCTGCCAAATAAGAATGCGCCAACCCAAAACGCCGTGAGATAGCCCACAATTTGATCAGTAGAACGGAAACGCAGTATGGTCAGTGCGAGGACCAAAAACACGGCCAACGCGATGGTGGCCCCTTGTGCTGCAAAGAGTGCTGTTGTGATGATCCCCCAATCCTCTTGATTGATCGATGGAGGTGGCTGAAAGATATGATAAAGAGCACCGGTTATTGCGCCAGATATTGCCCCTGCGAAGGCTGCTGACGCGTTGGTGGACGATCTATCGCTCATGCAAGCTAGCGAGGCACCGGCTGCGGATTAGGCGGATTGGCGAAAGCATTAGAATCATCGCATTGCGGAGTGTTGTCGGGACGAACGTCCGATCCCCTTGCCGGGCTGCCCGGATCGCGGCTCGATGCTACATAAGGGCCGCAATCACGTCGGCCATTCGCCTTGTTCGGGGCCTTCTATCACGTGGGGACCCACAGTCACTTTGCATATCACAGGCGCGCCAGGGCCGCTTTCAAGCGCGACTCTCACGCGGAGTCGAATTTTCCCCGCGGGAAGAGTACCGTTCCAGGGTCGAGTGTTGGGTGAGCGACCGGGGTTAAGATAGTACGCAAAGACGCCTTCGGTCGGAATGCGCGTCTCATCGAACTTCTCAACCATGACGAAACGCTTTGCCTTCGTCTCATTCCCTGCCTCATCGAAAAGTGCGAAACCGGATACCGCGACGTTTGCGGCGCTTCGGGGGCTCTCTATCTCTACAACCACGGCAAACTCTGATTCGAATCCGGACGGTTCCGGCACCGGGTGCCACGCAACGCCGCCGTGCGTGCAGAATAACAAGGCTGCCTGGCCCTTCGTCTCTTGCGCCATGCCAAAGTCTGTTAAAGCCGAAAGCCAAGCTAAAAGAAGAAAACACAGCGTCACAAAATAGAAGCAGTTCGACATCCTGAAAACGAGTCGGAAAGTGCGGAGGAGGCAGAGGGTCACCGCGTCTATCGCTTCCTACCGTACCGGCGACGGCAATCGCGCTTCGCAGCCGGGTGTCTCTGCGTTCACAGTGTCGTCGAAGAAGTGAGGGTTGCATCGTCCCCACTTAGCATGATCGACAACAACTGGCCCCTGCAGATCAGTCGGCGACTCTGCGAGAAAAACAATCAACGGCGGGTCGGAATCACGCGGTTGGTCTATAACGATGTACAGTAACCTTGCCATCCGTTTCGCAAAGTAAGGAGTGCGTCGGATCCTCGCGATCCAAGCCAGCTGACCGGGCGTCAGCGCCGGCTCACGTTTCTTCCCCACGTCTGCGACATGATAGATCGGCAGGTGGGAAGATGCCGGAGACGGTGGCGCTCTTTGCGGCCGATCGCATCCCAAGAGAAAGATCGTCAATGTCGCCTCGGCCACGGCAAGTCCCAGACGACTCGTCGTCATGAGAGTTTCAGCGCGCAAAGTCGCCCGCTTTAAATCCGTTATAAGGATAGTAGACGATATTTCCGTCTATAACGCAGCAGTAAAAGGCCGGGGAAGGCGGCGCATTGCCGTCCTGTAGGAACACGCTTACAATCGCGCTTTGATCCTCGGGTGAATAGTCACAGGATGAAATGAAAGGAAACGCCGTGACAGCTTCAACATAGGGCATTCGAGCCGCGGAATGGAGATTGTCAATAATCCTAGCAAAAAAGCTCTCGTTTGGAGGCGCAACGATCCTCTTCTCTTGTTCGAAAATCAGGGACTTTGATTGGATCTGATGCCCGTTAACGATCGATACCTCGGGACGATAGAAGGCGAAGGGGACCTGAACGATCTGACGCTCGCCCAGAAGATGGAGTAGCGTTAAATAAAACTCAAACAAAGTGTCCTTCGCAAAGGAGTAGCCGAGAAATCGCTCATCCTGTGGCGGCAATTTGGCTGGCCCACCATCGGGGTTGCCGGGTAAGAGAACCCCGCTATCAAGGATTGCGACGGCATCAGGCCAGAGGCTCCTGTCCATCCCTCAACGATTGTCGATGCTCGTTCGTGAAATTTTTCGAACGTCTGCGCAGGGTTTTTATACCCGAAGATCACGCGAAACGGGATGCAAGGGGTGTAATTCTTGGATCCCCCAAGAAACTTCACTCCTCGCAGACCTGTTGGCACGAGCGAACTGATGCTGTTGACGTTATCAATTGCGCTTCGGAGTTCTAGCGAAGCCATCACCGACTTAACCTGAATTACACCGTATACTCCCTCGACCGGAAAATAGTCGACGCTGCTCCCGAAGGAAAGGCGAGGACACGACGACCGATCGTAGACGATTATGTCGCACTGTTGCGAGATTTCACCGGTAGGCGAAAACACGAAGCCGCTACTTATGCCGTACTTTGTTGGAAGCGCCACTTCATCGCGCAGGAATCCTTTTAGAGAGTCCTCGCGGACTCCACCCTTTGACGGTGCGTGCTTGATGTTTGAAGAGCGATCAAACTCCGCGCGCATTGAGGCGGCGGAGCCCTTGAAGATACCATGCAAATCTAGCGGTGCGGCCGCAACGCGATTTAGCGGCGCCTTCTTCGCGGTGCCCGGGCTCTGCTCTTTTCGCGGCAATTTAAATGACCGTGGTCGCCCTTCTGAAATATACTTCTCTTTTTTAGGTGGCTCTTCGCCGTCTTCGCCGCGGTTCCAGCCTTATCGTAGACTCTTCGTTGAGTTCAGGTACTGACGGATGTCCTGAGACTTGAAATGCAAGGTAACGTGTTTCCCATCCGCGGTGACGACTTCGGCGGAATAGCTCCCGCCAGAGCGTTCAATCTCTGCAACGAGGGTGTTGATGTCGGCTTGCTGCAAATCCGCAAGATTGTGTCCGTTCAGCGAGACAACGACATCGAACTTCTGAAGCCCGGCAATTACTGCGCTCCCGATCGGCGAAACCGAGGATACGACGGCCCCCACGTGGCCGGAGGTCAACGTAAATCCAGCGGAGCGTTGCCCCGTGCCTAGGGCGATTCCGTAACGCATGAGGTTTACCGCGACAGTAGGATCTTGCTGAATCTGGGATCGCAGCTGACCAAGAGCGACGTCGGCTGCCGCGTCCGTTGTCGTGACGTAGGCGTCCGTATAGTTGCCGCCAATGTCTTTTTCACTCGTGCCCGCGCCCTTATAGATAAGTCCGCCGAAACAGTCAAACACACCAATCGTCGTATGCGATAGGTAGTGGTGCCCAGTTGCCGACCAGTCGTAGAGCACGAGGACCAATGCATTCAGCGTTTGCTCGCGACAGGCGTCCTCGATTGCGGTCGTCACATCACCGCTTTCTAGGAGCAACGGGTACATGATCGCGCTCGTGAAGCCATTGATCTGCGACACTAAATAAGAATCAATTCGCTCCTTGATGGGCTGTGCACCAGCCTGCGAAAGCGGAGAGGTGGCATAGCCGATCCGATACGCGCCAGAAGTGTTTTGGAGTATGTCGCCACGGGGCTGAGCGGGAGGGGGCGACATACCTGGTGCCTCGGCAACCAAGCCGTCGGTTTGAAATGCGACGTGCGTGTTTCCTAAGAAACCTAGGATTGCCGCGGTTGATATAGCAAAGTAATTTTGGATACGGCTATCACTCTTCGACGTAATACCGAGAGTATTGATCCCGTACACGACGCCAGTCTTCTGATCGAAAAGGGGGCCACCACTGTTCCCGTGATCGGTGAGTGCGTCGTGCTCGATATAAAGGCCATCATCTTCAGTAATTGAGTTGACAGATCCAAGATGGACCGAAGGCTCTTGATCGGTTCGAAGGTGTAACGAAGGGAAACCCGCTACGGCAATCGCCGTCCCTGGTTTTGGTAGGGAACTCGAAAGAACGACAGGCTTAATATTCCCACGGGTTATTTCGATCAGGCCCACATCGAGAGGAACAATTCCGCGTCTAACGATTCGCGCTGTGTACAACCCACCGTCACTGAGCTTTACGTAGACCGTGTCCCCTATGAGGACGTGATTGTTGGTCAGAAAATAACTGTGGTTCGCATCTGACGAGATGCAGAATCCGGTGCCGGCGGCGTCTTCCTTGTCTTTTTCCGAGAAGATTAGGCAGGCTTGGTCTGATCTGTTCAAAGGTCGAACTCGCCGCTGAATCCTCCGCGAAGGCTTCTTTTCCGAAAGCCAGCAAAATCGGGAAGACGAATAGTGCCGCAGAGAACGCGAGGCGCTTTCGGGCGGCGCTCATTGGCCGTTCCTCGTTTCACGGTCACCTGGTGTCGCGTCCGCCTCAGCTTTGCAAACGTAGGCGCCCTGCTTGGTATTGCCGTACCACCGCTCGCCCTTCAAGTGGTAAATACCGGTCTTCGTGTTGAGCCAGACGACAGTGTCGCGGGGGCAGTGCGCCTGCGCAGTAGCTTCCGTTGAAAAATATTGGATCCGCGGAGCCGGCGTCGCAGCAGCCGCGACTGGGGCTGGCAGCGCTATGAATTGAAGACAGGCAACTTGAAACGCAAAAGCGAGCGAGAGCCGGAAGATGGCGCGCGTCGAGGATCCTCTGAGCATTGCTATCCCAGTCTTCGCCGGTTCGCTAGGCGCTCTTTAGGACTTTAGGCAGCGCTGTGCCCGAAGTCCCTTCTGAGAATCCTCTCGTGGAAACGACCCAGGGTTCGGGGCCTACAACGCCATCAGACGGCAATACTCCGGTATTCATGACCGCCGCATACTCGGTCCATGGAACGCGTTCACTGACGTTGGATGACGAGGCCACGCGAAACCTATGCTTCGTGGCTCTTACCAAGAGTTGGCCGATTCAGAAAGTTGTCGAATGGGTATTAAAGGAGGCCCTAGCGAACGTGGATGCCGCCTTTATAAATTGAAGGCGGCCATGACTGATTAATTGTGTAAGCCGAGACTTTATCTGACAGTCGGCGCGTGATCGCATCGACGAGTGTCAGATAAAGTCTCGGCTTACACATATAAACTCGTCGGCCTGGGAGGTAGGGGGTCCTAACTGGCTCGGCTATGTTGGAGGCGGGCAGGCTTAACGGGTGGGCCTGTATCCACTAACCCACCTGGATACCTTCTTTCCGCTTCTTTCTATTGGCCGTTCCCGACGGGTTTATCGGGGTTCACTGGGACGTACTACCCGGTGCAGGTTACGGCCACAATCTCGAATGGAACGAATACATACGCCGTTGAAGCGCTGGCGAACTACGTCGTTTTCGCGCCGCAGTTTGAACCGGCAGTGACGACAACTGCGATCCCTAACGTTGGCCCGCATGTGGTCGGCAATCCGCAGACTTGGGCGCAGCTAGGGGCAGCGAACACGGCTCCCCCAGGTGTCCAACCAACGGGATGGGGAATGAATTTGGTGGGTGAGATTACGGTTCCGCAACAATCGAATGGCGGTTACCTAGCGTTTATCCAAACCATTAGCTCTCAATCCTCGGCCGTGAATGCCTCAATTGCATACCCGTCGACACCGCCAGGTACCTACGATGCTGATACCTGTGTGCCTATTGTTGCGGGATTTTTGGCGCCGGGCAAAAGCGCCGTTCACAAGTACGACTCGCCGGGTATCTTGTTGACCGGAGCACCAACGTCAGCCCCAAATGCGACAATTACGTTAACTGACTCGTTTCAAGATTGGTGGATGTGGCTACCGAGTGGTGTCAACTCGATCTGGGTGCCACTTGTTAATACGTCTCAGTCTGGTTTTAGTGTAACGGCTCAAAATAACGGGACGAATTGGTTTATGAAAAGTAATTCCCCGGCCCCGTCCAAGGTCCCAGCCGCACATGCGAGCGCAGTGCCGACTTGGAACGCCGTATTCGAAGCGGGCAGCAGTCCTTGCCCGAGCCTTCCGACACCGGGGACTTGGACCGCCCCGCCCGCGCCCACTGCGGCTCCGACAATTTCAAAACCGACGCTGCCACCGGCCTTTGCTCCCGGTCAGCGTATTAAGTGAAGAGTTACCGCAAATGAGAAGCTCACCGCCAAGACCTATATCTTTATCTTTGATAGTGCTCGGAGCGGCGCTTCTTGCTCAACGAACAGGCTGGTGTTCGGCTGAACCGACACCCCATTCGGGGACGAGTTCCTCGATGCTTTCTTTGAGCGCGACCCCGCCGGAACAGTCCGCGAGCAGTCCGAGGCTACTTCTCACGCTGAAGAACACTTCTGAGAGAGAACTCTTCTGGTCTCGTCAGCCCTGGTGCATTCTGGTCGGCGTCACCATTGTAGATTCCAGTGGACGCATGCAAGCGCCCGACATTTATCACCGCCCAGGTTGCGTCGGGGTCGAGGCGAGTTTTGACTTCGAAGACGTGCGTCTCTCTCCCGGCGCCACCTATCGAGGGTATGGGTCCGAGTTGCAGTTTGGAGTCCCTCTCATCGAGTGGGGTTTCACCTTGCAGCCAGGAGTCTACTCGATTCGCGTTTTTCCCGTCGCGCTTTTGCAAAATGGCGACCATAGCGCGACAGATTCCATTATCGGCTCTACGACGATGACAATAACTCTTCGATGAAATCGTAAATAAATCACGACGCGCCGCGTTAGGCTATCGCCTCGCAATCAACAGCTCCCGCAACCTCCCGCCGCTTACGTGACTTCTCGGCGCGTCGCGCGCGCTGTTCTTCTGGCGTCAGCTGCATCGCCCGACGGCGATTGCTCTCCCCGATCTTCGCCCCACGGATCTTTGCAGCTTCCCCACCGTGACCTGGGCTGAGACCGTTGGCGCGCATCTCAGCAAGCTTCGCCCGCGCCTTCTCGATTGGCCGGTCAACCTCAACGGAGTGCCGCAGGTAGCAATGCCGCGAGCAGAACTTTAGGCCCGTCTTCTTCAGCGGCTGCTTGCAGTAGCCGCAAGGGCCGCCGATGCCAAGGCAGGTTCCGGGCTTCTTTACCGCCGTGCGATCATCGACAAGGCGATAGGGAATTGAAATCTGGCGTACTTCCCGCGCGAACTCTGCGCAGATCGCCACAGCGGGCGTTCGAAGCTGCGGCATCAACCAGCCCGCGTATTCGCGCGCGGTCTCTGGATGCAACCGGACGACGCCGCTACGCAGCTCCGTGAACATGTGGGGGCGCAGTCCGTCGCGCTGACAGAACTCGAGAGACAGGCCGTCCACCTTCGAGCGTAAAGGCTCTAGAAGATCGAGAATCAGGGATTCGCGAAGCCGTGCATCAACGTGGATCAGGCCCATATCTGGATCGAGTCCTTCCCCGTGGCACGCGATACGCGTCTCCACTTCGAGCAGCGTGTAGCCGTAGTTGAGCAGCGCGTTGAATGGATCAGTCGCCTCGCGCGCGCGAGCGTAACTTGCACCTGAATCTCGCGGCCAGATCTGCAGCCAGTGCGCTGGTACTCGCTTATGTGTCCATGTGGGCCACGGAAGAGCGGTGCCCGCAAGAACGCTCCAGTAGATGCGTGCCGCGTATCCCTCACGCGAGAGAAGGTCTTTCAGCTCGAAATCACCGGCCAGCTTTTCGATGCTCGACTCAATCTCGCGCACAGCGCCTGCAGCCTCTTGTGCGGAGCCGCTCGAAACGCCGAGACGAGTAAAGTCCACTTGCAGCGCGTGGAGCTGAGCCTCGAACTTTCGGGTGAGCAGGACACGAGCGATACGTAGGCCATCGTCGGTTAGGGCCGCGAGCGCTTGGGCTCGCTTCAAGGGTCCATCGTGCGGCGTGTCCGGAATGAAACAGTTC
>CAVTCS010000015.1:0-71919 GCA_963733295.1 Vulcanimicrobiota bacterium | reverse complement strand
CGAGGATGAAGTACTGGAACCCGATCACCTTGTGATCGAGCGAGAAAACGTATTTCCGTACGAATCCTGTCGGCGCCGGATGGATGTGATCGTGAACTTCGTGCGACTCGTGCGTCGTGCTCGTTGAGGCGTGCATGCGCGTTACTTCCTACTTCAGACTGACGAGATAAGCGGTAAGATTAGCAATGTCTTTGGGGGACAGTCCGTTGGCTTGACTGTTGGGCATCGTACCGATCGGACCGGTGAAACCATCCTGTAAGACCGCGGCGATGTTTTCCGGAGTTGGCGGCTTATCGGTCACCAAGTTCGGATGCGCCGGATCGTCGGTGATTTTCGCGAGACCTGGACCGACGAGCTTTTGATCGAACGGCGTCGGCGGATTGTTGTGGCAAGCAGCGCATTTTTGCGTGAACAACGCTTTGCCGGCGTCGGCCGTTCCGGTCGAAAGATCGATCGGGCCGCCGGCCGCGGGTTTGGTTTTTTCCGCGGCGAGCCATTTGTTAAACGCGGCGACGGGTTCGATGACGAGCTTGCCCTGCATCAGGCTATGATCGGGACCGCAAAACTCCGAACACGCGATCGGGTACGTCCCGGGCCGTATCAAAGTGAAGTTGAGCGGCGCCACCAATCCCGGCACGGCGGCTATTTTAAGCCTGATGTCCGGAACCCACCATTGATGGATCACGTCGGCCGAGGTAACCAAGATCCGGATAGGGACGCCGCTCGGAAGATGCATCGCCTCGGTCTTCGAAAATACCGACGTCTTGAGACCGGGGTAGCGATACTCGAAATAAAACTGGTGCCCGATGACTTCGGCGGTGAGGGCGGGTGCCGCGGTGCCGAACTGGATCTGATACCAGACGACGATGCTGAGCCACGTCAGGATTATCAGCAGGATCGTCGGGATGATCGTCCACCAAAACTCGAGCTTCGGCGAATCGTGAATCTGACGGCCGATGGTTTCGGCAGAGTCGCTCGCGCGAGCGCGGAACGCGATCGCGAAGTAGACCACGTATCCACCGACGAGAATCATGATCCCGTTTCCGAAGACCGCCATGAACTTGAAAAGTCCGTCGCTAGCTATCGTGCTGTCGCTGACGGGATTCCACGCGTTCGGCAACAGCCAGTCGAGATTGCCAAACAGAAAATACCACGCGTTCGCGATGCAAAGCAGAACTAACACACCGGTTACCGGCCAAAACCCCGGCCCGAGACCCTGGAATTGAACCTCTGCCGGCGAGGGTTCTGCGCGTTGAGCCAACGTTGAAAGTCCCCCTTGTCGGCGCAATATTAGCGCCGACAGCGCCTGTCCCTTGCGTTAAATGGAACGTTTCTCAGTGCAACTGCGGCGTAACCTAAACGCAACCGCTGCGTAACCGCAGCGGTGGAGCGCTTTTTTAGCCGACGGGCGGTCTCGGCTGCACGCGCCGATCGAGTATCAACCCGACTGCGACGCCAAGGAGCACACCGTAAACGAGACCGACGACGACGTTACCCTCAAGCGAACCGATCCCCGCGCCGACCACGGCACCGACGAAGACCGCAAGCCAAATTTTCTTCCTCACGATCAAGCCTCCGAGCTGAAGATCCAACCGCACGTACCCTCGTGAAGTGAGGGCGCACCGACGGAGTTGTCTCTTTTGCTCCGGGGGCCGCTGTACCTACAGTTGAGGACCCGGCCTGCCCGCCGCCCCGGCGCCGGGGAAGCTTCCGCGCTAGGCCCGCCGCTGTTTGGGACCCTCGACATGGGGAAAAAACTCCCGGTTCGATGCCGCGTGCTCGAGCGATTGGAGAATGCAGCATGACACCGACCACCGGTGGCGACACCGCAGCGGAGCTCGCCGGGCGAATTAAAGTTAGTCGAATCGATCCAGCCAAAGCGGATGAAGCAGGCCGGCCGCCGAGCGACAGGCCACCGGCGTTCGCTGATGCGCTCATGTCCGAGAAGCCCATCTCGGTCGAGCGCGGCGCGAAGCTGACCGACGCCGATTGGGACCTCATCCAGCAGGCCTTGCTGCACTACGCAGCCTGCGGCGGCGCATAAGCCGCGCGCGTAGGCTGAGGCCCCTCAGCCGGGGTTGACGACGATCGCCTTTTTCGAGCCTTCGAGAAGGGCGATCAGTTCTTGCTGTTCGGGAGGCTGCACTTCGCATGCGTCCAGCGAGCGTCGAAAGTCGTCCATGAACCACGACCATTCTTCTTCCGTAATCATGAGGTGGCGGTGCGACTCGCCCATGGACCGGCCTGTATACGTCTGCGGGCCGCCGCTGGCCCAACAGGTCATCTCGGTGACGATGTATTTAAAGCCCGGTTTCGAGATGCGCTGGTTGGCCTCTCGAACGCGCGGATTCGCCTCCAACCTCGGATCGGCCATGATCCGTTCGATGAAGTCGTCCACGACGATCGCGATTCGGTAAGCGCCGCCCAGGCGTTCGTAGAGGGACCGCTCCCCCTGAGTCTTCACCCCGCGTCAATTCCAAGCGACGACTCGGAAATCCACTCGCGTGCGGTAGGGAAAGGCTCGCTCTGCGCCAGAGAAACGTGCCATGGACGCGGGAGATCAGCGAGCGCACGCGATTCGCCTTCTTTCGGAGCCGTTGTGGCTCGCGCTCGGGATCGTCGATGAGAACGGCGTGCCGTCGCTCAGCTACGTGCCTTTCGCACCGGTCGAAGGCGCGCTCGGCATCGTCGTGAGCCGCCTTTCCGCGCACACCGTCAGCCTCTTGGCGCGCCGGCCCGCCTCCATACTGCTCGTCGACCCCGGCGCCGAGCCCCGCGACGCATATCAGCGCGCGCGACTAACGGTCGGCGTCATCCCCAAACCGCAGGCGGGCGGATCGGCGAAGGCCGAGGCCGTTTGGTCGGCTCTCGAGGCGCGTCAGGGTGAAACCGTGCGCGTCTTGCACGCGCTGCCTGATTTTGAGGCGATCTCACTCGAACCCAGCGGCGGCCGGCTCGTGCTGGGCTTTGCCTCGGCCCACGACCTCGAGGCCGCGGCGCTCGTCGATCTCGTTAGAGCTGCCGGCTAGAACCAGATCCCGAGATCGAATTTCGCGTCTTCGCTGGCCATGGTTCGCGGATCCCACGGCGGCGTGAACGTTATCTCGACCTTTACCGACTCGACGCCGTCGACCGACTTGACCTTTTCTTCGACGGTCTTCTTGAACTCCGGACCGACCGGACACATCGGCGAGGTGAAGGTCATCGTGACCGTCACGTCTTCGTTGCGTTCGCCGGCAACCTCGATTCCGTAGATGAGGCCAAGATCGACCATGCCCATCATCAGTTCCGGGTCCTGGACTTCCTTGAGTGCTTCGCGCACCTCGTCTTGACTGGGCATTGGGGCTCCCTCCGGTTTTCTCCGGTATAAGCATTTCGGCGGGTCTTCACGTGGCACCGCTAGCTTACCGAGGGCTAATCGCTAGGATGCGGGGGGCATGACGTGTATAATGAGGCGCATATCGCGCCGCGCGTTTCAGAGGTCTCGCCGCCGGCCCATCCCGATAGGAGCACCACAGTGCCTACTGGCAGATCCCCCTCCGGTAAAGACCCGTACACCGAGTCCGCCAACGGCCAAACCGCGGGTAGTTACACGACCGACGGTCAGTATAACCTCGGCGGCTGGTCGACCTATCCGTCCAAAGACGAGCTCAACATCAGCTCGAAGCGGCCGAGGCCTTTCGGCCCGAAAAACACGCCCAAATAGCGCGGTAGGCGTCGCGTCCGCGCTAGGAGCAGCCTAGGGGAGAGCTGGAGCTACTTCGGTTTGGGCGAGAAGAACTTGCACCAGCCGTTGGGAGAGATCGATCCCTTGACCAGCTTGCAGGTTCCCGCGGCCGTCGTCGGATTCTTCGCCGCCGGAATGTAAAGGGCGCAGCCCGAGCATTGGTGGCCGCCGTTCGGGTGGGTGACGTAGCCGGCCGCGCTCTGTGCGGTTGTAGCAGCCGCTTCGGCCTCGGCGCGGAGCGCCGCAAAGGCACCGATTGCGATCGGGGCGATGGCCAGTTTCTCGATCATCCCAAGGCGCGAGATTTTCTTGTCACCGTCGTTCATGCGTACCTCCTCTTACGTTGAGAGCTTTGCCGCAAATCGATTCGTTCCCCTTAAGGTGGTGTAGTAATCGCCTGCATTCTTCCGGACGCATCCGGCCGCAAGATGGGCGGTCCGGTAAAGATCAGGCGGCGCGCCTGCAGCAATTTGTACCAAAATCCGGGGTCGAAGAGCGGCGTGCGCGACTCGTCGGCGGTGCTCACCAGCGCGTAGAGTTCGTAGCTTGCGTTCGGCTTGAGGATCAGCTGCAAGCCGGTGTAACCGCCGCTTGAGGGGCCGGCGCGCGCCTCTTCGATCTGGCTGTGACGAACGCGCAGGATGATGTCGCCGCCCGGTTCTAGCGGCAGCTCGATTCCTTGCGCCGGAGAGCCGCTCATCTGCCGCACGTAATCGTCCGGAACGTAGCCGACCAACGAATGTACCGCGTTCATGGCCTCGTCACCGTCCTATCGCTGCATGGGGGCTAGCGGGTCCCGCCGAAAGTTCGATCATGTCCGGGGAGCAACCGATCGAATTACCGGGCTTATCCGCGCAGCGAAGCGGGCCCCGCGCCGCCGTATGCGCGGGTGGTCACGTCCTCTCATGGTTCGTCGAGCCGGAGCTGGTTGCCGGAAGATTTTGCGAGAAGTGCGGCGACCCGATCCTCGTCGCATGTCCGGGCTGTAACGCGCCAATGCCCGGTGACGGCGAAATGCTCCAGTGGGTGCCGTATCACGAACACTGCTCCGCCTGCGGCAAACCGTATCCCTGGAAAGCGGGCGCGATCGAGCGAACGAAGCGAACGCTCGCGGAACAAGCCGAGGCCGGAAAATGGGACGATGCGGTAGCGCAACGCGCGCGCGATCTGATCGACGAAATCGCGGCGGATCGTGCGAGTGCCGTGAGCGTCAGCGCTGCCGTGAAATGGCTCGCGGGCCGTGGCTGCGAGGGCGTGACTGAAACGATCCTCGATGCGGTCGCGCAAATCGGCAGTACGCCGCTCAAGACGGGTCTGCGGCCGGAGTTCCCGGGCCTCTTTTAATCCGAGTACTCCTCGCCGTTCGCGCGATAGATGTCCGCCAGCGAGATGGGCGCGGCCGGAAACATCGATGACGTGATGATCAACATCGCCGCATCAGCGTTCACGCCGTGTTCGGCGTTGTACGCTTCGACCGCTTTTTGGGCCTCGGTGTACTCGGTGCCGTAATCCCAGTCGGTCGCGGAGAAGCCCGGTTCGAACGCTTTGACGAAAGCCGGGTAAAAATGACGTTCTCCGTCGCCGTGGTTTCTCGTCAGGTTCTCGGTGACGAACAGACAGGCCGGCTTGCCGTCGATCGTGTACATACGGGACCTCTCCTTCGCGTCAGCTTTACTAGCTTATCATCGAAAAGACTAGGAACCGGATGTGCCGTTTGACGTTCATCAAGGTATCCAGCGCGCTCGACGCCTGGGCGAATTCACCGAGCGCCTCGAACGCTTGCGCCTGGCTTCTCCACGCCTCCGCGAGGAGCAGTTGCTGGCGTAGCGCCCCGACGCCGTCGGCTTCTTCCGCTCGGCGCACCACCTCTTTCAGTTTCGCGATCGCTCCGTCGTAATTGTGCATCTTGCACAGGAGTAGTCCGTATGCGAGGAACGCCTCGAGCGCTTCCTGCGTGGTCAAATGCAAGGACTCGACGATTTCCACCGCCTCGGCCCGGATGAACTCCGCTTCCGCCAGCGCGTCGGTGCTTTCGAGTATCCCCGCATAGTCGCCGAGAATTCGAAAAAGGGCGAGAGAGGTCGGGGGCAACGAGCGGCGCGCGGCGCTCACTTTGTGGCGCATCATGTCGACGGCCGCCTTGCGCTCGCCGAGCACGACGAGCGTCGAAGCGAGACGATACGCCTCCTCATCGGATACCGTCGGATGCTCGCGCTTCGAAGTGCGCTCGTTCATTTTGTCTGCCCCGCCTGCTAGCCGCCGATCTGCGTGTGGGAAAGAATGCGGCTCGACGATCGACTCACCAGGAGCGTGTCGCTCCCGGGCACGCCCCTGATGAAATCGTCCTGACTAGCGACGATGCAACTCGTTCAGGCGGCGCGCTTGGTGCGGTAGACCCAACCGAGCGTCGCAGCCGTGAAGAAGAAACCGCCGCAGAAGTTTCCGATGGTTACCGGCAGCTCGTTTCCGATCCACCAGTCGCTCAACGTGATCGGCGCTCCGTAGAGCATGGCCGACGGCATGATGAACATGTTGACGACTAAGTGCTCCCATCCCATTCCGAAGAACAGATAGATCGGAACGAAAGTCGCGACGGCCTTTCCGATCAGGGACCGCGTCGCCATCGGCAATACCACGCCCAAGGTCACGAACCAATTGCAGAGGACGCCCTTGATGAAAGCCGTGAAGTATCCGTACGCACCGAACGATTGATAATGGATTGTTTTGGCCAGTCCGACCTTAACGAGAACGGCGGCTATGCCGGTGGAATCCGGCGCCTTTCCGGTCATGGTGATCGCCGACCAGAGCAAGAACGCGACCGCTAGGCTCCCGATTAAGTTCGCAACGTAAACCCAGCAGATGCAACTTATAACCTTCCCGAACGACAAGCGCCGCTCGATCCAAGCCAGCGGGATGTATGCGAAGTAGCCCGTGGCTAGATCGACCTGGAGAATGTTGATGACGATAAAGCCGAGGGGAAACAGCGCCGAGGCGACGATCGGTGGTAGTCCCTGCGCGACCCCGAAGAAGGCCATCGCCGTGCCGTAGGCGAGGAACGCGCCCCCGAGCGCGCCGCGAACGAGGATGTGTCCGACCGGGAGATCGCCCTTTGAGGCCCCGGTCTCGATCATGGTTTGGACTAACTGTTGCGGCTTGACGAAATCGAGAACCGGCACCCCGTCATACGTGCCGGGCGCGTCACCGTGATTTGCAAGATCCTGAGTAGACAAGAGCGTTTCCCGCATGAACGACCTCCGCTAGAAACCGAGGTAAAATCTTCCTTATTACAACGCCTTTGGCACAACCTTTACCGGGGAAGATTCTCGCATCGAAACGCCCTCGCTCCGCACCGCGCGTTCCTCACGAACGAGCGCGATGAAGAAATCCGCCACGTAAAACGACGGGCGCGATAAGCGTCGATGCCTCGGCCACGCCGAGGACGTCTGTGAACCAGTGCCGGCCGCCGCGGTCGATGCCGACCGCGAACGGCCACGAACTGTGTGGGATGATTTGGACTACAGGCCGCGTGGCAAGTAGGGAACGTCCGGTCCGATTCGCGCGACGTCGGGCGGCGCGGCGTACTGTTTCTTGCGGTTCGTGTACCAGATGACGACTTGGTACGGCCGGAACAAGTACGGAAGCGGAACGGTGACCACGTGCACCAAGCGCGTGAACGGGAAGAGCGCAAGGATCAGAAACGCGTTCAGCATGTGGAGTTTGACCGGTATCGGCAGAGCGGTGACGTACTGAAGTTGCGGGTTGAAGACCGCGAGCGACTCAAGCCACGGCACCGAGGTGTGCAGGTACCACTCCGAGCCCCAGCGGTAGAAGAACGCGATCCAAAATCCGAGCACGACCTGGGCGCCGAGCGCCGCAAGAAGCACCCAGTCCATCGTCGTCGTGACGAACCGTACGCGAGCGCTCGTCAAGCGCCGGACGATCAGAATCGCCAACCCGCATATCGCCATCACCGCGAGCGCGAGGCCCGTGACTTCCATGACGTAGAGACGCGTTTGGTCCGCGATCAGCGCAGCCCACGCCTTCGGGAAGAAGAATCCCAGCGTATGCGGGATCAAGATTAGAATGATCCCGTAGTGCCACATCGTCGATCCCCAGAACGCCATCCTGTTCTCTAAGAACTGCGAGGATTGGCTCGAGAAAGAGAACCGATCGAAGAAATAGCGATACAGGCTGCCGAAGACGAAGATCGCGACGGCCATGTAGGGCCAGACTCCCCAGATAAACGTGTCTGACATGGATTCCTCCGCTTGTTCCGAGCTTCTATGCGTTTACGAAACCAGGCGCTCCGGATCCGGGATGGGTATGTGTTCGAGCTGAACGGGTGCACCGTAGCGCGCTTGAAGAACCAGCATTAGGGCTTGCAGCACACGACGATAGTCGTTGCCTATGTCGAAGACCTCCGGCACCTCCTGGTCGCCTTCGACTGGTTCGGCCTCGGGTACGAGGGTCATCGGCTCGAGCGTTCGCAACAGTGCTTCCCGGCCGATTTCCACATTAGCTTCGGGGTCGTCGGTACATATCGACATGAAGCGCAACAGTACCGCGATGTGATCCGGCAGTTCGACTCCCGGATCGAAACCACGAACCCTGAAACGATCTTTGAGTTCGAGCAGCAACGCGCTGCGTTGGTAGGCTTCGCCGAACATGTGATACCCGACGTACGGGTGGCACGACGCGTTCAAATCGAAGGTGGCGGTGAAGATCTCCTCGATCGTGTCCTGCGCCGTTCGCTCGGCGAACACCACAAACTGACCGAGGAGCTTCGCCGCCTCGGGACTTTCTTCCGCAACGAGGTCACGGCACTCGCGCGCGGTTTGCGCCACGTCGGAGCGCGGGTACTCGAGCAGATCTGCGAAAAGCTCGAGAACCCGCGACTCGTGGAGCGTGCTCGGGCCAGCTACCATCTGCGAGCGGGTGCCTCGCGATAGCCGAAACCTGCCGCAGGCTTATGGGTGTAGGGATCGAGGGCTTGTTCGATCGCCTCTTCGCGAGCGAACGCCGGAATGACGAAGCGTTCCTCAAACGTCGGCAACGACGTGAGGTTGAAGATCGCCTCGGCTTCTTCCGGAGTGGTCTTTCCGATTTGGAGCGCCTCTTGCGCTTCCGCGGCGGAAATGTCCTTAACCCGCTGCGACCGCTTGTACAAGCGGACCGCGATCTGCTTGCGGTAGACCTCTCTGATGATTTCCTCGTTGCCCGCTGTGAACAAGCTTGCCATGTAGCGAATCGGAATACGAGCTTGCTCGAGCGAACTCAGCATCTGCCCGAGGCCTTCGACGCCCGAACTGTCGTAGATGCCCTCTTTCATCTTCCCGAGCACCGGCAACATCGGCGGCACGTAGAACAGCATCGGCAGGGTGCGGAACTCGGGGTGAAGCGGAAGCGCGAGGCCCCACTTCTTGACGAACTTGAACACCGGCGAGTTCTGCGCGGCGGTGATCTGCTGATCGGTGACGCCGTTTGCTTTGGCCGCGGCGATGATGAACGGATCGAACGGATCTTGAATGATGTTGCGCTGCGCCATCACCAGATCTTCGTCCTTGTTCAAAGCGGCATCCCGAATCCCATCGGCATCGTAGAGCAGCAGCCCTAGGTAGCGGATGCGCCCCACGCAGGAGTGGAAGCAGGCCGGAGCCTGTCCCGTTTCCAAGCGCGGGTAGCACAGGATGCACTTCTCGGATTTGCCGGTCGACCAGTTGTAGTACGTCTTCTTGTAGGGGCAACCCGAGACGCACATGCGCCAAGCGCGGCACTTTTCTTGGCTGATGAGGACGATGCCGTCTTCACCACGTTTGTAGATCGCGCCGGACGGGCACGCACCCACGCAGGCCGGGTTCAGGCAGTGGTTGCAAATGCGCGGCAGATAGAAGAACACGAGGCGCTCGACTTCGTTGAGCTGTTCGCGCTCGTGATCGGTCAATTTCTCGAGATTTACGTCGTTGCTGGCATAAATCGGCGAACCGCCGAGATCGTCGTCCCAGTTCGGTCCCGCTTCGATGTCCATCGGTTTCCCGGTGATCAAGGAAATGGGACGCGCGGTCGGCTGGTCGTCACCCTCCGGTGCATTGAACAGCTCGTCGTACTGGTACGTCCACGGCTCGTAGTAGTCGTCGATCGTCGGCAGATTCGGATTGAAGAAGATGTTACCCAAACCTTCAGCCCGGCCTTGCAGACGCAAGCGCAGCTTATCGCCGTCTTTTACCCAGCCGCCCTTGTATTTGTCTTGATCTTCCCACGTAGTCGGATAGCCCGTCCCGGGCTTCGTCTCCACGTTGTTCCACCACATGTACTCGGTGCCCTTACGGTCGGTCCAGATGTTCTTGCAGGCAATACTGCAAGTGTGGCAGCCGATGCACTTGTCGAGATGGAACACCATCGATACTTGCGCGCGTATGTCCATGTTAGAGGCTCCTTACGATCGACATGATCGGTGTTACCACTCCAGTTTTTCGAGCGCACGCACGACTGCGTGCGTGTCGCGGGTCATGATCCCGATGGGTCCCCAGTAGTTGAAACCGTACGACCACTGCGCATATCCGCCGGCGACTTGGAGCGGGTTCATGCGAGTGCGCGTCAGGCTGTTGTGTCCGCCGGCGCGCCGTCCGCCGCGGACCTGGGATTTGGGCATCGAGATGGTGCGTTCGGGCGCATGATAGATCATGCAGGTTCCGGGCTGCACGCGCGCGCTGACGGCCGCGCGCGTGACCATTACCCCGTTGTCGTTATAGACTTCGACCCACTGATTGTCGACGATCCCTATTCGGGCCGCGTCCTTGTCGTTGATCCAGCACGGCTCGATTCCGCGCGACAGCGTCAGCATGCGAAGGTTGTCGTAGTACGTCGAGTGGATGTGCCACTTCCCGTGCGGCGTGATGTAGTTGAGGATGAGGCTCTTGTCGTCCACCGGGCTCACGACGATGTCGCCCGTCTTGTGCGGATCGAGCTTGGGCTTGTACGTCATGAAGTGCTCGCCGAAGTCGATGTACCACGGATGATCCATGTACAGTTGCTGACGTCCGGTTAGCGTGCGCCAGGGAACCAAGCGTTCGACGTTCATGCACCACGCCGAGTAGGCCCGGCCATCGTTGACCATGCCGGTCCAGCACGGGCTGATGAGCAGGCGCTTCACTTGGCGAGTGAGATCGCCGAACGTCATGCGTACGCTGCGGATGCCTTCGGCCAAGTCGGTAAGCGGGAGACCGACGATCTCCTGCTCGTGTTCGAACGCGGCGTAGGACACGTCCCCGTTCGTTTCCGGCGCGAGATGAAGGATCGTGTTGCTGACGTCGAGCGCGTCCTCGAGACTCGGATACTTCTGCCCCTTCCACTCGACACAGCGCAAATGGCGTGTGTCGGGCGTTAGCGAGACCGGCGTCTGGAGCATCTGGTCGTAGAACTTTGCGACCGGAATCTGGACCCCGTTCGAACTGATGCCGTCGGTCTTGATGTTGGGACCCAGCGCGATGTACTTATTGTAGATGTCGTTGTAATCGCGCGTCACGACGCGCAGGTGGGGCATCGTCTTCCCGGGGATCGCTTCGCACTCGCCGGCGGTCCAATCGAGCACCTGCGGCTGCTGGATCTCGTCGGGCGTGTCGTGCATGAGCGGGATCGAAACCAAGTCCTTCACCGGTTCGGGGAAGGCTAGGGGCGCCATCTCGCTGACCTTCTTGGCGAGCGTCTTGAAGATGTCCCAATCGCTCTTCGATTCCCAGACCGGCGGCACGGCCGCGCCGAGCACGTGGATGAACGAGTGAAGGTCGGTCGAGTTCAGATCGTTCTTCTCGTACCACATCGCGGTCGGCAAAACGATGTCCGAATACAACGCCGAGGTATCCATGCGGAAGTTGATGTCGACGACCAAGTCGAACTTGCCGCGCGGCGCGGGCTCGACGAAGGTTACCTTCTTCACCTTTCCTTTAGCGTGCTCTTCGGCGACCGCGTTGTCGTGCGTCCCCAAGTAGTGGCGGAGGAAGAATTCGTGCCCCTTCGCGCTCGCCATGATCGCGTTGCCGCGCCAGATCATCCAGACGCGCGGCCAGTTCTTCTCGTTGTCCGGATCCTCGACCGCAAACTTCAACTTGCCCGATTTGAGCTGGTCGACCGCGGTCTTGATGATGGCCGCATCGTCCTTGGCACCCGCCGCCTCGGCTTCGCGTACGAAGTCCAGCGGGTTGCGATCGAACTGCGGCTGGTACGGCATCCAGCCGCGCACGACCGAGTCTCGCGCGATGTCCATGGCGTGGCCCTTGGCAAAGCGTGGGTTCGGCGGAACCGCCGCGTACTCGCCGAAGTCGCCTTCGTAGTGCCACTGGCTGCTGTTGACGTAATGCCAGAGCGGCGACTGCACTCTGCGCGGCGGTTTCTGCCAGTCGAGGGCGAAGGTGATGGAAGCCCAGGGTGCTTGCGGTGCCAGCTTCTCTTGGCCGACGTAGTGGTTCATGCCGCCGCCGTTGACGCCGCAGCAGCCGGTGAACAGCATGGCGTTGATCGGGCCCCGGTAACAAAGCCCGTTATTGTACCAGTGATTGAGGCTCGCTCCGACGATGCACATCGAGCGGCCGTTGGTAAGCTCCGCGTTCGTCGCGAACTCCCGCGCGAAGCGCGTGACGGTTTCGCGGCCGATTCCGGTATATTGTTCTTGCCAAGCCGGCGTGTACGACACGGGGTCGTCGTAGTTCTTCGGGTACTCTCCACCCAGGCCGCGGTCGATACCGTGGTGCGCCATGTAGAGGTCAAAGACGGTCGCGACCGGGACGCGGCCCTTGGCGGTTTCTATGTAACGGACCGGTACGCCGCGCACCGGTTGAGCCTTCGAGGCGAATTCGTAGAACTCGACCTGGAGCACTTCGTCGTGTTTGTCGAGGAAGGTCAGCACCGGATCGATAGGGCTATCGTCCAGGCCGTCCGTCATCGTGAGGTTCCACTTGCCCTTCTTGCCCCAGCGGAAGCCGACGGTGCCTTTGGGCATCTTCGGCCCGCTTTGCTGGTCCATCACCAGCATCTTCCAATCGCCGTTCTCGACGTCGGCGTATTTGCCGATCCGGTTGGCGCGTAGGAGTTGACCGGCCGCGTACCCGCTCTTCGCGTCGCCCGTCAGTTCGACGAGGAACGGCGCATCCGTATAGTTTTTCACGTAGTGGTCGAAGTACGGGACCGTGCGGTCGTGGTGATACTCTTTGAGGATGACGTGATTGACCGCCATCCAGAGCGCCATGTCCTGACCGGCCTTGACCGGGATCCACATGTCGGAGTATTTGGCGACCTGGTTGAAGTCCGGCGAAATCACGACGAACTTGCTGCCGTTGGTCCGCGCTTCGGATATGAAGTGCACGTCCGGCGTTCGCGTCATGTTGAGGTTCGCGGCGATCGAGACGATGTAGCTCGAATTGTACCAATCGGCGCTCTCGCAGACGTCGGTCTGGTCGCCCCACACTTCGGGGAACGAATTCGGCAGGTCGGCGTACCAATCGTAGAAGCTCATGTTCACGCCGCCCAGCAACTGCAGGTAGCGCGCGCCTCCCGCATAGGACGCGAACGAGAACGCCGGGATCGGAGCGAAACCGAAGATGCGATCGGGTCCCCACGTCTTTGCCGTGTAGAGGGTCGCGGCGGCGATCAGCTCCAGCACTTCGTCCCAGTTCGTGCGGCGATAACCGCCCTTACCGCGGGCGCGCTGATAGCGCTTGCGCTTTTGCTCGTCCTGCACGATCGAACCCCAGGCATCGAGCGGGTTGGAATGCTGAGCTTTGGCCTTGCGCCAAAAATCGAGCAGCGCACCGCGGATGTACGGGTACTTGACGCGGATGGGACTGTAGACGTACCAGGAAGCCGAGATGCCTCGCTGACACCCGCGCGGCTCGTACGGCGGAAGCCCCTTCTCCAGCAGCGGATAGTCCGTCTGCTGCATCTCCCACGTGATGATGCCGTCTTTTACATAGACCGCCCACGAACAGCCGCCGGTACAGTTGACCCCGTGCGTGCTGCGCACGACTTGGTCGTGCTGCCAGCGGTTACGGTAAAATTCTTCCCAGCGACGGGATTTCGGGTCGACCAGATCTTGAATCCAACCCATCCCTTACGACCTCCCGACGTTACGGCGTTGACGAAATAGCATATTTGCGCGGGCTACCAGCGGGATGCGAACGCCGAGTAGGCGCCGCCGCCAATAGAACCCACCGATTACGACGAGTATGACGACTCCGGCCAGGGCGAGCAGCGCGAGCTGAGCGATGGTGTCGGGGGCGCGCTGCGCGATCGCGCCCTCTTTGATGAATGCGACCAGATTCGCAATCTCTTGCGGAGTCATCGGATGCTTCGACCACACCGCGCTCATCGTTGGAGTAGGTGTGCCGCCCAGGAACGAGGCGAGTCCCGTCGCTCCACCGTTCGCTTGGAAGGCGTCGGTCAGGTCGGGACCGAGCGTGCCGCCGCCCAGCGCACCGATCCCGGAGATGCTATGACACGACATGCAGGGCGGTCCGCCGTTCTTGAACGGAGTGCCGCCGACGAAGAGTTCGCGTCCTGCAGCTGCGTCGCCGGGCGGCAGCGCCGGGGCCGGAGCGGCAGCCGCTCCGCTCGCCGCGCCGCCGGATTGCGCGGCGATGTATCCCAGCACCGCCGCGACGTCGGCATCAGAGAGGCCGAGGTCGGGCATTTGCAGCGGATACGCTTTGACCAGCGCAAGCGCTTTTGGATCGCCGGCTTTGACGAGAGCGCTCGGCGATGAGACCCACTTGGTGAGAAAGGCGGCAGGTTCGGTGGTCGTCACGCCCTTGAGGTCGGGACCGACCGTTTTGCCTTTTCCGATCGTGTGGCAGGCCGCGCATTTCGCAGTGAAGATCGCGGCGCCGTCGTCAGCTCGCGCTTGCGAAGCGTACGCGGGGATCAGCGCGAACGTGGCAACTGCCGCCACAAGGACGAGGCGAACGCGACCGAAGAGGATGCGCATAACGAATCGTCTTCCTTCCTCGACAACGATGTGTGGACTAGGTATCATCGCGCCGCCACCGCTTCGAAAACTTCTTCGGAGAGGACGACGTGATCTGCTCGCCGGCGATGACGCTCGGCCCAGGGTTTCCAATCGCCCTCGCCCGCGACGAACCACGAGTCGTTGATGCGTTGGAGTTCGATGCCGGCGGAGGTCGATTCGACGACGACCGTCGACGGGCGCAGCTTTCGCGCAGCTGCGAGACCGCGCGCGAGTCCGGTTCGGACGGAGCCCCGGTTTACCGTCACCCACACCACGCACTCGGCGCCGGCGTCGAGCAATCTCCCGGTGTCTTTCCGATGCTCGGCTTCCTCGCCGGAACGCAGCGTGAGAACGGTCGTTTCGCACGGCTTCTCGCGAACGCTCACTTTGAGCGCGACCGTCGATTCGCCGCCGGCGTGCTGACGGATGAGGCGCGACGCGAGCGTCGTCTTGCCGACGTTTGACGCGCTGCCGCCTACCACCACGATCTTCATGGTAAATGCGCAGACGACGCGCGACCGGGCGCGACGCCAGGCATGATCCCCGTCATGCGATGAAAGTAGCTTTCAACGGTTCCATTTTGGTTCCGCAAGCTCGCTCGTAGAGCAGTCTGGCGATCACCCACTCAGGCGGCCCAGAATGCTCCGGTACAACGCCTCGGTCTCGAGGGTGGGGCTGGAGTCGAATTCCTCCCGCAGCGCCCGGCGGCACTCTTCGAACTGGCGGAGTGCCTGGGTGCGCTTTCCGCTTCGGCACAGCACCTCCATGAAATCGCGGTGCACGTCCTCCATGCAGGGGTCCAGCTCGAGAATGCGGCGGTAGAGACGGATCGCCGCCTCGTAGTCTCCCGAGCTTCGCAGCAAACGCGAGGCCGCCAGCAGGACGTCGAAAAGGGTCTCCCGCAGGCGCCGGCGCTGTTTCAAACACCAGTCACTGTAGAGGTCGTCCTCGAGATAATCTCCGCCGTACAACTGCGCTGCGCCCTGCAGCGCATCGACCGCTTCACGCCAGCGGCCTTGGCGTTCGAAACGAAGACCTTCGTCCGCGAGGGCCTTGAACTCGAGTGCGTCGATGCGGTGCAGGGACGCGGGATTGAAGGCATAGCCGTTTGCTTCAGTCAGAATGAAGGACGTCTTGGGCTTTCCGCTCTGCACCTCGCCGAGGCCGCGACGCAAGTAGTGAACCGCGCCCTTGAGCAACTGGACCGCGTCCTTGGGAGCATCCGAGGGCCAAAGCAACTCGATCAGTTCGTCGCGGGCGACGACTTTGCCGTAGTTGGTCAGGAGAATCTTGAGCAGCGTCAAGGCACGCCGCCGCGCGAAGGAATCCATGCTCAGGGGAATCCCGCCGAGCCGCACCTCGAAACTCCCGAGTACCCGAAGTTCGAGCAGCCGTTCCGTCTCCTCGAAGCGACCGGGTGCGAGGCGGACTTCGTTCGCGGAGCGGTGCGCGCGCGCTTCACGGTCGAGCATCAAGGCGAGCCGCTCGGCTTCGCGCGAAAGCGTCACGCAGTGCGAAAAGAGCGCGTCCGAGCCGCGCCGCCAAGCCACGCCGAGGCTCCCGACCGGTCGGTCGGGTCCGGGGACCGGTACGCATAGGAAATAACGAAAGCCAAGTTCCTTGACGAGCGTTCGCAGGAAACGTCCGTCACTCAAAGCGTCCGCAGCCGCGATCGGACGACCGCCCGCTATGACGAGGCCCGGATAACCTTGTCCCTCCTCGAAGCGCGCGATCTGATAAAACGCCTCGCGGAATGGGCCCCGAAAGCCCGCGAGGGAGACGCTTGTCACGCCGCCCTCGCGAAGGAAAATCTCGGCGATCTCGGCGCCGGTTGTGGTCAGCGCAGCATCGAGCACGTCGTCGATCGCCCAGGCGCGGGTTTCGGTCACCCCGGCATCGGCACGAGGTTCCTGCCCGGCGGGGAGTCCCGTCCTTAAAAGGATCACGAGGCTATCTGACCCGATCGGGAGCCGGCCGTGGCACGCGGGGGCCGGCCGACGGGCTCGGCGCGACGGTCTCGCGTACTCTGCGGTGCTTTCCCGGGAGTCACTCTCTAAAGTTTTTCCTTAATTGGGATGGTGAAACTTCCACCCCGGCCGGTATCGACCTCGCCCCGGAAACGAATTTCGTCGCGAAACGCAAGGCCGGCCGTGCCGGCCCAAACGTCCGCCTTCTCGGACTTCTTGGCGCAAGCAGAGCGCGCGGATGTGGGAACGGTTCGCTTCGCGAACGGGCGCGAATGGTCGTCATCATCGGCGCGGGACTTATCGGTCTCAGCATTGCGTACGAGCTTGCAAAACGCGGAGCCGAAGTTCGCGTCGTCGAGGCCTTCGATTCATCGGGGCCGTCCTCGTGGTCCGGCGCCGGAAGACTTGCGCCGTTCAGCGACTCCGAAGGCGGCGCGGAACAAGAAGAGTTCTTGGCCGGAGCGCTCGGTACGTACCAAGTTTTCGTCAAGGAATTACACAAGCGCACGGGCATCGACCCGTGCATGCGCGTCGACGGAATCATTCAGGTCGCGCTCGACGAGTTCGACGCGGTTCGTTTGCGCGAACGGGCCGAGGCGCTCGTCGCCCGCGGGATCCACGCGCACTGGTTCGAACCCGACGAAGCGCGCGGCCTCGAGCCTTCGCTCGGACCGGCGACCGCCGGCGCTTCTCTCGTTGAAGACGAGGGCCAGATCGATACGCGTTACCTTGGGCGCGCTTTGCGCGCGGCGTGCGTCGACGTCGGGGTGCGTCTCGAGGAGCAAACGGGACCCGTCGCTCTCGAGGCGGACGAGAAAGTTCGCGGAGTGCGCGCGGGCGAGAATTTTGTAGCCGCGGAAACGGTCGTCAACGCAGCCGGCGCCTGGGCCGGGCAATTGAGAGGCGTACCGCCCCACGTGCGCATTCCGATCGTGCCGGTCAAGGGTCAGCTGCTCTCGTTCATGCTGCCGGGCCCGTTGCTGAAACGGCAGGTGTCCGCTCCCGGGGTTTACGTCATCCCGCGAACCGACGGAAGCGTGTTGATCGGCGAAACCGTCGAGGACGCGGGATTCGACGTCGACATCGAACCGGCGGCGACGGAGCGTTTGCGCGAAGCTGCCGTACGCGCGATTCCCGCGCTCGGCGAGCTCGCGGTCGACGAGACGTGGGCCGGCCTGCGACCGCGTTCCCCGGACGGTCGCCCGTTCATCGGGGGAACGGAGCTCGACGGTTACTTCGTGGCTGCCGGACACTACCGCAACGCGATCTTGTTGGCGCCCGCCACGGCCATGGCGATCGCCAACCTCATTGAGGAAAAGGCTCCGTAATGCGCGAACTCGGCGAGATGCTTGAACCAGGTGCCAGCCTGCCCTCGATCACGGTGCGCGACGATACCGGAGCCGAGGTTTCGACGCAAGATCTGCTGGGCAGACAGCTCGTGCTGTACTTTTATCCTAAGGACGACACGTGGGGCTGCACCAAAGAAGCGACGCAGTTTCGCGAAGAGTACGAACACTTCAAGCGCAAGGAAACCGAACTCGTCGGCGTCAGCCGCGATTCGGTCGAGTCGCATCGCCTCTTCAAAGAAAAGTATCTGATACCGTTCAGGCTTCTAGCCGACACGGACTCGCTCTTGTGCGACGCGTTCGGCGTCATCGTTCCGGAGAACATCTACGGTAAGAACGCGATACAACGATCGACTTTTCTCTTCGACCGGATGGGAAAGCTCATTCACGTTTGGCCCAAAGTGACCGTACTGGACCACGCCGTCGAGGTCCTCAAGATTCTCCCGTGACGCCCGACAGCAGTTTAGGTCCTTGCGAGCAGTTTACGGAGCTAGAATCGCACCGGAGCACGAATCCGGCGCGCTGCGAAGTCTGCGACCACTCCGAAGCGGCCCACGGCGGCGCCGGTCGTCGCACGCTGACGGGCGGTGAGATCGAAGAGCTCCGCCGCCGGATAATCATCGAACGGTTCGAACGGCAGCAGCAGGAGCGCCAGCGCAGCAACGGCAGTCACAGCGATATGATAAGCGCGAACGGCGATCCGGAGATGCGTTGAACGCGGTTCTAGGAGTTTAAATGGCACACGATCACGCGCCCGCGGGACCTCCTGGGAAAGCCGCTAGCTCCCCGACCGTGGCGCTGACCCCGGTCTCAGTCGAAACGCTGGACGAGATCGTCGTCATCCTCAAGGCAATCGGCTACCGCGTCAAAACGGCGGCGCTCGTCGAAGCGGCGCTCGTCGAGCTCAAAGAGCAGATGTCGGACAGCGGGAAGGCCATCGACATCGTTCGTCGCCGCGTCCCGCCGCACTCGGTCGTCTTTCCGCCGTAGACGCCCTTAAGGGCAGCCTTCAGCCGGGGGCGTTTTCGGCCAACTCGCCAAGCGTATCCGCGCACGCAAGGAAGATGACGATGCGAGGGTATTTACGCATCATGTAATCCTTCAAGATGACCGCATCGCGCCGCCCGTCCTCTTCCATCACGTCGCTCGCCTCCGCTTTGAATTCGTTGAGCAGCGGCACGAGCTTGCGCGCGATCTCACCTAGGCGGGTGTCAGCCATTGTTTGCCTCCAATTATCCGTTCGGACAGGTGGTGTCTATGAAACGCTTGAGCGATGAGGAAATCGTAGGAGTCTATGTCCCACTCGGAATGAGCACGCCCCTCGCCGAGGGCGAACAGATTCAGTGCGCTCGGTTGCATTGCGGCCGCGCCGAGGCTAAAGCGGGCGTCCGCGCCCACCGCTGGGCCCAGCGGCAGACGCGGCGCGGAGTCATCGAACTTTGCCCGCGCTGCCATCTGGAACTTGTGACGATTTTGTCGGGAGGATAGCGAGCGAAGCCGGAGCGCTACTTGACCGTTGATGCAAGCGCCAACAGGAAAGCAAGAACGGCCACCGAGGCCGATATCACCCGCGCGTTCTTCCATTCCTCGCGGACGCCGCAAGCGAACGTCGCGAGGCACGCACCCGCGAAAACAAAGACCAGGATCGTGCTTACCAATGCGGCCTACTCCGTTTCCCGTGGATGAGAGTCTATCTCGGCCGAGGTCTCGTTGCCAAGTCCCGCGCCGCTAATCGCGGAGGCCGATAGGCTTATCGGCGGTGCGTGTGGTACGCCGCTTGACGATGGATCGGAACGAGGCTCGCGAGGCTCAAGGTTCGGCGGCAGGGGCCGCCCGCTACCCTGCGGCTGCGGACGGCATCCTCACGCCGGAGGGCTTGCGTGAAGCCTGCGGCCACGTCTGGCGCGACTCGAACTCGGTCGTCATGCTTGGGTCAGATATCCTGAACTCGGAACCGGTTTCGTTTGACGACAAGCAAGCCTTGCTGGCACTCAAGCGGCACATCGTTGCATCGGGACCGCAGGCGTTCGTTGAAGACGTCCTCCCCAATCTCGGGTTCGGACCCATTCGCCGCTGAACGGGGGAGAGCAAATGGACAATATTTTACGCTTCTCGTCTTCGCAAGAACGAACGCCGCCGCGAGAGCCCGACGCGCAAGTAGACGAGGTGATCATCTGCGCGAAGTGCGGCGTCAAAGCCGATCCCTTGCACATGGGCTGCAACCTCTGCGAAGACTGCTGCGACTGCCGGCCCCTCGGGACCTAGTGAAGCCCGGACGCTGCTCGATGCGGCCGGAACAGGCGCCGCCCGGCTTCTGGCGCTGGCCCGGCGACGGAGCGCTCCTCATCGATGGAGTCGAACTCGAGAGCGCGGTGCCGACGCGCTTTTTTCAGAGCGTCGACAAGTATCCAGCCGAATGGGGCCGCTTGAACTGGCGCATGCAACTCAACAAGCGAGAAGCGGAACGCGCGGCTTCGCCGATGTTCCGCACCTTCTATCCGGGCGTAGAGTGGAATCTGAACGTTCCGGATTACGCCTGGTTCATGACCGCCTGGTTTGCGTGGGAAGGTCCGGGGCCTCCCTATCCCGAGCCCTCGCTTCCGCGAGCCGCGAGCGTCGAGGGGGACACCGTGCTTTTTCGCATCGGGTGGATGCAAAAAGCGGATGGGGACCCGGCGCCGGATCTCGATCGTCCGCTCTTCTTGCGCTCGCGAGTCGATGCGCGCGATCGCCGTCGCGTTGCCGAGGACCGTCGGGCGCAATCTGAACCGCGGGCGAATGCCGGTTCCGCGACGATCGTGCTCGACGACATCGTCGCACCGCCGGAATGAACCGTATCGCTCCGTCGCGCAAGTAACTCTCTATGCCTTCGTTTCTCATCGCCACGCAGTTTCTCGGCCAGGCGTGCGGAGTCGCCCCGACGGCCGGTGTAAATCCGGCGATGCGGGAGCGACTGCAAAGCGCCGACAGCACCGTACGAGCGATCTACGATGCGCTGGAGCCTGCGCGGCGCATCGATCCGTGGACCGGACAGGGGAACGCAACGTTTTCCCAGTGGGCCGGGGCCTTCGAACCCCACGTTTGCTGGCGACCGCACGCAGGTCATCACTCCGCCGGATCGGCCATCGACCTTAGCCCGGCGGTGAATCTGCACATCGGGACGCGCGGAGCCGCGCTCGCCGTCTACGACCGGGCGATGCAGTTTATGACGCCGTCTCTCGCCGCCGCCGACGTCCGCAGCCGGCAACCGAACGAAACGACCCTGTCCGTATGGACGCGATTCAAAGCCGTTTCCGACGCTCTGGCAACGTACTTGAGCTTCGCGGTCGATGCTCGGGCGTCCGAAGTGTCGCGAGTCGCGATCCCGAACGTCGACGAGCTCTCGGATGAAGAACTGCTGGCGGCGATCCCCGAGACGGAGCGTCTGCCCTTGAACGCCGCGCTGGCTCGACTCGAAGGACATCTGAGCAGTCGCGACTTTGGGGCGAGCCATCCGGGTTGGTCGAACAACTCGCGCGTGCAGTACCTGCGCATCCTGCGCGACTACGAGCACGTCAGGATTCCCGCAAAGATCGACTCGAGCGCCGCGGCTTCGCGGACGCGCAATCCGGCGCGCGGATTTCTGCACCTGCGAAGTGAAATCGCGACGGCCTTGTGCGACAACGGTCTTCGCTGGGGCGCGTGCGATCTCGAAACGGAGGCGGACGGGAGCTCCGGGAACGGCGCCATGATGCACTTCGACATCGCCGACGACGAGGGCTACCCGGAGATCCACTCGCTGTTGCGCTTCGGGTGACGCGCGGCCCAGGGCTTGCGCCGCCCGGACCCGTATCTCCGGCACGTGGACACGCTAAGAACCCAGATGGCGTTCGCCTGCGAAAACATCGAGGGCAAACCAGGCGGCGCGGTTACGTTCCAAAACGTCATGGACGGGATCGCGGCCGCCGATTTTCCGGCGCCGACGGGGCGCTGGTTTGCGATATTCTGTTTCTTCAGCGAGAGCGCGCAGACGATTGCGAATTGCCGCGTCGTGGTTGAAGACGCGAAGGGCGAGCTCATCGCGCAGCAGCGGGTGAAAGACCTGACGTTCACTCCGAAGGAGCCGATTTCACGGAACGTGATCAGCTTCAACGGCTTGTCCTGGCCGTACCCAGGCGGGTACGTCATCAGATTCATGGCCAACCAAGACGACATGCTGGCATACTTTCCGATGTGGATTCAGCACGTGCCCGCACCGGCCGAGGCGCCGGAGCCGCAAGAGGGGGAATGACGTCATGCCGCTGACCGAACGCGAAGCGAAGGAAGCGCTGCGCTCTGCCACCGATTGGCTGGTCATAACCGATCCGCCCGGAGCAATGGCTGCGCGCGAAGGGATCTCGAGCGTTATCCCGCTCGTCATGATGGGCGCGATCACGGCCCAAGACCTCGACGACCTCGCCTCGATGGTCGAGGAAAACGGGCGGTCGTTGCATGACCCCGGCGTCCCGCTCGAAACGCACTTGGCGCAGCTCAAAGAAGCGGTCCGAGCCGCCTTCGAGCACGTGAAGGCTAGCGAAAGCTAAGGGTCGGTCGTTTCGTTCGCCGGCGCCTGCGCTCGGACGCCCAGGGCGAAGACTCTGTTGCCGCAGACCGCGCACTTGCCCTCGACGGCCGGGAGTCCGCTCCGTTCGATCTCTTTGGTATCGCTCAACTCGCGGTTCGCTTTGCACGGAACGCAGTACCCTTGAACTATCGACATCGCTCGTTCATCCACCGATAAAGCTCATTTCGACTTTGCTCAGCCGCGACGTCTCCTCGGTGCGGATCTCGGAATAGCGGTCTTCGCGTCGCCGCCAGATGCCTGCGATGACCTCGTGAATCTCGTCGTCGCTCTTGCCGCCGCGCAGCATCGCTTTGAGGTCGTGCCCGTGCCGCCCGAACAGACAGGTGTACATCGAACCATCGCTGGAGAGCCGCGCGCGCGTGCACGAACCGCAGAACGCTTCGGTGACGCTCGAGATGACGCCGAACTCGCCGGAGCCGTCTTTATAACGCCAGCGCTTGGCGACTTCACCGAAGTAATTGGGGTGCACGGGCTCGCACGGAAAGGCCGCGTCGATCGCGCGCACGACTTCGGCGCTCGGGACGACGCTATCCATTTTCCAACCGTTCGTCGTACCGACGTCCATGAACTCGATGAAGCGCACGATGTTTCCGGAGCCCTTGAAGTGGCGGGCCATATCGACGATGTGCCCGTCGTTGACGCCCCGTTTGACCACCATATTGACCTTGACCGGCGCGAGCCCGGCGTCCGCGGCCGTATCGATCGCTTCGAGCACTTTGGCGACGGGGAAGTCGACGGCGTTCATGCGCTTGAAGGTCGCGTCGTCGAGCGAATCCAGGCTCACCGTTATGCGCGTCAAGCCGGCAGCCTTGAGAGCCTTGGCTTTGGCTTTCAACGCCGAGCCGTTGGTGGTGAGCGTCAGAACGACGCCGGGCAATTCGGCCGAAAGCATTCCGACGAGCGTCTCGAGGCCTTTTCGCAAGAGAGGCTCACCGCCGGTAAGGCGAATCTTTTCGATGCCGTGGCCGTGAAAGATTTTTGCCACGCGCACGATTTCTTCGAACGTCAGAAGTTCGGCGTGCGGCAAAAACTGATAGTCCGGACCGAAGACGTCCTCGGGCATGCAGTACGTGCAGCGGAAGTTGCAGCGGTCGGTAACCGAGATGCGCAGGTCGCGCAGGCCACGGCGAAACGTGTCGACGACCGGAGCCGCGTCCTTTGTGCGATCGACCGCTTCGACTACGTCCAAGATCTCCGCTCCTCCAAACCTAAAGCCGCCTGAAAAGGCGTTCGGCCTCTTTGAGGCTTTCGCTAACCGCCCGGGCGCTTACCCCAGCCTTTGATAAGCGCGGCGCCGGTAACTCAGAAACACACCGCACCCCGCGAATGGATTCGGCAAGAGTAGCCTCCGGCCGGATATTTTGCAAGTGGCCGCTCGTTTTACCGGGGGTCAATCTTTGCCGGCGGGCTCCTCCTTGAAGAGGATGCGCGCGAAACGGTACATCAGCCAGCTTACGAGGGCTAAGATCGCGAGCACAATCGCGAGCAGCCCTACGCCTCCCAGCGGGCCCTGGACGCCAACTTTGAGATTGCGGGGGATTCCTACTGCGCCGTCCGCCTCATGTCCGACGACGCGAATGCCAGCGAGCTGCGCCGGATTCGCGCTCAGGTCGGCACGGGCCGTAATACGATCTCCGGCGTGAAGTTGCGCGATGCTCTCGCTCGGCTCGACCTGGAAGCTCATCGTCATCGCGGGCATCCCAGGGGACGCGTCGTGCCGGACGACGACCTCGTCTTGCGCGGCCGAAACGCTCACGATGACGCCGCGCAGTTCGACCGAGGCGAAAGCCGGCGCGGTGCCCGCCAGCAGCACGAAAGCCACGGCGCCGGCGGCGATCCGTGCGGCGTGCCGTAAACCCTTCACTTGCGCGTTCATCCAAGTTCCTCGATACGCTGAGGTTCAACGCCGGCGCGGGCGATGCATTCGCGACGCCTACTCGCGCACGCGCTCCGGGCTCGGGCTTGTCTGCGAACGGACCTCGTCGAGCACGTCGGCCCGCAAATCGAAGAGTTCGGTCAGGATCTGCGCGTTGCTCAATGCTTCCGCCCGATCCACGATCGCCTTGTCGCGAATCTTCGTGATCGCACCGTGCAGCAGCTTCGAAATGATCGTGAGCGACATCCCGGTGATCAGCGTTCGCTCGCGCTCGCTCAACTCCGGACAGCGCGCGAAGAGCCGCTCGAGCTCACTTCTGCGGACCTCTTCCGCCCGTTGCACGAGCGAACGAATCACCGGCACCGCGACGCGCGCTTGATACCACTGCTGGAACCGCTCGCTGCGTTCGGCGATGATCGCTTCGACGTGCGGGATCGCTTCGCGCCGGCGCTCGAGCGTCACGTCGACCACGCCGCGCAAGCCGTCGACGTCGACGACGCGCACGCCTTCGATGAGGGCGACGTCGGGGTCGCAGTCGCGCGGTACCGCGATATCAACGATGAAGAGCGGGCGCTCCGGTCGCGCTCGCATCGCTTCGGCGACGTTCTCCGTCGTGAGCAAGAAGGTCGAGGCACCGGTCGAGGTCACGACGATGTCGGCCGACTTCATCGCCTCGACGAGACCCGGCAACTCCATCGTGCGGCCGATCCCGAGCTGTTCGACGACCTCGCGCGCGCGCTGTTGCGAGCGATTGAGGACGACGATGTCGCTGCAGCCGGCGCTCCCCAGGCGGCGCGCGACGAGCGAACCCATCTTTCCCGCACCGACGACCACGACGGAGGCGCCGCGCAGATCGCCGACGTGCTGTTGGGCGGCGCTCACCGATGCGGTCGCGATCGAGGTCGACAAGCCGCCGATGTCGGTCCGCGAGCGAGCCGCTTTGCCCGCGTTCAGAGCTTCGCGGAAGAGTGCGTGCAGCGTCTTGCCGATCGAGCGCGCGCGCTGGCCTACGATGAACGCTTCTTTGACTTGCTGGAGTATTTCCGCTTCCCCGATCAGCATCGAGTCCAGCCCCGTGCTGACGCGGAAGAGATGATCGATCGCCTGGCTCCCGAGCAGCGTGTACATGTAGGAGTCCATGTCCTCGACGCCGCCGTGGCGGAAGTTCGCGAGGAACTGGCGGATCTGACCCACGCCTTCTTCGTAGTCTTCGACTTCGGCGTAGATCTCGAGCCGGCCGCAGGTTTGCAGCATCAGCGCTTCGCGGACCGTCTCGTAGTCCCGAAGTGCGATGAGGGCCTCGCCCATGGTATGCGCCGGGAAGGCGTGCCGTTCGCGGACGTCGACCGGCGCGGTGTTGTGGGAGAGTCCCACGCAAACGAGAGGCACGGACCTTAGGCTACGGAATCCGGTTACGCTGCGGTTACGCGGAGCCTGCGCCCCCGGGGGCGGTCAGCGTACGCCCGGCGCGGGGCGTGCCGGCGGACGCACGCGCTGCCAAGCGATCGCGGCAAAGACGATGACCCCCGCCATCTGCGCCACGCCCGAGAGCGCGAAGGAAATTGCCGCAGGAGTTCCGCCCCCGGAAACCATCCACGGTTCCGCGACGAGCCTCAGGAGCAGCCCCCCGTTCAGCAACGCGTAGCAAAGGAGCGGAGCCCATGCCGGATAGCGTCCCTGCGTTTCCGGAAAGCGCTCCCGGTTGAGCGGCAGCATCCACAACGCGATGCCGATGACGAGGTTCGACAACCAGCCGACCGACCCGAGATGCGCGTGCAAGATCGTCCAGATGACCGGCACGGGAACGCGGCTAGCCTCGAGAATCGCAAGGATCGCACCGGCTGCGAAGGTTCCGACGAAATAGAGCAGTGCGGTCTTTACGAAGAGGCGCGCTTCATGAGGCATCGCGTTTCCTCACGACGAAACCGGGCCGGTGTGGCTTTCGGTACACTCGGGCCGGTGGGCCGCCCCGTCGCCCAACATCGCACCGCACTCCGGGCAAATCAAATCGAGCCAACACGCCGGATCGCCGATCGGCTCTTGCGCGGATTCATCCATACGAGACTCGTTATCCACGTAGCCGCGTCATTTCTGCGTGACGCTGCGGAGCACCGGCCATGAGCGCGCCGGCCGCGCAGCGTCCGTGGATTCCGCCGGGCGGTCTCGTCGCCGGCTTCGCGGCGCACGGCCTGTCCTGGCTGCTCTTGTTTTTCCTGGCGTCGCGAAATTCGTTCGGGTTCGATCTCCCGGCGCTCGCGTGGGTGCACCTCGTGGCGCTCGGCTGGCTTACGATGATCGCGCTTTCGGTCCTCGTGCACGTGATTCCGACCTTCACCGAAGTTGGGTGGAAAGGCGAGACGTTTGCGCGCGGCGCTCTCGGCTTCTACGGCGTGGGCGTAGCGTTGCTGGTAGTCGCGTTTTTGAAGGGCGCCGCTTGGGCCTTGCCGTGGAGCGCGACGCTCGTCCTACTCGGCCTCGCCGCGTACGCGATCCCGGCAGCCTGGACGCTAGCGGCCGCGATAACCGGAGCGGACCGCGTCGCGTCGGTCGTCGCGCGCGTCATGTCGATCACGCTCACGTCCTTGTTGTTCGCGGCGGTCCTCGGCGTCGCGTTGGCGTACGCACTCGGCGGATGGCTGCCGCCGCGCTTGGAGACGAACGGACCGCCGATCCATGCATCGCTCGGAATCATCGGCTGGCTCACGACTCTCGTGATGGGCGTATCGACGCGCACGGTGCGCCCGATCTCCGGCGCGCGCTCGCGCTGGGCCTTCGCGCACCGGACCGCCGGCGCGCTCGAGTTCGTCGGGATGGTGGGCTTCATCCTCGGAGTCGCTTTGCAGACTCCGGCGATCGTCTGGGCCGGTTTCGCATTCGTGCTCGCCGGCGCACTCGTCTACGTTGCGGACGTGCTCGACGTCCTGTCTCGAGCGACGGTGCCGCATCGCCCGCCGCAGGCGTTTCTCGCGGCCGGCATGCTGTGGCTGCTCGCCGGCATCGCGAGTTTGGCGGCCGCGCTCGCCGGATCCGGCAGCGGCGCGGGCGCAGCCGCCGTCTACGTTCTGCTCGTCGGTTGGATCGGCCAGATGGTCAACGGTCACCTGTACCACATCGGAATCCGACTCGTCGCGACGATGGTGCGCGGCGACGAAGACGAAACCCGTCCCGGCGAGCTCTTGAACTTGCCATTGAGTTGGATATCGTTCGGTCTCTTTCAGATTGCCGTCGTCTGCGGCGCCCTGGCGCTCGTCCGAAGCGATGCGCCGCTTCTGCGCGTCGCGGCACTCTCCGGTTTCACCGCATGGGTTGCGATGGCGACGAACGTCGTCATCGCGTATCGCGCCGCAGGTCGAGGTCGAACGCCGCGCTCGCAGGTGACGATCGACCTCCTCTCGCTCGAATAGCGGATCGACCCGAATTAGCTTACGAAGCCGCCCTTGTAGGGTTCGGTTCCTAAACCGAGGCTTTGCGCTAAGATCGCGACATGGGTCGTCTCGTTGCCGAGAATGGAGGCGGAGACTTGTGCCAGTTGACGTCGCTTTCGCCGGCAGCTTCGGCGGCGGCGAGGAAGTTCTTCATTAAGGCGGGGCCGACCAAGGCGATCGCCGAGGAAGCTCCCAGGAGCGTGGACCGGGAAATTCGAGACATAGAAAACTCCTTACTTTCGTAAAAGACGGTTGAGGTATTCGAGAAAACCCTCGCTGCTGCCGATGGGCCCGAGACTGCCGAGGACGGATTTCGTTCGCAGACTGAGTTGCTGTTCGAGTCGATCGTCGAGATCTTCCGTGATCGTTGCGAGCGCGATGCTGTGCCGGATGTAAGCGCTCGCAAGTTCCACGACGAGCTTGTGCGTCGTGCGCAGCACGCTGGCGTCGTTTTTCGAAGTGACTTCGCCGGCGACGAGAACCGATTCGTCGGCGAGCACGATGAGCCAACGCGGATGCCGATCGGGCAATGCGTTGTAGCGATAGATCTGCCCGAGGCACGAACCGCACTCGGCGGCGCAGGCCGCCACGCACAGCGTCGTGATAGCGACGCCCCGTGCCTCGATGAGCCGCATGTCCTCGGCGAGCGCCGAGGCTTCAGCCGGCGCCACCGCGATCAAGAGCGTTCGCTGTGCCGCTCGGATGGCGGCGCGTGCCTGGTCGAGCAGCGCCGCGTAGCCTTTCGCGTTCCAGACCTCCGCAAAGTCGGGCGCGGCGCCCAAACCTTCGAGGTCGTGCTTCGCGGCCTGGGCGAGCCCGGCGTACTCGGAGCCCAGCCGGTCGAGAAGCTCCGGCGCGGGTACGGGAGCGTAGCGGATCGCCGTCGTTCCTTCGGAGCGCAGGACGGCCCGCCGTTCCTCCAGCCGCTCGAGCACCGAATAGATGTTGGCTCGGGGAATCCCGGCCTCGCGGGCCAGCTCGTAACCGTTGAGCGGATTGCGCCGGACGAGTGCGACGTACGTCCGCGCCTCGTATTCCGAGAAGCCCAGGCGCAGCAAAGCAGGGATGAGATTCATAGGCATCCTTAGTCGAAATGCAAGCCGCTGGCGAGAGTAGTCCCCTTGTCTATTGAAGGTGCGCGAATTTTTTGGACTGGGAGCGAAGCATGGGAGTCGTGACAGCCGCAGTTTTGCATGCGCCGGGCCCGATCGCGCAGGATCGGCTCGTGCTCGAGGAGCGCGAACTTCCCGCGCCCGCGCCGGGTCAGGTCTTGCTCCGCGTTCGCGCCTGCGGAGTCTGTCGCACCGACCTGCACATCGTCGAGGGCGAACTGCCCGCACGTCATTCCTCGATCGTGCCCGGTCATCAGATCGTCGGATCGGTCGTCGCCGGCGGCGCAGGCGTGGACTACGCGGCCGGCACGCGTCTCGGCGTTTCGTGGCTCGGAGGCACCGACGGAACGTGCCGCTTCTGTCGTGAGGGGCGCGAGAATCTGTGCGACGCGCCGGTTTTTACCGGGTACGACGTCGACGGCGGTTACGCGACGCACGCCGTCGCGCGCGCCGACTTCACGTATCCCATTCCGGGAAAGCTCGACGACCTGCATGCGGCGCCGCTGCTCTGCGCCGGCATCATCGGCTTCCGCGCGCTGCGCGTTGCAGGCGTGCGGCCCGGGGAATTCGTGGGGTTGTACGGCTTCGGCGCCTCGGCCCACCTCGCGCTACCGGTGCTCAAAGCGTGGGGCTGCAAGGTCGCGGTTGCGACGCGCGGCGAGAAACACCGCGACTTTGCCGAAAGCCTCGGCGCGGATTGGATCGGCGCCGCGCTCGAGCGTCCGCCGCAAGCGCTGGATCGTGCGGTGACGTTCGCGCCCGCGGGCGAGGTTGTCGTCGCGGCGCTCGGCGCGCTGCGCAAAGGCGGCGTCGTCGCGATCAACGCGATCCATCTGGATCGCATGCCGGAGTTCGACTACGACTCGCTGTTGTGGGGCGAGCGCGAGATCCGCAGCGTTACCAACATGACCCGCGTCGATGCGCGCGACTTCCTCGCGCTTGCCGCCGAGATCGATCTGCAGCCGCGCGCCACGGTCTTCGCTCTCAGCGACGTGAACGCGGCGCTGCGCGCGGTCAAAGCCGACCAGATCGACGGCGCGGCGGTCGTGAGGATGGAGCTTTGAGCGCCACACTTCGGGCGCGGCGCAAGGGGAGCCGGAGGCTGAGGCCGCCGGCCGACGAAGCTAGGGCGTGCGTGATCAGGATAGCCGCCGCCGCAGTTGCGCTCGGGGCGCTCTTCGGCTGCAGTGCCGGGGGGCTTATTCCGTCCGCTCACAGCATGCCCTCAGCGGAAATCCGTCGCTTGGTCGCCACCGAATCGCTGCGCGCCCACGTCTCGCCGACGCTCGTCACGGCGATGATCGATGTTGAGTCGCACGGCGACCCGAGCGCCGTCAGCGCCGCCGGGGCCGCGGGGCTGATGCAGTTAATGCCCGCGACGGCCGTCACATACGGCGTTTCCAACCGTTTTGATCCTGAGGAAAACGTGTCGGGAGGCTGCCGGTACTTGCACGATCTGCTCGTCCGCTACCATAACAACGTGCCGCTTGCGTTGGCCGCTTATAACGCGGGTCCGGGCGCGGTCGATGCGTCGCGCGGCGTACCGCCTTTCTCAGAAACGCGCGCCTACGTGGCACGCGTCTCAGCCGCGCTTCGCTCGACGCCGATCTTTTAGGCCGCCGTGGCTACGGTTCAGAGCGTTCGTGCAGCACCGCTCGTGCCGATGCACTTCGGCCGGCGTTTGCCGATCCTCGACAGCTACATCCTCAAAGAACTAGCGGGGCCGTTCGGTTTCTCGCTGGCCGCGTTCTTGCTGTTCTGGATCGTCAACATCTTTTTCTTGGCGGCCGACTACATCATCAACGCGCACGCGCCGGCCATCTTGCTGCTGCGCTTCCTTATTTTCCGCGTTCCGCAGTGCACGCCGTACGCGTTCCCGTTCGCCTGCCTCTTCGGGACGCTGCTCGCCTTCGGGCGGCTGGCAGCGGACAACGAGATTACGGCGCTGCGCACGTCGGGAGTTCCGTTCCTGCGGATCTGTGCCACGCCGCTCATTTTGGGCCTCGCGATGTTCGGTCTCTCGTACTTCATCAACGATACGGTCGCGCCGAAAGCCGTCGAACTCTCGACGCGGACCTTCTATCAGATCGTCTATCACACCGCCGAGTTGCCGATCCTGCCCCAGTTCTTCCGCAAAGACGATGCGACCGGCAACGTGTTCTACGTCGGAAACGTCGAGGAAGACCACAAGACGATGGACGACGTCATGATTTTCGAACAGGCCACGAACAGTCCGTTCCGGCGCGTCATCAACGCTCAGAGGGCCATCGTCGTGGGGCAGACGTTGCATCTCGTCGACGCGCGAGTCACCGAATTCAAGCCGACCGGCGAGTTCAACGGCGGGATCAAGAGCAAGACGGTCGACATCGGGCTGCCGCTCGGCGAAACGATCGACCAGTTCCTCAATACCGCGCAGAACGACGCGTACACGATGAACTCGAAGCAACTTTCGGGCCAGATCCACGCGATGCAGAACACCGGGCAAGGCGGTCAGGCGCTGGACGTCCTCAAGATCACGCTGGCTCAGAAGCTAGCTCTGCCGTTCGCCTCGATGATCGCCGTCGTGATCGCGTTGCCGCTTGCCGCAACCTTCGGCAAGAAAGGCCGCACGCTCGGAATCGCGCTTTCGATCTTGCTCTTCTTCGTGTACTACTTGATCATGTCGGCGTTCGCCGCACTCGGAAAAAATGAGGCGCTCAACCCCTATCTCGCGTCGTGGATTCCGAACCTGATCTTAGGAGTCGCCGGCGCAATTCTGTTTCGCCGGGTCGAGCGCTGACCGTTCAGGTGCGTCGCGCGCGCGCCGCGACGGCGCTCCTCCTCGTGCTGACGTTTGGAGCGGGGGCGCTGCGTCCGGTCTCGGCCGCGGTGCCGCAACAATCGCAACAAGGCGTCGACCCGCGCGTGCTCAAGGCGATGGACGAGAGCGGTTGCGGGCTTCCGAAGCATAAGAGCTCTTCCGGCACGCAAGCCGCCGCGAGCGCGAGCGTGCCGAGCCGTTCGCACGTCGCGCGCGTGCTCGCCTACCAATCCGTGCCCACCGAAACGCCTTCTGCGACAGCCACCGCAACCGATCAAGCCGCGACATCCACGCCGAGCCCGAGTCCGAGTCCAAGCCCGAGTCTCGTTCCGATTCCGCCGGCGCCGCACTTTCCGGGCTCGCTGATCCCGCCGACGCCGATCGGGTCACCGGTCGTCACGCCGCCGCCCTTGCCGACGCCGACGGCGTCGCCGTCGCCGGGACCGATCTACCTCGACACCTCGAGCACCCCGCCGGCAATTCCGCTCAAAGGCGCTCCGCCGACGCCGGTTCCGCCGCCGACGCCGACGCCCGCAGTCTCACCTTCACCGCTGCGCACGCTCGCGCCGAATTCCGTCGTGGCCATCGCCGACCGGCTCGCCGGCTCGACCGAAGGGGGCCAGCCGGGTGACCTCATCGGCAACGTGCACATCTTCTACCAAGAGGGCCAGATCGTCGGCGAGCGCGCGCACTTCGACGGCGACCACACCGTCAAGGTCACCGGGAACCCTTACCTCATCAATCACCTCGAAGACACGATTCTCTACGGAGACGAAATCGAGTTCGACACGCGCACGCGCAAGGCGCTGCTGATCAACGGACGCGGCGAGACGACCGAAGGCGTTCAAACCGGCAAACTCCACTACACCGCGCAACGCTTGGACGCGGCCTCGAGCGGCGTCAGCCACGGCCAGCGCGCGTCCTTCACGACGTGCGAGAACCCCCACGGCGGCTATCACATCGAGGCGCGGGAGCTCGACATCTATCCGGGCGACAAGCTCGTCGCCCACAAGGCGGTGCTCTTCCTCGGCCCGCTCGCCGTCCTCTACCTGCCGCTGCTGGTCATCCCGCTACGCAACGTCAAAGATCCGCGGCGGCAAACGAGCTTCATTCCCGTCATCGGTTACGATTCGGTCGAGGGCTACTACATCAAAGCGCGTCTCGACTTCTACTATTCGGAATACTACTACGGTTACTACCGGGTAGAGTATTTCACCAAGGAAGGCCTGGGTCTCGGCTACACCGCGTTCATCGGAACCAAGAACCATCGAAGATACATAACGATCGACGCCTATACGATCAACAACCACGTCCAAAACGCGCGCCAGACGAACTTCAACCTCCAGGAGACGGAGAACTTTTCGTCGCGCATCCGAGGTCAGTTCGGATACACCTACACCGGCAACTTCGGGCCCGACCTCACGCTGCCGGCCAGTCAGAACATCACCGCCTCGATCGTGCGCCAAGGCGACCGCAGCACTCAGAACGTTACGATTTCCCGTTTCGAGCAAGGCTCGCTCTCGGACAACACCAACTTCGGTTTCATCGACGCGATGCAGATCGGTTCGGACATCAACCAGCAAATCAACTTGACCTACACGCAGTTCAGCAGCGCGATTTCCACGACCGATACGCTCCACATCAACACCCTGACCCACCTCTTCACGAAGTTTGCCGACTACAATCTTACCTACGACAAGACCAATTACACGGAAACCCCTTACGGCTACAACAGCGAACCCCAGCTGCAGATCTTGCCGCACTACAACTTCGCTTGGCTACCCTGGCAGCCGCAAATTCAGTTCACGGCCGGTCTCTACACCGAGCCGCAAAACGCGTTCTCGGCGGGCCGCGCGGAACTCTACTACAGTCAGCCGATCTTCCTCAAGGTTTTCGGCAACAGCGACTTCTCGGGCAACTACAGCATCCGCCAGGATTGGTACACGACGGGCGACGAGAAAGCGTTTGCGATGCAGAATGCGGCGCTCAACACGCCGATCGGATCGAACATCGTCAACTCCATTACGTACAACGAGCAAAATCCGATCGGACCGGCCGACGTCCCGTTTCAGCTGCTCGACCATCTCTCGGGCGGCGCTCACGGCGCCCAGGATACGATCCGCTTCTTCGACCGCGATCTCTTCACGGTTTCGCTCTCGACCGGAACCGATTTCGACCGGCAAGCGCAGCCGATCTCGTATCAGATCACCGCGCGTCCCACAATTCTGACTTTCCTCTCGATCGGGGGTTTCTGGCAACCCGGTCAAGGCCAAGGCTTCGGCACGACCAACGTCCAGTTCATCACGCCGTTCGGTTACGATACGAGCCTTCAGGTTTCGACGAACGTGAACTGGAAACTCAACGGTCCGGCGAAGCTCGCCGACAGGAACGTTTACATCAACAAGATCATCGGCAAGTGCTACTCACTCCAGCTCGCCTACAATCAGGACCTCAAGCAATTTTTCTTCACCGTCACGATTCTCGCATTCCCGAGTCAGGGACTCGGCGGCGGCATCGGGCTCGGAGGGCAAAACCAGTCGTCTTCGATCCTGCCCCAGAGCTTTGTCTACTAGTGGGCGCTACGGCGACGGTGACGGCGATGGTGACGGCGACGGCGAGGTCGAGGGCGACGAGGTGGAGGGATTTGCGACGTAATTATTGAGCTGCCCGCCGGTAATGAATGCGGCCTGATTGCTCGGTCCCATTGCGCCGGCGAGCCGTTGGAGCGGCTGTCCAAAATTCTGCGTCACGTTGAACGAGAACTGGAACTGCGACGAATCGTTCGGTCCGCCCAGCGAGTCTTGCACCACACCGGCCGAATTGACGACGAAGAAATTGACGTACCAGACGTTGACGTTGAAGTTCGGTGTGGCGGTGGGCCCGGGCGCCGGTGAGACTGAAGGCACGGGAGTGGGCGATGGGCCGCCTCCCGGCGGGCACGCCGGAGTTGCGCCGAGCGGATTGTTCAGCTGCGATCGGAGGAAGGTGATCTGGAAGGTGTTGGGTTGGCCGTTGTAGGGATAGACCGCGTTGACCGTGCTCGGGCCAATCGGAACGGAGTGGGGATTGAGATTGGTGGTGCCGACGGCTGTCAGATATTGAAGCAGCGTCGGGAGCGCGGTGAATTGGCCGCCGGTTTGGGCGCCGAGCACGAAAGCGTACGAGTAGTTGTAAAAAGTCGTATTGAAAGCGTTCGGGTAGGGTTCGCCGTTGAGCCCGCACGTGTTGAGAACGATGACGTAGTTAAAGTCGACGAAATCCATCGGCCCTTGGGTCGAAAACTGGATGACCATGCGTCCGTCGAGGTTTGCGGTTGAGGGATTCGGCGTGACTTGGCGTCCACAAGCGGCGAGCGCGGTGGCGAGTATAAACGTCACGACGGCGGCGCGGCGAAGCATGGTTTCCTCACTGATTCCGTTCGCGCTAGCTGTGGCCGGCGCTCTGGCGATGGCGCTGGCGTTGCCAAAGACGAACTGGGTCGCACTGGCACCGCTGGGCGCGGTGGGACTCTTCTGGGCTTGGTTTGGAGTTTCGCCGCGGCGTGCCTTCTGGATCGGTTGGCTTGCGGGGCTGGTCTATTTCTCCATCAGCTACGCCTGGTTCGGCGAGACGGCGGGCGCCTTCATCGCGCCCTTCGGCTTTTTCTTAACGCTCGGGCCGGCGGTGGGTGACGGCTTCTTCGGCTTCGCACTGGCCGGAGCGCTCGTCGCGTTCGCTTCGAGCCGCGCCCCGCGCGCTTTCGCACCGCTCGCGGCCGCGGCGATCTTCGCCTTCGCGGAGTGGTTCCGCGCGGAAGGTATGGGACAGCTCGGCGTCCCCTTCGCGACGCTCGCGTATTCGCAAGTCGACTCGCCGCTCGCCCCGGTCGCCGCCTTCGTCGGCCCTTATGGGCTGACGTTCGTCCTGTGCACCTTCGCGGCGTACGCGGCGTATGCGATTCGCTTGCGCGGGGTGCGCGAGGCCTATCGCGACGCGTTCGTGGCGTGCACCTGCGCCCTCGGCGTCGTCGCGCTAGCGTGGGCGTTCTGGCCCGCGCGCTGGGCGCCGGCTCCCGTCTACAAGGTCGCGGCAATTCAAGGCAACATTCCGCAAAGCCTCAAGTTCACGCCCGACGCATTCTACGACGCGCTCGAGCGTTACGACGAGCTCACCCGTCAAGCTGCGGCCGAACGGCCCAAGTTGATCGTCTGGCCGGAGACGGTCATTCCGATCTCGCTCAATCGCGTGCCTTGGCTGCAAGCGCGTTTCGCGGCATTGGCCAAAACGACCGGCGCCGAACTCGTCGTCGGAACGCTGCAACAGCGCGACGACGGCGACTACAACGTGCTCTACTTTTTCCGCTCGGACGGTGGTCTCGATTCCGTGTATCGCAAACGGCAACTCGTGCCTTTCGCGGAACACTTGCCGTTCGCGCGAGCGCTATCGTGGATACCCTGGGCGAAAAACATCTCGCACTTTTCCAGCGGCGAAACCAGCGGCATCGTCTCGGTCCACGGAATGCGCTTCGGACCGGTCGTGTGCTGGGAATCCGCCTTCAGCGGGCTCGTCGTCAACGACGTGCGCGACGGTGCCGATGCGTTGATCATCGCAACCGACGACGCTTGGTTCGGCACGACCGCGGGACCGTACCAGCACGCCCAGATCGCGCAGATGCGCGCGATCGAGACAGGCAGTTGGGTCGTGCGCGCGGCCTCGACCGGAATCAGCGGCCTGATCGCGCCGACCGGCCGTTACACGCGGCGCAGCGAACTCGACCGAATGACGATCGTCACCGGCGTCATCGGTGCACCGGCGCCGACGCTCTACGCCGCGCTCGGCGCGGCACCTATCCCGCTCGCGCTCGTGCTCGCGTACGCCGGCATCCTGGCCGCCGCTTGGCGTCGGCGTCCGATCCCGCGGGAATGATCCGCCGGCTCGTGACGATCGCGGCTTTCGGAATCGGGCTCTGGCTCGCAATCGCCGTGTACCTTTCGGGCCGTGAGGATTTGCCTACGCCGCCCAGCGGCGCGCCGGCGGTGTTCGTCGGAGGCCACGCGGCGGGTCAGCGCATCGACTCGAAATCGTGGTCCGCCGATTACGACAAGATCGTAACGAGCCCCGATCAAACCGAACTCGACCTCGACGGCGTGCACAACGGCGTCATCTACAAGCACGGCAAACCGTACCTACGCGTCCGCGCCAAGCACCTCACGGTCAACACGATCACCCACGACTTCATGGCGACCGGACCGATTCACGTCGAGATGGTCGCTCCACCGAAACGTTCGTTCGATACGACTTCCGCGAGCTGGAGCGACGGCTCGCAAAAATTGAGCTTGCCGCAGAAGATAACGATCCGCAGCGGAGCTGAGAAGCCGCTTGTCATCGGGAGCATGGAGTTCAACGTCGCGACCGGACAACTTGAATTACACCACGTGAGGGGCGCGGTGCGGTTCAAGTGAGGTTGCGGCTTCAGCCCTTCTTTTCTTCGAGGCTCTTCTTGGCTTCGGCGATCAGCCGTTTGACTTTCTGGCCGCCCTTGTGCCCGATCTCCTCGTAGAAATCGCTGCCGTACTTTTCCTTGACGACCTTGCCGCCTTTTTGGCCGATTGCCTCATAAAACTGCGCACCGTGACGCTCGCGGGTGGCTTGGCCCCCCTTGCGCCCGATCGCTTCGTAGAAGCCGGAACCATAACGCTCGCGAACGGTGTCTCCACCCTTCTTGCCGGCTTCGCGGACGGACATTTCTCCGCCCGATTTGTCATCGGGGCTGGGCTTAGCCGAATCGTCAGGCATGTGTTAGAACCCCTTCGCTCTACGGCGAACAGCATGGCGAACGCTAAGCTCGTACCCAGAGCGCTCGGGCTTAAACTTGCATGATCGGACTAATTGTCGAAGGCGCGGACCTGTACGACGGTTCCGGAGGTGTTCCGGTCCGCACGGATTTGGCCCTCGTGGACGACAGAATCGCCCTGATTGGGGATCTCTCCGAGCGCGACGCGCACGAAAAGGTCGACGGGCGGGGCCTCGCACTCGCGCCCGGCTTCATCGACGTTCATTCCCACAGCGACGAGCTGTGGCTCGCAAATCCGCGTTGCGACGGCAAAATCGTGCAAGGCGTCACAACTGAAATCGGCGGCAACTGCGGTAGCTCCGTCGCGCCGTTGACGGGCACGGCGCTCGAACTGCGGCGCGAGAGTTTGCGGCCGCTCGGCCTCGAGCCCGAATGGTCCGATCTCGCGGGTTTCTTCGAACTCGTCGAGCGAACGGGGGTCGCGCTGAACGTCGCGAGCCTCGCCGGGCTCGGCACGATCCGGCGCTGCGTGCGCGGCGACGTCCCCGGACGCCTCGACGAGCGCGAACTCGAAGCCGAGATCACGCTCGTTCGGAATACAATCGAGCAAGGGGCCGTCGGAGTGTCGAGCGGCTTGATCTACACCCCTTCGCGCTACGCCGATCTGCGCGAACTCGCGGCCTGCGCCGCCGCCGCGCGTGAAGGCGGCGCGGCACGCTACGTCTCGCACCTGCGCAGCGAAGGCGACGAATTGCTCGAAGCGGTCGCCGAAGCGCTCGACGTCGGACGGCGGGCCGGCGTCGCGGTTCAGTTCTCTCACCACAAAGCCGCCGGAAAGAAAAACTGGGGCAAAGTCCACCGCTCGCTGGCGGCGATCGAGCGCGCCCGCGCGGCGGGCTTTCCGGCTCACGCGGATCTTTACCCGTACGTCGCGAGCTGGACCGATCTCGATACGATCCTGCCGGACGACGCGCGCGACGGCGGACGCGAAGCCACGCTCGAACGGCTGGCCGATCCCGCGACCGCAGCGGCGCTCGCACTGCGCCTCGAACTCGATCGCGGCGGCGAGTGGAACGACATCTTGCTGACGACGGTCGGCAGCGAGCGCAACGCCGACGCGCAGGGTCAGCGGCTCGACGAGTACGCGGCGCGCGTGCGCCTTTCGCCGGCGCGCGCCGCGCTGCAACTGCTGCGCGAAGAACGCCTCGACGTGCAAGCGATTTTCTTCAACATGAGTGAAGACGACGTCGCCGCGGTTCTGAGCGCGCCGTTCAGCTGTATCGGCAGCGACGCGTCGGCTCGCGCGAAAAGCGGCATCACGGCGCAAGGTTATCCGCACCCGCGAACCTTCGGAACGTTCCCGCGAGTTTTCGGACGCTTCGTGCGCGGGCGTCACACGCTCGAACTCGCCGAAGCGGTCCGGCGCATGACCTCGCTCCCCGCCGACATCTTCGGTCTCGCCGGACGCGGCCGGCTCGAAAAGGGAGCCTTCGCGGATCTCGTGCTTTTCGATCCCGCGACCATCCGCGATACGGCGACCTACGAGCACCCATACGCGTACCCGATCGGCCTCGAGCGCGTCTGGGTCAACGGCCGCACCGTCGTACGCGACGGCACCCCGACAGGCGCACTGCCCGGCCGGGTGCTGCGCGGCGGACGCGGGTGACCGTTTTCGAAGCGCAGGTCTTGATGTTTGACCTCTATGTTGCGTATATGCTACTATACGGGCGAAATGAGGCTTATACGCAACACCACGGCGATTGGACGGGTCCTGAGCGATCGCCGTAAAGAGCTGGGCAAGAGCGCGGCCTGGGTCGCGGCAACGGTTGGCGTCCCGCGTTCAACCGTCGCGCGGATCGAATCGGGCAAGATAAATCCGACTTGGTCCATCGTGCTTGGACTGAGCCAAGCACTTGATCTTCAACCCGTCCTCGTCCCGCGCGAGCGCATGACAGCCGTCGAGACCGTCATGAAGGTGAGCGATGCGCCCGAGACGCCGCCAATCGCCGGCGACGAGTGGTGACGATGCCGGACACCCCAACGGTTCTGCAAGTGTTCCTGCGCGACGTTCTCGTCGGTACGATCGTTGCGTTGCAGGGTCAGCAGACCGTCTTTACCTTCGACGATTCGTACATCGAAAACGATACGCGTCCAAGGTTGACCCAGGGTTTCATAGACGCCTACGGACGGTTGCGCGTACGTCCCGGTCGCGTCGGTCGCATCATACCATTCTTCGCAAATCTCTTGCCGGAGGGAGATCTGCGTGCGTACATCGCCGAGCACGCCGGCATCGATCGCCGCGACGATCTCGCGCTCCTCTGGCTTACCGGAGGCGATTTGCCGGGAGCGGTAACCGTTCGCGACCTTGAGGGGCGCCCGCTCCCGCCCCTCGCGGCGGGAGGTCCTCGAATGATGACTCCCCCCGATCGAATCTTCCGGTTCTCGCTTGCCGGCGTGCAGCTCAAATTCAGCGCGATGCGTAACGCGACCGGAGGACTGACGATTCCCGTTTCGGGCCGAGATGGCGACTATATCGTGAAGTTACCCTCGCTGCATTTTCAACGCGTGCCGGAAAACGAGTACGCGATGATGGAGTTCGCACGAGAAGTCGGCTTGGACGTCCCGGAGTGCCGTATTTTCGAACTTGCAGATATCGATGGAGTGCCGGCCGACATCCCTCGGACGAACGAGACGAAGGCATTCGCGATCCGAAGATTCGATCGTGTTGATAGCGCGAATCGTATCCATATTGAAGACTTCAATCAGGTCTACCGGCAGTACCCGAGCGACAAGTACGATAACCACGACTACAACGAGATGGCGCGCGACATCTATCGTTGGATGGGCGTTGAGGCGCTTCGGGACTTTGTGAAGCGTCTCGTCTTCACCATAGCGATTGGCAACACGGACATGCATCTCAAAAATTGGTCGCTCATCTACCGGGATGCGCGAACCCCCGCGCTCGCTCCCGCGTACGACTACCTTTGCGCTAGCGCCTATTCGATTGCCGGTCGCAATGAGCTTGCGTTGGATCTCGGAGGCGTCAAAGCGTTCTCCGGCATCGATGATGACGTCTTCGAGCAATTCGCCAAACGCGCGGACCTATCGCCGCGAATCGTACGGACGGCTGCGCGCGAGATGCGAGACCGAATTCATTCGATTTGGCCACGGAAGCGGTCGTTGCTTCACGACGAGTTGCCGTTTGTTTCTGATCGCATCGACCAACTACTCGCACTGATACCGTTTTTCAAAGGCGAGAAGACGCGTCACTCAGGCCTTGAGTCGCCCGGCCACGAGGAGGTCATCTAGAAACGCCTCGGACGCAAATCCTGCGCGCGCCTTATCGCTTGACGAATATCGCTCCTCGGTATATGCTGACACCGGGTGATTCGCAGCTACGCTGACAGAAATACGGAACGATTCGCCAACCGCGAACGCATTCGGAAGTTTCAAGCTATCGAGCGACCGGCGATCCTTAAGTTGCGCCTTCTCGATGCCGCGAATAAGCTAGACGATCTTAGCGTGCCATTCGGCAACCGCCTCGAGAAGCTTCGGGGAGACCGCCAGGGTCAACATAGCATCCGTATCAACGAACAGTACTGCATCTGCTTTCGCTGGAACAACGGGGACGCGTACGACGTTGAGATCGCCGATTATCACTAAGGCAGGGAAGGTATGAGTCCGAAGATTTCTCCACCGCATCCAGGCGAGATTCTCCTTGAGGAGTTCATGAAGCCGATGGATCTTACGGCAAATCGTCTAGCGATGGAACTTCGCGTCACGCCGGCGCGCATCGGCGAGATCGTTCACGGCCGGCGTTCGATCACGGCTGAGACGGCGCTACGACTCGCGCAATTCTTCGGCACATCGGCGCAGCTCTGGGTCAACCTACAGGCGCGCTACGATCTCGACATCGCAGCAGACAAACTCAAGAGCAAAATCGAACGCGAGGTCCGTCCTCGCGAATTGGCGCAAAGCGGGCGGACTCGCTAGCGGCGAGCTAGGTCAGTGGACCCGGCGCGACCGTCGAGTTGCCGTGCCGCAGCGCGAGCACGAAGCCGCGGATGCAGAAGAGCGCGACGATCGTCAGGACGACGGCGAGTGCCGCGCCGAGAAACGGCGCGACGAAGGCGATGACGACCCCGACCACCGCGATGACGTCCTCGATGAGACTGAGCACCGGATTGCCGAGTCCGCCCGTCGTTGCGGTCGACGCGCCGCGTAGCGCCGCGACGCCACCGTGAACGCCGAGCGCGTTCGCCGCGCCGAGCGCCATCAAGCCAGTCGTTGCGAGATCGGGCGTCGAGCCGTCGGGAATGATGCTGCCGACGAGCACCGCCGCGGCGATCGGTTTGGCCGCGAAGTGCAGCACGTGCACCATATGGTCGACGTAAGGAACCTTGTCGGCGAAAAATTCGATGAGGGCCAAGATCCCCAGCACGATCGCCGCACCGTCGCTCCCTAAGAAGTCGAAGCGCATCACCGGATGCAGGTAGCCGAAGTGGATCGCGAGCGCGGCAAGCGCCAGCGTCAGGAACGGCCGAAGGCCGACGCTGGTGCTGAGCGCATACGCGGTGGCGAACTGGCTGGCATCCATGAGAGTCGTATATTCGCCGGAACCCGGCGAAGTTTCATCCGCGGGGCCATGGCTCGAGTGCGAGGAGCCTTTCGTAGACGTCGCCGGCGCGCCGGCGGAGCTCCTCGAGCGTGCCGTCGTTTTCGATCGTGAAGTCGGTCAGCGCGCGGGCCCGCCCGGGAGAGATCTGCGCGGCGATCCGGCGTTCGACCTCGTGGCGCGAAAGCCCGGTACGGGCCATCGTCCGCGCGATCCGGAGTAGGAGCGGCGCGACGACCAGCACGTTCGCATCGCAGCGGCGGTAGAAGTCGCCTTCGAAGAGCAGCGGAACGTCGTGGACCACGAGTTGTCCGGGCGCAGCTTGCGCTTCGCGTTCGGCCCCCAGGCGGCGTACGACGGGATGCACGATGGCGTTGAGCTCGGCCCGGGCTTGGGCGTCGTTGAAGACGATACGCCCGAGCGCACTTCGATCGAGCCGTCCTCCGTTGACCGCTTGCGGCCAACGGGCGGCGATCGCGCGCAGAGCCTCGCTGCCCTCGGCGACGGCCTCGCGCGCCAATTCGTCGGCATCGATGACGAGCGCCCCGCGCGCGGCAAAAATTTTGGCGACCTCGGACTTGCCCGAGCCGATGCCGCCGCTCAACCCGATGCGCGCTTTCACGCGCGCCGTTATTCGGTGACGGCCTCGAGGGCCGCGACGACGTCGCCCTCGACGCCGAGATCGGCGAGCTCTTCGCTCGGGATGTCGGCGACGTGCTGAATCGAGCCGGTGATGCGGCGCGTCGCGCTGTTGATCGTCAGAAGCGTCACTTCGACTTCTTCGCCCGGGACTGTACTGAGCTCGTCGGCTCGAATTCGCCCTTCGGCACCATCGCGAGAACGCCCGGGACGATCTCGACGAGCAGGTAGTTCGGCGTGACCTTGACGACTTGCGCGATGAGCTTGCTGTCCTTCGACGAGCTTCTCCGCGTGCTCGATCCACGGATCGGGCAGCGCGTGCTTGAGCGAAAGCGAGACCTTCTTCGCCTCGGGATCGAACTTCATTACTTCGACCTGAACGATGTCGCCGATCTTGACGACCTCGCGACGGATGCTTGATGCGCGCGTACGACAGCTCGCTGTTGTGGATGAGACCGTCGATGCCGCCGAGGTCGACGAACGCGCCGAACTCCGCTAGACGAACGACGACGCCTTCGCGGATCTGTCCGACCGCGAGCGTGCCGAGCAGCTCCGACTTCTTCAGGTTGAGCTCTTCCTCGAGCACCAGGCGCTGCGAGAGCACCACGCGATGACGCTTGTGATCGAGATCGATCACCTTGAGCCGCAGATGCTTGCCGACCAGTTCGTCGAGATTTCCGACGGGTTGACGGCGGATCTGCGAGGCGGGAACGAACCCGCGCATGCCGAGGTCGACGAGGACGCCGCCCTTGACGACCTGCGTCACGGTCGCTTCGATCACTTCGTCGTTCTCGTGCGCTTCGATGACCTTCTCCCACGTCTTGAGGGCGCGGGCCCGGCGCTCGGAGAGGAACAGCGTGCCGTCCTGATCGTCGATGCGGTGGATCATCACCTCGAGCTTGTCGCCGACGTGAAGTTCCTTGGGATCGATCGGCGAGCGAAAGCTCGCGGAAACTGAGTACCCCTTCGGACTTGCCGCCGATGTCGACGAGCAGCTCGTCCTGATACTTCGCGACGATGAGGCCGACGAGGACCTGACCTTCATCGAGAACCTTGAGGCTCTCTTCGTACATGCGCTGTTCGAGCGCGAGCTGGTCTTCTTCGAGGTCTTCCGCCGGCGGCGGTGCGATGTCGGTTGTAGTAATGAAATTCCCCTTTACTCAATGCGCCGGATCGAAAGGTGCCCGGTCACACTGCCGCGCTTCGCGCAGTTCCCTCATATGGTCGGAGGGCGATAATTGTAAGGTATGAGGCCGTGAAAGACTACCTGGGTTGACATTTCCGGCACCACCACGTGCCGCGCTGGGCGAGGACGGTTCTCACGATGGGACGTCCGCAGGCCGGGCAACTTTCGCCTTCCCGGCCGTAAACGGATAGCTGGTTTTGGAAGCCGCCGCGCAGACCCTCGGCGTCGACGTAGTCGTCGACGCTCGTTCCGCGCATCTCGATCGCGCGCCGGAGCACGGTCTGAATCGAGCTATGGAGACGCTTCCGCGCTTGACGCGAGAGCGTTCCGGCGGGACGGTTCGGACGGATCCTCGCCTCCCAGAGCGCTTCGCACGCGTAGATGTTGCCGATACCCGCGATGCGGCGCTGGTCGAGCAGGAACACCTTTATCGGTGTGGTCCGCCCGTCCAACAGTCGCGAGAACGCATCAAAAGAGAACTCTTCCGATAGGGGCTCGAGACCGATCTCGGCAGCCCACGGTTCTTCAGGCCCCGCCAGGCGCATCCTGCCGAACTGGCGGACGTCAGCGAAGCACAGGCGGGTCCCATCGTGAAAGGTCAGGAGCACGTTGCTATAGGGCTCCGGACGCGTCGCGTTCGCCTGCTGGACGATCAGCCGCCCGGTCATCCGAAGATGAACGACGAGCTTTCGACCACGATCCAGCGAGACGACCACGTACTTTCCGCGCCGTCCGACCCCGTCGATTCGCGCTCCCGCGATCTCTCGCTTGAAGCGCGCGGCCTCCGGAGAGACCACCTTCGCCAGGGTCACCGCCGCCGAGGAGATCGTCTTGCCTGCTACCGCGGTATTCAGGCCGCGGGCAATCGTCTCGACTTCGGGGAGTTCCGGCACGTACGAAACACCATAACGGCCGGACCCCCCGAAAAGTTGCGCCGGGCCCTCAAGAGGCCTCTTAGAACTTCACGATCGCCTCGAGACCGATCGTCGAGAGGTGGTTCGTGCCGGTGCTCCCGCCGGTGCTGGTCGCCGTCAAGAAGTTGGGGTGGTTCAAGTTGTCCAGGCGATACTCGGCCCGGAAGATGAAGGGGCCGGGCGCGTACTGGATCGTTCCGGTGCCCTCGGTCCACGTCTGGGCGTAGCCGGTCCGGTAGCCTTGTCCGTCGCTGAACTCTTCGCCACGCAGCGTCCCGCTCCAGAGCGAGTTGAACGCGTAGTTCGCGTAGGCCGCAAAGCCGTTCCAGTTCGCCGTCGCTTGAACCGAACAGAACGAAGGAAGTCCGTCGACGACGCAAGCGGTCGTAAGAGGCGTACCCGACGAGTCCACCGGGAATGCGTCCTTCTGGCTTCCGTAGTCGTAGTTGAGCGCCAGCGTCAGCGGTGCGATCGGCTGGCCTTGCACGATGACGTCGTAGAGCGCGCGGTTCCCCTCGGGGCCGAGAGCGCCGTACGAGATCTGTTGCTTGCCATTCAGCGTATCCACGGTGACGCCGAAAGCGGAACTCGGATTCCAGGCCAGCTCGCCTTCGAACGAGACGCCGTGGTTAGCGCTGTTGACGACGTCCCAACCTTCGTTTCCGCCGGCGATGACGGTGAGGTGGGCGGGCGCCGCCCAGGTTGCGCGCAGGCCCGTGTTCGTAAACGGTACCGCGTAGCCGAACAGGATCGAGCGCGAGTAGTTCCAGTCGGTCGCGGAGTTGATGGTTTCCTCGCCGGCCAGCGCGCCGTACTTGCCGGCTTGGAGCGTCACCGGGCCGAGGGCGTAGGACAAGTACGCTTGCGTGAGGTTGAACTCGGCGTCGTTCGGCTGCCCGAACGAGGCAATGATGTTGGCGTCGTTACCGAAGCTCAGCTGGACTTTGCCGCCGAGATTTCCCGCGCTGAGCGTCCCGGCCACTTCGAGGTTCTGAAAGTTCAGCTCGTTGTTGAGGTAGTCGAAAACGCGCGCGTTCGTGTCGTTCGTGAACTGGAGTTTCTCCGCACCGAACAGGAAATTCGTGCCCAGGTCGGCTTCGCCGCTCAGTTGGAAGAGGTGCGGCGTGGGCGACGGTGAGGGTGACGGCGCGGGCGAGGCCGAGGGCGAGGGTGCGGGGGCCGGCGTCGGATCCGCGAGCGCGATTCGGACGCAGGCGCAGAAAGTCAGCGCGAGGACGCTCAGCGCCATCGCAACGGCATGACGAACCGGCAAAATTTTTTCTTCTTTCGAGTTCGCCGAAACGCTTAAGCACTGAACCGTCTTGAAGGTCGTCGAGCGCGACGCGAACCGGCGTAAGGAATGGAGTTGACCTCTGACCCTAAGCCTACGCGCTCGCCACCGCTTTGACAATCAACCAAATGGCGGAAGAAAACGCCGCCGGTCGTCCAATCGGACATGCCGATCGGACGAACGATTTAATACTCGGGCGCGTCTTTCATGTGGAAGCCGTACTCAGTCGGGTGAAAGTACCAAGCCGGCAAGGTGTCCGGGAAAACGATGTCCTCGAACATGTAGTCGTTGTGGTTGTGCGGTCCGTATTTTTTCGTATCGTCGTCGACCTCGGTCGTCGAGAGAATGCGCCGGATCACGGGAACGCCGTCTTGCAACTCCAGCCTCATGTCGAAGAGATCCGGCACCCAGCTCTCCGAGTCTCCGTCGAAATAGAGCCGGTCCGTGGCAATCGCGCGCCGCACGTCGTACGTCTGCACGTCGATCCACAACTCGCGCAGACGATTCCGGTCGGGATCGCGCAGCGGCGTAACCCAAACGTGATAGGCGTCGCCGGCCGCCTCCGCCGCGACGACGCGGTAGTCGAGCTCACCCGCAACGCGGACGCTCTGGATCGTGCGCAAATCTTCGTGCGGCAGCGGCGTCGGCAGCACGCCGCCGTGGGGTGGAACGGGCTCGAAGATGTCGGTCGTAGGCGGACCCGGATCGGTCGGCTGGTTGAACGCCACGCGCAAGAACTGCAAAGGTCCGGGTCCCGTCTGCGCCGAGAGGCGTCGCGCCATCGCCGCCCGATCGCCGGAGCGGTACCAGATGCGCAAACGATACGTGTCGACGGGCGACGGAACGCCGTCGACTTGCTCGCTGCGGTTCAGCGTATACACCACGTAATCGGGACGCGGGTGCGCGCGGAAGGCGGCCTTGGCGCGCGCGAAGATATCCACGCCGTCGACCGGCTGAGCCGCTGCCGCGCGCTGCGCGAGCGGCGCCGCCGCCAGCAAGCCGCACAGAACGCGTCGCGTCAATTCGCTCCGTGCAAGTGCGGCAGCGTCAGCTTGACACCCACCCGAATGCCGTCGAGCGCCGCTTCGCCGGCGTTCAACTCGATGACGTAGAGCCCTTGACCGTAACGGCGGGCGACGGCATTGTCGCGCGTGTCGAGGGTCGAGGCGGGGACGTTCGCTGCAACTTTCGCGACCGCGCCGTCGGCGCCCACCCAGATCATGTCGAGCGGAATCAGCGTAAGCTTCATCCAGAATCCGTACAACGAGGGCATCGAAAAGACGAAGATCATGCCGTGATGCTGGGCGAGCGCGTTGACGCACATCAGGCCGAGCTCCCGATCGGATTCGTTCGAGGCGACCGCCAGCGTAAGCTTGTGCGCCGGCGCCGCGACGGAGATCGTTTCCAGGCTGCCGCCTACTTGAAACGGCGCGGAGCCCTTCAAGATCGATGGGGGCAACCGCGGATTGCTGCACGCCGTCGCGGCGTCCTTCGAACCGGCGTGCTGCGCGGGCAAGGTTTGCGCGAAGACCCGAGCCGGCGTCGCCGCCCCGAACAGGGCGAGAAAAGTCAGCGTTAGCAAAAACGGCTTACACATCAACGACCTCCACATTCTCGCCTTCCACTTCGACGGGCTCGATGCCGTCCTCCACCTCGAGAGGCTCGACGTCGTACCACGTGCGTCCCGCTTTGAGATCGACGACGACCGGTACCGCAAGCGCGAGCGCCTTCTCGAGCTCGCTTTTGACGAGCGTGCCGGCGGCAGCCGTTTTGTCGGTGTCGATTTCGAAGATGAGTTCGTCGTGAATCTGCAGCAGCAGCGGCGCGTCGAGCCCGGCCGCCGACAAGGCGCGCTCGACGCGAACCATCGCCAGCTTCATGAGGTCGGCGGCGCTGCCTTGCATCGGAGCGTTCGTCGCTTCACGCTCGGCCGCTGCGCGAAGCGCGAAGTTACGCGTGCGGAGATCGGGAAAATAGCGCCGCCGGCCGAGGATCGTCTCGACGTAACCGTGCTCGCGGCCGAACTCCAGATTCTTCTCGATCCACTCGCGCACGCGCGGAAAGCGCGCGAAGTATGCCTCCGTCATCGCGCGAGCCTCGATGCGTTCGATCGAAAGACGTTGCGCGAGGCCGAATTCCGACATCCCGTAGAGCAATCCGAAGTTGACCGACTTCGCGATGCGACGCTGATTCGAAGTCGGACGCTCCGGTTCGAGCACGCCGAAGATTCCGCGGGCCGTGACGTCGTGGATGTCGTCCCCTCGCCGGAACGCTTCCCGCATCGCCTCGTCGCCCGAGAGGTGCGCCATGACGCGCAGCTCGATCTGATTGTAATCTGCGGCGAGCAGCGTGCGCCCTCGCGGCGCCACGAAGGCGCGCCGGATTCGCCGGCCGAGTTCGCCACGCACCGGCACGTTCTGCAAATTCGGATTCGTCGAAGAGAGCCGGCCGGTCGCGGTCGCGGTTTGATTGAAAACGGTGTGCAGGCGTCCGTCGGCTCCGAGGAGCTTGGGGATGACGTCGACGTACGTGTTCTTGAGCTTGGTGACTTCGCGGTATTCCAGCACCTTGGCGACGATCTCGTGATCGCGCGCGAGCGGCTGCAAGACCTCGATGCCGGTGGCCCAGCCGGTTTTGGTGCGGCCGCCGTCGGGCAGCTTGAGATTTTCGAACAAGACGGTGCCGAGCTGTTGCGGCGAGCCGATGTTGAACGGGCCGCCGGCCAACTCGTAGATTTCCTCTTGGAGACGCACTGCCGACGCGTCCACTTCGCGCGAAAGCTCGCCCAGTTCCGCCGGATCGACCGCCACGCCGTGCGCTTCCATCGCGGTTAGAATTCGGACCAGCGGCAGCTCGACGTCTTCGTACAGTCGCGACTGTTCGCGGTGCTGCAAGCGGTCGCGTAGCACCGAAGCGAGCCGGAACGCGGCATCGGCGTAGGCCGCGGCGTCATCCGGAACTTGCAGCCCGAGATACTCGCGTGCGGTCTCGTCGAGTTTGGCATAATTCCGCGACGGATCGAGGAGGTGAGCCGCAACCATCGTGTCGTCGGCGAACTGCGGCGCAGCCGCCACACCACGGGCGCGCAGCGCCGCCAGAATCCCCTTCGCATCGTGCGCCACGAGCGCAGCCTTCCCCGCGAGCAGCCGTTCGAAAGCGGCGCGCACCGCCGGCACGCCGAGCGCAGCGAGCGCGAGCGCGATTCCGCTTTCGGCCGAGCCGCTGAGGCCGAGCTCGTCGCCGCGCGCGGCGAGTGCAACGCGCTCGCCGCTCGCGAGCGCGTCGATCGCTTTCGCCAACGCGTCGAATTCGGGCGGATCGGCGGCCGGCACGAAGCTGCGGTACGTACCCTTCAGCTGCTCGGTGTCGTCGAGCGCGAAGAGCGCATCGTTGGTAGGAACCGGCAGGCGCGCGAGCAGCGATTTGAATTCGAGGTCCCGGTACAGAACGTAAAGCTCCTCGACCGACGGCGGCGTGTAGAGCGCCTCCTCCCACGGAATCGTCAGCGCGAGGTCGCGCGACACGATTGAAACGTCGCGGCAGATGCGCGCGGTCTCGCCGTGTTCGCGCAGCAGCGCTTCGAGTTTGGGCGTGCCTGCTAGACTCGGCTCGGCCAACAGCGCGTCGAGCGAACCGGCGCGTTTGATGAGCTTGATCGCGGTCTTCTCGCCGATTCCCGGAACGCCCGGCAGGTTGTCGGACGGATCGCCCTTGAGTCCGCGATAGTCGGCAAGCTGCGAGGGCTCGAGCTCGAAACGCTCGCGCACCGCCGCCGGATCGTAGCGCCCGAGTTCGGTAATCCCGCGCCGCGTCGTCAAAACCGTCGTGCGTTCGTCGACGATCTGCAGCATGTCGAGGTCGCCGGTGACCACTTCGGCGCGCGCACCGGCTTCGGCGGCTTGCCGGGCCAGCGTGGCGATCACGTCGTCCGCTTCTTCGCCTTCGATCTCGAGTATCGGAATGCGGTAGGTCGCGAGGATCCGGCGCACGAGCGCGAACTGGGAACGCAAGTCGTCGTGCATCGTGTCGCGCTGCGCTTTGTACTCGGCGTAGATCGCGACGCGCGCTTGCGGCAAACCTTTGTCGAAGGCCGCGATCACGTGCGTCGGCTTCTCGTCCCCGATGATCTTCGTGAGCATCTGGGTGAAACCGTAGGCTGCGTTGATCGGCACGCCGCGCGACGTGCTCAGCGCGGGAAGCGCGAAGAAGGCCCGGTAGACCAGCCCGTACGTGTCGAGCAGCATAAGCTTCGCGTTTTTGGGCAGCGCGCTCATTGCACCGTAAACCCGGCCGAGACCGCGCCGATGTCGCCGTCGTCGGCCAATTCGAGAATCGAGAGGACGTAGTGCCCGCGCTCCGCCGGAACGGGGAGTTCGACGCTGTCGCCCGGTCCGCGCGCGACCCGCCAGATCAAGGTGCGCGTGGAAGCGGCGCCTAGCGAGGGCGGTTCAGTCGGAACTTTGCGCGGATTCTCGGCGGCGAAGATATCGCTCGCTTTCGAATGGGCGGGCGCGACGTAGGCGTGCCACGCGGGACTGTCGGATGCCGGGTTTTGCGACGTCGTCCCGCCCGTCGTCAAGACCGCGGGCGCGTCGTCAAAAAATGCCGAACCGCTTTCGGGTCCATCGGCGACGCGCAGCACGATCGTGCCTTCGCCGCTGATTGCGTCGCGCACCGTCGCGCGCAGCGTCTCACCCGGCGCATAGGCCGCTTTGTCGAACGAGATCGTCAGTGCGCGAGGGTGACCGGGACCGTCGATTGCGACCGGCTGCGAGGCGAGCGCGATCGCACCGTCGCGCACGAACGCCGCCGTGACGCGCACGTCGCCCTGTGCGTCGCCGAGCGCGATGTTCGCGCTCGCGACGCCGTTCGAAACGGCGGCCAGGCGGGTTTGATAGGTGCGCGCACCGGCTAGCGCGATCAGCGCCGAGCCCGTGGCACCGGGTGCGCTCGCGCGCACCGCGAGCGTTTCGCCCGGCTTGTAGCGCGCTTTATCGAACGTGATAGTTGCGGCGGCGGCATCCGATTCGGTGCGTCCGGAGAGGGCGCTCGGCTCGACGAGAACCGCGGTTGCGTCGAGCGCGCGCTTCGCGCCGGCCGGGGCGCTCGCCAACGCCAGATTCGAACCAAGGCTCGTCTGCCGGAAGATCACCCTCCCCCGTCCGCTCTCGTCGAGCTTGAGCGTTTGATCTTGCACCGTTGCGCCGTGCGAGAGACGCACGTTCACGTCGAGATCCGCGACCGGCGCACCGTCGACCGGATCGAAGGCGCGCACCGAAAAACCGATCGGCGCGCCGACGTCGGCGCTGGGCGCATCCGGCACCAGCGAGAGCGCCACGCGAGACTGCGGAACGGCGACGCGCGCCGTCGCCGTCGCACCGCGCGTCGTCAAGGCGACGCCGTAGGTGGAATCGAGGCCGTCGGTCGGCTGCGGAATCGTCACCACGGCGCGGCCTTGGGAGTCGGTGCGCACCGTCGTATCGGCGACGAGCGTCGTGCCCCAAAGCGTTTCGTCGGCGGGAGTTCCGGGCAGCACGCTATGCGGCGTGCGCACGACTTGCGCGCGAACCGCGACGCCCGGCGCCGGAACGCCCGCGCGCCGCGCTTCGATGGCTATCGACACCGGCGCGTTCGGGTCGCACGGGCAATTCGAGCGCATCGCGAGTTGCACGTCCGAGGCGGCGTCGACGTGCACCGAAGTTCCGCCGACGCCGCCGCTGGCTGCGGCGAGGACCGCATAGTCGCCCGCGTCGCTCTCCGCCGGAACGATCAGTTCGCCGCCGAAAGCGCCGGCCGCATCGAGGCGCAGGCTCGCTGCCGCGAGCGTGCGTCCGCGGCCTGCCAGCGTCACCCTGACCTCACCGGTCGCGATGCGATAACCGGCCGGCGTGCGGCGTCGCACGAAGCCGGCGAAACGGACGCGCTCGCCGGCGCGCACCGTCGATGAGTCGAGCCGCAATCCGACGAGCGTCGCCGGCAACGGCGCCTGCGGCAGCAGCGAGACGAAGGCGCGTCCGGAGCCCTGCTCGGCGAGTGCGAAACTCGGCCGGCGCGCGTCGCGCCAGACGATCAACCCCGATGAGTCGGTGCGTTTGGAAACGAGCTGTAAGCCGACGAGGAACGCGATGGTGACGTTCGAGAGCGGGTGCCCGTCGTGTAAATCCGCCGCCCACAGGACGAGACCTTCGGGGCTCTCCATCGTCACGAGGCCGATGTGCGTGCGATTCAGCCAGACCTGCTGGAGCGCTTCCCCGCGCCGCGCTTCGATCACGAAGAAACCCTCGCGATTGCCGATCGGAACGTCGACGTCGCTCGACTCGAAACGATACCCCGGCGGCGGCGTGAAGCGCCAGCGCGCGATCGGTTTTCGCGCGCTCGTGTCGAGTGCGCGCGGCGCACGATTTTGTCCCGCCACGATGACGTCGGCCGGATCGACTTGGTAGGCCGCGAAATCGACCGGCGCACCGGAATACGTGTCGAGGCGAACGCTCGCGGACTTCCACGGCACCGATACGTCGCGCGCGAACAGCGCGAAGTAGGCATCCCACTGATGTTGATCGAGCAGCGGGCGCGCCGCGCGCGAAGGGAGCGCCGTCGCGGTCAGCCCCAGCACGACCGCGAGGATAGCGCCGGCCGCACGGCCGGCAGAGCGCTGAATGACGGTCCTAGTAGGACGCGTCGTAGAAGAGCGTTCCGACCATTCTCGCGGAGAGATGGAAGGCGACCGTGTAGTCGTGCGATTCTCCGCGCTGCAGCTGGCCGTCGTAGTACTCCGCTATTCCGATCGACTGCGTGTTTCCGCCGTCGATGGCGGTCCAGAGCATGTTCTCCGTATCGACGATCGTCCAATGCGTGATCTTCGGAGCGATCACGTAGCCGAGGTTGTTCGTCCAGTTGAAGTTGATGATAAACCACTGCACGAGCCCGTCGGCGTTTCCGTCGTTGTTCAAGTAGACCTTGATCGACTTGAGGATGACGCCCTCGCCGGCGCGCACGGCACCGTGGCTCTCGTCGTTGATCTTGGGAGCGGTCTGGGTGCCCTGCGAGACCGCGCCGAGCAACGTGACGGCGCCCGAACCTAAGAGGAAAATCTTTCGTTCCACGCAGCGCGTTTTCGGCGGCCCTGGAGGCATCCCCCGCGTTTTTCGGGTATGCGCGGGGTGTGGAGTATTCCCAGAAGAAATCGGTGTCGGCCCACTGCCAATCGTGCGGGCGCGAGCAGTTGCGCGCCGAGGAGCACAAGCCGAACCTGACGGCCACGACCTATCAGGTCGTCGTGGCGTGCGCCTCGTGCCGCACGGTCTTCGCGGCGCTCTCCCGTAACTAGTGGCCCGTGCGGGCCGTGCCGGCCGCCTGGCCGCGGCGGCCGGTCTGACCGTCGCGCTTGCCTCGCTCCCAGCCGGCCTTCGCGCGCAGCAAGCGCCGCCTCCGATGCCGCGCTCGACGGCCGCACCGAAAACGGCGCAGCATGCCGAGTACCTGGTGGAGGTCAACCGTAAGGGACAAGTCGTGCGCGTTCGCTCCGCCAAGCACGCAAGCGATCAGTCTTTCGATGCCCGCGTCTATGGAAATGCCTTGCAGGTCTTCATCCGCAAGCCCGACGGGAGCGCGGTCGCCGGCGTCTACCGGCTCACTTACGATTACGATCCTCGGACCAAGATGGTCACCCGCCACGTCGCCTTGGTGCAAGCGGGAGGCGTCGATCCGAACGCGATGGGCGCGGTCGACCTGTTCGCGCAGCAAAATGCGAAGAAGATGCATCCGGCGAGTCCGCTGCCGGACTTTTCCGCGATCATCCAAAAAAAGTAGCGGGGTGGCGAACGTGAGCGACGCGGAAAAGAAAGATGGCTTCGATCCGCTGAAGTGGTGGTTGCGAAGCCGCGAGGGCATCGACGAGATTGTGGATAAGGACATCGCGCGCAGCTGCGCCACCAAAGACGGCTATCGCAGCGAAGCCGAAGCGCGCGCGCACGTCGCCATGAACGGCATGGCCGGCAAGCTCTTTACCTATCACTGTCACTACTGCGACGAATGGCATCTCACGCGCCGCGCGCCGTGAGCTTTTAGTACGCGAGCACCGCGACTTTTCTGATCGTCCGTTCGTCGGCGATCGCGCGAACCATGAAATCGGCAACGTCGGCGCGCGAGATATGCCGTCCGTTCTCGGGAACGAAACGCTCGCCCGCGCGGTAGAGTCCGGTGCGCGGCCCGTCGTCGAGGCCAACGGGACGCACGATCGTCCACACGAGACCGCTGTTCTCGACCGCGTGCTCCATCAGACGCATGTCGGCCAGCCGGTTTTGTAAAACGAACGGCGCTATCAGGCGCTTGAACAGGAAGGGCGCCCCGGGATCGTCTTCGACGCCGAGCGAGGAGACGACCAGCAATCGCGACGCGCCGTGCTCCTTCATGGCAGCGATGATATTGGCCGTTCCCGCGGAGTAGAGGGTGGTCGGGCCGCGCCCGCTGGCGCCGAGCGCGGAAAGCACCACGTCGGTCCCGGCGACCGTCGCATCGACCGCCGCGGGATCCGAAACGTCGCCCTGGATGACGCCGAGCGCGCCCATGTCGGCCGGCAGCTTGCGGCGGTCGCGGACGAGCAGCTTGACGTGGTCCTCGTCCTCTCGAGCCGCGGCCACCAGCCAGCGGCCGATTCCTCCCGTCGCGCCCAGAATCGCAATTCGCATGTTGACCCAGACGCCTCCGCGAAAGGTTCGCTCGAAAGGACGGTCACCCCATGCGCTACGTCAGCTTCTCCCACGACGGCGTCGTCCGCCCGGGAATCCTCGAAGGGCATCTCATTCACCCGCTGCCGGACGAGTTCGCCTCGCTGATCGACTTCATCGCGCTTCCCGCCCGCGAGCGAGCCGCGTATAAGTCGCACGTGATGCCCGTCGAAATCGGAGAAGTCAAACTCGTCGCGCCGGTCCGTCCGCACAAGAACGTCTTTTGCGTCGGGCGCAATTATAGGGGACACGCCGAAGAGGTCGCGCGCGCAACGGGGAAGCCGATGAACCTGCCCTCGGTGCCGGCCTTCTTCACGAAGGCGCCCACCGCGATCGCCGGGCAAGAGCAGACGCTGCATCTCTCGCCGGAGGTTTCGTCGGAATACGATTGGGAAGCCGAGCTTGCCGTCGTGATCGGACAAGTCTGCCGCGACGTTCCCGCAGCCGACGCGCTCTCGGTAGTCTTCGGATACACGTGCATCAACGACCTCACCGCGCGCGATTTGCAGCGCGAGCACCAGCAATGGTTCAAAGGGAAGAGCCTCGACGACGCTTGCCCGATGGGACCGTGGATCGTCGGAACCGACGAGATTCCCGATCCGCAGACGCTGCAAGTCAAGCTGCGCGTCAACGGTGTCGTCAAACAGAATGCCAACACGAGTACGATGATCTTCGCGGTTGCACAAATCATCGCGAGCCTCTCGCGCGGGATGACCCTCGAGCCCGGCGACGTCATCGCGACCGGAACACCCGATGGCGTCGGCATGGCGCGCACGCCCCCCGAGTGGTTGAAGGACGGGGACGTCGTGGAAGTCGAGATCGATCACGTCGGCGTGCTGCGAAACCGGATCGCACTCGGCGTGCCGGCCGCCGCGACGCGCTGAATCCCGGCAACCTCCCGAAAGGAGCATCCACGATGGCGACGCCGCTGACCCTGTTTCAAAACGACCCGATGGCCGAAGCGTTCAAAGCAGGCCAAACGTTCTTCACGCAAGGCGATCCGGGCGATCACATGTACGTGGTCGTCTCGGGCGAGGTCGACCTCAAGATCGGTGACGCGATCGTCGAAACCGTCTCATCCGGCGGCGTCTTCGGGGAGATGGCCTTGATCGATCATCGCGACCGGAGCGCGACCGCGATCGGGAAGAGCGACGGGAGCGTTGTGCCGGTCAATCAGAAACGCTTCCTCTACCTCGTTCAAAACACGCCGTTCTTCGCGGTCCAAGTGATGGAAGTGATGGCCGAGCGCTTGCGCCGCATGGACAGCACCGCGCTCGGCGGAGCCAACGCAACCGCTTCAGCGCCGGGTCAAACGCCTACGGCGTGAGTGTGCGATCGGCCGCGAGCCAAGGGTCCTCGAGCTGCAACCGCGGGACGTTGCCGGGGTAGAGGCCGTCGGGGTACTGCTGCGCCCAGCGGCGGTAGCGCGCCGTCAGATATTCGAAGTTTTGATACTGGCGCGGGCCGCGCTCGCGGCGTAACAGTGCGACGGTGGGCGAGAGCAGCTCCCAATAGCGATCGACGAGCCGCCCAAAGAGTTCGAAGAACGCGCGTTCGCCCACGAGCCCGTTCTTGACAAAGGTCCCGATCTGGTCGAACCAATTGCAGACTTTCATCTCGGGATGCATCACGGGATCGACGAATCCGATGTGCGCGAGCTCGGCCCTGTAGGCGGGATCTTCGAGACGCCCGGGCAGATCGTGCTGCACGTAGTGGAAGGCCGCCTGCAAGTGCGACTCGTTGAAGTCGCGCTCCAGCGACAGCAAGGATTGAATCTGGTTGTTGGAGCTCAAGTGGCGCATCTGCAAAACCGCGGGTATGACGGTCGCCGCGATGACGAGGAACGTCAAGAAGCTCCACAGGCTGTTCCAGAACTCGATCGGCACGCTGCCTCTTACTCCATCGCGTCCTTGCGCAACTGCCAGACGGGAACGAGCAGCAGCACGCGGTCGTGGGGAAGGACTTCGGCGAAGTCGCTGATGTATCCGAGCGCCTCGTCGCGCCAGACGCAGAGCGGGACGCAGTCCGGCACCTCGGGTCCGACGACGCCGGCTCCCTGAACGATCTCGCCGATCGCGTACTCGCGGCCGGCGATCTGAATCCGGCCGCGCGCGCCGGGGTGCCGCGCGAGCCCGGCGAGCACCGGGGCGGCCAGGGCGGCCGTCGCGTAGGTGTGCTCGATCGCGAAGTGACGGCGGACGGACTCCTCGAACGAGGCCTCCCCGACGCGGATCACGATCGTCATCTCGGGATTGCGCGCGCGTCCACCGAGAGCGACCTCGAGATTCATCGCGTCGCCGTTGGTCAACGCGACCAGCGCTTCGGCCTGACCGAAATTGCAGAGATCGAGCGTCGTGTCGGCAGTGGCGTCGCCGGTCAACAGGTCGAAGTGCCGGTCGCGCGAGAGTTCGACGATCGAGGGTTTCGGATTCGCTTCGATGACCACGACGCGCTGCTCGAGCTTGAGGAGATACTCGATCACGCGCGAGCCGACGTTTCCCGCGCCGCACACGACGATGTGCCCGCGGCGTTTGATCTGGCGCAGACCCTGCACCGCGACCCACTGCGCTTGGGTCAGGCGCGCCGTCACGATTGCCGTAAAGATGCCCGTGAAGGTGACGCCGAGGGTCATGATGAGCATCGCCGCGATGAGTTCGGTGCGGTCGTCGAGCTTGGGCGTAATGTCTCCGTATCCGACCGTCGTCATCGTCGAGAGCACGTAGTAGGCGGCCTTCAAAGCATCGAGGTGCAGCTTGAACGCGAAGAACGTCGTCGCAGCAGCGTAGATGACAACGGCGGTCACGATCAGTCGCTGCACCAGCGTGCCGAGGTGCACCCAGCGTTTTGCGAGCCAACTCAGGCGCGGCGAAACCGCCGCGCCTCGGCGCACCCCGTCGACCGGCCCGCGAAGGACCGCCGGACGCGGCCGGATGATGCCGAAGGTCGTCAACTCGGATTTGCCGGTCAGGACGGCGTCGCGCGCGTAACCGGTCTCGCCGTCGATCGCGACGATGCGTTCGCCGAGATCCGTCTCCGCCTCCGAGACGGTCGAGTTTTCCAGCCCGGGGCGCGACGTCGAGCGGCTTGCGAACCCGACCAGCGGACCGTCGATGTTGGGAAACTGCAAGCCGTAAAAGCACTGATGGTCGACGGCGGTGCCGGCGTAGGTCGCGGCGGAGTGTGCGGAGAGGGAGATGACCGAGCAGTCCGCGAGATTCTGTTCGAGTTTGCGTCCCAAAGTCCGATTGAACTGCCGCATCACGACGCGAATCGACGAGTTGAGGTCGCGCGCTTTGAGCGCGACGAGCAGATTGAGGTGGTCGTCGTCGGTGAGCGCCATGATCGAGGCTGCGCGAAGCACGCCCGCCGCGCGCAAGGCCTCTTCATCGTTCGGCCTGCGCTCGATGAAGGTCGCCCCCAACGCGCGCACTTTGTCCGCGAAGCCGCCGGCGCCGTGCTCCCAAAGGACTGTCACGACCTGTCCGCGTGCGGAGGTCAGCTCGTAGCACGCTTTGAGCGCCAGCGCGTCGCCGCCGACGATGATGATCAGCGGGAGCGCGTTGGCGGCTTCCGGGGAACGCACTTGCATATCGGCCTAAGTCAGCCGTTCGATGCCAAAGCGAAAGCACTTCCAGGAGCGGCGCTGCCGGAGACGGTACTGAAGCGACTCATGCTCGACCACGCGCCCCGAACGGCTCCATGGTAATCGGCGTTCCGCGCGAGACGGTGCCGGGCGAACGCCGGGTCGCACTCGTCCCGGAAACGGTGGCGAAGCTGGTCAAGGCGGGCTCGACCGTCATCGTCGAGCACGGAGCCGGAAGCGCAGCTTCGTTCCTCGACGCGGCGTACGAAGAAGCCGGTGCGACGCTCGCAAACGGCGCGGCGGAGGTGTACGGCAAGGCGGAGCTGATCGTGAAAGTTCAGCGCCCGAGCGCCGCTGAGCTCGCGCTCACGCGCCCCGGCCAAACACTCATCGCTCTGCTCGCACCGCTCGGCGACCCGGCATCGGTCGAAGCCTACGCGGCCCGCAAGATCAACGCGTTGAGCATGGACGCGCTGCCGCGCATCACGCGCGCCCAAGCGATGGACGTGCTTTCGTCGCAAGCGAACATCGGGGGCTACAAAGCGGTCCTCATCGCGGCGAATCTGCTGCCGCGCTTTTTCCCGATGCTCACCACCGCCGCGGGAACGATTCCGCCGGCGAAGGTCCTCATTCTCGGCGCCGGCGTGGCGGGACTCCAAGCGATCGCAACGGCGCGCCGCCTCGGCGGTGTCGTCACCGCGTTCGACACGCGTTCGGTCGTCAAAGAGCAAGTGCAGAGCCTCGGCGCGAGCTTTCTCGCGCTCGATCTCGGTGTGGAAGGTGAGGGAGCCGGCGGCTACGCCAAGGCGCTTACACCCGAGCAGGAGAGAAAGCAGCAAGAGTTGCTGGCCGAGAGCATCGCCGCGCAAGACGTCGTCATCACGACCGCCGCCGTTCCCGGGCGGCGCGCCCCGCTACTCATCATCGAGGCGGCCGTGCGCGGCATGAAGCCCGGCTCGGTCATCGTCGACCTCGCCGCCGAGACCGGCGGCAACTGCGAGCTGACGAAACCCGGCGAGACGATCGTCGTGCACGACGTAACGATCGTGGGAAACACGAACCTGCCCTCGACGATGCCCTATCACGCGAGCCAATTGTACTCGCGCAACGTCAACGCGCTCTTGCAACTCCTGATCAAAGATGGAGCTCTCGATCTCAACATGTCCGACGAAATCATCAAGGGCACGACGCTCGTGCGCGATGGAACGATCGTGCACGAACCGACGCTGAAAGCTTTGGCCGGGAGCACGGCGTGAACGCTCAGCTCCTCACCGAGTTCACCATCTTCGTGCTCGCGGTTTTCGTCGGGCTCGAAGTGATCTCGAAGGTACCGACGACCCTGCATACGCCGCTCATGTCGGCGACCAATGCCATTCACGGCATCGTGCTCGTAGGCGCTCTGCTCGTCGCGATCGTCGCCGAACCGAAGTTGGGCCCGGTGCTCTCGTTGATCGTGGTCTTTCTCGCCTCGCTCAACGTGTTCGGTGGTTACGTCGTGACCCAGCGAATGCTCGCGATGTTCAAGCCGCGCGTCGCTCCCACTCCCGAGGGAACCAACAAGCCGTGACCGATACGAGCTCGGCCTCGGCGCTGGCCATCAACGGCGCCTACCTCGTCACGGGCATCTGTTTCATCCTCGGGCTGCGCTATCTCAGTTCGCCGAAGACCGCGCGCCGCGGCAACCTCATCTCGATGCTCGGCATGGCCATCGCGCTGATCGCCACCGGCTTCCAACTCGACTTTTCGACGATGTGGTGGATCGTGGTAGCGGGCGTGGGCGGAGGCGCTGCGGTCGGAATCTACGCGGCACGCGCCGTCAAGATGACGGCGATGCCGCAAATGGTCGCGCTCTTCAACGGCGCCGGCGGCGGTGCGGCCGCAATGGTCGCAGCGGCCGAGTTTCTCAAGCTCAATCCCGCCACGTCGTACGTCACCTGGGACCAGGCGGTGACGATGATTCTGTCGTGCGTCATCGGCTCGATCAGCTTCGCCGGCAGCATCATCGCGTTTCTCAAGCTGCAGGAAGTGATGAGCGGGCGTCCTCTCACCTATCCGGGACAGCAGATCGTCAACTCCTTGATCGCGTTGACGATCGTCGTCGCGGCCGGCTTCGTGATCGCCAATCAGTACACGTTGCCGGCCTTCTTCATCGCGCTCGGTGCAGCCGCGCTCTTGGGCCTGCTCTTCGTGATGCCGATCGGCGGCGCCGACATGCCGGTCATCATTTCACTGCTCAATTCGTTCACCGGCCTCGCGGCGGCACTGACCGGTTTCGTGCTCGCGAACAACGTGCTGATCATCAGCGGCGCGCTCGTGGGAGCTTCGGGGACGCTGCTCACGTTGATGATGAGCAAAGCCATGAACCGTTCCATCACGAACGTGCTCTTCGGAGCGTTCGGCAAAGTTGCGAAGGGTGAAGGGCCGGCCGCGGGCACGAGCGGAGGCGGCAACGTTCGCGAAGTCTCGGTGGACGACGTTGCGACGATGCTCGCCTACGCGCAGAACGTCATCGTGGTTCCGGGCTACGGCATGGCCGTGGCGCAGGCGCAACACAGCCTCCGCGAGCTGGCCGATCAGCTCGAGAAAAAGGGCGTCACCGTCAAGTACGCGATCCACCCGGTCGCGGGACGGATGCCGGGTCACATGAACGTGCTGCTCGCCGAAGCGAACGTCCCGTACACCTCGCTCTACGACATGGACGACATCAACCCGGAGTTTCCGCGCGCCGACGTCGCGCTGGTCATCGGCGCGAACGACGTCACCAATCCAGCCGCGCGTCTCGTCGCGACGAGCCCGATCTACGGCATGCCGATCCTCGACGTCGACAAGGCGCACAACGTCGTGGTCCTCAAGCGTTCGATGAAGCCTGGCTTCGCCGGCATCGACAACCCGCTCTACGAGTTGCCCAACACCGCGATGCTCTTCGGCGACGCAAAGGGCTCGATCGGCCAACTAACGGCCGCAGTAAAGGCCCTGTAGCCTGTAGCGCTCGCGTGGTATAATCCGACCAACTGTAACAACCGATTGGATCAGTGACGTGAAGCTTCTTACGAAATTCGATCAAGATGCCGTGGCCGGAATGAAATGTCTGGCCGAGTCAAACGAATTTGCCGTGTACGCGCTTGGCGACGACACGTATGCGCTCGTGCACCGGCACGAAGGTACGGAGTGGGAAGGCATCTCGATTTCGGGCGACGCCGTGTTCCGGGTTGGGCAGCTGCTGATCGACGCGATGCGTCACCTCTATCGCGACATGGCGAAAGCGCTATCGGAAGAAAAGCATTCGGGCAATTAGGCCGGCAGCGCGCGGGGCCTTGATGCTAGAGTTGTGACCTCGTGGTTGCTCCCTACTACATCCTAGCGATACTTGCGCTTGGGCTCTCGCTTTTCAGCGGCCGCTCGTTCGCGGACGCGCCGGCGCGGGCTGGATTGCGTGTAGGGCCGCGCGACACGGTACTCTTTGCCGCCCTGTGCGTCGCACTTTGCGTGACGTTCGCGCTGCAGACCGCTGTGACCGACCGGGCCGTGCTTCATCAAGCGCTAGTGCCCGACTGGTTTGACTCGGCGCTACCCTTGAAATTCTTCGCGCCGGATCCGCCGTTCAGCGCGACCGCAAACCGTTCGCTCGTCGAATGGGCTCAAGCCTTATCGGTGGTTCAGAGTTTGGTGCTCTTGGCGATCTTCGGAGTCATGCGCCGTGCCGATTGCCGGCGGCTGGGCGTTGTTATCATAACGCTCCTCACCGCGGCCTGCTTGGCGGCCGTCGCTTTGCGCTCGTTGACGACGAGCGTCGATCTCTATTTCTACATCGCCCATGCGCTCGACTGGCCGCACCAGTATGCGCCGCTCGCCGTTCGGCTACCCGGAGACGACTCGATCATCAACTCGATCTGGGGCACGCCGCTTTTGCCCTCGCCGTACGGACCGCTCTGGAGCATCATCGCGGCCGGTGCGGTCGCCATGACGCATTCGCTTTGGCAACAAGTGCTCGCAATGCGACTCCTCGGATTGGCCGCGATCGCGACTTGCACTTTCTGCGTCTATCGGGTGCTCGGTCCTTCGGTCGCGACGATCCTGTTCGCGCTCAACCCCGCCCTGTACGGCCGCTATTTGATTCGAGCGCACAACGATCTGACCGGCGTTGCGTTCATCTTGCTGGCCTACGTCGTGCGGCGGCACGTCTGGCTCGCGATACTTCTCGTTGCCGCGGCGGGAACGATCAAATTGCCGTTAATCCTCAGCGGCATCGTCGTGTTCTGGGACAGGCCAAGTCTGAAAGAGCGGCTCTGGCCCTCGTTGTCGGCTGGGGCGCTGTGGCTCGCAGCATCGCTCGCGTTCGGCGGGAAGCAGTACTTCGATGCGCTCGGGCAAGTGTATGCCGGGTACGATCATGCTCCGCCGCTCCTTCAGCAGGCACTGCATCTCACGCTCTGCATCGTTGCGGTCGCGGCCGTCGGGCTCGCACTGTGGCGCCAGCGCTTCTCGGTCGGCGTCGGCTGGTCGTTCCCGAGCCTCGGACAATACCCGCTGTCGCAATACCTCGCATGGAGCTTGCCCTACGTACTCCTCGGGTTCCGCGAGTCCGATTCCGTTTCTGATCTCGTGGCCCGCAATCGACTATGCGTTGACGCTGGAATTCGAATACACGCCGTTCTTCCTGGTCGAACGCGCGATCTTGATCCTACTGCTCGTCGCCGCCATCGGGTTTGCCGTACTGGCGCGACGCCGTCTCGCCGCGACTAAGTGACTTCGGGCTTGCTACGTCTCGGAAGCAGCGCACCCACCGCGTTGCGAAAGGCCGGCTTCGACATCGGGTGCTCGACGCAGGCCCAAAACGCGATGCCGGCAACGACCGACGCGAGCGCCGCCGCGATCATCGGCAGGCCGAGCTTGTCGTGCATCCAGGCGAGAATGGGTCCGTGAACGAGATAGATGCTATACGAGGCCACGCCGATGAAGGCCAGCGGAGCCCACGAAAGCGCTTTCGACGCGACTCCTAGCCCGGCTAGGACAACGCAGAACGCGGCGATGTGCCACAAGGGATCGCCGTGATCGTCGCTAGTGCTTCGAAAGGCGACCGCGAGCGTGAGGAAAAGCGCCGCAAGTCCGAGCAACATCCTCGAACGGGTCAATCCGCGAAGGTACAGATCGGCGGCGAGGATCCCCAACATGAAACACGGCAGCATGCCGGCATCGGGAACGCGGATCGGGGACAAATACCAGAGATAGAGTCCGATCAGCAGCCCGAAAAACAGCGCGCGGCTCTTCATAAAAAGCGCAAGGATAAACGGGAAGAAGACGTACCAATGCGCCTCGAACTGGAGCGTCCAAAACGACCCGTTATATGGAGGCGTGAAGCCGGTGGAGAAGAGCGCTTCTTGCAGGAACTCGAACGAGCGCTTTGGCGTCTCAGCGGTCGGCAACCCGAACGCCGTCAGCGACAGGGCGCCAAAAATCAGAAGAGCTACCCAATATGCGGGTACGATTCGCCAAACCCGATTGATCCAAAAACGCGTGCGTTGCAGCTCCTCGCCCTTGCGCAGCACGGGCAGCGACAGGCAGAGACCGGAGATAACGAAGAACAGATCGACGCCGCGCGCCCCGATCGTTCCGGGCAAAAAGTTCGCGTGATAAGCGACGACTCCGAGAACCGCTACGGCACGGAGCCCGTCGATCGAGGCGATGTGCGTTGTGCCGGCACCCGGAACCGCGCGCAGAATTGCCGCCGAGTTCGGGCGGCGGTTCACTGGCGATCAGAAGAACCGATCGAGCAGCGCGAGCACCCGGCGGGTCTGTTTCGTGTACGGCGGATAGAGCAGGGGCATGAGCAGCGTGCGCGTCATCACCGCGCGCTCGTGCGAGAAGGTGCGAAAACCGGCGTACCCGTGGTAGTTGCCCAGCCCGCTCGCGCCGGCGCCGCCGAAGGGCAGATTGGCGTTCACGAGGTGCGTCACGGTGTCGCCGATGCCGGTCCCGCCCGCGCTCGAGCGGGCCAAAATCTTGTCGATCGTCTTGCGCGAACGGCTGAAGATGTACAGCGCGAGCGGCTTGTCGTGAGCGCGGACGTCTTGCAGCGCGTCGTCGAGCGACTCGAAGGTGACGATCGGGAGAATCGGTCCGAAGATCTCTTCACGCATGACCGGTGAGTCGACCGTCACGTTCTCGAGGATCGTCGGCGCAATGAAGCGCGTCGCGGCCTCGCGGCCCCCGCCCAGCGTCACCGTGGCACCAGCGCGAAGGCTCTCGTCGAGAACGGCGCTCAAACGTTCGAACGCCGCATCGTCGACGATCCGCGCGTAGTCGCGGCTGGCTTTGCGATTCTCTTCGGTCGGGCCGTACATGCGCGCGATCCGCAGCTTCAGCTGCTCGACCAGCGCCGGCGCCGCGGAACGTTCCACGAGGACGTAGTCGGGCGCGACGCAGGTTTGGCCCGCGTTGATGAACTTTCCCCACGCAATCCGGTTTGCTGCCGACTTGAGGTCGGCATCGGCGGTTACGATCGCGGGCGACTTTCCGCCCAACTCCAGGGTGACGCCCGCCAGGTGTTCTGCGGCGGCGCGCATCACGCGTTTCCCGATCTTCGCGCTGCCGGTAAAGAAGAAGTGATCGAAGGGCAACTTCAGCAGCTCTTCGGCGACATCGATCCCACCGCCGACCATCATCACGTCACCGGGTGAAAATGCCTCGGCGATGATCGACTGCATCACGGCACCCGTGTGCGGCGACTTTTCGGAAAACCGTACGATCGCGCGATTGCCGGCGGCGACTGCGGCGATGAGCGGCGGCAACGTGAGGTAGATCGGAAAGTTCCAGGTGGACATGATCAAGACGACGCCCTTGGGCTCGTAGCGAACGTGGCTCTTCGCCCCGAACAGCGGCAACGGCGTCGCAGTGGTTTTGGGACGCATCCAACGCGCCAGGTTCTTGCGCGCGAACTTCAACTCGCTGAGCGTGACGAAGATTTCGCTGAGTTCCACCTCGTCGCGCGCTTTGCCGAAGTCTCGCGCCATGGCGACGTAGAGCGCTTCCCGATGCCGGACGATCGCTTTCTGCAGCGCGTCGAGATGCGCGAGCCGCTCGCGCCGGCTGGGATTGGGATTGGAGCGGTACCGCCGGCGCTGCTCGGCAAAGATTGCGCGGATCTCATGCGGTGCTTCGGCGATCATCGAAGGCTCCAATCGTAGGCGTTCCAAGTCGGGATGAAGGCGTTCGGCGCGAATCCCCGCAGCTGCGGCCGGTACGCCCACACGTAACTGGGGTTGAAAAGATAGACGATCGGCACCTCGCGCGCGACGATCCGGTCGATCGCGACGTAGCGAGCGCGACGCTGGGAACGGTTCGGGTCGGCGACCGCCTCGCCTTCGAGACGGTCGACTGCGGGGCTGCAATATCGCATATAGTTCTTCACCGCATCGGAGCAAGCCAGAAGGAAGCGGTCGTCCGGATCGGCTCCCATCGCCCACGGGACGTAGGCGAGATCGAAACGGCCCGTGGCCAAGATCCCGCCCTCGCTTGCCGGCAAAAAGAGCTGCGCGTTCGAGATCGACTTGAGCGTAACGTCGAAGCCGCGATCGTGCAACTCGCGCTGCACCATCGTCGCGACGCGCACGCCGGTCGTGGTCTCGGGAAACTGAACGTAGGTTAGTTCGAGACGGCGTCCGTTCTTGACGCGCACCCCCGGCGTCCAGGTCCAGCCTGCCGCGTCGAGCGCCGCGTCGGCGGCGCTCGGGTCGAAGTGCGGCTCCTTCACGCTCGGATCGTACGCCCACGAAAAGCGCGGACGGTCCGAATCCGCAACCGGATAACGTGCGAACGTCACTTTTTGCGAGATCGCGTCGCGATCGATCGATTGCGCGATCGCGCGACGGACCCTCGCGTCGTCGAGCGGTGCGTGCGAGACGTTGAGCGCAAGCCCCGCAATCAACGCGGTCGGCACCGAGAGAAACGCCAGCTTGGCCTGCGACTTGCGCAGAATCGCTTCCTGCGCGGGAGCAATCAGGTTGAAGTCGATCGCTCCGCTTTCGAGCAAGTTCAGATTCGTTTGAGGATCGGGAACGATGCGGATTTCGAGTCTCTCGACGTTCGGCTTGCCGCGCCAGTAGCGTGGATTCGCGCGATACACGAGGCGATCGCCGCGGGCCCAGGAGACGAACGTGAACGGTCCGTCGCCGACGGAGGGCGCCGCGTTAAAGGCAGCTCGTTCGAGCGGAACCTGCCGCGCCAGCACGTGAGCGGGTAGAACGTATTGCTGCGAGGTGCCGGGAGCGAAGAACGTTGCCACCGCCGGCGCCCACGCCCTGCGCAAGTGCAATCGCACGGTATACGGGTCCGGAGCGGCAGCCGCATCGATGAGATCGTAGCCTTCGCGCGAGCCGACCGGGTTGCGCGCATCGCGAATCGCCGCCAGCGTGAAGAGCACGTCGCGGCTCGTGACCGGGACGCCGTCGCTCCAGCGCACGCCAAGTCGCAAGCGATAGACGATCGTACGGCCGTCCGGCGTCACGCCCCCGTTCGCGAGGCTCGGCACGACGCTCAGCAGTTGCGGCACCGTACGGCCGTGTGCGTCCAGATCGAAAAACGGCTCGAAGCTCAGCCGGGCGAGTTGCTGCTCGACTTGTCCCGCGTCGACGTGCGCGAAGAGTGGATTGAGGTTCGAGGGATCCGTCCCAACGTCGAAGCGGACGGTTGGGACCGTGCCGGCCGGATTCTGCGCGCAAGCCGACACGACGCACAACGCACAGACGGAGAGCGCGAACAGGGCACGTGCCGAGCAGCGAAACCCGGGAAGCAGCGCGAGAACGACGGTCAGTACGCCATACAGGTGAGCGCGACCGCGAAATATCGCACGGAGCTCGCGCGCCATACAGGTGAGCGCGACCGCGAAGTATCGCACGGGCTCGCGTCCAGCCAGAGGAGGCTCTCCGTCATCGCGGTCCTAAACTCGTCAAGGCCTTCTAGCCGAACACTGTAGGAGCATGCACACGGTAAGCTCGGCAGCTTCGATCCAGACGCCGATCTTCGTCGACTTGGACGGGACGCTCGTACGGACCGACCTCGTGTTCGAAGCGTTCTTGGTTCGGATGAAAAGCAACCCGCTGACGCTCCTGCTCGCCTTGTGGTGGCTGTTTCGCGGCGGCCCGGCACTGCTGAAGATGAAGTTGAGCGACGGTTTCGACGCCGATGCGGAGCACCTTCCGTACGACCGTGAGGTCATCGCGTACCTTCAACACGAGCGCGAAGGCGGCCGACGTATCTATCTCGCTACTGCGGCGTCGCTGCCCATTGCAGCGCAGATCGCCGCTCACCTCGGGCTTTTCGATGGAATTATCGCAACGGACGCAGGCGTCAACCGCAAGGGGGCGCGCAAGCTCGAAGCGATTCTGGCCAAGACCGACGGCGGCGCCTTCGAGTACCTTGGGGACTCGCGAGCCGACTTGCCCATTTGGAGCGCCGCGGGCGTCGCCGGAATCGTCAACGCGACGGACGCAGTTGCGGCACGCGCAGGGCGAGCCGCGCCGGCTTCGTTTCGACTCGGCGCTCGCCGGCCGTCGATCCGGACGCTTCTTCGCGCGATCCGCCCCCATCAATGGGCGAAGAACGTTCTAATTTTCGTGCCGCTTCTTTCGTCGCACCGCGTCTTCGATGGGCCGGCGATCCTCATCGACCTGCTCGTCTTCGTCGCTTTTTGTCTGTGCGCATCGGCCGTTTACCTCGTCAACGACCTCTTCGATATTCAAGCCGATCGGCTCCACGCCCACAAACGCTTACGGCCGCTCGCAAACGGCGAACTCTCGATTCGCGCGGCCGCCGTCGCTGCTTTGATCTTTTTAGCTCTGGCTTTCTTTCTGGTGTTTTCGGTCAGCCTTCCAGTGGTCGTCGTCCTGGCGGTGTATTTCGCGGTAACGCTCGCATACTCGCTTTCGCTGAAGCAAATCGCGATGCTCGACGTCGTCGTGCTGGCGGCTCTGTATACCTTACGGATCATCGCAGGCTTCGTCGCGGTCGCCGTGCCGCTCTCGTTTTGGCTTCTCGCCTTCTCGCTCTTCATATTCGTCAGCTTGGCGCTCATGAAACGCTGCTCTGAATTGCACAATCTGCGTAAGACCGCGATCGATCGGGTTTATGGCCGCGGTTATGTCGCTGGAGACTACGAACAGCTCGCCTCCCTCGGGTCGGCGAGCGGTTACATCTCGGTCTTGATCTTAGCCCTCTACATTAACAGCGCCGAGGTCGTCAAGCTGTACCGTCATCCGGAGGTTCTCTGGGGTGTTTGCCCGGTGATCTTGTACTGGGTGAGCCGGGCGTGGCTGCTCGCCCACCGCGGGCAGATGAACGAGGATCCCATCGTGTTCGCGCTGCGAGATCGCGTCAGTTACGCCTGTGCCGCGCTCTGCGCCGTTTGTGCCGTCGCGGCAACGGTTTCTTGGACTTATTTATTGCGCTGATAGAGCAAGACGCCGTTTGCCTCATCGATCAGCTTGTAATTTGCGCTGATTAGGTCGGTAAGGGCTCGGTCCGTTTCGTGACCTTCTTTGGCCCAGTCTTTGTACTTGAAGCTGCCGGGCGCAACGGCATCGAGAAAGAACTTCGGCTTATTCGTGCGCATATCGCTGAAATATCTCGCGCGAAAATACGATCGAAATGCGCTCTTGTCGATTTGGTACGGCGTTACGGAATCGCGCGTACCCATCAGCGCGCCGGTCTCCACGAAATAGCGCGGCATCCACCCCCAAATAGCCATCCGGTCGCCGCGCCGTACGTGGTTGCGCAACATAGCCGTGACCGCGTCCGGCGGGTGCGCCAAATTTTCCTGTAGCCGTCCGAGATAGGGGTTCTCGACGGTAAAATTCAAGTGGATGAGCAGGATGCAAGAGACGAAAGCCACCAGCGACGCTATCCAAACGGTGGTATTCTTCAACGCTTCGTTGTGACTGAGTTCCACGATCAAGGCGCCCACGGAGAACGCCCCGGCGGCGCAGAGCGGCCAAAACAGAAGGATCAGGGAATGCTGGAAAAGCGTCTGCGGCAGGTCGATTGAGTAGATCGAAAGCGGCACCAGCAGGAGCGCTATCGCCGGAGGCAACCAGATCACCGGCTTTCGCGCCTCTTTTCGTCCGAGCACGACGATTACGGCCCAAGACATCACAACCAAGACGATGGTCGCCACGAGAAATGCGTGTGAAAACGGCTCGGAGGCGAAGAGCTTGAGTCCGGCGGTTTTGCAACAGCTCCAACGCAGATTGAATAGTGGAAACTGTACGTAACTCACGTAGAAATCTTGGAAGGCCGAGGACAGCGTCACGAGAGTCAGGATGAACACGGGTACGCAACAGATGCCGGCGATCAGCGATATCACGCAACGAAGACGATGACTCGGCGCCAGCTCCTCATGCCCCGCGATCAAACCCAGAGCGACCACGAATAATGCGAAACCGAGTAGCGCGCTCTGAAGATTCGCAAACGGTAGACATCCCAGAGCGAAACCGGTGAACGCAATCCCTCGAGGCTCGACCATGCCGAACCGCACCAGACCGTACGCCGCAGCCGACAGGAGAAACATCGGCAGCATCTCGCTCGTGTAGTCCGCGAAGTCGGGAGTGCGAACGCAACAGAAAAACGCCAACGGCAGCAGTAGGCCGAGACGTGCGGCGAGTTCACCGTAGAGCGTTCGAATGATGGCAAACAAGAACGCGAGCGTCCCGAGAATCAGCGCGATCGCGACAAGACGCGTGCTCACGAAATCGATCGATTTCCCAAATAATGCCGGGATCACCAAGACGGCGCTGTTCAGCGGGCCGCTCGTCGTCGTGTCGTAGGATTTCCACGGAATCGGGTAGTGGTGGATCGTGATCGCTTGGGCCGTCATCTGAGACTCTTCCGGATTGAGTTCGAGGTAGGAGAGAGTCGAGGGCCAGCGTGCGGCGAAGATCGCAAGCACGACGAAGGCAGCGAAGAGCCAGCGCGAGCGGCCGAGTCGGCGCGGTCCCTCCGTGGGCAACACGGACACGGACACGGCCAGCAGCGCGACGATGACGAGCAGCGCGCTCGTGAGCGCCGCCTCAAGAAAGGGGCTCGCGTCCAGCCACTCGAGCAAACTCATCGCTCCACCTGTCGACGTGCGAGCAGGCGAAGCGTCGAGGCGGTCCTAAAGATTCTCATATCTTCGGCCCGACAACAGAGACGCATGCGCATGGTAAGCTCGGCTGATCTTAACGGAACGCTCCTCCGGGCGAATCTGCCGCTCCTTCTCATGTCTAAGCTCGGTCAGCGTTTCGACGGAAGTGCATCACACCTTCCGCATGTGACCGATGGCACTCCCGCGCGATGAGGCACCTCGTCACCGGCGGCTCCGGCTTCTTGGGGAGCGCGATCGCGCGCCGATTGCTCGCGCGGGGGGACGAAGTCCGAATCCTGGATGTTTGGGAGGACGAGGGCCGCTCGAAGGACGTGGAGTTCGTAGAAAGCGACATCCTCGATCGCGACGGGGTGGCGAGGGCGATGCGGGGCATCGACGTCGTCCATCACAACGTCGCACTCGTTCCGATAACCAAATCCGGCGACCGCTTCTGGACGGTCAACGTCGAAGGCACGCGGATCGCGGCCGAAGAGGCCGTCCGCGCCGGAGCCGGCGCGTTCGTCTATATGAGCTCGAGCGCGATCTTTGGGAAACCGCAGTCCAATCCGATTCTGGATAGTGCCGCCCCTCATCCGATCGAGAAGTATGGTCGAGCGAAACTCGCCGGCGAGGAGACTGCGCGGGCCGTTTGCGAGGCTGCGGCATTACAATTCATCGCGATTCGGCCACGCACGATCCTAGGTCCTGGCCGGCTCGGTATCTTCGACATCCTGTTCGACTGGATTCGCGAAGGCCGCAACGTCTACACGCTCGGAACCGGCAACGTTCGCTTCCAATTCGTGCACGCCGACGATTTGATCGACGCTTACATGCTCGCGCTCGACCAGAAGCGCACCGGAACCTACAACGTCGGAACCGATCGCTTCGGCACCATGCGCGAAGCGCTCGAAGGCGTAATCGGGCACGCCGGCAGCCCCTCGAAGGTCGTCGGCGTCCCGGCAGCGGTCGCGATCAATGCGCTGAGGGTTGCCGATTGGCTCCGCATCAGCCCGCTCGGGCCGTATCACTATCACGCTGTACGGCAGCGAGTTCTTCTTCGACGTGAGTACGCCGCTCGCGATGGGCTGGAAGCCCAAGTTCTCCAACGATGAAATGTTTCGCGACACGTATGATTGGTTCATTGCGCATCGCGGCGAATCGATGAGTTCGACCTCCGGTTCGGCGCATCGGCGGCCCTTGCGAGAGAAGATTCTAAGCGTCGTCCGCA
>CAVTCS010000014.1:0-11157 GCA_963733295.1 Vulcanimicrobiota bacterium | reverse complement strand
CGGAAAGCCCAGCAGCAGAAGGTCCTTCCGCTCCGGTGAAGTAACAGTAGCGACGTATGGATCTGCGGTCGCGTTGAGACCCACTCGTGAGCGACGTTAAACAAAGCCGCGCTCTCCGGCGATCTCCGCTAGTTCAATCGCAATCTCGGCAGTCAAACGGCCGAAGACCCTCGCAGCCTTATAGAACTCAAAGGCTTTACGTAGCAAGACTTCGGCAAGGGCAAGATTCCCCTCGCCTTTTTCGACGATGCCTTCCGCAAGCGTGACGTAAACAGCTGCACGGGGATCAAAACGCGCGCCTGAGTACCAGTCGAGCTCGCTCGCGATGCGCTGGAAACGCGTTAAGAGAATCCTTGCCACGCGCGGTTGTCTCTTGGCCGCCATCGCCGACAACTCAAGAAGCGAGAAACGATGATCGGTCGTAGGCTTTCTCCCAGTCGACACGCGAGGCCAGTTCCAGCGCGCAGTCAAAATCACGAGCAGCCGAACCACTTCTATCTAGCATCCAGGCTAACCGTGCTGATTCGACAATCGCAAAAATGCGATCCTCGATTGGCGAAGAGGTCTGAATGCTCGCCTTCAGGACCCGCAACGCGCCAAGCATATCTCCGCGAGCAGCCTTGGCTATCGCAACATTACGGTGCATGGTGGCGTCGAATCGTAAGATCTCAGCGACCTTGGGCAGCGATACCCATCTCCTCAGTACGGAGTCAGGCGAAATCTCCTCAACGTCGGTGTCGCGCGCCAAGACCGCGAGTGCCGCAACAGCCACGACCTGATGGCGGATATCGATCTCGCGCAATGTATCCGCAGTGTTGGCGCCCTCAAGGTCGAACCTAATCATAGATTCATAGTCGCCAATCATCGCGCTACAAAGCGCAGCACCTCGAAGATGCTGTAGCAGGACGTTGTCAACAGAGTAGAAGTACTGCGAGTCGCGGTGAAATCCGGAGGCTAGGGCCATACGAATACCGGTCTTGAATGCGCACAATGCGGGCCTTGCATACCCCTGCTGAATCGCTAAGACCCCGAGCCTGTAGCGAATTTCGACCAACAATTCGAGGTGCGATGCGTCGTTCGCGAGTCCGTGCGCAACGTTCAAAGCATCTCTGGCTTCCGCAAATCTGCCCATCAGCGTCAAAGCCTGGCCGCGCAACAGAAGGAACTCTGCTCGAACCTTCGCCGAGGCCGATCGGTCCAACGAACGAAGAGACGCGATTGCTTCATCATATCGTTGAAGTCGTATGAGAGCTCTGACCGCTATAAAGGCCCTTCCACTGTCGAGCGCCGCCGACAGCGCGACTTCGTAGTCGCCACTGAGAAAACTTGCTCTGGCACCGTGAGCGCTGACCATTCCAGTGAGTTCGCTCGAGTGATCTGAACTCATCAGGGTGAAGTGGAGGCCCCGAGCTGCTTTCTCAGACGCGTAAAATCACGAACGGCACGAGAAGGCGGCTTTTGCGAAATGCGCGGTTCAAGGGCGAGCAATAGGCGCGAATCGCGGGTCAGCTCGGCTAACGCGAGGCCAGTCTCGATCTCGTATACAGGAAAGATATCAAGGGTCCGCCAGGCGTCGAACGCTTGGCGCAAGTGAGCGATAGCCTCGGCCGCACGTCCCTCACGTTCGGCGACGAGCCCTTCGGTCATGGACGAATCTCCGCCTCTAGCCTGAGGGTCGGGGCGCTATCCGGAACCGCGGCTAAGGCCCGAGATTTCCGCGAATTGGTCGAGCATGGGCCGCGCCGCTTCAGGGCAGATTCGTGCAGCGACCCTAGCAGCGTATAGCAGGTAGTCCTGAGAGCCAGGTTCGTTCCGCCAGTCGCAACGCCGCGAGCGATCGATCGCGGAACGGAGTTCGTGTGTCCCCTTTTGGGGTTCATTGATCTCATAGTAGAGGTCGCCCATATCGACCGCTGCGACAAAGCGGGACACTTCGCTAAACGCGAGAGAAGCGAGGGTTTTCTGCAGGCGCGCGGCACCGAGGTTATCGTTAGCATGCGCCTTAGCCAGCGCGACATTTCGAACTATAGCAAAGCGTTGATGTAGCGTATACGGAGAGTCTGGCGAATCTGCCAAACGTTGGAGGAAACTGTCGGGCGTTCCAACCTGGAGGGAAGAGTCTCGCATAAAAACGGAAAGCGCTTCGACGATGACAGCTTCGTGATGGGCGTCGCGCTTTGAACCCGCGTCGTATCGGTTAAGCGCGTCGATCGTGAATTCGGCCATGGCACGATATTGTCCACGGGAGCCGTGCGTTAGCGCTAGCAGCAATAGGTCACGGCTGACTAGCATTGACGGAGTGTAGATGTAAGTCGGATCGCCCTGAAGCCTTGAGTTGTGGGCAAACCGCAGCGATGCTTCAATAGTCTCTTCAGCGTCGCCGACATTGCGTTCGGTCCAGTGCCAAAGAGCAATATAGTAATCACATTCCAGTCGGAGCTCGAAACAATCGGATAGTTTGGCAAGTTCGATGGCTTCGTTCAGCACCGCATAGCCGCTGTTGCCGCGCCGGCCTCGAGTGAGCGCTATTCCTTCAAGGAGGCGGAGTTCGGCGCTGGACTCGGTGTCTAGCCCTGCCGTTTCCGTCGCGCGGAGGCACGAGATCGCCTCCGATATCTGACCGAGCTTCATTAGGGTCCGAGCCAATAAAAGCGAGGCTTGCGTCGACTGATCGCCGGCGATCAGCGCTAGCGTCTGGTCGAACTCCGCTCGGCGAAATGTATCGACCGCCTGCGCAAAGCGGGGAGTTCCTCGTCGTTGAACGATCGGTCCATCAGACATCGATTTGCCCCGCTGAGGAAGTGCTACGGCCCTGCTCTGAGGTCTCAAACGAGCCTGCTTCGGCACTTAGACACCTAGCGATCAGTTGCGATCGCTTATGGACGCCAAAGATGCCGTAAAATCCATGCACGATATTGCGAACTGTCTTAGCCGAAATGTTGCAGCGAGACGCTATCTCTGGATCGGTCAGCCCGCTCAGCACCATCTTGAGAATCTGCCGATCGCGGGCCGATAGGCGCGAGGTGAGCAGCGCCGCGGGCACACCACTGCGGATTAGCTCTCCAGCTGGCCACGAACTGGAACGTGCGGCGTTTTGGGCCTCGCAGCATCGACCGGTTCCTTTACTCGCGAGTTGGCTCAGATCTGACGCTGCTTCGGATGCACGCCAATGGTAACGGAGGTCTAACCAATCACGCTTGGCCGCGGCGAGCAACTCGCCGGCGGCAAGCCTGTCGCCCGTAGCTATTGCGACCAAACCCGCGGCGTGACGGCGCATTGCCCGCGCCCGCAGCGGGCCTTGATGCGTCATACCGCTATGGCGCAAGGCTTTGGCGCGCAGTGCACCCGACGTTTTGTCGCAGGCGAAGAGGTCCCAGGCGGTCTTAGCTAGTTCGTCGTCGCCTAGTCGACACAGAGCATACGCAAAGACCAGTAATCCCTCGCATTGCTCGTCGGTCGCATGCTCCCACTCAACCCGTCGCATTGCGCAAGCGGCTGAGGTGGCGAGTGCTCTAGCGCTGATGAGCTCGCCGCAATATACAGCAAGGGCCATGCAATGTGCTAAGCCAGAAAGCGCCCAGGCGGGATCCGGAGAGATTTCAGTGGCGAGCATGAAGCACTCTGCCGCAACAGAATATGACCCGAGCCGTTGATGAGCGATCCCGATGTTGCAAAGCGTTTGGATTCTCGAACCCACTTCAGGTCGGGCGTCCAGACCACGCGGGCCAGTTCGGTGCTAAGAGCTTGCGGCGCCACGCCTTTGACCTGCACTTCAATTATCGAGACAGCGTGAACGAGAGACGCGCGAAGATGAGCGTCGGCCGCCGACGAAGCCCCGAGCACCTCGATAGCTTTGAGGAACTCTTGCCTTGCCGCTTCATCGTCTGCACCGGCGATGGCAATGCTAGACAGAACTGCGTGAGCGCGAGCAGACAAAATGGCATTTCCGCCGTAACGTAATGCGCAAAGTGCTGACTGTCGCGCGACTCAAAGTGCTCCTCTGTCGGTCTGACCTGAGGACTCGTGGCGCGTTAAGGCACATTCAGATTGAAGATAGGCGATTTCCGCGCGAATTGAGTCGGTTGAGGCTAAGTCACCCGCACACTTCAGCCACCGTTCCGCTTCCTTGTGATCGCCGGCGGTGAACAGCGACTGGCCGATGAGCGCAAGCGCGATCGCCTTGGACGCAGCGTCGGAGTGCCTTCCGAGGGTATCGAGAAGCCAGACCTCCGCGGAGGCTGAGTTCCCTTGGTGCAGGAGCACACGCGCGCGCAGGAGCGCTGTTTCTGAGACATGCGCGTCAAACGGGATCTCATCGAGCAATTGAAGGCAGAACGTTACTTCGCCATCGTCCCAACATGTACGCGCACGATGGAACAGCTGCTCCGTCTTGGACAGCCCATCAACTGTTGACTGGTGACGTGCTGCTTCCTTCAACTCCGCTTAGAGAGTAAGAACCAGCGGTTGCACTAGAAACACAGACCGGCAGCGGTCGGCCAGGAATCCGTCATGCCTTGGACGGTCTCCTGCATGCTTTCCCCAAGCGGTATTTCTCGCGGATGGCGCGAGCCGCAGAAACGGGACAATTGTCCCGCCCCACCCGCGAGTTCCCCACGTGTCGGCTCGCGTTTCGTGCGGAGATCGTTAAAGTGCGAAAGACTTGATGATCTCTTTGGATGATCGCGGGACGTTTATCACGCCGCAAGATCGTTCGTTTTGCCCAAAAAGCCGTTGCTAGAAGCACGTGACTCGGTTTGGGTTAGCGCGGTTATCTGTAAATGCGTCGGAGTGAGATCCGCGCCGAAGTGTCTATCTCTCTCACCGATATCGCCGATCAACCGGGCGGCGTCGTCGCCGCTCGAAACCTCCGCGTACACGTTGAGCGTCGGATCCGAGGCACCGGCCAACACGATCTCGCGCCGCGGCGTGCTGCCGCTAGTACCACAATTCGACCTGGCGCATGAATTGACGGGGGTGTGAACCTTTCAGACAGGTACAGTGCGTTGCTTTACCTGACGAAGTCGACTTGCAATCTTGGTGAGGGGATATAGGTGCGCCCAGGTCTCGGGGCGCTGGAGCAGACGTTCGTCTCCGCAGATCGAGAAGAGCTGGATCGCAGTTTCCGCCGCTTGGCGCTCAAAGATACGCGAACAGGTCCAAAAGGTGAGGGCTTCCGCCAAGAACTTGATGGCCTCGTCCCGTCGACTATTCGCACCCGCTACGACACCTTCGGTCATCGCTATCTCGGCGCGCACACGCGGGTCGACGCGAGCCGCAGTCAGGACGGACATGTCCGAGGAAATCGACCGAAAGCGGTCCAGCAGATTTTGCGCGATCCTCGGCTTCGCGGAGGCCATCGTTCGCGCCAGAAAAACAAGGGCTAAGCGCGTGTCCCACGCCGCCGCCTCCCAGTTGACTCGGGAAGCATACTCGTGCAGCATCAAACTCTGCGGCAGCGCGGTTCGGGTTTTGGAGCGCCGTCGCGAGCGCCGCCCGATCCATTGACAGCAAGATCTGGAGTTCCGGTGTCAGAGAAAGTTCACTCGTTTCCGATAAGAGGCGCCACGCTCCCAGAACATCCCCGCGACTGGCTTTGTTCAATGCGACGTTCCGCAAAACAGAATGCCTGTAGGGCTCCAGATGGGGGGAGTTCGGTAAGTGTCTTACCCGGACGAGGAGCTCATCCGTGATACTCGGAGAGTCGCTGTCGCGAAAAACATGTCCGATGTTTACTAGAAACAGAGCCTCGGCCCAAGTGTCGCGCGTCGACGAACGGTCGTAGCGCCGCAACGATTCCTCCGCGAAGAAAGCCCATTTGTCATAATCGCCCTGTCCCCCATAGGCGCACGACAGGCTCGTTAAGTGGCGACATACCATCAGATCCGTCGAATACAGATAAGAGGTGTCCTTCGGCAAGTCCGAAGTCTCGGCAAGCCGGATTGCCCTCAGGCTTTGCGCGATTGCATTTTCGACTTGTTTTTCTGCTAGGTGCCATATACTAATATAATACCGGCAGTCCAACGTGAGCTCCAAGTGGCGAACCGAACGTGCGAGCGACATAGCTCTGGCCAGAGCAGTTCGCGCTCTGTCAAAGTCGCATAGCCTCGTTAGCATTGCCGCTTCGAGCATGCATGCCTCAGCTCTCTGCCGGTCTGAGAGCGCAGTCGCATGAAGCGCTGTAAGTTCAGCTAGCGCATCGTTTGGTCGCCCGAGTCGTGATAGTGTCCGGGCCAAGAGGAACGTAGCTTGCGGAGACCGATCTTTTCCGATAAGGGAAATCGCGCGATCGAGTTCTGAGTCTCGGTACGCGCACGTCGCAAGGGAAACATTTGAGGTTTCTGCGCGCTTTTTGGTAGTCGCGCGTTTGCGCTCGAGGGCTCCACGCGGACGTGGCGCCGACGCGACGCGACGACCTCCTTGCGACACGGGCACAGACTTCACCGGCTTTCGTCTCTTAAGGCCGGTTCCGCGAAACCCGTTACCACGCTCTCGAGCTTCCCCGAGGACCGAAGTAAACGGGGCCACCGGTGACCTCCGCTAATTCTGCAACATCTGCTACGCTCGATTCGTCTAGCTTTATTACACCCGATAGTTCGAACCACTGGTCGGCTTGTTCATATGATTCCAGAGCAACCAGCGCCGCGCCGATAAGCGTGAATGCCGAAGCCTTTGAAGCAAGATCTCGATGGCGAGACAACGTCTCGATAAGCCAGCGTTCCGCGGTCGGAGTGTCTCCCGACTGTAGAAGAGCCTTCGTGCGCAGCAGAATTGTGTCAGACATTTGTGCTGCGAACGGAATTCGGTCGAGCAGTTGGAGACAGACCGCGATATGGCCGCTGTCCCAGGACGCGAAAGCGCGTCGGCGCAGCTGATCGACGCCGGATGCCAAAGTATCGTTTAGATGCTGGCGGGCTGGCACCACGTAAACCGAGACCTCGGTCGAGAGACAGCTACTCGTTGACGTGCGGGACGATTGACGAACACCCACGAGCGCCGTGATCGAGCATCCGTCCTGGTAGTACACGGCTCCTGCGCAAAATCCGATGTCAGGCCGTTTGTCCCTCCTAGCGCCTACGGAGCTCCTGACAGCGGGACATTCGTCACGGCGGGTTCAGGCGCTCGGCCCGTTTTGCCGGCGCTTTTCCCAGGGGCAGCGGACCTACAGGCCGAGTCTGCGTTCGAGTTGCCTCGACAAACCGTACTCAAGAAGCACGTGAATGAATTTGAGCGAGCGAGACAATCTCTAAACGCGTTGGAAGTGAGAGCCGCGCGCCGAAATGTTTATCACTCCGTCATCGAGCGAAAAGTGCAGTGAGTCGGGAAGTTTGGCTCTGGCGTTTAGCACGTTCTAATACTCAAAATATAGTCGTCGGACCCAGGTGAATAACAGGTTTATCTGAGCGGCGATTGTTTGCTGACCCATCCCGCACTGCGCGGCAACGTATGTTCGATTTTAAGTGCTCCCAGGGGACTCTCATGGCGCTGACCTTGTTCGCACGTCACGATCGGAACCGGTATCCTCGGGCTTACGGCGTGCTCCGGAGCGACGTGAGCAGCGCCGCCTTCACGCGCGTTTCCGAGCATTGCCTGATGGTGCTTGCATTGCTGTTGATAGTGACATTGACAAGATTTCATGCGTCGATGGTGCTGTTGGTTAATATGCCGAGCAATCCCATCAAACACGCCCTCTCGCCCGTCTTGCACCGATACGGAGGACCGCATCTCTGGCAAGGCTGGTCGCTCTTCGCGCCCGACGTTGCGAACGCCAATCTCCACGTGCTCGTCAGAGGCCGTACAGTCGATAATAAGACGACGCCGTGGTACGATGCGTCGCTCTATTTCATTGACGAAAGCGCGAAGGCGGGCCTCGGCGTAGATCGGATTTCCGAGGGACTCTTTCACGCGGCCCAAACGATCGTCGCTCGTCACGACGCAATCTCAAATTCTGAGCAACGCGTGGTCCTCGAACGTACGTCGGCGATGATTCTTCTCGCATACGCCGGGTCTCGACATCTCACAGCCATGGAGATCGAGGTCGATTCACGCGATATTCCGTCTGCGGGCGAGAAACCGAAAGCCATGGACTCCGCGATGGAAGTGCAACTCGGCTGGCGTCCGATTCCACACGTGACAAGCCTGTGATAAGCGTGCGGAGCTTTTTCGAAAATTACGCCCTACGTAAGGGGGGTCTTGCGGGCGCCGCTTTCCTTCGTGTTGCGCTCGGGTCGATCATGGTTGTGAGCTACATTCGCAACTTACCTACACGTTCGATTTTGTGGGGGGCCAGCCGGGCAACTAGATTATCCCGATTATCTGCGGGTTTCGCCCCCGAGTCCGACCGATCTGTACAAGTACGCGACGACGACTCAGTCCGGCGACGTTTTATTCTTTGCTTCGCTGGCCGTAGCAGTCGCTTTCACCCTGGGCGTGTTTCCGCGCTTCACATCTTGCTTGTTTGTCGTTTCCGTCTATTCAGGTGTCCAGCGAATCGCGATCGATTTCGACGGTGGCCGCACGTTGCTGATCCTGCTGGCGTTTTTGCTGTGTTTCGCCGACACATCTCGCTACTTTGTGCTTTTTCGATTGCGGGCGCTGCGCGTGCTGCCGTTTGTGGCGGCGATTGGCAATATGCTGCATAACTCGGCATACTTCTTGATCACTTGGCAAATCTGCATGGTGTACTCGTGGGCAGTCTTTTATAAATTGGCCGGTCCCTCTTGGCGTAACGGGACGGCAATGTATTACGTGTTGAAATCCGAGCATTTCTCGTTGTTTTCTACGATGTCTGGTCTGGTTAGCGATAACGCCATGGTAGTTGCCGCGCTGACGTATTTCACGCTTGCGTTTCAGATGGCGTTTCCATTCCTAATGTGGAACGGTCGCTTGAAACCATACTTGGTCTTCGTCGGCGTTTGTCTCCACGTCGGGATCGCCCTAACGATGGGGCTCGTATCGTTTTCCGTAACGATGATCGCCGCGGATATCTCTGTCTTTTCTGACAAGCAGTTACTGGCCACCGCTAAAATAGGCGAACGTTTCAAAATGCGCTTTCCCCGCTTCGCACCGCCAATTGAACTTAGCACTCAGCGAGGTAACCGAAAATTAGTAACGTAAATTTGCGACCTGTCGCGATGCTGCTCGCGGGATGCTTCATCATCGCCGCGTGCTCGTCCCAAGGCTCTCCCAGCCTTCCGGCAAACACCCAGAACGCGCCTCAAAGCGTTGCCCGGACAAATCAGGCGCTGCCTGACATCGTCGCCACACCAGCGGCCCGGCCGCCTTCACTCCGTCCGCTGACGATAGGTGAGGATTGCGACGACAGCAACTCAGCCGACGTTTGCGTAGGCGGCAACGGTGGTGGCGACGGTGGTTACGACATCGGCGGCGGCGACGGCGGCGGCAGCGACACCGGTTGTAACGGAGAGCGGCAGACGTTGAGAAAGCCGCGAGAGGGCCGTAGCATCCTGGCTTGCGATTCCGGCGGCGGGTCCCCGACGCCGACTCCGAAACCTAAACCGACTGCGACTCCGAGCAACTATGCACAAAAGATCTATCAAGCCGCGGAGGCCTTCAAGGGACGAGCACGAGAGGGCTCAACGGTGCGTCGATTGGCAATGAGTGCGTGGCTGCGGTGAACCAGGTCTTGATCAATGCCGGGCTTACGCCGATCGGTCCCGGACCCGGCGGAACGAATCTTGTTTCGGTCCTGCAGACCAACCTTCCGTATAGCGGTTATACGCAGGTTTCACAAAGCAGTGCTGTTCCGGGAGATATCGTCGTACTTGAGGACGACCTCGGAGGAACCCATGCCGGCATTTATGAGGGAAACGATAGGATGATTTCGAATTCGAGCACTCCCGGAACGTTCACGTGGGATGACACCGTCGAGACCGAGGGAACGACTGCTGCGAATAGTGACGACAACCTACCAGCCACCACTCCGATTTTCTACCACCATAATTGAGAGGACGCTGAAAGTGAAAACGGATCGGCATTACATCGCTGGCGCCATTGTCTTCGCGCTAGCGCTCTCCATTTTGGCCTTCGCCGGTGCGGGAACGAGCTCAGCTGGCTCTGAGTCCTCAGAAAGGCTGTTCCAGCTGTTCTTTATAACTGTCCGCCGGTCTGCCCGACGGCACCGCCCACGCAGGCCCCGACGCAGGCTCCGACACCGCGGCCCCCGACGAGCACCGACTTGTCGCAATTGACGGCGCTCATCGCGCGTCCGTGGGCCACGGTATCGAGTATCGCTATCGTCGGAAATTTTGCCGAGGCATGCTGGTATAGTGGAAACGTGGGGGGCGCGATCATTGCGACGAATACCTCGGGCTCCTGGCAGAAACTGAGCGGGGGCGCTGGCGGCTATACGGCCACGGACATCGTGACGCTGATACCCAGCATCCCCGCAGCGATCGCTCAGCAATTAGTAACGCAGGCGGCACTGAACCAAACGTGACGCGTCGTCGACGGAGTTACAAGGACAGCGTTCGGGTTGCCGCCGTTGGCGCACTATTGGTTCTCGCTTTGCCAATCGTCTCAATCAGCGCCGGCATCCCGAAGGAACATCGGACGTTTACGCAGACTCGTTTGAAATCGTGCCCGAGAACTTGGCCGAGATCATCCGGATGTCCACGCAATCAGGCGGCTCGGTGACCCTCGGGGTACGTTGCCTCCCCGTGCGGGCTGCCATGCTTCCAAGACGGCACAGCTGGAAGAAACCGTTACCGGTGCTCCGCCTCATACGTTCCGCGTCGGACAGATCGTCGCGACCGGTTTCTTACAGACAGAACCGCACCCCATAGCGGCGGTGCGAACGGTATCCGAGTCGGAACTCACAAAACTTGGATGTACGGCCGCGGGCGGCCGTTTGTAGATTCCCGCCGGTAGCCAACGTTAAAGCTCACGCCTGCTACAGAGCGTTGGCCGTGATCTCCGCGTGCTGACGACCGCAGAACAGCTTGCTCGCCGTGCTTCAGCGTCGCTTCGGTTCACGCAGGCGCTCCAATTGTGGGCGATCTTCATTGCCGGAACGACTTTGATTCCAAACCTCTTTCCCCAGTTCCGCTGGGCCGGACAACCGGGACGCTTGCTTGGTGCGATGAGCGGGAGTTGCAGCGCTACCGCGTGGACAAAATTTCCCGGCGCAACGAGGTCGAG
>CAVTCS010000013.1:0-4827 GCA_963733295.1 Vulcanimicrobiota bacterium | reverse complement strand
GACCTCCAGTTCGTGCTAGCGGAAACCTGACTCGCGGCTAGCGCGCGCGAAACCAGGCCGACGGGACCGACCAAGAGCGGCGCAACGCCGAAGGAACGCTGATCGTCGAACCGCCCAGCGACTCGTCGGCAAAGACTCTGTTGACGATGAAACTGCGGTCGCGTCGCAAGCATCCCGAATCGAACACTAAGTCAACGAGCGGGTTCCGGCTGAGGATCCTCGCGATGGCTTCCCGCTCGACCGCGAGACCGCTATGCGGGAACGCAAACGGCACCCGTGCTTGACCCGTGATCTCTTGAACGACTCGAGCGGATTCGATCATCTCGCGCTCGATCGCCGATGGATCGCACCCCTCCAACAAGCGATGGTTCAGTCCGTGCGCGCCGATCGTGAAACCGTCTTCCGCGAGTTGCCGAATTTGCGCGCGTGACATAAATATCTGCTGATGTCGGGCGTAGTCTTTTGGGTCCACCTCAAGGAGGCGGCACAGGCGCTCGATCGCATCGGTATCGTCGTCGGCGAGACCGAGCACCCACAGGTAAAACGTGCGTCGCGCACCGCCGGACTCCCGCCGCCGCACGAACCTTGGCGATGCGCCGTACCGCCCGCGAGTAGCGCACGGTGTCCGCCGACAGTGCCTGGTCATCGATCCGATTCTCCGACAACAGACGCTCGATTCGCTCCGATGGCAGTTGCTCGAGCGCGCTCAGGCACAATGATAACGAACACTCGGGGAACGAGACCCGATCGTCGATAAAATCTGTCGTTACGAAGAATGCCGCGTCCACGGCGTGGCGAAGCAGAATCGGCCGAATCACATCATAGCACTGAGCGAAGCCGTCGTCGAACGTAAACAGAATACTGTTGGCCGGCACCGGTGCTCCGCCGAGCCGATGATCCGTAAGGTCCCGATACGTTATCGCCCGCGAGCGGATGAAAAGCACATCGGCTTCAAACTCGGCCGAATTCTTGTACGAGTCGAGTTTGAAATGCGGTAACTCTCGATCGCTCACCATGTGATAGCAGAGCGCGATGAGATCTTTCGGAAAGACGCCCTGCCAGAACCGGAGCGGAAGCGGCGCGAGGGTCGAACGAGCCAAACCGTTCGCGAGATCGCGCAGAGCTCGAGTGCCGATCATACCTTTAACGTCATGAGCTCGGAGAAAAGGGTGTCGATCGCTTCGGGCGGCGTTTCCGGCCAGGCCGGGCGGTAGAGCCGCTTTGCTGGACGCCGAAAGACCAGGCGGCGCAGCCCTCCCTTTGCAAAGCGGCCGTCTATGAGGATCCCAGGCGCGCCCATTGCTCGTAGGAATGCGTAGTGAGCGAGAGCGCGATTTTGACCGAGGAACTCCGGATCGCCGACATACTGAATCGCAGCGAACGGTATGCCCTTGACCCGTTGACGCGTGGCAACGAGGTAGCACGTTCGCGCTCCGCAGCGGAGCAAAATGTGGCACGCATCCGCGCTGCTCGCGAGCTCCGCAAGTATCGCGCGCTCGTCCTCTCGCAGCCGCTCGCGAATCTTTTCCGGATCGCTCGTAAACGAGCCGGCGAGGATTCCCCAGGGAGCGGCGATCGGAAGGGCCACGATTTGCTCGTCCTCGAGTTTACGGAAACCCAGCTTTACGAAGATGTCGTACGAGCGTTTGGTCGGGGTTGCGTTCAGTATCGTGCATTCGCGCATGGCGAGGATCGGTTTTAGGAGCATGATGCTCGCGCTCCGATACTCTTCGCGGACGATCCAGCTCGACGCATTGCAGAATATCTGATCTCGTCCGAGCACGCGGCGCTTGCTGAAGATCGTGCCGATAAACCCTACCGGTACTCCATCCGCAAAGATCGCATAACCGCGCTCCCGACCGTCCCACCACGAGTAGGAAAAGAGCATGCGGCGCCAGTCGTCGCGCGACATCTTAGGATTCGCGAAGAGCTCGAGCAGAGGATAGATCTCGTCGAACGACTCGAGACCAACGGGCCGAACCTCGATCGTCGCTTGCGTCGCTACCACGCTACGCCCCTCGATTTGAGGGAATCTTTTATCGCGGCGACGCTCGTCAGCGACATCGTTTCTTCCGGTGAGAACGAAACGCCGAAGTTCGATTCGAGTTCGATCACGAGCGTTACGTGGCCGAGCGAATCCCATTCCGGCAGGGTTTCGGGAGAGGTTGCATCGTCGATCTCGGACGGCTCTCGACCGAACGCGCGAGCCACGACGGCCTCAGGCTCCACGCTGCTCGCACCTTATCCAGACGGGAGAAGCCAGCCTCTCCGCAAGGGAAAACCGCCAGCGCTGCGGGTCGCCTTCCGTTTCGGCGCGTGTGAAACCATGCTTTTCGAAAAGGTCTCTCGCCGGGACGTTCTTCTTCGTCTCGATGAACTCGCCGATAAGCTCGCTCGCACCCGCGGCGCGGGCCCGCTCCGCGACCAATGCGAGCAGGGCCGTCTCGATTCCATAGCCGATGACGCGGCAACTCATGAGAAAACTATCGATCGTCCAGCTCGTTCGGGTGGTGCGAACGAGCGCCAGCGCGACGAGGCCGTGGTCACCGAAGCGATCCTTCGAACTGAGCGTCCACAACCGGACGCCGGGATCTTGGATGAAGCTCTGCAGCTTGCCGATCTCGTAGCGCCGGGTCGTCGTATTGAACTGGTTGGTGCGAGCGAAGAGCTGCGCGACCCGCGGGAGATTAGAGGGCGCCGCCAGAGCGATGGCGCTCTCGATCTCCAGCGAGCGCAAAAACTCTTCGACGCTCGCGGCGTTCAGCTTCACACGATCGCGTTGCCGTGCCGCTCGATACTGTCCGGCTCGCGCGCGATCTTCCTCCGTTATCGAAAGGATCGCAAGCTGCGGCAGCCGGGCGAGAACGGAGCGGTACAATGCGGGATCCAGCGGCAATTCCACGGTGAGCACTTGCGGGAGCAGTTGGCGCATCTGCTCGCGCTCGTCGGGATTGTCGTCGATGAAGACCAGCGAGTCGAGACCAAGGTTGAGCTCCTCGGCGATCGCGATCATGTTCTCGGGCTTGGGCTTCCAGTTGATACGCATGGCACTGAAAGCCGGCTCGCGCAAGACCATCGCTTCGTGCGTCCGAATGACCTCGAGCGCATCGGCCTCGTTGTTCTTCGAGTTGACGGCCAAGAGAATGCCGCGCGAAGACAACGACTTCAGGTATTGCTGGAATTCTACGAATTCCGAGCCCGGCGAGGTATTGCCGAGGCGAATGCCGTTCTTGCCGTCCTCGCCGACCACGCCGCCCCAGAGCGTGTTGTCGAGATCGACCACGACGCACTTCTTGGTCAGGCCTTTCAGGGGCGCGATGTAGCGGCTGTACGCCGCGCCGATGCTCGCGAGCGATTGCGGTGGTAGCCGCATACCCGCGATGTGCCGCAACTTCGGATTGTCCGCGAGCGTCCCGTTACCGTCCACAACCGCCTCCGCAACGTCGAGGAGATACGTTGCCGGCAAACGCTGCAAGGCGTCCGCCAACCGTAGGTTGAGTTCGGCCAACCACGCGCTTCGCGAGCGACGTTCGCGGCTTTCGGCGATTCCGAGTGACCCGGCAAAGGCCGAGTGGAAACTGTGGACGACCAGCGGCGCGCCGGTTCCGAGCGACGCGAAGGAGCGCGCCGTGGTGACGACTCGCTCCAGCGCGACTTGTCCGAGCGCATCGAGCGACTCCTCATCGAGCGAACCCGCCAACTGCGGAATCAGATCGTCGATCGAAATCGCCAAGAAAACGATCTCGGGCTCGAAGCGGCGCAATCCCGATGCCCCGTCGATCATCTCGCGCGCCCACGAATTGAAGGGTGCCACGTAGATATCCGGTGCAAGGCCAAGCGCACGGCACGCGAGATCGGCATACGACACGAGTGGATCGATCGTGTACGAACTCGCCAGCGCGATTCGGACGACGGACGCACTCGACGCGGGCTGCGCCGAACGCAACCGCCGAACGAACGAGACGGTTCCGGGCGACGGGTCGGCTTGTCCGAGACGCGTGAGCAGAGCGTCGAGGCGAACGGCATCCGAGAAATTTCGTGCGACTCCGACGGCCGCGCGAAGCAACCGGGGATCGGCCGGAAAGCGCTCGAGCAAACGGTCGAGGACGCGACCTTCCTTCGGGTCGAGCCTCGGGCCCAGCGTTTCGAAGAGGTCCGCCGCCGCGGCCGGAGTGAGGACCTCGCCATAGTGCCGCGCGATGCCGGCGGCGTACCGTCGCACGGCCGGTGGGTCGGGAAACTCGCGCAGCGCGTCCGACACCGCTTGCGAGAGCGCGCCGGGGGACACTATCGCGCGAAGCTGCTCAGGATTGGTGTCCAGAAACTGCAGACAAGCTGCCGCGTCGACCCGCGCGAAGGCAGCCAGCATGTTCTCCGCGTCGGCGCTCGGTACCGGCGAAAGGAGCAACGCTTCGACTAATTTCGAGGCGATCGCATTCCGTCCGTCCAGCGCGCCCGCAGTTGTCGTCACGTCCGGCTAATCAGTTCGACGAGCGACAAGTTCGGCAGCATGTGGAAACTGATAAAACGGCCGTCGAAAGCGACGGCGGGTACGGGGGCTACGACCTGTTTCGCGCCGGCTCGCGCCAGCGTCGCAGCTGCACCCGCCAAGTTGTCGGTTTCGTAAGCGACATGATAGAAACGCACGCCTTTCTTGAGCCAGGGCGTCAGGGGTCCGCGATCGGCGTGATTCTTGAGTAGTTCGAGGCGCGGGCCTCCGCCGACAAGAAAGCGGCCGTGGATCGCTTGAATCGGATCGAAGAAATCCGCCGCTTCGCGGCAGTAGCCGAATGCTGCAAAGGCCGCTTCTTCTCTGTCGAGGTCGTA
>CAVTCS010000012.1:0-10757 GCA_963733295.1 Vulcanimicrobiota bacterium | reverse complement strand
GTCTTGATGCCAACCGAAATCACTTTGCCTGAGCTATCAAGATAGACTCAGAAGCCGATTTTCTAGCAATCGCCCTGGTATACGAATCGGGTGGGGCTGAACAAACCCAACCCTAAGCTTAAGCGTTTGTCTCGCATAAGATCGCAGTACATATTCTCGAACAAAGCACCGCGGGATATTTTAGAACTACAACGACGCTGGGAATACGTGCCGACTTGCAGAGCGATTGATAAGCGGCGCGTCTCTGTGCGCGGTGCTGGAAATATGGGTGCAGCGGAACGCTTGGATGACGATAGGAATCAACCAGAGTATTGTGGCCGCGCGCGTGAATGAAAGGATCTTAGCGACGTTAGGGAACCACTAACATTTGTAATAGGCGCAATCCATTCGGTGTTGCTCGCCTGTTAACGGTCGTTGTGATGCAAAGCACGTTCTGAACGTGCGAGCCCTAAGTCCCATTGCATCAAGTGGAAACGAAGCGTATTCTCGCGACACAACATTGCCGGAAATCTTCTGGCAACGTTGTTGGTCCAATGGGTTTGAGCCCATTTCTTAATCCACCGGCGATCGTGGGATTGGTTGATGAGGTAGGTTTTCGACGAACTCTTTTGGCGTGAGATAGTTTAGCGATGAATGCGGCCGAACCTCGTTTCTATGAGCAGGCCGATTTTGTCAAGGTAGCCATCGTATTTGTTAGGCTGAGTCGCCGCCTCTGCCACGTTTCTATTCGCACTCTCGATGATCCGCGATGAGATCGGTGCATGATGGAGTCCAGAGAGGTCGAGAGATCGTTTCGATTTGAGGGGGAATTCCCGGACAGCCGTTCCGGGAAATGAAAATACGGCGGTGTAACTCTTGGATTGCTAACATCTAGGAGGTACACCAACCGTGAAACGACTTACCGCACCCAGGTGCCTGTTGCCAAGCCCTACTCGGCCGATCTGACGCTCCAACTCGAGGAAGTTTGCCGAGCGAAACTGAGCGAGTTGTTCCAAGCGGTGCTCGAGGCCGAAGTCGACGAAGCCCTCGAACGCCTTCGCTACCGACGGCGCACTCCCGACGCGAAGCTGGGTTATCGCGACGGGCACGATCGTGCTCGCGTGATCACTTCCAACCGCGGCTCGATAGCGGTGCGGCGCCCACGAGTCCGAGGAGCTTCGTTCAGCTCGGCGATTCTTCCAAAGCACCGTCGTCGCTTGCAGAATGTCGATGCGAGCTTGACCGCGCTTTGGCTTGACGGATTGGCAACGCGCGATTTTGAAGGCACGCTGCGCGCGTTTCTAGGCGAGGACGCTCCGCTTTCCGCCGCAACGATCACTCGAACGAACAAACAGCTCCTAGCCGACTTTGCGGCCTGGAATACGCGCCGGCTCGATGATCTCGACCTAATCTTCACCTGGGCCGACGGCGTGTATCTAGGCGCCGGTCCAGACGACGAACGCCGCGTTTTCCTTGTTGTCTTGGGAGCCGATCGCAATGGGGACAAGCATTTGCTGGCTTTACGCGAGGCGATGAGCGAAAGCGAGGCGGCTTGGACCGCTCTCTTCGAGGATCTTGCACGTCGCGGGCTGCGTGCGCCGCAGCTCCTGGTTGCCGACGGCGCGTGCGGCTTATGGGCGGCAGCCGATAAGGCGTGGCCCAAGGTCTCTCAGCAGCGCTGCTGGTTGCACAAGATTCGTAACGTCGAGGAAAAGCTCCCGAAGAAACGCCAACGCGATGCCCACGCGGCAATGGCGGCGATCATGCACGCAGAGACCGAAGCCGAAGCTCGACGCAAGCTCGAATCTCTAGCGAAATCCTACGAACGATCGTATCCCAAGGCTGCCGCATGCCTGCGCGATGACCGCAACCGCCTCTTCGCGTATTATCGCTTTCCGCACGCGACGTGGATCCATCTGCGAACCACCAATCCCATCGAATCAATCTTCGCTCCGATCCGTCACCGGACCGATGCCATGAAGCGCTTACGGACCGCAGAGTTCGCCACCGCCGTCACGCACGCGTTGATCATCAAGTTATCTCCAACATGGAGACGGTTACGCGGCTATCGCGATCTCCTGGACTTTCCAGCTGAACCGGTTGCACTGAAACGAGCTGCGTGAGATAATCACACCAACAAGAGTTGCACCGCCGGCGTTTCCCCGCAGATTGAAACGACCTCAGAGGTCGACGCTGCAAGTTGTAGTCCGAGCTTCCAAGTGGATCTCGACGAGATTCCCGCAGTCGTCGTAGAGCGACAGATGTTGCCTAAGGGATAACTGAAGGCTAGGAGGTAGCGGAAGCAGTCTCGATTAGGGGCCGGTATACTTCACCGGTCATCCAGAGTCGATGCAGCAGGATCGCAACCTTTCGAGCGACTGCGACGATGGCTCGTTTCTTAGAGTTTTCCACCTCGATGGGACAGACTTTGCCCAAACCGCCGCAAGTCGCAATCGGGACCAAACGGACCCAGAATGTAGTGAGCACAGCCAACCAATAGCTTGCGCAATCGCGTTGCCGGCTTTCGAAATGCGAAGCTGAGAGTGTAGTTCGCCAGAATCGCGCTGTCGCGGCGTTAAGCCAAGGTATGCACCGACATCGCGGCTCTTTGCGAATCGGCCTGGGTTTCCAATAGTAAGAATGTACGTGAGTGCGGTCAATTGGCCGACGCCCGTGACTTGCTGCAACAGTTCGGTCGATGCATAGCGCTCTTCGGCGAGCCGCGCGATCTCGTGGTCGTATTTCTTGATCTGCTCGTTTATCGACTCAATGCTCTCAAGCAAAGGTGGGATCGCGACGCGTAATGCTTCCGGGACGTTGACAAGCATCTCCGCCAACACGCTCTTCGGTGATTTCGTCGGCAACCTCGTACCAAAGCTCTTTAATAAGCCTCGAATTGCATTCACGCAGCTCGTCCTAGCACGGACTAGTACGTCGCGTCCCTTTATTGTCGCTAAGTCGGTTTGTTGCTCGACGGCGCGAAATGTGATGGGCGAAAGAAGAGTAGGATCAACGCGCGCAAGTCGGGCAAGGACTTCAGCGTCCGAGCGATCATTCTTACGCTGACTTTGAGAGATCTTGCGAAGCTCCCAAGTATTGGCGACAATCACGTCGCGAGAACATTCATGCAGCGTTCGGCTGATCCAGCCTGCATGCGTACCGTTTTCTAGAGCCACTCGATGCGGCTTTAACCGCTCCGCGAGCTCGACAACGCCTCGGTGAGTTGTCGCAGCGGTGCCTTGCTCGAGAATTTCCCCATGATCATCAATTAGGCAATAGTGGCTTCGTCGATCGCCAATGTCGAGGCCCATGGTCGTGAAGATAGTGGGATCTTTGCGCTGCCTTGACTGTGTGATACGATTCGCCATGGGCCGGTTACCTTTCTGCAGTTCAGTCTGCTTGGGAGCGTCGCTGCATCCCGTATCAGGTGACCGGCCTGCTCATCCCATTTGTAGTCGACGAGCCACGCGTCGGCGCCATCGCGCAGATGCGGAAGCGTTTGGAAATACTGCACGTTGAGGAACTCGTCGCGGACGCGCGCGTTGAACGACTCGATCCACGCATTTTGCGCCGGCTTCCCGGGATCGATGAAATGCAGCAAGACGTTGTGGTCGATCGACCACTGCAGCATCGCGCCGGCGACGTTCTCCGGGCCATTATCGACGCGAAGGCGAGCGGGATATCCCCGCAGCTCGGCGATGTCGTCGAGCGTTCGAATAACGCGTCGACTGGTAAGCGAGAAGTCCGGATCGAGAGCGAGGCCTTCGCGGCTGAAGCGGTCTTCGATCGTCAGCAAGCGGATTTCGCGCTTGGTCATCAGGTATTCTTCCATGAAATCCAAGCCCCATTCCTCATTGAGCTTCGTTGGCGCCGGCGAGACATGGCCGCGGGCGAATCGCACGCGCCGCTTCTTGCGCGGCCGAACTTGCAGCCCTTCAGCGCAGTACAGACGGCGAAGACGCTTGTGGTTCATTACGAGGCCTTCTCGCTTGAGCAGAATCCTTAGCCGCCGCCATCCGAATCTCGGTCGCTCTTGTGCGATGCAACGCAGCCGATCGCGGACGTGGTCCTCGCCGGGGCGCTTGCGTGGTTTGTATCGCATCGTCGGCCCGGGGCAGCTTGCGAGTCGACAGGCTTGGCGTTGGCTCATGCCCTCGGTTTCGAGCGCCCTCACCGCTTCTTTTCGCGCTGAGGGCCCCACCCGTTTTTTCGAATCACCTCGGACATCGCGCGGATCTCCAGCGCCTGGCGGGCGATGATGCGCTCCATCTGCGAGTTCTCGGATTCAAGCTCTTTCAGGCGCGTGAGATCGCTGACGTCGAGGCCGGCGTTTTGCCTCGCCAAAGGCGCAACGTGTTGACGTGAACGCCGTGCTTGCGAGCGAGTTCGACGGCGGGTCGACCGGCATCGAGCTCGTGAAGAATTGCGACAATTTGCGCCTCGGTGTAGCGTCGCTTGCGCATGCGGGTCTCCTTTGCAGGCCATCTTGGCCGGAAACCCACAATTCCCATTGGACTATATTCCGGGGCTCAAACCCGGCGGCATCGTGCGCGGGGCATACAACTTCTTTTTCGATCAGAATCAGAACCTGATCGAAAAGATCTACACCACTCTTTCGCAAACATCAAAGAGATCTGGTTCGGAGATCGACCGGTGGCACAGGTCGATACGACGGGGACGCATTGGACCTTCGCCGATCACCTCGGCACGCCGCTCATTCAGACCAGTATGACGCCCGCGATCACCTGGCAGGTCGAGTACGAACCCTACGGCCGCGTCTTTGCGACGCGCGTGAACACGGCTGGCGCCTCGCTCCTGGCCTTCCCAGGCCAATCGTACGACTTTTCTTCCGACCGCAACTACAATAACGCGCGCTGGTATCGTCCTGTTTGGGGAAGGTACACGCAGGCTGATTTGCTAGGACTTCGCGAGGGGCACGGGCCTTATCAATATGCTTTTGACAATCCTACTGCTTTGACAGACCGCTTAGGGTTGGATCCGCTCTTAGGCCCTGGTATCCCGAGATGGAATTTCCCATCCCAACCGAACCCAGGAAAGGATGGTCAATTCGCTCTTTATGGTAATTTCTGCGGCCCAGGGTATGCCTTTGGAATACTCGGTCGTGCAGAAACCGATTACCCGGTTGTCGCATATGACAACGGGAAAGGTGATGCCGTAGACCTCTTGGACGATTGCTGTAGGCGGCATGATCAATGCCACGATGTGTGTGGAAAAAGTGGTAAGTGCTTCGCGGGCATTCTGGGATGCAAGTGCGACTGCGACACAAAGCTCGCTGCTTGTTCCCGTGCCACGAAGCCTACTTTGAACAACTATCTTGCCAAGTTTATCATTGAGGGCACATTTCGGCCCGGTAACAGTCCCGCGTGCAACTCGTTTCATGCTCTTCAAAATCCACCTAATCCGGAACCTGCACCCCGTTAGTACCCGGATGAACCCCGATAATTCTCAAACCACAGCGTATGCTGGCCTCGCAGGAGCAGTATCAGGTGCCATCACGGGAGCCGTTTATCACCTCTTGCAACCAGCCCCACCCCTTTCCCAGGAGGACTGGGGGATCGTAACGACTGTGATCGATGGAGCGCAGCAAGCCGCTATCGCATTGCTGGTCTTTGTCGGCCTGGCCTATGCAGTCTTACGTTCGCGCCCAACGAACCAAGTTGTGGGCTATCTCTCTGCTTTCTGGATGGGAACGTTTATTTTAGGGGGCGTGGTATCGTGGGCGCTGAACAGAACAGGTCAACCGGCTTCGTCGGGTCCTTTTATGGAGTTTTCCTCGGCGCCGGTAAATTGGGCAGTAGTTGGCACAGTACTAAGCGCCTTTGTCGTTTCTCGACGCCCTAGGTGATCGGCTCGTCCTGCTTGAACCACGATGTGACGGACACGGCTAAGATGTCGTGTGCGTCGGACGCTTTTGCCTTCGCACCGGAACTGCGCGCGTCTTGGGGAGCAAGCGCGAAGATGATCGCGCTGAGCAGCGCGACAGGCAACGCGGCGAGCAGTATAAAGGCTTAAACTTGAGCTGTGTGCACTAGGAATTGGCTTTCTGGTTGGGCTCAGGTCTCTCGACTGCGCGGCATTCACCCTTTCGATTCTTTTGCTTACTGCTTTGTCGGGACCGTGGTCCTAGCGGTCGTGGCATGGTTTGTCTCATTTTCTCGAAATCAATGAAGTCTGGGCGTCGAGCCCGCTGCCCTCTGTTTCAGTATAGCGTGAGACCACCTACCCGGACTTAATTACTGAGGGCGTGAAAGGTTTCACGCATGCAATCCAAGGGCACGATTTCGGATCCCGAGGTACCAGCCAAGGCTTCGCGCCGCCGATTCTCCGCAGCTGATAAGGCGCGGATTCTCGAAGAGTATGAGCAAGCGTCCTCCGTGGGGCGAGCGGCACTTTGCCGCCGCGAACGGATTTATTCATCGCATATCGCTGGTTGGCGAAAGCAGCTCGCTGGTGGCGCGCCGCTGGAGGCGAAACGCGGTCGTAAGCCCGATCCCAACGCTGTTGAGAACACGCGGCTGCGCAAAGAAAACGAGCGTCTGCAGCTACGCTTAGCTAAAGCGGAACGGATTATCGCTGTCCAGGGAAAAGCCTACGCGCTCTTGCGTGCTGTAGTCGGCGAGAGCGCGGATCAGATGGACTTGCCGCCGTGGAACAAGTCGTAGTGAATCTTGCCGTTGAGGTTGGCGAACGCCAAGCGTGCGAGCAGATGGGGCATTCCCGCGCGAGCTTTCGACGACGTCACCAACTCGTGCCGCGCTCTTCTCGACAGCAGCGGCGTTATCAAGAACGGCTGGTCGAGCGCACTGAACGACGCGAGAAACGCGCCCGGCGCGGATCATCGTTAGCTCTGGACACCCGAGAGAACGAAGCAGTCTTGGACGCGGTTCACCAGCATCGATTCATCGATCGCAGCGTGCCCTATATTTACGCAACGCTCTTGGACGAAGGCGTCTATCATTGCTCGCTGTCCACGATGTATCGGGTTCTTCACCGCTCCGGGGAAGTCGGCGAGCGACGCGATCAAGCCACGCGTCCTGCGCACGTGAAGCCGGAATTGTGCGCAACCGCGCCGCGCGAGGTTTTTGCCTGGGATATCACCAAATTGCATGGTCCGCAGAAGTGGACGTATTTTTACCTCTACGTCATCGTCGACATCTATAGTCGCTACGTCGTCGGCTGGATGGTCGCCGATCGTGAGAGCTCCGCGTTGGCACGCATGTTGCTCTCCGAAACGATCAAGAAAGAATGCGTAGATCCCAAGAAGCTCACCGTACATGCAGATCGCGGTAGCTCGATGACTTCGAAACCAGTCGCGTTCTTGCTCGCCGATCTCGGTGTAACCAAGAGCCATTCCCGCCCGCATGTTTCCGATGACAACCCGCACATCGAATCGTTCTTCAAAACTGCCAAGTACCAGCCGGAATTTCCCGCGACGTTTTCCAATATCGCAGAGGCACGAGCGTTCTGCCGCGCGTTCGTCGAATGGTATAACACGCAACATCGCCACAGCGCGCTCGCGCTTCTCGCTCCAGCTGACGTTCACTTCGGCCGCGCCGGCGCTCTCTTGGAGCGGCGGCAAGGCATTCTCGACGCTGCCTACACCGCGCATCCTGAGCGCTTCGTACGCGGCAAACCAAAAGCCGGCCAGCTACCCGTTGCATCGTATATCAATCGACCTGCCGAATTCGTCGACCAGGTCGCTTAACACACTAAACTCAACACTTACGTGGACTCAAGCGTACTGAAAATTTCCGCTGTTAGGGACGCCGTAGAAGAACGACTGACCCCAGTCCCAAGCCGCATGAAAGCCGATCGCAAACCATCGGTTCCCCGTTAGCCAGTGCTGAGGCAAAAGAACGCCGAATGCCACGAGACCGACAGCGGTCTCGCCAGCGTTGAGGAGGTGAAAACCTAGGAACAGCAGCGACAGGATCGCGGCTGTGGGCAAAACCCGAAACTCGACCCAAGCGTGTTCTGCACGAAGCCGCGAAACAGCGACCTCGGCCAGCCCGACGATCACCGAAGCGAACGCCCAGAGTAGGGCCCATTGAAAATCGCCGTTGCACTTTGTTGAGCAAGTCCGTCGATATGGCCGCCGCCACCGATGACGATGATCGCAATCGCGAAGCTTATCGCAGCGAATCCCCAGAGCGTGCCCTCCCAGAACGCTCTCCCGAATGCGAGCCGCCATGGCACGCCGTACGATCCTAGCGCGCGATGCTCGAACCTTGCCATCAGCGCGGTCGCGAACGTGACGGAGATGAGGATGATGCCCTCGATCTCGGCCAACTCGATTGGGTCCGCTATCCCGCCCAGATAATGTGGAAAGCCCATTGTCGCGTTTTTTGCAACGAACGCCAAAACGATCGCGCGGAGCAGCGCGATTGGCACCGCGAGTAAGTAGTATGAAGGCAAGCAGCCTCCAACCGGCCCGAACGCCGCCCGAGCCGAAGAAGACATAGCGCATCACGCCCCTCCTCTAGGAAGCGACTCGTTGCGCCATGCCCCCGGCAGACTGAAAAGGACCTGCCTGATCATCTCCTTATTGGAGTCTGTTAGACTGCTTGGTCGAGCAATGTTTTTTAATTCAGTGTCGCTGGGGGTGTTGAAGCTCTTGTATACCGTGAGCATCGTAGTCAAGTACCCAACTGCAAATGCATCCCAGTTACGCAGCTGAGCCTCGTCGGTAGCGCGTCGCATTTTTGCCTCGTTGCTCTTCATTATTAATTCGTATTGCCCACCGTACGGCGGGGTTTGGGTCGGTCATCCTGGTAGTACGGGCATCACCGGCCAAGAGCTCATCTGTCTCGGATTGGGAGAGTTAAGCGTCGGGTCGGATGCTTCTTGAATTGCTCGCAGGACGATGACGTATGCGCGCAGGACATCGCGACGTTCCCAGAGGTTGTATTCCGGTGACTTTTCGTCAATCTGCACGGCGCCTAGAGCCTTTACGGTTGCGGATAACTCGCTACTCGATCGCGACACCCTAAATTGCCAAAGCTTGTCCATCGCGAATGCAATTTGTTGCTCCGTTCGGACTGAAAGGTGGTACCATTTGCGCCGATTGAGCATCCATTATCGGATAGAACTGTCCGATGTCGAACAGGTGCCAGGCGCAAGGTGGCTGCTCGGCCACAAGAGTTGATGGAGGCTGGTGCACGAGAAGCCGTACGTCTTCGCCTTGGGCCACGTCGAGTTGATGCTCGCATGTGGTGCGGCCGCTCTTTGTTACGCTGAACTCCGTCGCGCCGCTCGGTACGCCGGCGATTAAGAAATAGCCGCGCCGGTCAGTTGTCCTCACGATGTCTCCGCCCGGCCACTGCAAGCGAATGGTAGCACTTGCGGACGGCTGGCAGCAATTCGAGATCACGACACCGGTAACGTGCGAAAGCTGATCGTTCGGTATCGGACTCATTATATCTACGTACTCACTAAAAAGACAGTCAGAGGAATACCCATTTAGTACGATCCACGCGCGGCTTACGTATCCCGCGGCAACTGACCCGTAAAAACTGCACTTCTCGTGGCCTGACTGAATTGTCACTACCGCTCCGCCTTCTGGTAACCCGAAGAAGACGACGTGGCCGTTCACATCGGTAGTCGACGTGTTTTCATCCCCATTCGAAAAGACGATGTGGACCTTTGCGCCTGAGGCAGGAGGTTCACTAAGGGATCTGGCTTAATCAGAAACCTGAATGCTTAGAGAGCCTGACTGGCTTGCGTATATCATCTGGGGCGACGCGAGCAACAGCATCACAGTAAGAATGAGCGCGAAGAGATGTGTCGTCGCCGGACTATGTGCGTTGCCCGAAATAATGCTCACTTGAGCACCCTTAGGCGCCGCCGCAGTAGTGCTCGCCGTTCTCACCGACGTATGCTGCCTTTTGGCGATAATCGTACACTCTGTACTTTCGACCCCGGGAGTCGCGGTCCGGATTGCACCACCTGCTCGGCTCCGGGATCGAAAGGAGGCAGACCTGAACTTTGTCGCCAGCGCGCTCAGCCGCAATGATCGGATCGGTCCCGTATTTCGTTACCCCTGCTCTGACCGATGGCGCGTTCGGCCCTTGCGATCCCTCGAGCCCGAGGCGAGTGGAAAAGGTCACGGCGCTTCCGCTATCGCGTGACGGCTCGTGCGTCTTGTAGTCGTAGAGGCGGTACCCGACCCACTTGACCGTCGTCTCGACGCAATGGATCGTAGCGTAGTGCCAGGGGCCGCCGGACGCCATCCAGACATCTTGCTGAAGTTGTTCCTCTTCCTCGGGGGTGATTGTAGGCTGCGGTTGGGCAGAAGTGCCAAGAACGAGGACTAGCGCGAAGGTTAGCGCTGAAATGCGTTTCAAATCCAAATCCTGGCGCGGTCGGATTGGTCGAGCTGGTTTGCCGAGGCGATGCGAGTCCTCGCTTTCACGTGCATACTGCCCTTTGTATTGAAGGCCGGGAGTTCGGCGGCGCTGTTCGCGCGCCATTGATCGTTCCGGTTCATGAGCCGTCGGGTCCGTTGCCACGGGGCGCCCGCCGGGTCCGAGGCGTCCTCAAGCCCGCTTGCGAACACTCAGAGCCGCCTCTTAAGGGTTGAAACTTGAACACGATTTGGACGCAAGGGTCGCCCCAAGGTGCCCTAGATTGCCCCCGGAATGTGTCCAAATGGGTTCAACAGGAACCTCGGAAAAGCGAAAAAAGCCTGTGTTAAACTAGGGGAAAAAATTCGAGAACCAAGACTTTGCGCGAGTGGCGAAATTGGTAGACGCACTAGC
>CAVTCS010000011.1:0-21015 GCA_963733295.1 Vulcanimicrobiota bacterium | reverse complement strand
CGGCCCTCGATAACGCCTAACCCGAGAACATCTAAAGGCTAGCCGGCTCTTCCGAAAGCTCGCGCATCGTGCGCTTCATGAGCTCGAGGCGACGCGCGGTGACCTCCGGCGCGGCCAGGTTTTCGGTTGAACCTCGACCGCTCTTGCGAAGAGAGACGTAGAATTCGCAACCTGCGGGTTCGAACGTGCGCTCGATTTCGAACGTCGTGTGCCCCAAGAGACGAAGCTCTTCGATCACAAGCAAGAAACTCGAAGGCACGAATTGCCACGCGTGATAGTCGATGTACAGGTCGTGGGAGGCTTCGCTGTGCTCAGCGAGCGCGATTCGGCCCTGTTCCAAGTTGTGCGCGAGGGACAGTTCTCCCGGCCTGACGTGTGTCCCACGCACCGATGCCATCGCGCAAACTGCCGTAGACGACGTGCTCGAAGGCCGTCCGTTTGGTGTGACGCTTTAAACCGTTGTCGTGAGCCGTGAGTACGGCTCCCGTAAGCGTCAAAGGTTTGAAGAAGTCGAAACAGTGTCGCTTGTCGGGGATCACGAGCGAGAGGATCCCCCCAACGCGAAGCAGAGCCTCGACATCCTCGAAGAAACCGAGCAGGTCGGGATAGTGCTCGATGACGACGTGGCTGGCGATGAAAAAGTCATACGTGCCGAGTCGCTCCGCGCCGAGAAGGTCGGTAAGCCGCTCGCTCTTCCATACCCAGTCTACCGGTTCGATCTTCGAAACGTCGACGTAGTGACCACGATACTTCTCAACGAGTTCCTCGCGCGTCGCATGGTCGATCGTCTCGACGTTCCAGCCCTCCGCTTTCGGAACAATTGGATTGAAACTCGGGCCAATCTCGATGCCGCGCATCGTCTTATCGAGTCGATGACGAACCTTGTCGAGTCTTTCCATGTTAGGCGTGCGGCTTGGTTGCGCGGAACACGTTGACGCATGCGAGCCGTTCGTTGGCGGGTTCGGGCAGCGCCATGACGTAGCGCTTATGCAACTGGCTGATGGGATTTGCCATCAAATCTGCCACTTTTAGAGAGCAGAAATCGGCGCGCTCCTCAGCGGGCAGGTCAGCTGCCCAAGAGTTGAGGAGCCACGAAACCGTCCAAATCGGACGTCCGGCTAGAGGGACGCTCATCGAAATCTCGTGCAGGCCGGGAAATAAGTTCCTCAAGCCGCTCGATGTCATGTTGTAGTAATGATCCGGGTATCCGTGAAACAGCTGAGAGGAGGAACGGAACGGCGATGTAGATTTCGCCGCCCAGCTTGAGGAGACACGCTCGATCTCTCGGGCTGCGTCGAAAAGGATTGCGGACATGTTCGAGCACGGCGATGCTTATTACGGCATCGAACGAAGCATCGCGAAAAGGTAGGCTTTGCGCCAGATTCCGATGATGTCTGTCGTTTTGTATCCGACAACGTCGAGGTTTACGAGTACGTTCGAATCGTGCGTCAGACCGTAGGCCACTGCCGTTGTCAAGAACCAGCCCGTCGTGGTGCCGAGAGATCATTTCGATCGTTACGGGATCGTACTCGTTTGACGACACCGCCTCGACGGGAAAGACCTTTGCGCGAGCTCGAAGTTCTTCGGTCAGAGAAATCCAAGGCATACCGCTCGCGGCGATACGAGTTTCCGCAACAAGCACACGCGATCGAGGGATTCGTCGCCTGCGTCGTGATGCTTGTCTTGCAATGCGGACAACTAAGAATCGCAGCAATCCTTGCAAGCTTCGCGGCCTTCCGCCTTTCAAAATCTTCGTCTGATTCCTGGGAGACGCGGAGGCTTAGCGAACGCTGTTCGAGGGTCCCGTTTTCAAAGCGGAAGAAGATCGTAATTGGTGCGGCGAGGCCATCGGGCTCGACCTGACCTTCGAATCCCGTACTGTTGAGGTGAGGAACGCTCGCGACTACGTCCGGCCGATCCGCAAGAGATAGAGGTTGTCTACCTGTTCGAGTGGCGATTGAGACCTCGGCGATTCTCCGCGCCGGAGAACAGGCGACCCAGCCTTGCACGTTGAGTCTTTGCGCCTCGACGAGCGCTTCCGGGCTTGGCGAATCGAGGTGATAAATGATCTCATCGACCATTTGTGGCACCGCGCCGCCGTCGTCTTTAAGCAGGGGATTTAGCAGGCTGGAGTTAGTTGACGCTCGCGGAGGTAGTCGCGGATGCCTTCGCTCCAGCTCGGCGTCGGGGGAAACCCGAGGGCATCCATCGCGCCGTGGCGCAACGCGGAAAATTTCGGTCTGCGTGCTAGCGTGGGGAAGCGCTCGGACGTCGTCTCACGTAATTCGGTCGTGATGCCGGCTTGGAGCAAGATTTCGCGCGCGAATTCGTACCACGTGCACTGTCCGGTATTCGTCACATGATACGTTCCGAATGAGCCACGCTCTATGATCCGCCGGATGGCCTCGGCTACGTGACGAGTGTAGGACGGCGAGAACGTGATATCGTTGACGACATCGAGGGGCCGGCCTTCGCCCGCTTGCGTTAGAATCCGCTCGATAAAGGTATAGCCCTTGACACTGCTACCGCGGATACCGTAAAGCCCACTCGTGCGGATGATGAAATAATCGTCGAGGTGCCGCTTGATCAGCAGTTCGCCTGCTAGCTTTGAGGTGCCGTACGCACTCAGTGGATTCGTCGGTGAGCCTTCGCCGTACGCCACCGGCGAATGGCCGTCGAAGACATAGTCCGTGCTGACGTGGACGAGTTGTGCTCCGGCCAACGCGCACTGCGCGGCGAGATCATCGACCGCAAGCGCGTTCACCGCAAACGCGCGGTCGGGGCGCATCTCGCAGACTTCGACATTGTGGAATGCCGCCGTGTTGATGACGACCGTGGGCCGGTAACGAGCTAAGGTACGGCTGACGGATGAAGAGACCTCGATATCGAGCGCCTTATGATCGAGTCCGATAGGCCCCAAATCCGCGAACGCGCGAACGAGATCCGCTCCAAGTTGACCGCCTGCGCCGACGATGAGGACGCGCATTCGTTCAGCGAGCCGCTGCGACGAGCGGTGCTCTCGCCCGCTCACGTTCGGCAGCCACGAGATTTGCAGCCAGGTGCAGACTCTCGAATTGACCGGCATCCGTCCACCAGCCGGCGAGGATGTCGTAGCAAAGGTCGCCGGCGTCGATATACGCGTTGTTGACGTCGGTGATTTCGAGTTCGTTACGAGCGGAAGGTTTGAGCGTGCGGATGTAGTCGAAGGCGCGCTGATCGTAGAAATAGACTCCGGTCACGGCGTAAACGCTCTTGGGGACTACGGGTTTTTCTTCGATTCGGACGATACGCTCGCCGGAGATTTCCGGAACCCCAAAGCGTTCCGGATCGGGAACCTCTTTTAGGAGAACTCGCGCGCCGCCGCGTTGGGCTTCGAACCGTTTGCGGAAAGGCCCGATGTCGTCTTGGAGGATGTTATCGCCGAGCATAACGCAGATGCGATCGTTATCGGCGAAGTGCTCGCACAGCCGCAGCGCGTCGGCGATGCCGCCCTCGCCTTCCTGATAGGTGTAGTCGATGTGCTTGAGACCGAACTCTCGCCCGTTCCCGAGCAGCCGGAGAAAGTCGCCGGCCGAGTTACCGCCGGTGACGATCATGATCTCGGTGATCCCCGCCCGGCATAGCGTCTCGAGGGGATAGTAAATCATCGGCTTGTCGTAGACCGGCAAAAGATGCTTGTTTGTGACCTTTGTTAGCGGTCGCAGCCGGCTGCCGAGGCCGCCGGCAAGGATGATTCCCTTCACTACCCCCCTCTTTCGGCGTACTGCTGCCTGTAATACTCCGCGAAGCGGCCACTTTTATAGGCCGCCACCAGGCGGGATTGTCCCGGTACCAGGTCACCGTAGCGGCGAGGCCCTCCTCGAAGTCGCACCGCGGCGACCAACCCAGGGCGCGCACCTTCCCGCAATCGAGGGAATAGCGCCGGTCGTGCCCAGGCCGGTCGATGACGTGCCTGACGTGCGTATCGAAGGTCCGGCCGCAGAGCTCGACGAGCCGTTCGGTGATCTGCAGGTTGGTGCGCGGATTCCCTCCACCGATGTTGTAGACGTGCATTTCGCCTCGCCATGTTCGAGGACGTGCAGGATGCCGCGCGCGTGATCCTCGACGTGAATCCAGTCGCGAATTTGACCGCCGTCGCCGTAGAGCGGCACCGACTCGCCGTCAAGCAGATTCGTCGTAAAGAGCGGGATCAATTTCTCAGGATACTGGTTCGGGCCGTAAGTGTTCGAGCCGCGCGAGATGACGACGGGCGTGCCGTACGTCGTGCCGTAGGCGAGAACCTGAAGGTCGCCGCCGGCTTTGCTTGCGGCGTATGGCGAGCGCGGTTCGAGCGCATCACTTTCCTGGGAACTACCGCTAGGAACGTGACCGTAAACTTCATCAGTCGAAACTTGCAGGAAGCGCGCGATGCGATGTTTGCGCACAGCTTCGAGCAAGACGTGCGTGCCGAGAACGTCGGTGCGCAGAAACTCTTCTGGATCGAGGATCGAGCGGTCGACGTGCGATTCGGCGGCGAGTTAAGGATCGCGTCGATCTTCGTCTCGGCGAGCGCACGTTCGACCGCGCGGGTGTCGCAGATGTTGCCGCGCATGAACGCGTAGCGCGGATCGGACTCTACGTCGGCGACGTTTTCTGGATTCGCGGCATACGTCATCGCGTCGAAATTCAGAATCGTGACGCCGGGCCGCTCGCGTAGTGCGATCCGGATGAAATGCGAGCCGATGAAGCCGAGGCCCCCGGTGACGAGCCAGGTGCTCATTGTGCGATCGCGAGCCCCAGCTCGAGAGGCAGCTCTTGCCCGCGTACGCTCGGTGCGTAGTCCTCCCGGCTGATCGTCAGATTTATGTTGTACTGCGGGTCCAACCGGTGATTTGTCTCCCAGCGCTTTAGCATGATCTCGACTTCGCACACGAAGCGAGCCTGCTTCTCGGCGGTCGATTCGTCTCCGCGACTTTTGGATTCGAAGTGGTAGAGCTGAACGTGTGGCAGGTTGACGATGCGGTAACCGGCTGCGACGATCTTGAGGCACAAATCGATGTCGTTGAACGCGACGGTGAGCTCCTCGTCAAAGCCCCCGACCCGCTCGAAAACCTCGCGCCGGGTCATCAGGCAAGCGCCGGTCACCGCCGAGTAGTTGTTGATCGCTTTGAGCATGTTGGCGTGACCGTTGGCCGCGAGGGGAAAGTGCTTGTGGCTGTGACCGGCCACCCCGCCCAGGCCGATGACGACCCCGGCGTGCTGGACCGTGTCGTCGGGATAGAGCAGCAGCGCACCGACAGCCCCGATGCTGGGACGCTGCGCCTGCTCGACCATGGCCGCAATCCAGCCCGCGCTCTTGGCTTCGGTATCGTTGTTGAGGAAGAGCACGTAGTGGCCGGTGCTCTTGCTGACAGCGTAGTTGTTGATACGCGAGAAGTTGAAGGGCACGTTGTAGCGCACCACGCGCACGCGCGGCTCCTTTTTTGGCCCAGCGCTCGAAGGTCGCAAGCGACGCTTTCTCGGTGCTGCCGTTATCGAGCAGGATCACCTCGAGGTCCTTATAGCCCGCCTTGGCAAAGAGCGAAGAGAGGCAGCGCTCCACGTCCTCACCGTGATCGCGCGTGGGAACGATCACGCTGACCCGTTTGGGGTCGCGGATCGCATAGCGCACCAGGTACACCCCCGCGCAGTCGGCGCGCTCGGCAACCGTACCCGGTTCGCCCCGCCGCTCGAGTGCTTCGGCGATGGCCCGCTCGGCAGCCCGCGAACTGTAGGGCTTGGCGCGCGAGATCCCCGAGGCCGAGCCGCTGTGCTTGCGCCAGTGGTAAAGCACGCGCGGGATGTGGCGAATCCGCTCGGTCCGCTCGCTCAAGCGCAAGACCAAATCGTAGTCTTGGCTGCCGGCAAACTCGACGCGCAACCCACCCAGTTCCTCGACCAGCGCACGCCGGTACACCCCAAAGTGGCAGGTGTACATTCGCGAGAGGAACGAGTCGGGCGACCAGTCGGGTTTGAAGTGCGGCTCGCAGTAGAGTCCCGCCTCGTCGATCTTGTCCTCATCGGAGTAGAGCATGTCGACGTCGGGATAGCGGTTGATCGTCAGCGCGACTTCAAAGAGCGCGTCGGGCGAAAGCGTATCGTCGTGATCGAGAAAACCCACGAACTCGCCTGTCGCCAAAGCCAGTGCCGAGTTGCTCGCCGCGGCGATGTGGCCGTTCTGGGCGCGATAGATCACCTTGATGCGCGGGTCCAGTGCGGCGTACTTCTCGAGTACTTTGCGGACGTGCCGCTCTTTGGAGGCGTCGTCGGCGATGCACAACTCCCAATTGGGATAGGCTTGCGCGAGCACCGACTCGATCGCCTCGCGCAAAAACCGTTCGGGAGTCTCGTACGTCGCCATGATCACGCTGATCACCACGCGCCGCGGCAGCGCCTCGGACATCTCGCGCATCCGCATCGCGTCCGACGAACGAACTTGATACACCGACAACCATTTCTCGTAGTCGCCCGCAAGCGTCGCACGAGAACGCTGAGCGAGCATCGCTTCCAACAGCATCAGGCGATCCCGCTCGGATTCGATAATCCGATTGACGATCTCGTTGCCGTAGGGTTGCAGCTGCGCGCGTCCCAAGGGGCGTGGATTTGCGACGATCAGCGGGGCTTCCACGCGACCAAGGCGCACGGCGGCTCGCAGGCTGCGAACCGCTCTGCGAAGCAATGCGAAGCGGCTGTTCTCAACGACTGCATAGGCCGCCCGCAGCTCCTCGAGACGTTGCCGCGCCCCCGCGAGCTCCCGTAAACTGTTCGTCAGTTCAGTTCCGTAAACCGAATCGCGCCCGTTCATCGAGTCCTTTGATAAATTCCGCCAACAGTCGCAGGAATGTCGAACGGATGGACGCGAGTTTCTGGCGAGCGGTACCCATACCCCTCCGCTGAGAATCTTTGCCGCCGGACCGCAACCGCGGGAGACCAAGGTGATCGACCCGAGACGCAGCCTTTTCCCCCACCCCCGGCACGACCAGTTTCGAGAACCGGAAGCCGAGACGAGCCGTGCGCTCATGCTCGAAATGGTGGGTGTCGGCAAGCGCGTCCTCGAGCTTGGCTGCTCGAACGGCTACATGTCGCGCCTTCTTAGGCAGCGGAACTGCCAGGTCACGGGGGTCGAGGCGGACCCGCTTGCGGCTACCGAGGCACGGGCGTATTGCGAGGAAGTCATCGTGGCCGACCTCGATGCGCGACCCCTCGTAGACTTGCTCCCGGGAACACCGTTCGACGTCGCCATCTTCGGAGACGTCCTCGAGCATCTACGCGACCCGTGGCGGGTCTTTGACGAGACGCGCGCGTTCTTGAAACCGGGATCGTTCGCGGTCCTCTCGATCCCGAACATCGCGCACGGCTCCGTGCGACTATCGTTGCTTCGCGCCTCCTTCGATTATCAGCCACTGGGTCTGCTTGATTCGACGCACTTACGCTTTTTTTCGCTGCGCTCGATCCACGAAGCGCACCGCTCCGTGCGACTATCGTTGCTTCGCGGCTCCTTCGATTATCAGCCGGAGGGCCGGCTCGATTCGACGCACTCACGCTTTTTCACGCTGCGCTCGATCCACGAACTCTGCATGCGGAGTGGGTATCGCATCGAAGAGATTCGTCGAACGAAGGCGGAGCTGTTCTCCGCGAGCGATGTGCTGCCGCAGCTCGATCCGGCCGATTTCGATGACGACCTCGTGGCAAAGATTCGCAGCGACCCCGAACACGACACCGTCCAGTTCATCGTCAAAGCGGTTCCGCTCAACGATGACGAACGCGTCACCGAACTCATCGCACGCATCTGCGCGTTCGATGTCGAGCTGCACGCCGCCCGCGAACGCAACTCCACTCTGCAAGACAAGCTCAACGCGCCGCGCGACGGTGCGGCCGGCCTCGATTGCGAGGCTGCGGAACGCCGCGACGATATCGCGAGCCTGGCCGCAGCGCTTGCAGCAGCGCAGGTGATGCACGAGCATCTGTCGGCCGATTTGCGCTACCAAGACGCAAAGCTCGAAGACGAACGGCAGCGCTCGAACCGGCTCGCATCACAGGTCGAGACCGAGCGCCAGCGCTCGAGCCAGCTGGCGTCAGAGGTCGAACGCGACCGGCAGCAGCTAGCGAACGAGCGGACGAGAATTGTGCAGATGCAAGCCCAGTATGAGACACAGCTCGCCAAGGAACTAGCCGTGGCAGCTAAAGAACTGGCCAGGGCAAAGGAAGAGCGCGTGAACTTCGAGGCATCGGTTGCGCGCCTAAACCGGTCTGCGATCGAACAAACGCGGGCGGAACTGCGCCGAGTCTCAGGAGATCGCGCAGACCGACGCTGCGATCCAAGCGACGTACGCGAGCCGCCTTTGGGTGCTAAAGCGTCTGCTCGGGGGTCTTCGGCGGAATCCGTTGCGAAAAAGGAAACCCTAGCGCGCCATCGCGGGCTCGACGATTTCGATCTGCATCCCGTACGCCGTTTCGCCGATCTCGCTGCCGTCGGGGGCAACGCCGGTGATCGCGAGCGTGTATGCCCCGGCACCCAGCGAGGCCGTCGTGAGGCGCGCGATGAAGCCGGTCGCTCGACCCGAAGCAACCTGCTGGTCTTTGGCGACATCGTCGCGCGGCAAGCCATAGATCGCGCGAACGCATTCGTCTCCCAAATGTCGTAGACGCGACGGCACGGCATCTTTCGGGCGACATCGAACGCCCAACCCCGCACGAAGAGAATCGCGCCCCGCGGCACTTTTGGAAAGGCGGGCGCGCCTGCGCCTTCACTCGTCGTTCTGACCTTGTCTATGCCGACGTGAATCGCGCCCGGGCAGCCGCGGGTACGCCGGGTATCTGGCGGCGCCATGAACGACTTCAAGCGAATATTCGCTCGAGGTTTCGAAAAACGTCGAACCATCGCCGGCAAGGACGTAGAGTTTCAGGAGGTGGGGCGCGAGTGCAACGCCGCCGGTCGATATCATCGCTTTAAAGCCGGTCGGGTTGAGCTCGCTTCGTTGAAAATGCCCGGCGATGTCCTCACGTGGTGAGCCGTAGTTCGCCTCGGCCGGAAAGCGGTCGTCCATCGTCACGACCACCTTGGCGGCCGGCGCCATCGTGAGGGGATCGAAGCCCATCCCCGGACGACTAAGGTGCAACCGCGTGGCACTTCTTTGGATGCAGGCAGATCGTCGAGTTCCGCAGCGCCGTCAAGCACGCGAACCTCGTCGATCGAGCCTGGCGCCCGCTCCGGATGCTTCTGGAAGCCGACCGGGAATCTGTAGAGCATTGAATGAGTAACTAGGCGAGAAGTTTTCAGTCTCCTCCAGCATCACGGCGACTTGAAGGGCACGATAGTAATGCTGTGCACAATCCGAAGCGGCCAGCCTCAAGCGACTACGCGACGAATTTGAAACCGGTAATCGACGACTGACGCGGCGGATCCGCTCGAGGGAATTGCGCGGCTTGGAAGCTGCGGCACGTATTCTTTGCCCTGAGAAGAGCCGGGTTCTCAGCAGACGGCGCCTGGCCGCCCTAGCTTGGTCCCCCGGTGCTCGCGAATTCCGCAGTCGCATCTGAGCGATATGCGTTCTGGTTGCGGCGCTACATGTCGAGTTCTTCGGACGCAATACGGATGCGCGAAATATCCGAGCATGCCGCAGCACGTGGTGATCAGCATGATCATGGCGACTACGAGACTCCCGAACGGTTTTTCAGCGAGGCGATAAAGTCGGGGCTCGCGCAAGCCTATCCCAATTGGGAGTTGTGCGTCGCCGACGACGCCTCCAAAGAGGGGCGCGTCCGCAAAGTACTCGAGAAGTACGCCGCACTGGACCCGCGCATCAAGGTGATCTATCGCGCCCAGAACGGCCACGTCGCCGCGGCGAGCAACTCGGCACTGGCTTTGGCGACAGGCCGTTCGTGGGTTTTCTCGATCACGACGATACGCTTTCGCCCGACGCGCTCTTTGAAGTGCGCTGACGATCAACCGCTATCCCGACGTCGACATGCTCTACTCCGATGAGGACAAGATCGACGAGGCGGGACTCTACTGCGAGCCGCACTTCAAACCCGAATGGTCGCCCGACTCGTTCCTCTCGCGATTGCACGCCTCCGCTTTGGGGTGTACCGGCGTGCGCTGGTCGAGGAACTGGGTGGGTTGCGCGTCGAGTTTGCCGGCAGCCGAGCCTACGATTTGGTCTTGCGCTTGAGCGAGCGGGACCGAGCGGATTCGCACATCCCGCGCATGCTTTACCACTGGCGCAAGCCAGCGGCTCGGCCTCGGGGATCTCGCGCGCCAGGCCCTACGTTCGCGGGCTGCCGAGCGGGCCATCGCCGAAGCGCTCGACGGCGGGGCGAACCGGGTAGGTTGCCGAGCGCGCCGATCGCGGGGTGTACCTGGTGCGCTATGCGATCCGCGACCCCAAACGGTCGCGTAATCGTTCCCACGCGCGATCGCGGTGAGGACGTGGAGCGCTGCCTCTCTTCGCTCTTTGCCAAGGCGGGCTATAAGGACCTCGAGGTGATCCTGCTCGATAACGGCAGCACCGAGAAAGCGTCGCTTGCGACCTTCGAGCGCTGGGCCAAAAAGGAGCCGCGCGTGCGCGTGGTGCGCTACAACGTGCCCTTCAACTTCTCGCGTATCAACAACTACGCTGTCAGCAAGAGCACCGGCCACTACGTGCTCTTCCTCAACAACGATACCGAAGCCAAGAGCGCGGGCTGGATTGCGGCCATGGTCGAGCAGGCGCAGCGTCCCAGCATCGGGGCTGTCGGTGCGCTGCTGCTCTATCCCGACGACACGGTCCGCACGCCGGGGTGTCATCGGCCTGGGCGGGGTGGCCGGTCACAGCCACAAGCACTTTCCCCTCGCGGCCAACGGTCACGCCAACATGCTCAAAGCGATCAACAACTACTCGGCGGTGACCGGCGCTTGCCTGATGACCCGGCGCGAGGTTTTCGAGCGGGTCGGGGGCTTTGACGAGGAGCTCACCGTCGCGTTCAACGACATCGATTTGTGCCTCAAGATCGTCGCAGCCGGTTACCGCATCGTCAACCTGCCACACGTTCAGCTCTACCACTTCGAATCCAAAAGCCGGGGTCACGACGTAGGTACGTTCAAGATCGCCCGTAGTCTCGAAGAACAAGCGAAGATGCGGGAACGGTGGGCTACGGTCATCGCGCACGATCCGAACTATAACGCGAATCTGACACTCGACTGTGAAGACTATTCGGTCCGGGTCCAAGTCGTCTAAGGCAAATGCTAGACCGGCAAGAGCGGCGGAACTCCAGCAGAATTCCGGTAGCTGTCCGTTACCTCCGCAGCAGGACCTAACATCGCGATCCGTCCCTCCTGCATCCAGAGTGCGCGGGTACACGCTTTTTCGATGAACTCGAGCTCGTGTGAAACGAGAACGATCGTCGAATGCTCGGTCCAAAGTTCTTGCATGCGCGCGTTCGATTTCGTACGAATGCTCTGATCTCCGACCGACAGGACTTCATCCACCAAGAGAATATCGGGGCGGACGTCCGTGGCGATCCCAAAGCCGAGTCGCGCCAGCATCCCGGAGGACAAGGCCTTGAGAGGTTCTCTCGCGTGATCTTCGAGCTCGGCGAACGTCAGGATCGACTGGACGCGTCCGCGCATGTCGGCTTCAGGAAAACCAAGCAAGACGCCGTAGAAAACAATGTTGTCGATAACCGACATATTTGGGTCGAACCCGGCGCCGAGCTCGATCAAAGGTGCGATTCTCCCGTCTACCGCGACGCGACCCGAAGACGGCGTCAATATCCCGCAGATTACCTTCAGGGGGGTAGACTTTCCGGAACCGTTAGGGCCGATGATCCCAATTTTTTCACCCTTGGCGACGTGAGGGTTACCTCGTTCAGGACGGTGCGGCGTTTAGGTTTCCGATAACGATTCGTGAGCGAATGAAAGATCAACCGCTTCAGATCGTAACTCAGTTCCTCCTGGGTGCGGCGCCGAAGCGTTATGCCGTTGATTCTATCGCGTTCACAGCAGGTCCATGAACTCTTTACGGAGCGCGTGAAAGACCGCCAAACCGATGGCTAGCGTCACGACCCCCGTCAATAAGCTCCACCGATGAGGATCAATTGGGAACGTTTGAGTCAGCGCGATCTGACGCAAACTGCTAATGATCGGCACGAGCGGGTTCAATGCAAGAAACGGCCGCACTCTTAGCGGGACGATATCGATTGGGTAAAAGATCGGGCTGGTAATCCACACCACGAAGAGGACGAGCTCGTACATGTACGGCAGATCGCGGAAAAAGACGTAGAGTGCGCTGACGATGTACGAAAACCCGACAGTGACGAGCAGGAGCGACAAGGCGGGAAAAACGACACAGAGGACGTTGAGTAGGCTGCGGCTGCCGAAGGCTGCAATGAGACACAGGACAGGCAACGTGCCGACCGCGAATTGGAAGGCGTTCGATGCGACGATCGATAGGGGAAAGACGCTGACGGGCAGCCGAACCTTGTTAAGAAGGCCGCCGTTGTCGACGACGCTCGTAAGAGCCTGCGAGGTCGTATTGGAGAAGATGTTTAAGACCGCGAGGCCGGTAAAAGTGGCTAAGACGTAACGCAACACCGAGTTGCCGTAGTAGCTTGCAAATGCCGTTCCGAAAATCGCGGAAAGATCCCCGTCATCAAGATCGGGTTCGAGAGCGACCAGTAAACGCCCAAGATGGAGCCTCATAACGGGTCTTGAGCGTGCGGCTCGATATATGCGGACGAGGTCGAGGTATCTCTCTAGTCCTGTCGACACGGCGCGGCTTTTCGGCAGCCCTAATTGCGTTTCCACAGGGCTCAAACGATCCAGCATTGGCGCTTACCGTTCGGTCACCGTGACCGTCACCCTATCCGGCAATTTGAAGAAGCCGCGCTCGTCGGCGGCTATGACGGCCAGTTGCACCTGGCTGCTCCCCCGTTGCAGCGACGAAGCGGGCAATTCTACCGCAAAACCCGCTCCCGCGTTCGCCCCCTCGCTCGCGGCCTCGCTACCGATATATCCGGATGAGAAGTCGAAACGCTGCGAAGAGTTCACGATTGCGATGAGGCCGCTGCCGGCGCCGTGGCGATCGGATCGCCGATCGACCCGCGCAACACCAGCTCGTCGCCCGCATGCAGTACGGGAGCGCCGGACGACTCGACGCCCCATTTCGACGCACGCCGACGAAATCGATATGCCCGTTGGCCGGCACCGGAATTTCGGGAGATTGTCGAGCGCCTGCCGGTCGAGCTTGACGGCGGCGCGATCGTCCCCCTCGACATGCTCGGCGACACCGGTCTCGAGCGACACGCGTTTTGGAGCGAAGTCGACGGGCCGGAACAGCGAACCGGCCACAAACGCGAGAAACACAATGATTCCGAGCGTTGCCGACAGCGTTGCGTCGCGTGTGCGGCGAAAGGAGAAATACGAAAGCGCCGCACAGGTTGCGGTCAAGAGGATAGTTGCAGTCAGTTGGTTTGGCACGCGAGCCTGCGGCTAGTCATCCGTGAAGAGCTTTTCTAACTCCATTGGCCTCGCCTGGGCTGTGCTTGCGATGCTTCCGCCTCTGGAGTGGCGCTCCTTATCGCGCGCTTTGCGGTCAACGTGCCGTTCGAGGATGAAATCGAGTGGGCGCCGCTCATCGTATCGCTACACAAAGGCTCTATCAGCTTTGGACCGTTGTGGGCACAACACAACGACCACCGCATCTTGTTCGGCAAGTTGATCGCTCTCGGACTGGCGAGCCTCGGCGGCTGGAGCCAGTTGCGCGAATGTCTTGCGAGCCTCGCGATCGCCGTCGTCGGGCAGCTTTTTCTCCTCCTGCTATTGCGGGCGACGATTGGAGGCAAATCGGCGCTGGTCGTCTTTGCCATCGAGTCCCTGCTGCTTTTTTCGCTGGGGCAAACGGAGAATTGGTTGTGGGGTTTTCAAACCGTTTGGTTCTTAATCAACACGTGCCTTTTCGCATTGCTTTTTTTCCTCCAACGGAGGCGGCGCCCAGCAGCCGCATTTGCATTGGCCATTACGGCTGCCTACATCGCTTCGTTCTCGAGCCTATTCGGACTCAACGTTTGGCCGGTTGGGGCGGTTGCGCTGGCGTTAGCGAGCCCTTTGAACCGGCGCAACCTGCTCGTATGGGTCGGCTCCGCCGTTCTGGCCATATGTCTTTATTTTTACGGGTACGAATATCTGGGGCATTCGACGTCGGGTGCGGAACACGCCGCGGCGGGCACGGTCGTGTTGTACGTCCTGGCGTATCTCGGCGGCGCGCTTGGACGACCCGGCGGTGTTGGGTTGTCGGTCGCGCTCGGAGTGCTTGGCCTCGGCGGCTTCTCGTTATCTGTGGGAGTGGCTCTCCGGCGACATAAGGGGTTCGAACTACGAGACCGGATGGCTCCGTGGATCGCGCTCGGGGCCTTCGCAATTCTGTCTTCGATACTGACCGCGGTCGGGAGGGCGGGCCTCGGCGCCGACCAGGCATTGTCTGGACGATATGTGACGCTGTCGTCGCTGCTCTGGATTGCGCTCGTATCGCTCGGCTTCTTAGCATCGAGCGGTCTGAAATTGCAGCGAACCGCAAGGCTGGCGATGATCTTCAGCTTGTACGCTGGGGCGGTTCTGTTCGTCATACAAACCTTTGAGGGGTTGAGCGACATGCAGGCCACATACGCATCGCGCGCCGCTGATTATGATGTTGCGCGCCACTTCGAGACGGCAAGCGATGACCAGTTGCGCCAGCTGTATCCGTCAGCGGCATCCGCTCGCGATGCCTTTGCGAGCCTTCTGGGCGTCGGCGAAGGGCCGGCCGCACGCGGTCAGAGGGCAGGGTGCCCGCCTTCTTGCCGATAACCGGAGTACTGTACTCCATTCTCTGAGGATCGATTTGTCGAGCGTCCATTCGAGCGCAGCTGCGGATAGCGTTGAACGGCGACCTGAGCCCGGGTCCCCCACCAAACCCTACGACATCGTCGTGGTGGGTGGCTTTGGACACGTCGGTCTGCCGCTCGCCGTCTCTCTCGCCGGCGCGGGGCGTCGGGTCTGCGCACTCGACATCGACCCGGTTGCCGAGAAGCGGATCCGTGCGGGCCAGGTCCCCTTTAAGGAAGATGGGTGCGAAGAAGTCTTGCGTGGAGCACTCGCGCGCGGCACGCTCCACCTCAGCCTGGACTCGCGCGTGGTTTCGGATGCCGACGTCGTCATCGTCGTGATCGGAACTCCGGTCGATCGCCATCTGAATCCGGAGTTTGATCCGATCCGTGCGCTCATGAATTCGCTGTCGGAACATCTCGTCGACGGACAACTTCTGGTCTTGCGGAGTACGGTGTATCCCGGAACGACCGATCGCCTCAAGCGTCTGCTGTGCGAAAGCGGAAAGGACGTTGAAGTCGCGTTTTGCCCGGAACGCATTGCCGAGGGGCACGCGATGGAAGAACTGCGGACGCTGCCCCAGATCATCTCCTCGTACTCAGCCGAAGGTCTGCAGCGCTGTCGCGACCTCTTCGCCCCCTTGACCCAGGACGTCGTGGAGCTCGACCCGATCGAGGCCGAACTGGCAAAGTTGTTCACGAATACGTGGCGTTATACCCTATTCGCGACCGCTAACCAATTTTTTATGCTTGCGAACGACCACGGCGCCGATTTCTATCGCATCCACCATGCGATGACCCATAACTATCCACGCGCAAAGGACTTGCCCAAGCCGGGTTTTGCAGCTGGGCCGTGTCTTTTTAAGGACGCGATGCAGTTAGCCGCGTTCAACAACAATAGATTCTATCTCGGCCACGCCGCGATGCTCGTAAACGAAGGGCTACCAAACTATTTGGTCGACAGATTGAAGCGCCGTTGCGACCTCACGCAGCTTACTGTTGGCATCTTAGGGATGGCCTTCAAGGCGAATAGCGACGACAAGCGTGAGTCGCTTTCGTATAAGCTGCGTAAGGTGCTCGCCTTCGAGAGCAAGAAGGTCCTTTGCTCGGACGTTTATATTGCGGAGGCTGGCTTCGTGCCCGCAGATGAGCTCGTCGAACGCTGCGACGTCGTCATCCTCGGCGCTCCACATCGTGAGTACCGCGACCTCACGATTCCGGACGGCAAAGTCGTCGTAGACGTATGGAACATGTGGGGCGGAGGTTGCGTCCTCTGAAGCGGCCCCGCATTTTCGTCTGATGCTATCGCTAGTCTGTCCAGTCTACAACGAAGCTGGGAATATCGGGCACCTTTTGGACTCCGTTGCGGCGCAGGTTCGCGTGCCGTTCGAACTGACGATCGTCTACGATTTCGACGAGGACGACACGCTGCCGATCGTCCGGGAGCGGATGCAGCCTCACCCTTTCCGATTCGCCTCCTAAAGAATAGATACGGCCGTGGCGCGTTAAATGCAGTTAAAACGGGCTTGGAAGGGGGTGCCGGTTGCACCGCCGTCGCCGTCACTATGGCGGACTTATCCGACGACCTTAACGATATTAACACGATGTACGAGTTGATCGAGGAAAACCGTTACGACGTCGTGTGCGGTTCCCGCTATATGCGTGGTGGCCGGCAGATCGGGGGGCCACCTCTCAAGAGTCTCATGTCGCGTACGGCCGGGCTTTCACTTCATTTGCTCAGCGGCATACCGACGCACGACGCAACCAACAATTTCAAAATGTATCGAGGCGCGTTCATCGGGGCGACACTTATACAATCGCGAGCAGGATTCGAAATTGGACTCGAGCTCGTGGTGAAGGCGTATGTCGCGGGCTATCGGATCGGTGAAATCCCGACGACCTGGCGGGACCGCGTATCGGGAACTTCGCGCTTCAACATTCGGAAATGGCTCCCTCACTATATGCGGTGGTATACGTACGCGTTCCGGAGACGCACCTCGTCAGCTAACATCTAGGAGAAAACGTGAAGAACATTCTGTGCCTCGGTGGTGCCGGCTTCATTGGATCGTACGTCGTACGAGAGCTGCTCAACGCAGGCCACCGCGTGACGATCATCGACAACTTCTCGAAATACGGTTATATCGAGCACGATTTCTACGAGCATCCGAATGTCAGGCTCGAAATTAAGGACGTTCGGACGATGTATCCCATGGAGTTCAAGGGATACGACGTCATCCTATGTCTTGCAGCGCTGATCGGCGGTATTCGCTACTTTCACAAGATCCCGTATCGTATCTCGCGCGATAACACCGAGCTTCTCGCACACGCGATCGATTCGACGCTGGCCGCTGCCCCCGAGGCGCTGTTCGTCTACTTTTCTTCGTCGATGATCTACGAGCGGATGGACCGCCCTGTCACCGAGGCCGATTCCCTGCAACAGCCGGTGCCCGTGACCAACTACGGCATGCAGAAGCTGTTCGGAGAGTTCATGACGCGAGGCGCGCACCAGGAATTCGGCTTACGCTACCTCATCGTGCGTCCGTTTAACGCCGTGGGGAGCGGCGAGCTGCCGGACATCAAGTCGGATGGAAGCGTCGAGTTCGGAATGTCGCACGTCATACCCGACTTCGTCTACAAGGCGATCGTCAAGCAGACGCCCTTTGAGATTTTCGGCGACGGCGAGCAAGTGCGAACCTTCACTCACGCTAAGGATATCTCGGAGGCGCTCGCTGCGATGCTACAAAACGGCCTTGAAAACGACGACTTCAATATCTGCGGGGAAAGTACGGAGAAGATCGGCGAGCTTGCCAAGAAGATTTGGGCGCGCGTGAACCGTGGTACGAACTTCCCGCCCGTTAAACCGATGCCGGTCCCGCCCGCCGACGTGCGATTCAGGATCGGGCTCAACCAGAAGTTGAAGAAGGCGATCGGCTGGGAGCCCAAGTACGGCATCGACTTCATAATCGATGACACGCACCGTTACGTCGCGGCATCTCTAAAAGCGCGCAACGCCTCGTAGCGGACGCGGTTTGAGTTCGTCCCGAACCCGCGGCGCGCCCTGGGAGTGGGCCTCCCTAGTGCTCGTTTCGGTTTTCGTATTTCTGCGTGCCTTGCGTTTGCCACCGTTGGTATCGACTGGCGTCGACGGCTCGTGGCAGCTCGCGCTCACCGAGGCACATCTAGCCGGACTCGCGTTCGGGAGGGACATCGTTTTTACATACGGGCCACTCGGTTATTTGGTGGCGGGCTCGGCGGTGTGGAGCGCTTACCGGGGAATGGTCGCCTTCGCTTTCGCGCTTGCCGCTCTCTGTGCGCTTGCCGTCGCGATCAACCTCACCGGCCGCGCGTCTTTCGCGGTCAAGTGCGCGTTCGTCATCGCCATCGCTTTTGCCGTCACCGAGGCATGGACGCCGGACGTCTTCTTGTTGAGCTTGATGCTGCTCTGGGTCAGCCCTTGGACGAGAGCCGCGCGCGGCAGCGCGCCGGCAGTCGCAATCGGCTTCTTAAGCGGCCTCGCGCTGCTCGTCAAATTCAACCTTGGCATAGCGGCCGTCGCCGGCGGCCTCGCCGTGTTCGCGCTGCCGGGCTTTCCGCCGCGGTTGAATACCGCCAGAGCACTTGCATTCCTTGTGGCCGTCGTCGTCGCATCCGGCGCGTCGTTCGCATACGCGAAGTCCGGAGTGCTCGTTTCGCTCGCGCTAGCGGCTGTCGCCGCGGCGGCGCTACTCGCACGGGATCGTGCGTCTGGAGTGCCGTCGTCCATCTTCGCGGCCGTGGCGGTTCTGTGTGCGATCGCGGTGGCAATCCTGCCGGCGTACGGCGAGTATCTGCAATACTCTCTGCAGATTGCTTCCGGCTACTCGTCCGCGATGATGATTGAAGGTCCGAGTTGGCAACTCGTGCTGGCGTTTGGCGTTCTTGCCGTCGTCGCGTTGATTTTGGCCGGCAACGTTCGCACGCTCGGTCTCGGGGTTGCCCTCGCCCTCGCCCTTGTAGCCTTCTTAGAATTCAAAGAGGGCTTCGTGCGCCAGGATGGTCACGTTATCTTCACGTTTTGGGCGGCATTTTCGATCGTCGCACTCGTGATCCCAAGCTCGGCGTCTTCGCGGCTCCTCCGCGTCAACGGTGCGGCAGCCGCCTTGCTCTTGGGAGCTTGGTGGTTCGTCGTACGCTACGAGCCCTTCCCTTCCCCGGTCGTCAAGGCGTTGAATCCATTTACGCTGCCGACCGATGCTGCGAACGTCGCGGCGCTGTGGACGGACGGCAGCGCCGTGCGCCAATCGTTCAGCGACGACTTAACTGCAGATCGTCTGCCGACACAGATCGTGTCGCGCATCGGGCGTTCCGCCGTCGATGCATGGCCGGCCGAGACTGCGGAGATCTTCGCGAACGGACTTTCCTGGAAGCCAACGCCCGTCTTTCAAGGCTACTCCGCTTATACGTCCGCGCTGGACGGGCTCGACGCACGGCATGTCGAGACTTCGGGCGCCGAGTACGAGCTATTTGACTGGACGACGATCGACGGCCGGTATCCGCTCTGGGATCAGCCTGCCGCAACGTTGGCGTTGCTCTGCAATTATGCCGTTGCCGACGTGAACGGGACGTATTTCCGGTCGCAAGCGCGCAAGTCGCTTTGTTACGCCGAACGGCACGACGCTGTGGACCGCGCCATTTGCTGCAAGAACAAACGATTGACTGGAACCAACCGGTGGAAATCGCAGGAGGCCGCGGTCTCACAATTCTGTCGCTCGACGTGCGGCTAAATGTGGCGGGCAAGCTGCTTACGCTGCTCTACCGCTCGCCTCTCGTGTACGCAGAGGTGACCGATACCGCCGGCCGGTCCTTCAGCTACCGTGTCTTGCCGGAAACGGCCAGCGACGGCATGTTAGTGGGGCCGTTTCCTTCGAGCCTGGACGAGGTAAAAGCGCTGCTGGAAGGACGGCTGCCGTCAGCCGTTCGCAGCATCCGGTTTGTCCCGAGCGTCCGGCATGCATTTTCATCGAAAGTCGTGGTACGCTTCGAGGCTATCTCTTATAACCCGTAGCAAATGGTGAATATGAACGATTCCGAAGACGGTCACGCCAACCAGGCGGCTTTCAGTCTCACTCGGTTCTTGGCGAAGTATTGGCTCGAATCCACGATCGGTACGCTGGCCATTCTGATTTTGCTAGTCGGAATCGTCGTCTCACAAACGGGGTCACAAGGCGGAGTCGCCGGGACAGATGCGACGGAGACGGCTTTTCCCGCCGCGATGGGCGTGCTGCCGGGGAAACCGCTCTTTGCGTTGGATACGATCTCGTACGACGGTAAACAGCAGCCGCCTCAACACGACAGGCACGTGCAGCTTTCGATCCCGGCCGGCGAGACGCTTCAGCTTCTCGGCTGGGCCGTCGATCAGGCCGCCGAAAGCGCACCGTCGAGCATCTTTGTGCAAGTCGACGAGTTCGCGCGCGTCCAAGGTATCCTCGGTAACCGTCCCGATGTCGCGCAGGCCTTGAGGAATCCGAACTACGCAAGGTCGGGCTATGCGTTTGACATTCCAGCGTCGATGCTGCAGCCCGGAGGGCATCACCTGAGCCTGCTGATCGGAAGCGGGGCCCGCTCGGGATTCTACGTTGAACCAAACTGGATTTCGCTAACAGTGCTCGGCGCGCCACCCGCGTCAAAAAAGACCGGACTATTGCCCGGAGCGCCCGATTATTCACTCGACTGGTTCTCGTGGCTGACCGGTCGATGTCGGTCGTCAGCGAACATCCTGCGTTAGTGACGATGCGGGCCAGCGATCCCGTGGTGTTCGCCGGGTGGGCGATCGACAAGGTTTCGAAGACGCCCGCTGCGGGCGTCGTAGCGCTAGTTGACGGTAACAAGGAGTTTCGTGCGCAGTATGGTGGCACGCGCGCGGATGTCGCATCCGTCTATCACGTCGATGCGTTGGCGCCGTCGGGTTTCTTCATCACGATTCCAGCCGAGTCGCTTTCGAAAGGCAGTCACACAGTCTCGCTCAAGATCTTGAGCTCGAGCGGCTCCGGTTTCTATCTCGTAAAGGACAGGGTCGAACTAACGGTTCAATGACCGAGGCCGAGCGCGACCTTATGCTCCTGCGATGAAAGCGGGTGAAGCAGCGACCGGGACGCAGTGAGGCGCCGCACGTGGGTGCGC
>CAVTCS010000010.1:0-6790 GCA_963733295.1 Vulcanimicrobiota bacterium | reverse complement strand
AAGAAATACCGTCTCGTATGCGATAGTGCACGTGGACTACTCCGGTGCTGAAACGACGCGTGTCAAGGAGTTCGAGATCCCGTCGTAAGGCGGCTCGGAATGCCGGCTTTCCGCCAGCGACGATCGCCGGGTTGAGAAACAGGTGACATTCGTCGAGGAGACCGCCTTCGAGTGCAAGCCCCGCAAGCTCGGCGCCGGCAATTGCGATGTCGTGCTCCGATTCCCGCTTGAGCCTCCGAATAGCCTTGAGATCGAAGTCCCGCTCGACACGCGTGTTGCGAGTTGTAGCGGCTGTCAGCGTTCGTGAAAAGACGATCTTCTCGGCCTTCTGCCAGACCCGTGCAAAGTCGCGGTGTTCTGGTGGATAGTCCTCGATCATTGGCGCATCCCAGTAGGCCATCGTTTCATAAACTCGCCGCCCATAGAGATAGGTCCCGATCGGGCGCAACAACTCAGTGATGAACGCGTGTACTTGATCGGGATTGATCCAATCGAAAGCACCGGTTTCGTCCTCCACGTAACCGTCAAGCGACGTATTGATAACGTAGATCAACTTCGACATACGAAAGAACGAAGCCCGGATACGCCGCCGCTATAGCCCGAACACGAACAGCGTCGGTTTGCCGGTGATCTTCCAGGCGACGAACGACGTGTTGCCGGCAGCGACCGCCACGTATTGCGTGCCCGCGGCTCGGTACGTGATGACGCCTCCGGCGAGCGCGTTCTTGGTGTCGTACCGGTAGAGCGTTTTCCCTGTCTCGGGATCCAGCGCTAAAAGATTGCCGTTAAGATCGCCTGTGAAGAGCAATCCGCCCGCGGTCGGCGTCAGCGCCGCCACCATTGGCGTAGCCATCTTGATGCGCCAGCGGGCGTTTCCGGTCAGCGGATCGATTGCGGTGGTCCAGCCGCGCGCTTTCGCCATAGGATCCGGCACGGGAATACCGCCGCCGAAAGCAGCAGCTCCCGCATAAACCTTTGCCGCGGAGTTGATGTTCGTGATGCTGGCGATTTTCGTCAGCTTCACCGTGGTGCACCAATCCAGAGAGTTAACATACACGAGCTGTGTACCGGGATGCCAGGCCGCGCCGTTCCATTCCGTCCCGCCGGAGACGCCCGGGCAATAGTGGGTCCCAGCCGTCGTTAACGGCGCATCCACGTTCGCGATCGTCGTCGTCGTGGCTTTCTTGAGCAATTTGCCAGTGCTGCGATCGAGGAGGTAGACGAAGCCGTCTTTCGCCGTTACCGCGACGAGCTTCTTGCCGTCGGCGGTATCGAATTGCGCGGTGCCGGTGGCGTCCCAATCGTGATCGTCGTTCGGCTGGGTCTGATACCACCAGCGCAGTTTGCCCGACGTCGCCTCGAGCGCGACGATGCCGGTGGCGAACAGATCTGCACCCGGTCGCGCGGCCGAGTTGAAGTCGGGGCCCGGGTTGCCGGCTGCGACGAAGATGGTGCCGGTCGACGAATCGAGGGTAAAGTACGTCCAGACGCCGCCGCCGCCGTGCGCCGCGCTGCCCGGTTTTTCCCAGCTGCCGGCTCCGGTTGCACTACCCGTCGGAATCGTCGAGAACGACCAGACCTTCGTTCCGTCGCTCACGCGATAGGCCGCGATTGCGCCTTTGACGCCGACGTCGCCGCCGGCCGTTCCCATGAAGACGAGATCGTTCCAGATCAGCGGCGCGGCGAGGGCGGACGCGCCCGCGCTCGAGTCCATGATCTTGCGATCCCAGAGAAGTGCGCCGGTCTTGATGTCGAGAGCGATCAGGTGACCGTCCGTCGTTCCGCGGATCACGCGTCCGCCGCCAATCGCCACGCCCTTGTTGTTGGCGCCGGCTTCGATGTCGTCGGCCTGATATTCGTAACTCCATAGCTTGGCGCAGGTGTGGCCGTTGATTGCGAACGTGCCACTCGTCGTCGTGACGAAGAGCGTTCCGTTGTAAGCGACCGGTCCGTCCTCGAACGAGCCCGGCCCGGATAGCGCGACCGAACAGACCGGCTTGAGCCCCGCGACGTTATGCGCCGAAATGTCAGACAGCGGCGAGTAGCGCGCACCGGCATAGCCTTTGCTATACATAAGCCAATCGTCCGCGTTTTCGTCTGCGCCCTCGAGCTCTTGCTGCGTCGGCACGTCGGTTGTCGGCTGCCTGACGAGCATCGGACCTTTCTTGGCGTGCGGCAGCGCGGGCGCAACCGCTCCAGGCGGCGCACTCGGAATGATGCGGCTGACGTCGTAGTGTCCAACGATCGGAGAGGGACCCGCGGGGAAGCCGTTCTTCTGCAAGATGAACGCGACGATCGCCAGCGACTGCGCCTCGGAGAGCGTCCCCGGTGCGTTCAGGGGCATCTGCGTGTGAACGATCGACCATAGCGCGGAGAGCGGTTTGCCGCTGTAGCGCAGGAAGAATTGACTGCCCGCCAAGGGCGGACCCGCGCCGCCTTGCAGGTTCGCACCGTGGCAGACCACGCACTTGGCTTTGAATAGAGCAGCGCCTTGAGCGGCTTGTTGCGCTGAATACCAGCCCGCAACAGTCGAGCCCGCGCGCGAACTTGGTGTCGCCGCACTCGTCGCCGCGCTCGCGACATACGCGGGAACGCGATCGCAGATGAACGTAACGAGGGTAGCGAGCACGAGGAACGCGACGAGGCCCTCTAGCTTCGCAGTACGTACCATCGTTGAAGCTTGACAGCGAAGGGTCGCCCTGTCAATCCTGAAATTACAAGCACGGGCCCTATGCCCTTCGCGCTATTCCTTAACCATGCGTACGACGGAAACCGTCTCGCCGTTCGCGAGGAGCACCTCGATGCGATCGACCTCCTTGTAGCCACGGCGCTCGTAGAGAAAAACACCCGTCAGCGTCGCTCCCATCTCGAACCGCCGAAAGCCCGCAGCGCGTGCCGCATGCTCGCAACGTTCCAGCAGGAGCGTGCCCAAACCGCGGCGCGCCCAGTCGGGGTGGACGAAGAATGCGCGAATCTTCGCCGCATCCACAGCGGGGTCGAGCAAGTCGTTTTCGCGGTGCGTCCATCGGTCACCGCCGAAGAGCGTCTTGCGCTTGCTCCAACCCCCGCAGGCGACGATCTCGTTCTCGATCTCGACCACGAGATACGTCCCGTCGTCGATCAAGGTCGTGTCGATGCCGAAGATTGTCTCAAGCGCACCCTCGATCTGCAGCTCGGTATAATCCTGGCGCTGCAGCTCGCGCGCCGAGCGTTCGATCACTTGTGACAGCCGTGGGATGTCGGCGCGCGTCGCCGGCCGAACGCGAGGCGCGTTCTCGCCGGAGCCGGCGGAGCGACTCGTTCGCTCGCTGGGCGGCGATGGCAGATCAGCGCAGCGATTTGAATCCTGCACGAAGCTCCTCTGCGAAGAGCTGCGGTTGCTCCCAGGCTGCGAAGTGTCCGCCTTTGGCGACGTTGGAGTTGTAGTAGATTATGTTGTGATACACGGTTGCCGTCCAACTTCGCGGGGCTTGATAGATTTCGCCGGGAAAGATGCTCACCGCAGCCGGGACGTTAATGCTCGTGGCGTATCCCTTGATATACCAATAGAAGCGGCACGAAGAAATGCCTGTATTCGTTAGGTAGTAGAGCGTGATGTTATCGAGGATGTCGTCACGCGTCATCCCGTCCGCGGGGTGTCCGTCGATTGTTCGCCCGAGGATTGCCGACAGCATGACCGGTGCCGGCTGGCCATAACCGTCACCGTGGTCGAGCAGCCACGCCGCGAGGCCGGCGGGTTCCGTCAACCCGTACAGCGTTTGCGGGCGAGTGCGATTCTCGGCTCCGTACGCGAAGTGCAGCGTAGTAAAGTTCAGCAGCTGCTCGTACGCGTGCTTTTCATCGGCCGAATAACTCGGCGACGGCGGGTCGCCGCACCGCAACGCCTTGCCAACATCCGGTGGAACGACGTAAGGGAAGTTGCTATGAATGCCCAGGAGTTCCGGTGGCGCCTGTTGGCCCAGCATGCTCGTGACGATCGCACCGACATCGCCACCTTGCGCCACAAACTTCGTGTAGCCAAGGCGCCTCATCAGCACTGTCCAGGCATGGGCGGTTTCGTCCGGACCCCAGCCTGTGAAGTTGCTTGAGAAACCGAAACCCGGAATCGCCGGAATGACGACGTGGAAGGCGTCCGATGCGCTCCCGCCATACGCCGTGGGATTGGTAAGCAGATCGATAATCTTCAGTTGCTCGATGGGTGAGCCCGGCCATCCGTGGGTGACGATGATCGGCAACGCGTTGTCATGTTTCGAACGAACGTGAATGAAATAGATTTGCTCCCCATCGATCTCAGTCATGAATTGCGGAAGGGCGTTCAGTTTCGCCTCGCACTTGCGCCAGTCATACCCGGTCTCCCAATAGCTCGCAAGCTCTTGCATCACCGCGAGGGGCACGCCTTGCGAGCCATCAGTGACCGTTTCCCGTTCGGGCCAGCGCGTCGCCGCGATACGCCGGCGAAGGTCGTCGAGTTCCGCTTGCGGGGTGTTAATTTTAAATTGCCGGATGGTGGCCGGGTTCGTCGTGTTTTGTGCTACCTGACTCATGGCGGCCGTACTCCTGTGAGCACTGCTGAGCTCCGCGGCGACGACTCCCATCCCCGCTGCGCCAAAAAAACGACGACGATTCATGACGACACTCCTAACACACGAGGGCACGAGGTTTCGATAATACTCCTGAAACGGCCGTCAATCAAGAACCCGCGCGTTCGTATACCAGACTCGAATCATCGGCAGCACCGGTGCAGCGTCGTCGTTGCGATTAAAGACGACTAGCGGAAGCTCCCGGCAACTGGCCTCCGTCCGGCTGTCGCGTAGCTCGCGCCACACTCACAGCGTTTGCGAACCCCGCCAGTAATCAGTTCAGTAACGTTTGCCAATTGGGTGGAACGGCGCCGTCGGGTCCGGGTACGGGTTGATTTGTCGGATGCGCGTGCGGCGGCGCAAGCCGCGGCCCCTCGAAAAACTGCTCGTCTTGGTAGTCGTAAAACCAATCTTCTCCGGGTTCGAAACTCGCGATGACCGGATGATGCGTGGAAGCATTGTGTTCGGTAGCGTGCTGGCCCGGTGACTGATCGCAGCAGCCGATGTGGCCGCACTCCGCGCAGCGGCGCAGGTGGAACCACCAGCTATGCGAGGCCAAGCATTCGACGCAACCGGTTCCGCTCGGCTTCACGCCGGGCTCGATTCCGCTTCGACTCGTTTTCATGACGTCTACTTGTACCTCTCATTGAGTTCTTGCAGCCGGGGTAGCGTCATCGAGGATAGATCTAAGTTCTCCATTCCGACAACGTGATGCCAAATATCCCCGTGCTTCTCCTGGAGATGATGCGCGAGATACCGAACGGCACTGCTCTTCCCCGTCGCATCTCCCACGAGCAGAATCGTGCCCGCGCCCTTGAGCTGCTGCGCCATTCGCTCGTAGTACTCGTCGGGGTCGGGGACCCGTTCGCCTTTGTAATCCGCCTCTTTCCGATGCTCGAGATGCCGTTCAAAACCGTGCGGATCCAGAGGCTTCAAGTGATCGCGCTCGACCAGATGCACGCCGTCGCTTCCGAACTCGAAGAAGCGTGCCTGATGATGGTCGACGGCCACAACTGCTCGGGAGCCGGATGATATATCGGATTGCCCCGGCGCCGGCTGCGATCCGGTTGCCTCGAGGCCGGCCTCTTTCAGGAAGGTCCGCAACCGCAGCAACTCGGTGAGCTCGACGTCTTTGTGTTGCGGCCGCTCGACGATCGTTTGCGCCGTGCCGATCTGAATCTGATACTTGCCGTCATGCCGCTGCTGCACGTTCCCAAGATGCTCCATGAGGCTGAGAACGTCAGGCCACTCGAGATTGCGCGCGACCGGATGCTCGAAGATCTCGCGCAAGACCCGAGCGTGTTGCTGGTTGAGGTGTGGAACGGTCATAGGCTGCCTGCCCATCGAGGAAGATCGAAGGTCGATAGGGCGCTTTTCGACGGCGTTTACCGGATACCGCGCTCAGCGATTCGTTAAACTTGCTTCGTACCGTGCGACTTGGGCCCACGATCCGGCGGCGAAGCCGTAGCCTACCGGCCGAGACTCATTCGTTCAAGTAGCTCTCGTGCGAGAGGACGGCTTTCCACTCGCCGCCGTTCCAGACGAGCACGTCGGTCTCGCGTTCTTGCACGTTAAACGGCTTTCCGCCGAGGATGCCGACGTTCGCAAGGCGGTACGTGGCGACGGCGGTGTTGCCGTAAATGCGCACGCGCGGGTCCGATATGTCCACGGTCTTGTGCACCCAGAGGCCCTTGCGGACCGCGTCGATGACGGCGTCGCGGTCGGCCATGCCGCCGCGTGCGCTGATCACGATCCAGTCGCTCGCCAGCAAACGCCCCAGAGCGTTGGGATCGTTGTCGACTAGCGCCTTGGCCAGGTTGTGCTCGAACGCCATCGCGCTGTCGGTGGTCGGGCCCGTATCCGCTCGCGCGGCCGAACTGGCCACGGCGAAGAGCGCGATTGCGGCTGCCGCCACGAAATTTCGGTAACGCATGTCGCCATTTTCACACAAATGCCGCGCGCCGTCCATCAACGGCGAATCAAATTACGTAAATTTAGATCACTCGCTGCATTCACTCCGCCGGATCTGGAAAGAGCTAGGTTTGCGGAATCCCAGGTTTAACAGCAAACCGCGCCGGCTCGAGAGCAAGCGAGCGCCGAAGCTGCTGCCGCGGGCCGGACTACCTTGCATCCGCTGCGGGGCCTTCGCGGTTCGTAGGAGCATGAGCGTCAAAGTTTACGGCTGCAACCACCTCGCGATCGAGCGGTGT
>CAVTCS010000009.1:0-10371 GCA_963733295.1 Vulcanimicrobiota bacterium | reverse complement strand
GCGACCTGGTCGGCTTGGGCTGGACTGCCCGAGGAGGCAGAGCTTTTCGCCTACGTGCGCTCGACCAAAATTCTCGCAGTGAAGTGCTGCAGAACATCGGGGACTCCACTAGGCCATGCAGACCGAAGGTCGGACGGTGCAAGCTACATACGACTTCGCGATCGACACCACGGACTTAATCGGTCCGTCGTGCGCGGTCGCCGATTTCAAAGGCGGGAAACTCGTCGTCTGGACCGCTTCGCAGGCAACCATCTGCTGCGCCGCAACTGGCGACGATGTTGCAGTTGCGCAGATAGCGTCCTGCATCGCATCGAAGCTGCGGCTCTATGCTTGCAACGGGCACACGACTGTGCGTCGGAGCGGCGTTGATCGCTAAGGAGATCGGCCGGCCGGTGCGCGTGCAATGGATGCGTCAAGCGAGCACGGCTGGGATCCAAGAATCCGCCGATGCTTCTGATTAAAAGCCAAGGTCAGTACTGCGGGAGCCTTGCTGGTGGCGAGTCAACGTCTTCGTGCCCGAACAGCCAATGAATCGGTCGGGCATAACTTTGCTCGCCGCCGATCTCGCGACACGGCCGCGGGATGTAACCGACCTCTCCGCCACACCTCGGCTGGGCGGGGGTATCCCCTATGCCCTGCCCGATGTCGAGATCACCGCGCATTGCCTGGCAACGACTCCGCTGAATCCGCCTGGATTCGTGCACCGGGCAGCATGCAACTTGGTTTGCCAGCGAAGTTTCTGGACGAAATCGCCGCACTACGAATGATCACCCTCTTGAAATTCGTGTCCAACACACCAAGGATCCACGCGGACTTGAAGTTCTTGAACGTCTGCGCGAACTCGCGAAGTGGGAGCCGCGCGCGACGCGAGACGACACCGGCTCGCTCGCGCGAGGCAGGGGCACTCCTACACGAAAGTCAGCTCGTGCGCACACATGTCGCGTGGGCCCAGACGTCACCGTCGATCGTACGAGTGGCCACGTAAAGGTGGACCGTGTTTTTGTTGTTCACGATTGCGGACATGATCAACCCGACCGGCTTACGCAATCAGATCAAAGGCAACGTCGCGGCATACGGGTCAGTCGCACCTGATCGAGGAGGTAACCTTCAATCGAAGTACGGTGATGAGTTCCGATTGGGCGACCTATCTATACTGACCTTCCTGACGTCCCCGAAGTCACCATCGAACTAATCGATCGCCCTGAACGACCGCCGTGGGGCCACGCGCCGACGGCTCCGTGATCCTCCGCTATCGCCAACGCGATTTTCGACGCGACCGGGGCACGCATTGGGTCTGTTCCCTTTAAGCCGGCTAAGGTGTTGGCCGAGCTGAAAGCCGCTACGATCTAAATCGCGTTCTGGGTCGGGCAGACCATGCGCTTGGAGTGCGACGCTAGCAAAGTGGATTTGTCGGAATTGGATGTTTGGCTCCTTTCACGTTGCAGCTCGCTTATCCGCCGCTGGGAAATATCTCGATTGTAATAGCGGAGACGATAGATACCGTCGTTTGGGGTTTCGCCGGCTCCTTGTTCGGCGTTTGAATCCGCGGGTCGGGCCTGGCTGGCTCTGGAAGCTCCGGCGTCGGAGAGGATTTATTTTCCTTCGTCCATTGGGTGCTTTTAGCAATCGCCTTCTGATCCCATTCATCGTTGAATTCGGTGGTTGATTGCCCGGATCGAGAGCGATCGAGCTGTATCAGTTGGGCTGTGTGGGTTACCGACCCAGAATGTTGGAGGGCGTCGGAGGGCTATCGCCATATAGTGGGCGTATAGGGCGCGTTAGGGGCGGAGGGGTTCAGCGATGGTTCGCCTAGAACGCGCGGAAAGAAGACGTCGGGACCGATGGAGAGCGATAGCCCTTAGAAATCCCGCGACTTAGGGGTTGTCGGTGACCTAGGAGCCCGTTTACTCATTATGTGAGGCGACGTGGGCTCCCACCTCATCAGGAGGGGGGGCGCCCGGGTTTTGAGATTGTTGTTCTTCTCTTTTCGGGGCGAGAAACCCCGAATATTTTGCGTTCGCATCAGTCGGGCTACGCGCTTGCCGGAGACGGAGATACCCGGGTCGCGCGGAGATCGGTATGTACGCGGCCGACCATAATGGGTCCGACTCCCGCTATAATGCCTCCTCTTTTCTCGTAGCCAGGGATGGAGGGTTGGCGGCGCTCGAACTGATCGCAGGCGCCAAGGCAGGATGAGGGCGAGACCGCGGGAAGCCGCCGGCTCATAGTGGGATGATATGTTCGGCCTGGTTTGATGAATCGAATCCGATGTCTTTTTCAGTTGCCTCTTGGGCTACCGAGGGAGCGGGGTGTCGGATTTTTTTCTGTTGCCTTTTCTTGAGCCCGGAGCGTGTTAAGGGGATCTTGGTTGTGTCGTTCCCCTGGGCGGTAGGCCGTTTTAGGGGGGGGCTGGAGTTGATATGTTTGTGTTTTTGCCAGTTTATTAGGGCCTGTGGGGGGATTTGTTTCTCGGGGGATATAGATCAGAGTCCGCACGGGGGGGGATTATTCCGGGACCTTAAGCCGAAACTCCGGCGGATACGTGCGGACCTTTGTCACCGGGGGGGACTCTTTCTCCGTAAGGTGGAAAGTGTCCACGTAACCGGGTCAACTCCGAAGACTGCCCGGTAGCGCCGGTGGCGCGCGGTTTTCCGCTCCGCACTGGTACGCTGATCGCGGAGGGGGAAAGGGACCCGGTTGGATAGGTGCATTTAAGGCTTAGGGTTTTCAGTCGAAAAAAACGATCAGGGCTTTATGGATGGACTTGAATTGTAATCGTTTGTGACACCGGTGCCGCGACGGGCGGTCATTCATCGCCTACCGAGCTACATCTGCTTCAACTGAATCGGCCTAGTGAGTTATGGTCTCTTTCCTCGTGGAAACCATAGCGTTCTTGTAAGTCAAAGGACTCTCCCAGGCGAAGCGCGGAGCTAAGGTAATCCCGATGCCCCCTGAGGATTCAAAACCCGGGGCGGGTTTATCGTCTCGCGGCTGTAGCTGTCGACCCGCTCCGTCAAGTACGACCAATCAAAATCTACGAAGATTGCGCCGCGAGCGATTTCCACCGGGTTTGAGTTGAGATTTCGAAGGCCAAGCACTGCGACAATTGGCTCGGTCGGATCGAAGGTTACCTTTGAGAACGTCAGGCTCACGGCAAAGCCATGTGAGCTCGCGCCCAATAAAATCAGTCGAATTCGCTTGGACGAAGGATTCTCCGAACGCCCGCGTGCTCATCGAGCACGCAAAGGCGATCACCAACAGAGGAACAAATCTGATAGACAATAGTGACACCTCAAGCCGCTCGGCGAGGCATTCGAGTCCACGGCTCAGAGAGGGAGATACCTTATGCGTAACGCCATTGCGTTTCTATCAATCGGACTACTGCTCGTAACCATTGGGTGTGCGCATGGCGGAGTTCAGTTCGCCTATGTGATCAGCGATTCAGGTGTTTCCGCCTATACTATCGACGCGACGAGCGGCGCGCTCAAGCCGGTGGCTGGGTCGCCCTTTGCGGCGGGCGGCAGTCCCATTAGCATTGCGGTCGATCCTACGGGCAAGTTCGCCTACGTGGCCAACCATCAAGACAACAATGTTTCCGCCTACGCCATCGATACGACCAGCGGCGCGCTGACGCCGGTGGCGGGGTCGCCGTTTGGGGCGGGCAACGTTCCCAATACCGTGGCAGTCGATCCTACGGGCAAGTTCGCCTATGTGGTCAACTACGTCGGCAACACTGTCTCCGCCTATACGATCAACGCGACCAATGGCGCGCTGACGCCGGTGGCGGGGTCGCCGTTCGCGGCGGGCGAGAGTCCCAATGGCATAGCGGTCGATCCTACGGGCAAGTTCGCCTATGTGTCCAACGAGCTCTCCAACAATGTTTCCGCCTATACCGTCAATACGACCAGCGGCGCGCTAACCGCGGTGGTGGGGTCGCCGTTTGAGACGGGCCGCTTTCCGCTATCATTAGCGATCGATCCTACGGGCAAGTTCGCCTATGTGCCCAATTCCCTCTCCAACACAGTTTCCGCCTACACCATCGACACGACCAGCGGCGCGCTAACCGCAGTGGCCGGCTCGCCGTTTGCGACGGGCGCCGGTCCCACGGATGTGACAGTCGATCATATGGGCAAGTTCGTCTATGTGCCCAACGCCAACTCTAACGAGATCGTTTCGATTTGAGGGGGAATTCCCGGACAGCCGTTCCGGGAAATGAACAGACGGTGGTGTAACTCTTGGATTGCTAACATCTAGGAGGTACACCAACCGTGAAACGATCTTACCGCACCCAGGTGCCTGTTGCCAAGCCCGACTCGGCCGATCTGACGCTCCAACTCGAGGAAGTTTGCCGAGCGAAACTGAGCGAGTTGTTCCAAGCGGTGCTCGAGGCCGAAGTCGACGAAGCCCTCGAACGCCTTCGCTACCGACGGCGCACTCCCGACGCGAAGCTGGGTTATCGCGACGGGCACGATCGTGCTCGCGTGATCACTTCCAACCGCGGCTCGATAGCGGTGCGGCGCCCACGAGTCCGAGGAGCTTCGTTCAGCTCGGCGATTCTCCCAAAGCACCGTCGTCGCTTGCAGAATGTCGATGCGAGCTTGACCGCGCTTTGGCTTGACGGATTGGCAACGCGCGATTTTGAAGGCACGCTGCGCGCGTTTCTAGGCGAGGACGCTCCGCTTTCCGCCGCAACGATCACTCGAACGAACAAACAGCTCCTAGCCGACTTTGCGGCCTGGAATACGCGCCGGCTCGATGATCTCGACCTAATCTTCACCTGGGCCGACGGCGTGTATCTAGGCGCCGGTCCAGACGACGAACGCCGCGTTTTCCTTGTTGTCTTGGGAGCCGATCGCAATGGGGACAAGCATTTGCTGGCTTTACGCGAGGCGATGAGCGAAAGCGAGGCGGCTTGGACCGCTCTCTTCGAGGATCTTGCACGTCGCGGGCTGCGTGCGCCGCAGCTCCTGGTTGCCGACGGCGCGTGCGGCTTATGGGCGGCAGCCGATAAGGCGTGGCCCAAGGTCTCCAGCAGCGCTGCTGGTTGCACAAGATTCGTAACGTCGCGGAAAAGCTCCCCAAGAAACGCCAACGCGATGCCCACGCGGCAATGGCGGCGATCATGCACGCAGAGACCGAAGCCGAAGCTCGACGCAAGCTCGAATCTCTAGCGAAATCCTACGAACGATCGTATCCCAAGGCTGCCGCATGCCTGCGCGATGACCGCAACCGCCTCTTCGCGTATTATCGCTTTCCGCACGCGACGTGGATCCATCTGCGAACCACCAATCCCATCGAATCAATCTTCGCTCCGATCCGTCACCGGACCGATGCCATGAAGCGCTTACGGACCGCAGAGTTCGCCACCGCCGTCACGCACGCGTTGATCATCAAGTTATCTCCAACATGGAGACGGTTACGCGGCTATCGCGATCTCCTGGACTTTCCAGCTGAACCGGTTGCACTGAAACGAGCTGCGTGAGATAATCACACCAACAAGAGTTGCACCGCCGGCGTTTCCCCGCAGATTGAAACGACCTCAACTCTAACAATGTTTCTGCCTACGCCATCGACGCGACGAGCGGCGCGCTGGCGCCGGTGGCGGGATCACCGTTTGGGACGGGTAACGGTCCCGTTGGCGTAGCGCTCGATCCTACTGGCAAGTTTGCCTACGTGACCAGCTTCTCTGCTGGCCACAGCGGTGTTTCCGCCTACACCATCGACGCAACGAGCGGCGCGCTGACGCCGGTGGCGGGGTCGCCGTTTGCGGCGGGCGGCTTCACCGACATATTAGCGGTCGATCCCACGGGCAAGTTCGCCTATGTGGCCAACGTGTACTCCAACAATGTTTCCGCCTATACCATCGACGGGACCAGCGGCGCGCTGACGCCAGTGGCAGGGTCGCCGTTCGCGGCGGGCACCCAACCCCAAGCCATAACCGTGACGCACCCGCACTGATCCGGCAGCGCCAGTCTCGAAGTCTATTGTCGCATACAACTTCGCGAAGCAACTGATACCTGAAATGTTCTCTCCTTTTAAACGAGTCCCGGTTTGCTTTGCCCGACTTCTATAATGTAACCGTCAGGATCGCGGATGTAGCAGCGCGTCTCGCCACACTTGTCCTTAGGCTCGGTGAGGTCTGGATAATACTCTCGAAACCTGCATCGGGCAAGAACCCGTCCGTTCAGTTTAGTGCTGATGCTATCTAGAAGATTCAGGATAGGCTTCGTACTCAGCCCGGAGAGCTGAAACGTCCTCGTCATCAGTTCAGCAAAGTTTCCCAGTTGGGTGGAACGGCGCCGTCGGGTCCGGGTGCGGGTTGATTTTTCGGATGCGCGTGCGGCGGCGCGAGCCGAGGCCCCTCGAAGAACTGCTCGTCTTGGTAGTCGTAAAACCAATCTTCTCCGGGTTCGAAACTCGCGATGACCGGATGATGCGTGGAAGCATTGTGTTCGGTAGCGTGCTGGCCCGGTGACTGATCGCAGCAGCCGATGTGGCCGCACTCCGCGCAGCGGCGCAGGTGGAACCACCAGCTACGCGAGGCCAAGCATTCGACGCAACCGGTTCCGCTCGGCTTCGCGCCGGGCTCGATTCCGCTTCGACTCGTTTTCATGACGTCTGCTTGTACCTCTCATTGAGTTCTTGTAGCCGGGATAGCGTCATCGAGGATAGATCTAAGCTCTCCATTCGACAACGTGATGCCAAATATCCCCGTGCTTTTCCTGGAGATGATGCGCGAGATACCGCATGGCACTGCTCTTCCCGGTCGCATCTCCCGCGAGCAGAATCGTGCCCGCGCCCTTGACCGCTCCGCTATCCGCTCGTAATACTCGTCGGGTTCGGGGACCCGTTCGCCTTTGTAATCCGCCTCTTTCCGATGCTCGAGATGCCGCTCAAAACCGTGCGGATCCAGGGGCTCCGATTGATCGCGCTCGACGAGATGCACGCCGTCGCTTCCGAATTCGAAGAAGCGTGCCTGATGATGATCGACGACCACAACGGCTCGGGCGCTGGATCGTGTATCGGATTGCCCCGACGGCGGCTGCGCTTTGGTTACCTCGAGGCCGGCCTCTTTCAGGAAGCTCGGCAACCGCAGCAACTCGGTGAGCTCGACGTCCTTGTGTTGCGGCCGCTCGACGATCGTTTGCGCCGTACCGATCTGAATCTGATACTTGCCGTCATGCCGCTGCTGCACGTTCCCAAGATGCTCCATGAGGCTGAGAACGTCGGGCCACTCGAGATCGCGCGCGACCGGATGCTCGAAGATCTCGCGCAAGACCCGAGCGTGTTGCTGGTTGAGGTGTGGAACGGTCAGGCTGCCTGCCCATCGAGGAAGATCGAAGGTCGATAGGGCGCTTTTCGACGGCGTTTACCGGATACCGCGCTCAGCGATTCGTTAAACTTGCTTCGTACCGTGCGACTTGGGCCCACTATCCGGCGGCGAAGCCGTAGCCTACCGGCCGAGACTCATTCGTTCAAGTAGCTCTCGTGCGAGAGGACGGCTTTCCATTCGCCGCCGTTCCAGACGAGGACGTCGGTCTCGCGTTCTTGCACGTTGAACGGCTTTCCGCCGAGGATGCCGACGTTCGCAAGGCGATACGTGGCGACGGCGGTGTTGCCGTAGATGCGCACGCGCGGGTCCGATATGTCCACGGTCTTGTGCACCCAGAGGCCCTTGCGGACCGCGTCGATGACGGCGTCGCGGTCGGCCACGCCGCCGGCGCGCTGATCACGATCCATTCGTTCGCCAGCAAACGCCCCAGAGCGTTGGGATCGTTGTCGACTAGCGCCTTGGCCAGGTTGTGCTCGAACGCCATCGCGCTGTCGGTGGTCGGGCCCGTATCCGCTCGCGCGGCCGAACTGGCCACGGCGAAGAGCGCGATTGCGGCTGCCGCCACGAAATTTCGGTAACCGCATGTCGCCATTTTTCACATAAATGCCGCGCGCCGTCGATCAACGGCGAATCAAATTACGTAAATTTAGATCGCTCGCTGCATTCACTCCGGCGGATCTGGGCGCCGGCTCGAGAGCCGCGAGCGCCGAAGCTGCTGCCCGGGCCGGACTACCTTGTATCCGCTGCGGGGCCTTGCAGTTCGTAGGAACATCAACGTCAAAGTTTACGGCTGTAACCACCTCGCGATGAGTCCACGACGTTGACCGCGCAGTCGCGTTCTACGAAGATGTTTTCGATCTCGAAAAGCTCGACGAGGGTGAGGGTGACGCCTTCATGCGTCTGGGCGACATCAATTTGGCGATCTTTAGGTCGACAAGACGCAGCCCGCGCGGCTTCGCCACTTCGGGTTGATCGTGCGCGACGAAAACAGCTCGCCGAGGTGCGCGACAAGCTGACCAACAATACGGAATCGTCTTATTCCACGATTCCGCTGCGATTCCACGCCCTGTTGCAACCGCATCCAGGTCGTGGACCTCCACCATGAGTCGATGGTTTGACTGCTTCCGTATCGCGAGTCCAAACGCCGACATCCACTTCCGCGACGCGCCGCCCGATGACCTCGCTAAACCGCTCGGGCTGCGGATAGCTGCACCGTTTTCGCTTCAGGGAACTTCCATGTACAGCCGGGACCATCGGAAGAAGATTTGTGGTCGTCCGGTCGCAGCCACCGAACTATGGTTACCGAACCGTCGGATCCTTCTTCGCGGTGTCGTTGAACGTATGAGCGTTCCGATTGTTTTGTTGAAAGCGCATCGGGGCCGTAAAGACTGATCGACCAGAAGCCATCGACGGGCACATCTCACACGTTGAGCTTGTAAATCGTCGTTAGCGATCGTGACTGGTTCGGCGTCGAGATCGAACACACCCATCGAATAGAGTGTGTCATGATTGCCGCGCTGGACGAATCCATTATCGATCGGCGCCAGTTTCGGAAATGCTGGAACTTGCCAAACCTGCTCGAGCCGGAAAAGGTCTTGTCGTCTCAACACGGATGAAGTTGTCAGCGGTAACGGTACCGAGTGGGTCATTTCACTTTTTCGATATCCGACATCACCCAGGTCTTATCGAAGAGCGTTTTTCCGCCGTAGAAACGGGCCGACACTTTCAAATGTTCTGGCCGAGTCCGTTGGAATCCAATTCGAGCTCTTGCCCGATGGGGCAGTCGGCGCGAAATAGATGGTTACAGACCATTGGCGTTTGCTGCAAGGCGGTGTATTCGAGGACCGGCTTTCCCATGCCACGTTACGGACAAAGGTGTGGGTTTCGTGATTATATGCCATCTTCGATGAGTACTGTTCACCGGCACGTTCGCAGCACAGTCATTCTATACGTGTTGCTTCCTTTGAACGGCAGGCCGTCTTTGTCCGCAATCGTCATCAGATAATACTGGCCTGTTCCCAGGTGCTTGATGCCGACGAAGCCGTAGGTGTAGGTGAAGCCCCGGTTGTCGACGGAATACGCGTTGGATTTTGCAATCGCCGACGATTCCGCCTGGCAACATCGCTCAAATGGGGGAGCCCGATGAGTCCCTGCGAACAACGGCGGCGCAAAGAGAGTTGGTACCGGGTCTCAAACCAAAGATGGGCTTCTGGCAGCATCTTGGAGTATCTGCTGCGTTTCTGGGTTGGGATTAAATGGCTTGCCTTTTTGATGCCGATGGACTTGAGTTGGTCGATCATCGCTTTGTCCCGCTTTAGCCAAGGCTGGCTCTGTACGATGTGGTCCAGCGACTGGAAGTATCGCAAATCATACGGAATGCTCAGCTTCGAATACCACGTTTAGAGCATCGACAAATTTCGTCGCGGGTGGATTTGCTGCTTGCGACAGAGGGTAAAGCTTGACGCGCTTGCCGTAGGCAACGGCTTTGGCGACATCGGCCGCACTGCCACTTTTCAGGATCGACGCAGTAACGCGAAGCCCTGTAAACCTCCGACGGCAGGGCGGTGTACCGCTCGGTACCGTCCCTTTGTAGCCTGGGGGAAGAATCAGGCAAGCACATCCCCTTCCCTTTATTAACGCCGGCTGGCCCAACGTCTTCCAGCGGCGTCTGCCAGATCGTCCACGTTACCGGTGATCGAGCCGCCGTCAGCGGGCGGAATCTCGAGGACCATCGGAACCACGTCCTTCGTGTTAAAGAAGGGCATGAGAGAGATCGCGTCCGGATTCAGCGCTTAGCGTCTGGTTCTTCCAAATGGGAGTGCCGACCAGTAGACGATCTGATTAAACGCGCCACCGTTTTGCGCCAGCGCCTCATACATCAGCTCGGCGTTGACGGCCGGCATGCCCCAAACGACCGCCTCGGATGCGCGGCTATGGATAGTGCTTTTGCTCAACTCAGTAGCGCTGGGCGACGGTGTTGCGGACGGCGCTTGCTGAGCCGTCGCGGGCGGGACGAATGCAAGTTCCACTAACAGTGT
>CAVTCS010000008.1:0-6977 GCA_963733295.1 Vulcanimicrobiota bacterium | reverse complement strand
AAGTCTTACACAGTAAAGGGTTTTTCGGTGGTCGCTCGGGCTCCCAAAGCCTGCTGCCCACATTTCTGTCCACATTCGACCTTAAAAGGGCCCCGAAGCGCCAGCACCGCGGGGTTCGCGGGTCTCAGCTTGCACCCTCCATTGCCGGGTCGGCGTCGAGTTACTCGTCCTTGAGATCGACGCGCCGCACGCCAGCCGGATACGTGCTTTAGTATGCACGGCCAGTCAATCTTGCGCCAGCACCATCAGATACTCGAAATTCTCCCAACCCGTCGCCCTCGTCGCGCCGGCAGTAGGCTTTCAGAAGGGACGAAACCGGAATGTTGCCAAAGCGTCGGCCTAGCCCACCGACGTTCCGCCGACGGTCGACTACCTCTGAGTCGGTGCGCAGGACACCGTGATTGTTGGCAAATGACAGTTCGAGACTTTTGTACAGAAGTTTATTGGGCCTATCGGCGCGCACTGCGCTTGACGGTCGTTCTGCCGCGCGTTCTGCTGAGGAAGCTCAAAAACTTTGTGCGGAAATCTCCACGCGAACGAGCGCAGGCGATCGCGAACTATCGTTATACGGCGATCGCACGCTATCGTTTGCGAAGGGCCGGCCCCGACTTCACCGCATCTGAGCAGGCAGTTCGCTTGGGGAACGACCGAACGGCTTATGTCATTGGGCTTTGGGGCGCCGGCCGGCACTATGTCATGGAGTTGATGCTGCAGAACATCGGAGAACGGGCAGCATACATTAGAGAGCAGGTCGGCCTGTATCAGGGCCCCACTTCCATGATCCACCTTGTTCATTCCACGATGAAGCATGTTTCTCGCGGTCACCTGCCGCCCGCGCTAACGAGCCGGTTGTTGGAATCGGTCGGACTCGGATTTGCCGATTTAATTTTCGTCTATCGCCATCCGCTTGATTCGTTGCTGACAAATTGGCTTTGCTGGCGGACAATGATTCGCGCCAACAGGGTGATTAATATCTCAGAGGTCTATAAGAGCACTGACGATTTTTGCGCTGATTTGGAGCGGAATTTTCCTGAACTCAAGGCGCTAGCTGAAGGCGATCCTGATTTCTTGGCGGTCCTACCAAAGGGTCCGCGATTCATGTCTCTCCCGGAGTTCGTCGAGGAAACTGCGCTGTTTGTCCAATGCGCCCCGCTCGCGTTGCGGTTCGAGGATTTCTGGATCGATCCAGTCAAGGAGTTTTCGAAGATCGTTGACGTGATGTCGGCTGACGTCGATGTGACGCACTTACGACTCGACCCACCGAAAAGCCGGTCTTATGGGTATTTGGCCGTCAAAGAAAAGCTGCCTCAATTCAGAGACCTTATCGAGGGGTTGGACGCCGAGACGAAAAGACGGATCGAGAAACTCGGCTATACCGTGTGAGCGGCTAAGCGACCAGTCGGTGGAATTCACTTCCCCTCGCTACGCGTGCGCGGACCTGCTCGGGCGACGTCTTCGGTAGGCGAAAAGACACCAAAAAAGGGCGATTGACGGACCCTGCGGACGCCCTTAATACTGGCTTAATGGCGAGAATGGCCAGCGGCGTCACAGAAAACCGGGTACGGCCGGAACCTGAGTCCACACCTGAGTTTTCACCGGGGCGAGTCTTTTGGATCACCGGGTTGTCGGGCGCCGGCAAGACAACCTTGGGCCGAGAACTGTGGGGCCGACTGCGTGCTGCGGGCCGTCCCGCCATCTTCCTCGATGGCGACGCGCTCCGCGGTGCAATCGCAGAAGATCTCGACCACAGTGTAGGCAGCCGATTGCAATCGGCGACGCGCAATGCGCGCCTGTGCGGGCTGCTGGCTAGACAGGGCATCGACGTGGTCTGTGCCACCATCTCGCTGTTTCATAGCGTGCAGCGTTGGAATCGCGAGAATATCCCGGATTATCGCGAGATCTACCTCAGGGTACCGGCGGAAGAGTTGCGGCGTCGGGACAGTAAGGGGATCTACGCGCGGGCTCAGCGTGGCGAGGCGCGCGATGTCGTAGGCCTCGATGTGCCGGCGGAGACTCCGGAGAAGCCGGACTTGGTTCTCGACAATTATGGGGCGCTCGACGTTACCACGGCGGTCGACCGCATCTTGGCAGTGTGCGGCGCCGGACAGGACGGCGTGCGCGGCGCGTCGCGCGCGCGCGTCCTCGCGTTCAAAACGAAGGCCGAATCTCTCGAAGCGCTGGCGCCGCTGCTGCGCAATGGCCGCGTCCTGCCGCAGGTTCGCTTCTCAGTTCGCGATTGGCACTCAGATTGCGCCGGCATGCTCGCTCGCATCGCCGCCGCGGCCTGGGGCGGCGGGCGCGTCATCGTGCGTAGCAGTGCTCGGGGCGAGGACAGCTACCTGGCCTCCCAGGCCGGAAGGTACGATTCCGTACTCGGCGTCATCGGGAACGCAGCCGTGTCCGCTGCGATCGACCGGGTGATCGACTCGTTCGGTGAGGACCGCACCGAAGACGATCAGATCTTCGTGCAACCGATGCTAGACCGAGTAGCGATGGCCGGCGTCGCGTTCTCGCGCAGTCTCGGCGGCGGACCATATTTCACGATCAATTACGACGACCGCTCGGGGCTTACTGATCGCGTGACCGCCGGCACCGGGGAAGACCTCGAGACTTTTTGTTGTCTCAAATCGCGCATTGATGCCGCGCCACCGTCCCTGGCGCCGGTCATCGCGCTCCTGGTCGAACTCGAAACCCTTCTAGACTGCGATGCCATCGACGTGGAATTCGCCGTGGGTGGCGACGGAGCGCTCTACCTTCTGCAAGTCCGCCCTCTCACCGTCGACCGTCAAGGCCAAGTGCCGGACGCGAAGGTCGACAGCGCCGTTGCCGATATCGCGCGCAAGGTCGAGTTGATCAACCGCCCGCATCCCTATCTGCACGGCCGCCGCACGATCTTCGGCGTCATGCCGGATTGGAACCCGGCCGAAATGATCGGGATCCGGCCCCGGCCCCTCTCGTTGTCGCTGTATCGGGAACTCATCACCGACGCGATCTGGGCGTACCAGCGCGACAATTACGGCTACCGGAACCTTCGCAGTTTTCCACTGCTGGTCAATTTTCACGGACTGCCGTACATCGACGTGCGAGTCAGCTTCAGCTCCTTCATACCGCGTGACGTACCCGACGATCTCGCCGGGCGTCTCGTGAATTACTACATCGATCGTCTCCTCGCCGAGCCGCATCTTCACGACAAGGTCGAATTCGAGATCATCTTTTCGTGCTATACGCTCGATCTACCGGAGCGCCTGGGGAGGCTCGCCGACTACGGTTTCTCTTCGGAAGATGTTGCCGCTCTTGCGGGCGCCTTGCGGGGCCTGACCAATCGAATCATGCATGGCGAGACCGCGCTGTGGCGGCGCGATCGTGCGAAGATCGACCTGCTCGCGCAGCGGATTCCGACGATTTGTAACGCGGAGATCGACAAGATCAGTCGCATTTACTGGCTGATTGAAGACTGCAAGCGCTATGGAACGCTACCGTTCGCTGGTCTGGCGCGAGCCGGCTTCATAGCGGTCCAGCTGCTCGATTCCTTCGTCGCAGTCGGCGTTCTCGATGCCGAGGAGCGTGCGACATTCATAGCAAGTCTCAGTACCGTCGCGTCGCGCTTGGGACAAGATTTCGCGCAACTTCCGAAGGCGGAGTTCCTCGCACGCTATGGCCACCTCCGGCCGGGCACCTACGACATCCTCTCGCCGCGCTACGATGAGGCGCCCGATCTCTATTTCGACTGGTCAAACGTCCGACCGGTCGAGTCTGCGGCGCGACGCTTCGTGCTCTCGATCGAGCAACTTCGCCGCATAGAGCAGCTTCTGGGGGAGCACGAGCTCCACATCGACGTCTTGAGCGTGATCGAATTCATCAAGGCAGGCATCGAGGGTCGCGAATACGCAAAGTTTGTATTCACGCGAAGTCTCAGCGACGCTCTGTCGCTGATCGAGCAGCTGGGCGAGGAACATGGTCTGTCGGCGGATGATTGTGCGTTTCTGAACTACGACGCCATCCGCGCACTTTATAGCGAGAGCGGTTCGGTGCGCCAGACGCTGCTCGAGAGCGTCGCGCGTGGCAGAGAGCGCGATGCGCTCACGCGCAATCTCGTGCTTCCGCCGATCATCACGTCGCCCGAAGCAGTCTGGGCGTTTCACCTACCCCCGAGCCAGCCTACCTTCATAACGAGCAAGAGCGTCACCGCACCGGTCGCCTCAATCGGCGAGCCGCCGGAGAGCTTCGCCGGGCAAATTCTTTTCGTGCCGAGCGCGGACCCCGGCTTCGACTGGATCTTCACGCGCGGCATCAGTGGCTTCGTCACCCAGTACGGAGGCGCTAATTCGCACATGGCGATCCGGGCCGGCGAGCTCGGCGTACCCGCCGTCATTGGCGCCGGCGAAGCGTTGTTCCAGCACTGGGGGACCGCCCGCAAACTGTGCCTCGATTGTGCCAACCAGAGGGTCTCGTCCATCGCGTGAAAGCGGTCGCCATCACCCAGCGAGTATCGGTCGTTTCTGCTTATGGAGAGCGTCGCGATTGTCTTGATCAAGCGTGGACGAAGTTCCTGACGACCTGCGAACTGCTTCCTGTGCCGCTGCCCAACGTTCCGCAGGCGGCTCTTGCGTTATGCGACGCAGCCGACGTCGCCGGGTTCGTGTTGACCGGTGGTAACGACCTTGCGACGCTCGGCGGCGATGCTCCCGAACGCGACATCGTAGAAAACGCCCTCATCGATTTGGCGGAGCGACGCGGGCTGCCGGTTCTGGGTGTTTGTCGCGGCATGCAACTGATTCAGCAGCGCTTCGCGATCCCGTTACACCCCGTCCAAGGTCACGTGACGCAACGTCAGATCATCCGAATCAACGGGGAGCCGAAGGAGGTCAATAGCTTCCATCGCTTCGCCGCCTTCGACTCGCGGCCCCCGCTCACCGTATGGGCGATTGCAGACGACGGTGTCATCAAGGCAGTTCGCCATGTGGCCCAACCCATAACGGGCATCATGTGGCACCCCGAACGCTCCGCGCCGTTCTTGGCCGCCGACGTGGCGCTGTTCCGCCAAATCTTCGCTGTCACGTGATGCGCGCGGTCATTCTTGCCGCCGGTCGCGGGAGTCGCATGGGACACCTCGGCGACGAGCGTCCGAAATGTCTTCTAGAGGTCGCAGGCAGGAAGCTTATCGAGCGCCAAATCGCTGCGCTGCGGCGCGCCGGGATAGACGAGATCGGCGTCGTTCGCGGCTATAAGGCCCAGATGATTGATTTTCCCGGCCTCCGATATTTCGCCAATGAGCGATGGGCAGAAACCAATATGGTGACGTCCCTCGCCGCCGCGGCTCCTTGGCTTTGCTCGGCACCAGTCGTCGTCAGCTACGCCGACATTTTCTATCGCAGCGAGCTGGTGGCCGGTCTGGCCGCGGCGCCGGGGGAGTTGGTCATCAGCTACGACCGGGCCTGGCGCCGCCTGTGGGTCCGACGTTTTGCCGATCCGCTGTCCGACGCCGAAACGTTCCGGATTGATGCTGTGGGCCAATTGCTTGAGATCGGCGGCAAGACGACACGACTTGAAGATATCGAGGGGCAGTATATGGGCCTCCTGAAGTTCACCCCGACGGCGTGGAGCGTCGTGGAGGCCTTGCTCGGTAGCCTTGACGCACCGACCGGCGATCGGCTGGACATGACCGGATTGCTGCGCCGGTTGCTCGACGATAAGAAGGTCTCCATCGGCACGTTCGGCACCAACGGTCAGTGGGGTGAAATCGACAATCCGCTGGACGTTGCGCTCTACGAGGCTATGGTGAGGGAGGGCGAGCTACTACTCGAGGAATAGTTTAGAAACCGCAAATGAAACGCGGAAGCCGCTCGGTACGGTAAAGTTCCCTTCGCAAGAATAACACTTCAGGCGACGGCATCTCGCAAGCGGGCGAAATAGATCCGCGTGGTGTACGGCACGTCGATGTGCTCGGGCAGCTGCTCGAGGTAGCGTGAGATCTGCTCGATGATCTGGCGAAAGCTGGCCTCGCTGTGTGCCTGACGCTTCAGCGTGGCATGCGAGCGCCACGCCTCGACGATGTCTGCGGGCCGCATTCTGCAGGAGAAGCTGCGCTCGAGAGCCCGAGCCGGTAGAAAGTAACCCGATGCGTCGATCACGCCGCGCGGATCTTCGCGTCGCGAGCCGTATGAGTATCCCGGTATCGCCGCTTTGATGATTGACTCGACTTTGAGCTGCACCGGATCATCGAGGTCGCGATGATTCCACATGCAGGCGAGCCAGCCGTCGGGCACCAGCAGGCGACGGACCTCGCGCAACGCCGCGTGCTGGTCGACGACATTGAAAGAGCTGCCGAACAGAACGGCGCGAAAACTCGCGCTCGAAAGACCCGTGGCCTCACCGGTGCCGGCGGACCATTCCGCGGCCAGGCCGGAAGTGTTGCGCATGCCGATCTCGCGCATCGCCTGGTTGGGCTCAATTGATCTGACACGCAGGCCGTACCTCAGTAACTCCTTGGTGAGCTTACCCGTGCCCGCGCCCAGATCGGCCACGAGCGTACCCGGCGTACAGCCGATCGTGGTGAGCAGCTCCTGAATGGCCTCGTAAGAGTAGTCGGCGCGCTTGTCATAATGAGACGCGTGCTCCGTGTAATCCCACTCCAGCTGAATTGGAGCCGCATTGTCCGTCATTGATTCCTCGCCGGGCTCGCGCGAAAGTCCGCGCAGCGCGCTGATGCATTTGGTCGGAATCGGGGGCAGGTCCTGCGCCACCGTGCAGCATCGATTCGTCACTGACCGACGCGCTCGTGGCCGGTCCTTCGACGCCAGCTGCAACCCGCTGCGGGTCGTCCCGCCGACGTCTTTGCAGCAACATCGTGGCGACGCAAAGGTTGGCCGGCGACCGCGGACGCGCGTTAGTGACGCAGGCGAGAAAGGTCGGGGCGACGGGAGCGGCTTATAGGCTATCCTGCCAGCCGGCTATCGAGGAGCGCGATTGATGAACAT
>CAVTCS010000007.1:0-19235 GCA_963733295.1 Vulcanimicrobiota bacterium | reverse complement strand
TACTCCTATACGCAGCTCTACTACGAACCAGCCGGCTTAGCGTATGTCAACGCCGACGGAATATCGTGGCAATCCGCCCTGCTGGGTTTGTCCAGCGCGGTTTCATTGGTTTTCCAGGGGACGCGGACATTCAATCCTGGCACGAGCCAATGGACATCACCGGATGCATACAGCGGTAAGGTTGACGATCCGATCTCACAGAGCCCATATGTCTGGAACGAAAACAATCCGATTAAATATAGCGATCCCACTGGTTTTGACACTTTTCAGCATGAACAAGAGGAAGCCGAAATTGAGTACATCGCGGGTGCCGGTGGTATGGCACAAGCTGCGGCTCGGCAGATGCAAGAAAGTGCCATGGATCGCGCCCAGTCCCTTGCGGACACCATGTCCGCGAGAACCCAACGCGGGGTGACCATCGGCGTAACAGAAACCACAGCCGGGACCCGAGTGATCACTTCTAGCGAAGGGGGCTTGCGCGCAGCGACCAAAGCGGCCCTTAGACCTGGTGAGGTCGCGGGCGCTGCGGAAATTTTCAGTACGCTTGAGTCCACGTAAGTGTTGAGTTTAGTGTGTTAAGCGACCTGGTCGACGATTTCGGCAGGTCGATTGATATACGATGCAACGGGTAGCTGGCCGGCTTTTGGTTTGCCGCGTACGAAGCGCTCAGGATGCGCGGTGTAGGCAGCGTCGAGAATGCCTTGCCGCCGCTCCAAGAGAGCGCCGGCGCGGCCGAAGTGAACGTCAGCTGGAGCGAGAAGCGCGAGCGCGCTGTGGCGATGTTGCGTGTTATACCATTCGACGAACGCGCGGCAGAACGCTCGTGCCTCTGCGATATTGGAAAACGTCGCGGGAAATTCCGGCTGGTACTTGGCAGTTTTGAAGAACGATTCGATGTGCGGGTTGTCATCGGAAACATGCGGGCGGGAATGGCTCTTGGTTACACCGAGATCGGCGAGCAAGAACGCGACTGGTCTCGAAGTCATCGAGCTACCGCGATCTGCATGTACGGTGAGCTTCTTGGGATCTACGCATTCTTTCTTGATCGTTTCGGAGAGCAACATGCGTGCCAACGCGGAGCTCTCACGATCGGCGACCATCCAGCCGACGACGTAGCGACTATAGATGTCGACGATGACGTAGAGGTAAAAATACGTCCACTTCTGCGGACCATGCAATTTGGTGATATCCCAGGCAAAAACCTCGCGCGGCGCGGTTGCGCACAATTCCGGCTTCACGTGCGCAGGACGCGTGGCTTGATCGCGTCGCTCGCCGACTTCCCCGGAGCGGTGAAGAACCCGATACATCGTGGACAGCGAGCAATGATAGACGCCTTCGTCCAAGAGCGTTGCGTAAATATAGGGCACGCTGCGATCGATGAATCGATGCTGGTGAACCGCGTCCAAGACTGCTTCGTTCTCTCGGGTGTCCAGAGCTAACGATGATCCGCGCCGGGCGCGTTTCTCGCGTCGTTCAGTGCGCTCGACCAGCCGTTCTTGATAACGCCGCTGCTGTCGAGAAGAGCGCGGCACGAGTTGGTGACGTCGTCGAAAGCTCGCGCGGGAATGCCCCATCTGCTCGCACGCTTGGCGTTCGCCAACCTCAACGGCAAGATTCACTACGACTTGTTCCACGGCGGCAAGTCCATCTGATCCGCGCTCTCGCCGACTACAGCACGCAAGAGCGCGTAGGCTTTTCCCTGGACAGCGATAATCCGTTCCGCTTTAGCTAAGCGTAGCTGCAGACGCTCGTTTTCTTTGCGCAGCCGCGTGTTCTCAACAGCGTTGGGATCGGGCTTACGACCGCGTTTCGCCTCCAGCGGCGCGCCACCAGCGAGCTGCTTTCGCCAACCAGCGATATGCGATGAATAAATCCGTTCGCGGCGGCAAAGTGCCGCTCGCCCCACGGAGGACGCTTGCTCATACTCTTCGAGAATCCGCGCCTTATCAGCTGCGGAGAATCGGCGGCGCGAAGCCTTGGCTGGTACCTCGGGATCCGAAATCGTGCCCTTGGATTGCATGCGTGAAACCTTTCACGCCCTCAGTAATTAAGTCCGGGTAGGTGGTCTCACGCTATACTGAAACAGAGGGACGCGTACGAGGGAAACAATACCATCTCGAATGTCGATCCCAGTGGATATGTGACGGAAGATGTCCCACCATTCTACCCCAGCGGTGGTAGTGATGAAGGTGCGCCACCGGGGCCGCCGCCATTTGTCCCCTCGTACAGCGATCCTGTGAACGAATTAGAGCTGACTCTTGGTGAGATCGACGCCGCCGAGGCTGTCGCGTCGGCGCAAAGCGAGTACAGTAACATCGTGCTGTACTATGCTACCGAAGGCGATAAGGGGTATTGCGGAATTACATGCGCCCTCAAGACACGATCCGACTATTGGGCTCGAAATGGTCGATTGGTAGTTCAGCCCTTTAGAGCCCCCGCGGGATACACTCGGGAAATGATGCGGTCCGTCGAGACATATGTGATGAAAGCGACACAGACACTCGGGCCTAAAGGTGTAAACAAGATACAATCGATGGCGCAATTTAACAGACTTGGGCAAGTGCAACCACTATGGTCTCGAGGAGCGGAGCTCACCCTGCAGATGAAGGACGGCTTAGTCGAGTGGTTGCAGTCCCTTGGAGTGGATGTTGCGGCAGATGCTGAGGCGGCCGCGGCCCAAGCAGCGGAGGTGGGAGGCGCAATCGATTCTGAACTCGCCCCAGTCGCTGGCCTCCTTTGAGGTTGGAGTACCGTGAAAATACGACTGCCGAAGAAGGCAAATCAGCCAGGCGCGGTGTTCGCGTTGCAAACGCTTCGGGGCACCGCGTACGTCCAACGCACGAGAGATACCAAAATCGAGTTCGTGCGCATCCTGCCGGGTCTCTACCAGGTTCAACCGGACCTTCAGACACTTGTCGCCGGTCCGGAACTCGGATGGCAGTTTTTCCAGATTAGATCGGTTGCACGAGATGGTCTGCCAGACGCTGTGTTTATCGGAAGGTACCCCATTCCGGATCATGCCGCTGGGCCCCGAATATTTGTGCGGTTTGCCCGCAATGCGGGCGGATATTACGTGTTTGTGGACGATTGTCCAGAGGAAATGCCGCTGACGCCTGATGAGGTGGCGCGCCTCCCAAGATTCGACGGGATTGTTCCGCTTCCAGTACTCATCGATCGCATTTTGAGGCTCAACGGCTTTGAGCCGGATCCAAAGCTTGCGGCCACTCCGCAGAGTCCACGCGTCACCCATTTTTTATATTTTCAGTCGTCTACCAAGGCTAGTCGCGCCAAGGGAATGATCGAGCAGTCGGTGGGCAATGTTAGCACATCTCTCGATCACGATTATGCCCAGGACGGCACCGATCGCTATTCGCTAGTCGTCGTCGATGCGGAGAAACCGTACGATCCCTCCCGGCTGATCCCAATCCTCGAGAGGATCGCTGAGTCTCAAAATGGCGTCTACGATGGATTTGACGCGCCAGTTCCGTCATAACAGGTCCTCGACCGTAACCATTCTGGACATCGGGCGCCCAGCTGCTGGCGATCGCTTTCGGACGCCTTATGGGGTATCGATCGGCTAGCCGTTAGGATCGGGGCCGCCGGGGCGGCGGGGGACCGGACGTTTCGCAGCCCTTATGTAGTATCCCGCCCAGAAACCAAGGGGATACTACATAACGACGCGCAAACTTCCGGTCCCCACCGCGCAGCCCCGATCGCAGGTCGCAGATCGATGCCACGCTCGTGGCGCGGCGACGGCGATGGTAGAATAAGTTCCTCGACCAGCACGTTCTGCAGGCGGAATGGGTAACTAAATGATTCCGGCAGATGCCGCCTCCCTAATGTACTCGCTCTATGCGCTGTTTGCCGGCGCGCTAGGAGTCGTTGCCGGCGGCCTTATTTGCTTGCTTATTCGGCGACGCTGGGGGATGAAGATCGCTCTGATAGATGCTGCTGTTGCGGTAGCTGTTGCGATCATTGCGGCAATCGCGGTCTCTGCGATAGATGATAGTCGAGGTGTCTTAGAAGACCGTACGGCGCTGATCTTGGCTATTGCCGTTGCCGGCGTCGTGGTGAGGCATCTCATACGCCTCCGAGTGCGCTCCGCCAATCAGTGAGGTCCGCTGCCAATCAGTGAGGTCCGCTATAGAGGGTTCAACAATCTTGAGCGAGCCGATACCGCAATGACCTGTACTCTTCGCGTCTCGCTCGCATGTGGGATTATTGGTCTCGTCGCTACGGTAATCGCAACTGTTTGCTTCACGTTTCTCGGAGGTTCAGATATCACGATTGACGGCCAGGCAATCGGGACAGGACTCGCGTACTTCGCGATCTTCGGCTCAGTTCAAAATGCAGTCGTTGCTGCGGTTCTCGGTGGGCTGCTTGTGATTTTTTTACGCTTGAAGAATGGCGCCGAGCGGGTAATAACTTGGTTAGGGTTCGGATACGCGATCGGTACGTTTTTTGGCTGGCTGTTGGTTTCAGCGACATTTCAGCCGTACTATGGGTTTACGGGATGGTTTATCACTCTAGGAGGCCCGATCGGGATGACTAGTTCAGCGGTCTTTCTTAGGTATGGTCGTAGCAGATGACTCTCCGCGCCTGGCCGCTTTGAGTTGGGGGGCCTGACAAAGCCCCGTGGCGCGTTAGTAGTTCGCGCAGCATTCGCCACCCTCGTAGGCGCAGTGACAGGAGCCGTTTGCGTTCTCGCTCTGCCGAGCTTTGCTAGCCTAGTCTTCAGCGCAGTCTTTTCCAATTTGCTCGACAATCCGGCAAATAAGGAATATTACCGAAACGCGATGGCATACGGCCCTCTGGTGGGCATAGGCGCCCTGCCCCTTGCGCTTCCCCTCGACGGCGCAGCGTTTACGCTTGCGATCTTGGTTTTATTCACGAAACGCTCGCTGATTCAGGGTCTTTCGATCCTCATAGTCGCATCGGCAGTCGGAACACTCTGTGGCTGGTTCGTCGTCCTCCTGCTCCGGCTCGACGAAACATCAGGGCTTGTTTTAGGCGTCAGCGGAGCCTGCTTCTCGCTTATCGCGGCGCTTCTCATGCGTGATCGCGGCGAGTGATACCCCGAAAAATCCACGCGACCGTTCGCGCATCCAAACGCTAGTCGGTTTTTGCGTCTTCATTTCTTCGCGTCTACTGGTTGACTTTTGAGGGAGAGCGGTCGGAGTATCATCGTCGAGCTTCGTCCCCGACTTCCCAGTCCGGCGATCCTCAGTGGAGCAGATGGGCTTGAGCCTTCCCGGAAAGATCTGGGCACCCCGGCGCTGGGGGATCGGAAGTTTGCGCGCCCTTATGTAGTATCCCGTCCCGAAACCGAGGGGATAGGAGACAGAGGCATTTGAAACGCGGCCCCCTCCCCCAGCAGCCGGGCGCGGAGCCAGCGGAAGCCAATGCTCGAGGACCAACGAGCCTGAGCCGGTTCGGTGAATCAGGAGCGCTGCGCAAAAATTCTCTCGCCTTGAGAGTGAACCACGTCCTCGAGCGAAATCGCCTCCGCTCAAACGACGTGCAGCCACAGTGCGACCCGTTTCGGCATTTGAGTTGCCATCCGAAAAGGTGATCTACCGTCGCTTCGTCGCATCACGAGCCACCGTGAACTACAGCTCTTACGCACGATGCGGCAAGACTGGAGCACTGAGCTTCCACCGCCGGTGCCTGGCGCTTCGTCGATGCACAGGCACGCAAGCAGTGACGGCGGACTCGAGTGCGTGGCATCCGTCGTCAGATGGCACGAGGGTTGAACTCGACATCAAGCAGGTGACTTGAAATTCGTGGCACGCTAAGCTCCCTACCAGCGAATACCATTGGGTCACCGAAGCCGTGGCCATTGTTCGTCTGCGTCGGTATAGTTGCTGCGCTGATTGCAGCGCTATACGCATTCGCCCAGCCAATCTGGGCGACCAACGACGATCCAGCGATGTCGATGATCGCTCATGGCTATGGACTCGCCGCGTTCGCTTCGCCCGACCTTGTCTTCTCGGCCGTCCTGTGGGGATACGCCGTCCGCGCGTTGCCCAGTCTCGACGGAGTGCTCGGTTACTCGATCGGCACGTTGTTGGTGTTACTCCTTTCGGGTTCGCTGATACTTTACTTTCTTCAACAGCTTGGTGTCAGAAACTATATCGCACTACTTGCTACGATTCTAATCACACTGCATGCCGCGATGCTACCGCAATATACGACAAATGCAGGCCTGGCGGCGGTAGCGGTGATCCTTAGTCTTTGGGTCTACGCTCGTTCGAAGAACAGCGTCGTTTTAATCGCCTCGACGATCTGTGCTTTCGTCGGCTACATCATTCGAAGTCAAGAGGTCTTGCTCGTAGCCGTGGTTGCTTTACCACTGCTGTCCTATCGTCAGCTGGGCGGAGATAAGAAACTGCAGCTTGCGGCCATACTCTTCGTCGCAGCAGTCGGTCTCTCAGAATTTGTTGATTACCGCCATTACTCCGGCCCCGAGTGGCAGCGTTACGAAGAACTGAGTTTTCCACGCCGAGCATTCACTGATTTCGGAGCCGGCGATCAGCTGCGCAAGCATCCTGAGATTCTGCGCCGTTACGGTTACTCGTTGAACGACGTTAACCTTATGGAATCTTGGTTCTTCGTCGATAGGAAAACTGCCGATCCACGCATTCTGCGGAAAATGCTCGGGGACTTGGGTCCGCTGCGATTCGTGGGTGGAGGACTCGCTGGAGCCATTGATTCGATATGGGCGTTGCGCGCGCCGGCTCTGTTACCACTCCTCCTAACTGCGATTGGTTTGTATTTGCTTCGCCCGACTCGGCGGCTCGCGGCTACGGGGGCGACCTGTCTCGCGGCGTTGGCCCTTGTCGGCCTTTCGGGCCGCGGCGCCATCGTGCACGTGGACATTCCCCCGCTCGACCTTCTCTGCGTGTCCAGTCTCGTGTGCCTGCAAAGTTCCAACCGGCCTCGCTCTGCCGCTGCTGTGGCCATCGTCGTGCTCTCAGTCCTGTTGACCTTTCGGGAGAGTTTGGGATATCTCGACTCGAGCACGCGCATACGTGACGCGCAAATGGACGTGGCCGGGTGGCCAAGTGAAGTGGTTGTCGACTGGGGCGTTGGTCTTCCGATCGAGTACGTCTTTGCACCGTTGGCAAACGACGCGCGAACGCGCGAAATGCAATTGTTTGCAATAGGCACGCTTAGTTACGCACCGTTCTCAGTTGCCTATAACGAAGAACAGGCGGGTCGAGGCTTTGTCGAGCGCGTACGATCGCGAAGGGGTGTGCTCATGATAGCGGGACCGAGCAGGATTGCCGCCTTAGCAGAGTGGTGCGAAGAGCGATTCGACGGGAGTCTGCGCGCCGTCGCCCTTCAGCCGCCCCCAATTATCAAAATCCAACGCGTCCGGTGTGAAAATCGGTTTCACGAATGATGGCCCGCATAAGCGGCTACTGGCCGATAGCCGCGCTTTCGATTGTGGCACTCCTCACCATTTGCTTGATCAACTTGACTCGTTTTGTTCCCAACAACCTGATGCTTCTTGTATCTGGGATGATAGTCTTTGGCCTTGCAGGCGCGATGGCATCGTACTATCACATAGCTCGGAAGCCGAACCTGTTGCACATCGTGTGCGTCATAGGCTTCGCCGTCGCATTCCTTAGCCAGTCTGCATGGCCAGCGCGTAAGCCAGAGAAACGTAACTCGCCCAGCTTCTAGGGGCGCCGTTCCGTTACCCGAGCCGCTCGGCGTCTGGGCCATGGCCAGCCCGTCTTCGTCAGATCAGCTGTTCGAGCGATCGGCTCGAAAAAGCCGCGAACAGGCTGAGCAAGTGGAGATGCTGCAGGGGCCAAACGTCTCAACCTTCCACCCTGGCTCGTCGACTAATGAGGCCAACTCGACTGAAAGGAGTTCTGACCTAGGACGCTTCCCTCAGGCGCGATCTTGGATCACTCTATCGTCACAAAGATCGGGGGTGCTGGATCGGCCACGATCTCCCCAGCAACATTGACAAACGCTCGTGTAGTCAGAATTGGGAAAATTCGATACCTTCCGGGACGATCCAGAACATAGCCCCACGACGCCAGCGGTGCGCTGAGCGTTGTTGACCGTCCCGGGTTTATCTGAAGCGCGATAAGATTAATTCGTGAAAATAAGGTCCGTTGCTCAGATCGCGGCAACGGTCTTCCTTCTGGATCCACGATTGATAAGTCTACCAGCCAGTACACGGGCGCGTAGCTGCTATACTGAACCCAGTCCGGTCCACTATTAGCAATTGTTACAGTGATTGATATCGGTTCACCGAGACTAGCGGTACTTGGCGCCGACAAAGTGGCGCGTAGATGCGTAGCTGTTCCGACTGACCCCGATTCGGCCGAAGCCGGTGTCATGTCCACAAACGCGGCTGCTGTGCCAGATCCTAGACTCAGCGTCGTGGTCAGCAATACTGTCAAAAGGTCGAGGCGCATGCGGCTCACTCCTAGCTTTGCGGCACGATACATGAAGGCCAGATGTTGTTGTCGTCAGTCCCGCTCCAAGTTGGCACGGTGCCGCTTAGAACGTAAAATGGCGGTGACGGTGTCACAGCACTCTGAACTTGCCACCCTCTGTTTCAGTATAGCGTGAGACCACCTACCCGGACTTAATTACTGAGGGCGTGAAAGGTTTCACGCATGCAATCCAAGGGCACGATTTCGGATCCCGAGGTACCAGCCAAGGCTTCGCGCCGCCGATTCTCCGCAGCTGATAAGGCGCGGATTCTCGAAGAGTATGAGCAAGCGTCCTCCGTGGGGCGAGCGGCACTTTGCCGCCGCGAACGGATTTATTCATCGCATATCGCTGGTTGGCGAAAGCAGCTCGCTGGTGGCGCGCCGCTGGAGGCGAAACGCGGTCGTAAGCCCGATCCCAACGCTGTTGAGAACACGCGGCTGCGCAAAGAAAACGAGCGTCTGCAGCTACGCTTAGCTAAAGCGGAACGGATTATCGCTGTCCAGGGAAAAGCCTACGCGCTCTTGCGTGCTGTAGTCGGCGAGAGCGCGGATCAGATGGACTTGCCGCCGTGGAACAAGTCGTAGTGAATCTTGCCGTTGAGGTTGGCGAACGCCAAGCGTGCGAGCAGATGGGGCATTCCCGCGCGAGCTTTCGACGACGTCACCAACTCGTGCCGCGCTCTTCTCGACAGCAGCGGCGTTATCAAGAACGGCTGGTCGAGCGCACTGAACGACGCGAGAAACGCGCCCGGCGCGGATCATCGTTAGCTCTGGACACCCGAGAGAACGAAGCAGTCTTGGACGCGGTTCACCAGCATCGATTCATCGATCGCAGCGTGCCCTATATTTACGCAACGCTCTTGGACGAAGGCGTCTATCATTGCTCGCTGTCCACGATGTATCGGGTTCTTCACCGCTCCGGGGAAGTCGGCGAGCGACGCGATCAAGCCACGCGTCCTGCGCACGTGAAGCCGGAATTGTGCGCAACCGCGCCGCGCGAGGTTTTTGCCTGGGATATCACCAAATTGCATGGTCCGCAGAAGTGGACGTATTTTTACCTCTACGTCATCGTCGACATCTATAGTCGCTACGTCGTCGGCTGGATGGTCGCCGATCGTGAGAGCTCCGCGTTGGCACGCATGTTGCTCTCCGAAACGATCAAGAAAGAATGCGTAGATCCCAAGAAGCTCACCGTACATGCAGATCGCGGTAGCTCGATGACTTCGAAACCAGTCGCGTTCTTGCTCGCCGATCTCGGTGTAACCAAGAGCCATTCCCGCCCGCATGTTTCCGATGACAACCCGCACATCGAATCGTTCTTCAAAACTGCCAAGTACCAGCCGGAATTTCCCGCGACGCTTTCCAATATCGCAGAGGCACGAGCGTTCTGCCGCGCGTTCGTCGAATGGTATAACACGCAACATCGCCACAGCGCGCTCGCGCTTCTCGCTCCAGCTGACGTTCACTTCGGCCGCGCCGGCGCTCTCTTGGAGCGGCGGCAAGGCATTCTCGACGCTGCCTACACCGCGCATCCTGAGCGCTTCGTACGCGGCAAACCAAAAGCCGGCCAGCTACCCGTTGCATCGTATATCAATCGACCTGCCGAAATCGTCGACCAGGTCGCTTAACACACTAAACTCAACACTTACGTGGACTCAAGCGTACTGAAAATTTCCGCCATGGCGGCGACGTCGCGCTGTTGTAAACTGCCGTACCTCCCCATGTCCAGGTCTCCATTTCGAGGGAGACCCAGTTCGCATTCTGAAGCAACACATAAGACTCACTCGCAAAGGACGTGTTATAAAAAGCTTGCCTTGCGGCGAGCGCGATCTTTTTAACCTTCGCTTCGATAGCAATCAAATGCATCAGGGCAAACGATGGGTCATCCTTTGTCAGCCTCCACCAGCGGGTATCAGTCATAATAAGACCCCGCGCAAGCAACCGGTCTAAGCTCGCTTTAACGTCCCTACCAAACCGACTCCGAAGGTCATCTGTCCTTGCGCGCGTGGCGAACTTCAAAAAGTGAAGAATCGTCAGGTCCTTCTGCGTCAAACGAGTCGCACAAGAGAAGCGCTCAACAACAACCTTATCCCAGATCAAGAGCAAGATATCGGGATAAGTACAGCCGATTCTTGGTTCCCTCAACACTGTTAGCGAGGACCCCGGCGGTGTCCGCATCGTCGTGTTCTGCAAGAAATTCGTTAGAAGTTGAGCTTCTGGTCCGTGACGGCGCAATCTCGACGAAAGAATTTCGGACGAGTGGGTTTCGATAACGTGAGCGGCTAACGGCTGAAGATCTGGAGTTTTCTGCGATGACATAAAGCGCGAAGCAGAGCCCTGAGCTTTGCGGCTCGCACGGTGCTTGGGGTTAATCACTGCTCACGCTCCGCGCGTAACTTCCGATATGTTCTCTGCTGCTCGGCCTTCCGCGCGCGTGTCTCTTCGACCGTCATTCCAGGTATGCGTTTGCGAAGCATCGCCGTTTTCCCAGCCCTACGTTTTTTCCGGGCCTCGTCATCCCATCCAGGACTGTGACCGGCTTCACGCAGAGCGGCCAGCTTCGCCTGGGCTTTCATGAGTGGACGTCTTACTTCGACTGAGTGCCTCAGGTAGCACTGACGTCCGCAAAACTTCAATTCTACCCGCGGTACTTTCTGCCCACAGTATGCGCATGGCTTGCTGACCGCTCCGATCCGGCTTGGCGTTTTCGCAGCGACTCGATGGTCAACCAGAGCATACGGAAGTGAGATTCGGCGCAGCTGCGTTGCAAACTCCCGCGCCATCGACAGTGCCGGCGCCCTCAGCTTCGGCATCACTGTGTGCGCGTAATCGCGAGCAGCGTCAGGATCAAGTCGCACGACGCCGTCCCTCAGTTCGATGAACATCCACGGTCGAATCTTGGCTCGCCCGATCCAGTCTAGGGTAAGCTGGTCAACCTTTACCCGCAGCGGTTCCAGGAGATCGTAAATGAAAGACTCCCTGAGACGTGAGTCGACGTGCAGATATCCAAGGTCTGGATCGAGGCTTTCCGCAGCGCAAGCAACCCGAGTCTCGACTTCAAGCAAGGTATACCCGTAGTTGAGCAGTGCATTGAAGGGATCTTTCGCGTCGCGCACGCGATTTCGTCCACCACTATCACGGATCGAAACGAATCGCCAATGACTTGGTATCCGCTTTAAGGCAAAGTCTGGCCACGGCAGCTCAGTACCGACGAGCGAGTCAAAGTAGAGCCTAGCCGCGTAGGCCTCGTGGCTCAATAGCACCGTGAGGGTCTCGTCTCGCTCGATTGCGGTCATCGTTGCCTGAATCTCAGATCGAGCGTTGTCGGCCGCAGTCCGCCCTAAAGCGACGAGCTGTGATTCGAGCTTCTTCCTGAGAAGCCAACGCGCAAGCATAAGGGCGTCGTCCGTCACACCGCTGACTGCCTGCGCCCGGCGCAGCGGACCATCGTGCGGGCCATCCGGTACGAGGCAATTGATCAGCCGGCTGTCTGAACCCACAAAGGCGAAGGCGATGCCCATACGTTGACACCATTGGAGCGCCGCGATCGTCACGTTGCCAGCCGATGCTCGGACGACGATTCGGTTAATCTCACACCGCCCCCGAGGAAATCTCGTTTCGCGGGTGGTTCCATCCGATGGGAAGCCATCTCGAACGATAAGGTGTCCTCGTTCGACGTCAAGCCGGACACCGTATCCGTCGACAATCAAAACGTTTGATGTGACGCTCATTAGCTTACTGTCCTCGCCCTTTCTAGCTCGGTGACTGAATCGCGATACAGTTCCGAAAGGTACACGCTCAACCCAAAGTCGTCACCCGCTCGCAGGCGAGCGAGGAACCTCGCTGAATTGGGGTTGGCTTGCGACTGAATGCTGAGCCCAGCGAGCAGCCCTAGAAACGAGCGATAAAGACGCTCGAAGATCTCAACGTTTGTCTTTGAAGACACTCCGGGTTGTGGAGCTGGAATCGGCGCAAGCGCACGATTGAGTAACCGCACTATGTGCGCAGCATCTCGAGCCGCCGTCAACATTACCAGCGGAGTCTTTTTAGCCCTTCGAACGTCTTGTAGCAGGGCATTAGTATCGCTGATTGTCAGCGCCGGTAGCGTCCTCTCAAGGAAGGATCGTATGTCTTCCAATTGCTGTTCGGCGACAGTAGGGTCCGTGATGGCGAGGAAAACCGCGCGGCGAACCAGGTTCGGTATATCGCTGACGCGCTTCTTGCAGAATACAACGGCAAGAACCACCGCGACCCACGCCTCCAGCGCCGAGCGCGTCGCCACAAGCTCAGGCGTTCGTGGCAACACCATGTTGCGATACATCCCTCGAACAATGACGCCGGCCATGGCTTCTTCACTGGCAACGCGCCGCCGTTTCATGGCGACGGTACCTGATCCGAGTCGCCGTAAAATTCGCTCGACAATCCTTGTGTAATCGTCTACTAGAAACTCGATGTAGTCGCCAACAAGTTTAGCGGGGACCCGTTCCATCCCGTGCATGACCATGAAAAAGGCGAGCTGATCGAGTCGCCACTTCGAGCCTATGCGATTGCGGATAACGAGAACTTCTTTGAGACGCTTGGCCTGATCGAGCGTGATGATCGGTCCTTTGGCGTCAACAAGTCCGGCCTTTCGTAAACGCTGAAGACCGTCTTCGGAGATTTTTAGTCCACAGCCATCGAGAAGCGAAAGGACCTCGGAAAGAGGCTTCGATTCGTCGTCGTCGCCCATGGGCTTACGTTCGATAAATGAGACCCCAGGTCCGCGCGAGCCTGTCAACTTTTTGACCGGAACTAGAGCTGGTGTCTGGCTAACGTCGGTGTTATTGGAGGGATCTCACGTGACACCAATTCAGCCTAAGAGGCGCTCGCGGAAAACCACAATCTACCTTTCGCCGACTCTCGATCGCGAGCGTGACGCCCAACGACGAGTTCTCGATGCGTTAGCCCTAAAGCGACGCCAGCCGGCGTTGAGTATGACTCAGGTAGCCCGACGCTCGGGAACCACGGTCAAGACCGTGAGACGCTACGCTGGGCCCGCTCTAGAGACTCGCAGTGGACGCCTGGACGCCAAAAGCACGGATAAGATCGCGCGGGACTTATCGTTCCTCACCGACCGTGGTTACATCGCGCTGCGCGTCACGAATTCCCGAGACGCCACCCGGATCGCTCGCCACAGCAATGCGGTTCGCAAGTTCGTAATGCATGCGGACGATTCGTCTCTTAGACGGTTCGAAGGCAAGAGCATTAAGGCGGGCGGCAAGACGCACTTCTTCGTCACCGATCGCGCGACGATTAATCGTCTTGCTCGCGCCGGTGAGTTGCACTTCCTCGACATCTATGGCCCACCAGGCTCGGCCGAATAGTGATCCCGATAGGCGACGAAACGAAACGAGCGCTTCGTCACGAGCGCAAGCTCCAGCGTTTGCGGGATACCGATCCCAATGTCTGGATTGCTGGCTCCAGGAGGTTTGCTGCCTCTGCCGCTCTCGGGCCGGCGAGATTCGCTGCCACAATTGCCGGGCGAAGCGCAAGCCCCTATCGCTGTCCTCCCAGCGCCGTAAACTCGCCCTGCTGAAGAAACTCGGTTACGATGGGTTCAAGTGCCTGTTGTGCGGCGAGACAGATCTGCGCGTGTTCGAGTCCCACCATATTGCGGGGCAGGCAAACAGCACGCTCCAAGGCCCCTTGTGCCTGAATTGCCACGCCATCCAAAGCGATCTCCAGGAAGACACCCTGGGTACCCTACGGCGGCAAGATCCCGACCGCCGGCCCTTGGAGCTCCAAGCCGCTTTCGAATTCGGCCTCGCGGCTTTCTTGGTCGTCTACGCCGCGGCGGGTGACTTGGAAGCGGAAGCCAGGGTCTTCTTTACCGCTGTGGTTGTGGTTCTAGTCGCATGGGCCGTCTGGAACCTGGCGGCCGATAAGCATTTTGTGGCAACCTTAGGCTCTGACTACTCGCGAGGTGTCTCTGTGCCACCCCCACCTTGATTCGCGTCCAGACCGCCGTTCGAGCATGGGTGCAACCGGCCAAGAAAAAGAGCAAGTCCGGTACGAAGAACCGCGGCTACCGCCGCCCCAAAATTGACGAGCGCGTGCTCGTGTTTGACACCGAAACGACAACCGATTTTACACAACGGTTGCTTTTCGGTGTGTTCCAGCTGTACCAAGCAAACGACCTCATGGGCGAGGGCGTTTTCCTAGGCGATGCATTAAAAGAGACGGAGGTTGCAACGGTGCGGCGCTACGCAAAAGGTGCCGGGCTTTCCGTCTATTCGCGCGAGGACTTCGTACACCGGATATTTTTTCACCACGTGTATGGCCTCGGAACGCTTTGTGTCGGCTTTAATCTGCCGTTCGATTTGTCACGAATAGCGGAACATGCCGGTGCCGGCCGTGGAAAGAACTCGCGCAAGTTCCGCTTTCGGCTATCCCGCTATATGACCTATTCGGATGTCCATATCGAATCGGTCTCTGGACGAGCCGCATTCATCCAGTTCGCGCCGAAAGCTAAAATGCGGGAATGGGAGAAGCCGTATTTTAAGGGCCGATTTCTCGATCTTAGCACGCTTACGAACGCGCTCACCGGCATTCGCTTTAGCCTAAAACGGGCGGCTTTCGAGTTCAAAACTGCCCATAAGAAAACTGACGTTGAGCTGGGGAAAATAACCCCTGAGGCCATCGAATATTGCCGTAACGATGTAACGGTAACGTGGGAGCTTTTCGAAAAGCTGCGCGCCGAGTATGTACAGTACCCATTCGCGACAATGGAAAATGAACGAAAGCAAGCTGCCAATACCGTTCCTATGACCCGTATTTATTCAACGGCGAGCGTTGCAAAAGCGACCTTAGCGCTCATGGGCTTCAAACGCGCCCAAACGGCCGAGAGCGAGGAACCGGAATGAGGCCGAAAACGATCGGCTTTGCAATGGCCTCCTACTTCGGCGGCCGAGCTGAGGTGAGGGTGCGAAAGGTCGACGTGCCCGTTACCGTGGTTGACTTCACGTCAATGTACCCGACCGTCTTTCTACTCCAGAACATCCAGCAGCTGATTGGCGCCGAAACGAATGGTGAATGTGACGCGACAAATGCGGTACGAAAGCTTATCCGTTCGGTCACCCTTTCGAGCCTCTACGACTCGGCGGTTTGGCCCCAGCTCAATTGCCTCGTTTGCCTGAGGCCCAACGGTGATATTCTTCCCGTGCGCATGCGGCAATCAGCAAGTGAGGCGTACACAATCTCTGTCACCCATTTCACGAGTGATTTCTCGCGTTGGTATACGCTTGCCGACGTTATTGCCGCAAAACTTCTCGGCGGCAAGACCCCAGAGATTGAGCGCGCTATCGAAATCATTCCAGGCGAACAGACGGAAAAACAAGCGATCGACTTCCTTGGTACGCCATTAGATCCGCTGCTACCAATATTCAAGATTGTCGTCGAGCAGCGTCAGCGTGCTAAGCGCGCGTCAAACCGCGATCCGCATGGGAATCGGCTAGGCGCGAACTCGCTCTGAAAATTCTTGCTAACAGCGGGGCGTACGGAATTTTTGCCGAGATCAACGTCGCGCCGAGCGGCGAAGGGGCTACAAGAAGCTCTCATTTGCCCCAGGAGGCCGTTTGGTACTCCGACGTGGGTCCGAGGAAGGGCAAGACCAACAACGAGCGTCCTGGGGCATTCTTTAACCCAATCGTCGCAACGCTGGTCACAGGTGGTGCGCGCCTGATGCTCGCGATGCTTGAGACGGAGGTTGCCGCCGCCGGCGGGACGTTCGTCTTCTGCGATACGGACAGCCTCGCGATCGGGGTCGGGGGAAACGCAGAAACGGTGCATTGCCTAAGCGAACGTGAGGTTTCCAGGATTATCACGGGCTTTAACCGCCTAAACCCGTACAATCGCCACGATGTACCAGAATTGCTCAAGCGTGAATATGACGATGTGCGCAACCTACGTTGCCTGGCTATATCTGCCAAACGCTACGTGCTTTTTACACCCGATACGCGAAAACGCCTTCGCATCATAAAGGCATCCGAAAGTGGTTTTGGCGCGGCAATTGGACGCACAAAGAGCGAAAACGTGCGAAAACTCGCGCGACGCGCTTGGACGGCCATTTTACTGCGAGAATTGCATATTACGTATCGAGGAACTCGCAAGCGTCGTATGCGCGCGCTTTTGGACTTTGACGTACCTTTTCGCCGCCGTTTTCCCATAGCGCAACCGCGTATTTGGGCAGGTAAGGGATTCAGGCGGTTTAATCGTGCGAAAACGTACGATTTCTCCATTAAACCCTATGGTTTTCTGCAAACAATTACACCGGCAGCGGAAATGGGGGATTCCGTACAGCCCATTGCCCCATTTGAACGTGACCTCGCGAAAACTCGCCGTTTGCATTGGTGCGATTTTCGCACAGGGAAGCCCGTTTCGCTGGATTGGGAGGGGAATGCGCATGCAGGCACCGTGCCGGTAATGCGACTGGACGAATTCATTGCCCAATACGCCGAGCACCCCGAATCCAAAGCGGCCGGTCCGGACGGCTTACCAGCAACCTCCGAAACGCGCGGACTATTGGGCCGGCTGCACCTGACCGACGGAGAACCGACGCGGGTCGGTAAGGAAATCGATCGACTCGACGAGGGCGAAGGGGACAGTCTCGAACGGGACGAGCCGTTCGTCTACGACGATCCGGATAATCGGGAGTTCGAATGGGCGCTCGGCGCGCTAACCACAAGACCCCGCGCCGCGGTTGCGCGCGAGCTCGGATTTCGGTCCGCGCTCTCCAGGATATCCTGAAGCGCTGCGGCACCACAACGCGCCGCCTTGCGTCGAGCGATCGTTGAATTGGCGAGGGCTCTCGTCTGCGCGTGCTCGAGTTCAAGTTCGGACCGAGGATGAAGTGGCACGCTAGATCGTGATTTGCGGACATTCACTCATATCTGGCGGTGATCTGCTCATGCCTCGTGGGACTAACCCAGAACGACAAACCACGTTCGGGCCACGTGTCGACTTGCGCAGAGCGATTCGCGCAGCTTACGCCGCATGGATGTACGAACTGGCGGAAGACTTGCGGGTAGTCCGGGCCTGGGGGCAGCGTCAAATGCACTGTGCGCAGCAGCATTGGATTGCTGTAACGTATGGATCGGTGTACGACTCTTTGGGCTTCGCTACACCGCCTCCATAAGTAACGCGCGTCGCCAGTGATGATTACCGGGAACCGCGTACGTAACGTGAATCCGACTCATTGGAAATACGCGTCGGAACCCTTGTGGGACAGGCCTTTGCGCGACACCGTTGATTTTGCAAAACCGTTCTGCAAAGAACGTCGCGCCGAGCCGATCGGTACGCCGCGAGGGGCTCTGCGCCGGAAACCCTGATGCCAAAGGGCCTTGCGCCGCGTTGGCGGATTTTACCGGATCCCGGACCGAGGGCCAGGGCCGGCCCGTTTTGGCCCCTTTCCCCCCCCTGATGCCCGCTACGCGACGACTCTTTCCGAGAGGAAGGGGCCCGAAAAACCGCGCCACCCCACCCGCCCTGTATCGCCTCGCGCCAGCCGCGACGCCCGCGATCACCTGGCAGGTCGATAGTATGCAACCTGATGGCTGCGTCTTCGCGACGCGCGTGTTCACAGCTGGCGCCTCGCTCCTGGCTTTCCCCTGCGTCGCTCTACTTCTCCCTCCGAGCGCAACTACAACAACGTGCGCTGGTACCACCCTGGTTCGGGGTAGGCATCAAAGTCTCAGAAGATGTCGGGCGCGAGGAAGAACCCCGAGATCTACGGTTACGGGATGGATGATCCCGCGATGCGGAGCGACACCCCCGCGGTTTGAGCCCGTCTAACGGTTGCATCCCAATGCCAATCCTTGCAACCGGATTCACCAGTCTTTATACCGATCTGCTCGCGGATCTCGATTCAGGCTCACACGGAGAATTTCAAGCTAATGTGTACAACGGAAGTTTTGCGGTCCGGGTTATGCTTTCTCGATTCTCGGACTGCCGGGAGCAAGATTACCCGGCCACGGCTTACGACAAAGCGCGCGGAGACAAGAGCGACTTCCTTGACAATTGCTGCCGCAATCACGACGGTTGCCTGGCGCGTAACGCTCCAGGGCCCATCAGCCTGTCACCTCCAGCCAAATGCAGCCACGTGCACACCTGTGATCACCAGATGCACACGTGTCTAAGTCAAGTGAAGCCTGCGGAGTTCAGCACAGGCCCTCCTGGTGCCCATTTTCCTTAGGTTCTTTGTGGCCACGCCTGGTGTTGGACCCAATTGTCCCACTGTAAAGTCGCCCGTGCCTGAGTGACCTCTATCCCTTCCCAGTGTTCTCACCCGTTATGGTCGATGTAGGAACCATCGTAACCCAATCAGGCAGCCGCATCATCGGAGACCCAAATGGCTGGAACCGATGGGAGACCTGTAGCTCTTTACGTAATCGGTCTCGCGTTATTTTATGCGTTCTACCCAACAACGATTCTGTTAGGATCTTGGGTGAACATTTTCCTTCGTGTTAAGAATGGCAAGTGCTGGGGCGAGCGCGGGCACAGGTGCTCAGAAGAGTGTTCTTAGGGTTACTCATCATCTGGCTTCCAGAAGTGCTGGTGTGGCTTTACGTTGCTAAAACCACCAACAAATCAATCTAAGATTGGATGCCGGTTATCGATTCCGCCGGCTGCGCCCCACACCCCAACCCCGCAGGTTTGAGCGCCCTTAGTTGATCAGGAACTCGACCCGCGATCGGGGCCCGGCGGTGGGGGACCGGAAGTTTGAGCGCCCTTATGTAGTAT
>CAVTCS010000006.1:0-37936 GCA_963733295.1 Vulcanimicrobiota bacterium | reverse complement strand
CGCGGCCCTTGGGGGGCCGAGGCTTGTCGGCGGCCAGGAACCGACGAGGGCTCAGAGCGCCGGTGCTGAGATCGTGTGGTTGGTGTCGCGTTGGTAGTTGGTAGTATTAGCCCCGACCCCTGAGCTTTGTGGCGGCGTATGCTTCGGTGCGGTGGCGGAGTGTTCCGCTCGCGCCATTCGGCGTCTCGCTCCTAATCGTTTGCTTGGTTGTCTTCGTCGTCGTTGATATATCAGTGACGAAGACGACGACGCCCTGTTGCTGCCGCCCTTCGCGTTTTTCTACGCAGCCGCTCTCCCACGGCATTCGACTCTCTCCAGTTTCCCGGCCACGATCGCGTCGAGCGTTACTCGACGGCTTTGCTCCCGTCCAACGTGGAAACCGCCGGCGTCGGGGGATCGTGGGTCTTGCCTCTCGTTCCGCAGCCGTGTCCCCTTCTGTTCGGGTAACGGCTCCCTTTCGGGTGATGAAGACATCCTTGCCGGCTTTGGCACTTGCCGGCGTTGACGTCGTTGTGGGTTTACTTGGGGCGACTTCCTCGGCAGTCGGGGAAAGCGGAGCAGCCCCAGAAGCTGCTTGCGTCCCGGCTGTTGAGCATGGGGACCATCCGTCGATCGCAGCGAGGGCATTGTGGCGGCTCGCTTGACACGGCAGCCGGCGAAGCCGGAGGCGGTATCAAACTCTGCCGCAGCTCCTCACGAGCGGCGGACCTTTGGAGATCGACGCTGGTGCGCCACTCGATCGCAAGCTGGCGGGCGGGCACGGCGTGCCTTCTACCGGCTGCAACTTGGTCGAGTGATGAACGCACGGCGGCGTTGTCCAAAACGTTGTGATAGCGAGCAAGCTCGTGGAATATCTCCCACTGCTCGTATTCGAGATAGGGCTCGTCGTCGGCGAGCTGGTCGCGATCGCGAGCGTCGGCAAAGAGCTGCCCGACGTCGGCAACGAAAGCGGGGAAGTCGCTCGAAGGCTGGGCGAGCAAGCGCTTCATGGAAAGCGCCGTCGACGCGATCGCGCAAAGGCTTCGACTACGTTACGGCAGCGAGCACAACGCCGCTTGCCGGCTGAGATCTGCATGCCACAGGCACAAAAAGACCCGCTTGTCTTTGACTGCGGGCTTGCGTTTGTGGTAGTGTTTGCCATGAAGGCGGCTCCTGGGGAGTAGACAGGGGCTTCCTCTCGGAACTGAAGCGCGTCGGGAGTCGGTCCTCGGCGCGTTTCGCTTTTCCGGAGGGATCCAAGAAAGTGTACGCTCGGGTGTCGGAAAGGTCAATCCCGCCAGCTTAGAGGGATTTTGGGCTCTCTGTCGATTGAATGCGAGCCCTAGGATGCGTTTTCGACCGAGCCCCCCTTACTCTGGGTCGAGCCGATCGGCCGGTGACGTCACGCACAGCACAGACGAAAACGCGACAATGGGGCCCAAAACCCCATTGACAACACGGTTCGTTGTGCTATCATAAACGTACACCAACTCTCTTGCAAAGGAACCCAATATGACGAACCGCTATCAAGTCGAATCCAACCCAAACCCGAAGGCGCAGCGGATTGCCGCGGTGCGCGACACCAAGGGTGGCTGGATTTGCTCGACCCATGCGACCTACGCAGCTGCTCAAAAGCGCGCCGACCAATTGAACGCGGAGGCAGCGGCATGACAACCTACCTCATCACTGCCGCGACGGCAATCGGTCTTGGCGCGCTGATCATCTTCGCGATCGGTCTGGCTCTGGCGGTTGCGCCTACTCTCACGGGAGTGGCAGGCGGATGAACTGTGCAGTCTGTGGCGAGTAAATGAGCCGCGGTGATTTTGAGGACAATGCCCGCCAAGTTATCGCGGCCATTCGAGGAAAGGCGTTTTCCATGGAGGGCGCGGAGGAAATTATCAACTGCTTGATGCCGAACGTGAACATTCAGCCTGAGATTCAAGGGCCTGTTCGCGAGAGGGCGCTGGGGTTACTCGAAACGCAACGCGACCAAGTTTTACGGGACAAATCTCTGCAGGTTAAGGCTGAGTTGACCTTGCTTAAGGAAATCATCGTGCAGGCCGTAGCGAAGGCGTACAAGCCATGAAACCAGGAGGTCCCATGAACTGTGCAGCCTGTGGCGAGATCACCTCCCGCTGCTTCCTGTGCCCGGACTGCGAGGAAGCCGTGGACGACGGCGCGTACGAACGCAGCGAAGAAGGACAACGGCTCGCGCCCTAACCCGGGCCGGGTCGGCCAGGTTTCTCTGCAAGAGAGGAAACACGACGCCTCGGATGCACCCCCGGGGCGTTTGTGTGTCTTGCGTTTACGTAACGGCTGTGCTACCATAAACGCATGACCTTCGCGAAACTGCTACGGGTGGAAATGGACGAACACGGCTTCTCGGGGCGATCGCTGGCCGACCACACAGGGGTCGCGCCGGCAACGATCTTCCGCTTCCTCACAGGGGAAATGGAGCCGCGGCTCGTCATCTTCCGCCGCTTAGCTGGAGCGCTTCCGGGTCTTGTTAAAATACTGTATATGCCAGAAGAGGCCGCCCCAGCCAGGGCGACCTCTCGGAAAAGGAGCGCTACGAATGGACCTCGCCGCAAACTCCCAAGCAAACGCTAACACAGAAATGATCGAGAACACAACCCAAGGGATGACCCAGACGGAGATGGAGCTCGTTGCCTTGCTCTACGCCGCGCGCAACGCTGCGTATGGGATCAGGGACGACGAGGGGCAAAACGCTTTCCGCGTGCGCTTCCACTTCGAGGCGTTGATTAACGCGATGGTCGCGGGCAAAGACTTGCCTCGGGTGAGAGCATAAGTGTCTGGAGCAAAGAACACGGGCAAGCCGTACAGGCACAAACCCGACTGGCGCGACGAGCCGCGTGACAATCCTGGTTGGGTGATATTCTGCATTCTCGTGCTGCTGGCGCTGGTATGGCTCGGGGTGCGGCTGTGAAGTTCACAGAGGCTTTGGAGCGCATCGTCACCGCTCCGAGCGACGAGGACCTGGCGGCGCTGACGGCCCCGATGAGTGCGCCGTTCGCAGGGGGTAAGAGTATCGCCGACATTGGCGATGTTGACGCCATGCTACGCGCCGTTGCGGACCTTGCGCGAACGAAGGAGACGACGCTGTGAGTAACGTTATCGAGATCGGCGACTTCTCGATCGCCCGCGCCCAGCGGACCCATGGCTACGGCAAGGGTTGCCAGCACCGGAAAGTCACCCTCGTAAGCGATGGCGAGATCGTGCGTTGCAACGATTGCACATATCAACCGTCGGCCTGGTGGCTCGTTCACGAACTCTTGTCGCATTATACGCAAAGCAGGGCACGCGTAAACAGTGAACGTCGGCAACTAGCCGAAGATCAAGAGAGATTCGCAACCGATAAAGCAGCGCTGAGACTGTCAAGTATGTGGCGCAAACGGTTTATGGTTCCAGCCTGTCCTCACTGCCGTCGCGCTATCGGCCCAAAGGATGGTTTCGGCGACACCCTCATCCGCAAGGAGACGACGCTGTGAGTCTTGCTGACGAGTTTGCGCGATTGGCCGAGGCTGCGGCGCCCCCGCACGACAATTCGCTAGAAGCAAAAAACGCACGCTGGGCCGTTTACGATTTTGCCCAAGCGCACCGCGACGAGATTGTGCGGGCGCTGCGGCTGTTGGAGGCGACGCTGTGAAGCCGCCAATCGATCTCGACTCGCTCTATGCCGCTTTCGTCCAAGACATCGGCGACGATCGCGGTGACGAGCATCGACTGCATGGCAGCGACCTCGGCGGCTGCGATTACGCAACCTACCTGCGCCTGCAGGGCAACGCACGGCTGCCATTTGACGAGGACACGATCGCGCGGTTCTTCACCGGGCACATGGTCGAAAACTACGTCGTGAAAGCCGTCAAGAAGTTCGAGGAAAGCGGCCCGCACATCGTCGTGCGGCACGGCCATGTCATCGACTACAAAGGCATCGTCGGGCATCTCGACCTTGACATAACCGGGCCAAGCGGCAACGGCATCGCAGTGATCGACGTCCGCACGACGCGAGGCAAAGTCGAGCCGCAGTACTCGCACGTCCTCAAGTCGGCCTTCTACGCGGACGCATCGGCGCGGATACGTTCTGCGAATGGGTGTTCAAGGTAACATTCGGCGAGATCGCGCCACCCGTGGCTTTCTGGTTCGAGACAGTCCAATGGCTCGATGCGCTCAACTCCCGCTCGGCCACGCTGCAGGCGATTGAGTGCGACGGGTTCGTGCCGGCAATCGAGCCGCCCGTGCAGTATCGCTGGAGCGGTGAGGCATTCGAGGCAACTGGCGGCTTGGAGACTTGGCGGTGCAAAAAATACTGCAATGCAATTTGCCCGCGCAATGCGCTCGTGACGCCTGACGAGCTTGCGGAGAGGGCAGAGCAAGCGACTATTGACGCCGATGAAGTCGCCGCGCATCGCCGATATATCGGCTCCTTGAAAGATCGGGCTGTGACATGATGGCTAAAGATGAGCAGGAGCCACTCGATGCGGAGTTTGCGCCCCTCGCGGTGCGCGAAGAATCAGGCGACTGTCGCGTGGACGCCTTCGTTGCAAAACGGCAGCGGAACGCGCCCAAGAGATGGTCGATGTCGCTCGTTGCTGTTGACCTCGCGAGGCTACCGAACGCAAGAAGGCAGAATCGTCCGCTTCTTTGAAAACGATCATGGACAAGAAAACCGGGCGCGATCCGAGTCCTATGGCGTGGTCTCCTGGCAGACGCTCGGTAGCTTGCGCCGCGTTCAAGCCGGGTTCACGAGATGGACGAAGCCATCGGGAGGCTACATGGTCGGCTGTACGAGGACGCTATGCCGGAATCGCCGCAGCCGAAGCCCATGCACCCGCTAGAATCATTCGGAGCGGACGCACCACAACGGCGATTCGTCGATGGCTCAGACCCGCGCCTTGGGGAAGGCGCTCCGAAGCGGCTAGGCTTCATCGTGATGCTGGCCGGCTTCGAGGCGACACCGGCCGAGGAGATGCCGCGCGACTTCGATCAGACTCCGCAGAGAATCGTCAAGGCGGCCCCGCCGTTGCCCCAGGAGCGCGCAAAGCCCACCCGTGGCTACGGAGCCAAAATGACCAGCGCACCCGCGAACGGCGCAGTATGCCCGCTATCAGCAAAGAGCGAGGGATCCAGTACCCGGTGCGGCATATCGGTCATCATGCGGCTGTTCGGCGCAAAGTGATTCAGCCAGACGGGGGACCATCCATGAAATGACCCAGCTTCGCAAATGGTGCAACTGAACGGCGAACCCGACCATTATGGATCTTGATAATACAATTCTCAAGATGGCCGACAAGCGGGCACTCATAGCGGCGACCTTGCTAGCCACGGGCTGCTCGGACATCTTCACTCAGGACATCGAGGACGCGGCCGGGGTCGGGCTGAACCCGGCCGAGGAGACGCCAGCGGATTCGGCTCGTCGCTTCCCGCGCACACCGAGCCGAAACCCAAACCCAAGCCCGCAACCGTGCCCGTGCCGCCAATCAAGCTAATTATTATGCCAGAGGCCACAGGCCCAAAGTAGACGCGTTCTAACGCGAAGCAAGAGGACCCGTTGACCAAGGAACGCCGCCGCATGGCCGCCATCTGCACCGACCGCGGAATCTCAGACGACGTGCGCCGTTCGGTTCTTCTCCGCCTATTCGGCTCCAAGTGCATCACAAACGGGCACCCGTCCACGAAGGGACTCAGCTTCGAGCAGATGGTTTGGGCAAACGGGGAACTCGATCGCTGGGTGACACCATGATGCTCCGCTTCTTCTTGCGCCTGTTCGGCTACGAGGAGGACCCGATCTCGGTCAGCACGCTCCAACGCGAACGGCGATACGCCACGGCGATGCGCCAGGAGTCCGAATGGAGCGGTTGGGCTGAATGGCGGCCTGAGATTGCGCAAGGACTTCGGTCGCCGCAAGTCGGCGAGGTGACAGCCGCTCGCAAACGGAGAACCAAACGGCCATGATCCCATTCATCCTCGCCACAATCGTCAACTGTTCGCAAGTCGTCATCAACGCGGGAGGGACCATCTCATGCACCGTAGCCGCAACGCCAACGCCTCGACCGACCCCAACGATTTCCCCCACGCCGAGACCTACGCCGAGCGCCTCGCCTACATCCACGCCGACACAAGCACCGACTCCTTCGCCAACGCCTTCTGCGGCTCCGAGCGCAACGCCACTCGCCTACAACGCTGCAACGGCGTGCATAAACCACGTCGTCTACGATAACAACGTTCTGCCGGTTGCCGGGATGGGCGAGTTCGCCACAACTGGCCTAAACATGGCCGCGTGGGGCGCAACGCAGTCGCGCACCTATGCCCCGACCGCATCGTGGCCCGGCTTCGCGCCGTCGTGGGGGCCTGACCAGTACGACACGCAGTTCCAATCGCCGACCTCGACGATTTTCAACCCGTTCTCAGTCGTGGCGGATGGCAGCTTGGGGCAAGCGCTACAGATCGCAGCGGAGCCCGTGCCACTCGCGTCGCCCTATCCGCTCAGTTACCTCGCGAATAACCAATGGCCCGTCGCCAACATCACGGCCAACTTCACGATTCCGACCGAGGGAAGCTCGCTGACCGTTCCGGTCGACGCGCCCAACGGCGCGCAGAACGGCTGGAAGGTCGGCGTCGGGTACGCTGGCGCATCAGTGGCGTTCATCGGCACACTCACGAGCGGCGGCGCGACGCCTTCGGGTAACGGCACGGGCGGATCGTCGCCTTGGACAATCTCGAATATCCACGTCTACGCCGGAACGCCTGGCACCGTCATAACGCCTAGCTCGAACGCCAACGCCTACTCGTTGCGCGCGTATGCGTGGATGGACTACGTTTCCGGCGCACTCGACGTGAACGTGAATCAGCAATACGGCTTTTTCGTGGCCGAGCTGCGTCTGCCAGCGTACTTGTCGGCGCTCTCGCCCGCATGGTGGATACTCGAAACGGGCGGCGTTGCTAACCCGCCAGCCGGTTTACAGCGTAGCGAGTGGGACATCCAAGAAATGTTTGGAGCGACTGAGGGCAACGCGCTCAACGCTGGCAATATCCTTTGGAATACGAACCCGAGTCAGTTCTGGCCGACCCCGACCGGGGTCTATAACTTCCCGAACGGTACGCCGCAGGCAGCCTACCACGACTACGGCTTGCTGATTCAGCCCGGAACCGAAACGTTCTACCTCGACGGTTTGCCAATCGCGTCGCACGTCGGCGGCCCCGACTGGACGCAAGGTTCTCCCGACAAGGAGATCATGCTGATGTTCCAGGTCGCAGCGCCAGGAACGTGGCTCGACCCGAACAGTACGGGCAAGACGAATCCGTGGCCTCAGTACATGTACGCGAAGTGGCTGCGCGCGTACGCTCCGACGAGTGGCTCATGTTGAGCGACGAGTCCGCCGCAGTGAATGAGGACTGCGAGCACCCCGACCGCCTCACCGTTGGCGAAACGTACTGCCTCGCGTGCGGCGCGATCTTGAGCCAAGAAGCGCAGTGAGTGGCGTTGACACCGGGCACCGCCGCGTCACAGACGTCATCGACACGCTGTTGCCGCTGGCTTTGGCTGGATGAAGTCCAATGTCTCGGGCAAGTCCAGCCACGAGATCCGCACGCCCTGGCGCATTCCCGGCGACCTCATCGCCTGCCGTGAGGATATGATGCTGCAGATCGAAGTAGGCGGAATTGGCAAGCGACTCGAAGCCGCCTTTGCTGAACTTGACTCGTTCAAGTTGCCCGGCTCGCACAGCATGGTCATTCGCTTTGTCAAAGGCAAGCGCTGGTACTACGTTTCGCCCGACGATCGCTTTGCCGTTCTCGAAGATGCACTCGACGCCCTGAAAGAGAGCTAATGCTACGTTTATACCAACCCGAGAGGGGGTGACATCCGCTATGCCCCAACAGATGTGATTACGACGGGACCTCTTGGCGGGCTTATAGGGACTGGCTCATCTACAGCACGCTGCCCCGACGCTTCGCCGAACTCGGCTTCGACGTGTACGTGGACTACGAGAACCGCGCACGGAACGCCGAAACGGAGGACATCGTCTTTGGCAAGAACCCGCACATCAAAGGCGTGAGTGATCGTAAGCCAAACGCCGGATACTGCTTCCAGGGCAAGTTCTACGATATTGCCAACCGCTTCCCGCCGAACAGCATCGAGGCGATGGAACGCGCGCACAACCTCATGCCGCCTTACTCACTCGCCCCGGAGATTTATTACACGCCGCAGCCGTACAAGGTGAACCTGCAAGAAGCGGTGCTAGCCGACTTCAACAGCATCTCCTCGTCAATCGGCACGCAAGGTATCCAAGACACGTTCCAAAAGATGAACGAGCGATTCCCTGGGCGGCAGCAGTATCTCGTCAAGTTCCCCGACACGATCTCCAAGCCCGTCGCGAACCTGGATGGTCCCTCGATCGTCATGGGCTCGATCTACGAGTACGCCGACGCGCTGGCATCGTGTTACGCCTGGTACGGCACAGAGGCTGGGGGACAGGCGCTCGCGGCCGCCGTGCGAGGCCCGTATGACGCATACGATATGGCGCGTCGGCCCGAGCTCATCTGTGTCATAACGCCCAAGACGTTCAACTCGCGCGGCTATACCTTTCGTGGCGTCGACTACCGCGTGACGACGCATGGGCTGTACGCCGGAGACTATTGGGAAACGAGCGAGCAGCCGTATGAGCGCTACCAGGCGATGGCGCGTCAGACGGTGCAAGAAGCACGCACAGCGTGGGAGGCAGCTCGTGCCAAGTAAAACGCTCGTCATCAGCAGTTACCCGCCGTCGTGGTCGGAACTGGTCAAGCGCACGGGCAAGACCCACCAGGACTACGCCAAGCGGCATGGCTACGACTACGAGCTCGACTGCAGCGACTACCAGGATCGCGTCTGGCCGCAAGGGCACCGCATCGGCATCCGAGGGTTCATCAAACTCGACCTCATGCTGCACTACCTGCCGCGCTACGAGTACGTGATGTGGATCGATTCGGACGCCATGTTCACGAACTACGACATTGAGATCGAGCAGTACCGTTCGATGGGCGTGACGATGGGCTTTGACCACAACACCTTCCACTCGACCGTGTTCATCGCGCACTCGACCGATCTCGTCTATGACTACTTCTGGGCGTCGAACAACGCCGGCCGCCGCCTGTTCCTTGCGCACGACTGGCACGAAATGGAAGCGCTCAAATACTTCGGCTCCTGGCCGCCCTACAGCAGTCTGTTCACGTTCTACAGCGTCAAAGAACTCTGCCCGATCTTGGCTCACGAGTACGTCGAAGCGGGCCAGCCGCTCAAGGTATCCGGCAAGTATGCCTGGGAGAAAGGCGACTGGATTCTGCACTTCGCAGCGTTGCCTTTGCAGCGGCGAATCGAACGAGCGACGGAATACGGCGAGATGCTGGGGCTTCTCTGATGCTGTACACCGCAGACCGGGAGCCTTCAAAGGGGGACAAACCGGTCGTGGCCATCATGGTCGCGTTCAACCACGCCTACCTTCCGATGGCCGAGGTCTCCCTTCCGATCATCCGAGCGTACTGTGAGAAGCACGAGTATAGCCTCATTCAAGGCCGCTTCATGGACGACAGCGAGTACCTGCCGACTGAGGATATCAAGGACTACTTCGATCGCGGCAAGATCAAAATGTACCAGCAGAAATATAAGCAGGCGGATATCCTGTGCTGGATGGACATTGACCTCATCATTATGAACAGCGAGATCCGCATCGAGGACCGCCTGGGCGATCGTTCGTTTCTCTGGACGTATGACGTCGCTGGCCCGTGCAGCGGGTTCTGGATCGCTCGTTGCCAGCCCGAGGTATTCATGGTGCTCGAACGCGTGCAGCAACAGGCGCAAATCACGACCAACGTGATTGCGGCCGAGCACTTCTTCCCGCACCGGGTAACGCTGCAGATCGAGCCGCGCGGCACGAGTGACCAGACGACGATGCGTTCGCTGATGAACATTCCGCCGTACAGCCGGGTTCTCGGGCCGCAGAACTGCCTTTCGGGCAAAGAGGTCGGGCACACGTACCTGTACGATGACTACGGCTGGGGAGCGTATCGGTCGCTGGGCGACTACGAGCCGGGCGACTGGCTGCTGACGTTCCCATCGCTGCCTCTTGCGGAGCGGCTGGAGAAGATGCAGCACTACGCGGCGCTCGCGACGTGATCGTGATTGGCACGGCGCACGATGCCAACTACGCCGAACTCGCGGCTATCACGTTCCCCTCAGTCGCCGAGTACGCGGAGAAGCACAGGTATCGCGTTGTGTACGAGCCGAACATCAGCGCAGTCGAAGCGGATGCCTGCAAGGCTCGGCTGTTCCTTTCGCTCTATCGCGACGGGCGAGTTCTCGGCAGACGATGTGTTCATGTGGATCGACACCGACGCGCTGTGATGAATAGCGAAAAGGAACTAGTCACGAATGTGCTTCCAAGTTCGCGTAAGTGGCACTTCCTCTGGGGATTCGATTTCAACGGGCCTAATAGCGGCGTATGGTTCGCGCGCTTCACTTCACAAGCGGCGCATTATATCCGAACATATGCGACAACTGCAATCGCGATGGGTTGGGGTGATCAAGAAGCGATGGTACAGAAGATGCTGCAGCCGCCGTTCTGCTATTGGGTGCTGTGCTTGCCTGGCAAGTTCTTCAACGCTTATGATTACAAACTCTACGGCATCGCCGATTGGGCGCACAAGAACGAGATCAACAACTACGAGCCGGGCGACTTCATCCTTCACGCGGCTGGCATGACTGGCGAGGACCGCTTGCGCGTGCTGCGCGAGTACGAGAGGCTGAGAACATGACCGACCTTGACAAGATCGCCGAGCAGTGGACGACGGACAAGGGCGTTATCGGCCATCACTATCTGCGCTACTACCAGCGCTACGTCGAGCGAATGAAGATGACGGCGACCAAGGTGCTCGAAATCGGCGTGGACTTGGGCAAGTCGCACCGGATGTGGCGTGACTACTTCCCGAATGCCCAGGTCTGGGGGCTGGATTCGGATCGTCAGTATGTCGACGGCGTGGACCTGGGCGGGCGAATTGCGCTCGCGCTGGGCAACCAGAACGATCCGGAAATCATGGAGCGGATGGCGATCAACGGACCATACGACCTCATCGTGGATGACGGCTCGCACATCCCGCAGCACCAGATATACTCGTTCCAGCAACTGTTCTCGGCCGTGAAACCGGGGGGCGTGTACATCATCGAGGACATCGGCAAGGACACCGAAGAAGCGCAGAACGGCATGACCTGGGCGTATTTGCTGAACATCGCGATGGGCATCCAAGGCCGCGGCTGGGTCATCGCCGAGTACGCCTGGAACGAATGGCACCGCCTGGACGACTTCCACAAGCTGGTGGAGTTCGTGCATATCTATCCCTGGTGCTGCGTGATCGGAAGGAGCGAACGTGCTTGACCTAACGCCATACACCGACCGTATTTACAGCCAGTTCGGCGAGGACGGCATCACGCTCGAACTCGTGCAGCGATTGCAGCCGCCGAAGTTCTACGCGGAGATTGGCGCGGGGGACGGCACAGAGAACAACACCCGCGTGCTCAAAGCCGCCGGCTGGGAAGGCGTCTGGTTCGACGCTAGCTGGGGAACGGTCGATGTCCGCTGCCATCGGTTCACCGTGGCAAACGCTCGGACTCTTTTCAACCAGCACCATGTGCCGACCGAGTTCGGCGTTCTGTCGATCGACGTGCACGGGAACGACTATTGGATCTGGCGGGCGTTGGGCTGGCACTTCCGGCCGTACATCGTCATCATCGAAGCGCAGATACAGAGGCCACACGACCGACCGTACATCATGCCGTATGATCCCGAGTACGTCTGGGACAACGAGAGCCACGACTGCGGAGCATCGGTGTTCTCGCTGGTCGAGCTCGGGCGGCAGCTCGGGTACGCGTTCGTGGGAAAGACGCCTGACCCGCATTCGCCCAACTGCTTCTTCGTGCGCGACGACCTCGTGAGCAAGCTGTGATTTTTCGGACAGACGAAGAAGCGCTGTTCTGGGATGCCATAACGGTCAAGGACGAGTACCATGTGCCAGCCTTCACCGCGCACGATACGGTGGTTGATCTCGGCATGTGGATTGGCCCGTTTACGGCCAGGGCGTGGGACTGCGGCAGCCGCAGAATCTTTGCCTATGAAGCGGACCCGAAGAACTACAACATCGGCAAGCGGAACGTTGGCGGTCTTGACGGCGTGCGGGTATTCCACCGAGCGGTGATGGCCCCCGAGCGGCCGGCGTTCATGCCGTTCCCGGTTGATCGCAGCGGGTTCTTCCTGCACGATACGGACGGCGCGGAGATGGCCCAGGTACCGACCACGACTCTTGACGAGATCGTGGAAGAAACCGGCCCCGTGCGCTTTCTCAAGATCGACCTAGAAGGCAGCGAGTGGGAAGTGCTCTATACGTTCACGCGCTGGGATCTCGTCGGCGAGATTGTCGGCGAGTACCACGAGCCGTGCCCGACTTGGTCGAAGCTGGAGCGGCGACGCGATCTGCCGGTGTATTACCACATCACGCTCAAGCACTTCTTGCAGGAGCGGGGATACCGCACGATTGTGGAGGAGCCGAAGGGCGATTTGCCCTGCGCGCTGTTTCGCGCGTGGCGATGACTGCGCCGGAAATCGGCAGCCTCGCCTCGGCGCTCAAAAACGTGGATTGCTGCTGCCTACCCAAGTCAGCCGCACTCACGACCTGGCTCTCTGCCCATCCTCATGTTGATGTTGCTGAAGCGGGCTTCGTCAGCATGGCGGTGGGCCGAGTGCCATTCCCTTCCGTCGAGGGAAACCCGCCCGTGGACCGCACGCGGCCGTACTACGACGTCCGTGGGAGAATAGCCAATGGCCGTTCATTTTAGAGGCTGCATGTGTACTCCTGAGGATGACCTCGAATTGGCCGAGTACTTCCGGTTTTGGGCCAATGCCGTTGATGAGGCCTTAAAGCAAATGCTTATCGAGCCGGAACACCTTGAGCACTTATCGGGCAATAAGAAGGCTCTGCTCCGGGCTGCCGACCGGCTCGAACACTACGCGCGTGCTGCAATCGCCGAAAGGGATAATTGAGCGTCACTCTCCGCGCGAGGTCGCCGAATACGCCCGGCTCCTGGCCCGCCACCCGCGCACGGCCGAGCCGCCCCATTACGTCCTCTACACCAACAGCCCCGGGCCGTTCAAACGCGCGATGGAGTCCATCCGCGATTACTGGCAGCGCACGATCGTGATCGACAACCGCGCGCTATTCGACGAAGCGCCGCCGCCCCGCGAGCTTGTCCACGGCGAGTTCGCGGTGTACAAGCCCGACTGCGCGCTGTACATCGCCCAAGCGCTCACCATGCTCATCACCAAGACGCACGAGATGGGCTTTGAGTGGTTCACCTGGATGCATGACGACTGCGTTATGCCGCCCGGCGTCCAGGCAACCTTCTACGAGCGGCTGGCCGAGATTGACGGCAAGGACCCGAACTGGAGCGTCATCTTCACGACGACCGTCCAGGGCCAATCCGACGTGTTCTGCGCGTACCACATCGGCCCGTGCCTGGCCGTGCAGGGTTACGATTGGCTTTCGTTCCCGTCCTACCACGCCGACGCGCACTTCTACGGGCGGCTGAAGAAGGCTGGCTTTGACCAATACCAAACGATGCTCTACGTCGAGCACTCCAAGAACAACGACCGCACGCTGAACACGAGCGAACTACGGTTCCGTGCGCATTGCGCCTACGATGAGGCGAGCCGTAAGCTCTGGTACGAAATCAGAGAGAAAGAGAAGTTACCCGGATGAGCGACGAGCCACAGTCCATTCACGTCACGGTAGACGGCATGACCACGCAGGTGCTCGATCAGATCAGCGCGGCGATCGTGGGACGGCTAGCCTGGGCTCTGGGCGGCGCGCTCGGGCTGACCCTAACTAAGCCCGATGCTTCCGCTTCCGATGGTGTTTCTTCCGCTTCGGCAGATGGCGTTGGTTCGGAAACTCCTTCGACCACCTCTTAGCGATGCTGGGGTGCTGGCTGTACATAAAGCGTCGCTGCGCTTCCGATTGAAACGGCATCAGCGCCTGGTCTTCTGACGGCGCTTGGAAGTCTTGCGCTTCTCGACTTTGCGGAGTCGCTTATCGAGCGCGGTTATCTCGTGGTAGAGTTCTGGATGCCGATGCTGGCCATCCATTACTTGCGGCTACGGTGCTTCCGTCGAGAAGCGATTCGCTTCATGTTGAGAGCGAACTGCGCTTTCTTGCCGAGCTTGCCGCCTTTGCGGATGTCTTTGCGTTCTTGCTTCTCGCTGTGGCTGCCATAACTGCCGACGGTCCCCTTGCGCTCCATTTTCTTGCGGGCAGCCTGGATCCACTTGGCCACTAGGGCGTGGCGGCCGTTAAGGCAGCCGAAGCCGCGGTCAGGTTCGTGTTTGCCGTTGCCACTGAGGCATCTTCGGTGGCAAGGTTCGGAGCGGCGTTGCCGACTGCGGTTACGTATGCTGCAACGGCTGCTTCGTAAGTGGTCACCGCGGCAAGAAATGCGGTCAGATCGGTGTCGAACTGGCTTTGTGATACGGACAATTTAGTCTGAGCCTCCAAGAGAGCGAATAGGGCTTTGTTGAGTGCTTCGAGGGAAGGGTTCACTATTCAGGTTGCTGCGGCGTTTTCGCTGAGATAGACGTAGATGCCCTTGCCGCCAACCGAGCCGATTTGCCCGACTTTGACAAGGCCGCCGGCCGCGAGTTCGGCTGAGTCGATCGTGAAGTCGGCTGCAATTTCGCCAATGAGGGCGAGAATCTGGCCGATGTTGATTGAAGCCACAGAGTCTCCTTAAGACGGGCTAGGTGTTGGTGTTGGGAAGCATGAGTTAGTCTTGGCACAGGATGGCTGCACGAATGGAGTTGGGCTCGGGGCTGGCGTGCAGTTGTTGTGGATGGCGCAGGACGGCTGCGGAGCGGGAGATGGGGTCGGAGCCGGATTCGGTCCGCCGCAGGACGCGAACAGAGTGAGAAGGACAAAAGCGATGCGGACCATTTAGCCTCCTTGAGGCGGGGGTTTTGCGAGGAAGCCCTGGACGAATCGGCCGATGCCGATGAGTACGCCCATGCTGACGGCATACGAAAGCCCATTCCAGTCTATCACGCACTTGAAGATAAGCACGTGATTGGCCTGGCATGCGCCTAGCGACGACAGAAGTGGGCCGATACCGACCACGGCGACGGAAGCCCCGAGCCAAAAGAGAGCAGACCTGAGGCTATACCACAGACCGTTCTGGACTTTCGGGACGGCTGCTTGGACGAGTGGGGTCAGGCGGCTCCTCCCCCGGGCGGCGTCTGGATCGGTTCATTGCCAGGCTGGTCATTCGGATTGTTTGGCTCGCCCGTGATGTTCGTGAAGTTCGGCGGCCCGGCTTCGTTGAGGAAAAGCGCCTTCTCGGCCGCGCGCCGGCGCACGAGCCCGTCCAGCTTGACCTCATCGCCGTTCACGTCGGCGTAGACCCAGTTGTCGAACTGGGCAGCGGCTCCAGCGATATCGTTCGAGTTGAGCAGCTTGAGCATGGTCGAACCGGGCAGCGACCCCGTGTTGTACTCGAAGCTGACCAAGGCCGAGAACTGGTTGGGCGTGAGGGCGATCTCGACGGAATCCGCCACGACCCCCTCGGCGTACTTCACGTCCGCAGCGAGGAAAGCGTCGGCTTGGGCCTGAGTGATCGTCACGCCCGGCTCGACGCCGGGGCCCGTGTGCCCGTAGCCGATCGTCCAGATACCGCCGGAGTCCTGGTACGCTGTGAGTTCGCAGCCCTCGAAGGACTTGATGAGGTCCAAGCCTGCGGCGTTCACGCTCGCGCATCAGCGAATCACCCCATGCCCGGTCAATGCAACGAGGATGAGCCCGACGAGAATCGGGGCCAGAATGCTCGTACCGATGGCCATGAAGATGAGCCGCCGGTTGGCATCGCCTCGTTCGACGATGCCGTTTGCGGCGCTTTCGGCCTTCTGCGCGGCAGCTTTCGCGTCAGCGATGTACTCGACGATCCCAGGCGTGCGGACGCCGTTCTTCCACTCGCCATAGAGAACGGTCTGGTGGTCAGCCACGAGCGTCCGCCAGTCGGGATCTTCCATTCAGAGAATGATTCGCGATAAGCATGGCTGCTTGCCTGTCCTTCGAAGTGTGCTGCTCGTCACTGGCGAGGAACTTTGTGGAGTTGCCGCAGCCAGGATAGGAGGAGCGCATCAATGGCCTGCTGTTGGGGCGAAGTCTTTTTCTTCTTCGGGAAAGGACCGCCGCCAGCTGCGCTTTGTGCTTGCCTACCGTAAGGGACGCCCATGAGCGCGGCTCCCACTGCGAGGTCCCCGGCATCTTTGGGGTTAAGCGGATTTTGCCCGTAGGTTGGGAAGTTCGCCAAGCGTCTAATGTCTCTCTCCCTCGCGGCATAATCCCTGTCGCCTGGCCTGGGTTCCGCGCCTGTGGCCTTGGCAAGGTACGAGCCCAGTGCGCTCTCACCGACTGCGTACGGCAGCGCCTGTTTGTGGATATAGTCCAGTGGTTCAGCCCGCCCGATCTCTTGCGTCGGGCCGTAGCCCTTGAAGCGGCCATAGGGCGTGTCATACTCGGAACCGTAGAAACCGCCGCCCGTGAGCCGATTGGTAAATGCGGCTCGCATAGGATCGCCAAGAATGCCCTCGCCCACAGCCTTCGGAAGTGCGGCCGTGAACGAGGCAAACGGAAACACGTTCTTGAGATGCTCGGTAAAAGGCGAAACGTGCTCGTAGTCAACGAGTGCCTCGCGCGCCTTGCGTCCCGCCTGGTATCCCTTGAAGCCTTGCTTCTGGAACTGCTGCGCGAGCGCTTGCGACATTGCGTCATCAAAGCTCCAAGTCGCACGGTTCATGCCCTGCATCGCTCGGCCGGGGAGCGACAGCGGTCCGGGAGCGCTCGCGAGGAGGTCGATGAGTGCCGTGTGCTTTTCGGCTGACGGGTTGAGCGCCCCGAGTTTCGCGCCAGGCCGCAGAATGTTCGCCCGCTCCCCTGGTTTCGCGATGAGCTTTGCGAACGTGCCGGCTCCCTGCATCGCCGCCTTGGCCCCGCCCGGGTTCCCCAGCGTGAGGTTCAGGATGTTCGCCATGTGCCCAGGCCCGGTTCCCACGATCGCAGCCTTGGGGGCTGTGACGACCCCGCGCGCGATGTCTCGGGCGATCTCCCCTGCGGTGCGCTTGTTGCCCGTCGCGCGAATCTGTCGGTTGAACAGGTCTTTGATCTCCGCGGGGATGGGTTGCCCCTCGGGGATCTTGAGCGTCTTGCGCAAGAGCGCGTCGAACTTCATGCCGGTCCCAGCGCTCTCAAGCGAGGCATTGTAGCCGCGGAGCGCTTCCATCGAGTTCTTCGCCGTGGCGTTGGGGCCGAGAACGAACTGCCCCTCGCGCTGCAGTGCGTGGTGGCTGAAGGCGTCAAGTGGATTGTACGTGTGCGCCTCGCGGCCTTCGACCGCATCGCGCAGGCCGGGAAAATAGTTCTCACGATGGCCCATGATGCCGCCGGAGGTTATGCCGCCGACCTGCTCCATGCGCCGCCGCCAGCGGTCCATTCCGAACGCCGCGGCTTTCTCTTTGGGGCTCAGTGCGCTAATCGGAAGCTGGCCGTCCATCCAACGGAACACGCGCATCTTTTCTTCGTCGGTTGTGCCCTTGAGCGCGGTATCGACCATTTTGTTATAGAGAGCGCGGCGGGTTCTCCCAGCGGTCATCGCTTCGGATTCCGCTCCGAGCGCTTCGTTCACGACAGGTTTGCCAACCGCGCGCTTTGCTGCGCCGCCAAAGGTGAAGTAATCGTGAACGCCTGCGGCGAGCTTTCCCGTTGTGGGAGACTTCTGCGCGATCGCCGTCCCGGCACGCGCGAGCGGTGCCATGAGCTTTGCGCCGAGTCGCGGGATCGCACCGAGCCCTAAGGTTTCGGCTGTGAGCGGGTCCGTCACCGTACCCAAAGCCGCGTCGAATACCCCCTGCTCCGCGTGATGCAGCGCGGGCGGCTGCGGGATAACGCCGAACAAACGCGGGTCCTGGTAGTCCTGCTCGACGCCGAGCTTCTTGCGCAGGTTGGTCATCTGCTCGTCGGTCGTGCTGCCAAGGCCAGCCGCTTTGGCCGCCGCGAATCGCTGTGCGTCTAATGCTTGGCTTACGCGGCTGACGCCTTTTTTGCCAACGCCAGCTAGTGCCGAGAATGCGCTGCCGCTCCCCACCGGCTTCGTAGGGGTTTCGGATTTTTTGCCTTGTGCTGCAAGTTCCTCAAACGTCACGGCGGCAGCACTTGGTTAATGACCGAATCGGGGTAATGCTCTTGCTTGGCGGCCGCGCGCAACTGCGCGTTGGTGACGTCAGGGTTCGCCTGTTTTGTCTGGGTTACCACCGACCGCAACGTCGTAGCCAATCCGGTCGGAGCTTTGGCCGCTGCTGCGGCCTTCGGATGGGCGGTGCTGTACTTGAGCCGTTCCATCGATCCGCCCTCACGGATGCCCGCCGACTGCACTTCGGCTGCGGCATGAATCGAAGCGGATGCAATGCTTGCGTTCGCGTGAATAGACGCGGAATCGGTCGAAGCGTGAATGCGCGCCATCCCCTCGGTGAAGGCGTTCCGAATCTTTTGCTCGGCCTGTTGTTCCAGAATCGCGTCGTGGTGCTTTTGGAGATCGGCCTTCGCCTTAGCCAGCGCGTCCAGCGTCTGCTGGTGCAAACGGGTGGCCGCGTCTTGCTTCTCTTTTTCGACTTGCTCTTGCTGACGCAGCCCGAGCTCGCCTTGCTGAATGCCGAGTTCGCCCTGTGCCGTTGTCTCGCGCGCCTGCTCCTCGGCATGACGCTGCATCGCTTCCGAAACCGCCTGAGCATCGAGAGCCGCTTGCCGCGCCTGCTCGGCTTTCTGCGCCTTCGCTTGCTGCTGGCCTTGCATGAATGAGCCGACTGTCCCGAGGATGCCCCCGATGATGTCGCCGGCTGGCTGGTCGCCTTGAAGAACCGGGCATCAGTACGGAGCCCCGCCTTCACCTTGGTATCCTGGGCTCGTGTTCTCGCCGTAGCCCGGGAGCGGCGCCCGCCCCCGGGCCCGCTAAAACCCCCGCCGCCAGCGGCCCCCTGCCGGCCCGCCCCGCTGCTCCTAAGCCCTGCATGATGCATCTGCCAGATGCTCGGCGTCTGCGTGATGGTCGACCCGTACTGGTTGGCGTTTTGGTTGCCCGCGCCTTGACCTTGACTGATGATGTTGTTAAACGCGCCGAATTGATGGCCCCATTGGTTGAACAATCGCCGAGTTGCTGCGCTTGAGCACTGATTGTAGGAGCCATCGTTGAACTCGCCGCCTTGGAGTTGCATCTGCTGGCTGTTCTGAATCGCGTTCGCTATCGTGGGAGCATCGGGCCGAGCAGTTGCGACTGCAGATTCGCCCATCGCGTCGACTGCCTGACCGCCGTTTATGCCGAAGTCCGCCAGCGTTTGATTGAGTGATTCTGTCGTTTGCGTCGCTCGCGGGCGAATCCTTGGCTAAGATGCTGGATGGTGGCTGATTCGGATTGAAGCCGCCATGTGGGACATAGCCCGGCTGCGTGTAACCCGCTCCCGCGCCTTGCTGCCCGTTCGGCTTGGCCTGCGTACGGATTCTGATTCGGATTCGGCTGATTCGGATTGGGGTTGGGCAGATTTGGATTCTGCTGCTGGCCCTGCACCTCGGGGCATACCTGCCATTACTGCCCCCCGCGCATTTTCATCATCAGTGCGCTCATGACTTGCGGGGAAGTGCCGTTCGGCTGGCCTTGCTGTGGAGCTTGTATCTGCGGTCGCTGTCCGTTCACGCCACCCATCCCTGGCTGAGCCAGGCCCATTGCGGCGTGATGCTCCCGCGAGCCTTGGGAGTCGGTGCGGCGGGCGGCATCCCGACCCGGCTGAACGCGGCCCGGAGCCGCGGAGTCGGCGCGCCTTGCAGGATTCTGGATTCTGGCTCAAGTACTCCATGAGTCGCTGCCCAGCCTGCGTCGTCTGCTGGTTGATCTGCTGCCGTGCGCCAGCGTTCTGGCCTTGAGCGTTGTTACTGGCTCCCATGTGCCCCCCTTGGTGCTCGTTTGTATTCGCTAGAAACGTGGACGAAGCCCCGTCCTTTGAGAATGCGGATATATGCGGTGTTCTCCGGGTCCGTGTGCGCGCGCAATTCCCAGCCCTCACGGTCGCACATCGCCTCAAGCGCTCGCCCCAGCGCCAGGCCATCCAGGACGTGCCCAGACGCCGCGTACATATCGTGCCCGAAGCAAACGTCGTCCTCGACGGTAAAGCTCGTGGCTGCCACCGGACGCCCGTCCCGCTCGATCACGATCCACTCGGCGTTCGTGAGGTCTTTTTGACCCGTGACCGATCGAGGGATCTTCATGCGCGCTGCCATCTCCAGAAAATGCCCGGCTCGCCAGGACTCAATGGCAGGCCAGTCGGCTTCGGTGGCGATGCGGATGTAACTCTTGGTCATGTGCCGATTGCGAGCCATGAAACCACGGGGCTGGTGATAGTGACGCCCGTGTTGTTGTAGAGCGTCAACAAGAACGAACCAGTGCTAATTGGTGCCGCCGTGATGGTCACAGCCCCGCCGGACGAGCCGCCTTGCAACTGAGCGAATACGACATACGAGCTAGAGGTCGAGAATGCCGATGCTCCCGTGAGTGACACGGCACTCGCGGCGCTTGCTCCTGAGGTAACAGTCGTAAGAGTGACCGTCCCAAAAGACTGGTGCACGGTACTGGCCACGCCGATCCCGCCGTTGGTATAGGTCGGAACGAGCGGGCCGCCCGCGCCGCCCTGAACGGACTGCACTCCCGCCGGGAACGTGTACTGCGCGCTGCCGCCGAACGTCGCGCTCGGGATGCCGCTCGGTTTGATCTGGCTCGCCAAGAGTCCAGCCGGGCCGATGTTGTTCTGGTCGATGTTCGTGAAGTTCGAGAACAGCGTGACGAAGTTCGAGTTCCACTGCGTGACCGTTGGGATCGCGCCTTGGAAGAAAACGAAGGTCTGTGTGGTAACGGCTCCCATTTACGAACTCCCCGGCGGCCCTGGCCGCGCTTGACGATTGGCGATGATGCTATAACCGAGTGACGTCCACGGATAGATGCTCGACTCGGCCCAGCCGAACTGCAAGATCGTGCCGATGGCTGGCTGCGAAGGTTGCGGCTGCTGCCCAGGCGGCGAGCCTTGCATGTAGACGTTGAGAATCTCATACGTCGGGGACGAGATGGCCACGCCGATTCCCGACACGCCAATCGTAAAGGTTATGCCGATGAGCCCGGCGTTCGGAGGCGGCAGTTGCGGAGACACAGCCGACCCACTCGCGACGTTGCTCTGGTCGTAGGTCATGTTCGATTGGAACGTGTAACCCTGACCCGTCTGCACGATCGGGAACGAAAAGAGCATCTGCACGGAATCGGCCACCTTGTAATCAACCACCGCCTCGTTGCCCCAGACATCCGCGAAGTAGTCCGCCTTGCCTTGCACCGTCGTAGCGATCGGCGCTCCGAAGTCGGAGGTCACCAAGAACACGCCGTTGGACCCGTTGAACACGCCGACGAGGTCTTGCAGAGCGTTGGCCCAAGCGAAGTTGCCGAGGTCCTTGGGGCCACGCAGCGGAGCCAGCCCGGCCACGGCCATGCCCGAGATCGTTCCGACTGCCGGGTACCCGTCCACGTCCGGCTTGCCGAAGTCGAACCACGCGCCGATATTCGGGTAGCCAGCACCGTTATCGAAGAAGATGATATAGCGGTTCCCGTAGCGCACGCCGACTGCCGTCTGCCGGTTGAGGATTTGTGCGGTCGGCCCGTCGAAAAGGTCCGGGTTGTTCTCGCTGATCTTGCGCGTGTTGGTGCCGTCGAACGTGTAAACGCCGTCAATGCCGAGGAAGCAGTGGAACGTATCGAATGCGACGAGCGATCCCGGAGCCGTCATGCCGACTGACGCCGAGCCGAGCGCAACGGCCCAGAGCATTTCGCTCAACAGGCTGACGTTGTACATGTAGTAGATCGAGGACTCTTTGTAGATGATCATCGCCTGGCCGAGCGGCTTGAGCCCCGTGATGTTCCCGCCGTCAATGCCGTCGCCACGCCCGGCGTACACCGGGATGTACGAGTTCTGCGTGACGAGGGGATTGGGCACCGTGATGTTCGTCGTGAACTGCTGCGGCAAGAACGGATTGCTCACGTACACCGCGCACGGGTCACTCGGCTCTCCTGCATAGAACAAGCTGGAGAACAGCGTGGCGCAATACTTCGGCGTGATGGGACCACTTGCGCCCGTCTTGAGCGGAAGCTGGGCCGATACGACTGGCTGCGCGAGATTGCCCGGACCACCCCAGCGGATCGGAACCTGCGTGCCGCTTGTGATGAACAGCGTGCCGTCTGGGCCCTGGCCTACGGTCGCAGCGGTTGGGTCCGGGTCAAAGAGCTGCACCGCCTGGATGAAGGTCGGCGTCTGGTTGATGTACGTGAAGATGCGATTCCACTGCGGCGGCGTCGTGCTGACGGCCGGGTTCGTGATGGGTGCGGCGTACAAGTTCTCGTTCGTTCCTAGAACGACAAGCGCAGTGGTATCGAAGAAGCGTCCTTCGACCATCGCTTGATACGGCACGCTGCTTCCAACCGCGCCGGCCGATACGAACGGCAGTGACGGCATGGAGTTTGGGTTGTACGGCTGAATGGAGATGCCGACCGAGCCCGGCCGTTTCTGGATGGTGTTTCCCTGCGCCATCCAGGTGTTGTCGGATTGAACGAGTTGGTTCCGATCGAGTGCGTGCGGATCGCGCTTCGTGTTCCGCCCACCCGACAAGTCGAGGTAAGCGATGTACTGTTGGGCTGCGATCTCGTCTTTGTTGAACGGAGTCGGCACACGTCTACCTCGGCCCGCCGATAGCGAGACTGTCCATGAACGGCTCGACGGTTATCGTGTCCGCGTGAGTTAATCTTTGTGTACTTGTCCTTGATCTGAGCTTGATCTCGGCGTCGTACATGGCCCGGCTGACTTTGGCTTGGTCCGCCTCACGCGCGCGAATCCACAGACAAGCGCATGAGCGCATAGTAGAAGATCGCCATGTGCGTCTCGCACGGCGTGATCGGGGTGTCGGTCGAATTCACGAGAATCGGGCAATCCGTCGGTGCGATCTCCACATTCGACTTCATAAAACAGTTCGTGGGAATGGGTGAATAATGGACGGTGATCGTGTCTCCGCTTCTCGCACTGCCGGGATAGAAATAGATTTCTGGCGCAGCGGATCCACCGTCGCCCAAGTCGGCTGCGTACCGAACTGTACGGCAAAAGATAGCCCTGGCCCGTGACGCGCTGGAACTTCGCCCACGACACAAGCTCTGTTCCCGGCCGGAACTCGCGCGTATAGAGCAAGCCGAACGGATTGTAATAGATGCGCGCGATATGCGAGACTTCCGGGAACACGAGCGCCGCGGTCGGCGCCGGCGGGAACGGGTAAATGTACGTCGCGTGGTCGAGAGAGAACGTGTAGTCGATGAGCGCGAGTTCGAGCATCTCGATGTCGCCCATCATCTTCTTGTAGCCTTCGTTTGACCGCGAACTCAACCAGGCCTTGGCTGTACTGCGGGTTTTGGACTCCGGCCCAATTCGGACCGGGTGCCGTCGCGCCGCCCGTGACGAACTGCGCTCCCGATTGCTGGAGTTCGATGAGCACCAGATTCGAGATGTCGCCCAGCGTCATGGGCTACTCAGTCGTTGTTTCGCGGACCTTACGGCCGAGCTTGGACTGGATGTGCCGCATCCCCGTATCGGTAATCCCAAAGCGAAAGCCGTCGACCATGCCGTATTCCAAATCGGCCGAGCCCTGCACGTAGCCTTTACGGATACGTTCGGGATAGACGTTGTGGGAATCGATCTGCACGTCGGGATTCGGGAAGCCGATTGACGCGGGGCGGTTCTCCGGCTTACTTGCTTTTCGCAACGGCTACTCTCCCTTTGAGCATCTCGCGCAACGCTTCTATCTCCTCTGGGGCCAGGCTCTCCAAGAGGCTTGCCGAGGATGGGCTCCCGACTTTCCTGGGCGGAATGTGGCCCGGAGGAATCGGCTCGTACAGCGCAGCGTCATCGAACTTCCAGAACGAGAACGGGCGAATGACGATCTCCTCGCCTTCGTGTTTGAGCGGGAGCATCGACTGATTGAGCGGCCGAATCGCGACCTTGGGAACCGCAGGGGGCCCAATGCGCGACATGTTCTTGCGGTCATCAGGGATATTCGGCATCTCGTACCAATGCCAGAAAGACGCGATGCGCGGCCGTTCGTTCGATTGCGTGAACCCGACCACACCACGCTTCCCCTCGGTGAGCGGAGCCATGAAGTAGCCGAAGGCGATGAACGCGGCGTGCTGCCGGACGTCCGGGATAATCTCGCCGCTACGCGATTGAATGCGCGCGGCCACGTTGGCCGGCATAATGAAGCTATCGCGTTCCGGGTCGCCGGCAATCGCTGGCCCGCTCTCCGGGTACATGATCGGCATGCCCGAATACCAGGGCCCATCCGAGTCCGGGTCGTGTGGGTTGAAGCTGAAGTTCTGACGCGGTTCGGTCGTGCCTTGCCGCCAGCGCAGGCCGCCGCCACGCCACGCTTCTTCAAGCGTGACGCGCACATGCGTGACCCTGTCCCAATCCACAATGATGATGGGTTCCATCGGCTTGATCATCTACGCCGCCTTACTTTGCGTTTGGACATCCGAATCATACGCCGAGCTCCTGGAGCCATTACTTGCGGCCTCCCATCTTGCGATGCTTTTTCTTACGGCCATGCTTCTTGCGGCCGGAGTGACGGCCACCGCCGTCCTCCAGCCCGTCTTTCTCGTCGTGGCGGCCGAACGTGCCCTCGTTTTCCGATCCGTCTTTCATGCGCTTACGCTCCGACGTTGACGTACGCAGCAACGAGCGAACTGTACTGCAGCGCGTTGGCCGGGACCGAGATGAGCACGCCGCCGAATGCAGGGTTCGTTGCCGGACCCGTGATACGGAACCCGCCTCCGTGAGCATTCGCCAGAGCGACGGCAAAGGTGGGATACGAAATGGAACCGACCGAAACGGCTTCTTGCACACCGGACCCGAGCGTGTCGATGAGCACGATCGTGTTTGGCGTCACGCCGACCATCGAGCCCGGCACGATCGAGACAACGCCGGGACCCTGAGGTGCGCCGGCTATGCCGAGCACGCCCGTACTATTGACGTTAGGAACCGTGAGCGCTTGCTCCGTCGTGTTGATGGCCGTGTTGATGGCGTAACCGATCGTCGTGCCGATAGCCGCCGAGCCAGCGATGGCGAAGTTGAAGCTGGAACTCGAAATGAGCTTCGCTCCAATGGTGACTGCCGTGTTGGCCGTGACGGACGATGCGCCGGTCCAGACGTACGCGAAGCCGAGTTGGCAGACCGTGAGGAACACGGTCGCCGTCGAGCCGGTGTTGTTCGTGTAGGTCGGCACGCCGTTCACGTAGCTCAGCGGCATCTTCGTTGGAGGTATGCCGCCGATGTTGACGACCGTCACGACGCCGAACGCGGGTCCGGCATTCGCGGAAGTCATTGCAACGACTCGTTCGCAGAGCGGTAGAGCCGCGGCGTTGTTGGGAACGTTGTTATCCGGGCCGAGCTGGGTTGCATCCAGAGCTACCGGCTGGCCGATCTTGACCGTGCTGCCCGAAGCCAGCACCATCTGACACTGTTCGTCATCGACGCCCCAATTTGCATAGGGGCCGTCAGTTACTCGGGATGGGCCTTTGCCGGTACTCATCTAGTTAATTTCCCCCGGTGTTCAGTTTGTTGCGAAAGAAAGTCTTGGAACCGCCGCGACCCTTCGCACCTTGCGTGGGCAGCATTTCAGATCCCATGACTTTGTGGTTTCCGTAGGTTGAACGGAACGGTGAAGAAGTCGTGAGGTTACCGTGAAAGCCCTCGACTTGCGTTTCGATGCCTCCGCTCGTGACAACCGCCTCGCGGCTGGCTTTCTTCGCTGCCGTATCCCGTGTGTCGTGACCTTGCTTTGCCATTATCTAGCCTCCAGAGTTCCAAAGGACCCAATGCGCTGCCGGTTTGAAGTTGACAATGTTGCAGCCCAAATGGATACGGGTGAAGTAGGTATTGTTGGTTTGCGACTTCTGCCATTCCTCAACGTCGAAGTACGCGCCGCGTAGAACGACCAGCTTGAGGTAGCGGCTGTTGAGCCCGTAGATGAAGCCCCCTGAGCCCGACCCGCTAGACGGCGAGATCACGCCTGTCGGCACATTCGAGTCGATGAACAAGGGGCCTGAGTTGAACGACACGTCCACGGAGCCGGTCGTTCGCGCGAGGTCAGGTTGGATGTACCTGTCCAGAGTGGTGAGCAACGCGATGACCGACGCGTAATTCAGCCGGTTGGTCATATAGAAGTCCGGCCGTGCGTTGTCGATTTGCGCTGCGATATCCAGCGTTTGCATATTTGAAAGCAAAGCGCTTGTCACATTGTAGTTCGTCTGCGTCGAGCAACCCCAAAGATTGCCAACCGCACCGGCCGTCACCGGGATACCCGCATACGTCGGAACCACCGTGCCGTTGTCGATCGACCCGGCCAGACCGTCAACGGCCAGCGGATTGAGCAAGAAGGTGTTGGTGATCCAGGCCGTCGCGAGCCCTTGCACGATCGACATCTTGGTGATGTCGAGTTGCGCCGTGACGTAGTTGGCGACTGCATCCGGCGAGCCGTCGTTCATCAGCACGTCGGTGAACAGCACGACCAACGCATCGTCCAGGAACTTCCAGTCGAGTGCGGCGGTGTACACGTTGCTGTTGAGCGAGCCGATCGGCAGGTCTTGATCGCCGGCGTACCAGACCGTATTCGGCGATTTGCCGATGTTCACGGTCCAGGTTGCGGCGAGCCCGCCGTCCACTTCATCCACCATCTCACGTTGGCGAAGGAAGTTGAGGCCCTTCATGGATTGGAATACGAGGTCGATGACAAAGTCGGTAAGTGAGTGGTCCCGATTGAGGCTATTCAGTGTGTTCGTGAAAGCGATAGCCGGACGCGAAGCTAGGAGCGGCCATTTAACTAATTTCCCTTTCCTGAGCGGAGATTGTCCGCGAGCCGCTGACGCAGCCCCTTGAGTGTGGTTGCGCGTTCTTTTTGGCTTTCGCCGGGAACGCCAGGTGCCGCGGCGTCACCGCGGAGCGCTGTGGGTGGGGCTTTGCGTGCGGGCGGCGCGGAGAACCGCGACCCGGCCGTCTTGTAGGCTTCTTCGAGACTCACGCCACGGTTGGCGGCGTAAGCGGCCAGCATCCCGATCCCCGCGAAATTATCCTCGGCCAAATCGGGACGCTCGGCAGCCAGGCGCTGTGCGTAGTCCACGTTCGCGCGTTGGGCCGCTTCTTCTGCCGCCTTCTTTGTTTGCTCTTTGGCGCTGCGTTCGGACCCGATGTACTCTACGATCGGGTCGAGAGCGGCCTTGAATTCATCTCGCACCTTGGCGATGCCAGGGTCGAGTTGCGGTTCTTGCGCGGCGAGGCGTTGCTGGTATGTCTCGCGTGCGGAACGCCAGAACTTGCGCGTATCTTCGTCTTGGACGATCGGAAGAATGTCGTCCTCATACGGGGCGAGTGCCGCGCGGAAATTCTCGTACTCGGTCTTTGCGGCTTTGAGTTCTTCGTAGTCCGAAGGGTAGGTGACCGCAGGAGCGGTGACGGGTGGTGTGGCGGAGGTGTTCGGTGGGTCCGTAACGCTCATGCGGTCACATCCTTCAGCTTACTTCCGGTGGCGGCGCTTGCGGCCACCTTTGTGGCGACGTGCCATAAGGTTGCTCCTTTCGTCATAACAACGGCCTCATGCCATCCCCGGCATAGGCGGCGAACCGCCCATCGGGGGAGCTTGAGGTACTGCCGGTGCGCCAAGCCCCGGAGGGCCTGGAGGTGGAGGACCGCCCGCTAACCCCGGTGCTCCGGTCGGCGGGAAACTTTGGGTTGCTTCTTGCAGCGAAGCCATGACGGCTTGCCCGTCAAACTTAAGCAGAGCCTTATTCAGCGTGCCGATCATGGCGTTGAACGTCATTTGCATCGGCTGGTCATTGGTGAACTGGGTCGCTCGTTCGAGACTCACCGCGGCGGCTTTGATATGTTCGAGAGCCTGCTGGTCGGGATTGAGTCGTTCGAACGGCGTGCCGGGTTTTTGGGCTGGCTGCGCCCCCTTGAGTGCAGCGACCAACGCGGCCGGGTTTTGTACCGCGTTTGGGCCCATCTGCATCTGCCCGGTTCCAGCCAATATTCACCCCAAAAGAAAAAGCCGGGGCCCTGACTAGGACCTCCGGCGCGGTGGTATCCGCTACCTAAACTACCAGAGCTACCTTACGGAGAAAGCGACCTCTCTGTCAATAGCTTTGTATTTGGTTCGGCTCCATTATCTGGCTTCCCTATCCGAATCACCTCGTGACGCTCAACAACGGTCGGTCGCCCCTTCTCGTACCTGATCGTGATGAACCCGTGCTCGACCGCGCCAATAAGATGCAGCCGCACGAGGTCCGCCAGCGGCAATTCCTCGGGCTTTTGCTCAATCATCCGTGCGGCTTCGGTGCCCTGGGCTTCGGCGCTCCCGGCTTACTCGCCGTCTGGCGCGTTCTCGGTGGCGGACTCGCCGCCGGCCCGAGCGCTCCCTGCGGTCCGCGTCGCCGCGGTGATCCGCGCGAGGATCTGCCGCCAATTCGGCTTCTTGGTTTCTTCGTAATAGCTTTGCCGGTCGATGAGGCCTTGCTGGTACTCCGTTAAGGAACGTGTTGCCTTGCTCGATTCGGACCACGCCATCGTCGAGCCAGTCGCAACCGTATAGGAGAACGAACCTTGCAAGAGCGGACTGCTCGCTCTCTCCCATGTGATGTTCCCTTCGATATCTTCTACGGCGATCGCGTGTCGTTCGTCGTAAAACTCCTGAGCAAACTGTCCGCATATCTCTGCCCACTCAGCCAGCGTAGTCTCAAGCCTCTGCGTACACTCCACGAGAGTCGAACCGCCAATTTCTGCGAGGGTATCATAACCAGCAGCTGAGTCAACCCGCCCGGCACTCTCACCTTGCATAACGCCAGTGGCCCCCAGGATGCGCTCCATGAATAGGACCGCACGATCAAGGAGCGTGAAAAACTGGGGATCAAGCGGACTCACCTCCAGCGCCTTCATCTGCTGTATGTCGTTCACCGGGATGACCTGGCCGATGCCCGGGATGATTTGGGTCGAAGTGATACCGGATGACGTCCCCGCCAGCCAAGCGCAGAGCGCCCCATAACGTAACGTGTCCGTCACCGTAGACAAACCGACGTTGACCAACGCTTGGAGGTGCTCCGTCTGCAAGAGCGAGCCACGTCCAAGTATGCCGTCGAGTGGTTCGATGTCGGTGTAAAATGCGAACGGTAGACGGTAATCCCATGGGCGATCCTCCAAGAGCACTGCCTCGCCCCCGGCGTAGCAGATCGTCGTCCGCCGCCAATACGGATACTTCCGCACGAGCTGCAGTTCGGTCAGATCCTCCATGACGAGCTCAAACTTCGGAAGCGCGATGAGCGAGCCATCCGGCATCGGATGCATGTCGGGCTGGCCCTCGGTAAACTGCGGCATACCATCGTCGTCCCGGCTGATCTCTTGCTTGATGCGGCCGAGCGGATCGCGTACCGGGACTTCCTTCTGCATGACCGTGTGGTCGCGGTGGTACACCTCTAGAATGTCCACGTCGTCGTTGGCGTTCCCGGTCATGGGAATCTCGCCGGCAAAACTCGTGACGACTGGCTTGCCGTTCACGATCGACGCGCCCGGGGAGGGAATGTAACTCGACTTCCAGGGCGTCGTGATAGGCGAACCGATCCCCTGAAGCGTTGCCTGCCGTTTGGACGAAAGGGAATCGACCAAGTCCTGGATCTTGTCCGCGGCGTCCGGGTAGTACAGCATCGCTCGCGAGCGGTTCATGGTCGCCCGGTGCCCGCAATACTCCATCATCTCCGTCGAGCCGACCCGGTTATCCATAATGAGGTTCCAGCCGGGGATGACGTCGGTTGCGATGTCTCCCGCGCCGCCTCGCGCAACCGGGTCCCAGGATACTTTGAAGGCGCACGTCCGAGTGGCGTTGGCGAGCGTCACGAGTCGCCTCGTCTTGCCGCGCATGTTCGAGTCGATGGACATCCACAGCCGCCGGATGACTTTGGCCATGAGTTGTGCGGCGCGAGCATCCCCAACGTCGTCCGGCTCGATGACCGGGATTGGGTCTTGCTTGGTCATGATGGCGACTTTGTGCCGCAGAATCGCCATGCACAGGTTGGCTGTGATAGCCGCTCGGTCGCTCGGCATCGGGCGGTCCCAGTGCTGGCCATAAAAGAGTTTCGCTCCGAGGCGGTCGTGCCGGCGACGCGCTTCTTCGCCCTGGTCCGCATTGCGGACGTAGGTCATCACGCGGCGGGTAAGGCGTTCTTCCCAATCCCCCGTGGAGCTTTTCTTGCCTTGCCGAACGCTCGCCGCAGCCGGACCGATAACGCTAACGCTCACCGTGCGCGCCTCAGAGCCATCTCAGCGTTGAGGCGTCTAAGTAAGATGTTCGCCGCCGCGCGCTCGTTGCCCAGATGGTACTCCTCGATTTGGGCGGCCATGCGAGCCTTGTACAGCGCCCAGCGAATCGGCTGAACGACAGGCGCGGCGGGCCGGAAGAATCGCCCAAGGAAGCCGACCTGCTTCATCGCTCCGGTTGCCGCCATTGAGCCGAGGAACCATCCGCGCCTCATCCTAGCTTATCTTTGTACCGGGTCGGGGGCGGCTTAAAAGCCGAGGTATCACCGGCACCGATGGGCTGGTGAGGCAAACCACGATCGACGTCCGCTTTGTACGCGATGGCTTCGGCCGCTTCTTTGTTCGAGGCGACAAGCTCGGACTTTTGTAATGAACTCAACGACCCTTCTTCCTCGCCAAGCGGTCCCGGCTCGCTCGAGTATCCGGCATCTGTTCACCAAGAGCCGTGCTAATATCCGTTGCCGAGTGGCCCTGTCCACATGCGCAGCCGATCTTCGGTGAACTGAATCACCTGAGGAATCTTAACCCGCGGTCGCTGGCAGACCGGGCAGTCGGCGTACTGGCTACGGCTGATTCGTTCGACCGTTTCCTGCTCGCCGCAGACTTGGCAGTGGACCACATACGTCGGCATTAGCCATCTTTCGCAACCGGATGACATTTTTGGCGGGGATTACGAGGTGGTCACGATAGCCCCAGCCTAGCTCCTCGTCCCATCCCCGGTGCTGAGACAGGATGACCTTAGTCTTAGAACGATGCACTAGAAATCCCACCGCCTCAACCGGAATAGTCTCGAAGTTTTCTGCCACCTCAACCGGGTCCATTTCGTTCCCCTCTCCTTGGTGGCACGCATCTTCAAAGACGACTAGGTAAATCGGAACATCATATAATTGCTTTTTCAATTGAACGGTATCTCGGAGCCCATAGGATTCCACGGAATGCTGTGCTTGAGCGCGACGAGTTCGGCGATTTGCTTGGGCAACACGGTCGGACTCGGCCCATCGCCCGGAGCAGAAGCGAGATGCAAGTCCTTCGCGCTCGGAACGCGCCGACGCGCCTTGTCCAGTTCCAGCAACAGAATCGGCGTCTGTTCGATTCCCATCGCACACAGGCCAAGAGCCATCACGCGATCGTCGTGCCGTCCTTTTTGCGCGTGAAACTCAAACCCGTCGAGATACGTATTCTCTTTGCGCTCGAAGGTGGACATTTCGGCGTACAGTTCCTTGCTTGCAATCTGCAGCGTTTCTTCTTCGCACATATAGATCATCGCACTCACGAGCAGTTGCTTTGTGCGAGGGGTGGTTTCCCAGCCGCGTTTCTTGCTATAGTTGTTCGGCTCGTCCCAACGCGGCCACTTGTACATGTAGGGATACTGAATGTTGTACATGAGCCGCTTAAGGACCACTGACCCGATCGAGTTAATCTCCGGCACAGCCAAGGCGTTATTGTACCAATAGCCCCCTGCGGCAATCTCGATGGCGAAGTTCTCTGGGCCCATCGTATCGGTGAACTCGGCGACTTGCCGGCCGGTGGTGGCATCGACCACGCAGATGCAAGAGTTATCGCCATCATCCAAGCCAAGGGCAGGATCCGCTCCCACGACGTATTTGTGCCCAGCGACCGGCGGTTCCCAGACGAGCCACTTCCCATGTGCATGTACCTCGAACGACACGCGCGTAATCGGCGTGAGCGTGCCCATGCTCTTTATGTGCGGCGTCAGTTTCACCCGCGCGGGGCCCTTTGTGATGACCGGCTTCCCATCGATCATCGTTTCGGCCCAGGTGCTCGTGGCGCGTTCGACTGCCTCGTGAATGCACTCGCCCAGGAACTCCGAGTATTGCCGGAACACGGACTTGGACGAGAGCATCCAGCAACTCACATCGTCGTATGGATACTCTTGATCGAACCGCGCTTCGTTACTGCGGAACTGCGTCTTGATCGTTTGCCGACGCCAGTACATTTGGTCGCGTGTAACCGGCACGCCCCCGCCGTCGCGCACATCCCACTCGAACATGCGAATGCGCGTGAGCTTGCGTTGCACTTTCTTTTCTTCGTTCGATAACTTGAACTCAGGCGGGGCCTTTGCACTGTACTGCTCGTCGAACAGGAACCACGGGAAGAACATCGAGTGGAATAGTTCGATCTCCCCGGTTTTCGTGTCTTTGTACAGATCGTGGAACTCGTTTTGCCCTTTGGGCGTGGACTCAATGATGAACGACGAACGCAAGATCGCTTCGCTGCCGAACGTTGGAAGCTGCGGCATGAGCGCGCCGTTCAGTTCGTCTGGGTCCGGGTACATGGCGAACTCGGTTTCCAGAACGTGCGTGACTTGCTGGCCTCTGGGGTCCATGTTCTTGGCTAAGTGAATCAGACAGAACGAGTCGCGATCGGCGAAGTAGACTTCTCCTCGCGGAATGGATGCGCCGTGATTCCCTTCGCGCAAGTCCGGCTTGAACAGTTCGGGCAATTCGTCGTAAAAGATCTTCATGGTCGAGATCATCGTTTCGGCTGTGGGCAGTTGATGCGCGACGACCATCGTTTGGATGTGCAATTGCCGCCAGAGTTGCCAGAACAGCCAGCCGCACCAGAACGTGCTCATGCCCGCTTGCCGGAACTTGAGGATCACAAACCACAGCGGTTTTTTTGCTTGGATGAGCACGCACATTTCACGCCAGATACGCCGCTGCACTTGGTTGAACAAGAATGGCTCGGTGTATCCGCCGCCTTTGGGCCGCACTTTGAGAAGCAAGCCGCAGAACGTGGGGAAGTCTTGCTGCAGAATGCGTGTGAGTTGTTCGAGGATGACGCGGTTGTCGGCGGAGTTATCGCCGGCGGCGTAGGCGTTCCAGAGCGCAACGGCTTCGGGATCGCATTGATCGGTCAGCGCATAGCTCACCGGGGTGAAGTCCAGGGCGACAGGCTCGGGCTATTGGGATCGAAGCATATCCGGTCGCGGGTTTTCTTCTTCGGCTCGTTTGCTGCTCGTGCCGCATACGCGCTTCTTCGACGCGGCGTAAGGTCATCTCGGCGACCGGGTCCGGCGGACTGTTCTCTGCATCGCGCGCGAAGATATCCATTTGTTCGGGAGTCGGTTCGTCCATCATCGGTTTGAGGAAGTCGGCCACGGCTTGGCGCACGTCGTCTTGCTTGACGACTTTAGGCCGCACGGCTTTCTCTTTGCCGTTCCCGAGCATTCCTTCGACCAGGCCCTTGGCAAAAGCCGCGGCGATTGATTCAGGTGTACTCACCCGAGAGCCGCCGCGCAATGAGCGCTGACCGTTGTTTGGGTAAGAGCTGCCGTATAATAAGCCATTCGTGTAATCACTCCTGGAAAGAAGTTCACGGGAGTCGTGCTGCCCGCTCGCACCGCTCCAACCGTGAGTCCGGTCTGAGTGCCAAGCGTGGCGGCAGCGGTTGATTTGAGCAACATCGCGTTGCAGTAGCAGTGAGCGTTGGCTCCGTCATAGGTAAACACCACATGAACGAGCGTGCCGGCTGGAGCAAGGAACCCGGTAAAGTTTCCCCCACTGCCGTTTGTATTATAGTTGATGCCATCGCCAGCCACGACATCGCTTGTAGCTGAAAGCGCGTCGAGGAAGGCGTTTGCCGCGGAGTTCGTGCCGAAGATCGTATAGGCTACGGCACTCGCGGGCGGAATTGCAATCGAGAAAAGCACCTCGTAGGACTGTGCAACTGTTCCCGCGGAGAATGACGGGCTCGCGAACATGAAACCTGTCGCGCCATCGAACAAAACCCCCGTGAACCCGCCGTTCGAGGGAATGTTTAGGGTTACCGTTCCATTATAGGTGCCGTTGCTTCCACCGACGATGTCCACGGCCGTCGTTCCGCTTGTCTCGTTGAGTTTCCAATAGTTATGGAGTCCCACCGTTGCCATCACGAGAGCATCGTAGTTCTGGGCTGGAGTCAGCGAGGTTCCTCCCCCGCCGGCCGAACCACCGACTGAGATGAAGAACTGGTTTCCCGCCTGAAGCACCGCGGGTCCGATGATTTGGATGGCTCCGGTCGACCGTTAGGCTCGGCCCGGTTGCCGACGTCAGCCCAGCGTTGATTACTTCAACGGCATTGGTCAGCGTTGAAATGCCGATGAACGGCCCGCCGAACACGGAAATATGGGGGCCAGGTTGTTGGTTGATCTGGGTAATGCCCGAGGAGCCGGTGGACGTCAGGCCAGGCGGGACCAGCAGTAAGCCGCTGACGTTCACATCGGCCGCGAAGGTGAGTGATTGAATGACGTTCATCGTCGTCGCGGGTCCGATTTGCAGGGCCAGCGCGGCGTCCCCGGTTCCGGTGCCTTGGTACAGGTAATTCGTCCAGCCCGTGGGCGTACTGCGGCCCGAGCCGTTGCGCTGCATCATGTACCCGATCGCCAAAGAGTTCGGCGATGTTGGGGTCAGATTCGGGGAAAATGCGTTGTCGTTGTTGTTGTACTGCGCGGCGGCTAGCTGCAGCGCGAACTGCCCGCCAGAGACTTCCAGAATGCCGCACGCACCGCCAACGAAGCCACTATAGCTAAACACCCAACTCGTTCCGTCGCCGGAAACCACGTCGTGGAAGAAACCAAAGATGGATTGGTCAAGGAAACCCGAGGCGGTTGTGCCAGACGTGAACTCGAACCAGAGCGCAGGGGGCGTGACCGTCGTTCCGCTCGGACACGTCACCCACGCATACAGCCGATTTCCAACAGTCGGCGTGCCGCTCATCGTGACCGTCACGGTGAGGCCGACGCTATCGTTGCTGCCGAAATTGACGATGCTCGGGACATTGCCGACAATCGTCGGGGTCTGACCCCAAGTGACGTCGATGCCACTCGCGATCGTGCCGCCGGCGCTGTACGTCCCGAGCGACGTGGTGAGAACGGTCGGCGCAGCGGTCCCGCCTCCAGAAGCGATCTGCCCTTCGTAGCCCTGCTGATCGTTCGTCAGCACGCCCCCGCCGATGGACGAGTTGGTGTTATAGATATAAAACGATGTGCCGTCTTGCAACTTCTCGAAGTCGCCCAACACGTTCATCGTGCCGGTCGCACCGACTGCAGGCATCGTGAAAGCGCCGTTCAGCGTGATCGCCGCACCGCTACTGGCAAACGTGAACGTGTTGCCAGTATTCGTGACTCCGCCACCCGTGAACGTGAGGACGGGCCCGAACGCATCGCCGCCGGGCCCGTCAACTTCGGTTATACCGACGTTGCCAGCACCGTGTGCTGGAATCCCAGCGGAGATGGCGTACAGCAACTGAACGGGAGCCCAGATTTGCCGCTGCTGCTGGACGTCGGATGGGCCAATGACTCGCAGCGGAGCATTGGGGATTGGAGCTTTGGGCTCCTTACGCTCCGGGGGCAACGACGTAGAATCCGGCGCTAGGGCCGTTCACTGCTTTCGTCGGGACCGAGAGGAAAAGTGTGGCAACCTGCTTGACACCGTCGTAACCCACGGGCAGTAAGGGAGCGCTGCCGCTCAAAGGATTGTTCGGGCAATTCGGACCCCCGCACCAGACCGCCTGGCCACACACGCTGCAGGTCTGGGTGACCGCCGGAAGGGGCGGTCCCCCGCCTTTGACCGTCACCGACGGACCCACTTGGCCTGCGCTTATCACGCATCGTTCTTCTGTTCGATGGCTTTGGGTTCCAGCACACGAGCTCGGATCGCCGGCGGCTCATCCGTCACGAACGTCTTGGCTACCAACACCCGCTGGTCGACGTTGACCTGCTTGGCGGGCTTGGGCATCGCCAGATTGTAATAGAGCTTGGCCGCATCCAGAGAAGGCGGAGCCTTTTCCACGATCGTCTCCACGCCGTCTTTGGTTTGAATATGCTTGGTCACTTCGATCTCACCCAGGATGTGCTTGGCGACCATCCGGTTCACGTCGTGCGGATACAACCCCGCGGAAACTGCGAACATCTCTCGATTGGCTCCGTTGATGTCCGGTCGGCTCAGGATCTGCTCGACCTTGCGGGCAACGACCTTATCGCTCAAAGGATACCCGCCACTGTTGCGCCAGTCCATTCGCTTGCCCGCCGCCAGTTTGGCTGCCTCAAAGTCTCCAAGACGCGACGCCTCCTCGTACAAGTAGCGCATGAACCGGACATACCGCTGCTTGCGGATTCCGGTCAAAGCTTGCCATTCCTCGAACGAGTACGGCAGCTTGAACGGCACTTACCACATCCTCACATGCTCGCACTCGTACGCGGTCCAACGCTCCCGGTTCTCCATCCGAGCGTAATTCCGACGAAGCCACCGAGAGAAGCACTCGTGCAGCCGAGGGTCCCACGGCCGGAACCACATCCATGCACTCGGCTCCATCTCCTCGGGCACCAGGAACGTCATCCCAGATACCGCGGCTGCGGACCGAACCAACGGCTACCCAGACGGAAACTCCGCGGAGGCCAGAACGCCCAGTCCACATCGAGCGCCCGACGACGCTTCATGTTCCACTGCACGACGATCTGGTATTGCATCCCAGTGATCGTCTGGACCCAGCCGATCTCAATCGCCAAAGCCGAATAATGTGTCATCCGTGACTCACCGGTCCCAATGCTCGATCAACGCTGCTGCCACAACCGATACCACCGCTGCCGCCCAGAGTGCGATAAACACCGCCAGGGGCCACTCGATCACCGAATACTCGCCCTCGCCGTGACCACCGAGACGACGGCAATGAGGATAGTAGGCAGCCCAAAAACAATCCCAATGAGTAAAGACGCAGTCAACGGATCCATTCTACCTCCCCGTAACCTTGTGCATCCAATCATGCGCTTCTTGCTCGACCTTGGGAAGTGCCCGACGCACCCGATCGCTCACAATCCCAGCTCCCTCATACGCCGACTTGAGCAACGGCTCGCGACGGGAAGCCGCCAAAGCCCGCAAATCCCGCTTGGGCTTGGCCTTCTTCTTCGCCTTAGCCATCCGAATCCCAAGCAGACCCAACATACGGCACACCCGTCGCATCTACAAACGCCCGCAGCAACACCGACGCCGCCATCCCCGAAGGACCACCACGCAATGCACCCTTGGGCACAGAAGCCAACAACTCCAAAGCCGCTACCACCGCACACACCAACCCTCGAGAAGTCCCATCCAATCCATCCAGAATCTCCGCACGAGATCCAGCCAAACGACGCTCACGACTCAAGCGAATCGGATCAGGACCAGGCTCGTACACAACACGCAAAGGCGAAACCTCAGCCATGAGGCACAAGCCGACCGAAAACCCACGCCCCAAACACTGCGCAAAAACCAGCCACAAACGCTAAAACCACCGTGGCCAATACCGACCCGATCGATAACGCGCAAAGCATCAGATCACCTCACAGCTCCAGATTTTTTTTAATCTTTCGACCCAGAGCGGCTACCGTCCCGTCTTTGCCGCGGCCCTTGGGGGGCCGAGGC
>CAVTCS010000005.1:0-196873 GCA_963733295.1 Vulcanimicrobiota bacterium | reverse complement strand
GGTCAGTACCGCCAAAGCAATGACGACGGCAACGATCCGCGCGCGCCACGCGCCGTCCCGGAGAAGCTCGCCGCGCCCGCTCAGGGACTCTGCCATGATTTCCGCCCCGCTCTTCCGTCCGCGCGTCCTCACGCAACGCGCTCTACTAGGGAACGTTTCGAACCGGCATATCGGCTATCCGCCAGCGCGGAAATATTGTTGACCCAGCCCCGTAGGGCGCCAGGCCGAGTTCGCCGGAAAGCATGTCGCGTCGCTCGTACATACGTTCGATTCGCGCTCTCGCAACGCGCGTTAGCAGCCGTCACGACATCGCGCGCGCCCTTGCGTCTCCTTGAGTAGCGGGTTATAGTGGTGGCCAGTGGTAACTGGTGGGTCCAAGTGGAGGTTCTCCCCTGGCACGCGATCTGCCGCGCTTTACCGGCCGGGTCGAGCTTACCCTTGACGAAAAGGGCGGCTCGTCGTGCCGGCGCGCTTTCGCGAACGCCTCGGAGGCGGCTTCATTCTAACGATCGCACCTCCCGATCCGTGTCTCGCACTCTACCCGTCGGCGACGTGGGAAGCGTTTTGCGAGCGGCTCGACGCGGCGCCGCTGAAGGACGACCGTTACCGGCGCTTCGTGCGCCATCTGTTCGCGCACACCGACGAAGCGTCGTGCGATGCGCAAGGCCGCTTGCTCGTTCCGGCCGCGCAACGCGCGTACGCCACGATCGAGCGCGAAGTCGTCGCGATCGGTTCGCTGACTCGCGTCGAACTTTGGGCGAAGGACAAGCTCGGGAAGATGAAACCGTCGAACGACGACGCCGCCGCGCTGTCGTCGGAACTGGGTCTCTATTAGTGTGGCCTCCGAGCACGTTCCGGTTCTCCTCGACGAAGTCGTCGCAGGACTCGCGGTGCGAGCCGGTGGCCTCTACGTCGACGCGACCTACGGGGCCGGCGGCCACAGCCGCGCGCTCGTCGAACGAGGCGCGCGCGTTCTCGCGTTCGACCGCGATCCCACTGCGCGTGCTCCACAAGCCGGCGCCGCATCGCTTGAATTGGTGCATCGTAACTTCGACGAGCTGGCGCGCGTCTCGACGAACGCGGCGTCGAAAGCGTTGACGGGATCCTTTTCGACTTGGGCGTCAGCTCGATGCAACTCGACCGTCCCGAGCGCGGATTTTCGTTTGCGGCGGATGGGCCGCTGGACATGCGAATGAGCGCGGGCAGCGGTCCGAGCGCGGCCGATTTGCTCGCCTCGAGCGTTGAGGAAGAACTCGCCGGCATCATCTATCGCTACGGTGAGGAGCGCGCTTCGCGCCGGATCGCTCGCGCGATCGTCGGCGCCCGCGAGGCCGGCCGACTGCCCCAGACGACCCTCGAGCTGGCGCGCCTCGTTGCGGGTAGCGTGCACGTCCGTGGCCGCCGCGAGGCATCCATCCGGCAACGCGAACCTTCCAGGCTTTGCGCATCGCGGTCAACGACGAACTCGGCGCCCTCGAACGCGGACTGGCCGCAGCGATCGAGCGTACCGCCGCGGGCGCGCGCATCGCCGTCATCACGTTTCACTCACTCGAGGACCGCATCGTGAAGCAGACTTTCCGCGACGATCCGCGTCTGGGGGTAGTGACTCGCAAGCCACTGGTCGCAACCGATCTCGAACGCGAGCGGAATCCCCGTTCGCGCAGCGCCAAGCTCCGGATCGCGGAGCGGCTCGTATGATCGCGCGGTCGCTACCCGAGCCGGAGTACGTCCGCGAACCGGCTCGCGCGCGGGTCGCGGCGCGGTGACCCGGCGCCGGGCACGCAGCCGCCGCGAGCGCTACTCCGTAGCCGTCCAGATCGTCGCAACGCTCAGCTTGCTGACGATCTGCGTCGTCGTCTACCTCGGACTGATGGCCAACGTGACGCGGATGAGTTACCAGTTGACGCGCGACGCGCAGTCGCGGGCGCGCTTGATCGAGGAAACGACGCGCCTCGACGAACGGCTCGAGACGCTCGAGTCGCGCGAACGTCTGGCGCGCATCGCCAAGGATCTCGGCATGAAGGAAAGCGCGACGCTCAGCGTCGCGCGGTTACCCGAACCTCCGGCGCCGGCGCACGGCGGCACGTTTCTCGCCTCGCTTACCGCCTGGCTCCATTGAACCCGGCGCGCCCCTACGTCGCGCGCCGTCCCGCCGCGGCGCTCGAGCGCACGAGCCGCTGGCGGGCAAAGGTCGCGTTTTATCTTCTCGCGATCGTCGCCGGCTTCTTGATCTGGCGGCTTTACGTCGTCCAAATTCGCCAGGGACCGTGGCTCGCGCACCGCGCTTACGAGCAGCGTCTGCGGACGGTCGACCTGGTGGCGCGGCGCGGCGCGATCTACGATCGCAACGGCGTCGTTCTGGTCCGGTCGGTGCCCTCGCAGAGCGTTTACGCGAGCACCGCCGACGTTCGCGACAAGGAAAAGACGGCACGCGTGCTGGCGCCGCTGGTCGGCCTGCCGGAGCCTTTCGTCGAGCAGCGCCTGCGCTCGCGCGACTCCTACGTCGTGATCGAACGGAAGGTTCCGAGCGCAGTCGCCGATCGGATCGCGACCCGCTCGCTCGACGGCATCAGCATCGTACCGGAGAACACCGGAATTCGCTTCGTTCCGGCCGGACGGCTGGCTTCGACGCTGATCGGTTTCACCGGCATCGACGAGAACGGTCTGGAGGGCATCGAGTACGAGTTCGACGGCATCTTGCGCGGAACGCCCGGCGAGATGTCGCTCGAAACCGATCAATTCGGACGCGCCCTTCCGTTCGCGCCGCCGCACGTGATCGCGCCCGCGCGCGCCGGTCACAGTCTGGTCTTGACGCTCGATTCGTACTTGCAGTACAGCGTGGAGCGAATCTTGCACGAAACGGTCGCGAAGTGGCACGCACGCAGCGGTTCGGCGATCGTCATGAATCCGTGGACCGGCGAGATCTTGGCGCTTGCGAATTCACCGGATTACGATGCGCGCCAGTTCGCCCGCTACACGCCCGACGAACGCCGCGACCGCGCGGTCACCGACGCCTACGAACCCGGTTCCACCTTTAAGCTGATAACGGCAGCTGCGGCGCTCGAGAGCGGTAAGGTCAGCTTAACCCGTCTTTTCCCCGCGCGCGACGAGATGCGGATCGGCTCGCACGTCATCCATAATGCGGAGGACGGCTTTCTCGCCGCGAGCAGCAACGGCGAGACGCTCGAACAGATCGTCGACTACTCGCACAACGTCGGAGCCGCCGAAGTCGGCCTCGCAATCGGACCGCGCGCGATGATGCGCGCGATTCGGGCTTTCGGCTTTGGCCAACCGACCGAGGTCGATCTGCCTGGCGAGAATCCCGGAATCGTTCCGCCCCTCCCGAGCTGGGGCGACACGACCTTACCGACGATTTCGTTCGGCCACGGCATCGCGACGACGCCGCTGGCGATGGCTCGCGCTTACTGTGCGATCGCGAACGGGGGAATGCTCCTGAGGCCGCGCATCGCTTCCGAAATTCTCGACGATCGCGGCAACGTCGTCTACCGCTACGGCAGCGAGGTCGAGCGCCGCGCGATCTCCGCCGCAACGGCGGCGACACTGCGCGGTTTCATGCGAACCGTCGTGACGCGCGGAACCGGGAATCCCACTGCGCAGATTCCCGGATACACGACCGCCGGTAAGACGGGGACGGCCCAAATCGCGGAAAACGGCGCCTACGTTCCCGGCCTGTACGTCGCCTCGTTCATCGGAATGATTCCGGCGGTGTCGCCGCGCTACGTGATTCTGGTCAAGATCGAGCGCCCCGTGGGCGCCATCTACGGCTCGGTCGTCGCGGCCCCCGCCTTTGCCGAAATCGGCCGGCTGGCGATGCTGCACGCCGGCATCCTTCCCCGCATCGACCGCTTGGTGAGCGCGGCGCCCGCGTCGAAGTCACACCCATGACCCAGGCCTCCGCCCGCACCGTCGAATTGGCACCACTGCTCGCGTCGCTCGACGGCGCGCGCGTCGCCGGCACCACGGAACGCGCCGTGGCCTCGCTCGTTCACGATTCGCGCGCGGTTCGCCCGGGTGCGGTCTTCGTTGCCTTGCGCGGCGAGCGTTTGGACGGGCACGCGTACGTGGCCCGGGCGGTCGAGGCGGGCGCGCAGGTGGTCGTGGTCGATGCCGCTTTCGCCGCGGCACACGAAATACCGGAGGGCGTCACGGCCGTCGTCGTTCACGATACGCGGCGCGCGCTCTCGCAACTCGCGGCCGCGTTTTACGGACGTCCCTCCGATGCCCTCGAGATCGCCGGCATAACGGGCACGAACGGCAAGACGACGACGACGCATCTCGTCCAGCGAATACTCGAAGCGAGCGGAACGCGCTGCGGCCGCATCGGAACGCTCGGCGCGCAGTTCGGCGGGGCGATGTGGTCGCTCGACAACACGACGCCGCTCGCGCTCGAATTGCAGATGTTGCTGGCCGAGATGCGCGACCGCGGCGCGGCGGCCGTCGTGCTCGAAATGAGTTCTCACGCCTTAGCGCTCGATCGCGCGCGGGACGTCGAGGTCGACGTCGCGGTGCTGACCAACGTGACGCACGATCACCTGGATTTTCACAAGACCTTCGAAGCTTATGCCGCGGCAAAGCGTACGCTCTTCGAACGCGCTGCGTTCTCGATCTTCAACGCCGACGATCCGCTCGGACGAGAGTGGGCCGCCGAGTTGCCCGCGGCGAACGTTCGGACCTACGGTCTCGGCGTACGCGCGGAGGTCCGCGCCGTCGACGTCGCGCTCGATGCGAATCGCAGCAGCTTCACGCTGGACGGTCTGCGCGTCGAGCTGCCGCTGCCCGGGCGCTTCAACGTTTCGAACGCGCTCGCCGCGATCTGCGTCGCGCGGCGCTTCGGGGTCGAAGATCGCGTCAGCGCGCGCGCGCTGGCGCAAACCGAACCGGTTCCCGGCCGCATGGAGAGTTTCGAGGCTGCCGGCGTCGGGGTCGTGGTCGACTACGCTCACACGCCTGACGCGCTGGCGGCGGTGCTGATGGCCGTTCGCGAAACCTCGCGCGGTTCGGTGATCGCGGTGTTCGGCTGCGGCGGCGACCGCGACCGGGGAAAGCGTGCGGAGATGGGGCGCATCGCTACGGCGCTGGCCGATCGTACGATCGTAACGAGCGACAATCCGCGCGGCGAAGAGCCCGCGGCGATCGTGGACGAAATCCTCGCCGGCATCGACGACCGTAGCTCGGTGAGCGTCGAGCTCGACCGGCGCGCCGCAATTCGAAAGGCCGTCGACGAAGCGCGGCCCGGCGACACCGTCGTCGTCGCCGGCAAGGGCCACGAAACGTATCAAATCGTCGGCGAGAGAGTCCTCCACTTCGACGATCGCGACGAAGTTCGCGGCGCGCTTGCGGCGCGCCCGGAGGCAGAATGACGATCGAGCGCGAGGCTGCCGTCGCCGCGTGTGGGGCGCGCGTCCTCAGCGGCGCGAACTTGCCCGCCGAGTTCCGCATCTCGACCGACACGCGGACGCTCGAGCCCGGCGACGTCTTCATCGCTTTGCGCGGTGCGACGTTCGACGGTCACGCGTTCGCGGCGCAGGCCGTCGCGCGAGGCGCGGCGGCGCTCGTCGTCGCCGACTTCGCGGCGGTTCCGGCCGGCGCGCCCGCGCTGCTCGTGCCCGACACGACCGTCGCGCTCCTCGAGTTCGCGCGGCTCGCGCGGCTGCGCTCGCGCGCGAAGGTTGTGGCAATCACCGGCAGCGTCGGCAAGACCACGACCAAAGCGCTCCTGGCGCAACTGCTGGAGCGTACGTTAGACGGAAGGGTCGTGGCCTCGCATGCCAACGAAAACAACGAATTCGGCGTCGCGAAGCTCTTGCTCGGACTCGACCAGAGCGTCGCCGCGGCGGTCGTCGAATTCGGCGCGCGCCATTTCGGCGAGATCGAGCCGCTCGCGCGGGCCGCGCTTCCCGACGTCGCGATCCTGACCAACATCGGCGACGCTCACCTCGAGATCATGGGATCGCCCGAGCGTCTCGCGCAGACGAAATGGGGCATCTTCGCAACCGGGGCGTTACCGGTCCTGAATTTCGACGACGTCGTCTCGCGCCGGCGCACCTCTTCACTGGGCGAGAACGTCGAGTGGTTCGCGGTGCGGGCGAGCGATCCGGCGGGGCACGAACCGCTCGGTGCGCGTCAGACGCTGCTCGTCGGCCGCGAACGGCTGGTCGTGCACGAACCGTCAGGCACGCGCTCCTTCGAGATTTCGTGCGACTTGCCCGGGGACCACAACCTGGCGAACCTCGCCGCGGCCGCCGCCGGCGCGCTCGCGTTCGGCGTTGCGGCGGAACGCGTCGCCGAAGCGATCGGGCGACTCGCTTTGCCCGAGGGACGCTACGACCGCTCCGCGATCGGTGACTTCGAGGTTATCTACGACGCTTACAACGCGTCGATGAGCGGGACGCTCGCGACGCTCCAATCGTTCGCTCGCGAAAGCGCCGCGCACCGCATCGCGGTGCTGGGCGGAATGGCGGAACTCGGCGACGATGCCGCCGCGATGCACGAGCGCGTCGGTGCCGCAGCGGCAGACTCGGGGCTCGCGCTGCTCTTGGTCGGCGGCGACTTCGCCGACGAGCTCGAACGCGGTGCCCGCTCGGCCGGCTTCCCCGCGCAGAACCTGCTCCGCTACGCGAGCAACGCGGAGGCGATCGCGCTCTTGCGCGAGCGGGCGCAATCCGGCGACTTGGTCCTGCTCAAGGGATCGCGCAAATACAAACTCGAGGAAATCCGCGAAGGGCTGCGCGCCGTCTATGCCTGAAGCGGTCACCGTCATCGGACGATCGGCTCCGGCGACGCGACGGGCGCCCTTCGCTGCGCAGCTGGTCGCGATTCCCGTGCGCACGCGGCTGGTGCGCGCCGGCGACGACGTGACGCGCGTCGTGGCGGAGGCGGTGGCCGGGATCGCGCGCCCGGGCGACGTCGTCGCGGTTTCGGAAACGGCGGTCGCGATCGCGCAAGGCCGCGCGATCGCAGCCGAAACGATCCGCCCGAGCCCGCTCGCATACTTTCTGTCGCGCCGCGCCGGCGCGCTCGCGACCGTCAACCAGCCTGAATCGCTGCAGCTCGTGATCGACCAAGCCGGAGCGTGGAAGGTCGTCGTGGCCGCAGGCGCGCACGTAGCCGGCCGCCTGGCCGGTCAACGTGGCGTCTTCTACCGCATCCTCGGCGAAACGATCTCGGCAATCGACGGCTACACCGGAACGCTGCCGCCCTTCGAGCGGACGATCGTTCTCGGCCCGGAGGATCCCGAACGCGTCGCCGCCCTACTCGCCGAACGCGCCGGCACGCACGCGGTCGTCGTCGACGCAAACGACCTCGGTATTGCGAAGATCTTGGGCGCCTCGCCGGGCGTCGCGCGCGAGCGCGTTCGTGCCGCGCTCGAAACGAACCCGCACGGAAACGGCGACGAGCAAACGCCGATCGTCGTGCTCGCCTGGCGCGGGCCGGATCCCTCGCCGCTCGCCGGAGCGGCAGCATGAACGAGCTTTGGAGTGCGCTGCTGCTCGGCGCTACGAGCTTCGCGTTGACGCTCGCGCTCGGCAATCCGCTGATCGCCTACCTGCGCCGCGCTGCGCTGGGCCAGCACGCCAACGAGGATGCGCCAAAGTCGCACGCGCGCAAGACCGGTACGCCCACGATGGGCGGCCTGCTCTTTCTGCTGGCTCTCGTCCTCGCCGTTGCGTGGCGGCCCGATCCTGCGGGCGCCGCGCTGGCCGGGCTCGGCATACTCTGCGGCCTGATCGGCCTGGCCGACGATCTCATCTCGATTCGCGGCGGCCGGAATCGCGGCTTGCGCGGACGCACGAAATTCTTACTGACGGCGCTTGCGGGCGTCCTCTTTCTCGCTCTCGCCGAGCGCGTCGTCGCCGCGCCGCTGCGGGACGTTATCTTCACGTGGGGGAGCTTTGCAGTGCACGCGCCGCACTGGCTATGGTATGCGCTGGGCCTTTGCGCGGTCGTGGCGACCACGCACGCCGTCAACCTCACCGACGGGGTCGATGGTCTGGCGAGCGGTACGGTGTTGCCGCCGCTGCTGGTGGTCGCTTGGCTCGCCTGGCACGCCGGAACGCCGGGCGTAGCGTTCATCGACCTCGCGCTCGCCGGTGCGGTGTTCGGATTTCTGTTCTTCAATCGTCATCCGGCGCGCGTCATCATGGGCGACACCGGCGCGCTCGCGCTGGGCGGCATTCTCGCCGGCAGCGCCGTTCTCACCGGATCGCAACTCTTACTCCCGCTCATCGGCGGCGTGTTCGCTGCCGAAACGCTCTCGGTCATCATCCAAGTTGCCTACTTTAAAACGACGAGAAAACGAATCTTTCGCATGAGTCCGCTCCACCATCACTTCGAGCTCGGCGGCTGGCCCGAGACGAAGGTCGCGCGCCGGTTCTGGACGGCCTCGGCCTTGCTCTCGCTCGCCGGCGCCGCGATCGCCCGATGAGTCCGCAAGGCGGTTCGTTCGACGCACGCGAGTGCGTGCTGGTCATCGGCCTCGGACGCAGCGGCATCGCGAGCTGCGGCGTTTTGCGAGCGCGCGGCGCGACGGTCTACGCGACCGACGAAAAGGACCCCGAACTCTTGCGTGACCTGGCCCAGGAGCTCGAGCGTGCCGGAGTCCGCTTCGTCACGCCGTCCGACCTCGGCAGCGTGCTGCCGCAGCTGACGTCGGCGGTGCTTTCGCCCGGCATTCCGCTCAACGGCGAGCTCGTGCGGCGCGTGCAAAGCGCGCGCGTGCCGGTCTATTCCGAGATCGAAGTCGCTTACCGCATCTGCAAGGCGCCGATCGTCGCGCTCACCGGAACCAAGGGCAAGACGACGACCACCGCGCTGATCGGAGCGGAGTTTCGCCGCGCCGGGAAGACGACGCACGTCGGTGGCAATATCGGCAACGCCTTGATCGACGAAACGTTCGTTGCGGAACCCGAGGATTGGGTCATCGCCGAGGTTTCGTCGTTCCAGCTCGAGTCGATCCGCTCGTTCAAGCCGCGGATCGCGGCGATCCTGAACCTTTCGCCGGATCACCTCGACCGCTATCATTCGATGGACGAGTACGCCGAAGCGAAGTTGCGCATCTTCGCCAATCAAGGACCGGGCGACACCTTCGTCGGGAACCTCGACGACCCGCTGATCGGCCCGCTCGCCGAGGGCGAGTTTGCAAACCGCATCCCTTCGCGCGCGCTCTGGTTCGGCCTGAGCCCGCGTCGCATGACGACGCTCTACGTGCGCCACGAGCGCATCACGTACGCGCCGCCGTGGGGCGATCCGCGTCCGGTCGAAATCATGCCGGTCGCGGAGATTCCGCTGCAAGGACGGCACAACGTCTCGAACGTCTTGGCGGCAATCCTCGTCGGCCTCGCGGCGGGACTCGATCCCGAGGCTCTGCGCGCCGCGGTGCGCGAGTTCGAGCCGTTGCCGCACCGCCTGCAGCACGTCACCGAATTGGGGGGCGTGCTCTACGTCGACGATTCCAAGTCGACGAACCCAGGCTCCGTCGTGGCCGCACTCGAGTCGTTCGATCGTCCGATCGTGCTGATCGCCGGCGGAAAGTCGAAGCGGACCGACTTTCGCGCGATGGCGGAAACCTTGCGGCGCCGCGTCAAGAACGTCGTGCTGATCGGCGAGGCGGCCGGTGAGATCGAAACCGCGGTCGCGCCGGCAGCGAGCGTCCGCGCCGGTTCGATGGAAGAAGCCGTCGACGCCGCGCGCCGTCTCGCCGAGCGGGGCGACGTCGTTCTGCTCTCGCCGGGCTGTGCCTCGTTCGACATGTTCTCCTCGGCGGAAGCGCGTGGCGACGCGTTCGCACGCGCCGTCAACGGGATCGCGGCGGCCGCGCATGGATGAGAGCGCGGCGAAGGGGCCTCCCGACACGATCCTCGTCGCCGCCGTCGGATTGCTCGTCGCGCTCGGCGTGACGATGGTCTTCAGCGCCTCGAGCGCCTACGCGGTCGCGCTGCATCAAGACGCGGCTTTTTTCCTCAAGCGCCAGCTCGCGTGGCTCGTCGCCGGGCTGGGCGTGGCGCTGCTCGCCTACCGCGTCGACTACCGGCGCTTGCGCGGTCTGGCGCCGCTTTTTCTCGGCCTGTGCATCGTGTCGTTGCTGCTGGTCTTCGTTCCGCACGTGGGCGTCTACGTCGGCGGAGCGCACCGCTGGATCGGACTCGGTCCGCTGTCGTTCGAACCTTCCGAGTTCGCGAAACTCGCTCTCGTGCTCTACCTCGCATCCGCGCTGAGCGCGAAGGGCGAGCGGATCCGCTCGTTCACGCAGGGCGTGTTTCCGCTCGCCTTCGTGACCTTGTTGATGGCGGTGCTGGTCGTCAAGGAACCGGACCTCGGAACGGCGAGCCTGCTCACGTTCACCGCCGCCGTCATGCTCTTCGTCGCGGGTGCGCGGCCGACGCACCTGGCGGTGGTCGGCTTGACGCTTCTGCTGGGCGTCGCCGCCTTGATCAAGCACGACCCGTACAAGCTCGCGCGCGTCTCCGCCTTCATCAACCCCTGGGCCGATCCCGTCGACAAGGGCTTTCACATCGTGCAGTCGTTAATGGCGCTCGGCAGCGGTGGATTGACCGGCCTCGGACTCGGCTTCTCGCGTCAGAAGTTTTTCTACTTACCCGAAGCGGCCACCGATTTCATCGCCGCGATCATCGGCGAAGAGTTGGGCTTCGTGGGACTCGCTCTGATCGTCGTGCTCTTCGTGGTCTTCGCTTACCGCGCGTGCCGCATCGCGCTGCAAGCACCCGATCGGTTCGGGTTTCTGCTGGCCATCGGGTGCATGACGACGATCGTGATTCAAGCCTTCGTGAACCTGGGTGTCGTGACGTCGTCGTGGCCGGTGACGGGCGTTCCGTTGCCGTTCATCTCGTTCGGAGGATCGTCGCTCGTCACATCGCTGGTAGCCGTCGCGCTGGTGGTCAACGTCGGGCGTCACCGCCGCCTGCAGCGGGAGTGAAACTGTTGCTCACCGGAGGTGGAACCGGCGGCCACGTGTATCCGGCGCTCGCGATTGCCGAAGCGCTCGGCGAGGACGCGTCGTTCGCGCCGCTCGAGGTTTTGTTCGTCGGGACGCGCAGCGGTCTCGAGGCCTCGATCGTGCCGAAGGCCGGTTTGCGGATGGCGTTCGTCGGCGCGGCACCCCTGCCGCGAAAGCCGTCGCTTGCGCTGTTTCGCACGCTGTTCGCAAACGTCGCGGGCTTTCTTCAGGCGCTTGGCGTCGTCGCGCGCTTCAAGCCGGACGTCGCGGTTGCGACCGGCGGCTACGTCGCACTCCCCGTCGTCGCGGCGCTGCGTTTCTTACGGACGCTCCGCCGCTCGCGCGCGAAGGTCGCGCTGCTCGAAGCGAACGCGGTTCCGGGGTTGACGAATCGCCTGCTGGGGCCGCTCGTGGACGAAGTTTGGCTGAGCGCAGCGGGCCCGGCGAAGGCGCTCGGCGCCAAGGGCATCGTGACCGGCACGCCGGTGCGCGCCTCGATGTTGCGCCCCGTCGCGCCGAGCGAGGCGCGCCGCGCACTGGGCCTCGATCCCGCCAAGACGACGGTCGTCGTGATGGGTGGAAGCCAAGGCGCGCGAACGATCAACGAGGCCGTCGTGACGCTCGTCACCGAGCGCGAACTTCCGCCGGACTGGCAGATCTTGCACGTGAGCGGTGCGCGCGATCACGCCCAACTCGCCGAGCGCGAACGCGCGGCGCGCTCCGCGAGCGCGGTGCACCTCGTCGAGTATCTCGAGGATCCGCGCGCGGCCTACGCGGCCGCGGATCTGGTCGTCGCGCGCTCCGGCGCGTCGACGCTGGGAGAATTGGCCGCGACGCGCACGCCCGCGCTCCTCGTGCCGTTTCCGTTTGCGACCGCCGACCATCAGGCGCTCAACGCCGCCGCTTTCGCGCGCGACGGCGCGGCGCACGTCGTGAGCGATCGCGAGCTCGACGGGGAACGGCTCTTTGTGGAGTTGCAAGCGCTCTTGCGGCCCGAGCGGCTCGCGTCGATGCGTGCCGCAGCGCACGAAATGGACGCCGATCCGCGGGCCGCGGTACGGGAACGGGTGAAGCGTTGGCTGCCTGCGAAAAACTCTCTTCCGTGAAGCTTTCCGGCGCGGTTCATTTCATCGGCATCAGCGGAATCGGTATGTCCGCGCTCGCGCGCATCCTCTTGCAGCGCGGGTTTCGCGTCTCCGGTTCCTCAGATCGCCGCACTGCGCTGACCGCTCGTCTGGCCGAAGAGGGCGCCGAGATCTTCATCGGTCACGATGCGCGCAACCTGGGTGCCGCGCACACCATCGTCGTCAGTTCCGCGATCGACGCAGCCAACGCCGAGCTGGTCGCCGCGCGCGACGCCTCGCTCGAAATCGTGCATCGCGGTGCGCTGCTGGCGCAACTCATGCAGGGGCGGCGCAGCATCGCAGTCGGCGGAACGCATGGGAAGACGACGACCACCGCGATGATCGCCTGCGCGCTCGAAGCGGCAGGCCTCGATCCGACGGTCGTCGTCGGCGGCGAGCGCGTCGACACGCAGAGCAACGCGCGCGAAGGACGCGGCGAATGGTTCGTCGCCGAGAGCGACGAGTCCGACCGTTCGTTCTTGGAAATGCGCCCGGAGATCGCGCTCGTCACGAACGTCGAGAACGATCACGTCCTGTCCGACCACGAATTCGGCGCGCTGCTCGACGCCTTCGAGAAGTTTCTGGCGAGCGTGCCGGCAAACGGTCTTGCGCTCGTCGGCAGCGACGAGCCGCGCGCCGCCGAACTCGCGCGCCGTCCGCGCGCCGCGCTGACGCGAACCTTCGGTTTCGCCGAATCGAACGTGCGCGCGCGGGGAGTGAGGTATCAAAATTTCGGCTCGCGCTTCGACGTCATCGTCGACGGTGCGGAGGCGGGCGAAATCCGGCTGCCGGTCCCCGGTGCGTACAACGTTGCGAACGCGCTGGCGGCGATCGCCGCCGGTCTCGCGCTGAAAATCCCGTTCGAGAGCCTGGCCGCCTCGCTCGCGACCTTCCGCGGCGTCCGGCGGCGTTTCGAGATCCTGGCTCGCTCGCCGCGCTTGACGCTCGTCGACGACTACGCGCACCATCCAACCGCCGTCGCCGCTGTGCTCGGTGCGGCGCGCGAACAGTTCGCCGGTCCGATCGTCGCGGTCTTTCAACCGCACCGCTATTCGCGCACGCGCTATCTGGCGGCCGATTTCGCGCGGGCGCTGCGTTCGGCCGATCGCGTCGTCTTGACCGACGTCTACGCCGCCTCGGAGGCGCCGCTGGCCGGCGTCGACGCGCAAACGATCGGGCGGCCGTTAGCGGCGCTCGGCGCCGACGTCGCCTACGTCGCGCGAGTCGAGGATCTGCCGGCATATCTGCTCGAGCACGCGCCGGCCGGAGCACTCGTGCTGATGCTGGGAGCCGGATCGATCACCGCGGCCGCGGAGCGTTTGGCCGCCGAACTCGAAAGCGCCGGAGCGCTCGTTCCGTGAGCGCGCTCGGTACGGAGATGTTGACACCGCTGGTCGACGAGCGCGATCGTTCCGCACTCGCTCGGATTTTCGGCGAACGCGCGAGCTTCGACGCGCCGCTCTCGCCGCACACTTCGTGGCGCATCGGCGGCCCGGCCGACGCGCTGCTTACCGTCGAAAACGTCGACGAGCTGGCCGGAGTCCTGCGCCTCGTCGCCAAGCGCAAGATCCCGTGGTACGTGCTGGGCAGCGGCTCGAATCTGCTGGTCGGCGACGGCGGCATTCGCGGCATCGTCTTCCGGCTCGCCGGCAACTTCGCCCGGCTCGAGTTTTCCGAGGAAGCCGAGTGCGTCGTCGTGCGCGCGGGCGCCTCGTCGTCGCTCTCGTTACTCGTCGGTCAAGCCACCAACCACGGCGCGCTCGGTGTCGACGGGCTTGCCGGAATTCCGGGAAGCGTGGGTGGCGCGTTGCGCATGAACGCCGGCACCGACCGGGAGATCGGGGAGTTCGTGCGCGAGGTGTGGGTACAGAGCCCGGCTAAACCCGAACCGCACGCGGTCACGCCGCAGTACTTCTACCGCCATACGACGTTGGCGCGCGATGCGATCGTGAGTTCCGTGACGCTCGCGTTCGAACGGGGAGAACGGGTGGCGGTTCGCGAGCGGTTGCAAGAGCGCCTGATCCGGCGGAAAAAGACGCAACCGCTGCAATTTCCCAATGCCGGGTCGTGCTTTCGCAACCCGCCGGGAGACAAGGCCGGACGTCTCATCGAAGCCGCGGGTGCCAAAGGCTGGCGCGAGGGCGGAGCCGAGGTCTCAGAAATGCACGCAAACTTCATCCTCAACCGCGGCGACGCGACGGCGGCCGATGTCGCCTCGCTCTTGGCGCGCGTCCGGCGTGCCGTGCTCGAACAATCCGGAGTCGAACTCGAGTTGGAAGTGCACTTCGTGGGGGTCTTCGCGTGACCAAAGCGCGCGTCGCGGTCGTCATGGGCGGACAAGGTTCGGAGCGCGAGGTTTCGATCGCCAGCGGGCGCGTCGTCGTCGAGTCGCTCGAGCGCTTGGGATACGTCACCCAGTCGCTGGACTACGATCAGCGCTTCGTCGACGCGATCCGCGAACTCGAGCCCGACGCGGTCTTCAATGCGTTGCACGGCGCCAGCGGCGAGGACGGCACGATCCAAGGCATCCTCGATTGGCTGCGCATTCCGTACAACGGAAGCGGACTCGGCGCATGCGCCCTCGCAATGGATAAGCACCTCACGAAAAAGCTGCTCTCGGCCGAGGGCTTGCCGACGCCCGCCTGGGACACGTTCGACTTCGACGGCGGCACGCTGCCGCTCTTACCCGGCTCGCTCAACCTTCCGCTCGTCGTGAAACCGCGCAGCGAAGGTTCGAGTGCGGGAGTCTCGATCGTGCGCACGCACGAGGAGTGGTCGCGAGCGATGATCGCGCTTTCGGCGGAGCGTTCCACGATCGTAGCCGAAGAGTACGTTCCGGGACGCGAATTCGGTTGTGGAGTGCTCTTCGAGGAAGCGTTGCCCGTCATCGAGATCGTGCCGATCGGTCACGATTTCTACGACTACGACGCCAAGTACGCGGCCGGCCAAAGCAAACACGAATGTCCGGCCAAGATCGACCAGGATCTGGCCCACCGCATTCAGATGCTCGCGCTCTCGACGCACCGGCTGCTCGGACTGCGCGACTATTCGCGCACCGACTTCATCGTCACTAAAGAAGGACGTCCGTACATCCTCGAGACGAACGCCTTGCCCGGCCTCACGCCGACGAGCCTTTTCCCCGACGAGTGCGCGGCACTGGGCATCTCGTTCGACGTCCTGATCGACCGCTTAATCGGCGCCGCGCTCGAACGCGGACGCGCCCTCGTCGACGCCCCCTAACGCGTCTGAGCGGCCCTAGCAAAATGAGACATTCGAGAACGAAGCAGAAGTGAAAGATCTGCTTGGCGCGATGCTAGTCGCTATAGTGCTCGCGACCTATCGACAAGGAACGCTCGCGATGGAGAACCCCGATACTCCGAAGCCCAGCGGCGCTCCGGCGGGATATGTCGAAGGGATTTTCCTCGATTTTACGTGCGGCTCCGACGGTGGCGGCTGCGGCATTGTAATTCGTAAACGCAACGGTTCAGACGGCACCGTGCTCTCGGACCGACATGGTCAGATCGTCGTCGACGGCCAGGTGGCGCAGTGTGTCTTAGTCTTAGGCTCGCGAGGTCTTCCACAGTGCCACGGCCTGCCGCCAACCGTGGTTAGCGGCAAGATCCGCGTGCGAATCCCGTACTGGTGGTGGTACCTCAAAGGCGTCGCGCAGCCGTATCCCTACACTGATAGGTTCGCGACGACCGATTGAGCGAACCGGCGCTCAACGTGCGTGCCAAGCCGCGAGGACGGCCGCTTCCTTTTCGGGCGCGAGTCCGGCGCGCAACGTTCCGTCCGGACGGGCGCGGTACTCCGCTAGCGTGTCGGCGACGGTCTCCGCGAGCGGGCGCAAGCGCAATCCCGTCGCTCGCGCGCGCGCGTTGGAGACCGACATGAGGCCTTGTTCGTCGGGCCCATCGGGAAGCCAGAGCGGCAGCTCGATCCAGGCGCCCACGCCTTGCGCTTCGAGAAAGTCCGCCGGCACGAAGGTGAAGCGCGCGTCACTCGCCGCGAGAGTGCGTGCTGGCGTCGAGCACGTCGCCGAAGTCGAGCGCGCCCGGCGTTCCGGTGACGCTGAACGTTCCGTGCTGATCGTCAGCCAGCGCTCTTAAGATCCAGGCGGCCACATCGCGCGCGTCGATGAACTGGACCGGCATTTCGCGTCCGACCGGTGCCAGGGTTTCGCCGCCGCGCGCAACGCGCATCGGCCAATACGTAAACCTGCCGGTGTAGTCGTACGGTCCAACCATGAGGCCGGCGCGCACCGAGAGGACGCGTTGCGGCCCCAGGATCTCGGCCAGCGTTTCTTCGCAGAGAACTTTGAGCGGGCCGTACGATTCGGGCGTCACTTCCGTGGTCGAGGCACCTTCCGGCAGCTTCTGCGTGGGCGACGATTCGTCGATCGGCGTCGCGCTTGGCGCGTACACGCTGATGCTGCTGATGAAGACGTACTTGCGCACGTTCGCTGCCACGGCGTTCGCGCTCGCGGCTACGACATCGGGCGCGTATCCGCTCGTGTCGATCACGGCGTCGGCTTCGACGCCGGCGAGGAGCGCGGCGTCTTTTTTGCGGTCGCCGAGCACGTGCCGCTCGCCGGGGAACAACGACGCGTTGGTTTTCCCGCGGTTGAAAAGAACGATCGAATGCCCGGCCGCGAGCGCCGCCTCGGCAATGTGGCGTCCGAGAAAGCTCGTGCCGCCCAAAAACAGAATCCGCATCCGGCGGGCGTTCGAGCGCGCAGGCCCCGAGGACTGCCGCAGCCGGGCGGCCCCGTGCCGGAACGGTTGGTCCGAGGAGTCGCTCGATCCGGCGGCGAGCGCTGACGTTTGTCGCAAATGCGCGCTTGTGACATTGTCGCGCGCATGAAAACGAGTCGGCCTTTCCGAATTTACCGGACTATGAATCCAGCCACAATCGTCGATCGCGGGCTCGAAGGCGTCATCGTCGGCTCGACCGACCTCAGCAACGTCGAAGGTCTCGAAGGCCGGTTGACCTATCGCGGTTTCGACATCCACGATTTGGCCACCAACGCTACCTTTGAAGAGGTGTGCTACCTCCTGCTTTTCGGGCAGTTGCCGAACAAGTTCCAGCTCGAGGATCTCAAGGTGAGGCTCGCGGCAAACCGGATGCTGCCGCAGCCGCTGATCGACTTCATGGAGTCGACGCCGAAAGACGCGTGGCCGATGGACGTGCTGCGCACGCTCGTCTCGGGGCTCGCCCTCTTCACCCCGGCCGACGAAGACGGCGCCCATCCGTCGAATCCGCGCGCCGCGATTCATCTGATCGCGAAGACGCCGTCGATCGTCGCCGCCTGGGATCGAATTCGACGCGGACTGAGCGCGATCGAGCCGTTGCCCAACCTCTCGACGGCGGCCAACTTTTTGTACATGCGTACGGGCGAACGTCCCATTCCCGAAGCGGAACGCGCGCTCGACACCTACTTGGTGCTGCTTGCCGACCACTCGTACAACGCTTCGACGTTCGCCGCACGCGTGACGGCCTCGACGCGCGCCGACATTTTCGCGGCTGCGACGTCGGCCGTCGCGACGCTCGAAGGCGACTTGCACGGCGGAGCGCCCGGTAAGGTCATGAAGATGATCCTCGACATCGGGAAGCCCGAGCGCGCCGAGGCATACGTTCGCGAGTTGCTCGCGCGCGGCGAGCGCATCATGGGGATGGGGCATCGCGAGTACAAAGTGCGCGATCCGCGCGCCATGCATCTCGAAGCCATGGCGAAGGCCCTCGGCAGCGCGTCCGACCCGAAGTGGTACGAGATCGCGCGCGCGCTCGAAGACGCGGCCAACAAAGCCTTACAAGAACAAAAACCCGGCAAACGCATCTATGCGAACGTCGAGTTCTACACCGCGCCAACGCTCTTCAGCTTGGGAATTCCGCCCGACGAGTTCACCTGCATGTTTGCCTGCGGGCGCATGGCAGGCTGGACCGCGCAAATCCTCGAGCAGCTCGGCGACAACCGTTTGATTCGGCCGCAGGCACGCTATTCGGGACCGGCCGGCATGCCCTGGGTGCCGATCGAACAGCGCGGCCGCTCGCAGAACGGCGAGGGCCACGAGAACGGCACGGCTCGAGCCAGCGGAGCGCCGGCCTGATCGAGGACGTCGCGCGCCGCGCGGTCATCGCCCGCGCAACGAAAGAGACGACGGTCGACCTCGAGCTAGCGCTCGACGGCGGTCCCGTCGCGGTCGCGACCGACGTCAAGTTTCTCGATCACATGCTGGAGGCGTTCGCCAAGCACTCGGGTTGCGGCCTTACCCTGCGTGCCACGGGCGACGGGCTTGACGGTCACCATCTCGTCGAGGACGTCGGCATCGCACTCGGCAGCGCGATCCATCGAGCGCTCGGCGAGAAGCGCGGCGTCGCGCGTTTCGGTTCGCTCGCGGTTCCGCTGGACGACGCGCTCGTGCTCGCAAGCGTCGACCTCTCGGGCCGTTCCTACTTGAATTTCGAAGTGCGTTTCGGCGTCGAGAACCTCGGCGATCTCAAGACCGAACTGGTTCCGCACTTCTTCCGCAGCGTCAGCGAGAACGGACGCTTCAACCTGCATCTGATCCAGCTCGCGGGGACGAACGCGCACCACCTCTGTGAAGCCTCGTTCAAAGCCTTCGCGCGCTCGTTCGCGCAGGCCAAAGCGCTGACGGGCGGCGACGCGATCCCCTCGACCAAAGGGATTTTGGCATAGCCGCTCGCTCGCTTGCCGTCCTGGATTTCGGCGGCGGGAATCTGGGCTCGCTGCTGTCGGCACTGCAGCGGCGCGGCGCCGAGTACGAGTTGAGCTCCGATCCCGCAGTCCTGGAGCGCGCGCACGCCGCGATCCTGCCGGGCGACGGGGCTTTTGGAGCAACGATGCACGCCCTCGTCGAGCGTGGTCTCGAAGCGGCCCTGCCGCGTTTCATCGCGTCGGGCCGCCCGCTCCTCGGCATCTGCGTCGGAATGCAAGTCCTCTACGAGTCGAGCACCGAGTACGGCCGGCACCCCGGCCTCGGTTACTTCCCCGGAACCGTCACGCGCTTGACGAATGCTCCCCGCGTGCCGCACATGGGCTGGAACCAGCTCGAGCTTGTGGGGAAACATCCGTTTACGCGGGGTATAGAGCCTGGCGCGTACGCATATTTCTTGCACAGTTACTGTGCCGGTGTCGGCGCCGAAACGCTGGCGGCGACGACCCACGGCGAACGGTTTGCCGCGATCGTGGCGCGCGACAACGTGATGGCGACGCAATTCCATCCGGAGAAGAGTCAGACGACGGGTGCCACCCTGCTCGATAACTTCTTACGAATTGCCGGCGCGTGAACGTCATTCCGGCGATCGATCTGCATGGCGGCCACTGCGTGCGTCTCTTGCGTGGAGATCCGTTGCACGAACGCCGCTACGACGGCGATCCGGTTTCGCGCGCGCGCAGTTTCGTGGCGAGCGGTGCGACGCGCCTGCACGTCGTCGATTTGGACGGCGCCTTCGGTACCGGCGAGAATCTCGGGGCGCTGCGCGCGATCTGCGCGGCGGTCGACGTTCCGGTTCAAAGCGGCGGGGGACTGCGCAGCAACGCCGAGGTCGAGGCCTGCTTCGCGGCAGGCGCGGCCGCGGCGGTTCTCGGGACCCTGCTCGTTGAGGAACCGGATATCGCGCGCTCGCTCGTCGCGGATTACGGGCCGCGCATCATCGCTGCGGTGGATGCCCGCGGAAACGAAGTCGCGATTCGCGGATGGCGCAAACGCGGAGGCATCGAACGGGACGTGCTCGTACGCGAGCTGAGCGAATGGGGTATCGAGCGGCTCGTCTTCACCGAGATCGCGCGCGACGGAGCGGGAACAGGCTTCGATATCGCAGCCTTCGATCACGTCGGCCGGCTGGCGCCTCTCAAGATCACGGCGGCCGGCGGTGCGCGAACGCTCGACGACCTGCTCGCGCTCGCGGCGGGCACTCCGCCCAACGTCGACAGCGCGATCGTCGGGAGCGCGCTTTACGAGGAGACGCTCGACCTCGCCGAGGCCATCGCGGCGCTCTCGGAAATTCCGAGATAGCGCCGGGGAATCGATTCGGGTAAGCGCGCGACGATCTCGTACCCGATCGTGCCGGCCCACTCGCCGAACTCGTTCGCGGAAATCCCGGCGGCGCCGTCGCCGCCGACGAGCGTCACGCGCGAGCCCGGATGCGCCCGGGGTACGTCGGTGAGGTCGAGGAACGACATGTTCATGCAAACGCGCCCCACGATCGGCGCACGGCTTCCGGCGACGAGCATCGCGCCGCGATTGGAAAGCGCGCGCGGTACGCCTTCGGCGTAGCCGATCGGAACGACGCCGATGCGCGAAGGACGCGTCGTGTGGAAGGTGCAGCCGTAACCGACCGAACGGCCCGCTTCGACATCGCGGACGACGACGAGTTCGCTGGTCCACGAAAGCGCGGGCTCGAGCTCGAGCGCAGCGCCGGCCGCCGTCTCGGTCTCCGGCGAGGGCCAGATTCCATAGAGTCCGATGCCGGCTCGCACGAAGTCGAGCCGGGACTTCGGAAACAAGATCGCAGCCGCCGATGCGGCGGCGTGTCGCAGGACGCCGCGCCGGCGCAGCTCGGCGTCGATCGGGGCGAGCGCGCTATCGAACGTTGCCAGCTGCTGCAGCGTGAACTGCGATTCGAGCTCTTCCGCTGCGGCCAAGTGCGTGTACGCGCCGCGCAGCTGTAAGTTTGCATCGCGACAGTAGTTCCCGATCGCAGCCGCCGCTCGAGCCGGCTCGAAGCCTAGGCGCGTCACGCCGGTGTCGATCTTTGCGTGGACGTCGAACGGACGGCCGAGCGCCTCGGCCACGCGCCCCACATCGCGCGCGAACGCGCCGTCGTCCCAGAGCGTGATCGCGACGCGTGCCTCGTGCAGCGCTGCCAACGAGGCCGGTTCGACCGGTCCGAGTACGAGGAGCTCCGCGCCGATTCTGGCTGCGCGAAGCTCCAGCGCCTCTTCCCCGCTGTAGACGAGCAGACGCGCAGCGCTGCTTTCGAGCGCGCGTGCGACCGGTACGAGACCATGTCCGTAGCCGTTCGCTTTCACGACCGCGCCCAGACCGGCCGGAGCAACGAGCGTCGCAAAGCGAGCCGCGTTGCGTCGCAACGCACCCACGTCGATGCGGAGCTCGGCGATCACGAGCGGTACGGCCAGCGAGCGACGATATACGCGACCGGAATGCCGAAGGCGAGAACGTGTCCGACGATCGAATTGGCGGCGATGAAGGGACTCCAGGTCCAGATCTTGACCGTCAGTTCGACGACTTGCATCACGACGAAAACGATGAGGCCGAAGGCGATGCCCGAGACGAGCGGCCGGCTCGCCAGCGGCGGCTCGGTCGAGGCAACGTAGGCGTAGGCCAGACCCCAGATCACCGCGATCGCGTAGAAAATCAAGGTACCGATCAGGGCCGAGGAGTGGCTCGAGTAGGCGGCCTTCGAGCCCATGATCCCGGAGGCAACGAATTTCATCAGGGTCGCGGGGTCGGTCCAGCGCTTGATGACGGAGATCGTCAAAACCAGGTACAGGTTGAGTAAGACCCCGCCGGCTACGCCGGCCGCCGCGCCGGAGAGCAGCGTTTGGCGCAGGGGGTCGGCGCGCAGTTGCATCACTCTGTGAGGTTCGCCGGAGGCGCGCCCCGTCTTGCCGCGAAGGCTTTGATGTGAGTACGCGCCGCGTCAAACGCACGGACCGGCCGCTGTACGAGGTGCGCCAGCCGTTTCTCGTCAGCCTAATTACGCTCGTCGTCATGATGGTTGCGGCTTACCTGATCGCGATCTTCGCGTGGGCCTTCATGAACAAGCTGTCCGCGCAGGTCGGCGGGACGTGGTTCGACGACGCTGGGATCCGCGGCACGATCGTTTTCGTCCAACTGCTGGTCGTGGTCATCGGCCTGGTCGTACCGCTGTTCAATAGGGAACTCGACCGGCAGACGCGTCAGTTCATTCTCATGCTGCTCACCTTCATCGTGGGCTACGACGCCTGCAAGTTCGCCGGACTCGCCGATCCGAACATTCCGTTCAACTACTTCATGCAGCACGTGATCGGACCGCTACGACACTCCATCGGTCACTGAGCTAGCTTGTGCGCTAGACCGCGCCGGCCGGCGAGGTGCGCGCGAGATAGCCGCTCCAGCGGTCGAGCACCTCTCCCCAGCCTTCCTTGTGAAAGACGGTTTGGTCGACGCCGTCGAGGGAAGCGCATTGCTCGGTGAAAATCAGGCGGGTTCCGCTACCTTCGGCGAAAAACTCGATCGTGAGCAGCGAAATCGAAGCCAGAACGCCGTCCTCGCCGCACGACATGACGCTGATGATGCGCGCGTCGGGGACGATTTCTTCGTAGGCATTCCCGATCGTTACGATCGACCCGTTCGGCAAGCGCCGTGCGCTGCGTTGTTCCCGGCCGCCGGGCCGAAAGTCCATCGTGTAGTCGATCATTTCGAACACCTTCGAGACGTACCACCAGCTTGCGCGCGCGTCGGGATCGGCCCAAGCTGCGAAGACCCGTCCGGGCGCGGCCTCAAAGACGCGTTCGAGCCGGAGGGTTCCATGGTTCACTGCCGTTGCGTTCATCGTTACCCTTTCGTTTTGCTGAGATAGTCGGCGAGACCGTCGAGCTGCCGCTCCCACATCCCTCGCCGCGCGCCGAGCCATTTTTCGGCCGAGCGCAACCCTGCCGGCTCGATACGGCAGGTGCGCGTTCGCCCGTTTTTCTTCGAATGCACCAGACCGCTCGTCTCAAGGACCGCGACGTGCTGAATGACCGCCGAAAGCGACATTGCCAGCGGTTCGGCCAATTCCGAAATCGAGGCCGGCCCGCGAGTCAGCCGCTCGACCATCGAGCGGCGGGCCGGGTCGGAGAGCGCCCCAAAGACGAGATCGAGCGTAGGTTTTTGGTTAAGCATCTACTTTAGTTAAGTGATTACTTAGCTATCATGAAATGCGGGCTCTGTCAAGCTCAGTTCAGCCGGTATTTCCTGGGGTCGAAGTTGCGCGTCAAGCGCTTGTACGCGAAAGTGAAGCCGGGCCAGAGCGCCGTGTTCTTGCCCCGAGCGTCGATGTACCAGCTCGAGCAGCCGGACGCCCAGACCGTGCCCTTCAAGCGGCGCTGCAGCATCGCATTGAACGCGAACTGCACGACAGTCTGAACGTCGATCGAACGCGCTCCGCTCGCGCGCAAGTACGCGAGCGCGGCGAGGATGTAGCGGTATTGCGACTCCATCATGAAGATCATCGAGTTGTGCCCGAGGCCGGTGTTCGGTCCGATGATGAAAAACAAGTTTGGGAAGCCTGCGACGCTCGTTCCTAAGTAGGCGCTCATTCCGTCAGACCAGACGTCGCCGAGTTCCGCACCGTTGCGTCCGTAGATGCGAACCGGCGCGAAGCCTTCGGTGGCTTTGAAGCCGGTGGCGTAGACGATGACGTCGGCGTCTCGTTCGGTGCCGTCCTCGGCGACGACCGAGTGCCGGCGGATTTCCCGCAGCGGCGAGGCGATCAGTTCGACGTTCGGGCGTTGGATCGCCGGATAATAATCGTCGGAGATCAAGATGCGTTTGCAGCCCGCGCGGTACTCGGGCGTGAGCTTCGCGCGAAGGACCGGGTCGGCCACCGAGAGCTCCAGAAACTTGCGGATGTCCGCTTCGCGGCGTTCCAGAATTTTCGGATTCGCGATGAAGCCGAGCGCGCGCATTTCGAGCATCCAATAGATCGTCTTGCGCTCGAGCCAGGCGGAGGGTCGTACGCGCGAGCGCAAGGCGTTGCGCCAGCCTTCGACCGGTTTGTCGTTGCGCGGAATGATCCAAGGAGGGGTGCGCTGGAGGATCGTGAGCGCAGCCGCTTGCGCTGCGATTTCCGGGACGAACTGAATCGCGCTCGCGCCGGTCCCGACGACCGCGACGCGTTTTCCGTGCAGATCCACCGAGCGATCCCAGCGGGCCGAATGAAACGCCGGCCCCGCGAAGCCTTCGACGCCGGCGACCCGCGGGACGTTCGGTTTGCTGAGCGGTCCCATCGCGAGCGCCAGCGTACGACAGAGCAACGTCGCGCCGTCTCCCAAGCGTAGCTTCCAGATGCCGCGCGACTCGTCGAAGTGCGCTTCCTCCAGCGCGCTGTTGAAGCGAATCTTCGAACGCAGTCCGTTCGCGCCGGCGGTGCGCTTGAGATACTCGAGAATCTCAGCCTGTTGCGGATAGATCCGCGTCCACGCGACGTCGGGTGAGAACGAAAACGAGTAGAGCATCGCCGGGATGTCGCAGGCGCAACCGGGATAGACGTTATCGCGCCACGTCCCCCCGACCTCACTCGCGCGCTCGAGTATGAGAAACGAATCGTGGCCGGCGCGCTGCAGCTGCAGGGCGAGCCCCAAGCCGCCGAAGCCCGCGCCGACCACGATCGTTTCTGCGTCTAAAGGCTTCGTTTACGAAATCCGGACGCTTAGAGCGAGGAGTACGTGAACGCCGGCAGGCTCTTCGGCTCGGCCGCCGTGACGTCGGGCGCGACGCGAAGGCGTCGTCTCATAGGAGATCCTCTCTCGGAGACAAATGTACGTCAACCGTTTTCTCGCGCGGGATGGACTTTTCATCGGCGCCGGACCAGCGCGCGTCGAATTTGGCCGCGCCGCGCAGAAACATCTCGCCCAGCAACTTCGAGCCGGCCGGCCCTAGGGCGCGGGTGATCAGATCGATGCGCAGCGCGTCCTCGCCGATCAGCACGCGATCCGCGTGTCGCCGTATTCCGCGCACGATGGCGTGGGCGGCCGTGCGCGGATGCAGCTTCAGCGCCACATCCTCGAACTTGCGTCCGCGCGCGTGAGCTTTCGCGTGGTCGGTGCCGGCGGCAATGCGCGAATTGCGGACGATGTTCGTCTTGATTCCGCCCGGATGCACGGTCAAGACGTGCACGCCCGCGGCGCGCAGTTCGGCCCGCAGCGATTCGCTGAAGCCGCGCACCGCGAACTTGCTCGCCGCGTACGCCGCCTGTCCCGGCGGTCCAAAAAGACCGTAGGCGCTCGAGATGTTGACGATCGTCGCGTCGCCGGCGCGCTTGAGCGCCGGCAAGAAGGCCTTGACCCCGTAGACCGTGCCCCAGAAGTTGACGTTCATCAGCCATTCGATTTCCTCGACCGCGACTTCTTCGACGTCGCCGGCGAGCCCGACGCCGGCGTTGTTGATCAGCAGGTCGACCCGGCCGTGCTCGGCGATGACGCGCTCGGCGAAGTCGTCGACCTGCGCCTTGTTCGCGACGTCGACGACGTGCGAGGTGACTTTCGTGTCGCCTTCGAGTTCGCGTACCGTTTCGGCGAGTGCCGCTGCGTGGCTGTCGGCCAGCGCGAGCGCGTAACCGAGACGCGCCAGATCGTGCGCGAGCGCGCGTCCGATCCCCGAACCCGCTCCGGTCAGCGCGGCCACGCGCCGGACCCCGAGCGCGGCCGCGGTGACTTGAATTCCGTCGACGAGTGCGCGCCGTGCTTCAGGCACGATTCCGGCGAAGCCGACGAAGTGGTGCGCAAGCGTTTCCCGCAAGTCGTACGTGACGGGTACCCCGGCCGCGCGCAGCCGCTCGTAGTACGCGTGTCCTTCGTCGACGAGCGGGTCGTAGGCTGCGGCCAGAATGTGAGTGGGTGGATGCCGCTCGGGGTTCGGCGCGTCGAGCGGAACGAAGAGCGGCATCGCCTTGTCGCCCGGACCGCTCGTCGCATATTTCGCGAACCACGCGATCACCTCGGGCGTCAGCGGATAGTTCCCGGTGAAGCGCTTGCGCGATGGAAAGCGCGCCGTACCGTCGACCGAGGGATAGATGAGGAAGGCGAAATCGGGCCGCCGCAGGCCGCGCGATTCCGCGTACGAGGCCAGCGTCGCGGCCAGACCGCCGCCCGCGCTTTCGCCGCCGACTGCGATCCGGCCGGGCGCGAGCCCGAGGCCGCCGGCGTTCTCCTGGAGCCATTGCAGGGCGCCGAACGCGTCTTCGTGGCCGCGCGGGAACGGGTGCTCGGGGCCGAGGCGGTAGTCGACCGAAAGGACGGCGATCCGCCCCTCGCGGGCGAGAAACCGTGTCAGCCCGTCGTAGCTGTCCACGTCTCCCATGACCCAACCGCCGCCGTGGAAGTAGAGGAGGACCGGCAGCGGACCGTCGCCCGCAGCGGGCTCCGGCAGATAGAGGCGAGCGCCGATCGAGGTTCCGTCGTCCATGGGAATGGAGAGCTCGCGGACAGCCACGCCCTCGGGCGCCTTCGGCCCGAGGCTGCGCATCCCGGTCGAGTACGCTTTGCGAAAGGAGTCCACGGTGCCGTCTGGCCGGAAGCCGTTTCCGGACTTCTGGATCACCCACATCAAGAGCTGAATTCGGGGGTCGAGGGCCATCGGGTCTCCTTAGGACGGCGCCGCTCGGGCAAAACTGCGGCGCTAACGGCGTTCTCGACACCGGACCGGGAAGTCCCTGACGCTTGCACTCGGCCCCGGAGTCTGCTAACATTTGCAGTCGTTGGCAGTTATCTGCCACGAGTGCCAATTTCCCTCAAAGTGAGATCAGTGGAGGTCTTTCGTGAATCTTAGGCCCTTGGGCGATCGTCTGGTCGTCGAACACGTCGAGCAGGCTGACAAGAGCGCCGGAGGCGTTTTTCTGCCCGATACCGCCAAGGAGAAGCCCCAGGAGGGCAAAGTGCTGGCGGTCGGTTCCGGCCGCACGCTCGACAACGGAACCAAGCTTCCGATGGACGTGAAGCCCGGCGACCGTATCGTTTTCTCCAAGTACTCGGGGAGCGAGATCAAAATCGAAGGCAAAGAGTACCTTATCGTTTCTGAAAAAGACGTGCTGGCCGTCTTCACCGACGCCAAAGTCGCCGTAGGAGTTTAGGAAGAAGACATGGCTGCAAAAGAACTCGTATTTGACGAATCTGCTCGTCGCGCGCTCGAGCGCGGCGCCAACATCCTGGCCGACGCGGTCCGGGTGACGCTGGGACCGAAAGGCCGCAACGTCGTCCTCGACAAGAAGTTCGGTTCCCCGACGATCACCAACGACGGCGTAACGATCGCCAAAGAAATCGAACTCCCCAACACGTTCGAAAACATGGGCGCGCAACTGGTCAAGGAAGTCGCCTCGAAGACGAACGACATCGCCGGCGACGGCACGACGACCGCCACGGTTCTCGCGCAAGCGATCATTCGCGAAGGTCTGCGCAACGTAACCGCCGGTTCGAACCCGCTGCTGATCAAGCGTGGCATCGAGCAGGCCGTCGAACTGACGGTCTCCGAGATGGAGAAGATGGTCCAGAAAGTCGACACTGCCGAAAAGATCGCGCAGGTCGCTTCGATTTCCGCCAACGACAGCGAGATCGGCAAGCTGATCTCCGAAGCGATGCAAGCCGTCGGTAAAGACGGAGTCATCACGGTCGAGGAATCGAAGACGATGAAGACCGACGTCGAGACCAAGGACGGGATGCAGTTCGACAAGGGCTACATCTCCCCGTACATGGTCACCGACTCGGAGCGCATGGAAGCGACGCTGAACGATCCCTACATTCTCGTGACCGAGCGTAAGATTTCGGCGATCGCCGACATCCTGCCGCTGCTCGAGAAGATCGTGCAGGTTCAGAAGCCGCTGCTGCTCATCGCCGAAGACGTCGAAGGCGAAGCCCTCGCGACGCTCGTCGTCAACAAGCTGCGCGGTACGTTCACGACCGTCGCCGTCAAGGCGCCGGGCTTCGGCGACCGCCGTAAGGAAATGCTCAAGGACATCGCGACCCTCACCGGTGCGACGGTCATCAGCGAAGAGCTCGGACTCAAGCTCGACAAGGTAACGCCGGATCTTCTGGGACAAGCGAAGACCGTCAAGGTCACCAAGGAAGAGACGACGATCGTCGACGGCAAGGGCAAAGCCGATGCGATCAAGGGCCGCATCGAGATGATCAAGCGGCAGATCGAAGAGACCGACAGCGACTTCGATCGCGAGAAACTGCAAGAGCGCTTGGCAAAGCTCTCTGGCGGCGTCGCGGTCATCCAAGTCGGTGCGGCGACCGAGACCGAACTCAAAGAGAAGAAGCATCGCATCGAAGATGCGCTCTCGGCCACGCGCGCGGCCGTACAAGAAGGCATGATCCCCGGCGGCGGGAGCTCGCTCGTGCACGCGCTCAAAGCACTCGACAAGCAAATCGAAACGAACAAGGCTAACGCCGGCAATCCGAACGCAGCCGACGAGAAGATCGGTTGGGACATCATCCGCCGCGCGCTCGAAGAGCCGCTCCGTCAGATCGCGGAAAACGCGGGCTATGAAGGGTCGGTCGAAGTCCAGCGCGTGAAGGGCTCGAAGTCTGGCGAAGGCTTCGATGCGATGACCGGCAATCTCGTCGACATGGTGAAAGCCGGAATCGTCGAGCCGTTCAAGGTGACGCGTTCCGCGCTCCAAAACGCGGCCTCGATCGGTGCGCTGATCCTGACCACCGAGACCCTCATCGCCGATAAACCGGAGCCCAAGAAAGACGGCGGCGCTTCGGGCGGCATGAACGGAATGGGCGGCGGTTACGACATGATGTGATCTCGCCCATAAGCGAGACTTCATCGATTGTTAATAACCTGTTAACGAACGCAACAAAATCGGGCTCGCCTTCGGGCGAGTCCGATTTGTTTCGTGGTTAAATGTTGCCCACAGGGTGTAGAACCTGTGGATGATTGCCCTCGCGCTATTGCATTCCGTGCGTGAGTAGGGGCAAAATTGCAGGCGCGGTCAGCGACATCAGGACCCCGGTCGCACCCACCGCAAAGCCCGAGACGGCGCCTGTCGTCTCGCCCTCAAAGTAGGCTTGCGCCGAACCACTCACGTGGGCCATGGTACCGAGCGTGAGCCCTCGAGCGAGCGGTGCTCGGACGCGAACGAGATCGAGCAACGGCGGCCCGAACATGGCCCCGAGCATCCCGGTTGCGACGACGAGACCGACCGTAAGGCTCGGGCTCACGTTGAGAGCCCGCGCCAGTTCGAGCGCGATCGGCGAAGTCGACGACTTGAGACCGAGCGCCATCAAAACGTCGCGCGGAATCAGCGCGAGGCGGCCCAGAACGACCGCGACGCAAATGGAGGCGAGCGATCCGGCGACGAGCGCGAGCAGCGCGACGCGCAAACGTTTCCCGAGCGCTCCCCGATTCTTGTAAAGCGGGACCGCGAGCGCGGCGCTGAGCGGGCCCAGAGCGCGCGCGATCGGATCGGCTCCCGAGCGGTACGCGTCGTAAGGAATGTGCGCCGCGACGAGCGCACCGCACACGATCAGCGTGCTCGCGAAGAGCGGCGTCGTCAGCGGATGGCAGACGCCTTTGCGCAGCGTGCGGCCGGCCACGTATGCCGCAACGGTCAAGGCGATCGCGCCGAGCGAATCGCCGGGACTCACGATTGCACCGCGCCTTCGGAACGTTCGGCGATCCGGCCGGTTACGACGATGCCGCAAGCGAGACTGACGAGTAAGACCAGAATCAGCGGCAAGCCGTGACGCAGCAGAACGTTGCCCAGGGTCATCAATCCGGCTGCCAGCGGAACGATGAAGAGAACCAAGTTCGCGGTTACGAGCGTCGCGCCGCGATCGAGCCACTCGAGGCGCACGATCCGGGTCGCCAGCAACGCATAGAGCAGGACGATTGCCAGTACGTTTCCGGGAAGCGGCAGATGGAACGTTGCGGCAAGCGCGTAGCCGGCCGCCCCGATTGCGAACACGCCGGCTACTTGGAGCACGGCGGCGAGTACCGGACGCATCGTTCTCAATGTGTTGCCTCGATGTGGCGACCGAATGACGGCGCCCCATCGCGTTAAGTACCCGCGTCGAAATGCGCTTGGACGAGTCGCCCCAGCGAACGCGCCGTCTCCTCGCGCAACGCGGGTGCGTCGCGCGCCGAAACGTCCTCTCTTGCGAAGGCCGGCATCTCGCGTGATAGTCGAGGCGAAGAGGCCTTTCGCCAACGGGAGATTTCTCGCGGATGTATGCTCCGATCTATGCCGCCGGAACGCTCGACATGCCGGCCGCGGCGCGTGGCGATTTCGCGCGCGCGGTGCGGTATTTGGACCGCGACAGTCGCATGCGCGAGGTCGTGCGCCGGGCCGAAGGTGCAGGCCGTCCGTTGCACTTGCACCTCAACCGGCGCGGAGATGATTCGTTCAATCCGGCCACCGACACGATCAATTGGGATCCGCACAGCGCGCTCGTCACGACCGAGGGCGGCCGGCAGTCGCCGGCGCTCGGCCTCGGTCACGAACTGGATCACGCCACGGTCCCGGCCTGGATTCGCGAACGCGGGGAAGCGCGCTACGACGCGACCTACGACAACGCCGAGGAACGTCGCGTCATTCGCGGCTCCGAAGCTCACGCCGCGCGGACGCTCGGGGAGGCCGTCCGGCACGACCACGCCGGGTCGCTCTACGGCGTCAGCTCGCCGATCATGCGGCGCGTCGCCTAGGGCCGGCGGAGCGACGCCGCGACGCCGTCGCGGCGTAAGCGGGTACATCTTTTCGCAAGCGACTCGCGCACTGAAGCGTTGAGGCGAAATGCGCTTGCTTGCTATATAAGGTAAGAATAACGGGCACCGGTACCGGACGAGCGGCGGCGCGAGGCGAAAATAGGCGCCCCGGGAACAGAAACTTTCCGACCTAGCAGTGTGTCCGAGAGAGTGCTAAGATGAGGGACGAGTTCTTCCGCGATTTTGACGTTACGTTCGCCGAGTTGGCTCGAGGCGTTCGCCCCGGTCGCTTCGAGCCGAACGCCGACGTCTATTTGAGCGACGACGGGAACGCGATCGTGGTCGACGTCGAAGTCGCCGCAGCCGAGCCGGCCGAATTGCGCGTGCACGTCGAAGAGCAGCGGCTTTACATTCATGGACGCCGTCACGATGCCGAGCGCTCCGGCCGCGGTTCGATTCTCATGAAAGAGATCGAGTACGGCGAGTTCGTCAAAAAAATTCACTTACCGGTCCCGGTGGATTACGAAGCCGCAACCGCTTCCTATCGCGACGGCATGCTCACCATAAGCTTACCGGTTTCGGAAGACGCCGAGCTTCCCAGGGGCCGGACCGAATTCAGAATGATCGTTAGAAGGATTCCCGCCTGATGGCCAGTTCGACAACCCGCGGAAAGAAAACCGACGTGCTCGGCATCCTGCCGCTGCAAGACGCCGTGCTCTTTCCGAATACCGTGATTCCTCTCGCGATCGTCAAGAAACCAGGCATCGCCCTCGTCGAAGAAGCCTTGCGCGACGGCCGTCAGATCGGTCTCGTCGCGCTCAAGGACAAGGACACCGACGATCCCGGTCCCGACGACGTTCGCAGCGTCGGCACGCTCGGTTCGATTCAGCGCATGATCAAGGTCCCCGACGGCACGATCCGTTGCATCGTCGGCGGCAACTCGGTGTTCCGGATCGATTCGTTCACGCAGACCGAACCCTATTTGGCGGCCAACGTTACCGCACTTCCCGACGAGACCAAACAATCGGGCGAGCTCGTGGCGATGCACCGCAACCTTGCGGGGCTCTTCTCCAAGTTGATCGGCTACCTGCCTCAGGCGCCGCGCGAGATGGAGATGGAAGTCAACAACATCAACGATTCGAACTTGCTGACGTACTTCGTCGCGAGTTCGATGCGCCTCGACACTGCCGATCGGCAAGCGTTGCTCGAAGAGCGCAACACCGAAAAGCGCATGCGCAAGCTGACGATGCTCCTGACCAAGGAGCTGGAGGTCGTCGAACTCGGGCACAAGATCCAGTCCGATATTCAGCGCGAGATGGAGAAGAACCAGCGCGAGTTCTACTTGCGCCAGCAGCTGCGTGCGATTCAAGAAGAACTGGGCGAGACCGACCCCCAGCAAGCCGAAGTCAACGAGCTGCGCAAGAAGATCGACGAGGCGGCGATGCCGGAGGAAGTCCGCATCGCGGCGGATCGCGAGCTGGACCGTCTCTCCAAAGTCCCGACGGCGAGCCCGGAGTACAGCGTCATCCGGACCTACCTCGATTGGCTCGTCCAATTGCCGTGGGGCAAAGAGACGACCGATTCGCTCGACATCGTGAAGGCGCGCGAGATCCTCGATGAGGATCACTACGACCTCGAAAAAGTCAAGGACCGTATCATCGAGTACTTGGCCGTCGGCAAGCTCAAAAAGAAGCTGACCGGTCCGATCCTCTGTTTCGTCGGACCTCCCGGCGTCGGAAAGACCTCGCTCGGCCACTCGATCGCGCGCGCGATGGGGCGCAAGTTCGTGCGACTCTCGGTCGGCGGCGTTCGCGACGAAGCCGAGATCCGCGGACACCGGCGCACCTACATCGGTGCGATGCCCGGCACCATCGTTCGCGCGCTGCGCGACGCGGGCACTCGCAACCCGGTTATGATGATCGACGAGATCGACAAGGTCGGCTCCGACTACCGGGGCGACCCGCAGTCGGCGCTGCTCGAAGTGCTGGACCCGTCGCAGAACAACACCTTCCGCGACCACTACCTCGACCTGCCCTTCGATCTCTCGCAAGTCTTGTTCGTGTGCACGGCCAATCAGCTCGAGACGGTCAGCCCGGCGCTGCGCGACCGGATGGAGATCATCACGCTCTCCGGCTACACCGAGTTCGAGAAACTCCAGATCGCCAAGCGCTATCTCCTCAAGAAGCAACGCGAAGCGAACGGACTGCGCGACTCGCAAGCCCAGATCTCCGACACCGCGATTCGGACGGTCATCAACGACTATACGCGTGAAGCGGGAGTGCGGAACCTCGAACGCGAGATCGGCACCGTTTTCCGGAAGGTCGCGCGCAGGATCGCCGAAGAGCCGCGCTTCAAAGCGCGCATCAAGCCGGAGACGGTTTCGGAATATCTCGCGAAGCCGCGCTTCTTCAACGAAGTGAAGAAGCGCATGGCGCGCGTCGGGGTCGCGACGGGTCTCGCCTGGACGCCGGTGGGCGGCGACATCATGTTCATCGAGTCGACGGTCATGCCGGGAACCGGGAAGTTCACCCTGACCGGTCAGCTCGGGGACGTGATGAAAGAGAGCGCGACGGCTGCGATCTCGTATCTGCGCGCGCATTCGGCGGAGCTGGGTCTCAACGACGAGTACTTCGGGAAGCACGATCTGCACATTCACTTGCCGGCCGGTGCGGTGCCGAAGGACGGTCCCTCGGCGGGCATCGCGCTCGCAACCTCGATCGCGTCGTTGCTGACGAACCACAAGGTCGATCCGAATCTCGCGATGACCGGTGAGATCACGCTCACGGGTCACGTCTTGCCGATCGGTGGCCTCAAGGAGAAGGTGCTCGGAGCCAAGCGCGCCGGCATCTCGAAGATTCTGTTGCCGAAACGCAACGAAGTCGACCTCGAGGACGTGCCCAAGGAAGTCCGCGATACGATGACCTTCGTGGCGGTCGACGACATCTCGGATGTGTTCGAGCAAGCCTTCGGCAAGCGCATCGTCACGCCGCTCTTCCTCGGTTCCGGCCACAACGGCGAGAACGTCGTCGTGCCCATGCGCCGAACCAACGGAACGAACGGCAAGCGTGCACCGGGCGAACGCAAGCGGACGCCCGCGCGCGCTCGGACTGCAGTCTCAACGCGTAAGCATTAGTGCGCTAGGAGTGTCCCAGCTCGCCGCAAGCAGCGGCCCGAAGAGCGCGGCACCCGGCATGATGCCGCGCTCGCTCGTGGTGGCGGCCGTGCTCGGAATTGTCTACGTCGTCTGGGGTTCGACCGCGCCGGCAATGCGGCTCGCGGTCGAGACGTTGCCGCCGTGGTGGATGGGAGCGCTGCGCTTCTTGTGCGCGGGTTTTCTTCTTTGGATCTTCTCTCGCATGCGCGGCTCGCCGCTTCCGACGCGCAACGAATGGCTCGGCGCGGCCGTCACCGGAATCGTCCTGCTCGTGTTAGGGAACGGCCTCTTCGCGTGGACGCTTCTGTATTTGCCGAGCGGCATCGCGGCAGTCTTCTTCGCGCTCTCGCCGCTCTGGATGGCGATTCTCGGGTATTTCATGTACGCCGAACGGCTCTCGCCGATGGCGATCGCCGGCCTCGCCGTCGGCCTTGGCGGGATGATCTATCTGTACTCGCCGAGCGGTGCGCAGAATCTGCCGACGCTTCCGACGGTGCTGGGAGTCTTCACCTCGTTCGCTTGGGCCTACGGCTCGATGATCCAGCGCCGCTTCACGACGGCCGACGTCGTGCAGTTCAGCAGCATGCAGATGCTGTGCGCGGCGCCCGTCCTCGGCCTCATGGCGCTCTTCCTCGAGAAGCCGCTCGCACCGTCCCAGTTCACGCCCGTCGCGATCGGCTCGATGCTCTTCCTCATCTTTGCCGGCAGCATCGTGGGCTTCAGCGCGTTCGTGTGGCTGTTGCGTAACGTGCCGACCACGCTCGCGTCGACGTACTCCTACGTCAACCCGATCGTGGCGCTCGTGATCGGGATCGGTTTCCTGCACGAACCGTTTTCGTGGAATCTGGCAATCGGTGCCGGCATCATCGTGCTCGGCGTCGCGTTGATGATTGCGGCGCCGAAGCGAGCCCCGATCTCACCGAGCAGCGCTGTCTGTGGCGGATCGGCAAGATAGAGCGCGGCTGCTGACGTTCGGCCACGGGACCGCGAGCGCCGGCGAACTCGCCAAGCTGATCCGGGACGCCGGGATCGAGCAGGTCGTCGACGTCCGGACGGTGCCGAAGAGCCGGCGCCATCCGCAGTTCTGGCGCGAAGAAATGGAACGCTGGGTACCGGAACTCAGCGGCAGCGCGTATCTCTGGCAGCCCGCGCTTGGCGGTTTTCGCGCGGTGCACCGCGATAGCAGCAACGTCGCGCTACGTCACCCCTCGTTCCGTGCGTACGCCGACTACATGGAATCCGGCGCGTTCGCATTAGCCTTGGACGAACTCTTGGCGCGCGCGGCCGACACGCCCACCGCGATAATGTGCTCCGAAACGTTGTGGTGGCGCTGCCATCGGCGGCTGATCGCGGATGCGAGCGAGTTGACGCACGGCGCCGCCGTCCTCCATTTGATGCACGACGGCAAATTGCGGCCGCACGTCTTGACCGCGGGCGTGCGCGTTACGGCCGACGGGACGTTACGCTACGACGTGCTCTTCGACGAACGAGCGCAACCGGACGGTGCGCTTTCGTCATAGGAATGCCCGCAACTTCGCCTCATCGATTCCCGCGACTCGGCCGCCGCGCAGATCGATGGCGCCCGCAGCTCGCAGCGTGGCGAGGTCGCGACCGACCACGTCCTTGACCGTCCCGGCCGCGGAGGCGAGTTCGCTCTGCGTCATCGACGGCAACGGCTGCAAGGCCCTGGCCGTGCCGTCCACCGGCGTCGCATAGGGAAGGATGGTGGCGGCTAGCCGCGCGATCGTCGATTTGGTCGCGCGCGCATACAGCATCTCGTGGGTGAGTCGCGCGCGCTGCGCGCATACCGTGGCCAGCCGGCGCATGAACTTGCCGTCGGTTTCGGCCAGCTCGAGCAACGGCTCACGCGGCAGCAAGAGCACCTCGGTCTCGGTGGCGCGTGCCACGAAACGAGCGATCGTAACGCCGGTATCGAGCGCCTGAATCTCGCCGAAAACGTCCGACGGGAAGGCGTAATACAAGTAGTAGTCGCGGCCGGCGTCGGTGTTGACGACTGCCGCGACGCTGCCGGCCGTCACGAGGCCAACGTAGGGCCAAGCGGTTCCCTGCTCGACCACGCTCTCGCCGGCATGGAACGAGCGCTCGAAGGTTGCCTGTGCGAGCGTTCGCCGGGCTTCCCGCGGCAGATCGGTAAAGAGGGCCGAACAGTGCAAGGCTGCCTCGCGCAGCGTCGCTCCGACGAGGGGGGCGACGCGCGTAATCGTCGCTTCCCAGTAGTCCTCGTCGAGATTCCGCTGGGCCCAAACGTAGTGCCCGGCATGCATCGCACCGAGCCGAAGGCGAAAAGCTCTGGGCTCGTGATCGACGATGATTCGCAGCGACGAACCTTCGCGGAGAGCTTCGAATGCCGTCAAGACGCGCTCGTACCTTTGGGCGGTCGTGCATGAGCGAACGTCCAGTTCCGCTTTGGTTCGGTCTCTCTCGTTGGTCTTCAGCATCGCTCCTCGGTGGATGGCTTACGCAAGCCGAATCCTCGAGACCCCCCGATCCGGTTATACCGGCATCGCAACGGTTTGAATCGCCGGCATCGCAGCGGCCTCAAGGCCGGCTAGAGGGTGGTTCCCTCGGGTGCGCGAGCCGAGCGCCGTGCGCGGCGAGGATCGCGCGTCCTTCGTCGATGCGTCCGTTCGCATCGACGACGACCAGAACGATGCTGCCGGACGCAACGATCCGTTCGAAGGAGCGGGCTTCTTCTTGGGGTACGCCTCGGCGGCTGAGGGCCTCACGCAGCGGGCGTCGCCCGCCATCGCACATCGGGAAGACGCCGAGCGCATCGAACGGGTTACCTTCCCACTCGACGTCGACGACGGGGCCTTCTCCGCCGTTCGGCGCGATTCGGAAAAACCCGATCCACGTTCGATTCCATCCTTTCGCATGGAGGGCGTGAAGCGCGCTGAAGGCGTTCTTCGCTGTAGCGAATCCGCCTACGATACCAAATTCCCATTCGGAACGAGCGTCGTCGACCTCGCCGTTCGAGCTTCTCTCCATACCTGCGATAGTCGAATGCGAGGCGGATAAGACTCAACGACCCAGGTCGGTTTTTCGGTGAACTGCCGGCGCGCATCACCGACCTGGGTCGGCGAAGCTTCGCGGCGGCGTTGTTAGCATATGCATGGAGGTTGTATCGAACATGAAGGAATCCGAAAGCGTGGCACTCGCAACTCGCGTCCCGTGGATCAACTTCGTAACGGGGATCCTCGTGCTGATCTCGCCTTGGGCCCTCCATGCGAACACCCTGGCGGCGCAGTGGGATATGACGGTCACCGGAATCATCATCGCCATCATCGCACTCATCGCGCAGAGCGTGCACGGAAAAAACTATTGGCCGATCGCGAACGTACTGCTGGGCGTTTGGCTGCTGATCTCGATTTCGTTCGTGGGTCCCACGATGACGTGGAGCAATATCGTTCTCGGCATCATGACAATCGTGACCGGGTTGGTCGCGCAGGGCTACGAGTCGTCGTCGAGCCGGCGAACCCTCCGCGCGTGATGACGCTCGTCCCGTGGGGATCTCGATCGCTCACTCCGCGGTCGCCATCACGAACCTGCTGCGTCACGGCACGACACCGGTCACCGACAACCGCGACGCCCTGCTCGAACTCGGTTTCGAGCGCGCCTATCCGCAGATAGCGAAAGGTTTCGACGCGACGATTTGGGAGCGCTCCGTCGAATTGCCCGGGCGCTCCAGCGACGGCCTGCGGCGGTTGGCTCGCGAACGAGTCATCCTCAGGACCAGCCGGAAAACGCGGCCCCCGTAAAAACAAACGAAGAAGCGGCAGGACTCAGGTCCGCCGCTTCTTTCGAATGTGTTCGCGGTCCGCCGGCGCAGGGAGGACTCGGACGCTTGCGAGTGAGAGTCCGGAACGGTGAGCCCGGCACTTTTCCGTTACACGGCATTTTTTGCGTGCGCGTTTGCGATCTCGGCGTGCGGTGGCGGAAGCAGCACGCCAAACACCCGTCCGTCCGGTAATCCGATCGCGACCCCGACCGGTCAACCGACGAGGGCGCCGGCTCCGAGCTCGCTACCCGCAGCGGCATACGTCTACGAGAACATAAACGCCCTGGGCGGCGGTAACGGCGAGATCGACGTGTTTTCCGCGGGCTCCGTCAACGCCGCAACGCCGCGAAAAGTAAGCTCGGCGTCGCTCTATCCTTATGGAGGAACGCTGGCTTGGGGTCCGGCCGGCTCGCTTTTTGCGACCGGCAATACCGACGCCGGTGACTTGGTCGTCGAGTACAGCGCCGCGCAGCTCAGCGCCGGGAACGCGCCGACGACGGTCATCAATAGCTTCTACCTTCCACCGTTGAGCAATCCCAACTTGTTGCTGCTGATCGAGAGCCTTGCGGTCGATTCGCATGGAGACGTGTTCGTCGTCGGGACGCCGAACGGATTTCCCTCGGTTTACAGCGTCTACGAATATCCGGCCGGCTTCTCCCCGACGACGACCCCGACGAAGATCTCTGCGCCCGGTGTAACCGCGCCGACGCTCGTGCGCATCGACTCGAGCGACAACCTCTACGTCGTGAACTCGCCGTCGACGGGCACGGCCTCCATCCTCGTTTTCGCGGCAGCTAACCCGAGTTCGGCACCGCTGCGGACGATCGGCGGCACGAATTCGGGGTTCTCTTCGGTGACCTCGCTCGCCGTCGGCCCGGATGGAACGTTAACGACGTTCGACGGCACGACGAACGAGGTGTACGTGTTCGCTCCGGGCGCCTCCGGTAACGCATCGCCCCAAACCGTTTTCCAATCATCCGCCTTGAACTGGGCACAAAGTCCGATCGCCGTCGATTCAAACAACAACGTGTACGGTGCACAGTTTGTGATCGCGGGAAGCTCCGTCACCTACAATCTCGTCGCCTTCCCGGCCGGCGCGGCCGGCGTCAAGTCCCCGCTCTTCAGCATGCAGAGCGCGACGCTCGCGCCGACGGACATCCTCTTCGCGCCGTAAGGTTTTAGCGCTCGACGAAGAGTGCGCTCCCGGTTTCAACCGAACCGACCTCGGCTGCCGTATGCCCGCTCTCTTCGAGCCCGCTAAGAAGTTGAGGCAGAGCGGCGCGCGGGAGAGCGATGAGGAGGCCGCCGGAGGTTTGCGCATCGCTCAAGATGAGGCGCGTTTGCGCGTCGACCTCCGGCGCGAATCCGGTGAACACCTCGTGCTCGCGAGCATTGGTTCGCGTGCCGCCCGGTGCGATGCCGACCGCGAGCATGTCGCGCACGAGGTCGAACACCGGTACGCGAGACGCCCGGAAGCGCAGGCGCACGTTGCTCGCGCGGGCCATCTCGCGGGCGTGGCCGAGCAGCCCGAAACCCGTCACGTCGGTCGCGGCATGCACGCCGGCTGCGAGCATCGCGCGTGCCGCCGCGGCGTTGAGCGTCGTCATCGACGCGATGGCCGTTTTCATCTGCGCTTCGTCGATCGAGCCCTTCTTGAGTGCTGCCGACAGAATACCGGTACCGAGCGGTTTGGTCAGCACGAGCGCGTCTCCGACGCGCGCGCCGGCGTTGCTGACGATTTTGTCCGGGTGTACGATGCCGGTCACCGCGAGGCCGTAAATCGGCTCGTCGGCCTTCACCGTGTGTCCGCCGAGCAGCGCCACGCCGGCCTCGCGCACGATCGCGGCCCCGCCTTCCAGGATTCGCGTCAGAAGCTCGCCGCCGTACTCCTCGATCGGGAAGCCCGCGACGTTCAACGCGGTCAGCGGCGTCGCGCCCATCGCATAGATGTCCGAGAGCGCGTTCGCCGCCGCGATGCGGCCGAAGTCGAACGGATCGTCGACGATGGGCGTGAAGAAGTCGACGGTCTGCACGAGTGCGAGGTCGTCTGAAATCTTGTAGACACCGGCGTCGTCGCTGGTGGAAAAACCGACGAGCACGTTCGGGTCGAGGCTAGGCGATAAGTGGCGCAGGACCTGCGCCAGGTCGGCTGAGCCGACTTTACTCGCTCAACCGCCGCCCGAAGAGAGTGCCGTCAGCCGGATCCGTGGTTGCTCCATCGAGCATTCTTCGGCGTGTCAGGCGGGGACCGCTTTCCGCGCGCACGAACTTGCCGAGGCGACGATGGAAAAGCAGTTGCTCTTCATTCCGGGACCGGTGACCGTTTCCGCACCCGTGCTCGCCGCTATGGCACGGCCGCTCGTCGATCACCGCGGACCATATTTCGCCGAATTGCTCGAGCGAGTCTCAACCCGGATGAGGGAGCTGTTCGGAACGAGCGCGGAGGTCGTGCTTCTCGGGAATTCCGGAACCGGTGGTCTCGAAGCGGCGGTGTCGAGCGTTTTTTCGCCACGCGACACCGTGCTTGCGTGTCCCATCGGGGTGTTCGGCAAGCGTTTGATTTCGATCGCGCGCACGTATGGACTGGAAGTCGAGGTTCTCGACACGCCCTACGGTCAGGCTACCGACCCCAAAGCGCTCGCCGCTCGGCTCGAAGCGAAGGGCGCCGAGCGCATCGCCGGCATCCTGCTCACGCACAACGAGACTTCGACCGGTGTGGAAAACGACATGGGCGCTCTCGCCGATGCGATCGGCGAGCATCCGGCGACCGTCGTCGTCGATTCCGTCAGCGGTCTCGGCGCGAGTGAGTTCCGGATGGACGAATGGGGTTTCGACATCGTCGTGACCGCGTCGCAAAAGGCGCTAGCCGCGCCGCCCGGCGTCGCGATGGTCGCCGTGGGCGAGCGCGCTTGGCAGCGCATCGAAGCCGCGCGCTTGCCGCGCTTCTACCTCGACCTCGCCAAGGCGCGTGAGTTCGCGACGAACGGGCAGACGCCGTGGACGCCGCCCGTCTCGATCGTCTTCGCCGTGGACGTAGCGCTCGAACGCTTTCTTGCGGCCGGCGCGGAGGCGTCGTGGGCGCGTCATTTTCAATACGCGAAGGCGATTCGCGCCGCCGCCGAGGCCATCGGGCTCGAAATCTTCTCGCAACCGGGCGCGCATTCGGTGACGGTCGTCGCGATCCGCGTCCCTGCCGGTGTCGACGCCGAGGCTCTACGCCGCACGCTGCGCGAACGCGACGGGGTCGTCATGGGCGGCGGTCAGCAAGAACTCAAAGGCAAGATCATCCGCATGGGAACGATGGGCGACCTCAGCCGCGGCGACATTCTCGGTGGTATCGGCGCTCTCGAACTCGCGCTGCGCGAGCACGGACACGAGCACGCCTCCGGCGCGGGCCTCAGCGCCGCGCTCGAAGTTTTTCTCGCCGGCGAGCGTAGTCCCGCGCTCGCGCGCTAGCGCCTTCGTCGAACCGGAGCTGCCCCTAGACTTTGTGCTGGTCGAACATCGCGCCGGCGAAGGGCTGCACGAACCATGGGAGCGAGTTGCGCATCACCCCGTCGAGCCGCTCGTCCGGCGCTTGGAGTACGGCGATGAAGTGCGATCGATGCAAGTCGGCGCGCAGATCCGGAGTCAGCGGGAAGAAGAGCGCGACGTACACGATGGCCCATACGAACAGCAGTGCCTTCACGAGACCCACGCCCGCACCGAGGATGCCGTTGCCGATTCCGATGACCGGTAGCTTCGCGATTCGCGAGAGCACCATGCCGACGCCGAAGACGAGCGCGTAGACGAGCGATCCATAAGCGATCGTCGCGACCACGTGCGCCGAACCCGGTCCGAGATGGAGCCAATCCCGCGCGAAGCCGTCCCAGCTACCGGGATAGATGAACGCTGCGACCAGACCGAAAGCCAGCGCGATGAAACCGGTAATCTCGGCAATGAACCCGCGTTTGAAGCCTTTGAGCGCTCCCAGGATCAGCACCGCGCCGATGACGATGTCCGGCCACGCGAGGCTCACGCCCGGATGCGCGCTCCACAACGCTCCTCGAGCGTCGCGAGGATCGTGCGGATGTGCGCGTCGGCCTCCGCATCGGTCAAGGTCGCGTCATCGCGCTGCAGGACGATGCGCACGGCGATGCTCTTCTTGTCGGGCGCGATTTGCGGACCGCGGTATTCGTCGAAAACCTGCACGCCGGCCAGTACGCCGTCGCCGCCTTCGCGTACGGCGTGCGCGACGTCCTTGGCCGGAATCTCTTTCGCGACGACCAGCGCCAGATCGCGCTCGATCGCCGGAAAGCGCGAGGGCGCTTTGAAGCGCGGGATCTGATAGCCGGGCAAATCGGCGAGGCGCATCAAGCCGGCATAGACCTGCGCGTCGATTTCAAACTCGGCGAGCAGGCGCGGGTCGACCGCGCCGGCCGATGCGACGTCGCGCCCGTCGACGAGCAGCCGCGCCGTCCGTCCCGGATGTAACCCCGCGAGTTGCGAGCTGACCGCCTCGCTCTCGCGCCCCGTCAAGGTGCGCAGCAGCGCCATCGAGTCGCCCTTAAACTGCAAGAATCCCGAATCGTGCCACTCGGGCTCGTCGCCGTTCGGCGTAACGAGCATCCATACGGCCATCGCCGTCTCGAAGGGTTCGGGCGCGCCTTCGAACGTGTGCCCGATTTCAAACAGCCGCAGTTCTTCGCCGCGAGCGAATCGCGCGGCCAGCGCGAGCAGTCCCGGCAAAAGCGAAAAGCGCAAGTAGCGCTGATCCTCAGACAGCGGATTCGTTATTTCGACGGCGGGGCCGGGCAACGGAATGCCTGCGCGAGCGAAGCGCTCGGCCACCGAGGCGGGCTGCAACGCGAAGTTCACCGTCTCCCGATACCCGAGCGAGGCTAGGGTGTGCGCGATGCGGTGCTCGTCGTGAAAGTCTTTGCTCGAGACGTCCTGCACGAAGGCGGGAGGTTGCACCGCGGGGATACGATCGTAACCGACGACGCGGCCGACCTCTTCGATGAGGTCCTCTTTGATTGCGATGTCGTTGCGCCAATACGGAGGCGCCACCTCGACCGTGTTCGAGAGGTCGTCGATCTGAGAGGATCGCTGGATGCCCTCCACCACGAATCCGAGCGAACGTAGCGCGCGCTCGACCTCGCCTCCCGTCAGATCGACTCCGAGGAGTTTGGGAACGTCGCGGAACTCTAGCGCGACCGCATGTGGCTTTGGAAGCGGCGCGCCGAACGCGATGGGCGGGTGAACGGTGGCTCCCTCGCGTCCGAGCAAGTGGGCGGCGCGCGCGGCACCGAGCGAACTCAAGCCCGGCGGAAGTCCCTTCTCGTGCCGGCTCGATGCTTCGGTGCGCATCCCGAGCGCAAGCGCCGTGCGTCGAACGCGCGGTCCGCTGAACGTGGCCGCTTCGAGCAAGAGCTCGCGCGTGTTGGAGGTCACCTCGCTCACCGCGCCGCCCATCAGACCGGCGAGTCCCTGCGCCTCGAGCGCGTCCGCGATGACGAGCTCGCTTCCGTCGAGCTCGCGCTCCGCACCGTCAAGCGTGCGCAGGATTTCACCCGGACGCGCGTCCCGCACGATGATCTCGCCGCCCGCTAGCCGTTGGAAGTCGTAGAAGTGCAGCGGCTGCGCCGTTTCCAACATCACGAAGTTCGAAATGTCGACGAGGTTGTCGATCGGCCGCTGCCCCGCGAGCGCCAAGCGAACTTGCATCCAAAACGGTGACGCTTTCACGTGCAACTGCGAAAACCGCTGCGCCACGAAGCGTCGGCAATCCGGCGTCTCGATCGTCACGATCGCGTCCGCCGGCTCGGCGACGTGGACGGTGGTCTCCGGCTCGCGTAAGGGTTGCCCCGTCGCCGCGGCCAGCTCCCGGGCGAGTCCCAGCACCGACATCGCGTCGACGCGGTTTGCGGTGACCTCCACCTCGAGCACGTCGTCGTTGAGGCGAAACTCCGCCACGACGTCCGAGCCGAGCGCCGAGCCCGCATCGAGCTGGAGAATGCCGTCCTCGAACCAATCGGCGTTCAAACCGAGCTCGCCGGCCGAGCACAACATGCCCTGCGAAGCAACCCCGCGCATCTCGCGCGGAGCGATGCTCAGCCCGACCAGCTGCGCCCCGATCGTGGCGACCGGTACGATCTGCCCCTCCGCCACGTTCGTCGCCGCCGTGGCGATGGTCAGAAGCTCGCCGCCCCCGACGTCGACCTTGCAAACCTGTAGCCGGTCCGCGTTTGGATGCTTCTCGACGCGAACCAGCTTGCCGCTGACGACACCCGAGAGCTGCGTACGCCGCTCGATGCTTTCGACCGGAAATCCAAGCTGCGCAAACCTCTCGGCGACTTCGTCGCTGGAGAGCGAAACGTCGACGTAGTCGCGCAGCCACCCGATCGGCACCTTCATCTAGCGCGTAGTACGCCGGGCGGGGAGCCGCGCCATGCCTGGCGACTTCCAGATGACCGGAAACGCAAGTTTTCTCGTGTCTCGGTCGGAGCTCGAAATGCGCCGGTTCTTATGTGTCCGACGGTGCTGCATTGCGGCAAACCCGGCGATACAATAGCGTTTGGCTCGCAGCTGGTGCGACTGGCAGCGAGCGCCGATCCGGATCCAACCGCTAAAGTCTATCGGTTAAAATTCATAACGCCGTCCAAGAAGGTTGCAAAAGGCCGCCCAATGCCCTTCGAGGTTGCTGCGAGACTGTTCGCCTTTATATCGCGGGGAAATTACCGCGGTAACACCTCAAACGCTCTTGCTCCTGTGAAAACCGTGTCCGCTCGTTAAGGGGGGTAGATCGACGGTAAATCTCTCATGTGTCACGCTTGGAACGAGTCTACCGCGTTCCCCGCGCTCTAGGTGCACGATGCCGTAGCGCTCCATCGTTCGCAGTGTACGGGAAAGGTTTGACTTCTGCCGTCCCGATAGCTTTGACAGCTCATCTAATGAGCGAGGACGTTGAGAAACTATAACGCGCAGTAGCTCTTGATTCCCGGCAGAAAGCACTTTGGCGACCGACTCGATGGATCGGAACCATACCTTCGGCTCGTTAGCCTTTGGCCTATGTTCCCCTCGAGCAATCGCTATCGTACGCGCCTTCATCTGCTCGTAACCAGCAATCCCAATTCGCATTGTCTTCATCAGTTCACACGTCTCTCTTTTAGGACTGCATCGACCGCGGCCCAGAATTCTTCCAATAGCGCTACCGGATCAGAGTATTCGTACGGCTTCGCCTTCTTGCCGAAATGGCGATGATCTTGGGCTTCACCCCACCTCGTTGGCGGCACGGGATGAGCGTTGTCAAACCCTACCAGGCGTTCGTTCCGAGGTCCGTGGAGTGTAAACGAATAGTGCCAATCCATGAGGCTTACCGGCTGAGGAGGGCACCTGCCGGATCTCAAATTTTACCCAGTACTGGCCGTCCTCCGAAATCACGAGCACCTCGCCGTCGAACTCCAAAAGCCGCTCGAGACCATGGTGCGGGGGTGTTGCCACTGGGCCTTATTATCACGTACTGATAACTGCGTCAAGTTCGACTGTTCTCTGCAGTTAAGATTGCATAGAAGATCCTGGCTACGCGAGTTGCGCGAGGGTCCGGGGATCGTTCTCGAAGAGCACGCGGATATCGTCGATGTCGTAGCGCGTCATCGCGATTCGCTCGACCCCGACGCCGAAGGCCCAGCCCGTGACCTCGTCCGGATCGTATCCGACCTCGCGCAAGACGCGCGGATGAACCATGCCGCACCCGCCGAGCTCGATCCAGCCCGAACCGCCGCACGTCTTGCAGCCATTTCCCGCGCAGCCCGGACAGGTCGTGTCGACTTCCGCGCTCGGCTCGGTGAAGGGAAAAAATGACGGCCGGAAACGCACCGCCTGATTCGGCCCGAACAGCTCGCGGCACATTCCGGTGAGCATGCCCTTGAGGTGGCCGAGATGGATGCCGTGGGCTACCAGCAGACCTTCGATCTGGTTGAACATGTACGAGTGACGTGCGTCGAGTGCGTCGCGGCGGTACGCTTTGCCGGGCGTGACGATCGCGATCGGCGGCGGATGCTGCTGCATGGTGCGGATCTGCATCGGCGAGGTGTGGGTGCGCAGCAGCAACCCGGGCCGAAGGTAAAACGAATCGAGGTCTTCGCGCGCCGGATGGTCTGCGGGAATGTTGAGCGCGTCGAAGTTGTAGTATTCGGTCTCGATCTCGGGTCCGAGCACGACCGCGAACCCGCGCCGCTCGAAGTAGGCACACGCATCTTCGAGGGTGCGGCGCAGTGGGTGCGTCGAGCCGGTGCGCGGGGCGACACCCGGAAAGGTCACGTCGATGCTCGACGAGAGCCGCGCTTCGAGCGCGGCCCGTTTCAGCTCCAAAGCTTTCGCTTCGATTTGCGTTTCGAGCACGGCGACGCCGTCGTTGATCGCCTTCCCGGCGCCGGGACGGTCGGGCGGAGGAAGGCTTCCGATGCTGCGACGAACCGCCGTTACCTCGCCGCTCCGCCCGAGGAAGGCAATACGGACGGCTTCGAGACCGGCTTCGTCGGTAACGCGGGCGAGAGCGTCGTTCAGACGCGCTCCAAGCGCCGCTAGGTCGTCAGCCAGTTGACCGATCGTCTCTCTCCCTGCCCGGCCGAAATGCTGCTGAAAAAACGAGAGCCCGGCCATCGGCCAGGCTCTCGTTGAACTTCGTGAGTTCTAGGGCCTTTCAGCTACTCGCCACTGCTTGGTTGACCTGTCGATAGATAAGATATGCGTAGACGGATCCCGTGCTCGTGAACAGTTTCCAGAAGCGGTCGCTAGTGCGCATGAGTGAGCGTGTACCCTTCTTTTCAATTTGCCACGGCTGACGCCGACATCGAGAACGGACTTGAGTATAACATAGGGCCTATGGCCCGCCAAGTCTTGACAAATCAGGGTTTCGGCGGGGTCACGGCCTCACTTGAGCTGTCCCGAAAACGCTTGGAAAGCTCGTAAAAGATGATGCTCCCGGCGATCGCCGCGTTCAGGCTCTCGCCCCCGCCGGGCTGAGGAATGGCAACCCCTAGATCCCAGCGGGGAAGCCAATCGCGCACGCCGTTGCGCTCGTTGCCGACCGCGACCACGACCCGTTCGGGGAAGTGAAAGCGGTCCAGCGGGAGGCCCTCCCGGGAGGCGGCGACTACGACGAAACGACCGGCATGCGCGGCCGTTAAGAACTCGTCCGGAGCGGCGACGGCGACGCGCATTCGGAACAGGGCGCCCATTGTGGCGCGTACGACCTTAGGATTGTGCGGCTCGACACTTCCGCGCCCGAAAATCGCCTTCGAAATGCCGAAAATCTCGGCCGAGCGAAGCAGGGTGCCGGCGTTGCCCGGGTCGGCGACGCCGGCCAAAAGCACGGCCGGTGCGGGGTCCTCGAAAAGGCCGGCTAGGGGCTCGAGGCCGAGCGGTAGGACCGCCAGGATGCCCGGTGGGGTCTCGAGCTCCGAGAGCTTCGTGAGGGCCCGTTCCGGGACGAAATAGAGGGGCAGCTCGGGGTCCGGGTCCGAGCGTAAGAAGGCAGACCAGGCCTCTTCCGTCGCGTACACCGCCTCGGGGCGCCGGCCACTCGCCAGGGCCTCCCGGAGCAACGTCGGTCCCTCGATCGCGAAGCGCTGCTGACTCCTGCGGCCCTCCTTCGAGCGCAAAGCTCGAACGGGATCGAGCTTCGGTGAATGTGCCCCGAGGGCGATCGGCATGCGCGCGGAATTCGACGGCGGTGCTCTCTCCTACCGCGCGGGCGGTCGAGACCGGCTCGCTCGTCGTCATCGCCTTGGTGCTCCTGACCGGCGGCCGGAGTCTGCTGGGCGAGATAGCCCGCTTCCCGGCGGCGGCGCTGACCGCTCTGGCCGTCATCGGCCTCGTGCAGCTGCTGGCCGTCCGCCGGAACTACCTCGCCGGCGGCCCGCACGCGCGCCTGCGGGTCTCGCGCGACGTCGCCTTTCTGGCAGCGATTGTGTCCGCCATCGCATTCGTCGCGCACCCGGCCCGCTGGTCGCTGGGGGCCGCGCTGTGCGCGGCGCTTTTCGGCCTGGCGATCGAGTTGCTCGCGCGGTTCGCGCCCAAGGCGGCCTAGACGAATGCGCGTCCATTCTTCGCGCCACGTCTACGAGGGACGCGTCGTCAACCTGCGCGTCGACGAAATCGACGCCTATCACAGCGACCTGCATCGCGACGTCGAGGTCGTCGAACACGTGGGCGGCGTTGCGATCGTCGCCCAGCCCTCGCCGCGCGAAATCGTTTTGGTCCGGCAATATCGGCACGCGGTCGGGGAGGAGCTGTGGGAGGTGCCGGCCGGGATGATCGAACGCGGCGAACCGCCGCTCGAGACCGCGCGCCGCGAACTGATCGAAGAAACCGGCTACCGCGCTCGCGCGCTACGTTTCTTGTTCAGCCTGTACACGACGCCGGGCTTTTGCAACGAGCGTATTCATCTCTTCGTGGCTGAGGGGCTCACGCTCGGAGAAGCGGCGCCCGAAGATGACGAGCAGTTCGAGATCCGCACCTGGAACGTCGAAGATGCGTGGCGCCTCGTCGAAAGCGACCGCTTGCGCGATGCGAAGACACAGGTTGCCCTCGCTTGGGCGCGGGCGTTCGGCTAGCCGGCGCGCCTGGCCGGCCGCGGCGGCATTTGCTGCTGGAGGCGTTTCATCATCTCGCGCGTCGGCAGCTTCACGTTCGAAGCCAAGCGCAGCAAGCGCAGCACCTTGATCGTGTAGTACGTTATGTCGAACTCGAACCAGCGCATGCCGTGACGCGCCGAGAACGGGAAAGCGTGGTGGTTGTTGTGCCAGCCTTCACCGAAGCTCAGGAGCGCGACCCACCAGTTGTTCGTCGAGCGATCGCCGGTGCGGAAGGTCTGATATCCGACGGCGTGCGACGCGCTGTTGACGAGCCAAGTGCAGTGGTAGGTGAAGACCAGGCGAGCGAAGAGGCCCCAGATGACGAACGACCAGCCGCCGATGAGAAAGAGCACGACACCGAGCGCCAAGCTCAGCACGAGGTGATAACGCTCGAGCGCGAGGTAGGCGGGGTCCTTCAGTAAATCTGGAACCCAGCGCGGCCACTCGCTCTCTTCGACGCGATCTTTGTTCGAGCGATACAGCCACTCAAAGTGAGCCCAGGGCATGCCGCGATTCGCATCGTGCGGGTCGCCGTCGGCGTCGGAGTGCGCGTGATGCGCGCGATGCGTCGCGACCCAGTCGAGCGGACCGCCTTGCAGCGACATGCAGCCGCAAGCCGCCACGAGATACTCGAGCGGCCGGGGCATCGTGAGGCTGCGATGCGTCAACAACCGATGATACCCGAGCGTTACCCCCATGCCGGTGACGAAGTAAAGCAGCACCGCGACGCCGATGGCCCACCACGAGAAAAAGGCGGGGATGAAGACGCCGAGCGCACCAATGTGAATTATTGCGAGAGCTATGAAAGCCGGCCAGTCTCGCTTGGCGATACGAGTGGGGATGGGCATGGGTTGTCCCTTCGGACGGGATTTTCGGTCTACGAGGCGACCTGCGTCGAGGTCCGCTCTTCTAACTGCGCCTTGGCCACGGCCAAGAGGGAGTCGAAGGCGGCCTGATCGCGCACTGCCAGATCGGCCAGTGCTTTTCTATTCAACGTAACGCCGCTCTTCTTTAGTCCGTCGATCAGCCTCGAATATGTGAGACCTTCCCGCCGGGCCGCGGCGTTGATGCGGCTGATCCAGAGCGAGCGGAAGTCGCGCTTGCGCACTCGGCGGTCGCGGTATGCGTAGCTCAGCGAGTGGAGGAGCGCTTCGTTCGCAACGCGGTAGTTGCGGCGGCGAGCTGCCCTGAAGCCTTTGACGAGCTTCATGACTTTGCGCCGGTGCTTGATCTTGTTGAGTCCGCGCTTGATGCGTGCCATCGAACCTAGCTCCTATAGAAGGTAGGGAATCTGCGGCGCGAAGCGCTTCAGATCACCTGCGAAAACAGGTTGGTCCTTGCGGAATTTCCGCTTGCGCTTGCGCGTCTTCTTGCTGAGGATGTGGCCGCAACCGCTGAACTGAGCGCGATGCGTGACGATGCCGTTCGCGCTGACTTTCACGCGTTTCGCGGTTCCCCGGTGAGTTCTGATCTTAGGCACTGGAAGGGACTCCTTCGGTGTCGGGTTCTACCTTGTGGTTTTGATTGTCGGCTGAGGCCGAGGTCACCGTCGTACTATCGGCCTCGGCGTGGGCAGTTTCAGTGGCGTGCGCGGTTCGGTTGGTGTGAACCGGTTCGGGCGCGCCGGCCGCTCGCTCGGGATGGAGCAACGACGTGAATTTCGGCGGCCCGCTCGGAACCGGCCGCGGGGCCAGGATCATGAACATGTTCTTACCTTCGAGTTTGGCTTCGCGCTCGACCGTTGCGATCGGGGTCATGTCTGCCGCCATCCGGTCGAGAAGCCGTTTCCCGAAGCTCGTGTAGGTGATTTCGCGACCGCGAAACATGATCGTTACCTTGACTTTGCCGCCGTCGAGCAAGAGGCGCTCGGCCATGCGGGCTTTGGTTTCGTAGTCGTGGTTCTCGATCTTGGGACGAAGTTTAACTTCCTTCAGCTCCCAATTTTTCTGTTTTTTGCGCGCGTCTTTATCTTTTTTCGACTGTTCGTACTTGAGACGTCCGTAGTCGCTGATCCGGCAGACCGGTGGCACTGCAGTCGGGGAAACCTCGATCAGGTCGAGGCCCTTCTGTCGCGCGAGCGCGAGTGCGTTTTCGGTCGGCATGACGCCGAGTTGCGTGCCTTCGTCGTCGATGACGCGTACTTGGCGAATTCGGATCTGATCGTTAATGCGCAGCGGTCGTGCTATGAGCGAGGTCTCCTTGGAGCAAAAAAAAGTGGCGACGCCAAAGCATCCCACACGAATGGAGCCTACCGGCGGCTCCCGTCGGGCGACCGAAACGCCGGAGGCGTTCGGTGAGGATCGCCTAAAAGGCGGTCCTGCTTCGGCTCAGGGATGATAGCAGGTAGGCCCCCGAGCGTCAACGCCGACTGTCTGAGCGCGGCGCTGCGGCTGGAATTCTCAGCGGCTGGGAGCCGGCGAGGGAGCGCTTACGTCCTCGACGGGTGTGACGTACAGCTTCCCGTGGAACTCGTCGAGCGTGATGCGGAACAGATTCAGGAAATCTGAACCGAGGAGGCCGTCGTCGTAGTCGAAAACGGCCGGCGAGTGAGCCAGCAAGCCGTGGACTTCCGGGATCCGCCACTCGCCGAGAACGACGTTGTGAATCACGATGGGCACGCTCGCGACCGTACCGCCGATCATCTCGGCGACGATGCCGCCGTTCCCGCTTCTAGCCTCCTTGGGAATCTCGCTCGCGTTGAGGTGCACGAACCGCTGGAAGAGGATGATCGTCTGCCCTGTCGCTCCGGTGTCGACGATGAAGCGTTCGCCCTTGGTTGGACCCATGCTTAAGGCGACCTCAGGCACACCGCGATCGAAGCGTGCGGGAATGTCGGAAGCGTTCGCGTCGGGGACGAACGCGCTCGGCGCGGTTGCGTCGACCGTTCCTTTCGCGTAATCGATCGTGACGGCCGCGCCGTCGAGAAAATCGAAACCGAGCAACCCTACGGCCTTCGTCGCCGGATTGACTGCGAACGAAAAGGGCAACGAGTCGACGGCCACGTCGTGCAGCGTCAATTCGCCGATCTTCATCTCGGGAACCTTAGCGACGCCGGACTTGACGTTGCCGGCGACCGTCTCGGTGTGATCTCCCACCGTTTGCACGCCGAGTTCGGAAGCGATTCCTCGATCGAGCACGATCGAACTCGTGCCGCTGTCCAGTACGAGGTCGATCCCGCGGCCCGCGATCTGGACGCGCACGATGATGGCGCCGTCGACGATGCGGGCGGGAAGACGAACCGTACTGTGGCCCGCTGGAAACTCGACGAGCGTCCGTTGGTTAGCGGGGATCGCGACGTCTTGGGATCCGACCGGCGTTTTCAGGTCGTCGGAGACGAGCTGCTCGTCCCATGCGTTGTTCGGGAATTGGTTGCCACCGGAACTGTGGTGAGCGAAGGTTCGGCCCGCGGCGTCGGTGACGAAGTCGTCGTACGCGCTGAACGACTGCACTCCGTACGCGTTGAGCTCGCGCCGCACGATAAGGAACGTTCGCGAGTCGTAAAAACGGCGGCTCGTGTCGCCGTTCGCGGCGATCGATTCGACTACGTACGCATCCACGGGAGAGGTGACGTGAGTAAGTCTCTGCGCTGCAGGCCGCACCTCGCCATCGTGCCCCGCGAGCTGCGAAGCGAGGATCTGGCCGTTCGCGTTTTGACGCCAGGGCTTGCCGCCGCTCATGCCCGAAGCGCTAAGGAACGACCCCAACTGCGTCGTCGAAACGGAATCGCGACCGCGGACGACGACGCGCATCGTGCCGTCGAGTCCGTAACGGTGAATCTTCCAAACTTGAGTCTCGTTAGCGACCCCCTTGGTAGCGCCGCTGGCGACGCGCCACTTCGCGGTGATGTCGGCGACGGTCAGTCCATCGACGGGCGACGGCGTAGGAAACGGCTGCGTAACCTCCGCCGGCGGCGCGACCTGCGACGCGGGCGCGGTTGCTACCGCGACTGCGAACGCGACGGCTGCGACGTTCATCTAGAGCGGGACGACCGGCATCAGGTAGACCGTGCCGTGCGACTCGTCGAGCGTCACGCGGAAGATCTGCAGCAGATCGGATCCGATCAGACCGTCCTGGGAGTCGAGAGCGACCGGCGACTGCATTAGCTGGGCGCGAGCTCGAAAGGTCCAAGGCCCGAGGCTGACGCTCGGCAGCACGACCTGCCTGCTGACGACGATACCCTGAAGCATGCTCTCGAGCATCGGGTTGCCGTGCTCGTTCTTGAGTGAGACCGCTTTTGGGTGTAAGCGCGCGAAGTGCTGGAAGATCGTGACCGTCGTCTCCTGTGCGCCGGTATCGAGGACAAAGCGGTCGCCGCGCTCGCTTCCGACGAGGAGAGCGATTTCCGGAGTGCCGTCGTTCATGCGGACGGCGAGTTCGGTTGCCGCGGGGTCCGGCTTGAACGCCTTCGGCGCAGTCGCGTCGACGGTGCCATTCTTGTAGTCGATGGTCAGCACGACGTCGTGGAAGAAGTCGAAGCCAAGCAAGCCGACGGCCTTCGTGTTCCAATCGGCGTTGAAGGCAGTGGGCGCGACCCGCACGGCCACGTCGTGCAGCGTAAGGTCACCGATGTGCATTTCCGGAATCCGCGCATCGCTGCTGGCAAGTGCCCCGTTGATCGACGTGGTCCGTTGCCCCTCAACCTGCAAACCGAGTTCTCTTGCACTGCGAGCGTCGACGAGCAGCGAACTCGCCCCACTATCGAGCAGGAAGTCGAGCCCGCGCCCGTTGATGGTCACGCGAACGGTGATGAGGCCCTTGATGATTCGCGCGGGAAGCCGAACCGTGGACTGGCCCACGGGGAACTCGACGAGGACGCGACGGTCGTGCGGAATCGCAAGTTCGGAATCGCCGACCTTGGCGCCGATTTCGTCGGAAACGAGATGCTCGTCCCAATCGCTGTCCGGCCGCTCGTCTTTGCCGTAGGCGTGACGGGCAAAAGTGCGCCCCGCCGCATCGCTGGTGAAGTCGTCGAACACCGTGAAAGAGGTGGTGAGACGATCCGTCGTCTCCTTGCGCACCAAGAGAAACGATTTGGCGTCGTAGTACCGCCGGTGCGAGGTGCCGTCCGAGCTGACGGTCTCGACGACGTACGCATCGACCGGATTGGTGACATGGCGCAAGTGTTGGGAGCTTGTGCGCACGTCGGCGTCCTCCGGGAGGTCTTCCTCGACGATGACCTGACCGTTCGCGTTTTGGTACCAAGATTTGCCGCGGTACGAGCCCCAAGCGTTCGTCGAGCTGCCGAGTTGCCTCGTTTCGAAGAAATCGTCGCCGCGCTCCACGGTGCGAGCCGTGCCGTCTAGCCCGCTTTCGTGAATCTTCCAAACCGAGATCTCGCTAGAGACCTTCTTGTCGTCTCCGCTGGCGGCGCGCCACTTCGCCACGATGGCGTCCGCCGTCAAGCCGTCGACCGGTGGCGGCGTCGGAAATGACGGCGTTGCTTTGGGAGAGGCGGAGGCTTGTGGTGAGGCGGCCCCAGAGGACGTTTGGGGCGCGGCCGACGGAGCCGGCGTCGCCGCAAGCGTGGCGGCGAGCGTCGCAGCCAGCCAGATCAGCATCGCCTACCGGTGATTCGTCGACTCCGTGTAGTTTTCGTTCGGTTCGAAATAGATGCGCTGATCCGGGTAATCGAGGTAGACGGTGAAGTAACGCAAGAACTGCGGTCCGAGGAGACCGTCGTCGCTGAACGTGCCGAAGGCACCGCCCTGCTCGGCGCGGATCACGATGAAATGTTTGAACTCGAGGCCTGCGAAGCGGAAGCTCGAGAGACGCAGCGGCACGATGTGGACGTAGCCGCCGACGCCGCCGACGTAGGCGATATCGGGATCGTAGCCGGTTCCGAGTCCCTCATCCTTGATCGCGCCCGGATGCGCTTTTACGAAGTTATCGAAAAAGATGACGGGCACCGAGCCCGCACCGGTGTCGACGATCATCGAAGTGCTTTGCGAGTTTCCGACACCCACGCTGACGACGGGGACTTGCTCGTCGAGGCGAATCGGCATCTGCGCGGTCGCGAGTTCCGGCGGCGTGAACGCGCTTGGCCGCGAAGCGTCGACCGTTTGGTGCTGGTAGTCGACCCGAATCGCCGCGCCTGCGATGAAGTCGTAGCCGAGTAAACCGCTTATACGCTTCGAGCCCTCTTGCCAATCCAACGGACCTGTATACATCGCCACGTTGTGCATCGTTAAATCGCCGACCTGAACGACCGGCGCGATCGTGCGAGAACGTTGGAACGTGCCGGCAACCGACATCGTCGCTCTGCCGTAGAGCGGCAAGCCGAGTTCCTTCGCAGCCTGCGTGTCGATGAAGATTCCCGAAGCGCCCGAATCGAGGATGAACGTCAGGTCGTGTCCGTTGATATTGACGGTCGTGTAGATGTGCGTGTCGACGGAATTCGAGATGCGCACGGTATCGACGCCCGGCGGAAACTCGACGAACGTGCCGCGGCTCGGCGGGATCGCGAAGGCCGCATCGTCGAGCTGCGGATTTTCGTTGACCCTTATCAGCCGCTCGTCGCTCTTGTTGGAGCCTTTCGCGAAGCTGCCCTCGATCCGCCAGGCGCGGCGGCCGTACGTATCGCGCCGGATGTCCGTGTAGTCGATGTGGTTGGTCTGTCCCTTGAACTCATATTCCATGCGCAAGAGCAGGTAGTCGCTCGGCGCGTAGTAGGCGCGCTCGACGACGCCGTTGATCCGTCGCGTTTCCATGAGGTAGGCGTCGACGGGCGACCTTACCCGCCTCACGGTACGGCTGACGACAGGTGATGAGGATGCGACGCGCTCCTCGGGTGCGCTCCCGGTCACAATCGTGTAGCCGTTCTCGTTTTGGTGCCACGACTTGCCGCCGACCCTGCCGCTCGACGTCGTGAACGGACCCAAGACGGTGACCTGGACGTCGTCGTCGCCTCGCCGAGCCGCGTGGATGTGCCCGCTCAACCCTTCGACCGTCAAGGTCCAGTCTTCGGTCTCGCTGTGCGGACGGCGTGTCTTGCGGGCAGCCTCGACGCGTGAAGTGAGATCCGCAGCACTAGGCACCGCAGAAACGTGGACCGGACCGGTCGCTAACAGCGCGAACAGCGATAGAGCGAGCATGCTCGTTCTATCGGTTTCGCGCCGAAGGGATTCAGTTCTTTGCGCTTACCAGGGTGTCGGGCAGCGCGAGGCTGGGGCGCGCGTCGAAGTGGGGCTTCCCGTTTGTCGCCGAGGCGCGCGCCTGCGCGATCAGCTCCAGGGCCTTTTGCATTTGGGGGTCGAGGCCGGCGCGCTCGTCCTGCGGCGCGATGTCGATGTCGTAGTCGGGGTCGGTCCCGTAGTTCTCGACCCTCCAGCCGACGTCGACGAACCACATGGAGTATTCGGGGACGGTCGTAACGGTACCGTCGACGAGCCGGTGGTACGGGTTGATCCCGATCACTCCGCCCCACGTGCGCTTTCCGACCAGCGGCCCGAGCTTGTAGAGCTTAAAGGCATGGCTAAAGATGTCGCCGTCGGAGCCCGCAAACTGGTTGGTGAGCGCGACCATCGGTCCGGCAACGGATTCGGGCGGGTAAGGCAGCGGTGGTCCGAACCGGGAGACGTCGTAGCCGATGCGTTTGCGCACGAGCTTTTCGAGCAGCAGCGGCGAAACGTGACCGCCCCGATTGTAGCGCACGTCGACGATTAGGCCTTCGCGATTGAACTCGGAGAGAAAACCGCGATGGAACTCCGAGAACCCCCACGGGCCCATGTCGGGGATGTGCAGGTATCCGACGCGGTTGCCGGTCTGCTCGTGAACGTACTTCCGGTTCGCCTCGACCCAAGCGCGATAGCGCAGCATGCGTTCGTCGCGCAACGCGTGCACGATGATGCGGCGCCGCTCCTTCTTGCCGCCGATCGTCACCGCAACGTCGCGTCCCGCCGTGTCCACGAGCAACTCGTCGGGCGAGAGCGTCTTGCTTAGCGCGCGGCCGCCGATCGCGGTGATGACGTCGCCTTCGCGGACGTCGAGTCCCGGTTCGGCTAGCGGTGAGTCGATCTCGCGGTTCCAAGAGTCGCCGCGATACATGTGCCGGATGCGATAACCGCCGGCGCTTTCGTCCCAGCTGAGATCGGCGCCGAGGAAACCGCGCCGGTACTGCGGCGGGCGGCGGTGATCGCCGCCGATTTCGTACGCGTGCGAGGTGCCGAGTTCTCCGAACATCTCCCAGATGACGTCGGAGAGTTCGGCGCGCGTGCGCACGAGCGGCAGCAACTTCGCGTAGCGTTCGTGCACGAGGTTCCAATCGACGCCCGACATCGACGGATCCCAGAATTGCTCGGCTTCGACGCGCCAAGCCTCGTCGTACATCTGCGCCCACTCCTCGCGGGGTTCGACCAAGACGCTGGCGCGCGAGAGGTCGAGCCAACCGGTGCGACGGCCGGGCTGTTCTTGATTCGACTTGTTCTCGTCCTCGCCGTTTTCGGGCAAGTCGAGATTCGCCTCGATGGCGCGCATCTTTTCGTGCGAGGTGTAGACGAGCGTGCGGTGATCGCTGCCCATCCGGATCTCGCTCACCTCGTGCGCGACGGTGGCGGTACGTTGCTGCTCGAAGTCGTACGCGACCAGCGTGCCGACCTCGTCTTCGTCGTCCCAACTACTGCCCTGCGGTTTGATGCCGTGCAACGGAAACTGCGTGAACAGCACGCGGCCCTTGGCCGCGACGATCTGACCGTACTGGCCCTCCTCAACGGGAAAACCGAGAATGCGTCCGCCGATTCCGTCAAAATCGATGTCGACGCGCACGGGCTTCGGGTTCTCGCGCCGGTAATCGTCGTCGTCGCGGTGCTTGTCGCGGTGGAGCGGCGCGGGTTTCGGAACGAACGGCGAGGGAACGTCGGCACGCAACGTGACGACGAAAGGCCTCGACGCTTGCGGGAAGCTGAGATCGAACTGCAGCGCGTCGTACACCGGATTGAAATCGCGCGTCGAAATGAAATAGAGATACTTGCCTTCGGGATCCCACGCGGGCGACCGGTCGACGCGCAGAAGCGGCGTGACGTCGTGAACCGCCCCCGATTTGACCTTCGCGATGCGCAGGATGGAGGTGTCGGGGTTTGCCGCGCCGCCGGAGCCGGCAGGCGGCGCGCAGCAGTATGCCAGCCAGCGTCCGTCGGGCGAGAAAGCCAGATCGTGCACGCGCGAAGCGGTGCCGGAATCGATCGAGCGGACACGCTTCTCTTCGAGATCGACGAGCAGCAGTTCGTGACGGTGGTTCGCGACGGCCACGACGTCGGCGGTCGGAGAAGCGGCGAGTTCGGTAACGCGGCCGATGTCGTCTTCGGTTGCGATCTGCACCGCTTCGTCACCCGTCGCGGAGTGAATCTCGAGGCGCTCGAGGCCCTTCTCGTCGCTCACGCAGACGAAGCGGCGCCCGTCGTGCAGCCATTCCGGCGAACGGTAACGAACGCGGCTGCCGGCACCGTGTGCGGTGACGGCTTCTTCCCAAAGCGGCATCGTGAAAGCACGGCCGCGCGAGACCAGCGCCAATGCCGTTCCGTCCGGACTGAGCGCGAAGTGTTCGAGTCCTTCGCCGACTTCCACGAAGCGGCGAGCCGTCTGCGGTGCGGGCGAAGCGGCATCGACTTCGATGCGCGTTACGCTGCCGGTCGCAGGATCGAGCAAGCAGATCTGCGCGCCGGCGGTGTAGACGATCGACGAACCGTCGCTCGAGGGGAAGCGCGCGAAGTACTCCGTTTCGTTGGTGTGGCGCCGCAAATCCGAGCCGTCCGGCAACACCGAGTAGATGTTTCCGATCCCTTCGTGATCGGACAGAAACGCAATGCGCTCTCCGATCCACATCGGCCAGCACGGATTGCCGTTGAGCGTGATCAGGCGCGCGAACGTACCGCTTCCGTCCCGATCGACCCACAGATCGCCCGCCGTTCCTCCTTTATAGCGCTTCCAGCGGGCGGGGTCGTCGCTGTTGCGCCCCAGCACGAAGCGGCCGTCGGGATGTTGCGAGAGGGTACGCAAATGCCCGATCTCGAGCGGTTCCGGCGCGCCCCCGTCCTTCGACACTCGAAAGCCGCGCGTTTCCTTCACGAACGGCCAGCCGGCATCGGAGGCAAAGAGAATGCTCCGGCCGTCCGGCGACCAACCGCTGACCGAACACGTGTCGCTGCCGAGGAACGTGAGCCGTCGCGGGACGCCGCCGGCGGACGGCATCACGTAAACCTCCGGGTTGCCCTCGTCGCGGCTGATGAATGCGACGAGCGAACCGTCGGGCGAGAGCCGTGGAGTCGACACTTCGCCGCTGCTCGCGGTCAAGCGGCGCGCGACGCCGCCCGCTCGCGGCACGGTCCAAAGGTCGTCCTCGCAGACAAAGACGATCGTCTGTGCGGCGATCGTTGCATAACGGCAGTATCCGAGTTGGCTCATCCAGGAGCGATTGGCGGGAACCCGCGTGCGTTCCGCCCGAATCCGGGATCCGTGAAGGGCGGCTTCTCGGAACACTTCCTAAACAAGTATTTCGCGTACCGCGGGCGCTACGTCGAGTATATTCGCAACGAAGCCCCCGAGCGCGAAAGTCTGGCGGTACTCTCAGAAATCTTGCGCTTGTCCTTCGTCGCGACCGGCAGCGCGTTCTGCGCCTTGCTGTTCTGGTTGCTGACCGCGGCTGCCCTCGGCCGCGGCGCGGCAGCGCTGGGCTGGTTCGTGGGTTGCGGCGTCGGCGCGCTCGTCGCGAGCTGGTTCGCCGTGCTCGCGCTGCACGGGGTGGTTCGTGCGCTCGGCGAGCGGCGACGCGTCGCCGAGCGCAAAACGCGTTGAGCGACGCTCCGCCGACGAGCAGGCCCGACCCGGATCCGCTCATCCTGGCCCAGTTCGAGGCTGGTCTGCCCCGCGGTTTAGCGCGCGCGATTTCGCGCGCCGAGGGCGGACAAGGAGCGAAGCTCATGCATGCGCTCTTCGAACGCACCGGGAGTGCGCTGACCGTGGGGCTGACCGGACCGCCCGGCGTCGGAAAATCGACGCTCTGCTCGGCGCTCGTAACCGTCGCGCGCGCAGCGGCCAAAACGGTCGGTGTCATTTCGGTCGACCCGAGTTCGCCATTCTCGCACGGTGCGATCCTCGGTGACAGAATTCGCTTGACCGAGCATTTCACCGATCCCGACGTCTTCATTCGTTCGATGGCGAGTCGCGGGCATCTCGGCGGCTTGGCTGGGGCGACCGGTGACGCCATCGCATTCATGGACGCGTTCGGCAAAGGTCTCGTCGTGATCGAGACGGTCGGTGTCGGTCAGTCGGAAGTCGAGATTGCCGAGCTCGCCGACACGACGGTCCTCGTGCTGCAACCCGGCAGCGGCGACTCGGTGCAGTTGCTCAAGGCCGGCATCTTGGAAGTCGCCGATATCTTCGTCGTTAACAAATCCGACCACCCGATGGCCTTGCAGCTGCGGCGCGAGATTCGCGCGATGCTCGAGATGGTCGAGTCGGGCGGCGGCTGGGTTCCCGAGCTGATTTCGACGCAAGCTTCCGACGGAACCGGAGTCGTCGAGTTGTGGGACGCGATCCTCCGCCACGACGCCTACCTGCGCGAAAGCGGCGAGCTCGCCGCGCGGCGTCGCGGCGCCCTGGCCCACCGCGTCCGCGCCCTGGTGATCGGGCGGGTCGAGCAAGACGTCGAGGCGCGCATCGACAGTTTGCTCGAATCGGCCGCGCAGCGCGCGCGCGACCCCTACGAGCTCGCGGGGGAAATCATCGCCCAGATGGCTTAGCGCCGGCGCGCTCGCTTGTACGGTAGGATCGGGCGGCTAGACTGATGGATAACGCCTCGGGGCCGCTCGCCTTGAGTCGTAGCGCGGCCTTGCCGTTCGTTGGGCTGGAGGTGTCTGAGCGTGGACTTCCTCGTCCTGATCTCGATCGTGCTCCTGCTCGTCGTGTTCGCGAGCTCCGCCACCGCGAAGCTGCTGAGCTGGACGTCCACCGTCGAAAGCCTCACGGACTTCGGCGTCCCTTCTCGCATCAGCGCTCCCAGCTCCGTCCTCCTGATCGGCGCTGAGTACGCCATCGCCGCGGCGCTGATCCCGCGCGCCACAGCCTCTTGGGCGGCACTCGCGGCGGCGGCGCTGTTGGCGCTCTTCACCGTTGCGCTGGCGAGCCAACTGCTTCGCGGGAAACGGCCGCGCTGCCGCTGTTTCGGCGCACTCTCGGCGAAAGAGATCGGCTGGCCGGATGTCGCGCGCAACGTCATCCTCGGAGGCCTGGCCTTTTTCGTCGCGTTGCATCCGCGCGGGGCCGGTTTCGGATCGCTCCTCGGGATTCTTTCTCGGCTCTCGACCGAACAGCGCTTGTGGATCGGGTTGGGTTTCGCGAACCTCGCGCTGCTTGCGGCGATCGTGGCGTTGCTCGTGCAGGTTGTTCGGCAACAAGGCCGCATGCTGCTACGCTTCGACGGCCTCGAGCAGCGACTCCAGGGCGGTCCGCCCGAGTTTCCCGCGACTCCGCCCGCCGGTCTGCCGCTCGGCACGCCTGCGCCCGAGTTCACCTTGTCGCAAGTCGGAGGAGGTTCGGCGACGCTCGCCGGCTTGCTGATGAACGAAAAGCCGGCGTTGCTCGTCTTCTCGAATCCCGACTGCGGGCCGTGTCAAGCTTTGTTCCCGGAGGTTGCAAGCTGGCAGCGCGATCTTGCTGGAACGCTCACGGTTGCGATCGTCAGCGAGGGATCGGCGAGCGCCAATCGAGCCAAAATTTCCGTGCACGGCGTCGAACGCGTTCTGCTGCAAACTGGGCGGGAAGTCGCAGAACAGTACGAAGCGCACGGGACGCCGGCTGCTGTCGTCATATCAGCGGACGGTCGCATCGCAGTTCCGCTCGCGCAGGGTGCCCAAGAAATTCGCGGACTCGTCGATGCCGTTCGCACCGGTCGACTGCCGCTCTCACCGACGTTAGCGTCGTCGCTCCGCATCGGCGAGCCCGCGCCGGAGCTGGCCTTCAAGACGCTCGCCGGCGAAGACGTGGCCCTTTCCGAGCTGCGCGGTCAGGACACGTTGCTCGTATTCTGGAACCTCCGCTGCGGCTTTTGCGAACAAATGCTGCCCGCTCTGCGCGCGTGGGAAAGCGCAGCTCCGCTTGATGCGCCGCGACTGGTCCTGATCTCGAGCGGTAGCGGGGACGACCATCGAGCACTCGGCTTGCGCGCCTCGATCCTTCTCGAGACCGAACTCCGCGCGGCGAATGCCTTCGGCGCGCATGGGACGCCGATGGGCCTGCTCCTCGATGCCGATGGGCGCGTTGCCTCGCAGGTCGCGGCCGGTGCCCAAGCGGTTCTCGCGCTCGCCAATCGGTCAGAACATTCCGATCATAACGGCCGCGTTGCGGCAGTAGTGAGTTGATTGCGATGGATCACTGGTTCGACGAACTCAGCAAACAGGTCGCTTCGAGCGGGCCGTCGCGCCGCAGCGTTTTCGCCGGAATCGGAGCGATGTTTGCTGCGAGCGGCACGGGCTGGGCTCCGGTGTTTGCGGCCGTTGCGCCGCATCCGGCGCGGAAGGTGAAAACGATCCCGAGCAAGACCGAGTCGTTCGGTCCCTGCAAGGTATCCAGCAAAGGCGCGCACTACGAGCATCACCTCGTTAGCAACGCGAGTGCCGGCGGCCTCACGGCGATATTGAAGAAGTCTCGCATCATCGATCCCAAGAGCGGTACGACGCTCGATACGACGATTCTCATAGACGGTAAGCAACAGGTCCAGCTGACCGGCACCTACACGAAATCAGCGCGCTCGGAGAAGCTGACTCTTGGCAATGCGTTCGGTTTTGGGTCCGCCGTGCTGACATCCAGCGACGGCGGCCGGACGCTGCGCGGTACCGTCGGTGGGAAGACCATCGTTCCCTACGTGGTCGGATCCGGGAAAAAGCTCCAGTTTGTCAACGGGAAACCGAAGTTCGGCAAACCCGTGCCAGGAGTGAACGACGCTATCAAAGCGGTCTCCACGCAAGCGACCGCCGATTACCAGCGCTGTACGTCGAGCGTGCATGCCGGCCTCGAACGCGACGGGGAAATGGCGCTCGGTCCATATCGCGCGCGTCACAACGCGTACCTCGAGCGAACCCAAGAGACGAGCTGCGGTACGCCCTACCCGAACGCGCTCATCAGCGGAACGACCTTGACCTGCGCGCAGGAGATGGCGATTCTCAAAGCGGCGGCCAAGAACGGCGTAGGTTTGTCGACCGCGACAACCGAGACGTTTTTCACGGGCTTGTGCGAAGCGTGCAATAACAAGTGCAGCTCTAATTTCTTTACGGTAATCGGAGACCTCGTGGGGTGTATCGCCGATCTCTACGACTACTGTGCCAGCGGCTGCGGCAGCTGCAGTAAATTCGTCAACTACTCGGGGGTGCAGTTCAACTGCCAGCAAGGTTGCACCGCCGCCGGTAACGCCTGCAATCCCGTCCCATGCGGCACGGGGCTCGGAACGTCGTGCAATCCGGATCAGCTCTGCGCCTACCAGGGCGACTATGAAACGACGTTCGGGTACAACACGGTCCCAGGTCTGTGCTGCCCGAAAAGCCATCCGCAAGAGTGTGGGAGCCCGATCTCGTCCACGTACTGGTACGGTTACAACTACTGCTGCAACGCGCAGAATCCGTGCCTCTACGACACGCGCTTCGGCTCACGCACGGACAGCAGTAACTGGAACGCGCTCTACGGCTACTACTGCTGTCCCAGCCCGCGCGTTTGCGGCAAGCGCGAAAACGGCGTTTGGGTCGGCGAGTGTTGTACGTACGGACAAACTTGCTGCGGCAGCACCTGCTGTTCGCCGGGCCAGGTCTGCGCTCATCAAGCAGCGGTCCACTTGGCGGTAAAGGGCAACCCCCATCATCTCTCGACGCCGGGCGGAGCGCCCGTTTGTTGCGCCGACCACCTCGTGAAAAACGGTCAGTGCTGCCAGAGCGGCCATTGGTGCGGCGATCAGTGCTGCGGCGCGGCTTCCGTCTTTGGATGCCCGGGCGGCGTGTGTCCGCCTCAGCCGACGCTGTGTCTCACGGGCGTGCACTGCGGATTTGTCTGCTGCGAAAACGCCGGTTGCGCCGACGCGAAGACATCCACGTGCAAGAAGGCCTCGAAGTGTACCGGCAAGGACCAGGAGTGCTTGACGTACCCGGAGATGGGCGTGACCTCGGTGTGTTGCCCGAAGGGCGTCACCTGCGCGGCCGGCAAGTGCTGTCCGGCCGGAACGAAGGCCTGCCCGCATGTCACGAGCGGTACTATCGGCTGCTGGCCGAGCTCGCAATGTGCGCCCCCGCTCCCCCCGCCCAAGTAAGCCTGGCGCTACTCCAGCCGCGGCCGGCCCCTAATCGGTAAAGCCATTCGTGAAACGACCGTTTCATGAATTCGTCGCAACCTGGCGCGTGGCGGCAGCGTATAATGGAGTGCCATGCTTGCCCCGGAACGCCTGACGCTCCCGTACGGACCCGAGATTGCGGCCGCGACCGAGCACCTCTATCCGCTCGTCTCGCGTTCCGTCGAGCGCGCCGAGTGGGAGCTGTTTGCCCCGTACGTCGCTCGCATCCTCGAGCTCAAGCGCGAGCGCAACGCGGTGATCTTGGCGCATCACTATCAGACGGCCGAAATCTACCGCTGCGTCGCGGACGTCGTCGGCGATTCCCTCGGACTCGCGCAAGCCGCCGCCAAGACCGATGCCGACACGATCGTGATGTGCGGCGTCCACTTCATGGCCGAGACGGCCAAGCTCATGAATCCTTCGAAGGTCGTGCTGTTGCCGGATCTGGCAGCCGGCTGTTCGCTGGCCGATTCGATTACGGCGGAAGACATCCGCACGCTGCGCCGCGCGCATCCGGGCGCGCCGGTCGTCACCTACGTGAACACGTCGGCGGCCGTGAAGGCGGAGTCGGACGTCTGTTGTACCTCGGCGAACGCGGTCAAAGTCGTCGAGTCGCTCGGCGTGCCGAAAGTCATCTTCCTTCCCGACGAGTACCTCGCGGCCTACGTCGCATCGCAGACCGCGGTCGAGATCGTCACCTGGCGCGGGCACTGCGAAGTGCACGAGCGCTTTACCGGTGAGGAGATCGGCGAGGTGCGCGCCGCGCAACCCGGCATCGTCGTGCTGGCGCACCCCGAGTGTCCTCCCGACGTACTGACCCGCGCCGATTTCGTCGGCTCGACGACCGCGATGCTCGAGTACGTCCGAGCGAACCGTCCCGCCAAGGTCGCGATGATCACGGAATGTTCGATGGCGGGCAACGTCGGCGAGATGTTTCCCGAGATCGAGTTCGTGCAGCCGTGCAATCTGTGCCCGCACATGCGGCGCATCACTTTGCCGAAGATCATGCGTGCGCTCGAAACGATGTCGCCGCAAATCGAAATCGACCCGCTCTTGGCCGAGCGCGCGCGGCTCGCAGTCGAGCGCATGACGGCCGTCGGACGCGACGAAGCGTGAAGTACGACGCGGTCGTCGTCGGCGGCGGACTGGCCGGCTTGATGAGCGCGCTCGAATTGCGACCTTTGCGCGTGGCGCTGGTAGCGCCGAAACTTCTTGGTGAAGGCACCGCTACGGCGTGGGCTCAGGGCGGCATCGCGGCAGCGGTCGGCGCCGACGACTCGCCGGCGTTCCACGCCGCAGACACGGTCGCCGCGGGCGCCGGTCTCGTCGAAGAGCGGGTTGCCGCTCGCCTCGCCGCCGACGCGCCGCACGCGATCGAGCGGGTGACCTCGCTGGGCGTGCGCTTCGACCGCGAGGGCGAAGAATTCGCGCTGGGCCGCGAGGCGGCGCACTCACGCCGGCGCATCTTGCGCGCCGGCGGCGACGCGACCGGGGCCGAACTCATGCGCGCGCTGGTGGCCGCGGTGCGCGAAGCACCCTCGATCGAACCGGTCGAGGATGCGCGCGCGCTCGATGTCATCCTGCGCGACGGCCGGGCCTGCGGTGTCGTCGTGCGCCATGCCGGCGGGCGCATCGAGAACATTCTCGCCGGCGTCGTCGTACTCGCCACGGGCGGACTTTGCGGACTCTATCGCTACACGACCAATCCGCCGGGTTCGCGTGGAGCCGGCATTGCGATCGCATCGCGCGCCGGCGCGCTGCTCGCCGATCTCGAATTCGTTCAATTTCACCCGACCGCGCTCGACGTCGCGAGCGATCCGTTGCCGCTCGTCACCGAGGCGCTGCGCGGGGAGGGTGCTTTGCTCGTCGACGAACGGGGCGCACGCATCATGCAGGGCATCGACCCGGCACTCGAGCTGGCCCCGCGTGACGTCGTGGCCCGGCGCGTGTTCTTCGTGCGCGCCGGCGGCGGTCGACCGTACCTCGACGCTCGCGCGCTGGGAGACGAACTGCCCGAACGCTTCCCGACGGTGTTCGCGGCCTGCCGCGCTCACGGCATCGACCCGTTGCGGCAGCCGATTCCGGTGGTCGCCGCGGCTCACTATCACATGGGCGGTATCGCGGTCGACGTGAACGGCCGGACTTCCATTCCCGGCCTCTACGCCTGCGGTGAGGTTGCAGCGACCGGCGTGCACGGTGCAAATCGTCTCGCGAGCAACTCGCTGCTCGAGTCCGTCGTGTATCCCGAGCGCATCGCGGAGGACGCGCGCGCGTTTCTGCAGTTCCGGCCGTTCACCGGCGAGGTGCCCGAAGCGGAGCAGCGGCCCTTCGTTGCGGCTTCGTCCGACGAGTGGCGCGTGCTTCGCGACGAGATGTACGCGAACGTCGGGGTCGAGCGCGATGAAGTGCGCTTGCGTCGCGCGCTCGAAGCATTTACGGAAATCGGCGCGGCGACGCGGAGCGAAGAGCTGCGCGATGGCGCGACGGTCGCCTCGCTCGTCGCCCGCTCGGCGCTGGCGCGCAAGGAAACGCGGGGCAGCCACGTCCGGCTCGATTTTCCCGCCACCGCTGGGACCGAAGGTCACCGCTCGTTCGTCGAACCGGCAGCCCGGCCGGCGTGACGTTGCGGGCGCACCGCGCGCGAATCGTCGAGCCGCTCCCGCAACTCATCTACGAACCGCTCGTGCGCGCCGCGCTGGCCGAGGATCTCGGGCTCGGCGGCGACATCACGAGCGAAGCGACGGTTCCGGCCGGAACGCGCGCGCAGGCACAGCTCGTCGCGCGGCGGGAGGGCGTGCTCGCCGGCCTCGCTCCGGCGCTGCTGGCCTTTCGTTTGCTCGATCCGGAGGTTGACGTCGATGCGCGAACCTCCGACGGCGCCGATCTCGAGCGAAATCAAACGATCGCGACGCTGGAGGGCGACGCGCGAGCCCTGCTCGGCGCGGAGCGGACGGCCTTGAATCTGCTCTCGCACATGAGCGGCATCGCAACCGCGACCGCAGCCTTCGTGGCCGCGGTGGGCGACTCGCACTGCGCGGTCTGTGAAACGCGCAAGACGTTCCCGGCTCTGCGAGCGCTGCAAAAGTACGCCGTGCGCGCCGGGGGCGGTGCGAATCACCGCTTCCGCCTCGACGACGCGATCCTCATCAAAGACAACCACATCGCGGCCGCCGGCGGCATCGCCGCGGCGCTCGAGAGCGTGCGCGAACGCGCCGGCCATCTGATCAAGGTCGAGATCGAGGTCGACGAGCTCGCGCAACTCGATGAAGTCTTGCGCCGTCTCGACTGCGTGGACGCAGTGCTGCTCGACAACTTCAGCCCGGCCGACCTGCGGAGCGCGGTACGAACGATCGGCGGCCGCCTCGTCGTCGAAGCCTCCGGGGGCATCACTCTTGCAAACGTCGCGGAGATTGCCGCGACCGGCGTCGATGTCATCTCGGTCGGAGCGCTCACCCATTCGGTCACCGCGCTCGACATCGGCTTCGACTTCGCGCTAGGAACTTAGCGCGCTGTCTCGCCGGCGCCGGCTCTCAATAGTATTTGGGGCACGATAGATGCTGCAACAATTAGGCGAGTCGATTTGGGCTCACGAGCAACGTGTTCGCTTTGGCGGCCTGGCACTTTGGCATCGGATGACTGTAATCTCTTTAGCTCGTGGGGGATTAGTGCTTCATTCACCGACGGCCGTAGATGCCGAGCTCAGGGATGAGATCCTCCACCTCGGACCGGTCGTCGCCATAATCGCTCCGAGTTGGTGGCACGATATGTATCTGCGCGAATCGCTTCGAACCTTTCCCGAGGCAAAGCTCTATGGCGCTGCGACGCTTGTAAAATGGAACCGGTCGCTTCCGTTCACCGAGACCCTTAGCGACTCGTCACCGTTATTGTGGAACAACGAGATGCTCCAGCGTCATATTACAGGCATCGGCCTCTTTCTTGACGAGGTTGTGTTCTATCATAGACCGAGCCGGTCACTTATCGTCGCGGACCTGCTTTTTAACATTAGCCGGAGCGATGCTTGGCTCACGAGAACACTTGCCGGTGTCGTTATCGGCCCTTATCCCGGCTGCCGATTTGCCCGCCTCTATCGACCTTTTGTCTTCGATTGTCACCGCTTTCGCGCCGCGATTGAACTCATTCTCGGGTGGGATATCGATCAGATTATTGTCGGCCATGGTGCAGTCGTGCAGAAGGGTGGAAAGGATGTTCTCCGCGAGGCGTTTCGTTGGATATTGAAGTGACGCCTCAAACGATTCGGCGCTAGATCGTATTTGATTGAAGATCCGTCGATGGGTCGCTCATAATGTACGAGTGCGCAGTGGAGGATCTCGAGTGAAACGGATCAACTTCATCAACACCACCTTTCTGGCCGTGCCATTCCCAATCGCACTTGCGAGCGGCGCGCAGGCGGCGCCAAACGCAATTGCCGGAGTCGACATTCCCCGGACGGCGCTCGCCGTCGAGGCGGCGAACATCAGCCGTTCGGCTCTGCCCCCGGCTATCTTCAATCATTGCGTCCGAACGTTTGTCTTCGCGGAGTTGATCGCGCGCGCGAAGGGCTTGGATCACGACGCCGAGCTCGTCTACGTCGCTTCGGTCCTTCACGACACGGGCTTGTCACCCGCACACATGAGCGAGAAAGAGCGCTTTGAGGTCGATGGCGCACGCGTCGCCAAGGCTCTGCTCGAAAAGCATGCGGTGCCGGCCGCGCGGCGGGAGCTCGTGTGGGACGCGATCACGCTGCACGACAGCGGCGGATTAGCTCGCTGGAAAGCTCCGGAGGTCGCGCTGGTCAACGCGGGCGTGGTCGCCGATTTTGGCGGCTCGCAAGACGTACTCGGCCGTGCGGATATCGTCGCGCTGCTGCAAGCCGTGCCGCGAACGGGGTTCATTGCCGAGTTTCTTCCCGCGGTTGCCGAAGTGGCGAAACGCAAGCCGAACGCGACGGGCAACTGTTTCGTTACGGACGTCGGCTACCGGCTCGTGCCCGGCTTCCAACTGGATAACTTCTGCGACGAAGTCAAGACCGATCCGTTCGCAGGCTACTCCTGAGCGACGGAACCGTTACGGCCGTCATCGTCGATGCGCAGTTCGCGGATGTGGAGTTCGCCGATCGTGACGCGACCGATCGCGAGCCGCGCGATTGCGACCGCACCGATCGCCATCGCGCCGATCGCAACGGCGCCGAGCGCCAGCGCGCCGGCCGCCGCGGCGAGGAGCTTGAGCGCTAGTCGCCCTTCCATTGCGCCGCTCGTTTTCCGAGAAACGCCGCGATGCCTTCCTTGAAGTCGTTGCTCTGATAGCACGCTAGCACGAGGTCGTCGTCGTTTGCGCGCGGGCCCTGCTCGCGTAGCCGGCGCAACGCTTCCTTCGTCGAGCGGATCGTGAGCGGCGCGTTGCCGGCGATTTGCGTCGCGAGTTCTTGCGCGCGAGCCTCGAGCGAGGCGTCGTCCGGCACGACTTCGCCGACGAGCCCGAGCGAGTACGCGCGCTCGGCGTCCATGAGCTCTGAGGTAAACAGCAAGCGTTTGACTTCGGCTTCGCCGACCAGCGCTTCGAGACGCGCGTAGTTCTTGATCGAAAGGCAGTTTCCGAGCGTGCGCGCCAGCGGAAACCCGAAGCGCAAGTTCGGCGCTGCGATACGCAAGTCGGAGGCGCAGGCGATCGCCGCTCCGCCGCCGGTGCACGCACCGCGCAGGGCTGCGATCGTCGGGAACTTGAGACGTTCGAGGCGGCTGAGGATTTCATCCATGTGCCGTTCGTAGCGGAGCGCGTCCTCGGCCGTGACGAAACCCTCGAACTCCTTGATGTCGGTCCCTGCGACAAAAGCCCGATCGCCCGCGCCGGCAAGCACGACCGCGCCGATACCCGCTTCGAGTTCGAGCGCGCCCAAGATCTCATAGAAGCGCTCGTACATCGCGAGGGTCAGCGCGTTGCGAACCTCGGGACGGTTGAACGTGATCCAGTAGACGCGGCCGCGCCGCTCGGTCAGGATTGTCTCGCTCGGCCCTCTCAGCATGAGTGACGAAATTCGACGCCGTGATAGCAGGCGCTTGCCCGACCGGTAGCGGACTCGACAGCGATGACTTTGCTCGACCTTTTCGACAGCGCTCTGGCCGACCGCGCTGCGTACCCTGCTTACGGCACCGTTAGTTACGAGGACCTGCATGCCGGTGCGCGGCGCGTCGCCACGAAGCTGAGCGAACTCGGCCTGCGACGCGGCGACCGCCTCGCGCTCTACGTCGAAAACCGCATCGGCTTCGTCTATGCGTACTTAGCCGGACTGCGCCTGGGTCTCGTCCTCGTGCCGGCCAACATCTTGTATCGGGCGCACGATCTCGCGCACGTGCTGGAGGATTCGCGGGCGGCGCGCGTCGTCGTCTCCGCGCAAACGGTCCCGCACGTTGCAGCCGTCGAGCACGCACCGGCTACCCTCGACGTCGCCGATGTCGAGCGCTGGGCGGAGGATCCGTCGATTCCGCAAGCGACGCCGCCGAAACCCGGCCCCGACGACGTTGCGGTGATCATGTACACGAGCGGCACGACCGGCCGCTCGAAGGGCGCGATGCAAACGCACGCGAGTTTCGGTGCGATTGCCGCGCAACTCGTCGCGACTTGGCGCTGGCAGGCGGACGATGCGCTCTTGATCGCGTTGCCGCTCTTTCACATGCACGGGCTCGGGGCGGCCTTGAACGGAACGCTCGCAGCCGGCGCGCGCCTCGTCGTCGACGAACGCTTCGATGCGGAGCGCATTCTCGAGCAGCTGGGCAGTGGCGAGTTCACGATGTTCTTCGGCGTGCCGACGATGTACGTTCGGCTGCTCGAGCGTGGCCCCGGACCCGCGTTGCCGCCGATGCGCCTTTTCGTGTCCGGCTCGGCCGCGCTCTCGGCTGACGTGTACCGTGCCTTCGAGCGAAGGTTCGGGGCGCAGATCCTGGAGCGCTACGGCGCGACGGAGTTCGGCTTTACGTTGGGCAACCGGTACGGAGGCCCGCGCGTTGCCGGCTCGGTCGGTGTGCCGATGCCCGGCGTGCGCGTCGCGATCGTCACGCCGGAAACGCTCGAACGCGTAACGCCGGGCGAGGTCGGCGAGTTGCTCGTGGCGAGCCCGGGCGCCTTCGCGGGATACTGGAATCTGCCGGAGGTGACGGAGGCTGCCTTCGCAATCGACCCCGACGGAACGCGCTGGTATCGCAGCGGCGACCTCGCCAGCTACGACGCGGAAAACGACGTCTATCGGATCGTCGGACGCCTCAAGGAACTGATCATCAGCGGCGGCTTCAACGTGTATCCGCTCGAGGTCGAAGACGAGATCCAGCGTTACCCGGGGGTGCGCGCGGCGGCGGTCGTCGGAATGCCCGACCCGGCTCGCGGCGAGCTGCCGGTCGCCTTCGTCGAGGCCGAAGCCGGTTTTTCCGGGGAGGCGCTGATGGCCGATTTGCGCGAGAACCTGGCCAGTTTCAAAGTGCCCAAAGCCGTGTATCTGATCGACGAACTGCCGCGCAACGCGCTGGGCAAGGTCGTGAAGGCTCGCCTTCGCGCACCGGTCACGCCGTAGCGCGGAAGAGTTTTGCCATCCGTCGAACGTCGCTCGTCTTACGGAAGGACTTGAGGGGAATCAGAACGCGTGGCTAAGATGATCGATCGCGCGACCGGGCTCGGCGCGAAGCCGAACTCCGAGTTCGAGCGGCAGAAGGAGCGCTGGGAGTCTGCGCTCGCGCGTTCGCGGCGCCGCAGCGATCCCGGCTCGGGCGCAACCGACCGCACGATCTCCGACTTGCCGCTCAAGCCGATCTACGGTCCCGAAGACGTCGCGCACCTCGATCTCGCGCGCGATCTGGCCTATCCCGGCGAATACCCGTACACGCGCGGCATTCACCCGGGCATGTACCGCGACCGGCTTTGGACGATGCGCCAGTTCGCCGGTTTCGGGAACGCGAAACAGACGAACGAACGCTATCACTTCTTGCTCTCGCAGGGACAGATGGGGCTGTCGGTCGCGTTCGACATGCCGACGCTGATGGGCTACGATTCCGATGCCGCGCAAGCTCGCGGAGAAGTCGGACGCTGCGGCGTCGCGATCGACTCGCTCAAGGACATGCAAACGCTCTTCGACGGTATCGACCTGGGCGAGATCACGACGTCGATGACGATCAACGGGCCGGCCGCGATCGCCCTGGCGCAGTACATCGCGACCGCCGAGAGCAAGGGCATCCCGCGCAGCAAGCTCGGCGGAACGCTGCAAGCGGACATCCTCAAAGAATACATCGCGCAGAAGGAGTGGATCTTTCCGCCGCGACCACACGTGCGCATCATCGTCGACATGATGAAGTTCTGCACCGCCGAGATGCCGCGCTGGAACACGATTTCGGTTTCGGGCTACCACATTCGCGAAGCCGGCTCGACCGCGGTGCAAGAGCTGGCCTTTACGCTCGCCGACGGCTTCCTTTACGTCGAGGAAGCGATGAAGGCGGGTCTGGACGTCGACTCGTTCGCGCCGCGCCTGTCGTTCTTTTTCAACTCGCACATCGACTTTTTCGAAGAGGTTTGCAAGTTCCGCGCCGCCCGCCGCATCTACGCGCGGCGCATGCGCGAGAAGTATGGGGCCAAGGATCCGCGCTCGTGGACGCTGCGTTTCCACACGCAGACCGCGGGTTGCAGCGCGACCGCGCAACAGCCCGAGAACAACATCGTGCGCGTGGCGTACGAGGCCTTAGCCGCGGTCTTGGGCGGAACTCAGTCGCTTCACACCAACTCGATGGATGAAGTCCTCGCGCTTCCGACCGAGAAAAGCGTGGAGATCGCCCTGCGCACGCAACAGGTACTCGCCTACGAGACGAACGTCACGAACGTGGTCGACCCGCTGGGCGGCTCGTATTTCATCGAAAACCTCACCGACGAGATGGAGCGCCAAGCCGAAGCGTACTTCCAGCAGATCGAGGGTTATGGCGGCGTCATCGAAGCGATCGAGGCCGGGTTCTTCCAGCACGAGATCGCGGACGCGTCGTACCGCTATCAGCGCTCGCTCGAAAACAGAGACCGCGTCATCGTCGGAGTCAACGCCTTCACGAAAGACGAGGGTGAAGGGGATCTCGACCTGCTGAAGATCACGCCGGAGATCGAACGCGGCCAGGCCCGCGCGGTCGCCGAGGTCCGTGCCGGCCGCGACGCGGAAAAGGTCGAGGAGGCGCTCGCCGCGCTCAAGCGCGCTTGCGCCGACGAGCGCAGCAACGTGATGCCGCCGCTCATCGACGCGGTCAACGCGTTCGCAACCGAAGGCGAAATCGTCGCAGCGATGGCCTCGGTCTACGGACGGTACACGGAGCGTCCGGCCTTCTAGTCCGGGTCGAACTCGAGGCGGCCGCGACCGATCCGGAAGTCGGCCATTCCGTAGTAGATATCGTGGAGGTTCGGGCCGAGATCTTGGCGCGAATCGATCGCGGTCGGAAAGACGACGTCGTCGACGACTCCTTCGCATTCCTCCGGTAGTTCGGGCGCGAAGATGGGTTCCGGCGAACGATAGCGCACGATGTGCGGCGCGCCGGCATCGAGCAGAACGACGCCGACGCGATATTGCAACGCCGGCCGGTCGGCGTCTTCATATCCGGGCAGCGGATCGATACCGTGATACACCAAGAGCCAGCCTGCCGGGATGCGCACCGGCGGCGGTCCCGTGCCGATCTTGATCGTACCCCACGCGCCGTCCGGTTCCATCAGAACCCGCATCTCCTTGGGTTGCAGCAGCGCGCGAATGTCGGCAAGGACGGCATCGGCCGGAAAGTACGCGGTGCAGATGCTTTCGCGTTCGCTCGGCGGCAGCTCCAGGATCGCGGGAATGATTGCGCGACCCACCGCGATCGATTGGTACAACGTGGGACGGTGCAAGAGTGCGAACGACGGCACGCCGCTCGGCGAGTTCACAATCTCGGGGAAAAAGGCCGCGTCCTTGTCGCCGTAGCCGTCGGTTCGTTCGAAGTCGACGAGACCCAGACGCGTCCACTCCCAGCCGTCCTCCGAAAGCGCGATTGCGATGCGGGGCCCAGTCGGACCGAATGCGCAGTACGCCATCAGATAGCGTCCGAGCGAGGGAACGAAGGTGACGCGCGGATCCTCGCAACCGTAACCGCCGGGCTCCGAACGGAGTTCGTACGGCGCGACCGGCTCGAGAGCGAAGCCGCCACGCTGGAACTCGACCACGTCGCCCGACCATGACGAGGTGCAGCGCTCGATTCGCGACACGTTGCCGGCCCCTACCGCGCGGGGCAGCAGCAGTAATTCGCCATTCGGCGCTCGCGCGCTGGCGGGATTGATCGTGCCTTCGGATTCCTCCGGGATGCCGGAGGGGGCGAGAACGATCCCGAGTCGCTGAAACGAAGCTCGTGGCATGCGGCTGGGTTCGTCGCACCTTTCGCTTCTCTTGTCGCCCGCTTTGGGGATCGCGCGCGTTTTCTTCTTGCGAAATGTCGAAGATCGTCTCCCGCATTTTGCAGCATTCTGCCCGTGGAGCACCGCTTCACATTCGGCGCTCAAAGCGCAAGGGCGCCCGGGAACCGGGACTTCGGGCGAGAAAACCGCTGGGTTATGCCAACGGAACGACCGCTGCGGGTCATCGTCGCCAAGGCCGGCCTCGACGGCCACGACCGGGGCGCCAAAGTGATCGCGCGCGCGCTGCGCGACGCCGGGATGGAAGTCATCTATACCGGGCTTTTCCAGACTCCCGAGCAGATCGTGCAGACGGCGATTCAGGAGGACGCCGACGGCATCGGTCTCTCGATCCTGTCGGGCGCGCACATGACGCTCTTCCCCGAAGTCCTGGCGCAGCTCAAAGCTCAGGACGCAGGCGACATCGTTTTTTTCGGCGGGGGAACGATTCCGGCCGACGACGCGCGCGAGTTGAAGGCGATCGGCGTGCGCGAGATCTTTACGCCCGGCGCTCCGCTCTCGGAGATCGTCGAGTTCGTCGAGCGCGAGTGCGGCAAGCGCCGCGAACTGGTCGGGTAGCGACGTTTCGATGACCGTGCGGACCCGCATCGCGCCCTCGCCGACGGGCGATCCTCACGTGGGAACGGCGTACGCCGCGCTGATCAATTACCTGTACGCCAAACATCACAGTGGCGATTTCGTTCTGCGCATCGAGGATACGGATCGTGCGCGCAGCACAACCGCCTCCGAGAGCGTCATCCTCGAAGCGCTCCATTGGCTCGGCGTTACGTGGGACGAAGGTCCGGACGTCGGCGGACCGCACGGTCCTTACCGGCAGAGCGAGCGTCTTCCGCTCTATGCGAAGTACGCGCAGGTCTTGCTCGACGCGGGCCACGCTTTCAAATGCTTCTGCACGCCGGAGCGGCTCGATGCGATGCGCCGCGAGCAAGAACGCCGTAAGGTTCCGACGGGATACGACGGCCATTGCCTCAAGCTCGATGCGCGCGAGATCGCGGCGAACGAGGCGGCCGGCAAACCGTTCACGGTGCGGCTGAAGGTTCCGCGCGAGGGGACGTGCACGATCCACGACCTCATGCGCGGCCCGATCACGTTCGACTGGCACACGGTCGACAAGCAGATCCTGGTCAAGTCCGACGGCTGGCCGACCTATCATCTCGCCAACGTCGTCGACGATCACCTAATGGAGATCACGCACGTCTTGCGAGGCGAAGAGTGGCTCTCGTCGGCTCCGAAACACGCCTTGTTGTACGAGTATTTCGGCTGGCAGATGCCCGAACTCGGGCACCTGCCGCTGCTGCGCAACGCCGACCGGAGCAAGCTGAGCAAACGCAAGAATCCGACGAGCATTCTGTTCTACAAGCGGATGGGATACTTGCCCGAAGCGTTCGCGAACTTTCTCGGGCTTTTCAGCGTGCCGCCGCACGACGGTGAGGAGATCATGGACATGCCGACGATGGTCGGCCGGTTCGGACTCGACCACATTTCTCTGGGCGGTCCGATCTTCGACGTTGCGAAGCTCGACTGGCTCAACGGCCGCTATCTTCGCGAACGCCTCGATGCAGCGGCCTTTTCCGAGCGCGTTCGCGAGTGGGCGCTCAACCCGCCTTTTTTGGAGGCGATCGCGTCGCTCGCGCAATCCCGCATCGAGCGTCTTTCTGATTTAGGACCGCTGACCAGCTTCTTGTTTGCCGGCCGGCTGCACGTCGCCAAGGAAACGTTGCTCGAAGGAAAACTCGAAGACGATACGATCCGCAAACTTTTCGTGCTGGCGCTCGACGAGTTCGACCGGCTCGAGTCGTGGGAGCTTCCCACGATCGAAGGCGCGCTGCGCCGGCTCGCCGCGAATACGGGCCTCAAGTTTCGTGACCTCGTGCGGCCATTCTACGTCGCGGTCAGCGGCCAGCCGGCCTCGCTGCCGCTCTTCAATTCGATGGAACTGCTCGGACGCGATATCGTCCGCGAGCGCGTGCGCAACGCGCTCGAGGTCCTCGGCGGCGCAAGTTCGGCCCAGCGCGAGCTTTGGAAGAAAGAGAGTCTCGCCGAGTCCGCACTCGACTCGGCGGAGGCGGATGTGCCGGAGCCGGTCCTTTGAGCACCGTTCGCGCGGTCGTGCTCGCGGCGGGTAAGGGAACGCGGATGCGGAGCGAGCGGCCGAAGATGCTGCACGAGCTTTGCGGACGCGCGATCCTGTGGCACGTCCTCCGCGCGCTCGACGACGCGGGCGTCCTCGACATTCTCGTGGTTACGAGCGCGGAGGTTGCGGCGCAGGTCCCGGCGCTCGCGACCGACGCCGGGCGCGCCGCGGTCATCACCGCGCTGCAGGAACCACAGCTCGGCACCGGACACGCGGTCGGCGTCGCGCTGCGGGAACTCGTTCCGCACGAAGGCGCGACGCTGCTCGTGCTCAACGGCGACATGCCGCTGGTCGAAGCGGATTTGATACGGCGGACTCTCGAAGCGCGCAGCGCCGAACGCGCGCTCGCGTTGGTCACTGCGCGGATGCCGCTGCCCTCCAGTTTCGGACGCATCGTGCGGGACGGCGACAAGGTAGCTCGGATCGTCGAGGCGCGCGATGCCAGCGACGACGAACTCGCGCTCGACGAGATGAACGCCGGGTTGTACGCGTTCGACGAAAACAAACTGCGCGCCGCGATTGCCGAGCTGGGCACCGACAACGCGCAGGGCGAATATTATCTGACCGATTCGATCGCGAACCTCGTCGCTCGCGGCGAGACGGTCGTGCCCGTCGAAGCGTCCGACCATCGCAGCGTGCTCGGCGTCAACGACCGGATCGAACTCGCCGCCGCCGCCGCCCTTCTCAACCGTCGTTTGTGCGAGCGTCACATGCGTCACGGCGTCACGATCGCCGATCCTCAAACGACCTATTTAGAGCCCGACATCGACATCGCGCCCGACGTGACGATCTTGCCCAACACGACGATCGGGCGGCGTTCGTCGATCGGCTCGAACAGCGAGATTGGACCGAACGCGCGCTTGCAAAACGCGCGGATCGGAGCGCAAGTCGTCATCTCCGACAGCATCGTCGTCGATTCGAGCATCGGGGATTTCTCGTACGTCGGACCGTGGGCGCACGTGCGTAGCGGCAGTTCCATCGGTACCGGCGCGCGCATCGGCAACTTCGTCGAGGTCAAGAACGCGACGTTCGCGCCGGGCGTCAAGGCGAGCCACTTGAGCTACATCGGCGACGCCGAGGTCGGCGAGCGCAGCAACATCGGTGCCGGTACGATCACGTGCAACTTCGACGGGCGCAAGAAGAACCGCACCAAGATCGGCAAGGACGTGTCGATCGGCTCGAACACTTCGCTGGTCGCGCCGGTCGAAATCGGTGACGGCGCGCTCACCGGAGCCGGTGCGGTCGTTACGCACGACGTCGCGCCGGGCGAACGCGTCGCCGGAAACCCAGCCCGTCCGCTCGGCGAGAAATCTCCGGCTCGGCCAACGGGCGGGTAAAGCGCGAGGGAGCTTTTTCGTAGCCAGCGCGCGCCGGCGTTCGAGCATTTCGTGCGGAAAGGATTTTAGAACGCAGGCGCTTTTGCCGGATTGCGGCGTATTGTTAGCCTGGCGGGTATCGGACGGCGAGCATCGCGCAGATGCGAGGATCCGAGTGCCGCGATAGGAGCTGCTGTGGCGATTACTAACCCGACCCTACCTTGGGCAATCGTGCTCTGCCAACTCGAAGGGTCGCATCCCGATCCCAAGATCGTCACGAGTATGTACGACCTCTTCGTAAGCAACCCGCGAAGCTTGTCGACGTTTTGGCGCGATCAGACGTACGGCGCTGTCGATCTTACGGCTTCGAAGGTTTTCGGGTGGTATCCGTGCGGGTGGGCAATACATACATCGCCCCCCGAATTCCTGACGCCGATTCATCCCGGTGTCACTGCGTCGGTGCCACGGCCGACCGTCGTTGCACAGGCTCGCCAAATATTGGTGAATCACAACACTCCGGAAATACTCGCCGATTTCCGCGGCGTGATTGCGGTCTATAATTTTTCCGTAAACGGCGGGTTTTCCGGGGCGGACGTGGCGTATGGGCTCGACGGCGCGACGTCGGGACTCGACTGGGCCGAATCGGGCTGGCAGCAGTGCCAAAATTGCACGTCGATGATCGCACCGCTTGGCTTCGACCTGCCCTGCACCAACACCAGCGCTGGTGCCGGCCACACGCGGCCCGGTGCCTATCCTGATGGAACGATCCCCGTCTTCGGTGTGTGCACGGATGCGCTTGTCGCCGGGACACTCGGCGGGTTTGCGGCGTGCTGGAAGTGCGGATGCTTGTTCGACGGGTCGATGGAAACCGGGAGCGTGACGTGCGCGGCTGGTGCGCGGCATGCCGCCGCAGCCGGTTCGCCCTACTACGCGATGCTGTGGGCCGATCCGCTAAACGGCGGTGACGGGCGCAACCTGTATCGCTGTACGAATTGCGGAATCGTTACGCACGGCACGAAAACCGTGACCGGCAGCACGACCGTGATCTCGCCGGCGACGAATCTCATCTGTCCGGCGACGAAAGTGAATCACGTCCTCGACGCGACCGAGCTGACGTTTCCGCGGCTCGACCGTGCGGCGTACGATCGGACGTTTCTGGCCCACGAGATGGGGCACGCGTATGGTTTTCAACATGGTTTGGGCTGGCGCGTGCAGAGCCTCGACCTCGCCGACGATTGTCTTCCGTCAGCGTACGGCGATCGGTGGACCATCATGAGCGCGATGAACTGCGACTCGGTGACGCCGGCGCCCACCGACGTCGACGCGACGCTCGGACAATCCGGGCCCGGGCTGGCGTTGCATCACCTGGTCACGGCCGGAGGACTGGCCGATCTTTCGAGCGTGGTCACCGCGCCGATCACGGCCGAGGGAACCGTGTACACGATTCGCCCTCCTCACGATACGACCGTCCCCGGAGTTTCCGGCATCCTCGCGGGACGGTGTCTCATCGAGATGCGAGATCTCAAGTCGTGGGATAAGAACCTTCAGGACGGCGACGGGCCGAATCGTCAATCGCTCGCGGCCGACGGCTTGTCGGCGGGCATCGCGGTCTACGACATGACGCCGATGCTACCGACGCGATTGATGATGCCCACCGGGCGCCCGCACTTGGAGGCGGGTGAATGGTTCGAAGACCGGCACGGGTTGGGCGGCGTGCGCATCGAGGTCGAGACGATGACAGGCGAGCCGCCTTCGGCGACGCTACGCGTCACCAACACCGGCGAATCGATCGTCAATCGTTTTCAGCGCTGGCTGATCCTACGCACCGTGTACCCGGACGGCACGGATCCGTCAAAAATGCCCGATGCGTTGGCGCTGTTGAGCGGCCCGGAAGGCGTCCAGCAGTTTTGGAATGAGATGGCGGGTGGCAAATTCTTCGTCGCGGGCGGCGATATCGCGTTCGATCCGAACCAGAACGACGGGTGGATCCGGCTTGCCGATCCATCCGCTGTGGATCAAGCAAGACTGTTCACCGATCGCGTTACCCGTACGATTGCAGCCGTTTTGAGCCTGAAGAATCCGACCAATACGAACGATACGCCGGTGTATTTCGATTGGCGGAACTTTACCGGATTTATCGTGGTGCGCAATACGCCCGCTGCCGTCGGTAACCGTGGGTGAGATGGTTCTGCGATCGGGAAATGCGACCGACTTTATGCCCGATTGCGGAACGGAGAAGAGTACCGGGATCTCCGCCGGCAACCTGACCTACGGAGTGATCGAGTTGGGAAGCAATCATCTCACGCACGCGACGTTGGCTTCGGCGATCGGGCAAACGCTGGGGCTTGCGCCGTTCTCGTCGGATCCGTACGACATCATGGGGGCCGGCGTGTATGCCGGGGAATTTGGGGCTCACCCGACCTACGGGCCGGCTGGGCCTCGCGCATCGTCGGACACTCTGGTGACATTGGGATGGCTGGATCCGGGTCAGATCGCGCAGCCGGAAGGGTCGATCGGCGATCCCGTAACCTCCGGTTTCGTGACGCTCGGGCCGCTCACGCAGGCGGGAAATCCGGATTTGCCGGTGCGCGCCGAGATTGGACCGTACAGTTTTGAGTTTCGGATTCAAAGCGATGCGCAACGTTGGGATCAGGGGCTCCCGCAGGCGGCTGCGGTGATCGCGCGCAGCGACGACGGCGAAACCGTGTTAGTGAACGTTGGCGGCAGCGTCACGTGGGGAGGACCGCCGGCGAGATTGGGCCGTTATCGGCGGTGGCGTTGTGACGGTGAAAGAGATCGGTCCCCATTACGGGTTTGTCGTGCTCGAGTTTGCGTCGCATATGGGGCACCGCTTCATCGCCGGCGGACAATGGGGCGACGGCACGCTGTTTACGTACTCCCATGGCCACCTCGTGCGGCTACCGCCCGGAGATCCGTATGGCGGGATGCTCGCTGCTGCAGTTCAGACCTTTGAGTTTGTAGCTCGCGCGCGGGAGAGCGCCGCTCGCCAACGCCGCAGCGTTCGTATTAGCGTTGATCCAGTGGACGACGCGGAACGGCAGCCGACGTCGGACGCGGGTGGCGAGGCTGAGTTAGGACGACCTCTGCCGGTCGAGTAGCTTCGCGAGGGCGTAGACGTGTCGCGTCGCGGGAGTCGCCACGCCGAGCTTCTCGCCGAGTTCGACGACCGCTCCGGTCAAGGCGTCGAGCTCGAGCGCTTTGCCCGCGTCGAGATCTTGCAGCATCGAGGTCTTGTGCGCTCCAACGCGCCGCGCGCCGTCGATGCGCTTTTCGATCGTGACGTCGAAGGTGATGTCCAGCTTGGCTGCCAGCGCGACCGACTCTTCCATCATCTCGCGCACGAGCGGCTCGATCAGCGGATCGTTCGTCATGTCGGCGAGCGTGGCGCGCGTCAGCGCGCTGATCGGGTTGAACGCCGCGTTGCCGAGCAGCTTGAGCCAGATGTCGCGCCGCAGGTCGGCCTCGACCGGTGACTTGAGGCCGGCGGCGGTGAAGTCGGCCGCGATGCTCTGCGCTCGCGCGCTGATGCTGCGGTCGGGCTCCCCGAGCGAGTAGCGCGTCCCCTCGAGATGGCGGATCACCCCGGGCGAAACGATTTCCGTCGAACAATAGATGACGCAGCCGATGACGCGTTCGGCGGGGATCGCCGCGGCGAGTTTGCCGCCCGGGTCGACGCTCTCGAGCTGCAGTCCGTCGAACGGGCCGCCGTGACGCTGGAAATACCACCAAGGGATACCGTTTTGAAGTGCCACGACCGGCGTCTGCGCTTTATAGAGCGTGGGCAGCTCAGCTATGACCGCGTCGAGCTGATGCGCCTTGAGCGTCAGCAGCACGACGTCGACGGGACCGATGGACGCAAGATCGCCGGTGGCGTTAGGGCGGGCGCTGAAGTCGCCGCGCGGGCTCTTCACGCGCACCCCGTCCGTCTGCATCGCGCGCAGATGCTCCCCGCGCGCGAAAAGCGTCACGTCGTGACCGGCGTGCGAAAGAGCCGCTCCGACGTAGCCGCCGATCGCACCGGCGCCGACGACCGCGTATCGTTTGGGGCTGGGAGGCGCTTCGCTCAAATGACGCCCGCATCGCGCAACTGCGCGAGCTTGGCCTCATCGTATCCCAGCTTGCCGAACACCTCGGCGTTGTGCTCGCCGAGCAAAGGCGAGCGCCGCACTTCGACCGGCGAATCGGAAAGCTGCAACGGACAGCCGACCGTGTAGAACGTGCCGCGCTCCGGGTGTTCGACCGCGACGATCATGCCGCGTTCGCGCAGGTCGGGATCTTCGAGCAACTCCTTCATGCTCAAGATCGGGCCGCACGGCACGTCGATCGCGTTGCACTTCTCGAGCACTTCGGCTTTCGAGTGGCGGCTGGTCCAGGCTTCGATGACTTCCCAAACTTCGTCGAGGATGGGGAGTCGCGCGGCGGGCGTCGCGAAGCGTGGGTCCTCCGCGAGTTCGGGACGTTCGATCAACGCCGCGAGCGGCGCCCAGACGTGCGGCTGGATGACCATGTAGATGTAGTCGTTCTCGCCGCCGGGGCTGCAGCGCAGCGCCGCGCCGGGTTGTCCGCCGCCCGATGCGTTCCCCGAGCGCGGGACGACGCCGTCGAAGGCCTTGTTCGGGTACTCGCTGAGCGTGCCGTGTTGCAAGCGCTGCTGATCGCGCATCTTGACGCGACACAGGTTCAGGACCGAATCTTGCATCGTGCACACGACGCGCTGACCGCGACCGGTATGCATGTCGCGCTGATACAACGCCGCCAATATCGCCGCGACCGTGTGGATGCCGGTTCCCGAATCGCCGATCTGCGCTCCCGTTACCGTCGGACGCCCGTCCGGCCAGCCGGTCGTGCTCATCGAGCCGCCCATCGCCTGTGCAACCGGTTCGTACGCTTTGGCATCCTCGTAACGCCCGGGACCGAAGCCTTTGATCGAAGCGTAGATCAGGCGCGGATTGATCTCGCGTATCGTTTCCCACGGATAGCCCTGACGGTCGAGTACGCCGGGCCCAAAGTTCTCGACCAGCACGTCGGACTCGCGCAGCAGCGCCCCAAAAAGCTCGCGCCCCTCGGGAAGCTTCGTATTAAGCGTGACGCTGCGCTTGTTGCAGTTGAGCATGGTGAAGTAGAGACTGTCGACGCCGGGCAGATCGCGCAACTGCTGGCGCGTGATATCGCCGCGTCCGGGCAACTCGACTTTCACGACGTCGGCACCCAGCCAAGCCAAGATCTGCGTACACGAAGGGCCGGCTTGAACGTGCGTCATGTCGAGGACTTTGACGCCCGTCAAGGCGCGAGCGCTATTCTTTCCTTTTTCGGTAAGCATCTCCCGAGCTTTAGGGGTGTGCGGATGCCCCCCTTTTACGCGATGCGAAAAGCTTTGCGCGCTGCCGGACGGGCGGCAGGTTCGCGGGCACCTACCGATACAATGGTGGAGAACGTTTCGATCGCGACCGGCTCGCCGGAAGGAGCTCGCTTGAACAATCGCTGGTTCCAACTGAGCCTAGGCATCCTCGCGATGATCATGGTGGCGAATCTGCAGTACGGGTGGACGCTCTTCGTCAACCCGCTTTCGATCGCGCACGGCTGGACGAAGACGCAAGTTCAGTTTACCTTCACGCTGTTCGTGCTGTTCCAAGTCTGGCTCGTTCCGGTGACGGGTTATCTCGTCGACCGTTACGGACCGCGGCTCTTCGTCGCGATGGCAGGCGTGCTGGTTGCCGCGTCGTGGCTGACGTACTCGCGGGCCGAAACCTTACCGATGCTCTACTTCGGCGCGGTCATGGGCGGCATCGGCGCGGGGATCGTCTACGGCACGATGATCGGTGCGGCGGTGAAGAACTTCCCCGACCGGCGCGGCATGGCGGCCGGCCTGACCGCCGCCGGCTTCGGCGGAGGCGCTGCGCTGACGGTTATCCCGATTTCGCACATGATCAAGGCCGACGGATACGCGGCGGCCTTCCAAACCTTCGGTCTCACTCAGGGCATCGTGGTCCTCATCGCCGCGCTCTTCATGCAGAACGTCATCAACCGCGCGCCGGAAGGCGCGAAGCCGCCCCGAGCGGTCGGGCAGACGCGTTTCGATCGCACCCCGCTGCAAATGCTGTCGACCCCCGCCTTCTATTTGCTCTACATGATGTTCGTGCTCATCGCGACCGGGCTGCTCTTTATGACCGCACAGCTTGCGCCGATGGCCACCGACTACGGCGTCGCCAAGTTGCCGATCGGGTTCTTCGGGGGCGCCTTCGTCGTGCTCGAGCTCGCGCTGATCGTCGATAACGTGCTCAACGGCGGGAGCCGCATCGTCTTCGGCTACATCTCCGATTTCATCGGACGAGAGCGCACGATGTTCGGCGCGTTTTTAATCGAGGCGGCCGGGCTGCTCGGACTCGCGGCCTTCGCTTCGAACCCGGCGCTCTTCATCGTGTTCGCGGGGATGACGTTCGTCGCGTCGGGTGAGATTTACAGCCTTTTCCCGGCCGCGTGCACCGATCTGTTCGGGACGAAATACGCCACGACCAACGCAGGGTTCTTGTATACGGCGAAAGGAACGGCGTCGTTCGTCGTGCCGTTGGCGAGCGCGATTCATGCCTCGACGGGAAACTGGACCACCGTGCTCGCAGTGCTCGCGGGATTCAACGTCATCGTCGCCGTGGCGGCGCTCCTCGTGCTCAAACCGCTGCGCGAACGGACGCTCGCAGCCGAAGGCGCGATCGCCGCGCCTTTAGGAACGCCTCAACCCGCGCAAATTTAGCCAAGCTTCCACGTCGGCTGCCCTTGCGCCCAGCGGGCCTCGGCTCGCTTGCGGCGAACCATTGCGGATGGCGCTCAGAGTCATCCTGCTCTCGTATAGTCCCGATCCCGAACGCGCGGTCGCAACGGCGGCGCGCAACTGTTACAGCCCGCGCGACATCGAAGCGATCGATGAAAACTGGAACAGCGAAGAGGTCGCCAAGATGGTGACGCGCGTGCGCGATGCGGGGCACTTGTCGACCTTCGAGCACACGATGTTCACGTTCGGCGTTTCGGGGGTTTCGCGCGCACTCACCCACCAGCTCGTTCGTCACCGGCACATGTCATACGAACAAAAGAGCCAGCGCTACATCAAGGTCAAGGGGCAGTTCGAGTTCGTCACGCCGCCCTCGATCGCCGCGCGTCCCGAGATCAATGCGAAGTACGACGCGCTCATGGGGCAGATCGCGGAGTTCTACGAGGCGGCACTGGTCGCCGGCACCCCGCCCGAAGACGCCCGGTTCGCACTGCCCAACGCCGCGGAAACGCAAATCGTCATCACCGCAAACGCGCGCGCGCTGCTCGATTTCTTCACGCTGCGCACGTGCAATAACGCGCAGTGGGAAATCCGCGAGCTGGCCTTCGCGATGCTGCGGCTCGTCAAGAAGGTCGCGCCGGTCCTGTTCGTGCGGGCGGGCGCGACCTGCGTGCGCGGTTACTGCAACGAACCAAACGGGCCCGACTGCCCGCGCTACGTGGCGGTCGCGAAGCCGGCCGCGCGAAAGTTGGTAGCTACCGGCTGAAAAGAACGCGTCTCGCACTGTTTGCCCTCGGGCTCGTGCTACTCTGCGCGCGCGCGGCGCATGCGGAGGGTGCGATGAATTACATCGACCACCGCGTGACCGCCATACCGGCGCAGCGTCTGTTGTCGGCCGATCCGAATGCTTTGGTCGACAAGCCCCGCGCAATCATCTCGAAAACGTATGGCCTTTACCGCCGGCCGCTGTTCGCGATTTGGGCGCTTTCGGCGATCTTCGCATACTTCTACCTTTGGAGCTCCGGCAACGCGGCGCGTCTACGCGACGCACTGCGCCGCCGCCTCCGTTCGCCGTTCGCGCTGCGACTGGTTTACGGCGCGGCGCTGGCCCTCTACGGGGCGCTCGCGACGCTGCCGGCCGCGCTCGCGCAATACCGCGTCGCCTACGTCTTCGACCAGCTGAGCGAACCGTTCGCCTTGTGGTTGCGCGACGGCGTCGCGCGCCTGACGATCGACGCGCTCGCCGTCGGTCTGGTCGTCGCGTGCGTCCTGACGCTCGTGGATCTGACGCGGCAGTGGTGGATCTATTCGGTGCTCGGGCTCTTCGTTGCATCGGTCGCCTTCAGCCTCGTCGAACCGCTCGGGGTTTCGGCGCTCTACGGGTCGCTGTCGGTGCGGCCGCTCGCAGCGGTGTCGCCGGCGCTCGCGGCCTCGCTCGAGGCGCCGGCCCGCGAACTCGGTTTGGCCGGCGTAAAGGTGGTCGTGGTCGACGCCTCGCGGCGGACCGCCGTCGGCAACGCCGCGGTCGCCGGCGTCGGCCCGAGCGCCCGGGTAATCGTGACGCACTCGTTGCTGGCGAGCTCGACGCAGGCTGAAGCGCGTTACGCGCTCGTGCGCGAGCTCGTGAAGATGCGGAATCTGGCCGAGGTACGCAAGGCTCTCCTCGGTACGCTGCTCTTCATCGCGTGCATCGCGCTCGGCGTCGTCATTTCTGACCGGATCGGTTTCCGGCGCGACGACGATCCGCTGGCCCGACTCGCGCTCGTGTTCTCACTGGCGTGCGTTGCGGCGCTCTTCGCGTATCCGATCTACAACGGTTACAGCCGGCACATCGAACGACAAGCCGACTCCGCCGCGCTCGCCTTGACGAACGTTCCCGCCGAGGCGATCCGGCACGACGTGCGCTTCTCCGAGGAGCGCTTCTTGCCGGTATGTCCCCGCGCCATCACCCGCTTTTATTTCTACGATTTCGATCCACTCGGCGCGCGCGCTGCGGCGATCACCGGGAGACCCGATCCGTGCCCGTAGTGCGCTGCAGTTGGGCGAAGAGCGACGCGATGATCGAGTATCACGATCGCGAATGGGGCGTTCCCGTGCACGACGATCGCCGGCTCTTCGAATTCCTGATCCTCGAAGGCGCGCAAGCGGGGCTAAGCTGGGAGACGATCTTGCGCAAGCGCGAGGCATACCGGCGCGCTTTCGACGGCTTCGATCCCGAGCGCATCGCCGGATACGGCGCGCGGAAGACCGCGGCGCTGCTGGCGGATGCCGGCATCGTTCGCAACAAGGCCAAGATCGCCGCGGCGATCGGCAACGCGCGAGCGTTCTTGCAGATTCAGAGCGGCTTGGGATCGTTCGACGCTTACGTCTGGCAGTTCAGCGGCGGAGCGCCGATCGTGCGCCGGCGCCGCACCTCGGCCGACGTTCCCGCCGTCACGCCGCTTGCCGAGAAACTCAGCGCCGATCTGCGCGCGCGGGGCTTCCGGTTCGTCGGCCCGACGATCGTCTACTCGTTCATGCAGGCCGTGGGCCTCGTCAACGACCACCTCACGCGCTGCTTTCGCTTCGTCGAACTTTCAGGCTAGGAGCTGATGTAGACCGTGCCGGTGACTTGTGTGCCGAGGTGTTGTGCGGTGAGGAGCTCGACGATCGAGGCGTGCGAGACGCGTCCGTCGATGATCTGCGCGGCACCCACGCCGGCCCGCACGCCGCGCGCGGCGGCGCGCATCGCCGCGCGCAAATCCGCAGCGAGTTCCGGGCGTTCGGCGAGTGCGAGCGCTTCGGCCGGCGTGAGCTCGGCGACGAGCGCGCGCGACTCGGGATCGATGACGCCACCCGATTCGTGGAAGAAGATTGCGCGCGCCGCTTCGGTCGCGGCCGCGATCGCATAAGCCACTTCGTCGGCGCCGAGCGCAACGTCGTCGCCGAACATCCCGAGCGCCGTCGGTTCGATGACGGGGATGTAGCCGGCTTCGGCCAGCGTCAGCAAGATATGCGTTTGGACGCGCCCCACCGCGTCGCTGCCGGCGGCCGGAAGCAGTGCCGCGTCGGCGCCTGAAAGGCCGACCGCGACGCTCGTTTGCCGGTTGAGCGCACGCACGTAGCCGCGCGCTATCTCGCTCGTCGGCGCAACGATGATCGGCCGCACGTGGCGTTCCATCAGAAATGCCAGATCGTCGGCGAGCGTCGTGCGCAGGGCTAGTGGCCCTTCGTCGATGCGGAGGACGAAGGTGCGGCCCGCGAAGGCGTGCGGCTCGCTCATACCGTTTCGTTCGGCAGCGAGCCATCCGTTCGCCACCCGTTCACGCCGTTGGCGGCCTCGATCACGCCGGAGTCGAGCCAGGCGATGACGCCGTCCGCAGCCTTCTCGAGTGCGGGAGTGAGGCGCTGCTCTTCCTCGGGAGTGAAAGTCGAGAGCACGTGATCGATCGCGTCATCCTCTCCGCGCCCTATTCCCACTCGCAGCCGCGGAAACTCTTCCCCGAACCATTCGATGACCGATTTGAGCCCATTGTGACCGCCCGAACCTCCGCCGGCGCGCATGCGGAGCCGGCCGAGCGGCAGATCCAAATCGTCGCTAACGACGAGCAGCTCCTCCGGCGGGACCTTCCACCAGCGCGCGATGCGGGCGAGCGGGATCCCGCTTTCGTTCATGTACGAGAGCGGCTTGACGAGCACGACCCCGCGCGCCGCGAGGTGCGCCTGTTCGGCGTTGTCCTTTTTGCGCCAGCCCGGAGCGCCGAGGCGCCGTGCGACTTCGTCGAGCACGACGAACCCGACGTTGTGACGGGTCCGCTCGTAACGCGAACCGGGGTTGCCGAGTCCCGCGACGATGCGAGTTCCGTCTACGTCGCGCTCTCCGCGCCGGTCGTCTCCGCGACGGTCGGCACCTCGGCCGCGAGGGGAGCGACGGCCGCTTCCTCTTCGCGCTCGGCGCGCGGCGCTTCGATCGTGATCAAGACGGTGGCCGCATCCAGCTCGAGCTTGATGCCCGGAGGCAGCACGAGTTCGCCCGCGGTGAAGCGGTCGCCGATCGAGAGACCCGTGACGTCGGCTTCGATGTGGTCGGGCAGCGCGTTGGCCGGCCCGGTCACCTCGACGGTGTGCAGGACGAGATCCATCACGCCGCCGTCGTTCTTGACGCCCTCCGCGACGCCGACCGGTACGAGCGGGAGTGAGGCCGAGATCTCTTCGGTGGCGCTAACGCGCTGCAGGTCCGCGTGAAGGACGCGGCGCGTGATGGGATGGCGTTGGATCTCACGCACCAGCGCGGTGTCTTTGGTCGACCCATCGATCGTAATGTCGAGCAAATGGTTCCGGCCACCGCCATGCAGCAGCTCGTCGAGTGCTTTCGCGTCGAGCGTGATCGGTGTCGGCGCAGCGCCGTGCCCGAAGAGGACGCCCGGCACGCGGCCGTGCTTGCGCAGCGCGTTCGCCGCGGTGGTCCCGGTATTCGTTCGCGTCTCGACTGCGAGCGCGTCGTTTTTGGCAGCCATGTCTTCCTGTCGTTAAGAGGCGGGCGTGAGTTCGGGGAGTTCGAGTGCCGGCGGAACGGGAACCGGCTCGTCATCTTTGGCGAACAGTTCGGAGACCGAGCGGTTCGCGGTGATGCGTTTGATCGCGTCGGCTAAGATTTGCGCGATCGAGAGCACTTGGAATTTCGGGTTCAGCAGGGCATCGTCGAACGGGATCGTGTTCGTGACGACGATCTTCGAGATCGGCGATTCCGTTAGGACCTTGACGGCATCTCCCGCAAAGATGCCGTGGGTCGCGCAGGTGTAGACCTCGGTCGCGCCGCGCCGGATGAGGGCCTCGGCGGCCTTGGCGAGCGTTCCGCCGGTCGAGATCATATCATCGACGACCACCGCGATCTTGCCGCTTACGTCGCCGACGATCTCGGTAACCTCGGAGACGTCGGGCTCGGGCCGGCGCTTGAACACGATGGCGAGCGAGCTCCGGAGCCGCTTCGCGAACTTCTCGGCCCGGGTGACGCCGCCGGCATCTGGCGAAACGATGACGACCCGGTCGCCTTCGAGGCCCTGCGATTTCAGGTACGTCGAGAGGGTCGGGGCCGCTTCGAGGTTGTCGACCGGCAGGTCGAAGAAGCCCTGAATTTGGGCGGCGTGGAGATCGAGCGTCACGACGCGCTTGGCGCCGGCAGCTTCGATCATGTTGGCGACCAGCTTGGCCGAGATCGGCTCGCGGCCTTTGGTCTTCTTGTCTTGCTTGGCGTAGCCGAAGTAGGGGATGACCGCCGTGATACGCCCCGCCGAGGCGCGGTTGAGCGCGTCGATCATGAGTAGCAGCTCCATCAGCGAGTCGTTGACGGACGACCCGTTCGGCGCTTTGCACAGGGACTGAACCAAAAAGACTTCGGCCCCGCGCACGTTCTCGCGGATCTCGATGCGGCACTCTTCGTTCCTGAACTTGTCGACGAGCGCGCTGCCGAGGCGCGTTTCCATCTTCTGCGCGATCTCTCGCGCGAGCTCAAAGTTCGAGTTGCCGCTGAAGAGCAAAGGTTTCTGGATCACGGTCACGCTCCTACCTTCCGGGGAGACCGAGGTCTCGCGACGATGGGCGGGCGCCGTGAGGCGCACTCTCAGGTTTCCCTAAAACCGCACGGCTCTCCCGGTAGCAGAGGCGGCGGGGGCTCTTTAGACGCCTGCTGTCGCCGGCGTTCCAGGTGCGTGCTCGAAGCTCGGCGGCACGGACTCGCTCGGCTTCGGGGGCTTGAGGTCCTTGGGCGCTAGCCAAAGATAAGCGTTCGGCACGAGTAACAGGGTCAGGATGAGCGAACTGAAGACCCCCCCGATCACGACGATGCCGAGGCTCGAACGGGCGCTCGAACCCGGTTCGAGGGCGAGCGCGAGGGGCAGGTTGCCCGCCATCACGGAGAAGCTCGTCATCACGATCGGCCTAAAACGCGTGAACGCACTTTCCTTGATGGCGGCGAGTTCGTCCAAACCGCGCGAGCGCAGCGTGTTGGCGTAGTCGACGAGTAGGACGCCGTTCTTCGTCGCGATTCCGATGAGCAAGATCGTGCCGATAAGTGAGAACAGGTTGAGCGTCTTGCCCGTGATGAGCAGCGCTCCGATCGCGCCGACGGCGGCGACCGGGACCGAAAACAAGATGATGAACGGCGAACGGTAGCTGTTGTAGAGCGCCACCATCAACAAGAAGACCAGCACGACGGACAGAATCATCGACTGCCCGAGACCGTTGAGCGTCTGGCGCATGAAGTCTTGTTGCCCGAGCGGCGCAGGCCGGACGACAATGCTGGGCGACAAGTGCAATGACGGCAGCCGCTTGAAGAATGCATTCTCGACCGTCGAGAGCGAGGATCCCGGCGCAAAGTTTGCGTCGACGTGGATGACCGTGTTGCGATCGGTCCGCGTCACGAGCGGAGCGGTCGGCTCCTGCTTGAAGGTCGCGATGTCGCTGAGATGGACGATCGAGCCGTTGTTGGCGCGGATTGGAATGTTGGCGATGGAATCGAGCTCGGTCTGTTCGGTCAGCGGATAGATGACCTGAACTTCCTCGAGCCCCTGCGGCGTCTCGAACTGCGTGACCACGTCGCCGCCGAAGGCGGCGCCCGCCGCTTGCGCCGCGTTGCCGATGTCGACGTCGAGCGCTTGCGCTTTTGCGCGATCGAACTGGACGGAAACCTGCGGTGCGAGCTGCGTGCCCGAGCTGTTCACGCTGGTTGCGCCCGGCGTCTTCTGCAGGAGCCCGAAGACCCTTTCGGCGGCCGCCGTTGGGTCGTTTCCGGTCACGTCCGAAACGAGCAAATCGATCGGCTGCTGGTTGCCTCCGCCGCTCGAGGTCGAAGGCACGACGTACGTCGAGATACCGGGAAGCGTTTTGCGAGCGAGGTCGCGTAGCTTTGTTACCCAGTAGTCCGTCGGGTGCTTGCGGTCGTCTCTAAGGAAGATGTGAATCTGGCCCACGTTCCCGAGCAAGACGTAACCGCCGAAAGCCGCCGAGTAGCCGCCTGCGCTCGTGATCTCGGAGCCCGCATCGGAAATCTTACCGATCTGATTTGCGAGGTTGAAGACGCCGTCGCGCACCTGGAAGACCGGCGTACCGGTTGGATAGGTGACCTGGATGAAGATCTCACCGCGATCCGTCGCGGGAATGAATTCCTCACCGACCACGCCGAGCGGCACGAGCGCGATCGATCCGACGAACGAGAGCGCGCAGAGCGCGGCAACGAGGCCGCCGTGGCCGAGCGCCCAAGGCAGAATCCGATGTGCGTAGAGGCTCCGCGTCCCATCGAAAACCCGCGTGAACCAGTCGACGATGGGCCAGGGCTTCCAGCGCGACTTCAGCGCCCAAAGGCCGGCAAGCGTGGGCGTGATCGTGAACGAGACGAACAGCGAGGTCAGCGTCGAGATGACGACCACGACCGCGAATTCGTTGAGATTGCGACCGACCTGGCCCCCGATAAATGCGATCGGGAAGAAAACGACGACGTCGACGAGCGTGATCACAACCGCAGCCGCTCCGATCTCCTCGCGTCCGCGGACGGCAGCATCCTCGGGCGCTTCGCCGAGCTCTTCGTGATGGCGTTCGATGTTCTCCAGCACTACCGTCGAGTCGTCGACCAGGATGCCGATGACGAGCGACATCGCCAGGAGCGAAATCGTGTCGAGCGTCAGCCCCATGAGCTTCATCGTGGTCAGGGCGATAGCGAGCGAGGTCGGTATCGAAACGCACACCACCAGTGCGTTGCGCCACGAGCGCAGGAAGAACACCATCGCGAGCCCGGTGAGCAGGATGCTCTCCATCAACGTGCGCGAAACCAATTCGATCTGTTGCCGCGTGAAGCGCGACTGCGTGTTGACGATATCGAAGTCGATATCGGGGAACTGGCGCTTCAAGAGGGGCAGATGCTTGAGCACGTTTTCCGAGGCGTCGAGCTCGCTCGCGTCCGAAGCCTTCTGAATCGAAATGAAGAGTCCGGAACGTCCGTTCACTTGCGCGAAGCGCCGAATGGGCTCGTATCCGGCGACCACGTGAGCGACGTCTTGGACCCGCCGCAACGAGTTGCTCGCCGTCCACGGGTCGATGCCCCCTGGGAGCGCCGAGACGCCGCCGAACGGATCGTTGATCTGGCCCGCGGTCTGGCTTCCGTTCGACGACGACACGCTGGGCGGCGCGATCGGCAGCCGTTTCACCGAATCGAGGTTGGTGATGTCGCCGCGAACGTCGATCGTAGTCTCGCGATTCGGTTCGTAGGCGATTCCGCCGGGAACGCGATTGTTCTGGTTGCCGACCGCGTTGATGACGTCGGTCAGGGTCAGGCCCTGGGCCAAGAGCTTGTACGGATCGACCTCGACCTCGTAGGCCGGCGTAACGTCACCGATGATGTTCGCGAACGAGACGCCCGGAATTTGCTGGATCGCCGGCCCGATGACGTTATCGGCGTAGAGCGAGAGCTGCCCGAGCGAGAGCTTCTTCGAGAACAGAGCCAGCGTAATGACGGTGGATTCGCTCGGGTCGTTGATCGAAACCGTTGGCGGCGTGATATTCGTGGGCAGATTCTTCGAAGCGTTCTGGACGGCTTTTTGCGTGAGCGTCAAGTCGGTCGCTACGTCCGAACCAAGCGTGTAGACCGCCGAGATGGTCGCACGGCCTTGCTGTACCACCGAATTGATCGTTTGAAGGTCAGTCGAGCCGGCCAGATTTTGTTCGATCGGTGCGACGATGTTGTCGCGCATCACCGAAACCGATGCGCCGTTGTAGAACACCTGAATCGAGATCGTCGGCTGCGTCACGTTGGGATAGAGTTGTTTGACGATCGTCACGACCGAAAGAATGCCGCCAAACGTCATCAAGGCAATGATTACGAAGACGAGCGTCGGCCGCTTGATGAAGAGACGAGTGAGGCTCATCTGATGGCGACTTTCTGCCCGTCGCCGACGCTCGTCTGTCCGTCGCGGATCACGCGCGTCCCGGCCGGGATTCCGGTTACGACGGAGCTCCGATTGTCGTCGGCGATCTCTTTGACGCCCGCAGTGCGCACCACGCCCTCGGCCGAGACGGTCAGAACCTGCGTGTGGTTGTCGTCGGTGAATGCGGTCGTGGGAACCAACACGCCGCGAGCGACAGGAAGGTCGATGTGCCCGACGACCGCCATACCCGGCCGCAACCGTCCCTGGTGGTTCGCGAGCAACACCTTTACCTGAAAATCGGTCGAGCCCGGGGCGATCTGATTGAGCACGCCGATCACGCTTCCTTGCAGCTGCGCGCCGTGGAGATCGGATGCCACGACCGTCGCGCCCGCGCCGTTCGCGATCTGTGCGATCTGCGCGCCCGACCCGCGTAGGATCGCGAAAACGGGGTCGACCTGCTGCAGCGTGAACAGCTGACGGTTGCCGGGATACTCGCCCTTGTTGAAATTGCGATTGACGACGACGCCGTCGATAGGTGAGTAGATCGAGGCCTTCGCAATCTGCACTCGCTCTTGCTGAGCTTCGGCGAGCGCAGCCTCTTGCTGCGCGCGCGCCTGCGCGATGCTGCTGGATTGCAAACCGCCCGAACCGAGCGTTCCGTTTGCCACCACGTTGGACTGCGCGCTTGACAGTGCAGCGTGAGCCGCCTTGACGGCCTGTTGGTCGTTGCGCACCGTCGTGATCTGGTCGCGGTACGTTTGCTCCGCCACGTAGCCCTGCGTCACGAGTTGCCGATCGCGGCCCAGGTCGATCGTATCTCGCGCGAGCGTTTCGTCGGCTTGCCGTACCGCGCTTTCCGCGCTGCGCAGCGCATCGACTCCCTGGTCGATGGAAAGCGAGCCCTGATAGGTCGAGTGAAGCGTGTTCGCCTTCGCGCTGTCCGCCGTCGCGAGGTCGTTATTCAAGGCGGCAACGAGGTCCGCGGTGTCGAGCTGCGCGAGCAGCTCGCCCTTGTGCACCGTGTCGCCCTCCTGGACGTTGACCGTGTCGGCGGCCTCGGTCAACGTCGATTGGATCGCGACGTTTTGATAAGGCGCGATAATGCCGGGCAGCATTTCGATCGGCCGGATGGTACCCTGCTGCGCGACATCGGTTGCGACGTACGGCGGCGGCTGCGCTTTTGGAGCGGTTTTGCCGCAGCCGGCAAGCACGAGCGCCAGCGAAAGCGCGACTGCGCCGGCTGCCGGGCTGCGGGCGGCGCGGATCTGGCGAAGCATGGACCTCCATGGTAAGGGCAGGACGGCCGGGCGTCCTGTACGGAGCCTGGGAAGGCCGCAAGTCGAATCCCAGCTTAGCGGCGTACTGTAAGGTAATGGAGTCGCTTGGCGCCAAGGTTCTCGTCGTCGACGACGAGGCGGCGATTCGAGATATGCTCGAGTACGGGCTCGACCGGGCCGGATTCGCAGTTCGCAGCGTCCCCGAAGGGCGGACGGCGCTGGACGTCGTGCGTTCCTGGCGCCCGGACATCATCGTTCTGGACGTCATGCTGCCCGAAATCGACGGGATTACGCTCTTGCCTGCCCTTCGCCGCGTGACCGAAGTGCCAATCGTCATGCTTAGCGCACGCAGCGAGACGAGCGACAAAGTGAGCGGCCTGGCGCGGGGTGCTGACGACTACCTCAGCAAGCCCTTCGAGCTCGAGGAGCTGGTCGCGCGGCTGAATTCGGCCTTGCGCCGGCCCAGGCTCGAGCTACGCCAAACCTTCACCTACGCGGACCTGACGGTCGATTTGGCCCGCCGCGCGGTTTTCCGCGGCGCGCGCCGGGTCGACTTGTCGACGCGCGAGTTCGATCTGCTGCTGACCTTCGTGCGCAATCCTGAGCGCGTTTTCAGCCGTTCGGAACTGCTCGATCTCGTGTGGGGCGTCGATCGCGACATCGTCCCGAACACCGTCGAAAGTTACATCTCGTACCTGCGCGCCAAAATCGACAGCGGCGAGCCGGTCCGTTTGATCCAGACCCTGCGCGGCGTCGGTTACACGTTGCGCTCCGCGCCGCGGTGAACGTCTCCTTCGAGCGGCGGGCGCTCGTTTTCTCGACCGTCGCGATCGCAGGCACGATGACGGTCTTGATCGCAGCGCTCGCGCTTGCGCTCTATTGGGTTTACGTTCGCAGTCTCGGAGCGCAGTTGAACGATACGCTCGACGAGGTTCGCGCGTATGCCGTTCTGCACGGGACGCCGCGCAACGCGGAGGAATTGGCGAACGGCGTTGCCTCGCGCCTGGTGCGGCCGCTGGCGCTGATGACCGTGCTCGACCCGACGCGACGCGCGGACATCCGCTGGAACCGCTCGGGCGCGGACCCCAGCCATCCGAGCGCAACCGTGACGCTCACCGATCGCAGCCACGTCAAGATCTCGAATCCGAACGGTTTACCGGCGCAACTGCTGGTCGGGCTCGCGACGCTCTACGGCCTCACCCCGGTGCAAACGCAATTCGGCAAGATCAGCGTCATCGTGCGTGCATCCGATTCGGCCGTCGTGGCGGCCGTCGGCCCGTTCTTACCGTGGCTCGTTCTCGCGGAACTGGCCGCGCTCGCGTTCGGTTTCGTTCTGGCTCGGCTGTTGACCCGCGAAGCGCTGCGTCCGTTGGCCGACGTCACCGCCGCGCTCGAACGTTTCGCTTCAGGCGATCTGACGCCGCAACCCGTCGCTATCGACGGACGGCATCGTCTCGACGCACTCGCCGTCGCCTATAACGGTGCGATCGAGCAAGTGGCGCGGGCTTTCGCCGAGCGCGAACGCGCTCAAGCCGGAATGCGCCAGTTCATCGCCGATGCGGGCCACCAGCTGCGCACGCCCTTGACGGTCATTCGCGGCTTCACGGCGATCTTGCGCCAGGGCGACCTGCGCGACACGCGCGATCAAGAACGGATCCTCGACGCGATCGGCCGGCAGAGTTTGGTCATGGGCTCGCTCATCGACAAGTTGATCCTCCTCGAGCGCTGGGAACGGCCCGGTGAGGCCGAGCAGGCCGAGGTGATCGACGTCGTTCAGCTCGTCGAAGACGTCGTCTCCCCGATCGGCGAGGCGCATTCGGAGCGCGTGCGCTTACACGCGGGGAACGCCGGCTCGGCGGCGATCGATCCGAGCGACCTCGCGCAAGCTCTCACCAACCTCACCGACAACGCGCTGAAATACACCCAAGGACCCGTCGACGTTCGCGTGCGGCAAGACGGCGGAAAGATTCTGATCGAGGTGATCGACGCGGGTCCGGGCATGACGCCGGAGGAAGCGCGGCACGCGTTCGACCGGTTTTTCCGCGGCGCCAACCGGCGCGAGATCGAGGGTTCGGGCCTAGGACTATCGATAGCGCGGCGCGCCATCGAACGTGCGGGCGGCAGCCTGACGGTCGAGAGTTCGCCCGCGACCGGCTCGAAGTTCACGATCGGATTGCCGGCGCACCCAACCCGCCGGCCCCCCGCGCCCTCGCGCCAGACCGCCGGCGTTTAGCGCGGCTCCGCTGCGCAACGGCGCTTCCCGCGGTGGTGTTGAAGTAGGAGTCATGTCGGACGGCTTTCAGCTGGTCACTCCGTACGCGCTTGCCGGCGACCAGCCGGCGGCGACCGAGGCGTTGGCCGAGGGCGTGCTGCGCGGGGATCCGCGCCAGACGCTCCTGGGCGTCACCGGCAGCGGCAAGACGATGGCGATGGCGCGGGTCATCGAACTCGTCCAAAAGCCGACGCTGGTGCTTTGCCACAACAAGCTCTTGGCCGCGCAGCTCTGCGCCGAGTTTCGCGATTTCTTCCCGAACAACGCCGTCGAGTACTTCGTCTCGTATTTCGACTACTATCAGCCCGAAGCGTACATGCCGCACACCGACACGTACATCGAGAAGGACAGCTCGATCAACGACGAGATCGAGCGCCTGCGGCACTCGGCGACGCAGTCGTTGCTGACGCGTCCCGACACGCTCATCGTCGCTTCCGTATCCTGCATCTACGGCTTGGGTTCGCCGGCCGACTACATGGAGATGTCGTTCACGCTGCGGGTCGGAGAGGCGTTCGATCGCGACGTGTTCCTACGGCGTCTCGTCGATATGCAGTACCGGCGCAACGATCTCAACCTCGTGCGCGGAACGTTCCGCGTGCGCGGCGATACGCTCGAGTTCGTCGGCGTCGACGAGGAGCTGGTCCACCGCATCGAGTTCTTCGGCGACGAAGTCGAGGCGATCAACGTCGTCAATTTGTTGACCGGCGAGTACGTCGAGAGCAAGGACGAACTGACGATCTTCCCCGCGAAACACTTCATCACACCGGACGAGAAGCTGCGCCGCGCGATCACGGCAATCGAGATCGAACTCGACGAGCGCTTGAAGTTCTTCCGCGACAACGGCAAGCTGCTCGAAGCTCAGCGTCTCGAGATGCGCTCCCGCTACGACCTCGACATGCTGCGCGAGATCGGGTACTGCAATGGCGTCGAGAACTATTCGCGCCATCTCGCGGGGCGTGAGGCGGGCGCGACGCCGTCGTGCCTGCTCGACTTCTTCCCGAAGGACTGGCTGCTCTTCGTCGACGAGTCGCACGTCACGTTGCCGCAAGTCCACGGCATGCACGGCGGCGACCGCTCGCGCAAGGAAGTGCTGGTGGAGCACGGTTTTCGCTTACCGAGCGCGCTCGACAATCGTCCCCTTACCTTCGCGGAGTTCGACGACCACCTGAACCAGGCGATCTACGTTTCGGCGACGCCGGGGACGTACGAGCTGGGGAAAGCGAGCCAAGTCGTCGAGATGATCATCCGCCCGACCGGCTTGGTCGATCCCGAAGTCGAGGTCCGACCGACCAAGAATCAAGTCGACGATTTGATGGAAGAGATTCGGCAACGCGTCGAGCGCGACGAACGCGTCCTGATCACGACCTTGACGAAGAAGATGGCCGAGGACCTGACCGACTTCTTGCTCGAGATGGGTTTCAAGGTGCGCTACCTCCATAGCGAGATCGAAACGCTCGAGCGCATCGCGATCATGCGCGACCTGCGCAAGGGGCTGTTCGACGTGCTGGTCGGCATCAATCTCTTGCGCGAAGGGCTCGACTTGCCCGAGGTGTCCCTGGTCGGCATTCTCGACGCCGACAAGGAGGGCTATTTGCGCAGCGGCACGTCGCTGATCCAGACGATCGGCCGGGCGGCTCGCAACGTCGAAGGCAAAGTCATCATGTATGCCGATTCGGTGACCGAGTCGATGGCCCGCGCGCTGGGCGAAACCCAGCGCCGCCGCGACAAACAGACCGCTTGGAACGCCGCACACGGCATCGAGCCGCACTCGATTCGCAAGGAAGTGCGCGACATTTTGGACCTCGTAGCGGGGAATCAAGAGAGCGAAGCCGCCTCGAGGTTCCGGGGCGAGAAACTGCCGCGCGACATCGCGCTGGCAATGGCCGGCGACATCGAGAAAAAGATGAGAGAGGCCGCCGGCAATCTCGAGTTCGAAAAAGCCGCCGCCTTGCGCGACGAGTTGCTCGAGTTGCGCAAGCAGATCGGCGGGAACGAAAGCATTCTCTTCCAGGGCAAAGCGCCCAAGATTTTCCAACACGCCTTGCGGGAGCTCGTCGGCAATTAGGACCCTGGCGGAGCGCCTGCGGCGGATTGCGACCGACGCGCTCGCGCTAGCCGCGGTAACGCTCTATTGCGCCGGCGCGGCCCCGCAGACTGGACCGGCGAAATCGACCGACGCCGCCTGCGCGCACACGGCGGACGTTGCCTTGCGCGGTGAGCCGCAGACGTTCGCGCGGATCTTTTCCGGCGACTCGTGGAATGGCTGGCTCGTCGCCGATCGTGCGATCTTGCAACGCATCAGAGTCGACCCGAACATCTATAGCGAGGTCGCGAAGGCTTGGTACGTGGACGACCGGATCGGGATCGTCGACATCGCTACCCGCTCGCTCGAGTTTCGCGCCGACGCCAGTTACTGCTATCGCGCCGGCGGCTCGCTCGCGCGGGTGATGGAGACCAGTTCCGGCGGGAACACGATCGACGACGAAACCCGCTATCTCGACGCGACCGGCCACGTCGTCGGGCGGGAATCGCACTTCTCGAACATCTATCCGCGGCCGGGACAAACGATGTCGCCGGACTTGCGTCCGTCGACACCTTCGCTTTACCTTACGGTACGCCAGCTGCCGTTCTACGAACTCATAACCGCAACCGCACCCTAACGCGAAGCCTAGATAGGAGCGGCCCTACATCGACGAGGCCGGCGTCGCCGGCACGGTCGATGAGACCGGCGTCGCCGGCGCAGACGGCGTGGGCGCTGCAGGCGGCGCGGATGGCGCAGGTGCTGCAGGCGAGGCGGACGGCGCAGGCGCTGCAGGCGAGGCGGATGGCGCAGGCGCTGCCGGCGACGCGCTCGATGCGGGCGCGGGCAGCCCGGGTTCGGCGGACGGCATTGCCGACGGCTCGATCGAGGGCGAGGGTGACGGGCTCGGCGTGATGCAGGGCGGCGTTTCAACCACCGTCTTATACTTGCCGTTGTTCGTCGTAACGCTGGGCGTCGGCGTTGCGGCGGCGTCGCAGGGAACTGCCGCCGCGAAGAAGTGGCGGGTGAAACCGCGGGCGATATCGGCCTTGATCGTCCTGGCGTAAAACGTGGTGGGATATGCGATGACGATGTGTCGCATGTACGACCACGCCTTATCCTGATATTTCTCGATCCACAGTTTCTTGAGCGTCAGTTGAGCGAGGAAGTAGGTCCGCGCGAGTTGTGGATCTCGCGGAAACTTCCTCTGCCAGTCGTTCAGCGCGTCGATTGCAAAATCGACCTTGCTCGCGAGCGCGGGATCGGTCGTGTGATCGCCGGCTGAGATCGCGGTGTCCTTAAAGGTGTTATTGATGCCGAGAAAGCTCAGCTTGATCTTGCCGAAGTATTGGTCCGCGGGTGCGGAATCGGCGAGCTTGCCGCTCGAGGCTGCGGGTGCGAGAACGGCCGGCAGCACCAAGAGTGCCGAGAGCAAAAACAGGTTTCTAGCAGGGCGCACCGCGGCGTTTTCGAGTCGCTTTCCCCGGAGCCCGCTTGGGTACTAGGACACTCGTGTGTCGCGCAGGAACTGGGCCCCATGCAAGCGACGGTTGTCGATGGAATCTCGATGTGGTCGGCCTGGCAAGCGGACCGGAACCTTTACTTCAACTCGTTCTTCGTACGCTCGAGCGACGGGAACATGGCGATCGATCCGCTTCCGGCCGACGAGGGCACCGCCGCCACGATCGCGCGTGAGGGCCTGGCCTGGATCGTCATCACCAATCGCGATCACGAGCGCGACGCTCGCGCCCTGGCAGCTGCCACCGGTGCGAAGCTCGTCGCCGGCGAGGGTGACGCGCCGCTTCTGTCCGGTCCCGTCGACCGCACGCTGAAGAACGGCGAATCCTTTCTCGGGGCGCTCGTCATCGCGCTCGAGGGTCTCAAGACGCCGGGTGAGATCGCGCTCTACTTTCGCCAGAGCGGAACGATCGTCGTCGGCGATGCGCTGTGGGGAAATCCGGCCGGTTCGCTCCGTTTGATGCCTGACGACAAGCTCGCGGACCCCCCGCGGGCCGTCCTCTCGATGCGCCGCTTGCGCATGCTCAAACCGCGAAACTTGCTGACCGGGGACGGGACGTGCCTGTTCGGCGACGCGTACGAAGTGCTCGGCCGTTGCCTCGACGCGCGCGGCGACGCGCTGGCTTCGCGCATCAACTTCGACGAGTTGGTTTGGAGAAACGATCCCGACGGAACGCCGGAGCGTTATCGCTCGTCGAATGCCGAAATCGGTTTTGCGATCGGTGCGGATCGGCTCGGATACCAAATGGCCCGCATTCCGCCCGGACAGTGGTGGTGTCCGCGCCATTGGCACGCGGCGGAAGAGGAGCTTTACGTCGTTTTCGAAGGCGCACCGATGCTCGAAACCCCGCGCGGCTCGTATCGCCTGCGCCGCGGCGACTTCGTTGCGTTTCCGGTCGGACCCGTCGGGACGCATAAGCTGATCAACGATACCGGCGCCGAGGCGCTGGTGCTGATGCTTTCGAACGTTTCGCGCGACGACATCTGCTATTATCCCGACTCGCACAAAGTGCTGATCGATCAGAGCGACCTCATACTGCGCGACAACCCCGCCCTCGATTACTACGACGGCGAGTGAGGCTCCTCGCGGCCGCTGCGTCGATCGCGTTGGTCGCGATGACGATCCTCTGCGCGGTTCGCGAGCCTGCCGCTGCCGAAACCGATATCGGGGTGCTGGCGGCGCTGTTGGCCGGCACGCACTTCGGTTCGGATAATCCGGTACCGATTTCGGGCGTCGTTCCCGGAGCGCTCCTCGAAGCGTCCCAGATCTGGCCGCGTGCGCGCATTCACCTCGAGGGGTTTCCGCAGATCGGCGCTACCGCGTCGAGTTCGGGGGTCGCCGGCACGTCGAGCGCTTCGCTCAGTTTGTTGAACGCCGAAGCGCAAGTCGATCTCGACAAGCAACACCGCTTTCGACTCGGTGCCGGCTTTCAAGTCGTCAACCTTTCCAATTTCAACGGCAACAACGGCGATCGGAACTACGCGCGCGTGACTTCGCCCCTTTTCACCGCCGTCGCCGATCTGCCGGCCGGACGCGGGCGCTCGGTTGAGATGACGCTGACCGGTGCTCCCAACGTGCGAGGCAACTTGCTCGTTTTCTCGTCCGACGGATCGTCCCGCGCGCCCAAGCCGGAACAGGGCGGCGAAATCGACTACAGCGCCGCGTACGCATGGCACTTCCCGGGCGCGACCTATCTGCTCGGCTTTCGCGGACTGAGCTACCATACGCGCAACCTGGATACCGGCGAACTGGTCGATAGCAACGTCGGCGCCGGCTTGACCTTCGAAGCGCGCTTCCGCTTTGGCCGCAGGTGAGCGAGCTCTTCACCCGGCCGCCGCTGGCGGCCGTGATCTTCGATTTAGACGACACCCTGCACGACGACACCGCAACGTACCATTGGGCGGCCGAGCGCGTTGCCGAAGAGGTCGCGCGCGAGCGCGGCGTCGACGCTCCTGCCTTGCGCGATGCGTACGTCGCGCAAGCGGAGCTTTTTTGGCACAACCTCTCGAGCGCGCATCTGACGACCTCGCTCGGACGCGTGCGAAGTGAGATGTGGCGAGCGGCCTTGCACGAGCTTGGCATCGACGACATCGCGTTGGCCGAACGCTGTGCGGTGGAGTACAACCGCTTTCGGGGAGAGGCGCTGCGACTCTGGCCGGGCGTCTTGGATCTGCTGGCCGAGTTGCGCCGGGATGGCCTGCGCCTCGGCTTGCTCACCAACGGTTTCGCCGAAACGCATCGCGACAAAATCGCGCGGCTGGAACTGAGCGATGCGTTCGACGAGTTGTTTATCGCCGACGAACTCGGCATGGTGAAGCCGGATCCCAAGCTCTTTCGCTTTGCATGCAAGCGGCTCGGAGTGGAGCCGGCGGCAGCGGCGATGGTCGGCGACCGCTACGACCGGGACATCGCGGGTGCTGCCGAGGTCGGCCTCTACACCGTCTGGCTGAACGCACGAGGCGAAAGCCTCCCTAAGGGTGCGCGCGCGCCGGATGCGCTCGTTCACGAATTTGCGGAAGTCGAGGGAGCGCTGCGCGCCGCGCGGAAGCGCCGTTGACATGGGCGTCGACGCGGGTGGCCTTTCGCGGATCTTCGGCGAATCGTGGCGCCTGCTCGTGCACAATCCCGTGATCGTCGTGCCGGGCATCGTCATCGGCTTGCTCGCAGCCTTGCTCGAGGCGGCGGTGGCTCCCGACCCCGGCGCGTCGCCGGCAGCGAAAATTGTCGACACCGTCCTCGCGGACATCATTCAGTTGCTGGCTGCGGTCGCGTCGGTCGCATTCACGACCGGCATGGCCGCCGCCGCCTGGCAGACGGGGCGTGCCGCGTTTGCGGATGGCTGGGCGGCGTTCACGCGCGACGGCGGTCAGGTCTTGGTGGCGCTCGTTGGTTTGTTGATGATCGGAACCGGTGCAGCTTTTCTCGTACCGTTCACCTGGGGTTTGTCCGGAGCGGCGTTCGGGTTCTTCTGCCTCTACGTGATGCCTGCCGCGATCGTACGCGAACGCCAAGGTTTCGCGGCGATCCGCGAGTCGTGGGAAATCGCGTACGACCGCGTACTTCCGACGCTCGGCATCGTGTTCGGACTCTTCGCGGTATTTTTAGCGGTGGGCGTGATCGTCGCGTTCTTGACGCTGGCGCCCGGCGTGGGGCCGCTGCCCGCGTCGATCGTCGGGTCGCTGCTCGCCGGCGCTGCCATCGCCTATGCGACGCTCGTCATCGTGGGAGAGTATATCGCGTCGCGCCGTCCGGGAAGCGTGGCGTGATGCCGGGACTCCCGGCCGCACTCTGAACGCCTGCAACGCTCGCCCACCCGGCTGGGTCTATCTTCCGTGACCCCCTCCAACTCGAACGGAGCTCCGCGCGGGCTCGACGCGATCGTCATCAAAGGCGCGCGCGAGCACAATCTCAAGAACGTCGATCTGACGCTGCCGCGCAACCGGCTGATCGTCATCACCGGGCTCTCGGGTTCCGGGAAATCTTCGCTCGCGTTCGACACGATCTATGCCGAGGGGCAACGCCGCTACGTCGAGTCGCTCTCATCCTACGCGCGTCAGTTCCTGGGCCAAATGGAAAAGCCCGACGTCGATTACATCGAGGGGCTCTCCCCCGCGATTTCGATCGATCAGAAATCGACCTCGCGCAATCCGCGCTCGACCGTCGGGACGGTCACCGAAATCTACGACTACCTGCGCCTCCTCTTCGCGCGCATCGGCAAACCGCACTGCTATAGTTGCGGGCGTGAGGTGAGCGCTCAGTCGAGCGAACAGATCGTGGATCAGGTGATGGAGCTGCCCGAGGGATCGCGGATCCAGCTGCTCGCACCGGTCGTGCGCGGCCGCAAGGGCGAGTACCACAAACTCTTCGAGGAGATCGGCAAAGAGGGTTTCGCCCGCATCCGCGTCGACGGCGAGACGCGCGAGCTGCGTGACAAAATCGATCTCGACAAGAAGAAGAAACATACGATCGAGGTCGTCGTCGACCGGCTCGTGATGAAGCCCGACGTGCGCAAGCGGCTGACCGACTCGCTCGAAACCACGCTTCGGCTGGCGGGCGGCATCGCGACGGTGCTCGTCGAGCCGAGCCGCAGCGGCGAGCCGAACCAACTGCACGTCAACGAAGGCACGGCCCGGGCGGCGGCGGCGGCGCGCGAGATGACGTTCTCGGAGCAGCTGGCCTGCGTCTACTGCGGTCTCTCGTTCGAAGAGCTCGCGCCGCGCCTGTTCTCGTTCAACTCGCCTTTCGGCGCGTGTCCGGAGTGTACGGGTCTCGGCGTCAAGATTGAGATCGATCCTTGGAAGGTCATCCCCGACCGCACCAAGTCGATCGAAGAAGGCGCGATCGTGCCGTGGAGCAAGTCGCTCGGCGGCGGCCGCTATCCGTCGATGAATCCGTGGTACATGCAGCAGGTCGAGCGGTTGCTGCGTTCGCGGCGCGTGAAGGCGACGACGCCGATCGAGAAAATGCCGCCCGACCTCGTCGACACGTTGCTCTACGGCTCCGAACGCGCGCACCGTTTTACGTACGAAACGCGCAGCGGACACTCGTACGAGTACGAGAAGACCTTCGAGGGCGTCGTCAACAACCTCCAGCGCCGCTTCAACGAAACCTCTTCGGACTACGTCAAGGAAGAGATCGAGAAGTTCATGTCGGCGGCGACGTGCAAGGCCTGCAAGGGCGCGCGCCTCAAGCCGGAAGCGCTGGCCGTGACGGTCGGGGACATGAACATCAGCGAGTTGACCGCGCTTTCGGTGGAACGCGCCGAGCGAGTCTTCCGCGAGTTCCGGCCCACGCCGCGCGAAGAGTTGATCGCGCATCAGATCCTCAAGGAAGTGCGCGCGCGGCTTGGTTTCTTGACGAACGTCGGGCTTGGGTATCTCAGCTTGGCGCGTTCCGCGACGACGCTCTCGGGCGGAGAGTCGCAACGCATTCGGCTCGCGACGCAGATCGGGAGCTCGCTGGTCGGCGTGCTGTACATCTTGGACGAACCGTCGATTGGCTTGCATCAGCGCGACAACGACCGGTTGCTCGCGACGCTCAAGACGCTGCGCGACCTGGGAAACACGTTGATCGTCATCGAGCACGACGAGGACACGATGCGCGAGGCCGACGTGATCGTCGACGTCGGTCCGGGAGCGGGTGCCGAGGGCGGCCGCATCCTGACGGTCGGCTCGCTCGAGGAAGTGATGCGCAATCCCGAGTCGCTCACCGGCGCCTACTTGAGCGGACGGCAGTTCATCGCGATTCCCTCGCATCGCCGCACACCGCGAACCTGGCTGAACGTCAAGAACGCCAAAGCCAACAACATCGACGGCCTAAACGTGGATTTTCCGATCGGCGTGTTTGCGTGCGTGACCGGCGTGAGCGGGTCGGGCAAGTCGACGCTGGTCAACGAAGTGCTGGTCAAAGCCTTGAACCAGCACCTGCACGGCCATCCTGCCGCCGGAACGTATGGAACGGTGCGCGGCGCCGAGGCGCTCGACAAGCTCGTCGTCATCGACCAATCGCCGATCGGCCGCACGCCGCGCTCGAATCCCGCGACCTACACCGGCGCCTTCGATCTGGTTCGCGAGCTGTTTTCGCTCGTGCCCGATTCGAAGGTGCGCGGCTACGGCCCGGGTCGCTTCTCGTTCAACGTGAAGGGCGGCCGCTGCGAGGCCTGCGAGGGCGACGGGATCATCAAGATCGAGATGCACTTCCTGCCCGACGTCTACGTGCCGTGCGAGGTCTGCAAAGGCAAGCGCTACAACGCGCAGACGCTCGAGATCAAATATAAAGGCAAATCGATCGCCGACGTGCTCGAGATGCGCGTCGACGAAGCGTCGGAGTTTTTCTCCGCGATTCCGCGCATCCACGGCCGTCTCAAGACGATCGCCGACGTCGGACTCGGGTACATCAAAATGGGACAGCCCGCGACGACGCTCTCCGGCGGCGAGGCGCAGCGGGTCAAGCTGGCCACCGAACTTTCGAAGCGTGCGACCGGCCGCACGTTCTACGTGCTCGACGAACCGACGACCGGTCTGCATTTTGCCGACATTCACAAATTGCTCGACGTCTTGCAGCGCTTGGTCGGGCTCGGCAACACCGTGCTTACGATCGAACACAACTTGGACGTCGTCAAGACCGCCGACTACGTGATCGATCTCGGGCCCGAGGGCGGCGATCGCGGCGGGACGCTCGTCGCGAAAGGAACGCCCGAGGAAGTCGCCGCTGCCCCAGGATCCTTCACCGGAGAATATCTTCGCGCGACGCTCGCCGACGAGCGAGCGCACGGACGCGTGCACGCCGACCGCTCGCATATCGAAGCGCTCGAGAAAGAAAACCTCAAGAGCCTGCACGAACTAGCGAAGGCATGAGAGTTTTTCTAACCGGTGCCAACGGTTTTATCGGCAGCGCCGTTGCTCGCGTGCTGGAACGCCGCGGTCACACGATCCACGCGCTCGCTCGCACGCCCGCCGCTCAGGAGTCTGCCTCGGCTCATCGCTACAAAGTTATCAAGGGTTCGCTCGAGGAACCGAGGACGCTGGAAGTCGCCGGCCGCGACGCCGATGCCGTCATCCACTGCGGCAACACCGGCGACGCGCGCCAAGGTGAAGTCGACAGCGCGGCGACTCGAGCGATGCTCGTGCCCTTGCGTGGAACCGGTCGCCGCTTCATCTACACGAGCGGCGTCTGGCTTTACGGAAACACCGGCGACACGCCCGCGGACGAGTCGACGCGCTTGAATCCTCCGGAGATCGTAACCTGGCGCGCCGAGGTCGAACGCGAGGTGCTCGACGCCTCGAAGGCCGGGGCGCATACGATCGTCATTCGGCCGGGCGACGTTTTCGGACAACGGCGCGGGCTCCCCGGCATGCTCCTCGGCAACGTGCTCGACGGAGCGGTCGAGTATATCGGCGACGGCGACAATCGCTGGCCGCTCGTCTACGTCGACGATCTCGCGGAGCTTTACGCGCTGGCCCTGGAGAACGCGCCTGCGGGAGTCGTCTACAACGCAACCGGCCCGACCTCCGAACGAGTGCGCGACGTCGCCGCGGCCGCCGCGGAGAGTCTCGGCCTTTCGGAGACGCGCTCGATTCCGCTCGAGGTCGCGCGTCAAAAATTCGGGGCCTTCGCCGACGCGTTGTGCCTCGATCAGGTGGTCTCCAATCGAAAGGCGCGCACCCAGTTGCACTGGGCGCCCTCGAACTACACGATCTACGAAGACTTCGGCGTCAAACGATAGCCGGCGCGCGACCCGCGCGCTACTCGAACGAGAAGATGCGACTCCAATCGTTCTTCATGCTGATGACGGTCCAGCCGCGAGTTCGCGCTTCGCTCAAGAGCGCGGGGGAGAACGTACCGACCGACGTGTCAGGTAGACCGCCCGCGGGTCCGTAAGCGTATTCGCGCACCGGGTCGTCGTGGAGGACGAGCATCTTGAGCCGTGCTCCCGCTCCTGCGCCGGTCCACTCGAGCATTTGCTGGTCGCCGGTCGAGTTTCCGAAGGCCGCGTACGGGCGCTTGCCGACGAAAAGGTTGATGCCGATCGCCTTCCCGTCGTTGTTGTCGTTGAAGAAGAGTTTCGGCTCTCGCATCAAGACCGGCTTTGAGTCAACGAACTCGTACTTCGTTTGGATGCCCGAGCCGATGACTTGCTCGACTGGGATGCCGTACACGCGCTGCGCGAAGGCTCGCACGAATTCTTGGCCGCCGCCGGTTACGATGTACGTTTTGAATCCGGCCGCGCGAAGGAAATCCAGCGCTTCGCGCATCGGCTGATAGGTGAGTTCGGTATAGAGCCGCCCAAAGCGCGGATGCTTTGCGGTCGCGAGCCATTGGCTCGCGATCTCGAGGAAGGCCTCCGTGTCCATGCCGGAATGCGTCGCCGCGATGATCTGCGCCCAGTCTTCCTCTTTCAAGGTCGCGAGCGCGTCTGGATTTCCGGAGAGGACCGCGCTGAAGGGAGGTGTCGTTTTCCAATCCGGGTGCTCGGGAGCGAGCGCGACGACGCGTGCGACCGCAAAGGCTGCCTGCGCGTAGAGCGGATGTTCGACCCAAAGCGTGCCGTCTTGGTCGAACGTCGCGATACGATCTTCGGGTTTCACGAAGTTCGGGCTCGACGCATCGCCCGTCGCGCGTGCGAAGTTGATGAGACCTTGTTTTGCCGGACCGTCTTTCCAGGACGCAAGGATCGGTGTCGCGGTGGTTCGCGCGCTCGCACTTTCCGCGATCGAAACGGCCGCGATCGCGGTCGCGGCTCCAACGAGCACGTCGCGCCGGTTCATACGGTCGCCGCTGGGAAGCGAATCCTGGCTCATCGAGGTGGGCTCCTTTCCAAAGTTGGTGTCGTCACTTGCTGCCGGCTCGCGGCGTGCGCACGCGTTCGGGCCAGAATCCGATTCCCACCACGTAAGCCGGAATGCGTCGCAGGGTCGGGAACACGCCGAAGAGCCGCACGATCGCCGGCGGTTTGCTCGGCCCTCGTCCCGCGAGAACGGCGCTCAAGATGCGATTTTGGATGAAGACTTGGGCGCTTTGGATGAACTTGGTCGGCAATTCGCGCCGGCGTTGAACGCCTTCCAAAACCCGCGTTTCGACACTGCCGCGCTGCAGCGGCTCCGCCAGCGCGTTCGCCGCGGCGACTGCATCTTGAATCGCGAGGTTGATGCCGACTCCGCCCACGGGTGACATCGCGTGTGCGGCGTCGCCGATGCAGAGCAACCCCGGCAAGAACCAGCACTTCAAGCGATCGACCGTGACGCTGAGCAGCTTGATCTGATCCCAACTCTGTAACTCGGCGACGCGATCGCTCAGAAACGGCGCGAGTGCCGTGATTTCCGCACCGAGCCGTTCGAGACCGCGTGTTTTGACCTCGTCGTATCCACCTTTGCGGATGAGCAGAGCGCACTGAAAGTAGTCACCGCGATCGATCGTCACGAGAAGACCGCCGGGCCCGATGCTGCCGAATGCCTGATTTGGATCCGAAGGGTGGCGCGAGAGCCGCATCCAGAGCACGTCGATCGGCGCCCCGAGGTCGAGAACCTTGAGTCCGGCGCGCTCGCGTAACACCGAGCTGCGTCCGTCCGCGGCGATTACGAGGTCGGCGCGCACCGCTAGCGTGCCCTCTTGCGTTCGCACGCTCACACCGCTGATGCGGCCGTCGCTGCGAATGAGATCGGTGGCTTCTGCGTTCATCATGAGCTTGAAAGTTGGAAATTGCTTGGCGTGCTCGGCTATGAAATTGAGAAAATCCCACTGCGGCATGAGCACCAGGAACTTGCAGCGCCCGGGCACGTGGCCGAAGTCGGCCATCGGGACAGACGTTTCGCCGAAGCGCGCCCTCAACTCATGAACTTCGTTGTGAGGTACCTTGAGAAATGCGTCGAGCAGGTCTAACTCGTCGAGTATCCGCAGCGTCGACGGATGGACCGTATCGCCGCGGAAGTCGCGAAAGAAATCGGCGTGCTTCTCGAGGACCACAACGTCGATTCCGGCGCGCGCCAGCAAGTATCCGGTGAGGATTCCGGCCGGTCCGCCGCCTGCGATGCAGCAACGCGTCTCGAGGGAACTTTCACGGATCACACGCTACCTCACGGCGTCGTTTGCGGGGTCGTGCCTTCGGGCGCGACGCGCACGATGATCTTGCCGGTCTTGTGGCCGCCGAACAGTTCGAGGAACGCGTGCGGCGCGTTTGCGAGCCCGTCGAAGTAGGTCTCGTGGTACTTGATCTTTCCTTCCCGCAAGAGCTTCGCCGTCTCGGCAATGAAGGCCGGAGCGCGATCGTAATGATCCGAGACGATGAATCCCTGAACCCTTAGACGTTTGCGAACGATGTTGGGCAGGTTCACCGGGCCCGGCACCAGCTCGTTGTACTGCGCGATCATGCCGCATTCGACGGCCCGGCCGAAGTCCTTGAGCGCCCCGAGCGCCGCCTGCAATTGCTCGCCGCCGACGTTGTCGAAGTAGACGTCGATTCCGTCGGGAGCTGCGTCGCGCAAACTCTTGACGGAGTCGCCGTGATAATCGAAAGCTTCGTCGTAGCCGAACTCTTCCTTGATGTAGCGGGCTTTCTCGGGCGAGCCCACACTCCCGATGACGCGCGCGCCGTGATTCTTTGCGAGCTGACCCGCGATGCTTCCGACCGCGCCCCCGGCGGATGAGATGAAGATCGTTTCGCCGGCCTTGAGCTGACCGATGACGAACAGTCCGACCCACGCCGTCAGCCCAGGCATTCCGAGGATGCCGAGAAACGCGCTCGGTGGCGCGATGTCGGTACTGATCTTTTGGAGTTTCGAGGCCGGTGCGATCCCGTATTCGCGCCAGCCCAAGTCGCTCGAAAGGACCCAGGTGCCGGCGGGCAGTGACGGTTCGCGAGACTCGATCACGAATCCGACCGCGCCACCCGTCATCACCTCATCCAGCTTGTAGGGCGGAACGTACGAGCGCGCTTCGGACATGCGGCCCCGCATATAGGGATCGACCGACATGTGCGTGATGCGCACGAGCGCTTCGCCCTCTCCCGGTTGGCCGATCGTGGTTTCGGCCAAAGCGAAGTTATCGAGCGTGGGCCAGCCCGTCGGCCGGGAAACGAGGCGGATTTCGTGATTCGTGCGCGCTGTCTGCATGTCCGGCGGCTTCGCTGCAGCTTGCGGCGTTCACTCTCCGCCGAAAAATCGACGTGCTCGACTTCCTGGTAGGCTATCTGCACTCGAAGAGAAGTTATTTTGCTGCATGCTTTGCAGCGAAAGTCGTTTGATGCCGCATATGGCGCGACGGACGCGCTCGGATCGCGACGCCGTCACGGCGGCACCAAAGCCGAAACGGGAACGCAAACTCTTAGGGGAGCGCAGCTAGAAACAGTCGGTTGCTTTCCGCGTGGTGGACGTCCGCTCGGTCGGGCCGCGGGTGGGCACCGTATTCAAATGTAATACAATATGCTACAATCGGACATGACACTATGCCATCGAGCTGTACGTTTTTTCCGCGCGCGATATGAACGAGCGTGAGAAGCGTCGGTGTCGGAGTGGATGATGAAAACGACGAAAAGGCTTTCACGCGAAGAAATGATCCGGCAACACGAGTCGCCGGACTATGACGCTTTCGAGGGTACCGTCGCCGAACGCGCTGACGTTGGGCCGATTTCCAGCCAGCCGCCGATTTCGATCCGTCTCAGCCGCCCACTTCTCGATGCTCTCGATCGTATGGCCGCTGGTCAGCATCGGAAGCGCAGCAACCTAATCCAGCACATTCTCTGGGAATACATTCACACTCAAGATGAGCCGAAATAAGGGTACCGCTACATCGCCCGAAAAAATGCGGAGAGGTCGAATCGAAAATGGCGCTATCGGGTTTTAAGTGAGGGAGTGAACTCGCTCGCGGTGAGAGCGACGGTCGGCGCCCTTCAAACGCTCGGCCTTCTGGGGCTCGTGCTCTTCGTTCCCGCGCTCACGCTCGACTATCCGCAGGCCTGGATTTACCTCGCCATATTCGCGACGGCAGTCGCTCTGATTACGGCGTATCTGCTGAAGAACGACCCCGCGTTGCTCGAACGCCGCATCGTTGCGGGTCCGATCGCCGAAAAGCGGAAGCCACAGAAGATCATCCACGCCATCGCGTTGTGCGCGTTCTTGGCGATCTTTCTCAGCGCATCGTTCGACCATCGCTTCGGGTGGTCGTACGTACCGCCGCTCCTCGAAGCCGGCGGCGCCGGGCTGACGGCGGTCGGGTTCTTCGTCGTCTTTCTCGTATTCCGCGAGAACTCGTTCGCCTCAGGCACGATCGGCGTATGGAGCGGCCAACAGGTGGTCTCGAGCGGACCCTATGCCGCCGTTCGCCATCCGATGTACTCGGGCGCGTTGCTCATGCTGATCGGCACGCCGCTCACGCTCGGTTCGTTCTGGGCGCTCGTCGCAGTCGTTCCGCTCGCGGCCGCAATCGTCTGGCGCCTTCTCGACGAAGAAGCCTTTCTGCAAAAGAATCTCCCCGGTTATGCGGAGTACTGCCGCCGGGTTCGCAGCCGGCTCGTACCGTACGTATGGTGAGCACGGTCCGCACGAGGCAGGGTGACGGGTGGCCGCGCGCTCGCGCTTGAAGGAAACGGCCATGGATTTGCTGACGCCGCCCGGCGTCGCCGGGACGCACGAGGTCACCAATCAGCCGCCCCCGCTCGTCGACTACGACGTCTTCGGACGCGACCCGGTGCTCGACGCCGCGGTCGCCGAAAACGGCGCCGGCTGGGCGCAGGCGCACCTTCACGAACTCGGCCGGCGCGCGGGCAGCGCCGAAGCGATCGCTTGGGGTTTCGAAGCCAACCGTTTTCCGCCCGAGCTTCGGGCCTTCGATCGTTTCGGCAATCGTATCGACGAGGTCGCGTATCATCCGTCGTACCACCGCCTGATGCTAGTTGCAACCGGAAACGGTCTGCATGCATCGGCGTGGAGCACGGCGCGACCGGGTGCGCACGTGGCGCGAGCCGCTGCGTTCTTCGTTTGGAGTCAAGTCGAAGCGGGTCACGGCTGTCCCATCTCGATGACGCATGCTGCGGTGCCGGTTCTGCGCAGCCAGCCCGAACTCGCCCGCATCTGGGAACCGCTCGTTTTCGCGCGCACCTATGACGGACGTTTGCGCCCGGCCACGGAAAAAGGCAGCGCGATTTTCGGCATGGCGATGACCGAGAAGCAAGGCGGCTCGGACGTTCGCGCCAACACGACTCGCGCAGTTCCCGCCGGTGCCGGCGGTCCTGGTTCCGAGTATACGCTCACCGGTCACAAGTGGTTCTGCAGCGCTCCGATGTCCGATGCGTTTCTCGTATTGGCGCAAGCGCCGGACGGCCTCTCGTGTTTTCTCGTGCCGCGCTTTTTGCCGAACGGCGAGCGCAACGCATTCGCGCTGCAACGTCTCAAGGATAAGCTAGGGAACCGTTCCAACGCCTCGGCGGAAGTCGAATTCGATGGTACGGCAGGTTGGCTCGTCGGCGAAGAAGGCCGCGGCATTCAAACGATCGTCGAGATGGTAAACTTCACGCGACTCGACTGCGCGCTCGGCGCGGCATCCGGCATGCGCCAGGCGCTCGTGCAAGCGATCCATCACGCGCGTCATCGCAGTGCTTTCGGAAAACTGCTCGCGGAACAGCCGCTGATGCAGAACGTTCTGGCCGACCTCGCGCTCGAATCGGAAGCGGCGACGCTGCTTTGCATGCGTCTCGCGCGCGCCTGCGACCGAGCCGGCGAGGACAAGTACGAAGCCGCCCTCAAGCGCGTCGGAACCGCGCTCGCGAAGTTTTGGATCTGCAAGCGCGCGACCCCGCACGCAGCCGAGGCGCTCGAATGTTTGGGCGGAAACGGTTACGTCGAAGAAAGCATCATGCCGCGGATCTTCCGCGAATCACCGCTCAATTCGATCTGGGAAGGCTCGGGCAACGTCAACGCGCTCGACGTGTTGCGAGCGATGCGCAAGGAGGAGGGCGTGCTCGAGGCCTTCTTCGCCGAGATTGCACGAGCGGTGGGCGGGAATTCGCATCTCGATGCGTCGGCCGAGAGCCTCGAACACTTCGTACGCTCGAATGAGACCGAGGAAGAACAGGCGCGCGCGCTGGTCGAGGAGATGGCGCTCGTCTTCAGCGCTGCGCTCGTCGTCCGGCACAGCCCGGCGGTGGTCGCGGATGCGTTCTGCCGCACGCGTCTTGCCGGTGAGTGGGGCCGCTCGTTCGGCACGCTCCCAGCCGGCGTGGATGCGGCGGCCATTGTGGAGCGCGCCTTTCCCGACTAGCGCTCAGCGCTCGTGAACTGCGGCGAACCACTCGGCGACGTCGTCCAGCTCGCGATTCGAGATCGCATGCGCGAGACGATACTCGTGAAACGTAACGTCGGCGCCGCTGCGCTCGCGTAAGTACCTTGCGCTCTGCACGACCAGCGCTGCGGGAATGACGTCGTCTTCCGAACCCCGTCCGTAGAAGACCGGCAGACCGGTGAGGCGGCCAGGAAGCGCTTCGGGCATCGCGTCGAGTGCGAGCGCGCCGCTGAGGAGGACCGCTCCCGCGAATCGCTTGGGATCGTCGACGACGAGCGCTCCCGCCATCATCATTCCGGCACTGAACCCGAGAAGAAAACACGGCTCGCCGCCGCAACCGAGCGACGGATCGTCGAGCCAGGCTCGAAACGCGGCGACCGACGCTCGCACGCTGGCCGGGATCGGACGGGCCGGCCCATGGCTCTCGAACCAGGTGTAGCCGCCTTCCACGAGCGGAACCGGCGCGCGAACGCTCGCGTATGCGAACGCTCGCGGGAGCCGCTCGGCGATGTCGATCAAATCGTTCTCGTCGGCCCCCCGTCCGTGCAGGAAGACGACGAGCGGCGTTCGCGACCCGGCTTTGGCCGGACGCCGCCAGACGACGACCGGTTTCACCTCAGCGAGTGCTCAGGAAATCGAGCAGCGCGGCGTAGGCGCTTTCCGCGGCCGGTTCGTCGATCTGCGCCTTCGGGTTATTCCAGGTCGCGGTGACACAGTACGAGGTTCCGTTCTTTGCGGTGAGATAAGTCGTCAAGTTGAGAACCCCCGCGTCGCTGCCGCCTTTGAACGCAACGCGCTTCCAGGCCGCCGGCTTTGCAACACCCGGATTGATCGTCATCAGCGGAAGGTCGGCAACGCGGGCCATGAGCGCGCAAAGTTCGCGCGGGGTAAAGTACCATTCGATATCGAGGAACGACGGATCGAGATCGACTTGCGAGGGCGTGGGAAGCGGCTGGGAATCTATGCGCGCCAGCAAGTTGCGCCGTTCTTTCGGTGAGGCTGTCCGGTAAGCTTCGCGAAGCGCCGCGTCGGCTTTCAGCACGAACGTTTCGCGGGTCGTCAGGAACGGTTCGTTGCGCGGCGCGAGCTTTTCGAGCGGACCGCGGCCGACCACTCCGATCAGCGTATCGGCCGCCGTGTTGTCGCTGATCGAAATCATCTCCCCCGCGTACGTTGCAAGCGTGATCGGCGTACCGTCCGGCCACAGGCGCAGCAAACCGGAAGGCAGGCTCTTCGCCGCTGCGGGAAGCGGGACCACGTCCGACCACTCGCGTCGTTTGGCCTCGATCTCGGCGCGCAGAGCGACGAGCACCGCGAGCTTGAAGGTTGACCCAACCGCCATCGGCCGGTCCGGCTGGAGAGCCGCGAGTTGCGTCGAGTTCGCCAGGACGAGATAACCGAGGTCGCCGCCTTGCGCCCGCAGTTGCTGCAACGCTTCGTCCAGCGTCGTAGCGACCAGCGGCAACGGCGTTGTAACGGCCGGCGGCAACGGGCCGAACGGTGCAAAGAAAAGCGTGGTAAAACGTCCTTGTCCGTCCAACGCGACTTGCGTTCGGCTCGCGCCCTTCTCAAAAACCGAATAGTACGCATCGCCGCGCATCTCGACACGCGCAAAGGCGCCTCCATCCGCGCGCAGCTGAGCGATCACGGCGTCGATTCGATCGACGGAGGCGACTGCGAGGAAGCTCGGTGCGAACCAATCGGCCGAGGCGTGTTCGGCATGCAGTAATCGTTCGAGCGCCGCTCGGGGCCCCAGCGGCGTAGGCTGCGGTGTTTGTGCTCCGGCAAAGCCTGCGCTGAAAGCCGCGAGGGCAAAAAGCGCCGCGAGGGAGCGGAAGAATCGCATATGGCCGGATATCCCCATGCCCGCAAGCCCTCCTGCGCGAAAATGGAACGCAACGCGAAACGTACGAGGGCGACATGGCCTGGTCGTATATCCTGCAGCGTTACGTGCGCCGCCTGATGCAGGCGCGGTAGATCCACCAAATCAGAACGAACTGAAGGGGGAGGCGCGCCCAAAGGCTCCAGGCGGGCGCGACGGAACGGAAGCGCGCAGCCTCCGTCGCCATGAAGATGTTGGCGGGGAACACCGCGACGAGCAGCGCGATGAGTCCCCAGGCCGCCGCGACGCGCGTCGCAGGCAGCAGAACGCCGATTCCGCCGAGGATCTCACAAGCGCCGCTACCCTGCACGATGGCGTGTGGGTTCGGAAGAAGCGGCGGTACGATCGCTTCGTACATCCGCGGCCGGACGAAATGGAGCGCGCCCGCGAAAACGAAGAACGCGCCGATGAGCGCCGGTTGCAGTTTCAGGCCGGAAGCCCGTCGACGCGCTCGATCAGCATCGCGATGCCTTGGCCCACGCCGATGCACATCGTGCAGAGCGCGTAGCGCGCCGAGCGCCGCTCGAGTTCGTAGGTCGCGGTCGTTACGAGGCGAGCGCCGCTCATGCCGAGCGGATGTCCGAGCGCGATCGCTCCGCCGTTCGGATTGACGTGTGCTGCATCGTCGGGAAGACCAAGCATGCGCAGCACCGCCAGCGACTGGGAAGCAAATGCTTCGTTGAGCTCGATCACCTCGATGGCGCCGAGCGGCAACTCGAGGCGTTCGAGCAGCTTGCGCGTGGCGGGAGCCGGTCCGATCCCCATGATTCGCGGCGCGACGCCGGCCGTCGCCATCCCGGCGATGCGGGCTCGAGGCCGCAGCCCGTGCAGACGTGCGGCGGCAGCGGAGGCGATGATGAGCGCAGCGGCGCCGTCGTTAACGCCCGAAGCGTTACCGGCCGTGACCGTCCCGTCTTTGCGAAACGGCGTCGGCAACTTCGCCAACTTCTCGACGGTCGTGTCGCCGCGCACGTGTTCGTCCTGCGCAACGGCGTGCGCTTCGCCGCGTTTCGCGGCGACCATGACCGGCACGATCTCCTCTGCAAAACGTCCGGCGGCTTGCGCCGCGGCGGCGCGCTGCTGGCTGCGCGCCGCGAAAGCGTCCTGATCCTCGCGCGAAACGGAGAAGTCGCTCGCGACGTTCTCGGCCGTCTCAGGCATCGAATCGACGCCGTATTGTGCTTTGAGCAGCGGGTTGACGAAGCGCCAGCCGATCGTCGTGTCGAAGATCTCGGCCTTGCGTGAAAACGGGGAGTCGGCTTTGGGCATCACCAGCGGCGCACGCGACATGCTCTCGACGCCGCCTGCGACGATCAACTCCGCCTCGCCGCAGCGGATTGCGCGAGCGGCTTGCCCGATGGCGTCCATGCCCGAGCCGCACAAACGATTGACGGTCGCCGCCGAAACCGAATCGGGAAGGCCGGCCAGCAGCGTCGCCATGCGCGCGACGTTCCGGTTGTCCTCGCCGGCTTGATTTGCGCAACCGAGCAAGACGTCGTCGAGATGGGACCAATCGACGTTGCGATTGCGCTCCACCAGCGCACGCAACGGTACGGCGGCGAGATCGTCGGGACGTACGGCGCTGAGCGCCCCGCCATACCGCCCGATCGGGGTCCGCACCGCGTCGCAAATGTATGCCTCGGTCATTCTGCGGGCTTCGCTGCGGCGTGCAACCCTCCGCCTCGCACGCCCGAGGGGACGAAGATGCCGGAGCCTCGTAGACGAGTGGCGTGGCGGTGAAGAAGAGCCAGGTCTCGCCGGTCGAACGCGCCCGCGAGTTGCGTGCGGCGCTGGAAGAGGCGAGCTATAACTACCACGTGCTCGACGCCCCCGCGATCAGCGACGCCGAGTACGACGGGATGTTGCGCGAACTGGTCGCGCTCGAAGAGGGACATCCCGAGCTGGTCACTCCGCATTCGCCCACGCAGCGGGTCGGCGCGGCGCCTTCCTCCGAGTTTCCACCGTACCGCCACGCGGTTCCGATGCTCTCGCTCTCGAACGTCTTCGACGAGGATGGCCTACGGGCGTTCGACGCGCGCGTGCGCAAGCTGGCCGGCGTCGATCCAGCCTACGTTTGCGAGCTGAAGATCGACGGTCTTGCCATCTCGCTGCGCTACGATAGCGGGGCGCTGCTCAGCGCCGGGACGCGCGGCGACGGTTCGGTCGGAGAAGAAGTCACGCGGAACGTCCGCACGGTCCGCGCGGTGCCTTTGCGCTTGCGCGGCTCGCCGCCGCGCGAGCTCGACGTGCGCGGCGAAATCTATCTAACGAAGAGCGAATTCGCCAAAGCGAACGAGGCGCGCGCGGAGGCGGGCCTGCCGCTCTATGCCAACCCTCGCAACACCGCGGCGGGCGCGCTGCGTCAACTCGATCCGAAAATGACGGCGCAGCGGCGCCTCTCGTTCTTCGCGTATGCCATCGGGGCATATGACGGAGTCGAGCCGCCCGCGACCCAGTTCGAGTTGCTCGCGCAGCTCCGGGCTTTCGGATTGCCGGTCAATTCGAACGTCGCGCGCTGCGCGACGATCGACGACGTTCTGGAGTTCTGCCGTCGTTGGGAAGGCGCCCGCGAGTCCCTCGACTACGAAATCGATGGCGTGGTGATCAAAGTCGACGATCTTGCGCTGCAACGGCGGCTAGGTTACGCCGGCAAAGATCCGCGCTGGGCGACCGCGTTCAAGTTTCGCGCGCAAGAAGCGCGTACGAAACTCCTCGACATCGGGATCAACGTGAGCCGCTCCGGCAAGCTGAATCCCTTCGCCATTCTGGCGCCGGTTCCGATCGGCGGCGTGACGGTCGAACGGGCCACGCTGCACAACGAAGCCGACATCTTGCGCAAGGATATCCGCGCCGGCGATACCGTCATCGTTCATCGCGCGGGCGACGTGATTCCATACGTCGTAGGCCCCGTGCTCGAGTTGCGGCCGAAGGGGACGCATCCGTTCAAGATGCCCGGCAAGTGCCCCGTCTGCGGTTCGGCCATCGAGCACCCCGCCGACGATGCGTTCTCGTATTGCACGAACATCTCGTGTCCGGCTCAGCTGCGCGAACGCATCCGTCACTTCGCTTCGCGCGGTGCGATGGACATCGAAGGCGTCGGCGACGTCTTGGCGAGCGCCCTGGTCGACGCCGGGTTGTGTAAGGACGTCGCGGACCTCTACGACTTGACTGCCGCGCGGCTTGCCGAGATCCCGCGCATGGGCCCGAAGTCGATCGAGAACGTGCTGGCCGCGATCGAAGGTTCGAAGCAGCGCGGTCCAGCCCGATTGCTCGCAGCGCTCAACATTCGCTTCGTCGGCTCGCAAAACGCGGCGTTGCTCGTCGATGAGTTCGGCTCGATCGATGCCATCGAGCGCGCAAGCGAAGAGGAGCTGAACGCGGTCGAGGGGATCGGTCCGCAGATCGCCGCCTCGGTTGCATTCTTCTTTCACGAACCGCGCAACCGCGCCGTCGTCGAGCGCTTGCGCAAGCACGGCTTGCTCATGTCGGCGCCGAAGCGCAAGCGCGCGCCGGCCGGCGCGCTCGCAGGGAAGACGCTCGTCTTGACCGGAACGCTGCCGAACCTCACGCGCGAACAAGCCTCGGAATTGATCGCCGGCGCGGGCGGCAAAGTGAGCTCGTCGGTAAGCAAGAAAACGGACTACGTCGTCGCCGGCGACGAGGCAGGGTCGAAACTCGCCAAAGCCGAGTCGCTCGGCCTCCCCGTCCTGGACGAAGACGGTCTGCGCCGGCTTCTTTCGTGACCGAAAGCGCTGTGCTGTTGGCGCGCTCGCGGAGAGCCTCCTAGAGCAGCCCCAGGAAGTGATGTTTCTTTTTGGCGGCGCTCTTCGGTGCTGCACGTTTATCACTAGCACGCGCGGACGTACCGGCAACCCTCGTGCCCCCTTCGCGCTGCGCGACGATGGCGTACCGAGTCCCCGGAAAATGAACTTGGAGGTAGGCGCGGCACCAGGCCGCTTCCGCGTTCCCGTCGCGCGAATGGAGACGCGCGAACAGGTGCGACATCCGGTACTCGCGCGGTGGAATCCACGGATCGGCGGGATACTTCCGCGTCCAATCCTCGATCGCCGTCTGTGTCGTCATGAGCGCACGATAGCTGGAGCCGCGGCGTTCGGCGTTACCGATGCGATTGGTGATCTCGATCGGGCTCAAATTCGCCCGGCCAAAATACTCGTCGGCCGGGGCCAGCCGCGACCGGGATTCCGCGTTCACCGGATCACAGAGTAGGAGCCACGTTAGCAGCCCGACGACCAGCCCAACCCGACGCCTCACGCTCTATACATGCGGCTATGGCGAGCAGACGAATGGCGCCGACGACGGCGCCGACGTTGGCGATGGTGTCGGATTCTCGCTGATGTCGACCGAACTCTGACCGGTCGATATCGTGAAAGGACCAACGCAGGTTCCCGACGCCGCGCCGTTGCTGTTTGTTGCGCTCATCGGCATGCCGGCTTGGTTCGTCCACGAGTTATTGATCTGCAGCGAGTAGCTGCCTAACGGTAATGCGTTGATTTCATACGAACCGTCGGCGGCGGTGATGCCGCTGTTGATGCTTTGACCCCCTTGTAGCGCTACGATCTCCGCGTCGACGACAGGCTGGCCGTTGATCGAGTTTGTAACGATGCCCGCGAAGAACCCGGAGGCGTAGGCGGTGGCAACGAGCACCGGCTTCATGATCCACTTCCCGCTGTTGCCCGCTTCCACGATCGACTCGGCGGCATTGAAGTCGATGAGGATGCTGTACGTTTGACCCGCTGCGGCGACGAGTCCGACCCGCACCTTGATGCCGGAAGTGCCGGGCCCGTCGCCCTTGTCGACCGACGTCCCGTTTCCAAATCCCTCACCGGTCGTTGCGCTCGGGATCTTTAGCGGGTATGTCGTGCCGTCGACGGTGATACTGTTGTTGTCCGGCGATGACGAGTCCAGAAGGAGGCGAATCTGCTCGAACCGTCCAGCCGGGATCGCCGCGGTTCCAAGCTGCAAACCCGGAACCGTCTGAAAGTCGAGCAAATTGATTTGCTGCGGTGGGTTGAAAACGCTAATCGTTTGTGGGCCGCCCTGACCGATCAGCTCTACTTCCTTGACGTCGACGGTCACGGCGGTAACGTCGGCGCCGCTGAACCGAAACGGCGAATCGACCATCGAGATGGTAACGGTCGATTTCGCGCTGGACGCTACGGGACTTCCGTTGTTGCTGCCAACGCCGCTACCACCGCCACTGCATCCGGCCAAAAGCACTACAAGCGTCACCCATGTGACGAACCCGCGCCCATCATTCATGTCACGGCCCCGTTCGAAAAAGAGCATACACTGCCCGAGTAGCTGGGCGCCGCTTGTAATTTTCCCGGGCTGAACGCGGACAAACGCGCCGACCCGCGAGCGCGCGAAAATGTGACGACTTTGTTCGAGCCTCTCTCCGTATGCCGCGCCTTGCTTTCGCGAGGTTTACCCGCAGGTAGCGAGGCTGCGGTCGCTAGCCCGCTTTAGGGAAGCGTCTGCGAGGGCGAACAGGTGCGTTCGGCGAGCAGCACGCGGTCATCGGCAACGTTGCCAACGACCGCGGCGCTCGCTAGTGCGACATCGCCTCGCGAATCGCGTTCATTTGATCCGCCGTCAGGGTACCCGGGGGGCTGACGAGCGTGATGTTCGTCCCGCGCGTCGTCCAGTTGACGGGCTCGAATCTGAATCTGACGTTCGCGCCGCTTGCCGGGAGCCGGGTCGTGATCAGTTCCGGGCCCTGCCGTGTGGGCGGCGGCGGCGGTACTACCCGCTGCGTCGCCGTGCCGGCATCTCGGGCGGTGAAGTAGAAGGGCTGCGAGCTTGCGGCGCTGTTTGCTCCCGTTTCCATAATCGTGACCGCAAATTGCTGACCCGCGATCGGATACTCGAACATGAGGTGTCCGTCAGAGCGCGAGGGCGCTGAGTATATTTCGCGGATAGTCTCCGGAAAATTCCCGCGAATCGACGGGGGCGGAATTACCTCGAACGGCATGTCGCTCTGGGCTTGCCGGAGACTGACCGTTTCGACCTTGAGCGGTATCGCCTGGCCGTTGACGATCGTGAAGAATTGCATGATTCGCTGCACCTGCGCGACCACGCCGGGGACGTTCGTGCCGATTACAAGCAACGCTCCGGCGACCACGGCCGCTGCCACGGCTTGTCTTCGCGTCCATTTCTGAGCCGAACGTGACGGCTCGCGACCGCTCTCGTCTCGGCGCCGAGACTGAACGGCTCTCAAATCGAACTCGGGCACCGGGATCGTCTCGGCGTACTGCGTCGCAAGGGCTCGAACGTCGTCAGCGGGCAGTCTGAGGTTCATCAACGTATTCCTTTCACTTCCGGCTGGAAGTTCGAGAACGAGTGAGGTTCGTCGAGCAGAACTCGCAACCGCCGGCGAGCGATCATGAGGCGCCAGCGAACCGTGATAGGGGACGCGCCAACGACGCCGGCGATCTCGGTGCTGCTCAAGGCGAGGTAGTACCGCAAGACGATCGCGACGCGAAGATCCGGATCGAGCGATTCTATCGCCCTGCGAACGTCGATGCGACCGGCGAGCGCCGACTCTTCATGGGTGGAAGGCTCGTTTCGGCGATCGGTGCCGAACTCGACGGATACGTCGCGAGCAGTGCTTCGAAGCCTGCGTTTCGACTCGTTCACGACGATCCGGTAAAACCACGGTGCAAAGCGCTCGGGACGCCGCAGGCTTCGGATCGCGCTCAAGACGCGTGCGCACGCGTCCTGCGCGGCGTCCTCAGCTGCGGTGCGTTCTTGAAGTATCGACCAGGCGATCCGATATGCGTCGGGCCACGCTAGCCGGAGGAGCTCGGCGGTCGCTTCGGGGTCGCCGGCTCGTGCTGCGCTTACTTGCGCTGATGGAATCTCCAACGCCGTCTCCTCTATCCGTCCGGCCTTTACCGGGCACCGTCAAGAAGTAGATGCGGCAAGCGGCCCAAACGTTGGAGGTCTCACGGCATTTTTGGTGCGCGCGGCGGCGGCCCGGTCGTCATCCTGCGCATCCACTGCATCTTGTTCTTGGGAACGAGAACGTCTTTGAGCGACCATTCGCAGTCGACGCCGCCGGCAGGCACGAATTCCATCTTCAGCGAGATCGCGTCGCCGGTGACCTCCACGAGCGTTGCGCGACCACCGACCGGGTAGTCGCTTCCGCCGAGAATCGTGACGAATTGGTAGTCCTTGCCCGGCACGAGCTGATCGATCTCATCATGCGTCATCGGCATCCGGCCAGGTTCGTGGATTTGCCCCGCGACCCATGCCCTCAGCGAATGCGCACGAGCCGCTTGGCCGCCAGAGCGGGCTCCGGTAGCGCCGCGGCGAGCACTTTAGTCAGGTCGCCCGCGATGACGCCGACGCGACGGATCTCGTGCGCCATCTGCCCGGCAAGGCCGTGCCAGTATGCGGCCGTCGCGGCTGCATCGAGTGGCGAGAGACCCTGCGAGAGGAGCGTGCCGGTGATACCCGTCAAAACGTCGCCCGTGCCCGCAGTCGCCAGCGCGTTCGTGCCGGTCGGGTTGATGTAAGTCCAGCGCCCGTCGTCGACCAGCGTCGCGTCGCCTTTGAGCAGCGTCGTGATGCCGGTGCGCGCGACGAACTCGCGGAGCCGTTCGGCGCGCGTGCCCGCGCTCACGCTACCTTTTCCGGAAAGTCGCGCGAACTCGCCTTCGTGCGGCGTCAGCACGCAGCGCTTGCCGCGCAGCATTTCCAAATTCTTGGCAAAGTGAAAGAGCGCGCCGGCGTCTCCCACGATCGGAAGCTTGCACCGCTCGACGAAGCCGCGCACGATCGCACCGGTTGCATCGTCGAGCCCGAGGCCGGGACCGATCGCGACCGAGCTGCAGTGATTCGTCAAGGCGCTCAGCTCTTCGATTGCGCCCGGCACGTCGTCGGCTGAGTACTCGACGACCACTTGCTCGAGCAGATGCGCGCGCAGCGCAGGCGCCGCTTCGCTCGGTGTGGCGACGGTGACGTAACCGGCGCCGGCCCGGGCCGCTCCAAGCGCGCACAGCACGGCCGCGCCGGGGAACTGCCGCGAGCCGGCGATTACGAGCGGCGCTCCCGAAGCGCGTTTGTCCGAGGCCGCCGCTCGCACCGGCAGCTTGTTGAGAAACTCGAGATCGTCGAACGTGTAGTAGCGCAGATCCTCGAGCGACTCGATTTCGGCTTCGAGCCCGATCTCGCCGACGAAGAGCGCGCCGGCAAATTCGCGCGCCGGCAGCAGCAACAGACCCGCCTTGAGCGCACCGAGCGTTACGGTCGCGTCGGCGCGCACGGTGTGCTGGCTCACCGCTCCGGTCGTCGCATCGACTCCGGTGGGCAAGTCGACCGCCAGCACGTACGCCTCGCCCGCGCTCAGCGCGTCGATTGCGGCGAATAACTCCGCTGCCGGCTCCGCGCGCGAGCCGGTTCCGAGCAGTGCATCGAGCGCGAGCCCGGCGCGTGAAAGCGCTTTGTCGGCAGCGCCGCGTTCGACCGGGAGCGGGCGTACTTCGACGCCGGCCGCGCGCGCGCGACCTTCGGCGTCGCTGCGTGCCTCGCTTGGATGCGGCGCCTGGGCAGCGTAGACTACGCGCTTGCGCTTGCGGTCGAGCTCGGCAAAGGCGGCGAACGCATCGCCGCCGTTGTTACCCGGACCGGCGAAGGCAACGACGCGCTCGGCGCGTGGCGCGAGCAACTCGATTGCCTCGGCCAGCGCGCGCCCGGCGGCGCGCATCAGCGCGATCTCGCCCTCGCGCCGGACGCCGCGCGCGTCGGCTTCGCGCATCTGGGGAGCAGTGAGGACGCGCACTAATCGCGCTCGAGGATCACGAAGGCCGCCGCCATCGTCGCGGTGTGGGTGATCGTGAGGTGCGTGCGCGTGACGCCGCGCCGTTCGAGCAACGCACTCGCCGCTCCGTAGAAACGGAGGACCGGTTTACCGCTGCGCTCGTGCGAAACGCCGACTTCGCGCCACGGAATCGCGAATCCGAAGGCTTTGCGCGTGGCCTCCTTCGCAGCGAAGAAGCCCGCGAGGCGTTCGGCCCAATGACGTTTGCGCAAGGCGTAACTCATCTCTTCTTCCGTATAGACTTTCCGCGCGAACCTGGCCAGCGCGGACTCGTCGAAGCGGTAGCGCTCGACCTCGGCGAGGTCCGTTCCGATTCCTACGATCATAGCGCGCCTTTCGCGGCCGGGCGCCGCATTTTCTCTACGAGGTTTCCAGTGCAGGAGAGGCAAACATAGCCTCAATTCTCCATGCACGTCTGGTAGGTGCGGTAGGTGGGTCAAATCGGGATCGTTCCGATCAATACGATCGAGTCGGACTTTTTGTCGCGCCTCGCGCTCTGTCTTGAGGAACGTTTCCTGTTTACGTGTACCGTCGAGGGCACGCTGCGCGTCCCGCGCTCGGCGCTCAACGGCGTACGCAAGCAGATGTTCCTTAATACGCTCATAAGCCGGGTGGTCTCAGCGACGCAACCGCTCGACGGCTTGCGCCTGGCTATCACGGATTTCGACCTCTACAAGATTTCGCACCAGTTCGTCTTCGGCGATGCGAGCGAGGAACACCGCGTCGCGATCGTCTCGTTGCACCGCTTGCGCAACGACTTCTACGGTGAAAAGAACGACGACAACCTCCTTTTCCAACGCACGCTGAAGGAAGCGGTCCACGACCTCGGTCACGCCCTCGGCCTCAAACATTGCTTCGACGCGCGTTGCGCCATGTATTTCTCGAACTCGATCTACGATACCGACAACAAGCGCTCGCACTTCTGCGAGACCTGCGAAAAGCGCATTCGCGCAAGCCGCTAACGCACGACGCGCGCGTCGGCGAGCGCGATGTTGCGGGTCGCCTGCCCGTCGTCGACCACAAGCGCGCCTTCGTCGCCCAAGCGCAGCGCTACGGCGTCGATCGGATCGGAGCTGCCGTCGATGAGAATACGGTAGGGCGTCCCGGCGAGATTCGTCCGCCGTTCCCAGGCGCGAGCGACCTGCTGCGGGTTCGCCAGTTCGGGCATTCGCCGCTGGAACGATGAGAGAATTGCATCGAGAATCGTTTCGCGCTCCGGGTGCGGTGCGAACTCCGAGAGAAACGCGGGCGGTGGAACGATGCCTTCGAGAGCCGCATCGCGCTCGGGCCGGACGACGTTGAGGCCGACGCCGCACCCGGCCCAAGCTTCCGCTCCGGCCACGCGCGAGATGCACAGGATGCCGCAACACTTGCGACCCTCGAGCAAGAGGTCGTTCGGCCACTGCAGCGCGACGCGCAAGCCGGTCGCCGCTTCAATGCCGTCGGCCACGCCGAGCCCGGTCCAAAAGGGGAGTGCCCAGAGCGCCTTGGCCGAGAGCACGCCGGGAAGGATCGCCGTAAAGAGCAGCGCGGCACCGCGCGGCGCGATCCAGTCGCGCGCGCGCCGCCCGTGTCCCGCGCTCTGGTAGTCGGCGACGAACACGAGTCCGGCGCCTTCTGCTTCGCCCAGCAGCTTCGCGGCATCGTCGTTGGTGCTGCCGGTCTCGGCGACGGAGCGGACGACAAACATCGCCCACAGGCTTCATCGAGCGGCAGCGCGTACCTACGGGGCGCTATGGCAAACGAACAAACCCTGGTTCTCTGCAAGGCGGATGCGGTCGCGCGTGGGCTCGTCGGCGAGATCTTGGCGCGCTACGAGCGCCGCGGTTACACGATTGCCGCGCTAAAACTGATGGTCGTGGATGAAGCGCGAGCGAAACGACACTACGCCGAACATGAAGGCAAGCGGTTTTTCGGCGGTCTCGTCGAGTTTCTCGCGAGCGCGCCGATCGTGGCGCTCGTCGTCGAGGGCGCGGGTGCGATCGAGGCTTGCCGGACCACCAACGGCGCGACCGATCCGATCAAAGCCGCGCCGGGCACGGTTCGCGGCGATTTCGGTCAAACGATTGGACGGAATCTCGTGCACGCCAGCGATTCGCCCGAGAGTGCGAAGCGCGAGATCGCGATTTGGTTCGAGCCACACGAAATCCACGCGCGTCCGCACGGCCAGGAACGCTGGCTCGTCGAGTAGCTAGGCCGTCCCCTCGGGAGGCTTGCCGGTGAGGTGTTGCATTAAGCCGGGTGCGAACTGCGCGAGCGCTGCCGGATTCTTCTCTTGGAAAGCCGTCATGCACGCCTGCATCACCTGCGGATTCTGTTGCGCGTAGGAGATGAGCGATCCGATCGCGCCGGGCGCGCCTGATGCAACCGCTTCGGGGGTCGTTCCGGCCGCGGCCGCCGCTTGAGTTCCGTCGCCTGGATAACCTGGGTGCGACGTGAACGTGTTCAAAAGCTGCTGACCGAACGTGCCGAGCGTCGCAGGATCCATCGAGTTGAGATGACCTGCGAGGTTCTGCGCCGCGGTTCCGGCGTCAGCGCCGCCCGCGCCGCCGAACAGGCCGCTGACCGCCTTGGAAATGTTGTCCATGAACGACATGAGAGATGTCCCTCCAGGCCCGGTCGTTTCGTGAGGGGACATTGATGACCTTGCCCAAAACCGTCGCGGGATGATTGAAACGCTGCGCGGCGCCGGCCGTCCTCTTATCGAGAGCGTCTTCGCGCGCGAGGTCTTGGATTCGCGCGGCAATCCGACCGTGGCGGTCGCCGTGGCGACGAGCTTCGGCGCCGTCGAGGAAGCGCTCGTACCTTCGGGTGCGTCGACCGGAGCGTATGAAGCGGTCGAACTGCGCGATGCCGACCCCGACCGCTACAGCGGGAAGGGCGTCCTTAAGGCTGTGCGCGCCGTTAATGAAATCTTAGGACCGTCGCTCGAAGGTCTCGATGCGACCGGTCAACGCGAGATCGATCGGGTGCTGATCGAGCTTGACGGTACGCCAAACAAATCGAACTACGGCGCGAACGCGCTGCTCGGGGTATCGCTCGCGGTTGCGCGTGCGGCTGCGGCAAGTTTTGGCTTGCCGCTGTTTCGCTATCTGGGCGGCCCCTCGGCGGCGACGCTGCCGGTGCCGATGATGAACGTGATCAACGGCGGCAAACACGCGGAAGGTGCGTTGCAATTTCAAGAATGCATGATCGTTCCGGTCGGCGCGCCGACGTTCGCCGAAGCCGTGCGCTACGGCAGCGAGACGTTCCACGCGCTCGGCAAACTCTTGCACGACAAAGGGCTGCCCATGCTCGTCGGCGACGAAGGTGGTTACGCCCCGCCACTCGGTACGCTCGACGAAGCGCTTAACCTGTTGATCGCGGCGATCGAGAAAGCCGGCTACACGCCGGGTGACGACATTGCGATCGCGCTCGATCCCGCCTCGACCGAATTCTTTTCAGACGGAAAGTACTTCCCGCTGACGCCCGACAAACCGTTCACGTCCGCGCAAATGGTCGAATTCTACGAGGACGTGGCGCGGCGCTATCCCGTGATCTCGATCGAAGACGGTCTCGCCGAAGACGATTGGAAAGGCTGGCAACTGCTCACCGAGCGGCTCGGCTCGAAGATCCAGCTCGTCGGCGACGACATCTTTGTCACCAACACCGAGCGGCTCGCGCGCGGCATCGAAGAACGCAGCGCGAATGCGATCCTGATCAAGGTCAATCAGATCGGAACCCTAACCGAGACGCTCGACGCCGTCGAGCTCGCGCACAAAGCCGGCTTCAACTGCGTCATCTCGCACCGCTCGGGCGAAACCGGCGACACGACGATCGCCGATCTGGCCGTCGCAACCGCCGCGGGCCAAATCAAGACCGGCTCGCTCTCACGCAGCGATCGCGTCGAGAAGTATAACCGCCTCATGGCGATCGAAACCGAACTCGGCTCGGCCGCGCGCTACCCCGGACAAAGCGCTTTCCGCTAGCGGCGTTTGGCTTGGTGCAGTATAACCGAGTTGCCGTCGGGATCGTGCACGACCGAGATCCAGCAATTTTGGAGGTCGTGCGGTTCGCTCGCCTCGACGCCGCGGCTCTCGAGCAGCGTGCGAAACGTTGGCAGATCGTCGATCTCCAGCGCGAGCGATTGCGCGCTGCCGGGTTTCCCGACCTGCTCGAAGTTGCCGATGCCGAAGGTTTGGCCGTCGACATCGAACTCGGCCCAGTAGTTGCTTTTGACGTCGGTCTCCTTCAAGCCTAAGACGTCGCGATAGAACGCAACCGCACGCGGCATGTCGCTGACGGGATACATCGTGAAGGCCATGTGCTTGACAGCCATCGGATTTCGGTCTCCTTAACGCACGGAGTGAGCCCAGCGGTCCGCGAATGGGAATGCTCGTGAGCAACCCGGTTTACACGATGTACCGCGTCGGCAAGATTGTCCCGCCGAAGCGTCAGATCCTCAAAGACATTTCTCTCAGTTTTTTGCCCGGCGCGAAGATCGGAATCCTCGGGCTCAACGGCTCGGGGAAATCGACGCTCCTGCGCATCATGGCCGGGGTCGACGCGGAAATCGAAGGGGAGGCGAAGCCGCTTCCAAACCTCAGCATCGGGTACTTAGAGCAAGAGCCGAAGCTCGACGCCGACAAGACGGTCCGGGAAACCGTCGAGGAAGCGCTCAGCGAACTCTTCGAAACGCGTCGCAAGCTCGATGCGGTCTACGCGAAGTACGGCGACCCCGAGGCAGATTTCGATGCGCTCGCCGCCGAGCAAGCGAAGCTCGAAGCGATCCTGTTCGCGCAAGACGGCGATGCGCTCGAGCAGCAGCTCGAAGTTGCCGGTGACGCTTTGCGCTTGCCACCTTGGGACGCGCGGGTCTCGGTCCTTTCCGGCGGCGAGAAGCGGCGCGTCGCGCTCTGTCGCTTGTTGCTCTCGAAGCCGGACATGCTGCTCCTCGACGAACCAACGAATCATCTCGACGCGGAGAGCGTTGGCTGGCTCGAGCAGTTCTTGCAACGCTTCCCGGGTACCGTCGTCGCGATCACGCACGACCGCTACTTCCTCGACAACGCGGCCGAATGGATTCTCGAACTCGATCGGGGTCGAGGCATCCCCTGGAAGGGCAACTACAGCTCCTGGCTCGATCAGAAGCAAGAGCGTTTAGCGCAAGAGGAAGCGGCGGAATCGTCACGCCAAAGGGCGCTCAAGCGCGAGCTCGAGTGGATTCGTTCGGGTGCGAAGGGCCGTCAGTCCAAGAGCAAGAGCCGCATCGCGCGCTTCCACGAGCTTTCCGATTACGAGTACCAAAAGCGCAACGAAACGCAAGACATCTTCATCCCGGTAGCGGAACGGCTCGGCGATCAGGTGATCGAATTCTCGAACGTACGCAAGGCGTACGGCGAGCGGCTTCTCATGGACGACGTCAGCTTCCAGATTCCGGCCGGCGCGATCGTCGGAATCATCGGACCGAACGGCGCCGGCAAGACGACGTTGTTCCGCATGATCGCCGGCAAAGAGAAACCCGATGCCGGAGAAGTTCGCGTCGGTTCGACCGTCAAGCTCGCGCTCGTCGATCAAACGCGCGAGGATCTCGACAACGCGAAGACCGTCTTCGAAGACTTGAGCGGCGGTCTCGACCTCGTGATGGTCGGGAAGTTCGAAATGCCGACGCGTGCGTATCTAGGGCGGTTCAACTTCAAGGGCGGCGATCAGCAGAAAATCGTCGGCTCGCTCTCGGGCGGCGAACGCGGGCGCCTGCACCTGGCGAAGACGCTCCTGAGCGGCGCAAACGTTCTGCTGCTGGACGAGCCTTCGAACGATCTCGACGTCGAAACGCTGCGCGCGCTGGAAGACGCGCTCCACGAGTATGCGGGGACGGTCATGGTCGTCAGTCACGACCGCTGGTTTCTCGACCGGATCGCGACGCACATCATCTCGTTCGAAGGCGATTCGCGCGTCTTTTTCTTCGAGGGCAACTATCAAGAGTACGAAGCCAACAAGGTCGAGCGGCTCGGCGAAGAAGCCGCTCGCCCACATCGCATCCGCTACCGCCCGCTGACGATCGCCTAAAACCCGCCGCTCAGCGCGTTCCGGAGCGGGCGGAGCAGTGGCATAAGCTAGAACTTATGAATCCACCGTAAAAATGTATTTGACTGTTAACTATTGGCGTGGCATAATCCCGGCCACCGCCTCCTTTGGCGATGCGCCGGCCTGACACTAAGGAAGGCACGCCGTTATGTCCGCTCAGCACCCTATCATTGCAGTAACCGGTTCTTCGGGATCCGGCACTACGACCGTCCGCGCAACCTTCGAGCAAATCTTCCGGCGCGAGGGAATCACCCACGCCGTCGTCGAGGGTGACGCCTTTCATCGCTACGACCGGGCTGAGATGCGTCACGAGATCGCGCAAGCCCATGCGCGCGGCGAACACGCCTTCAGCCACTTCGGCCCTGAGGCCAATCTCTTCGAGGAGCTCGAGCAACTCTTTCGCGACTACGCGCAGACCGGAACCGGCCGATGCCGGAGGTACCTTCACGACGAACGCGATGCCGCACCGTTCGGGCAAGAGCCCGGCACGTTTACTCCTTGGGAGCAACTCGCCACCGATACGGATCTCCTCTTCTACGAAGGCTTGCACGGCGCGGTGGTCGGCGACTCGGTCGACGTCGCGCAGCACGTCGATCAGTGCGTCGGCGTTGTGCCGTCGATCAATCTCGAATGGATTCAAAAGCTCCATCGCGACAAGACTGCGCGCGGACACTCCCATGAGGCGATCGTGGACACCATTCTGCGACGCATGCCGGATTACGTGAACTACATCTGTCCGCAGTTTTCGAAAACCGACGTGAATTTCCAGCGCGTTCCGATCGTCGACACCTCGAACCCGTTCATCGCGCGTGCCATTCCGACGCTCGACGAGAGCATGCTCGTGATCCGCTTTCGGCAGCCGGCCGGCGTCGATTTTCCGTACCTGCTCTCGATGCTGCACGATTCGATGATGTCGCGTCCCAACACGATCGTGTGTCCCGGCGGGAAGATGGATCTAGCGATGCAGTTGATCTTGACCCCGATGGTCCTGCGCTTGATGGATCGCAAAAAGCGGCACAGCAAGCTGGCGCAAGAGGCGACTTCGGTCGTCGCGAGCGCAGCGCTCTAACTCAACCCGTTTCCTCAGCCTTCAACGCGCCGCGCGTGTAAGCCGTTGCGAGCTGGGCGCGCGAACGCACGCCCAGCTTGGTGAATGCCGCGGCGATGTGTTTCTCGACCGTCTTGACGCTGAGCGAGAGGTCTTCGGCGATCGCGGCGTTCGAGAGTCCTCGAGCTACGAGCTCGACGACGTCGCGCTCGCGACTCGACAGGCTGGGCAACGTATCCGCGGCTTTCGCGGGCGCTGGCGTTAAGCGGTTCAAGGCAGCACGTGCGCCGCAGCGCTCGTAGATTCGTCGCGCCTCGTCGACTCGCTCGGCCAACTCGAGCGCGCGCGCCTCGAAGAGCGGCCAGTCCAGCGAGCGATAACCGGCAGCCGCCTCTTCGGCTAAAGCGAGCGCGCGGACGCGTTCTCCTTTTCGCCCGGCGAGGATCGCTCGCGCGAGCAAAGCGTGGGAGCGGCCGGCGCGGGCGTCCGCGGGCATCTCCGCATCCAACAAGGGCTCGAGCTGCTCTAGCTGGGAGAGATCGAAGTGTTCGGCCGCGACCACGAACGGAATGCCGCTGTACGGAAGTGCATGCGGCAGACACGCAAGCGCGAGTCGAAGGTCCGAACGTGCCAAAGCGAGTGCACCGCGACTTGCCGACCATGCGGCGGACGCAGAAAGAATCGCGGCATCGTCGGGTGACGAAGCGCTCCGGCGCGCATCGGCGACGACCGTTTCGAGCCCTTCCGTCATCAGCGTCGGGTCGTCGAGCGCAGAGGCGATGAGCGGCGCCGACAAAGCGAGCGCCATCTGCGAGACGGCGGCCTCCGTATCGCTAAGCGCTTCCACGACAAATCGGCGCGCTTCCTCCAGGCGTCCGCGCAGGTATTCGTCCATCGCGCGCACCGCTGCACCGTAGACGCGCATCGATTGGAAAGTGCGCTTCGAGGCGATGCGCCCGGCGAGCGCGAGCGCTCGATCGATGACCCGTCGCTCCCCCAGGGACGCGCCGCTCAGTACCGTCGCATACAGCGCCATCAGTCCAAGAAAGGGCGGAAGCGCGGGGACGAGCTCGATGAGATCCGATGCAAAGCGCGACCAGGTTGCGGCATCGCTCGCAAACCAAGCGATCTCCATCCACGAGATCAGGTAGTTCTGTTTCGCTCGTGGCGGGAGATTCGCCGGGTCGCTTACCGCCGCCAACTGCTCGCGCGCTTGCGTGAAATCGTAGACGATGCAGAGGACGCGCGCCAAGAGTGCGTGTAACGCATTTCGCGGTTCGGCGCTGACGCGCGGCCCGCACTCGGCCAGAAAAGCGACCCCGAGTTCCGCCGCGCGCCGGTCTCCCAAATTGTTGCGCTCCGAGGTGATCGCGCGAACGACGTCGGCGGCGTGGTCGAAGGATTCGATCTCACGATAGATCTCGAACGCAGCTTCGAAGCTTTCGAGCGCGTCGCGGATGAGGCCCTGAAGCTGGGCGACGAAGCCGATCCGTTCGAGAAGACGCGCCTGGTCGGCCGGTTCTTGTGCGGCTTCGAGCGCGCGAGCGAAGCAAACGCGCGCTTCGGCCAAACCGTGAACGGCGAGCGCAGCTTCTCCGGCAGCTTCGTTGTAGCGCAAGGCTTTCGCGCCGTCGCGTGCCTCCCACGCGTGATAGGCGAGCGCTTCGAGGTCGCGTTCGGATTCGTCGAGCGCCTCGAGCGTCGCTAAGGTCTCGGCATGCAATTGCCGTGCATCCATGCGCAGCATCTCTTCGTAGACGGCCTGACGCATGAGGGCGTGACGGAAGCGGAACTGGATGCGCTCCCCGTCGTCTTCGACGAGGATGTTGAGTTTGTGGGCACGCCGGAGAGCGGGCAGAACCGCGTTGAGTTCGCTTCCAAGCGTTCGCGCGAGGACGAGCGGGTCGAAGCGCTGACCCAATACCGCTGCCCGATCGACGACGGCTCGATCTTCATCGGAAAGTCCCTCGAGCCGCTCGACGATCGCCGTGCGAATCGATAGCGGGAGACCCGCCGGCTGCGAAGCATCCCGATGCTCGACGGCATTCTTCAGCAGCTCTTCTGCAAAGAACGGGTTCCCTTCGCAGCGCTCTTCGACGTCGCGCAGCGTCTTCGCCGGCAGACTGGGTTGCCCGTCGAGTGCGCCCGCGATCAGCTCGCGAAGTTCGCCGCCCGCAAGCGCTTGCAGTTCGAGGCGCAGGACGGTGGGCTCGCGCGCCAGCCGCGCCAGCGCGCCGCGCAGCGGACCGTCGCCTTCGGCGTCGTCGGAGCGATAGGTCGCGACGAGTAGCAGACGCGAGCCCACGATTCGCGGCGCGAGATAGACGAGGAAGTCCAAGGTTGAGGGATCGGACCATTGCAGATCCTCGATTGCGACGATCGTGGCACGCTCGGCGGCGCATGTTTTGAAGAAGCTCGCCAGCGCCGCGAACAGTTCCGCCTTGTCGAGCGCCGGCTCGGCAGCTGGCTGCGTGCCGCGACCGCCGAGTCCGAGTTGCTCGAGCGCGCGCGCGACGTCGTCGGGGAGTTCCTTGGCCCGTAGCGTGCGCTTGAGCGAGGCAGCAGCCGCTCTGATCGGACCGAGTGCTTGCGGCGCCCGCTCGAGACACTCGGTGCTCGCGATGTTTCGTAGCCTGCCGCTGCGCAGCTTGCGGACGAACTCGGCCACGAGCCGGCTCTTGCCGATGCCGGCGTCGCCCGCAACAAGGACGACCGCGCCCCGGCCCTTCGCAAGCTCGCGCCTAGCCAGATCGAGCACCTCGAACTCCAAGCGTCTACCGATGAAGAAGCGGCAGCTGAGAGGTCGCGCGATCATTCCCGCGACTCTTCCCCTCAGCACCGAAGTTTCCGTCCCAAGTCGACGGTACTAGCGACGTGGGAGCCTGTGTTTGGGTTGAACCCCTACCCAAGCGAAGACTTTCGCGCTAGCGGAGCGTTGCCGGGAAAGGGAGAGCGGTCGAGCCCGGCCCGCTCCCCTTCCTCGCTAACGGATCGTCAGGGCAAACAGACGGCCGAAGTGACCGATTCGATGGCAGAGTTTCCAAGGGTATCCGTGACGGTGACGTTCCAGATGCCCAGGGCCTCCGTTGGATTCGAATCGGTGACGGTGAACGTGCCGCCGCTTGAAACCGAAGCGGGCGATACCGTGAACTGCTGCGGGTGTGGCGCAAACGATGGCGCCGTCGCCGTAAGCACTCCGGAGTAGCCGGCTTCGGTTGCCGTGAACGTGTAGGACGCAGGTGCGCCCGAGCAGCCGCTGTTGTTCCCTACCACACCGGCCGTGGGGCTGAGAACGATCGGCGATGCCGGAGTCGGGCTCGGCGTCGGCGTTGGACCCGACGGCGACGGCGACGGCGTCGGCGTGGCGGTGGGAGCTACCGATGGAGAGGGTGTCGGGGTTGGTCCCGAGGGTGTCGGGGTTGGTCCCGACGGTGTCGCAGTCGGCCCTACAAACGGTGTTGAGATGAGCTCGAGCCAGTACGTGTCACCGGTTACTGCTTGCAAACCTGGTCCGCTGCTCGCCGCGAAGGTCAGGGTTTGGCCCACGATCGTAGGTCCGGTCCACTCGTTCAAAAGTGCCCCGCTGTTGCCGTCGAGCATTTCGAGTGAGAAACCCGTCGTGCTGGGTGACATGCTGCCCGGCAAGGTGAACGAAGTCATGGGATACGTGTCGAAATTCACGGCTTGCGTGAAGGAAAGTGACTCCCAGAAGATCACCGTGCCTCCGCCGGGCGTCGTTGCGGCTCGATGAAGCTCGGCGCCGATCTCTCGCGTGGCACTCTGTGGGAAAGGTGCCCGGGACGGCTGCAGGTTGTAACTTGCAAGCTTGACGTTCGTGCTCGCCGCCGCATCGTTCGTCGGAACGATGAGGTTGCCGCTGAACCCGGCGAACGGCGGGAAAATGAGTTCCGAACCCGCCGCAGGCAGCGCCCGGCTGACAGACGACGCGGGCTGCCCCGTGGGTGTCGAGTTGCTGCTGCACGACGCGAGTGCGATAAGAGCCGATGCGACGAAGCAAGGTGCGAGGCGGCCCAACTGCTCTCGAACAAAACGAACCATTGAAGATCTCCTCCGCAGACCAGCGCAAAATGCGATAGCCGGGCCGCTTGTACGGCCAGTATGAGGAGATGCTAGCGGCCTTGGGCCGTTCGCAGCATCCGGGGAAACCCTACTCTTCGACAGCGCCAGGCAGCGCCGGCATCACCCAAACGGCGGTCCGTCGCTTCGATCGCGGCGCTACGACGCTACGAGCGGTTAGGGCCTGAAGAGGTAGCCTCCGCCGCTTCCCGACGACCGGATCGTGACGATGTGCCGCCGGCGCTGCTCGCCGGCATCGACGATTTGCCGCAACTGGTGGACGTACACGCGCAGCGTCGCGTCGTGGTCGGTGCCGCCCTGGCCCCAGACTTGCGCGATCAGCGACTCGCGCGTAATGACGCGTCCCGCGTTGCGCATCAGAACCGCCATCACGGCAACCGACTTCGCGCGGAGCAACCACTCACGGCCGCCGCACTGAAGCAGGTGCGTCTCTTGGTCGAGCCGGATGTCGCCAACTTGGATTGCCGCCGTGTCCGGCGACCGAGGTCGCAGCATGACGACCGAGGCCTCGCGTCCCCCTTGCCGAGAGGCGTCCAGAGCGGGTGCGAGGCTAGCGATGTCGGCGGTCCGAGGAAGTGGCGGCGGGGAATTCGTCATGATCGGCTTAGGTCTCCACGAGATGAAGCCATCATATCGAGATGCACTCTCAAAAATCTTCAGAGCGAGCGTAGCGGCAACGTAAAAAATCATCACGCTCTCGTGCTCGCCTCGACGGAGGCGTCGACTCAAGGCGCACCAAGGATGCCAGATCACATTGTCGCCCCGAGTGGCGAGGCGCCGCGCCGGCGCTCCGGCGTGCCTCTCGCGATCGCCGGCTGCGATTCGAACGCGCAAAATCAGGGAATAGCCAAGATAACCCGCCGCAGGGTTCGGTTTCGTGCGTGCGAAGCACGCGCCGTACGTCAGGTTTTGCTCCGACCGCCGTAATCGCGAGCGTGATCTGGAGCAACTCGATCGCGAGGTACGCGAACGCTATGTCCGTCAGCTTGCGAACCCGCGACCCAAAGCTCTTGTTGAAAGCGGTGCTCTGGGGCGGGATCGCGTGCGGCTCGATCGATATTACGGCGGCGCTCATCGTGTACGGCTTGATGGGAGTCAAGCCGCTCGTTTTGCTCCAGTTCATCGCGAGCGGTGCGCTCGGACTACGCTCGTTCGAGGGCGGCCTTGCGACCGCCGCGCTCGGTCTGTTTTTCGAGTACGTCATCGCAACCGGTGCGGCAACCGCCTACGTCATCGCGAGCCGTTGGCTGCCCGTCTTGATTCGTCGCGCCGAACTTTGCGGTGCGCTCTACGGTGTTTGGGTGTACTTCTTCATGAACCGGGTCGTCGTGCAGCTCTCCGCCACACCGAAGCAGCCGTTTTCACTCAAGCTTCTGATTGCAGGCGTGCTGATTCACATCTTCTGCGTCGGCCTGCCCATTGCGCTCGTAGCGCGGCATTTTCTCTCCGGTTCGGACTCGACGCCCGGCACGTCAGAGGGCATCGCGTTCGAACGGGGCTGAACCGAGAGTCGCTTCAGGCAGCTCGTACTCGTGTAAGAGCGGACGCTCGCCGGAGGCAGTCTGCCAAGTAGCGACGCTGCTTGCGATGCGACGCCAACCGTTTCGCTCGTAGCATCGCATCGCCGCTTGCATCCGCACCACGGTGTCCAAGACCGGATGCAGCGCGCGAGCTCTCGCCTCGCGCACTGCGGCCTCGAGCAGCAGCTCGGCGATCCCGGTTCCTCGCGCCGCCGGATGCACGAAGAGGCGCTTGATCTCACCGAGCGGCATGTGCCGGGGCCGGCTCGAGGCGACGAAGCGCGCATCCGCCTCCTCATCGACGGCGCAGAGTGCGACGTGTCCGACGACGGAGGCGTCGCGCAGGGCAATCCATCCGCACAGGAATCCGCCCGGCGTCAGGAAGCTCGGCACGTCGTCGGGCCAAACCGACGGGTAGCCGTCCGCCTCGTGAACGGCCAGGAGGCATGCGATGCAAGCCGGCAGATCCGGCTCCGCGCGGCGTGCGACCTTGGCGCTTACTTCTCGCACGCTTCGAAGGCGAAACTGTAGACGCTGATCCCGGGGCTCTCGGCCGTCAAGCGCAAGTCGTGCTGACCGAACTTCGCATTCATCACGAGGTCGTACGCGCGCGACGCGTCCACGGTTATGTAGGACGTGCCGTTCGTATCGTAGTGAATGTCGCTGCCCGCGTCGTCTTTGGGGACTGGCTGGCCGTCTTGCGTTACGTCGACCCGAACGCTCTTCCCGCCCGGCGGGGAGAGGACGCTGACGACTTGGATCGCGTGGTAGCGCATGGCCACGTAGTCGCGCGACGCGTCCGAAACCACCGATTCCGGTGCGATACGCCACTCGCCTTGCAAGTAGATGTCGCCGTCGTTATGCGTCGTGGTCAGATCGGTGAAGCTCGCGTTGCGCAAAGAGTCGTCGAAGTGCGTGAAATTCGCAACCTTGATGTGCCCGATCAGCACCTCCGGCGTGTGCAAGTAACAGACCGCGCCCGGCTTCAAGTAGCTGTCCTGCGGGAGCAGCTGCATGACCGGCTGGAACGTCAGCTGCGGATTCGAAGCCTTCAAGAGGGCTTGAATTTTCGCTTCGGTCTGCGGGTACCAGCCTTCACCGGTCACGGTATCGACGAGATGTCCGCTTTGGTCGAACAAATATTCGGTGGGCCATTCGTCGACTTTAAAGCGGTCCCAAACCGCGTTCTTGGAATCGATCACGACGGGCCAGGTAACGTTGAGCTGCTTGACTGCGGCGGCGACGTTCGGGGACTCGCCGGAAAACTCGAACTCGTTCGTGTGAACGCCGACGATCACGAAGCCGTCGTTCTTGTAGCGCTCGTACCACGTTCGCAAATAGGGCAACGTGCGCAAGCAGTTGATGCAGGTGTACTCCCAAAAGTCGACGAGCACGACCTTGCCGCGCAGCTCGCTGGGGGTAAGGGGCGGACCGTTGAGCCAGCCGGTATTACCCTCGAACCCTGGGATCGCGTCAAACTTGGGAGTCGTGTCGGCCGCGGGCGCGGCCGCGAGCGAAAAAGCGAGAACGGCGAGCAGGACGGCCAGGGCGGCCGAGCGTCGCTGCGGTCTTTTCACGATGGGAAGCCCTCCGAGCCGGCGATTTTCCGGGCGATTCTATCCGAGCGAGTTCTCACAAATCTTCAAAACACTCACAGGGAGCTCAGGCCGGCGGCCGGGGCTCTCAAAGTTGTCAAATTGTTCTCTTTTCTTCCTGGCCCGGCTACTGTACTATACAGGAAATGAAGGAACGGTACGTCGTATTCGATTCGTTCGTCTACGACACGTTGCGCAAGCAGCTGGTACACCGTGGCACGCAGGTCGCGCTGACGCCGAAGGCCCTCGAGGTGCTCGAGCTTTTCCTCGAGCGCCCGGACGAGCTGTTGACCAAGGACCTTATCCTCGAAACGGTCTGGCCCGGTGAGTCGGTCCAAGAGGGCAATCTGGCCCAGCAGGTCTACTTGCTGCGGAAGGTCTTCGCGGATTTCGGAACCCACGATCTCATTATAACCGTTCCGCGTCGCGGCTACCGGTTTGCCGGCGAAGTCAATCGAATCGCTGCGCCGCAACCGGAGATTGCGCCGTCGGTGCGATCCCGCAGCGTCGCGTTCGGCGGCCCGCGAGCGCTGCGCGTTCTGGTTGCAGCGGGGTTCGTGGCAGTGCTCGGTTTGGGAGCAAATTTCGGCTACCGCTCGCTCCATGCATCCAATGCGAGTGCCGTCTCGTTGCTTCCGCCGCGCGCGCAGAGCGAGTATCGTTTAGCGCGTTTCTATTTCGACCAGCCACCGTTCAAGGAACTGCCGCTCGCACTCGCCGCTTTCCAGAACGTAACGCGTCTCGCACCGCAGAGTCCGCTCGGCTACGCCGGTGTCGCCGACGCCGAACTTCGGATGGCGGGTCTCGACGATTCGAGGAACGACGTCAAGAAACACAGCGAAGCCGGCCGCGAATACGCGTTGCAAGCGCTACGCTTGGCGCCCGGGAGTCCGCAGGCGCATATAAGTTACGGAAATTGGCTCGACTGGTACGGGCATAGTCCGCTGGCAGCGGCGCGCGAATTCGAAACGGCGATCGCGCTCGATCCGAACGACGCTTCCGCTCACATGTGGCTGGGAGCGCTCGAGCTTTACAACGGCAACTTCTCGCTGAGCATCAGCGAGCTACGCGAAGCCCGGCGCCTCGATCCCACCTCGTTCGTCATCTCGCGATCGCTCGGCATGGCCTATTACTACTCGCGTCACTATGCCGAAGCGATTCCGCAGCTGCAGGAGACGCTCACGCTGTATCCGGCCAGCAGCCTCTCGCGGCTACACATGGCGATGGCGCTCGAGGAGAGCGGTCAACCCGCACGGGCGCTCGATATCCTGAAGCACTTGTCGACGAAAGACTTCAACCGGGTCGAGCTTCGGACGTGGATCGCCTACTGTCGTGCGAAGGAAGGCCGGCGCGCCGAGGCGATCGCGGAAGCCGACCGCATCGTCGTGTCTCCCGAGCGGCGCTTCGTCGCTCCGAGTTCGCTAGCCGCCGTCTACGTCGCGGCCGGCAGACCCCGGGAAGCCGCCGAATTGCTTGCGGACGCGAAGATGACGGTGTTGACGATGTGGTCGCCTCCGGAATCTGCCGCGCTCGTCCCGCGCTACGATCCGCGAATCGCCCTCCTTTATGAAGAGGGGCACCTCAAAGACCTGCGCTAACCGCTCGGCAACTTCGCGGCGGGCTACGGTGCGAGGTAGCGGTCGAGCCAGGCGATGATGCGTCGCTCGTAGTCCTTCCGGTCGGAGGGCTTACGAATGCCGTGACCTTCGCCGGCATAGACGACGAACGAGACCGGGACGCCGAGCGCGTCGAGCGCGTGCCAGAATTCGAGCGACTGGGCCATCGGACATTCGACGTCGCGTTCTCCCACGAAGACGAACGTCGGCGTCTTCACGTTTTTGATGAACGTGATCGGCGAGCTTCGCGCGTAGATCGCGGGATCGTCGTAGACGCTGGCGCCGAAAAACGGAATCATCCACTGGTCGATCCCGTTTTGGCCGTAGTATGACTGCCAGTTCGCGACGCCGGCTCCGGCAAACGCCGCTTTGAAACGGTGCGTTTGGGTAACGGCCCACATCGTCATGTAGCCGCCGTAACTGAAACCGCCGACGGCGAGTCGCTTCTCGTCGATGGGCGCCACCTTCTCGGCGGCATCGATGCCGGTCAAGATGTCGCGCAGGTCGCCGTACCCGAAATCTCTGACGTTTGCGGCGGTGAAGCGTTCGCCCTGACCGAAGCTGCCGCGCGGATTCGGGAAGAAAACGAAGTATCCGCGCTCGAGCATGTCCCGCGTCTCGCCGCGGGGGAGAAACCTCGGCGTCGCTGCGGCCGACGGTCCCCCGTGGATGTCGACGACCATGGGATAGAGTTTTCCGGCTGCGACGTCTTGCGGCCCGACCAGCCAGCCTTGCACCCCAAAGCCCTCGTTCGTCCAAGTGACGCTTTGGGCTTTGAAGGGCGCGGGGATCGCGTCGTTGTCGTGCGTTACCGCGTGCCACCGGCCGAGCGGGCCCACATAGATCTCCGGCGGCCGTACGAAGCTCTGCCGGATGATTGCGCTCGTCGAGCCGTCGCGTGCGAACGAGACGCGCAGGAGGCTATCGTTTGCGTAATATCCGCCGATGGTCTCGGGCGCGGACCACAGCGTCACGAGATGTTTCGTCGCAACATCGACCGTTTGGATCGTAGCCAAATCGCCGGCGAGCGCCGTGAACGTGATGCGGTCGTTCCGGCCGCCCCACGATATGGAGTCCGCGGAGGCCGCCATGCCGGGCGTCACGTCGCTCGCGGTGCCGCCCGAAACGGGAACGGTCAAGATGTCGCCGCCGACCGAACCGAAATCGCTCATGAGACCGGCGATGAAGGCGACGGTCTTGCCGTCGGGAGAGACCTTCGGTGCGTTGATTTGCTCCGGTGGCGAGAAGATCGCGGTGGCCGTCCCGGCGGCATCGATCGCGTACAGTTTCGCAACCCACCAGTTGTTATCGCCGTTGCCGTGCGCACCGGTTGCGACGAAGCCGCGACCGCTCGGCAACCAATCGTATTCGTACACGAACAGATCGGCCGGTGAAGCGTAGCGCAACGTCCCGCCGGCGTCGAGGACGGCGATGCGCTGCTCGTCGGCCGCCCGGACGTCGGCGATGTCGCCGACGAGCGCGACGCCGGGTTGCGTCGCCCCAATGTTCTTGTGCGCGTTCGCAGTCGCGAGCAACGCGAGAGACTTTCCGTCGGAAGACCAGAGCGGGCGCTCGAGCTGTCCCTTGTAGCCGCGCAGCCACGGTTTTGCGTCCGATCCGTCGGCGGCAACCGTCCACACCCTGCTCTCGTTGCTCTTCAGCGTGTGTTCCAGGTATGCCAGACGTGCGCCGTCCGGCGACCAGACCGGATTGCTGAGGATGCAGTCAATTTTCGGTGGACAATCGATCGCGAAGCGCTGCCCCGTTGCGAGCGTGCGAATGACGATCGTCGGCTGCGGCTCTTTCGGAGAGTCGGGTCCCGCATCGGGAGTCTCGAGCGAAACGAGGCGCGTGCCGTCAGGCGAGATTGCAACCGAATTGAAGTTACGCACGCGAACGTCTGAGGCGACGGGTTGGGCCGATATTCCGACGGCGCTTGAGGCCGCCAACAGCGCGGCGCACACGACAAATCGTAAGAGCATAGAAGCGGGCTTCGGTGCGTGGTTCGGACGAACCCGCGCGGGTGCGCCGGCCTATTCGGGAGCGGCCGGTTCCCCCGTTTGAGCCGGTGCGCGACCGAGCCACGCAGCGAGAAGTTTCTCGTTGAGATTCGCGCGCTCCGTGGCAGCCGCTAGCTGCTCGCGCATGAGCGCGTACGTGATGTGATCGAAGGCGATGCCTGCGGATGGGCCGAGGGCCGACAGAAGCGCGGCCTCGGCGGGGTCGAGCGTCGTCGTGTCTTTATGCGCGCCGTACACGCCGAAGCCGTAGAGAGCTTCGCGGCAAAAGAACGGAACGTAGAGCACCGGGGCGCCCGCGCCTCGCGGCAATACGGCATCTTTCCAGGCGACCTCCTTCGCGTTGAGCGAGGTTCGCTCGGTTTTCAGGTAACGAACGACGACGTCGTCGTCGAGAACTCGCTCGACCTGCCCTTCACTCCAGCCGGCGCTGTATCGTCTCGAATAGGTGCCGCGGCCTTCGTCGACCACGAACAGTGCAGCCGATGCGAGATTGAGCCAGCGAACCGGCTCGTCGACGAGAGCCTCGTCGACGCTCTCCTCACGGGTTACGAACTGGAGCGAACGCGCGACCCGTCCCAGCTGCCCTTCCGCTTCGTGACGCGCTTTGAAAAAGATGCCTTCGGTAAAACGGTCGAGCACGCCGCGAAAACGGTCGAGCGCAAACCCGACGGCGATGGTCGCGGCCGCTTCGGCGTACAGGGCTAGGTGATACTCGGAGATAAAGTGCGAGGTGAGGAAATCGATGATGCTCACGAACACGATGAGCAGCGCGGTCATGAGTGCGTAGACGATCGCGCGATTGATGACGAAATCTACGTCGATCAGACGCTGACGCAGGGCCGCATACACCACGCTGATCGGCATCGCGATCGAAATCAATTCGCATAACGGCGCCTGCCACACGGGACCCGGCAAATAGACGATGATCTGCGCCAAAAAGCCGATCAGCATGCCGTTGACGACCCACTTCAAACGCTGTCTGTCGGCGCCGTGCGCGCGACTATACGTCAGCAACATGAGCGCCGCGGAGAACAGGTAGACGCCGAGCGCGGGCAGGCCGTTGAAGAGCGAGTAGTTGTCGAGACCGCCGTACAGCCCGACCCACGCAATCGTGATGTAGTAGGCGAGCAAAACTCCGGTGAAGAGGATCGCCGGGATGCGCACGCGGGTACGCCAGCCGATGATCCGGTCTTCGGGGAAACGCAGGACGAACGGCATCAGAGGAAACGCGCTAAACCCGCCGAGGAACACGCGCGCGACCAGCCACACGACGTAGAACACCGACAAGGGAAGGAACGAGTAGAAGTCGAGCAATTCGTTGACCGGCACGATGCCGACGCAGAAGAGCCAGAGCCACCACGTCATCGGCGCGGGACGTAAGAACACGAGCAACGCGCCGACGACGATGAAGGCCGCCGTCGATAGGAATTCGGCCAAGATCAGCCAGCGTAGGGGCGGTGCGATGCTGCGGACCACTGCGGTGAGCGTGACGACCCGCGGAACGCCGTCGTGCATGACGCTCAACGTCAGCGTCGTGCCCGGGTGCGGCGCCATCAGTTCGAGATGACCGGTCGCGCCGAGCGCGCGGACGTCGATGCGGTCGCCGGCTTGGATGCCTGCTTTACCGGCCGGTGAATTCGGGATCACTGCCTGCACGAGCGGCTCGGCGCGTTCGATGCGCATGCCGAAGGTGCCGCCCTGCCTCCAGCCGTCGCTCGCGGCCGGCATGAAGATGATGAGGGCGATCAGGCTGAGCGCGATAACCCAGGCTCGTTGGCGATTCACGGCCGGCCCCGAAGCGCGGGGAAGAGCATCGATGGAGATTAGACGGGGACCTGGCTTAGGACTTCTTCGACGGCCGCAGAAGCCCGCAGCATTGGGCACGCAAACTTCCGATGACAAGAAGGCGCCGTGGCTCTATCGCCGGCGAGTGTTCGTCATCGGAGGCATCTATTGGCTCAGTTTCTTCTTCGGGTATCCGATAGCCGGGCTACTCGGCCAATCGTTACAACCTGCGTTTCGCCTCTTCGAGCCGTGGCTTGCAGCAGCCGCGATTGCGTTCACGGCCGGCGGTTTTGCATTGCGGGTTTGGGCAGCGAGCTACTTGCCGGGATCGATCGTGTACCATCATGACGTGGTGGCCGACGAGTTGAGAGTCTCGGGCCCGTACCGCTTCGTGCGCAATCCCTTGTACCTGGGAAACGTGTTGCAAGCGATCGGCATCGGGATGCTTGGCCCCTGGCCCGTGCTTGTCATTCTCGTCGCCGCGATGTCGGCGTACAGCTTCTATCTTGCCGGCGTCGAGGAGCGGTTTCTCGCGAGCGTTCGCGGCGAGGCCTTCGCACGTTACCTCAAAGCGGTGCCGTCGTTTTTCCCCGTTCCGGGAAAAGCGTTGCCGAAGGGTTCGCAACCGGCTTCGGTTCTTGGGGGCTTGCGCTCCGAGGCGTTTCTTGGCACCGTGACGCTCGTGGTCGTCCTCTACATCTGCATCGCACTCCACTCGAATGCGCAGAGCGCAATTCCTAGCGCAGGTTCGTGATCTGGTCCTCCCATCGGCCGTTCGGCAGGTGGACCGGAATCCCGTACCATCGTTCGTGTGAGGATGGGTCATTGGTAAACTGCAGGTAGTTTGAGGTGAGCATTTGTTTCGCTGCGTCGGAGGCGCTGTCGGCGGACGCCGATGTCTCGACGATGAATTCAGCAAGCGCCTTTTCGTCGGTGAAAATGTCGACGAACCAGCATTCGGACAGATCGTGAGTGCGCAGAAAGTAGTCGAGCGCCGGTTTGAGATCCTTCCGTTTGCCGCTCTTTAAAATCAGGCGCTCACCGCTACCGTATCTCGAACACTTCGGAACACCCCAGAGCGAAGCGATCATATATGGCGCTGACTCGTTATCGGCCGGCCCGCGCGACGCGTTCTGCTTGCTTCCGCGATCGGCCGCCGCGCAGCCGGCGAGTGCTATCGCGCCGGCGACCACCAGGAGCGTTTTCAAATGTCGCGGCCTCTATTTGCGGCGGTGCAGCACCAATTGGTTGCCTTCGGTGTCCTCACCGAACGACATGAAACACACCGGCGATTCATCGGGTTCGCCGGCTTTGCCGCCGAGCGAACGGACCAATTTGACCGCCGCGGGCACGTCGGGAACGGCGAACATGACGTTGTAGCCGGGTTGCCACGGGAAATTCTCGTGCTTGCCGATCGCGAACGACGAACCGTCCGCAAGATCGAACTCCGCCCACGTCCCCGGCACTTTCGTGGATGGTTCTCCCATGAGGGACGTATAGAAGCCCAAAGCCCGATCGAAATCTTTGACGTTGTAGACGAGTACGTCGATGCCGGTTACCATTTCAATCCTCCTTTAGCGGTAGTGTTTTCGAGCTGCCGGCGCGAGCGCGCCTTCACGACGCCGATCGCCGCGGTAATGACGACGGGATAAATGAAACCCGCGGCCAGCGGGATCGCGCCATCGTAACCGGTCCAGTGGAGCATCAGGGCGATTGCGATCGAGGCGATTGGAGCGAGGGTGAGGCCGCACATGATCGCAACGCTTTGCTTCGTGAGGAGGCGCTCCTTCGGCGTCAACTCCAAAGCTGCGCTCTGCGTCCACGCGTGATGATAGAGGAGCGCGAATACGACGAATACGGCCGAGTACCCAATCCCGTACACGAGGAACATCTGCCACAACTGATCTGTCCGAATCGCTGCCGCGGCGTCGCTCGAAGCGACCACGACTAGCCGGCTGAGGAATTTCAGCGGATAGGTGAACAGGACGACCACGAAGAGCAGAATCGAGGTCAAAACGATCGTCTTGTGGTCGTGGAGGGCGTAGCGTCGAAAGAACTTGTTCTGCGTGAACCAAATGTTGACCAAGATTGCGAAGCCGAACGCGAAGCCGAAGAAGCCGCTGAGCGAGCGAAGCAGATCGTCGAACGATCTCGGGACCTCCAGCGAAACGACGAGCAGCGTGACGGAGAGCGCGAAGACGGCGTCGCTGAAGCTCTCGACGCGATAAACCTCCGCGTGTCCGCGCAACCGGAAGCCATCGCTATCGACCTCTCCGTGCCGAAACGCGCCGCGTATCACGGCATCAGCGCATGTCTTGGCGGCTGAAGAGTTGCGGAACGCCCACTTCTCCGGAAACGATACAGAATTCGTTGCCGTTCCATAACAAAATGTCCGCTCCGCGCCTTCCGCTGAAACGCCCAACGGCCGGAACTTCGACTTGCCAGTTTGAAACTTGATAGTGATCGAGACTCAGTCTGCATTGGTCGTTCGGTAGGATTCGATGTGACGTCCAGCCTTGGACGCCGTCGTGCGAGAACTTCCAGTCCCAGTTGACGATGTGGTACAGACCGTCTGTGGTGTTGTGGATGTTGGGGGGTTGCGACCACATCGCTATGTCGGCACGCCCGTCGCCGTCGAAATCTGCCGCGACCAGACGATCGACGGTGCTCGTTAGCGCCTGCCGCAAGTAGCCGCCGGACCAGGCGCCGCGCGCCCCTTTGCTATAACTCCACGTGCCCGCCACGACTCCGAAGACGTCGGTTTTCCCGTCGCCGTCAAAATCTCCAAAAAGCACATCTTTCACCCGAAAGCTGGAAGTATTAACGTTCGTGAAAGGGCCGGAACCGCCGGACGATACGTACCAATTCTTCCCATCGGCATAGAAGATGTCGGAGCGGCCGTCGCCGTCGAAATCGCCCACGGCTAGATCGGTGATTGCGGCGTTCGTCGAGTTGAGCTTCTGCCAGTCCGACGTTCCGCCCCACGAGACCATCACGTCCCCTCCGTGCTTCGTGATGACGTCGGTGCGTCCATCGCCGTCAAAGTCGCCGAACAGGAGGTTATCGTACGTATCGGTCTTCGCACTGAGGAATCGCCAGTCCCCATTCCCGCCCGGTGAGTAGTACCAGGCCGCGCCCGTCGCGAGGAAGAGATCCGGGGAACCGTCACCGTCGAAGTCGGCGCCCGGAGCCCGCAAGGCGCTGATAAAATCGGTTGGGTTCTGCGATTCGAAGGGCTGGTTGAAAATGTTGATGTGATAGACGTGATGCAAGATCTGATACCGGTCATTCTTAAAGCTCACCGCAGACGGATCCGCTAGCGTCGTCGCCGAGTTGCTCATCAACGATACGTTGGAGTGGAAGTCGCTATCTTTGCAAGGCGTGCCGCGCAATTCGTAGTTCGTTTGATTTGTGGGCAGAAACGTATTTTGAAAGATGTCGACGTAGTAGCCACCTTGGCCACCATAAAAGTGCGGTGAGTCGGCCGTCCCGTGCATGTCGAAATCCTGATTGTAGTATCCGTAGTACGGCGCCGTCGACAGCACGAGGTTGTACCAGCCTCGGTATTCGGAATGCGACTCCCCGTCCGCCGTGAGGTCGTGGCGGTTCAGCAGATACGTGTTGCCAGCGACGCGCGCTCGCCCACCGTTGCTCAACGCCGTGCCGTAACCCCCGCTGTCGCGTTCGTTGTTATGCAGAAAGTTGCGCTCGACGCGAACGTTGTCCAGTCTGCTGTCGTCGTCGACGACGCCCTTACAGGTGAGCGATTCGTGGTGACCGCCGTTGACGGCGACGGCGGCGCTTTCCCAATCGGAGATATCGTTGTGGTCGATGATGGCGATGTATTCGGTGCTGGAGGCGGACCCGTTCTGTTCGAGCGAACCGCTTTTCGGATCGACGTAGGTCGACGGAAAATCGACGTCGATCGCTTGCGTTTGTTCCGTTAGTTGCTTGGTCGTGCGACTTTGCCCACGCATGCGTAGCCCGGTGACGCGTACGTAGTCGCCATGAATTTGGAGCATGCACCATTCACAAACCGGCGCATTCGATATCGCCGGAGACGTGTATTCTTTCTCTTGGTGGAACGCGGCGTAGAGCTGCGGGCCGAGACTCGTACCGCCGCGGTCGCCTCGCAAGGTCACGCCCGCCGCCACCGGCAGGGGTGCGTAGGCGCTGAGGTCGATGCAGGCACCGACGTCTTGGACGTCACCCGTTACGCGGTTGCAAGCGTCTGGGCTGGCGATCACGATGACGCTGTTCCAGCCGGCGTTCAATGCGGTGCAGGCCGCCGGCGTGCCGTCCGAATTCAGGGCTGGACCGGCGGCCGACGCTGCCGGTGAGGCGCAAACGGCGTTCCAAAGCTGGTAGTTCGTCGCTACGTGGGCGAAGCCGGTAGTCGGATCTGCGCCGGATTTGTCGGTCGCAAAGAATCTCCAGAACTCCGAGTCGGCCAGGCTGCGCGGCCCGACGACAATCGCCGTCCCGTTCATTCCGCTCCCATTTGACACTTGGAACACGAGTTGCGGCGGAGGCGGGGGACACAGGGTTGAGTCCGTACTGGCGCAGGGCCGGCTACTTTCAAGGATGATGCTGTCGCCGTCGAGAGCGAAGACTTGGTTTGCGAAGAGCACGGTGGCGGGATTCGCCGGGCTCTGCAATTCGAGCGTAAAGTGCGTCGGGGCCGGGGCCGGCGGAGCGCCAAGCGTCGTCTGTTGCGGCGGGTTATGAATCCCGATGACTTGCGTCCCGGCGTACATCCGGACGTCGTGCCGGCTGTTGATTTCCACAACCTCGATCGTATGTGCGTGCGCGCAGTCGTTGAGAAACACGGTTGGGCCTACCGGCGCGCGAGCACCGTCGATTCGCCGTCGCGCGCCGTAGTCCAAACATTTCTTCGTTCCGTCATAGCTGCGGACGAGAAACAGGCGCTTCGGCGGGGTCTGCGCCGCCTGGGCCGCTAGCCACGGGAGCGCCGTGAGGAGTATTGCCAGCCCCGCCTGGGACAGGCACGAAAGCATAAACTCGAATCGCTGCGGAGTCACCCTGAAAGCCTTGGGTTTACAACAGTGAAACGATATCGACTGCGTTCGAATCGTCGCCGATAATCTGGTCGGCGATCAAGATAAGGTCCCCGTCGTCCGATCCCATGACGTGGCAATCGTCCAGGACAAGCGGCGTGGTGCCGTGCCGGTGGATCGCAACGGTGAGGCGCGCCGTGTCGTTGTCGGAACGCTCGAGCGGGGCGGTCTTGAACGTAAATATCTTATCGTTCCGTTTGGTCAAGGTGCCGCGAGCGAACTCGACATCGTTCGCATAGAATATGGCTGCGTGGTTCATTTGTTCCCCGAACCTCGTCTCCACGAAGTCGGCGCGCTCCTTGCACATCGACCCGTCATCCAGCATCTCGACGCACCACACCGTGCTCTGCTTCGGAGGCGCGCCCGTCACCTCGACGTCGGGCGCGGCGTACGACCGGCGTTCGTGGCCCTCGGGGCAGCGATAGAGATGGTAGGGTCTCGCCATATGGTCACTCCACTTCCGCCGGCCTCTCGGCGTGCCGCCTGCGGCGATGGTATCAAGTTCGCGCTGGAGGCTACTGTTGCTTCTTGCTGCCCCAGAGCAGCGCGATCATGAGGTGAGGTGCGTGACTGCTCGAATCCAGTCGATCTCAGCCGAGGGGTAGCCGTGAGCCATGTACCACCAAAAGAACGGCTTGCCGCTCGCGGGTGCGATATGCAAAACGTGCGGAGCATCCGGGATGACGATCGACTTGACGGGCGGCCCTCCGGCAGCCGCGACGAGGGCGCCGATCGAAGCGATGCTCCTGTTAACGTCGCTGAGTTCGTCGTTCTGTCCGTAGACCAGTAACACCGGCACGCGAACCGTCTTCCAGTACGTGCGGGAATCGTAGTTTGCAACCAGAGGGTACCACTTCCAGATCCACGAGGTCCGCGGCGGTATAGCCATCCAGCTGATGTACGGCCGGCCCTTGTCCTGCTTCACTTCCGCTTCGAGCTTGTCGTAGCCGGCGCCACCGGCACTCGCGACGTCCAGAAAGTGCGCGTAGAGCGTTCGCGCGTCGGCGGCATCTCGACCGGTCCAGCCGTTGTCGCGGATCTCGTTCGTCACGCGCAAGACGTCTTGTTCGCGCGTGGTGCTCGCGTTGCTGTCGGCTGCGACGATGAACGCGACGTGGCCGCTGCGCTGCGCGACGAGCGGAGCGATGAAACCGCCCTGACTGTGCCCCCATAAGCCGATCTGCTTGGGATCGATGTCGGACCGTTTCGCGAGCAAGTTGATGCCCGCGATCGCATCGTCGGCGAGCGCTTCGTAGCCGACCGTACGCCAGTCACCGGTGGATGCTCCGCTGCCGCGTTTGTCGTACGCAAGCGCGGCGATTCCGGCGCGCGCGAGGCGGTCCGCGATGAAGCGGATCGTTCCCCAGCGACTTTCGGGACCCGAACCGTGCAAGAGGACGACCGCCGGGAACGGGCCACGCCCGTTCGGGACACACAGCGTACCTTTCAGAGTCACGTCGCCGTTCGCGAAGGTCACGTCCTCCGCGCGGTACGGCAGTACCGGCGCTTCGGCACGGTGCAAGAGGAACGTGCCGTGGCCTTCGGCGCCATCGAAACTTCCGGAGATCGTGCGATCGCTCATCGTGCCGGAAAAGCGAACGTCGCCCCCGCCCAACACGAACGCGATGTGTTGTCCGGTAACGGTCACCGAGTCGAAGGGATAATCCATTATGGCTTGGGTGTCGGAACTGAAGCTGCCGGTATATCGGCCTGACGGTTCTTGATTGATGGCGACGCGAACCGCGAGCGGTTGGCCCGACTTCATGAGCGTGCCCAGCCAGAAAGTCGAACTCCCGATCGAAGCTGCCGGCCCGCTGGCCGTCGCAAGGATGAAGAGAAAACCGGCGAGCAGCACGGCGAGAAAGGGAGTGACTGGCCCGAGCGAGATCCGCATCTCGCGCAGTTCGCTGCTGAAGCGATTCGTCATCCGGGCGGGTCAGTAGCCGATCGCGTAGCCGTCCGCGCGCGGATCGCACGCGCCGTGGAGCGCGCCGTTCGCGCCGTCGACCCGGATCATCACTTCGCTTCCGGAGGCCTCCCACGCTCCAATCGTCGCAACGGGGTGTCCGCGCCGTGCCAGTTCGGCTGCGACGCCGGGCGGGAAGCGCGCTTCGAGATTCAGCAGGTCGCTCTCGCCGTGCGGAATCGTCGACTCGGTGCCGCGGCCGATGTGGCGCCAGCGCGGCGCCTCGACCGCCTCGGTCACGTTCATGTCGTGATCGACGACGTGCGTGAGCACCTGGAGGTTCGTTTGCGTTTGCGTATCGGCACCCGGTGTGCCGTGCACCATGAAGAGTTCGCCGTCGCGGAAGATCATGACCGTATTCATCGTATGGCGAACGCGCTTGCCGCCTTGCAACCGGTTGACGTGACCGGGTTCCAGGTGCCAGTACGTCATCCGGTTGTTGAGGAGAATGCCGGTGCCTTCTACGACGAGCGCGGAACCCATGAACGACTGCAAGCTTTGAATCTGGCACACCGCGCGACGATCTTGGTCGACGATCGCAAAGCACGTCGTATGCGAAGCGCCGGCCCGGCCCTCGAACGCCCGCGGTAGCGCCCGCCTGTGGCGCGGCGGCCGCTCTCTCCGGGTCGATCGAACGTGCGTGCTCGGCGGCGTAACTCTTGTCGAGCAGCCTGCTGTAAGGGGATATCGGTGAACTCGGGATCGGCGACGAACGCCTCGCGATCGGCGAAGGCCAGGCGCTTTGCTTCGACCATCAGGTGAATCGCCGCAGCGCTGTTCGCGCCGAGCGCGTGCAGATCGAAGTTTTCGACGATGTTGAGCATCTGCAGCAGCACGTGACCGCTCGAGTTCGGCGGCGATTCGAACACCGTGTGGCCGCGATAGGTCACTGCGATCGCGTTCTGCACTTCGGCGCGGGAACTACGCAGATCGTCGAGCTCGATCAGCCCGTCGTGGACCTTCGAGGCGGCGACGATGGCCCGCGCAATTTCGCCTTCGTAAAATGACGAACGGCCGTCGCGCGCGATCGCGCGCAGCGTGCGAGCGAGGTCCGTTTGCACGAGGATCTCGCCGAAACGCAATCCAGCTCCACGCGGCGCGAAGATCGCTCGTGAGCTGGGGAAGCTCAGCAGCAGGGGTTGCTCGAGGATGGCCCGTTCCAGGTTGCGCGTCACCGGGAAGCCGTTCTCGGCCAAGTCGATGGCCGGCGCGAGACACGCATCCAGCGAGAGCGTGCCGTACCGTTCGTGCGCTTGGAGCCAACCGTCGACCAGACCCGGGACGCTCGCACTGCGCATACCGTGCAGCGGAATGCCGTCGCGGTATTCTTCGGGCGTGGCGCGCAGCGGCGCGCGGCCCGTTGCATTGATTACGAGCGGTTCGGAGGCGATCTGCGGATCGTAGATCATGATGTAGCCGTCACCGCCGACGCCGGACAGGTGCGGTGCCGTCACAGCAATCGCGGCGCCGACGGCGATCGCCGCGTCGACGGCATTGCCGCCGCTGCGCAGAATATGGACCCCGGCCTCCGAGGCCAGCGGATGCGCCGCGGCTACCATCCCGTGACGTCCCATGACGACGGGGCGGTGCGCTTCATGGCGATGGCCGTGCGGTCCGAGTGCTCCCATGGCGCGACCTACATTCCCGCGCTCTCGAAAGCCTCTGCTAAACAACGTCGAGTTCGCCGCGGGCCAGGACGTGACGCGGCGGTATTGTACATTAGCCACGTGCCAAGAGCCTTATGGACTCGATCGATCGCGCTGCTCGCCATCCTGGCCGGACTCTCCGGCTGCGCTTCGAGTCCACCGCCTTCCTCGACGGTTCCGGCGTTACGCCTTACTAGCCCGGACTTTGCCGACGGAGGCGTCATCCCCAATCAGTTCACCTGTAAAGGAACCAGCGTTTCGCCGGGACTCGATTGGCAAGCGCCGGCGAAAGCGAAAAGCTTCGTCTTGATGGCCAGCGATATCGACTCGCCGCTCTCGTTCCTTTTCGGTCACTTCGTGCATTGGCTCGTGTACGACGTGCCCCCGGAGGTGCGCAGTCTACCCGAGGCAACGCCGAAGGTTCGACAGCTCCCGAACACCGCGCGCCAGGGCATCAACGGTTTCGGCGACCTCGGATACGCCGCACCCTGTCCTCCGGGCAACTTGACGCACCGTTACGTTTTCACGCTGTATGCGCTCGATGCGAACCTCGACCTTCCGGCCGGCGCAACGAAGAAGCAACTTGACAGTGCGATCGAGGGCCACGTCATCGCCGAAGGTCAGCTCACGGGAAGTTTTCCATGACCCCGCTCGATCTCACGAAACAGCCGCCACGCCCGACACGTGCCACGCTGCTCGGCTTCTATTTCCTTCCGCGCACCGTCGACAAGTTGCGGGCGGAATTGCCGGGCGGCAATATCGGAAAGTATCTCAACCACGACACGGGCTTCAGCGCGTACGTCGTCAAGCGCGCCGGCCTCGACATGGACGAGTTTCGCGAAGCGGTCGCACGCGCTCGAGACGAAGCCGAGGTGACCGGATGGTTAGAAGCCCGAGTGGATCGCTCGGCCGCCGGCGCGCTCAATGCGAAAATGGAGAGCTTCGTCGTCGAACGGATGACGCCGGCCGACCAGGCCCTGGTGCGGGAGCGGCATCCTATCATGGCGGAACGTCCGGAGCTTACGAAAATCCTCGACATCCTCGACGCCGACGACGAATATTGCTATCGCTGACGCGAGAGCCGCTCGACGATCTCGGCCACGATCTGATGCACTAAATCCGGTTGATCGTCGATGCTAACGGCTTGAATGTCGTTGACCGTCGCGTAAATCTTGGGGTGTCCGCGCATGATTGGCAGAACGCAGCGCGATTCGTCGCCGGCCTCTATCCACTTGCGATGCGCGCGCAGGATCTCGAAACGGCAGTACGGTTTCGTGAAATAGACGTCCGAATAGACCGGCACGATGAAGCGGCTGCCGTCGATGGCGAGCGACAATTTGGTTTGCCAACCCGTCCCCGCGCGAATCGATGACGTGTCGAAGAAGACGCTGAGCTTCTTTCCGTTCGGAAGCGCGGCATCGCGGAGCGGTGCGAACACGTTCTCGTAAACCCAGGCTCCTTCTTCGCGGGCGTAGCTGATGAAGACATCGTAGTCGTACGACTCGTCGGGCAGCGGCTCGATCGCGTTTGCCTCGTCCTGAGTCATTTGGAAACCACGGAACCCGCACAGCGCCGAGGCCAAGACGACGCCCAGCGAGATCAGCGAGACTTGCGGCTGGATGTGGTGTGAGGCGAGCATCCAGAACTCGAACGCGCCGAAAACGAAAAGCCCGAAGACCGCCGCGAGTGCGGCCGAGATCCAGGGAAGGAGCTGCCGTAGCCCTCGCAATCGGCTTTTCTTCAACTGGTAGAAGAGCGCCATGAAAGCGACGACGGCGAGTCCGGAAAACGCCGGTACGAGCAACAGCAACATCAGATTCTGGGGCTGCGCATCGTAGTACGAACCCCTGCCGGCCAGCGAACCCTGATCGAGCGCGTTGCTCAACGCCCAGGCGAGGAGCTCCGGACCGCTTCGATCCGTAAAGGGCGAACGGTCGTACTTCATGGTCCCGACGACGACGAACGTCTTATCGTCGAACTGCGCATAGCCCGGGAACGTCCGCGTCTCGGTAAAACGGTACGCGGCAGGAGGTGTGAGCGAGATCTTCGGCCCGATGCGGACGGGGATGTGGCTCGTATCGCAGGCTGGTGAACTCGCAAAGACTCGCGGCGTCATCAAGACGCGAACGACCATCGCCCAGACGCTTTCGGTTCCCACGACTGCGCCGTCTTCATTGACGAAGGGCACGTTCGCATAGCAGATGCGGTAGAACAAGCCTTCCGACTTCGGGACGATCGTGAAGCGCGTTTGCGCCGCGCCGGTCACCGCAGCGTAAATCCGTGCGTCTTGCCGATCGAGCGGACCGCGCTCGACGTCATCCCGATCGACGCTGGGTTGCTCGATCGCGTAGACCGGAAAGCGCGACGCTGCGGCACGGAGGCTCGCGACCAGCGCGTCGCGCGCGGATTCCATCGATTCGCCGCACGGTTTGGATTGACACGGATCGAATTCAACGTCGAGGATGACCGCGTTCGGCCGCCGGTCGCTGCGCACGAGGCCATCGAGGAACGCCGCGATGCGGCGCCGGTTGCTGGGCACGTCCGTTGGATCCCAGTCGACGTCGACGATGCTGACCTCGGGTGAGAGCGTCGGGGTGACGCGCGAACTCAGCCACTGGAAAACGCTCCAGTCCCATTCGTGCGGCATCCACAATGCAGCCGCTGCCATGACCGCAACGTAGATGCCGCCCAGCACGGCGACGTTGCCGGCCCAGCGCGGCACGGCTATGGGTCGCCGTGTTTGCGGTGTGCTTCGATCTTTGCGATGATGTCGCTGACGCGCGCGGCATCGGCCTCGCTGCCGAGTTGCTTGAAGAGCGTCAACGCCTGCCGGTACGACTCCAGCGCGTCGCTGTAGCGGCCTTGCCGCAAGGCGACGTTGGCGACACTCTGCGTGGCCCGCGCTTCGCCCGCGCGGTCGCCCAATTCGCGGAACGTCGCGAGCGCCTGCTCGTCGGAGCGGAGCGCTTCGGCATATTGGGCTTGTTCGTAGGCGGTGTTGCCGATGCTGTTGAGGCTGCGCGCCTCGCCGTCGCGATCGCCCAGCTCCCGGAAGATCGCGAGCGCCTGTTGCTCGAATTGCATCGCATCGGTGTAGCGTTGTTGTTCGTAGGCGACGGCGCCGAGGATGCGAAGGGCGCTCGCCTCGCTGTCCCGGTCACCCGATTCCTTCGCGCCCGCGAGCGCCTGCTGGCCGGCTTGCAACGCGTCGTCGTAATGGGCTTGTCTGAATTGCACGCTGGCGACGCCGTTGAGAGCTTTTGTCTCACCGTCGCGGTCGCCCATCTCCGTGAAGAGCGCCATCGCTTGCTGATACGACTGCAGCGCGTCGGCGTAGCGGCCTTGCCCGTAGGCAACGCTCCCGAGTCCGCGCAAAGCTCTCGCTTCGCCGTCGCGATCTCCCAGTTCTCGAAAAAGCGCCAATGCCTGAGTCTGCGACTGCAGCGAGTCGGCGTATTTGCTTTGGTCTTCTTGGATCACCCCGATCTGCGTGAGGCTCCGCGCCTCTCCGTCGCGGTCACCGACCTGCCGATAGAACGCGATCGCGTCCTGCTGCGCTTGCAACGCATCCGCGTACCGGCCCTGGCGCTCGTAGGCGTTACCGATCCTGGAGAGTGCTCTCCCTTGGCCGCCGCGGTCCCCGACCTCGCGGTACATCGCAAGCGCCGCTTGGTGCGACTGCAGGGCGTCGGGGTACTTGCCCCAGCTGTAGTTGACGAGTCCGATATCGTCGAGCACATGCGCCTCGCCGTCGCGCGCTCCGGACTGCCGGTACAATCCGAGCGCTTCGTTCTCGGACGTCATCGCCTCGGCGTACCGGCCACTATTCCATTGAACGAGTCCGAGATTGCGCAGCGCTGCGCCCAGCGCGTACGTGTCGCCGCTCTTTCGAGCCGCGACGACCTGTTGCGTAAAGTGCGCTTCGGCCTCGCCAAAGTTCGCAAACCTTCCCAAGTACCACGTCGCGCTCGGGTGATACACCGCCTCGGGCTGCCCCGCGGCGGAAATCACGTCGACCAGCGATACCTTCGTCGTATTCGCGCCGACCTGAAGGTAGCCGGTCTTCGTAATGTCGACGACGCCGAGCGAGCAGTCGAAGCTGACGGCACTCTGGCTGCGATCGATCGAGAACACCGTGCCGTGCACGCCGGCGGTTATCGCCTCGCTGGACTGCACTTGAAAGAAGTCGAGCGACTTCGGCACGATGCTGAAGATCGTTTTGCCGGCGTTGCTCGAGACGAGTTCTCCCGAGCCCGTGCTGATGAACGTGACGCTGGATCCCGGCTCGAGCGTCGCAGTGCTCTTTTCACCTGAGCTGACGATGACGACCACGATCCGCGCCGGAACGTCGATCCGCGTTCCGTCGACGATCGCTTCGTCGCGCCGGATGACGTTTTCGACGGCGCCGGACGGCGGCGTGACCTTCACACCGTCGGCGGAAGTAACCGATTTTCCGTCGCGGAGAATATCTTTGACCGTGTGTCCTCGCTTCGCCGGCACTTGTGCGAACGCCGGAGCCATGCTCGCCAGAACTGCGCCGATGCAGAATCCGGCAAACGCAGAGGTCAAACTGCCGCGTGAAGACTTGCTCATTTCGGATCCACTGTGTTGCAACTGAGTTCGTTCATCACTGCGCAAGCGCAAGGCGAGACCCCTGCCTCGGTTCCGGCGGCCGGTATGGGAGCGGTCGGGTCGCGGATGCCCCCCGTATTGGGGGTCTTTTGTGCCGCTTCGTCGTCACGTTTCGCGAGAGCGTTGCTCGCGCGCAGGAGACGCAGGTGACCGGCGCTAACGGTCGCGTCCTTCGGCGATACCTAAGAGGCATCGCCCTAACGACGTTTGAGATCGGAGCCTGCGATGCGTGTGGTTCTCGCGGTCGTCGCAATGTTAGGGGTGTTGACCCTATCGAGCGGCCCGAATGCGGTCGCCCAAGTCACAGCTCCGGTGTCAGGCTCGCCGAACCCGCAGCACCAGCCCTACGTCATTCAGCTGGCGCCGCCGAAGGAAAATAAGCCGCCCGATATCCTCAAGTTCCGCACGCCGGTCGTTTTCGTGCTCGTGCTCGGGAAAGACGAGGCGATGAATGCCAAAGTCGCCACGTCGATGGCCAAGAAATTAGGGCCGGAACTAACCTTTCCAGTCGTGCCCGAGGGCGACTGGCAACTCTCGGACTACATCCGGCAGTGCCAGGAAGATCCGATGGCACGCGGAGCGTTCATCGTGCTTCCGCCCGCATCGGGAGGCAAGAAGTACGACTATCTCGTGTTCCTCATCGACTCGGTCAGCGTCGAGTTCAATGCGATGATCTCCGAGTGCAATCAGGGCGGAAATCGGTCTGCGGATTCGGGCCCGGCGCCGTCCGCCTTATCGACGCCCGGCGTTGAGTGGGTGGCGCAGACGTCCACCGGTGAATATGGGCGTTCGAAAATTCAGTTCTTGCCGTTCGCGGTTTTGACGTCCGTCTATCTCGCGTTCGCCGCGCAACGCACCTATCAAAACACGACCACCAGGGTTTTTCCCGTGACGAGCCCCATTCCCAAGAGCGGAGAAACGTCGCAGTTCCAAAACCTTTCGTCGTCGGTCTTCAACCCGAGCGGCACGGCCAATCTCCAAAACAGCGTCACGAGCTCGGTGGCCGCCGCATCCCTGAACTTCGGGAGGGAAAGCGACGTCAATCATCTCACGCTGCATGCCGCCGAGGACGCCGCGCACCAATTTCTCGACAGCTTTCAAGCGTATTGCAAACAGCAAAAAGCCGTGAATCCAACTGGGCCGCCCCCTCCCTGTGACTTGCTGAAGTAGCTGCAGTCGGGATCGTGCTGAGAAAGTACAAGAATTATCTCGAGCGCGTCGATTCGGCCGGCCCGAAGCGTCTCTTAACGATCGACGGCGGCGGAATCCGCGGCCTTATCAGCATCGAAATCCTGGCTCGTCTCCAGGAGCTGTTACGCAAGGCGTACGACGACGACGATCTGCGACTGTCGGATTATTTCGACTACGTCGGCGGAACGAGTACGGGGGCGATTATCGCCGCGGGCGTCGCGCTCGGCATGACGATCGAGGAGATCCGGAACCTCTACGAGCTCGGAGCTCGCGTCATGTTGAAGCCCGCACCGTTTTTCTCACAGTGGCGCTATCGCTATCGCGCCACCGGGCTGACGGCGGCGCTGCGCGAGCATCTGGGCGAAACCAGGCTCGGCGATCCCGGGCTTCCGCAAACGGGCGTGTCGAACGTCCGCGAACTCAAGACGCTGTTGCTGCTCAACATGTACAACTGCAACACCGATTCGCCGTGGCCGCTGTCGAATAATCCGAAAGCGAAGTACAACCGGGGAACGGAGCAAGACGGGAACAACCTGTTCCTTCCACTCTGGCAACTCGTTCGGGCCAGCACCGCCGCGCCGACGTACTTTCCTCCGGAACGAGTCGTCGTCGGGCCCGAGACGTTCGTGTTCGTCGACGGCGCGGTGACGCCGTACAACAACCCTTCGTTTCTGCTCTACGTGATGGCGACGCTCGACGAGTTCCAACTTCGCTGGGAGCGGGGCGAAGATCGTCTGCTGCTCGTTTCGATCGGTACCGGATCCATCCCCGACGCCAAAAGGGAACTCAAGGCTTCTCAGATGACGCTGCTTTATAGCGCGCGACAGGTCCCGGGAGCATTGATCTATTCGGCGACCGTTGAAGCCGACAAACTGTGCCGGATCGTGGGGCGCTGTCTCTTCGGCGAGCCGCTCGACTCCGAGATCGGCGACCTTATCGAGCCGCTTTCGACGCGAACGCCGTCGCGAGCGAAAGACTTCACCTACGTCCGCTACGATCCGAAACTCACCGAAGCGGGACTTACCGAGCTGGGGCTCTTTCCGAGCATCAAGCCGGAAGAAGTGCTACCGCTCGTAAGCGGCAAGCACGTCGGCGCGCTTCAAGAAGTCGGACGAGCTTATGCGAAGAAATTGGATCTCGCGCATTTCGGCGCATTCGATCCGTCGCTCGCAGTCACATGATCGCAGCGCTTGCGGGCCGCCGCATCGATGCCCCCAATCCGAAGATTCCGCGCTTTCCCGCCGGTCGCATCGGAGCGGTCAGGCGCCGGATCCGGGAACGGCTCGAGGCGGGCGGGATACGCGTCCTCGTCTGCGCCGCTGCCTGCGGCGCCGATCTGCTGGCGCTGTCGGCAGCTGCGGAGCTGCGCTTGCGGCGCCGCGTCGTGCTGCCCTTCGCGATCGAACTCTTCCGCGCACGTTCGGTCGTCGATCGGCCGGGAGCATATCCGTGGGGCGAGCTTTTCGACCGCTTCGTACGTGAGGCAGAGGCAGCAAACGATTTGACCGTTTTGAGCTTGAATCCGGACGACCCGAACGTCTTCGAAAGCACCAACGAGGCGATCCTCGACGATGCTTTATCCACCGCGGCGGCCGGAGGCGCAAAGACCGAAGCGCTCGTCGTCTGGGACAGCGTCCTGCAAACCGGTCACGATCTCACCGCGCACTTCGCCCTCGCCGCCGAGCGCCGCGGCATTCCCGTCAACGCGATCGGAATCTTAGAGGGCGGCTGAGCTTTCGCGTGTGACAGTCGGGCGTTCCCCAAGCGCAGGCGAGCCTTGGCAGTTCCGGGAAAAGGCCGAGCTATCGGAACGGCCCCGCCGTTCCCGTTGGAGAGGGCGCCATTGTTAGTCAAGCCCATCTGCTTCGCCGTTATGCCGTACGGAAAAAAACCGACAAATGCGGTGGCAGACGCGCCGGCCGAAATTGATTTCGACCGTCTCTGGCAGGCTGCGTTTCAGCCCGCACTTCAGGATCTCGGCTACCTTCCCGTGCGTGCCGATGAAGACATCGGCTCCAACATCATCGGAGAGATGATCGAGCGGCTCGCCGTATCCGATCTCGTGATCGCGGACGTCACGATCGCAAACGCCAACGTCTACTACGAGCTAGGCATCCGGCACGCGGTTTCGCCGCGCGGGTGCGTAATGCTCGCCGCCGAGTGGGCGCAGCCGGCCTTCGACCTCGGCTCGATGCGGCAGGTGCGCTATCCTTTGAATGACGCGAGCGTGAGCGACGAACACGCCGCGCAAATCCGGAGCCTCTTGCTCGAAGCGATTCCCGTCCATGCCGCCGGCGAGTCTCCCTTTTACGAAGCGCTGCCGGGTTTTCCGGGCAGTTACGATGCGCGCGCCTCGAGATTCCGGGAGCGGCTCGAAGAGCTGTCGGCCTTTCAAGCGAAGATCGCCGAAGTACGCGCCGGAACGAAGGAAGCGTTCAAGCAGCATGCGCTGCAGATCGCGGGCGAGTACTCGAGGGGACCGGTCCAGACCTCGGTCGCGCTCGAACTTCTCATCCTCTTGCGGGATTCCGAGAACTGGTCCGAGTTGCTGAGTTTCGTGGAACACCTGCCCGCCTCGATGCGCACGCTCGCGTTCGTGAAGGAACAGCAGGCGCTTGCGCTTTCGAAGGGCGGCGACCATCTCAAAGCGATCGCGGCGATCGAGGAACTCATCAAGCTCGAGGGGGACTCATCGGAGCGCCAAGGTCTGTTGGGCGGACGCTACAAGAAACTTTGGAACGCCACCGGCAAGCCGGAGCATCTCGATCGGGCCATTCGAGCCTATGAAGCCGGCATGTATTTGGACCTCAACGACTATTTCCCGATTTCCAATTTGCCGCGGCTCTACCGGGCACGCAATCGAAAAGGGGACGCGGAGAAAGCGGTCGTCGCAGCATCGCTGACCGCGGTCGCCTGCGAGCGCGCACGCCGCCGCAGGGTCAAGGACGCTTGGCTCAATCCGACGCTCTTGGCGGCCGCTTTCGACGCGGGCGATACCGATCGAGCCCGCGACCTGGTCGACGAGATCAGGGCCGACGGACCGAGCGCCTTTCATCTCCACGCGCTGCTGCCCGATCTTGAAAAGGCGCTGGCTTTCGCTTCCGACGAGTCCGAGCCCGAGCTTCGCTCGCTGTACGCTGAGTTGAAGAATCTCGCCGAGCCCGCCGAAGCGGTCGCGAAAGCGTAGGCGAGGCTTTCGTGTTCGAGATCTTCGTATCGTACGCCCGAATCGACAACGCCTCCACGCCGGGGGTCGCAAAAGACGACGGTTTCGTCACGCTCCTATGGGAGCGCTTGCAGCAGCAGCTGGAGGAAATGAACGCCGACGTCAAATTCTGGTTCGACCAGAGCGACATCAAGAAGAGCGAGCAGTTCGATGACAAGATCGACGAAGGCCTGAAACGCTCCGATCTCTTGCTGGTCGTGCTTTCGCCGAACTGGATGAAATCCGAGAATTGTCAAAAGGAGCTCACCCGTTTCGCCGAACATCGCCGGCGCGAAGGGGACACGAAACCCAAAGAGCGGATCGTCGTCGTGAGCAAGCGCTACGTCGTCGATGAAAAGCGCCCGGAGCTGCTCCAGCGTCAGGATAGTTACCGCTTCTATCATTTAGAGAAGGGTCAACCCGAAGAAGCTCAGCTCGAGTACTTCCGCGTCGCGAAATACAGCACCGACTACATGGACCTGCTCAACGAGTTGGCCCGGGATATTGCCGAACGCGCGCATCGCAAGGGGCAACGGCCGGCCGCCGTTGCCGCCGCCGCTCCTCCTAAGAATTCGCGCGGGACGGTCTATCTCGCCAAGACGAGCGGCGATCTGCAGGCGGTCTATAACCGGCTCTACGACGAGATAAGCGGCTCGAACTACGAGGTCGTACCGGCCCGCGACGCCGACCTGAGCGACCCGAGCGTCGAGCAGTCCGTGCGCGGCATGCTCGATCGTTCCAAGATGTCGATTCACTTGCTGGGCCGGTATCCCGAACAGTCGGTCATCGCCGAACGCGGCGGCTTGCCCAAAGTTATCAGCCTCATCCGAATGCAGCTGCTGGAGGCCGTCAAGCCGGGAGGCGGCAACGGCGCGGTCGCGGCCGATTTCAAGCGGTTGATTTGGGCCCCCAAAGTGCTCGAAGACAGCGACGGGATTCCCTACTTCAGCAACCGCGAACCGAACGATGCGCTGCGCCTCTTTCAGGGCGGCGACCTGCCGCTGCCGCCGCAAGATATCGTCGACGGCAGCGAGGCGAGCAGTTTTAGCGACATCGTCAAGCAAGAGCTAGCCAAGGTGCGGCTGATCCATCAGCCGGGCGCCGTCGGCAAGGGCGACAAAGTCTGCATCCTCAATGCCAACGAGGACGCGCCGTATCTCAGCGAGTTGATCGATGCGCTGCAAGCGCTCAATCTCGATCCGCGCGTGCCGACGCAGACCGGCACGACTCAAGAGATCACGAGCAGCACGAAGAAAGAGTTGATGAAATGCGACGCGGTCGTCGTGCTGTGGGGACAAGTCCACGAGGGACGCGTCGAAAAGAAGTGGAGCCAGTACCTCAATCCTGAGTACTTGTCGAGGGTGCGCGATCAAGAACTGCCGCTGCGGGTTCTCGTTCTAGGGCCCGAGCCGCGCCTAGACAAGGAGATCCGGAAAAAGGCGCGCCCGAAAGACGAGATCGACGTCGTCGCCGATTTGACTGCGGACTGGATATCGCTCGATCGTCTGCGCGAGGTCTTCGAGTTGCGAGGGACCGCCGAATAGCGATGGCGCCGTGACGCTCTTCCTTTCTGCAGAGCATCCCTTCCCGGGACTGCGGCCGTTCGACTACGGGGACGCCCCGTATTTCTTCGGGCGAAACGAGCACGTCTCGTCGCTCTACGGCTTGCTCGAGATGTCGCACTTGATCGCCGTCATCGGTAGTTCGGGCAGCGGGAAATCCTCGCTCGTGCGCGCCGGTCTGCTCCCACTGCTCCAACAGGAGAGCGAAGACGAGGCCGGCCGCAAGTGGCGCGTTGCCGTGATGACGCCGGGCGACCATCCGGTCGCGAATCTCGCCGAAGCGCTTTCGCGGCACACGCACGCGAGCGCCGACGAAGCTGCCCGCGCGACGCGCTTCGAGAAAATCAACGCCGAACTGCGGCGTTCGCGTCTCGGCTTGAGCCGCGCCTTGAAGGAGTCGCCCGAACTCGAAGGCGGCACGCTGTTGCTCGTCGTCGATCAGTTCGAAGAGATCTTCCGCTTCGGAGCGAGCGATGAGGGCGAAGGCGCGCTGACTCGCTCGCTGCTGCGCGACGAAGCGACTTTCTTCGTGCAATTGTTACTCGAGGGCGCGCGCACCCGCGCCGAAAACATTTTCGTGCTGCTGACGATGCGCTCCGATTTCATCGGCGATTGCGCGCGTTTCGACGAGCTACCGGAAGCGGTGAGCGCGGGACAGTTTCTCACCCCCGGGCTCAAGCGCGCCGAGCGCGTCCAAGCGATCCGCGGGCCGATCGAGAAAGCCGGTGCGACCATCGAGCCCGAACTCGTCCAGCTGCTCGTCAGCGATCTCGGTGTCGAGCTCGACCAGTTGCCGGTTTTGCAGCACTGTCTGTCACGCATCTGGGAGAAAGCCGGCGAGGGCCTCGCACCCGGCGCGCAGCGGCACCTCACGCGCGCGCACTACGACGCGGTCGACCGGCTTTCGGGAGCGCTCTCGCAGCACGCCAACCAAATCAGCGCGGAGCTTCCCGGTCTCGATCTGGCCGTCGAGCAAGTCTTCCGCGCGCTGAGCGAACGCGACAAGGAAGGACGCGCGACTCGGCGCGCGCTGCCGCTCGAGCAACTCGAGGACGAAGCGGGCGTTTCGCGAGCGGACCTCTTGAAAGTCATCAACCGCTTTCGGGCCGACGACTGTTCGTTTATTCTTCCATCACCCGAGCGCGTTCCCGAGCTTGCCGCGAGTACGCGGATCGACGTCGTGCACGAAGCGCTGCTGCGGCGCTGGACGAAGATCAGCAGCGAAGCGGAATCGGTCGGAGGCGGCAAAGAGGGCTGGCTCGCGGCCGAAGACGAGGATGGCCGGATTTTCCGCGCGCTGCGCGACCTCACCACCTCTGCCAAAGGTGGCGACATCTTGCCCGCCGAGCAAGTTGACGCGCGGGTCAAGTGGTGGCATGCGCGTCCGCGAACTGTGGCTTGGTGCAAGCGCTACGGCGGGGGCTACACGCTCGTCGAAGATCTGCTGGCACGAAGCCTTAAGAACAAGGCGGATGTGGAAAGCGCTCGCGCCGCCGCCGCCGAGCGCGACCGCCAGCGCGAAACCGCCGAACGCGAACGCGCCGAGAAAGATCGTCTCGATGCCGAACGGCGCGAGCGCGAACGCCTCGAGAGCGAAGCAAAGTTCGCGCGCATGCAGTCCGAGGCGGCTCAGCGCGAAACCGAAAACGCGCAGAAGCTGGCGCTGGCGGCACGAAGTTTTGCAAACCGTACGCGCGCGTTCGCGGGTTTGATGGCGCTGCTCTTTCTGTTCGCGGCCGGAGTTGCTGCCTATGCGGCGCTGGAAAACCGGAAGCTTGCTGCCGCCGAAGTCGCGGCAAGAGCTGCCGAGTCAAATGCGAAGGGCGCCGAGCAAAAGGCGGTGGCCTCCGAGCAGAAGGCCGTGGCCTCCGAGAAGAAGGCAGTGGCCTCCGAGAAGAAGGCGCGCGGGGAGGAGCGCGTCGCCAAGTCTGAAGCGCACGAAGCGCAAGTGGCACGCGCCGCCGCAGCCAAGGCTGCTGTGGCCGCAGCTCTCAGCGCGGAGCACGCCAACGAACAGGCAAAACTTGCCAGGCAAAACGAAGCGGTGGCAAACGCTGCGACGAAGCTCGCCGACAGTCAGACGAAGCTTGCCAGAACAAACCTCCAGGCGGCGAACACGGCGAAAGATCGCGCCGACTACCAAGCGACGCTTGCGAAGAAGAACGAAGCGGAAGCGCGCGACAGCCAGCGCCTCGCGTTCAAAGCAGCGGGCCTTGCGGCAGTCGACGCGCTCAGAAGCGGGCAAAACGCCAGCGCCGTCGATGCGGCGATTCTGCTCGCGGCCGCCTACGGCGCGAATCCCGCCGGCCGGCCCGAGGATCAAGAAACCTACGACGCTTTGAAAGAAGCGCTTCGGCGTTTACCGGTATCGGTGCACGCACACGACACCGCGGTCGATGCGCTCGCCGTCTCCCCCGCCGGCTACGGTCCGTTCGTTGCGACCGCGACCGGCTCGAGTCCGGTAAGACTCTGGGATCGCAGCGGCAGATTGCTTCACGTCTTTACCGATCAGGATAACGTCAGCGCCGTCGCATTCTCGCCCCGGCAACCGGCGCTCGTGACGGCCAGCGTGAACAAGCTCGTGCTTCGCCCGCTTACCGGCATGAAGATGGCGTCCGCCCCGCCGCCGGTTCCCTTGCAGGGGCTCGAAACCGGAAGCACCACCGTCCTGCGTTTCAGCCGTGACGGCGGCAAGGTATTGGCCGCGGGCGATTCCGGTCTCGTCGTCAGTCCGGTCGCAGCGGCGGGCAAACCCTGCAGCGTCCGCGGTCCCGTGGAAGATGCGCTCTTCTCGCACAACGGTCAGAGCGTCGTCGCCTCGATGCAAGGCGGAGGTCTGACGGTCGTCGACCTCACGAACTGCACGGCGACCCACAAGCTGTTAGCGTCGAATCAGCTCGCTCTTCTGGCCGGGGCTGCGAACGCACCGCTCGTCGTGGCAGCCGACGGCAACTCAGTGTACGCCTACAACACCGAAACGCAAAAACTCGAGAAGCTCGGCGATGCGGGCGGCTCGATCGCGGATATCTCGGTCGATCGCGGCGGTGACGAAGCGGTTGCCGTGCTCAAGAACGGCGAGACCGTTCTCATCGGTAACGGCGGGAAAACGCGCGCGATCGGTTCGGGCCCTGCCGCCTTTGCAAAGTTTTCTCCCGTCAACGAGTCGGTCGCAGTCGTGGGCCCGAACGGCACGGTCGAATTTGCCAACACCTCGGGTGGCGCAGCTTCGGGGGAGCGGACACCGCGCGAGCGACCGCGCGTCGTACGCTTCTCGCCCGACGGTTCGACGCTCGCCGTCGGCGACGTCGCGGGGAATCTCGTCCTGTGGCAAGCCGCGCCCGCAGCGAGCGCATCCGAGCCGAGCAAGGTCGCACCGATCGCAGCGATCTCGCTGGATGCGACCGGGCGTCATGCCGTCTCGCGAAGCGGAAGCTTAGGTGAGAACCGCGTTCAAGTTTGGAGTTTGCAAAACGGGATCCCCACCGCCGAGGGGGCGCCCCTCGCCGTCACCTCCGATCCCGGCACGCGCGTTGTAGCCGCACGGCTCGATGCCGACGGCCAACGGCTGGTGACGGCCGCCGGCTCGTCGGTGAAGATTTGGTCGCTCGACGCAAACGGCAGACCCAAGACGGCGCCGGTTACGATCGCGGCGGCAAAAACCGGCGAGTATTTCTCCGATGCTTCTTTCGCGACGTTTTTCTCGCAGCCGGTCGTGGTCGGCTCAGAACGCGCACCGTACGGCAAATCCGCGGACTTTGCCGACCAGTGGTGGGCTGCCTGGAAGCTCGACGGCACGCAGTTGTTGCGCGAAGAAAGCGAACAGACCGAGATTCAAAGTTTGGAGGTCTCGCACGACGCGGAATCGGTCGTCGCGTTCTCCAACGACAGCGTCACCTACACGCGCATCGTCGGTGCCACAACCGATACGTGGTTCGCGCCGTCCGGGGGCGGCCAGCTCACCGGCGCCGCCGCCGGCAACGGGCGACTCTACGCGACCGGGGATTCGCGCGGCCGAGTTGCGGTGTACTCCTATCCTTATAACCGCGTCGTCTTTGAGACTTCAACCGGCTCGGGTCGCATCAACGCGTTGCGTTTCTCCGACGATAACAATTGGCTTGCTTCGGCCGGTGCGAACGGCGACGTGTACGTTTGGGAGGTCGAAAGCGGGACGCGCCAAGCGCGGTTTAGCGCGGGATCGAGCGTCAAAGAGGTCGCTTTCTCGCCGAACGGCTCGGATTTCGTTCTGACGCTCACCGAGGACGGCCGCGCCCAACTCTGGGGACGTGAATCGCAGCGTGCGATCGCGGCTCTGCCGGCGCCCGGAATCAAAGTCAGCACCGCGGCGTTCTCCGCGGACGGTTCGACCGTGGTTCTGGGCGGTGAGGACGGCCGGATTTACGCGCGAACTCTCGGCGTTACGAATCTTCCGAAGAAGGAAGATACGGCGCGTCTCGTGCTCGATTCGACGGGAATCCGGAACAAGCGGCCGGCCGAGCTTTCAGCGCTGATTTGTCAGGCGGCGGCGCGCGTGATGAGCGATGCGAAAGAAGCGCCGAATCCCTTCGCAGACTGCTTGGGAGGCACGGTCGGGCGGGGCTTGCAGGCACTCAACGCGCGCAACGCGCCGGCGATGGCTGCGTCGAACCTGCTCCCCGAATATCTCTTCGGGGGAAACGACGGCGGTGGAGCCTCGCTTCGCGTTCCCGTCGGATCGTTGATCGCGCGCTTCACCGGCATGACCTCAACGCTTGCGGGATCGACCGGCGATCTCGACAGTCTGACCTTCGTGGACGGCGGCAAGGAGATCGTCGCGGGCGGTGACGACAATCGAGCCGTCGCGTGGGACGTTCGATCCGGATCGGTCGTCATGTCGGACCGCTTCGACGACGTCGCTTCGGTCATCGCCGAACACGACGGTCCGCTCGCGTTCGTGCGTCGCTACGGCGATACGAATCTTCGGGCGTGGAATCTCGCAACCCGAACCAAACCATACACCATGCGAGCGCCGGCCGGCCGAATATGGGGCTATGCGACGATCAGCCCAGACGATCGAGTCCTCGCGACCGTCTCGCACGATACCGACACGGCGAAGTACTTTCTCAATCTCTGGAAAACCGCCGACGGCAAACCGCTCGCCGGACGTTCCGAATATCCGCTGGCAGATTCTCCCACGACCATCGCGGACAACGGGCGTCTCGTTGCGCTCGGGTACTACGGGAAAGCGGAACTCATCGAACGCGGAACCGGTAAGCGCGTTTCCCTGAATTTCGCTCCGCTCGGAAGCCTCGATAAGGACGTCGGAAACGTCGACCGCATCCGGGTACGCGCGGCGGACGACACGATCGTCACGTTGCGCGCCAAAAAGCTGATCGAGGTTTGGGACAAGGACCGGCCGCAACGTCCGGTTCGCGCGCTCGATGACGAAGGCAACGTGGCTTCGATCGCGCTCGCCGAGCGCGGGAATCTCGTTGCAATCAGTGGGGACGACGGCGTCGACGTTTGGGACTTCCGCACCGGGAAAACGAAATTTCGCGAAAGCGGTGAGGGACGGGCCGATCTGGCGCTCTTCAGTCGCGACGGCAAACTGCTCTTTGAAGTGCGGACCAAACGGAGCGTCATCGTTCGAAGCGTCGACGATTGGCGCGTGCTCGGCCGCATTACGACCGACGTCGACCAAGTCGCCATTCCGTCTGCGGCCGACACGATCGCGACCTCGGTGGGCGGAGGCGACGTCAACCTTTGGCAAGTCGCCGCGGTGAAGCCGCTCAGCCTTTCCTTCGACGCTCCCGCCACGCGCGACGCGCGGGAAGTAGGCTTCGACGATATCCGCCTCAGTGCTGACGGATCGCGGCTGCTTGCCGTCACGACGGGGGCCGGCAACGCGCTGCTCTGGGACGTCTCGGATCCGTCGCAGCACCCTTGGGTTCTGCCGATCGGCGCACCGGTGAGCAACGGGTCGCGCGCGACGTTCTTGCGCGATCCCGTACGCCTTTCGGTCGTGTCGAGCACCCTCTGCGGGAAAGACCGGCACGTCGCAACGTTCGATCTTCGCCGGCACATGCAATGTTCGAGCGTGCTCGTCGGTGACAATTGGACGCGTAGCCCTTCCGGGCGGTTTCTCGCATGGACGAGCGGGAAGAAGCTGGCGGTCCTCGACCTTCAGAATGGAAGCGTGACGGAGTTTCCGACGGCGAACGTGCCCGATCGCATCGCGTTTGGAACGAGCGACGACGTCCTTATCTACGGCAGCGCGAGCGAGGCGAAGATCGTTACCCGTGAAGGTCGCGAGCTGTTTTCGCCGGCCGGCGATGCGCGTCAAATAAAGGCAGCCTTGAGCCGCGACCACCGCCGCCTTCTCGTCTTCGGCGGAGAAGCCGACACGGCAACGCTTTGGGACGTTTCGACGCCCGGACATCCAACCGATATTCAAACACTGCTGCCGCCCGGCAGCGGCATCGACTTTGCGATGTTCAGCCCGAGCGACGACCTGATCGTCGCGCGCGACCGCTACGGCAGAATCAGCTTATGGTCCGGCTCCGGCGAGCCGCGAACGTTCCTCGGTTCGCCGGATACGAGGGTCGAATCGATCCAGTTCTCGGACGACGGTGCGTATCTCGTCGCCCAAACCAATCACGGCGCCGAGGTGTGGGACCGGTTCGGGCGTGCCCTCGTGACGCTGCCCTACAGCGAGATTCAGCGTATCGCGACGGCCGCGAACGAGATCGCCGTGGCGCGCGACCGCTCCGTCCAAGTCTATAGCTTGCAGGAACCGACGCCGGGAAGCGCCCAGAATCTCCGCGTGCGTCTCGCCTTAACGCTGAAATGATCGCCCGCGCGCTGTCGCTGCTCGCGACCCTGCTCTTGCTCAACCCGCTCCCGGCGCGCGCCGACGGCGCGGCAAAGGACGGGAACTTCAACATTGCGTTCACCGACGTCGTGAGTTCCGGTGGGCTCGAGATGAAGGTCGAGCGCGTCTATAACTCGACGACGCCATTTTCGGGAATCTTCGGTTTCGGTTGGGGGACGGATTTCGAAAAATACCTGGCGTTTCTCGACGACGGTTCGATCGTCGTTCACGAGTGGGGCGGAGGCGCGGAAAACAAGTTCTCACCCGGAAGCGAGGTCAAACTCCGCTCGATTGGGGAGATCGAAAACCTCATCATGGCGGCGATGGAAAAGGAAGGGTTTGCAAGCGAAGCCGAGCGCGGCGCCTACCGGTCTTCGCTCGCGAAGAGTCATCAGACCGAATGGAATAAGCTCGTCAATCTCGGTCTGCTGAAACCGCCCGACGTGCCGCTGGGCGCGACCTTCACGAGCGAGAAGTTCGGTCATCAAGAGCTCGTGCGCGTCAGGGATGGCTACGAAATCTACTTACCGACGGTCGTCCAGACGTTTGACGCCACAAGCGGTCATCTCGTCCTCGAGCGCGATATGAACGGCAAGTCGATCGCCTTTCGTTATGCCGGCGGTCAGCTCGCCGAGATGTCGAACGGCCTTGGAGAGCGGTTCACGTTCGTGTTCGGCCCGGACGGTCACGTTGCCGAGATCGTCACCGCGGAAGGGAGGAAGTCGGAGTATCACTATAGCGGGTCGGATCTCATCGACTCGATCGACGTCGACAATCACCACTACTCGTATTCCTACGATCTGAACCATAACTTGACCGCAATAAAGTTTCCCGACGGCACCGCTCAAAGAATCGCGTACTACCCCTACAGCGAAGACGAGAACGTCAAACGCGTCGTCAACCGCGATGGTTCGGTAACCGACTATACCTACGTCGGCCAACACACCGATCACGAAAAGTACACCGAGCAGACGACCGACGCGCACGGGAAAGTCACGAGCACGAAATCTGCCGAATACTTCATGGCGACTGCACCGAATGGGACGCGGTACGCGCAACGGGAAGTGATAAGCGTAAACGGAGTTTCCACCGAGACCGACCGCGATGCGAACGGCTATGCCTTGCGCGTCACGGCCGGTGCGGACGTGACGATCTACGCGTACGACGCGCAAGAACGCGTTACGTTAAAGCAAACGCCGACGACCAAAACGCAGACCGAATACGATTCGATGAGCGGCAAACCATCGCAGGTTAGCATCACCGAGCGCACCGGCACGACGGTGTACCGTTACACGTACGACGGGCGGGGAAATCTGCTGTCGGCGACTGATGGCGAGCACGTCCTCGCGGTCGCTCACGACGATGCCGGACGGATGTCGGCAATTACCTCCAAAGGAAATCCGGATCGCGTCTTTCGCATCGCGTATAACCGTTTCGGGGAGTCGTTCCGGTTCAGCATCGACGGCGTCGGCGCGTTAACGCTCTTGTACGACGATGCGGGCGACCTCAAGAAGGTGAACGGAAAAGTCCAAGACGAGATAACCGACGCCGGCGGACAGAACCAGCCGACCGATGGCGACGCGGGGAAGAAGATCGACGAACAGATAAACGCGATGTTTACGGTGTTGCAAGACGTTCTCAAGCCGAGCGGGTCGACGATTCTCTAATCGACGCAATGACGCTTCCGATCATCGTCGGGGTGACGGGTCATCGCGATCTGCGGTCCGAGGACGTGCCGGTGCTGGAGGACTCCGTCCGTAGCGTCCTCGTCCGGTTCCGGACGAAGTATCCCTCGACGCGCCTCGTGCTCTTGACCTCCCTTGCCGCCGGTGCGGATCAGCTCGTCGCGCACGTCGCGAAGTCGATGGAGATCGCGTATCGCGTGCCGCTGCCGCTCCCCGAAGCGGAGTACCGAAAAGATTTCGATCCCACCGAAATCGAGGCGTTCGACGAATTGCTCGCGGGTGCCGAGGATCGCTACGACATGCCGTACGTGGGCGACAACGCCGCGAGCAACGTGAGCGATCCCGAGCGGCGCGCGCGTCAATATGCCGAAGCCGGCGCCTATATCGCACGCGTCTCGCACGTCCTGATCGCGCTCTGGAACGGAAAGCCGTCCGACGCCACCGGTGGCACCGCACAGATCGTGCGCTTTCGCTTGGACGGGGCTCCCGAACCGTATCGCGCCCCAACCGGGCTACTCGACGCACCCGATACCGGAGCGGTTCACCAAATCGTCACGCCGCGCCGCTCCGACCTCGAGACCGCCGAGCCCGCGGGGACCATCATCGTCAAGACCGGTTCGGACGACCCGAGCATCCGGAGCGCGCCGCCCGAGCGCTTCGATCGGATCGAGCAGTTCAACCTCGATGCGCGACGCTTCGCGACGGCGCGTTCCGGGATTCGAGCGACCACCCAATTCCGCGAAATCGCAGCCGATTTAGCCAATCACTATCAACGCCGCTTCTATTCGTCGCTCAACCTCATCACCGTAACGTCCGTTCTCGCAGCGCTCGCCCTCGTTGCGGCGCACTCCATAAGAGAGACGTACCTGCCGACCCTCCTTTACTGCGCGTTCCTGGCGATCGCGGTCGTGAGCTACATCATCGCGCGGCGCGGTTTTTGGCAAGGTAAATTTATCGAGTATCGTGCGCTCGAGATGGGATTGTCGGTTCAGGAGAACTGGGACATCGCCGGCCTGAGGGAATCGGCGGCGAACTTCTACTTGCGGCTGCAACGCAGCGAGCTGGATTGGATTCGCGACGCGATTCGAACCGTGCATCACCTCGATCCTCGCAGCGCATTCGATGCGACCGCCGGAGTCGCCGCGGTACGCGATTTCGTTTCCGGGCAACTCGATTTCTTCCGCAGGACCTCGCGCAGAAACACGAATGACTGCGAACGGTGGGAGCTCGTCGCGACCTGCGCGTTCTGGGGCGTCGGTTTCCCTTTGACCTTGATGCTCACCGGCACGGCTCTATGGCACCTCTTTTCGGGACAACCGGAATTCCAGTGTCCGCCGATCCGGCTTGGCTCGACCTGTGTCAGCGACTGGATGATCAACGGCATTGCGCTGGCCACCGTCTGCGTCGCGGTTTGCAGCGAGTACCCGCGGCGCCGCGCTTTCCACGCGCAGGCGCGCCGCTACGTCGTCATGAGCTCCCTCTACGCGCGCGCGCTGCGCGTGCTCGATGACGTGAAAGACGCATCGCTCGCGGAACAGCTCCGCACTGCGCAGGAAGTGATCCGCGAGATCGGACGCGAGGCGCTCGCCGAGAACGGGGACTGGTTGATGATCCACCGGGAGCTACCGATCGAACTCCTCCATCTGTAGCTCGGCTCGGTCAGTCCGGGGCGGTTCCGCCGCAATGCCTCGGAAGTTGATACGTCGGCGTTTCGCGGATCAAGACGAGATCGTAGCAATCTGAATTTGTCGGATCCGCAGGCACCGTCAGCATGCCGGGGCGCTCGGCCGGCGGAGCGGCGCCGTGCGCGACCGGTACCGGCGTCACGGGCGCCAGTTTGCGCGCGAGCATCGGCGCCGGCACGCGATAGCTGGAGAATACCGCTTGAGCCAACGATGCTTCCTGCGCCGCGATACCCGTCGGAGCCGTTGCGAGTTTGAAAACGTTCTTGTAGAGTCCGCCCGAATCCACCGGCAACGAGCACATCACCGAAGCGATCGTCATGGATCCCTTCGCGCCGCCTGCCGCTTTTGCGATGAAGCGTCCGCACTGACCGAGTGCGGGTAGTAGCGGGATGGACGTCGCGGAAGTGATGCTGATTTGGGGCGCCTGCGCGCCCCCGGCCGTCGCACCTGCTTGAACTATCGTCGTTAGCTTCTGCGCGAGAGGGGTCGAGTACGGCATCGAGAGGTCGACGCCGCCGCTTGGGCGCTGGCCCGCGTTGAAGGCTGCGTTGCGAGCAACGATCGTTCGCCCGAGGAAAATCGTTTCACCGTGCGGTCCGGTCATGACGATGTCGGTTTGCGCGCCCGTCGTGACCTTCCAACCCGGCGGCACGCCCGCCGAGGCGCTCTTGTCCGGCGTGGTGTACGGCTTCAACTGGGTCGCGCCGCTCGGCGCCGTCTGTCCGCTCGCGCCTTGGGCGAGAGCCCCGCTCGAGATTGCAGCCAAGCATACAATCGAAACGAGCATGCGTAAGGAGCGCGTTTCATAGCGCATAGGTGCGACCACCCTCCAAGAGAAGTGTTCCCCTGCGCTTCGCCGCTATGACACCGCAATCCGCGCGGGTGGTCCGTTATGGGGTCTTGGCGCCTTCAACCCGCGGGGTGTACCTGAAGCCCGCAGCGCGCAGTTGTTGAAGGCGAATGAGAACTTGCGGTACGGGTTCGACGAAGGTGTTAAGGCCCGACCAGATGCCTCCGTAGCCGCGCGACTGCTCGAAATATTCGTCGACGTTCACGTAGTTCATCATGCGGCGACCCGCCGCATAGATCAGCAGCCCGCGGAAGCCCGTCGGCGCTAAGTACGCTCCGTAGCGGTCGCGCGAGAACACGCGGACTCTATTCAAGGGGTTCTTGAGCCACTTCACTGCGGAAACATACGTGAGCAGCATTTCATTCCAAACTGCGGTGTGATGAAGTCGAATTGCGGCTAATTCATGACCGAGCGTAAATGCAACGACGTCCAGCGTCTTGTGGTAATCCGTATCGAAGAGGATCTGGTGAAGCACGATGTAGTTCTCGCGCCATGAAGAGTACGTTTGCGAAAATGGCTGAATCGTACTCGCAGTCAGAAAGAGCTCGGGAACCTCAGCCATCCCAAGGCGCCGGCAGTGATCTTCCAGGATCGCGTAGACCTCGGGAAACTGCGTTCTCGAGAGGCGAACGGAGTTGCCGCGAACGTATGCCTCACGTCGATTGCGGTTCAGCACCAGGAACGGTATGCCGACGAGCGCCGTAATCGCGAGGAAGCGGATGACGTTCAACTCTTTGTCGATGATTGGGTGCGTCTTGACCCACGCCGGTTCGTGAATGAGGATGGCGATCGCGGCGGCCATGAGCGTGAAGTTCAGAATGACCGACGCTACGAAGTACCGGCGCTCGAGGGGGTGCCTCAGCGACGTTTCGTCGATCGCCGGGGAGCCTTGCGGGGCTTGAACGGTACCTTTCATGGCTGTGGACCCATCTTACCAACGAACGGGTTTAGAGTCTTTACGCCGGGCTTGAGCGGAAAGGCTCTTGGCAAAATGACGTCACAGGTGATCTCCTAACCGTGCTCTTGCTTCTGCAGTGTCATCTCGACGTCAGCCGCGATCGCTCCGCCAGTTCGGTGGTTTTCTGCTACTATGAAGGGGTTGAGGAAACTCTTCGGGTTCGCCGGCTTGTCCGTATCGGGCCTTGCGATGTTGGTCGGCTGTGCCACAGCCGCCTCGCACGAACCTTCCGTAGCTGGTAACTGGCAGATTGATGTCCGGAACATGGGTGGCGAGCGCGGTGTTCTTCGCATTGGATCGAGCCCCTAAGCAGAATTAGAGAACTTCAGTTTATCAACGAAAAGCGCATCGCTGTTTAGAAGCAGGCCCTCGAGTGGTTAACAACTCGGGGGCGTTCGAACGGGGCCGGGGAAGTCTCCTAAGCTCTGCTTTAGGAGGGCCCATGAAGAACGTCGCGTCTCTTGCTCCTTGCCTCGTTGCTTGCGTCGAGCGCCGCTGCGTATGGCCAAGCGCCGCAGGCCGATCCGTATCCCACGATGGCGCCGATCGCGAAGTACTTGATGCCGAGTGCTGCCGCCGAAATCGCCTTAGCTCGGACTGCGGCGCCGCCGTCGGTCTCGGCCGATGCCGAGGCCCTCGTGCTAACCACAAAAGGTTACGTCGTTACAGCCAAGGGCAGTAACGGCTGGGTCTGTTTTGTCGGACGCTCGTGGATGGCGGGTCTCGATGATTCCGAGTTTTGGAATTGGCGTGGTCGCGGGCCAGCGTGCCTCAATCCCCCAGCCGTGCGAAGTGTACTCCCGCAGTACCTGGCGCGGACGAAGTGGGCCATCGCGGGTGCTACGCGCGAAGAGATCGCCGCGAAGTCGAAAGCCGCCTACGCCGACCACCAATTCACCGACCCCGCTCCCGATTCGTTTGCGTTCATGATGTCGAAAGAAGGCTACCTACTCGGTGCGGACGGACCGTGGCGTCCGCACGTCATGCCGTTCATCGCGTACGACCAACTGACCACGTGGGCCGCTAACGTCCCGTGGAGACCGGGTTTCAAGGGCTCGCCGATCCTCGGGCCCCCGACATCTGCGTATCGCCAGTACGAGCCGGTGACGATCGATATTCCGGTGTCCCATTGGTCCGACGGTTCGCCCGCTCCGAAGTAACATGAAATTTTAAGCGCTTCGCCAAGCTCACAATCGAGGAGATCCCGGCTAAGGCCGTCTAGCATATCTCCGAATCAAAAAGGAATCTCCGATCGCTCGTTTCCCGTTTCTTCGTGTCCTTACGTTGTGCGCGCTCGTGCAGTGCGGGCTCGTTATCGGTCCGGCCAACGCGCGAGACGGGCACTGGGAGCCGCCCGGAATCGCGCCCGCGAGCGAGTCCCTCGCCGCGGTACTCGCGCTGTACGCAAAGGCGAGCGGTAGCGCGAATCCGGCCTACGCGCAGCGTGTCGAACGCTACGCGCTGGTCGCGGGCGGCGAGCGCGTTACCTCCGAGCGAACCGTGCGCGGAGCAGATTTCAAGGCGGTCACCACGATCGATGGCGGCGCCTTCGCATCGGGCCGCGATTCCGGTGTCCGTTGGCGGCGCACGCCGAACGGGGTGACGCGGACAATCTCGATCGACGTCCAAGGCGATGATCTCGACCGCTGGCCGCTTGCCGATCTCCCTTTTGCTCCGCAAGACTGCACGCTCGCGGGTGCAGCGGAGGTGCCGAAGCCGGCCTGGGTCGTCGAATATCATCCCGCTCACGATGTGCCGCATTGGTTCTACATCGATCGAACCTCGGGCGATCTCGTGCGCGAGACGTGGCGCGACGGATCGGTCGTCGTAAAACTCGACTTCAGCGACATCCGCGAAGTGGACGGCGACGCGGCGCGCCTATCATTGGATCGCCAGCGGAACCGGCCAAACCGAAGAGGTCACGCTGCTTTCCGTTCAAGCGCTGCCGGTCTCACAGAGCGACGTCGCGCGGCCACCCTCGAAGGTGACGATGTTCGACGCCGTGCCGCCCGGTGAAACGAAGGTAGCAGCGGCTTTCCGGTATGGCGGTGTGGCCGTCGTCACGACCGGCACGCTCGAAGGACGCGCAACCGACTTCATCCTCGATTCAGGGACCACCCAGATCCTCATCGATGGCGGCCTCGCGCACCGATACGGAATTCACACGTTTCTCGGACACGGAATCGTCACCGAGCTCTCGCTAGGCAACATTCACCTGCACGGCGTCGCCATACAAACGACGGATCTGGGCCGGTTTACCGCCCAGGCAATCGTCGGGTACGATCTGTTCGCGAATCGCGTCGTGCACGTCGACTACCCGAACGGTCAAGTGAGCGTGCTCGACAAGGTGCCGGATCCGGTCGCCGAGCACGCGTTCCACCTCGACACCGATTGCAGTGCCGGGATGCCGGTCGTTCGCGCAACCGTCGGCACCGTCTCGGGAACGAACTTCGCGTTGGATACCGGTTCGGCGCAGGTCGTGCTTTTGCGTTATTTTTGGGAGCGCGACGGGGCGAACGCAAACGAACTTTCAGTCCAGCACGCCAAGCCCTACGCGATGAACTATCTCGAAGGGCCTGTCATCGTTGACGACATCAAGGGCGACGTGCTGATCGGTCACGTAAAGGTAACCGGCGAGTCGATCGCGGTCGAACGAACCAACGCCGGTAACACGATCGAGGCGCCGCTCGACGGGATCATCGGGGCCAACGTGCTGGCCGTCTTCGAGTGGTGGTTCGATTGCGCAAACCATTCGATCTGGTTCAGGTACAATAGCGCTCCGAAACCGACAACGTGAGGCTCACCAGATTTTCGAGACGCAAGGGGCTTTAACGCGACGGGGCTCGTCCCGGCCTAGCCCCTCTCGATCTTCTCGAGCCGCACTCCGCGGCCTCGGCGAAGATTCTCTCTTGCGCGCTCGATGCGTTGCAAGAAGCGCGGGTCGTTCTCAAGGCGATAGTCGAGCCATTCCTCCTCTGACTCAAAGCCGATGAGCACGCCTGCCGGTTTCCCGTGGCGCGTAATGACGATCTCTTGCTTTTCGGCTTCGCGGAGATAGCGCGAAAGATCGGCCTTAACCTCAGAAAGAGGGACTTTCTTGACTGCGGTTCTCCGAACTTTGCGAGCCACGATTCTGCCTCCGATTTGACTAGATCCCCAAGATTTCTACCGTTAATCCGACAACGGCAGGATGCCGTGGAGTGAGTTTCATATTCTTGGCGTTCAAGCGCTAGGCGGCCCTTCAGGAGGCAAACATGAGCAGCGCAGCCGCGGGTGGGCGCACGTCCCTCGCCGATTCCACCAAGACGCTCAAGGCAGGCGATCCAGCGCCGGATTTTGAGCTCAAGACGCACACCGGTGAAACCTGGAAGCTCTCCGACCGCAAGGGAAAGGCTAACGTCGTGCTGGCGTTCTATCCCTTTGCGTTTTCGCCGACGTGCTCGGCGCAGATGCCGGCGGTCGAGGAACATCTCGAGCGCTTCGCCGGACTGGGCGCCGAAGTCGTCGGCATTTCGATCGATAGCACGTACGCCAACAAAGCGTGGGCCGACAGCCACGGTGGCTTCAGCTACCCGCTGCTCAGCGACTTCTTCCCGCACGGAGCGGTTGCCGAACGCTACGGCATCCTCCGCGCCGAGGGGATGTCCGAGCGCGCGATCTTCGTCATCGACAAGCAAGGCGTGATCCGTTACATCGACGTGCACAAGATCTCAGAGTATCCGGACGAGCAACAGATCCTTGACGAGCTTCGGAAACTCGCCTAGCGCTCACAAGATGGCTGAGGCTCCGAAGTAATGGCTCAGCGTCTGGTCTGGCGGCTCAACGTGAAGCTCGTCGGCGTGATGCCGATCGTCTGGCGCATTATCTTGGTTCGTCCGGAGACAAAGCTCGCGATGTTGCATCGCTACCTTCAGGCCGCAATGGGCTGGCGCGATCAGCATCTGTTCGCCTTCACGATCGACGAGCGAACGTATGGTTTACCCGATCCCGAGTGGGGCCGGAAGGTTTACGACGCGCGTCGCTACACGCTCAGCCGGCTCTTCGCGAAGATTCCAACGCAATTCAGGTATGTTTACGACTTCGGCGATCACTGGGAACACCTCGTCGAAATCGAGGGAGACGAACCAACCGAGTTCCGGAAGCAGTACCCGATCTGCATCGACGGCGCAGAACCTTGTCCTCCGGAAGATTGCGGAGGTGCGCCGGGCTATAAGGAGCTTCTTGCCGCACTCAGAGATCCGCGGCATCCGAACCACGCCGAGCTGAAAGCTTGGGCGCAGCAGCAATATTTTCGCGATTTCAGCCCGCAGATCGCGACATGGACGATGCGCGACGTGCAGCGCGGTTACATCTGACGAAAGACCTCGGCAAGACGTGCAGCGCCTGCCTCACATGTTGTGAGTCGAGGGGAACGCTCCGCCTGCTCGCGAACGTTCCGGCGCAACGTCGGCAGTACGAAGTACCGCCTGCCGCGCGTGCTGAATGGTGATCGTGGAAATCGTGAAGAGTCCGCCCGCCGTCAAACCGCCCAGCCATCTGTCTGAGAGTGTCAGCTTGCTTGCGACGCGCTTCTAGGATAGTAAGGCTTATCAGCGTCGCCGCGTGCGGGACGCTGGCCGGTCATGTCGTCACGTACCTCTTCCGGGGCCGGACGATGGACGATGGCCACCACGCCTACTTTTCGCCGTTTCTGGCGATTGCGATCGCCTCGGTGTTGCTTTGCAGCATCGTCGCGGTGGTGCGCCTAGTAGCCGTTCCCAGCAATCGCGCAGTGGGGGAAGCGCCGTCCTCCCTGGCCTGGTACGTCAGACTCGCGACGCTGCAGGTCGCTGGTTTCGCTGCGCTCGAGTTCTGTGAAGGTAATGCGCCGGACGCTGTTAGCTTCGGCATCGAGGCATTGACGGCGCTCGCGATCGCGGCCTTCGTATTTTTCCTGATTTCGTTCGCCGAGCGCTACGTTGCACCAGTCCTGGCGACGTATTTGCGTCGCGCGAAAAACGCGTGCAGCGCCATGAGACGATTGCCCGCAGACCTCGTGCAGCCGCCTCTGCGGCTTGCGGTCTGCGCCGGCATTTGGCGCTTCCAGCGGCCGCCTCCCATTATCGGTTAAGGCCCAAGCCGCACACGGCTGCTATGCCGGTGTACGGCTTTTCATAGCTGCAACCGTTTTGGGAGGTTTCTTGGATGAAACGCACGGCTTTTCGTGCGATCCTGCCTGCCGCCGCATTCATCTTCGTGATGCATTCGGCTGCTCAAGCGCACGTCGTTTGCGGGGACCGCGTGTTCCCCACCACGCTGACCATGGACGATCCTGGAGTGAGCGACGAGGTCTCACTGCCGACCATCATGCTCACGCCGACGCCATCCAGTGAAAGCAACAGCTACGGGTACGAATGGGACAAGACCATCACCGAAGATTTAGGCTTCGCCATCAATGGTGGCTATGTCACGCAACAGAGCCCAAGCCAGAACTTCAACGGCTGGGACAACATCACGGTGACGGTCAAGGATCAGCATCCCTGCATCACGCGCTACCCGCATGAGGAATTCGTCTTTTCGATAGGCCTGATCCGCCTAATACCGGGAACCGGTTCGGCGCAACTGCGCGACGGGGGCGTCATCGACAGTGTCGGTAGCACTGCGCCAACGTTCTACTTCGGCAAAGGTATGGGTGATTTGACGGCGGGGTACCTGCGTCCCATTGCGATCACTGGCGAACTGAGCCGCGTGTTTTCCGATACGCCGAGCGCGAGTCCGAATGCGTGGAGCTATGCGGCGTCGTTCCAATATTCGATCCCCTACCTGCAGCAGAACGTAAAGGCATTGCGCATATCGCAATTCCTAACGCGTTTGACGCCGATCGTCGAGTTTGCGATGACCAGCCCGGACGGCGGTCCACCAACCGGGACGTTCGCACCCGGCGTACTCTACGACGCCAATACTTGGCAGGTCGGCGCAGAGGCGCTCGTCCCGGCCAACAAGACTACGCGGCAAAGTCAGGGCACCGGCTTCATAATTCAGTTTCACCTGTTTCTCGACGCGTACTATAAAAGCTGGTTTGGCAAACCTCTCATTAACAGGAACCTTTGGAAATGACTACGCGTCTCATCGCGGCGGCCTTCGTGCTAGCCGCACTGCTTATCGCGCCCGCAGCCGTTCGGGCGCACGCATTCCTCGACCATGCGGATCCGGCTGTGGGCAGCACGGTACCGGCCCCGCCTACGGAAGCACACTTGTGGTTCACGCAAGAACTCGAGCCGGCTTTTAGTTGGGTGACGATCACCGATCGATCGGGAGCTTCCATGAATGACGGGCCTGCCGCGATCGATCCCAGCAATAAATCCGAGCTCACCGTCAAGCTCAAGCCGTTGTCGACCGGGACGTATACGGTGAAATGGCATGCGCTGTCGGTGGATACGCACACGACCGAGGGCGACTTTACTTTTCAAGTCAAGAAGGGCTGAGCAATCGATCTGCTCTTGACGGTGACGCGCCTACTCCATTATGCGGCGACCGTGTCGCTCGAAGGCATATTTGTCTTCTGGTGTTTGATCGCATGGCCGGCGTTTCACCGGACAAAGGCCTCGCAAGTCTTTCAAGCGCGGCTGGATCGACGGCTCTTCCCGCTCGCTTGGGCGAGCCTGCTCGTCGCACTCGCGAGTGGCGTGGCTTGGCTTGTTATCGTCGCATCGCATATGAGCGGGATGCCGCTCGGCGCGGTCGTACAGGGACCTGTCGTCGGCGTCGTGTTGACGCAAACGCGCTTCGGCGAAGACTGGTTACTGCGCGCCGCGCTCGTCGTCGTGTTAGCAGGCTGTCTCGCGGTGCAGGGACTGACCCGAAAGCACGCGGCGGGCTGGATCGGATTGCTCGCCGCCTCGGCCTTCATCGCCTCGTTGGCATGGGCCGGCCACGGAGCGGCCGCCGAAGATGTGCCGTTTGACGCCATCCATCTGCCCGCCGATATTTTGCATTTGCTCGCTGCAGGCGCCTGGCTCGGTGGGCTTCTGCCGCTGGTGCTCTTGCTCTCCCAAGCACACGGCGACGGCAGCCCCGAAGCGGTGACAGTCGCTCAAGCGACGACGCTGCGCTTCTCGAAACTCGGCCTCTCGAGCGTAGGAACGTTGCTCGCGACGGGTCTCGTGAATACATGGTTCTTGGCCGGCAGCGTTCCGGCGCTGCTCGGCACGCTTTACGGTCAGCTCTTGCTCGTCAAGGTCGCGCTGTTCGGCGTAATGATTGCCGTCGCGAGCCCCAACCAGCTCCGCCTCCTACCGCGCCTTGCGGACGTCGCGAACGACGCCACCCTCAGATTGCGTGCGGTTCGGCAACTCGGCTACAACGCATCGATCGAGGCGAGCCTCGGTGTCTTCGTGCTTGCCGTCGTCGGCATCATCGGCGTGCTGCCTCCAGGGCTGCACACCGAGCCACGCTGGCCGCTCCCGTTCCGGCTCGATTTGGGTGAGATTGCAGCCGGCGGGCAGACCGTGCTCGCCATCGTCGCCGTCGCGTTCGTCCTTTGTCTTGCGTTAGCGGCCCTGGCTGCCGGAAGAAGACGTTACCGTGGAATGGCCGTCGCTTCGATCACGTGCATCGTCCTCCTCGGTATTGGCTCGGTTAGGCTTCGGCCGGGGATCGTGGCCGCGTACCCTACGAGCTTCTACGCCTCGACGCAGCCTTACGCGGCATCATCCATCGCGCGCGGTGCACCGCTTTATGCCGAGAACTGCACCGCGTGCCACGGGGCCGGTGGTCGCGGCGACGGCCCAGATGCCGGCAAACTTCCTATTCGTCCGGCCGATTTGACCGAACCGCACCTGTTCGCGCACAAGGTCGGAGAGATTTACTGGTGGGTGAGCTATGGGCGTGACAATGGGGTTATGCCGGGCTTCGCCGACAAGCTGAAACCCGACCAGCGGTGGGATCTGATCAACTTTCTGCTGGCACGCGCTGCCGGCGTCCTTACGGGCGAAGTAGGCCCGCAAATCAGCACGACGGCCGCACCGCCGCTTCCGGATTTCGCCTTCGAACGAAACGGTGCGCAGAACACCTTGAGTCAGACGCTCAAGAACGGACCGGTCCTGCTCGTCTTATTCGCGGCCCCCGCACCGCGTGCGCGACTCGAGCAATTGGCGAAATTGGAACCGCAACTCGCTTCGGCGGGCTTGCACGTCGTTTCGGTCGCGCTCGACCGATCAACAGCCAAGGCCCCTTTGACCGTCGAGGTTTCCGACGACGTTCGGGCGGCGCTCGGCCTGTTTCGATCGCGCACGGATGGCGGAGAGACGGAGCTGATGCTCGACCGAGGCGCTAACGTCCGCGCGCGCTGGACGGCAAGCGGAACACCTGGCCTCGCCGATGCCGCCACCCTGCTCGGCGACACCGTGCGCGTTGCCAGCATCCCAGTGGCAGCCGCCAACCACGCCGGCCACGCCCACTGAAAACTTGGATGGGAGATCCCCGTCGACACCGTCTGTTTCCGTGGTATGGACCAGAGAAAGAGATTGGCTGCCAGGCGCAGCGATAGACCTGTTGTTAAACCTAGCTGGATAGGTTATACTCTTGGCAGTGCCAACCGTACTAACCGTCGGCGCATTCAACGTCATAGTCAACTCGTATGACCATCTGCCTCCTCACGTCCATGTGATAAAGGGTGGTTGCGAGGCACGCTTTGCCGTGCAGCGTGGACGAGTAGAAGTGTTGTCGAATGTCGGATTCTCGCGCAAGGGGCTTGCGGACGCGATGCAGGTCGTCGTCGATAATTACGGGGCCATAACTAAAACGTTGGGGACGATGTCATGGACAAAGCCAAGGGCAAATCCAAAATCAAAACGCAAAAAATAGACGAGGCTACGTTTGAGCGTGCTACTGCAGCTGGCGAGAGCATCGCGAATGCTCCGGGGGCGATCTTGCGTGCAGCAGTCGGAACGATTATGCGGCGACGGGCGCTGTCATTGATTTTTAGAGACGGCGAAGGGGTGTTTATACCGATTAGCGCCATCCAAGAGCTTGCTGATGCTACGCCAGCCCAGCTTCGTAGAATTGAAGTATCGCCAATGCGAGACTCGCTTCGCTTCCCAGCCCTGGATGCAGATATCTATGTCCCCGGTCTTATATCTGAGGTTTTTGGTCAGATTATTAGATCGGAATTTGCTCGGGCCGCCGGCCGCCGGTCAACTCCTAAAAAAACTCGAGCCGTCAGGGAAAACGGCAAAAAAGGTGGACGCCCTAAGAAGGGCCGCCGTAAAGAGCTAGCGCTCGCGTAGCATCTCAGTCCGTGTCGGGCGGCAGGCTCGAGGGTGGCCGGCGGATGAGCGTTTGCGGTGAGGTTCGCGTGTGGAAGGTCGCGAAGGTCCGGGGCGTCTGCGAGAAGTCGAAGCAATCGTCGAGCGTCGCGGCGCGCGAGTCGGCCGCACTCAGTGTTGGGAGCGAGAACACGCCCTCGATGAAGCGGTCGACGCTCGCGGTCTCATATTGGACGTGCGAAACGTAACCGCTTTTCGCATACGGCGAGATGACCATCATCGGCGTGCGGAAACCGAGTCCGTCCACGTCGAGTTGCGGCGGCCGCATGTGGTCGTAGAATCCGCCCCAATCGTCCCAGAAGATGACGATTGCCGTTGACGACCAGAACGGGCTCGTGCCGACCGCGTTGACGATGCTGCTGACCCAATCGGGACCGGTGCTCGAACCGGATCCTGGATGATCGGAATTCGCGAGGTCGGGAACGACCCACGTCACGGGTGCGAGGGTTCCCGCGGCGATGTCGGTCAAGATCGTCGTCTCCGGCGAAATCACGTTGCTCGTCCAGTCCGGCCCGTAACGGATCTGATGGATCGCATCGTAGGCCGACCAGATTTGTCCCGGGTCGCCACCGACGGCAGGCGCGTAGTAGCGCCACGCGATTCCAGCCGCATCGAGTTCGTCGCCGAGCGTCTGATAGTTGAAGCACGGAACCTCGCCCGGACCGAGAGTCCGCTTCGCGGTGAGCGTCGGAACGAGCGTACCGGCCGGCGTATCGCAACCCCACGGCAGCGCGGCCGGCTGGTTGACGGCGCCACCCGCTTGCGCCGCGATCAAATACTGATGGGCGGTAAAACTCGAGTCGATTTGCGAGGTGAAGAAGCGATCGGCCAGCACGTAACTTGAGGCCAACGCGAAATACTCGGTCGTGTCCGAGGGCTGGACGTACGCGTACTGCGGGTACTTCGGAGCGTCGCTGCCACCGCCCATCCCGCCCGTGTAGATCGTTCCGGTCGCACCCTTGTCGAATCCGTCGAGCCGGCCGCCGTCGTAGTCGTTGTTGTAGTCGACGAGTTCATGCGAGAGGTCATAGTCCTCGCTGATCGAGATCGGTTTCAGCGCGACCGTGCTGCCGTTACTCGTCCTCCCCTGGCTTGCGGTGTCAGCCCCAGGAAAGCCGTGGAAGAAATTGTCGAAGCTCCGGTTCTCCTGGACGATGACGACGACGTGCGTGATCGTACCGCGCGCCGCCGTAGCCGGGACGAAGCCGGCGACCGGCGCCTGCGGATACGTCGGCGCCGGACGCGGCGTCGCATTCGAACCCCCGCACGCACTCGGCAGAACCGCAGCGAGAATGTAGAGAGCAAGACGCGGGAGCGCTGACAGTCTCATGACGCCATTGTATACGAGCGAAACGCGGTTCGTCAGCAGGGTTGACTTGGAGTAACGTATATGTTACTATAGGCCAGCATGCCGCTGACCGTCGTTGAGTACGTCCGCGAGGATGGCTCAAAGCCGTTCGGAGCATGGTTTGACGATCTCTCAGCCCAGGCAGCGGCGAAGGTGTCAACCGCGAGAGCGCGTCTTGAACTGGGCAACGTGTCAGCCGTGAAGTGGATCGGCGTTATAGGCGAGTATCGGATCGACTGGGGGCCCGGGTATCGAGTGTATCTTGCGAAGGACGGCGAGGATCTGGTGATCCTTCTCGGCGGCGGTACAAAGCAACGCCAGAAACAGGACATCGAGCGCGCAAAGGCACTGTGGAGCGAATATAAGGCGCGCAAGGCAGCGGGTTCGAAATCGAAAGGGTGAGTTTATGGAGATGACGCGGGATTCTAGCCAGACAGTAGTCGAGCGTGTCAAACGTGACCCCGCCTTCGCGACGGCGTTACTCGACGAGGCCGTCACGCTCTTCCTCAATGGAGAGCCGGACACTGCGCGCATCGTCCTACGTGACCTTGTGAATGCGACCGTCGGGTTCGAGAAACTAGCGACGGCGACAGGCAAGCCGGCAAAGAGTCTGCACCGAATGCTGTCCACGAGAGGGAATCCAAGCATGGATAATCTCTCGAACATCCTCGGCGTCCTTCGCAAGCGGCTTCGCGTCAAGCTAACGACGCGTACCGTCAAAGCGGCGTAGGGCCCGAACGCCTTTCGGCCGCGATCACGCGAGGTCGAATCGATCGAGGTTCATCACCTTGTTCCACGCAGCGACGAAGTCTCGCGTGAACTTTTCTTGCGAGCCCTCGGAGGCGTAGACTTCTGCGAGTGCCCGGAGTTGAGAGTTCGACCCGAAGATGAGGTCGACGCGGGTTCCGGTCCACTTTAGCTCGCCCGTCGCGCGATCGCGTCCTTCGAACACGTCCCCGGCTTCCGAGGCTTTCTTCCAATTCGTGCCCATGTCGAGCAGGTTGACGAAGAAGTCGTTGGTGAGCGTGCCGGGGCGCTTCGTGAAGACGCCGTGCTTGGACTGTCCGAAGTTCGCATTCAGCACGCGCATGCCGCCGACGAGCACCGTCATCTCAGGGGCGCTGAGCGTCAAGAGTTGCGCGCGATCGACCATCATCTCTTCCGGCCAAACGGCGACGCCGCCCTTGATATAGTTGCGGAAGGCGTCGGCCCGTGGTTCGAGGACCGCGAAGGATTCGGCGTCGGTCTGATCCTGCGACGCATCCGCGCGACCCGGCGTGAAGGGAACCTTGACGTCGCGCCCCGCGTTCTTCGCCGCCTGCTCGACGGCGGCGCAGCCGCCGAGAACGACGAGGTCGGCGAACGAAACCATTTTTCCGCCGGACTGCACGCCGTTGAACTCCTTGCGGATCTTCTCAAGCGCATCGAGGACCTTTGCCAAATCGGCAGGCTGGTTGACCTCCCAATCTTTCTGCGGAGCGAGCCGGATGCGTCCACCGTTCGCGCCGCCGCGCTTGTCGGAGCCGCGGAAGGTCGAGGCCGAAGCCCACGCCGTCGAGACGAGTTGGGAGACCGAAAGCCCCGCTGCGAGAATTTTGCTCTTGAGTGCAGCGATGTCGGCGGCGTTGATCAGCTCGTGCGTTACGGCGGGGACGGGGTCTTGCCAGAGCAGTTCTTCCGTCGGAACGAGCGGGCCGAGATAGCGCGAGCGAGGTCCCATGTCGCGGTGCGTGAGCTTGTACCACGCCTTGGCGAAGGCGTCCGCGAACTGCGCCGGGTTCTCGTGGAAGCGCTTCGAGATCGGCCCATAGATCGGATCCAGCCGCAGCGCGAGGTCGGTCGTGAGCATCATTGGGGCATGTTTCTTTGACGAATCGTGCGCATCCGGAACCGTGCTCGCTGCAGCTGCGTCCTTGGGAGTCCACTGATTTGCACCGGCCGGGCTCTTCGTCAACACCCACTCGTACTTGAATAGATTGTCGAAGTAGTTGTTGTCCCACTTGCGCGGGTTGGTCGTCCACGCACCTTCGAGTCCGCTGGTGATCGTGGCATCGCCGTTGCCATTGCCAAAACTGTTCTTCCAGCCGAGGCCCTGCTCTTCGATGCTTGCGCCCTCGGGTTCAGGGCCGACATATTGTTTCGGATCTGCGGCGCCGTGGACTTTGCCGAAGGTGTGTCCGCCGGCAATGAGCGCGACGGTCTCCTCGTCGTCCATGGCCATGCGCGCAAACGTCTCGCGAATGTCCACCGCTGAAGCGAGCGGATCCGGGTTGCCGTCGGGCCCTTCCGGATTCACGTAGATCAAGCCCATCTGAACGGCTGCGAGCGGGTGCTCGAGATCGCGCGCACCGGAGTAGCGCTTGTTGCCGAGCCACGTATCCTCCACGCCCCAGTAAATTTCTTCTTCGGGCTCCCACGTGTCCACGCGGCCGCCGCCGAAGCCGAACGTTTTGAATCCCATCGAATCCAGCGCGCAGTTGCCGGCCAAGACCATGAGGTCGGCCCACGATATTTTGTTGCCGTACTTTTGCTTGATCGGCCAGAGCAGCCGGCGCGCTTTGTCGAGGTTTGCATTGTCGGGCCAACTGTTGAGCGGCGCAAAGCGTTGCGTGCCGTTGCCTGCACCGCCGCGCCCGTCGCCGATACGGTAGGTGCCCGCGCTGTGCCAGGCCATCCGAATGAAGAGCGGTCCGTAGTGACCGTAGTCGGCAGGCCACCAGTCCTGCGAAACGGTCATCAACGCATTGATGTCCTTTCTCAGGGCATCCAGGTCGAGTTTCTTAAATTCCGCAGCGTAGCTGAAGGCATCGCCCATCGGACTGGCCTCGGGTGGGTTCTGATGAAGAACCTTGAGGTTCAACTGGTTCGGCCACCAGTCTCGATTGGTCATGAGCCCGGCGTCCATGTGTGTGCCCTTCGGGGTGCCGTGCACTACGGGGCAGGCTCCGCTTTTCTCGAGTTCCGATTCAATCGCCATGCTCGTCTCCAATCGTCGCTAACGCTGATCTGGAATTTCCATCGGGAAGGCCGACCCATCCCGTCTGAATCGCAAAGACTTTTCCGCGCGGCCCCCGGCCGTCGTGGTCCGCTCGTCCGGTGGCGCTAGTCCCACGAGCGTAGCACCTTTCGGTCAGCAAGTAAAATCGATTTATCTAAAGGAGTCTTAAGGTATTTCCGATTAATCTAAGCTTATGCCACCGGCCAGCGTCTCCTCAGTTTCGCTCCGCGATCTCGAGTATGCGGTGGCGGTCGCGCGAGAACGTCATTTTGGGCGTGCAGCCGAGTCTTGCGGGGTCAGCCAAGCCGCGCTGAGCGAGCAAGTGCGCAAGCTCGAATCGATCTTGGGCGTGGCCCTGTTCGAGCGGACCAAGCGCAAAGTCGAGCCGACCGTGCGCGGCGAGGCGATCATACGCCAAGCCGAAGCCTTGCTCGGTGATGCCCGGCGCTTGCTCGACGACGCGCGCCGAAGCTCCGAACCCCTCTCGGGTGAGTTACGGCTGGGCGTGATTGCGACGCTCGGTCCGTACTACATGCCCTCGGTCATCTCGCTCGGGCGCAGCCGTTTCCCGCGCTTGGCGCTGCGGTTGCGCGAAGCCACGACCGACGAGTTGCTCGCCGCGTTACGCAACGGCGACCTCGACGCGGTGCTCCTCGCATTGCCGATTCCGATGGAGGGTCTCGTGGCAGAGCCGCTCTTCTTCGAACCGTTTCGCCTCGCGTGTCCGAGCGATCACGAACTCGCAGGACGGCAGAACGTCCGCCTGCGCGACCTCGAACGCGGTCCGCTCTTACTGATGGAAGACGGGCACTGTCTGCGCGACCAGACGCTCTCGCTCTGCGATCCGCGCCGGTTGCCCAATCAGAGCCGCTACGCAAGTTCGCTCGAGATGCTGCGCCACATGATCGCGGCGGGTGAGGGCATATCGCTCATTCCGCTGCTCGCCGCGGCCGAGCACACGACGATGCACGGGATGATCGCCTACCGGGAGCTCGCCGAAGCGCGCGCAGGTCGAACGATTGCGCTCGTCTGGCGCGCGACGGAGACGCGCGCGAGCGACCTGCGCGCGATCGCAGCCTTCATGCGCGAGGCGCTCCCCGAAGGCGTCCGATCGCTGGAAACAGCGAGCGTGCCGTAAGGAACGCACGTCACGCTCGATGGTGCTTGTCCTCAATCGCGAGGTCGTACTTGCTCTGCAAACGGATCCAGAACTCCGACGTCGTGCCGAAGTAACGCGAGAGTCGCAGGGCGGTCTCAGCGGTAATGCCGCGCTGTGCCTTGGTTATCTCTGAGATCCGCGATGCGGGGACGTGCAGTGCCATCGCCAGCGCGTTCGCGCTCACATCGAGTGGCTTGAGGAAGTCTTCGAGCAACACCTCGCCTGCGTGCGTTGGGGTGATCTTCGTCATGATCGCGCGTTTCTGTCTCCTAATCGTCGAGCTAGTGGAAGTCGCCCACCTCGACATCGTATGCGTCGTGGCCCTCCAGTTCCGCTTCGAGCGCGCGGCCCGAGGGATCCTAGGCACTCTCAGCGGCTTTTTCAGCTTCGGAAGGGGCGGCTTTCTTGATTAACCTAATCAGATTCGGTATACTCAGGTCGTGCCCAAACGGATCATCGACGGATTCACCGTCTGGGTTTACACCCGTGACGAGCGCGGTCACCGTCCGCACGTTCACGTTTTCGGCAATAGCGGCGAACTCGTCGTGTGGCTCGCTCCCGTCAGCGTCCGGGAGAACCGTGGCATGAAGAACAGTGAAGCGCGGCGTGCATTTCGCGCGGTCGCCGACCATCGTGACGAACTGCTCGAACTCTGGAGGCAATATCATGGCTAAGGCTCCGACCGACCAGCAACTCAACGCGGCGCAACGACGTGGGGCGGCGAAGGCAAAACTGCCAACAGCGCTTTTGGCCGCAGAGCTCGACGAACCCGCAAAGAGTGTGCGCTTGCGCTTTCGCAGTGGGCTCGAACTCGCAGTTCCGATTAAGGCAATTGGCGAGGTCGCGAAGATTCCAATTGCACGACTGCGCGACGTAACCGCCTCACCAATGGGCGACGGTTTAATCTTTGATAGCGCCGACGTGGCAATCTACGTTCCAGGCCTGCTCCGCGATTTATTCGGCTACGCGTTTGCCGGAGCGCTCGGAAAGCTGGGCGGACGAGCGCGCACGGATGCTAAAGTGCGCGCGGCGCGCAAGAATGGCCGAAAAGGAGGTCGGCCGCGCAAGCGCGCGGCTTGACAGCTTACATCGGCCGGCGGGGGTTACGCCGGCGGATCAGGATTCAGAGCGGGCGCAGCGTACGTGCTCGCCATGCCGGAAAAGCACAAATGGCAATTCAAGAGCCGCTTCCGGAAGGGCGCTTTCGGCTGGCGTTCGCAGCCGGCAGAAGCCCGCGTCGAGGAGGCAGTTCGCGAGATACGCGACGTCGCGCGCCACGATCCCGTGCTCGCTGCAGACGGCGCGGTCACTTTCCTCGAGCGGGTTTCGAACGCGCTCGAATACGTCGACGGTTCGAGTGGCGCGATCGGCGGTACCGTCAATTGGGCAATCGACGAGTTGACGGAACTCATCGGCTCCGCTGAGGTGGGGCGCGCCGTTCGCGACGCCTGGCTGGAGCGGCTTTGGAAGGCTCTTGTCGCCGACGAGATTCCGTACATCGAGCGCTTGGGTGATCGCTGGGGCAGGGTCTGCGGCACGTGGGAAGTCGCGTCCGCGTGGGCGGACCGCTTCGCCGGCCAAGTTCTCGCGAACTTTAAATTGCCGCGCGGAACGAGCCGGCATTTCGAGGGCGTGACGGTCTGTCTGAGTTCATTGCTCGCCGCTGAGCGCTACGACGAGCTCCTCGCATTGCTCGAGCACGACCGACTCTATTTCTGGCCGTACCGGCGCTTCGGCTTCGAGGCTCTGGTGGCGCAAGGAAGGCGGCCCGAGGCATTGCGTTACGCCGAACGCGCGATGGAAGCGGGTCAGAGAACTCCACAAATCGCGCGTGCGTGCGAGGAGTTGCTCTTGGCGTCAGGGCTTGCCGAAGAAGCCTACCGCCGCTACGCACTCGTTGCGAACGACGGGTATGCTACGTACATCTCCCGGTTCCGAGCGATCGCGAAAAAGTATCCGTGGAAACCGGCGCGCGAGATCTTGCTCGACCTCGTCGCCGACTCGCCGGGCCTTGAGGGCAAGTGGTTTGCCGCAGCAAAATCGGCACGCCTCTACGACGAGGCGCTCGATCTGGCGAAGCGCTCACCCGCCGATCCGAAGACCCTCTGGCGCGCCGCGCGCGATCTCTTGGTAAAAGAACCGGCCTTTGCGCTCGAGGCGAGCGTTCTCGCGCTGCATTGGATGGAGTTGGGCTACGGCTACGAGCTCACGCGGGCCGATGCGTCGGCCATGTACGAGACCGGCCTCGCGGCTGCCGAGAGGCTCGATCGGATGGCCGAGTTCACGGGCCGCGTGCGAGAGTCGGTCGGAAGAAGCAAGAAGCTCTCGATGTTGGGAGTGCTCGAGCGCCTGCCGTTGCCGTGACGGACGTGGCGAAGGTCTTATTCCAACACCAACGAGACGTCGATGAGGACGTCCGGGTATTCTGCCGGTGAAAGTGTCTCGCCGATTTTCACGACGCGCCGATTATCGTAGCCCTCGGAGTCTGGGTTCCGGAAGACGTGGAACAGATTCGATTGTAAATCGACGACCCAATACTCCGCGATCCCGGCGCGGGCGTACTTGGCTCGTTTCTCGGCTAGGTCGAACGCCAAGGACGAATCGGCGACCTCGATGATGAGCGAGATCTCGTCAGGACGCGGCCTTTCTCGGGAATAATTCCGCGTCGTGCGAGCGAGCGCGATATCGGGCTCCGGCTCGTCGTGCGGCCCGAGACGCAAGCTCAGACTGCCGGCATTCACTTCATAGCGTCCGCGGCGTTGGTCGCCGAACTGGGCGTTTAACGAGTTGACGGCGTGGCCGTGCCGATCGCCTTTGGGACTCATCGTGACTACCAGGCCGTCGATGAGCTCGACGCCGCGCTCCGGCAACAAGCCGCTCTCGCCCATGCGCTCGTAGACGTCGGTGGTGAGACGGTGAAGCCGCTCAGCGGCGATTGCCATATCCGGATGATACCTCATTTCAGCGTGGGCGCAAAACACTCGAAAAGTAGGCGCTCGATCTTTGCTACGTGCACATTCACTCTAAGAGAGCCGTTCGACAAGCGGGACGGTGGGTCCTCGCATTGCCGATTCCGATGGAGGGTCTCGTGGCGGAGCCGCTCTTCTTCGAACCGTTTCGCCTCGCGTGCCCGAGCGATCAGAACTCGCAGTGACGACAGAACGTCCGCCTGCGCGACCTCGAACGCGGTCCGCTCTTACTGATGGAAGACGGGCACTGTCTGCGCGACCAGACGCTCTCGCTCTGCGATCCGCGCCGGTTGCCCAACCAGAGCCGCTACGCAAGTTCGCTCGAGATGCTGCGCCACATGATCGCGGCGGGTGAGGGCATATCGCTCATTCCGCTGCTCGCCGCGGCCGAGCACACGACGATGCACGGGATGATCGCCTACCGGGAGCTCGCCGAAGCGCGCGCAGGTCGAACGATCGCGCTCGTCTGGCGCGCGACGGAGACGCGCGCGAGCGACCTGCGCGAGATCGCAGCCTTCATGCGCGAGGCGCTCCCCGAAGGCGTGCGATCGCTGGAAACGGCGGGCGTGCCGCTCGCCGTCGCAAGCAGCTCGCCTAACGGATCGCCCAAACGGCGCTCGACGGGGGTAGCCAGGAGGATGGGCAGAAGGGTAAAATGAGCCGGTTCGGGTTGTGGGCCTGTAGCTCAGCGGTAGAGCGGCCGGCTCATAACTGGTTGCGCGCTGGTTCGAATCCAGCCGGGCCCACGTTGCGGCGCCATAGTCTATCGGTTAGGACGCGGCCCTTTCAAGGCTGAGAGACGGGTTCGATTCCCGTTGGCGCTACCACTAAAGCCTTGTTTATCAAGGGTTTTCTCATTTCGGGTTGTCGCCCGGTTGCCATTCGGTTGCCCTTGGAATCGAGGGACTCGCGGTGCTCGCAGAACGAATACAGGTGCGACATGCGCTTTGGCCTCGACGCAGATGCCGGTTAACCGTATCGCTGGGGGGCGTTGAATGGCGCCGCAGTCTTTCCCACTCGCGCCGCGATAGCCGAAATAACTGGATCCTCAAGCAGCCCGGGCTTCATTCCGTGACCCAGTGGCGCAAAAGCCAAAAGCACCACGCCCTTCTCCTTGCAGAATTCCAATAGCTCCCATTCCGGCAGATACGGATGCGATTCCACTTGCACCACGGCTGGCTTGATTCTCGCCGCTTCGTAAATGGACTTCACTTCGTCCAAACCGATGTCCGAAAGTCCGATGGCCCGGCATTTGCCGCCGTCCACGAGATTCTCCATCGCCCGCCAGGTATCCAGCAAAGTCACCCCGCGGTCGTAAACGACATTGCCGTCTTGATCCCGGGGATCCTGTTCATCCCCGGGCTGAAACGCAAAGGGAGTGTGAATGAGATAGAGATCCAGATAGTCGAGCCCGAGTCTTTCCGAGGCTCGCCTGGAAAGCCGGTTCCACACGCTCCGGCCGGTGATTGGTATTCCACACCTTCGTGGTAACAAAAATGTCCCCACGCGCAATCCCCCCAGCCGCGAGCCCTGCCTGCAACGCCCTGCCAACCTCGCGCTCATTCCCATATCGTTCCGCGCAATCGAAGTGTCGAAATCCCGCGTCCAGCGCGTCTCTAGTCGCGGTGATCGTCACGGCTGGATCGGGAATCAATGTGCCAAAGCCAAGTGCCGGCATATTGCCGGCCCCGTCGCGAAGCGGAATTCTCGTCATCCGCAGATCAGAAGCTTCAGTCATGGTTACACTCCCAACTACTTCGCGTCTGGCATCGCTGCACCGATTCAAATTAGATGCGCGTGCCGCAGACTGGCCGCAAACTCTTCATAAGCACAACGCAGAGTATAGCGAACATTCTAGACGCCAAACTCCTCCACACATACAATGTCCCAAATGCTGCGCAAGATTCTCTGCGGGACGATTTCCTTCATTTGCTTCCTTGCTGTTTTCCCGGCCCTAGCTTTGTTCATCTCACCTTCACGCAGACCGCATCTCTTCAGTCTTCTCGCCCGAAGCTGGGATTCGCTGATGAGGGTTTCCAGTACGAGCAGTCCAGGATTCATTCTTGGCTCCATCGCGATCCCAATTGTCGCTGCACTTCTCGGCATAGCGTACTTTCATTTCTGGAAAAAGAAGCCGTGGCCCGAAACGCTGAGCGACGCACTCACCCCTGCAATTCTCTCGCTCGTTGCCGTGGCAGTCGTTGAATGCAGCGCTTACGTGTGGCTGGTCGCAGACGTGATCTACACGGACCACCAATCCATAGTGGCGAAGGCCCAGGAATTGCAACACTTCGGAGATGAGAAGAACCAACTAGAGGCGCAATTGCGGCAGGCTCGCTCGGAAACGCAGCACTGGCAAGACGCCTACCAAAGGCTGGCGCGGGGCGATACCCATCCGGATCGCATCCTGAGCAGAGAGGAGACCAACACTCTGTACGAAGCGCTACTCCGCCTCTCGAAAGACCAAAAGAACAAAGATTACGTCAGAGTGCAGCTTGGCTGCGTGCAAGACAGAGAGGCCTCGCGCTTAGCGTTCCAACTGTCCCAGATATTGCGGGAAGCGCATTGGAACGTTACATGGAAATCGCTTCCACAGATTCCACCCGGAAAGCCAATCCCCAAAGAATTCGAATTCCTCTATTCAGCTCCCGTAGGAATCAGCATTTGGACTGACAGGCCGAACGATAAAGGCATGTTTCTACAATGGATGATGAAGGATGTGGGCCTCGACGCATCGGTGAATCCCACGCCGCCCCCTCCAGACCTGAAGGACACTTTGATCTGGGTAGCGTACAAACAATAGCACCATTCTCCAGCTAGGAATGATCGCGCTGTGAATTCAGCCCTTTATGAAATCCCATTATCCGTCTGTCCCCATGTTTCCCCACATTCCCACCCCCACGCAGCAGTCATTTGAGAACAAGGGTTTTATCTTGCTCGAGTGATGTATTCTCCGGTTACAGTTGACGGCAACGTTTGGTACGGGAGGCCATCGTGGAATTCAATTGGGGCGTCTTTTGGGCGTTACTCGCTGCCTTGGCGATTGTAGCTGGTAGTTTGTCCTCGTTGCTGTCTGGCGGGCCATGCGCGCTCGGGCAGCAAAGGTAAGCAGCCCGGATTACCTCATCAATCAGGCCTTCCAAGGTAAGAACGCGTTCAAACCGGCCGCGCCATTAAATGAACTCAGCGTTGATGAACTGAAGGGTGAATACCAAGCCTTGCGGGACATCGAGAAGGCTTTAACCAAGAGACTGGCGCTAGAAACTAGGGACAATCCAAGTGCCTCCCGAGAACAGGTGATTGACGCCGCCGTCAACGCCTTCACTGCGGGTGCCTTCACCGAAGAGGAGATGCAGGCGATGATCCGCGAAGCCAACGCGAGGAGTCGATAACTGGAAACCCGCGGACAGACGGGACGATTTCCAATGCTCAGTCAGCTCTTTTTAGCTAACTACGTGGCGTTGTGGCTCAGCTTACGCCG
>CAVTCS010000004.1:0-10060 GCA_963733295.1 Vulcanimicrobiota bacterium | reverse complement strand
CTACTCCATGAACGAAATCGTCGGCACCGTTCGAAGGCTCTTGTCGGTCGAGTTCAACGAGAGGGTCGCTAAATCAACGACGCGGCTTCCGTGGCTCGCCGGGCAGGTCGCGACGGTCGCAGACGCAGCGATTCAACGCACGGGCCACTACGAGCAGCGCGTACACGTCCTCTCGGAAATGAACAAGACCATTGCGTGTTCCGTCGAGAAAGCTCGAGTGGAACTCGGATACGATCCTCAAGTTGCGTTGGAAGAAGGCATGCGCCGCAGCTTGAATTGGGTCAATAGCCGTTCGGCCAATCGCTCGGACGAAGCTCCTGCAGAAATCGAGCCGTCAGGCACATGAAAGTGGGACCTGCCGTTGTCTACAAGGATCACTGTGACCCTGCCGCAGCTGAATCGATTGCGCGCTTGAACAAGCGGACACCGTCCGCGCTGACGACGAGATGGTAATGCCGTTCGACATATTGCCAAAGTTCAGGAAAGGATTCGAGGCCCTGCGACTTGTGACTGTCGTAGATGAACGAGTCGGGCGCAACGGCATCAAGAATGAAGACCGGCTCGTTAGCGCGCATATCGCGCATATAGCGAGCCCTGTAGTACCCCTGTAGGCTGCTTCGCGAGATCTGCCCGTACGTCACGGCGTCTCGCGTACCGAGAACGGCTCTTGTATCCACCGCGAATTGCGGCATCCATCCCCAAAGGGCGAGTGTGTCCCCTGGGTGGACATAGCGCCGAAGGACGGCAGCAACATCGGTCGATTGCGGAATCAGCTTCCCGATATCCGCCGTGACGAACGGGTTGCCGACTGCGAGCCGATACATCACGAGAACACCGAGGCTAGCCGCAGCGACGACGCCGGCTGCAAGCGCCCACGCGTTCTTCGAGGCGGCCACCATCGAATGCGATAGCATTCCTATCAAGGCGCTGACGACGAGTGCGGCGGGCACGATCGCGAGAAGGGCGTAGTGTGGATAGCCGGTCCCCGGCGCGGCGAGCATATACACTGCGAGGCATGCGTTGACGGCGGCAAGGCTTAGGAGCACCCTATCACGGCGGAATACCTGCCCCTGGGCCTCGCGTCCATACGCAATGTAACTTGCACCCACCAATATCGCAACGAGAATCGCGTTGGCTAGGAAAACAAGAAAATACTGTTCTCGCCAATAAACCAAAGGCTCCGGTGGTCGGTCGCGCATGTACGCGCCGTATTTTAACGCGAAGAGTACGTAGCTCGCAAAGGCGTCTCCGAGTGAACCTGTCGCGGCAGCGAGAACGATGAAGAATGCGGTAGGCAAGACGAACCCGGCAACGAGCACAGCGGCGTCGCGGATGCGAAGATCCTTGGAGGTGTTTTTTGCGAAAAGCGTCGCAACGAGTGCCAGCAGCGCCGAGAACGCCGCCGCCGGAACGAGTTGGAGTTTTGTAAACGGCAGTGCGCCAACAACGATACCCGTTGCTAATAATTGCAGAACGGGAACCCGACCCGTTGATCCATACAGTCGGGCCACTAGCAAGAGCGAGAGAGTTACGAGAAATACAGGCAATTGCTCGCTTGAATAGTGGACAAAATTCGTAGCAGTTGCGAACGCGTAGAATGCTGCCGGTAGAAGGATTCCTAAGCGCGCAACAGCGTCGTCATACAGCGAGCGAAGAAGAGCGTAGAGGGCCAGGATCGTGGCAATGTTCAGGAGCATTCCACAAAATCGGCTACTCACGAACGTCGGCGCAAAGCCGAAGAGCCCGGGTATCGCGATCAACGCGGTGAGGAGCGGGCCTCCCGTGCCTCCGTCGTAAGCCTTCCAGGGTACCGGATTCTTCAAGAAGACGAGCGCTTGCGCGGTCATCTGCGCCTCGTCCGGATTCAAGAAACCGGGAAACGACAGCGTCGGAGCGCGTTGGACGAAGATGGCGATCGACACGAGCGACAAATACGCCGCGGGTAGCAAAAGCCTCTTAGAGAGCGGGGCGGTCCGCTTCGAATCCGGCGGCAAAATGACCTTCGGCGACACCGCCAGCAAAGCGATGCTGCACCACAAAGTCACAGTCCAAGTATTGTTCCCGATCACTCGCTTTTCCGTTTTTTCACTTCGAAAGCGTAGAATATCGACTTGCTATCTACTTCGTCCGCCGCGACGGCTTCCTCGCGAAACGGCAGACGCCACGTCTTGGGCAAAGCCTCGATCGCGAAAATTTGATTGCCTTCAGGCCAAATCAAGCTCCCCACGAGTTTCCCGCTTCCAACGTCGACGGCGTGGATTCCGCAACGACTGTCCTCGATGGCGAGACCGGGCGCATATTGTTGGAAGCGTGGGAGCACTCTTGAAGTCCCTACGAAGGCAAAATTACCCGCGAAGCAGAGACCACGAGTCCAGCCAGAAAGACGCACTACTGTTTCCGCGGTAGCACCGCGCACAACACAGAGTTCGCCGTAACCGCTGTCGTCGAGCCAAATCGTTCTATCTCGGATCCTGGCGGAATGCGGACGCGTCAGACCGAATACGGTTGGTTCCCGCGTTGCCCCTGAAAACAGTACGCCCGTGCGGTCCACTGGAAAGTCGGCGTGACCGGGTCGGAGAGTTCCGGGCCGCGCCGCCGATGCGGTGAAGAACGAATCTGAAAGCGAAGCTCCGGCTGCGATGGAATTCAGCTGCAAATAATTCGCATCGAATGCAGGACCTGGACTGCCATCTATGCACTTCGGCCACCACACGGGCACCGCGGATCCCGCTTCAACTCGAACGACGGCGTTTGAGCCGACGGCGTTCCCGTGCAAGACTCCGTCGATCAGAGCGAGGTCGTGCAGGTACGAGCAGCCCGGCAAAAAGCTCGAACGCACCGGCACAAGCGTGCCTTCGCTAGTACCGGCCCCGGCTTCCAGTTCTTTTCGCCGCAATAATCCTACGGCCGGCGCCAGTTCGAAGACCTGATTTGGGTTTCGCGTGCTTGCGACATAGAGCCGTTCTCGCACCGCGTCCAACGTCAGCCCCGAAGGATGCGGCAGCCGGAGATAAGTTACGCGACGGCGGCCGTCTTCGATCGACAGTGCAACCACCAAATGTTCGTACTCGCGCGAGATGCAAAGGGTCGCGTTCGAATCGGCTAGCGCATCCCAGAAAGCGCCGTGCACTTGCGTGGCGAAGAGTCCCGGATTCGCTTCCGAGGCCTCTCGCCACATCGAAGCAGCGGCCGCCGGATCACGCCAAGCGCAATCTTCGGCATCGAAGCGCGCTTCGCCGGAGTCTTTCATTTCCTCAGAGAACGCATCGACCTCGATAAAGCCCATACCCCGAAATACATCCGCAGGGCGGACCGAATGTCGGTTGTCGACCTTCCGCCGCGACGTCGTGTCGAGAAGATCGGCACTTCGATCATCGGATACTTTTCGATAAAGCAAACCACGTCGAACTCTACGTCGACGAGATCTCCGTCTTCTTTGAGCTGCAACAACGCGCCGAACGATCTCGGAAACACCTTCGGAGTTCCGTTGATGTCCCAGCAAGAGAGGTCGAAGAGGGCTCGGCACTCGAGATTGTAGAGAAGCGAACCTAAGCGCCGTACTGCACTGTCGCGGATCTTCCGATTTGCCTTTACGACGACATCTCCGTAGTTCATCGCGTACAAGATTAACAAACCGAGTTCCGCGGCGTAGGTGCGAGCGGAGTTCGCGTAACAAACCAGATCACCACTCGCTGCGGTTATCCCGGCTCTTACCGCTCGTCCCCAGCCGCCGAGCTCTTGCTCAATCACCTTGATGTTCGCCCCTGGAAGAACCATCTCTTGACAAAGTCGAGCGGAATCGTCGCGGCAGGCATTCGCCACGACCACCAGTTCGTATTCGAGGTTCAACGATGTCAAGTGAGTCGCGTACTCTGCCAGTACTTCCTTAATGTGGTCCGCCTGATTTTGGACTGGCAAAACGATCGACACGAATCGATGCTTCATACGTGCCTCGCGACGATGGACACTACGCGCCGCACTACGTCGTCCTTTGTCAGACCGTGCAACTCATGATAGTAAGACTGCTTCCCGGATCGGCCGTTCGGCATTCCCTTCACTCCGCAGCGCAGCAGGAGCGTTCGTATGCCCGCTTCCGCGATGGTTTCCGCTACGAACGAACCGAGACCGCCATTTGCGTAGTGGGCTTCCAGACTCACCACGACCGGGACGTCGCGTAACGCTTCTAACAGATCGTCGACCGGATCGGGATTGAAGCTCGAGACCGAGAGGACGCGAGCTTCCAGTCCGCGAGATGCAAGTACTTCCGCCGCCGCAAGCGCATCTGAGGCCATCGTGCCAACGGAGACAATGAGAACGTCCGAACCCTCACGCAATCTGTCCGCGTGTCCCAGCTTGAACTGTCCGCCGAGCCCTGGGATCCTCAGGTGCTCGTCCTTGCTAAGACGATAGTAGAGAGGACCCGGATGATTCCACGTTTGCAGAATTGCAGATCGTGCTTGCACGGCATCGGCAGGCGCGACTATCCCCATTCCCGGCAGGGTACGAAAGACCGCGAGGTCTTCGAGTCCGTGGTGCGTCGATCCGGCCGATCCATACTCAAAACCACCGCCGACGCCTACGATGCGCAGTGGCAGCCGCTGATGGACCGCGCCATTTCTGAAAGCCTCGTATGCACGCAGCGTTGCGAAGGTGACAATCGAGTAAAGGAAAGGAACGAATCCGGCCTCGGCAAGACCAACCCCCAGGCCGACCATGTTCTGCTCCGCGACGCCGACGTTTATGAAGCGGTCGGGAAGTGCCTCCGAAAAGGGCTCCAAGGCCATGAATCCGAGATCCGCGCTCAAGAGCATGATCTGCGGGTGAAGTTCTCCGAGCTCCACTAACGTCTTGGCGAAGGTGCTTCTCATGGGCCTGCGCTTTCCCGAAGGGCTTGCTCGAACTGCGCGTCGGACATCGGCAGGTAGTGCCACTCGATCCTGTTTTCCATGTACGAAACGCCCTTACCGAACGTCGTGTGCGCGATCAGGACGCGAGGCTTCGGGGAAGACTCTTCCGGTTCGGGCTGCATAAGCCGTTGCAACTCCAACACATCGTGGCCGTCCACGTCGTGGACGTCCCATCCGAAGCCTTCCCAGCGCAATCGCATAGGATCCAGCGAAAGAACGTCTCGCGTGTATCCGATGGCCTGTTGCCCATTCTCGTCGATGATGGCGAGCAGATTGTCGAGTCCATGGTGGGCCGCGAACATTACGGCTTCCCAGGTGGATCCTTCGTTGCACTCCGCATCGCTTAACAACGCGAAAATCCGCCTGCGGGAACGCTGTTTCTTTGCCGCCAGCGCCGCACCAGAGGCGACGGAGAGGCCCATACCAAGCGAACCGGTCGAGAAATCTACGCCCGGTAACGCGTGCTCCGGATGGACGCCTAGCAAGCTGCCTTCGCCGCAGTACGTTTGGAGCTCGCTGGCCCGCACAATTCCAGTGAGACTCAGCGCCGCGTAAAGGGCGAGTGCCGCATGGCCCTTCGATAGAATGAATCGGTCGCGATCAGGGTCCGATGCGCTCGGAATGTCGATGACCCCTCCGTAGATCGCCGCGATAATATCCGCAACCGATAAGGCGGACCCGATGTGGCCGACGTTGGCCCTGTGAGACTGTTCGAGCACGATGCGTCGAATCGATCGCGCCATCTCAATTGGTTCGGGCGTCATGTCGATGCGAGCGCATTCCTGTAGTAGTGATTCATTTTCGCATCGCGTTGCAACCAGTCAGCGAATGCTCGCAAGCCACCTTCAACGTCAAGCGATGCGACCCAACCCAACTCTTTTCGGATGCGCGCCGGATTGGAAATCCAAGTCTTCGTATCCCAAATTCGGGCAGGCATTGACCCCCAAATCGGCGGTTCGGCGATCCCGAAGATCTTCGAAGCTACGGCCGCGACGTCTGCCAGAGTCGTCTGCAATCCCGAGCCGACGTTAAAAATCCGGCCCGGCTCGGCTAGCGGTCTCCGAGTCAGAGACAAGAACGCCTCGACCGCGTCGTCGACGTAAATGAAGTCCCGTGCGATCGAAGGGTCGACCAGCGGCGGATATCGTTTCCCTAAGCCGGCGACGACGATTGCCGGCATCAAGCGGCGTGGCTCTTCGAACGGTCCGTAGACTGAATACAGGCGCAGAATCGCCGCGTTCAATCCGCGCTTCTGCGAATATTGTCGAACGAACATCGTGCCGGACGCTTTGGTGACAGCGTAGATGCTGTTCGGTTCAATCGGATCGCCTTCTGCCGGAGCTTCATCCTTAAAGCCGTATTCTGAGGACGATCCGGCGTAAGCGAACAATTCAAATCCGCGTGACGATGCAGCGACGAGCAGAACCATCGTCGCTTCGACGTTGGTTCGAAGCGCTTGCAGATAGTCCGTTTGTACCTCATAAGCACCGTAGGCTGCGAGGTGAAACAGCCAGTCAGGCCGTGCGCGTTCGAGCGCCGCCTCGACGTCGCGCGGGTCGCAGAGATCGAGCTCATACACGTGCACATGGCCCTCTAGACCCGATAAACGCCAATCCTTGAAGCCGCGACGTAAGAAAAGGTAGACTTCATGCCCTTGTTTCACGCAGGCGCGGGCTAAGTTCGCGCCGACGAAACCTGTCGCCCCAGTTATGACGACGCTTTTCACCTCAAGCCGTATTTCCAAGGTTTCCGAGCAGCTGCTCGTACCCAAAGATTTCCAAAAAGGACCTCGCTCGAACGGCGATCTCGTTCCGTTCTGCATCCGGGAGCTCGCGCGCTGTCGCTAGGTTCGCCTCGGTCGTCGCTAGCCGGATTGTTCCCCAGGGATATACCTCAGGCAGAGCCTGGCCGTTCCAAGACGGAAAAACGAGCGACGGCGAGGGCGCTACGCCGATCGACTTGCAGAATCCAGAGAGGACCTCGAGAGGATCGGCGAGGACGTCCTCGAGTCGCAAGATGTGCATCCGCTGCGGGAACATCGCGCGGAAGATAAGGGCGCGTTGCTGGCAGATGTTCCAACCGGTCATGTCAGTGGTCCAAAGACAGTGGAACCGCTCGCTTCTTCGTATCTGCGTAGGCCGACCACGGATTGCGCACAACGTGAAGAATGTGGCTTTCAGGCAAGTCTTGCAATATCTTGTCGGCGTCTATCCCGATGATCGGACTATAGCCCACGTAGACCGCCTCGCGTCCGCTGCGCGCGAAGTTCTTCCACGCATCGAATGTCGCTCTGAAAAATGCGGCGACGTTGTTCGCGCGGCTGCGACCCGATTCTCGGATCATTTCCTGATAACGCGCCAACGCTCGTCGTCGTCCATCTCGAAAGCGACGTGCCGAAACTTGCTGACGCTAGGTGTGCGGGATCGGACTTTCAGTTTCCTCGTGATGATCGCGCGATAATCTTGGACTGGATGGCGTCGAGGTCAAAAACGGGCCAGCGATACTTGACCGGAAACATTCTAGAATGATCGCGCACGGCCGCGGTTCCGATCTGCGATTCGAAAGGGTAGACGAAAAGCTCGGTGGCCGTCGAGCAGGCGGTGCGTCGATATTACCGCCGTTTTCGTACATCGCGCCAATCATGACCAATCGAAAGCCGGCGGTTTTATCAGGCATCCATCTCTTCCAGTTCCGCTTCGGTGCAACGCAGTTGACGATTCCACGAGACTCGACGACCCGAAAGCCGCTCGGCGCTCAACATACCACGATTGCATCGGCCCCCCGCCGGATCCCCGAACCTTTTACCGGCTGCGAAGACGGCGAATTAACGCAACGCGGAGGCTTTGTGGAGTGGCCAGGTCGCGCGAAATCGCAACTACCCATCCATCGGCATGTTTGACTCGGGATATAAGCGAATCTGTGCGGGTCATCACTCTAGCGACTGCGTCGCATTTCTCGCAGTGCTTCCCGTTCGTTAGGCGAGCAAAGAGGCACGTCGGTTTCGGACCACTGGTAGAGGCGCGCTTGCAGAATTTCCGCGACGAGTTCATAGTGCGCGTCAATAAAGTTCGCAAGGTCGGGAAACGTCTCGTGACCCTCAGTCCTCCGGTCGTGGAACTTGAAATCCGAGCGTCCACCCACGGCGTCCAGGAAAAATTTTGGATGGTTCGCTTCGATATCCTTCATGTAGCGTCGCCGGTAGTAGTCGCGAAAAGGTCGGGGCTCGATCTGAAACTGAGAGATCGAATCGCGCGTGCCCAGTATCGCTTTGGTGGAAACAAAATAACGCGGCATCCAGCCCCAAATTGCCATTCTGTCCCCTGGAGCGACGCACTGTTTTAGGACTGCACTAACGGCATCTGGTCCGAGTACTTCGGATTATATTGAAAAGCGATGTAGGTGTTGGGTATTGCCCAATGCAACGCAACCTGCGGTTCAGTGGCAAGAGCGGCAAACGTTATAGCGAGGATAAGCGCTTCTCGTTTCGCCAGAAAACGCTTTGGGCGAAAAAGTGTCGCCCGGCGGACAGGGCGCCGCACGCCATGCCGAACGTTGCGCTCAGTGGCAAAACCAAGAGGCTAAGGTAGTGCACATGAAGGCTCTGCGGCGTCCACATGGCGTAGAGTGCGACGGCAGCAGCGCAGCGGCCAGCACGGCTGGTACCCAATCGAGTCTGTCGCTTTGCCGCTCACGACGCGTGAGGTACACTAGACCGAAAGCGCAGAGTGTGCTTCCGGCGATTGTTGAGAATGCGAGCGCATCGATCGAGGGATCCGAGGACAGATATCCCCAGGTTATGGGATGACAGCAATTCCCCCTTAACATAGACTAAGGGAAAGAGCACGTAACTAACCACAAAATCCTCGAGCGCGCCGCCCAGGAAAACGACGGCAATGATTAGCGTTGGAAGGACTGGATCCTGCGAACAGCGCGCTGAGTTGCTTGAGCCGTAGTTTGGTCGTCTTCGGGCTGTAGCGAAACTATGACGACCGCAATGAGACCTAACAGAGCTCCCAACGGTAAGCCCTGCAGTTTGGCAAAAGGCAGAGCTCCCAACAACAGACCGACTGCTCCGTACGATGCAATCGCAGACTCTTCTGCGGAAACCTTGGTCAGCAAATAAATGCAGGCCGAGACGAGGAGGATGGGTAGCGTTTCGGTCATGTATGGAAGAAAATCCGGGTGTTGCACGACGCAGAAAAATGCGAGCGGCGCTATGACAGATAGCCTTCCTGCAAGCTCGCCGTATAAGTTCTTGACGGAGCCGTACAGCAAGATAATTGTGCTTCCGAAAATCGCAATACCGATGATTCGCGTCGTCAGAAAACCAGGCGAGATTCCGAAGAGCGCCGGAAGCGCGAGCACCGCGGTGTCGAGGGGACCGCTTGTTGTCCCATCGTACGACTTCCAGGGGACGGGGTAATGCAAGAGCGTTAGGGCCTGAGCGAGCATTCGCGATTCGTCGTAGTTGAGATCCAACGGATAAGTCAGCATCGGCCAGCGAAATACGAAAGCCGCGAGGAAAACGGCGGCGATGAAGAGCCATCGGCGTCCTAAAAGCCCAACGGTCTGAGAGGCCACTGTCTCGCCTAACGCAGGCAAAACCGCCAGGGCGAGGACAAACAAACAGAGCGCCGTCGACATCGACACGTAAATGTTTGAGCCCCCTGCAACGATAGTCGGATGACTTACCCCCGGAAAGGTCGGCGTGCATTCCGCCTTAGATTTTATCGGCTAGCCGTTTCGGGCACCCCTAGTATCAAGCGAATGAGGACCTAACCAACAGAAGATGCCTTTAATTTGCTGTCAATAATAAAAGGAGGGTTTTATTGGCAGAGCACGAATATTGGTTGGGCAATGGCCGACTTTGACCAAATAGATGCCTTTCTGATGATCGCTCTCCAACGGAGCGGCCGATCTACTTTTGCCGAGCTAGCCGAGGCCGTTGGCCTCAAACCTCCCGCGGTACACGAGCGCGTGAAACGTTTGGAGCAGCGCGGACTGATCGAAAGGTACGGAGCGGTTCTGGATGCCGACCGCGTCGGATACGGCCTCTGCGCTTTCGTCAGCGTCTATACTTCACAGGAAGTGAGCTACGAAGCGTTTTGCCTCGCCGTCTCAGGGTTTCCCGAAGTCGGCGAGATTCACAGTGT
>CAVTCS010000003.1:0-2972112 GCA_963733295.1 Vulcanimicrobiota bacterium | reverse complement strand
GGTTCTCGTAGTCCGTGACGGGCCGGCACGTTCGCTCGACCGTTGCAGCGGTGGTCGCAACACTGATGGCGGATATCGAACCGCCTGAGGGTGTGATGGACGGTGCGGACCTTTCGCGGTAGCTTTTGTCATTGCCCAAATCGAGCGAATGCCGGCCCACTTGCGCACTGCGATGCTGGCACTCGAGACGGCTTTCGACGCGGGAGCGATCGCGCTTCACCGCAAGAGATTTCACCGGCTCGGCCAGCCACAACGCGCCGCATATCTTGCGAGCTGGACCAATTCGAAACTCGGAGTGCGTCGCGACTTTGTCCGATTTCATCGCAGCTTGACGGTGTTTGCGCTCTACAGTAAGCGGTCGAGCGCGGCTTGATAAAGACGAAGGTTGGGTCATAGGCGCGGGGCCGGGTGGATCCATCACGGCTTGCCTCTTGGCGGAGGCCGGACTCGACGTCACGCTGCTGGAGGACGGGCCTAACCTCCGCCTTGATTCGGCCGAACCATTCTCGCTCGACGAGATGACCCAAAAGTATCGCAACGGCGGCCTTACGGTCGCGCTCGGACCGGCACGCGTACAGTACGCCGAGGGACGCTGCGTCGGCGGCGGGAGCGAGATCAACAGCGGACTCTACCATCGCACGCCGCCCGACATCTTGGCTCGCTGGCGCACCGAATATCGCGTGGCCGACGCGCGGGACGAGGATTTGGACGAACACTTCGGCGCGAACGAGCGCGACTTGGCTGTGGGATTTTACCCCGGCACGGCTCCGCCGGCGGCCTTGAAGCTGCGCGACGGCGCGGAACACATGGGTTGGCGCTGCGCGGAAGTACCACGCTGGTACCGCTACTACGCAAACGAGGCGAACCCCAAGGAACCGATCGGCGTCCGGCAGTCAATGTCGGAAACGTTTGTTCCGCGAGCCGTAGTTGCCGGAGCACGCGTCGTTTCGGGAGCGCGCGCTCGGCGCTTGGTTCGCATTGGCGCGCGGTGGCGTATCGACGTGTCGTCGACCGACACGCTGCAACCGGAGACTGCGGTTGAGGCCGAACACGTTTTCGTCTGCGCAGGCGCTATCGGTACACCTGCGCTGCTGCTGCGGAGTGGCATCACTCGCAATGTCGGAAAGACGCTTCGAATGCACCCGACGATAAAGGCCGTCGCGCGTTTCGATGAAACCGTCAACGGCGACTCCGTTACCGTTCCGATGCATCAAGTCAAGGAGTTTTCACCGGCGATCGGATTCGGCTGTTCCATTAGCTCGCCGCCGCACCTCGCCTTAGCAGTGGCAGACAGCAAGCGTGGGCTGGGGATCGTCAACGAATCCTGGCGGGAGATGGCTTCTTATTACGCGATGATCGGCGCCGAGGGTACGGGCAGCGTCACGCCGCTACCGCGCAGCAACGACCCGCTCGTGACATATGCGCTGACGCCCGGCGACCGGGCGCTGCTCCGCGAAGGTCTCGAAAAGCTCGTACGCCTTCTCTTCGCAGCGGGTGCTCGGGAAGTGATCCCCAGCATCATCGGCGCTGCGAGCATGCACAACACCGGCGATCTCGCGGCGCTGCCCAGCTCGCTGCCGCTCGATCGAACGAGTCTTATGACGATACATCTCTTTTCGAGTTGCCCGATGGGTGAGAACCCGGATCTCTGTGCCGTCGACTCGTTTGGCCGAGTACCGGATGTTCCGGGTTTGCGCGTTTCGGACGCGAGCATCTTGCCGACAGCGTCGGGGGTCAACCCGCAGGGTTCGGTGATGGCTTTCGCACGGCGCAACGCACTGCAGTTTCTCGAGAGTCACGCGTGAGCGACCTGGCGCTGGTCACGGGGGCCACGGGATGGCTCGGCTCGAGCCTCGTCGCCGCTCTCGCCAGAGACGGGCGTCCGGTCCGGGCATTCGTCCACAACGCCGAAGATGACAAGGCCATTCGTGACCTTCCCGGCGTCGAGGTCGTGCGGGGCGACATCCGCGAATCGGCAGACGTCGATCGTTTCGTCGACGGAGCCCAAGGCGCAACGCTGTTTCACACGGCGGGCATCATTCACCCCAAGCGCGTGTCGGAGTTCTACGAGATCAATGTCGACGGCACAACGCGGGCCTTGGCAGCGGCAGCCCGCGCCGGCGTCCGGCGTGCGGTCGTCGTGTCCTCCAACTCTCCGATCGGCGTGAGCTACTCGAACAAGGTCATCTTCGACGAGAGCTCCCCGTACCGGCCGTACATGAATTACGGGCGATCTAAGATGAAGATGGAGCTCGCGGTGCGCGAATTCGAGCGGCGCGGTCTCATCGAGACGGTGATCATCCGGCCACCCTGGTTCTACGGACCGAACCAGCCACCACGCCAGACGCTCTTCTTCAAACTCATCCGCGACGGCAAATTCCCGATGGTTGGTGACGGTACGAACCTGCGCTCGATGAGCTATATCGAGAATCTCGTGCAAGGCTTACTGCTGGCGGAAAGCGTTCCCGCTGCTCGCGGCCAGACGTATTGGATCGCCGACGAGCGGCCGTATTCGATGAACGAAATCGTGGGCACGGTCCGTGCGCTGATGCGGGACGAGTTCAACGAGAAGGTCGCCGAGTCGACGACGCGGCTGCCGTGGATCGCCGGAGAGGTCGCGACCTATGCGGATGCCGCGATCCAGCGGACCGGCCGCTACGAGCAGCGCGTTCACGTCCTTTCGGAGATGAACAAGACGATCGCGTGTTCGATCGATAAGGCGAAGCGCGAACTCGGCTACGAGCCGCGAGTCGCACTCGAGGAGGGCATGCGGAGGAGCCTTCGATGGCTCAAGGGACGCGAAAGGCTTTCGACCGGTGGCCTGCAGTCGGAGAGATAACCCCGGCGAAACACCTGAAGCTCAACCCGGGGCGTCCGGTGGCCGACATTTGTAAGGATAATATGGCTCCGCCAGAGACTCGACTGTACGTCGTAATCCCAGCCTATAACGAGCAAGCGGTAGTCGGCGATGTCGTTGCGGCGGTACGGCGGTCTTGGCCGCTGGTAATCGTCGTCGACGATGGCTCGACGGACGCGACGGCGAGGGTCGCCTTGCGCGCTGGAGCCGAAGTGCTACGCCACGCCGTCAATCTCGGGCAAGGTGCGGCGCTTCAAACCGGCCTTGAATTCGCTCTACAGCGAGGGGCGACGCACATCTGTACCTTCGATGCGGACGGTCAGCATAACGTCGGAGACATTGAAGTGCTGGTCGCGAAGCTGCAGGGCGACGGCCTCGATATCGTCTTGGGTTCCCGCGCTCTCGGGCGGTCGGTCGCGATTCCGCCAATGCGGCGGGTCATGCTCCGTGCTGCGACTGCCTTCACGCGTCGCCACACCGGCCTCGCGGTAACCGACGCACATAACGGACTCCGCCTCATGACAGCTGGGGCAGCAGAGCGAATCCGTCTAACGCAACCCGGAATGGCGCACGCCTCAGAGCTGTTGTATCTTGTCGGTAAGCAAGACTTGCGTTGGGCTGAGGCACCGGTTACGATCACATACAGCCCGTATTCACTTCGTAAAGGTCAATCTCTCTTCAATTTTGTGAAGATAATGCTTGATCTTAGTCTACGCCGCATGGTCGAGGTGAGCTAGAGATGATTGCTTCGCTTCTCGTTGAGCTCTGGTGTCTTGGGGAGTTTACTTGCCGAGCCACCGCTTGACCGGCCTCCAATCCCTGGCGGCTCTTCTGTTTCTGGGGCGGGTGGCGCAGTGCTTATCATATCGCCAATTCTCGCCGAAACTATCGCCGAGTGGTTACATGTCGGTCGTGGCACCGATCCTCGTTACATACTTCGCAATCATCGGTCGGCCTCTTCGTCACCGCCAATTTCTATTTCGCTTTAAGCGGCAGGAACAGGCGCTCGTCACGACCGTCCGGGCACTCGCCCTATTGAAACCGCTCAACGAATCGGACGAACCGCTCATTCACAACACGGACGACCTTCGTTGATGTCAGGTACGTCTCTTTAAGTAAGGAATTCGCACTCCAATGGACGCTTTCGCGAAGACGCGCGCTTTCTTGACATGGATTTCGACCCCTCGCGTCCTCAAGCGCATAGTGTTGACGCCTGACCGACCGCTTCACTTCGATCTACTGTCCCTTCCGTGGCACTCTGGCACAACGCAGGCAAAGATCGATTTCGACGTCCTTCCATCCAGCCGTACGCCTGCGACTTGTTTGAGGCTGGGAAGATTCCAAACTGCTACGGCTTTAAGAAACTGACGGCCCTCGGATTTGGCGTCGCTGAGGGTCGAGGATTGATGAATCTTCTGTACATAGTCGCAGCCGATAGGCAAGGAGCTCGGGATCGAGATTATGTTGTCGGTTTCGACGGCGGGGTCGGAATGCCGGCTCCCTCGATTATCGCCGATCATCCCGACATCTATCAGCGTGGTGATTTCCGCTCATCGATGAAGGCGCTCTCCGCCGCGCGCCCTTGTACCGCCACATGGCCGACTGATATTAGGCGAGTCTTCAAAGTAGACCATACCGAAATTCTTGGAACAGGTTTGCACGATGCACCATCGGGTTCATCTCATTGATGTCTGATTTCTACTCGTCAATGATGCATTCACTCGATATACTGGCCGGTAACAGTGAGGCATATCTCCCGATGTTACAGTTACTTTTGTTCTGATGATATCTGCTAAATGCAGCACAACCATTGGGCGGGTGAGCTTCTCGGCGATCCGGGAATTCAACAGAGCTGATGCCGCAGCGAAAGCTTGAACCGCACTGGAATGCTGGTAAGCGCCGCTTTTTAAGATTCCCTGGTGGCTTGATCAGCTCTATTTTGTTCCACGTGATGGACCACCCAGTAAGATCTACAGCCCGAATTAGGTTCGCGCCAGTTCTTGCCAAATCCATATTTCCAGCAGCCACATCACGGCACGTAGACTCGAACGCCGACAGTCACTTTTTTTCGTGATGAGCTTTCTTTTCCAACGGTGCAGCTACGGTACCAACGTGTGTTACCTCCTGGGACCTCCCATCCAGGTCCTTCTCCGTACGACGTCGATCGACCGCACGGCGTCGGAAGGTCCAGGTCTCTAGGCACAGCCGCCTGGCTTCCGGGATTCCCGCCGAGCCAAGCGTGGGCTGTGACAGAGCAAACGAGAGGGCCTTGCCGCATGCTGTCGAGATGAAGGCCGCCCCGCCTGGATATGCTCGACACACTCCTGGCACGGAATTATTAGGCGAGTCATCGCCAAACATGCACTATCTGACGGTATCACCACGCCTGAAAAGCTCCGAGACTGGAACGCACTGCGTGCATGGGACGCTGGTTCTGGATATGACGCCACGAGCCGAGCCCTCGCCGCATTCTCACGCAGGTTGTCGGCATCGAGCCGATGTCACGCTCTACGAAGGGGCGATTCAGCTGGTCGCACTCCCTCCGAACCTCCGGCTTTGAAAACGCTGAATTTGACCCACGTGGCAAGATGAAGGCGGTTTTGATCTCATCATCCTAGGTGACGTCTACGAACACATACGCAATCATCGGGCTCAGTTGACGCTTTACGTCCCGTCTGTCCGTCCACACGGCACTTTTCATACTCGTTCCAAACAAACTTTGGCCAATTGAGTCTCCATTATAATTACCGTTCCTCGGATACCTGCCTATCCCGTTGGCGAACTTGTATATGCAACTGACCAAGCGAGGAACCGATTTCACTGACTGTATTACACACCAACCTATGGTCGCTCATGAAGGCGCTCCGACGTCAACCTGAACTCGACTTTGCCTTTCACACTTCCGGCGAATATTCGCTAACGCCATATCTGGGAATAACCGTCTGTACAGCTTGGGTCTCGTCTGATCGCACGTTTCCCCGCTTTGTGGGTGATCTCGAAGGCGCTCCTTGTCGTCGGAGAACGTCACGCGATTAAGTCATCCTCAGTCGGGATAGAAGAGGCTCCGGAAGACTAGCGAATGACCGGTGCCGGCCGAGCAACAGCGTTCGTGGGGTTGCATCGAACAAAGTCACTTTGGACTGCCGACGTAGGCGTACTCTAGTTATGGCGCGTTGACGCAGCGCGATCGTTTCGCTGACTGCCCTTTAGTCGCGACCGACTTAATTGACCGACGATGATGCTATTTTTGATCAGTGGATGGGCGATGTTTGCGCCCTTTCCGTGCTTCAAGATTCGAAGATTAAAATCATAGTCTTCAACCGAGCGGAATAGCTCCGTCACATTTCCACATTCTAAAGCAGCCGAGCGGCGAAACATTAGAGACGGATTGCCGAAGGGGTTGAAAAAAGAAGCGAGCGACGAATTGAGGTGTCCGAATGCGGATACGTCCGTGAGCCAACGGTACGCCCCTCCTCATTCATGATTTCGAGATCGGATCCCACGATAACAACATCATTGTCTGAGGCGAACATCGCAGCTTGAAGTGTCAGACGATCGCGCGCCATGATATCGTCGGCATCGATAAGCGCGATCAGTTCTCCACGCGCTTCGACAACGCCACGAGCGGTTGTGCCTGGAAGGCCACGATTTTCGTGGTGGAGCCGTCTAATGCGTGGATCTAGGTACTCGGAAAGGATGCTGGCTGTCTCATCCGTTGAACCGTCGTCCACAATCAGGAACTCGAAATCACTTCGGTCCTGCCCGAGAACGCTTTCTATCGCTTGGCGTATAAACTGTTGCCCGTTATACACGCGCAGGAGTACTGTGATCTTAGGCTCGATGTGAGAACTCGATGCATCACAGCCCTCTGTGCAGGACCCTTGCTCCAGCACTAACCCCGAGACCCCCTGCTCATCGGGCCGTCGAGAACGCACTGCCGTTCCTCATGCTCCCGCGGCGTCTCCTTACAACCTGTTCGCCGTACAGCCCTGCAATCAGCAGCGACGCTCAACGAGCGCATTCTCAAGTGTGTCTGAGTCAAGTAGCGACCCATAGTTTCAGCGACATCATTGCCGGCACCGTACCGCGTCCATGCTCGACGACAAAAAAGCGCACTTGATGTACCCCTGGAGTCAAATCTTTTGTCGCGAGAACGGCGCGAAACCCACTCCGAAGAAAACGCTCGTCAAAAAGGCTTCGCACAATGTCGGGTCGGGGGATTCCATAAAATGCCTTCTCACTTCGCCCTCCGTCTATCTGCAACTCCTTGAGCTGGAGCGCCTTCGCTGGCATTTAGCGCCCAGCCGCAGATAACTAGAGCAACACGGCGTTTCAACACGACGACCGATTGAGCGGGTACATCGTCGCCTGGGTTTGCACAAGATGAGTCCACATGGAGCATGCGTTCAGAAGCAAGTCGATGAAGTGCTGGCGGCTTATAAAAGCGCCGTTCTAGGGAACGAAGCGCAAGAGGACTTGAGATTAAGGAATAAGTGCAGAGCGCGAAAATCATTAACGTCGTGAGGGGACGACGAAAAACGCACCGGCAACGTTTGCGGGGCGGATCTGGTCGCGCACAGCATGCTTGCGACTATAAATGGCAACCAATAGCGGCCCTGATTTATTAGGTCGCCATTTGTGAAGATCGATAGGCTTACGATAACTGTGAAGAAAAGCAGGTAGGTATTGAGGACGAGATTCCCGCTAAATACTGTCGCTGCCGTGAGAATCGATCTCCCAAGAGCAACTCGCCTGATTCGGAAAAGTACTCGCACTTGACGCAGCAGCATTAAGCCCGCGACCGCAGTCGAGAGCATGCTGATGCACACGAAGACGAGTTCCGTTGTCCAAGAGACCCCCGAAAGCTACCGGCGTCATGAGCCAGGATATCGATCCCCAGTATGACACTAACCTTGGCCCACTCCGAAGTAGGTGCCGTAGACGAGGCTGACCCGAGACAAGATGTAAGCCAGGAGAGCGGATACACCGAGGTGAGCCGCCTTATAGAATTGATTCCCGAGCTCTATGCCTGAGAAGGGCCCAGCGCCGATGGGTGCGTGCATTATGTAAAGACACGCAGCGAATAGTGCAGCAATCGGGGCTAAGAGTATGCAGATCTTGCGGGCAACACGAAGCGGTAGGAGATGCTCGTTTGCGCTACATACGATCAACCAAGCGAATATCGGGATCGCCGTGGCGACAAAATAGTGAACTTTAGTAGCAAGTCCGGCGCCGAGGACTACGCCTATCATAAACCAAGTTCGGTCGCGCTGAACAGAATGTCGCGCCTTAAGCCCCAAGTAGACGGCGAGCGAAGTCAGAACGAAGGCGAGATTATCCGGCTGAATATAGCCGAACACCCATGACGTCAAGGGGAATGTCCCCGCAGCCAGCAGTATGCCGAGCCTCTGCCACCGGCTGATCCCAATTCGGTAAGGATTGCGTTCCAAAGTAGTAAGCTGATAGGCAGCAGCAGCACGCAGAAGAGTCGAGCTGAGAAAAATATTGCGACCAACGAATTATGTGTTGCGAGGGCCGCGAGGTTCATGACGAGCGCCTCGACAGCATAGAAGCCGAACGGGTACCATGGAACGATATATGGTATGCGGCGCGACGCGACGCTCGTGCTAGTAAGGCTCGGCATTCCAGCGTCAATCCTCTGAGTAATGCTGCGGTACCATATCCTTGGGGGGCACGTCCGTCGGGGTTGTAGCGTGTGCCGCGGAAATTCGTGGCATCCTCGAGGTATCTCGTGTACGGGTGTACGTCCGTACCCGGGATGCCGTCGCGCGCCAAGATCAATTTGTGAGCGGTCGCGATCGAGATCGCGTAGTCGAAGTGCGCGCTCTCGTCCGGTTCCTCGAAGATCGGGACGCGAAACGCCCAGAACGTCGACAAACCGACGCTGAGCGCAATGATCAACGCCAGCGCCGCAGCTCGGTCCCAGACGCGCGCGTTTGAGCGGGTCTCTACGCCAGCCCTGGACTCAGGATAAAAGGCTTCGCCCGCGGCCTGCATCGACCTCACTTCTGTAAGACCTTCGACCTTAAAGAATCGGAAGCTGGCGAGGCCGATTCAAGCCCATCGGCCAGGGAAAGGTGTGAGTGAGCCCATCTTGCCAAAGAAAGCGCTTTCAGTTATCATCTAATCCCTAATAAAACGTGGGCAACAACCAAATTCCATACTGATGGCGGGCCATGGCTGATTTTGACCGAATAGACGCCTTTCTTCTGGAAGCGCTCCAGCGGAATGGGCGTTCGACCTTTGCCGAGCTTGCGGAAACTGTCGGCCTGAAACCGCCTGCCGTGCACGAGCGGGTAAAGCGGCTCGAGCAGCGCGGCTTCATCCAAGGCTACGGGGCGTTGCTCGATGCCCCACGCCTCGGGCTCGGGCTTTCCGCCTTCGTGAGCGCTTACACGACTCCCGAGGTCAGCTACGAAGCTTTCTGTCAGGCGGTGTCCTCGTTTCCAGAGGTCGGCGAGATTCACAGCGTCGCCGGCGAGGAGTCGTTCGTCCTCAAAGTCGTCACACGCTCCACGGCTCACCTGGATGAATTCTTGAGCCGGCTCAAAGCCGTGCCGGGCATCGCGCGCACGAAGACCACGCTCGTTCTTTCGACTCCCTTTCACCGCGACGGCATCGCTTCCGATTTCCTCCTCAAAGGCGATTCCGGTGAGAGCGCCCTGCGTCTTGTAGGCGAGCGATGACGCGCGTCACAGTCAAAGCCTGCCGCTTCGGCACGCACCGCGTGCTGGAACCTTCAGGCTCGCTGCCACAGTCGGCTTGGAAGCTCGATGCGACGCCGGTTGCACGCGACAACGAGATCGTTTGCGATGTCGAGATCCTCAATATCGATTCGGCGTCGTTCCGCCAGATCGTAACGGCTTGCGATCGCGACGCGGAGCGCGTGGCGACGCAAATCGTCGACCTCGTCCGCCAGCGCGGAAAGCATCACAATCCGGTCACCGGAAGCGGCGGCATGTTCGTCGGCCGCGTGCGCGAGCTTGGATCCGCCATCCGCGATGGAAGCAGCGTGCGCGAGGGCGACCGCATCGCCTCGCTCGTCTCGTTAACGCTTACGCCCCTCGAGATCGAGTCGGTGGAAGCGATCGACATGACGACAGGACGCGTTTGGATCAAGGGGACGTCGGTCTTGTTTGCGAGCGGAATCTTTGCGAAGCTTCCGGATGATATACCCGATGATGTCGCGCTCGCGGTGCTCGACGTCGCCGGTGCGCCGGCGCAGGTGCGGCGACTCGCGCAACCCGGACAGAACGTGATCGTGCTGGGAGCCGACGGAAAGTCGGGAATGCTGTCTTGCGCGCAGGCGCGCCAGCGCGTCGGAGCCGAGGGACGCGTCATCGCGGTCGGCCCACACGCCTCGAGCGTGCCGGCGCGGCTCTTGATCGATTGCGGTTACGTCGACGCTTTCATCGAGGCGGACGCGCGAAACACTCTTTCGGTGCTCGAGCTAACGAAGGCGTCGCTCCCGGACGGGGCGGACCTCACGATCAACTGCGTCAACGTACCGGGCACCGAACTCGCCTCGATTCTGGTAACGCGCGACGGCGGCACGGTCTACTTCTTCTCGATGAGCACGTCGTTCACCGCGGCGGCACTGGGTGCCGAGGGCGTCGGAAAAGACGTGACGATGATGATCGGAAACGGCTACGCAACCGGTCACGCCGAGACCGCGTTACAAACGTTACGCGACAATCCCCCGATCATGAAATACTTCCTCGAACGCTTCGGGCATCCGGCCCGCTAGGATACGCCGAATTATGGAAACGATTGCCCGCGAAGCGCACATCAAACCGCCCGTCGCGGCGGGAGAACTCGAGCATCGCAACGTGCGCCAAGGTGAATTCTGGCGCGCTATTCCGGCATATCGAGACGTGGACGAAGCGACCTTCCTCGACCATATCTGGCAGGGTCAAAACTCCGTCAAGTCTCCCGACGAGCTGCTGGAAACGGTCAAGGATCTCGTCGAGCCATCGTTCATCGACGACGCCCGAGAAGGATTCAAGCGCGCACCGATGGCCGTGCGCGTCTCGCCGTACATGATGGCCTCGATCGATTGGTTGAAGCCTTACGCCGATCCGATCCGGACGCAGTTCATCCCCCTCGCCTCGAAGCTACGGCCCGATCACCCGCGCCTGACGCTCGATTCGTTGCACGAGCTCGAAGACTCGCCGGTGCCCGGTCTGACGCATCGCTACTTCGACAAAGCGCTTTTCTTGCCGCTCAACGTGTGTCCGGTGTACTGCCGCTTCTGCACGCGTTCGTACGCGATCGGCGCCGATACCGAATTGATCGACAAAGTTCCGCTGGCGAAGAATCCGAAGCAATGGCAAGATGCCTTCGACTACATCGCTTCGCGTCCCGGAAATCGAAGACATCGTCATTTCGGGCGGCGACGTCTATCAGTTGGCTCCGAAGTCGGTAACGATGATCGGCGATGCATTGCTTGCGATTCCGCACATTCGCCGGATGCGCTTCGCGACCAAAGGGCCAGCCGTCATGCCGATGAAAATTCTCACCGATCGCGCATGGACCGATGCGATCGGCGGCGTCGTCGAGAAGGGGCGCCGCATGGGCAAGGACGTCGTCCTCCACACGCACTTCAACAATCCGAACGAGATCAGCTGGATCACGCAACAAGCGATGCAGTTGCTCTTCGAGCGCGGCATCACCGTTCGCAACCAGTCGGTACTCATTCGCGGAGTCAACGACGACGCCGCGGTGATGCAGTTACTCGTACGCCGTCTTGGGTATCTGAACGTCCACGCGTACTACGTCTATATGCACGACTTGGTAAAGGGCGTCGAAGATCTGCGAACCTCCGTTCAGACCGCACTCGACATCGAGAAGTTCGTGCGCGGTTCGACGGCGGGTTTCAACACGCCGACCTTCATCTGCGATGCGCCCGGCGGCGGCGGGAAGCGCGACGTCCACAGCTTCGACTACTACGATCGCGAGAATGGCATCGCCGTCTATTCGGCACCGAGCGTGAAGCCCGGCAAGCACTTTGTCTACTTCGATCCGATCGACACGCTCGAACCGGACTGCGCGCGCCCGCTGGGCAAATGCCGCGATCGGCGAGGAGATGGTCGCCGAGGCGATCTCCCGCGCCGGCGGTCCACGCGGCTACGTCCCGGCGTAGATCGTGACCGTGTCCCTTACCGGCGGAACGGACCCTCGCCATTCGCCTCGAGGCCGGCGATGATGCTGCGAACGTCGTCGGGACTCGGAAAGTGCGTCTCGCGCATGAACGCCCTGGCCGACTCGTTGGGAAAGAGTTCGGTGATGAGCGTCTGGTCGTCCCAGCGCGCATAGCTGCGGACGAGTTCGAATTGCGCGAATCGCCGCTGGTGCGCGGCGAGCGCGCTCGGCACGGTACTGACGTATTCGTTCAAGAGTGCAAATGCGAGAACGCCGGCGGTGAGAAGAATCGGCACCCTCGCCCGGCGCAGCCTATCCGCCGAGAGCCGCTCGAATTGGAAAATCGTCAAGGGGATGAGTCCGATCCAGGCCATGCTCGAAAGCGTAATGTACCGCTCCTGCAGGCCATACTCAAGTCCCAGCGCACCGCGGCCGAGTGCGATCATGAGCGAACCACAGATGCCGAAAAATGTAAGTGCGATCCACGGAGTCCAGCGTAGAGTTTCGGGTGCATGCTTTCGCACGAGAGCGACATACTCCGAGCGCGGCCGTCACGGCTCGCCACGAGCGCAAAGAGCCCTGCCACGAAAGCTCCGGTCGTGCCCGACCATCCCGCAACCGGCGCGCCGAGCACGATCGGAAACGTCGCAGCACGCAAGAACTGACCCGCCAAACTCGAGTCCCGTTCCGGGTTGCGCGAGGCTGAGTCCCGGCAGGATGAGAAAGATCGCCGCAACTGCAGCTCCGGTCCACGCGAGCGCAGCACGCCCTGGAAATGGCCGTCTTGTCGCGATCGCCAGCAACCCGATTGGAAGGACCATGAGACCTTGCGCGCTCGAGACCGATGCTGCGAGCGCGGCGATGAGCGCCAGCAAAAACTCGAACGGACCGAGTCGCTTGCCACAGAGCGCGACGAGCACCACCAGCGCGAGCAAATTGACGCTCGTCCAGGCGAGCTGAAAGCCCCAAAGATATGTCGTCAGTTGCGCAAGCGAAAACAGCAGCACCGACTGCACGAGCAAGACCACACCGACTGCTGCCGGCGGGAGCGTTCGCCGCAACAGAACGTAGAGGCAGCCGAGCAGCGCAAAAGTACATCCCCAACTGAAGAAGCTCTCGACGACCGTGCTGTAGCCACCGAGACGCGAAAGGCCGAGTGCCTCCAGCGATGGCAAGAGGATTCGATGCTCGACCTCAGGATGCCAGAGGTCGCCGAACGTCAGCCGATGGGTATCGAACTTGACGACCATGTCGGCCCAACGCCAATCGTCCCAATACGGTACGTTGACGGCCAGTCGCGCGATCGCGGCGAGGAGCACGGCAGGCGGAACGAGCGCGGCCAGGAGCAAGAGGTCCGTTCGTCGCGCACGCTTCAGCAAACGGGAGCCCTAACGGCCGATTCGAAGCTGCCACGGTGAGCCGTCATCCCGAGAGGCTCGACGAGAGGCAGCGTTTGCTCGTTGTAGCGACGCTGGTCGCCGTGACGTGCGCGCTCTACGGCACCGAGCGATCGATCACGGAGCTCCTCGGACACAACCAGCACCCGACGCCGCTTCCGTCCTGGTTTAGCGCACTCCCCGTCACCTACTTCCTGCAGAGCCCGCGGATCGCGATACGGCTGAGCATGCCTGAGATCATGTCGCTCCAGGGACTGGCTGTGCTTCAATCGGTCGTCCTTCTCGCGCTGTATGTCGCACTGCGTCCCGTACGCCGGCTAGCGGCACCTCTCGGTATCGTTCTCGCTGCGGGCACGGTCACGATGCTGGCGACCGCGCTTCGAGCGACGGTCATGTCGAGCAGCGATCTCTACTTTTATATCGGTTCGGCCTTGGCGCATCCGTCCGCATACCATCCGAATGGCGTCCCATTCCCGGGCGAGCAATCCGTGATCAATCAGATCTGGGGGTTACCGCTATTTGCCAGCGGCTACGGACCTCTCTGGATCGCGCTCTCAAAGGTCGCCGTGAATGCGGGACATTCGCTTGCGGCTCAACTTACGGCCCTGCGTTGTCTCGGGGCAGTCGGGCTTCTCGCGTGCGCCGGTCTGATTTTCCTTCTCACGCGTTCCATCGCGCTGGCCGCGATCGTTCTGCTGAATCCAGCGCTCCACGAACTCTACGTCGTGGACGGACATAACGATTTGACGGCCGTCGCCTTCGTTCTGGCTGCCGCAGTTTTGCAATCGCGGCTTTGGATTGCGATACCCCTCGCCGCGGCTGCCGGTTTGGTGAAGCTTCCCTTTGCGCTCGTGGCGATGCTTGCGTTCTCGAAGGGCGAACAGCTCGCGCGGCGTCTGATACCGGCGCTCGTCGCTGCGGGAATTGCCGCCATCGCATCCGTTGCGCTCGTCGGGCCAGATTATTTCGCGGCGATGCGTCAGCTCTACGTCGCATACGAACGGCCGGGGGAGCTCCTCACGAATGCCGCTCACGTGCTTCTCGCACTGCTCTGCTTCGCGTCCGTTGCGCTCGTCATCGCCAGACGAACCTTCCTCACCGGAGCGCCCTGGACGTTCTTGACCCTCGGGCAACACGCTTTCCCGTGGTACCTCGCGTGGGGCATGCCGTACGCCGCCCTCGCCGATGCGCCGGCCGTTACTTTTTTCTTCACGCTGCCGGTAGCCAACGTCTTGCTCGCAACCGACTTTCCGCTCTCGCCGGTCGTCGTGCTGCTGCGCTGGGCGCTGGTGGCAGCCGTCATTTATGCGATCCTCGTGCGCTGGCAGAAATCCTAGCTCTCGGAGAGTGCCTCGCGGACGATGCGTTCCTGTTCGACGGCGTGGGCACCGCCGTAACCTTCGGAGGGGCTCGCGCGGTACGAGCGGCCTACGTAGCCCATGTCGGTGATGCCGTTCGGTAAACGTTCGACGAGCCGGCGCCGCACGTGCGCGCGTGCCCCCATGTTCTTCGGCTCTTCCTGAACCCAGACGATGCTCTTCAAGTTCGGGTACGACCCGAGCACGGCCAGAATCTCTTCGGTTGGAAGCGGTGAGAGCAACTCGACGCGGACGATCGCCGTGCGCGTCATCTTCGCGAACTCTTCGTGCTCGATCAGGTCGTAGTAGATCTTACCCGAGCACATAAGGATGCGCTCGACCTTGCCGCGATCGGCCGCAAAGCGCGCGTCGTCGATCACCGGCCGGAAGCGTCCGCTCGAGAGTTCCTCCGCCGTTCCGGAAGCGGCTTTCATGCGCAGCAGGCTCTTGGGCGTGAAGATCACCATCGGCTGCGGACGCGCTTTCAGTGCCTGCCGGCGCAACAGGTGAAAGTACTGCGCGGCTGTCGAGCAGTTGGCAATCTGCACGTTCCCCTCGGCGGAAAGCTGCAGGAAGCGTTCGATGCGCGCGCTGGAATGTTCGGGTCCCGCGCCTTCGTAGCCGTGCGGCAGGAGCAGCACGAGACGCGAGGTCTCGCCCCACTTGGCTTGTCCCGCGGCGATGAACTGATCGATCACGATCTGAGCGCCGTTCATGAAGTCGCCGAACTGCGCTTCCCACAAGACGAGTGCCTGCGGCAGCTCGACCGCATACCCGTACTCGAAAGCCACGGGGGCGTATTCGGAGAGCGGGCTGTTATAGAGTTCGATCGGCGCACGCGAGGTCGAAAGGTGCTGGACCGGCGCGTACTCGCGCCCGTTCTTGGGGTCGTGCAAGACGAGATGGCGATGCGAGAACGTGCCGCGCTGCGTGTCTTGACCGGTGAGACGGATGGGAACGGCGCCCTCGAGCAACGAGGCGAAGGCGAGCGCCTCGGCGAGTCCCCAATCGACCTCGCCCTCGTCTTCGAATGCAGCTTTGCGCCGCTCGAGCTGACGCGCGAGCTTGGGATGGATCGTGAAGTCCGCCGGCACCGCGACGAGTTGCGCGTTCCAGTCGCGCAGCCGTTCGAGCGGGACCGCCGTCTCGACCGCGGCTTGATCGTCGTCGGGCGGCGAAACGGGGCCGCTCTTGACGGCGCGCGTGCCACTCTTGACCGCGCGTTGCGCTTCTTCAATCCTCGCCGTGGCCCGGGCTTGCATCGCCGCGACCTGATCGGGCGTCGCGATTCCTTGCGCGATCAACTTCTGCGCGTATAGCTCGCGCACGGTCGGATGCGACTTGATGCGCTCGTACATGTCAGGCTGCGTGTAGGCCGGCTCGTCGGCCTCGTTATGTCCGAAGCGCCGGTAGCCAATCAAGTCGATAATCACGTCATGCTTGAAGCGGCGCCGAAAGTCGATCGCCAGATGGACCGCGGCCATGCACGCCTCGACATCGTCGGCGTTGACGTGAACGATCGGCACGTCGAAGCCTTTGGCGAGATCGGAGGCGTAGCGCGTCGAGCGGGCGTCGCTCGGCACGGTCGTAAAACCGATCTGATTGTTTGAAATCAGATGCAGCGTTCCACCCGTCGAATAGCCCGGCAGCCCCTCGAGGTTGAGAACCTCGGCGACCACACCCTGCGCCGAGAACGCCGCGTCGCCGTGGATCAGAATGGGAGCCGCACGACCGGTGTGAATCGTCGCGGTCGCACTGTCGTGGTCGGTCTGAAGCGCGCGCGTGCGGCCTTCGACGACGCCGTCGACCGCCTCGAGGTGACTCGGATTGTTGGCGAGCACGACCTCGATCGGTTTCCCGTCGGGCGTCTCGTACGTTCCCGACGCACCGTGATGGTACTTCACGTCGCCCGTCGCATCGTCGCCCTCTGCGACGTGTCCAGCCGCGTGGAACTCGACGAAGATCTCTTCGTAGGGACGGTTCACGACGTACGCGATCGTCGAAAGGCGGCCACGGTGCGCCATGCCGAGCACCGCGGTCTTCGTGCCGTCCTCGGCCAGTTCGGTGATCATTTCCTCGAGCATCGGGATCATCGCGTCGAGGCCTTCGATCGAGAACGTCTTTTGGCCGATATACGCCTTGCGCAAGTAGCGCTCGAACGTCTCGACCTTCGTCAGGCGCTCGAGAACCCGGAGTGCGCGCGAGGGAGCGAGCGGAACGACGTGCGTCCCCGCCTCGATGTAGTCGCGCAGCCACACGCGCTGCTCGATGTTGGCGATGTGCTCGATTTCATAGGCGATCGTCGAGCCGTAGGTGCGGCGCAACTCCGCGACGATGTCGGCCAGCGTGTTGCCGCGCAAGCGAGTCGCAAAAAGAGCCGCCGGAATCGCCGACATCACCGACGGCGTGAGGCCGTAGGTGTGCCAATCGAGCGCCGGATCGCCCTGCGGCGGCGTGCCCAGCGGATCGAGCATCGCGGCGAGGTGACCGTGGCGCCGGTAGGCCGAAAGGATCGCCATCCCGGCCGCAACCGCGGCCAGCATTTCGTCGGAATACGCTTCGCGCTCGGGCGCGGCACCGTCGACTGCCGCCGCCGCTGTGCGGGCGGGTTGCGAACTCGGCTGCGTTGCGCCGATCGGGCGTTTGAGTCCGAGGCTCGTGAAGATGGCGTCGTAAAAACCGTCGGCGCCGCGCAACAGTTCGTCGACGCGTTTGAGATATTCACCGGACTGCGCACCTTGGATCACGCGATGATCGTACGTGCTCGTCAAGGTCATGATCTTTTCGATGCCGAGCTGGCGCAACGTGGCATCGCTCGCGTGCTGGAAGCCGGGTGGCAACCCGATCGCGCCGGCCGCGATGATCGCGCCTTGCCCCGCCATCAGACGCGGAACCGAGGCGACCGTTCCGATTCCGCCCGGATTGGTTAGCGTAAAGCTCGCCCCGCTCAACTCGTCGGCGACGAGCTTGTTGTCGCGGGCTTTCGTTACGAGCTCTTCGTATGCGGCCCGGAATTGCGCGAAATCGAGCGTGTCGGCGCGCTTGACGACCGGCACGACGAGAAAACGCGAACCGTCTTTGCGCTGCGCGTCGACGGCGAGTCCGAGGTGCACGCCGTTCTCGACCTTCGCGTTGACCGTCCCGTCGCGCCGAAAGCTCGTCACGATCGCCGGCTGTTCGCGCGCGGCGCGAACCAGCGCGAAGGCGATGATGTGCGTGAACGAGACTTTCTCGGAACGCGCGGCGCTTTTCAGCGCAGCGTTGAGCTCGCTGCGGCGCGTCTCGAGCGTGCCGACCTGCAGCGTCCGAAAACTCGTCGCGGTCGGAATCGTCAGGCTCTGTTCCATGTAGCCGACGAGCGTCGAGGCCGGACCCTTCAGCGGGGTGACCTTCGCGTCGGCAGGCGCCGCCGGCGCGGGGAGCGCCGGTGGTGCAGCACTGCCGTTCTTGCGCCCGTGTTCGGGCCATGCGACGGCCGCCTTTGCGACGTCCTCGGCGAGGATCAGTCCATTCGGACCCGAGCCGCGGATCGTGCTGAGGTCGAGGTGCTCGCGTTCCGCAATGCGCTGCGCGCGGTGCGAAGCGGGGCCGCCGGCTGTCGCCTGGCCGTTCTTGGCCGCTTTGGCTTCGGATTCGAGCACCGGCTCCAAAGAAGGTTCGGCCGCCTGAGTCGCGATCGACTGCGCGGCGGTGGCCGCGGTGTCGATCTCGGCGAGCACGGCGCCGACGGCGATGGTCGCGCCCTCGGCGGCGGAGAGCGTGACGACGACACCCGAAGCCGGTGCGGGCACCTCGACGTCGACCTTATCGGTCGTCACGTCAACGAGCGTCGCACCAGCTTCGATCCACTGTCCGGGTTTGACGCGCCACTCGACGATCGAACCCTCGGTGACCGACTCGCCCATCTCGGGCAACGTCACTTTCAGGAGCGTTTCAGGCACGCCACGGCAATCCGTTCGACACAACGGATACCATTCTAGGGCATTCTACGGGAACCGCTTGCTCCCATAGTCGGGAGCACGCGGGGCCCGACTACATCTTGCTCGAGGGGACGGAAAGGTTCGCGCACGAGACGTACGTACCGATGTCGGCGGCCGACTTGTGAACGTTCACGGCCATCGGCGACGAGGACGACGTCAGGGTTGCGATGGGGACGTTGAGCACGGTCGAAGAGACGCCGTTCGTAAGTCCGGCGAGCCCATACATCGGTTTCGGGTCGAGCTTTGCGCAGGTTCCGGGGTGCACGTGCTCGGGCTGGACGACCCCGGCCGGCGCGCCGGCGATTGCGACGTCGACTTTGGTCTTATCGCCCATCGGCGTTAGCACGACGGTCCCGATTTCGCCCGACCCGTTTTGCGCCGCCAGCGCGAAAACCTGAGGGGTCGTGGAGTCGGCGGCCAGCGCGGGAAGGCTCGCCAGGGCGAACGCGGCTATGGAGAGCGTCGAAATAAGGCGTTTCATAAGCAGATGCTCCTTGCTGAACCTGAGTAAAGTCTGAAGGGCAAGACGATTCGGGCCACGGTTGGGTTAGTCCGCGCCCGCCGGCCGAAAAACGTTCGGGCGACGCTAACTAGGAGCGCGTACGAGCCGGTCCGGCACGTCCGGCGTATCGGGATTGAAATACTTTGCGAGGTACGCCGCGACCGGTGCATTCTGATCGGGTGGAAGGGTCGCACCCCATTTCTCCATTTTGACGAGTTCGCTCGTCCAGGCTTGCTCGGTGAGCCGTTGCTGCGCGATCAGTCCCACCGAATGGCAGGTTTGACAGCGCGCAACGATCTGCGCCTTCGCCGGACCGCCGGGGAAACGCAACGTGTCGTCCGACTGCGCGCGCCCCGCAAGCACCATACTCGCGAATAACGCGCAGATTAGCGAGCCGAGCCGAAGCGCGCGTTTCAAAACGACGACTTCACCTCGACTTCGACGATGTGGTAAACGTTCCACAAATAGCCGCCCGGATTCCATTGCTGCGTCGCCGGCTGCGAGTTCCCGGCCGCATCGAAGGCTCGTGCCCGCAAACGCTGACGCCCAGGGGTCATCAGCAGCGCGCCCTGCCAACCGCGCCAACCGTGGCGATCGCGAACCTCATCGAGGTCGGCGATCTGCCAATTGTGGCCGTCGAGCGAAAGCTCGACGCGCTGGATCGCTCCGTAACCGGAGAACGCAATGCCTCGGATGGGTTGCAAGTCGACCTCGAGTACCTCGCCCTGCAACGGTTGCGTGATGATCGTCTTCACCGGAAACTCCGCCACGCGATGCGTCTGCCCGACCGGCACGGACTCACCCGGTGCACCGAGCGTATCAGGGTAGCGATAGGCGGTGTCCATGAAATAACCCGGCGTTTCGTCCTGTTGCGGCGTCAGCGAGAGCAACCACTTCACCGAGTTCTCGGCCGCCCAATCGGGCACGACGATGCGCAGCGGACCGCCGTGCTGAACCGAAAGCGGCTCGCCGTTCATTTCGTACGCCAAGATCGTATCGGGATCGAGCGCTTTTGCGAGTGGAATGCTGCGCAGAAAGCGCGGCGTCGCCTCGACCGGCGCGCGATCGGCCGGCACGAGACCCAGGTGCGAGGCCAACGGCCGCACGCCGACGCGCGAGAGCACGTCGACCACCGAAACGCCCGTCCAGCGCGCGTTTCCGACCGCACCCCATTGCCACTGCGGTCCGGGAACGCGCGGCCGGTAGAACGCGCTTCCGTTGGCGGCGCACTCTAAAACCGCCACGACGCTCCGTTGCGGCATCGCGCGCAAATCGCGCAGCGACAGCGAGAGCGGTTTGTCGACGTCGCCTTCGATCTTCAGGCGATAGTTCTCGGCTGACGGCATGTCGCTGGGCGGACCGAAATGGCTGCCGATGAAGAACGCCGCGTTCGGCGTCAGATACGGACGCAGATCTTTGATCTGCGTTTCGAGATCGAGCGGACGCGACAGAACCTCGCGCAGCAGATAATCTTCACCCCTCGCGGACGCAGGTAACGCCGGCGCGGTGGCCGCCGCCACGGCAGCTCCCGCGCCGGCGAGAAAGCGCGATCGCGAAACGCACATGGCGTTATCTTGCCGGCGTCATAGAGTCTGGAAGAAGCCAAAGTTGGCGGTTTGCGGATTGCATGGCGGCGGCAAAGCGTAGCGCACGTTGTAGATCGTGAAGGTGGTCAGGAGCGGGAACGACACCGCGACGAGCGGAGCTGCGGGATTCGAAGGTGACGCGATCGGTGATGGGAGCGGCGACGGCAACGCCGTCGGCGCCGTCGCAACGGTGGCGGTGCCGCCGTTGAACAGCGTGATCGTGTCGCTCTGCCCGTTGCCGGCGTAGATCAACATGCCGACGTTGTCCGGCACCGCGGTCGTCCCAGGAATCGGGTAGAGAAGTTGCGGAGCTGGGGGGATCACGCAACCAGCAGTGCTCGGCGCGCTCCCCCCGCTCGAGCACGCGGCCAGAGCGAGTCCCGCGAGGAGCGCCGCCGCGAAAGAATGCGAATGCCTCATGAGGGCGAGGCTTCTGCCTGCTCGCGCTCTGCCCTGGAAGGGACTCGAACCCCTACAGCCTTGCGGCCACTGGTACCTGAAACCAGCGCGTCTACCAATTCCGCCACCAGGGCATATCGTCTCGAGGGTCTCAGAGGCATCCTTAGGTGCGCCGTCGCTTCGCGTTCATCCTTGGCCGAAAGTATTGCCGGTTTAGCGAATGCACGTCGACATCCATCGGGAGACGAAGCCTCCAATGAGAACGAAAATCTTGCTCGGCTTGGCGCTCCTGGTGGCTATTCCGCTGTTCGCTAGGTTCGGGAGCGTCCTAGAGCATCCCACCGACTTTCTGCCGTTCTATTGCGGCGGCCGCGCGATCGCTATGCGGCAAAACCCCTATCTGACGCAACCGCTTTGGGATTGCGAGCGCAATGCCATTCCCGTCGATGACCCACGACGCGATAAGATGCTCATCCCCGCGCCGCTGCCGCCCTATGCGCTCGCGTTCTTCGCTCTCTTCGCGCCGCTCTCGTTTCAGGCCGCAAGCCTGCTGTGGGCGCTGATCAACGCCGTACTCATCGCGCTGACGGCCGTACTCCTCGTTCGAACTATGAGCTTCTCGCTACCTATCGTTCTCCTAGCGCTCGTTCCGTCGGAAGCGACGCTCTCGATCATGCTGGGCCAAACCGTCCCGATCGTCTTGTTTGCGCTGTGCGTCGCGGCCATAGCCGCCCAACGCGGGAACGGCGCGCGCGTCGCCACGGCGATTGGTTTCTCGCTCGTGTTGCCGAACGTCATGCTACCGGCGTTCCTCGCGCTCTTCTTGTTTCTGCCCGCGCTGCGCCGGCCGCTCCTGATCATGTGTGCGATTCTGGCCCTCGTCTCGCTCGTCGCCGTCGGTCCGGCGACTTGTCTCGAGTACGCGACGCGCGTTTTGCCGATGCATGCACGTGCCGACATCACGAACTACGAATTCCAGTACAGTTTGACTTCGGTCCTGTGGATGTTCGGCGTGTCTGTGGAGAAGGCGCTCGGACTCGGCTTTCTCTCCTATTGCCTGATGAGCGCTGCGGGAATCGTTCTCGGCATTCGCCTGCGCCGGCGATTCGACGACGACCGCTTCCTCGTCCACATTCCCCCGGCCATCGCGCTTATCGGCGGTATTTTCGTTCACGCTCAGGAACTCGTCATCGCACTGCCGGCTGCCCTTTTGCTCGCGTACTACTTGCCCGGAAAGCGAGCGCGAACCGTCGTTCTTGCGGTGTCGATCTTCACGCTCTCGTTGCCGTGGGTCGTGCTGCCGGCGATTCCGGCGATCACGTCGCACTTTCCCGCCGTCGCCACGCCCACGACGCCGCTGACCGTCTTGCGCACTCGTCCGTCCGACCTGGCGGAGATCGGCTGGGCCCACGAGTCTGCTGCGAAGGCCATTTTGGTTCCGCCGAACCCTTTGGTCGAGATGATCTTCAAACTTCCCGGGTGGATCGGGCTCCTCTTCCTCGCCGGAATCGCAGCACGGATGAGCGCCGGCGCGCGCGCCGTTCGGCGCCAAGTTCATTCGCGCTGAACCAAAGCGATGCCGCAAGCGATCGCGATCAGGCCGGCCAGGTCGCTCCAACCGACGTGCTCGCCGAGAAGCAGCGCACCCAAGCCGAGCCCGAAGACGGGCGTCAGGTAGTAGTACGCGCTGACCACGCTTGCTTCGCCGTTCGTGAGCAGCCAAAACCAGAGCAGCGATGCGCCGACGCTGAGCACGAGCACCAGATAGACGAACGAGGCGACGAGTTGCGGGGTGAGCGCTGCGTGCGGCGCTCCCGACACGAGCCACGCGACGGGAATCATCGCGAACCCCGCGCCGACCATCTGCAAGGCGGTAATGACGATGAGCGACTCGGTGCCCGCCATGCGCTTGAACATGATCGTCGACGTGACGCTGGCCAGTACCCCGGCGAATGCGAAGGCGACGTCATGCGGTAGAGCGCTCGGGGTGCCGTTGCGCGCAACGATCATTCCTACGACGCCCCCGAAGCCGAGCAGCAGTCCGGCGACTTTCTTCCGGCCGAGCTTTTCGTGCAGCACGAGCGGCGCAACGAGCGAGAGCACGAGCGGATTCGTGCTTGCCACGATCGCGCCGATTCCGGCCGACATGCGCACCAGCGCCGTGTACGTACAGCCTAGGTACAGCGCGTTGGCGAAGATCCCGAGCACGATCGCGTAGAGCCAGCGCCGCGGCGTTGCCGGGAACGGACGCCGCAGAACGAGGGCCAGGACGACGAGCAGCAGACCGGCAACCAAGAACCGCGCCGCTAAGAACCAGAGCGCGGGGCTCTCGATTGCGGCGATCTTGCTCGGGACATAGGCCGAGGCCCACAAGAAGATATAGAAGATCGCGACGATCACGGCCACCCGGCCATGGCCGCTCACGGGTCCGGCCATCCTACGGCGCAACCCCCACCGTCCAGCGCCAGTTTCGCAAGCCCCTCCGGCCGAATAGTGATCTACGCCCGGGCAGGCGGGCGGCCGGTGGAATCCATATCACTCGGCCCGGAGACGCGCCGAACCGACAATTTTGACATGAAGGTGTTTATCATCGGCGCCACTGGCTATGTGGGCTCGGCGATTGACGATTCCCTGAGAGCCCGGGGATACGAGACTTCCGGAACCGTGCGCAGCGACGAAGCGCGCATTGCGCTCGCGAGCCGCGGAACCGAGGCGATTAAAGCCGACGTCTGCATCCCGCAGAGCCTCACCGAGGGCTGTCGCGCCGCCGACGTGGTCGTCTACGCCGCGCGCATCACGCAACCTGAACCCTGGACCGTTGACGCCCGCGCCCTGCGCGCGGTCACGCAGGCGCTGGCAGGCACCGAGAAGACTTTCATCTACACGAGCAACGCCTGGGTGTACGGCACCACGACCGGCGTCGCCGACGAAGACTCGCCGGTCAATCCGCCGCGCCGTTTCGCGCAGCGTCCCGAGCTCGAGCGGGCGTGCTTTAACATGACCAAGATCGGGATCCGCTCGATCGTCGTTCGCCCCGGCGTCGTCTACGGCGCGGGCGGCGGCGTGCCGGCGATGTTCGCTCAGTCCGCGCGCGAGCGCGGCGCGGCGTCGATCGTCGGTCACGGCGGCAACAGTTGGGCCACGATCCACCGTGAAGACCTCGGCGAACTTTTCGCCGTACTTATCGACCGCGGCCGGCCCGGGCGCATCTACAACGCGACGAGCGAGCACTCGTTCCTGGTGCGCTCGATGGCTGAAGCCGCGAGCCGCGGCGCGGGCGCGGGCGGCGCGACCGCAACGGTCGATCCGAGCTTCCTCGGAGAACTGGGTCAGTGCCTGGCGCTGGATCAAATGATCACGTCGCAACGCGCACAGAACCTAGGCTGGACGCCGGCCGCTCCGACGATCATCGACGAACTCGAACACGGCTCGTACCAACGCGTTCTTCTGGCCTCCTAAAGATACGCGAGGCTTCGCTTCGCGTTTCCTGAAGAGCCGGGCATGGACCGGTACTTCGAAGATATCGAGATCGGCGAAACTCACAAGTCCGGGTCGCTGACCGTCACCGAAGAGTCGATCATCGCTTTCGCGCGCGAATACGACCCGCAACCTTTTCACACCGACCCGGAAGCTGCCAAGAAAACGCCGTTCGGCCGCCTCGTTGCGAGCGGCTGGCAGACGACGGCCTGGACGATGCGGCTGATGGTCGACGCCGGCGGCGGCGGAGTCGGCATGGGTGTCGACGAGTTGCGCTGGACGAAGCCCGTCTACCCCGGCGACACGCTGCGCGTCGTTACGGAGGCACTCGAGAAGCGGCCCAGTGCTTCGCGTCCGACCGGGATCGTGCGTATGCGCGTAACGACCTACAACCAAAACGACGAACCGGTGATGACCGACGTTACGTCCGTGATGTTTCCGCGCCGTTCGGCCTCAGAGTGAGCGACGCGGTCCTCATCACCGGCAGCTCGAGCGGCATCGGCGCGGCGACGGCGTTGCGCTTGGCACGCGCCGGGATAATCGTTTACGCCAACGTGCGGCTGCCCGAAGACGGCGCTGCGCTCGCGCAGGAGGCCGGCCGGAACGTGCGGCCGCTGATTTTCGACGTGACCGATCCGGCCGGAATCGAGAGGGCTCGCGCGACCGTCGCGGCCGAACCGGAGATCGTCTTGCGCGGTGTCGTCAACAACGCGGGCATCGGCATTGCCGGACCGCTCGAGGTCTTACCACTCGATGACATTCGAACGATGATGGAGATCAACTGCATCGCACCGCTGGCGGTGACGAAGGCTTTTCTGCCGCTGCTGCGCGAATCGCGCGGGCGCTTGGTGAACGTGACCTCGATCGGCGGCAAGTTCGCCTCGCCGTTCGGCGGCGCGTATTCCGCCTCGAAGTTTGCGCTCGAGGCGGCTAGCGACGCGTTGCGCGTCGAGCTCGCACCGTTCGGCATCCGCGTCGTCGTGATCGAGCCGGGCGGCGTCAAGACGAGGTTCTGGCAACGCGGCATCGATGCCGCCGAGGCGACGGTCGCGCGGCTTCCCGCAGGCGCGCTCGTGCCATACGCGCGGGCCATCGAACGCTTTCGCGCCTTCGTCCTCGCCAACGCCGAAAAGGCGATCGAGCCGGAGCGCGTCGCGGCGACGATTCACAAAGCGCTGCTCGTAGCGCGGCCGCGGGCGCGCTACGTCGTAGGCGGCGACGCGCGCCTGCAGCTGGTGCTCGCGCGATTGCCCGAACCGCTACGCGACGCGGTCATACGCCGCGCGCTCGGGCTCGACGCGTAGCTCGATGTTCGCGCTTCTCTTTCCGATCCTCGGCATCACCTTCATCGACATTCTCGGCTTCAGTATTCTCATTCCGATTTTGCCGTACTACGTGCAACATTTCGGCGCGTCGTTCATCACGGTCGGGATCTTGTTTGCGACGTTCGCGGCGTGCCAGTTCTTCGCCGGACCGCTGTGGGGGAATCTCAGCGACCGGATCGGGCGCAAGTCGGTGCTCATCGTCAGCCAAGTGGGCGCCACGCTGGGCTGGGCCTTGCTCGCGTTCGCGCCGTCGCTTCTGTGGGTCTTCGTTGCGCGCATCATCGAGGGCATCTCGGGCGGCAACATCAGCGTCACGCAAGCCTACGTCGCCGACCGCATCGAGCCCGAACAGCGCTCGCAAGCTTTCGCGTACGTAGGCGCAGCCTTCAGCGCGGGGTTCGTTCTCGGTCCGGCGGCCGGCGGACTCTTGCTCAGCCACTTCGGATACCGCACGCCCTTCCTGATCGCAGCGTTGCTGCAAGTCGTGACCTTGATCGTCACGGTCCGCTATCTGCCCGAGAAAGTTGCCGAGAAAGCCGAAGGCGAGAAGACCGCCGGATTTCGCGACATCGTGCGCTTCCTGGGCGACCCGGTCGTCTCGCCGGTCCTCGTGCAGAAGCTCGCCTTCTCGCTCGGGCTGTACTCGTGGTTCGCCGCGTTCGCGCTGCTGCTCAAGGTGCTGCTCGGTTTCGGTCCCTCGGAGACGAGTTATTTCTTCGCGGCTTTCGGCGTCTTCAGTATCGTCTTTCAGCTGTTCGTCGTCGGCCGCTTGACGTCACGCGTCGGCGTGCGGCGTGCCTCGAACATCGGTTTCTTCTCAGCCTGTGCCTTCTTCCTCATCGCGCCGCTCGTCCACACGACCCTGATCTTCTTCCTAACGATGGTGATTTTCGCGTTCGCGCTCTCGATGACGAACGCGACGCTGCCGGCGCTGATCACCGACGCTTCGCCCGAGCGCGTACGCGGCACGATCCTAGGTGTCGGTTCGTCGCTCGACGCCATCTCGGGAGTGATCATGCCGACGATCTCGACCGCGGTGTTGACCTTCTACGGAACGGCTTGGACCGGCGCGATCTCGGCGTTCTTCTGCTTCGTCGCCCTCGTGCTGGGCCTCATTGCCCAACGCCGCGGCGGCTTGTCGACGGAGAGCCGCGCCGCCTAAGCGGCCGAGGACTTCCGCTTCGTCGTCTTTTTCGGCTTCTCGTCCGCGTCGGCGGTGCCGCGGCCGTTGCGCCCGGCGCCGCGCGAGCGTTTGCTCTCGTCCAGGCTCTTTTGCAAGACGTCCATGAGGTTGACGACGTTGTCGCGCGCCGGCGCCTTGCCTTTGGCCTTTGGAATCTCTTTACCGGCGGCGCGCGCGTCGATCATCGCGAGCACTTCTTCGCGGTAGGTATCCTTGAATTTCGATGCGTCGAAGGGCTCGCTCATCGTTTCGATCAGCATTTTCGCGACCTTCATCTCGTTTTCGATCGGCTTCTCGTTGGAAGGCAGTTCGAGGCTGGCCTGATCGACGATTTCGTCCTCGAAGTGCATGAGTTCGAGCACGAGTGCGTCGCCGTTCGGTTTGAGCGCGGCCAAGTGCTCGCGCGAGCGAATCACGACTTTGGCGATGCCGACTTTGTTCTCGGCCTTGAGCGCTTCACGCAACAGCGCGTAGGCGTGGCGGCCGCGCTTGTCGGGCTCGAGATAGTACGGCTTGTCGTAGAACATCGGGTTGATCTCGGAGAGGTCGACGAACTGTACGATGTCGACCGACTGCGTCGCCTCGGGGTTGACCCGGTCGAAATCTTCGTCGGTCAGGATCACGTACTGACCCTTCTCGTATTCGTACCCGCGCACGATCTCCGAGTACGGCACGTCCTCACCGTCGATCGAACAGCGCCGCACGTTGTTGATGCGGCCGTCGTCAGTCTTGTGCAAGAAGTTGAAGCGAAGGTCGTTGGTTCGAATCGCCGTCTGCAATTTGACGGGAATCGTCACGAGTCCGAAGTTGATCGATCCGGTCCATATCGCGTGAGCCACGAAAAATTCTCCCAGTCTGTCGGTCTAGCGCCAGACTTTCTGCGCCTTGCTCAGCGCAGGTTCCAGACGCTGTTCTTTCCACCCGGCACCGGCCCAGAGGTCTCCGTGTTTCGCCAGCAATCCCGGGACGTTCTTGATTGTAAAACGCTCGAATTCACCCTCCGTGGCCTTGGCCCGTTTGCGGCTCATGGCCTCGATTTCGGACCATTCGAGCGGGTAGGAGACGGGGGCCGCCGCGCGGGCCCGCACGCCGTAGGGGACGACTAAAGTCTTACCCATACCGACTTGGACGTAGTCCAGGTAAACGGTCCCTTTGGGCCGTTTCGCGGGCATCCGCTCGAGGGTCGTCAGCTCGCGCATCCGGCCGTTTAACGTGCGGGCGACGAGCTCGGCAAACTGCTTGGCGATCTCATAGGTGTAGTTGGGGGCGAGCGGGACCAGCACGTGAAGCCCCGAGCCGCCCGAGGTCTTGATCAGCGGCGCGAGCCCGATCTCTTGCAGCGCCAAGCGAAGGCCGAGGGCGGTCTTGGCCAGGGTCGCGAGCGTACATCCCTCACCGGGGTCAAGATCGAAGAAGACGAAGTCCGGCACGTCGAGCGAGCCGGCGCGCGAAGTCCACACGTGCAGCACGATCGCGGCGAGGTTCGCGAAATAAACCAGCGCCGGTTCGTCGTTGCAGAGCGGGAAGTGCGTTTCGCTGCGGCGTCCGCTCTCGGTCGCGACGGCAACCGTCGGAATCCAGTCAGGCAAACCGCGCGGCGCGTTTTTTTCGAAGAACGAACCTTCGTGGATGCCGTTGGGATAGCGCTCGACGGTGAGCGGCCGGTCCTCGAGGTGCGGAACGATCCAACGCGCCACCGCGCGATAGTACGCGATCAGGTCGCCTTTCGTGTAACCGTCCTCGGGCCACAGCACTTTTGCTTCGTTCGAAATCACGAGCGTGCGGCCACCGACGTCCACGTTGCGCGTCGTGCGCTGGGCAGTTTTCAAGCGACATCCTTCGTATGCTTCGTCAGCTCGCGCACGACGTCGCGCGGCGCTTTGTCTTCACGCAGCGCGACGAAGACCGGCTGACGCATCAGGCCCTCGCGCGTCCACTCGTTAAAGGCGACTTCGGCGACGAGTTCGGGCTTGACCCAATGGGCCGTGGTGTCGGTCTTCGGCGGATTCGCAAAGGGCGACGTCTTTCGCTCGAGCGGCTCGAGGCGCTTGGACAGCGACGCGAGCTTTTTCGCGTCGAAGCCCGAACCCACCGATCCGACGTAGACGAACTCGTCCTTCTCATAGACGCCGACGAGCAACGCACCGAAGTGTTTGCGGCTGCCGCGGCCTTCGGTCCAGCCGCCGATGACGCACTCCTGACGCTTTCCGGTCTTGATCTTCAGCCAATCGCGCGAGCGGCGCCCTTGATAGGTGGAATCGCGGCGCTTGGCCATGATGCCTTCGAGACCGCGCTCGCGCGCGAGTTCGAAAAGCTGCTTGCCGTCGCCGAGCACGTGCTTGCTGAAGATGACCGGACCCTTTCCGGTCAGCATCGCTTCGAGCATCGCCTTGCGCTTTTCGAGCGGTTCTTTGCGAACGTCGCGTCCGTTTCCGTAGAGCAGATCGAAGACCACGAACGTGACCGGCGACTTTTCCGGCTGACTGCGACCGAAGCGATCGAGCCGTTCTTGCAGGCGCTGAAAGGACGGGCGTCCCTCGGCATCGAGTGCGGCAACTTCACCATCGACGATGAGCGGCCGTTCGGAAAACGCTTCCGCCAGATTCGCCAGATCAGGAAACTTCGCGGTGAGATCGTTGCCGTTGCGTGACGTGAGCGTCACCGTTCCGTCGCGCGCGATCGTGGCGAGCGCGCGATAACCGTCCCATTTCAGCTCGAAGAGCCAGTTGCGATCGTCGAACGGCTGGTCGACCGGTGTCGCGAGCATCGCCTGCACGTCGGCCGGCAGCTTCGCGACCGCCGGTCGCGCGTTCTCGCGGGGCTTCGCAGCCGACTCGGGGCGGTTCGAGATCCAGTGCGGCGCCTTCGGATCTTTCGCGAGGTCGGCGAGGGTGCGGCCCGATTTCGCCGACTCGGCGTGATCCTCGACCCGCCAATCGGGATCGCTCGCATCGTCGCGCTCTTTGATGAGCAGCCACGCATTCTCTTCGCCGTCGCGGGCTTTCTTGATGTGGACTAGCGCGAACCCGCCGCGCAGCTTCTTGCCGAACAACTCGAACTTGAGCGAACCCTTTTCGATCTGCTCGGTCGTGTCGGTTCCTTCGAGCAAACGGTACGTGCCGCGATCCCAGACGATCACTTCGCCCGCACCGTAGTTGCCTTTGGGAATGATGCCTTCGAAGTCGCGATAGTCGAGCGGATGGTCCTCGACGTGCATCGCCAAACGCTTCTCACCTGAATCGAGCGTGGGTCCTTTGGGAATCGCCCAAGACTTCAGGACGCCGTCCGCTTCCAATCGAAAATCCCAATGCAGGCGCGACGCGCGATGCATCTGCACGACGAAGCGCAAGCGCTTTCCGGCCGCCGGCTTCGTCTTCGTGGCGGAACCCGAAGGCTCGGGGGTCTTCGTAAAATTCCGCTTCGCGACGTACTTTTCGAGGGGCTTAGCGGGTGGCTTCGCGGTGCTCACGGCTGCCCGAAGTATACCCGCGCCCGGGACAGGCACCTGCGGACGGCTCCCGAAAGGCGCTGCCGTGACCCGGCTCCTCTCTTGGCCCGCGGCGGCACGAACGCTTTGCGCCGTCCTCGCCCTCGTCTTGGCCGCCGCCCAGTACCCGGCCCGCGCGGACGACAAAGATACGACCCAAAAAAAGAAACCCGCGCCCGCGCAAGTCTTTGTCATCGGAAACATTTTGCCGGTCGGCACCGTCAACGACCAGTTCGCACACGGCTTCTCGCAGCAGCTGTCGGGCGGCGTTCAGGTTGGAGCGACATTTCCCGTGCTCGGTCAACGCTTGCTGCTCGCATGGCAATATTACGACATCGCGTATCAGCACGACGCGGGCGAGGTCGCGAACATCGGCGGCGGCTCGCACTTCGTTCCGGCGTTCGTCAACCACCAGTACACCCTCGAGGAGCGCGGCGGCGTCGCGATTCCGAGCACGCCGCTCTACGTCGGTCTCGCGATCTACTATCATCCGAATCTCGCCGGACTACCGGTTCTGGTCGGCGGCGGCATCGGCGTCGAGAAACCGCCCGATACGCAGCGCACGCAATCGGTATTCGGCCGGCTCTACTACTATCCGTACGTCTTGAACGAGTTCCCGGTCGACAACTTGGGCGAGCAGTACTCGTATCTGCGTTACGAGATCGGTTACGCGCACACGCTCGGCCATATCGGAAAGGCCCGCGGCTTGGTCACGATCGGCATCGCGGGCGACCACGCAACGGCGATCGTCAACGCACCCACGAACGTCGATATCATGAGCCTCCAGCTGGGTCTCGGCATCGGCTTCTAGGCCGCTGCCTTGAACGATGGGTCTCACCTACATCCTGATCCTCTTGCTGTCAGCGGCGTCGTTCTTTCGCCGTCCGCAGCGCGGCGAGGCGCCGAAGAGCGCACCGGATCTTGCGCGCACGACCGTCGTTGTCGCGGCGCTGTGCGTCCTGACATGCGGCCTCTACGCGAGCGAGCGGTACATTCTCGAATACATGGGCGCGCACCAGAATCCGCAGCCGGTGCCGGCCTGGTTCGCCGACTTGCCGCTGGCGTACGTGCTTCAATTTCCACCCTATCACATTGCTTGGAACCCGTCGCTGCTGACCTTGCTGGATGCGATCGCCATCCTGCAATGCGCGGTGCTAGCAGGCTTCTATTTCGCGCTGCGACACATACCCGGACTTCCTCCCGGCCTGTGCGTAATCGTGTTTGCCGGCGCGGTCGTGCTATCGGCGATCGGACTGCGCGCGCAGACGATGTCGGGAGACGATCTCTATCTTTACATCGGTCTCGCGTTGGCCGGACCGTCGGCGTATCACCCGGACGCTGTTCCACTCTCCGGAATCGATGCGGCCGTGAGTCAGATGTGGGGCGTGCCGATCCACCCGAGTCCCTACGGACCGCTTTGGATCGCGCTCTCGAAGCTCGCGATTTCGGGCGCGCACTCGCTGCTCGCGCAGCTGATGGCGCTCCGCTGGGTACAAATCCTGGCTCTAGTTACTTGTGCGGGCGCGCTCGTCTCGCTGAAACGAACGCTGCTGCTTCCGGCGCTCTTGATCTTGAACCCCGTCGTTTACGATTTCTACGTCGTCGACGGTCACAACGATCTGACCGGCGTCGCGTTCGTGCTCGCTGCAGCAGCCTGCCGCAAACGTCTTTGGCTCGCGGTCCCACTGGCGGCCGCCGCGGGGCTCATCAAGCTTCCTTTCATCGTGGGCGCCATGCTGGCGTTCGCAGCGGAACCGACCCTCATGCGCCGCGCGATTCCGGCTGCGGGGTCGGCGGCATTGGCCCTGGTCTTGTCGTTCGTACTCGTCGGGCCCGACTACGAGTGGGCTCTGCGGCAAGGGTATCTCATCTACGGCGGAGCCATCCCGATAGAAATGCGCGTTCTGCAAATCCTCGTCGTGGCCGTGGCTCTCTTCGCCGTTGCGTTCGCCCTTACGCTGCGGCGATACTTTGCGGGAGCTTCGTGGTCGTTTCTCGCGTTCGGCCATTTCGCGTTCCCGTGGTATCTCGCGTGGGGAGCGCCGTACGCGATCCTTTCGGAACCGCCCGTTCTGGTCTTCTTCGTAACGTGGCCGATTGCGAAGGCGATGTTGACCTCGTACGTTCCACCGTCGCCGATCGTAGTGGGGTTGCGCTACGGCCTCATCGTCGTTTTTGCGGTCGTACTCGCCATCCTACTCCGCAAGTCTCGTCCACCGCTCCAGGCCGCCCTCGAGCGGTGATCTGCGTGGCTAGAGCGCCGGTTGGAAGCTCGGCACGCCCATGTTCCACAGAAGGAAGCTGTACTCGTCGGCACCCAGCTCCACGCCTTCGGATTTCGTTGCGCCGATCAGTCCGTGTCCGCCGCTGTAGTCGACGCGCAGCAGGATGGGATGTCCGCTGGTGCTATCGGCCTGCAGCGTCGCAGTCATCTTCGCTGCCTGCCACGGATCGACGCGCGGGTCGTTGGCGCCGGTCGTCAGCATGACGGCCGGATACTTTCCGCCGGGAACGACGTGTTGCACCGCACTCGTCGCGTACAGAGCCTTGAATCCAGCTTCGGTTTTGACCGAACCGAATTCCGGGATGTTCGGCGGCCCGTTTGCGGTGAATTCGATGCGGAGCTGATCGGAGACCGGAATCTCATCGAGTACCGCGGCGAAGAGTTCGGGCGCCTGCGTGATCGCACCGCCCATCGTGATGCCGCCGGCGCTTCCGCCCCGCGCACCGAGCTTTGCCGGCGAAGTGTACTTGTGCTCGATCAGCCACTTCGCGCAGTCGATGAAGTCGTTGATCGTGTTGATCTTGTTTGCGCCTTTGCCGGCGAGATGCCACTCCTCGCCGTTCTCGCCTCCGCCGCGAACGTGCGCGACCGCGTAAACGCCGCCCCGTTCGAGCCACGCGATGCGGCCCGCTGAGAAATACGGCTGCGAGCTCAACCCGTACGAACCGTACGCGTAGAGCAGCGTCGGATTGGAACCGTCGAGCTTGAGGTCTTTGCGATGAACGATCGAGAGCGGCACCATCACGCCGTCGCGCGCGCGAACCTGCACTTCGTCCGACGTGATGGCGGAGTAGTCGACGGGTGAAGGCGCGTCGAGGTGCGTGTTGGAGAGCACGTTGGTCGCCGGATCGTACGAATACCATTGAGGAGACACGGTCCAGCCTTCGAGCTTCTCGACGAACCCGGGCAGCAGAACCTCGGTCGAGAAGTCGCTGATCGTTCCGTCGACCGGCAACGGTATCTCGCTCACCGCGCCGCTCGTATAGTCGACCTTCGACATCCTGCCGTTTCCGTTTTCGCGCGAGGTCACGTACAGCGCGTCTTTGGCCGTTCCGATGGTGTCGATGACGCGGCTGCCTGGAGCGATGACGACCGAGGCCGTCGCCACGTCGGGATGCAGGGCAGTCGTCTTGAGGACTTTGAAGCGCGGCGCGTTCTTGTTGCTCAGCAGGTAGATTGTGTCACCGTGAATGTCGAAGTTGGTGACGCCGTCCGCGTAGTCGCAAACGGGCGTCCAGTGCACGGCAGCGGTGCCGAACGTACTCTTCGGCGCGATGTAGACCCGTATTTCGTTTCTCACGCCGCTTCGTAGGATGCCGAAGGCCCAGGCGGAGCCGGCGTCGACAGCACCAATCGCAGCCTCGTTGGGGTCGATCGCGATTCCCGGCGTCGTGCCCACTCCAAAGACCGCGCGATCGGCGCTCTGCGGAGTGCCGAGGGAATGAGCGTACGTCCGGATGTTTTGGTAAAGCGCGGTCGGCGGCGCGCCCTGCGGGAGATCTTGAAAACGCAGGTAGTACAGCGTCTTGCCGTCCGCGCTCCACGACGTCGCGCCGAAGTCAGCGCCATGCAGCGTATCGCCGAGCTGACCGCTCGCGACGTCGAGCACGCGTGCGACCGTCGCCGGCTCGTTGCCGTCGGGAACCAGGCCGACCGCAACCCGCTTCGCATCGTCCGACGGGATGAAGTACGACATCGCGTAGTGGTGCTCGCCGGATCCGAGCGTCGTGGGATCGAACGCGACGCGCGGCGCCTTTCCGGGTTCCTGAACGTACAACTTTTCTAAGTTCGAGTCGGGGGTGATCCGTTCGAAGAAATAGGCGCCGTTCTTGCGTATGACGCCCGACGAGGACGTCACCGTGTCGACGAGCGCGGTGAGGCGAGCCAAAAGAGCCTTGCGGCCCGGGATCGAGTCCAGAATCGCGCGCGTGCGATCGTTCTGGGCTTTCAAGTAGGCGGCGAGATCCGGATTGTTCGGCTGCTCCATCCAGCGGTACGGATCGACGACCTTCGTTCCGAAATAGTCATCCGTGACCGGGACTTGTTTGGCGACCGGCGCGGGCGGCAAAGCGGCCAGCGCGGGCAGGACGATTGCACCGGCAGCAAACAGCGCCAGCGCGACCGCTGGGGCCGAACGGAACACTTTCACGCTCACACTCCTCGAGGACTGGGCTTCGTCTACGCCTCTACAGGCGAGATATCCCCGATGTTTCGGCGCGTCCCTCGCTGACGAAGCCGCTAGTCACCGGCGCGATAGGTCGCGTTCCAGTACCAGATCCCCCACACGCTGACGAGGCACGAATACACGATCAGCGCCTTGGCCCAGCGCGGCACGCGGTCGCGCACGGCAAAGGCCATCAACACGAGCAGGAACGGCTCGAAGTCCAGGGCGTGACGCATCCCGAACTGATACCAGCCGTTGAGGTAATAGAAGAACGACGGCCCGGCGACGAGCACGATCGTCATCCAGAGCGCGATCTTCACGTTGCGGGGCGCTTTCGACCAGAAGGCGAGGATCAGCGCGGGGCTCGTGAAGGTGAGCGCGATGCCGTTGACGTCGACCTTGAAGTACGGCGGCTGCGCCTGCTGGAGCCATTCGACGAGCACCGGCGGGCGCATGAAGAACGAATAGACTTCGTAGGGGAAGTAGGAAAGGCGGAAGGGCGAGCCTTCGCGTTGGCCCCACGAGTCGTGATGAAACCAAGCCGTGTAGCCGATGTCGGTCGGTAAGCCCCAACGCGCTTCGTTGTACGCGACCCAGAGCACCGCCACGACGGCGCACGTGGTCGCGAACCCGCGCAGACGCGAGAGCTGGAAGCGATCGGGCAGCAAGAGGCCGCCCCGGCCGACGCAATAGAGATAGAGCGGCATCGCCATGACCATCGAGAAGCGCGACTCGAACGCACACGCACCCAAAAGCGCGACGACCCAGCCGCGCGCCGGGCCGGCCAGTTCGAAGAGCACGAGCATCGTGAACAGCACGGCTGAAACGTGCGCGATGAACCACACGTCGCCGAGCTGCGCGCACCACCACAGGTCGGTTCCGGCGAAGAAGAACAACGTGAGCCAGAAGGCGGGCCAGAACTCGACGCCGAGGCGCTGCAACAGCGCGTAGATGACGCCGACCGCGCAACCGCACAGCAGAAGCGAAAGATACGTCTGGTTGGCTTGCGCGTTCCAGAAGATCGCCGCCGGGATCATGAGCAGTCCGGGCAGCGGCGCTTCGATGACGTAATGCTGCCCGTTCCAGAGCAGCGCGTCGCTGGTGTTTTCGCCCGGCCAATCGATCCACAACCTTCCGTGCAAGATCGCATCGGCGAGGAGCGTGTAGTTGTTGTACGGGGTCGAGCGGCCGTGCGAGGCGATGTACGCGGCGGCGAATGCGAGCAGTCCGGCGATCACCGGCCGGATCGCCGTGTTGCGGCGAAGACTCGCAAAGTCGATCGCTGTCATACCCCGGCGCCGCTTTCCAGCCGGGTGTCGCACATCCTTGGCGCGTTCAACGGTTCGGCCGGTAGAAAATGCGCCAAAACCAAACACCCCAGGCCCCGACAAGGATGGAGTACGCGAGCAGGATCTTCGCCCAGAGCGGGAAGCGCTCGCGCAAGTAGAGCGCCATCAACACGAGCATGAAGGGCTCGAAATCGAGCGCGTGCCGCATGCCGAACTGCGCATAGCCGTTGACGAAGTAGAGCAGCGACGGAATCGCGACGAGTGCGGTGGCCGTCCACATCGCGATGACGAGTTCGCGCGGACGGCGCGCGAAAAAGGCGCAGATGAGCGCCGGACTGCACCACGTCAACGCGAGTCCGGTGGGACGCGGCACGATGAACGGATACACCGGGTAGAATTTCGGATACTGGATCAGGAACGACCACAGCTGCATGGGCACGTTAGCAATGTTGAAGGGCGAGCCCGTCGGCGAACCCGCGAGGTAGTCTTGATGGTAAAAGATCGTGTGGCCGCTGTCCCAAGGAACGCCCCAGCGGGCCTCGTTGTAGGCGACCCAGAGCGCGAAGGCCGGCACGAACACGGCGCCCAGCCCAATCAAGCGGCGAGGTTCGACGCGCGTTGAGGGCGACGTGGACCCGTCGGCGCGAAGACCGCCGCGCAAGGTCAACCAAACGATCACCGGCGTCGCCATCACCATCGTGAAGCGGGAGCCGATCGCCAGCACGAACCAAAGCGCCACGAGCCACGAACGGTTCTTGCCGGAAAGCTCGAGCAGGGCGAGCAGCGTGAACGCGACGGCACACGTCTGCGCGAGAAACCACACGTCGCCGAGCGAGCTGCACCACCAAAGGTCGGTCCCGAGCAGTAGGAACGCGCTCAGCCAGATGCTGGTCGAAACCGATACGCCGAGGTTGGCGAGGAGCTTCCACGCGGCACCCATCGCGATGCCTGCGAAGATTACGCCAACTAACGTTTGACTCGCGTGCAAGCCGGCGAGTTTGACCAGCGGAAGCATGAGAAAACCGGGCACGGGATCGTTGACGATATAGTAGCGGCCGTGATAGAACACCGCATCGATGCGCGGTCCGGGCCAGTCGTCGATCCACAGGTGACCGCGCAGCAGCGACTGCGCGAAATAGGCGTAATTCGCGAAGATCGTCGCGTGCGGTCGCAACGTTTGAGCGATCAGCGAGACGGCCAGCAGGCCCGCGAGTGGGGCTTCCCACACTTTTACCGGTCGCGCGTGCGCCATTACGGCATCAAAACGGCCGGCCCGGCAAAGGCCAACCAACGTTCAAGGGCGCATGAACCGTCAAACCGTCGCCGCATCGTCGAAAGCTCGTGATTAGCCCCCCCAATCGGCCCCGCCTCTCCCGCGCCCGCGTCGTCGTCGCCGAACCATTCGCCGAGAGCGGCCTCGCCGTGTTGCGCGAGCGCGGGATCGAAATCGTTTCGTGCATCGGCAAACCCGAATCGCTCGCCGCCGCCCTCCTCGAGGCGGACGGTTTGATCGTACGCTCGGAGACGCGCGTCGATCGCGAGTTGCTGCGTCATGGTCCCAAGCTGGCGGTCGTCGCGCGTGCCGGCGTCGGCGTCGATGCGATCGACGTCGCGGCCGCGACGGATGCCGGCATCGTGGTTCTCAATACGCCGGGTGCGAACACGCTCGCCGCGACCGAGCAGACCTTTGCGCTGATGCTCGCGCTGGTGCGACACGTCCCGGCCGCGGTCGCTTCGCTGCGTGCAGGGGCGTGGGACCGCAAGGCCTTCACCGGCACCGAGCTGGCGCATAAGACGCTTGGAATCGTCGGGCTCGGGAGAATCGGCGGCGCGGTCGCCCAACGCGCCGCTGCATTCGGCATGAAGCTCCTCGCCACCGATGCGTTCATTTCGAAAGCGCGAGCCGAGGCCTTCGGCGCGGAGCTCGTGCCGCTCGACGAGCTCTTGCAGCGCTCCGACATCGTGACGCTCCACACAGCGCTCAACGCGCAAACGCGCGGCATGATCGATGCCGAGAAACTCGCGCTCTTGCAACCGCACGCGCGGATCGTCAACTGCGCGCGCGGCGGGCTGATCGACGAGGCGGCGCTTCTGGCGGCACTCGACGCCGGCGCTCTGGCCGGTGCGGCGCTCGACGTCGTCGCGGTCGAGCCTCCGCCGCCCGGCAGTCCCGGCGCGAAACTCCACGCTCATCCGAAGGTCGTCGCGACACCACACTTAGCGGGCTCGACGGTCGAAGCGTTCGAGCGCATCGCGGTCGAGTTGGCGCAAGACGTCGCGAGCGTCTTACTCGGTGGCGCGGCGATGGCGGCGGTCAACGCGCCGGTCGCAGACGGACCCGACGCAGACCGCTTACGGCCCTTCGTCGACCTGGCGTATCGTATGGGCCGGCTCTTCCCGCAACTCGACAGCTCGAGCGCGCTCGGTGCGATGTCGCTTGCGATGGAAGGCCGGATCGCCGAACTCGATTCCGCGCCCGTCGTCACGGCGTTCCTCACCGGCTTGCTGCAGACGGCAACCGAGCGCCGCGTTTCGATGGTGAACGCGGGCGCGATCGCGCGCGAGCTCGGCTTGACTGTCGACGTCCGTGCCGACGCGGCCGCCGACTCATTTGGTGCGGCCCTGCGCGTCGTCGGCGGCCGAACCTCGCTGGCCGGAACGATCGCCTTCGGCGGCCCGCGCATCGTCTCGATCGACGGTTTCGAAACCGATGCGATCCCGAGCGGTTCGCTGCTGCTCACGCGTCACGCCGACGTTCCGGGCATGATCGGTAAAGTCGGCACGATCCTCGGCGCCGACGCGGTCAACATCTCGGCGATGCAAGTCGGGCGGCACGCCGCCGGCGGCGACGCGCTGATGATACTCGCGATCGACCGGCCCGCGGAGGAGGCCACGCTCGAACGGCTGCGGTCCATCGAGGGCGTCTCGAGCGTGCGCGCACTCGACGTGTGATCTGGCTCGCGCGCCACGGCGAGACGACTTGGAACCTGGCCGGGCGCTATCAAGGGCGGCTCGAGTCCGCACTCTCCGCGCTCGGCGTACGGCAAGGTTTCGCGCTGGCCGAGCATTTCTTCGAGGCCTCGCTGCGCGGCGATCCCTTCCCGGCGCGCATCGTCTCGAGCCCGCTCTTGCGCTGCACGGCGACCGCAGAGTTCACGCGCTACCGCTTAGGACTGCGCGTCGAGACCGACGAGCGCTTGATCGAGATCGCGCACGGCACGTGGGAAGGACGCTACCGCGACGAGCTCGCGCGCAACGACCCCGCGCGCTATCGCACCTGGCGTGAAGACCCCGCGCACGTCGCATTCGAAAACGGCGAAACGCTCGCCCAGGTTTCGGCGCGCTGGTCGGACTTCGCCGCATCGCTCGTTGCAACCGACGACGACGTCCTCGCGATCACGCACGACGCGGTCGTACGCTGCGCCCTGCTCGCCGCCGAAGACCGGCCGCTCGACGACTTCTGGAAAGTCCAAGTCGAAAACGCGGCCTTCGCCACGCTCGTACGCGATGGTACGCAGCTGCGCGTGCTCGACGAGTGTTACACCGGCCACCTGACCGAACTGCGCGCCGACATCGGCGAACAAGCGCTCTAGAGCGCGCTGCGCGAAAATTCGTTTACGGGTAAGGCCTTTCCAAAGAGCCTTGCGCGAACGTCGAGCCCTTCTCGCGGGCGTGCGCCAGGCGGTTGCCCGGGAGTCACGACCGGTAGCCACACTGCCACGCCGTCGGGATCGGTGAAAAGGACGCCGCAATCGAAGTACGGAGCCGAGGTGGCGCCCACGACGAACGTGCCCCGGGCTGCACCGGGACTGACGGTGAGCGGGCAATTCGAGTTCGGGAGACTGCTCGTGAACGCTGTACCACCGTAGTTGGTCTCCGAGACTGCGACCAGCGCGGATTGGCCGGCGCCGAGCGTCAGCTGCTGGGGGAATGTTTGTCCGACGCGATTGGACTTCATCGAAATGAGCGTGGAGACGTGCGGCTTGGGCAGTGGATTCCAAAACGTCCCCCAAACCGTGCCGTCCGTAGCGACGGCCACCGAAGTCGGAAACGTATAACCGACAGCGAGCTGGCTGCGCACGCCGTAAAGTGTCAGTTGTCCCGAGTCCCCACGACGCGTGAAGTAGAAGATGCCGTTCACGCCGTCGCGCGCGAGCGACCAAAACGTGCCATCGGCGGCGGCATTGCGAAGGGGATCGAAGAACGGGAGGTCATTGAAGCTCCCCGTCATCAATCCGAAATAAGTAAAGCGCGCCAAAGTGGTGCCGCCCGTCGCCCAAAGATTTCTGTCGTCGGCGAAGATGTAGTCGGCCAAGAATCCGCCTGGCGCAAACTCCGCAGTTCCAGCCGAATCGATCCGCCCGATCGCGCCAATCGGGCTCGTAAAGTAGACATTCCCGTCGACACCCGTCGCCATATTACCGCTGGAAAACTCCGGCGGGGCCGTCGTTCCGATCGGGTACGCCGTGACCGGCGTCGAGGGAACGAACGGGTAACGGTATCCCGCAACGAACTCTCGTGCCGAATTGCTCGACGTGGGGCCATGGGCATACAGCCATACATACGGTGGCGAGGCCGACGATGCAAGACCGAGTCCGAACGGATCCGGCGTCAGCTTTGGGGAGTAGAGCGGATCTCCGGGGAGTTGCGCCCCGTACTCGTTGATGACCGAGGGACGCACAACGTTGACCGTGCCTAAGCCAGACTCGCTCGTCGTAGGCGAATCGACGTTGTCGACAGTGAGCCAATAGAACACGAGTTGCGAAGGCACCGGGATGGGCTGCAGCTTCGGACTCGAGCGAAGCGAAGCGCCGTTGCCACCATGTGGAGCGTTTGCGATGTCCCACACGATCGTTCGCTCGAGCCGTCCGCTGGGCAGCCTCAACAGCGGCGTCGGAAAGAACGAGAGCGCTCCACCTGGGCCGATGCGCACGATATACGCGTTGCTCGCGCTCACGTTGTTGGCGTCTGAGAACCATAGGTTGCCATCCGGACCCTGGACGAGCGAAATCCCTACCGTATCCGGCGGCAGGACGGTGATCGTCGACGAGATTCCACCCGCCGCGTACGCCGAAAGAGGAGCGACGAAGAAAATCACGGCCCCGATTACAACGCGTAACACTCGAAGCATGCAGGCGCCCCCCAAGTCTTGCGCGCGCTCAGCATATCACGAACGGCGGCGCCAAAGGGCGGTGCCGCTGTCACACGCTCCTACGGGACCGAAACGTTGCCGGGCTCTTCGGGCGAAGTTGCGGCGGGACGCGGTTCGCGGAACGTCTCGGGTGGAAGCGAGGGAGGAAACTGATACTTCGACCAGACGATGCGTTCGTTGGCGAGCGAACCTTTCGGCATGTGCACGGCGACCTCGGCTTCGCGGACGAGCCAGTAGCGATCGAACCTCGCGTACTCGATGCGCCCCGAACCGTGCGCGCCGGCGCCGGCGATGCGGAAGTGCATGCTGACCGGTAAGAACGAGGCTCCGTCGATTCCCACCTCGTCGACGACGAAGTTCCCCTCGAGCCCCTTCGGTTCGGTCCTGTACAGGTAGACGAAGCGGTCGTTGGGCTGCATTAACGTTCCGGTGTAGATGAAGGTGTACGTCGCCGGCTGGGGCGCGATCGAACGAACGTCGTACGGGTATCCGCGATTGAGCAAAATGCGAACGCTCGGCCGCGAGAGTTTCTGACCGTCGGCAGCGACGATCTCGTCGCGCTCGCTTTCCCCGCTCCGGTACACGCGGTGCGTTTGCTGCAGCGTGCGCGCCCCCAGTTGCTCGACGGTATATTCGAACTCGACCGCGCTCGGCCGCGAAACGCCGGCCAAAGCCTCCGCGTAGCGTGCGAGTACGACATGCGATTCGAGCGGTCGCGGAAGCGGCGCCGCAGTCGAGACGCTCAAGCACACCAGAACGAGACTCAGGGTCGCGAGCGCCGTGCGGCGCGCGAGCATCATCCCGCGAGCGCGTTCCGAATCGCGGCGAGCGCGGCCGCCGCCCCGGCAGGATCTTTACCGCCGCCCTGTCCTTGACCGGGCGCACCGCCGCCGCGGCCGCCGACCAGCGGCGCCGCAAGCTTCACCAGGTTGCCCGCGTTGACGCCGCGGCGCACCGCGTCGTCACTGGCGGTCACGAGTAACGAAACGGTTCCGTCGTCGACGCCGGCCAAGGCGATGACGCCTTCGCGCAACTTGCCGCGGATCGCCGCGCTGAGATGCTTGAGCGTCTCGTTCGTCGCTTCCGGGACGACCGCCGCGACGACGCGCGTCTCGCCGATCGTTTCGGCGCGCGCCAGGAATTCGGCGGCGTCGGCAACCGCGAGACGCGCCTTGATCTCGCCGAGCGACTTTTGCAAGTCGCGCACGTCGCCTTGGATGCGCTCGACCCGCTCGAGCAAGTCCGCGGGCGCCGCCGAAAGCCGCTCCGAAAGCGCGCCGACGAGATCTTGCTGCTCGAGCACGTACGCTTCGGCCGCCCTGGACACGACCGATTCGAGGCGGCGGATCCCGCTGCCGATCGACGATTCGGAGAGGATGAGGAACATCCCGAGCTCGCCGGTCGTGATGGCGTGCGTTCCGCCGCAGAATTCGATCGAGGGACCGGCGTGAACGACGCGCACTCGCTCGCCGTACTTCTCACCGGCCATCGAGATCGCGCCGGAGGCCGCAGCTTCGGCCGGGGTCATAACCTTCGTGACCAGATGATGATCGTCGCGGATCATTGCGTTGACGCGAGCGATCACGTCGCGCTTCTGCGAGGGCGACAGCGCGCCCGAGGGCGAGCGAAAATCGAAACGCATGCGGTCGACGCCGACCCACGATCCGGCCTGGATCACTTCGTCGCCAAGCACGTCTTTGAGCGCGCGCTGCAGCAGATGCGCGGAGGTGTGGTGGCGGCGGATCTCTTGACGCCAAGCCGGGTCGACCGCGCTGTGCGCCGCATCGCCGACGCGAATCGCGCCGCCGCGCACGACCCCGCGGTGCACGATCGCGTCGCCGGCGAACTGCGTGTCGAGCACCTGGAACGTGGCCTCCGGCGTCGCGATGAGACCGCGGTCGCCGATCTGTCCGCCTTTCTCGGCATAGAATGACGTCCGATCCAAGATGAGCTGCGCCTCGTCGCCGTCGACGACGTACTCCACCGGCGAGCCGTCCTGCAAGATCGCGCTCACGCTGCCGTCGCTCTCGAGACCGTCGTATCCGGTGTACTCGCTCGAAAGCGCGGGCGCATCCGTAACCGCGACGACGGAACGTTTCCGCTGCGCGTCGGCGCGCGCGCGTTCGCGCTGTTCGTCCATCGCCGCTTCGTAAGCGGCGACGTCGACCGTGACATCCGCTTCCGCCGCGATCTCGCGCGTCAACTCGATGGGAAAACCGTAGGTATCGTGGAGCACGAAGACGTCGCGTCCCGCCAGCGGCGCGCCTTCGCGCTTCGCGGTTTCGATCAGCCCGGCGAGCATCTCGTTGCCGCGCTCGAGCGTCCGCTCGAAGGCCAGCTCTTCCGCGCCGAGAGCTTGCTCGATGCGCCCGGTCGCCGGCCGCAGCTCGGGATAACCCGGTGCCAGCGAGCGCACGACGTGCGGAACGAGCGCGGTCAAAAAACCGCTCGGGTAGCCGAGCAGTTTCCCGTTGCGAATCGCGCGCCGTGCCAGAAAGCGCAAGACGTAGCCCCGGTCGGTGTTGGACGGATAGACGCCGTCCGCGATCAAGAAGGTCACCGCGCGCGCGTGATCGGCGATGATGCGCCGGCGCACGAGCTGCTCGTCCGAAGCGAGCGAACTCGCACGAACCTCGGGCTGGGCTGCGATCAAGTCGGCGAACAGGTCGGTCTCGTACATCGACGCGAGGCCGTTCGCGACCGCGAGTATGCGTTCGAACCCGGCGCCGGTGTCGATCGACTTCTTCGGCAGCTCGTGCAACGCGCCGTCGGCGGTTCGATTGTACTGCTGGAATACGAGGTTCCAGATTTCCACGTAACGGCTGCCGAGATTTGGACCCGTGTCGTTGGCGTCGCTCGCGTACTGAACGCCGGTGTCGTAAAAGATCTCGGAACACGGTCCGCACGGGCCGGTGGAACCCATCGTCCAAAAGTTGTCCGCGTCAAAGCGGGTGATCCGCTCGGGAGCGAGGCCGATCTCACTCTCCCAGAGCTGCTGCGCTTCGTCGTCGTCGACGTGCACCGTCACGTACAACTTCTCCGCCGGCAAACCGAGGCGTCCGGTCAGATATTCCCAGGCGAGCGCGATCGCTTCGCGCTTGTAATAGTCCCCGAAGCTGAAGTTGCCGAGCATTTCCAGCAACGTGCCGTGCCGGCCGGTGCGGCCGACGTTCTCGATGTCGCTTTTAGCGCCCGCAACTCGCAAGCAACGTTGAACGGTGACCGCGCGCGGTGCGGGCGGCGCTGCGTCGCCGAGGAAAACCGGGACGAACTGTTCCATCCCGGCGATGGTGAACAGCGTCGTCGACATCTCGGCCGGAACCAGGCTCGCCGAGGGCAGCGCTTTGTGCCCCTTCGAAACGAAGAAGTCGACAAACGAGCGACGCAGCTCTTGCGACGTGATGGGCATGACCGCTCAGAGTTCCTGACAGTGCTCTGGAACGCCTAGCGGTCCCGGCTAGTGGCTATCGCGGGCCACGCGCTCCGCGTACTCGCGTTCGGCCCGGCTCGTTTCGCGGTAGCCGCCCCAAATGACGAATGCCACCATCGCAAGCGCGAAGCAGTTCAGGAGAATTCCGATGACGGAGTCGCTCATACACTCACCCTAGCGGCACCTTGGCATAACTGTCAAGCCAATCATTCCGCCAATGCGCCGCGCAGCTTTTCCAACGCCTTCTGCTGCAGGCGCGAGACGTGCATCTGCGAGACGTTGAGGCGCCGGGCTATTTCGGTCTGCGAAACCGACTCGTAGAAGCGCAAGAACAGGATGAAGCGCTCGCGCTTGGAGAGCACCTCGAAAGCCCGCTCGAGGTTCGTGCGGTCTTCCAACAGCTGCAGGTTCGGATCGGCTTTGCCGATGTAGTCGGCCAGCGTCTGGCCGTTCTTATCGCCGTCGCCGCCCAGTTCGGTGTCGAGTGAGAGCAGATTGTAGGCTTGACCGAGTTCCTGGGCCTCAAGTATCTCTTCTTCCGAGGCTTCCACCGCTTTGGCAAGCTCCGCGACCGTCGGCGAACGTCCGATCGAAACGGTCATCTTTTCGATCGCCCGGTTGACGCTCAGGTTCAGCTCCTGCAGGCGCCGCGGCACTTTGACCGCCCAGCCCTTATCGCGGAAGTAGCGCTTGATCTCGCCCACGATCGTCGGCGTGGCGTAGGTCGTGAATTCGACGCCGCGCTCGATGTCGAACCGGTCGATCGCTTTGATCAGGCCGACGGTGCCGACTTGGATGAGGTCGTCGAGCGCCTCGCCGCGATTGACGAACTTGACCGCCAGGTAGCGCACCAAGTTGAGGTGCGCCACCACCAGCTCGTCGCGCATGCGGTCCGCATCGTGGGACTTGGCAGCGCGCAGCCGCGAGAGTTGTTCGAAGGCGGCTTTCGTACGTCGCCGGTCCCAACGCTCGTCGTCGTGGGAAGAAGATTGAAGGGTCACCGGGTCTTAGCTGCCGACTCGCTTCGTCATGACCAATTCGACCCCCGAGTGCGCATCGACGTTATATTCGACGTGATCCATCAAGGCCTGAATCAGAAAGACGCCCAGCCCTTCGGAAAGCGTGACCGAACGGGGACGCGGCGGATCGCTGCGCGTCCCTCCGAACTCGTGGTCGCGTACGCGGATCCGCAGCGAATCCGGCGAGGATTCGCAGGTGATGTCGATCGTGTCGCTGCGCGACGCATCTTGGATGCAGGTCGTACACGCTTCAGCGACAGCGAGCTTGAGGTCTTCGATCTCCTCGACGGAGAACGGCAGCCGGTTCGCTACTCCCGAAACGGCGAGGCGTGCTACCGCCACCCATTCCGGCTTGCTCGGAATCCGCAGCTCGACCGTGCCGAGAAATTCCTCGAGGGCTGCCGGCTCGTTCACGCTAAGGCCTTTTTCGCATCCTGCTCGTCGTCGTAGATCCCGAAGATCTTCACGAGCCCGGTGATATCGAAGATTTTCTTGATCTGAGGATTCGTGCAGACCAAATTGACGCTGCCGCCGTGCTCGCGAACGCGCTTGAGGCCGCCGATGAGGACGCCCAGTCCGGTCGAATCGATGTAGCGGACCGTCTCGAGGTTGATGACGAGGTTATAGTGACCTTTGTCGATCAGCTCGGTGATCGCATCCTTGACTTTCGGCGAGGTGTAGACGTCGATTTCGCCGCCGAGTTCCACGACGTAAGCGTCGTGGTCGGACTCCCTGACCTGCACTTTGATATCCAAAACTTCTCCCTAAGCGTCGCGCTGGTTCGCTTTGTTTTCGGTGGGTGCGAGCACCATCGCCAGAGCCGCCCCCAGAAGCGCGCCCGTCAGGATGCCCGAAAGAAGAGTGTTCACCTGGTGTACTAGACCGGAGCGCTTTCGCTCGGTTCGGAGGAGCGGGACCTTCGGGCGGCGCCGGCGACGCCGCTGATGGTCGAGCCGATCAGGTTGGCCGTCTTGGTGGCGCCGCTCGCGACGTTTTCCAACTGCCCGACGACGTGTCCGAGACGCGCGATCGTCGAGTCGGCGGTGTCGGCGATGCCGCCTACGTGAGTCAAGGTCGTCCCGATCGGAACGGAGAGGGTCTCGATTTGACGATCGACCTCGTCGAGCGTCTTACCCAACCGCAGCAGCAGCCAGCCGGCGCGCAAGCATAGCACGAAAACGCCGATGCCGATCAACAGCACTCCGAGCCCTACACCTATGGACCAGGGCTCCAAGTCTATCAAGGACCAACCTCCGAACGGCCCGAGGCCGGGCCAACACCGTTCGTACCCACGAAGGGACCTGGTTCACGCATATCCTTCACGATCGCCGCAAGCCTGCGGGAGAGGTCGCTCGTCTCTCCCTCGCCCGTCAACCTTCCGAGCGAGAAACGAATCGTCCCGTTCGCGACCCAGGCCGGCCCTCCCAGAGCGGCCAGCACGTGGCTCGGCTCGGCGGCGCCCGCGGCACAGGCACTGCCCGCCGAGACGGCGAGCCCTTCCAGGTCGAGCCGCGCCAGGAGTGAGGGGGCGTCGAGTCCCCGGAAGGCGACGCTCGAAATGTTCGGCAGGCGGGGCGACTGCCGGGCGTTGATCCGCGTGCCGGGAACCTCCCGCAGTAAACTCTCCTCGAAACGGTCGCGCAGGCTCGTCAACCGCACTCGCTCGACCGGAAGTTCGCGAACGGCGAGTTCGAGTGCGACGGCCAGGCCGGCGATGGCGGCCACGTTTTCGGTACCGGCCCGCAATCCGGCTTCCTGACCGCCGCCGACGACGAGCGGCAGCAGCGGCGTTCCGCTGCGCACGTAGAGCACGCCGGCGCCTTTCGGGCCATAGAACTTGTGGCCCGAGAGGCTGAGGAGATCGACGCCCAGCGTCGCGACGTCGACGGGAACGCGCCCGGGAGCTTGGATGGCATCGGTATGAAAGAGAACGCCTCGCTCGCGCGCGATTGCGGCCAGTTCGGCGACCGGATGCAGCGTGCCCAGTTCGTTGTTTGCGAGCATGAGCGAGACGAGCCCGGTGTCGGGACGCAGCGCTGCGCGAAATTCTTCGAGCGAGATGCGTCCGCCGGCGTCCACGGGCAAGAGCGTGACCTCGCGGCCTTCGGCGCGCAAGACGTCGAGCGCGTGCAGCACCGCGCGGTGTTCGGTCGCAGCACTGACGACGTGCCGCGCGTTGCGCGCGCGCGCCGCGCCGAGGATCGCCAAGTTGTCGGCTTCCGAGCCGCTGCTCGTGAAAACGATCTCGCGGGGTTTCGCACCCAACATCCGCGCGACGCGCTCGCGCGCGCCGTCGAGTCCCGCGCGCGCGCGCCGGCCTTCGGCGTGAAGCGAGCTCGCGTTGAAGCCGGCCTCAGCGAAATACGGCAGCATCGCTTCGATCGCCTCGGGGCGTACGGGCGTCGTCGCCGCGTGATCCAAGTAGATGCGCGCGCTCGGCGTCATTTCCGGCGCGCCGCGATCCAGTCGCGCAAGCGCGCTTCCTCACCTTGACTGCCTGGTTCGAAGTAGGCGTGGTCGCGCACGTTCTCCGGCAAGTAGGGTTCTAATCGCTCCGCCGGCGGGAGATCTCCGCTGCCGGCCATCTCCGCATAATCCTCGTGCGCGTAGCGATAGCCCGAGCCGTAGCCGAGTTTCTTCATCAGGCCGGTCGGAGCATTGCGCAGATTGAGCGGAACCGGATCGTTCCGGGTCGCTTCGACGTCGCGCAAAGCAGCGCCGTAGGCGCGTCCCACGCTGTTCGACTTCGGCGCCGTGGCCAGATAGAGCGTCGCGTGCGCCAGCGGATAGAAGCCTTCGGGCATTCCCACGAAGTGCACCGCCTGCTGCGCCGCCATTGCGATCAGCAGGCCGCGCGAATCGGCCAGCCCGACGTCTTCGGAAGCCAAGATCACGAGACGCCGCGCGATGAAGAGCGGATCTTCGCCCGCGTCGAGCATGCGTGCCAACCAATAGACGCCGCCGTCGGGATCGCTGCCGCGAATCGATTTGATGAAAGCGCTGATGACGTCGTAGTGGTTGTCGCCCTTCTTGTCGTAGGCGACCATACGTCGCTGCATGGCGTCGGCGATCAGATCGCGATCGATGCGCCGCGCGCCGGTTGGGTCGCGGGGAGCCGCCGCCGCGGCGTACTCGAGCGTTCCGAGCGCGACGCGCGCGTCGCCGTTGGACAGCCCGACGAGTGCTGCTAGCGCGTCGTCGTCGAGCGTGACGCGTTCCGCGCCGAGGCCGCGCTCGCTGTCGGCCAGAGCGCGGCGCACGACTTGCGCGACCTGCTCGTCATCGAGCGCTTTGAGCACGAAGACGCGCGAACGCGAGAGCAACGCCGAAATTACTTCAAACGAAGGGTTCTCCGTCGTCGCGCCGATCAGCGTGATCGTTCCGTCCTCGACGTAGGGCAGCACGGCGTCCTGTTGCGCTTTGTTGAAGCGGTGAATCTCGTCGATGAAGAGCACGGTGCGTTTGCCCAGCGCGCGCGCCGCCTGCGCGTCGGCCACGACCGCGCGGAGGTCCGCGACGCCGGCGCTGACGGCAGAGAGCGCCACGAACTCCGCACCGGTCGCCTTCGCCACGATTTCGGCGAGGGTCGTTTTGCCGGTGCCCGGCGGCCCCCACAAGATCATCGACGGGACGGTATCGTTCTCGATGGCACGCCGCAAGGCGCGTCCCGGTCCGACCAAGTGCGCTTGTCCGACAAACTCGTCGAGCGTTCGCGGCCGCATGCGAGCCGCGAGCGGCGCCGGGGCGTCGCCCTCGAAGAGGCTGACGCGCTGACCCGGACGCCGCACGCTCAATGCTTTTTGGGCTTCGCCGTTGGGCTCGGCCCGCTGGCGGGTGCCGCCGTTTCGACCGGCGCTTCAATCGTCACGTTGCCCTTCGCGCTCAGTTCGCCGCTCAGCGTGTCGTAGTCGAGAACGTCGGAGTCGAGCGTCTGGTCCTTGTCGCGAATGTGCACGTGACCTTCCATGTGCAGGTGATGGTTCGCGTCATCGAGCGTTCCCGAGTCGGCCGTAGCCTCGCGGTTCTGTTGCGTGAAATGCACGTTGCCGATCGCGACGTACAATTTCCGTACGCCGTCGACATCGAGTTTGTCGCAGGTCAAGGTCGAAGGCTGTTGCGTCAGAGCTTCGGCGCGCAAGCTGCTCTTGAGCGGCTGCGTTTGATGGACGATCACGTGACCCTCGGCATGCAATTGCTTCTGCCGCGAGTTTCCCGTCGCGCGGTCCGCGCTGATGTCGGACCCGTCGCGCGAAGCGACGAACGGGTGCGGCAACGTGAAGGTCCCGGTCTCGAGATTCCAATTCACGACGTCGCTCTCGATGCGATCGAAGCCGGCGACGTGCGTGAAATCGAGCGCTCGCGCGGGGCTGCCCGTGAGTCCCACCGCGAGCGCCACGGCCAGCGCAAAAAAGGTCCGGGGGGCACGCATCAAGCCTCCGTTCCCGGGGCGAGGAGCGCGCTGGCCGGCCGAACCGGGCGGTCTAGGTAAAGCTCGAGCATCGCTTGACTGATGGCTCCCTCTCGAACGAGCCGCAGCTCGTCGTGTGACACGTCGATGATCGTAGATTCGGTTCGCAGCGGCGTCGGACCGTCAAAAACGAACAGGTCGGCCTCCGGTAGCCCGTCCGCGCTCGAGCCGCCGAGATACGCGGGCGAGCCGCTAAGGTTCGCACTGGTCGCCGCCAGCGGACCGCTTCGTTCGAGCAGCGCCAAACACAGGCGTTGGTCCGGAACGCGCAATCCGACCGTGGGCAGCCCCGCGCTGACGCGTTCGTCGACGAAGGTGGGACGCCGCACGACGATCGTCAGCGGCCCCGGCAAGAAGTGCCGCGCGGCCAGCGCCGCCAGCCGGTTCTCGCCGGTGTACTCGAGTAACTCCTCTACGCTCCCGAGATGCAGCGCGAGGGGCTTGTGCCCGGGCCGCCCCTTGAGGACGAAGATACGGGCGATCGCTTCGGGTTGAGCCGGATCGCAACCGATGCCGTACACGGTATCGGTCGGAAAAACGACGGTTCCGCCGCCTTCGATTACCTCAGCGACCTCCGCCGCGATTCGCTCGTCGCTTTCCGCCGCCGCGTCGATCCGCCGCACCGCACGCCTGTCGAACTAAGCGCGGACGCGCAGACCCGTGCCGACGGCCACGCACGAGAGCGGATCGTCGGCGACGATCACCGGTATTCCGGTGATCTCCGAGAGCAGCGTATCGAGACCGCGCAAGAGCGCACCGCCGCCGGTCAAGATGATTCCGCGATCGATGATATCGGCGGCGAGTTCGGGCGGCGTTTTTTCGAGCACGGCCTTGACCGCTTCGACGATCGCTTGCAGCGGTTCCGACAGCGCCTCGCGGACTTCTTCGCTCGTGATCTTCACGGTCTTGGGCAAACCGTTGATCAAGTCGCGGCCGCGAATTTCCATCACGAGCTCCTGATCGAGCCGGTAGGCCGAGCCGATCGAGATCTTGATCTCTTCGGCGGTGCGCTCGCCAATCATGAGATTGTACACTCGCCGCGTATGGCGAATGATCGCTTCGTCGAGTTTGTTTCCCGCGACGCGCAGCGACTGCGAGACGACGATTCCGCCCAGCGAGATCACCGCGACGTCGGTCGTACCGCCGCCGATGTCGACGACCATGTTGCCGGACGGCCCGTCGATCGGCAGGCCCGCCCCGATTGCGGCGGCCATCGGTTCCTCGATGATCTCGACCGAGCGCGCGCCCGCGAGCCGCGCCGCGTCGCGCACGGCACGCTCCTCCACGCTCGTGATCTCGGCCGGAACGCAGATCACGACCGAAGGCTTGGGACGGAAGAGCGTTTCGAAAAGCGAACGCGACTTCGTCACCTTTTTGATAAAGTAGTTAAGCATCGCCTCGGTCACTTCGAAGTCGGCGATGACGCCGTCCCGCAGCGGCCGGATAGCCTGTATGTTGCTCGGCGTGCGGCCGAGCATCTGACGCGCTTCCTCGCCGACGGCCAGCGTCTTGTTGGTCCGCACGTCCTTCGCGACGACGGAAGGCTCGCGCAAGACGATACCCTTCCCTCTCACGTAAACCAGTACGTTTGCCGTCCCGAGATCGATCCCGATGTCCAGTGTCCGGTATCTCCAGCAGTTCTGCAAAAAGCCGACCGCCCAGAGGCGGTCCGACTTATTCTAATTGCTGACTGCCGTTAGACTACCTTCGGGTACGACGAGGTCTCGTAGGTGCCGACCGGTTCGAGCAGTGGAGCGATCCCGCTCGCGCGCTGGACGCGCGCTCCGAGCGCGGTAAGGAGTTCCTCGACGCGCTCGTAGCCGCGGTCGATGTACTCGAGGCCGATGATCTCCGTCTCGCCTTGAGCGGCAAGGCCGGCGACGACGAGCGCCGCGCCGGCGCGAATGTCGGGCGCCTCGACCGGCGCACCCGAAAGGGCCGTTCCACCCTTGATCAGCGCAGTGTTGTTCTCGACGCGAACGTCGGCACCCATGCGCGCGAGTTCGTTGACGTAGGAGAAGCGGGCGTTGAAAATCGTTTCCTCGAGGACGCTCGTCCCGGGACAGGTGCACAGAAAGCTCAGCATCGGCGGCTGAAGGTCGGTCGGGAAGCCGGGGTACGGCGCGGTCAAGACGCCCGTTCCGCCGGTGATCCGCTCGGCCTCGATACGCACCCAGTCCTTGCCGCTCGTCACGCGCACGCCGCACTCGCTCAATTTGCCGGTAAGCGCCGTGAGATGATCCGGCGCGCAGCGTTCGACGGTCACGTCGCCGCGCGTGGCGGCTGCCGCGAGCAGCAGCGTTCCCGCGACGATGCGATCCGGAATGATCTCGTACTCGACGCCGTGGAGTTCGCGAACGCCGTCGATCACGATCGTGTCCCGGCCCTGCCCCGAAATGCGCGCACCCATCGCGACGAGGAAGTTCGCGAGGTCGACGACTTCAGGTTCCATTGCGACGTTGCGGAGCGTGGTCGTGCCCTCGGCCAGCGCCGCCGCCAACATCGCGTTTTTCGTCGCGCCGACGCTGGGCTGGCGGAAGTCGATATCGGCGCCGGTCAAGCGCGCGCCCTCGGCTTGGGCGATCAAGTACCCGTGCTCGTTCGAGACCTCGGCGCCGAGCGCACGAAAAGCCTGCTCGTGCATGTCGGTCGCGCGCGTTCCCAAGATGCAGCCGCCGGGCAGCGGGACCTCGGCATGTCCGAAGCGTCCCAGCAAGACACCGACGAGATCGAAGGATGCGTTCAACTTGCGCACCAGCGTGTACGGCGCACGCGTCGACGCGATCGTGGCGGGATCGATCGTCATCGTTCCGCGGCCGTCGGATTGCAAGCGCGCGCCGAGCGACTCGAGCAGCGACCACATCACCGAGACGTCGGTAATCGAGGGAACCCGCCGCAAGGTGACGGGTCCCTTTGCGAGCAGCGAAGCCGCCATGATCGGCAGCGCGGCATTCTTGGCGCCGTGCGTGTCGACCGAACCGGACAGCCGGTAGCCGCCGCTGATCTGAAGCGTCGTTTGAAGACGGTCGAGAACGTTCACGCTCCCCCTTTCCATTGACGGGGGCCGCTCTCCGTCCCCGTGGAAGCGACCGGCCATGGGATCCGCCGCCGCGCTGCCACGCCCCGCTACGCGCATCCGGTGGGAGATCGCGCTCCTGCTGGGCTTCGGGATTCTGATCAACTACTTCGACCGGGTCGCGCTTTCGGTCTCACAAGACCCGCTTCATAAGGAGTTCGGGATCGGCCCCGCCGAGTTCGGCCTGCTCAGCGCGACGTTCTTTTGGGTCTACGCGTTGTGTCAGATTCCGGTCGGCATCATCCTCGATCGATTCGGGGTCGTTTTGATCGGACGCATCGGCGCGTTTTTCTGGGGCATCGCTGCGGTGCTGAGCGCTATCGCCCCGAGCTTCGCTTTCCTCAACGTCGCGCGCGGTTTTCTCGGCGTCGCCGAGGCTCCGGCCTTCCCGGCCAACGCGAAAGCGACCAGCTACTGGTTTCCGAACGTCGAGCGCGGCCTCGCGACCTCGATCTTCGACGCGGCGGCGAAATTTTCGAACGTCATCGCCGTACCGATCATCGCATTCGTCGTCTTTAGCTACGGCTGGCGCGTCGCGTTCTTCTTTACCGCCGGCTTGAGCTTCATCTACTTCATCATCTACTTTTTCTTCTATCGGAACCCGAGCAAACACAAGCGCGTCTCGCCCTCGGAATACCGCTACATCGTGGAAGGGGGCGCGCAGCCCGAGGGCCTCTCCTCCACGACGAACGAGGGCGCCCGGCTCGGTTATCTGATCTCGAAGGCAAAGGTTTGGGGCTTAACGATCGGCTTCAGCGCCTACGGCTATCTCTTCGGATTGCTCATCACCTGGCTGCCCAGCTACTTGAAAACCACCTTTCATACCAGTTTGCTCGGCTCGGCAGGTTACGCCGCCATTCCGTGGGCGGTCGCGACGGTAACCGACATCGCGATCGGTGGCTTTCTCGTCGACTACCTCATCCGCAAGGGCTACGACTCGACTCGCGTGCGCAAGTCGATCTTGATCGCCGGGATGGTGCTCGGACTCGCCATCGTCGGCGCCGCCTTCACCAAAGACATCAACGTCGCGATCGTGTGGGTCTCGATCGCGCTCGGCGGCGTCGCGTTCTCGGCGCCGGTCGGCTGGTCGATCCCGGGCCTGATCTCGCCGAAGGGCAGCGTGGGCACGATCGGCGGGATCATGAACTGCTTCAACAACCTCGCGAACGCGGCGGCTCCCATCGCGACCGGCTTCATCGTGCAACAGACCGGTTCGTTCACGCTCGCGCTCTCGACCGCCGGCGTCGTGCTGGTCATCGGCATCATCAGCTACTGGTTCGTCCTAGGAAAGATCGAGCCGATCCCGGAGCCTACCTAACAAGGCAGCCTTCAACCAAAAGTGCCATTATTATAGCATTAAAATGCCATAAGTGCTAGAATATAGGCATGGCAAAACGCACCGCTCTCTTGCTTCCGACCACGCAGCGCCGGCTTTTTCGCCTCGGCGAACGGATTCGGGCTGCGCGCCTTCGCCGCGGCTTGCCCGCAAAACTGGTCGCTGAACGGGCCGGGATGTCGCTGATGACGCTGCGCAGCCTCGAGAAAGGCGGAGCCGGCGTCACGATCGGCGCGTACGCCGGAGTCTTGCACGTTCTCGGGCTCGACGGCGATCTCGATCGAGTCGCGGAATTGGATACGCTCGGTCGCGATCTTCAGGATGCCGCCCTTCCGCGCCGCGCGCGCACGAAGAGCGCCTCTCCATGAATGGCCTCATCGAGGTGTATGCCGACTGGAGCACGGGCCAGCCCGCGAAACGACTCGGAGCGTTGCGCGTTCGGCGCGGGCGAACGAGCGAACTCTTCGACTTCACCTTCGACGATGGCGCCATAAACGACGCGACACTCGCGAAACAGACGCTCGATCCGGACCTAGGACTTTTTCCAGGGCCGCAATTTCCACGTGATGGACGCACGATGTTCGGCGTCTTCAAGGATTCGAGCCCAGATCGCTGGGGAGAAACCCTCATCCGACGCCGCTTCGAGCGTGACAAGCGCGCGGGTCTCGTCCCCGAAAATGCGCGCCTTGGCGAATCGGACTACTTACTCGGCGTCCACGATGTGTTTCGATCCGGCGCCCTGCGCTACAAACTTCCCGGAAATGGCCCGTTCCTTGACGACCGCGATGGAAGCGCCGCACCGCCGTTCGTACGCTTGCGCGAACTCGAGGCTGCGAGCCGTGCGATCGAAGAGGACAGGCAGAATGTTGATCCGGCGGCCGATGAGTGGCTTCGTTTGCTCCTGGCTCCGGGCGCATCACTCGGCGGGGCCAGACCAAAAGCAACCGTCGCCGACGTCGACGGACGTCTCTGGATCGCAAAATTCCCGAGCGTTCGAGATCGATACGATGTCGGCGCATGGGAGCTCGTGCTTGCGAAGCTCGCTGAGCGGAGCGGGATACGTGTGCCGGCGAGTGAGGCCCGGACTTTTACGGAGGCGGCCCATACATTCATGGTACGCCGTTTCGATCGTCGCGAGCCCGGAGAGCGCGTCCACTTTGCGTCGGCGATGACCCTTACCGGTCACATAGATGGTGCGGATGCCTCCTCCGGCGCCAGCTATCTGGAAATCGCGGACGTCATAGTGTCGAATGGCGCTGCGCCGCGCGAGGATCTGGCAGAACTCTGGTCTCGTATCGTATTCAACATCATGGTCTCGAACACCGATGACCATTTGCGCAACCACGGTTTTCTACTCGCGCCGAACGCAGGCTGGCGACTTTCCGAAGCGTATGACATGAACCCGGTTCCGGGGTCGTCCGGTTTATCTTTGAATATTGATGAAAGCGACAACGCCCTCGATCTCGATCTCGCGCGCTCGGTCGCATCTTATTTTCGAATCAAAGATGCAGATGCGAAGTTGACAATCGAGCGCATCGCCGACGCCGTCCGCCAATGGAGCGATACCGCGACGTCGCTGGGCCTCAAGCGGAACGAGCAAGACGATATGGCTGACGCCTTCCGCTTGGCTATGAAAGCATAACCGAGGCCAAAGCCGGCAGAAAGGCACGGAGTCGTGCTCACTTGAACGGCCCTTCATCTTGCCGGCATACGGACTCGAGGACCGACACGTGCGGAACCTGTCAATGGACGGAGCGGCGATACTCAAAGCAGCGCAATCGGAGAGTGATGGCAATAATCGCTCTACCCCGACACTCCTTTCAAGAAAATGCGGTCTGCAAAACGGCAGCCGTCATTCGTCTTCTCATCGCGTTAGAAAAGATTGCACTCGTCGAGCAAAGCTATCCCCGTGGAACCGATGCGTATCATGGCCTTGGATCTTGACTGCCCAAGGAACGGACGTTGCAACGCGCCTTACTGAAGGCAAGCTCGAAGCGCAGTAACCTGCGGATGACCGCGGTGAGGGTCTTTTGTCAGGCAAGACGAACGGCTGCAGCGTGAACGCCGGTCGGAACGCGTGAAGGCGCTCGAGCCGCCGCTGCTGCTCGGCGTTGACCTCGGCACGAGCGCGGTGAAGGTTCTGGCCTGCACGCCCGGCGGCAGAATCGTGACCGAATCCTCGTCGTTCTATCCGCTCGAGACGCCGCGACCCGGCTGGGTCGAGCAGGACGCCGACGCGGTGTATGCGGCGACGCTGAAGACCGTGCACGAGGTTCTGGCGGACATCCATTTGCGCGGCAACGACGTCGCGGCCATCGGCTTCTCGAGCGCGATGCACGGCATACTTCCGGTCGACGCGAACGGCGAGCCGATCGGCCCGCTCTTGACCTGGATGGACCGGCGCAGCGCGGAGGTCGCCGAACGCTGGCGTGCGGACGGAACGGCCGACTTGCTGTATGCGCGCACCGGCGCGCCGGTCCATCCGATGCTGCCTTCGTGCAAGCTGCGTTGGCTTTCCGAGAACGATCCGGCCGCCTTCGCGCGCGCCGCGAGATTCGTCTCGATGAAAGAGCTGCTCGTCTTCCGCTGGACGGGCGAGTGGCTGATCGATCACGGCATGGCTTCCGGGACCGGCTTGTTCGACATTCGCGCCCGCGAATGGAGCGATCGCGCGCTCGAACTTGCGCGCGTCGACAGCTCGAAGCTGTCGCGTCCGGCGCCGCCCTCGACGACGCTGCGCTCGCTGCGGCCGACGGTCGCGAAGGCGCTCGGCCTCACCGAAGAACCGAGCATCGTGCTCGCTTCAAGCGATGGGGCACTCGCCAACTTAGGCGTCGGCGCGGTCGCGCCGGGCGAACTCGCCCTCACGCTCGGGACCAGCGGCGCGATTCGCACCGTCGTCGACCGCACGCTTTTCGACGAACACGGACGGACCTTCTGTTACGCCTTCGACGACACGCGCTACATCGTCGGCGGTCCGACGAGTTCGGCCGGCGCGGCGCTCAACAAGTTGCACGAATTATTCATGAGCGAAGTTCCCGAAACGGAACGTTTCGCGCGCGCGGTCGCGCTCGCCGAGACCTCACCGCCCGGAGCAAACGGCGTGACGGTTCTGCCGTTCCTCGGCGGCGAGCGCGCGCCGTATTGGCTCGCCGAACTTCGCGGCGGCATCTTAGGCCTCGATCTCTCGCACGAGCGCTCCGACATCTTTCGCGCCGGCTTCGAGAGCGTCGTCTTCGCGCTGGGAACGGTCCTCGAGATCATGCGCGAGCGCGTCCCAAAGCCCACGCGCATCAGGCTCTCAGGCGGATTGACGCACGCGCCGCTGGTGCGCCAGATCGTCGCCGACGTGTTCGCTGCGCAGGCGGTTCTGGCCGACCAAGACGAGGCCTCGGCCTTCGGGGCGGCCGCGATGGCCGGGATCGCAACCGGCGCGCTGGCCGGACCGGAGGCCGTCGCCGCTCTGCTCCATCCGCGCTTCGTGCACGACCCGCAGCCGGCGCTGGTCGAGAAGTATCGCGAGATCTTCGCGCGTTACCGCACGTGCGTCGACGCCGTGCTGCCGCTCTATCTCGCGGAGCCGCAACCCGTCATCGCATGACGGGACGGCTGCTCGTGCGCGAAGCCGTGACCGGCGACGTTCCGGCGATTGCGCGCCTTCACGTCGACGCGTGGCGCGCGACCTACCGCGATCTCATGCCCCCGGCCGCCGTCGAAGCGCACAGCTACGCCGATCGCGAGGCCGGTTGGAGTGAAGCGCTCGGGACGGGCGGCGCGACCTCGCTCTTCATCGCCGAATGCGACGGCGCGCTTGCCGGCTTCGCCGCGTGCGGACCCAACCGTGGCGAAGAGCCCGAATTCGACGGCGAACTCTACGCGATCTATCTCGACGCCGCGTATCAGCGTCGCGGTGCCGGCCGGGCGCTGTTCGAAACGGCCCGGCAGAGGTTGCGCGAACGCGGCTTTCGGACCATGCTGCTCTGGGTACTCGATGGGAACGAGGCTGCGGACGCCTTCTACCGGGGCCTGGGCGGCCGGCGCTGGGGGGCCGGCAGTTTCGAATTGGGTCACGAGACCCTCCGGGAGCACGGGTACGCGTTCGATACCTAAGGTGTGACGCACTCACTCAAGCACCGCATCGAGTGGCTCGATGGGCTGCGCGGCATCGCGATACTCATGGTCGTGTGGTACCACGCCTACCTCGCGGGGCAGTGGCTGCCGTTCGTTCCGGTCTTCGGGTACACGCTCAACTTCGAGAAGTTCGCGGGCACCGGCTTCATCGGCGTCGAGTTGTTCTTTTTCATCAGCGGCTTCGCGCTGTTTTATCCCTACGCGCGCAACCTGTTCGAAGCGCGGCCACTCGACGACCTCGCCACCTTCGCTTGGCGGCGCTTCATCAAGATCGTACCGTCATACGTGCTCGTCATCTTGGTCATGCTGCTCGTCGGCGGCGTGGAAATGCGGACGCCGTACGATCTGCTCTGGACGCTCGCGGTCCACTTCGGCTTCATCCTCAACCTGCAAGACGTTCATCCGTTCGGGCAGATCAACGCCGCGCTTTGGTCGCTCTCGGTCGAGGTGCAGTTCTACCTCATCTTTCCGCTTCTCGCGCGCGTCTTCGGGCGTTATCCGCTGGCGACGTGGCTGGCGGCGTGCATCGTCGCATGCGTCTACCGTCTCGTCACCTTCCCGTACCTCGACCATCATCCGGTGCTCACGGCACAGCTACCCGCGTATCTCGACCTCTTCGTGGGCGGGATGGCCGCCGCGTATCTGTACGTCCGCCTGCGCGCGCATGTGAAGCCCGCGAGCTGGCACACGCAAGCCGCAACTTTTACCGCGCTAGCGGCTGTGCTGCTCACTCTCGACCTGCTGGACGCTCTGTGGGTGACGCGCACCCAACCGCACTGGCGTGAAAATTGGGCGATCTTGGGCCGGCTGGGGATTTCGCTCACCTTTATCGCGATCGCGCTCGGCTCGGCCTTCGGCGCCGGTTGGTGGCGCAAAGCGCTCGGCAACCCCGTGCTGCTTTTCTTCGCGGCGGTCTCCTACAACGTCTACCTCTGGCACGATTTCATCTTCGTGATGATCGCCCGGGCGTTCAGCCAAATCATCGCCCCGCTTCCGCTGACGATTATCGTGACGGTCACCGGAATCGCGATCGGAGCGTTCTTCACGTACTACTTCGAGCGCCCGCTGTTGCGCCTCGATCCGCCCTGGAAGCGCGACGCTGCGGAGCAAGCGCTCGTGCCCGCCGTCGAGACTCCCGGCCCAAAAGCGTAGCGACGCCGGGTTAGGGCGCGCCCTTTGCTGCGGCGGCGGGCGGGGCTTTGTCGTGTGAAGTCTTGATGACGTCGAGCGGCACTGCGACGATGCGTCCCGTCGCACTTCCGATGATGAGCGTTTTGCCGACGACGATCGCCGAGCCCACGTTGAACTTCGTCTTCTGGTGCCGCACGCCGATGACTTTGCCCGTCTTCTCGTCGAGCGCCCACAGGTTGCCGCCGAGGTCGCCGAAGTACAGAACGCCGGCGACGGCGACCGGGCCGTTCTTCACCGGACCGCGCACCTTCGTGCGCCACAGCAATTTGCCGGTCTGCGCGTCGAGCGCGTGCATGTATGGCGCGATCGCGCTGCCCAGAAAGAGCGTTCCGCTGTCGTAGAGCGGGATCGCCGACTGATTCCGTTTGGGCAGGATGCCGGACTCGAGGGCGGTGTCCCACACCGGCGCGCCGGTCATCGCATCGAGCGCATAGGCGTGCAGCGTGTTCAGCTTGCCGGCTTGCACGAAGTCTTCGGGTGGAATCAGAGCGACGTAATCGCAGAAGACGAGCTGCCCGTCGCCGGCCGGCGGACAGTCGCCGAGGCCCGAGGCTTTGGGAAATTCGCGCTGCCAGATCGTACTGCCGTCGCTTGCGTTGAGCGCGACCATCGTAGTCTTCGTTTGACCACCGCTGATGACCGCGAACTTGCCGACCGGCATAAGCCCGACCATCGAAGGGATCGTTCCGGTGAAACGTTGGTACTTGATCTTCCCGGTCGCGGGATCGATGCCGACGACGTCGCCGCTACCGTTGTGATCGACCAGCACTCCCCCAACGAGCGCCGGAGTCGGCATCCCGGTGCCGCCCAGAGGTGCGGACCACATCGGTTTGCCGGTTGCGCGATCGAACGAAAGGATCGCGTTTTCGCCGGTGCCCACGTGAACGACGCCGGACCGTACGTCGGACTCCTCGTTTCCCTCGCCGACCACGACTTGATTTCCCAAAACCAGCGGCTGGGCCATCAGATCGTTCTTGGCTTGCTGCGACCAGATCAGTTTCCCGGTGCGCACGTCGAGCGCGACGAGACGGCCCATGTTGTTGCCGAGGTATAAGACTCCGTCGACGACGGTCGGGCTTGCGGAGATCGGGCCGCCGGTTTCGAACGTCCACGCAGCGCGCAGGTTTCCGCCCACGACCGCGTTGTTGGCGGCGTTCATGCGGAACTGGGTGACGTCGGTCGAAGCGCCCGAGGTCGCGAGCGCGGGACACGCGAGCGCAACGGCCGCGACAACGGCGAAGCCGAACCGGCGCGATGCTTCGGAAAACGGAACGGTCATCTTCACGGCGAGACCTCTCTTTGCTTTGGCTTAGCCCGCCACGGTCAACTTGGCCGTCGCGAAATCCACGCGCACGCGCTCGCGGGCTGCTTCGGGCGAGTGCGGCGCGAGACCCCGAAGCTGCTCGGTCGCCGCTTCCAACTCCTTGCGTGCCGCGTCGACGTCGACCTCGTCGCTCGTGAGCGCGGCGTCGACGAGAACGCTGACCCGGTCCGGCAGCGCTTGCATGAAGCCCTCGCCGGTCGCAAACTCGACGCGCTTCGCGACGCCGTTCTCGACGACGTTCGCGCGCAACACGCCCGGACGCAGCGCCGTGAGGAAGGGTGCGTGCAACGGTAAGATCCCTTCTTCGCCCTCGGTTCCTACGGCGATGACGAGCTCCGCGTCGCCCTCGTACGCGACCTGCGTCGGCGTGATCAACCTGAACGGAATGGTGTTCGCCATCAGCCGACGGTGATGCCGAGCTTCTCCGCGTTTTGCTTCACTTCGTCGATGTCGCCGACGTAGAAAAACGCGGACTCCGGCACGTTGTCGAGCTTGCCCTCGAGCACTTCTTTGAAGGAGCGAATCGTGTCTTCGAGCTTGACGTACTTTCCGGAGCGTCCGGTGAACTGTTCGGCGACGAAGAACGGCTGCGAGAACAGCCGCTGCAGGCGGCGCGCGCGTGCCACCGCGACCTTGTCGTCTTCGGAGAGTTCTTCGACTCCGAGGATCGCGATGATGTCTTGCAAGTCCTTATAGCGCTGCAAGGTCTCTTGCACGCCGCGCGCGACCGCATAGTGCTCTTCGCCGACGATCTGCGGATCGAGGATGCGCGACGAACACTGCAGCGGATCGACCGCGGGATAGATGCCCAACTCCGAGATCGGTCGCGAGAGCGCCGTCGTCGCGTCGAGATGAGCGAACGTCGTCGCCACCGCCGGATCGGTGTAGTCGTCGGCCGGCACGTAAACCGCCTGAACCGAGGTGATGGAGCCCTTGTGCGTCGAGGTAATGCGCTCTTCGAGTTCGCCCATTTCGGTCGCCAGCGTCGGCTGGTAGCCGACGGCCGACGGCATCCGGCCCATCAAGGCCGAAACCTCCGAGCCGGCCTGCATGAAGCGGAAGATGTTGTCGATGAAGAGCAGCACGTCGGCGCCCTTCTCGTCGCGGAAATATTCGGCCATCGTGACGCCGGTTTGCGCGACGCGGAAACGGACGCCGGGCGGCTCGTCCATCTGTCCGAAAACCAGCGTGGTCTGCGAAAGCACGCCCGACTCTTTCATTTCGACCCACAGGTCATTGCCTTCGCGCGTTCGCTCGCCGACGCCGGTGAAAACCGAGAACCCCTTGTGGACTTGCGCGATGTTCCGGATCAGCTCTTGAATCAGCACCGTCTTGCCGACGCCCGCGCCGCCGAACAAACCGACTTTCCCGCCGCGCGTGTAGGGTGCCATCAAGTCGATGACCTTGATGCCGGTTTCAAAAATCTTCGGCGTGGGATCCTGGGCGACCAAATCCGGCGGGTCGCGGTGAATGGGCCAATAGGCGGCGGCCTCGACCGGGGCGTCGGAGTCGATCGCCTGGCCGAGCACGTTGAAAATACGCCCCAGCGTTCCTTCGCCGACCGGCACCATGATCGGCGCACCGGTATCGATCACGGCTTGTCCCCGGACGAGCCCGTCGGTCGAGCCCATCGCCAAGCAGCGCACTTGATTGTTTCCCAATTCGTCTTGAACTTCGAGCACCAGCTCGCGCGACTGCATCGCCGTCCCGCCGAGTTCGATTCCGTCGTCCGCAATCGCCGAGGCTTGCCCGTTCTTGGTGCGGTCGGCACCGCCGCCGACGTGCAACAACAGCGCGGTGTCGATCTCGGGCAAGGTCTCCGCGGTAAACTCGACGTCGACGACGTTGCCGAGCACCTGCACGACCTTACCGGTCGCCTTCTTCGTAACCGCTTCCGTAGCCATCTATTCCCCTGTTAGCCTGCGAGCGCTTCGGCGCCGCCGACGATTTCGAGTATCTCTTTCGTAATTGCGCCCTGACGCGCCTTATTCATCTGCAACGTCAACTCGTCGATGAGTTTGCCGGCGTTATCCGTCGCATTACTCATCGCCACCAACTGCGCTGCATAGAAGGAAGCATCCGTCTCGAGCATCGCCGAGTACAACGAGAATTCAAGATACTTCGGCAAGAGCGCCTTCAATACAGCCTCGGGCGACGGCGCAAACTCAACCGCACCGCGCGGCCCCTCGGGCCGTTCTTTCTTCTCGGCCACGATCGGCACGAGCGTTCGAACCTGCGGCCGCTGCAGCATCATCGAAACGAACTCGGACGAAACCAGCACGACCTCCGAAATCTTACCGGAAACGAAATCGTCCGTAACCCGATGCGCGATCTTCTGCGCGATCTCCAGCATCTTGCCGCTCAACGGGGTCGAGAACTCACCCAGCTCCCCGCGCCTTCGCACCGCGGCGACCGCCTTATTTCCGACCGGATACCAAAGCGCGCCCGAATGTTCGCGAGCGAACAACTCGGCCGCCCGTATCACGTTCGAATTGAACGCTCCGGCCAGCCCTTTGTCGGCCGTCATGAGAATCACGCCGGCGGGCGCTCCCGCTTTCCCCGGACGCATGAACGGATGGTCGACGTGACCGACCGCATTCATCAGGTCGTTCAGCATCTCGGTGATGCCCTCGGCATAGGGTCGCGCTTGCCTCTGCACCATCTCGGCGCGCCGGATTTTCGCCGCGGCCACCTGCTTCATCGCCTTGGTGATCTGCTGCGTATTCTTCATCGACCGAATCCGGTCGCGCAAATCCCGAACGCTAGGCAAGGGCGCCTCCCGTGCGAGACCCGCTAGGCCGGCCGCGCCGGCAACGACGAGCCAGTGTCACTAGAACGATTTGTTGAACTCCTCAATGGCTGCAATGAGCGCTTTGGTGTTGTCCTCCGAGAGCGTTTTGGTCTCATCGATCGCTTTTGGAATATTGGCGTGCTTGGAGTGCACGAAGCGCACGAAGCTGTGCGCCCACTCCTGGAGCCGGTCGGTCGGAATGTCGGTCAAGTACCCGCGCGTACCCGCGAAGATGACCATGACCTGATCTTCCATCGCCTGCGGCTCGTACTGGGGCTGCTTGAGAATCTCGGTGATTTTCTCGCCCCGAGTCAGCGTGGCGCGCGTGTTCTTGTCGAGGTCGCTCGAAAGCTTCGCGAAGGCCGCGAGCTCGCGATACTGCGCGAGATCGAGCTTCAGTTGACCGGCGACCGAACGCATGGCTTTGGTTTGCGCTGCGCCGCCGACGCGCGAGACCGAGATGCCGACGTCCACCGCCGGCCGGATCCCCTGGAAGAACAACGTCGTCGTGAGGTAGATCTGACCGTCGGTAATCGAGATCAGGTTGGTCGGAATGTAGGCCGAGACGTCGCCGGCCTGCGTTTCGATGATCGGCAGCGCGGTCAACGAACCGCCGCCCAACTCGTCGGAGAGTTTCGCCGCACGTTCGAGCAAGCGCGAGTGCAGGAAGAAGATGTCGCCCGGATAGGCTTCGCGGCCGGGTGGACGGCGCAGCAAGAGCGACATCTCGCGGTAGGCGATTGCGTGCTTGGTGAGGTCGTCGTAGACGATCAGCACGTCTTTGCCTTCGTACATCAACTCTTCGCCGATCGCGCAGCCGGTGTAGGGCGCGAGGTACTTGAGCGCCGGAGCTTCCGAAGGGCTGACCGCCACGATCGTCGTGAACTCGAGCGCACCGCGCTGCTCGAGGATCTGCGCGAGCGAGGCGACCGTCGACGTCTTCTGGCCGATGGCGACGTAGATGCAGTACACGTCGCGGCCCTTTTGGTTGATGATCGTATCGATCGCAATGGCCGTCTTGCCGGTGCCGCGGTCGCCGATGATGAGTTCGCGCTGACCCTTTCCGATCGGGATCAATGCGTCGATGGCGCGGATTCCGGTCTGCAAGGGCTGTTTGACGCCTTGACGCTGCACGACGGATGGGGCGACGTTCTCGATCGTGCGGTATTTCTTGGTCTCGATCGGACCCTTGCCGTCGACCGGATTGCCGAGCGGATCGACGACCCGGCCCAACAGCGCGTGACCGACCGGCACCGAAACGATGCGGCCGGTGCGCTTGACCAGTTGGCCTTCCTTGATCTCGGTGTCGGGACCCAGAATGACGACGCCGACGTTGTCCTCTTCCAAATTGAGGACGATGCCTTGCACGCCGCTTTCGAATTCGACCAGCTCCGACTGTTGGACCATTTCGAGGCCGTAGATGCGCGCGATGCTCGAGCCGACTTCGATGACCGTGCCGACTTGGTCTTCGTGTACTTCGCTCGAGAAGTTGGCGATCTGGTTTTTGAGAATTCCGGCGATTTCGTCGGCGTTGATCATGAAAGTTCTGCTTCCTTACTTAGGCGTTCGTCGTGGACAGGTCGCGAGCGAGCCGGTCGAGCCGCGCGGCGATCGACCCGTCGATGCAGAGGTCGCCCGAGGTTATGCGCACGCCGCCGAGCAGGCTCGGGTCGATCCGCTCCGTGACCTGGTAACTCTTTCCCGAGGCTCGTGAGACGCGCTCCACGATCTTTTGAAATTCGGCTCGGTCGAGAGCGCGCGCGCTGACGATTTCGAGCGGTTCCTTACCCGAGGCGGCCAGGGCCAACTGATCGTACGCCAGGACGATCGAGGGCAGCAGCGCTTCGCGACGCTTGCGCACCAGCAAGAGGAGCGTATGGAAAGCGATCTCGTCGAGCTTGCCGCGAAACGCCTCGCTCAAGAGCCGTTCCTTATCGGCCCGCTGGAAAACCGGCGAGAGGAAAAAGCGCCGGACATCTTCGCTGCCGTACAAGGCGTCGCGAGCTGCGCTCAAGTCGCGCCCGACCTCCGTCACGCCCTTCGCATCGACGGCAAGCCCGAAAACGGCGCTCGCATAGCGGCGCGCGACGGTTTCGTTCTGCATCAGTTCGCACCCCCGCGTTCGACTGCCGCGAGCGCTTCGTCGACCAGCCGGCGATTGGTCGATGCATCGACCTCACTCGCGGCTTCGCGCGCGAGCCGCAGCGCGTGCACGACGAACTCGTCCCGCAGGCTCGCACGGGCGGTGCGGCGGAGCCGTCCGAGCTCGCCTTCCGCGTTGCGTACCAGCCGTTTACCTTCGCCCGTCGCCTCGCTTAGCAGCCGTTCGCGCTCGCTCTCCGCGTCGCGCTGCGCGCGCGCGCGGATCGCGAGCACGTCGTCGTCGGCCGAGCGCAGCAAGCGCTGCGCCTCCTCGGCGCGAAGCTTCGCTTCGTCGCGGCGCCGTTCGTTCGCGGCGAGCTCTTCGTTCTTGTGCTGCTGCGCAACGATGACCGCCGGGGTGACGTAGCGTCGCCACAGGTAGACGACGACCACCAGGAACGCCGTCGAGCCGATCACCTGGCTCCAGAGCGCCAGATCCGCGTAGAACTGATGGTTCACGCTTGCGCTCCGACCGCTCGCGCGAGCAGCTGCCGCGCGAGGTCGCTCACGAGTTGCGGTTCGCGCGCGCGTGCCGCCGCCGATTCTTTCTCGACCGTCGCGTCCGCCTCGCGCGTGAGTTTCGAAGCGTCGTCCCCGTAACGGGCAACGATCGCGTTCGCCTCGTTCTCGGCTCGGGCTCGCGCTTCGTGCACGAACTCACCTGCTTCGCGGCGCGCCGCGGCGCGCTTTTCATTGGCCTCGCGGGTCAGATTGTCGACTTGATGCCGGTAGCGGTCGTAGTCCGCCCGCACACCGGTGATGTATTCGCGCCGTTTGCGAATCGCCGCGCCGACGGGACGCAAGAAGACCGCATTCAGAATCAAGTAAAAGATCCCGAAGTTGATCAACTGCACTAAGGAGGTCCCGTCGAGGCTGAGAAACATCGGCCGTTTCGACTATTTCGGCAGATGCGTCAGCATCGCCGGAACGTTCACGACGACGAGCAGAATGTAGAAAGCGAGCCCCAGCGAGATGATGGGAAACGCTTCCAAGATTCCGACGCCTAGAAAGAGGAAGGTAAAGATATTCGGACGCGCCTCGGGTTGGCGCGCGATTGCCTCGACGGCCTTCGAGGCGACGATGCCGTCGCCGACCGCCGAACCGAACGCAACGCCGAGCACGATCAGTCCGAATGCGACGATCGTCGCTGCAATTATCAGGCTTTCAGAGGTCAACGGAACGCCTTTCGCAAGAAGTCAGTTTAGTGTTCCTCGGAGATGGTCAACGAAAGATAGACGATTCCCAGTAGAGTAAAGATGAACGCTTGAACGGTCCCGACGAAAAAGTTGAAGAATTGGATGAAGAAGGGCAAGATGGCGACGGCCAGCGAGAGGTCGAACGGGCCGATCTTCACCGCCGATGCGATCAACGAGGCGATGATGAAGAGCAATATCTCGCCGACGAAGATGTTGAAAAAGAGACGAGCGGCGAGCGTCACCGGACGCGCGAGTTGTTCGAGTAAGTTGATCGGCAGAAGTACGGGAAACGGTTCCAGCAGATGCTTGAGCGCGCGGACGCCCTGCTTGCGGATCGCGACGAACCAGATCATGCAGAAAATGAATGCCGCGTAGGGTACCGTCGTGTTGAGGTCGGCCGACGGCGAGCCGCCGAAGGGCAGGCCGAGCGTCTTGAGCTGAAACACTCCGAATTGATTGAGCACGAAGAGATAGATGAAGAGGGCGATGAAAAAAGGCACGAACGGTTCGCCCTCCTTGCCGAGGGTTCCGTAAATCAAGTCGGAGATGTAGGTGATGACGCCTTCGAACACGGTTTGCGTGCGGTCAGCCTCGGGCTTGCGGTAGCTCCGGCCGATCCAAGCCAAAAACAGCAACGTGACGAACATCGCGACCCACGTCGTCATGATCGTATCCGCGTGAACGCTCCCGACGATCGGCCACTGCCACGTCGAATGGACGCCGATTTCCGCTTTCTGTCCCACGGCTCAGTTCGCTCGCAACTCGCGCGCTACGAGCATTGCGTAGAGTGCGAGCGGCGTGAAAAATCCGACGAAATAGATCCCGAAGGTCCACCAGGGCGCGTGCAGACAAAACTCGACGGGTACCACACCGAAAACCACTATCCGTAGAATGCTCGAGAAGACAAAAGTACCGACGCTCGCGTGGCCCGCTAGGCGCTCGGTGCCTCGCATGACCAAAAGTGCATTGAGGATGCCGCACGCGGTCCCTAGGGCGAGCGCGAGAGCCGCCGGCGGAGACCAGATCAGGAGCGGGATGCCCGCACAGAGTGCAAACGCCGCCGACCACACGGCCATCGGCCGCTTGCGGTCGTGATATGCACGCAAACCAGCCTCTGACACGGCGCCTTCCCGTTTTGGGCTAGGCTGGGATGAACCCTCCTCCCGCCTCGCGCCGCAGCGCTCGCCTCAGGCGACGCGCGCGCGAAATTCGCTCGGCAGCTCGCCGCCGCGCAGGCGCGCCAGCAGCCAGTCCGCGATGCGGCGCGCGGCCAGACCGTCGCCGTACGGATTGTTGGCGCGCGCCATGCGCGCGTACGCCACCTCGTCCTCGAGGAGCCGCCGCGTCGCCGCCACGATATGCTCGCGTTCGGCGCCGACCAGTTCGAGCGTTCCGGCCTCGATGCCCTCGGGCCGCTCGGTCTCGCGGCGCATCACGAGCACCGGTTTGCCGAGGCAAGGGGCTTCCTCTTGCAAGCCGCCGCTGTCGGTGAGGACGAGCCGCGACCGCTCGATCGTTCGCACCGTCACATCGTACGCCATCGGTGCGACGAGCTTCACGCCGGCGACGCCGTCGAGGACGGCATGCGCGACCGGTGCGACTTTCGGCGAGGGGTGCACCGGAAGCAAGATCTGCGGCCGCTGCGGGAAAGCGGCGATCTCTGCCAGCGCTTCGCAAATGCCGCGCATTCGCTCGTGATTTTCGCGCCGGTGAGCCGTCACGAAGATCCAGGGACGCGCCGGATCGAGGCCCGACCACTCGCCGGGCTCGTTCGCGTACGTCCGTCCGGCGGCGTCGAGGAAAGCGTCGATCACGGTATTCCCCGTGACGAAGATATCGGCGGCCGTCACGCCTTCGTGTTCCAGATTCTGACGCGCGCGCGCGGTCGGCGCGAAGTGGAACGAGGCGATGCGTCCGGTGAGCCGGCGGTTGAGTTCCTCGGGGTACGGCTCCCAAATCGTCGTCGTGCGCAAACCGGCCTCGACGTGCCCGACCGGAATTTGCGCGTAGAACGCGGCGAGCGCGGCGGCTGTGCTCGTCGACGTGTCGCCGTGAACGAGGACGACGTCGGGATTCGCTCGTTCGAGTACCGGCACCATTCCGTCCAGAACTCGCGTCGTGATTTCGGTCAAGGTTTGGTCGGGCCGCATGATGTCGAGGTCGTAGTCGGGGACGATTTCGAAGAGCGCGAGCAGATCGTCGAGCATGCGACGATGTTGCGCGGTGACGCACACGATCGGTTCGATCGCCGGTGCGGCTTCGCGCAGCGCGCCCACGACCGGCGCCATTTTGATCGTATCCGGGCGCGTCCCGAAGACGCTCATGACGCGCAACGGCGATCCGCTCATATCGTTCCGCCGATTCTGACGTGGGGACCGGAAAGCAGATACGCCGCCGCACCGAGCGCGAAGCACAGAACGTAGATCAGCAAGACCGCTTGGCGCACGTTCAGACCGAAGCGGAAGACCAGGATGTGATGGAAGTGACTGCGATCGGCTTCGGCGATCGACTTTCCCGCCACGGTGCGGCGCCAGATCGCAGCCGCCGTATCGATCACCGGCAAGCCGAGTGCCACCAGCGGCACGAGCAAACTCACCGCCACCGCGACTTTGGCCGTGATCAAGATCGAGACGGTCGCGAACACGTAGCCGATGAAGAGCGAGCCGGTGTCTCCCAGAAAGATCTTCGCCGGATTGAAGTTGTAAGGAAGAAAGCCGAGCGCGCCGCCGACGAGCGCGGCCAAGACGAGCGCGGCGCCGGTGTGTCCGTGTCCGATCGCGATTGCGAACAAGAACAGTCCCGAGATCGAGGTAACGCCGGCGAGTAAGCCGTCCAGCCCATCGAGGAAGTTGATCGCGTTCATCATCCCGAGGTACCAGAGCAGCGTCAGCGGGTAGTCGATCCAAGGCGGCAGCGTGACGATGTCGCCGAACGGAATGCGAAAGCTCCCGATATGAAAACCGTAGATCATCGAAACGACGGCGACGACGATCTGCGCGAGGAACTTACCGCGCGGGCTCATCCCCATGACGTCGTCCCAAACTCCCACCAGCATGATCAGCGTTCCGCCGAAAAGCAGCCCGAAGAAGTTTTGCGTATCGTCCGCGCTGTGGAAGAGCGTCGTGTGCAGGGCGAAGCCGATCGAAACGAAGAGGGCGAACGCGAGCCCGAGATAGACGGCGATGCCGCCGATGCGTGGGGTCGGTTCTTCGTGCATGCGCCGCTCGCCGGGAGCGTCGAGCACGCCGAAGCGTAGCGCAAGCTTGCGCACTTTGGGGGTGACGAAGAGCGAGGTCAACAGCGCCGTTACCGCGGCCAGCGCGTAGATCGCGTTGATCGTCACGGCTTTCCCGCGTTCGCGCGGGCGCGCTCCAGCGACGCGAAGGCTACGAGCGCGACGCCGGCCTCCGACAACATCTCCTGCGCGAACGGATCGGGGTAGGCCGCGTCGTACACGATCCGCACGACGCCCGCACTAATCAGCAGCTTGGCGCAGCCGATGCACGGTTGATGGGTGCAATACGCCGTCGAGCCTTCGAGCGAGACGCCGTAGAGCGCTCCCTGAACGACCGCGTTCGCCTCGGCGTGCGTGGTCCGCACGCAGTGCTCCCCGGCCAGCTCGCAACCGACCTCGGTGCAGTGCGCGACGTGTCGCGGTGCGCCGTTGTAACCCGTCGTCAGGATGCGATGATCGCGCACCAAAACGGCTCCCACGCTCGCTCGCGGACAAGTCGCGCGCGTCGCGACCGTTCGAGCGACCTCCATAAAGTATTCTTCCCAGCCCGGTCGCATCCCGATTCCGTTAGTCATCCTCAGGTAGGACACCCGCAGCGAGGCGTGCGGTTACCCGAACTCTCAGCGTCCTCTGGGCTCGCGGTGTGACCGCCGCGATACCTTCGATGGTACCGAAGAAGCGCTCCCGAACATCCGGTCGCCTGCGTCCCCGAGGCCCGGGACGATGTAACCGTGGTCGTTCAATCGCTCGTCGATCGCGCAGGTCACGATGCGCACCGAAGGGTGCGTCGCGCGTACGAAATCGATGCCTGCCGGCGCGGCGATAATGCACAGGAAGCAGGCTTCGCGCGCGCCACGTTCCGCCAGAACGTCGAGCGCGGCCGCGCCCGAGTGTCCGGTCGCCAGCATCGGATCCAGCGCGAAGACGTCGGCGCCGCTGAGGTCTTCGGGCAAGTTCGCGTAGTAGGGCACCGCTGCGAGAGTTTCCGGGTCGCGAAAAAATCCGAGATGCGCGACGATCGAATCGTCAACGACCGAGAGAAAGCCGGGCAAGAGCCCGAGCCCGGCGCGCAGGATCGGCGCGACGACGGGACGGGTCGCGATGCGCCGGGCATGGGCCTGTCCGAGCGGCGTCGCGACCTCGACGTCGACGGTGCGCAGCGAGTGCGTCGCTTCGTACGCGAGCAGCGCACCCAGCTCTTCGACGAGACGCCGAAATTCAGGTACGGGCGTCGTTGCGTCGCGCAGGCGCGCGAGGCGGTCGGCGACGGCCGGATGACCGACGACGCGGACGCTGGGACCCGGAGCGCGGGCGATTCCTAGCTCTTCTTGGCTTACGGAACGCCGAAGCGCGAAGTGAGTTCGCCGACGCGCTGGCGGAGTGCGTCCATCTTGGCTCGCTCGGCGATGTCTTCGAGCGCCTCGCCGATGATTTTGCCGATCTCGCGCGCCTCGCTCTCTCCCATTCCCCGCGAGGTGATTGCCGGCGAGCCAATACGAATGCCGCTGGTCACGGCGGGTTTCTGCGGATCGAACGGAATCGCGTTCTTGTTGACGGTGATGCGAATCTCGTCGAGATAACTCTCGACGGCTTTGCCCGTCAGGTTTTTCGGCGTCAGGTCGACCAGCAGCAGATGTGTGTCGGTTCCACCCGCCACGAGCCTGACGCCGGCGCGCGTCAGTTCTTCACCGAGGGCCTGCGCGTTCGCGATCACTTGACGCTGATAGGTGGCGAATTGCGGCTGGAGCGCCTCGCCGAACGCGACCGCTTTGGCTGCGATCGCATGCATGAACGGACCGCCTTGGATGCCGGGAAAGACGCTCTTGTCGAGCGCTTGCGCGACCGACGCTCGCGAGAGCACGAGTCCGCCGCGCGGGCCGCGCAAGGTCTTGTGCGTCGTCGTGGACACGAACTCGGCGAACGGAACGGGCGACGGGTGCAATCCCACGGCGACCAGACCCGCGATGTGCGCCATGTCGACGAGCAGCGCGGCGCCGACTTCGTCGGCGATCTCGCGGAAGGGCGCGTACTCCATCGTGCGCGGGTAGGCGCTCGCGCCCGCGACGATCAGCTTCGGTTTGTGTTCGCGCGCCAGCGCGCGGACTTCGTCGAAATCGATGAGTTCGGTATCGCGCCGCACGCCGTACGCGACCGCGTTGTAGAGCTTACCGCTGAAGCTCACCTTAGTGCCGTGGGTCAAGTGGCCGCCGTGCGCGAGCGACATGCCGAGGACCGTCTCGCCCGGCTGCAAGACCGCCATGAAGACGGCCATGTTCGCTTGCGCACCCGCATGCGGTTGGACGTTGGCATGTTCCGCACCGAAGATGCGCTTGGCGCGCTCGATCGCCAACTGCTCGGCGAGGTCGACGAATTCGCAGCCGCCGTAGTACCGCTTGCCGGGATAGCCTTCCGCGTATTTGTTGGTGAGCACCGAGGCGGTCGCTTCGCGCACCGCGCGGCTCGCATAGTTTTCGGAGGCGATCAGCTCGAGGTTGTCGCGCTGGCGCTCCTCTTCAAAGCGAATCGCTGCGGCGATCTCGGGATCTTGCGCCTCGAGGAGGCTGGCGTCGAGCAGCTGCATGTCGTTTCTTTCGGCGGCAGTTAGAGGAGCACCGCCGGCGTCTCGGCGCCGGTCACGGTTCCCCGTGCCAAGTCGGCGAGCGCCTTGGCGCGGACCTCGGGTGTGTAGTCGAGTTTCGCGATGCGGTGCGCGTGGCGCCCGCCGTCAAAGGGCGTTTCGAAGAAGACCTCGATCAGCCGTTCGATCATCTCCCAGCCCGTAAGACGCTCGCTCAGACCCAGGACGTTCGCGTCGTTGTGGCGCCGCGAGAGCTCGCACGAGTACGGCTCGAAAACCGGGGCGCAGCGTATGCCTTCGACTTTGTTTGCGGCGATCGAAATGCCCAGACTCGAGCCGCAGACCAGGACTCCGCGCTCGAACTTACCGCTCGCTACCGCCTCGCCGACGACGAAGCCGTAGTCGGGATAGTCGACCGGCGCAGCGGAGTTCGTGCCGAAGTCTTGGACCTCGTGTCCTTTGCTGCGCAAGAGCTGAGCGATCCGATCCTTATAAAGGTAACCCGCGTGGTCCCCGGCGACTGCAATCTTCATGCGCCATTCTTCCGCGCCGGGCGGTGCGCGGCCCGTCGCTTGCGCCGCCGGCGCGCCTGGGACGGAAGCTTGGCGCGCCGGAACGAACGCGGCACGCTATGAAAGTTGCTTGCTCGAGCGCGAGCTTCGACGCCGCGCTTGGGGGCGGCACGCTGACGCAACTCGAGTGGCTCGATCTTTGTGCGAACGAGCTCGAGGTCGACGGCGTCGTCTTCGACGCCCGCCACTTCCCGCGCTGGGACGGAGAGTATCTCGCCCAGTTGCGCAAGGCGTGCGTCGACCTCGGTATGACGGTTGCCGGTTTCGGCGCCGAAGCGTTCGCCGGGGCAAACGCGAGCGAAGCGCTCGAGCGAGCGCAAGCGCTGGGCGCGCCGCTCGTCACCGTGCGCGCGCCGGCCGCGAGCGCCGATCCGGACGCCTGGGGGCGCTTCGTCGAAAGCGCCAAGTCGGCGAGCCGCCTCGCGAAGGATCTCAACGTCACCTTCGCGCTGCGCAACGCGGCGGGAACGTTGTGCGAGGACGGCGCCTCCCTCAAGCGCCTCGCGAAGGACGTCGACAGCGCTTGGTTGCGCTACGGACCCGACTTCGCGTCGCCGCTGCTGGACGATGCGCAGTCGCTGCTAGCGAAGTCGGTCATCGCGACGTATTCGATCGCGAACCTGACGACGTTCGCCGGCGAGGGTGATCCGGACGCTGCGCGCTTGGTCGCGGCGCTACAACGCTTTCGCGGTTTCGTCGTGCTCGAGCGCGCCGGCCTCGACGGCGCTCGCGACGCGTATCACTCGGCGCTGGCGCGCTTTGCGACGCTCCGCGCACGCTCGTTAGCGGCGCTCGCGTAAGGTTCCCAAAGACAACGACCACACTTGCCGTCTGCATGCCCGGGTAAGACCTGCTCTCGCAGGTGGGTGCGGCCCGGGCGCCAGGTAGGAATGGGGTATGCCGCTCCTAGCCTGTCGTATCCGGAGCTTGTGCTCCCGTTGGTTCTTCGTTGGTCCACACCAAAGCAAGTACGCGTGCGAGCGCAGTCGTCGTCTACCCGCCATTATCCCACCTCGGTCAACTCTTGACAGCACATGCCAAAAGAGTTATGCGGCGACGGGACGCGGGCTGCGCCGCCCGGCGCCGATTCCGAGCACGGCGACCGCCGCGCAGAAACAGAGCACGGCCGAAAGCGTGAAGGCCGAGTCGTAGCTGCCGGCGCCGGTCCGGATGATGCCGGCCACGAGCGCGATCGACGCGGCTCCCAACTGATGGCCCGCCGTAATCCAACCAAAAACGATCGGCCCTTCGTCCTTCCCGAACGAATCGATCGTCAAGCGGACCGTGGGCGGGACGGTGGCGACCCAATCCAAACCGTAGAACATCGCGAAGAGCGGCAGACCGGCGAGCCCCGATACGCCAAATGCGAAAGGCACGAAGATCAGCGAAAGTCCGCGCAGTCCGTAGTACGCAAACAAGAGTTTGCGGCTGTCCCAGCGATCGGTCAGCCAGCCCGACGCGGTCGTTCCGATCAAGTCGAACACGCCCATCATCGCGAGATAACCCGCGGCACTCACCTCGGGGATTCCGTGATCGCCGCAGGCCGCGATGAAGTGCGTGCCGATGAACCCGTTCGTGCTCGCGCCGCAGATGAAGAACGTCCCGAACAGAAACCAGAAGTCGAGTTTTCGCGATGCGCGGGCGAGCGCCCCGAACGCCGCGCCGACCGGATTCCGGCTGCGCAGCAGCGGCGGCTCGACGGGCGGCGCGCCCGGCGGAGCGCCGTACGCGCGCAAGCCGATCGACTCGGGCCGGTCGCGCATGAAGAGCGCAACCGGAACCGCGACGAGCAACGCCAGTGCGGCCAGAATCAAACCGAGCGGACGCCAACCGAAGCGTTGCGCGAGCACGGCGAACGCCGGCAGAAAAACGAGCTGACCCGTCGCATTCGCGGCGGTCAAGATGCCGACGACGGTGCCGCGCGACTCGACGAACCAGCGGGTCGCAACGGTGGCGGCAACGACCAAACCGATCAGTCCGACGCCGAGCCCGACCGCGACGCCCCAGGTCAACACGAGTTCGAGCGGCGTCGCGATCAGCGAGGTCGCGGCCGTCGCGAGCGCGAGTACGCCGAGTCCCAAGAGCAGCGTGGCGCGCACGCCGATCGATTGCATCAGCGCCGCCGCGAACGGACCCATCAAGCCGAACAAGGCGATGTTGATCGCGACGGCGAGCGAGATCGTGGCCGCCGACCAGCCCATGTCGCGCTCCATCGGCAGCATCAGCACGCCAGGCGTCGAGCGGATTCCGGCCGCGGTCAGCAGGACCAGAAAGGCTAACGCGGCGACGAGCCAGGCGTAATGGGTGCCGGCGGCTTTGCGAGGTTTCATCGGCCCGCGTATTGTATATGCAATTTATGCCTGGCGCAACTGCCGGTCCCGAAGCCGCCCGGGTACTTCCCGCGGACCGGGCGGCGTGTCACTGCGCGATACTTCGCCGCAGCGCGCGACGCGTCACCCAACTCTACGACCAAGCACTCGCGCCCGTCGGAATTCGGGTTACGCAGTATTCGCTGCTCGCGAGCGTCGAACGGGCGGGCTCCATCGCGCTCACGCCGCTCGCGGACGCGCTCGGGATGGATCGAACGACGTTGACGCGCAACCTCGCGCCGCTCGTGACGCGCAAGTTCGTCAAGCTCGAAAACGCAAAGGGCCGTACGAAGGTCGTGCTTCTGACCGCACGCGGCGCGGCGCTTTTGCGCAAGGCCTATCCGTTCTGGCTCGCGGCGCAACGCCGCTTTGCGCAACGCCTCGGCGTAAACGAAGCCGCGTCGCTCGACGCGCTGGCGAGGGTCGCGGGTCGCTAGCGCGGGCCTCCAAAAGGTGGGGGCATTGCCCCAGGCGGAAGGCGCGCCGATGCAGCTTGTTCTCGAAGAGCTGGAGCTTCCGCTCGTTCATACCTTTACGATCGCCAGGGGCTCCGAGCGGGCGGCGCGGACGGTTCTCTTTCGGCTGCACTGGAACGGGTTGACCGGCCTCGGCGAAAGCGCGCCGACGCCCCGTTACCAGGAAAGCGTCGAATCGGTGCTCGCGTTCTTCGCGCAGCACGCCCCCGTCGTCGACGATCCGTACTCGCTCGACGTCCTCTTGACCGGCATCCCGCCGGCTGCGCGCTGCGGATTCGATCTCGCATTGCACGACCTGATCGGCAAAGACGTCGGGCGGCCGCTCTGGCGCTTGCTCGGCCTCGACCGCCACGCGACGCCCTTTACGTCGTTCACGATCGGCTTGGACGGCATGTCCGCAACCCTCGCCAAGCTCGAAGCGATTCGCTCGCACCCGATCGTCAAATTGAAACTCGGCGGAGGCGACGACGTCGAGCGCGTCGCGGCGGTTCGCAGCCGTTATACCGGGACCTTGCGCGTCGACGCGAACGAAGCTTGGACGCCCGACGAAGCGGTGCGCATCCTGGGCGAACTCGAACGCTACGAGATCGAGTTCTGCGAGCAGCCGATTCCGGCCGGAACGCCGGAGCGCTTGCGCTTCATCCGCGAGCGTAGCGCGATTCCGCTGGTCGCCGATGAAGACGCGCGCGACGCGCGCGATCTGCCGGCACTCGCAGGTTGCGTCGACGGCGTCAACGTGAAACTGGTGAAGTGCGGCGGCATTCGCGGCGCGCTGGGGATGATCGCAACCGCGCGCGCGCTCAAGCTCAAACTCATGCTGGGCTGCATGGTCGAGAGCGCGATCCTCGCCACCGCGGCGGCGCAACTCTCGCCGCTCGTCGATTGGGCCGATCTCGACGGCCCGTTCTTGACCGCGAGCGATCCGTTCGAAGGCCTCAGCTATGCGGGCGGCAAGCTGCTGCTTCCCGACGGACCTGGTCTCGGCGTACGCGAACGGGCTGCGGCGGGCGCGTGAAAGCGCCGGCCGTCGCGGCCGCGCGCCTCGCGGTGCTGACCACTGCCCTGGCAGCAAGCGCTTGCACCCAGGTCTCAACCGGCGCCGCCGGCGGCCGCCACGCATGGACGATCCCCGGGCACGTGCGAATCGGCACCAGCGACGAACCCGACAACCTCGATCCGCTTTTCGCTCATACGGACGCGACGGACCAGGTCGACGCGCTAATTTTCGCTCCCGTCTTCCGATATGATGAACATGGAGAATTCGTTCCGGAGCTCGTAACCGCCGTGCCCAGCTACGCGAACGGCGGCATTTCGAAAGATTCACGAACGATCGTCTTGCACTGGCGGCATGGCGCCCAGTGGTCCGACGGCGCGCCCCTGACCGCGCGAGACCTGCGCTTCACTTGGCGCGCCGTCATGAACCCGGCGAACAACGTGAAGGCGCGCTACGGCTGGGACGACATCGCCGCAATCGACCTCCCGGACGACTACACGGCGGTCCTCCACTTGAAGCGGCCCAGCGCGAACGTCCTCGGCATTTTGGGCGGCGGCGGCGGGAGCGCGTACCCGCCGCTGCCCGAGCACTTGTTAGGAAAGCTTGCCGAACTGAACGACGCGCCGTTCAACGCACGCCCGATCGCCAGCGGACCGTTCACCTTGCGGGCGTGGCAGCACGGCTCGTCGCTCGAATTCGAGGCGAATCCACGCTACTGGCGCGGACCGCCGCAGCTCCACGCGGTGAGCTTGCGGATCGTGCCGAATCCCGATTCACTCTTCGCCGAACTGCAGACGCACGAGATCGACGTTCTGCCGAACGTTCCCGAGAATATGGTGGGGCGGCTCGCCGGCCTCGACGGCATTACGGTCAAGACGCACCTCATTGCGAACTGGCGGCGGCTGGCGATAAATTGCGCGCGTCCCGGCCTCGACGATCCGCGCGTCCGGCTCGCGCTCGCGGAAGCGATCGATTGGAACCGCTTGAACGCGAAGGTGTATCGCGGTTTGAACGTCCGCGCGACGAGCGACATTCCGCCCGACTCATGGGCGGCACCCAAGATTCCGTTCTACCCGCACGATCCGGCGGCCGCGGCGCGCCTGCTCGACGCGGCCGGCTGGAAGCCCGGGCCCGGCGGCGTGCGCGTACGCGCCGGCAAGCCGCTGCGCTTCGTTATTTCGGCTACGAACAAACCGGGCAACGAGCAGGCCGAAGTCGAGATGCAACAGGAGGTGCGCCCGCTCGGCGTCGAGCTGCAAATCAAGAACTACCCGGCCAGCTATCTCTTCGCGCAAGACGGACCGCTCTACAGCGGCCGTTACGATCTCGAATGGTCGATCGATACGAGCGGCCCCGATCCCGACAATCAGGGAGATTGGAGCGGCGATTTCGTTCCGCCGCGCGGGGCGAACACGAGCTTCCTGCGCGATCCGCTGATCACGCGCACCTCCGACGAAGCGCTGCGCACCTTCGATCGCAGCCGCCGCAAAGCACTGTACCAAATCGAAGAGGAGCGCATTCACGAGTTGGTTCCCGCCGTCTTCTTCTATTGGGAGAACGCGCGGGCCGCCTACAACAGCGATCTGACCGGCTACAAACCGGCCGAGTACATCACCGACAACTGGAACTCGTGGCAATGGGCGATCTAAACTGATGCTCACGATCGTCGTGCCGCGCGGACGGCGCAGCTTGCTCGAGACCGAACGGGCGCGCGAAGCGCTCCTCTCCTGGAATTCGCGCGCGACCCAAGGCACCATCGAGATCTCGGTGCACCGCAGCGACGGCCAAATCTCGACCTGGCTGCCGTACGTCGAATGGGGCTTGCGCGAGCGGCGCTCGCTCAGCGGTCACGACGAGATCGCGTCGTGCGATATCGACATCGTCCGCTCGCCGCGCGACATCGTCGCGATCGAGGTGCGCAGCGACGCCGAACTGGACGCCGTCGCCGTCTCGACCGCGCGCTTCAGCCCGCAGCAACAGCGTCCGCGCATCTTACGCGACCGCGTGCTGCGCGTGCCGCCCCTCCGGCAGTACGTCGACGATCATCCCAACGAGTTCGGCTGGTGCTCGCCGGCCGCGACCTCGATGTTGCTCGGCTACTGGGGACATGCGTGCGACGTCGCAAAGGTTGCAAAAGGCGTACGGGACGACGCCTACGGCGGGACCGGGAATTGGGCCTTCAACGTCGCGTTCATCAGCGCGTTCGACATGCGCGCCGCCGTCGTGCAGATTCGGGACCTGCCCCACGCGTCGCGTTTCATCGAAGCCGGGATTCCGCTCGCGGCGTCCTATTCGTGGCTGCGGGGAGAACTCACGCGCGCGCCGCTCGACGAAAGCGAAGGACATCTCGGCGTGCTCTGCGGCTTCGACGAGCACGGCGATCCGGTGCTCAACGATCCGGCGCAACCGGCGGTCCAGATTGCGTACCCGGCCTCCGAGTTCGAGCGCGCTTGGATCGGACACGGCGGCATCGCCTACGCCGCGGTGACGCCCGAACGCGTCGACTGGCTGGCGCGGCTCGCCAACTCGTGAGCGAAAAGGCCGCTACGCAGCCGGCGGAGCGCTTAGGCGCACCCTCGGGCGCGGCACCTCTGAACGTCGTTTTGGTCGAACCGCAAATCCCTCCGAACACGGGCAACGTCGCGCGGCTCTGCGCTGCAACGGGCTGCGCGCTGCACTTGGTCGCGCCGCTCGGGTTCTCGATCGGCGATCGCGCGCTCAAGCGCGCCGGACTCGACTATTGGGACGACGTCGCGCTCGTTCTGCACGACTCGCTCGACGCGTTTCTGGCCGAGTTCGCGAACCCGCTGTGGCTCTTTTCGACGCACGCCCAGCGCAACTACGCCGAAGCGCAATTCGCTTTCGGAGACGCACTCGTCTTCGGAAAGGAGACGGGCGGCTTGCCGCGTGCCCTGCTCGAAACCCGCGCCGATCGAGCTCTGCGCGTTCCGATGCGCGAAGGAACGGTGCGCAGCTTGAACCTTTCGACGGCCGCCGGAATCGTTACGTACGCAGCGCTGATGCAGCTCGGTTTTCCAGGGCTGCGCTGAGGCGCTGCCGTTCGCGCGGCAGCAGCATCGTCGAAAGCGCTGCCAGAACGAGCAGTCCCACGATCGCCTCGAGCGCGGCCGCCACGCCGAAACGATCCGCAAGGGCGCCGAGTACCGGAGCACCCGCGCCGCCGAGCGAGATGGCGAGTCCCAGCGTCACCCCCGAAGCGACGCCGAGACGGTTCGGCAGATATTCTTGGCCGAGTACGACGAACGCCGTCTGCGAGGCGACGAGCGCGAAGCCCACGATCATGATTCCGGCCACCGCCCACGCGTAGCTCGAGCCCGACGAGGTGAGCTTGACGAAAGCGAACAGCAGCGGTGCGCTCGCCGACATCGAGACGATCAGAATCGTCCGGCGGCCGACGCGGTCGGCGAGTTTGCCGCCGTAGATCGTTCCGATCGCTCCGGCGACGAGAAAGCAGGTGAGCGCGACGTTGGCGAGCGGCTTCGAAGCGTGCAACGTTGCGATGAAATACAGCGGAACGAACGCCACGAGGCCGATGTACGCCATCGAGCGCAGGATGACGAACGTCGTCAACACGCCGAACGGCCCCCAGCGGTCGCGTCTCTCGGCACCGGACTTGACGCGCTTGCGCGCCGCGAAGGTTTGAAGTCGCGGCAACTCGCGCACGACGGCCAGCGCCATCAGCGACGCCGGAATAAAGATGAAGAGCGTGCCGCGAGATCCGAATACGACGAGCAGCGGCGTCAGCAGCAGCGGTCCGAGCGCGAAGCCGACGTTGCCGCCCAGCGTGAACCAGCGCATACCGGTTGCCTTCTTCGCGCCCGCGACGTAGTTGGCGAAGCGCGCGGCTTCGGGATGAAAGGCCGCGATGCCGAGCCCGCTGAGCGCGACGCACGCGACGATCGACCAGTAGTTCGGCATCGCGCCCGCCAATGCGAGACCCGCACCCGCGAAGAAGACGCCGACCGCGATCAGCCACGCCATCGGACGGCGATCCGCAAGTTGCCCGATCGCCGGCTGAACGATCGAGGATGCCAAGCTCGCGAAAAGCATCAACCCGGCGGCCGCGGTGTAGGAGAGTCCGCGCTCCGCGATGAGAAATGGCAGCAACGCCGGCAATGCGCTTTGGTTCATGTCATCGACAACGTGCGTGATGCCGAGCAACGCCATGCCGCGCCGGTCCATCCCAGGTTGGGTCTCTACCATCGCCTCCCGCTTCGCCTCGTTTCCCCAGCGCCATCCCCCGCTCGAGCCTCCGGCGTGAGCGGCCGTCTCGCCGCGATCGAGCGGCGCATCGTCACGTGCCGCCGCTGTCCCGAACTGCGCGCGTATTGCGCGGAAGTCGCCCGCACCAAACGGCGCGAGTATCGCGACCAGACGTACTGGGGAAAACCCGTACCGGCCTTCGGCGATCCGCTCGCTAGGCTGCTTCTCGTCGGGCTCGCGCCCGGCGCCCACGGCTCCAACCGCACCGGCCGCATGTTCACCGGCGACGCGTCGGGCGTTTGGCTCTACCGGGCGCTCCACCGCGCCGGTTTCGCGAGCCAGCCGGAGCAGCGCGACCGGGCCGACGGCATGCGCTTGGAGGGCGTTCTGATCTCGGCCGCGTTGCGCTGCGCGCCGCCGGGCAACAAGCCGACCCCACGGCAGCTGCGCACCTGCGCGCCGTTCCTCGACGAGGAGCTCGCCGCGCTCGCAGGGCTGAGCGTCGTGATCGGCCTGGGCGCGATCGGCACGCGCGCCGCCGCCGACGCCCTGCGCGCCGCCGGGTACCTCTTCCCGGCTGCGCCGCGCTTCGGGCACCTTGCCGAAACTCAGGCCCGGCGGGACGCCCAGCCGCGCTGCGTGACGCTGCTCGCCTCATACCACCCCAGCCGTCAGAACACCAACACCGGAGTCCTGACCGAAACGATGCTCGACGCCGTTTTCACGCGCGCCCGGCAGCTGCTTGCTCAGCAGGGTTGAACGCTCGGGGCGAGCAAGAGCCGCCTGAGCGTCTTTCCCTCGGGTTTTTTCGCGTCGCGCGTTGCGACGGGAGAACGAGACCCTTTGGAAAAGGTGCTGCGGACGGCTGGTTTGTCGAGAGACAAAACCGTCGCCGGCGTTTGCCGCCCTAGAAATTCACCAAATTCACGAGGAGAGCGACCTTGAACACTCTACGTCGTGCGCGCGGATGGCTTATGGCTTTCTCGATCGCGATCGGCGCACTCGCAACGGGCAGCGCCGCTCAAGCGCAGTCCGACGCGGGCGCTCCGCCCGCCGACTTCGGGGTGCCGCCTTCCGGCGAAATTCCGATCCTCTTTAACGATCGGCACGTCTACACGAAGCCGGATCGCGAAAAGCAGAACCGCGTCCTCGCGGCGCTCGTAAAGAACGGCGTTATTCTAGTTCCGCTCCGCTCGATGTTCGAGCAGATGGGCGCGACCGTGTCTTGGGATCCGGCGAGTAAGACCGCCGACGTGTCCAAGCCAGGCGCAGACGTCAAGGTGACGCTCGGCAAACCAACCGTCGTCATCAACGGCGAAGAGCGACCGCTCGACGTTCCGCCTGAAATCTACAAGGGCGCGGTCGTCGTTCCGGTTCGCGTGATCTCGGAAGGCATGGGAGCCTACGTCCTCTGGGTTCCCGACAAGCGACTCGTGGTTGTCCGTTACATTCCGGCGCCGGTTCCGACCCCGCCACCCACGCCGCCGCCGCCACCGCCACCGCCGCCGCCACCGCCCCCACCACCGCCTCCACCCCCGCCACCGCATCCAACTCCAACGCCGTATAACTTCGAACACTTCATCGACGGCGATTACATGTTCGATCCCCAGGTCTACAACGAACTCGCCCACGGCAACGGCGGAGGCGGATCGTACCTGGTCAAAGCGGCGATCGAGTTCCCGCTCTTCGGGCCGACCTGGATGCTCAAGGGCGACTACCGTCACTGGCAGTACGCGCACAACTCCAACATCGGTGGACAAGGCTGTCCGGCCGGAACCGCCGGTTGTAACACCGTCGTCGGCAGCGATCCGAACTATCAATTCGGATTCTGTCCGAGCAGCTCCGCCGGGAGACCCCGGCTGCGTCACCGTGCCTGGTTACCAGGGCACGGAGGCGTTCAACGGACTCGGACAAGCCTACGTTCCGCTCTTCACCGCGCAGCAACAAGACTTCGACATCCGCTTAGGGATCAAGATCGCAAACCCGCGCATCTACATCGGCGTGGGCGGCTACTGGAACAACTATCGTTACCTCGGCTATCCGCGCATCGCGGGTGCCGGCTTCGGTCTCGATAAGCTGCCCGACTTCGAAGGACTGTTCACGTTCTTCGGAAGCGCTTGGTACTACCCGAGCGTGTCCGGCACGTATACCTACCCGAACTCGGTCTTCTTAGGACCGCTGTCCGGGTCGCAGATTCCGTTCTCGTACTCGGTCCTCAAGTACGACGGCGGTATCACGCTCAACTTCGGAAAGAAGACCGGAATCTATTTCAACGCCGGCTATCAAGGCGAGAAATTCAATCCGAAGTCCAACGCACCGTCGCAGTCGAGTCTCACTGCGCCGTACGTCGGACTCGGTTTCCACTTCTAACTCGAAGACGTAACCAACCGGAAGAGGCCCTCCGCGCGATGCGGAGGGCCTCTTCTTTGCTTTTGTTTGCGCTTCTACGGACGCGCGGGTCTCGCGCGGAGCTGCAGCCCGAGTTCGTTCAGCGCTTCGGGCGGGACCGGCGCAGGCGCCTCCATCATCAGGTCGCGCGCGAGTTGGTTCTTCGGGAAGGCGATGACGTCGCGGATGTTCGACTCGCCGCACGCCAGCATCACGATCCGGTCGATGCCCCAAGCCATCCCGCCGTGCGGCGGAGCGCCGTAGCGCAGCGCTCGCACGAAGAAACCGAACCGTTCCTGGATCTGCTCTTCGCTCAGTCCGACGATCTCGAAGACCTTCTGCTGCAGTTCGGGGTTATGAATGCGCACCGACCCGCTGCCCAATTCGGAGCCGTTGAGCACGAGATCGTAATGCTGCGCGCGGACCGCGAGCGGATCGCGCTCGACGAGCGCTTCCTGGCCCCTCGCGGGCGCGGTGAAGGCATGGTGTGTCGGCCCGATCGTTTGGGTCTCGGGATCGAACTCGAAGAGCGGAAAACCGACCACCCAGCAGAACGCAAATTCGTTCGGATCGCGCAGACCGAGCCGGTCGCCGACGTGCAGTCGCAGGCGTCCCGCAATCTCCGAAGCGGCCGGCTCGGCGCCCGCAACCAGGAGCAGCGCATCGCCCTCGACGGCGCCGCTCAGCTCGCGCAGGCGCGCGACGGTCGCGTCGTCGAGTAACTTTTGGATCGACGACTTCCAGCCGCCGTCCGCGAAGGCGAGCCAGATCAACCCGCCTGCGCCGAAGGTCTTGGCGGTCTCGGTGAGATCGTCGAAGTCGCGACGCGAAAGCGCGGCGCCGCCGGGATAGCGCACGGCCACAATGCGCGACGCGTCGCTCGCGGCGTGTTCTTGCAAGAACTTGATCGGCGTACCGGCGAACGCTTCGGCGACGTCGACCAGCTCGAGCTCGAAGCGCATGTCCGGTTTGTCGTTGCCGTAGCGGGCCAGCGACTGCGCGTAGGTCAGACGCGGAACGGGCCGCGCGATCTCCAAGCCGAGTGCCTTGCGCCAAACGTACGCGATGCAGTCTTCCATCAGCGCCATCACCTCGTCTTCGTCGACAAAGGAGAGCTCGACGTCGAGTTGGGTGAATTCGGGTTGCCGGTCGGCCCGCAAATCCTCGTCCCGGAAGCAACGCGCGATCTGCATGTAACGGCCGAGGCCGCCGATCATCAGGATTTGCTTGAGCAGTTGCGGCGATTGCGGCAACGCGTAGAACGCGCCGGGCTCGATGCGGCTCGGGACGAGATAGTCGCGCGCGCCCTCGGGCGTCGACTTGATGAGGTGGGGCGTTTCGATCTCGAGAAAATCGCGCTCGTCGAAGAAGTCGCGCATCGCTTTGACGATCTTGTGGCGGACGGTCAAGTTGTGCTGCAATCGCGGCCGGCGCAAGTCGAGGTAGCGGTACGTCATGCGCAGCGCTTCGTCGACATCGCCGTCACTCGCGACCGGAAAGGGCGGCACGAGCGAGCGCGAGAGAAGTTCGAGCGCCTCGACCGCGAGCTCGACCTCACCCGTCGGCAGCTTCGGGTTCTCGGTGCCGGCGGGACGCACTCGCGCCGTTCCGTGGACGCGGACGACGTCTTCGCCGCGCAGGGCCTGCGCGATCTCGAACGCCTCGCGCTGCTCGGGAGCGACGACGATCTGGGTGAGCCCATCGCGGTCGCGCAGGTCGATGAAGACGAGCCCGCCGTGGTCGCGCCGTCGATTCACCCAGCCGTTGAGCTCGACGCGTTCGCCGGCGTCGCCGCGGCGCAAGGCTCCACACGACAGCTTACGCATCCGAAACTCCCAACGCGTCCTTGATGCCGCTGACGTAGTGGTACTGGTACACGAGGTTGCGCGAGAGGCCGCCTTTCTGCGCGGCGGTCCGCTCGAGACGCGCCAAGAGTCCCGGGTTTTTCGCGATCAGATGATGCGCCGCGAGCGAGAACGAGGTCATGCCGAGCCGCGCGCGCACGGCGAAAGACGCGATGCTTGCGATAGAAACGAACCGTCGAGCGCCCGGCAAGTCTCATCTTCTCTTTCTGCTCGCCGTACGGCACCGGATGCCAGTGATAGTCGACCGCTTGCGGTTCGTAGACGATTCGAATCGCCGGCCGCCTCTAAGCGGTAACCCAGTTCGAGATCCTCGTGACCGTAGCCGGTGAAGCCTTCGTCGAAGCGGCCGACGCGTTCCAGATCGCTGCGCCGCACCGAGGCGTTGCCGGTGAGGAAGTACAGCCAAGTGAGCCTGCGCCGCGAATCCGGATGAAGCGGACGCCGCTCGGCAGGCTGCGCCAGCAGCCGCTCGTACGTTGCGAGCGAATCGACTTGCAACTCCATGCCGACCACGGCGATCCCGCCGGCGGAGCGATGGCGCGTCAGGTGCCGCTCGAGGAGCGTTTCGGACGCGATGATATCGGCGTCGGTGAACATGACGACCTCGCCGCGCGCGGCGGCGATGCCCGCGTTGCGCGCCATCGCGCGGCCGCTGTACGGTCCCGGCAGATGCCGGACGCGCGGGTCCTCGGCGCCGGCCTGCGCGAGATACTCGGCGGTGCCGTCGTTCGAATTCGAATCGGCCACCACGATCTCAAAAAGTTCGGGCGCCAAGCTGTTGCGCAGCAGCGACGGAATCACGTGACGCAACGTCTCGAGGCGGTTGTAGGTCGGAATGACGACGGAAAGTTCGGGCTCTTGCGGCATCTCTTACAACAACGAAGCGGCAGCGGCGACGACCGACTCGCGCAGCGCTGCGAGTTCGTTCGGACTCGTGCCCTCAGGTTTTCGAAGGCACACGGAGGGGACGCGATACGGCGCCCACTCCTGTGAGTTCAAGTGGAAGTAGCGGTGTTCGAACAAGACCACCGTGGGCCTGCGCGTGGCGCTTGCGACATGCGTCGCACCCGTATCGACGGTCACCACGAGCCGGCTCTTTTCGAAAACCGCGGCCCATTCCAGGAAGGAAAGATTGCCGATGACGAGATCGGCGCAACCGGCCGCGCGCGCCTCGTCCGCCGCGGCCGCCGCATCCTCGCCGTACGTCACGACGACCGGCAGTCCCAAGCGGCGGAGCGCGGCGATCGTTTCGAGCGAGGCCGCCAGCGTGCTCCCGTCGCGCAGCCAGCGTTCGCCCAAGTGAAAGGCGATGGCGTCCGCCGGAACCGCGGCGACGGCAGCTCGTTCGGCATCGCCGACCGGAACGACCAGATCGTGGCGCAGCTCGCTCGCGCCCGCGAGTTCGACTAAGCTCAAGAGCTGGTCGACCTCGTGTCGTACGCGGTGCGTCGTGTCCCGCTCGCAAAGTGCCGGGTCGGCTTCCGAGATTCCCACGCGATTGAGGTAGAAGCGTGCCGTCGCTCGCGCGAAATAGCGGCGAACGTAGGTGTAACCGGCGCGCACAGGTGCGCCTGTCGCGCGCACGAGCGCAAAATCCGGCGCGCACGGCGCGAGCGCGATCGCGAGATCGCACGCGTCGCGAAAACCAGCCCCGAAGGCGCCGGGCGAGGTGCCGCGCGGCAGGATCGCGAGCGCGTCCACGTCGGGGTTGCGTTCGACCACCGCGGCGTTGTGCGGGCTGCAGACGATCGTGATGGCGGCCTCCGGCCAAGAAGCTCGGACCGAGGCGATTGCCGGCGTCGACAAGATCAGATCGCCGATCCGGTCGAGCCGGGAAAGGACGATCTTCACGCGTCGGGCGTAGTGCGGCGCGCCAGTTCGAGTTCCGCGAAGTACATCTCGCGCGCCAGCGCGCGCGCGGCAACGAGGCGCCCCGCATCCAGTGGTCCCTCGCGCGCCGCGCCCGCCACGATCTTGGCCAAGCGCTGCGGCACGCCGAGCGTCCGGCCCAAACGATGGAGCGAGCGGCGTACGGGGTCGTCGGCCGTCGCGAGCACGACCCGCCAGTGGGGGTGAAGTTTGCGGAGTTTGACCGCGGTGCGCGCTTGAGCGCGTGCTTGCCGCAACATTCCCTCGACGTCCGCGGCCTCAGGAGCAGGCTTGTAGTGAAATGCGAGCGCGAAGCGATTGAACGCGCCGTGCAAGCCGGCCGCTCGCAGGCGCATCCCGAGCTCGATGTCTTCCCAGCCGTACTCCGCAAAGCTCTCCGAGAAGGCGCCTACTTCGCGAATCTTCGCCAGCGGCGCCGAGACGTTGGTCGTCCAAAAAAAGTTTCCGCTGTAGTTGGCCGGCGTCCAGACGGGAACCGGCAAGCGTTCGAAGCTCTCGGTGTTGATCACTCCACCGCGCACGACGGCCTCCGGCGAGCGCGCGTGCGACCGCAGATGTTCGGCGACGAACGAAGGAACCGGCAGCACGTCGTCGTCGATGAAAATGATCCGCTCGCCGCGCGCGCGGGCGATGCCGCGATTGCGCGCGCGCGCGAGTCCCGCGTTTTCCTGATTGACCACCGTGAACGCGCAGGTCGCCTGCGCCGCGCGCCGCTTCGATGACTTGCGGCGTGGCGTCGCGCGAACCGTCGTTGACGAGAACGACCTCGTAGCTGTCCGGCGGGACGGTCTGCTCGAAGCACGCCTCGAGCACGCGGCCCAAGAGGTGCGCGCGATCGTAGGTGCAGAGTTGAATCGTGGCCCGCATTAGTGTGCGCCGGCGCGGGGCGCGCGCAGGCTTTCCAAGGCCGCGAGCACGCGCGGAATCTCGAGGTTCGCGACGCATGCGAAGTCGGGACAGTTCTCCTTGCGGTGGCCGGGCGGACACGGATAGTCCGGCCGCACCAGCGCGGTCCGCGCACCGAGCGGCGCCCAACGATCCGGTTCGTCGGATTGCAAGGCAAAAATCCCGACCGTCGGCGCGCCCACCGCGGCCGCGACGTGCATCGGTCCGCTGTCCATCGCAACGACCGCGCGCGAGTTCTCGGCGAGCGCGCCGAACTCTGCGAGCGTCGTGCGTCCGGCCAGCGAAACGGCGCCCGCACCTCGCGCCACGGCCTCCGCGATCGTCGCATCGCTTTGGGCCCCGCTCACGACGACTCGGCACTCGAGACTGGCGCCCAGCGCGCGCCCGAGTTCTCCCAAACGCGCAACGGGCCAGCGCTCGCGGTGCGTCGCGATCCCTCGCGTCGGATGCAGCACGGCATACGGCCCATCCACACCCGCCTCGCGCAGCAGTCGCGCGGCCCCTTCGCGTGCGTCCGGATTCGTCGCGAAGAACGGCATCGCGTCGGCCGTGTCGCAGTCGAGAGCGCGCGCGAAGTCGAGCAGAATCTGTGTCCAGTGGGTGGTGCGGTCGCCCAGTTCGCTGCGCACCGTCACGCGCCGGTTGAAGAGCGTCGAATAGAGCCGGCGCGCCTGCCCCGCGCGCAGCGCAATCCGGCCCACGAACGGGAGAGCTGCGCTGCGCAGCGTCGCCCAGGTGACGACCGCGGCGTCGAAACCGTACGCCGCGATGCGTCCGCTCTGACTCGCGAAGGGTACGCCGTCGTCGTGCCAGACCTCCGTGAGATCCGGATTATCTTGCAGCACGGCAGCGTGCGCGCGCGTCGTCAGCGCGACGACGTCGTGGTAGCGCGAGCGCAAGGCGCGCATCACCGGCGTGGCCAAAAGGACGTCTCCGATCCCGCCTCCGGCGCAGATCACCAGCGCTTTCATTGCGCCGAAGGTTCGACGAGGAGCCGCTCCACGTCTGCGCTGACGTCGCGAGCGAGGAAGTCGCCGCCGCGGGGCGCGACGAGGCGCGCGCTGCCGGGCGCCGCCCATGGGCTCCAGCGCGCGATGTCGCGCATCACCGTGCGGCCCGGTGCAAACAGTGCGAGCGATGGAACCCCTGTCAAACCGGCGACATGGACCGAGCCCGAATCCGGCGCAACGAGCGCCCGGGCGCCCGCGATCGCAGCCTTCCAGCCGGACGCATCGGGCAGCGTGACGTCGATTCCGGCTGCACGAACCGCGCCGGCCAACTCCGCGTCGTCGGCCAGCGCGAGCACCGGACCGGTGCGCGCGGCGAGCGCGCGCAGGATAAGGATCCAGGTCCGCACGTCGAGGCCGAAACGCGCCAACTTCTGCGAGAGTTGCACGGCGACGCGCCCGTGCGGTGCGGCCGGCGCATCCAGCACGAGCGGCGCCAGGCGCGCGGGATCGCGCGTCGGCAGCGCTTCATCGTGCAGCTCGCGACCCAAGCGAAAGACGGTCTCGACCTCGTGTTCGTCGGAGCGCGCGGCCGAAGCGGGACGCACGACCGCCTCGTCGAGCAAAGCCCGGAGGCGCAAGGTTTTGAGCGGTTTCTCCCAACCGTTGACGAAGCCGATTCGCCGGCGTGCGCCGGCCGCGCGCGCGAACTCGTACGCCTCGAGTTCCTCCGAGACGACGAGCGCGGTGTCGTAGCCGACGGCGCGCGCTTGCGCCAGCGCCGCCTCGTGGCTCTCCGGCGTGCTGCCGTGCTTCGGCCACGGAATGCGTTCGAGAACGTGCACGTGCGCGAAGGTTCCCGCGGCGAACGCCTCGCGGTTGCGCGTCGACAACACGGCGCCCAACTCGTGGCCGGCCGACTTGAGCGCCGCCACGAGGGGCGCGCACACGAGCGCATCGCCGATGCCGTCCAAACGCACGAGCAGCACGCGCCGGCGCGGCAGAATGTTAATGCTGCGCGACCCTCAGAGCGCGCCGCAGTTCGCCGGTGTACTCGCCGTCGAGCAGCTGCGCGCGCGCCAGCGCCCGCAGCGGCCGGGGAATGCGTTCGCTGCGAGCCAGCGAGGCGTAGAGCGGCAGCGTCCAACCGGGAACGGTGAGCCGCGAGCGCCACAGGTTGGCGCCGTAGGCGCCCGTCGCCAGTTTGATCCGCAGGCTCGCATCCTTTTGCAACAAGCGTGCCGCCATGCGCGCGCGTTCTTTCGTTTTGCCGAGGACGACGTCGAGCGTTTCGGTGGCCGGCGACTTGATGTGGTACAGGTAGGCGTCCCAAGCGAAGGCGCGGCGGACCGCGCGGCGCCGCAAGCGTAAGCCGAGTTCGGTGTCCTCCCACCCGTACAGGTCGAAACCTTCGTCGAACCCGCCCGCTTCAACGAAGACCGAACGGGGCAACGAAACGTTGCACGTGCAAAAGAACGCGCCCGAATAGTTGGCGAACGACGGCTTGTGCCGCGCGCCGTAGTCGGGCACGTTGAGGATCGGCCCCGAAACGGCGAGTGGGGAAGTCCCGGCGTGGGCGCGGACGTGCGCCGCTAGGAAGTGCGGCGGCAACTCCACGTCGTCGTCAATGAAAATGAGGATGCGCCCCGTCGCGCTCGCGACGCCCGCGTTGCGCGCCTTGCCGCGATTCGGCTCGGGAACGAAAACTCGGCTGAGCTTGTGAGGCCGGCCTTGGCGTTGCGCAACCGCCTCCGCGGTCGCGTCGCTCGAGCCGTTGTCGGCCACGATGACCTCGAACTCGGGTGCGGCCACTTGCGCCGCGAGCGAGTCGAGCGCGCTCGTCAAGAACTGCACGCGGTCTTTGGTCGCGATGACGACCGAGACGGTCACGCCGCCGCGTCCTCGAGCAGCGCGCGCGCCATGCGCTCCGCCGCACCGGCGTGACTCGCGTAGAGTTCGCGCAAGCGCGCGCTTGCCGTAGCGCGCGCCGCGTCGTCGGCTGCGTAAGCGGCGATCCGCTTCGCGACCTGACCCGGCATCAACGTGCCGCGCAGTTCCGGCATCAACTCTTCGCCGGCGTCCATGTTCGGCTGCGCCGCGAAGGGAAAGCGCGCGTCGACAGCCATCACCAGCGCGCGTTTGAGCGGATCGCCGAGAAATGGAATGCGGTCGACGTACTGCATCGGCCCGTTGATGACCACGCGCTCGGGAACGTTCGTCGGAGTGCAGACGATCGCCGGGGCGCCGACCGCCGCCAACTCGATGCACTTCGTTCCGGGAAGCGTCACCACGAGTTTTGCATGGGGCGCGTAGCGCATCGCCTCGCGCACGAGAGGATAAGCCGTCTCGCTTCCCTCGGCTTGCAAGGCCGGTCCGCCGGCTCGCTCGACGACTCGGCCTCGCTCGCCCCAAAATCGCTCGAGGCCACCTTCCGCAAGCGCCTCGTCGATTTCGTCATCGGCGGTGAAGGGCGAGGCTGCGAATGCGACCGGCAGTTCCGGCGCGATCGCCTGCAAGCGCTTCGCCGCTGCCAGAAAAAACGGAAACATCTGCGCGACTTCGTGACGCCGCGTTCCCGGCATGAAGAGCACGCCGCCCGGCACGACCCGCGCGTCGTCGGCGTCGCCGGGCTTACGGAATTCTCCGTCCCGTTCGCCGAGCGCGCCGTCGACGGCCAGATTGCCGACGACCTTGACGCGCTCCGGCGGCGTGCGCCAGCGCTCGAGTTGCAAAGCGTTGGCCTCGTCGACCGCAAAAACGGGATCGAACAGTTCGCGATAGCGCGGGCGCGAGAACTTGTACGTGCTGGCTCTGCCGCCGAGCCGGCGGCTGACGCGCGCGGCGTGCATGAGATCGCCGCCGAGATATTGCACGACGTCGACCGACTCCGGCGCGCCGGCGGCGCTGCCCCCGAGCGCGAAGCGAACGTACTCGCCTTGCGTCACGATGCCGGCCCGCGGGAAGAGCGCGAGCGCCGCTTGCGGCTCGCGACCGGTCGCGAAGTCGTCGGGCACGAAGAACAGCGTCACTTCCGTTTCGGGCGCTAAGCGCAGCAGCGCTGCGACCAGCGGGCGCACCCAGCCGGCGAATTCACCCGGACCGTTGCTCGTGATTGCGATGCGCACGCCGTTTAGTTCCCCGGCCCGTACCTACGCTCGATCTCAGCGACGAGGTCGGTCGTACTGTGTCCGGCGAGGTGCGGTGCGAGCCGGATCTCGCCGCCGTAGCTCGCGACGACCTCGCGTTCCGGCAGATCTTCGATGCGGTACTGCGCGCTCTTGACGTGCACGTCCGGCCGTAAGCGATCCAAGAGCGCCTCGGGCGTCCGCTCCGCGAACCCGACGACCGCGTCGACGGCGCGCAGCCCGGCGAGCACGGCGGCGCGATCGGCGAATGGGACGAGCGGCCGCTGCGCGCCTTTGAGCGCGCGCACCGACTCGTCGCGATTCAAGCCGACGATCAAGGCATCGCCCTGCGCGCGGGCCCATTCGAGATACGCGACGTGTCCCGCGTGAAGCAGATCGAAAACGCCGTTGGTGAAGACGACGCGGAGCTTGCGCCCCCGCAACTCCTCGCGCCATTCGCACGCCGCATTCGTCTCGAGGATGCGGCCGCCCGCGAGCTCACTCATCCGCGGCGACGAGCGCGAGAATCTCACCCGGCGACGCCGTCGCCGTACCGAGCTTTCCGACGACGGCGCCCGCCGCGAAGTTCGCCAGCTGCACCGCGAGCCCAATCGACGCGCCCGCGCTGAGCGCGAGCGTCAGCACGGCGATCACGGTGTCGCCCGCGCCGCTGACGTCGAAAACCGTTCGCGCAACCGATGGAATGCGCATCCGCTCGCCGTCCGCGCCGAAGAGCGCCATGCCTTTCTCGCCGCGCGTCACGACCACGTACTTGCAGCCGAGCCGTTCGAGCAGCGCCGTCCCGGCTCGATCCAGCGATGCGTCGTCCTTGATCGCGATGCCGGTCGCATCGGCCGCTTCGGCGGCATTCGGCGCGACGCAGGTCACGCCGGCGAAGAGTCCGATGTTGCGCGGCTTGGGATCCGCGGTCACCACCTCGCAAGCGCCGGCCGCCTCGACCAAATCGCGCGAGAAGAGTCCCTTGGCATAATCGGAAAGCACGACCGCGTCGTGTTCGGCCGCCGAGCGTGCCACCAGCGCCGCGAGTCGCACGCGGTCGGGCGCCCCGAGGCTGAGCGTCGACTCCCAATCGGCGCGCACGACCTGCTGGTTGTGCGCGACGATGCGCGTCTTGCGCGTGGTCGGCCGGTCCTCGAGCGTCACGACGCCGGAACGCTCGACACCGATTTGGTCGAGCAGCTCGCACACGCGCCGGCCTTCCGCGTCGCCGCCGATCGCGCCGGCGAAGCTCACCTCCGCACCGATCGCCCGCAGGTTGTTGGCGACGTTGCCCGCGCCGCCGAGCGTGAACGAGTGATCGTCGACGGCGACGACCGGTACGGGTGCTTCGGGCGAGATGCGCGAGACGCGGCCCCAGACCCACTCGTCGAGCATGATGTCGCCGACGACGAGCACGCGTTTTTTCGACATGCGCTCGAAAAGCGCGCGCGCTCCGGAGGTCGCGAGCGCTTCAGGCATGCACGCGCTCTAAGAAGAAGCGGACGCCCTCGAGCAGCGACGTTGCGCGGTAGAGTGGTTCGGGTCCGTCGTAGACCCCGTACGGGTTCACGAGGATGCCGGGCACGCCCGCAGCCTGCGCCATCAGCATGTCGCCCGCGCGATCGCCGAAGACGACGCTGCGCGCCAGATCGAGGACGCGCTCGGCGACCGCCCGGTGCACCATTCCCGCCAGCGGCTTGCGGCAATCGCAGCCTTCTAAGTGCGAGCAAAAATAGAAGGCTTCGATTCCGGCCCCTGCATGCTCCAACTGCTGCTGCAGCGCGCGGTTGACGCGCACCACGTCGGGCTCCTCGAAGAATCCGCGCGCGACGCCGCTCTGGTTCGTAACCACGATCCGCTCGAGACCGGCCGCACCGAGCAGCTGCAACGCTTCCGCGACGCCGTCGAGCAGGCGGATGCGATCGGGGTCGCCGATGAAACCGGAATCCTCCATGAGCGTTCCGTCCCGGTCGAGAAACGCCGCAGGCTTAAAGCGCAGCGTCGCGCTCCGCGAACAGCGCTTGTTCGACCAGGTCGCAGACGATATGCCCGAGTGTGATGTGGACTTCCTGAACGAGTGCGGAGTAACCGTCGGGCCCGATCAGCGCGATGTCGGCCACTTCGGCGGCGCGTCCACCGCCATTTCCCGAGAAGACGATCGTGGTCGCACCCCGGCGCTTGGCTTCTTCGAGCGCGAGCACGACGTTCTTCGAGTTTCCGGTGGTCGAGATGCCGACGACGACGTCACCCTTCTGCACGAAGGCTTCGACCTGACGCGCGAACACGCGCTCGTAGCCGTAGTCGTTCGCGATCGCGGTCAGCGCGGAGGTGTTGACCGAGAGCGCTTCGGAGGGCAGGGCGCGGCGCTCGCGCAAGAAGCGGCCGCTGAACTCGGCGGCGAGATGCTGCGCGTCGGCGGCGCTTCCGCCGTTGCCCATCCACAGGACCTTGCGGCCGGCATTGAAGGCGGCGGTCAGCGTCCGCGCGATCCGATCGACGACTGCTTCGTAGCGATCTGCATCGAGCAGGCCCGCCCGGTCGTCGAGCATTTCACGGAAAGTGCGGCGCGTCGTACCGTTCATGGCTCGATCCAAAACATCTCCTCGCCAAGCGAAACGAGTGCCCCGTTCTCGGGCAGAATCCGGCGAACGACGCCGGCGAAGTCGCTCGTGATCTCGTTCATCAACTTCATCGCCTCGAGGATGCACAGCACCTGGCCGACCTCGACGCGGTCGCCCAGGTCGACGAACGCCTCGGCTCCCGGGGCCGCCGAGCGATAAAAGACGCCGATGATCGGGGCGGTGACCTTCTTGTAGTTCGCCGCGGCAGCCGGCCCCGCCGCGGGCGCGAACGCGGCCGATCCGGCTTCGGCGTAGCTCGCCACGGGCGCGGCGCCGGGAGGCGTTTGCGGCCGCAGCACGAGCTCGTACGTCGAACTGCCGACGCGCACGGTGAGCGAATCGAGTTGGTTGTCGCGCATCACCTCGAGCATGCGCTCGAGTGCCTCGCGCTCGCCGCTCACACCGCCTCCCGCTCGGCGGCCCGGTGCGCGGGCAGCGCGCGGTACCAGTGCAGCACGGATGCGGCCGTGGACGCATCGCCGTCCTTCGTCAGGATGGTATCTTGAGTGCGCGCGCTCAGATCGCGTACGACGACTTCGCCGCGAGCGAGTTCGTCGTCGCCGAGAATGAGCGCGGCTCGCGCGCCGGCCCGCTCCGCACGTTTGAACTGCGCCGCAATCTTGGCGTCCTGATAGTCGATCGTGACCGGAACCTCTCCGCTGAGGCGCCGCAGCGCGGCGACCAGCGGCACCGCGCGTTCGCGCGCCGCCGCACCCAGCGCGATCACCGCCAAACCTTCGAGTTCTTGGCGCGTTTTCGCACCGATCGCATCGACGACCATCAAGAAGCGTTCGATGCCGAGACCAAAACCGACCGCCGGCGTCGGCGGACCACCGAGCGAGCGCACCAAATCGTCGTAGCGGCCGCCGCCGCAGAGCGTGTTCTGCGCTCCCAGCGCTTCCGAGACGAATTCGAACACCGTGCGCGTGTAGTAGTCGAAGCCGCGCACCAGCCGAGGCTCGATCGTAAAGGGAATCTGCGCGCTTTCGAGCAGCGCGCAGACCGCCCGGAAATGAGTCGCGCAAGCGCCGCAGAGGTGATCGAGAAACGCGGGCGCGCCGGCGACGAGCGCTCGATCCTCAGCTTCCTTACTATCGAGGATTCGCATCGGGTTACGTTCGAGCCGGCGCTGCGAATCGGCCGACAGCTCCGAGGCGTGCGGCCTGAAGTAAGTTAGCAGCGCTTCGCGATAAGCCCCGCGGCAACACGCGTCGCCGATCGAGTTCAGCTTGAGCGCGACGCCGGGCAGCTCGTAAGTGCGCAGCAGTTCGTGCGCGAGCGCGATGACCTCGACGTCGGCCTCCGGGCCCGCGAAACCGAAACATTCGACCCCGAATTGATTGGCTTGACGGTAGCGCCCGGCTTGGGGCCGCTCGTAGCGAAAGAACGGCCCGACATAGAAGAGCCGCTGCGATGCGGTTGCGAGAAGGTTGTGTTCGAGCATCGCGCGCACGACCGGCGCGGTCCATTCCGGGCGCAACGTTAAGCTGCGGCCGCTCTTGTCGCTGAACGTGTACATCTCTTTTTCGACGATGTCGGTCGCTTCGCCGACACTTCGCACGAAGAGCTCGGTCGCTTCGAACATCGGCGTGCGGATCTCACCGTAGCCGAAACGTCGCGCCAAAGCGCGAGCGCGCGCTTCGAACGCTTGCCAACGCGCGCTCTCGGGGGGATAGATGTCTGCCGTCCCCCGCGGGGCGCGGATTTTTTCCATCTCATCCTCCATTCGCGAGCGAGCGACCGGAATGCCTCGACCGCCCGTCCGCCGGCTCCTCCGTCCCGCGCTCGCGGCTCTAAGCTTGACCCTGCCGCCGCCGCTTCTCCACGCAGCGCTCGCTTCGGCTGCCGGCACCACCTTCGAGGCCACGCCCTTCGTCCTGGCCGCCCTCTTCCTCCGCTCACCCCGCACTCGCCGGCTCGCCGCCCTCGCTTCGTGCGGCTGCGGTGCGCTGCCCGGCGCTCTGGCGCTGCCCGCCGTCGCGCTCTGCTGGCTGAGTTTCGGACCCCTGGTCGCGCTGCTGCGCGTCGCCGCGGCCGCCGCCGGCCTCGCGCTTCACCGGCCCACTTCCACCCGCGCGACGCGCACGTGCCCAGATCCGCCGGCCGAACTCGAAACGATCGCCTTTGCAGCTTTCGCCTCCGCCCTCGCCTGCGACGCGCTGCGGACAGCGAGCCCGCACGCCGGCCCGCTTGAAACCGCGCTGCTCTTCGCAGCGGGCGCATTCGCCGGAATCGTCAGCCCGTGCGCGAGTGCGGCAGTCGCAACCTCCGCGGGTCTGCGCGGCACGTCGGCAGCGGCAGCGGCCGGGCTCCTCGCAACGGCCGGCATCCTTCCGCCCGGAATTCTGAGCTCAGTGCTAAGCCGCTGCCGGTTCCCTTGGCCGCACGACAGCGCGTCGCCGGCTCGCGGCGACGGAAGAATCAACTACGCGCTGCTCGGCTTCGCCTGCATCATGTTGGTAGCCGGTGGTCGCGGCGGTTTCGTTCATCCGCGCCTGCTTCCCGCGAACGCGCTCGCGGCGGCGACCTGCCTTTACCTCACGCTGCGCCGCGCCGCTGCGCTGCGAACGAGTGCTTCGATCGCGCTGCCGCTCGCGCTAGCGGGCGCGCTCGTCGCCGGATCGCCGCTGCCACGTTCGGAGGTCGACGCGACGAATCTCGCGGATGCGTATCCGGGCGCGAGCGTGCGTTTCACCGGGACCGCGCAAAGACGCGGCACTCGCTCGATGCTCGTGCGCTACGCGATCACGTGTTGCCGCGCCGACGCTTCGCCGGTCGCGCTTCGGACCGAGCGGCGGCTCGAGGTTCGCGACGGTACCTGGATCGAAGCCTCCGGCACGCTGGAGCGCGACTCCCGCGGCGAGTTCGTCTTGCGCACCGGAACGTGGCGCGAGATCGCGCCGCCGGCCGATCCGTTCATGTACCGCTAAAGCTTTCGAGACGTGCTTCCGCGTGCGCTAGCTGTCGTGGTACGACGCGTTCACGGTGCCTTTGGCGCGCGCGATCGGCAAGAGCGCCGGGTAGAACTGGACGAAGGTGTGCTCCACGGCCCCGTGTTTCGCGTGACATTCGAAGCAGCCGGCGCTTTGCGGAAACGCAGCGGCGCTCGCGGGCTTCGTTGCGGCGCTCGCGTCGAAGCTGTAGTAGCGCCAGGTTCCCGGGCGACTCGCATCCTTAACCTCGACATCGAAGCTCACCAGTTCGCTTTGGAAACTGCCCGACTTGTTGATCGAGCCGTGGCTGCTCGAGCCGCGAACCTCGATGACGAAGGTCGTCGGATCCGGCCAGTGGCCGGTCGCGCGAAAAGCCTGCATCGACTCGCGTGCCACGAACACGTTGTCGAACATCGGTCCCACTGAAGAATTGTTAAACGGCGCGTACGACATCGCCAGGCCCGACGAGATGTACGCCCAGTCGCGGTAGTCCGAGGGAAACACGAGCTCGCCGCCGGCGGTATATTGGGGCGAGTGACCGGGGCCGTCGCCGGCCGTAGCCGCGGCACCACCCAACAGAGCGAGGAGTCCGGCGAGCGCGAGAGATCGTTTCATTCCACCAAGCTAGTCTCTGGGGGTTCCGGCGTCTTGAACGAAACGAACGTGTTCCCGATCGGCAAGTTCCTCGGAGAGGGCTCCCAGCGCGTCGCCGCCGACGCGGTCTTCTCGCTCGTCGCGCACGAGCGGGCGCGGGAGATTCCCGAACACGGCCACGAGGCGCCGTATTTCGGCCTGCTCGAATCCGGCTCGTATCGCGAAAGCGAGGGCGAGCGCGAAATCATCTACCGTCCGCTAACGCTCGCCTACCACCCCGCGGGCATGTGCCATTGCGATCGCATCGGCGAGAGCGGTGCAAGATTTTTCATGATCGAACTCGGCCGCAGCTGGGGCCCGCTGCTTGCCGCGCTCGGCACGCCTCACCAACATCTGACCGAACTCGACGATTCCGACGCATTGTGGCTGGCCTTACGGTTGCGCCGCACCGTTTTCGGCGACAGCTTCGAGCGGGACGCCGAGACGAAGGTGCCCGCGCTCCTCCACGAGCTCGCCGGCCACGCCGCGCCGAACCGGCCGCTCGATGCGGTCGAACCCGCTTGGCTCGCGAGCGTCGAAGCTCGCCTGCGCCGGCGCTTCGCGGAGCGGCTCGAACTCGCTGACTACGCAGCGCAAGCGAACGTGCATCCCGCCCATCTCGCGCGCGTGTTCCGGCGTTTTCGCGGGAAAACGCTCGGCGCGTACGTCGCGCACCTGCGTTTGCGCGAAGCCTGTCGCGAGATCAGTGAAGGTGACGCGGCGCTTTCGCAGATCGCCGTCGCGGCCGGATTCGCCGATCAAAGTCATCTCACGCGCGCCCTCGGCGCCGAACTTGGCACACCGCCCGGCCGCTTCCGCCGGCTCATCCGGGAGGCGGAACCGCTTCCCGAGCGGAGCGCCTAAGCCGGACGCGGCTCGAGGAGCTCGACCGGAATTCCGTTGGGATCTTTGATGAACGCGACCCAGCGCGTTCCGCCCGGTGATTTCTTCGGCGCTTTGAGAACCTTCACGCCTTGGGACTTCAGCCGCTCCACGTACGCGGGCAAATCGCTGTCGACTTCGATCGCGAGATGCGTGGCGAGCCATCGCGCAGCCGGCCGATCCGTTCGTCTACCGCTAACGCTGTGACGGGCCCTCGCCGGGCTGGGAACCGGAGAATCAGGCGGGCTGCGGGAATGGACGGCGGGGCATGGAGAGAGAGCAAGCTGCGCCGCGCGAGGTCGCGGTCGAACGGCGCGAGTTACCGTCGGGGACGGTGACCTTCGTCTTCAGCGATATCGAAGGCAGCACCGAGCGCTGGGAACGTGACCGCGAAGCGATGCAGCTGGCCTTGCGACGGCACGATGCGATCCTGCGACGCGAGATCGAAGCGCGCGGCGGCTACATCTTCAAGACGATCGGCGACGCGTTCTGCGCCGCCTTCCGGACGGCACCCGAAGCGGTGGCTGCTGCGTACGCTACCGAGACCGCCCTGCTCGCGGAAGATTGGGGTGGCATCGGTGGCCTCAAAGTACGCATGGCGATTCACACCGGCGAAGCCGACGAACGCGATGGCGACTACTTCGGGCCCGCGGTGAATCGAACCGCACGTCTCTTAGCGATCGGACATGGCGCTCAGGTGCTCGTTTCGGGAATCGCCGCCGATCTCGCTCAGGGGATGCTGCCGCCGCGCGTGACGCTACGCGATCTCGGACAACACCGCTTACGCGACCTGGCGCGACCCGAATGGGTCTACCAGCTCGTCGCGGACGATCTGCCGGCCGATTTTCCGGCGCTGCGTTCGCTCGATGCGCTGCCGAACAACTTGCCGCGCCAGCTGACCACGTTCGTCGGGCGCGAGGCAGACGTGGCCGAGATCGAGGCGCTCTTGGAACGCACGCAACTGCTTTCGATCGTCGGAACGGGCGGCGTCGGGAAGACCCGTACCGCAGTGCAAGTCGGAGCCGACCTCCTCGATGGCTCCGGCGACGGCGTCTGGTTCGTTGAGTTCGCGCCGTTGCTGGACGCGTCGCTCGTTCCAAGCGCGATCGCTTCGGCGCTCGGCGTTCGCGAAGCGCCGCCGCGGCCGCTCCTCGACACGATCGTAACGTACCTCAAAGAGAAACGCAGCATGCTCATCCTCGACAACTGCGAGCACGTCGTCGCCGAGGCCGCGAAGGCTGCCGGTGCGATCTTGCGGGGTTGTCCGAACGTGACGATTCTTGTCACAACGCGCGAAGGGCTCGGGATCGCCGGGGAAACGGTTTACCGGATGCCCTCGCTCGCGACGCCGGTACGTTCGGAAACAATTAGCGCTGAGGAGGCCCTGACGTACGGCGCCATTGCGCTCTTTGAGGCGCGAGCGCGAGCCAGCGACACACGCTTCACGTTTACCGATGAAAATGCGCCGGTCGTAGCCGAGATTTGTCGCCGCCTCGACGGCATTCCCCTCGCGATCGAATTGGCTGCGGCGCGCGTCAAAGTGCTCTCGGTGAAAGCGCTGGCCGACAAACTCGACGAACGTTTCCGTCTGCTCACCGGGGGCGACCGGACGGCGCTGCCGCGTCAGCAGACGATGCGCGCGCTCGTCGACTGGAGCTACGATCTTCTCAGCGAGCAAGAACGGCTGCTCTTCCGGCGTCTCGCGATCTTTGCCGGCGGGTTCACGCTCGAGAGCGCCGTCGCCGTTTGTGCCGACGAAAAGATCGCCGAGTACGAAGTTCTCGACCTGCTCTCGTCGCTCGTCGACAAGTCGCTGGTGCACGCCGAGTTGAGCGCCGACGACACCCGCTACCGTCTCCTCGAATCGACGCGTCAGTATGCGCGCGAAAAGTTGACCGAACGAGGCGAACTCGAACTCATGGCGCAGGCCCACGCGCGCGCCTACATGAGCTTGGCCGAGCACTTCGCCGAGAGTTGGGCGACGACGCCCGACCGGGCGTGGTTCGATCTCGCCGAAACCGAACTCGACAATTGGCGTGCGGCGCTGTCCTGGTCGCTCGGCGAACGCGGCGACGTCGCGGCCGGACAGAAGATTGCCGGAAATCTGCGCTTCGTCTGGCATGCCTTTGCCGCCGCCGAGGGCCAGCGCTGGTCGCGTTTGGGACTGGAACTCAGCGACGAAGCGACGCCGCTCGAGGTGACCGTCCTCCTCGAGCTCACCGATGCGACACTGTCTGGGACGTTGAGTAAATTTCGCGATGCGTATGCGTCGGCAGAACGCGCCCTCGCTCTGACTCTCGAAACCGGCAGCGACCTCGATGCTGCCCGAGCGAAACGCATCATGGCGCACTCACTTGCCTTTGCGGAGCGAGCCGCCGAATCGGAACCGCTCGCACAAAGCGCGCTTGAGACGTTCCGCCGGCTTGGCGCGCGACGCGAAACGGGGATCTCGCTGCGGACGATCGGCGTCGTCCGGGATTTCGCAGGCGATTTCGAGGGCGCACGTTTGGTGTATTACGAAGCGCTCGCAATTTTCAAAATGCTTGGTTTGGATCGCGACAGCGCAATGGTAGCCAACCACCTCGGGGAAACCGAATTTCACGCGGGTAACGTCGAAAAAGCGATCGAGATGGTCTCGCAGTCGATCAGTTTGGACAGGAGCAGCCGTAAGGGCCGGCCGGCCTCTACCGACTTCGCCAATTTGGCGGCATACCTGATCACGCTCGAGCGTTTTGCCGAAGCGCGTACGCACGCGCGCAATTCATTGTCGATTGCCAGATTGCATCAGGCCGAAGTAACCGTCGCCTTCGCGGTGCAGCACCTCGCGGCGCTGACAATCGAAGTCGAGCCTGGCGAAGGAACCTCCGCCGAACGGTTCGCACGTGCGGCCCGGGTCCTCGGCTTCGTCGATGCGCGGCTCCTCGAACTCGGCGCGTTTCGCGAGTTCACCGAGGAAACTCTGGAGCGAGCATTACGTGCTAAGCTGCGCGAGGCGCTCGGCAACGAAGAGCTGGAGCGGCAACTCGTGACGGGACGAGGGTTGAGCGAGGATTCCGCGGTCGCTGAAGCGCTCTTGATGTAGCGCCGGCTTGCCGGCGGTTAGGCCGGACGCGGCTCGAGTAACTCGACCGGAATTCCGTTGGGATCTTCGACGAAAGCGATCCAGCGCGTTCCACCCGGCGACTTCTTGGGCGCGGTGAGGACCTTGACGCCTTGCGACTTCAGCTTCTCAACGTAGCCGGGCAGATCGCTGTCGACTTCGATCGCGAGATGCTCGTAGCGATTGCCGATCTCGTACGGCGGGTGCTCTTCGAGATCGAAGACGAGCTCGATATACGAGTTCCAATCTTGTCCGACGAACGCCATGTCCGCATTTCCGGGAAAATGATCTGGACCGCCCAGCAGCTTCAGTCCGAGTTTCTTCGTGTAAAAATCGATCGACTGCGCCATATCGCTGACGAAGATCGACGTGTGCAAGTAGCGTGGCATGTGACGACTGTTCCTGAGAGGCCTCGGCTCACCCTCGGCCTTGCGCGGGCGCGAGCGCGCGCAACGCCTCAAAAGCGCGCTCGGCTCGCTGGAAATCGCTATCGTTCGGGCGCCATGGCACCAGAACATCGGGTGTAATTCCCCCTACGGCATTCGTACCGTCCGCCCGGAATTGAACGCAGTCCGGCATCATGACCGTCGCGCCGCTGTTCGTGAGCTGCGTCGGAATACCGCCGTTCGTATAGCCGCAGCCCGCGCCGAACGTGGGGAGCCCGACGATGCGCGCCGCCTTGTTGTCTTGGAACACCGCTGCAAAGCGTTCCCCGGCAGAGGCCGTGTTGCCGTCGACGAGCACGGCGAGCGGCCCACGGTAGACGCCTTCGCGGTAGACATAGGTACTCGGGAGGAACAGGTACGCAGCCGAACGGTCATTCCCCGGAAGCGCACCTGGCGCCGCGTAGGCCAACGTTCCCGTCGTGTAGAGCGCGCCCTCACCGACGATACTGCAAGGGATGGAATCGTCCAGCCAGAGCGCGTCCTGATCGCAGTGCTGCCGAGATTCCGCTAAGAGTTGCGTGTACGTGCCTTGCGCGCGCAGCAGCAGCTCGCGGTAGCCGCTCGTCGCATGCGGCAGATCGCCACGAATCGCGTCGAGTGCTTGCGTGAAGGAGCGTTCCCAATGTTCGTGCTTGACGAAGCCCATGCGCGGCGAACGCAGCCGGACCGGGGTCAATTCGCGTGCCGCCGGCTCCTCCCAATCGGTGCCGCCGCCGTTGCGCGTGAGGTCGACCGCGAGCAGACGGAGCCGTGGCGTCCCTTCCAGCGCGACGAGTGCCGCCGTGAGCTGCTTGGTGAGCTCGTTTTCCGCCGCAAGTTCGACGCGGTCGGAGCAGTCGTCATCGCACGCTGAAGTCGCCGTAAGATGAAGGCCTGGCAACGCGCCCGCACACAGCTCCGGGTACCATTTCGAGCTGAAGACGCCGATGCGAATAATGCCGATCGCGGATCCATCAGGCAGCTCCAGCACCGACGTCGGGAAGTATCGTCGCGATCGCGTCGCTCGCGAGGCCGGTAGCATCTGGAACTGCAGGCCGGGCGAGAGACGGCGTTCGCGATATCCGAGCCGGCCGCACAAGTCGGGCACCGGCGCCGGAGTTGAGTCAGGCTGAGGCCAGTCGATCTCGAGGTGACCGTCCCCCATCTTCGTGAGAAAGGCTTCGAACGCGCTGCGCGCCTCGGCCGCCGACGTTGCCGCATCGAGGCGCGCGGAGGTTTGCGCGACGAGCGCGGCAAGGTCGGTGCGCCGAACGCGCGCAGCCCACGCGAGGTTTGCGTCGTGTGCCGACATCGCGTCGCGCAGCTGCACGAAGTCCTCGCGCCACTTGGCAACCTCGAACGGCGCAGCCGCGGGGCTCGCTGGAGCCGGCGTCGAGACGGCCTGCCCCGTGCAAAGGGCGGCGCTCAGGAATAGGAGTGCGCGTGCCGCACGCCGGCTCGCGCGGTTATTCGGACTGGACGTGATCGAGGGCGGCAGCCGTTCCGGAGACGCGTTTGCCCACGGAGGTGTCGGGCGAAACGGAGGTGATCTGGATCTTGCCGATCGGAATCGTCGAGGTCAGCATCTTTCCGGAGTCCGGGTCCTTGATCTGATGGATCTGGATCACGTCGAAGTACTGGCCGACGGTCACGCCTTTCGTAGAACCGATATTGAGCGTGACGGTCGTTCCCGAGACCTCGAGGACGCGACCGGTAAGCGCCGGAGCGGCCGGTGCGCTCGAGAACTTCGAGGGATCGAGTTGCGCGGCGATGCGCGAGGCCTCATCGTTGATCAGGTGTCCCATCGTCGAGTTGACGAAGTTCGAGTTCGAGTACGAGCCCGCGGTGTAGCCGCCGAATCCGCCGAATCCGATCGACGTGTTCGTCTTGGTCTGCTCGTCGGCGAACGATTGGAGGATCTGTCCGGTCGTCGCGTCGATCACGCGGACTGCAATCTTCAGCGTCACTCGCGACTGGTTGACGCTGCTGGCCGCGCCGCCGAAGGGTCCGCCGATGTAACTGCCCACCGCAGCGCCGCTCTGACCGGTCTTGTCGAACTGCAAGACGTTGCCGGTGATCAAGTATTTGGCGCCGAGGAGCCGGCCGGCTTGGACCGCCGAAGCCGGCGAAACCTCGCCCTCGCTCGCGAGCTTGTGCTCGCTCAGCACGCTGTCGAGATGCGAGCGATCGACGACGGTGAACTTGCCGCCGTTCACGAGCTGGTCGGTGAGTAAATCCGAAATGGCGACGCCGGGCTGGAAGTTCCCCCACCAGTCACCGGTCAAGCCACGCGTGGAGAAGTCGATGACCGCTACCGACGGTCCGCCCGCCGCGCGAGCCGCACTTCGGGGCGCGACCCCCACGCAGAGAACGGCGCTCGCCGTCAGCGCGGCGAGGATGCGGATGAAACAAGAAAAAATCTTCACGCTTTAAACTCCGTGGAACGCGAGCTCGCTCGGCCTCGTTAGCCACGCTTGCCTCCTCCACCCGCCGCCCGAGGGTGCGCAAGGTCGCAAGTGACGAACCCCCGGCTTGGGCCCTCCGCTCAGGAGGCCCGCTCCGGATCGTGACCATTTGATGCTAAGAACCGCTCGCCTCACGCTGACGCCGCTCGGCCACGAGCATTTCGCCGACTTGAAAGCGACGATGGGCGATCCTGGCGTTCGCGCGGTGTACGGCGAAGGACGCGATCGAGACGACCGCGTCCTCGGCTGGATCGAGTACGACGCCGCGTTGCGCGCTCGCGGCATTCCCGGCATGCACGCCTTGAATACGGACGACGGTTTTTTCGTCGGATTGTGCGGTTTGCTCGAACAAACCGTCGACGGCGTCACCGATCTCGAAGTAGCGTATCTGCTACGCGATCGCGCTCGCGGTAACGGCTACGCCACCGAAGCCGCGCGCTTCTGGCGCGACCGAGCCTTTCGCGAGTTCGGCGTGCAGCGCGTCACGTCGTTGATCTGGATAGAGAATTTAAATTCGATGGCCGTCGCCGAGCGCAACGGGATGCACCGCGAACGGCAGACGACCTTTCGCGACATGCCGATCTACTTGTACGCGATCGAGCGCGCCGAGTGGGAGGTCGTTACGGTGCGGGAAAGCGCACGACCGTCAGCGTCAAGCTGACGAGCAGCAAGACGGCGCCCGCGATTCCCGCCGGTGCGAGGGTTTCGTGCAACGCGAAGAGCGAGAGCGCTACGCCCGTCGCGATCGAGGCGTACTGGCTCGCGGCGGTGACGATCGCGACGCTGGTCATGCGCATCGAAATCGCATGGAGCGCGGGCGCGCAAACCCCCGTCAAGAGCGACAGGACGCCGATGATGCCGGCGGCGTAGAGCGGTACCGCGAACGTCTCGCGCGCGACTGCCGGAATGAGTTGCGCGCCCGAAAGACAGAGCAGGAGAAAACCTAGTCCCCAACCCATAGCGCTCGCGAAAAACGGTGAGTAGCGCTCGGCGAGGGCGCGGATCAGCAGCGAGTAGGCCGCGAAAATCGCGAGCCAGACGAGCATGATGGCGTCGCCGGCGAGCGATGCGCCTTCGCTCGAACGGCCGAATGCGAGCAGCGCGATACCGCCGGCTCCGAACGCGAGGCCGACGGTCCGTTGCCGGTCGAGCGGCCGCCGGAACGCGATCGCTTCGAGTGCGGCGAGTGCCAGGGGCGAGAGTCCCTGGAAAAGCACCGCGTGCGCGGCGCTCGTCTTGGCGATCGCAACCTGAAAGAGCAAGTTCAAGCCGAATGCCGCAAGCAGCGCCACGGCAATGAAACTCAGGACGTCGACCCGGCGGAACGGCGTCGAGCGCGGCCGCGACACGACCGCTACGAGCGCCAGAAAAGGTAGCGCCCAGAGCCCGCGAGCGAGCGAGAGCGTGAACGCACCGAACAGCGGACTCGAGATCAAGATCGCCTTCACCGTCGGCGCCAGCGTACCCCAGGCGACTCCGGCGAGGACCGCGAGCACGGCGCCGAGAGTGCGTCTATCCGCAAACACGCTTAGTGCAGGAAGTAGCGGTGCGTCGAAAAGACCAGGGCGATGCCGCGCCGATCGCCCGCGGCAATCACCTCCGCGTCGCGAATCGAACCGCTCGGCGCGATGATCGCGCTGCAGCCTGCTTCGGCTGCCGCTTCGAGTCCGTCGGCGAACGGAAAGAACCCGTCGCTGGCGCAGCTCGAACCGCGCGCGTAGTCGCCGGCGCGCGCGCCCGCGATGCGCACCGCGCTGACCCGGTTCGTCTGGCCGGCGCAGATGCCACGCGTGACGGTGTCGCGCACGACCACCACGCCGTTGCTCTTCACGTGACGTACGACGTCCCACGCGAAGCGCAGATCGCGCCACTCGGCCTCGCTCGGAGCGCGCTTCGAGACGACGCGCCAACGCTCGGCCGGTGCTTCGGGATCGTCGTCCTCGGCGAGCACTCCGCCAAGCGCGCTTCGAACGCGAACCTCCTGCGCGAGCCGCTCGGGCAAACGGGTGTCGTAGCGGATGATGCGCAGGTTCTTTTTCGTGCGTAGCCGCTCGAGGGCGGCGTCGTCGAAAGCCGGTGCGGCCACGATCTCGAGGAAGAATTCGGCCAGCGCGTTCGCCGTCGCGTCGTCGACCGTACCGTCGACTGCGATGATTCCGCCGTACGCCGAGATCGCGTCGGCGTCGAGCGCAAGGCGCGTCGCGTCGAGCGCCGCGGGACGTTCGGCGACCCCGCACGGAACGGTGTGTTTGACGATCGCGGCGCGCACCGCAGGTAATGCGGGGCGGGCGAACTCGGGCGGCACCGGCGCGCGGACGAGCAGCCGCAGCGTGGCGTCGAGGTCGAGCAAGTTATTGTAGGAGAGCGCTTTGCCGCCCAGCTGTTCGGGAAGATGCTCGGTCCGCGACAGGTAGAAGGCTGCGCGCGACTGCGGGTTCTCGCCGTAGCGCAGCGGCGAGGCGAGCGGTAGCGTCAGGGCGAGCGAACCGGGAAGCTCGGTCGCGAGCAAACCCGCCTCGAGATAGCGGGCGATCGAAGAGTCGTATTCCGCGGTCCGCTCGAAGGCCCGCGTCGCGAAGCGCCGGCGCGTTTGCAGATCCGGTTCGCCTCCGGCCGCGACGACTTGCGCGTACTGCTCGGGAGCCACCAGGACGGTCACGTGCGCGAAATTTTTCGCCGCCGCGCGAACCAAGGCGACGCCGCCGATGTCGATCTGCTCGACTGCCTCTTCCAGCGTCGCGCCCTCGCGCGCGACCGTCGTTTCGAAGGGGTAGAGATTCACGACGACGGTGCCGAGCCTCGGAATGCCGTGCTCGAGGCGCTCGCGCTCGTGCGCGGCGCTCGAACGGTCGAAGAGGATTCCGCCGAAGACGCTGGGGTGCAGCGTCTTCACGCGGCCGCCGAACAGTTCGGGAAAGCCGGTCAGCTCGCCGACGTCGCGCGCCGCGATTCCATGCTGCGCCAGATGCGCGCGGGTGCCGCCCGTCGCGAAGATCTCAACGCCGCGTGCTTCGAGCGTGCGAGCGAGAAGGGCGATCCCGGTCCGGTCGTAGACCGAAATGAGCGCCGCCTCGCGGAGCTCAGCCGGCAAGCGCCGCCTCTTTGGACGTTTCGCTTTCGAGCGCCACGAGATCGGCGGCGATGATGCTCGAAATCCCCGGCTCCGCCATCGTCACGCCGTACATGCGCCCGGCGAGCTCCATCGTCTTCTTGTTGTGCGTAACGAGCAGCAGCTGCGCGCGCGTGGCGAGTTCGCGCACGACGACCGAGAACCGATCGATGTTTGCGTCGTCGAGCGCCGCGTCGACCTCGTCGAGCAGATAGAACGGCGACGGCCGGACTTCGATCAGCGCGAAGATGAGCGCCGAAGCGGCCATCGCGCGTTCTCCGCCGGAGAGCGCGGTCAAGGGCATCATCTTCTTGCCGGGCGGTTGCACCGAGATCTCGATGCCCGTCTCCGAGAGCTGCTCCGGATTCGTCTGCCACATCTTGGCTTCGCCGCCTGGGAAAAGCCGGCTGTAGACGTTCTCGAAAGCGATCTTGACCGCCGCGAACGTCTCGTTGAACTGCACCTGCGAGGAGGCTTCGATTTCGCGGATCGAGGCGAGCAGCGTGTCGCGCGCACTGGCGAGATCGGCGAGCTGAGCACGCAGAAACGAGTCTCGCTCGGTCAGCTCGGCAATTTCCACTTCGGCGTTGAGGTTGACGTTGTGTAACCGCGCGAGCTCTTCGCGCAGCCGCGTGATTTCGGGCGCGGGATCGTTCGGTTCGTTCGCGTAGCGCGTTTCGACGTCGGCACACTCTTCGGCCGTTGCCGGGTTCTGCGCGAACTGCGCGGCCAGCATACCGAGTTCGGCGTCGATCTCGGCCAGCCGTAAGCGGCCGCCTTCGCTGTTCTGGGCCGCCTCGCGCTCGGCGTTCTGCGCGAGCCGCAGATCCGAATCGAGTCCGTTCGCGCGCGCTTCGAGCGCCTCGCGCTCGCGGCGCGCCGCGTCCTGCTGCGCGTCGAGTTGCGCGATGCGGCTGCGATCGACGCCGAGCACCTCGCCGAGCGCCGCGAGGCGCTCCGCCAGCGAGCCGAGTTCTCCGGTCATGGCGGTGCGCGCCGCGGCGGCGCGCACGCCGTCCGCGTCGAGCAAGCCCAGGCGCGCCAGAGCTCCTTCGCGTTGCGCGGAGAGCGCCGCGACCGCTTCGCGCACGGCCGCGATCTCCGAGGCAATCGCGCGTTCACCGCTCTGCGCCGCTGCGATTCGCTCGCGCGCGTCGGCGAGCGCCGCCTCGAGGCGTTCGCGCTCGGCAAGCGTTGCCGAGGGATCGACCGCGGGCCGTTCGAGCACCTCCAGTTTCCGCCGCGCTTCGGCCGTCTCGGCGGAACGCTCTTCGGAGCGCCCCAGCATCGAAGCGATTTCGGCGTCGAGACGAGCGCGTTCGGCGGCACCGACCTCGAAGCGAGAGACCGCGTCGCGCCGGGCCAAGCCGAGTTCCGCTTCGATGCGATGCGTTTCGTCGCGCTCGCGCGTCGCCTCGCTGCTTTCGGCTGCGGCACGCTCCGCCGCGGCTTGCGTTTGCGCCAGGCTCTCGCGCAACGACGGAATCAACTGCGATAGCGCGCGCGCCTGCGCGCGTCGCGAAAGGATCGAACGTTCGCGCTGATAGCGACCGCCGGTCAAGGCGCCGCCGCCGCGAATTTCTTCGCCCTCGAGCGTCACGATCGTATCGGCAAAGCCGCGGCCGCGCACGAGCTCGATTCCGGTGTCGAGGGTGTCTACCACGAGGATGCGCCCGACGAGGAAGGCGACGATCCCGGCATACAGCGGTTGCGTCTCGACCAGATTGTGGGCCCAGCCGAAAACGCCCGGAACGTCGGGCGCCGCGGAGCGCTCGCGCCCCGAACGCGAGCCCAGAGTGTCGAGCGGCAGAAAGGTGGCGCGGCCCAAACGGCCTTCGGAAAGATAGCCGATCGCGCGCTCGGCGTCTTCGGCGGTCTCCGTTACGATGTTCGAAAGCGCCGCGCCGAACGCGACGTCGAGCGCGCGCGCAAACTTTTCCTCGACCCGGATCAAGTTCGAGATGACGCCGTGAACGCCCGAGAACTCGCCGCGCGCGTTCGCTTCGAGGATCGCTCGCGTCCCCGGAATGTGACCCTCGAGTGCGGCTTCGAGTTCTTCGATCGTGTGCAAGCGGGCTTCCGCGCCGGCGAGTTCGTGGGTCGCCGCGCGATAGGCGGCCTGCGCGTCGGCCAGCGTTTGCGCGACGGCGGCGACTCGTGCGTCGGCCTGCGCCGTCGCCTTCTGCGCCGCAGCGAAGCGTCCGTCGAAATCGGCGCGCTCCTTTTGCGCGCGCTCTTGCGCGTAGACGTGCGTCGCAACGAGCTCGCTCTTGACTCGCGCCTCTTCGCGCAGGGCGAACGACTCGCGCTCGAGACGCTCGTACTCGGCTTGCGTCGCTTGCATCTGCGCGCGCCGCTCGGCATCGCTTGCCGCCGCACTCGCGGCACTCGCCTCGACTTCGCGCAACGCGCTGAAGATGCTGTCGAGTCCGACGCGAGCCGAGGCGAGGGCTTCCTGCGCTTCCGCTTCGCGGCCGCGCTGCGCTTCGAGCCGGTCGTTCAGCGGCGACAGCTCGGCTTCGAGCCGAACGGTCGTGGCGCGTAGCGCGGAACGCTCCGCCTCGGCCCGCTCCCGGTCGTCGGTGATCTGCGACGACTGCGCCTCGAGTGCTTCGCGGCGCGCGCCGAGCGCGGCGTGCTGCGCCTCGCGTTCGGCCAGCTCGCTGCGCGCTTGGGTGGACTGCGCCCGCAGCGCTTCGAGCGTGCGTTCGCGCTGGTAGAGTTGCGTGCGCAGCGCGGCGAGTTCGGCTTCGACGGCGGCGGCGCGTGCCGCGGCCCCGGCCCGCTCCGCTTCCAGCCGCTCGAGATCCGACACGAGCCGCTCGCGCTCGCTGCGCCGCGATGCGCCGGCGCGCAGGTACGACAGGATTTCGAGGTCGCGCACGCGCAGCGAAGCGCGCCGGTAGCGTCGCGCGCGCCGCGCTTGCGTCTCCAGCTCCGGGATGCGCGCCCCGATCTCGGTCAGAAGATCGTTCAAGCGAATCCCGTTTTGTTCGGTCTGCTCGAGGCGGCGCAGCGACTCGGCTTTGCGCGCCAAGAACTTCGCGATGCCGGCCGTCTCTTCGAAGAGGCTGCGCCGCTCGGTCGGTTTGGACGAGAGGATCGCGTCGACTTGACCTTGCGAGACGATCGAGTAGGAGTCCGGTCCGAGGCCGGTGCCCATGAACAGTTCGATGATGTCGCGCAAGCGGACGTGCTCGCGGTTGATGAAGAACTCGCTCTCGCCGGCGCGATACGCGCGGCGGGTGATTTGCACTTCGCCGGCGTCGATTTCCAGCGTGCCGTCCGCATTGTCGAAGGTCAGCACGACCTCGGCCATCCCGAGCGGTTTGCGCCGCTCGTTGCCCGCGAAGATGACGTCTTCGGTTTTGCCGGTGCGCAAAGATTTGGGGCTCTGCTCGCCGAGGACCCAACGGATCGCGTCGACGAGATTCGATTTGCCCGAACCGTTCGGTCCGACCAGCGCGCTGATTCCAGGCTCGAACGTCAGCGCCGTTTGCTCGGCGAACGTCTTGAAGCCGAACATGCGCAACCCGGTCAACCTCATGCGCGCACTCGCTTGCGGGTGCCGCGCACGCGCGAACGCTTGACTCGAACGGGGGCCGAAAATTCCCGCGCGGCGATGTCGCCGTAGCGCTCGCGCAGAACGTCGAGAGCGCTCTCGGCAGCCGCGCGCTGTGCGGCTTTCTTCGTGGGGCCGCTGCCGGCCGCCAGGATCTCGTCGAGCACTGCCACTTGGCTGAAGAACGTCCGCTCGTGCGCCGGTCCTTCAGCCCGTTCGACGTACGTCGGCACGACGGTGTAGCGCTTCTGCGTCCATTCCTGCAAGATCGTCTTGGGGTCTTCGATGCTGCGCGCGGCGCGTTCGAGTTCGGCGACGTGTTCGCGCTCGACGAACTGCGCGACGGCTTCGAGTCCCGCTTCGCGGTACACGACCGCCACGAGCGCTTCGAAGGCGTTGGCCAGAGTGGAGCGGCGTCGCGCGCTCGGGGCGTTGGCGAGACCCGCGCCCAACATCAGCAACGCTTCGAGCCCGAGCCGCTCGGCGCTCGTCGCGAGCGCTTCGTCGTTCACGAGCGCGGCCTTGCGCAGCGTGAGTTCGCCCTCGCTCGCGTTCGGATACCGGTCGTACAAGCCGCGGGCCACGACCATACCGAGAATCGCGTCGCCCAAGAACTCGAGCCGCTCGTTCGAACGCTCCGCCAACTTTTCGCGGACCGCGCTTTCGTGCACGAACGCGGCTTCGAGCCGTTTGAGGTCGACGTGCGCGCCGATACGCGCGACCAGCGCGCGCAGGCGCTGCCGACGCGATTCACCGGCCATTGGGACCGCGCGACTCGCGCACACTAATCTCGATATCTGCCGAAGGCGACGACGCTATTGTGACCGCCGAAACCGAACGAGTTGGAAAGAGCGACCGCGAGCTCCGCTTTGCGCGCGACGTTGGGGACGTAGTCGAGCGTGCATTCCGGATCGGGAAAGTCGTAGTTGATCGTCGGCGGAAGGATGCCGCGCGAGAGCGCGAGCACGGTGGCCACGCCCTCGATCGCGCCGGCCGCGCCGAGCGCGTGTCCGTGCATGCTTTTGGTCGAGCTGACCGCGAAAGCGTGACCGCCGGCGCCGAAGATGCGCCCGAGCGCTTGCGATTCGGCGGGATCGCCGATCGGCGTCGAAGTGCCGTGCGCGTTGATGTAGTCGATGTCCGCGGGCCGAAGTCCGGTGCTTTCGAACAGACGCGCGAGGGCGAGCTCGACGCCGGCGCCGGTCGGGTCGACCGCGACTAGGTCGTACGCGTCGGCCGACTGCCCGTAGCCGAGCATCTCGGCGTAGATGCGCGCGCCGCGCTTCTTGGCAAACTCCATCTCCTCGAAGATCAGCACCGCGCCACCCTCGGCCAGGACGAAACCGTCGCGTTCGCGGTCGAAGGGCCGGCTGGCGCGCTCGGGTTCGTCGTTGCGCGTCGAGAGCGCTTTCATCGAATCGAAGCCGCCCATCGCGACGTCGGTGATGGTCGCTTCCGAACCGCCCGTGACCATCGCGAGCGCGTCGCCGCGCGCGACCAAGTCGTAGGCGATGCCGAGCGCATCGTTCGAACTGGCGCAGGCACTCGAGACCGCGTACATCGGACCGCGGAAGTTATGCTTCATCGAGATCTGGGCCGGGCCGGCGTTGCCCATCAGCATCGGAATGAAGAAGGGGGTGATACGGCTCGCGTTGCCGAGGGCGCGAGCTTTCGTGACCGTGTCCTGCAGCGTGATGATGCCGCCGATTCCACTCGCGACGACGACGCCGGTCGCGCGCCGCACCTCCGGGTCGTCGGGAAATTGCGCATCTTCGATCGCTTCGGCGGCCGCGACGTTCGAGAATTGGGCGAAGCGATCCATGCGCCGCGCGTCACGGCGACCGATCACGGCGTCCGGATCGAAGTTCTTGACCTCCGCCGCGATCTGGCAGCGCAGCCCCGCCGCGACGGCATCGAAGGCTGCGACCTTAGCCACGCCGCTCTTTCCCGCGATCAAGTTGTTCCAGAACTCCTCGCGCGTGACGCCCAGCGGCGTCACCGCCCCGAGACCGGTCACCGCGACCCGTTTTCTATCCAAAGCGTTCTTAGCGTCCCGACCTGCACCGCAAGGAGCACAGAGCGCTGAATTGCAGCGCAATTTCAGCGACTGTCACTCTATTTGCGGGTCGAGACACTCTCTTCTCCTTATTACTCGTGCATCCGCGTCGTAGCGCGCTCGCAGGGGCGGCACGCGCCGTCGGACCGCCGCGCAAATGGGCTCGCGCGAAACGGGACGGCCTCTTAAACCGCCAAAAAGCCGCACTGAGTCTATCGCAGAGGTTCGAGGGAACCCTTTGGGTTGCGTCCTCCCCGGTCGGCCTGGTATAGTAGGGGCCGCTATGTTCACCTTCGACCTCCAGCTATTCGCCTCCAAGAAGGGCGGCGGCTCGACCCGTAACGGACGCGACTCCAACGCCCAGCGCCTTGGGATCAAGCGTTTCGGTGGCGAGAACGTGCTGGCCGGTAATATCCTGGTGCGTCAACGGGGTACGAAGATTCATCCCGGCGATGGCGTGGGCATGGGCAAGGACAATACGTTGTTCGCTCTCGTCGCTGGGCGCGTCCACTTCAGCGAGAAGCGGAAGCGCAAGCACGTCAACGTCCTGGGGACCTAGCACGCTGCTGGCGCCGAGGGGTAAGCCAAGAGCCTTCGGGCTCTTTTCGTTTTGCAGTTCATAGACGAAGCGACGATCACGGTCGCGGGCGGCCGGGGCGGCGACGGTATCGTCGCCTGGCGCCGGGAAAAGTACGTGCCCAAAGGCGGCCCGGCCGGCGGGGACGGCGGACGAGGCGGCGACGTGGTGCTCGAGGCGAGCGCCGAACTCGGCACGCTGATCGAGTTTCGCTTCAAGAAGCACTTCGCGGCGGAGGCCGGCAAGGCGGGCTCGACCTCCAACAAGTCGGGCCGCAGCGCCGACAACCTGATCGTCCCGGTCCCGGCCGGAACGCTGGTCTACCGGGTCGAGGACGACGGACGGGAATGGCTGCAGGCCGACTTGAGCGCGCCCGGGCAGTCGCTGCGCGCCGCCAAAGGCGGCCGCGGAGGGCTGGGCAACCAGCACTTTGCGACGAGCACGCGCCAAGCGCCCCGCTTTGCGGAGAAGGGTGAGCCCGCCGAGCACTTCACGCTGCGGCTCGAACTCAAGCTGCTCGCCGACTGCGGCGTCATCGGGTTGCCGAACGCGGGGAAGTCGACGCTGCTCGCCGCGTCGTCGGCGGCGCGCCCGAAGATCGCCGACTATCCCTTCACGACCCTCGAGCCGCAACTCGGCGTCGTGCGGCTCGGCCCCGAAGAGTCCTTCGTGATGGTCGACGTGCCGGGATTGATCGAGGGAGCGCACGCCGGATCGGGACTGGGCGACCGCTTCTTACGGCACGTCGAACGAACCCGCGTCCTCATTCACCTCATGGACGGCGCGCGGCCGGTGGACGAGATTTTGGCCGACAAAGCGGTGATCGAAAACGAGCTGCGCTCGTGGAATCCGCTGCTCGCGGAGCGCCCCACGCTTCCGGTGATTTCGAAGCTCGATCTGCCCGATGCGCGCGCGGGCTTCGCCGAACTGAAAGATCGCATCCCGGGATTGCGCGCGATTTCGGCGGCGACGGGCGAGGGCGTACGCGAGCTTCTGTTCGAGGCGTATCGCGCGATTGCGAACGCGCCGCCGCAGCCGGTCGCCGAAGTCGAGCCGCCGCGCTTCGTGCTGACGCCGGGCGATCCGTTTGCGATCGCAATCGATCCCGACGGCGCGTTCGTGGTCAGCGGCGAACGCATCGAGCGGCTCGCCGCGATGACCGATTTCGAAAGCGACGAAGGGCTCGGACGGTTCGAAGCGATCCTCGCCAAGATGGGAGTCGACAAGCGCCTGCGCGAACTCGGCGCGCACGAAGGTGACACGGTGCGCATCGCCGGACACGAGTTCGACTATTCGTGAAACTCGGGCTCTTCGGCGGAACCTTCGATCCCGTTCACAACGCGCACTTGTTCGTGGCGGAAGCTTCGCGCGTGGAGCTCGGTTTGGAGCGGATCGTGTTTCTGCCGACGCGCGGCGCCCACTATCGCCCGGGGCCGATCGCTTCGGTCGAGGAACGACTGGCGATGCTGCGCGGAGCGCTGGCGCCGAATCCGCACTTCTCGATCGACGAAACCGATCTCGATCCCGAAGGGACCGGGTATAGCGCGGATCTGATGCCGCGCTTGCGCGCAAAGTTTTCAGGCGACGAATTGACGTTCATCGTGGGCGGCGACTCGCTCGTCGACTCGCCCTGGCAGCGCTTTGGCGAAGTTCTCGCCAACCTCGACGCATTCGCGATCGCACCGCGCGCGGAGCGAGCCCCCGAGCGGGTGGAAAAGCTGCTCGCCTCGCTCGCGCCGCAGGAGCGCAGCAAGATGCGCTTTCTCGACCTGCCCGCACTGAACGGCTCGGCAACGCTCGTGCGCACGCAACTCGCGCGCGGCGGCAGCATCCGCTACCTCGTTCCCGAATTCGTGTATCGCTACATCGAGGAGCGCGGGCTGTACCGTTCGCTCGATCCGTTGCATGCAGACTAACCACGCCGGCGCGACGTTCGGCGGCGTCGCGGCCGAAGAGCTCGCGCGCACCTACGGCACGCCGCTCGTCGTGATCGACACCGGCGTTCTCGACACGGCCGTCGCGCGCTTCGCCGCGCTCGGCGCCGAACTCGGCATCGACGTCGCTTACGCCGGTAAAGCCCTCTTGATCGTCGCTCTGGCGCGGCGGTTGGCGGCAACGCCGCTCGCGCTCGACGTGTGTTCGCTGGGCGAGTTGCTCACCGCCGAACGCGCCGGCTTTCCGGCCGCGCGCATCGTCATGCACGGTTGCGGTAAGACGGACGAGGAACTCGCGGCGGCGACTTCCGGCCGCGCCGGGCGTTTGGTCATCGACAATCGCGAAGAACTCGAAAGGCTGGCCCGCTTCGCGCGCGCGGACGCGCCGCTCGCCGTGCTGCTGCGCATCAATCCCGGCATCGAGGCGCACACGCACGCGTTCGTCCGCACTTCGGGCGAGGATTCGAAGTTCGGATTCGTACCGGACGAAGTCGCGGCCGCGCTGCGGCGCGCCGGCGAGATAGCGGGGCTGCGCCTCGTTGGGCTGCACGCGCATCTCGGCTCGCAGATTCTCGAAAGCGAAACGTATCTCGAAGCGCTGTCTCTTTTGCTGGACGTCTACGGCGCGGCTCGCGTTGCCGGAGCGACGCTCGGCGAGATCATCCTGGGCGGTGGCTTCGGCGTCGACGACGGCTTGGAGGGCGAAACGCTCGATGCGGCGGCGACCTTGCGCGCGTTGACGAGCCGGTTGCGGGCGGAGTCGCAGGCGCGCGGCATTCCCGCGCCGCGTCTCGGAATCGAACCCGGCCGCGCGATCGTCGCGCAGGCCGGGACCAGTCTCTACCGCGTGCTCGCGGTGAAACGTCGCGGCGAGCGGCGCTTCGCAATCGTCGACGGAAGCCTGGCCGACAACCCGCGTCCGGCCCTGTACGGCGCTTACCACCGGCCGCTGCTCGCGAGTCGAACCTCCGCCGCGCCGCCCGAAACGTTCACCTTCGCCGGACGCTCGTGCGAAAACGACGAACTGACGACGGCCGAGTTGCCGGGCGACTTGCGCGACGGGGATCTCATCGCACTCCGCACGACCGGCGCTTACACTTACAGCATGGCGAGCAACTACAACCGCTTTCCGCGCCCCGCCGTCGTCTTTGCCGGAGCGAACCGGCATGCGGCCGTCGTGCGCCGCGAAATCCCGGACGACCTGATGCGCGACGACTTGGACCCCGCCGATGCGCCGTAGAGCCGCCGCCCTCTTCGCGCTCGTCGCGGCGCTGGCCGGCTGCGCGCCGCCGGGTGCGGGAGGCACCGGCAACGCCGAGGTCTATCAATCCTGGGCCCAGCAGCGTTCCAACGTCGAGGTGACCGCCAGCGGCAGCGTCGCCAAGGTGCTCGGAACGCGCCGCGGGCCAAGCGGCGTCCACACGGGGTTTTTGCTCCATCTGCGGGGTGCCGACGGGCGCGGCCTGACCGTCCGGGTCGAGGACAACGTCGACCTCACCGGTCCGATCCCGATTCGCGCCGGCGACGACGTCGAGGTGCGCGGCGAATACATCTACGACCCGCGCGGAGGCTTGATCCACTACACGCACCGCGACCCGCGCGGCCGCCATGCCGGCGGATACGTGCGCGTCGGCAACCGGATGTACTCATAGGGATGGCTCGTCTAGCGCGCAAGCGCACAAAATATCGTTCGGCGCTATACAAAGCGCCGATGCCTTCTCTATACTGAATGTACTGATTTCACGAGTGCGGATGCGCGAACTCCACACGATAGTGCTTGCGAGCGTTTCCCCTAGGCGGCGCGAACTTCTATCTTCCCTCGGACTCCGCGTGCTCGTGGTTCCAAGCGACGTCGAAGAAGGGGATCGCCCGGGCTATGGACCTCTCGAGTTGGCACGCTTTCACGCTTCGGCCAAAGCCGAAGCGGTCGCGCGCCGGCAAAGGGAAGAGCTGATCGTGGCCGCCGACACAGTCGTCGACGTCGACGGGCTCACGCTGGGAAAGCCGGCCGATGCGGCGGAAGCCGCCGCGATGCTACAACGCTTGTCCGGCCGCCAGCATGCCGTCCACACCGCTTTTTGCGCGATCGACGGCGGGACCGGGCGGCGGCTCGAACGAGCGCTGACGACTCAGGTTTGGTTCGCGCGACTCGGGCGCGCCGAGATCGAGGAATACGTGGCGACCGGCGAGCCGCTCGACAAGGCCGGCGGATACGGCATTCAAGGCCGGGGCGCGGCGCTGATCGAGCGCATCGAAGGTGACTTTTACACGGTGATGGGCTTCCCGCTGGGCGAGTTCGTCCGCTCGCTTCCCGAACTCGGCTATCGCCTCGGACCGGCTGAAATCGCGGCCGCGCCGTGAACGCCTGGGCCGGCAGCCTCCGCGCGACGGTAAGTCCGGACATCGGACTCGATCTCGGCACGGCCAACACCGTCGTCTACGAGCGGGGCGCCGGCGTGATCGTGAGCGAGCCGTCGGTCGTCGCTTACGACGTACTGACCGAGCAGATCGTCGCGATCGGCCAGAGCGCAAAAGAGATGGAGGGCCGGGCACCGCGTCGCATCCGGATCGTTCGCCCGCTCTGCCGCGGAACGATCTCCGATTTTCACGCGGCGCAAACCTTGGTCGAACGGCTCGTCGACCGAGCGCTTGCGACCCGCACTCGCGTCGCGCCGCGTCTCATCGCCTGCGTGCCCGGCTGCGCGACCGACATCGAGTGCAAGGCCGTAGAGCAGGCCGTTCGCGCCGCCGGCGCGCGCTATACGACCTACGTGCCGCAGGCGGTCGCCGCCGCCGTCGGAGCGGGACTCGACATCACCGGCCTGACGTCGCAAATGATCGTCGACATCGGCGGCGGGACGACCGAGATCGCGATCCTCGCGCTTTCGGGCGTCGTTCGTCTCAGCTCGATTCAAACCGGCGGCGACTTTTTCGACCACGCGATTCGGCACCGCATGCGAACCCAGCGCTTCGTCATCGGTCTGGCCACCGCCGAGCGGCTGAAGATGGAGCTCGGTTATGCCGGACGCGCGCCCGGGCGAGCGCCCCTGACGGTCTGCGGAAGCGATTTGAACGCAGCTTCGCCGCGAGCGCGTGAAGTGAGTGAGGAACTCGTCGGCGAAGCGATGCGCGAGGGCGTCGAGCGCATCGTCCGCGCGGTCGTGTCGGTTCTCGAGTCGGTTCGACCCGACGTCGCAGCCGATCTGATCGAAGGGGGCATCACGCTCACCGGTGGCGGCGCGTTGATCGATGGACTCGCCGCAGAAATCGGTAGCCGCTCGCACGTACCCACGACCGTTGCCCCAGACCCGCTCACCTGCGTCGCCCGCGGCGCCGGTGAGATCCTCGGATCGCCGACCCTGCACGAACGTCTGCGGCCCCACGCGGACCGGCTGACGAGGTGGTATCAATCTTTACGTATCGGCATGAGAGAAAGCTATTCGCCCTAATCGGTGCGGTCATCGTCGCCGCTTCGATTGCTCTCATCCAACTAGAATTCGCCCGCGCCGGACGTCCGAGCCCGATCACCGTAGGCGTCACCTCCGCAGCGCTCGCGTTTCAGACCGCAGTCGCCGCGACGACTGACGGCATCCGTTCGTTTGGCGGCGCGGTCGCCGACGCACCGCGGCTGTACCGTGAGAACGCTCGCTTGCGCAGCGACGACGCGGCCTTACGCGCCGAAAACTTGCGCCTGCAGGCCGCGCTCGACGGTGTGCCCGACGGCGCGGCGCTGGCCGCCGCGGCGGTGCGGGCCCCCGGGAGCATCGCGGCTTCGACCGTCGGCTACGACCCCGAGAATCAAAACCGCATCGTGAGCCTCAATCGCGGTGCGTTCGCCGGCGTCAAAGTGGAGAGCGGCGTCGTCGCCGCCGACGGCGTGGTCGGCCGCGTCGTCGAAGTCGAACCCTTTAGTAGTAAAGTTTTGCTGGCGACCGATTCCTCCAGCAAGATTCCGGCGGTGGTGTCGCGCGGCCGCTGGTGGGGCATCGCGGTCGGAACCGACTCGCGCATCGAGCTGCGCTACGTCTCGCAGGACGCGCCGCTAAAGGTCGGCGACGAGGTCGTCACCGGAGCCGGACGCTCGTTCGGCGCCGGCGTCGCCATCGGACGAATCGCGCGTTTGGATCGCGTCGAGGGCGCGCTCTACCAAAACGCCTTGGTCGAGCCGGCGGTGGCCTTCGGACGCCTGCACGCGGTCCTGGTCCTTGCGCGTCCGTAACCTCACCTCGCTTGGGTCCGGCGTCCCCTCGTACGCCTCGGGCGAACCCGCATCGCACGTCGTCGCCCTGCTCCTCGCTTGCGCGCTGCTGGCCCAATCGACGCTCGCGCCGTACCTGTCGCTGCGCGGCGCGGCGCCGCCGCTCGTGCTGCTCCTGGTAGGCTGGTTCGCCGTGCGCTCGGGGAGCTTGCGCGGTTTCGCGTTTGGCTTGCTCGCCGGCGCGTGCGAAGACGCGCTGGCCTGGAACGGCGCGCCGGCCTGGACCTTTGCGACCGGCGCGATCGGAGCGCTGGCCGGACGATTGCGCGGAACGCAGATCGCGGAGTCGAACTTTTGGCTCGTGGCCGGTGCGGCCGCCGCGGTTCTCGTACGCTACGCTTTGTTCGCCGTCTTCGAACAGCTCGGCGGACGCGCGCCGCAGCTGGCGGCCGCACATCTGCACGCCGTGCTCTGGCAGAGCCTGTACGCTGCGCTCTTGACCGGCATTCTGCTCGCGGTCGTTCAACGGAGCTCCCGCCGCGCGTGAATCTCGCCTCGGAAGCGCGGCCCACGCCGATGCCCGGTCTTTGGAAGATCGTCGCGTTCGTCGCGTTGCTGCTTTTCGGCTTGCTCGGACTACTCGCGCGTCTGACGCAAGTTCAAGTCGTCGAGGGGACGCACTATGCGGCGGCGGCCCGCGCCAATCAAGTCCGGCACATACCGGTCGCCGCGCCGCGCGGACGCATCTACGATCGCAACGGCGTCTTGCTCGTGAGAAGCCGGCCGTCGTACGTGTGCGCGATGATTCCGTCCGACGTCAAGAATCCCGAAGCGACGATCGGCGCGCTCTCGCAGGTTCTCGGAATGCCCGAAGCGGTTCTTTGGAAACGCTTGCTGCACCATCGCGGCGTCGACTATAAGAACTTCGACGAACTCGCGGTCAACGAACCGTACGGACCGGTCATCCTCGCGACCGAACTTTCCAACGCGCAGATGGCGCGTTTGGCCGAATCGCAGGACGAACTTCCCGGCATCGACTTGGAAGCGCAACCGGTGCGCGACTATCCCTACCGGCGGATGGGCTCGCACATCTTCGGCTACGTCGGCATCATTACCGAAGACGAGTACAAGCAGCGCAAAAACCAGGGCTACACGCCCAACGACGTGGTGGGCAAAGACGGGCTGGAACGGTCGTACGATTCGTGGCTGCGCGGAAAGCCGGGCGGCGAGCGTATCGAGGTCAACGCGCAAGGCCAGATGGTGCGCCGCCTCGGGCCGGACGAGCCCGTTCCGGGCGACAGCTTGGTCCTGACGCTGGACTGGCGCTTGCAGCAGCTGGCCGAGACCGCGCTCTCCGATCAGCTCGCGGCGGTCGGCAAGGCGCGCGGGCACAACGTCGCGGGCGCGGTCGTCGCGATCGATCCGCAGACCGGCGGCGTGCTGGCGCTCGCCTCGTATCCGAACGTCGATCCCAACGACTTCACGAACGGGATTCGCGCCTCGACCTACGAGCGCTACATCAAGGATCCGCTTCAACCGCTTTTCGACCGCGCCATCGGAGCGGCGACCGCGACCGGTTCGACCTTCAAGATGGTGACGGGTAGCGCGGCGCTTTCGTCGGGCGTGATCGGCAAAGATCAAGTCCTGTATGATTCAGGCTCGTGGTACTGTCACGGGGTCACGTACGTCGACATCGCCGCGGGAGGTCTCGGCAGCACCGACTTCAAGCGCGCGATCGCGGCCTCGAGCGATGGCTATTTCTACCAGCTCGGCGACCGGCTCGGTCATACGCGGCTGCGTTACTACGCACTGCAGTACGGGCTCGGGAAGACTCTGGGGATCGACATCCCGGGAGAATACCCCGGGAACTGGCCGACCGACGCGTGGTCGCGGAAGGTTTACGGCTTGCCGCTCGAGCCGAGCGACGTGTGTCAGCTCGCGATCGGTCAGGGCGCGATGCAGGCGACGCCGCTCCAAATGGCCAGCATCGCGGCAACCGTGGTCAACGGAGGAACCCTCTACCGGCCGCACTTGGTGCAACTCATCCGCGACACTTCGGGCAAGATCGTCCTGCAGGCCACTCCGCAGATCGTGCGCCACGTCCCGGTCACGCCCGACTCGCTGGCCGAAGTTCGCGCCGGCATGGACCTGGTCACCTCGGCCGGCGGCACGGCGTACGGCGAGGACGTGCCCGGCCTTCCCTACGGCGGAAAGACCGGAACGGTCGAAACCGACGGCGGCAAGGGCCCGAACACGACGTGGTTCGTCGCCTACGCACCGGCGACTCATCCGAAATTCGCACTGGCCGTCTACATGGAACGCACCGGCGGGTACGGTGCGTCGGTTGCCGCGCCGGTCGCGCGCGCGATCATCGCGGGATATTTCCACAAGAAGCTGCCCCAGTAGCGGCGAAGGTCGAAAGATGATCGCCCAACAACCGATTCGACCCTCCGCGGCCATGGCGCGCCTCGGCACCGAAGCTGCATTCGACGTTTTGGCGCGCGCTCGCGAACTCGAGGCGCAAGGCCGCGACATCATCCAGCTGCAGGTCGGCGAACCCGATTTCGACACGCCGGAGCACATCAAACGTGCCGCGATCGACGCGATCGAAGCGAACAAGACGCACTACACGCCCTCGGCCGGAATAGCGCCGCTGCGCGACGCGATCGCCGCCTACGCCGCAAAGTTCCGCGGCATGGCGCCCTTCTCACGCGACGAAGTCGTGGTGAGTCCCGGCCTCAAAACGATGATCTGGAACATCTTGGGCGCGCTGCTGGATCCCGGCGACGAGGTCGTTTACGCCGATCCCGCCTACCCCGCGTACGAATCCGCTGCATCGTATCTGCGGGCGAAAGCCGTCCCGATCAAGCTGCTCGAGCGCAACAACTTCGCACTCGATCTCGACGAGCTGGCGGCCCGCATGTCGAGCCGCACCAAAGTCTTGATTCTCAACTCGCCGCACAACCCGACCGGCGGCATCCTGAACCTGCCCGATCTCGAGACGATCGCGGAGCTGGCCATCCGGCACGACGTCACCGTCGTTTCCGACGAGATCTACAGCCGCAATCTGTACGGCGGCACCTTCCACTCGATCGCCGCGCTTCCGGGAATGCGCGAGCGCACCGTGGTGCTCGACGGTTTTTCCAAAGCGTACGCGATGACCGGTTGGCGCCTGGGCTACGCGCTCATGCCCGCGCATATCGCGCGCGTCGTCGCGCTGTTGGCGCAAAATACGTATTCGTGCACGACGACCTTCGTGCAATTCGCGGGCATCGCGGCGCTCGAGGGTCCCGACGACTTCGTCGTCGAGATGGTCGCCGAGTTTCGCCGCCGGCGGGATGCGATCGTGGCCGGCCTGAACGCGATTCCCGGCATCACCTGCAACACTCCGGATGGCGCCTTCTACGTCTTCCCGAACGTCAGCGAGATCGCGCGCGACGACAAGAAGCTCGCGTCCTTCCTTCTCGAGGAAGGCGGCGTCGCCGCGCTCGGCGGCTCGTGCTTCGGCGCCGCGGGAGCCGGCTTCATGCGCTTCTCGTATGCGGCTTCGCTCGACAAGATCGAGCGCGGTCTCGAACGCATCCGCACGACGCTTCCCCGGTTCGTCGCGTAGCTACGCGCAGCGCCCCGGCAGTGCACGTGACGCGTGCGACGCCCGACGACGTCCCCGTACTCGTCCCGCTCTTCGAGGCGTACCGGGCCTTCTATCGCTGCAAACCCGACGCCGAAGCCGCGACGGCGTTCCTGCGCGAACGGCTCGCGAAGAACGAATCGGTCGTCTTCTGCGCGCGAGTCGAGCCCAAAGGGCCGCCGGTCGGTTTCACTCAGCTCTATCCGCTGTTCTCATCGCTGCGCCTATGCCGCTCCTGGCTGCTGAACGATCTCTACGTCGTACCGGAAGCGCGCCGCAGCGGCGTCGCCGCCGCGCTCATCGCGCGCGCCGAAGAACTCGCCCGCGAAACGAACGCCGGCCTCCTCGAACTCTCGACGCACCAAAACAACCGCACCGCGCAGCGCGTCTACTCCGGCGCCGGCTGGTCCCGCGACGACGACAACTACCACTATTCCAAGGCTATCGCTCGTCCCTAAACGCTCTTCGACCGCGCTCGCGGCGATGCTCTTGACGGTTGCGTTCGTGTCGCGCTCGAGCGCCGCAGCGGCCGGCGCGCCGTACGATTGGCTCGTTGGGACTTGGACCTGTCAGATCGACGCCGCGAAGTGGGCGAACATGAAAGGGAAGTCCAGCGGTGCCGCCGCCGTAACTCTTACGTGGGACTGGGGCGCCTACAGCTCGGGTGCGGAGACGATTCGCGTCGGAGCAGCCGGCAAAGTCACGCTCGACGGACACATGAGCGACGCGAACTACAAACGAGCCTGGACTCTTACGCGCATATCGGGAAACTCCGGCGACTCGGTCTTCGAAGGCGGCGCTACGGAAGACGGTCGAGGAAACCACAATTCCTACACCCTGAGAAACGAAGTCATTCGAACCGGGAGCGGCGAGCTGGCGGAGTGGCGCCAAGTTTACAGCGGCGGAAGTTGGCACTCAACTTCGAGCCGGCATTGCGCGCTCGGCCGGACGCCGCAGGGGGTCGTCTACTGAGCTAGCGACGCGCTTTCCCGGCTCCGGCTACAGGTGCATCGCATCTTTGACGTCGCGCAGCGTTTCGGACGCGACCGCGCGCGCTCGCTCGGCGCCGTCGGCGAGGATAGCGGTCACCTGCGACGCGTCGAGCTCGGCGCGGCGTTCGCGCACGGGCCGTAAGTACGCGTTGAGATTTTCGGCGAGGTCGCGTTTGCAGTCGACGCAGCCGAGCGCGCCGGAACGACAGTTTTCGTCGATCCAGGGGACGCGCTCCGGATCCGCGAGTTTGTGCAGCGCGAACACCGGGCAGATTTCCGGGCGGCCCGGATCGTTGCGCCGGATCTTGAGCGGATCGGTCACCATCGAGCGGACTTTTTTTGTGGTCTCTTCTTCGCTGTCGGCGATGTCGATCGTGTTGTCGTACGATTTCGACATCTTGCGATTGTCGGTGCCTGGAATGTCGGGGAATTCGCTCAACACGGGTTGCGGCTCGACCAGCGCCGGCGCGTACAAATGGTTGAAGCGGCGGACGACCTCGCGACCGAACTCCAAGTGCGAGAGTTGATCGCGCCCGACGGGAACGGTGTTGGCCCGGACGACCGCGATGTCGCACAGCTGCATCAACGGATAACCGAGAAACCCGTAGGTTGCGATCTCGGGCCCGAGCGCTGCGATTTGCTCCTTGTAGGTCGGTACGCGCTGCAACCACGCGACGGGCACGATCATCGACAGCAGCAAATGCAGTTCGCTGATCTCGGGAACGTGCGATTGGACGTACATGACGGCGCGCTGGGGATCGACGCCGGCGGCGAGCCAATCGAGCACCATTTCGACCGTGTGCTCCTTGATCGCTTCGGTGTGCTCGTAACCGGTCGTGAGCGCGTGCAAGTCGGCGACTTCGAAAAACGCCAGCGAGCTGCGGCTTAGCTCGGCCCACTGCGTGAGCACCCCTGCCAGGTGTCCGAGGTGGAGACGTCCGGTCGGTCGCATGCCGGACATAACGCGCACGCGCACGCGCGTTTGCTCCAGTTGCACCGCCGATAGCCCTATGTTAGTATCCACGCATTAGTCAAGCTTCGAGCACGCGCGGCTGACGTCGCGGTCGGTAACGAGAGCGAGTCGAAACCGTGGTACTCAACGAGGTGGCTCGCATTGTATACAGACGAACGCCTGACCTGCACCGATTGCGGCGCTGAATTCACCTTTACCGCCGGCGAACAAGAGTTCTTCGCGAGCAAAGGGTTTCAGAACAAACCGAACCGCTGCGCCGATTGCCGCGCCGTAAGGAAGTCCTCACGGGGCGCGCAGATGGGTCGCGGCGGGGCCGGCGGTACTCGTGAAATGTACTCCGTGACCTGCAGCTCGTGCGGGCAGGCGGCGGAGGTACCGTTTCAACCGCGCGGCGACAAACCAGTGTACTGTCGGGACTGCTTCGCGAAGTCGCGCTCCTCGTACCGCTAGCGCGGACCGGCTCCGCTCGCGGGGCCTCGGTACGGCCCACTAGTACGCAAGGCGGAACGGTCCTAAGCGCACCGCCGCGCTGAGTTTGCTGCGCACGAACGCGCGCGCTTCGCGCACGGCGCCGCGCAACTCGCTGCCGCGCGCAAGCGCGGCGGCCAGCGCCGCCGCCAGCAAACAGCCGGTGCCGCGCATGTCGACCGGGATTCGCGCTTCCTCGAATTCGACGACGCCCTCGGCGTCGGCCAAGACGTCGAGCGGGGAACCGGGCAGGTCGCCGCCGGTAATCAGCACCGCCCCGGCTCCTAGTGCGCGCAGCGCCCGAGCGGCCTCCGCCAGACCGGCCGGGCTCGGGCTGACCGGGCGGCCGAGCAGCAGTGCCGCTTCCTGAAGATTGGGCGTCAGGATGCGCGTCCGGGGCAGGAGCGCGCTGCGAATGGCCGAGCGCGCCGGCGCGTCGGCGAAGTCTCCGCCCGCACTCGCCGCGAGCACCGGGTCGTAAACGACGGGAAGGTCGTCTCCCGACAAACCGGCGGCAACCGCGGCGACCCCCGCTGCGTCGAGCAGCGCGCCGATCCGGTAGGCCGCAATCGGGGCTTTGGCCAGCGCGGCAAATTGGGAGGCGATCGCCTCGGGCGGCAGCGGGAAGAGCGCTTGGATACCCGCGTCGTCCTGAGCCGAGACGCCGGCCACGACGCTCACCGGACGGACGCCGCACTCCCACAACGCCAACAGATCGAGTCCGAGACCGGCGGCGTTCCACGTTTCGGTCGTCCCGATCGAGCACACGACAGGTCTCACGTCGCGAGACCCTTCCAGCGTGCCGTAAGTTCGCGAGCCGCCGCCGCCGGATCGGCGGCGAAGGCCAGCGCGGAGACGACCGCGGCCATTGCCGCTCCGGTTCGCGCCACGGCGGCGAGGTTCTCGAACCCGATGCCGCCGATCGCCGCGACCGGCAGCGAGGCGGCTCCGACGATCTCGCGTACGCCGCTCTCGCCCAGCGCAGGTCCCGCATCGAGCTTGGTGGCGGTCGGCGCAAAGGGACCCACGCCGAGGTAGTTCGCGCCGCTTCGCGCAGCGGCGCGCGCTTCGTCCGGCGTACCGCACGAGATCCCCAGAATTCGCGCGCCGAGTCGCAGGCGCAGCGCTGCGACGTCGAGGCCGGCAAGATCTTCTTGTCCGGCGTGCAAGCCGTCGGCCTCGAGCGCCGCTTCGACGTCGTCGTTGACGATCAAGAGCGCGCCGCTGCGTCGAGTACGCGCGTGCATCGCGCGCACGCGCGATCGTTCGACACCCGATTTACTACGGTACTGAACCAATTTGATTCCGCCCTCAAGCAAACGTTCGAGCAGCCCTTCGGGATCGGCCGAGAGCGAGGCATCGACGATCGCGTAGATGCCCGCGAGCGGCGGAAAAAGCGAACGAGGAGCGCCGCTCAGCGCGACGCTCCTCGAAGGCCGAACTCGAGCGACTGCTTTAGGGCGAGTTGCTGACGACGACGATCACCGAGCCGGCCGTGCTGCCATTGTAAATCGCGTCGACCTGGAGGCAGTAGTTGGTCGAGCCCTCCGCAAAGCCGATCGGGACAACCGCGGGGATCTTGGTCGGATCGAGCGCCGGCGCGACGTAAATCGTCGAAGCCGCATAGCCCGGCGCGGCAAGCGCGTAACCGATGAATTGCGGCGAGGTTTCCCCGGACGCCGGTGCGACCGGCGTTACCGGAAGCGGCGACGCGATCGGGGTCGGCACCGGTCCCGTGCCGTTGTTTTGGAACAGGAGCGAATAGTACAGCGGCACGGTGCCCGATGCCGGCTCTCCGCACGCCGTTTGGACGCCGTTCTGGCCCTTGGGGTATGTCGAGCCGGGCGGTGCGAAACCGACCTCCCACTTGAACTTGATGTCGGGAACGACCAGCGAGAGCTGGCCGGTACCCTTGTAGGCGACGGCGTTGATTTGCAACGGCGTCGAACCGAGCGGCGCGACGAAGAAATCGTTGGCTTGGCCCGAGCCGTTCTGAAAAGCGACCGCGCTGATGCTGTTGTTGCCGTTGGTGCCGGTAAACGCGTATCCGCCGCCGTTGCATGCGGACAACAACGCGATGCCGCAAGAAGCGATCAGCGTGAGCGAAAGACGACGCATACGAGAACTCCCGTGAACACGAGAAAATAGTCGGCGGCCTTCTGAAAAGTTCCACCACCGATACCGCTCGCGATTTAGCCCCGGTGTTCACCGTCTCCTCTTAGGAAAGCGAGCCCTCGGGGGGCGCAAAACCGGCCCTCGAAAAGGCCCTCGGAACCTGCACCCCGAGCGCGTTCTCCTGAGCCGCTTGAGAACGTACTCCGTAGTGCGAACTAGGAACGAAGAGCGATGGGCAGGTCCACCTCGAACGGCGCGTCGGCGCCGTCGCGCAATTGCGGCGCGATCGTCAAATTCAAGCTCTTGGGCGTGAAACGGTTCGGGGTCAGGAAGGTCAGCGCACCCGTATACTGGGCGTCGCTCGGCAAACGCAGTCCCAGCCTGAGATTGCGGTCGGTGAGCCCCGGCAGCGCCGTCTCGATCGGATGATACGTCGTGCCGGCCGCGTCTTGCAAAACCGAGCGGCCGTAAGGAAGCAACGTCACGGTCGTGTCGGCGATGTTGGAAAAAGTCAGCAACACCTCGACGCGCCCGGTGAAGAACGAAACCTTGTTGACCGTCACCCGCAGCCCGTCTTGCGTCACGCTCGCGTTCTTCGGGACGACGGCGAGCCAGGGATGGGAAGGGTCTTTGACCCGAACCTTGCCGTCCTCGTTGATGAGGCCGTAGTCGACCCTGCCCTTGGCCTTCACCGGAATGCCGTGGCCGGGATCGTTGAACTGGAAATCCTCGCTGACGCTCACCACAACCCCGCCGGAGAACGGCGTCAGTCCGATGGCTTTGTAGGATAAGATCTTCAACCCGTCAGCGACGAACCCGGACGCGTAGTTCGCAGAACTCCCGAAGTAACGCTGTTCATCCCGCGTCAGCAGGGCGAAAGCCGCGACGTAGTCGCCCCGGCCGAGCGCTCCGAGGTAGGTGTCGAAGACGCTGCGCTGCGCCTGACTTAGATGGGTCAGGGCCGGCTGCGGCGAGCTCGTCGCGCCGGAGCCGGCTGCGGCCGACGCGGCGACGGCGCCCAGCGCGAGGCCGCAACCGAGCAGGACGGAGCGAACGAGGCCTGGGGTCATGCGCCCTCCGGAACGATGGCTTCGATCAAACGAGTCAATTCGGTCTTGTCGGAGTAACGAATTTCGATGCGGCCGCCGCCGCCCGGGCCGGGCACGATCGCGACGTGCGCGCCCAAGCGGTAGCGCAAGCGCGTCTCCACCGCTTCGAGGTCGGGATTCTTGCGCGGCGGGGCAGGCGCAGCGGAACGGCGCGCTTTGCGGCGCGCGCCGAAGCGCTCGATGTCGCGGACCGTCAGCCCGTCGCGTTCGATGCGGGCTGCCAGGGACTCGCGCTCGCGCGCGTCGACGCCCAGCAGAGCCCGGGCGTGACCGGCGCTCAAGGCGCCGCTGCGCAGGCGCGCTTTGATCGAGTCGGACAGGCCGAGCAGCCGCAGGCTGTTCGCAATCACCGACCGGCTCTTGCCGATCCGCTCGGCGAGACTCTCCTGGGTGTAGGCGTACTCGTCCAAGAGATGCGCGAAGCCCATCGCTTCCTCGAGCGGGCCGAGATCTTCGCGCTGCATGTTTTCGACGACCGCCAACTCAAGGCTGGAGCGGTCGTCGGCCGAGCGCACGATCGCCGGAATCGTCTCCAGGCGGGCCGCTGCCGCCGCCCGCCAGCGGCGCTCGCCGGCAATCAGTTCGAAACGCGCCGGTCCGTCGCCGGAAACCGGCCGCACGATGATCGGAACGAGCACGCCGAGCTCGCGGATCGATTGTTCCAACTCGGCCAGCCCTTGGGGGTCGAAGTGCGTTCGCGGCTGCTGAGAATTCGGCAAGATCGCGCCGACCGGAATTTGGGTCAGCCCGCTCCCCGCCGCCGGGCGCTGTTCCTCGCCAAGCAGCGCGCCGAGCCCTCGACCGAGTCCGCGCTTGACGCTCACGCGCCCAAGACTTCCCGCGCGAGCGCAAGGTACGCTTGCGCTCCCCGGCTCTTCACGTCGAAGAGCGCAACCGGCTTGCCGTAGGATGGAGCCTCGGAAAGCCGGACGTTGCGGGGGATCTGGGTCCGGAAAACCTGCTCCGGAAAATATGCGTTCACTTCGTCCAATACTTCGGTGGCGAGTTTGGTGCGGCCGTCGAACATCGTTACCAGGACGCCGCTGATCCGCAGACCCGGATTGAGCGCCTCCCGGATCCGGGCCACGACGGTCGTCAGTTGGGAGAGCCCTTCGAGGGCATAGTACTCGGCTTGCACCGGGATGAGAACCTCGTCCGCCGCGGTCAGGGCGTTGAGCGTCAAGAGACCGAGCGAAGGCGGACAATCGATGAGCACGTACTCGTACTCGGAAGCGACCGGGCGCAGGGCCACTTTGAGGCGGGTTTCCCGCGAGAGCACGGCGACGAGCTCAATTTCGGCACCCGCCAGGTTGATCGTCGAGGGGACGAGCTGAAGGTCGGGGATCGCCGTCTTCAAGATGGCCTCGCGCATGGGCACGTCGGCCAGCAAAATCGCGTAGACGTCATGCCGGATCGAGCGCTTCTCGATGCCCAGACCGCTTGTCGTGTTGCCTTGAGGATCGATATCGACCAGCAGGACGCGCCGGCCGAGCAGGGCCAGCGACGCGCCCAAGTTGACGGCCGTCGTGCTTTTTCCGACGCCGCCTTTTTGGTTCACGATCGCGATAATTCGCGTCGTCCCACCCGGCGATGGCTCGGATGTTTCACGTGAAATGTTGCCGATTCTCGCCCCTCTCGCTTTCGTGGGCAGTCACGCGCCTGATTCGCCGTCCGAGCGCCGCGCAATCAGGTTTCGAATTGTCTTCTTCAGTTCGCCAGGCTCGTTACAAGCGGGCTCATCCGTCACCTGCTCCAACAAGGCGCGCATGATTTCTCCGACGAGCGGCCCGCCGCGCGAGCCCCGCGGCAAGAGGCCGGCAGCCACCAACTCATCGATCACCTCTTGGCCGCCGACCGCTAGGTCGGAAACGGCGAGAGCCGGCCGCTGCGCGGCAATCGCGTAGACGCGCTCGGCAAACTGCTCGTTTTCCGGACCGCGTTTCGGAAGCCCGCTGCCCGTGATGTCCGCGGCACGCAGCGCGAATTGGCGCTCGAGGTTCCCGGCGCCGATCCGCCGGATGAAGCGGCGCACGGTCCGGTCGGCGGCTGCCGGGTCAGCCGCGTACATGTGGTTCCGCACGAGGGAAGCCACCTCGTCGATGACTGCAGCCGGAAAGCGCAGCCGCTCGAGCGCCTGTCGCGTCATCGCCTCGCCCAGTACTTCGTGCTGGTAAAAATGCGGGCCGTCTTTCGTGCGTGGCTTTCCGACGTCGTGGAAAAGCGCGGCGAGACGCAAGACCAGGTCGCCCGGCGGCGTCGCGTCGAGCGTCTCCAGCGTATGCCGGTAGACGTCGTAGGCGTGCCACTCGTTTTGCTCGACGTCGATTCCCTCGGCGATTTCAGGCAAGACGCGGCCGAGCAAATCGCTTTCACGCATGAGTTCGAATCCGAGCGACGGCCGGCGCGCGAGTTCGAGCAACTTGATCGCTTCGTCGCGGACGCGTTCGGCGGAAACGCTCTCCACAAGCGGCGCCGCGCTGCGCATCGCTTCGAAGGTTGCGGGCGTAACGGCAAACTCGAAACGCGCGGCAAACTGACACGCGCGCAACATGCGCAGCGGGTCTTCGTCGAAGGCTTCGCGCCGCAACACATCGATGCGGCCCGCTTCGATGTCGGCTTCGCCGCGGTAGGGATCGACCAAACGTCCGGAGGGCAAGGCGCGAGCCAGCATATTCATCCGGAAATCCCGGCGCGCCAGATCGTCTTCCAGCGAAACCTCCGGGCCTGCCTCGACGGCGAATTCCCGGTGTCCGACGCCGGTCGAGTGCTCGCGCCGCGGTAGCGCTACGTCGACGGTCGTGCCGTCGAAGGTGGCTTTCACGACCGCGAAGCTCGAGCCCACGACGTCGGCCCGTCCGAGCGTGCGAAGCCGTTCGGTCAGCGCCTCGAGCTCGAGGCCGGTGACGACGTAGTCGAGGTCCTTGGCCGAGCGAGGCACGCCGTCGAGCGCGCTTCGCACCTCGTCGCGGACCCGGCCGCCGACGGCGTACAACTCGCCCGGCGCGAGCGCTTCGGCCAGCTTCGCGTCGAGAGCGGCCGTTTCGCGGACGGTCTCAGCCATCGGCCGGAACCGGCCGGCCGGGGGCGGCCCGGCTGCACAGCGGGCGCTTTTGCGGGACCCCGGTTCGGCGCGGAAAACGCCCCGGCGTTGCGCCGGACTTGCGAGCCAGCACGAGCCTCCGTACGCCGTCGAGCTCTATTTCTCCGGAGAGTTCGGCGCCGAGCATGAGCGCGGCGTCCGCCCCGGCTTGCCGCTCCTCCTCGCTCAAGAAGCCGCGCTGCAACACCGCGCTCCCGCCCGCCGCCAGGAAGGGCACCGTCAGCTCGAGCACGGTGGGCAGCGAACCGACGGCGCGCGCGGTTGCCGTCAGGAAGCGCTCCCGCCAGCGAGGATCGTGGGCCGCGGCTTCCGCACGCGCGACGACGACGGTGACCGGCAGCCCGAGCTCGTTCACCGCGGCCTCGAGGAAGCGGGCTTTCTTCGCCACCGACTCGACGAGGGTCGCGCGACAGCCGGTAACGATCGCGAGCGGCACCGCCGGAAAGCCGCCCCCGCTGCCGACGTCGAGCAACGGCTCGCGCACGAACGGCACGAGACTCAGGGCGTCGGCGACCTGATCGGCCAGCTCGCCCGGGCTGCGCGCTCCGGTGAGATTCTGCGACGCGTTGGCTCGCGCCAAGAGTCGCGCGAACGCGGCGAGCCGGTCGAGATAGGCAGGCTCGACGCGATCTGCGAGCGCCGCTTCGAACTCTCCGGTCACCCGCGCGTCGCGAGGGCCGGCTCGTTCGCGGATTCGCCTGCACTCGCGACCGAACTCTCGCCGGAGCGCCCGCGTCGCAAGAGCACGCTCAGAATCGCGACGTCGGCCGGCGAAATGCCGGGAATGCGCCCGGCCGCACCGAGCGTCGTTGGCCGGTGGCGGCTGAATTTTTCGCGCGCCTCCAGCGACAGCGCGCCGAGCGACCCGTAGGCGAAGTCGGCCGGCAGCAAAGTGCTTTCGTGCGCCGCGGCGCGCTCGACGTTGCGCTCTTGCCGCCGGACGTAACCTTCGAGTTTCAACTCGATCTCGACCCGCTCGCCGACTTCCGGCGTCACGGACAAAAAGCGCGCCAAGTCCCCGTGGCCGACGTCCGGGCGGCGCAGCGCTTCGGCCGCGCTCATGCCGGCCAGACCGCGCGGCGCGTCGTTGCCGAGCCGGATCCGATGCGCGCGCTCGAGTCCCGCGGCGAGTTCGGCACGGCGCGCTGCGAACGTGGCGAAATCGTCGTCGCCGAGCAATCCGAGTTCGCGCCCGAGCGGTGAGAGGCGCAGGTCGGCGTTGTCGTGCCGCAACAAAACGCGATGTTCGGCCCGCGAAGTGAGCATGCGATACGGCTCGTCGACACCTTTGGTGACGAGGTCGTCGATCAACACCCCGATGTACGATTGCGAGCGCGCGAAGCTGATGGGCTCGTCGCCGCGCGCGCGCCGCGACGCGTTGATTCCCGCGACGAGTCCTTGCGCGGCGGCTTCTTCGTAGCCCGAGGTTCCGTTGAGTTGTCCGCAGTGAAAGAGGCCCGCGACGCGGCGCGTTTCGAGCGTCGGGTAGAGTTCGAGCGGCGATACGTAGTCGTATTCCACGGCATACCCCGGCCGCAGCATCTCGGCGCTTTCGAGCCCGGGCAGCGTTCGCAGCATCGCGAGTTGCACCTCGGCCGGCAGCGAGGTCGAGAAACCGCCGATGTAGAGCGACGCAACGTCCCAGCCTTCGGGCTCGACGAAGATCAAGTGACTCGGATTGTGCGAAAACTTAACTACTTTATCTTCTATCGAAGGACAGTAGCGTGGACCGATGCCGCGAATGAGATCGAGACCGTAAAGCGGCGAGCGGTGCAAGTTGTCGCGCACGAGCGCGTGCGTGCGCGCGTTCGTCGCGACGACGAAGCACGGTAACTGCGGTCCGGCAAAGGCGGCCGGGCTGCGATAGGAAAACGGCAGCGGGACGGGGCTTGGCGCTTGCAGCTTCATGCGCGTCACGTCGGCGCTGGCCGGATCGACCCGCGGCGGCGTTCCCGTTTTGAGCCGGCCCATCCGGAAACCGGCGCGCCGCAAGGCGAGCGAGAGCCCCTGCGAGGGCGCTTCACCGAGGCGTCCGGCGGCTTCGCTCCACTCGCCGCGGAAGATCCGCCCGCCGAGGAACGTTCCGGTCGCGAGGACGACGCTCGGGGCGTAGTAGCAGCGCCCGTCGCTCGTCGTCACGCCGGCGATGCGCCCGGCCCGCAGCACGAGATCTTCGACGAGCCCCGGCACGATGGTCAGGTTGGTCTGCGCGCGCAAGGTTTCGGTCGCGATGCGCGCGTAGGCGGCCTTGTCGGCCTGCGCCCGCAGCGCGCGCACCGCCGGACCCTTCGATTCGTTGAGAAAGCGTACGTGCAATTCGCTACGATCGATGATGCGCGCCATCTCCCCGCCGAGCGCGTCGATTTCGCGCACCAGCTGCCCTTTCGCGCTACCGCCGATCGACGGGTTACAGGCGAGCGTGCAGATGCGTTCGGGATCGCCGGTGACGAGCAGCGTCGGCGCGCCGGTCCGCGCCGAGGCCAGCGCGGCTTCGACGCCGGCATGACCGCCGCCGACCACGATCGTCGCGGCGTCGCTCGATCTGGGGCTCATCGCCCGAATCGTATCACGCGCTTTGTGCCGTCCTTACTTACCGATGCAAAAGCGCGCGAAGATCGCATCCAACAGCTCTTCGCTCGCCGCAAAGCCCGTCACTCCGCCGAGCGCGGCCGAGGCCGCGAGCAAATCGCCGGTCAGCAGGTCGACGGGCGCGCCCGAAGCCAGCGTTTCCGCCGCCTCCTCGAGCGCGCGGCGCGCCGCGAGCACCGCGTCCGCTTGACGCGCCGTTCCGAGATGCGCGTAAGCCGGGTCGACCGTTTCGCCTTGCGTCACGAGCTGCACGAGCGCGGCGCGGACCGCCTCGACCGTCGCGGGATCGAAAGCGCTTCCGAAAAGCGCGTCCAGCTCCGCGGCATCGCGCGCTTCGTAACCGGAGCACCCCAGGTCGCGCTTGTTGAAGTACACGATGCGCTCGCCGCCGCGCGTGCGGGCCAGCAGGTCGCGCGCCTCGCCGTCGAGCGGCCGCGAGCCGTCGATCACGACCAGCGCGATCCGTGACTCGGCCAAGGCCGCCTCGGCGCGCGCGATGCCGGCGGCTTCGAGCCCCTCCGGGCTCGGGCGCAGTCCGGCCGTATCGATCAGCCGGGCGACGAAGCCGTCGAGCGCCAGGCTCTCCTCGAGCGTGTCGCGGGTCGTGCCCGCGAGCGCCGAAACCAGGGCGCGATCGCTGCCCAGTAAGGCGTTGAGAAGCGAGGATTTGCCCGCGTTCGGCGGCCCCACGATCGCAATCGACACGCCTTCGCGCACGAGGCGCCCGCGTTCCCAGCCGCTCGCGAGCGCGTCCAGTCCGGCGCGAACCTCGCCCACCCGCGCTGCCAGCCGAGCGCGGGACGGCGTCTCGACCTCGTCCGGAAAGTCGAGCGCGGCGCTCAACTCCTCGAGCATCGCGCCCAGTCGCGCCCGCAAATCCTCGACCGCGCCGGCCAACCCGCCCGAAAGCCGCGCCGCGGCGGCGCGCGCTGCGCCGCTATGCTCGGCCGCGATGAGCTCCGCGACTGCTTCGGCCGCACTCAGGTCGAGCTTGCCGGCCAGAAAGGCGCGCCTGGTGAACTCGCCGGGCTCGGCCAAGCGCGCGCCGGCGGCCAGCAAAGCTGCCAGCGTTTCGCGCACCACCGCGGGCGAGCCGTGAACGTGCAACTCCACCACGTCTTCGCCGGTGTAACTGTGCGGGCCGGGAAAGTACAGCACTAAACCTTCATCGATCTGCACGCCGTCGGCGGCGAGAATGCGCGCCAGGGTCGCGACCCGCGGCTCTAGCGGACGCTGCGCCGGCGCGACGCGCGCCGCGATTCCTAGCGCGTCCGGACCGCTCAAACGGACGATCGAGATCGCGCCGCGCCCGGGCGGCGTCGCGAGCGCCGCGATCGTTTCCATCAGACTGCTATCGCTCACGGGTTGCGGCGCTCCGGCCGCGATACATTTCTAGCGGCGCTACGCCGAACGGGGCATGACGACGACCCGGCGTTCCGGTTCGACGCCGCTCGACTCCGTCGTGACGAACGGGTTCTCGGCCAGCGCGAGGTGTACGACTTTACGCTCGGAGGGAAGCATCGGTTCGAGCGCGATCGGGCGCTTTTCGCGAACGGCGCGTTCGAGCGTTTGCAACGCGAGCGCCTTGAGCATGTCGGCCCGTCGCGCGCGGTAGCCTTCCGCGTCGATCGTGAAGTAGTGCCGGTCTTTCTTGACGCCTGCGTTCACGATGTTGTTGAAGATCAAATTCAAAGCTTCGAGCGTGTGGCCGTGCCGGCCGATCAAGTTTGCGAGATCGGGCCCGCGCACTTCGAGATACTCGCCTTCGGTGCGTGCGTAGTACGCGACTTGCGCGCCGACGATGCCCAACCGGTCGAGTATTTGCACGAGCAACTCGCGAGCCGGCTTGACCGAATCGGGCTCGACGCTCGGCGTGGCCGGAGGCCGCGGCGCACGTGGCGGTCCGTCCGGACCGCGCGGCGGACCGGCGTGTGGCCGTCCACCGCCGCCCCCGCTGCGCGCCGCGCGCCGCCGCCGGCCGTGTCCGGGTGCGGCTCCGCCGCTCGAGGGTTGATCGCTTGCGTGCTCGTCCATTACATATCGCTCCTTGGATCGCGAGGAAAAGAATCGTTAACGGCGGGAACTGCGGCGGCGCCGCGCCGCGCGCGAGCCGCTCTTCGAGCTCCCGTCTTGCGCGGCCGCCCTGCTGCCGTTGTTCGATGCCAGCGCGCCGCTCTGCGCCGGGGCGGCGCTCGCTGCCGCCGCTTCGGGGTGCGGCCCGATCGGGCTCGGATTGGTGTGATAACGGTTAATCAAATAGAACTGCTGCGCCATCGTGAAGACGTTGAAGAACAGCCAGTACAGAACCAGCGCCGACGGAAAGTAATACTTCAGCGCAAAATAGCCGAACATCACCGGCGAAAGAAACGCCATGATCTTTTGCTGTTGCGCTTGCGCCGGATCGATCGCCGGCGTCGTCAAGCGCACGCTGAAATACATCGAGACGATGTAGAACGCGAGCAAGATGTAATCGGGCACCGCCAAGCTCGCCGCGATGATCTTGTTCGGAACCATGGCGGCGAGCGGAGAGCCGATCCACAGCCAGCCTTGGTTGGAGAACAGCTGCTTGTCGTTGATCCCCAGCCAGTACATGCTGATCAGAATCGGCATCTGCACCAGCATCGGCAGACAGCCCGCCGCAGGATTCACGCCCGACTCTTTGTAGAGCGCCATCGTTTCCTGGTTGAGGCGTTCCTTGTCGCCGGCGAAGCGCTTCTTGAGCGCGGCCATCTTCGGCTGCAGCTGCTGCGTCTTGAGCATCGACTTGAACTGCATCGTGTTGAGCGGCCAGAAGACGAGCTTCACGAGCAGCGCGAGGATGATGAGGCTCCAGCCGTAGTTGGGCACGACGGAGTGGATCGCGACCAGCACGACCTGCAAAAAATCGCGGAACGGATCGAGCCAACTCGTGGCCAACAGCGGGGTCAACGGGAGCTCCAAGGGACAGCCTTTCCGGATGATCTACGGGACGAGATCGACGCCCCCAGGGTTCCACGGATTGCATCGGAGGATGCGACGGGCGGCCAAATATACGCCGCGCAAAGAACCGTGTTTCAACACCGCCTGCTTCGCGTACTGCGAGCAGGTCGGGTAAAAGCGGCAGCTCGGTGGGAAGAGCGGAGAGAGCGTTGCCCGGTACGCGACGATCAGCCCGGCCAGCAGGTAGCGCACTTTAGTCCGGGACTCGGGTGCCGGCCACGGCGCTCGCAACGTCGGCGGCCAGCCGCGCATAGCTCTCGCCGGCCGCCGCGGGCTTCGCGACGAAAAGCAGCCGCGACGGCGCCGGCCGCGAGGCCAAACCGTCCAGAGCGCCCAGGATGCGGCGCCGCACCAGATTGCGCGTCACCGCGCCCCCGACGGCTTTCGAGACCGTTACCCCGACGCGCACGCTCCGGTCCGAGGCGGGCAGCGCAAACAGCGAGAGGGTGGGCGCCGAAGCGCGGCGCCCCTTGCGACGAACCAGCGCGATCTCGCTCGAACGGCGCAAGCGATCGTACCAGCGCACTCAGCAGGGTGCCGGGAAATCCGCGCGCCACAAAGCGGCGTGGACTTTTCGGCGGATCGAGGAGCCGCTGAGGGAGCAATGTCGCTGCGCATTGTGACCGAGGCGGCGACGACGAGCCGGCGGGAAGGCCGCGTCGCGACTGGCGCGGGGGTTTTTCGGCACCCTGCTTAAGCCGTGAGGCGCTTGCGCCCCTTCTTCCGGCGGCGCGCGATGACGCTGCGGCCGTCGGCGGTCGACATCCGTTCGAGGAAGCCGTGAACGCGCTTACGGCGGCGGTTATGGGGCTGAAAGGTCCGTTTCACGAGAGTTGGCTCCGGCGTAGAAAAGAAGGCACCAGAGTATAGCCGCAAGCGAGGGAGCCCGTCAACGCTTTTCCGAGCAAATGCGAACGTTTCCCAAATTGTCCACACCTGTGGACAGCTTTGTGGAGAAGCGCTCGCCCGAAGCCTCCGCAAAGACGCTCGCCGTACCCCTTTGCGCGGTTTTGCGCCTTGTGGACGAGTTAAAGCGAAGCGCCGGAAAAGGCCGTCGTTCCTACAATTGTCCCAGACGCCTCGCTTGTGGATAAGTGCATAAGTCCGTGGAGAACGAGCGGAGGATTGCGGGAGTGGCCCTCCAATCGTTCGTCCTCATTCTCGGGGCTTTCAGTGCGTCCGCGGACGCGCGTTTCTCCGAGAAGAGTTTGCTAAGGCGGTCAAGTTCTATGAGCGTAGCGATCGGCCAGACGGGCGTTTCAAACGAGTTATGGATCTCGGCGCTGGACGCTCTCGAGCGAAAGTACTCCAAGCCGATCTTCGAAATGTGGCTGAAGCCGATCCGCTTGGTCGCCCTGAACGGTGCCGAGATCGTGTTGTCCGTGCAGAGCCCGTTTGCGCGAGACTGGGTCGAGAACCGGCTGAAGGCCGACATTTCGGAGGTCCTCGCCGAGTTGCTGGGCGAGGAGATCACGCTCCGTTTCGTGGTCGCGGCCGACGCCGTGGCGGCGCAAGAGAGTCCGGCGGAAGCCCATGCGGCGGCCCTTCGCGGCGCGACCGAGGACATTCGGCACGGGAATCTCAACCCGCGCTACAGCTTCGAAGAGTTCGTGGTCGGCAACTCAAACCGCTTCGCTCACGCCGCCGCTCAGGCGGTTGCCGAAGCGCCCGCCAAAGCATACAACCCGCTCTTTTTATACGGTGGCGTGGGCCTTGGGAAGACGCATCTCATGCACGCGATCGGGCACCGCGTTTTGAGCCGGACCCCCGACGCCAACATCGTCTACGTCTCAAGCGAAAAGTTTACGAACGAATTTATCATTGCCATCAAAAACAATCAAACGGTCGAATTCCGCAATAAATATCGTCACGTCGACGTGCTGCTGATCGACGACATCCAGTTCCTCGAAGGCAAAGAGCAAACCCAAGAGGAGTTCTTCCATACGTTCAACTCTTTGCACGAGGCGCAGCGCCAACTCGTCATCTCGAGCGACCGGCCGCCGAAAGAGATTCAGACCCTCGAGAGCCGGCTGCGCTCGCGTTTCGAGTGGGGTCTGCTGACCGACATCCAGCCTCCCGACTTGGAGACGCGCGAAGCGATCCTGCGCAAGAAAGCCGAGTCCGAGAAGATCCCGGTTCCCGACGACGTCACCTCGTTCATCGCAAAGGTCATTCCGTCGAACATTCGCGAGCTCGAGGGAGCGCTTATCCGCGTCGTCGCTTTCGCGTCGCTCACCAAATCGGCGATTACGGCCGAGCTGGCCGCCGACGTGCTCAAGAACGTCGTCGCCTCGGCGCCCGCCCGGCGGATCACCGTCGCCATCATCAAGGAGCGGGTCGCCAAAGCCCACGGGCTGACGGTCAAGGAGATGGACCATCAACGCCGCGATCAGCGCATCGCCGCACCGCGCCAGATCGCGATGTACTTGGCCACGGAGTTGACCGACAACTCGCTGCCCCAGATCGCGCGCGAGTTTGCGAAAAAAGATCACACCACGGTCATGTACGCGCGCGATAAAGTAAAGCACCAGATGGCGGTCGACGAAGCGTACCGCAACAAAGTCCGCTCCCTGATGGCCCTCTGTCAGAGCGAATGACGCCCTAGCGGCGTTCTTCGCAGCCATTGTGGGGCGCTGTACAGGGCGCTCTATCTAACGTGGATAAACGTTGCTCCGCGCTCCCCGCGGTGCAAATGTGGAAAGACCGCCGGAGAGCATGCACAGTTTCTCGAGCATGCGGTGACCCGCCGAACCAGCGTTTCCCCGCTTCTCCCCGCAATACACCGCCTTACTACTACTACGACGAACGTTCTTTATACTTAAAGGAGCCCCGATGGCAGCCTCACCGGTGGACGACGCGAAACGACAGGGCCGGGCGGCGTGAAGTTTTCGTGTAGCACCAAGGACATCGCGGCGGCGGTCGGCGCGGCGAGCAAGATCGTTCCCTCGCACTCGACGGTACCGATTCTCGGAAACGTCCTGCTTACGGCGACGGACGACGCGATCCGCGTCCGCGCCACCGATCTCGAACTCACCCTCGAACACTTATTTCCGGCCGAGATCAAGGAGGCCGGGAGCGTCACCGTGCCGGCCAAGCTGTTCAGCGGCTACCTCGCGAACCTGCCGCCGGGGATCGTCGAGCTTTCCGGAACGCCGACGCGCGCGAGCGTGAAGTGCGAACGCTCCAACTACGACTTTCACGCACTGCCCGCCGACGAATATCCGCCCCTGCCGTCCTCGCAAAAGGGCACGTCGTTTGCGATCGATGCGAAGCGCTTCCGCGAAGGCGTTGCGGCCACGATCTTCGCCGCATCCAGCGAGGAGGCGCGCGGCGCGGTCTTGATGGGGACGTTGCTCGAGATCACCGGCGATCAGCTCACGATGGTCGCGACCGACGGTTACCGGCTTGCCAAATGGGAGACGACGTTGGCGCGCGGCGTCGAAGACGAAGCGACGATTAAATACATCGTGCCCTCGCGTGCGCTGAGCGAAGCCGCGCGCAACCTCGGCGCCGCGGAGACGGTTGAGGTGTCCGCACTGGGGCCGGCGGCCAACCAACTGGCGTTCGCCGCCGCCAATACCTCGATCGTCGTGCGCCTCGTCGACGGGCAATACCCGAACTACGGTCAGGTCATTCCGGCGCAATTCGATCGCTCGGTCACGGTGAATACGAGCGCGCTGATGTCCGGGCTACGGCGCGCCGAGCTCGTCGCCGGCGATCGCGCGAGCATGGTTAAGATGAGCGTTTCGGGGCAGCAGCTGGTCATCACCGCCAACAGCGACACGACCGGAAACGCGCACGAGGAACTCGAGGTCGAGCAGACCGGCGAAGACCTGACCATCGCATTCAACGCGCGCTACCTCGTCGAGATCCTGTCGCACGTCGACGCTCCGCAAATCGTCGTCGAGTTCCTAGGACCGCTCTCGCCCGCGGCGATCCGGCCTTCGGACGAGGCCGAAGGCGTGCACCAGATGTACGTGCTCATGCCCCTACGGCAATGAGGGTTCGCGTCTGACGTTGACGCAACTCACTCTCGTCAACGTGCGCAACTACGCGACCTTGGAGTTTCGGCCGCCGCCCGGTCTCTGCGTGCTCGCCGGCGCGAACGCTCAAGGAAAAAGCAATTTGCTCGAAGCGATCGGTTTACTCGGTACGGGGAAGTCCTTCCGGACCGCGCGCGAAGGCGAACTGATCCGCGAGGGACACGCCGCCGCGAGCTTAAGCGGAGAAGCGCGGCTGCGCGCCGGCAGCGTGCGCCTTTCGTGCACGTTGACGGCGGGTGCGAACGGAACGCGCAAACTCTACGCGCTCAACGGGAAAAACGTGCGTTACGCGGGGTATCTCGGACGCCTGCGGGTCGTCACCTTCGTTCCGGCGCACTTGCAGCTCGTGGCCGGAGCGCCCGCTTTGCGCCGCGGTTTTCTCAACGCCGCGCTTTCCCAAGAGAACCCCGCATACTACGCCGGCCTCGCCTCGTACGGCAACTACGTCGCGCAAAAGAGTGCGCTGCTGCGCGGGCCGGGCGCGATCGATCCCGCTTTGCTCGCGACCTATGACGAGCGCCTCGTTACGCTCGGGTCCGCGCTAATGCTGGCGCGGCGCAACTACATCGAAGCGCTCGGCGCGCACGCTCGCGCGGCGCAGCACAGTTGGGTCGGCGGCGCGGAAGGCGAATTGGAGCTGCGCTACGCGCCGAACGTTCCCTTCGAAGTTGCCACGCAGGCCGGCGCCGAGGCGGCCTTCCGCGCGCGTTTAGCGGCGCACAGCGCGGCGGAAGCGCTGCGCAAGACGGCACTGGTCGGCCCGCATCGCGACGACCTCGAGTTCCGGCTCGACGGACACTCGCTCGCGGCTTTCGGTTCGCAAGGTCAGCAGCGTACCGCGGTGCTCGCCCTCAAGGTCGCCGAATACGCGCTGATGTCGCTGCGCGGCGGCGAGGCTCCGATTCTGCTGCTGGACGACGTGCTCTCGGAGCTGGACCGGGCGCGCCAGAGTGCGCTGCTGCGTGCCGTAAGCGACGTCGAACAAGCCTTCATCACGACGACCGGCGAGCTCGACGTCCCCGTCGCAGCAACCTACCGCGTCGAGGCCGCGACCTTGCGCGAGGTGGCCTAGTTTGCTTCGCCCGCTGCGCGGCGTCGTCGAGAGCTGGAAGCCGAGTCTGGGTCCGGGCGAACCGCTCGGGGCGGTCGGCGCGGCTTGGAGCCGCATCGTGGGCGAGCGCGTGGCCGAAAACGCGACCCCGCTCGAGCTGTCGGGCACGACGCTGATCGTCACAACGCGCTCGAGCGCGTGGAGCAACCAGTTGCAACTGCTCGCGCCGCAGATCCTGAGCGGGCTCGCTGCGTTGCCCGAAGGACGCGCCGTCGAACGGCTCACGTTCCGCGTCGGAACGGTACGCGGTCGCTCGCGTGCCGTCGCGCCGCGCGCGAACAGCGTCACGCGCGACGCCGGAGAAGCACCGTCGCCCGCAGCCGACGCCGGCGAAGCGCTGGAGCGCTTACGGCACAGGGTCACGGCGCTGCGGCGCAAGGCGGCGCGCGCGTGCGAGCGCTGCGGCGCGCCGCTGGGGGACGACCCGCCTGGACTCTGTGCGCCGTGCAACGGCCGCCTCGAGCAGGCCCGCATCGAGGCCGTGCAGCGTATTCTGTTCGCCGCTCCGTGGCTCGAGCTCAGCGAAATCCGTGCCCAAGTCGAGGGGCTCGAACGCAGCGACTACGAGCGCGCGCGGCGCCAGCTCTTGCAGCGTTGGTGGACGGCGCTGCTGCGCGCGCGGTACGCCAAACGTCTTACTGCCGGGCGAAGCGAACGCGCTATCGCAAGTTCGTACGTACTCCTGCAATCCGGCTTGCCGCCCGATCGAATCACGCCCGCGGTGGTACGCAATCTGCTCGGGGAAGAACTCGAAGCGCTGCTGTGGGGCCCGAGAGCCGATTCGTCGAAGTAAATAAATCGATGAACGACTATACGGGCGAACAAATCGAAGTCCTTAAAGGCCTCGAGGCAGTTCGCAAGCGCCCCGGCATGTATATCGGCAACACCGCCGAGCGCGGTTTGCACCAGTTGGTGTACGAGGCCGTCGACAACGCGGTCGACGAAGCGCTGGCCGGTTACGCGACCAAGGTCTCGGTGGTTCTCTACAAGGACGGTTCCTGCTCGGTCGAAGACGACGGCCGGGGCATTCCGGTCGACATGCAACCCGATCTGCAGATGCCGGCGATCGAAGTCGTGATGACGATGCTGCACGCCGGCGGAAAGTTCGGAAAGGGCGGCTACAAGGTATCGGGCGGCCTTCACGGCGTGGGCATCTCGGTCGTGAACGCGCTTTCGGCGAAGATGATCACCCGCGTGAAGCGCGCCGGAAAGCTCTACGAGATCCGCTTCGATCACGGCGAGACCGTCCAGAAGCTCAAAGTCGCCGGCAAGGCGGACGGAACGGGAACGTACCAGTGGTTCTTGCCCGATCCGGAAGTTTTCGAGACGCTCGACTTTCACTGGGACATCCTGCAGAAGCGGTTGCGCGAGTTGGCCTTTCTCAACCGCGGCCTGTCGATCACGCTGCGCGACGAGCGCGGCGACGAGCTCAAAGAGCGCACCTTTCTCTACGACGGCGGCATCATCTCGTTCGTCGAACACCTCAACGAGAAAAAAGATCCACTGCACCCGATCATTTCGACCAACGGCGTGCGCGAGGGGGTCGACGTCGAGTGCGCGCTGCAATGGGCCGACACGTACACCGAGACGATCTTTTCGTTCGCGAACAACATCAACACCATCGAAGGCGGCATGCACCTCCTCGGATTTCGAACCGCCGTCGCAAACGAGATCAACTCGTACGCAAAAAAGCGCGGCTTGCTGAAAGAGTCCGAAGGGACCCTGTCCACCGACGACTGCATGGAAGGTCTGACCGCGATCGTTTCGGTCAAGCTCGAAGAGCCGCAGTTCGAAGGCCAAACCAAAACCAAGCTCGGCAACGCCAAGGTGCGGAGCATCGTCTACAGCCTGGTCGGCGAACGGCTCGACTTCTTCTTCGAAGAGAATCCAAAATACGCGCGCGCGATCGTCGAGAAGGCCGCGCAAGCGCAACGCGCCCGCGAGGCCGCGAAGAAGGCGCGCGATCTGTCGCGCCGCAAGAGCGCCCTCGACGGCGGCGGCCTGCCCGGCAAACTGGTCGATTGCACCGACAAGGATCCGGTTACGAGCGAGCTCTTCTTGGTTGAAGGCGACTCGGCCGGCGGCACCGCCAAGATGGGACGCGATTTTCGAACTCAAGCGATCTTGCCGTTGCGCGGCAAGATCCTCAACGTTTGGAAAGCACGACCCGACAAGGTCTTCTCGAACGAAGAGATTCGGGCCATGATCACGGCGCTCGGCACCGGTATCGGCGAAGAGTTCAACCTCGAAAAACTACGCTACCACAAAGTCATCATCATGACCGACGCCGACGTCGACGGCTCGCACATCAGGACGCTGCTGCTCACGTTCTTCTACCAGCAGATGCGCGCGCTGATCGAAAAAGGCTTCGTGTACATCGCCATGCCGCCGCTGTACGGCGTGCGCAAGGGAAAGAAGCAGCAGTATGCTTTCAGCGAGCAAGAACTCAAAGCGATCATCGGCGACAGCGATCCCAAAGACTTCCAAGTCCAGCAGTACAAAGGCCTCGGCGAGATGGATGCCGAGCAACTGGCCGACACCACCATGGACATCAACAGCCGCCGCCTCAAGCAAATCGCCCTCGAAGACGGGTATACGGCTGACGAGATGTTCGCAACGCTCATGGGCGACAAGGTCGAGCCCCGCAAGGAATTCATTCAGACGTACGCCCGGAGCGTGAAGAATCTGGATGTGTGAGGGACCGGGGGCCGTTTGGGCCGATGGGGTGCCCGGCCGCGTGAAGAATCTCGACGCGTAGCGGCGCAGAGTGACTCTGAGAGCCTCACGATGCTGCCGACGTTGTTAAGGAAGTGCAGCATCTGAGAGGACGCCGGATCGCGCTCCTGGCCGGCGCGGTCGCAGCGCTGCTGCTGGCGATTGCGTTTCGCGCGCCGCTCGCCCGCGCCGTCGTCGCAGGGCTGCTCGACGTCCTCACCGGCAGCCACGTCTCGTTCTCGGCGCTGACTGCGGATCGCGAGCACCTGACGATCGAGGGCCTGTCGGTCCGGCGGAACGGCGACCCCTTTCTCGACGTGGCGCGCCTCGACGTCGCGTACGACTTGCGCGACCTCTTGCCCGGGGGTAAGCGGCGCTTCGGTTTGCGCTCGGTCGAGGTCACGCGGCCGCACCTCACGCTGGTACGGCACGCCGATGGATCCTTCGATCTGAGCGGCGGCGGCGGCGGACCGTCCTCGCCTTCCGGGGCCGGCGGTACGCCGCTGATACTGACCGGAACGCTCCGCGACGGACTGATCGAGATCGTCGACCCGCACCGCGTCGATCCCGCCGCGCGCCGCTTGAGGCTCGATTCCGTCAACGCGCGCTTCGCGGTCGATACGGGCGCAGTCACGACCTACCGCGCCGGCGCGACGTACGAAGGCGCGCCGCTCGAGTTGACCGGCACCCTCGACGTGACGCGCCGTTATGCGATGCACCGGCTGCGCGCGCCACACCTCCCGGTTACTACACTCCTAAACTATGTGGTCAACTACCGGTCCGCGCACGTGCTGGGCGGCCGCGTCTCGGACCTCGACGTCGTCGTGTATTCCTTCGCCTCGGGTGCAACCCACTTCGCGGGCAGCGCCTGGCTGTCCGGCGGCGCGCTGCGGATTCCGGGGTTGCGCCTGCCGCTGCGCGACGTCACGGCGCGTTTCGACCTGTTCGACGGCGGGATCGCGAGCAACCGGATAACGGCGCGGGTCGCCGATCTGCCGGCCGAAGCCGCCGGCGGAATCTACGATTGGCAGGCGCCGGCGTTCCGCCTCGGATTTCGCACGAAGGGACCGCTCGAAACGCTGCGCTCGGCCTTCAACTTCTCGGCGGGCTTGCCGCTCTCGGGCGACGTCGCGGTCGGTGCCGTCGTCGAGGGCGCGGTCGGCCAACCTCTCGTGCACGTTCGCGTCGACTCGCAGCGCGTCGCGTATGGAAAGTTTCCGCTCGAGGCCGTTTCCGGCGACCTGATCTACTACGACAGCAGTCTTTCGCTGGTTCGCGCAAGCGTGCGCTACGGCGCGTTCGACTCGGTAACGCGCGGTTATTTGGATCTCGGCGATCGCGCCGTGTCGGAGTTGGCGGTCGACGGAAGCGCGCCGCCGGGAACGGTGCCGTTCGTCGCGCAGTCGGTGCCGCGCGTGCCCTTGCGCGTCACCGCGGTCCTGGGCGGAAGCGATCTCGCGATCGACGCGCGAGGTGTGGCCGACGGCGCTGCCGGCGACGAGAGCGTGCGGGGACTCTTCCGGCTCGACCGCAACGGCGACGGCGAGTTCGGACCGTTTGCAATTCGCCAGGGTTCGGGATCGGCGGCCGGCGCGTTTTACGCCAATCGCATGTCGTCCGAGAGCGGCTTCTGGCTCGACGCGAGCGGATTTGCGATCCGCCCGGGCAGCGCTCATCCGCAACTGCCCGGTCTGCCGAATCTCGCGCCGCCCGATTTCAGCGGCCGGCTCGATGCGCGCTTAGCCGGTGAAGGCCATCCTTCCGATTTTCGTTTGGCCGGGGCGGCGTCGCTCGCGGACTTCGTCGTCGGGCGTTACCGGATCGGCAGCGTTTCGGCCGCGCGAGTGGCGGGTGCGCCGGCCGACCTGCGGGCCTCAGACCTCGTGGCGAGCGGACCCTGGGGCGCGTTCGCGGGAAACGCCGCCTACGATCCCGAGCAACTCGCGCTGAGCGGACGTTACCGCGGCAGCCTTGAGCGGCTCGCGGTCTTCACCGGTCAAGTCGAGGCGAAGGGGCCGCTCGACGCTCCCGTCGCGCTCCTGCTCCGCTCGGGAAAAACCGTCGTTCAGTCGAGCGGCGCCGGCGCGGCGAACCTTAGCATACGCGGGGTCCCGGTGAGCGACGTGCGCGGCACGATCGAGATCGCCGGGAACGTTCTGCGCGTTTATTCAGCCACCGCCCGGGTGGCCGGCGGAACGTTCGCGGCCGCCGGCGCGGTGGGCGGCGCGGGTCGCCTCGGCGTCGCGCTCGCCGGAGCGAACGCTGCGCCGTTGCGCAGCCTCGGGTCGCCGCTCGAGAGCGGACGCATCGCAGCGCTGGGGAACGTTCGTCAAGCGGCGGACGGAACCGATTTTGACGGAACGCTCTCGCTCGCGGCGGCGCGCGTAAGGAATCTCTCGGTCTCCGGCAGCAGCGGGATCGCGTTGCGCGGAGACACCGCCAAACTGGACGGCGGCGAAGCCTTGGTCGACGGCAACTACGGCCACTTTGCCGGCACCGTCGCGGATCTCGGGCGAGGGCCGGTCGCGCTCGACCTTGCGGTCAGCACCGAGAACGCGCGCGTCGTCCCGTTTGCGCAACTACTCGTTCCGGCGCGTCACGACATCGCGGGCACCTTCGATGCCGACGTGCGCGTGAACGGCACGAGCGCCGCTCCCGCGGTCGCGGGGCGCATCGCGCTTTCCGAGGGGACCTTCCAAGGCCAAGCCTTCCGCGACGCGTCGGCCCGCTTCGCGGCGGACCCGCACGGTCTGTCCGCCCAAGATGGAACGGTCGCAGTCGGTTCGACGCGGGTCGCCTTCGCTGCCGATTACCGCCCGGGCGATCTCGCGGCGAAACTCTTCGCTTCGCGCGCGAACCTCGCGGATTTCGACGACCTCTTCGATACGGGCGATACGCTGGACGGCGTCGGTCGCGTGAACGCCGTCTTCTCGCGTCGTGGAGGCAAACTCGCGACGAACGCCGACGTCGAGTTCGCCGGCCTGCGCTACCTGCGTTTCAATTTGGGCGACTCGACCGCGACCTGGTCGAGCAACGGGCGCAACGTGACGGGCAAGCTCGCATTCGGAGGCGCGGCGGGCCGGCTCGATGCGGCGGGTACGGTCCGCTTGGCGGGACGCGCGCCGCTTGCGACGCTGCTACGGCACTCGCGCTTCAACGGGCAGGCGACGTTGCGCGATTTCGATCTCAGCACCTGGCTGCCGGTGCTCGGTTACCAACTGCCGATGACCGGACGGCTGGATGCGGACACGCGAATTTCCGGAAGCTTGAGTCAGCCGAATCTCGCAGTCAGCGCGAGTCTGAACGGCGGACATTACGGCAAGATTCCGATCAACCGCTTCACCCTTTCAGCGACGGCCGATCTGCGCAGCGTGACGCTGGCCGCGGCGGCGCTCGATCTCGGAACGTTGCAAGCCACGGGAAGCGGAATCATCGGCGTCGGGCCCACCGATCCGATCGCACTTTCGCTTCACGCGACGACGAACGACCTCGCCGGCTTGGGCACGCGCCTCACCGGCGCGAAACTCGCGCTTGGGGGATCGGGCGAAACCGACGTCAAGCTGACCGGCACGCGCGCGAAGCCGAGCATCGCCGGCGGCTTCTACGTGCACGAGGCGACGTTCCAGAGCATCGCGATCCCGCAAGCGCTCGGCCAGTTCCGGCTCCAAGGCCGCTCCGTGGAACTCGAAGGCGCCGAACTCGTGCTCTCCAAGGGCCGAGTGGATTTTGCAGGAGCGGTGCCCTTCACGTTCTCGCCGTTCGGTTTCGGGCCACCGGCTGCGCCGGTCGAGGTCGAGGTCACTTCCCGGGGCCTCGACCTTTCGAACTTCGTCCCGCTGTTGCCGAAAGGTTCGACCCTGCTCGGGCTGATCGAAGGCCGGGTCGGCGTCTCCGGGACCGCCGGTGCACCGCGCGTCGAGGGGCGCCTGACTTTATCGGGCGGTGCCGCGACGGTGCCCAGCTTCGAGACCGAACCGTTGAGCAAAATCAGCGCGGCGGTCAGCTTCGATCGCGACGCCGCGACACTCGAAAGCTTCCACGCAGAGGCCGGCGGGGGGAGCGTCGAGGGGAGCGGGCGAGCGACGCTCGGTTTGGATTCCAGCTTCCGCCTGACCGCGCTCACGCGGGGCCTGCGGCTCGATCTTCCGGCTTACGGGCGGGGCACGCTCGACGGGAGCGTCACGCTCGAGCGGCCCGCCGGCGGCCCGCCGCTCCTGAGCGGGAAAGTGGGCCTTTCGGACACGGTCGTGCCGTTTTCGGCGCTCTCCGTCGGCGCAATTTCCCTGGCCGGCTCGAGCGACGTTCCTGGTCTCGTCGCGCCGCCGGCGCCGGCCGGAGCTTCGCCCGCTCCCGCGCGGCCCAAGCTCGACCTCGCGCTGGACGTGACCGCCGAGCGCAACGTTCGCGTGCGCAGTTCGAACATCGATATCGGCGGGACCGGCGCGATCCACGTGGGAGGGACGCTGGCCGATCCGAGCCTGAGCGGCGAACTCGATTCGACCGGCGGCACGCTCAGCTATTTCAACACCGTGTTTCGCGTACAGAGCGGAAAGGTGACGTTCGATCCGAGCCAAGGGCTGATTCCCAACCTGGATGCGGTTGCGACGACGCACGTGTCCAACCCCGATCCGAACGGTTTTCGGAACGTCTCGGGCTCGGCCGACATAACGATCACGGTAAAAGGCCCGGTCAGCAACCTCGATATCCAACTCGCGTCGACCCCAAGCTACAGCCGCGAGCAGATCTTGGGGCTGCTACTCGGGGCGCCGAGCCTCGGAGCGAACCTGTTCGACGTGAACGGGTATCCGGCGGGCGCGGTCACGCGCAATACAAGCGGGCAGAATACGATCGGGCAGCAAGCCTTCAACATCGCCAACGCGCAGTTCACGAAGAATCTACTGGCGCCGTTCGAGACGCAGGCCGCCGGCGCGCTCGGCCTTTCCGACATCAACGTCAACGTCGACGTTACGGGCGCGGTCGGCGTCACCGCCCGGAAAGGTCTGGGCAAGTTCGTCAACGCGATCTATTCACAGACGTTCGGCTACCCGACGCGGCAGTCGTTCGGTTTCGAGATCAAGCCGAATCAATTTACCGCCGCTCAGGTCACGGCGTTCGATACGGTCGGCGCCCAGAACATTTTCGTCGCGTACCCGGCGCTGCTCTACGGCACGCCGCAGAGCACCCGGATCACGGCCGCTCAGCCGATCGGCGGGACGAGCGGCTTCGCCGCTTCGCTGCAACTCCTGCTGCCGTAAGCTGTGAATGGACACTCGCTCGGCGGGGGGTGCCCCCCGTACCCGGACCGAAGGCCGCGGCGCTACAAAGAAACATTCGGGTGGGCCTGCGCGTTTGCTCGGCAGGTCGAAGCGCAACGCCCGCGCCGTCGCGGCACGTGACGATGCGAAAGGAACCTATCATTCACGTATGATCTGCCGACTTCGCCGCGTGCGTCGGGCGCTTCTCGCGCTCGCCGTCGTTTGGAACCTGCTCGTTCCTACGCTGACGCAAGCCGCGGCGACTGCACCGCTGGTCGTCAGCGTCGACGTGTCGGGAAACGTGCACGTGCCGACCGACCGCATCTTGTCGGTCGTGAAGACGAAGGTCGGGCAGCCCTTCGACGAGGCCACCGTACGCGAGGATCTTCAGGCGATCTTCGACCTCGGCTATTTTGCGGATCAGGTTCCGCCGCTGATCAGGCAGCGGCCCGACGGCATCGCGATCACCTTTCGCGTCGTTGAGAATCCGGTGATCAACAGCATCGTTTTCAGCGGCAACGACCACGTGCCGAGCGACACGCTGCTGGCGCTGATGGACACCTCGGCGGGTCAAGTCTTCAACACGAGCACGTTTCATCAGGACGTGCTGAAGATCAATTCGTACTACGACAAGATCGGATATCAGGGCCAGCTGCCTTCGCACGTGGTCGGCGTCAACGTCGGCAAGGACGGCACGTTGAGCCTTCAGATTCGCGAGGGCCTCACCGTCGCCGACATCCAGATCGAGGGCATGCCGTTCATCTCGAAGGAGCTGATCAAGCAGTCGCTTTCGCTGAAGATCGGTCAGCCGTACTCCGAGGACCTGCGCGACAAGGACTTCGAGAACGTCAAGAAGTTGTACGAAAAGTACGATCTGCAACTCGGCGATTTCGAAGCCGGCGTCGACCCCGCGACCGTGAACCTCGAGAAGGGCACGGCGACCGTCAAATACACGATCTACGCTATGGTCGTCGGCGCCGTGCAGATCACCGGAAACACCGTCACCAAGGACAACGTCATCCGCCGCCAGCTCCGTCTGCGGCCCGGAATGCTCGTGACGCAAGGGCTCTTGAGGCGCGACTACGAGCGGCTCAACAACCTCGGTTACTTCGAGAAAGTCGATCTCAACACGAAGCCCGGTCCGAATCCGAAGAAGCCCTACGAGATCACCTTGGACTGGAACGTAAAAGAGCAGCGCACCGGAACCGCGCAGATCGGCGCCGGCTATTCCGGCGGCGCGAACGGTGAGGGCTTGACCGGTACGCTTTCGTATTCGCAGAACAACATCAACGGCACCGGCAACAGCTCGACGATTCGCTTCGAGCGCGGCGTGCGCGTCGCCGACGCTTCGCTCTCGGTTGGAATTCCGTATCTCGGCGACACGCCGCAGTCGCAGCGCTACAGCCTGGGCGCGTCGATCTTTACCAACAACCAGATCAACTATTACCAGGCCTATCAGGCCTCGTCGGCGCAGTCGGTCGCGCCCAGTCCGATCATCTCGACACCCAATCCGCACGGCCCCTCGAACGGAAACGGCTTAGGGACGATCCCGGTCATCCTCACCCCGAACTCCAACGTGCTTTCGGGCATCTCGGCCAACTACGCGACCCGCGCAAATGGAATCTCGGGCAGCATCGGCCGCCGGCTCACCGACACCCTGACCGCCTCGTTCGGAGCCACGGCCCAGCGCATCGCGACCGACGTGACCCTACCCGCGCCGTACTTTCTCGCCGGGCAGCAACAGACGATTCTCAACAGCCCGACCAGCACGAGCCCCTTCGGCACGACCAATAACGGGACGACGCTCGGCATCGAAGCTTCCTCGATCGCGAATACCACGAACGGCGAGTCCGACAATCTGCGCAGCATTACGCTGGGGCTGCAACTCGACTCGCGCGACGACGTCTTCAATCCGCGTCGCGGCGTCCTGGCTTCTCTTAGCGAGGAGTTGAGCGGTCACGTGCTCGGGTCGGACTTCCAATATACGGTTACGACGCTCGACGTGGCGAGATTCTTCCCCGTTTTGCACTCCTCGACGCTCGGTTTCCACTTCCTGGGAGGTTTTACGACGGGGGCCATCCCACCCAACAAACTGTTCATCTTCTCCGATCAGCAGCTGCGGGGCTATAGCCAAACCTTCTACGGCACGGAGGAAGGGCTGTTCCAAGCGGAGCTGCGCTACCCGTTGACCGCCGACCGGAAGTTCAACCTAGCCTTCTTCACCGACTACGGAGTCCAGAAAATCCGAGGTGCCCAGCCCCTTCTCGACCAATTCGGTAATGTTGTCGCGGACTACAACGACTGGTACTACTATGGCGACGTCGGTGCCGGTCTCCGGTTCGACCTGCCGCAGCTGGGCTTCCGCTCGATCCGGATCGACTTCGCCCGCGGCCTCAACGAATTTCACACCAGTTTCGGCATAGGACAGAGTTTCTGACGGAGATGCGTATCAAGATCCATCCCAAAACCATCGCCGCGCTCGCCGCATTCGTGCTCGCGGCGACGTTCGCGCCGGCGACGCTCGCGGCCGACCTCACCGATATCGGCTTCCTCGACCAGGCGGCGCTTTCGAACATTTCGTCGTTCCAAAGCGCGAACCGCGAGTTGGCCGCCTACAAGCAACAGCTGGACAAGCAGTTCGCGCAACAGATGCGCGGCGTCAAGGATCCGACTACGCAAGCGCGCATCGCGCAGCAGTTCCAGAACCGACTGGCCGACCGGCAGCGCGAGCTGATGGGGCCGCTCTTCCAGCGCGCCCAGGTCGCCATCGCCTCCGTCGCCTCGAGTAAGAACCTCTCGGTCATCGTCGACAAGCGCATCATCGTCTTCGGCGGACAGGACGTCACGCGCAACGTCATCGACTTGCTGACCGGTCCCGGCGATCCGATTCCGCCGGTCACCACGCCCCCGCCCTCGAGCGTCGGCTACGTGGACCAGCGGCAGATCGACGCGGTGCCGCGCATCAAGGCGGTCAACGACGAGTTCCTCAAGTTCTCCAACGACGAGCAAGCGAAAGCGCAGCAAGCGATGCACGCCGCCAAGACGGACGACGAGCGACGCAAGATCTTCCAGGACGCTCGCAAGACCATCGCCGACAAGCAGGCCCAGCTGATCCAGCCGCTCGTCGACCAAACCCGCGCCGCGATTGCGACGGTGGCGAAGAAGCACGGCCTGATCTTGGTGATCGATCGCGGCAATCTGATCTTCGGCGGCCTCGATATAACGAGCGACGTCACGAGTGCGCTCAAGTAGCGTCGGGGCGGCATTGCTCGCGCTCGCACTCTCGTCTTGCACCGGCGCCGTTTCCGGCCCGACCGGCACGAAACAATCCGGCGTGATGGGCTACGTTAATATGGACGCGCTCGTTAAGAAGCATCCGCTTTACGGCGAGCTCGAGAAGCTCGACTCCGACATGCAGGCCTTGGAGCTCAAATCGCTCGACGCGAGCATGCCGCGACCCACCAGCCCCGACCTCACGCGTGAAGAGAAGATCTTGCAAAAGCAGCTCGACGACGCTGCGAATCGCACGAAGCAGGCGCTCAAAGATAAGCAGGAAGAGTACGCCAAACGCGAGCAGGCCGCAATCGCGGCCGCATTGAGCGCCGCCGGCGTGCCGGCCGGTCCGAGCGGCGCCACGATTGCGGGCGGCGTCGCGCGCCAGTCGGCGACCCAGGCGGGCAACGCCGGAGCCGTTGCCAACTCAGACCTCGACGCCTACCGGCGTCAAACCGTCGCGCAGAACCGGGCTGCGCTCTTGGGGCTACAGCGTTCGCTCGAAGAGAAAGCGGCTCGAACCTACCGCACCAAGGTCGAGGAACTGCAGCGCAAAGAGTCCGACTTCGCGCTCGCCGAAGCGAATCAGGACGCCACCGAACGCCTCTCGCTTTCGACCAAGCTGCAGAACCTCGCGCTCGACGATGCCGATCGTCAGGCCACGCGCAAGCAGCTCGACGCGCTGAATCAGAAAGAGAGCGATGGCCTGGCCGCGCTCAAGAACCGGGACCAGGCGATCCTGGTCGCGCTTCAGACGCAGCTGCGCGATCAGAGCAAAACCGAATTCGACAAGCAGTTCGCGATCCTCAACGCGAGGACGGTCGCACAGATGAAGGCCCACGATCGAACGGTACAGACCGGTCTCGTGGGTCAGCTCGGCTCGGTGGCAGTGTCCTCGGGAGGCGCTCCCGGCCGGCTGAGCGTGCCTTCCGACATGCGCGCCAAACTCGAGGCGTTGCATAAGAAGTACCAAGACGATTTCAACAAGGACGCCGAAAAAACAATCGCCGATTTCCAAAAGACCAGAAACGACTTGACGCAGCGTTTCCGGCGCCTCGAGGGCGTCGACTCCGACGCACAGGAAGGCACGAGCCGCCAACTCGACGCGCTTCAAAAACAACGTGGGGAACTGTACGACGAAATGGTCGCGCAGATCGACCGTGAAGTGAGGCTGATCGCCGAGAAGCGAGGCGTGAACGTCGTTTTCAGCAGTATCATCGCACCGGCCGGCGGCGTCGATTTGACGGCCGACGCCGAGAAGGATATCGAGAGTTTACACGAGTGAGACGAACGATCATCGCCGCCGCCGCACTAGTAGCGCTCGCCGGATGCGCACAGCAAGCTTCCTCTCAAATCGCAACCGTCGACATAGCGCGGCTCACTTCGAACTGGCCGAAGTTCATCAACTACAACAATCAGTTGGCTGCGGACACGGAAGCGATCCAGCGTTCGAGCGACTCGGCGCGGCAGAAGGCCGCGCGCATCGCAGCTTTGCGGCAGCGCTACCTCAGCATGCAAAACGAAGTGACCGGCGACGTCCGGAGTGCGGTCGAGCAAGTCGCAACCGCGCGTCACTTCAAGCTCGTCGTCACCCACGAGTTCGTCGGCTACGGAGGCGTGGACATCACGCCCGACGTCGAAAAGGTCCTCAAGATCACCGAGCAACCCCCGCCGAAGAGCTGAAGTCTTGACCCTCGCCGAGTACGCCGCGCTGGTCGACGGAACCGTGCGCGGCGACGCGTCGCTCGAAATCGAGCGGATCGCCGCGGTCGACGACGTGGACGAGCGAGCGCTGACCTTCGCGACCGACGAGAAGTATCTGCGCGTGGCGCTTTCGGGAAAAGCCGCGGCGGTGTTGACCGAGCCGGAGCTGGCCGAGCGCGCCGGCGAGATACGCAAACCGCTGTTGCTCGTCGCCTCCGCCCGGACGGCTCTGGGCAAGCTGCTCGCCGCGCTCGAACCGCCGCGCCCCGCCGGACCGTACCGCCACCCGAGCGCGGTCGTCGATCCCAGCGCGCGCGTCGGTCCCGACTGCTACATCGGGCCCCACGTGTCGATCGGCGCACAAGCGGAGCTCGGTGCCGAAAGCGTCGTGCTCGCCGGGGCGGTGATCGGCGCGGGCGCGCGTTTGGGCCGGCGCTGTACGCTGCATCCGCGCGCGCTCTTTCTCGACCGCTGCGTCGCCGGCGATCGGGTCACGTTGCAGGCCGGCGCCGTGGTGGGAAGCGACGGTTTCGGTTACGCGTTTTACGACGGGCGCTTCGCAAAGATCCCGCAGATCGGAAACGTCGAACTCGGCAACGACGTCGAGATCGGTTCGAACGCGTGCATCGATCGCGCGCAAACCGGCACGACGAGTATCGGCGAAGGAACGAAGATCGACAACCTCGTGCAAGTCGGACACAACTGCCGGATCGGACGGAACTGCGGGTTCGCGGCGCTGACCGGCCTGGCCGGCTCGACGGTCGTGGGCGACTATACGGTCGTCGGAGGGGCGAGCGCGTTCAAAGGTCACATCACCGTCGGCTCGCGCGTGACGATCGCCGGAAACACGATGGTCTGGCACGACGTACCGGACGGAGCGTTCATCAGCGGTCAACCGGCGCAGGACCATCACGCCGAACTTCGCCAGCAGGTTCGGATTCGTAACCTCGAAAAGCTGTATCGGCGCGTGAGCGCTTTGGAGCAAAAGTAATGCAGCATCAGCACACGCTGCGCGACGTGCTGGAATTCGAGGGAATCGGTTTGCACACCGGTGCGGCTGTGCGGCTGACGCTCCGCCCGCAACCGGCCGGCACCGGACTGCGCTTCCGGCTCGCCGGCGGCGTGACGTTTCCCGCGCACGCCGATTTCGTGGTCGAGACGCGCCGCGCGACCGTTCTCGGTTCGGGCGCCGGACGCGTCTCCACGGTCGAGCACCTGCTCTCCGCGCTCAGCGCGATGGGCGTCGACAACGCCGCGATCGACGTCGACGGCCCGGAGATTCCGGTCCTCGACGGAAGCGCCGCGGCCTTCGCCGAGGCGATCGCCAAAGTCGGATGCGTCGATCAGCACGCGGCGCGCCCGCTGCTCGTCGTCGACGCGCCGCAATTTTTCCGCGACGGCGAAGCGACGCTGGCGGTGCTTCCCGCCGACGAGTTTCGGGTAACCTTCGCGGTCGACTTCCCGCCGCCGATCGGCTCGCAAGTCCTCGATCTCGTGGTCGAACCCGACAGCTTCATCCGCGAGATCGCGCCGGCTCGCACGTTCGGTTACCTGCGCGACGTCGAGGCGCTCGTCGCGGCCGGACTCGCGCGCGGCGGAACCCTCGACAACGCGCTCGTTTTCGCACCCGACGGTCCGCTGACGCCCCTGCGCTGGCCCAACGAAGTCGTACGCCACAAAGCGCTCGATTTGATCGGCGACTTCGCGTTGCTCGGCGCATGGCCGCAATGCCAAGTCATGGCTTTCAAGAGCGGTCACCGCCTTCACGCGCAAGCCGCTCAAGCGTTGCGCGCAACCTACGCCCCGCCGCGCGCGGCGTTCGGAGCTTAGCGCGCCTTGCGCGGCCCGCGAGCCGAGCGGCGAGGGCTCTCACTAAACGGAATGCGAGTATGAGTATGAACGGCGAACCGCGCGAGCACGAGACGATGGACATCGTCCAGTTGATGGCCGTGTTGCCGCACCGCTACCCGATGCTGTTGATCGATCGCATCACCTCGTACGAGCGCTTGAAGTTCGCGGCGGGTTTCAAGAACCTCACGATGAACGAGCAGTTTTTCCAAGGACACTTTCCGGGATTCCCGCTGATGCCGGGCGTGATGATGATCGAGGCGCTCGCGCAGCTCGGCGGCACGATCATCTTGGGCCCGGACGATTTCCGGCGACGGATGGCGGTCCTCACCGGAATCGACAAGGCGAAGTTCCGGCGGCCCGTCGTTCCGGGCGACCGGCTGGACATGGAGGCCACGTTGCTGCGCAGGCGTTCGGGCGCGGGCTGGGTTCGCGCCGAGGCGAAGGTCGACGGCAAATTAGCGTGTACGACCGAGATCATGTTCTCGATCTCTGCGGTCGCGAACTACGACCTGGATGCCTCGATATTGAACGCATGAGGGACGCGTGATCCACCCCACCGCGGTCGTACATCCGCGGGCTCGCATCGGTGAGGGGGCCGAGGTCGGCCCCTTCTGCGTGGTCGGCGACGGTGTTTCGATCGGCGCGCGCACGAAGCTGCTCTCGCACGTCGTCGTCAACGGCGACACGACGATCGGCGAAGACAGCGTCGCGTATCCGTTCTGCTCGATCGGCCTGCCCTCGCAAGATCGCAAATACCACGGAGAACCCTCGTACGTGAAGATCGGCCATCGCACGACGCTGCGCGAATACGTTTCGATCCATCGCGCAACGGGTGCGGGCGAGGTCACTTCGGTCGGCGACGACTCGTTGCTGCTGGCCTACGTTCACGTCGCGCACAATTGCCGCGTCGGCAACGACGTGACGATGTCGAGCACCGCACAACTCGCCGGTCACGTCGTCATCGAAGATCACGCGACGGTCGGCGGCTTGACCGGAGTCCATCAGTTCGTGCGGATCGGCGCGCATGCCATGATCGGCGGCGTCACCGCGGTCAGCCGCGACGTTCCGCCGTACTTGCTGGTATCGGGGAATCCCGCCCAAACCTACGGACTCAACACGGTCGGTCTGCGCCGGGCCGACTTTTCGCCCGAGGTCATCGCCGAACTCAAGGAGTGTTACAAGATCATGTACCGTTCCGGCCGAAACCTCACGCAGGCGATCGAAACGATGCGCGAGATGGTCAAATCGGACGAGGGGCGCCGCTTCATCGCCTTCGTCGAAACGGAGTCCGACCGCGGCATCCTCAAGTGACACGCTCCGCGAAGCGCTTTCTTCCGCGCACCTGACTCGCTTCGTGTCAGGCCACTAGGTCCGGCATGCGCGTTTTCATGTCGACCGGAGAACCGTCGGGCGACTTCCTCGCGGCCGAGCTCGGGAAAGCGATGCGCGGGCTCGAGCCGGGAATCGAACTGTGCGGAATCGGCGGCGAGCGCATGGCGGCCGCCGGCTTTCGGTTGAGCAAGCGCACCACCGGTTGGGCGAGCCTCGGCCCGGTGGAAGCGCTGGCGCGCATTCCGCCGCTGTTCGTCAGCGCGGGACGCCACGTGCTGTGGCTGACGCGGCGGCCCTTCGACTTGATCGTTCTGGTCGATTTCGGGGCGTTCAATCTGCGTCTCGCGAAAGCATTACGCACGTTGGGATACCGCGGTCCGATCCTCTACTACTTTCCGCCCGGAGCTTGGCTCGACAACGCCGTCCGGGCGCGCGAGGTGGCGCGCACCAGCGCACCGCTCACCGCGTTTACGCATCAGCGCGATTTCTATCGCTCGCTCGGTCTCTCGATCGCCTGGTTCGGTCACCCTTTGGCCTCGCTCGTCCAGCCGCGCGCGGCGCGTCCGCGCGCACCCGAGCTCGGCGGCACCGTCGCGCTGCTGCCGGGCAGCCGCGAGGCGGAAATCCTGCAGCACATGACACCTTTGCTCGGCGCGTGCAGGTTGCTGCGGACGGATCGGCCGCAGCTCGCGTTGATCGTCGCGGCCGCGCACGACGAAGCCGAGCGCTGGATCGCCGCCGCGCTCGCGGAGGACGGTTCGGCGGGCGAGGTTACGATCGTGCGCGGTGCGCGCGCCGCGCTCGAGGCGGCCGACGCGGCGTTCGTCGCTTCAGGCACGGCGGTGCTCGAAGCCGCGCTTCTCGAAGTTCCCACCGTCGGACTCTACGTCGTCGGCCGCACGCAAATCGCGTACGCGCGCCGCCTGTTGCGCCGCCTGCCGTTCGTGACTTTGCCGAACTTGCTGCTGGGAAGCGCGGCGATCCCCGAAGTGTTGCAAGACGACGCGACGCCCGCAGGTTTGGCCGCCGCTCTAGAGCCGCTCTTGCGCGATCCGTCGGCACAACTCGCGGCGTCGCGGAAACTGCGCGAAATGCTCGGTCCGCCCGACGCGCTGGCGCGCTGTGCCGAGTTCGCCGTAGGACTCGCGCGAAGCGCGTGAGCCTGCGCATCTATCACACCTCCGATCTGCACGACCGCCGCGGCATCTCGGCGAGGCTGAGTTCGCTCCGCGCTTCGGCCCCCGGCCTGCTCTTCGATTGCGGCGATTCGCTGCGTGGAAGTCAAACGGTGTACTACGGCCGCGAACCGATCGTCGACGAGCTCGCGGCCGCGCGTTACGACGCGCAAGCGATCGGCAATCGCGAATTTCACTACCTCTTTCGTCTGCTGGAAGCGCGCGCGCGGCGCATGCGACATCGGCTCGTCTGCTCGAACCTCATCGACTTGCGCGGCCGGCCGCTGCCCTTCGAGCGCGAGCTCGATTTCGAACGGCGCGTCGAGGGCGAAGCTTGGAACGTGCGCGTCTTCGGGTTGCTCGTCGTGCAGTACCCGGGCGGCAGTCCGTGGGAGCGGATCTTCGGTTGGCGCTTTCTCGACCCGCTCGAGGTCGCGCGGCAAATCGCCGCGGAAACGCCGCCCGGCATTACGCTCGTCGCGCTCTCGCATCTCGGGCTCGCGGCCGATCGCGTGCTGGCCGAAGCGGTCCCGCGGCTCGACTTGATTTTGGGCGGCCACAGTCACGACCGCTTGGCGACGCCGGTGTACGTCGGGCGCGTCCCGATCGTCCACGCGGGACCGTTCGGCGCGTACGTGTCGCGGACCGTATTGCGCCGCGAATCCGATGGACGCAGCGCGATCGAGGACTTCGCGTTGCTGCCGTTGCTGGCGACTGCGTAACCATGCGGCGCTTTTTGTTCGTGACCAACGGTCACGGTGAAGCTGCCGTCGCAGCGCGCTTGGCGGAAGACGTCGGCGAACTCGCCGGCGATGTGGTCGGACTCGATCACTTTCCGCTCGTCGGCGTGGGTGCCGAATCCGGCGGCCGCCTGGCCGCCGTCGGTCCGCGGCGCACGCTGCCGAGCGGAGGACTCATCGCGATGGGCAACGTGCGGGCGTTCGCGAGCGACTTGAGGGCGGGCTTCGTGCGCCTCTTCGCCGAGCAGACGGCGTTCTTGCGGCGCGAAGGTTCGCGTTACGACGGTACGATCGCGGTCGGCGACGTCTACGGTCTCGGCTTGACGCTGCTCGCGGGCCGCGCACCGGTGTTCGTCGGAACCGCGAAGAGCGTGTACGTTGCGCCGTACGGCGCCGGCGAGCGCGTGGTCTTGCGGCGCGCGGCACGCGTTTTCGTCCGCGACCTCGCGACCGCCGCCGACTTACTGCGCCACGGAGTCGCAGCCGAAGCGCCCGGCAACGTGATCGTCGATTTGCTCGACGGCGGCGCTGAGCCGCCCGCGGGAGAGTGGATCGCCCTCTTGCCCGGAAGCCGCGAACCCGCCTACGCCGACGGTTTGCGTTTGGCTCGTCTCGTGCGCGCGCTGGGAGAACGGCGCTCGTCGGAGGTTGCCGCGCTGCTCTCGATCGCGCCGGTTCTCGATCCGGCGCGCTTCGCACGGAGCCTTGCCGGTGACGGTTGGGAACTGTCCTCGGCGGAGGGCGGCGCACTGCGCGCGCGGGCCGGACGAAGCACGATCGTGGCTTGGCGCGGGCCGCTCGGACCGCTTTTGCGCGGCTCGCGGCTCGCCATCGGTCAAGCCGGAACTGCGAACGAAGAAGCCGCCGCGGCCGGCGTTCCGATCGTCGCTCTGCGCGGGGAGGGCCGGAACGACTCGCGCGGTTGGTATCGCATGCGGCAGCGCCGCCTACTGGGCGAGGCGTTGCTGCTCGTGCCCGCCGATCCGGTCGCCGCCGCCGCGCAGATCGACGCCTTGCTCGACGATCCGGGCCGGCTCGCGGTGATGAGCGCAGCGGGACGCCGGCGCATGGGGCCGCCCGGCGGTTCGCGCGCGATCGCGCGGGCGATTCTCGACTTGGCGGCGTGACGCGCGCCGGTTTGGTTCCCGTTTCGTTGCTGGCGGTCGCGCTGGCTGCGTTCTTCGCGATCGTTCAGTTTTATACGTCGCTCGCACCGCTTTCACCGACGCCGCCGGTCGGCTACCTTTTTACCTCGCCGCTCTCGGCCGGTCTCTTGATCGCACTGCTGGTGCTCTGCGCGCTGATCGCGGCGGCGAGCTTGTTCGCGGCCGGTCCGCCGGCATCGCCGTCGCGCGGAATTCTCGCCGTCTGGATCGGCGCTTGCGCGCTCAGCGCGCTCTTGGGTCTCGACCCGCTCTCCGGTTTCGAGGTCGTGGCGACGATGCTGCTCGGTGCCGCCTTCCACTTGGCCCTCGTGCGCTATTATGCGCGGCCGCCGGTAGCCGCGCTGCTCCTGCGGGTCTACCTCTGGAGCGGCCTCGGGGCCTCGCTCGCCGGCATCGCAATGCTCGTGCTGCGCCGTCCGTTACCGCTCTGGGTGCTCAATCATGGCCGGGCAGCCGGCTTTTTCGTCACGGCCAACCAGTTCGCGGCCTTTCTGATCATGTTCGTCTGCATCTCGCTCGGGACGGCGCTTGCCACCCGCAGCCCCTTCCTTCGAAGGTTGGCTTGGGCCGCACTCGCCGCCGGCGGGGCGGCGCTGGCTTTGACGTTTTCGGCGGCGGGCTGGCTCGGGGTCGTTGTGGCCGGGCTCTTCTTTAGTTATGCGTTGGGCGCGCGCCGCGTGGCGCTCGGCATTCTGGCAGCGGGCATCTTGGGAATGGCGCTCTTTGCAATCAGTCCGGTTACCGGGCACCACAATCCGGCCGAAGCGACGAGCCGGCTGCGCACCTGGAGCGCCGGAGTTCGGGTGACGGAATTATTTCCGCTGACCGGAGCCGGCCCGATGGCGTACTGGCGGGTGTACCCGGCGGTGCGCGCTCCCAACGGCGATCCGCCGGGCTCGTTCGGGGCGCTTCACCCGCACGATCTCTACATCTCTCTGGCCGCCGAGACGGGGCTAAGCGGAGTGCTCGCGGCGCTGCTCGGCTGGTATTGGTATGCGCGCGCGGTGCGGCGCGAGCTGGTCTCGGCGACGCCGGCGGCGCGCCGTTTCGCACTCGGCGTGTGCGCGGGCTTCGTGGCGGTGCTCGTTCAAGGCGCGTTCGATACGATCGGCGTCGTCGCGATGACCTTCGTCTGGATCCCGTTCACCGCGCTCGGCTTGGCGGCCGCGCGTGACGGCCTGGGCGAAGCGTGAGACTGCTCGCGCGCCGGGCGAGCCTCGTCGCGCTCGTCGCTCTGGCGGCATGCGGCCGGCCGCCCGCGCCGAGCGCGCCGCAGGGCAGCCCCAGCCCTTCACTCCCGCCGGGAGCGCCGGCAACGCCGCTGGACCTCCACTCCCGCCGCGTCGGCTCGCAGTACATCTACGTCACCGAGCAAAAAGGGAGCCGCCGAGTCTACGTGTTGCGGGCCGACGAGCAGCGCGCGGAGTATTTCGGTGAGAATACCGGACGCAGCGACTTCACGAACCCGCACGTGATCTTCTACGACGCGCCCGGACGTACGCTGACGGCCGATGCGCCGGCGGGAACGGTCTTCGAGCGCGACAAGACGGTCGTCATGACCGGCGGCGTGCGCGCGCGCACCTCGGACGGAAAAACATTGACCTGCGATACCTTGCACTACAACGACGCGACCGGACGCCTTTTGGGTGAAGGCCACGTCGTGCTGACCTCGCCTCTGGGCGAGCAGTTGCGCGGCCAGCGGCTCGATGCGGACGTGCGGCTTTCGAAGCTCGTGATGACGGGCGCAGCGGGGCAGCCGTGACGCAAGCGGGCGGCCTCAACCGCATCGAGCTTTCGCAACTCGTCAAGCGCTACGGCTCGCGCGCCGTCGTCGACTCGGTGAGCGCGGTCGTCGAGACGGGCGAGGTCGTCGGCTTGCTCGGACCTAACGGCGCGGGCAAGACGACGACGTTCTACATGGTCGTCGGCCTCGTCAAGCCCGACGGCGGCAGCGTCTCGCTGGTGCGCGACGGCGTCGCGCTCGACGTCACCTCGGCCCCGATGTATCAGCGCGCGCGCGCCGGCATCGGTTACCTCGCGCAAGAGAACTCGATCTTCCGCAAGCTTTCGGTCGGCGACAATATCCGGCTCATCTGGGAGATGAACGGCATCTCGCGCGAAGAACAAGAGCGCCGCCTGCCCGACCTGCTCGAGGAATTCGGGCTCTCGCGCTTCGTCGACGCGCGCGGCGATTCGCTCTCGGGCGGCGAGCGGCGCCGCGTCGAGATCGCGCGAGCGATCGCGACCGATCCGGCCTTTCTGCTGCTCGACGAACCCTTCACCGGCATCGACCCCATCGCGGTCGCCGACATACAGTTGATGATCCGTCAGCTGCGCGAGCGCGGCATCGGCGTCTTGATCACCGATCACCAGGTTCGCGAAACGCTCGCGATCGTCGACCGCGCCTACATCTTGAGCGACGGACAGATCGTCGTCTCGGGCAGCGCGCAAGAAGTCTTGAGTTCGCCCGCGGCGCGACAGTTCTACCTCGGCGAAGGTTTTCGGCTATGAGCCTGCCGGGCGCGCCGTCACGGCGCGGCCCCGCGGCCGGTATCGCGATCCTCGACCGCTACATGGTGAGCGAACTCGGCGGACCGTTCGCGTTCGGCATTTCGGCCTTCGCGCTGATCTTCGCGGCGACCGACATCTTGGCGATCGGAAGACTCGTCGCCGACCAGCACGCTCCGCTGCTCGCCGCGCTCGAGTTCTTTCTCTGGCAGCTGCCGCAAATCGCCGTGACGGTCGTGCCGATGGCGATGCTGCTCGCGACGCTGCTGGCGCTGCAAAGGCTCTCGAGCGAAAGCGAGATCAGCGCGATGAAGGCGGGCGGCATCGGGTTGACGCGCATCGTCGCGCCGCTCCTGGTCGTCGGCTTCGCCGTCTCGTTGCTCTCGCTTTTCCTTCAAGAGACGGTCGTCGCGTTCGCCAACGACCGCGCGATCGCGCTGCGCGACGAAACGATCCAGCGCGTCGGCTTCTTCGGCGGCTCGAACCACGCGGTGTTGACGCCGTTACCGAACGGCGGTCAGCAAATGACCTATTTTCGCGGTTACGACGACACGACTCGCAGTCTGCTGTACACGACGATCATCGGCTACGGCACCGACAAGCGTCCGGTGTTCATCATCTTCAGCGATCGCGGACAGTACGACCGCGGAACGTGGACGTTTACGAACTCGACGGAGTATCGCTTCAACCCGGACGGCTCGACGTTGATCCTGCAGCATCCCGAGATGCAGGTCGAGATCGGAGAAAGGCCCAGCCAAATCGAAGGGCGCACCAAGGACGACGACCCCGACAGTATGAGCCTTTCGCAAATTCGCGAGGTCGCCGGCTCGGGCCAGCTCTCGCAGCAACAGACGCGCCAGTTCGAGACGACCTTCGAGGAGAAGCTCGCGCGGCCGTTCGCGTCCTTCGTCTTCGTGCTGTTGGCGGCGCCGTTCGGGCTGCGTCCCGCGCAAGGCAGCGGGACGGGCCGCGGCTTCAGCTTGGCCGTCGCGATCGTCTTCATGTACTTCGTGATCGAATCGCTCTGTCTCGCGATCGTGCGAAGCGTGCCGGGCGGTTACTTCGTCTCGGCGCTCGGCGCGTGGGCGCCCAACGTCATCTTCGTCGCGATCGGTGCGGTCTTGTTGCGCCGCGTCGCGCGGTTCTGACCGATGGGGACTCTCGGCGGCCTCGGGCTCATCTTCGGCATCGCGGTACTGGCGGGCGTGATCGCGTACATCGGCGATCGCGTCGGTCATCAGGTCGGGCGCAAGCGCATGACGCTCTTCGGTCTGCGCCCGAAGTACACGTCCACGATCGTCGCGGTGGGGACGGGCATGGCGATCGCACTGGCGGCCACCGTGACGGTGCTGTTGACCTCGCAGTACGCGCGCGCCGCGTTTTTCCACCTGGACGAGATCAACAATCGGGTCAACGAGCTGCAAGCGCAAGCCGACGCGCTCGACAAACGCGTCCACGAAACGAACGTCGTCATCAACCGCGGCGCGCTCCTCGACAACCGGTATCTCGTCGTACGGCCCTCGATGTCGCAAGCCGACCGGATGCGTGCGCTGAGCTCGTTCTTCGACACGGTCGTCGCCTCGCTGAACCGGCTCTACGTTCCGCCGCTCAAGGCTTACAAGAGCAAAGCCAGCGATCCGACGACGGCGGCCAAGCTCGAAGCGGTGCTGGCCGATCAAAAGGTGCAAGGCTTCCTCTTGCGCGGTCCCGTTTTGCTGCTGGCGGCCGCCGACCAAAACCTGTTCGCAAACGACCCGATCCACTTTACGTTCGAGGCATATGCCGACCAGCTGATCTTCCACGCGGGCCAGCCGATCGCGAGCGTGCAGGTCGACGGCGGAACGAGTGTCGTGCCCCGGCTCGCGTACGCCCAGTTGATTTCTGCAGTTAGCGACACGGCCATCGGACAAGGCATGCCCTGGCCGTTCGCGCAGGCGGTGTTCCCGCAGATCACGCAGGCGCAAATCGACGAAACGATCCGGCGCATCAAGGCGGGCCAGGGCCGTTTCTACATCGTGGCGGCCGCCGCGAGCGACGTCTATCCTCACTCCGGCGGCATCCCGGTCGTCTTCGACCTGCGCCGCTCGCCCAAATGAGTTCGAGCGGCGCCGTCCTCGGAATCGACCCGGGCACGCGCAAGTGCGGGTACGCGGTGTTGCTCGCCTCCGGCGCCGAGCCGCTCGAACTCGGAATCGTCCCGACCCCGGAACTGGTCGAGCGCGTGCGGGTGCTCGCCGAGCGCTTCGCCCTGCGCGCGGTCGCGCTCGGAGCCGGAACGAACACCGCGCCGGTCGCCGCGCTGCTGGCCGGCCTACGCTTGCCCGTCCGGGCCGTCGACGAGCGCGAAACCACCTTGCTGGCGCGCCAGCGCTACTTCGCGGCGAACCCTCCGCGGGGTTGGCGCCGCCTCGTTCCGCGGGGCATGCTGCTGCCGCCCCGACCCATCGACGACTTTGCCGCTCTTCTGATTGCCGAGCGCTTCATCCAGCGCGAAAACGCCGAGCCGCCGGAGGCGCAAAAGGGCGCCCCCGGCCTCTCCGCTCGGGCTGGCGAGGGGCAGGAGTAGCTGCGATACGGTCGTAAACGAACCTCGGCATGCGCTCCAAACGAGGGCGTACTTTCTGTGTCTGACCAAATGCCACAGGAGCTCGGTACGGCGGTGAAGGCAAACTCGGCAACTCTCACCACCCCCGCGCGAAGTACGCCCGACGATGCGGACGCTAGCACCGCAGATCTTCTGGAGGACATATGAAGCGTCTCGCACGCCTGCTTCTAGCGTCGAGCCTCGCGCTCGGCGTGCTGTGCGCAACGAATCAGGCCGCCTTGGCGACGCCGTTCTCGGACGTACCGGCCAATCATTGGGCCTATCAGTACATCCAGAGCTTGGCTGCCGATGGTCTCATCGACGGCTATCCTGACGGAAAATTCAAAGGGGACCGCCCGCTGACTCGTTACGAGATGGCGGTCATCGTCGCGCGCGTCGTCGCGAAGTTGCAAGAAAATCAATACAAGGGGCCCTCCAAAGAGGATCTCGACAAGCTTCAGAAGCTGATCGACGCCCTCAAGGACGAGCTTGATGCGCTGGGCGTCCGCGTGACCAACCTCGAGGACGCGCTCGACGCGCTCGACAAGCGCACCAAGTTCGCGCAGTCGCTCTCGATGCACGGCGTTCTCTTGCCGAACGTCTCGTGGCGGGAACGCTACCAGAACCCCGAGTCGATCTTCAACGAGACCGGTTCCAGCGTCACCACCTACTACGGTGCCACCGCGGCCAACGGGCACAACACGACGATCGACCCGTTCGTCAACGCGTTCATCTCGACGGACGATTCGAACAACCCGCTGACCCAGAACGGTTCGGGGTTCTACATCCGGCAAGATTCGCGCTTCGCGCTCGCCTACCAGATCACGGACAAGCTCACGATTTCGTTGCCCGTGCACATCCTGAACTACGAGTACGGCAGCCAGGACACGACTTCGCAAAAGATCGACCTCGAGCCGGCGGTCGAGATCAATCTCGCCTCGGTCGGCGCGTTGACTAACCTCGACATGAAGTTCGGTCAGATCGACAACATGCCGTCTTCACGGACCGGCTTGACCTTCCGCGCGCCGTACGGCGACGCGGCGGGCGTCCCGTATGAAGAGCCCGTTCAGCCGACCCAGGTGGGCGCTTCGTTCTCGACGACGTTCAACGAAGGCGCCTTCGGTTCGATGGCGATTTGGGGTTCGTTCACGCGCCTCGACCAGACGATGCTGAACACGCAAACCGGCGCGACCGATCCAAACGTCCTGAACAGCGGTGCCGTGGCCTATCTTTTCCCGATCGTCGCACCGCAAGCGGGTTACACCGCCGCGGGCGCGGCGGGAGCGCTCAAGACCGATACGTTCAACGCCGGCTCGGGCACGCTCTCGCAAGTGTACCTGACCTCGGCGGCCGTGATCGGTTCGGCCTACGTTTCGTTCTATAACGGTACGACCTACAATTCCGCCGGTCAGGTGACCGGTGGCGCCGGTGCGGCGCTTCCAGCCATCACGTACAACCAGGCCTACAACTCGATCGTGTTCGGCGCGCCGCTGCCGGCCGGTTCGGTCATCTCGATCACGTATCGCGCGATAGCGGTTTCGCAAAACACGAACTACCAGCGCTACATGATCAACGGCCGCTTGAACCAGAAGTTCAAGGTCGTGCCCGGACTCGAAATCGGCGTCAGCTTCAACCGCATCTACGACTTCGACGACACCCAGGTGACGAACGATTTGACCTTCGTCAATCAGGCGGCGGTCACGGGTTACGGGTTGGTCAGCGACACGGTGCTCGGCGTCGACGGTCAGTATGCCCTTCCGTTCCTGGTCAGCGGGCCGGGCTCGGGGCCAGTGATCTTCGGTGAAGCCGCCGGTAGCAAGTTCACCCCGGACTATCACAACGTGGCGGCGGTCGGCGACTCGGCCGGCATCGCCGGCTTGAAGCTGAAGATCCAAAAGATCCAGCTGAGCCTCCAGTACCAAAACGTCGGGCCGAACTTCATCGACGGCGCGCCGACGCAGTACTTCGGAAACGCACCGCAGCTGTTCAGCTTCTGGAAGGCCGACTACTTGCCGGGCTTCTACGGCTTCGGCAACAGCCAGACGATCAACAACCAGTTCGACTCGTCCTTCGGCACGACTCCGGTCGCGTCGCCGAAGACCGGCGTCAACCCCAACCTTACGTTCATGTATCCGTTGTTCAATCCGCTGGTCGGAACGGGCACGCAGTACTTCCAGGCCTTCACGCCCAACACGCAGGGCTTCACGTTCGGCTTGAACACTCCGGTGCGCCTCGGCGACCTGAACTTCACGACGAACGCGCAGTATCAGGCCCTTCAGGAACTGCGGCCGAACTCCGAGGGATCGATGATCTACGGGCCGGCCTACCAATCGAACCAGGTGATGAAGTACCAAGTCTTCACCGCCGGCATCGGATTTTCGGTACCGGTCTACGGTCAGAGCGTCGGGCTCAATATCTCGGGCGGCGTCGATACGCTCAAGCGACCCGACATGACGGCCTTCCAGTACTTCCCGATCAATCCGACGACGCAGACGTTCGACGCGCAGTCGGTCGTCACGGCGCAGGCGGCCTTCGGTGGGGCGAGTCCGACGGTGTTCTATCCGAACTACGTCAACATGACCCACTACTTCATCAACGCTCGCGCCACGATCCCGGTCGCACGCGACCTGATTCTCATCGGCTACTACTCGACGCAGCACTACTACGGCGAGTACGGCACGACGCTCTCGCAGGACATCAACGAGCGCAAGGATTTCTACTCGGGTACTCTGCAGTACAACATCCCGAAGACGAATTCTGCGATCTCGCTCGTGGCCCGTCACCAGAGCTACAACGACAATTACGTCTCGACGTACAACTTCGCTCAGAACCGTCAGGACCTCAACTTCACGGTTCGCTTCTAAGAAGGCGGTCCGCGTAGAAAACCGGATGGCGTGGCGCTTGGGCGCCGCGCCATTCGTCTTTTGTGCGCTGCTGGCCGGCGTGCTCGGCTATCAGCAGTTCTTGGCCGGCGTCGTGCTGCGCGACCGAGCTGCGGCCGGCGCGTGGCCGGCGCTGGTGCCCGCCCGGGTCGCGCGCGGCATCGACGACGGGAATCCGTGGTTCGCTTCGCGCGCGCTGCGCTATCAGCTCGCGCGCCGTGCGGTCGACGACGGCGAGTTCGCGCTCGCCGCGCAGCGCATCGCGCTGCTTGCGGCCTCGCCGGAGCGCGCCGCGCTCGAAGGCCGGCTGGCCGAACTCGAAGGCGACGGCGCGACCGCCTCGCGCGACTATCTCGCGGCGGGTGACCGCGAGGGCGTACAACGCCGCGTGCAAGCGTTGGCGGGCGCGGGACGCATCGACGAAGCTCTGGCACTCGAACGGCAACTGCTGGAACGCTTGCAGGACGATCCCGAACAAGTCGACGCGCTGGCCGACACGTGGCTGTCGATCGGGCGGCTCGAACAGATGCGAGCGTACGGGCTCGGCAGCGCTACGCCCGCAGGACGCGCCGCCGCGGAGCGCTCGGCCGACGCCTACGCGCGAGCGGTTGCGCTCGCGCCGCTTTCGGAGCGGTACCTGCTCTCGGCCGGAACGCAAGCGCTCAACCTGGGCGATCTCGACGCCGCCGCCGGCTACTTCACGCGCGCGCGCGACGCCGACCCAAGCGCGGCCGAAGCGTACGCCGGTCTCGGCGAAACCGCGCTGCGGCGCGGCGACCGCGTTCGCGCGCGCGCCGAACTCGAGCGTGCCGAGCGCTTAGGGCCGGACATGGCCTCGGTGCGCCGGCTAGCGCAAGAACTCGAGCGGTGAGGATCGGGCTCGACGCACAACTTGCGGTCGGCACTGCAACCGGCATCGGTGAATACGTCTCGGGACTGCTAGCTGCGTTGCGCGTGCGCGGAGCCGACGTCGCCGCGCTCCGTGCGCCCGACTTGAATCCGTGGCGCTTCGACCGGCGCGTCCTCTGGGATCAGGTGCTGCTGCCGGATGCGGCTCGGCGCGCGGGCGCCGACGTGTTGCACTGTGCGGCCGGAACGCTGCCCCTGCGCACCCGTTTGCCGCTCGTCGCGACGATTCACGACGTGGCGTGGTTGCGCGTGCAAGAGCACGCACGGCCGTACGCGCGCTGGTACTTCGGAACGTTCCAGCGCGAGCGCTACCGGCGCGCCCGGCGCATCGTCGTCGATTCGGCCTTCTCGCGCGACGAACTGCTCGAGTTGACGCGAGTCGAAGCGGCGCGCGTGTCGGTCGTGCATCCGGGCGTCGCGGCCGACTTCGGCGAGCTCGCGCGCCGCCCCGATCCGATGCCGTTCGCGCTCGCCGTCGGCACGATCGAACGGCGCAAGAATCTCGAAGTCGTCGTTCGCGCACTTGCGAATCTGCCGCAACTTCGGCTCATCGCCGTCGGGCCGGCTACCCCGTATCGCGACGCCTGCGCGGCGATCGCGCGCGAATGCGGGGTTGCCGAGCGCGTCGACTTCGCCGGCTACGTCTCGCGCGCGGCACTGCTCGATCTTTACGCGCGCGCCGCGCTAGCCGTGGTGCCCTCGCGCTACGAAGGCTTCGGGTACGGCGCGGCGCAAGCGCTCTGCGCCGGAGTACCGCTGGTCTCGGCGTCGTCCTCGTCGTTGCCGGAGGTCGTCGCCGGCGCGGCGCCGCTCTGCGCGCCGGATGACGTCGCGGGCTGGAGCGCGGCGCTTGGGACGATTTTAGCCGACCGGGTTGCCGCGGAATCGCACGCCGCCGCCGTTCGTGAAGACGCGCGGGCGCGTTTCGGGTGGGACCGTGCCGCGGAATCGATGTTGGCCGTCTACGCCGCCGCGCTGCGCGATCAGTAGACCGGCGAGTCGCCCGCGCCGGGCGGCGCACTCCCGTCGTCCGGCGCGATGATCAGCCGGAGCGGATAGGACGAGCCGCCTTCCGGCATCGTGGTAATCTCGGTGCGCACGAAACTTCCCGGCGGAATCGTGTAATCGCGCAGCTTGTAGTGGCCGAAGGCGGCCATCTGATGCGCCTGGACGAGCACGCGATCGATGATGAACGTGCCGGTCGCACTGCCGCCGCGCGGGTTCGCATAGAGCGCGACCTCGCGTGCGTTGTGCGGATCGTTGTTGACCATGCGCACGGTGATCTGCTGGAGGACGCCGTAGTCGCCGGCGAGCGTCTGACCTTGGACCAAATTCGGTAAGGGAATCTGTCCGATCGGCATTTCGAGGTCGGGGCCGTTGCAGTCGTACGAGTAGTCGAAGAAAAACTCGGGGATGGGATAAACGCCGCGGGCGTGCGGGTGATCGCCTTCGAGCAGCGTCTCGGATTGGAGCGGCGCATCGATCGGATCGTCCGCGTTCTGCGCCAGCAAAGCGAGCCGGAGCGGGGGGCCTTCGATCTCGTGGATTTGCAAGATGCCGCTGACGACGTTCTTAGCGGGCAGCAGCTGCTGGTAGAGCGTCACCGTCGTCTGACCGCCGATCGTCAGGACCGTTCCCTCATTTTGGGCGAGGTGCACGAGAAAACTCTCGGTCGAGTTATGTCCGCTCTCCATCTCGTTCGGACCGGGACCGCCGCTACCGTCGATCACCTGCACGCGCGCCGGCTGCGTCCCCGAATTCGCGACCTTCAAGACGATGCGCCGGTCCGGCTGTCCGGGTGGGTTGTAGTGGTAGTACAGAAAGCGGAGCGCCGCGCGGTCGGTGAGTCCCGCCGAAAACAGCGTGCCGTTTTCCTTGAGGGTCTCGGGGAAGTCGCTGACGAGCAGCGCTCCCGGGCGGATCGGCGGCTGCGCGTCGTTGACGACGCGCACGCGGGTCGTTCCTTGAACCGTAAAGTACGCCTCGCCTTGCAAGATGATCGGCACCGAAACGGTCACCACATCGTCGATGTTGAGCGGCGAATCCAAATCGATCGTCTCGACCGGCGCAACGATTTTGACACCCGGACGGACCGTCGCCGCGCGGAGGGCTGCCGCAAGCGCCTGCTCTTTGACGAAGAGCGAGGTGGCGGGGTTGCCGGTGATGCGGACCGTTGCGCTCGGCGCCACGCTGCCGGCCGGCAGCGCGACGCGCACCGGGACGTCGCGGGTCAGGCCGCGCGAATCGGTCAGCGTGACGGTCGTGTTTCCGAGCGCGCGGCCGAAGACCGTCAGCGTGCGCGCGTCTTGATCGACCGTCGCGGTCGCGACGTTCGGATCGGCGACCGTCAGCGTGAGCGTGCCGAGCGAACGCATGATGCGCAATTGCTGCGATCCGCCCGGCACGACGCCCGCGCTCGGCGGTTCGACGATGATGGGCGGTTGCGTCGGTGCACCCTCGGGCGCCGGCTGCGCGCTCGCGGCAGGCGAGGGCGATTCGCCGGGAGCCGCTTCGCCTGGAGAAGCCGTACTCGCCGGCGATTCCGCCGGAGGCGTGGCCGGGGTTGCAACGGGCGCGGGAGCCGGCGACTGCGCTGCCGCGCGCTCCAGCCCCATGCCGGCGGAGACGGCGACGAGAAACAGCGTCGCCGTCAAAACGGCGGCGCGCGCGCTCTGGTAATCCTTGGACCGCGGGGTTCCGCGGTTCTTCATCGTCCTCCCGGAGATAGGCCTGCGCTATGCGATTTTTGCTTCGCGATTGACCGCGGAAGCGAGCAGCGTCTTATATCCGACGCTCGGAAACAGGACCGTCACGAGGTCTTTCTCCGCTCGCTCGACCGTGCCTTGCCCGAACTTGGGGTGCGAAACGACGTCGGCGATGCGGAAGCCCGAAGCCACCGCGCTGCTCCGCTTTGCGCTCAACTTGGCGCGCAGGCAGTTGTCGCACGCGCCGCAGTCGCCCGAATCGAAATCTTCGCCGAAATAGTTCAAGATGAACTTGCGCCGGCAGCCGCTCGTCTCGGCGTACTGCAGCATCATCGCGAGCTTGCTCTGATCGTAGGCCTTCTTCGTTTCGTAGTTCGTCAGGTTCAAGACGAGCTCGCGGTTTGCGAGCGCCTCTTCCGAAAGACCGTAGCGCGAGCGAGCCCGCGTCACGATGAATCCGGCTTTCTTCAGAAGCGCTAAGACGACTTTGAGTTTGGTGAGCGGCAACTGCGAGATCTTGCGCAAGTCGGCGAGCGAGACGCCGTCCTTTTGCGAGTCGAAGTACTCCAGCGTGCCGAAAACTTTCTGGACGTCTTCGACGCCGGGATACTTTCCGGTCAAGAAGTAGTTCTGCACCCGCGTGTCGCTCATGCGGTAGAGCAAGATGCAGCGCGAAGGCTTCGCGTCGCGTCCCGCCCGGCCGGCCTCCTGCGTGTACGCCTCGATCGAACCCGGCAAGTCGTAGTGCACCACGAAGCGGATGTTCGGTTTGTCGATCCCGAGACCAAAGGCGTTCGTCGCGACCACGGCGCGGATCGACTCGTTCATGAACAATTCGTGAACCGAGACGCGGTCGTGTTTTTGAAGTTTGGAATGATACACGGCCGCCGGCAGATTGAGCTGATCGTGCAGGAAGCGCTGCACCTCCAGCGCGTTCTTGATCGTCGCGGTGTAGATGATCCCCGTGCCGTCGAGACCGGAGAGAAACAACTGCTTGAGCGCCTTCAGTTTCGCCGCTTCGTTCTCGGCGCGAAGCGCCTCGTAGCGCAGGTTCGGGCGGTCGAAGCCCTTCACGATCGGCTTCGTGTCGGGAATCCCGAGCTGAGCCAAGATATCTTCGCGCACGGCCGGCGTGGCGGTTGCGGTGAGCGCCAGAACCGTCGGGTGCCCGAGCGCCTCGATCACCTGCCCGAGGGCCAAATAGGCCGGCCGGAAGTCGTGTCCCCACTGGCTGATGCAATGCGCTTCGTCGACGACGAACAGCGGAACGTGCAAACCTTGGAGCAAGCTGACGAAGCGTTCGTCCTCAAGCTTTTCCGGCGTGACGAACACGATCTTGATCTCGCCCTTCGCGATGCGCAGCTTCGCCGCCGCTTCCTGATCCTCGCTCAAGGTCGAGTTGAGGGCGACGATGTTGCCCACGCCCCGTTCGGCCAGCATGTCGAGCTGGTCTTTCATCAGCGCGATGAGGGGACTGACGACGACGGTCGTTCCGTCGAGCAAAAGAGCCGGCAGCTGATAACAAAGGCTTTTCCCGGCGCCGGTGGCGAGAATCGCGAGGGTATCTTGACCCTCCATCACGCGCGTTACGACTTCTTCTTGACCCGCCATGAAGCGCTCGAAACCGAAGCGCTCGTGTAAGGCACGCTCGAGCCGTTCTTCGAGAGATGGAAGGGAAGCGGTTTCTTGTTCCCGCTTGGCATCAGCGCCCGGCGCCATGGTGTCCTCCGAAAAAGCGCCGCATCGTCCGTCAGACGAAGAAAGAGCCTCGGCTATTACGGCGTGTATCTGTACAACATCGGTTACCCGCCCGGCGGTTTCGCGAAACAGGTTCGGCCCGAGCGGCGGCACGAAAGCCAAGGAGTGTCGTCTCTGTATCGAACCTGGCGCCCGAAGTCGTTCGACGAGCTGGTCGGGCAGGAGGCGGTCGTCAGAACCCTGCGCAGCGCTCTCGGTTCGGGGCGCTTGGCGCACGCCTACCTCTTTTCGGGCCCGCGCGGTAGCGGCAAGACCTCGGCCGCCAAGATCATGGCTCGCTGTATCGACTGCGTCCACGGGCCGACGCCCGACCCCGATAACACCTGCGAGAATTGTCTGGCGATCCTGGCGGGAACCGCCCTCGACGTCGTCGAGATCGACGCGGCTTCCAACCGCGGGATCGAAGAGATTCGCGCGTTGCGCGAGGCCGTAAAGTTCGCGCCGGCGTCGATGCGCTTCAAAGTCTTCATCATCGATGAAGCGCATATGCTCACGCGTGAAGGCGCGAACGCTTTTCTGCGAACGCTCGAAGAGCCGCCGCCCCACGTCGTCTTCATCCTCGCCACGACGGCGCCCGAAGCGCTGCCGCCGACGATACTGTCGCGCTGTCAGCGCTACGCTTTCCGGCGCATCCCGGTTACCACGATGATCGAGCGGATGCGCGCGATCGCTTCCGCCGAAAACATTCCGATCGACGACGACGCGCTCGGTGCGATCGCCTATCGCGCCGACGGCGGGTTGCGCGATGCCCTGACGATGCTGGAGCAAGTCGCGGCCTACGCCGGCGGTCCGGTCGGTGCGGCGACCGTCGACGCTGCGTTCGGGACGACCGGCCGTGCCTTCGCGCGCGATTTGACGGAGGCGTTGCTCGGCGGTGAGGCGGCGCGCGGGCTGCGCATCGTCGACGACGCGAGCGACGCGGGCGCCGACATGCTGGGATTGATCCGCGGTACGATCGGTGAATTCCGCAACCTGCTGGTGGCCCGAATCGACCCGGGTTTGCTCTCGCGAGACTTGGCCCAGGCGGATGCCGAACGCGTCGTCGTACTGGCCGCCGCGACGCCGCAACCCAAGGTCGTGCGCGGGCTTCGCCTGCTCGCCGACGCGCTCGCCGCCGGGCGCAGCTCGGGCAACCCTCGCCTCGAACTCGAGACGGCGGTGCTCCGCTTTGCGCTCGCGGCCGAAGACCCGTCGCTCGATGCGATCGCAACGCGCGTCGCACTGCTCGAACAGGGCGCGCCCGAGAGCCTGCCGCGTCCGGCGGCCATGCCCGAGAGTCTGCCGCGCGCGGCGGCCGCGTCCTCGGCGGAAAAGCCGCTGCCGGCGCCCAAAGCGCCGGCCACCCCGAAGGCCCAAGCCGCAGCGCCGCCTCCACCCCCGCGGGAGCGAGCACCGGCCGGAAGCGTCTCGCTCGTGCGCGTCCGCTCCCTCTGGGACCAGATCCGGCTCCGCGCGGAGGAACAGTACAAGCCGATCAAAGGGCCACTCTCGCGCGCGACGGTCGAGGCCCTGGAGGGCGACCGGGTCGTGATCGGGCTCGTTGACTCGCTTGCCGAGGACATCGTCCGTACGCGGCTCGGCGTGCTGGAGGCGGCGCTGGCCGACGTGCTGGGCACGCCGCTGCGCGTCGCGCTGCGGACCGCCGTTCCCGGCGAACGCGGCCCGGTTCGCAGCGCGCACCGCTCGACGCCGGCCGAGGGGAACTCCGCACAAAGCGCGGACGACTCGGGCGGCGAAGCGGACCTGCTGGCCTACGCTCGCAGCAAACTTGGAGGACCCGCACCCGAATGAATCAGTCGCAGATGCTGGCCCAAATGCGTAAGGTCCAGCAAGAGATGGCCAAAGCGCAAGAAGAGCTGGCCGCGACCGTCGTCACCGGCAGTGCGGCCGGCGACGCGGTTTCGGTCGCGATGACCTGCGACTATCGCGTGCAGAAGGTGACGCTCTCGAAAGAAGCGGTCGATCCCGAAGACGTCGAGACGCTCGAGGACCTGCTCGTCGTCGCCGTCAACGACGCGGTGCACAAAGCGCAGGAGACGTCGAACGCGCGCATGAGCGCGCTCACCGGCGGCATTCGCATCCCCGGCCTGATGTAAGGGCGCCGCACTGAACGCGATCGCGGGACCCGTCCAAAGCCTGATCAACGAGTTTTCGAAACTGCCGACCGTCGGGCCCAAGACCGCGGCCCGGCTCGTTTTCTACCTGCTCAACCGGCCGCGCGCCGAAGCTCAGTCCTTGGCCGAAGCAATCCTCGCCGTCAAGGACCGCGTCCGGCTGTGCTCGCGCTGTTTTTCGCTCACCGAGGACGATCCGTGCAACATCTGCACCGACGTGCGGCGCGACGCGCCGCAGCTCTGCGTCGTGGCCGAGGCCAAGGACATCTTCGCGATCGAGCGCACCGGCGCGTTTCGCGGACGCTATCACGTGCTCGGCGGGCTCATTTCGCCGATGGACGGGATCGGGCCGCAGCAACTCCGCGTCAAGGAGTTGCTCGAACGTATCGGCAGCGAGAGACCGTCGGAGGTGGTCATTGCCACCAATCCGAACGCCGAAGGAGAAGCTACGGCACTGTACCTTTCCCGGCTCATCGAGCCGAGCGGCGTTTCCGTCACGCGCCTCGCGTACGGCCTGCCGATCGGCGGCGATCTCGACTACGCGGATGAAGTGACGCTGGCCAAAGCCTTCGAGGGACGGCGTTCCCTTTGAGCGCCGCGCCGGCGATCTCCAGCGTCGAGTTGGATGGACGCTCGCTCGCGCTCGAGACGATCGAAGCGATCGCGCTGCAGGGCGCGCGCGTTTCGGTTTCGGACGAAGCGCGACGGCGCGTCGCCGCGGCACGCGAATGCGTCGACCGGCAGTTCGCAGCGGGAGCGATTATCTACGGCGTGACCACCGGTTTCGGGCGCATGGCGAACGTCGTCATCGACCGGCAGCATGCGGCGCAACTCCAGAAGAATTTGGTGCGAAGTCATTCGGCCGGCACGGGAGAGCCGTTGCGCGCAGAGTTCGTGAGAGCGGCCGGCGTGTTGCGGGTGAGTTCGCTCGCGGCGGGGCACTCCGGGATCCGGCTCGAGACGCTCGACATGCTTGTCGAAATCCTCAATCGCGGCGTGACGCCGTACGTGCCCGCGCAGGGATCGGTGGGCGCGAGCGGCGATCTCGCGCCGCTCGCGCACATGACGCTGACGTTGATGGGCGAAGGCGAGGCATACTTCGACGGCGAGTTGATTTCGAGTGCGGAGGCGCTGCGCCGCGCGGGCCTCGTGCCGCTCGAGTTGGCGCCGAAGGAAGGCCTGTCGCTGATCAACGGGACCGAAGTCATGACCGGCATCGGGGCGTTGTCGTTGTTGCGAGCGGAGCGATTGCTCGCGGTGGCCGACGTCGTAGGGGCGCTCTCGCTCGAGGCGTTCTTGGGAACCGACGCCGCCTTCGACCGGCGCATCAACGCCCTGCGGCCACATCCGGGGCAGGCGCTGGTGGCCGATCGTTTGCGCGAGTTCTTGGCCGATTCGGAGATCATGTCGTCGCACCGCGATTGCGGTCGCGTTCAGGATCCGTACTCGTTCCGCTGCATTCCGGTCGTGCACGGGGCGGCGCGCGACGCGGCCGGTCATGCGCGCCGCGTGCTCGAGATCGAGGCGATCTCGGTTACCGACAATCCCTTGATCTTCCCGGACGAAGACGAGTTCTTGACGGGTGGAAATTTTCACGGCCAGCCGGTCGGGGTCGCGTGCGATTTTCTCAAGGCCGTGATGGTCGAGGTCGCGAGCATGAGCGAGCGGCGCTCGTTTCTCCTGTTGAACGGCGAAGACCGCGGGTTGCCGCTCTTCTTATCGCGCCGGCCGGGGCTCGAGTCCGGGCTAATGATCGCGCAGTATACGGCGGCGGCGCTGGTCAGCGAAAGTAAAGCGCTCGCGATGCCGTCTTGCGTCGACTCGATTCCGACTTCGGCCGGCCAAGAGGATCACGTCAGCATGGGCACGATCGCGGCCCGTACGCTCGACCGGATCCTCGACAACGTCGAGGGCGCGCTGGCTTGCGAGCTGCTCTGCGCGCTGGCGGCCACGGATTTCCGAAGGCCCTTGCGCTCGGGTGCCGGCACGGGAGCCGCCTACGCGCTGGCGCGCGAACGGATTGCGCCGCTCGACGGCGACCGCGTGCAGTCGCCCGATATCGTCGCCGCGCGCGAGCTCCTGCGTTCCGCGAGCCTCAACGAAGCGGCCGAAAAGGCGCGCTGAGTCACACCTCGCCGGGAGAGCGGCACGCGAGAGCGGGATGCAGCGCACGCTCGCTCGCTATGGGAGGGCCGAGCCCCTTGCGCCAGAAGCAGCCCACAATGTTCCGCGGCATTCTTTACGCTCGGTCCATCTTCGCGTTAGGTCTCGTGCTGATTAGCGCGACGCCATGCCGGGCCGACACGGTCCCGCTAGGCGCGGTGCCGCTCTCGGTGTTCGCAGCGACGCTGCGCTCGATCAATCCGCATCTCGCGGTCGCGCAGAGCCTGATCTACGCCCAAGCGCTCCTGACGAGCTCGCGCAAATGGCGCCTCGATCCGAGCCTCGTGATGGCGCTCGTCGCGGTCGAGTCGAGCTGGAACACGCACGCGGTTTCGTACAGCGGCGCGCAAGGTCTCGGGCAGCTCAAGCCGGAGACGGCGCGCGGTTTGGGAGTCGATCCGCATCAAGTCCACGGGAACCTCAACGGTACGACGCGCTACTTGCATCAGCTCATGCGCGTGTTTCATTCTTCACGCGATCCGATTCGCGACGCACTCGCCGGATACAACGCCGGTCCCGAAACCGTACGCGTGTACGGCGGCGTTCCGCCGATCTATGAGACGCAGCGCTACGTCGTCAAGGTGATGGGGACGTGGCACGCGCTGCGTCACCGCATCGAAGCGCACGCGCCCAAAGCGGTAGCGGCGGCAGCCGGCACCGACTCGAGCGCGCTCGCCTACTGGGGCGTTCGCTAGAACTTCGGACGCTAAAGCAGCGTCATCGAGCCGGGACCGACGCCGTTGACCTGAAGCACCGTTTCGCCCTTCGCCATTGCGTAATGCGGCGTTCCGGCCGGGATGGAGGCGTACGAGCCGGCAGTCAGCGCCAGCATCTTCGTCGCGTCGAAGGTCGAGCCGACGCCGACGAGCAGCGTTCCGCTAAGGACGGTGACGTTCTCCATGTCGCCGTGCGTGTGGGGAGCGATCTTGACGCCGTCCGGCAGCTTCAGGCGCACCGTGTACTGAGAACCCGCTTGGGAGGGATCTCCCGATAAGACGGCCATCATCGCCTCGGCCGGATAGGGTTTGGGAGCCGGGCCGTACTTCGCTTGGTCGGCCATCACGATCGTCGGTGCACCGGCCGCCGTGGCACTCGGCGCGCCCAAAACGAGAATGAGACCTGCTGCAAAAAGCGCGAGTAGAGATTTCATGGAAGCCACCTTTCTCATCAGAAGTTCGATCGGATCTCCACTGGTCAGTATCGCACAAAAGAGCTAACGAAACAACGCTACTGCAGCATCGGCAGATCGAGGCCGTTTTCGAGCGCGCACTCGAGCGCCGCGGCGTAGCCCGCGTCCGCATGGCGCATGACGCCGGTCGCCGGGTCGTTCGTGAGGACGCGCTCGATGCGCCGCGCCGCGTCGTCACTTCCATCGCAGACGACGACCACGCCGGCGTGCTGCGAGTAGCCCATGCCGACGCCGCCGCCGTGATGCAGGCTCACCCAGGTCGCGCCGCTCGCCGTATTGAGGAGCGCGTTGAGCAGCGGCCAATCCGAAACGGCGTCCGAGCCGTCGGCCATCGCTTCGGTTTCACGGTTCGGGCTGGCGACCGAACCCGAGTCGAGGTGATCGCGTCCGATCACGATCGGTGCAGCGAGTTCGCCGCTTGCGACCATCGCGTTGAAAGCGAGCCCCGCGCGCGCGCGATCGCCGAGCCCGAGCCAGCAGATGCGCGCGGGCAAACCTTGGAACGCGATCCGCTCGGCCGCCATATCGAGCCAACGGTGTAACTGTGCGTCGTGCGGACGCAGCGCTTTGAGCGCGGCGTCGGTCTTGGCGATGTCGGCCGGGTCGCCGGAAAGCGCGACCCAACGAAACGGACCGATTCCGCGGCAGAAGAGCGGCCGGATGTACGCGGGCACGAAGCCCGGAAAGGCGAACGCATCGCTGACGCCTTCGTCGAACGCCATTTGGCGCAGATTGTTGCCGTAGTCGACCGTCGGTACGCCGGCCGCGTGAAAGGCGAGCATCGCCCGGACGTGGGCGGCCATCGAAGCCTTCGCCGCGCGCACGACGCCGGCCGGATCGCGCGAACGCTCCGCGGCGGCTTTCTCGAGCGACCAGCCCGCGGGAAGATAGCCGTTCAGCGGATCGTGAGCGCTCGTTTGATCGGTGACGATATCGGGACGCACGCCGCGACGCACGAGCTCGGGGAAGATCTCCGCGGCGTTGCCGGCGAGCCCGACGGAGAGGGCTTCGCCTTTCGCGCACGACTCGCGGACGAGTGCGAGAGCCTCGTCGAGCGTCTCCGCGCGACGGTCGAGGTAACGGGTCTCGATGCGCCGCGCGATGCGCGCGGGATCGCATTCGATTGCGAGCAGCGACGCGCCGGCCATCGTCGCCGCGAGCGGCTGCGCACCGCCCATTCCGCCGAGCCCCGCCGTCAAGATCCACTTGCCGGCGAGCGAACCGCCGTAATGGCGGCGACCCATCTCGGCAAACGTCTCGAACGTGCCCTGCACGATGCCTTGCGAGCCGATGTAAATCCACGAGCCGGCCGTCATCTGCCCGTACATCATCAGACCTTTGCGATCGAGTTCGTTGAAGTGCTCCCACGTAGCCCAATGCGGCACGAGGTTCGAATTGGCGATCAGAACTCTCGGTGCGTCGGGATGCGTGCGGAAAACGCCGACGGGTTTTCCGGATTGCACGAGGAGCGTCTGGTCGCTTTCGAGACGCCGCAGCACCGCGACGATCCGCTCGAAACACTCCCAGTTGCGCGCGGCTTTGCCGTTGCCGCCGTACACGACCAGGTCGTCCGGCCGCTCGGCAACCTCCGGGTCGAGGTTGTTCATCAGCATGCGCAACGGCGCTTCGGTGAGCCAGCTCTTCGCCGAGAGCGTCGTGCCGCGCGGCGCGCGGATCGTGCGATGCGTCGCAACCGCCATCGTTAGTCCGAAGCTCCTTTCACCGTCTCGCCCGCGACGACGACGCGGCAACCCGGGTTCGCACCGATCGGATATGCGAGCTGTCCCGGCTGCTCGACGTCCCAGAGGACGAAATCTGCTTTTCGTCCCGGCGCGAGTCTCCCTATCGAATCCCCCAGACCCAGCGCTTGCGCGGCGTGGACCGTGAAGCCGCGCAACGCTTCTTCGGGCGTCATTCGAAATAGCGTGCACGCGAGGTTCATCGCGAGCAGCGGCGAGACGAGCGGGGAGGTTCCGGGATTGCAGTCGGTCGCAAGCGCGATCGGAATTTCGAGCTCGCGCAGGCGTGCGAGCGGCGGAAGCTTCGTCTCGCGCAAGAAGTACGCGGCTCCCGGCAACAGCAGGGCGACGGTGCCCGCTTCGGCCAGCGCGGGAAGATCGCCGTCCAGCACGTGCTCCAGATGGTCGGCGGAAAGCGCGCGAAAGCGCGCGGCGAGCGCGGCGCCGCCGCCCGGCGTCAGTTGGTCGGCGTGTAACTTGACCGGCAAACCGAGCGCCGCCGCCGCTTCGAAAAAGCGCGCGACCTGCGCCGGCGAGAAAGCGATCGTCTCGCAAAAGGCGTCGACCGCATCGACCAGACCTTCGGCCGTAAGGGCCGGCAAGACTTCGCCGCAGACGAACGCTACGTACGCGTCCGCGTCGCTCCACTCGGGCGGAAGCGCGTGCAAGCCGAGATACGCCGTACGAATCCGGATCGGATGACGTTCGGGCAAGGCGCGCGCGACGCGCAGCATGCGCGCTTCCGTCTCGCGATCGAGACCGTAGCCCGATTTCACTTCGAGCGTCGTGGTGCCGTCACGCTGCATCGCTGCCACGCGGCGGTCGGCGGCGGCGGCGAGTTCGGCGGAGGTCGCGGCCCGCGTGGCGCGGACGGTGGATAGGATGCCTCCACCGGCGCGCGCAATCTCGGCGTAGCCGGCGCCGCTCGCGCGCAGTTCGAAATCCCGCGCCCGATCGCCGCCGTACACGACGTGCGTGTGGGCGTCGATGAGTCCCGGGGTAATGCAGCGGCCGCCCGCATCGTGGAGGCGCGCCGGCGCGAATTCAGGAGGAAGTTCCGTGCGTGGACCGACCCAGACGATCGTGTCGCCGCGAACCGCGAGCGCGCCGTCCTCGACGAGCCCGTACGGTACGTTCGAGTTCATCGTCGCGATGCGAGCGTTGGTCCAAACGTGAGCGATTATCGGGCTCCTTGGGCGCTGCTGCCCGAGGGCTGGAAGCGCGACGTGCGTATCGCCGTCGCCGCGGACGGTGCGATATCCGCAGTCGAACCGGATTCGCCGCAGGGCGTTGCGACGCGTTTGGCGGGTCCGGTTGTTGCGGGAATGCCCAACGCGCACTCGCACGTCCTGCAGCGCGCCCTGGCCGGCCGCTCCGAAGGCGCCGGTCGCGCCGGCGATTCGTTTTGGAGCTGGCGCGAGACGATGTACGCCTTCACGCGAGCGGTCGAGCCCGATGAGTTCGAAGCGATCGCGACCGGCGCGTACGTCGAAATGCTGAAGGCGGGCTACACCAGCGTTGCGGAGTTTCACTATTTGCACAACGCCGCGGACGGCAACGCCTACGCGCGTCCGGGCGAAATGTCCGAGCGGGTCGTCGCCGCCGCGCACGCAGCCGGTATCGCGCTCACGCTGCTGCCGGTGCTGTATCGCTATGGCGATTTCGGCGCGGCGCCGGCCGCGGCGTCGCAAGCGCGTTTTCTGCTGAGCGTCGAGGCCTTCGCCGCGCTCTGGGATTCGCTCGCAGCAGCGACTCGCGATTCGAGCGATGTGCGGCTTGGCGTCGCCGCGCATTCGCTGCGGGCGGTGAAGTGCGAAGACATTGCGGCCGTGCTCGCCCACGTCGACGCGCGCGCCGCCGGTCCGCGCGTCACGCCGGTGCACCTTCACATCAGCGAACAGCGCCGTGAGGTGGAGGCATGCGTAGCCGAACACGGCGTGTCGCCGATCGAACTCCTCGGACGCGAATTCGAGCTCGGCCCCCGCTGGTCGCTCGTGCACGCGACGCACGCCACGCCGGGCGAACTCACGCTCGCCGCGCGCGCAAAGGCCGTGGTCGTCGCGTGTCCGACGACCGAGGCGAATCTGGGCGACGGCATCTTTCCGGCTGCCGCGTTCTCGTCGGAAGGCGGGCGGATCGCGATCGGATCGGACAGTCACGTTTCGCTCGACGTCGCCGAAGAACTGCGCTGGCTCGAATACTCGCAACGCCTCGCGTTGCAGCGCCGTCACGTTCTGAGCAGCGAACGGAGCCCGGCCCAAGCGCTCGGGGAGGCTCTGTATGGGGCGGCGTCGAGCGCCGGCGCGCAGTCGCTCGAGCAACCCGCCGGCTCGCTCGCGCCGGGACGTCGCGCCGATTTTCTCGTTCTCGACGAAGCGCCGGACGAGACGCCTTCCCTCGACCGCGCGATCTTCCGGAGCGGGGCCTGGCGCGTGCGCGACGTTTTCGTCGCGGGACGCGCGGTCGTCCGCGAGGGCCGCCACGCCGACGATGAAGCGATCGCGAGCCGTAGCGCCGGAGCGGTGCGCGCGGTGTTGCGGCGCACGTGACCCGCGACGTCGATCTCTTCGAGGCCGTCGCCTTCGCGCTCGGACAGGAGGCGGAGCCCTCGCGTGCGCTCGAGCGAACGCTCGAGATCGTCGCCCGAGCGCTCGATCTCGCCGCGGGCTGGGTCTGGCTGCTCGATCCCGACACCGAGCGCTTTTACCTGGCCGCATCGCACGCATTGCCGCCCTATCTGCAAGAGCCGGTGCGGATGACCGGCAGTTCGTGCTGGTGCATCGAGTCGTTCGAAGACGGCGACTTCGTCTCGCAAAACGTGCAGGTCATCGACTGCAGCCGGTTGCGCAAAGCCTTGCGCGAAGACCGCAGCGAGCTGACCGGTGGAATGAAGTCGCACGCCAGCATTGCGTTGCGCTTCGGAGAGCGGCAACTCGGAATCATGAACCTGAGCCGTCCCGACTGGCGTCCGCTCGAGGACGACGAATTGCGGCTGCTCGGCGCGATCGGCATGCAGGTCGGCATCGCGGTCGAGCGCGCCCGTCTCGCCGAATCGGCCGCTTCCCTCGCGCGCTCCGACGAACGCGCCCGCTTAGCGCGCGAGGTCCACGATACGCTGGCGCAAGATCTCACGGCGCTGACCTTGCAGCTCGAGCGCGCGCTGCGCCGAGCCAGCGGCGAATCGAACGAGCTGCGCGAGCCGCTCGAGAACGCGCTCGGCGTGGCGCGCGTCTCGCTCGATCACGCCCGCGAGTCGGTGCTCTCGCTGCGTTCCGATCCGCTCGACGGCAAACCGCTGCCTGCCGCGCTCGCCGCGCTGACGCGCCGTTTCACCTCCGAGTCCGGCATTCTGGTCGACCTGCGCGTCGAGAACGTCGCGGGTTTGCCGCATGCGTGCGAAGTCGAACTCTATCGCATTGCCGCCGAAGCGTTGCGCAACGTCGCGAGGCACGCGCACGCGCGCCGTGTCGAAGTCGTGCTGGCTTCCGGGGAACGCGACGTCAGGTTGACGATCGGCGACGACGGTACCGGCTACGACGCCGCTCGAGCCGGCGAAGGCCGCTACGGGGTCGTGGGGATGGCGGAGCGGGCGCGTTCGCTCGGCGGGACGTTCTCCATCGAAGCGAATCCGGCTGGAAAGGGGACGCTCGTCAGCGCGCGTCTTTCGTTGTGACGATTCGGGTTGCGGTCGTGGACGACCATCCGATCGTGCGCGACGGGATCGTCGCAAACTTGCAGGATGCGAGCGACATCGCCGTCGCCGGGAGCGCGGGGAGCGCTGCCGAAGCGCTCGCGCTCGTGCGTCGCGAACGTCCCGACCTCGTGTTGCTCGATCTGGAACTTCCCGATCGCAGCGGGCTCGAGTTGATTCCCGAACTCAAGGCGGCGCTGCCGGAGCTGCGCATCGTCGTCTTTTCGGCCTACGGCGGCGAGGAGCGCGTCGCCGCCGCGCTCTCTCGCGGCGCGGACTCCTACGTCCTCAAAGGCACGCCGAGCGATGAGCTGCTGGCGACGATCCGCTCGGCAGTCGCCGGGCAGCCGCGACTCGGTGCGGAAGTGGCCGCGCAACTGTTGCGTTCCCTTCACACGCCCCGCCATCTGCGTATCACGCCGCGCGAACGCGAAGTGCTCGCTCTGATCGAGGAGGGCCTTTCCAACAAAGCGATCGCGGGGCGCCTGAACGTGGCCGAACGCACGGTGAGGTTCCACGTCGGCGAGATCCTCGACCGGCTCGGTGCGGAGAACCGCGCGCAGGCGGTGGCCCTGGCCAAACAGCGCGGTCTCCTGTGAGCGCCCCCGAGTCCCGTTGGGCAAGCCGCCGATCGGGGAAAAAGGGAAGGTCGTCTGGGAAGACGGCGGAGAGGGTCGTTCGCTGAGCGGCCCTCTTCGTAGGCGGTCTGCAACCCGCGCCGGTGCCCGGCGGTTTTGGCCGCAGCGAAACCTCGTCGTCAAGCGAAACCTCGTCGTCAACGGAAAGCAGAGATATGACCGAACAAGAAGTCGCGCCTTTCATTGGTAAACCGGTTCGGGTGACGCTCGCCGATGGACGCGTTCTCGCCGGCACGCTGCACAGCGACGCCGGCCATGGCCACGGCCACGCTCACTACGCCGTCGTCTCAGATCCAGTCCAGAAGGGCGGCTCACCGAGCCGCGTGATGCTTCACGGCGCCGAGAGCATCACGCAGATCGAGGACGCCGCGAGCGACCCGGCCGCAGTCGAGTAAGACCTCGACCGCTCGGCTCGAGCCAACCCGGCAGCGGGTGAGGACCGGACTTCTTTTCGTCGCGACGCTTTTGGCCGCGCCGGCTGGAGTGCGAGGCGAAACGGCTTCGACCGTCGTTCCGTTCGCGCTCGTCGCGGACAACATCGTGGTCGAGGTCCAAATCAACGGCGTCCGCACCTCGGCGATCTTCGACACCGGCGGACGCAACGTCATGACGCCTTCGCTGGCGCGGCGTCTGGGACTGATCGGAAGCGGAACGTCGAACGTGGGCGGGATCGGCGCCTCGAAGGTCGCGTACAGCAAGACGCGCGTTCGCGAACTGCGCATCGGCGGCATCACCCTGCGCGACCAAGCCTTCCTCGTCTTGCCGCTTCCTTATGAGTTGACGGACGGAGGCCCCAAGCCCGTCGAGGTCGACCTGGGAGCGGAATTACTCGCGCGCTACGTTGCGCGCATCGACTTCACTACCTCGCGAATCACCTTAACGCCGAGTGCGACGTTCCGTCCGGAGCGAGGCGACGAACCGGCACCGCTATCATTTGAGGATACGACTCCGATGGTCGAGGCGACGCTCGACGGCCTTCCCGGAACCTTTCTCGTCGACAGCGGCTCTTCGTTCGAGATTGCGCTGACGGCGCCGTTCGTTGCGGCGCACGACTTGACGCGCCGCTATCCGTCGAGCGTCAACCTGGCGGCCGGTCAGGGTCTCGGCGGCGCGACGTACGCGCGGCTGGCCCGCGGCAAGCTGTTCACGATCGGCCGCAGCGCGCTTGGCGATCCCGTGCTGCAGCTCTCGAGCGACCGTGCGGGGACCTTGGCATCGAAGAAGTATGCGGGCATCATCGGCGTCGACGCGCTGAAGCGCTTCACCGTGACCTTCGACTATTCGCGCCGCGTCATGTACCTTGCGTCCACGCCGGCCTCGCGATTGCCGCAACCTTACGATCGAACGGGAATGAACGTCGATAAGAACGACGCGCGAACGTTCGCGGTTTCGGGAGTTCTTCCGGGCGGTCCGGCTGCGGCGGCGGGACTTCGCGACGGAGATTCGATCGTCGTCATCGACGGCGTGCCGGCGAATGCGGTCGACACGCAGCGCTGGTGGGCGCTCGCCCACGGGCCGCCGGGTGCCGAGCTGCACCTGACGGTGCTCCGCTCCGGGGTACGGAGCGTCCACCTCGTGAAGCTGCGCGACGTCGTTTGACGCGGGCGCTGCGAGCTGACGAGCGGCAAGCCGCGTAAGCGAGCGAAACCAAGCGCTCTTCGTCCGGTAGTGCTCGCCGTAGCGCGGGCGAAAGTGACGAACCTTACGGCGACCGGCCGCGACGCCGGTGCGCAGGAGGGTATCGTCCGAGAAGGGGTGCAAAAATCACTGGACGTGAACACGCTGCCCGCAGAAGCAGAGGCGTCGGTCAAGCGCATTGAGGCGCTGCTGAGCCAGGCCGAGCCGCTGCTCGGCGACGGCTCGGATGAGCCGTCGTATGCGATTCGCGAAACCGAGCGGCGCTATCTGCCCGAGACCGTGAAGGCGTACCTCGACATTCCGCCGGCGCGCCGCGATGCGGCGGCGCGCTCGATGCTCGTCGATCAACTGGCGCTGCTCGAACGCGCGACCGCCCAGCGGCTCGCAGCGCTCGCCGAGCGTTCCGAGATGGCGCTTGCGGCGAATGGCTCTTTTCTCTCCGAGCGGTTCGGGCCGATCGATTCGCTCCCCGAAGCGCCGGCCGAGCCGTCTTCCCCGCCTCTCGCGTTGATGGTCCGGCAGATCCTCAGCCATATGGTCAGCGACGCCGGCCCCGAATCCGAAGCGCTCCTCGAAGTCGCGGGGGCGCGCCTGACAACGGCCTTTCCGGCAGTCGTCTCGGTCAAGCGCGCCGGGTTGTTCGGGAAAGGTCCGGTCGAGTCGGTGGCGATCGACGTTCCCCGGGTCGAAGACGCCTTGCGCTATCTGCTCGTGCGCGACCGCCTCGGGGTGATCACGATCGTCGAGCGCTACGTGCGAGGCGTCCGGCTCCAAGCGCAGATGGTCGAGGTTTCCGAGTGGACGGCGGGCTTGACCGAAGATCTTACGGCGTACGTGCAGCGCGAGCGCGCGGCACGCGATGCGCTCGCTCGCCAATTCGCAAAAGGCTTTTCATGAGATCGTCCGGTTCAGGCGTTAGAGGAGAACCATGAGCGATGCGCCCTTACAGCCGCCCATGCTGGTTCCACCGGAGCCGGTGCAGGCGGTCACGCCCGAGACGGCACTCGGCAAAGTTCCGTTAGAGGGAGCCGAGCGGGACGCGCTGGCCGCGGAGGCCGCGCGGCAATCAGCAGAGCTCGTCGCGCTCGCGCCGCAATCGCAGGAGTTCGCCGCGCGCCTCAAAGCTCTCGAGTCGCTTGGAAACGACGACATCTCGCGTTCGGCTTCGGTCGCCAACCGCTTGATGGAGCGGCCCGCTCGCGCGATGGGTGCGCTGGGTGAGGGTTCGGCGGTCTCGAAAACGTTGCTCGCGCTTCGCTCGACGGTGGAAAAACTGGATCCGTCACGTCAGGGCGATCTCTTCTCGCCGAAGAGACTGCTCGGCGTGGTGCCGTTCGGCAACAAACTGCGGGCCTATTTTCGCAGCTACGAATCGTCCCAAGCGCAGCTGAACGGCATCATCGAGGCCTTGCGGCGCGCGAAGGACGAGCTGCTGCGCGACAACGCTTCCATCGAGCAAGAGAAGTCCAACATGTGGACGCTCATGCGCGAACTCGAGAAACATTCGTACTTGACGAGCGAACTGGGAAACGCGATCGCCGCGCAGGTGGCCTCGCTGCGGGCGACCGACCCCGAGCGGGCGCGCGCTCTGGCCGACGACGTGCTCTTTTCGATCCGCCAAAAGCAGCAAGACATCGCGACGCAACTGGCGGTCAACGTTCAAGGCTACCTCGCGCTCGACGTCATCAAGAAGAACAACGGAGAGCTGGCCAAAGGCGTCGAGCGCGCGACGACGACGACCGTCGCCGCGCTGCGTACCGCGGTCATCACCGCGCAAGCGCTCGCCAATCAGAAGCTGGTTCTCGATCAGATCAGCGCCGTGCGCGAAACCACTTCGAACCTCATAGCGGCGACCTCGCAAATGCTCAAAGAGAATGCGGCCCACGTCCAGGAGGGCGCAACGCAGCCGACGCTCGACGTTGCCAAACTCCAGGAAGCCTTCAGCAACGTGCGCGCCGCGATCGACGGTATGGCCGACTACCGCATCAAAGCCCTCGCCTCGATGGAGCAAACGGTCGAGACGCTGGGGAGCGAAGTCGGTAAGATGACCGATTACGTCAAGGAACGGGGCAAACTCGCAAGTGCGAGCGCCCCCGACCAGGCCCGGCGCTAACCAACGACATGCCGCCGCCGATCCTCGTTGCTTTCGCGGTCGGACTTCTGCTGGCAGGTTCGCTGTTGGCCGTCGCGCGGAAAGATTTCTCCGCCGACAGCATTTTTTGGAAGGTCCTGTTCGGCCTGAGCGGAGCTTACTTTTTCGCCCTGACAGTCGCCAGCGTCGTTGGGTACTTCTTCGTGCCGCGCTATTCGGTTTACAACTTGCTCTATACGGCGTTCGGCACGTGCTTCGCGGTCGCTGCGACGGCTTCGTTCGGCTTTCTGCGATTCTTGCACAAGGCCGACGAATCGGTCGCGTCGCTATCTGCGCCGGGGGACGGATCCGCGACGGTCACGAGCAAGCCACTGGTGCGCGCCAGCTTGCGCGTCACGCGGAGGAGCGGCGCTCGCGCTGCGAGCGCCGCAGACGTGTCGCGGAGCGTCGAGGCGTCCGATCCTCCATCGGACGTTCCGCTCGTACGGGACGGCGATAACGCGGCGTATTGGCGGACGGCCGTCATTTACGGGAAAGGCGCGCTCGACGGGCAGACCGTCGCCGCCCTTGCGCAGCACATCGAAAAGGCCTGCAGCGCCGGTCCCGTCAAGCTCGTGCTCGATTTAACGGAGGTGACGTCGCTCGACTTGGCCGGCGTGGAGGGAATCGTAGACTCGTACCGGCGTTTCAGCGACTCGCATTTTTCGATCGTCGCGCCCGAGGGCGGCGCGGCGTCGCGCGCTCTCAAATTGCTCGGGGTCGATCAGGTGATTCCGATCGAACGCGCGCCGAGCCGGCCACGGCCCGTCATGGACACGATCAAGCAAGCCGAGGCGGTAACCCAAACCGTGCCCGAGGCTGCAACCGAGACCGTGACCGAGACGGTGCCCGAGGCCGTGACCGAGACCGTGCCCGAGGCGGCAACCCAGACCGTGACCGAGACGGTGCCCGAGGCTGCAACCGAGACCGTGACCGAGACGGTGCCCGAAGTGGCAACCGAGATCGTGCACGAGACGGTGCCCGAGGCGGCAACCGAGACGGCGGCAACCGAGATCGTGCACGAAACGATGCCTCAGGCGGCAACCGAGACGGTGCACGAGACGGCGCCAACCGAGATCGTGCACGAAACGGTGCCCGAGGCGGCAAAGACAGTGCCCGAGCCGGCAACCGAGACGGTGCACGAGACGGCGGCAACCGAGACGTTGCCCGAAGCGGCAACCGAGACCGTGCCCGAGACGGTGCACGAGACGGTGCCAACCGAGACCGTGCACGAGCCGGCAACCGAGACGGTGCACGAGACGGTGCCAACCGAGACGGTGCCTGAGGCGGCAACCCAGGCCGTGCCCGAGGCGGTGACCGGGACCGTGGCCGAAGCGCCAACCGAGGCCGTGCCCGAGGTGGTGACCGAGACCGTGCCCGAAGCGGCAAGCGAGAGCGGAGACCGGCGAGCCACCTGCCGGTGACGCGAAGTGGAAAGGTCTCTGAGGATCGATTGATGGCATCCGCCCTGATGGTAATCGACGTCCAGCGCGCGGTCGTCGACGAGCTTCCGCCCGAGCGGCGCGCCGCGTTTCTCGAAACGCTCCGCTTCCTTCTCGAACGTGCGCGAGAGGCTCGCACCGCGGTCGTGTACGTCCGCCACGACGGCGGCCCCGACGAGCTCAGCGCCGGGACGCCCGGCTGGGAGATCGCGAGCGAAATAGCGCCGCGGCCGGGCGAACCGGTCGTCGACAAGCGCTTTAGCGACGCATTTCGCGAGACGAACTTGGCGGAGGTCCTTGCCGCCGCCGGCGCAGATCACGTGATCGTGTGCGGAATGCAGACGGAATTTTGCGTCGATGCGACGATCCGGGAGGCCGAGCGACGCGGCTATCGCGTGACTCTCGTCGGGGACGGGCACGCGACCTATGCGGCGGACGGGATGAGCGAGGAGCAGATTCGCGCTCTCGTTCACCGGGTGGCGAGCGGCTTCGTGGCGCAAATCGTTCCCGCCAGTGAGGCCTTTGGGGCGCGAACGCCCGCCGGATAACAGCGGCGCAACGCTGGCTTTTCGGCCAGGTGCGCAACGGTCGGCGCCGACGGTGCGTTCCACTTCGTTTTCGCGTAGGCTCGTCGCATGAATGACTCACCGGCGGAGGGCCGTGTCGCCCTCATCACGGGCGCGTCAAAAGGACTCGGGCTCGGCATCGCGCGTCTCTTGGCGAATCGCGGCTTCTCGCTCGTGATAACCGCGCGCGGGGCCGAAGCGCTCGATGCGGCTCGGGTCGAACTCGCGTCGCGCACGCACGTGGCGGCGCTCGGCGGCGACGTTGCCGAAGCCGATCACGTTCACGCGCTCGTCGCGCTTGCGAAGGAACGCTTCGGGAGAATCGACGTCCTCATCAACAACGCGTCGACGATCGGCCGCTCGCCGATGCCCGCCTTGGCGCAACTTTCACCGGTCGTCTTCGAGCGGCTCGTCACGACGAACGTTTGGGCGCCGCTGCATCTGGTGCAACACGCATTGCCCCTGATGCCGGCCGGCTCGACGATCGTCAACATCTCGTCGGATGCGGCGCTCAACGCTTATCCCGGCTGGGGCGGATACGGCGCGACCAAAGCCGCGCTCGAACACATGTCGCGCACGCTCGCCGTGGAGCTCGAGGACGCCGGCATTGCGGTGCTGCTTGCCGATCCGGGCAATATGAATACCGAGCTTCACCGCGACGCCGAGCCGGGCGAAGATCTATCCGGACTCCCGGACGCGGAAGCCGTGGCGCCCGCCCTGCTCGCAGCGCTCGAAGCCAATCGTCCCGCATTCGCGCGGGTCGAATTGCAGGGCGTCACAGCCGCCGCGGGCGGCGCATGAGCGTAAGCTTGGCCGGACCGGCTTTCGTGCTCCCGCCGGAACTCGAGGCGCGGGAGCCGGCGGAAGCGCGGGGTCTCGCACGCGACGACGTACGCCTTCTCGTTACTTCAGCGGATGCGGGCGATTCGGTCGAGACGTTTCGCGCGCTTCCGCGCTTTCTGCGCGAGGGCGATCTGCTCGTCGTCAACGATTCCGCCACGCTGCCGGCGGCGGTCGACGCCCGGACCGCGAGCGGTTCGGAAATCGTGCTGCATTTCTCGACGCACGTCGCCGGAACGCTTTGGATCGTCGAACCGCGCGCCGCTTTCGAGGCGCCGGAGCGCCTAGATCTGCCCGCCGGCGCCGTGGCTACGCTGATCGCCCCTGCCGGTCCCGCTTCCATCCGTCTCTGGTTCGCGCGCATCGAAACGAGCGAAGCGGTGGTCGAATATCTCCACGCTCAGGGGCGGCCCATTCGTTATCCGTACATCACGCGGCGCTTTCCGCTCGAGTCGTATCAGACGATCTTCGCGCGCGTTCCGGGTTCGGCCGAGATGCCGTCGGCCGGCCGGCCCTTCACGCCGCGCGTGCTCGAACTGCTTGCGCGCCGTGGAGTGAAACTGGCCACGCTGACGCTCCACGCCGGCGTCTCCAGCCAAGAATCCCACGAAGCTCCGGTCGCGGAGCCGTATGCGATTCCACCCGCTACCGCGAGCGCCGTCAACGCTGCGCGGCGCGAAGGCCGTCGCGTCGTCGCGATTGGAACGACCGTCGTGCGCGCCCTCGAAAGCGCGGTTCGCGACGGCGAGCTGGTCGCGGCGCAGGGCACGACCGAACTCGTCGTCACGCGCGAGCGCGGCCTGCAGGTCGTCGACGGGTTGCTCACCGGACTGCACGAACCGCGAGCCGGCCATTTGCGCATCCTCGAGGCGCTCTTGCCTGACGAAAGACTCGAAGCGGCCTACCGCGCGGCACTCGACGCGGGCTTGCTCTGGCACGAGTTCGGCGACGTTCACCTGATCCTCTGACCGGCTCAGCCGAGTTCGAAGGTCATCTCCGCACCGCACTCGAGCGTTCCCGGCGCAACGACGTCGCAGTAGACGCCCATAACGTTGTCGCGTTCGGCCACGATCGTCCGCAAAAACTCCGGGTTCGACTCGCCGCTCACCAGATCGTAGCTCGGCGTGACGCAACGCGCGATCTTTGCGTTGACGCGCAAGCGCACCTCGCCCGCGCTCAGGATCGCTCCGACGAGGTCGGCCTCGCGCAACTCGAAGGACGGGGCCGCTCGCACCACGAGGTTCGGCCGGAAGCGTTGCGGCTCGAGCGTGAGGCCGAGACTTCGTTCCAGGTCGCCGATCCATACATCGAGCACGACGGAAACGGTTCCGGCGTCGTAGTGCGGTCCATCGTCACGCCGCTCGATCGCGACGCCGCGCGCGGCGGCGAGGCTCCGCGCGAAATCGGACTCGGCCGTCGTATGGAGCAAGTTGTGTTCCTTGCCACGAAAGGTCTTGCCTCGGCGTGCGTGCTCCGGCGAAGTCACGAAGAGCGCGCTGCGCCGGTCGCCCGCGAGTCCCGAAGCGCCGACGTCGACCTTCTCGAGCGCCTCGGGGGCGAGACTTTTCACGGGGTAGCGCCAAAGGTGTGCAAGTACTCCGAGCGGGTGCGCTTCGTGCATCGCCGAAACTTCGGCTTCGAGCGGCGCATCACTGCGTCGTCGGGGAGGAGGAGACGTGTTACGGCCGCTGGGCCTCGGCGAGATTCTCGACCGTGCCGTCACCCTCTGCGTGCGCCACTTTGCGCTCTTCTCGTTGATCTTCGTGGTCTATGCGATCCCGATCGCGCTCCTGCAGTACTTTGGTACAGCCGATCAGGCAAAGGCGTTCGGAGCGCTGACCGACATTTTCCGCGCGCAAGCCGCCGGGAAGAGCGTTGACCCGACTGCGTGGAGCAAAGCGCTCGCGCAGTCGCCGGTGCTGAACGTCTGGACCGGGCTTTGGTTCTTCGCGCTGCTCTTCGTTTCGCCGCTTCCGACCGTCGCCTTGATCGATGCGGCAGCGACGATCTATCTGGGTGGAACGACAAGCTTCGAGCGGGCCTACCGTACGGCACTCGAGCGCTGGTTGCCGATGATCGGCGTCAACGTCCTCTACGTCGTGTGCGGCATGGCCCTTTACCTGCTCGTGTTCATCGTCGTGTTGGTCGTTGCGCTCGGCCTCGCGGCCATCGTCAAAGTGATCGGAGGCCCGGGGATCGCAATCGTCGTCGTGTTCGGCATCCTCTTCCTGCTCGCGCTGTTTGCGTTCGGTCTGCTCGCGGCCCTCGCAGTTCAGATCTCGTATTTCAGCTGCGTCGTCGAGAGGATGCCTTTCATCACAGCCTTCGCGCGCGGCATTTCGCGGGTCTTCGCGCGCCCGGCGCTGCGCCGTTCGCTGCTGGCTGGTCTGGCCTTCGTTGCGATTCTCCTCGGCATCAGCCTCGTCTCGCTCGTAGGGCAATCGTTGCTCTTCGGCCTGCTGAAGAGCAACGTTGCCGGAACGGTTTACGAGACGATCGTACGGGTGGCTACGGCGGCCTTTACGACGGCCTTCGTTGCGATTTTCTACTTCGATCTGCGGGTGCGTAACGAAGGTCTCGACTTGCAGGTTGCTGCCGGCGGTCAGCCGCTTTCGGCTTCGTGATTCGATCGCGCCGGATCGCGCGACTCGCCCTCGGTTTGTTTCTCGCATTCACTCCCGGCTCGGCGGCCGCGGCGGACGCGCCCTGGCCGCACGATCCGAACGCGGTCGTACGAAGCGTGCTCGCCCAACCGGCTTATCGCAGCGCGCCGGTCACGACCGACAAGAAGCCGCAAGAAAGCCTTTGGGATCAGTTCTGGTCGTGGGTTCGCGAGCAGCTGAAAAATCTTTTCGGACCGATCGCGCGCGCGGTTCGGGGCGTGTCTGGTGCCGCAACGGTCGCCGGCGTGATCCTCACGGTTGCCGCGGTTCTGGCTTTCGGCTTCGTTCTGGTTTGGCTCGGCCTCGCGTTCGTCGCGCCCAAACGGCGTACGCCGCGAAACTTCATCGGGAAGCCGCTGGCGCCGCGGCGGACGTTCGCCGAGTGGCGTGCGGCGGCTCTGGCCTTTGCCGCGCGAGGGGAATACGCGCGGGCGATAGCGGCGCTCTTCGGCGCGGCCTTGACGTTGCTCGACGAACGCGGACTCGTGCCGTTCGACGCTGCGCGCACCCCGGGCGAATACCGGCGCCTGGTGCGACGCACCCGCTCGGATGCCAGCCTCCCGTTCGACGATCTGACGGCCGGCTTCGTACATGCGGCGTACTCGGGGGTGCCCGCCGCACGTGACGACTTCGACGATGCGGAACGCGCGCTCGCAAATCTCGAGCCTTTCGTGGCCGCGCCGTGACCGCTGGGGTGCGGCGTCTGCCGCGGCTCGAGCTCGCGATCCTCGCGATTGCGCTCGGAGTTTTGGCGTTTCTGGTTATCGAACAGCACCGGGCGGCGGAACGGAATCATGTCGAACCGGACTCCTACTCGACGCACGATAGCTCGAGCGGCGGATATCGTGCTTGGTTCGAAATGTTGCAACGCGAAGGGGCTCGTGTCGAACGCTTCGAGCTGCGTCCCGTTTTCCTCGACCGTTCGATTCAAACGTTGATCTGGGCCGATCCGCTTGCGTTCGACGATCGTGCGGAGATCCCGAGCGAGAACGACGTCAGCGCGCTCCAAGACTGGGTCCGCAAGGGTGGAAGGCTCGTCTATCTCGGACACGACGACAACGCTGCGGCGCAAGGCATCCTCAAGTTTCCGCATAGCACGCGCGCCGCCGCGAACGGCAGACCGTTCGTTGCAGCGCAGCTCGCCGCAGCCGGCGTCAAAAGTTACCCGGCGCTAAGCTCGCTGCGCTGGCAGCGCGGAAAGCGCACCGTGTTGCTCGCGGACCCCAAGGGCGTTCTCATTCTGTCGTATCGGTACGGCAAGGGCGAAGTCGTCGCTGCGATCGACGAGCCGAGCTTCACCAATGCAAACATCGGGCGCCCCGACTTCGGGCGGCTGGCTTACGCGCTCGCGCAGCCGCGGCGCGGCACGACGATCGCGTTCAACGAGTCGGTTCACGGCTTCGTGACGCCCGAGCATTGGTGGGCAGTCGTCCCGCGACCGTTCGCGATCGCCATCTGGTGCGCGCTGGTCATTCTGCTAGGCGCCTTTGCCGGCGCGGCGTTGCGCCTCGGACCGCCGGTCATCCCGCAACCCGGCGAGCCCAATTCGGCGGCATTTCTCGACGCGTTGGCCGCACTGTTCGAACGCGGCCGGAGCGTGCGCAAAGCTCTTCTCGATGCGGCGGGTTCGGCGAAGCGTTCGGCCGCGAGGGCTCTCGGTCTCCCCGACGACACTGCCTCCGATCGGGTTGCAGCAGCGATCGAGGAGCCCGGACAGCGCCGGCTCTTTCTGGAACTCGAGCGGATTTCGACGAACGGAAGCCCGAACGAAACCAACCTCGTGCGAGGCGTCGCTTTGGCGCAGCGTCTTCGAAAGGAATGGACCACGCATGGCCGCCCGCGCTACTAACCTCGCTCGCGCCCTGCAAGCCGGACTGGATCGCGTCGTCGTCGGCAACGAAGAAGCGGCGTTTGCCTTCGCACTCGCGCTTCTCGGGAACGGACACATCCTGGTCGAGGGCGTGCCGGGAACGGCTAAGACGCTGTTCGTCCGCGCGCTCGCGATCCTGCTCGGCGTCCCGTTCCGTCGCATCCAATTCACGCCCGATCTCATGCCGGCCGACGTCGTCGGGACGACGGTGTTCAATCCGAAGACGACCGAATTCTCGTTGCGCAAAGGGCCCATCTTCACCAGCCTGCTGCTGGCCGACGAAATCAATCGAACGCCGCCGAAGACGCAATCCGCGCTACTCGAAGCGATGGAAGAACGCCAAGTGACGATCGACGGAAACAGCGAGCCGCTCGAGGGCCTCTTCCTCGTTTGCGCCACGCAGAATCCGATCGAATTTGAGGGCACGTATCCGCTCCCCGAAGCGCAGCTCGACCGGTTCTTGGTGCGCGCGCGAACGGGATACCCGAGCGAGACGCAAGAGCGTACGCTGTTGGCGCGCAGCGTCGCCGGATTCGACGCTCACGACCTTGCCGCAGCCGGCCTCACTCAGGTTGCGACCGAGGCGGACGTCCTCGCGGCGCAAGGCGAGGTTCGTGCCATCCACGTCTCGGACGCGGTGCAGCGCTACCTCTACGCCGTCGTCGCGCGAACTCGCAACTCGCGGGAGTTGGCGCTGGGTGCGAGCCCGCGCGCCGCGCTCGCGTTGATGCATGCGGCACAAGCGGCCGCCGCGCTCGACGGGCGCGACTTCGCGACGCCCGACGACGTGAAGGCGGTCGCGCCGCTGACCTTGCCGCACCGGCTCATCGTGCGGGCGGAAGCGGAGGTCGAAGGCGTCGATGCAAGTGCGGTCGTCGCACGCATCTTGAGCGCCGTCGAAGTTCCCAAGGACGTCGTTCCGGCTCCCGGCGCCTAAGCTTGCACCCGATCTTTCCGGCCTTGTGGCTGAGCGCGCGCGGCGTGTGGGCGTTGCTCGCCCTGACGCTCCTGCTCGCCGTGGCGAGCGTGGTGCCGTCCCTGATGTTGCTCGTGTATGTGGGCGCCGCCGTTTTCGTGGCGTGCCTGCTCTTCGACGTTGCCGCCGGCCCCTCGGCCCGCTTCTTGCGCGTCGTCCGCAGGCCGGTCGGCGCGATCGCTTTGCGCCGCCCCTCAAAGGTGGTGTACTCGCTAGAGAACCGCGCCTCGATTCCGATTCGCTTGGGTTTGATCGAGACGCCGATTCCCACGATCGCGTTCGAACGCGATGTCCTCGAGGTCCGCATCGCGGCGAACGCGCAGGCCGAAGCGTCGCTCGATTTTCTCGCGCGCGAACGCGGCCCGGCGACTTTTGGGAAACTTTACTTCTGGGTGGAGAATCGCGTCGGGCTGCTGCGTCGCCGCTTCGCCGTCGCAGCCAACGAAGAGGTGCGCGTCTTCCCCGATCTCTCCGCGGTCGAAAACTACGGAACGCTGGCGCGGCGCAACACGCTGCTCGACGTGGGCTTACGGAGGCTCCGCTTGCGGGGTGCCGGCAGCGAGTTCGAGAGCCTGCGCGAGTATCTGCCGGGCGACGGATTTCGCTCGGTCGATTGGAAAGCCACGGCGCGCCGCGGACGCTTGATGGTCGCTCAGCACGAGGTCGAGCGAAGCCAACAGATCTGCATCGCGCTCGATTGCGGACGAATGATGACGCCGCGGGTCGGGCTGCAGCGCAAGTTCGACTACGCGCTGACGGCGGCGCTCTCGGTCGCGCGCGTCGCGCAGAATGCCGACGACCACGTCGGCATTCTCGCCTTCGCGGCCCAGCCGCTGTTGAACCTCGCGCCGCGTCGCGGAGCCGCTCACGTGAACGCGCTCACGCGAGCCGCCAACGATCTGCAAGCGCGGCTCGAAGAACCCGACTACGAGACGATCTTCGCCCGTCTCAAACGGGATTACAGCAAACGCAGTCTGATCGTGTTATTCACCGACATGTTCGATCCGGTGAGCTCGGTTGCCGTCCTCTCCGGGCTTGCCCTCTTGAGCCGGCGGCATCTCGTGATGTGCGTGCTCATGAACGACGCCGCGATCTCGAATGCCTTAGAGAACGAACCGCGCACGGCCCACGACGCCTATCGCACGAGCGTCGCCATGACGCTGGCCGACGAACGCTCCAAGGCGATCGCGCAGCTGCGCGCCGGCGGCACGATCGTGATCGACGTGCCGGCTGCGAAACTGACGGTCGCAATTCTGGACGCCTATCTCGACGTCAAGGCGCGCGGCTTACTTTAGTGGCCCGTAAGGGAGAGTTGTGGAGTCGCTCGCGCGAACTTTGCCTGATGCCGAAATTCGGACGCTGGCTGGGACCGGCGCTTGCTCTGCTGCTGAGCGCACTCGTCGCGGCGCCGCTGCGCGCGGCGGCGACGTCTGCGCTGCCGGCGCCGCCCCCCGCGGGCTTGAGCGCGTTGATCGGCGGCGCTTTCGCGGGCGTCTGGACGCGGATGCAAAACGCGGCGTGCGATAAAATACGCGCGCGCCTCGAGCAGCCCGGCGCGCTCGCGCCGGGAACGACGGCGTACGGTACGACGTGCACCTTTGGCGGACCCGGGCGCGTTTCGATCGATACCTCGAACCTCGCAAACGGCGTGCTCGGAATGCACTATGCCGTAGCGGGCAACGCGCTCGATTTCCGCACGAAGTCACCCTTCGGACATTGGTTCGATCCGAAATTTCACGTGACGTACGATCTCGCGCTCGATGCATACGGCGGTGCCTCGTGGTCCGCTCCGGTGCCGCACGTCGTCGAGGCAACCGCGAGCGCGCATAACCTGCACGTGCACGGCGGCAACCTGACGGGAAGCTTTGCCAGGCTCTTCATTAACCCGAGCCTCAATCAGTCGGTCGACTTGAAGGCGGCCTTCGACCAGTCGCTGGCGGACTCCGAAAGCAAGAACGCTCGCTAACGAACGCGCGGGCGGCCGGCGAGTCCAAGGTAGGCGATCAGGAGCACGCCGGTGAGGGCGCCGACGCTGAGCCGGAAACCCTCAGAGGTCCGGGTGGGCGAAACGAAGCCTTCGATCAGACCCGCGACGACGAGCATCCCGGCAACGCCCAGCATGAGGACGCCGGCTCGCCGTCCGTTGACGCGCAACGCGTCGGCGCGCCGCAAGCGGCCCGGTGCGACAATCGCCTGCGCCAGCAGCAAACCCGCCCCGCCGGCGATCTGAATCGCGCTCAACTCGATCACACCGTGGGGCGCGACCGTCGCCCAAAAGTCTCGTCCGAAGCCCTTCGTCGCGAAGAGCGCGCCGAGAGAGCCGACCATCAGCCCGTTGTTTAGAATCTCCCAGAGGGTGACGATGCCGACCGTCATGCCGCCGGCGAACGCAATCGCCGCTACTTTGATGTTGTTCGTAATGATCGCGCTCGACATCACCGGCGCGAAGCTCGAGTCGAAGGCGAAGTTGGAATCGTGCAAGCTCTTGCGAATGAGCGGAACGTCTTCGGCAGGCAGCAGTGCGTAGACGCTCAGCGGCCGCTGCGCCACGATCCAGTACGACGCGATCGCTGCGAGGACGAAGAGCGCGGTGCAGGCGAGGATGGGGCGCCACGAGGCGCGGACCTCACTCGGAAAAACTTCGCTGAAAAACCGCGCGACGCGGCGCCAGCTGTTGCCCGTCACGTCCGCGTAGACGTACGCGTGCGCTCGCGCGACCAGCCGGTTCAAATAGGCTCGCAGATCTTCCGAGTAGTTGCGGCTCTGCGCGACTGCGAGATCCGAGGTCGCGGAGCGGTAGGAAAAGCCGAGCGCCTGAAGGTCGGCAGCCGGGAACGAGCGCAGACCCGAGCGGTCGGCGCGCGCGAGCAGCGCTTCGAGGCGGTCCCAACCCTCCTGGCGATTCGCGACGAAGGTGTGTTCGCGCATCGCGCGTGCTTACGCAGGACTCGGCCGATGCCTCCCCGGAGCCAAGCTGCCGCAGCAGATGGAACGTTCGATCGAGATCGCGACCGGGGAAAGCGTCGCGTTCAGCTACGAGCTCGCCGGCCTGGGCAGCCGTTTCTTTGCCGTGTTCATCGATATGACGATTCAGTTCTCGGTGCTCGTCGCGATCGTCACGGGCCTCGCGCTCCTGGGCAGCCGGGAGGGCACTGCGAAGGCTCCTGCGCTAACCAAAGTCGAGACGGCGGTCATGGAAGCGCTGATCGTCATCGCGCTCTTTCTGCTGTTCTTCGGGTACTTCATCATCTCCGAATGGCTCTGGGAAGGTCGCACCCCCGGAAAGCGTTTGCTCGGACTCCGCGTCATCCGTGAAGGCGGCGTCGCGCTCGACTTTACGGGCTCGGTCATTCGCAACTGCGTGCGGATCGTGGAAGTCGTGCTGGGTTTTTACGCCATCTCGGCGGTGTGCGCGCTCCTTTCGCCGCGCAATCAACGCCTCGGCGACTACGCGGCGGGCACGCTGGTGGTGCGGGACAACCCGTACGAGCGCCGGCGACTCGTTACGTCGCGCCCGGGCGAAGAGCGCGACGATCCTTTGACGCGCGACCTTTCGTCCGACGAATGCGATCTCGTGCGGCGTTTCGTCGCGCGGCGCGACTCGCTCACCAGCGAAGCTCGCGACGCTTTGGCGACGCGAATCGCAACGGCGATTCGCCCGAAGCTCGGCGCGCACTACGCGCACCTCAGCGACGAGGCGCTCTTGGTCCACTTGGCGGAAACGTCGCTGGCCTAGGCTCTGGGAGGCTTAACGGTCCTTCTTGCGCAGGCGCGAAACGAAGGCGCGCGCGAACGTCATGGCCGCGCGGCGCCGCTCTTCGTAGAGCTGACTCGCTTGCGCGGCCGTCATGTGCCGGCCGTGCTCGTAGTAGAAGGTCGCACCCTCGCCCACGACGATCGTGCCCGCGTACGCGATCGAGCTCTTGATCGCGACCCCGGCGACAGGAATGAAACCGGACAGCTCGCGCGAGAGCGCTCGCCAGCCGAGGCCCCCGCCGACGACCGGAAGCAGTTCCCACATGCGCTGCATGTCGGGGTCCTTACCGTAGGTCGCGCCGATCTGCATCATGAGAACGATCTGAATTCCGGTGATCGCGACCATGTCGCCGGCCGAAGCGACCGCGCCGAGTACGATGCCTAAAACCGGAACGTGGTCGACCAGCGCGCTCACCGCCGCGACCTTGAGCGCCGACGACGCGGCGTCGCGCGTGAGCTTTCCGGAGACGCTCGCGCGCAGCGCGGGAAGCCTCCGTCCAACCGCGACCTCGATGCCGGCGCAGCGCTCGACGATGTGCGGAAAAACGCGCAGCCGCAAACTCTCCCGGTCGAGCTGCGGAACGCTGTAGTCCGCGGCGCTCCCGGCCGCCGGTGCGAGGAGCGGCGCCGAAGCCGGATTCGCCGGGTCGACGGTTATGAGGAATATCGGTAAATGAAGGTGCTCGAGCAGATCGATGCGCGCGCCCGGCAGGTCGCCCGGCCGCGCGAGAAAGATGATGCAGCGAGCGTCCGGACCGAGCACGGTCGGCCGGCGCAGCGGATCGATCGTTTCGAGCGTCGCGCCCGCGTCGAGCGGAACGTGATCCTCGTGCTCGACCGTTCGCAGCAACAGCGCGCGGAACTCGGCCACGAGAAACGGATCGCCGCACAGCAGAAAGCGGAACGGCCGCTGGACGTCTTCGTTGCGCGCGGTTGCGGCGATGCTCTTGCGCACCATCGTCAGCAGATCCGCGCTGCCGATCGCCGTGGATTGGAAAAAACTCATGGCTGCGTCAGTGTCCGCGGGATTCCTTGAGCGGATCGTCGGTATAGTCGAGATATACTAGCCCCAGGAAAATCTCGAGCGCTTCGGCGTGCATGCCGCGGTCGTTCGCGATGTCGACGATCTGGCGGTTCGTGGCTTTCGCTTCCTCGACGACGGCGAGCGGCGTCGTGTTGGTGTCGGCAGCGACGATCGAGGCCGCTGCGACCTCGCCCGGCGACAGGCCGTGCGTTTGCATCGACGCATAGTCGAGGCCGTCGTTCTGGACGCGCTGTTGGAGTGCGTATTGCAGCGTCGCGTAGCGGTCCTGGGGGTAACCGACTCCCAGCATCGTGATCCGCGACTGCAGCTGGCGCGAGCGCGCGAGGTTGGCGAGTTGCGCGGCTTGCGAACCGGCGATCGCCGCCTTGGCGAGGTGATCCGACGCCTTCTGCATCGACGGCAGCAACGCTTCGTAGTCGAGCTGGCTGAGGTCGCCGTGGAAATCGAGTTGCGAACGAGCCAGGCGCTTGACGAAATCGTCGAGATCGCCGAGCGCAACGTCGAGCAATGCGAGGGACGAGCGGGCGGCGTCGAGCGAACGGATCATATCGCCGTCCGCCAGCGCGAGATCGTCGAGCATACGCGGATAGGTCGGCAGGATCGCCAACGACTGCGCGGGGACCGGATCGACCGAAAGCGGCGCCGCCAGTTCGCGAAGGATGTCCGAGTTCTCCTTGATCGCGCCGCTCTCTTTATTCTTCGCCATGGTGCCGACGCTGCCGATCGCGAACGATGACGAGGTAAAGGACTTATCGATCGCGCGCGCCATCGCGTTGAGATTCTTGACGACCGCCTCGAGCCGGCTGCCCGGCTTAATGACGACGCGGCTGAAATCGGGCATGCCGTACGAGATGTTCTGAACGCGGTTGTCGACCGTTTTGATTTGATCGCGTCCCGCGTCGTGGCGTATCTCGACGGCCGGCGCGGTTTGCGTCTCGCGCAGCTGAGCGTCCGCGACCTGCTGACGCAGCGGCGCCAGGTTCGGATGGACGACGAAGGTGAACTTGGCCTCGCTCTCGCGCAGTTCTTTGATGTTGCTCAGCGCCGCAGAGCGCGTCTCGGCATTGCCGTTCTGGGCGGCCTGCGCCAGCGTCTGCTGACTCTTTTCGGTCTGTCCCAAGGCGAGTTGGTCCGCGCCCTCGTGCAGCAACGCCGTCGCGTTGCCGGGATCGGCTTTCAGGACTTGGGCGAACTTGTACGCCGAGTAGCTGTAGCGCGCTTCTCTTTCGTCCTGGAGTCCCTGAACGAGAATTTGATCGACCGTCCGCTTGGTCGGATCGAGCGCCTCGTAGCCCATCAGGTGGGCTTCCCGGTCGGAGAATCCCGGATGATCCTGAAAATACTTGTCGACGATGCTCGGCTGCTCGTGTGAGACGACGTCGAGATGCTTCATGAAGTTCAGGAACCCGTCCGGGTCGTAGCCGGCGCGCGCCATCAACTGCAAGCCGTACTGGTCGGCTTGCAGCTCGTCGGCGCGTTCCTGTTTGGCGATCAGGCCGGCCTCGGCGATTTGTCCGAAGCGGTAGATGAAGGGCGAAAACAGCGACGCGATCCCGAACAGAAGGTTCAGCGCTTGTGCTTTTGCCGGCAGCGTGACGGTGTGCCGCCGCTCGTTGTGACCGGTCTCGTGTCCGAGTACGCCCGCCAGCTCGTCGTCCGACTGAACGAAGTCGAGCGTCGCTTCATCGATGTAGATGTAGCCGCCGCCGATGGTGAACGAGTTGATGTCTTGCGCGTCGAGGATCTTGACGTTGTACGGAACGTCGCGACGGGCGACTTCGGTCCAAAGCCTCTCGCCGACCGCGGTAACCCAGGTGTTCAGGAGCGGATCGGTGACGAGATTGTATTGATCGAGAACCTGTTTGTCGACTTCTTTCGCCTGCCCGATCTCCTGCGCGGTCGTTTCCGCGCCGGCCGGTGCCGGCACGAGCGCGACGAGCATGGATGCGGCCAGACCGGCGTGGACCAAACGGCGGAGGAACACGGGTGAACACCTCGGGGAAGCCAAGTTAACGAGTTTTCGACAAACGGCTGTGAGCACCCGGTGAGTTCCATGTTCATAAACGCAGCAAATTGCGAGTCCGGTGTGGACGGCAAAGGGCGCCTTGGACCGCGCGTTGCATCCCTCGAGAAATTGATAACCGGACTGGCAGCGCGCAACCACGCGCCGGAACGCTAGCCTTGCTTCGCGGGACGGCGGCCGGCCTTGAGTTCGTTTTCGGCGACGAATCGTTCGAGGATGCCTCCACGGAGGTCTTCGCGCGCCTCGCCGAACGGCCGGGCTTTTATCGCGGGAGCCGCGCGACTGCGGTGTTCGTCGGACTCGAACTGCCGCCGCCCGCCGATTTGCGCGGCTTCGCTCAGGCGGTCGCCGCGTACGGCATCGAGTTGAACGGTCTCTACGGACCCGATGGCTCTTCGGGCCTAGCCGAACAGAGCGGCTTGCCGTATCTCGGTTTGGCTCCGCGGGCGAGCGTTGCGAGCCTCGGGCGCAGGCGCGCCGCCAAAGCCGCTCGCAGCGTCGCGCTCACCGAAGCGGCCCGTTCGCTCGAGGCGGATTTCGCCGGGGCCCGGGCCGACATCGCCGAGCGCCGGGCGCGCGGCGAAGCCTCGGTCCGCAAGCCAAAGATCGCGCCGCACGCTCCGGCCGCGGCGCCCGCGCTGCCGGTCCCATCCGAGCCGGCGCCCGGCGCGCCGCCCGTCGACGGAACGCTCTATTTTCGAGGCACGGTTCGCGGCGGCCAATCCTTGCAACAAATCGGAAACATCGTCGTGGTCGGCGACGTCAACCCGGGCGCCGAGCTGGTTGCGACCGGCGACATCCTCGTGTTCGGCGCGCTGCGCGGCACGGCGCACGCCGGCGCGCAGGGCGACAGCGCGGCGCGAGTCGTCGCGCTCGAACTGGCGCCGACGCAACTTCGCATCGCCACCTCGATTGCAGCCGGCGAGCGCCGGCGCGCCGGACAGCGTCCCGAGATGGCCTTCGTCGAGGGCGAACGCATCGCCATCGCGCCGTACGCCGCGGCGGAGTTGCGCCGGTGAGCGCGCGCCGGATCGTGATCACCTCGGGCAAAGGCGGCGTCGGAAAGACGACTACGACCGCGAACCTCGGCGCCGCGCTCGCCAAGCGCGGCCGCAACGTCGTGCTGGTCGATACCGACATCGGCTTGCGCAATCTCGACCTCGTGCTGGGCGTCGAAAAGCGAATCGTCTTCGATCTGGTCGAAGTCGTCGAGGGACGCTGTCAACTCCGTCAAGCGCTGATCCGCGACAAGCGCTTCGAGTCGCTCTCGATGCTCCCCGCCGCGCAGACGCGCGAGAAGACGGCCGTCAGCGAAGAAGCGATGGTGCGCGTCATCGACGAGCTCGCCGAGATGGCCGATTACATCTTCATCGACTGCCCCGCCGGCATCGAGCACGGTTTCCGCAACGCGATCGCCGGAGCGCGGGAGGCGATCGTGGTGACGACGCCCGAGGTAAGCGCCATTCGCGACGCGGACCGCGTCGTCGGGAAGCTGACCGAACGCCATCTCCCGCTGCGTTTGATCGTCAATCGCATCAGACCCGAAATGGTAAAGAGCGGCGATATGATGTCGGTCGAAGACGTCGCTCAAATCTTATCGGCCGAGTTGCTCGGCGTCATCCCCGAAGACGAGGAAGTCATCGACACGACCAATCGCGGCGAGCCCCTCGTGCTGGACGACACCAGGCGCCTCGCGGCAATCTATACCAAGATCGCGCGCCGCCTCGAAGGCGAGATCGTGCCCTTCACCAATCTCGAGGCGCCGAGTTTGCTCAAACAATTCTTCACTCTTTGGAAGGCGGGGTAGCCGGATGCGAGCTTACGAAACGTCCCTCGAGACGGATCAGGAAGCCGCGCAAAGCGCCGCGGTCAGGCGCGGCCGCGCGATCGTCATCACCTCGGGGAAAGGCGGCGTCGGCAAGACGACGACGACCGCCAACGTGGGCGCGGCGTTGGCAGCCCGCGGCAAACGGGTCGCGCTGGTCGATGCCGACGTCGGTCTGCGCAACCTCGACGTGGTCCTCGGCCTCGAGAGCCGCGTGCGTCATCACCTGCTCGACGTGCTGGAAGAGAAAGTCGATCTCGAGTCGGCGCTCGTGCGCGACAAGCGCAGCGAGAACCTCTTCTTGCTGGCGGCGGCCCAATCGCGCGAGAAAGAAGACGTCGACACCGAGCAGATGAAGGCGCTGATGGCGCAGCTCTGTGAAACCTTCGACTTCGTTTTGATCGATTGTCCCGCCGGCATCGAAATGGGTTTCAAGAACGCCATAGCCGGCGCGCATCACGCCATCATCGTCTGTACGCCCGAGGTTTCCGCGGTGCGCGACGCCGACCGCGTCGTCGGGTTGCTCCCCGGCGGCTGGCGCCCCGAGCTCATCGTGAACCGTTTGCGCCCCGAACTCGTTCGCAAGAGCAAGATGCTGTCGGTTGCCGACGTAAACGAGATCCTGCGCTTGCCGCTGCTCGGGGTGATCGCCGACGAGCCGGGTCTCATCGTCGCGACCAACAAAGGCGAACCGCTCGCCTTCGACGCGGGCTCGGCCACCGGCGCCGCTTACCGCACGATCGCGGCGCGGCTCGACGGCGAGAACGTTTCGGCGCCGACGGTCAATACGGAGGTTGGCCTTCTCGGAAAAATCGGCGCGTGGCTGGGAGGTCGCGCTTCGTGATCGAGTTCTTCCGTTCGCTCTTCCGGCCCGAGCGTTCTAGCACGACCGCCAAGGAACGTTTGCGCTTAGTGCTCCTATCGGATCATCTTTCGCTCGCGCCCGACGTCATCGAGGCGCTCAAAACTGAACTGTTCGCGGTCATCTCGCGCTACGTCGAGATCGACGCGAACAACGCCGACGTCAGCTTCGAACACCGCGAGCACGACGTGGCGATGACGGCCAACATTCCGATCCTCCAGCTGCGGCCCGACCGGCCTTCGCCTCCGCCGCCCCCGGCCGCGCCGGAACCCGAAGCGGCGGCGCAGGCGCTCGTCGCGGAAGCGATCGAGTCCGCAACCGGCACGCCTGCCGAGCCCGGAGAGGCGGCGCGTGCGCCCGAGCCGGGCGCAGCCCCTCGCCGCCGGCGTCGCCGTAAGCCCGCGCAAGCGCCGCAGGTTTCGCAGCCGCAAGTTTCCTAAGCGCGCGTGGAGCGCGCCTGGTATCTATCGTTCAACTGGGTGATGGCCGGCGCGGCCGTCGTGCTGGCGCTCTGCGGCGTGCTCTTCATCAACTCGGCAACGCTGCACGATCCCGACGCGACGGGCGAATGGCGCAAACAGCTGCTGTACGTCGTGCTCGGAATCGGCGTCATGGCGCTGTGCTCGTGGATCGACTACCACCGCTGGCAGCGTTGGGCGGTCCCTCTTTACGTCGCGAACTTGGCGTTGCTCGCTTTCGTCTTGCGCGGCGGGCACAGCGCGCTCGGCGCGCAGCGCTGGATCTCGCTCGGCCCGCTCGGCACCTTTCAGCCGTCGGAACCGGCGAAGCTCGTCTTGGCGATCGTCATTGCAACGATGCTCGCGCGCACGCCGGCCGTCGGCCGCAAGGAATTCGGTCTGACGCTGCTGCTCGTCGCGGTGCCGGCGCTGCTCGTCCTCAAACAACCCGATCTGGGCACGACGCTCGTCATCGGCGCGATCCTCAGCGCCGAACTCTTCTTCGGACTTTCGAACGCTTGGTATTTTGCCGGCTACCTGGCGGCCGTCGCGGCGAGCGCCGCATTCGTCGTCGGGACCAACTTCGTTCTCAAACGGTTCCAGCGCGATCGTCTGCTCGTGTTCCTCAATCCATCCGCCGATCCGCAAGGTGCCGGCTGGAACCTCAACCAGTCGAAGATCGCCGTCGGAAGCGGCCAGCTCTTTGGAAAAGGCCTGTATCACGGCACTCAAACTCAGCTCAACTTCGTGCCCGAGCACTCGCGCGACTTCATCTTCACCGTCGTCGGCGAAGAGTTCGGCTTTCTCGGATCGGTCTCGCTGATCTGCATGTATGCGGTCATCCTGTTCGGGGCGGTGCGCGCGATGCTCGCGGCGCGCGACCGGTTCGGACTCCTGCTGGCCGTCGGCCTCGTCGCGATGCTGGCCTTTCACATTACGGTCAACATCGGAATGACCGTCGGGATCATGCCGATCACGGGAATTCCGCTGCCGTTTCTTTCGTACGGCGGCTCCGCGGTGCTGACGGACTTCGCAGCCGTCGGAATGCTGCTGAACATCCATCTTCAGCGCGACAAGCTGGTTTTCTAGAAGTAGGGGTAGGGCGGTGGATCGATTCGTGCGGCAGATCGGCGTAGTTCTGAGCATCGCAGCGCTTGCGGTCGCCCCGGCAGGCGCCGAGCCGAACGGCGCGGGCGCAGCGCCGGTGTGGCGCGTACCCGGCACTCCTCCGGTGTTGAGCTTGCCCGTCACCTTCGAACACGCCGGCGCAACGCTGCACGGCACTTTGTACTGGCCGCAAACGAAAACGCCGGTTCCGGCGCTCGTCGCGTTTCATGCTGCCGACATCGGCAACGGCGACGCGGCGCTGTACCGTCACTTGCGCGAAGGATTGCCCGCGATCGGCATGGCGGTCTTGCTTTTCGACCGGCGCGGGACGGGCACGTCGACCGGTACGCGCAAGGGCGCCAGTTACGAGACTTTGACCGATGACGGAATCGCGGGCGCTCGAGCGATCGCCAAGCTACCTCAAATCGACCCGTCGCGTATCGGCTATTGGGGCTTGAGCCAAGGCGGCTGGCTCGCGCTCTTCGCCGCGGAACGCGATCCGAGGGCCGCCTTCGCCGTCTCGGTATCGGCTCCGCTGGTTACGCCCGAAACCCAAATGGAGTTTGCCATGGCGAACCGGCTGCGCGTCCTCGGGTATCCCGATTCCGACGTAGCCGCGATGTTAGCGGCGCGCAAGGCGTGGATGGGCTATTTGCGCGGAACGGTTCCGCGTTCGAGCGCGGCCGCCGCTCTCGGCGCGATCGATCGCAAGCCCTGGTTCGATCTGATGTACCTGCCTTCGGCCGCGCAGCTGAGCGCCGATCCGTCGGCCCGAAAAGAGCTGGACGAAGATCCACTGACCGCAATCGGAAACGTGCGGGTTCCCGTTTTATGCATCTACGGTGGTGCCGATCTGTGGATACCGGTCGCCGCGACGGTCGAGCGCCTCGGTCCGCTCGCGCGCACGCATCCGAACCTCACGTATGCGGTCGTCGCGAACGCCAGCCACGAAATGATGTTCGTCGCGCACCAGACTATGGCGACCGACCTTAAGTCGCTGCAGTCGGATGCTCCGCAGGCGCCCGCGTATTTCATGCTGCTGGCCTCGTGGCTCCGCGAGCACGCGCTGCGCGGGAGAAACTAGCGCGCCTACTTGACCTCGTAACCGCTCAGGTGAACGGCCTGTGCGGCGCCGGCCGGCGAATCTGCCTCGAGCTTGATCTCGTGCTTCCCGGCGGCGGGCCATTGCCACGCGAACAGGATCGCGTTCGGAATTTTTCCCGCCGGCGAATAGCTCTGGCGAATCCCGGTATGGTCGAAGGTCTCGACGCCGTCGATGAAAACGCGCGCTCCGCCCGGACAGCAGGGATCGCCCAGCGTTCCGCGCAGCGCGATTCCGCTGCCCGTGAAGCGGATGGTCTGGGGCGTCGTTTGCGCGTTGAGGCGCACGAACTTTGCGGTCTTCCAACCGGGACCGGGACTCGGCAGAACTTCGCCGGGTTGCAGCGCCTGCGCCGCCAGCGTCGCGGCAAATCCGCCGCTGGTCTGCCACGCCGTCACGCCGCCGTCCGGCGGCGGCCCGTCGAAGAAGCGTCCGATGCTCCCATCTTCTCTCCGCGCGCCTTCGGCAGCCGCCGCGTTGCGCGCGATCCAAGCCCGCGCGAAATCCATATTCCAGTAGTTCGCGAGAACGAACATCGCTTCGAAGAGCGGGTCGGCGGTATCGTCTTCGTCTTGCAAGTTTGCGAGAACGCCGCGCGCGTCCGAAAGCTTGGCAACCGCGGTCCGGGCCACGCCGGTCGCCTGTTGCTGATACACGGTGCCGCGCTGACTGGCAAACAGGACGTAGGCGGAGTAGATCATGTTCCCGTTTACGCTCGCTAGGAAGCGGTGCGGAACTTGCGTGCAATGCTTGCCGTCGTCGATGACGTACGCGGTATAGAGTCCCGCCTTGGGATCGAAGTAGTACTTCCGGGCCGCGAGATAGCGACGCTCGCCGCGGTCGAGGTAGACGTCCTTGCCGGTGTAATGCGCCACCGAGAGAGCCGCTTTTGCATAGTTGGAGTCGGTTGCGAGCGCCTTGAGCTTGCTCTTCCCGCCGAACGGCTCGAGATAGGGAATTTCGGGGCACGCGCCTTTGAAATAGGCGCTCGAACGGTCGAAGGAATCGAGGACCGCCGAGGCCTTCTCCAACCCGGGGTTGCCGCTTTCGTTCTTGTCGTACGTGCGCAAGAGTGCGACGGCGTTCCACATCGGAACGTCGCTTCGAACGCGACACGTCGAGTCGACGCAGGGTGCGGCGAAAACGGGAATGCTCGCGCCCAGCTTGTCCATCAACGGCGCAAACGAGGCGTCGCCGCCGTTCTGCGGCATCCAGCCGAAGTAGGCGGCGAACGTCAGCGCGGCGGCGCCGGAGCCGGACTTCGCCGTCGGGCAGCCGGGCGCGAGACACAGTTTCCAGCCTCCGTCCGCGAACCAGAGTTGCTGAAGCGCCGCGCTCGAAGCGCGTCCGCCGTCACCGTAGGTTCGGCCCGACGGTCCGCAGGACGCGAGCGCGAAAGCCGCGGCGACGAGCGCAAGAATCTTCGAAAGCCTGGAGTCGATATGCGTGTGCGTCATCTTTTTGAAGACATCGGTCTTTGCGACGGCCGGCGTTACGCAGTTGACGAGTACCCCGCGCGGCGCTGGGGTTCCCCGCTGCGAGTGCGCGAGAACACAGAAACGGTCCGCTCGAGGACGGGCAGGTTTGGTCCCGGCGCCAGGCTGCCGCCGAGCGCCTGCAAGGTCTCGAGAGCGAGCGCGAGTGCTTCCTCGTCGCGATCCTGGAGGTGGCTGCTCGTGGCGGCACCCCTCCGGAAAGGACCTCGAGGCGGCCGGCGTGAACAGCCCGTTCATCCGATTTCGAATTTTCGCGTGCCTTGGCGCCCTTGATGCGTCGGCGCGCGGTCCAATTTTTCGGAGTGCAATGGTAGCTCCGCCTCTCGGGAGCTGCGCCTGTGCCACATGAGCGTAGGCGTTGTTTCGATGACGTTGCGGCGCGCCGCCCCATGCGAAAGGCAAGGACGTGCCAACAGAGATCCTCATCTCGAGCGACCCCTGGGAGAACCGGGTCGCAATCCTTGAGGACGGTCAACTAGCCGAGATCTACTTCGAACGCGAAGAAAAGGTCATCGGATCGATCTTCAAAGGAAAAGTAATGAACGTGCTCCCTGGAATGGGAGCGAGCTTCGTCGACATCGGACTCGGGCGCAACGCCTTCTTGTACGTCGACGACATCAACAAGACGCCGCTGAACATCGGCGACGTCGAAATCACTCAAGGACGTTCGGGCTGGACCATCACCGAAAAGGTCGAGCGCGGCGAAGACGTCCTCGTCCAAATCGTCAAGGAACCGCGCGGGCTCAAAGGCGCGCGCATCTCGACGAACATCTCGTTGCCCGGACGCTATCTGATCCTCATGCCGACGGGCCGCTATTCGGGCGTCTCGCGCAAAATCGAGAGCGCCGAAGAGCGCAATCGTCTCAAGGGCATCATGAAACTGATCCGCCCCGAAGGGATGGCGACCGTCGTCCGGACCGCCGCCGCCGGGGTTAGTCAAGCGGAGTTGATCGCCGACCTCGGCGTGCTGATCCGTATGTGGCACGGCATTCTCGAGACCTACAAGCGCGCGCCCGCGCCGTCCTTGATCCACAAGGACATGAATCTCGTCTACAAAGCCGCGCGCGACTTCATCACGCCCGAAGTCGAGCGCGTGCTCATCGACGACGGCGAAGAGTACGAAAAGGTGCGCGACTTCATGCGTCTGCTCGGACCGCAGTACGTCGAGCGCATCGAACACTACAACAACGGACGGCAGCTGTTCCGCGACTTCAAGATCGACGAAGAAGTCCAGAAGCTGCTGCGCCCGAAAGTCAACTTGCCGTCGGGCGGATCGATCGTCATCGAGATGACCGAAGCCCTGACGGTCATCGACGTAAACAGCGGCAAGTTCACCGGCGGCCGTAACCTGGAAGATACGATCGTCAAGACGAACGTCGAGGCCGCGGCCGAGATCGCGCGTCAGGTGCGTCTGCGCGACATCGGCGGGATCATCGTGTGCGACTTCATCGATATGTCGAGCGAAGGCGCCCGCAATAAGGTCATCGCGACGCTGCAGGCGGGGCTGCGCAAGGATCGCACCCGCACCACGATTCAGTCGTTCTCGCCGCTCGGGTTGCTCGAGTTCACCCGCAAGCGCGTGGGCAAAGATCTGGCTTCGCAACTGAGAGGCTCGTGTCCGACCTGCGACGGAATCGGCACCGTGATGTCGCCCGAGAGCGTGGCGATCGACGCCTTCCGTGAGATCCGCCGCGTCGGACACGAACACCAGAACGGTAAGGCAGGGCACGGCCCGATCGAAGTCGTGTCGGCGCCGACCGTCGGCGCCCAGATCGAATACTGGTACGAAAGCGAGCTCTCGGCGCTCGAAGCCGAGCTCGAACGCAAGGTCGCGGTCCGCGTCGACGCTTCGCTGCATCCGGAACGCACCAAGGTCGTGGGGCTGCCCGACGCCAAAACGATGCCGCCGCTTACGGTGCGCGTCGGCGACGAGGTTCCCGTCGAACTGATACACGCGCGTCTGCCGGTCCCAACCTCCGCCCTCGCGATCGTCGGCGACCGTCTCGTCGAAGTCGAAAACGCGGCGGGCGCCGTCGGACAGACGGTGCTGATCAAAGTGATCGACATCGATGACGAAGACGGCACGATCCTCGCCGAGCCGACCACGCCGCTCGCGGCGCAACTCAGCGAAACGAAGAAGCGCCGCCGCCGGGGCGGGCGCGGCCGCAAGAAAGAACTCACGCCGGCCGAGCAGGAAGAACAGCTGCGCGAGCTGGCCGAAGAGGCCGCCAAGGGCCTCGGCGGCCGGCCCGCGATCGGCATCTCGACGAGTGCCGAGGCCGAAGCCGAGGACGTCGAGACGCGGGCGCATGCGACGCAAAGTCCGTCGCTCGCGACGGTCACGCCGCTACGTCCCGTGCCGGACTACGCCGCGGTCGAACCCGATGGAGAGCATCGCGCGTACGCGAGCTACGGCGGCGAGAGCGAAGTGCGGCGCAAGCGCCGGCGCCGGCGGCGGCGCCGTGCGTCGGGAGCCGGAGGTGAGAGCGCTGCGCTCGCCGGCATTCCGGTCTCGAGCCTCGCCGCTCAAATCTCGACGCCGCACCTCGAAGACGAAGATGCAGCGGCGGCCGAAGGTGCTTCGCCCACACCGCTCCCCGGGCAAGCCGATGACGGCACACGTCGCCGCCGCCGGCGCCGGCGCCGCCGCGGACGCGGCGGAGCCGGACTCGATGCGAGCGGCGCTGCGGCGCCCGGCGCGCAAGCCGTTCCCGAGCGCTACGTCTTCCGGACGAGTAGCGACGGCGTCAGCGAAGGAACCGGCAGGACCGCGCCGCCCGAACCATCGCGGGCGATCGCGCGTCTCGAACGCAAGGCCGGCCCGATCGCCGTCGATGCCCCGCCGCCCGCGCTGACGCTTCCCGAAGAACCGGCGAAGGTGACCAAGCCCGCGCGCGGCCGTCCCCGCAAGACTGCGGCAGCGCCGAGCCTTCGGCTCGAAACCGCCGTTGTGGCGGCACTGCCTGCGCCCAGCGAAGCCGAGCCGAAAAAGCGTGCGACCCGAAAGCGTGCCGAGCCTCTTCTCGACGGCGCTCCGGCCCCCAAGAAAACCCGCGCTCGCAAGACGGTTTCGGAAACGGCGGACGGTGCCGCGCCGGAAAGCGCGACCAAGGGGCGCAAAGCACCGGCTCGCAAATCGGCCGCCGGCACTCGTAAGAAAGCGACGTCGACCCGCAAGAAGAGCACGACGTAGGCGAGGCGCGCGGGGCGTACGCCGTTCTCGCGCGTCGGGGAGCTCTTTAGGCCGCCGGCGGAGGGTCGAGCGGCGCTTCCGGCGGCACGGGCGCGGCTACGGGGGCCGCAGCCGGTGCGGATACGGGCTTCGGCGCTTGGTCCGCGAGCAGAGGCGCCGCTCCCAGACGGTCGCCGCGCGCGTTCCACGTCAGTTTGAATTCGGCCGAGATCGTACCGTCGTGCCGTTCGTCGAAGGCGCTTCCGTTGCCGCGCTTGGCGGTCGAGACGATCGTGATCGTCGCGCCGACGCCGAGGTCGCGCGCGCTCTTCGCGGCGAAGCGGCTCGCGTCCAGCACGATCGTATCCTCGAGCGTCACGTTGTCCAGGAACGGCTTCCCTGCGGCGCCCGTCGCGAAGTGCACTAAGTCTGAGTGCAAGGTCGCGCTGCAGGTCGAGTTGGTGCCGTCCTCGAGGACGAGCACGACGTTATCGCGGTCGACCTCACGCGCATCGGCCCCGCGCAGATCGCGTTTGGGAAGCGGTCCGAGCGCGCCGCCGGACGCGACGCGCGCGTCGGCTTCGCGTTGCAGCTGTTCGGCGAAATCGCCCGGCAACTCGCGCAACGCCTTGGCGAACGCCGCGATCGCATCGTACGCGCTGGCACGGCCGGAGTTGCGCAGGCGCGTGAGCAGCTCGGTGAGTTCGGCAGCCTCCATCGAAACGATCTCCTACTTTACAAAGTCCGCGAACGGTTCCAAACGAAACTCGTCGGCTCGCGGGGGAAGGGCGGCGGCTCGGCTTGCAGCAGATCGGTTAGGCGCGTCCCGCCCGAAGGCGTCTTGTAAACGAAGAGCAGCAAATCGTCGGCCGTTTTGCCGAGTCGCGCGACGACGTGATAGACGCCGGTGAAGCTCGCCGTAAAGGTAAACTGCGCGCCGATTCCCTGCGCGACGGTCCGGTTCTCAGGGCTCACGATCGACCAAACGAGATCGGCGGCGCGCTCCGGCGGAACGACGTTTGCCGAGAGGGTGATCGGCGAGTCGCAGGCGTGGACGCTGAAATCGTTCGGCGTTGCGATCCGCACGCCCAGCGGGAGGGTTCCGTCGCCCTCGAGATTGAGGGCGCCCTCTTCGGTGGGGCGCTCTCGATCGGTCCGGAGCGCAAAGTAGGTGATCGCCGCGGCCATCAGGGCGCCCAGAAGAAACGCAACCGCAAGCGGCCACCACGGCAGTTCGCCGGCCGGCGCCGCGTACGTCTCGGCCGCCGGGGCTTGCGTGGCGACTGGGGCGGGCGCCTCGGTAGGTCTGGGCGAGTCGGTCGGCGCGGCGGTCGGCGGGTTCGTCGAAAATGCGCCGTTCGGCGGGTTCTCCGTGGGACCCTGACCGGGCGCCTGAGCGACCGTTTGGGAGGGTCCTTGCGCGGCCGCCTGAGCCGCTTGCGCGTCGGTGGCGACGGCAGCAGCCGCCTGGGCCGGCGCGGCCGTGGCCGGAGTTAAATCGCCGAGACACCCGGCGAGATAGCCGCCGGGGTAGCGCTCGAGGATGCACTGCAGCGCCTGGGGCCCGCCCGGGGCGACCGGGTCGTAACCGCTCGCCCGCATGCAACTTTCAACGGCCCCCTGGTCCGGGCGCTGCGGCGCGTTGCGCACGCAGGCGGCGACGGCGTCACGCGGATCGGCCGCAGCCGACGGCAAAGCCGGGCCGGCGGCCAAGCCGAGAAATGCTACGGCGCAACCGAGGAGTTGCGCCGTAGGAAGCCTGGGTCTGCTGCGTTTCACTCCGCGCGCGTACTCAAGTCCCTATCTGTGCGAGTTTCCCTTGGAGATAGGTGATCGCCGACTGAAGCTGGGTGTCGGTCGACGGGTCACCGAGCCGGGCGTTCTTCGGTTCGGCGGTGATGATATCCGGTGTGATGCCAATCGTGTTGATGTCGCGACCGTGCGGGGTCAGGTAGCGGGCGCTCGTGATCTTGACCGCCGAGCCGTCGGGAAGCGGATGGATCGTCTGGACGACGCCCTTCCCGTAGGTCTTCTCGCCGACCAATTCCCCCACGCCGTTGTCCTGGATGGCGCCGGAGGTGATCTCCGAGGCCGAAGCCGTGTACTGGTTGACGAGCACGGCGAGCGGCTTAGCCGGGATCGCGGTGTTCTCGGCATCGTACTCGGTATCGTTGCCGCCGCGGGCTTCGACCGAAACGATCGCGCCCGAAGGAATGAACTTGGAGCTGACGTCGATCGCCGCGTTCAGGTAGCCGCCGCCGTTGTCGCGGAGGTCGAGAATGTAGGCCTTGGCACCCTGAGCCTCGAGCTTATTGAGGGCCGCCGTCAGCTCTTGCGCGGTGTTCGAGCCGAAGACGGTCAGCCGCGCGTAGCCGATGCCGTTGTCGAGCATGCGCGAGTAAACCGAGGGCTGGTGAATCACGGCGCGCGTCACGTCGACCGCCGGGATCGGGTTGCCGCCGCGCAGGATCTGCAGTTTGACCTGCGTGCCTTCTTTGCCGCGCAGCATCTTGGCGTCGTCGTCGGTCGTGAGACCCTTGGTCGATTTTCCGTCGATTTCGCTGATCACATCGCCGGGTTGAAGGCCTGCCTTTTCGGCCGGTCCGCCCTCGATCACGTCGTTGACGCGCAGCAGCTTGCTCTGATCGTCGACCTGAATCGCGATTCCGACGCCGCTGAAGTTTCCGCCGTCGAGGCCTTCGTTCAGCGCCGCATATTCCTTGGGCGACAAGAACGTCGTGTACTTATCTTTGACGGAAGCCAGCAGGCCGGTGATCGCTTCATACGTCAGCGCGCGGCTTCCCAATTTCGCTCCGTAAGCGCTGACCACGCTCGAGACCTCGCGTTCGAGGGCGCGTGCGTTGAGGGTCGGATCGTCGACCGCTCGAAGTTGCGGCACGTTCGGCGAGGGGACGCCGTTCTTCTTGAGATACGCGATCATCTCGTCGCGTGCGCCGTTGAGCAGCGTTTGCGCTTCGACCTTCTTGTAGAACTCCGAGGTGACGAGCGAGTAGCTCATTTCGAGCTCGTCGCTCTCGAGGGTCGATAGCCCCGGTGCCGCCGTCGCCGAGGAAACGTGCAGCGTCATCGCTGTCAGGGCGAACGCAGCAATGACCGGGAGAACGCGCTTCATACTTCCTTCTTACCTGTAAGCGTTGCGGCGCAGATATGCCTTAGCGGCCGCGAGTTGAGTGTCTTTGGGAGTGTCGATGATCGGGGCGTCGACGGACTGATCGACGAAGATGTCGGGCTGGATGCCCTTGTGGTGGATGTCGCGTCCGAGCGGCGTCACGTACCGTGCGGTCGTGATCTTTAACGCGCCGCCGTCGCTCAGGTTGTAGATACTTTGCACGACACCCTTACCATAGGTCTTGGTTCCGATCAACGTACCCACTCGGTAGTCCTGAATCGCGCCGGCGGTGATTTCCGAGGCGCTCGCCGTGTACTTGTTAACCAGGACCACGAGCGGCGCCGCGCCGATGGAATCGTCTTCGGCGGTCTTCGTTTCGCGGCCGCCCCAGCGGTCGATGGTCGAGACGATCGTCCCGTGCGGGATGAAAAGGCTCGAAATTTGAACGGCCGCTTCGAGCAGGCCGCCGCCGTTGTCGCGTAAGTCGAGGATGTAGCCCTTGGCTCCCGCGTTCTTGCCGGCAAGCAAGGCCTTGCGCACTTCGTCGTACGAGGTCTGGCCGAAGTCCGCCAAGCGAATGTATTCGTAGCCGTTTTCCATCTTGGCGTGAACCGATGGCACGACGATGTGGTCGCGAACGATCGCGACGGTGTGGCTAGCGTTGCCGCTGCCGCCGTGCGAGCGGACCTGCAGCCGTACGACCGTTCCGGTCCGGCCGCGAATGAGGTGCTCGACTTCATCGAGCTTTAGCCCGGCCACGGGCTTTCCGTCGACCGCCAGGATTTCGTCGCCGACTTTGACGCCCGCGCGATAGGCCGGCGTGTCTTCGATCGGCGCCACGACGATCGCTTTGGTTCGTGGATCCTGCTCGATGTAGACGCCGATTCCGCCGAAGTCGCCGCCCTTGAGCGACTCCTCCAAACTGTTGATCTCGCTCGACGAAAGGTAGGTCGTGTACGGATCCCCCAGCGAGTTGAGCATGCCCCGAATCGCGGCCTGGGTAAGCTCCGTATCGGAGGTCACCTTTCCGTATTGCGACTGCGCGAGCTGCAGGTCGCGATTGAGCAACTGCACGTCGTGCGCTTCGTCGCCGTTCGCAAAACTGAACGGTATCGCCGGATCGGCCACGCGATGGTGCCGTAAGTAGGTCACGAGCTCGCGCTGTTCGCCGGTTAGGAGCGTCTGCGCGTTGACCGGTTTATAGAAGGCCTTTTCGACTTGGCGAAACGCGTTGTCGAGCATGCGCTGGTCGGCGGCATGCGGATTCATGAGCAGCTGGTGCAGGTCGTCGAGCGTCGCCACGCCGGGTCCCGGCTCGACGACGATCTCGGCGTTCTGTCCGGCGCGCTCGTGGGCCAAATACAAAGCTCCGCCGAGCGAAGCGAGCGCGACGACGAACGCGGCGGTCAGAGCGCGGAACGCGCGAGGGGGCATGGAGGCGTCGTCCTTCTGGGGCGGGGTGGACTCGCCTCCCGGTTTCGTCATTTCCGTATTGTACGCGCCCAAAGCTCCATTTGTTCTGGTAAAGCACCCCCTGTGACGGGTTTTCATCCTCCCTTCACGCAGGCGAGCGGGCGGCGCTCCCGGGCGCAGCCTAGCGCAGGCGAGCGGTCGGGTCGGTCGGGACGCCGTTCAGCCGGATCTCGAAGTGCAGGTGCGGACCGGTGCAGTTGCCGGTGCACCCGACCGCGCCGATCGCCTGGCCGCGCTGGACGTCTTGGCCCTGCGAAATGAAGATCTGTGAGAGGTGCGCGTAGAGCGTCGAGGTCGCGCCGCCGTGATCGATGATGATCGTGTTCCCGTAGCCGCCTTCCCAGCCGGCGTAGATGATGCGGCCGCCTGCGGAAGCGGTCACCGTCGAGCCCATCGGAGCCCCGATGTCGATGCCTGTATGCATGCGGAAGCCGCGCCCCAAAGGATCGTTCCGCATGCCGAAAGGCGAGGTGATGGGGCCCGAGACGGGCCATCCGAAGCTGCTCGGCGCGCCGTCGCTGATCGGCGGCGGCAACTCGACTCCGGCTAACTGCGCGGCTCGGCGGCGCGCTTCGTTTTCCGCGGCGCGGCGCGCCGCTTCGGCGGCTTGACGCTGACGGATCAAAGCTTCGAGCGCCGCTTCTTGCGCCGCCGAAAGATCTTCCAGCTGCGCCACCTCGTGCGCCACGCTGAGCCGCTGCTGGTCGGCCATCGCGACGAGCTGCGCGCGCTGGTCGGCCAGCGCGGCGAGTTTGTAGCGCGTCTGCTGCTCGCGCAACAGCGAATCGTCGAGCGCCGCGCGCTCCGCTTCGAGCGCTTGCTCCGCGGCGGCGACGCGCGCTTCGGCGGCTTTGCGCTCGCGCACGGTGTGCTGATTTTGCGCGATGAGGTAACGGATGTCGTCCCAACGCTCGACGAAATCGGTGAACGACGAAGCGGAAAGCAGCACGTTCACGTAGCCCAGGTCGCCGTGTTCGTAGGCGTCGACGATGCGGCGCTCGAGCGCGGCCGTATGGCGCGCCAAGGTGGTTCGAGCGGCTTCGAGCTGGAGTTCGTTCCAGGTCAGGTTGCGCCGGTTGTACGTCACCTCGCCCGAGATCTGGTCGAGCATCGCGCCGGCGCGCGAGATCGAGCCGTTCGTCTGGTCGAGTTGCCGGTGCAGATCGCCGGCGCGCAACTCCTGGAACTGGAGCAGGTGACGCTTTTCTTCAAGGCGCTTGCGGGTCGCCTCGATTTGAGCCTGTTGCGACTGGATCTTGTCGCCGATCGAAGCGACCTCGTGTTTGCCGGCGGCGCCGGCGAGGAGCGGCGCCGCGCCGAACAACGCCGCGCTCAAGACGGTCGCGGCGAAAGCCCTCACGCGCGAAGGTACCGTCCCACCGAGATCCACGAGGCGACGATTCCGATCAGCGCGCCCGTTCCGAGCAGCACTGCCGCGAGCCAAAGCTGTTCGACGTTCGTACTCGAGAGCGGCACGAAGGGAAGCGCGACGGCGAGTTTCGGTATCAGCTGCGAGCGCCCGAGTTCGAGGATCGCGAGCGCGATCGCGGCACCGAGCAAACCGTCGATGAGTCCTTCGACGACGAACGGCAAGCGAATGTAGGTTCCCGAAGCGCCCACGAGCCGCATGATTGCGATCTCGCGGCGCCGCGCGAAGACGGTCAACCGGATCGTGTTCGAGATGATGATCGCCGCCGTGAAGAGCAAGAGCGCCACGACGCCGAGTCCGATCTTGCCGAAGACGTCCGAAAGCGTCAGCAGCCGTTCGACGATGTCGTGGGCGTACTCGACGCTCGCCACGTTCGGCAGGGTGCGGATCGCCTCGGCGACGGCGCGCACCTCTTGCGGGCGCACGACCTTGACGCGCAGCGCGTCGGGCAACGGGTTTTGCGTCAGAAGCGAGGTATCGATCTGCCCTTGCAGCCGCGCGCGCATTTCACGCAACCCCTCGGCCTTGGGAATGAAGACGACGCTCGCGACCCTTGGATCGGCAGCGACCTTGGCCTCGAGGGCCTTGGCCGCGTCCTGGGTCGCACCGTCCTTCAGGAAGACCGAGATTTCGATCTTGTGAAGTACGTCGTCGCCGATCTTTCCCAGCGCTTGGCGCGTGAACAAAAACGCTCCGAGCAAGACGATCGTCACCGTAACGGTGCCGATCGCGGTCAACTGCATGATGAGATTCCGCGTGAAGTTGCGGCGGATCTCACCGAGGAAGAACTGTAGCCGTCCCCAGTCCATTGCGACTCCGAGCGAGAGCCACGTCGGCGTCGGCGCTGCCGCTTGCCGCGTGGTAGTAGCCGCGTTCCTCGTCGGCCACGATCCGGCCGTCTTCCAAGCGGATGACGCGCCGGCGCATCCGGTCGACGACCAGCGCGTTGTGGGTCGCGATGACGACCGTCGTACCTTTGAGGTTGATGCGGTGAAGGAGCTCCATCACGTCGTTCGTGTTGGCGGGATCGAGGTTACCGGTCGGTTCGTCGCACAGCAGAATCTTCGGATTGTTGACCAGCGCGCGCGCGATTGCGGTGCGCTGTTGTTCGCCGCCCGAAAGCTCGCTCGGAAACATGCGCGACTTGTGGGAGAGTCCGACCAGGTCGAGGACCCTGGGAACTTGGCGCATCACGTCGTCGGTCCGCGTTCCCGTGACCTGCAGCGCGAAGGCGACGTTTTCCCAGACCGTCTTGTCGGCCAGAAGCTTGAAATCTTGGAACACGACGCCGACGCTGCGGCGCAACTGAGCGACGCGCGAGCGCCGCAGGCGATCGACCCGCACGCCGTCGACGGTCACTTCACCGCGCGTTGGGACCTGTTCGCGATACAGCAAACGGAGTAGGCTCGACTTTCCGGTGCCAGAATGGCCGACCAGAAAAACGAAGCTCCCCTTTTTGATTTCGAGCTCGATCCCATCGAGAGCACGCGTCCCGTTGGGATATACCAGGGTAACGTCGCGAAGCACGATCATACGACACACCCATCGGCTCTGCGCAGACGTGGCCGCTCGAGCGATGACATTACAGGAGTTTTCGGCGCCGGAGAGGACGGATACCTCTGACTATGGACTTTGATCTGAGCGACGAGCAGAAAGCGATTCAAGCGCTCTGCCACGAGTTTGCGCGTGACGAAGTGCGCGCGCGTGCCGAAGAGATCGACTCGAAAGCCGAGTTTCCGTACGATCTCGTCAAGAAGATGGCCGAACTCGGCCTCATGGGTTTGCCTTTCCCCGAAGAGTATGGCGGCTCGGGCGGCGACACGGTCAGTTACGCGCTCGCCGTCCTCGAGATCGCGCGGGCCGATGCCTCGACCGCGATCACCCTGGCGGCGCACGTTTCGCTCGGCTCGATGCCCTTCTATCTCTTCGGCACCGAAGATCAGAAACAACGCTACCTCGTGCCCCTGGCGCGCGGCGAAATGCTCTGGGGGTTCGGCCTGACCGAGCCGCAGGCCGGCAGCGACGCCGGCGGCACGCGTACGCGAGCCGAACTCCGCGACGGTCACTGGATCGTGAACGGCACCAAGGCCTTCATCACCAACAGCGGAACCGACATCACGGGCGGCACGACGATCACCGTCATCACGGGGACCGACGCGCAGGGCCGCCCCGAAATCTCGAACTTGATCGTGCCGCAGGACGCCCCAGGCTTCGTGCGCAGCAAGAAGTATCGAAAGATGGGCTGGAAGGCGTCGGATACGCGGGAGCTTTCGTTCAGCGACGCGCGCGTTCCCGAAGCGAACCTGCTCGGCGAGCGCGGCCGAGGCCTCAAACAGTTCCTGACGATCCTCGACGGCGGCCGTATCTCGGTCGCGGCCCTTTCGGTGGGGCTCGCGCTGGGCGCTTACGACGAAGCGCTGAAGTACGCCAAGGAGCGTCAGCAGTTCGGACAATCGATCTCAAAGTTTCAAGCCATCCAGTTCAAGCTAGCGGACATGTTGTGCGAGATCGAACACGCGAAGCTGATGGTCCTGAAAGCAGCCTGGGAAAAGGACAGCGGGCGCGACTACGTCATGACGGCGAGTCTGGCCAAGCTCTACTCGGGCGAGGTTTCGCGGCGCGTCGTAAACGAAGCGGTCCAGATACACGGGGGCTACGGCTTCATGGACGAATACCCGGTCTCGCGCATGTATCGCGATCAGAAGATCAACGAGATCGGTGAGGGTACGAACGAAGTGCAACGACTGGTGATCGCCCGCTTGATGGGGTTGTGATGCGAAAGATCTTTTTTGGATTGCTCTTGACTGCGCTCGCCGCCGCGCCGGCCGTGGCCGCCCTCGCCGTGGGCGCGACGGCGCCGGACTTTAAGACGCAGGCGTCGCTGGGAGGCAAGGTTTTCACGTTCGATTTAGGCGCGGCGCTGGCCAAGGGACCGGTCGTGCTGTACTTCTATCCGGCAGCCTTCACGCAGGGCTGCACGATGGAAGCGCACGACTTCGCCTCGCACATCGGCGACTACACCAAGCTCGGTGCGACGGTCATCGGCGTTTCCGGCGACAACATCGCCAAGCTCGACAAGTTCTCCGTTTCGGAGTGCCGGAGCAAGTTCGCGGTGGCCTCGGACGCCAACCACGCCATATCCAAAGAGTACCATGCAGTCGTGACGTTCGACGGCGATCTGTATTCGAACCGGACCTCGTACGTCATCGCACCGGACGGCAAGATCGTCTATACCTACACCGACCTCGACCCGGTTAAACACGTCGCCAACACCCTCGCGGCACTGACGAAACTGCAAGCGGCCAGCCGCTAACTTACAACTCGGCGACGCTCGGCAAGTTCGAGACGCTGCGCAGCAGCGGTTTCCCGCTCGGCGTGCCGTCGCTCAGTTCGATGACCCGCGCGCCGCGCTGCGCGGCAGCATCGCACAAGTCGCGGCTGGCCGTGAACAGGATGACCTGCGCCTCGTTTGCCGCCGACTCGAGGACGGGAAAGCCGCGCTCGATGCGCGTCTCGTCCCAGAAACTGAACGGGTCGTCGAGCAAGAGCGGCGCCGTCTCGATGCCTTCGCCGAACATGCGCAACATCGCCAGGCGAACGACGAGGTAGGCTTGCTCGCGCGTTCCGGCCGAGAGTTCGGAAACGTCGACGATCGCGCCGGTCTCCGGCGCGCGCAGCCGGAGCGCGAGGGTCGTCGGGTCGATGCGGACGTCGCCGTAGCGGCCTGCGGTGACTTCGGCCAGCGTTCGTGAAGCGTAGTCGCCCAGGCGCCGGGCGAACTTCTGATGCGCCTCGCGGGTGCGCTCGTCGATCTTGTCGCGAGCCAAGCCGAGCGCGGCTTCGAAGCGTTCGAGCCGCGCGCACTCGGCGCGCGAGTGCTGGATTTGTTCGTCGAGCGCGGCGAGGTCGCCGATCTGCGCTTCCGCCGTCCGCAACTCGCCGGCGCTGGCTGCGGCCGCTGAACGGCTCTCGCTCGCGCGCCGCTCGAGGTCGGCCCGTTCGGCTTCGAAGGCGCGCGCCGAGGTACCGGGCTCGAGCGGCGCCGGATTCGTCCCGCTTGCGATCAGTTCCGACAGCTCGGCTGCCAGCGCGAACTCGTCCTCGTTGCGCAGCACGTCGTTGCGCCGTACGTCGAGCATCGAGAGCCGAACGTCGATACCGTCGCGCGTGCCGCGGCGCGACTCGCGCAACTTCACCGCGGCGAGATCGGCTTCGCGCGAACCGGTCGCCGGCAGCATCCGGCGCGCGAGTTCGTCAAAGGAAGCTGCGGCGCGTTCGGCCTTGGCGCGCGCGTCGGCGGCGCGTTCGGCGGAATGCCGGCCCGCATCCCGGCGCAGCATGAGCTCCTGCGCGCGATGACGGCGTTTCGTCAACTCCTCGAGCGAGGTCGCACCGAGCGGCTCGAGGGCGCGCGCGAGTTTTTCCGCGGCCTCGCTTTCCTCCGCCGTCGCGCGGTCGGCACGCTGCTGCATTTCCGCGATGCGGCGCAGCGCGGCGCGCCGCTTCGCCCAACGCGTTCCCGCGAACACGAAAAGGAGCAGAGCGAGCACCGCCGTCGGAGCGGCCAGCATCCAATCGGCAAAAAACATGAGGAGGGCCGCGCCGGCCGCGACAAAGATTCCCGAAGCGAAAGCGGCGCCGAACAGTTCGCTGCCGCCGTCGACCGAACGCCGCGCCGCCTGAACCTCGTTGGCGGCGAAGGTCGCCTTGTCGCGCGCTTCGGTCGCGGCTTTGGCCGCGTCTTCCAGATCGGCGAAAGCGTAGTCGTCCAGGCCGCCGCCCTGGCTGAGGCGTTCGTCGAGCTCTGCTAAGAGCGAGGGCGTGACCCGTGCCTTGGCCGCCTCGGCCGCCCGGTCGACGGCAAGCGCTTCGAGCGTGTGCCATTCGCGGTAGCGCTTCTCGAGTTCGGGAACTTGCACGCTCGAGAAGCCCTCGACGTCCTCGTACTCGGCCCGCTTCGCTTGCAGGTCGGCCAGTTCGTCGCGAATCTCGCGCAGACCATCGAGCCGCAAACGAATGGCGTACGCGCGAACCGCGCGAGTCCGGCGCTCGTGTTCGCGCAGCGCCTCCTCGAGTTCGGCGGTACGCGCGGTCTCGGCGCCGAGCCGGGCGCGCAACTCGTCGAGCTCGCGCAGGCGGCGCCGCACCTCCTCGCAACGTTCCTCGAGCTCGAGCGTTTCCTCGGTCAGGCGGCGCATGGGAGCGTGAACGGTCGCGCGGCGGCTGCCCACGTGCGTCGCGAGCGCATCGTCGAGCCGCTTGAGCGCGCCGAGCGCGGCATCTTCGCGCGGACCGCCGTCGAGCGCTTGGGCCAAGGCGTGGCTTATGCGTTCGGCGCGCGAGCCGTCGATTTCGACCTCGCCTTGGGCGACGTACGACGCGTTGAGGAAGACCTCGAGCGGCACGCCGAGATGCGTGAGCCCCGGAACGATGTTGCGTCCGACCGCGCATTCGCCCGACACGTCGTTGCCGCTCGCGTCGTAAACGTGGACTCCCTTCCCATCGCGCTCGAAGTCCCGCTGGACTTCGAACTCGCGTCCGTCCGAGAGCACGTACTTGAGCGCGGCCGCGTAGCGCGCCCCCGACCACGGACGCCACGAGTCGCGCTCGCCGCGCCCGCACCCGTAGAGCGAAGCGAGGATGGCGCTGGTCAGCGTCGATTTGCCGGCTTCGTTCGGTCCGTAGATCACGTTGAAGCGCGGATCGAAACGCACGGTGCGATCGGTCAAGCGTCCGAAACCGTCGATGCGCAATTCGAGTAGTTTCACGGCGCGATCTCCGAACCGTCGAAGGCGGCCAGCGCGTAGCGCAACGCTTCGCCCGCAAGCTCCGAGCCGTCGTCGCGGGAGAGCGCGAGCAAGTCGCGCACGACGTGTCCGCGCACCGTCGGCTCGCGCGAGATCAGCTCGTAGTCATACGAGGTCGTGCGATCGTTCAACTCGAGCGAACCCAGGGCCGACTCGAAACGTTCGCGCATCGAGGCCGCATCGAGCCGCGTGCCCTGCGCGACCTGACCGAAGAGGCGCATGCGAACGTAGTCGCGCCTGCCGAGTGGGGCCAGCGCTTTCTCGATGCGCGCGAGCGCCGCGTGTTCGTGGCCGACGCCGCTCAAATCGCACTCGAGTTCGAAGAGCCGCGTCCGCGCCGTCGGTACGAGCGTCGGCTCGACGTGCTCGCCATCCACGCGCAGAACCACCACGCCGTGCGTCGCGCCTTCGCCGAATTTGATCGGTTCCGGCGAACCGGGATAAGCGATCGTCGCGCGCCCCCGCTCGGTCGTCAGGTAACCACCGTGATAGTGCCCCGTCAGCAGCAAGCTCGCGCCCGAAGCCGAGACTTCGCGCTGCGTGAACGGCGCGGTGGCGCGTTTGTTCGGCGGGCAGCGCGCTTCGTCGCTTCCATGCACGAGCGCGATCTGTACGCCGCCGCGCTCGAAGCGAGCGCTCGCGAAGGGACGGCCCGGCTCGGCCGGCGTGTGGCCGAACCCGTAGAGCGTGATGCCCTCGGCAAGCGGAATGGCGCGCCAGGCCGCTTCGTTGAAGACGAGGACGTTTTCGGGCAAGTCGGGGCGCGCGAGCAGCGAGCCGGGAGCGTGCGGATCGTGATTGCCGGGCGCGAGAAAGACCGGTTTGCCGAAGCGCACGAACTGTTCGAAAAGAAAGCGTACCGTCGCCGGTCCGGCGCGCTCGGCTTCGTACAGATCGCCACCGATCGTGAGCGCATCGGCTTTGCAGCTCAGCGCTTCGTCGACGATCCGAACGAACGCGTCGGCCAGCGCCGCGCGGCGAGTGCCGCCGCCGCGGGTATCCGGAAACGTCGTTTCCAGATGAACGTCCGCGCAGTGGACTAGCGTGAAAGGCACTACGAAAGGAAGCGCCGGAACCAGGAGATCGTGCGCAGCCAGGCATCGTTCGCCGCACTCGCGACGTAGGCGCTGCGCGTGTCGTCAAAAAATGCGTGGCCCGCTCCGTCGTAGAGCGCGAAGTCGTGCGGCTTGTTGAGCTCGGTCAGCCGCGCCTCGAGCGCGCGAACGTCGTCGGGAAGGATGCCGGTGTCGCGGGCGCCCCAGCTGCCCACGACCGGGACGCCCATGGAGGCGGCGTAGCCGACGTCGATCGGAACGATCGGACCGTCGTTGCCGCCGCTCGCCGAATAGCGAACCTTTCCGTAGAACACGGCGACGGCTTTGAACTGCGAAACGCTGTCGACCGCCTGACGGAGCGCGATACTGCCCCCCATGCAAAAGCCCACGACGCCGACCTTCGCCGAACTCGTGCCTTGGCGGTGAACCCAGACTGCGCCCTGCTGCACGTCGTGGTCGACCGTTTCGTCGATCAATTTGCCGGGGAACGAACGAAAGGCTTCGAAGTCGCTCACGCCGTCGCCGCTCGGTGCCCCGAGACCGCTATACAGGTCGGGTGCGATCGCCACGTAGCCGGCTTTCGCCAAGCGCCGGACGACGTCGCGCAACTGCGCGTCGACGCCCCAAATCGCTTGAACGACGACGACGCCCGGCGTCGAGGGCTTCGCGTTTTTGGGGCGCGCGGTATAGGATTCGACGACGCGAGTACCGCCGTGCAGCTGATAGGTTAGCTGCAGCGGCTGCGCTTCGATGTCCGGGTCGTTCTCCGGAATGATCGGCGGATGCGGTTGACCGTAGACCGGTGCAGGCGCCGCCAGTCCGGCAGCCGCCGTGCCGCCGAGGCCTGCGGCGCCTGCGGAAAGACCGACGAACGTACGGCGGTTGAAGGCGGGCGAGGTCGCGCGCGTTGGATCGATCAAGTCGGACATGCCGGATCTTCTCTAAGCGGCGTGGTGCTGAAAATGGTTCTTGCGCGCCGCTGCAAGCGAAACCGCTGTGTGACGACGCACATTCCGGCTACGATTGGTAGAGCTGCCCGCAGGAAACGAATTGTTCGAGGTGATTGTCGGCGGCGTGGACGACGACGACGTAGTTTCCCGACAGAAGCTTCGCCTCGGGCGCTTCGACCAGGGTGCGCGAGACGCCGTTGATCGTCGGTGAGAGTGGATACGAGGGCTCGTTCGTTACGTCTTCGCAGGCTTTCGCGCGGTGAATGCTAGCCGGCTGGTGGTGGCCGTTCGGCTCTCCGGCCAGCTCGATGACGACGAGCGTCTTCGAGCCGCTTCCTCGATTGAAGAGCGTGACGCTACCGACTTCGCCTGAGTTGTTCATCGAGTGCATGCCGCGTTTGATTCCCGCTCCGGTGTCGCCGGGAGCGATTTGTGCGACGGCGGCCGTGGTGACGAAGAGCGCGCAGAACGCGGCGATACCGAGGAACGGCGGACGGTGTTTCATTCGAGGCACTTCCTTTCGTCGCTGAGGAACGGTCCTTAGCTTGGCCCCCGAGCGCCGAAAGCCTACCCTCACTATCCATTAATGGAAGTTGCGCGCCGCGATGCCGTCGGTTGCGCCGTGCGTTTCGAGCGGCCAAAAGCGCTTGGCGAGCACGTCGAGGCAACCTTGTTCTTTCTGTAAGGTGCCTTCGATGATCAGCGCGCTCGCCGAGCGGATCGCGCGCCGGTGACGCTCGTAGACGGCGGGATTGACGATGACGTTGATCAAGCCCGTCTCGTCCTCGAGCGTAAGGAACACGAAGCCTTTCGCGGTGCCCGGACGCTGTCGCGTGATGACCATGCCGCCGACCTTGCAGAGCAGATGGTTCGGCATCGCGCTCAAACGGCCGGCCGCGATGACGCCGTGCGCGTCGAGCTCGGCGCGGAAGTGCGCGATCGGCTGGGTTCCCGTGGTGAGTCCGGTGCCCCACAGATCGAAGGCGGTTTCCTCGCGCGGCGTCAAGCTCGCGAATGCCGCTGCGGGTTCGTCGTCGATCTCCATCGCGCGGCCGAGTTCGCCTCGCGCGATACGTTCGTCGAGCGCGCGCAGCGCCCACATCGCTTCGCGGCGCGAGTCGAACCAGGGCGCGAACGCGCCGGCGATCGCGAGGTTCTCGAGGGCGTCCTTGCTCAAGCCGGAGCGCGCCGCGAAATCGGACAGATCGGCGAACGTTCCTTGCGCGAGCGCCGCCTCGAGTTGCGCGCGCTGCGCTTCCCCCAGTCCGCGTACGATGTGAAAGCCGAGCCGCACGCCGCCCCGCTCGTCGACGAAGCTCCAAAACTCGCTCGCGTTGACTTCGATCGGAAGCACCACGACGCCGTGCCGGCGCGCGTCGTTGACGAGGACTTCGGTCGAATAAAACCCCATCGGTTGCACGTTGAGAATTGCGGCCAGGAACACCGCCGGCTCGTGACACTTGACGTAGGACGACGCATACGACAGCAGCGCGAAGCTGGCTGCGTGCGATTCCGGAAAACCGTAATCCGCAAAGCCTTGCAGCATATGGTAGAGCTGCTCGGCCGCCGCGCGCCCGATTCCGTTCTGCACCATCCCGTCGATCAGCTTCGGATAGATCTCGGTCATTCGTTCGCGCGAACGCTTGTGTCCCATCGCGCGGCGCAATTGATCCGCCTGCCCCGCCGAGAAGCCGGCCGCCTCGATCGCCATGCGCATCCCTTGTTCTTGAAAGAGCGGCACGCCCAGCGTCCGCTCCAAGACCGGCTTCAACTTCGGATGCGGATACGTGACCGGTTCGAGCCCGTTGCGCCGCCGCAAAAACGGGTGAACCATGTCGCCTTGAATCGGTCCGGGCCGGATGATCGCGACTTGCATCACGAGATCGTAAAAGCATTTCGGTTTCATGCGCGGCAGCATCGATTGCTGCGCGCGCGATTCGACCTGAAACACTCCGATCGAATCCGCTCGCGTCAGCATCTCATACGTCGGTTCGTCGTCGGGCGGGATGCTTGCCAGCGACAGCGCCGGCTTCGTCTCGCCGTAGCGCCTGCGATGCAGCGCGAACGCGTCGCGCAGTAGCGAGAGCATACCGAGGCCGAGCAGATCGATCTTGATCAAGCCGAGATCGCTGAGGTCGTCTTTGTCCCACTGCACGATCGTCCGGTCGCGCATCGTCGCCCATTCGACCGGCGCGACGCGCACGAGCGGATCGCGCGTGATGACCATTCCGCCCGAGTGAATCCCCATGTGCCGCGGGAATCCGTCGACACGCCGGCACAGCGCGAGCAACAGCGCCCCGACTTTGCCGCCGACCGGTCCACGCACGTTCGGCTCCGGATTCCCGATCTTCGTGGGCTCCGGGGCATCTGCGCGCGAGACGCGGATGTTGGAGCCGGTGTCGAGGTCGCGGCGACGCAGGACCGAGTCGGGCAGCGCTTGCGAGGTTGGGGTTTCGCCGGCGCCGAGCGCGCCGGCGAGGGATTCGCGCGCGTCGTATTCCTTCGAGACGGCGTCGACTTGGGCTAGGCTCAGACCGAGGGCTTTGCCGACGTCGCGAATGGCGGAGCGCGTCCGGTACGTGATGGTTTCGGCGGTCATGGCGGCGTGTTCGCGGCCGTAGCGGTTATAGACGTATTGGATGACTTTTTCGCGGTCTTGGTGAGCGAAGTCGATGTCGATGTCGGGGACTTCGTTGCGCTCTTCCGATAAAAAGCGCTCGAAGAGCAGGTTCATTCCGATCGGATCGACGGCGGTGATGCCGAGGGCGTAGCAGACGGCGGAGTTGGCGGCGGAACCGCGGCCTTGCGCGAGGACGCCGAGCTCTTCGGCTTCGCGTGAAATGTCCCAGACGACGAGGAAGTAGCCGGCGAGGTCGAGGCGTGCGATGATGCCGAGCTCGTATTCGAGCTGGCGTTCGACTTTGGAGGGAAGCGGATTGCCGTAGCGTTTTCTCGCGCCGCGCTCGACGAGCGTCCGCAAGTAGGAGTGCGTGCTCGATTCGTTCGCAGGTACGGGGAAGAGCGGAAATTGACCGGCGAGCCGCTCGAGCCGGAAACGGCAGCGTTCGGCGATCGCGAGCGTGTTTTCGAGGGCTTTGGGATACGGCGCGAAGATGCGCGCCATTTGCGCGGGACTCTTGAGATAGAACTCGTGGTTGGGGAGAAGCAGCGTGCCGGCCCGGGGAAGGTTCGTTTTGTACTTGATGCAGGTGAGAACGTCGCAGAGTAACGCGTCTCCGGGACGCGCGTAGGCTGCGCCGTTGGTGGCGACGCAGGGTGCATCCAGATCTTCGGCGAGGCGGAGTTGCGCGAGGATGAGCCGTGCGTCTTCGGGACGCAAGTGGTGCTGCAACTCGAAGTAGAAGCGACCGGGAAAGATGTCGCGCAGCGTCGCGGCGCGTTCGCGCGCGGTTGCGACGTCGCCGCGCTGCAGCGCTTCTTCGGCATACCCGTGACGCGAGGCGGAAAGCGCGATTAGGCCGCCGGTTTGTCCGGCGAGGTCCGCGAGTTGCAAACGCGCGTCGCGTTTGCGTCCGCGAAGCTGGGCCGTCGAGATCGCGTGGGCGAGGTTGGCGTAGCCGGTCTCGTCTTCGGCGAGCAGCACGAGCCGAGGAAAGGCGTGCGACTCTTCGGCGCTGGGAGCGTTGCGCCGTTTGGGGCGCAGCTCGGGCACGTCGAGGGTCAGCTCGGCGCCGACGATCGCCGGAAAATTCCCGGATTTGGCTGCCTTGCAAAAGCGGACCGAACCATAGACTCCGTCGCGGTCGGTCAGAGCCAGCCCGGCCAAATCCAGATCGCGGCCGCGCTCGATCAATTCCTCAGGGTGCGAGGCCCCTTCCAGGAAGCTAAAATTGGAGCGGCAGTGTAGCTCGGCGTACCGCACGGCAGGCATGGGGCGTCATCGTAATCGAACATACGTTCGATGTCAATCCGGGGGCCGGGCTGGCCTCCGCGAGAACGACGGTCGCACATGAGCCGAGCGGGAGATTGCGAGGGCGATGCGATTCTGCTGGCCGGCGCGACCGGCCGGGTCGGTGCTGCGACACTGACCGCGCTCGTGCGCGAAGGCGCGCGGGTCGTGGTGCTTTCGCGCGACGAATCGCGCGCGCGCGCGACGATTGCGAGCGCACTCGATTCAGATTCGCGCGAACGGGCGCTCGCATTTCGCGCCGATCTGAGCCTTCCGGCCGATGCCGCGCGCGCCGTCGCACATACCGTCGAACAACTCGGTCGCATCGATGCGGTCGTGAACTTGGCAGGCGGCGGCGGCTTCGGCGGAGCGCTGGCTGAAACGTCGCTCGACGATTTGCGCAAAAACCTCCAAGGCTTCCTCGAGACTGCGTATTCGCTTACGGTCGCCGCTCTCCGCGCGATGCTCGCGCAACCGTACCGTGCCGGGGCCCGTTCGCGCGGCCGCATCGTGACCGTCACTGCCGGTTCGTCGAAAGATCCGGGACCCGGCCGAGCCTTGTTCGGAGCAGCGAAAGCGGCGGTGAATACGTTGATGCTCGGCCTTGCGCGCGATTACAAAGCCGACGGAATCGTCGCGAACGCGCTGGTGCTCGGCGGCGTGGCATTCGCCGGCGCCGAAAAGTTTTACGACCCTGGGGACTTGAAGGCGGCCGCGACCCCGCAAGAAGTTGCCGAGGTGCTCGCTTTTCTCGCGGCGGACCGCTCGTCGGGCATAAACGGCGCGCTGGTCGATCTCAACGCACGCGAAGTCGACTAGCCGGCGCAGCCTGCGTTCACTGCGGCGCGGGCGTCGTCGCCGGCGTCCTCGCGGGGGCGGTCGAGATGCCGGTCGGCAACGGGATCTTCGCGAGCAGTGCGCCGGCATCGTCGCGCACGGCGAGTGCCTCGGCGCGGTACTTCGAGGCGGAGGGATGCATCCAATCGATCGTGTCCGCAACGAGTGCGCGCGCGATGCCGAGTTCGCGTCGCGCTTGGGCGTAGTCGCCGGATGAGAAATACAGCCGGCCCGCCGCGTAGTGATAGCGTGCGGAGCGAACTTGTGCGTAGTGCAGATCTTCGACGTAGCCGCGCGTGCTGGCGAAGGCCGCGCACCTGTCGTACGCTCCCGAGGCGTCGAGCGCTGCTGCGATGACGTCGTCCGCGGGGACGCCGGGGCTCATCGCGAGCGCGTCGTAGGCGTCGACTTCCGGCGCCGCGTGCGGACAGCTCGCTTCGGCAAGCGGTGAGGCGCCGGGCGCGGGCGAGGCGCCGAGCCACGCGATCCCGGCGGCCAGCACCAAGAGCTTACGCATGCCGCTGCTTTGCACGAGCGGCTGGATTTACCGCCTTGCGCGCCTTAGTCGTACGTTCCGCGCAAGTACCAGCGTTCGGATTCGCACACGATGCGGAGCAATGCACCGTCCTCGAGGAGCACGTCGTAAGCGTCGCTCGCGTACGGGGTTACGCCGGCGTCGAGCGCGTCGGCCCACCATGCCTCGTCGACGCGCCAAGGTCCGGCGACGTCGAGGACGGCACGTCCTTTGACGCAAGCCGGCCGGCCGCGCTCGAGCCGCACCGCGATTTCGCGCGGCGCGAGCACGCGATAGGCGAGCGTTCCGCACGCACCGCGCGCTGCGCGCACCGGCCGGACTCGAGGGTCGCGCGCGAGGCTCGCCGCATCGAAGGGCTCGTAGGCGTAGCGGCTTTCGGGGCGGTTCCCCGCAACCACGCGCGCACGCAGTGCATGCTGAGGTCCGAGCGCCGCCTCGAGCCGGGCCAGCGCGATCGCGACGGCTTCCGGGTCGGGATCGTCTCCCGCAAACAGCGCGAGCGTCGTGCCGCCTTCTTCGAGCCGCTCGGCGCCCAGCTTGAGGCCGATGACCGGCGCGGCCAGTTTGAAACCGTCGAGACGCGCGCGTAAAAGTTCGAACATCGTACTGCCCACAGAGGTCGGTTGCGCCAGCGAGATCGGCAATTCGAGTTTCTCGCCGTCCTCGCACTCGAGTTCTAAACGCAAACAGCCGCAGCGTTTCCCGGCGAACGAAACGTCGTCGGCAACGCGCGTGACGAGCGTACGCAACGCGAAGAGCAACTGATCTTCACGTTCGGCGCTACCTTCACCGTAGAGCGATCGATCGATGCGCAAACGGCGCGGGCGCGGCACGAGCGGCGCCGCATCGCGACCGCAGGCGCGGGCGTGCCAGCGCGCCGCTTCGGGTCCGAAGCGCCGCACGAAGGGTCCGTGCGGAAGCGCGGCGAGCGTGCCGAGCGCGCGCACGCCGAGCAAATGCAAACGCTCGACGAACGCCGCTTCGATCTCGAGCACCTCGAGCGGAAGCGGTGCGACGAAGGCGGCTTCTTCGCCGGGTCGCACGATCGTGCCGTCGCGCACGAGCGCCGCCGCCCGGGCTACGAACGAATTGCTCCCCAGACCGATGCGAAAGGACAGTCCGGCGATCGTTTCGTCGGCGGCGAGCGCCTCACGCACCGTCGCGATCCAGCGTTCGGGCGTTCCGGCAATGCCGCGCATCTCGAGAAATGCGATTCCTTCGCCCGCATCTTCGATCAACGGCGAAGCCGCGTCGAGTGCGTCCAGGACGCGCTCCCAGACGCACGCGTTGCGTTTCGGGTCGTCGACCACGATCCCGGCTTCGCGCGCGCCGGCGCTCGCCGCGAGCAGCGTCATTCCGCGGCGCGCGCCGAGCGCGAAGGCGGCACCGTCGAGGTCGAGCGCGTGTCCGCGCTCGAGACGGTCGACCACGATCACCGGCATTTCGCGCAAAGCAACCTCGTTCAGCCGCGCGATCTCGACTTTATAAGCCGGGACCAGCGCGCAGATGATCGGCACGGCGCGTTACGAACGATGTGCGCTAAAAAATTGCCAGAGCGTTGCGGTCGCATCGAGCGCGGTACTCGGCGGACCCATCCACGGTTGCAAGAACGCGGGGGGCGGGACGCTTCCGGGCCATTGGTGACCCACTCCCGCGATCGCGATGAGTTCGACCGCACGGCCTTGCGCGCACGCCGCTCGCGATTCGGTCACGCTGCCGGAGCTGCTTACGGCCGGCGCCGCACATCGGTCGATTTTGCGCCAGTGCGCGACGCTCGCCGCGCCGCCTTCGAACGGGACGAGTTTGTCGAGGAGACCGTGGATCGCCAGCGCCGAGGTGGGCTTCGCTTGCGCGCACGATACCGGAAGCGTTCCGGCGACCGGTCCGATCGCTGCGATGTCGAGCGGCGCTTCGCACGCCATCCGGTATGCCATCATCGCCCCGTTCGAAATGCCCGTCAGGTAGATGCGGCTCCGGTCGACGTTTTGGTCGCGCGCGACTCGTTCGATGAGTGCGCTCAAGAAGCCGACGTCGTCGACGTTGTTCCGCTGCGGCGCGCCGCAGCAAATGCCCGCATTCCAAGCACGCCGGATTCCGTCGGGATAGAGGACGACGAAGCCGAAGCGCGCCGCCTCCTCATCCCAATGATAAGATTTTTCGGCTTGGAGCCCGGTACCGAAACCGCCGTGCAGCATCACGACCAGCGGTACGGGTGCCGCGCTCGCGAGCGCTGCGGGCCGGAAAACCCGGTACGTGCGCTCGAGGCCGTCGAACTCGAAGGTGGCGGCCGGGGCGGCGCCCGCGCTGACCCGCAGCGGGACGAGAAACCCGCTGATGACGGCGAGGATCGCGACGACGATGAAGAACAGGAGCGTGCGCAACGCGGTACGGGTCATAGCGCAAGTGTCCTCTCCCCAAAGATGCGCTGCAAGGAATTTTCCATGAGAACGCGTTCGCGGAGCGGGACGAGGAGTGCGCCGTCGCGCTCGAACGTCGCGCAGTCGACGAGCGCGCGCTTTCCGGGTGCGGCGCGCTTGTGTTTGAGGACCGTCGCTTCGAAACCGGTTTCCACCAGCGCGTTGAAGAGACCCGACGTTCCCGCGAAGCGCGCGCGCACCGGCCGGCAACGCACGCGCAGAGTCGCGAAGTAGCGCAATTCGTCGGATGCGTCGCCGAGTGCGACGACGAGCGCGTTGGCGCGGTGCGTCAAGCTCGCCAAACGCGTCCACGCAGTCGAACTCAACGCGATTGCCGGAATGACGATGACGCCGAAGGCGCCGGCTCGCAAGAGGATGTCGGTCGCGCGCGCGATGCCGTTCGCGCTTTCGGCGGGAACGACGAGCAGGCGTTCCAGATCGACACCCGCCGCGGCGAGCGCCGGCGGATAGAACGACCCGTCGGATCCCGCAGGCGACTCGAGGAGCGCGGCCAGGCCGGTGCAGGTGGCGATCGCCAGCAAGCGCGCGGCTACGGTCGATCGCCCCGATCCCGGCGCCCCTTCGAGCGTGGCCAGGATGCCTCGCGGAAACCCGCCCCCGAGGGCCGCGTCGAGTTCCCCCAGGCCGCTGCAGATGAGGCTTTCCCCGGCCGCAGTGAAGCTCTCGGGAGTAGCGCTTCCATAGCCCGCCGCGAGCGCCGTCCGCAGTCCGGCGAGGACTTCACGGCGATCGGTTGGGAGGCTAGGGGAGAGCATGGGAGGTCATAGTAATCGAACATACGTTCGATTGTCAACCGGCTCGAGCGCGCAGTTTTGGAGTACGGCTAGCGCAGCAGCGAGCGCGTCGCGGGTTTCAGCCGTAAGCTCTCGTACGCGACGATCCGGTTCCGCATCGGCTCGGGCAAACGAGCGCTCTCGAACCTGCTCAGCCAGCGTTGCAACGACGCCTCATCCGCGCACGAACCGGTGACGACGAAGGCCCATTCGCGTTCGCGAACGGGAAGGCGCGGAAAGTCATTGGGTCGTTCTTCCGTGACGAAATACGCCATCCGGTCCGCGTCGCGCGCGAGCCCTCCGAGCACTTCGCGTTCGAACTCGGCGACGAACGGCTCGCCCGCCGGCGCGTCCAGCATGAGCACCGCTACCGCAACGAACCTCTGGGATCCGGTGGACTGCGTTGACTCCGCGCGTTGCAGGCCTCGGTGGTCGAAGCCACTCTGCGGACGCGCGGGCCGCAGCAAGAGGACGTTATCGGTATCGACGAGCGTCGCATTGGCGGCGTCGCGATTTTCTCGCCACCCGGCCGAATCGACGTAGAAGGCCGTCAACGCTTTTCGTCGCGCGGGCATATCCGGAAACTCGCGAAACCAGACGAAACGATCGGAGTCGTCGAGGTCGCGGAAATGGCCGCTCGGCAGCATTCCGCAGGCTTCTTGCAGTTCGATGAAGTTGCGCTCGTAGAGGTCGATCAGCTCGTCGCGCCGTCCCGGTTTGAGGACATAGCGGCGCAGCTCCACGACGTTCATCGCTTCCATGGAGACAGCCTACGGCACGAAGTGGTCCTAGGGAAGGTCCACCCGTTATAAAATGATCGGATCCGAGGCGAGGGAGAGTCATTGCGCAGCTGGCGAGCCTTATCTAAGGATCCGCGGTTCCTAGGGTGACGCGACGCCGGGTCGTCCGCCTGATTCTCATTGGACTGCTCTCGCTGGTGTTCGTCGACGTGCCTCTCTTGGCGTTCCTATCCGTCGAGCGCTCCAAGTTTTTGCCGCCGCCCAAAGGTCTGACGGCCGCCGAAACGCGCGAGCGTCACGAGGCGATCGGGCTCTGTCAGGCGCGCTCGATCGGTCTGGACACGATCCAAGATACGTCCGAGTATTTTCACGAACTCGAGGCGATGCGAGATTGCATGCGCAGCCTGGGGTTCCACGTGCGGATCGTCGACCAGCCCGGTAAGCGCAGCTTCGACGTCGAGTTCGAGAACTTAACCGATAAATAATTCGGGTGCGCTTGACGCTACACCGGGCGCGACCACCAGTGGTGGGGCGGAGCGCCGCACAGCCAGCCGGCTAAGTTCGTGATGTAGTCTTTATAGATCTCGAGGGTTGCGGGGTCTTTCGCGATTCCGTCGCCGGACGAATCCCGGGCGGTACTCGGAGCGCCGGAGGCAACGTTCCAGTTGTAGTCGCAGAAGTGGCGGTACGTCGATTCGGCGATGGCGCGCCCGAGCTTGCCGCCGTGCTCGTCGACGTCGTTCTCGAGGACGACCGCGATGTCGAACGTACCGCCCGGTTGGCTCGTACCGGTCGCGATCGCGCGCGCTTGCGTCAAACCAGCGGTGTCGACGGCGCCTTCGTGCGGATTTGCGGGGAACTGCTTGATGATGCCGCCGGGCGCTTTCGCGCTGCGCAACAGATCGTGGACGGGGTCGAGCGGAACGATCGTTTGGTAGTCGCCGACGTTTCCGGAACGATAGCCGGCGTCGGGGGAATTGACGCGGCCGAGCGAGCCGAGGCTCGAGAGAGACGGATCCACATCCTGGTGGTCGCGCGCGAACAAGACGCCGCCGCCGCGTCGCCTGAACGCTACGATCCCGGCGGCTTCCGCGTCGGACAGTCCGTCGACGGTGTCGACCGCGAAGAGCCACAGTTCCGCGATGTCGGACGAGCCGAGATCGCGCAGCACCGGATCGGTGCCGTCGTCCTCGCGCTCGAGGTTGCGCGCGAGCACTTCGTAGCGCGGCGACCCGTCGGAATTTCTCAAGCCGGCGAGATGCTCGCGCAGGAGCGAGAAACGGCCGATGTGCCAATCGTCGGGCAGCAGCGGGATCGTCGTTTGGAGCAGGATCTGCGGTGCCGGACTAGCCATTGGACGATCCCCTTTTTCGAATTAGAGCATGATCAGCCCGAGGCGCACTCCCTGGGTGACGGCCTGGGTGCGGCTGGAGGCGCCGAGCTTTGCGAAGATGGAAGCGATGTGGAATTTTACCGTATGTTCGGAGATTCCGAGCGCCCCGGCGATTTTCTTGTTCGCGGCCCCGCGCGCCAGCTGCGCGAGAACTTCGATCTCGCGGGTGGAAAGCGCGTCGGCCCTGACGCGATTCGGCGCCTCGAAGCCCGCGGTCGCGTGGGCGAGGGTTTGCGGCTGCACCGCGACGAGGCCCGCCGCGACGGCGACGACCGCCGCCACGATCTCCTCGGGTGACGCGTCGCGCGAGAGGATCGCGCGTGCGGCGCGCTCGCCGGAGTATTGGCCGGCTTCGCTGCTCCACGCGTAGCGCGGGTCGTCGACCAGGACCACCGCGGGAAAGCCGAGCGTTTCTCCGCTGCCTTCGCGGCGCTCCACGACGACGTCGGGCTCGAGCGCCGCGGCCAAACGCGCGAATTCGCCCGGTGCTGCTTCGCCGACGACGCTGACGCGCGAATCGCCCCGCAGCGCGGCTGCCAAACCTGCGCGCGCGAGTGCCGAACTCGCCGAAACGAGCGTCCGGATCATGCGGCCGAGGCGTACACGTCGTGCAGGAAAGCGGTGACGGCGCCGCTCGGAACGGCCAGCGCCAGACCGCGCGCGACCATGCTGTTGATGCCCACGATGCGGCCTTGCGAGTCGGCCAGCGGACCGCCCGAGTTCCCCGGTTCCAAGCGCAGGTCCGCGATCACGAAGCGGTCGCTTAGGCGCTGAACTATTCCGGCGGTCATGGCGCCGACCAAGCCGAAGGGATTCCCGACCGCGAAGACGAGCTCGCCGACGCGCAGCGTCGCTGCATCGCGCACGCCCGCCACGCGGAGGGCAAAGGGCACCACGTTCTCGAGGCGAAGCGCGGCCAGATCGCGCTCGACGTCGCGCGCGATCACGCGCGCGCTCGCGCGACGCCCGTCGTGGAAGGTAACGGTTGCCGAACGCCCGCGCGCGACGTGGGCGTTCGTCATCACCAGTCCGTCCATCGACCACACGACGCCCGAACCCGCACCGCGCCGTCCGTCCCCGACGCGCACGGTCGAAGCTTGCAGCCGTTCGGCGAGCGGTGCGAAACCCGGCAGCGCGTTAATCATCCTGCGGCCGCTCCTCGATCGTGACCGCTAGCTCGCGCGCCTCGCCGGCACGCACGAAGCGCAGCGCGAGCGCCTTGCCGACGCTATCGTTACCCAGCGCGCGCTGCACGTCGTCGGCGTCCTCGAGCGGCTGCGTCCCGAGATGGACGAGAACGTCGCCGATCAGCACGCCGGCTTTCTCGGCGGGTCCGTCCGCGGCCACGTCGACGACGATGACCGCACCTTCTTGGCTGATGCCGAGCGCACGTTGCAGCGATTCGGGCAAGCGCACCGGTTGCAACGCGATGCCGAGGTAACCTCGCCGAATCGAGCCGCCCGCTTGCAGTTGCGCGACGACGCGTTCGATCGTCGAGTTGGGAATCGTGAGCGCCATGCGGCGCGAAAGGCCCCACGTGTTGAGACCCAGCAGCGCGCCGCCCGCGTCGGCGAGCGCTCCACCCGAAAGCCCGGGATACAGCGAAAGGTCGGGGCGGATGAAGCGATCGATGTCGCCGCCGCGCCAGGTGCGCCACGGGCCGTCGAGCGCGCTGATCACGCCCATGCTCGCCGCCGGTTGACCGTCTTCGTCGCGTCCGACCGCGAGCACGATGTTTCCTACCCGCAGCGCACCGGCGTCGGCGCGCCGAGCCGGCACGAGGCTCGCGTCGGTTGCCAGCAGCGCGAGGTCGGTCGACGGGTCGCGCCCGGCGATTGACGCCCGCGCACGCCGGCCGTCGGGGAGAACGAGTTCGATATCCTCGTCGCGCTCGAGCGCGTGATCGGTCGTGACGATCGTGTGCTCGTCCCAAACGACGCCGCTCGAATCGCGGCGCCGGTCGGCATCGACGTAGACGAGCGACGACGCGATGCGTTCGACCGCCGAAGCCAATTCGCTGGAGAGCGCGGCGAGCGCGCCCGGTTCATTCGTACTCATGTGCCAAGTATGATGGGTGGAGCGCGATTCGCGCACCACCGATTCGGCTAGGCTGAGCCTGCCGGAACGAGCAGCAGCTTCCCCGTCGTGACGCGCCCTTCGAGGTCGGAGTGGGCGCGAGCCGCGTCGGCCAACGGATACTCGTGCTCCGCGCGCAGTTTGAGCTTGCCCTCGAGAACGAGCGCGAACAAGTCGCGAGCGCGCCACTCCAGATCCTCGCGCGTCGCGATGTAGTTGACCAGCGTCGGGCGCGTGAGAAAGAGGCTGCCTTTGGACGCCAAGACTTGCGGATCGAAGGCCGGCGGCGGCCCGCTCGAGGCGCCGAATAGCACGAGCATCCCGCGCGGGCGCAACGAGTCGAGGCTCTTCTCGAACGTCGTTTTACCGACGGAATCGTAGACCACGTCGACCCCTTCGCCGCCGGTGATCTCCCGCGCGCGCGCGGCTAAGTCTTCCTTCGTATAATTGATGACGTGGTCGGCGCCGGCTTCCTTTGAGAGACGCGCTTTCTCGGCGGTCGAGACGGTCGTGATGACGGTCGCGCCTTTCGCTTTCGCAAGTTGCGTCAGCAAGAGTCCGACCCCCCCGGCGCCCGCTTGAACGAGCGCCGTCTGTTTGGCCGCGAGCGCAAAGGTGCTGTTCACGAGATAGTGAGCGGTCATGCCTTGCAGCATCAGCGCCGCCGCGTCGCGCAGCGAAACGCCGGTGGGAACGTGCACGAGCCTGTCGGCGGGCACGACGGCGTATTCCGCATACGCGCCCAGCGCTGACGGGTACGCGACGTGGTCGCCGGGCTTGAACGCCGTAACGCCCGGACCGACGCTCTCCGCGATGCCGGCCGCTTCCATGCCCGGCGTGAACGGCAGGTGCGGCGCCTTATAGTGGCCGTTGCGGAAATAGACGTCGATGTAATTGATGCCGGAGGCCGCGATTTTGACGAGCACTTGGCCCGCTTGCGGCTCGGGTTTGGGCACTTCAGCCAGGCGCAGCACTTCGGGGCCGCCGGGACGTTCGACCGTAATCGCCTTCATGCTCCCCCGAACAACCGGCGGCAGGAAATGGTTCTCGGCGGCCCTAGGTCGTACCGACGTCGACGAGCGGCGCTTCGCCGGGCATGCGCGGTTCGCTCCGTTCTTCACCGGTGCGCACTACGTCGCCGGCGAGCGCGACGTAGACGACCGGAACCAGCAAGAGCGTCAGCAAGAGCGAACTGAGCAGGCCGCCGATCACGACGATTCCAAGCGAGGCTTCGGCTTGGGCGCCCGGATCGAGAACGAGCGCGAGCGGGAGCATGCCCGCAACCATCGCCGCCGTCGTCATCATGATCGGCCGGAAACGTTCCTTCGCGGCCTCGCGCATCGCGGCGACGCGGCTCATTCCCTCGCGCCGGCGCGCGTTGGCGAAGTCGACCAGCAAGATGCCGTTCTTGCTGACGAGCCCGATCAGCAAGACGGAGCCGATCAGCGAAAACAGGTTCAGCGTTTGGTGCGAGAGTGCCAGCGAACCGAGTGCGCCGACGACCGCCACCGGCACCGCGAACATGATGATGAACGGCGTGCGGTAACTGTTGTAGAGCGCGACCATCAAAAGGTACACCAGTACGACCGAGAGCATGAGCGCGATGCTCATGCCTTGCACCGTCGCGCTGACTTGCTGCTGGTTGCCGCCGGCCGTGGCCGCGACCGTCACCGTCGAGGGCAGGTTCAGCCCGGCCACCCGCCGGCTAAAATCGCGTTGCACGTTCGAGAGGAGCGCCCCCGGCGCGAGGTTCGCGCCCAAGTAGACGACGTTCTGGCGGTTGATGCGCACGATCAGCGGTGGGGCGGGCGCTTGCACAAGCCGCGCGATATCGCCGACGTGCACGATCGAGCCGTCGTTGGCGCGAATCGGAATCGCTTCGATCGCGGAGAGCGAGGTCTGGTCCGGCAGCGGATAGGTTACCAGGACGTCTTTGAGTCCGTCGGAGCCGGTGAATTGGGTCGCGAGATCGCCCCCGAACGCCGCGCGAATCGCGCTCGAGGCGGTTCCGACGCTGGCGCTGAGAGCTCGCGCGCGGTCGCGATCGAATTCGACGTTGATCTGAGGGGCGAGGGCCGCGGCGGACGTCGTGACGTTGATCGCGCCCGGAGTCGCCTTGAGTGCGGCGTAGACTTTGGCGGCGTACGGTTCGGGCGCGCCGTCGACGCTCGAAACGACTTCGTCGATCGGCTGCGAGTTGCCGCCGGAGATGTCCGTCGCGGGGACTGCTACCACGTTGGCATCGGGCAAAATCTTTTGGGCTTGGCTCTCGAGCTGCGTGGCCCAGTAGGCCGTCGAGTGCGCGCGCTTATCCTTGAGATACATGTCGATTTGCGCGACCGCGCCGTTGGAGATGTATCCGGTCAGCTGTCCGAGGTACGCCCCGGCGATCGTCGATTCGGCTCGCAGGTCGGGCACTTGATCGACGACGCGCTCGACCGCGAGCGCGCCCTCGCGCGTCGTTTCGAGCGGCGTGCCGCTCGGGAAGGTCAGCGTGATGTAGAGCTCGCCGCGATCGACCGGCGGGATATACTCGAATCCCACGATGCCGAGCGGGATGAGCGCGAGCGCGAGCACCAGCGAAAGCGCCGAGACCGCGGCGACGAGCCGCCCGTGGCTCAGACCCCAGCCCAGAGCGCGGTTGACGTACGCTTCGCGCGCCTGCTCGAAACGCGCCGTGAAACCGTCGATGATACGCCACGGACGCCAAGTCGAAAGCAGCGCCCAGCGCCCTGCGAGCGTCGGCGTGACCGTGAACGAGACGAAGAGCGAGGTGAGCGTCGCAACGGTTACGACCAACCCGAACTCGCGCAAGAACAGCCCGACCGAACCGGGCAGGAAAGAGATCGGCAAGAACACGACCACGTCGACGAGCGTGATCACGATCGCCGCCACGCCGATTTCACTCCGCCCCTGAATCGCGGCCTGCTCGGGGGATTTGCCGGCGGCGAAGTGCCGTTCGACGTTCTCCAAAACGACGATCGAGTCGTCGACGAGGATACCGATGATGAGCGTCATCGCGAGCAGCGACACCATGTCCAAGGTGAAGTGAGCCAGACGCATCGCGAAGAGCGTGATCAGCAGCGACGCCGGGATCGCGATCATCACGACCACCGCGTTGCGCCACGAGCGCAGGAAGAACAGCATGACGATGCCGGTGAAGACGATCGCTTCGAACAGCGTGCGCACGACGCCGGAGAGCTGCTGCTGCGTGTAGGTCGACTGAACGTCGAGGACTTGAAAGTCGACGTTCGGGTACGTGCGCTCGATGCCGGGCAGCGCCGCCAGCACGTTTTTGGACGTCTCGACCTCGCTGGTGCCCGCCGATTTCTGGATGTTCAGGGTCACGCACGGCTCGCCGTTCGAGTAGGCGAAAACGCGCTGCGTTTCGTAGGTGTCGGTGACGTTGGCGACGTCGCCGATGCGGAACAAGCGGCCCTGCGTCGACCACGGGTTCGTCGTCGTCGAGGCCGTGGTCCCGCCGGAGACGCCCAACAGCAGATCGGCGACCGTCGGCACGTCTTGGATGTCGCCCCGCACGTCGAGGTTGGTTTCGCGGTTGGGCGAGTAGAGGATACCGCCGGGCGAGCGGATGTTGTTGTTCGTGATCGTGCTGACGATGTCGGTTAGCGTGAAGCCGGAAGACGAGAGCGCGTCGGGACTCACGTTGATCTGGATCGAGGGCGTGACCGTTCCGTTCTCCTGAACGAACGACACGCCGCTGACTTGCTCGATCGCCGGCACGATCTTGTTGATCGTCAGCGACGAAAGCTCGCCCGGCGGCAGCGAACGCGAGCGCAGCGCGAGCGAGACGACGACCGCCTCGCTCGGATTATAAACCGAAATCTGCGGCGTGGTCAGGTCGTTGGGCAGCGAGTGCTGCGCGTTCTGCACGCGTCCCTGAACCTGCACGAGGTCGTTGTTCTGATCGGAGGTGAGGGTGAAGACGGCGACGATGGAAGCTTGCCCCGGCTGGATCGCGGTCTCGAGATGATCGAGATCGGGCGAGCCGGCGAGCTGGTCTTCGAGCGGCCGCACGATCGCATCGCGCATCTCCGTCGTCGATGCGCCGGGATAGCTGAGCAAGACCTGAATCGAGGGCACGTCGGTGCTCGGGAATTGCTGTTGCACGAGCGACGAGCCGCCGACGACGCCGGCCAGCAAGACCAGCGCCAGAAAGACGGTGACCAGCGTCGGCCGTTCGACGAAGATGCGAGTCAGCCACATCAGCGCGGCTCCAGGGTCAACACCGGGGCGCGCCCGTCCTGCGCGCGATCGGCTTCGATGCTGCGCTTCGGCGGTCCGGGCGCCAGCCACATGTAGACGACCGGCACGAGCACGAGCGTCAGCAAGAGCGAGCTCGTGAGACCGCCGATGACGACGGTTCCGAGCGAACGTTTCGCCGCCGAACCCGGATCGAGCGCCAGCGCGAGCGGCATCATTCCGCAGATCATCGAGGCGGTCGTCATGATGATCGGGCGGAAGCGTGCCCGCGCCGCCTCCACGATCGCAGTACGCTTATCCATTCCCTGCTAAGACCTTGAGGTGCGCGAAGTCGACGAGCAGAATCCCGTTCTTGCTCACGAGACCGATCAGCATGACGACGCCGATCAGCGAGTAGAGATTCAAACTCTGAGCCGTCAGCGCGAGCGCACCAAAAGCTCCGATCGGCCGCCACCGGCACGGCGAACATGATCACCAGCGGTGCGCGATACGCGTCGTAGAGCGCGACCATCAGCAGATAGACGAGAGCGAACGAAAGGATGCAGCGAGATGCCCAGACCGTTGACCGTCTGGGTCAGATTTTGCTGCGTGCCGCCCGCATTCCGACCGATGTGGACGGTGTTCGGGAGCTTCAGAGCCTGCACGCGCTTCATGAAGTCGTCCTGCACGGTGGAAAGCGCGTAGCCCGGTGCGACGTTGCCCGAGACGTGCATGACGGTCTGCCGGTTGACGCGGGTGATGAGCGCTTGCGGACGGCGTGCTGGTCAAGATCGCGACGTCCTCGAGGTGCACGATCTGGCCGGCCCGGTTCCGCAGAGCGATCGACTTCAGCGTCGAGATGTTCGTGTCGTCGGAGAGCGGATAGAGGACTTGCACGTACTTCGTGCCGTTCGCCGTGTCGAATTGCGTGGCGAGCGTGCCCCCGAACGCGGCCCGGACCGCCTGCGAAGCGAGACCGATGTCGAGGTTCATCGCGCGCGCGCGATCCCGGTCGAAATGAATGTCGATCTGGGGAGAGAGCTGCAGCGACGAACTGGTGACGTTGACGGCTCCCGGCGTATTTTGCAGAACCCCCACGATCTGCTGGGCGTAGGCGTCAGGCTCGCCGATCGCGTTCGTGACGGTGAAGTCCAGCGGCTGCGAATTCCCGCCGCGCGTCCCCGTTGCTGGGATCGCGACGACCTTGGCGCCCGGCACGAGCGAATGACCGAGGCCGGTCATCGTGTGCGCGACGTCGGTCGTCGAGTGCTTTCGGTTCGGATTCAGAAAGACGCGCAGCTGACCGTTCGAACCAAGGTTCGTGCTGCCGCCAAAACCTTGCTGCGTGGTTCCGGAAGTCGAGACGATCTGCTGAACGTCGGCGATCTCCAGGAAGCGGTTCGTCAGTGCGCGGACCGCGGTGTCGGTCGTTTTGAGCGGCGTTCCGGTCGGGAATTGTACCGAGACGAAGATCTGCCCGCGGTCGACCGAGGGGATGAACTCGAAGCCGATGAGACCGAGGGGAATCAGCGAGATCGCCCCGGCGGTCAGGACGAGTGAAACCGCCGCGACGGTCTTAGGATGGCGCAAGGCGCCCACGAGAATGCGCTCGCTGTAGACGTTTCGCAAGCGCGCGAATCCTCGCGAGAACGCTTCGATGGGACGGGGCGCCTTCCAGTTCGAGAGGAGCGACCAATTGCCGGCGAGCGCCGGCGTAACCGTGAACGAGATAAAGAGCGAGGTCAGCGTCGCGATCGTCACGACGATGCCGAACTCCGCGAGAAAGCGCCCCGTCATTCCCGGCAAAAAGGCGATCGGTAAGAAGACGACGACGTCGACGAGCGTGATCACGATTGCCGCGCCGCCGATTTCGCTCCGGCCGAGAATTGCAGCGGTACGCGGCGCTTCGCCGCCCTCGAAGTGCCGCTCGATGTTCTCCAAGACGACGATCGAGTCGTCGACCAAAATGCCGATGATCAGCGTCATCGCCAAGAGCGAAACGGTGTCGATCGTGAACCCCCAGATTTTCATCGCGAAAAGCGTGACCAGGAGCGAACAGGGGATCGCGACCATTACGACGAGCGAGTTGCGCCACGAGCGCAAGAAAAACAGCATCGCGATGCCGGTGAACACGATGCCTTCGATCAGCGTTTGCAGGACGCCGAACAGCTGGGCTTTCGTTTCGTCCGCTTGCGAATTGAGAATGTGGAACGAAATGTCCGGGTATTGCGCTTCGATAGCGGGAAGGGCCGCGACGACCGCTTCGGCCGAGGCGACTTCGCTGGCCCCGGTCGCCTTTTGCACGTTGAGCGTGATCGCTTGCTTTCCGTTGACGTACGAGTACACGCGTTTGGGCTCGTAGGAATCGGTTACGGTGGAGACGTCTCCGATTCGCGTGAGTTGTGCCGCCGTCGAGAACGGGTTGGTCGCCGAGCTGCCCGCTCCCGACGAGGCGCCGCCCGAACCGGCACCCGCCGGCGTCAGGGCCGAATAGGTCGCCGGCACCGAAGCGGCCACGGTCGTGTTCGCCGCGGGAACGAAGGCGGTCGCCATCGGCGCGGGTGAGGCGGCTGCCGACGAGCCGGCGCTCGAAACCGCTGCGGGCGCGAGAACGAGCGGCGCGATCGTCGGAACCGGAGTCGCAGCTGCGTTCTTACTCGCGCTCGACGCCGCGCCGGGGACGGCGGCGAACGACGTGACCGTCGTCGAATTGGCCGCGAAGGGGCTCGGCGTCGGCGAGGCCGCGCCGATTTGTGTGGAGCCGGAGGGAAGCGAGGACAGTGCCGCCCCGGCGCTCGATGCCGTGACGTTCGAACCGGCCGCGCCGCCGGACGAACCCGCGCTCGCCGCCTCGCTGCTCGATTCGGCGGCCGCGGCATTGCCGCTCGTGGCCGCGCTAGAATTCGCGATCGCGCTGTTGCTGAGCGCCAAAGCTTGGTTCGTCGAACCGCTCAACACCGAATACTTCTGGGTGACGGTTCCCGACGGTGAGGTCGCGCCGAGCAACACCGAACTGGAACCGGTCAAGAGCAAATTCTCGATCGAGGCCGGCGTCTGCACGTCGCCGCGCACGTCGAGTGAGGTCTCCCGATTTCCCGAGTACACGATTCCGCCGGGCGCGCGCACGTTGTTGGCTTGAATCGCGGTGACGACGTCGGTCGTGGTGAAGCGGCGGCTGGCGAGCTTCTCGGGATCGACGAGTACCTCGAGCGCCGGAGTGACCGTGCCGTTCGCTCCGACGAACGAGATTCCGGGAACTTGTTCGAGCGCCGGAACGATATTGTTGGTGATGATCGCGGACAGGCCGGCGACACTGAGCGATTGCGAGGTCACCGAGATCGTGACCACCGTCGCCTGCGCCGGATCGAAGGTTCGCACCGAAGGTGCCGGCAAATCGGAAGGCAACGCGGCGCTAGCGGTTTGCACCCGGTCTTGCACTTCGGTGAGGTCGGTCGTTTGATTGGACTCGAGCGAGAAGGTGGCCGAGATCGACGCCTGGTTCTGTTGAATCGAGGTGTTGATGTAGCTCAGGTCGGGTGCGCCCGCGATCGCATCTTCGATCGGTCGCACGACCGAGTCGCGCAGTTCGGTCGGCGAGGCACCAGGGTAGGAAACGGTCACGTTGACGGTGGGGAAGTCGATGTTCGGAAATTGCTGCTGGACGAGCGTGGCCAGCGCAAAGCTGCCGGCAAGCGCGATCACTGCCACCAGCACGAAAACCAGCGGCGGGCGGTTGACGAAGAGCTGCGAGATCCGGCGCATCACTGCTGCGCGAGCGACTGCCCCTCGGTGATGCCGAGCTGTCCGTTGGCCACGACCTTCTGGCCTACTTTCAGACCGGTGACGATCGAGGTCGTGCCGTCGCTGCCCAGCTCTTGCACGTGCGCCGTCTTCGCCACGACGTCAACCAGTTCGTCGCTGGCCACGAGGACCGTCGAGTGGGTGTCGTCGAGGAAGGCCGCCGTCGGAATGCCGATGCCGCTCACCGCGGGAAGCTTGATGGTGGCGGTCACCGGCAAGCCTGCCTGTAACTTGTCGTCGGGATTCCCAACCAGAACCTTGATCGTGAAGTTGGTCGAGCCCGGCGTCACCTGGCCGAGCACTGCGACGACGTCGCCACCGTACGTCCTTCCGCCCGAACCCGGAACGGAGAGCGTGACGGGCGCGCCTTGCGGGATCGCGAACGTGTTCGCACCCGAGGCGTTCAACTCGGCGTAGACGTCGTTCAATTGTTGCACGGTGAAGATCGTGCGCGACCCCGGATACTCGCCGGGGTTCAAATTGCGATTGACGACGACGCCGTCGACCGGCGACACGATGGTGGCCTTCGCGATCGAGGTCTGCAATTGCAGCACTTGCGCGCGCGCTTGATCGATGACGGCGTGGGAGGCGCGAGCGTCGGCCTCGGACGCCGCCACGTTGGCCGCCTGCAAACCGTTCGACGCGTTGCCGTTCACCGATTGGTTGGTGAGTGCCGTCTCCACGTTGGCCTGAGCGTTTCGGATCGCGGCCTGATCGTTCACGACGGTGGTCTGCTGCTGATCGAGCGTTTGCTGCGCGAGGTATCCTTGTGAAACCAACTGGCGGTCGCGCTCCAGGTTGAGCTGATCGTTGCTCAGGTTTTGCTTGGCTTGTTGGAGCGCGGCTTGGGCCGAGGTGACTTGATTGTTGCCGGTTCCGATGTTCAAGGTCGCGGTGTAGCGGGTCTGCACGACCTTCGCGTCGTTGGAGGCGGCGGTGCGCTGGTCGCTTACGACCGTCGCCTGCGCTTGCGCGAGCTGCGCGCGCAGGTCGGCAGTGTCGAGCACCGCCAAGACCTGCCCCGAGCGGACGCGGTCGCCCTCGTTGACGAGAACGCGGTCGACCGGTTCGGAGAGCGCGCTCGTGATCGCCACGTTCTGGAGCGGCGCGATGAAACCCGAAATGGTCGAGGTGGCGCGCACGGTCGCCTGTCGCGCGACCGCGGTCGGGATCGGATTGGGCGACGGCGCCGTGCGAGTGCGCGCCTGACGGTTGCAGCCGCTCGCGAGAACGGCTGCAGCGAGAACGGCCAGGACCGTCAGGCGCGAAGCGTTCACGCGAGCTCTACGGCGTCGGCGCTTGCGGCGGCGACTGGGCGCGAAGTGCGGCGAGTTTGGCTTTGAATGCGGTGCGCTGCTCGGGCGTGAGCACCGCCTGAACCTTGGCGAACGCCGTGCGCATCGTGGCGCGCCGGGTATCCGGATCTTGGGTCTTGGCCTGAGCGCGCGCCGCGTCCATGATGCCGCGGATCTGGCTCTTCTGAGCGTCGCTCAAATTGAGGCTCATGAGCGCTTCGGCAAAGTGGTGTCGCGCATTGGGATTGCCCGCCGCGCCCGCGCCGGCGGCTTGACCCGCTGCTGCGGGGCCCTGCGCCGCTGCGTCCGATGCCGTGCCAGTTCCCGCGGAACTCGAACTCTGGCCGGTGCAGCCGGCGAGGAAGAGCGCGGCGACGAGCGCCGCTCCGCCGATCGATGTCTTGTTCATTGAATGTATGACTCCATGGCTTCCGCCGATTTCCATCCGGCGTACTTCCCCACTGGGAAACACCCGCTAGTATTCCTGTGAAGCCTGAGAACTCGCTGGATGTCATCGGGATGTCATCGCTTTTTCATTCTGAACCGGTAGGCCCCGCTTCTCGCTCGCGAGAGCACCCGCACCCTCGCCCGCACTTCATACCCACCGGGCCGAAGCGCGTGCGTTCGGCGGAAGGTTCCTAGCCCTCGAAAGGCCGAGCTACCGAGCGTCAGTTTGTGTCCTTGACGATCGCCGGGCTTCCTCGACGAAAATTTCTTTGGGAAGGGGTTGACTTCGTTTGTTAGTGTGCTATTGTACTAGTGTACTAGGACAACATCACGTTAGGAGAAAGCAATGACCGTTTCGAATCGTCCCGACACCATGAACCCCGAAGCTCCCGAAGCCCGCGTCACCGTCATCCCGACCCCGCGGTCCAACTCGCTCTTCGCCGGGTGGGGCGTCAAGTTCTAACTTGCCAGCGATCTTCACGATCGATCCACGCAGCGGCGTCCCGCTTTATCACCAGCTCATCGAGCAGGTGAAGCGGGCCGTAGCTTTGGGGACGCTCGGGCCCGGCGAGCAACTGCCTACCGTCAAAGCTCTGGCGCTGGACCTGACGATCAATCCGAACACCGTCGCGCGGGCCTACCGCGAACTCGAGCGCGACGAAGTGATCGAGACGAGTCCCGGACGGGGTTCGTTCGTGCGAGACAACGGGAGCAGTGTGGAGGCCGGCCGAGCCGTCGCCGACATCGCCTCGAGTGCGGTCGACGCAGCCGTACGTGAAGCCAAATCGCTCGGACTTGGGCGCGACGAGCTCGTCGCGACTTTTGAGAAGATGCTCGAGCGCTGGTATCCCGCAGCCCATCCAGGGAGAAATACGTGACCCATACGATCGCGATTCGCGGCCTGACCAAACGCTACGGCTCGTTCGAAGCCGTCTCGGACCTGACGCTCGAGATCGAACCCGGTTCGATCTGCGGTTTGCTCGGACCGAACGGCGCGGGCAAGTCGACCGCATTCAAATGTCTGCTCGGGTTGACTCGCCCGACCTCCGGAACGATCGAGATCGAAGGGCGGCCGGTCGGCGCGTCAACTTTTGCCAATCTCGGCTTCGTCCCCGAGCGGCCCGCGCTCTTTGAAAAATTCACCGTCGCGCAACATCTCGAACTGAACCGGCGCCTTTACCCGAATTACGATGCGGCCCGCGCGAACGAACTGGTCGATCTCTTTAAGCTCGATCGGAAAAAACGTGCCAAGCGCCTTTCGAAAGGGCAGCAGACTGCGCTCTCGCTCGTGCTGGCGTTCTCGTTCCGGCCGAAGATCCTCGTGCTCGACGAGCCGGCCAGCGGACTCGATCCGATTTTCCAACGCGCCGCGCTCGATTTGATCATCGACGCCGCTGCCGGCGGCGCGACCGTGCTCTTTTCGTCGCATCAGATCGGCCAAGTCGAGCGCGCCGCCGATCGTGTCGCGATCCTCAAGCGCGGCAAGCTCGTGCTCGACGGCAACGTCGACTCGCTCAAGGGCCAGGAGAAAGTCGTCGAGGCGATCTTCGAAGGATCGGTTCCCGAAAGCAACGGTCTCGTCAACGATCCGCGCGTGCGCCGCGTCGAGCGTACCGGCCGCATCCTGCGCCTTTACGTGCGGGACGGCGGCGACGAGTTCGTCAGCCGGCTCGAAGCGCTCGGGCCGCGCAGCGTCGACGTCTTGGACCTCAATCTGGAAGACATCTTTCTCGGCGCGGTCGGTGAACGCGACGAGAGCTCAAGCGGGGTGGTGTAATGCTGTATCTCGAGTTCCTGCGCGTCCGGGCGCGCGTCGTCATCATTCTGGGCCTGATCGCGGCGCTCGCCGTGTTGATCCTCGTGAGCGCCGGCCACGCAAATGTGGAGGTCAACGGGTCGCACCCCCGGGTCGGCAACGTGCCGCTCGCGGCACTGCTCTTCGTCGCCGGGTTCGTCGCCGCCGCGTTCGGCGCTTTTCTCGGCTCGAGCTTGAACTCGCTCGGCGAGAGCTTGCCGAGCCTTTGGACGAAACCCGTTCCACGGGAGCGAATGGCGATCTCCATCATCGCGTTCGACCTGCTTGCGATGCTCGTGGTGTGGGCGGGGACGCTGGCACTCGAACTCGCTACCGTCGCCGGTCTCGGTCTCTTCGGGCATTTGGTCGTCGACCCGATGGCGTCGGGCGCGGCGGAGCTTGGGCTCGGCACCGCCTTCATGTGCTACGGGAACGCTCAAGGCTTCACCGCGTGGCATCAGGCGAAAGGCGGCATGGTTGCCGGGATCGCCTGGGGCTCGTACTTCGTGCTGGTGGTTCTCGCGATCGTGCCGCTCAGCAGCGTGCTGCACGGCATCGTGATGGCGCTGAACGTCCTCAATCCGCTTGCCTACTACGGGATCTCGAGCTCGGAACACGGTGGCGACTTTTCGTCGCGCGCGCTTTTCACGCTCGCCGGCTCCGTAAAGGTCGCGATCGTGTTCGGCCTGGGAATCGTCGGCTGCGCGATAGGTACGTTCGGCTGGAAACGGATGGAGATCTGAGATGCGCTATTTCGGCACGGGATTCTCATTGACGCTCGGCGCATGGCGGTTGCGCATCAGCATCGACCTCGAGGACGCGCCGGACGAAAGCGCGGTGCCGTCGCTGCGGCAGCAAGCGAACGACGCGCGCCGCGGATCGGCTACTTCAAGATAAATTCGGTCTTGTGCGAGGCGCGGAGGTAGCTCCACGCGCCGTTCTTGATCGTGTAGAAGTACACGTTCGGATTCGAGGGATCGCCGTCGTTTTGAAACGTGATGCTGCCCAAGACGGTGTCGAAGGGCGTTGAGTACGAGAGCGCCCGCGCCACGCCGATGCGGTCGGTCGCGCCGGTGCGATGCACGCCCGAGATCGCGATCTGCGCCGCGGCGTAGGCGAACGTCGAGAGCGGCGTCATCGCGCCGTACTTGAGCTGGAAATTGTTGCGCACGCGGAAATCGCTCGGTGCGAGTTGCAGCGGCGGCATCGAACTCGATACGATCAAGCCTTCGGCCTCGGCGGCGTACTTGGAGACCGTCAGCGCGTCGAAGAAGCCCTGCGAGGCGTAGAGCGCCCCGGTATAGCCCGCGGCGTGCAAGGCGGGAATCATTCCGCCCATGTCCTTGACGACGCCCGCCAAGTAGATGACGTCGGGTTTCGATTCGAGCGCGGCCTTCGTCACGCCAGGAAAGTCGGGCGACGACCAGCTGAAGCCGAGCGCTTTCGACGCCACCTTATCGGCGAGCAGCTGGTTGTGGAAACCGGCCGCCACGTCGAGTCCGTAGTCGCCGTCCTGGTAGAGCACCACCGCATTCGACGGTTTCAGCGCTTCGGCGCTGCGCGCGGTGAGCCGGCCCTCGGTCGAATCTTTCGTCGAGAGTCGCAGCACGCTGCCGTAGCCGTGCGAGGTGATCGGATCGTACGTAGTGGCCGGAACGATGACCGGCATATCGTTGTTGACGTACGTCTTCAGCGCGGCGTCGGTGATCTTTCCGCTCAAGTGGCCGATCACACACACGACCGTCGCATCGTCACACGCGAACTCCGCGCTCTGAAGGCCCGTCGCCAGCAGGTTCTGGTCGTCGAAGGGACGCAGCACGAACGCTTTGTCGAGCGTCCCGCGCAGCTGATTGGTGTCGTCGATCGCGGCGCGCACGCCGTTGCCGAGTTGCTCGCCGAGGTGAATTTCATCGCCGGTGAAAGGCGCGACGACGGCGATCGTCACCGTTCCGGCGATCGGCAAGTCGCCGTAATTCCCGGCAGCGCCGGCCGGCATGCCGAGCGAGGCCGCACCGAACGCTGCGGCGCTTCCCAGAAACTCGCCGCGCCTCAGCCTCGCCACACGAAACCTCCGAGCGTCGCGACCAAAAAGGCGACCGAGAAAACCATGTTGCTCACGAAGACTCGTTCGTTGAGGACGAAAACATCCTTTGCGGAACGCAGCAAGTACGCTTCGTACGCGACCAGCGCGAGGCCGCACGCGACGCCTGCATAGTAGAGCGGACCGACTGCGGCTAAGGCGCCGGCGCAGGCGAGGAAGGCCAGCATCAGGGCATGCAGCGCGAGCGGCAGCCGCTGTCCGCTCCGTACGCCGAAGCGGGCTGGAATGGAGCGGATCTTTTGCGCGATGTCGACCTCGCGGTCCATCAACGCGTAGATGATGTCGAAGCCGGCTACCCACAGCGTGACCGCGCCGAAGAGCAGCAGTGCGCTCGCGGAAACGCGCGCCGCGACCGCGATGTACGCCCCCAGCGGAGCGAGCCCGTCGACCGCTCCCAGGACGAAGTGCGCGCTCCAAGTGAAGCGCTTGCAAAACGGGTAGAGCAGGATGCCGAGCGCGGCGAGCGGGAGCAGCTCGAGGCAGAGCGGATTGAGCGCCGCTGCGGCCACGACCAACAGCGCCAGTCCGAAGAACGCGGTCCAGAGCATGACCGCCGGCGGGAGCGTGCCGCTCGCGAGGGCGCGGCGTGCCGTGCGCGGGTTGCGCGCGTCGATCTCGCGGTCGACGTAACGGTTCGCCGCCATCGCCGCGGTGCGAGCGCCGAGCACCGCCAAGGTGATCCAGCCGGCCTGAGCCGGCGTCGGCAAACCGTTGGCCGCAAAGATCGCGCCGGTGTAGGCGAAGGGCAACGCAAAGAGCGTGTGCTCGAGTCGAATCTCGCGCAGAACGAGCGCCGCCGCGCTGTGCGGCGTTCCAACGCGTCCCGCGCTCACGGCGTTTCGCCTTCGAGCGCGGAGCCGTTCGTTGGCAGCGTCGGCGCATCGGCGGCGCCCGCTGCCAGAGTCGGGCCGTCGAGCAAACGCCGCAGCGCGTAGGCGCCTTGGCCCGACCACAAGTCGTCGCGCGGCTGCAAGTTGCGCAAGCCGTATTCGTTCCAACGTCGCGTCACCAGCGCCCGCGTCGCGTCGTTCATGACGATATCCGGCGGCCACACGCGCGCGTAGCCTTCGTCGGCACCCTTGCGCGTCGCATCGATGCCGAGCTTGTGCCCGAGCGCCGGGACGAACGATCCGCTGTGGTCGAGGTCGTCGACCGGGCCCGGCATCACGACCAAGTCGCGCGACGGGTCGACGTTGTTCAACGCGAACCAGGCGACGGCGCGCGGGTCGTGGACGTCGACGTCGGCGTCGACGACGAGCAGGACGCGCGTCAGCATCATCATGTGGCCGAGCCCCCAGAGCGCGTTCATCACCTTTTTCGCTTGCCCCGGATACGACTTCTTGACCGCGACGATGCACAAGTTGTGGAAACCGCCCTCGACCGGCAAGTTGTAGTCGACGATCTCCGGCACGACCATCTGCAAGAGCGGCAAAAAGATCCGTTCGGTCGCTTTGCCGAGCCACGCGTCTTCCATCGGCGGCTTTCCGACGACCGTGGCCGCATAGATCGGCCTGCGCCGCCGCGTCAGGCAGGTGACGTGAAACGTCGGATACCGGTCCGCGAGACTGTATACGCCGGTGTGGTCGCCGAACGGTCCCTCGGTCCGCAAGTCTTCGTTGTCGACGTAGCCTTCCAGCACGAATTCGGCGTCGGCCGGAACGTTCAATTCGACGCTGATGCCGCGCGTCACGCGCAGCGCGCGGCCGCGCAAGAAGCCGGCGAAGGCGGTTTCGTCGACGATCGGCGGCAAAGGCGCCGTCGCCGCGTACGTCAGAGCGGGATCGGCGCCGATCGCGACCGCGACCGGAACTTTGCGTCCCCATTTGGCCGCGTGAGCGCGGCCCTGCTTGTGACGCTGCCAGTGCATGCCCGTCGTGCGCTCGTCGTAGATCTGCATGCGATACATGCCGACGTTTTGGGTGCCGCTTTCGGGATCTCGGGTGATGACGAGCGGCAGCGTGATAAAAGGTCCGCCGTCGAGCGGCCAGGTCGTGAGCACCGGCAGTTCGCGCAGATTCGGAGAGCGTTCGACGACTTCTTGAACGGGTGCGTCCCGGACGAAACGCGGTCGCGCGAAACCGAGCGCACCGAGCGCCGCGAGCCGCGACAGCTTGCCGCCGATCGAGTCGGGAAAGCCGAGCGAGATCGCGTTGCGCACGCGGTTTGCGACCTCATCCAGCGAACGTGCGCCGAGCGCGATCGCCATGCGCCGTTCGCTCCCGAACTGGTTGGTCAAGACGGGATAGCGCGATCCGACGACCTCGCGGAAGAGCAGCGCCGGACCGCCGGCTTTCACGACCCGGTCGCTGATTTCGGCGATCTCGAGATGCGGGTCGACCGGCACGTCGATTTCGACGAGTTCGCCGGCGCGCTTGAGCGCCGCGACGAAGCGCTCTAGAGAATCGAATGCCATGCTGACTTTCGGGAAGTGCCGAGGTCGCTAAGACGCAGTTGTGAGCGTGCCCTTGCGACTGCGTAGGCGAAAGGCGAGCGCGATCAACATGATTCCGGCGAGAATCGCATAGAACGCAACCACCCAGACCCAAGCCAAGAGCGCCGTCAGCGGCCGGAAGAAGAGCACGATGCCGACGAACACGGAGAGCGCGCCGACCACGAGCAGGAAGATTTCGTTGGGGATGTCCTTGCGCAAGCGGACCGCAGCCGCGATCTCGGTGATTCCGGTTACGATCGCCCAGACCGCGATCAAAACGCCGAGCGCGTAGGCCGTTATGAAGGGATACAAGACGGTAAGGATGGCGATTGCGATCCCGAGAACGCCTTGCAGGATCATCCACCACCAGCGCCCGCTCTCGGGATGCGCCAAACGCACCGCCGCGATGAGCGTGAAGATCCCGTCCACGCAGGCGTAACCGGCGAAGATGAAAACGAAGGCTGCCGCAGTGAGCAAGGGATACGCGAGGGCCACGACACCGAAGGCGATCGCGATGATTCCGCGGATCAGGAATACCCACCAATGGGCGGCTATCTGCTGCACACCTACCATGCCGTGATCCTCCTATCGAAGCGAAGTGAGAAGCCCCGGGCTTACCCCGGGGCTTCCTTCCGTACCAGGCTTCGAGTTTACTCGCGGCGCCGCCGGCGGCCGCCGCTCGGCTCGCGGGCGTCGCCGTTGCGCAGCGGTCCCGGATCTTCGCCGGTGAGGACCGCGCGGCGCGAAAGATTGATCCGGCCTTGCGAGTCGATCTCGACGACCTTGACCATGATCTCGTCGCCGATCTTCACGACGTCCTCGACCCGCTCGACGCGGGTCGGCGCGAGCTGGCTGATGTGGACGAGCCCTTCCTTGCCCGGAAGCACCGCCACGAATGCGCCGAAGTTCATGAGGCGCGTGACCGTCCCCATATAGGTTTGGCCCACTTCGACGTCCTTGGTAAGCGCCTCGACCATCTTCTTGGCCCGTTCGGCTCCCTCGCCGTCGGGCGATGCGATGAAGACGCGGCCGTCGTTCTCGATGTCGATCTTGACGCCCGTATCCGCGATGATCTTGTTGATGATCTTACCGCCGGGTCCGATGACGTCTTTGATCTTCTCGGGATTGATCGTCAAAACGATCATCCGCGGCGCGTACGGAGAAAGCTCCTTGCGCGCTTCGGGGATCGCCGCCTTCAATTTATCGATGATGAAGAGCCGGCTCTTCTTGGCTTGCGCGAGCGCTTCGCGCATGATCTCGAGCGTGATCCCTTGGACCTTGATGTCCATCTGGATCGCGGTGATGCCGTCGGTCGTTCCGGCGACCTTGAAGTCCATCTCGCCCAGAGCATCTTCGAGCCCTTGAATGTCGGTGAGCACGGCGTGCTTCTTGCCGTGCAAGATCAGCCCCATCGCGACGCCCGCGACGTGCTTTTTGATCGGCACGCCGGCATCCATCAGCGCGAGCGTCGAGCCGCAAACCGACGCCATCGACGACGATCCGTTGGACTCGAGCGTTTCGCTTACGACCCGCAGCGTGTAAGGGAAGTCTTCCTCAGCGGGCAGCACCGGAACGAGCGCGCGCTCGGCCAGATGTCCGTGTCCGATCTCGCGCCGGCCCGGACCGCGCATCGGGCGCGTCTCGCCGACCGAATACGGCGGGAAGTTGTAGTAGTGCATGTAGCGCTTGTTGGGAACCGCGATGATCCAGTCGAGCCGTTGCTCGTCGGAGATCGAACCCAACGTCGCCGCGCTCAAGACTTGCGTCTGTCCGCGCGTGAAGAGTCCGGTTCCGTGAACGCGCGGCAGCAGGTGCGTCGTGCACGTGATCGGCCGGATCTCGTCGGCCTTGCGTCCGTCGGGCCGTTGCCCTTCGTCGACGACCATGACGCGCAATTCTTCCTCTTCCATCGCCTTGATGGTCTTCTCGAACTCTTTGTTCGAGGGATCTTCGAGGATCGCGCGGACCGCGTCGTCCTTCTTGCCGAGTCGTTCGAGCGCTTCGGCGCGCGTCAACTTCGCGAAAGCCGCGTTGCGCTCGGTCTTGTCGACGACGCGCATCGCCTTGGCGACGTCCTTCTTAAAGTTCTTTTCCATCCAAGCCGCAAGTTCGGCGTTCTTTTCCGGAGCCGGATACGTGCGTTTGGTTTTGCCGGTCTTTTTCGCGAGCTTGTCGATCGCTTCCACGATCTTCTTGATTTCGGCGTGTGCGAAGGCGACCGCGCCGAGCAAATCCTCCTCGGAGAGTTCGCTCCCGCCGCCTTCGACCATCATGACGGCGTTGGCGGTGCCGGCAACCACGAGATCGAGACCACCGGTCTCGTACTGCGGCAGCGTCGGGTTGCAAATGAACGCACCGTGTTCGTCGCGGCCGACGCGTACCGCCGCGACCGTTTGATCGAACGGAATGTCGGAGAACGCGAGGGCCGCACCGGCCGCGCAAACGGCGAGCACGTCGGCGTCGAGTTCGGGATCGATCGAGAGCACGGTCGTAACGATCATGACGTCGTTGCGGAAGCCCTCGGGGAAAAGCGGTCGAATCGGCCGATCGATCTGGCGCGCGCTGAGCGTCGCGTGTTCGGTCGGACGGCCTTCGCGCTTGATGTATCCGCCGGGGATCTTGCCGGCTGCGTACATCCGCTCTTCGAATTCGCAGGTCAGAGGAAAGAAATCGATGCCTTCGCGAGGCTTTTCGGAAACGGTGACGGCGGCGAGCACGACGTTGCTGTCGCCATAGCGGACGAGAGCGCTGCCGTTGGCTTGCTTTGCCAATTCACCGGTCTCGATAACCAGCGTACGGCCGCCGATCTCGATAGAGACGGTTTCTGGCACAGTTACTCCTATTTTCTTGTTCTTACTTTTATCGTAAACGTTCTGCGGTTCGCCGCAGCTCGAAGTTCAGCCTGCGCTAGCAGGGCGTGCTAGGGGGTCCGAGCGCTCGCCTGGGAGGCGCCGCTCAGTTCGGCAACCAGCGCGGCGACCTCGGACGGCTCGAACTCGAGCGTCGCGTCGCCCGCGACGAACTCCCATTTCACGAAACCGGGAACGGCGCAGTTCGCGAAGCGGCGCGCCAGCGCGATGCCCCGTTCGCGCGCGAGCGCGACGGCGCGCGCTTCGAGCGTCGCGCGCTCGCCGCGCAAGAAGATGTGGAACGTGTTCGTCTGCGGAGGATCGGGAAGCAGGCTGACGCCGTCGACGGCGCGCAACGCTGCGGCGATCGCGAGGGCGGCGCGCCGGTACTCCTGCATGCGCTCGAGCCGCAAGTCGAGACCCCGCTCGGCCGACAGCGCGAGCGGGTAGAGCGAGACGAGTCTGCCGCCGTGGCGGTGCTGCCAGACCCGCGCCTCGGCGATCGTCGCGTCGTCGCCTGCGAGTGCAGCTCCGGCGATCGCGCCGAGACCTTTATAGAACGAGACGTACACCGTGTCGAAGAGCGCGGCGATCTCTGCATGCGGCCGGCCGTAAAACGCTTGCGCTTCCCAGAGGCGTGCGCCGTCGAGGTGAAGCTTCGCGCCGCGCGCTCGCGCCGCCGCGCAGAGCGCGACGAGCTCGTCCCACTCGAGCAGTTGCGCGCCGATTTCGCGCTGCGGCAGCTCGACGAGCAACGCCGCGATCGGCTCCGCCAGAGCCTCGACGTCGCTCGCGCGCATCAGCGCCGTCGGCGGCCCGAGCGGAACGCTGCGCATTCCGTGCAGAAAAGCGTAGGCTTGCGCTTCGTGAAGTGCGAGGTGACACGTTGGATGAAAGGCGACGTTCGGGCAACTCGCGCGATCGGTCCAAATGCGCAGCGCGATTTGCTGCGCCATCGTCCCGCTGGGCATGAATGCGGCGGCTTCTTTTCCGAGCAAGGACGCGATGCGGCCCTCGAGGCGTGCCAGCAATGCGCCTTCGCCGTACGAATCCGCCTGCGCTTCGGCCGGTGCGAAGGCTGCGAGTTCGGTTAGGGCGTCCTTCGGCCGCACGCGTTGATGGTGCGTGACCGCACGGGGAGCTTCGTTCCAGGCTCGCGCGAGCTCGCTCTCGCTCACCGCGCGCGCCGCCGCATCAAGCGAGAATCGGTTCTTCGTAGGAGAGATCGCCGCGCAGCGTCGACGCCCGTGCGTCGAGGGCCTCGGCCCGATCCTGCCCGATTCGCGCGATCCGGTTGCGTTCGTCGACGTGGACGATACGCGGCACGAGCGTGCGCGCTTCCGTTTCGGAAAACTGCGCGTACGTAATGAGGATGATAAGATCGCCCGGATGGATCAAGCGCGCGGCCGCACCGTTGATGCCGATCGTTCCCGATCCCGCGGCTCCGGCGATCGCGTAGGTTTCGAGGCGCGCGCCGTTCGTGATGTCGGCGATCGCGACTTGCTCGCCCGGCAGAATGTCGGCGGCCGACATCAGCTCGGCGTCGATCGTCACCGAGCCCACGTAGTTCACGTCCGCCTGCGTCACGACGGCGCGGTGGATCTTGGACTTCATCAGCGTGCGAAACATGGCGCTCTTAGGAACTGCGGCAGCGGCAGCGTGGTTGCGTCGCGAGGGTTAGCGGCGCAGCCCGAGGTCGGCGATGAGCTTGCGATAGCGTTCCAGGTCTTCGCGCTGCAAATAGCCGAGGAGCCTGCGGCGCTGCCCGACTTGCATGAGGAGGCCGCGGCGGCTGTGATGATCCTTTTTGTGGATCTTGAGGTGCTCGGTCAAGTGGTTGATCGAGGCGGTCAGGACGGCGACTTGGACGTCGGCCGAGCCGGTGTCGCCGGGTCCGCGGCCGTATTTGGCCGCGATCTCTTGTTTCTGTTCTTTGGTCAGAGGCATTGCGGTGCGGAGCTCCTTAGCAGGATGGTCTCGCTCGGCTCCAGCTCGGCGCCCCCGCGAAAGGCGCCGCCCAGGCCGGCGACCGGCGAATCATAGCAGAGCGCCGGTCCTGCGGCAAGCGGTCTTGGCGGCTCGCAATCAGGGCGCGCCCTTCGGTTGGTCCTCGAGTCCGGCGTGCAGGCGCTCGCGCAACGGTCTCAGTTCGGGCGGCAGCGCCGCGCCGGACTGCATTTCGTCGAGGGCCGCGGCGGCGCTCGCGGCTTCTTCCCGGCTGAGGACGACGAGGGTTCTCCCGGCTAATTCCTGGTCGAGCCGCTCGATGGCGCGTTTGGCCATATTGGCCTGACCGAAGGAATAGGCATGGTGGCTCGCGTTCCCGAGGAGCTTGAGCTCCGATTCGAGCCATGTGCGATAGTCGGAGAGCATCTCGGATTTACCTCGAGACTCGGAAAGTGATGGAGCGTTGTTCGCGCGAAGCGGACTCGCTGCTATGCCCAAATTCGTTCCGGTCGCGAAGCTTTCCGAACTTCCGCCCGGAGGCGTGAAGACCGTCGTGGTCGGCGACCGGGAGATCGCGCTCTTCAACGTGGACGGTGAATTGTTCGCGATCGATAACTGTTGTCCGCATCAAGGTGGTCCGCTCGCGGACGGCTGGCTCGCGGGCACGCGCATAACTTGCCCGTGGCACGCTTGGTGCTTCGAGCTGCGCACCGGTAAGATGCCGATCGGAGGCGTTGCGAGCGTCGACGTGTTCGACGTTCAGGTCGAGGGCTCGACCATCACGATCTCGTCCGAACCGCGTTCGTGAAGCGCGCCGGGCAAGTCGGACGGCCGCCGGCACCCGCTCGCGAACAGCGCGACGCGCAAGCCTTCGAGAATCAAAGCGATCTTGTCGGCAACCGCTTCGGCCGAACGCGTCGCCGGTTCGAGGAAAGGCAAACCCAGCGCCGCCAAGTTCGCGCCGAGCGCGAGCGCTTTGGCGACGTCGACTCCCGTTCGCACGCCGCCGCTCGCAACGATCGGCAGCGAGGGAGCGGCCCGGCGCAATGCGGCGACCGCTTCGGCGGTCGGATAGCCCCAGGCGGCAAAGCTTTCGGCGAGCGCTTCGCGCCGCGGGTCGTCCGAGCGACGACCCTCGACCCGCGCCCACGAGGTGCCGCCCGCTCCCGCGACGTCGATTGCGGCGACGCCCGCGTCGGCTAGGCGCAAGGCCGTGCGGGCGGAGATGCCCGAGCCGACGCCCTTCGCGATGACCGGAACTTCGAGCGCGCGGCAGAGCGCGCCGATCTTCGTCAAGAGCGAACGGAAATTCGTATCGCCGTTGCGTTGCAACGCTTCTTGCAACGGGTTCAGGTGCAAGTACAGCGCGTTCGCCGAGATGCTTTCGACGATGCGCCGGGCGTCGTCGATGCCGACGCCGTAGTTCAACTGGACCGCGCCGAGGTTCGCGACGAGCGTCACTCGCGGCGCGACGTCGCGAACGCGGTACGTCGAAATCAGCGATTGATCTTCGAGCGCCGCGCGCTGGCTTCCGAGCGCGAGCGCGATGCCGGCCGCCTCGGCCGCGATCGCCAAGTTGTGGTTGATGTCGCGCGCTCGCGAGGTGCCGCCGGTCATCGACGAGATCAGGAGCGGAGCGCGCAACCTCCAGCCCAAGAACGTCACCGAAGTGTCGATGTCCTCGAGGGCGCATTCGGGCAACGCTTCGTGCGCGAGGCGAACGCGGGCGAAGCCCGCATCGAGCGCTGAAGCGACGTCTTCTTCCAAACAGATGTCGAGATGACGCGACTTCCGCGCCTCGGTCGCGTTCGCCGCGGGCTTGGGCTCGGCCACGGCGAAGCCTGTCCGCTTAAGTAGCTGATAATTCCTATGCGCGGGCCTCAAATGAACGACCATCCGGTAGCAGCGTGGGACGCAACGAGGGGGACAGCCGGGGGGCCCGCCTTCGGCCCAGCGCTCGCCCGCCTCTTAGCCGAACGCAATTTGGAGGCCGGGGCGGCTGAGGCCGCCGCGGGTCTCGGGGCCGGTGAGTTGGCGCTCGTGACGGCGGGCTCGCGGCGCCTCACGCCGGCCCAGCTGGCCGGCCTCGCGGGACTCTTGAAACTGCGGGCGATCGAATTTTTGCAGCGCACCGAGATCCTTTCGCTCGAGTCGTATGCGGCCGGACTCGACCCGCTCTACTTTCTACCTGAAGGCCAAGTCCGTCACGACGCCCGGATCTATATGCGCGAGATCAATCCTCGCCACGCGGTTCCCGAGCGGGACATGCTGGTGAGGAATCCGGCGCTGAAAGCCCTCGCCGCCGACGAGTTGCTCGATCGCCTCGGGAAACTCGAGCTCGAACTCGCCTACCTGCTGCGCGTCGCGGCCCAGGTTACCGGAGGCTCCCTGTAAGCGAGCGCGACGGGAAGGTCGCCTGACGTTCGGGAACCCATCGCCAAATGCAACCAGGTATCGAAGGAAAGCGAGTTGCCGCGCTCGTCGGCGACGGTTTCGAAGAAGCCGAACTCGCGGAACCGCGCAAGACGCTCGAAGAAGCCGGGGCGATCGTCACGATCGTCGGCGTCGACGAACGAGCGAAGCAGCGCATTCGCGGCAAGCGCGGGCTCGAGGAAGGCACCGCGGTCAAAGCCGAGGAGATCGTCGCCGACTGCACCGCCGAAGATTTCGACGCGCTCCTCGTTCCGGGCGGGACCTCACCCGATCGGATTCGCACCAGCCGCGAAGTGCAACGTTTCGTCAAAGAGTTCGACGCCGCCAAGAAGCCCACGTTCGTCATCGGTCACGGCGCGCAGGTCTTGATCTCGGCGCAAGTCGCGCGCGGGCGCACGCTGACCGGCTCGACCTCGATCGCCGACGACATTCGCAATGCCGGCGGTTTGTATCGCGATCAACCGGTCGTGCAGGACGGTCACTGGGTTAGCTCGCGCGGTGCCGCGGACGTCGTGCTCTTCGATCGGGCAATTCTCGAGAAGCTCGCAACGGCAGTCGGGCAACCGGCGTAGCGCGTTTCTACGCGCCGGCGACGGGATCGTAGCGGGCGAGCGTCTCACCGAAGGCGCGCAGCGCGAAGAAGCCGAGCGTCAGCGCCGCGAACGCGAGGCCGATGCGTGAGGCCGCGTCGTCCCCAAGGAGCAGCGAAAAGGCGGCAAGACAACTTGCGCTGCCCAGGGCGAGCGCGCGATACAGCACGACTCGCCAAGCGTCGCGCAACGTAGCTGAAAGCGAAACGAGAGCCGCGAGTACCGCGGCGAGCAGCGGCAGAAGCCAAAGCGCGGCGTGCGTCTCGCGTTGCAGCGACCAGCCCGCGAAGGCGGCCAGCGGGAAGAGCGTCGCGAGCAGGCTAGGAGCGAGCGCGAGACCTCGCGCGAGTTCGCGGCCGTAGAGCGGCGCCGAGAAAAGAAAGAGGCTGCGCGCCGCGCGCGTCGCCCTCGGCGAGGAAGCGAACGCGATCGCGAAGATGCTGCCCGCCAACGCGACTTCCGCGGCAGCGGTCCGTTCGCCGGTCGCGGACCAGGCGCAGACGACGCCGAGCAGCAAGCCGAGTACCGTTGCCGCAATCGCGTCGATCGTCCCGAGGCAACCGAGATGCCAGCGCGCGAGCGCGGCGAGCGTGCGCGCGTTCAGCGGCGTGCCTCGAGTTCGCGCCGCCCCGGGCGCGCTTCGCGAGCGCCGGAGGCGACGAGCGAACAGAGGATCGCGGCATGCGGTCGCAAGCGCGCGAGGGTTTCGGCGACGTCGGGCGCCGGGCGGTCCAGAACGATCAGGGACGAATCGTGGCACAGCGCGAGCGCGGCGTTGCGCGCGTAGGCGCCCGAGCCGAGCGCCGACGTCACCTCGCTCGCGCGCCGCAGCGCTTCGGCCTGGTCGACGTCGAAGGCGGCCGCGTAAAAGGCGAGCGCTCGCCCGAAATTCTCCGGCGCGGGCTCGCTCGCGGCGACGAACGCGACGCAGCGCTTGGCTTGGGCCGGCTGCAGGCGCGCGTCGAAATCGCCGATGTACGCGGCCCCGTTCGTCGGCTTGACGACCGCGGCGGCGATGCGCGCCGTCAGCGCCGCGGCGCGGGCGTCCGGCGAGAACAGCGCCGTCCGTTCCCCGCATCGCAACTCGAGATCGAACGGCGCCACCAGCTCCTCACCGGCGCGAACGAAGCTGGCGCGAACGATGCGTAGGACGGTCACGTGACCGGCGAGAGACGCGTGCTGGGACGTTCGGGCCGGCCGGCTTTGTGGCATTCGGTCCAAGCGCCGTCGCGTTCGAGTGCGACGATGTCGGCGGTAAAATCGAACTGACCGGTGCCTTCGAAAAATGCGCTGCCGACGGCGTATGCGTCGACCGGTACGTCGGCTTCTTCGAATAGCCGGATCTTCTGCGCGCCGAAACCGCCGCTGACGACGATCTTCACTTCGGCGAAACCCGCCGCGTCGAGCGCGCCGCGTACGTTGCGCACGAGCTCGGGAACCACGCCGGTCGGAGGAAACGTCCCCATCTGCGACCAGAGCGATTTGTCGACGAGCGTGTTCGACGTATCGAGCCGCACGCCCCACAGGCGCCTTCCCAGCGCGCGCGCGACGGCCAGGCTCGTGGCGACGCAGTCGTTCTCGAAGTCGACCAGCGCGATCACGTTCACGTCGCTCGGAATGTATTGGGCAAATTTTTTCGTGGCCAGCACGGTGTCGCCGCCGTAGGCCGCGATCAGCGCGTGCGGAACGGTGCCCATTCCACGCGAACCCCACCACTCCGCGTTGGCGTCGGTCGAAACGCCGAGAGCGCCCGAAATGTAAGCCGCGTACCCGTCCCCGGTCTGCATCTGATGATGGTCGAAACGCGCCGGAAAGAACAGAACCTCCTTGCCGTTTGCGGCGTCTACGATCTCCCGCGCGTTCGTCGCGATGCGCGTGCGGCGCGAGAGCACGCCCAGATAGCATGTCTCGAGGTGCGCGAAGAGCGCGTAGTCGCCCTCGATCGTCAGCACGGTCTCGAACGGCCCGATCGCGTCGCCGTCGTACAGCGCACGCACGGCGAGCGAAGACCAACCGTCCTCCCAGTCTCCGCCCGGGCGCTTGCGACCCGAGCACAACTTGAGGATCGCGAGCGCTTCGTCGATGCCGCACAACACCGAATGATTGCGCTGAAAGACTTGCATCCGAACGTGCGGATGGCAGCGGTCGCGCTCGAGGATCTCTCGCGCCCGGTTGAAGTACGTATCCGAATAGTAACCCGAGCGCATCTTCTCGACCGGGAGGTTGAAGATCCCGGGATCGAGCCGCTCGACGCGCAACATGGGACGTTCGTACGGATTCGGCGAACAGTGGTCCTCTCGTGACCCGCGCGCCGAGCAACGCCGAGATCGCCAGGAAACTCAAGGACATCCGCCTGCTGATGGAGTTCGCGGGCGAACCTTATTTCAAGTTCATGGCCTACGAGCGCGCCGCTGAGACGATCGAAAACGCCGGCCCCGTGCCCGAGCTGATCGCCACCGACGAGTTGCAGAAGCTGCCCGGCGTGGGCAAGACGATCGCCGGCCGCATCGCCGAGATCGTCGCGACCGGGACCAGCATCTACTACGAAGAGCTGGCGGCCCAGTTCCCGCCGTCGCTCTTCGAGGTGCTCGCGGTGCCCGGCATCGGGATGAAGACGGCGCAGGCGCTGTTCGCCGAGCGCGGCATTGCGTCGCTGGCCGATCTCGAGCGCGCCGTGCTCGGCGACGAGCTCGCCGGCGTCGGGCGCCTCGGGAAGAAATCGCTCGAGAACGTCAAGCGCGGAATCCTCGCGTACAAAGGGCGGCAAACGCGCACCCCGCTGGGGCGAGCGCTGCCGCTGGCTCGCGAGATCGCGGCGTATCTGGAGGAAACCTCGCCTGCGGGAAACTTGACCTTCGCCGGCAGCGTGCGGCGCGGCGAGCCGACGGTCGGCGACATCGACATCGTGTGCACCGCGCACGACGCCGCCAAGGTCATCGCGAGCTTCACCGCATGGGAGCGCGCCGAAGCGGTGCTCGCCGAGGGCCCCACCAAAGCTTCGATCTGGCTTGCGGGCGGACTGCAAATCGATCTGCGCGTTCTGCCCGAAGACGTCTACGGCAATCTGCTGCAACACTTCACCGGCAGCCGCGAACACAACATCCAGCTGCGCGAGCTGGCCGTGCGCAAAGGGTTGCGCGTCAGCGAGAACGGCATCCTCGACGTGGCAAGCGGCGACAACACGACCTGTCGCACCGAAGCGGAAGTGTACGCTCGCCTGGGCTTGGCGTACGTTCCCCCCGAGATGCGGCTCGGTCTCGGCGAGATCGAGGCTGCCGCCGACGGTTCGCTGCCGCAACCGGTTACGCGCTCCGAGCTGCGCGGCGACTTCCACATGCACTGCACCTGGAGCGACGGCGCCAACTCGCTCGAGACGATGATCGCAGCCTGCGCGCAACTGGGATATGCGTATCACTCGATTTCCGATCACTCGGCAGGACGCGGCGACTGGGGACTCGATCCCGCCGAACTGCGCGCGCAGCGCGCGCGCGTGCGCGAGATCGGCGAGCAACACGGCGTGCGCACGTTGTGCTCCGCGGAAGTCGACCTGCTGGCTGACGGTTCGCTCGACTATCCGGGTCCCGTGCTGGCCGAGCTCGACATCGTCATCGCCAGCGTTCATACGGCGCTGAACCTGTCTCGCGAGCAAATGACGCAGCGGCTGCTGCGCGCCTGCGAAAGCCCCTACGTCGATATCATCGGACATCCCACCGGCCGTCAGGTCGGTGCCTTTCCAGGTTACGAGTTCGACTACGATGCCGTATTCGCGGCGGCGGCGCGAACCGGAACGGCCCTTGAGATCGACGGGCAACCGAACCGGCTCGACCTTCCCAGCGGCTTAGCGCGTCGCGCGGCCTCGTTCGGCTGCACGTTCGCGCTCGACAGCGACGCGCACGATGTCGCTCACCTCGAGAACGTGAGCTACGCGGTGGGACAGGCGCGCCGGGCTTGGATCGAACCGGAGCGCGTGCTCAACGCTCGACCGCTCGACGCGGTTCTCGCCTTCGTCGCCGCGCAACGCGCTCGCGCCGCAACGGCGCGCTGAATTCGGACGAGAGACCCGCCGCCTAAACAATGGGGCAAAGTAGACGGGCCGACGGGAGGTCGCGCCGTATTATCTAGGGGTGCCTCTCCGGCTCTTGTTCGCGCTCACGGTCGCTCTGACGCCGCTGCTTGCAGCGGCTCCGCCGGCGGCCGCGCCGCCACCGGTAGAGACGCCGTCGCCGGCGCCGCCGAATGCGTGCGTGGCGGGCGTGCCGGCCGGCCCCGGACCCGCTTCACCCTCGCCGCAGCGCATGCTCGGCTTGATCCGCGCGAAATTCCGCTCGCACCGGCCGCCGCCGCCGTATGAGACCTACACGCTAGTCCGCTTTCAACTGACCGATCACGGCGACACCGATTTCGTGGGCAGCTACACGTATCATATCTGGGAGCGCAACTTCGATCGCGCCGCGCTCGGGCGCAGGGTCTTTCGCGACTTCGCGCGCGGGCCGCTCGAATTCCAACGTCCGGCGTTCAACGAGGCGCGCGATCCGGGTCCGCCGACCGCCGACGTCTTCGAACCGGCGCCGCTGCATCCGCATCCGGTCGAGTTCGTGCCGACTCCCGAACCGTCCGGTACGGCGCCGCCCGAAATCGCAGCCGTGACGGCGGTCGGTGAATTCGACTACATCGTCGATGCCGAAGACATCGAAGGCGATCAGATCCACCTGCACTTGACGCCGCGGCGCGATCCCGACCGCAACCGCTTACGCGACATCTGCGCCGATAAGACCACCCTCGAGCTGCGCAAGCTCATCGCGACCGACAAGCTCTTTATCGACCGGGGTCCGACCTACGGGGTCAAGTTTACGATTCTGATGGGGTCGGTCGACGGCGTTCCGGTCGTAACCGACATTAAGGGTGAGGTGGGCGACAACTACGACGGCGACGGAAAGAACGTCGACTTCCACTTCCGCGATATCAAGTTCCCGCAGTCGCTGCCGGCGTGGTACTTCGACGCCAAGCAATACGCACAGCACGACGGCGACGCGCCGTCCTAAGCCGGACGCGTTACGAAGGCGGCTTGTAGCGCAAGTCGCCGGGGGTGATGCAGTCGCCGATGCGCGCGCCCCGCGCGGGACGCAGTTCGTAGATCGCGACCGCTCCGAAGCGCTCGTGAATGCGCGCGTCGCCGCGCGCGATGCGGCGCTCGAGCTGCACCTTGATGTCGTTCTGAAAATAGCCGTTTTGAAAATCGTCGGCATAGACGGCGTAACGTACGTAGGGACAGAGAAAGACGGTCGCTTCGGGGTAAGCCAGCGCGATCCGGACGAACCACTCGTCGTGCGTGACGACGGGCCCGGCATCGGCGGGTAGCGCGGCGAGCGCGCGGGCGGCGTCGGCGGTCGGATAGCTCGCGCGCAAATAATGGACCACGTGCATCGGATTGAAGGCGACGAAGAACAGCGCGCAGAGGCCGGCCGCAGCGTACGACGCCCGCGCGGCGCGCGCGGGCGAACCGTTGCGTTCGAGACGCACGAGCGTCGCCGCGCTCCCGAGCAGCAGCCAGGGAATCCAAATCGCGGCGTAGTGCGAACCCATGCGCCAGGTGATCGCATCGCTGGAGAGCAGCACGATGCCCAGACCCGGAAGCGCCAGCAGACTCCAGCGCGAGCCGAACGGCAGAAACGCCAGCGGGACGAACGCTTCGAGCAGATAGGTGAAGCGCCCGAAGGTCGCGATCTGCGCGAGATACCATGGGTGCAGCACGAGCGCGCCGACGAGCGCGGCCGGACCTTGCGCGAAGGGGTAATCGTAGAAGCGCGAGGGTTGCCACGCGCCGACGTGCGGGATGACGACGCCGAAGTAGATCGCAAGCGCGGCCGCGTTGACGGCGCACAGAGCGAGGCCGGCCCGCACCAGCGCGACAGGCGACTGCGGTGCGCCCAGCAACAACCCCGCGCCGGCATTCGCACTGCGCTTGACCCAGCCGATCGCAGCGAGCACGAGTCCCACGACGATGAAAACGAGACACGCCTCCTCCCGGATCAATGCCGAGAGAAAGGCGAGCGCGGCGAATATCGTCCAGCGCCGCCGTTCCGCGGCCCAGAAGAGTCCGAGCGCGATCGCCGGATAAAACGCGATCTCGTGAAACTCGGTGAACGCGACGGCGGCGAGCGGGGGATAGATGAGCGCGAGCAGGGCGATGCGAAAGGCGGCCGTTTGCGCGACGTAGACGCGTGCGATGCCGTAGAGCGGAAACGCGCTCGCCGCGATCAACCCGACTTGCGCCAATTGGATCGAAAGCGGCGAGCGCGTCAGCGCGACGAGCGGGTACAGGACCGCGAGAAGCGGCGCCCAGTGAAAGCGGAAGTGCGTGCCTTGCTCGGGTCCGTCGCGAAAGCCGCCGAACGCGTCGGCGATGACTTGCGCGAAGGTTCCGGTATCGGTTCCGTAGCTCCAGACGTGCCAGCGCCAGAGCGCGAGCGCGCCGAGGATCGCCACGTAGGCGAGCGTGGCGATCCAAAGTTTCCTCACACGGCGCTGCTACGCCCGGGCTTTAGGTGGCTCCCACCAGCGCAGCCGATTCGGCCGGTTTCTTCGTCAAGAAGGGCAGGATCGCGGCGACGAGCAGCATGATCGCGACCGGCACGAGGGCACCGGTGAACGAGCCGGTACGATCCTTCACGAAGGCGGCGATGAGCGGCCCGACGATGCCGGCGAAACCCCACGCGGTGATGATCATCCCGTAGTTGACGCCCAAGAACTTCGTTCCGAAGTAATCGGCGTTGAACGAGGGCATCGTACCGAAGCCGCCGCCGTAGCAGAGCAGCACGATCCCGAAGGCGATACCGAGCGCCACGAAGTCGTGTAATCCGCCCATGACGAAGAACACGACCGCCTGAATGCCGAAGATCAGCACGAAGGCCATGTTGCGGCCGATCCGGTCCGAAACCGCTCCCCAGAAGAAGCGGCCGAGACCATTGAAAACCGCCAGGAAGCCGTAGATCGCGCCCGCTTGCGCGGCGGTCGCACTCGTCAAGTCGCTGTAGATCGGCACGGCGTTGCTGATGATCAGAATGCCGGCCGTGACGTTGAGGAACAGCATCAACCAGAGCAGATAGAACTGGGGCGTGCGCAGCGCTTCGCCCGGGGTATAGCTCCGGCCACCGCTGGCTGCCGTAGCCACGGCGCCGGCAACGCTGAAGCCCGGCGGCGGGTTTCGTAGCGTCAGCGCGCAGAGACCGCCGACGATCGCGAAAATGATTCCGGCCGCGATGAAGACGCTGGCGATCGCGCCCGAATCGTCGGGCGACAATTGGAGCGCGGCGGGAATCGAACTGGGGTCGAAGGTGATCCCGGATTTCGTCGCGGCGTCTTTCGCCGCGATGTACGCCGTGGCGTGCTTCGCCGCGGTCGCGAAGCCGGCAATTCGCGTGACGATTTGGTTGAAGACGAAAGCGCCGAGGCCAAAGCCCATCACGACCATACCGCTCGCGAGGCCGCGCTTGTCGGGGAACCACTTCGTCACCGTTGCGACCGGCGTGATGTATCCCATCCCAAGTCCAAGGCCGCCGATGACGCCGTAGAATACGTACATCCACCAAGCGTCGAAGGAATTGATTCCAAGGCCCGCCAGCAAATTGCCGGCGCCCCAGAGCAGGACCCCCGCGGTCGTGACGATGCGCGGACCAACCTTGTCCTGCCAGCGTCCGCCGATGACGGCTCCCACGCCGAGGAAGAAAATCGCGAGCGCGAAGATCCAGGTCGTCTCGGTATTCGTCCAATGGCGAGTCGCGATCAAGGGTCGCGTAAAGATGCTCCACGAGTACACGGTGCCGAGGCAAATCATGACGACCGTACCTGCGGTTGCGATGAGCCAGCGGTTCGGGAGGGCGGTTGCTGCGGGTTGGGTCATTGCCAAATACCTCACTAGCAAGCAAGAACGAGCCGAAATTAGGTTCCGCGCTTGGCTGACGGTTTCCGGCGCCCGTTTCTCCGGGATGCGAAAAACACGGTAGGCAGGAGGCCCGACCGGGAGGGCCGCACCGGAGGCCATGAAGCTTCGCCGCGCCCTCGCGCTTTGTGCCGGGCTGCTGCTGGTCGCCTCGGCGGCGCCCGGGCCGGTTCCCGCTGCCGACACGACGGTCGTCATCTCTCAGGGCGTCGATCCGGTTACGATGGATCCGCTCCAGCGCACGATCACCCCGACGACCAACGTGCAACTCAACATGTTCGACACGATGGTGCGCCACGACCGGGACGGTAAGGTGATTCCTTGGCTCGCGACCTCGTGGCGCCGCGTCGCGCCGACGGTGTGGGAGTTCAAGCTGCGGCGCAACGTAAAGTTTTGGAACGGCGATCCTCTGACGAGTGCCGACGTCAAGTTCTCGATCGAGAAGATCAAAGATCCCGCTGAGAAGTCAGAACAAGGGCCGCGCGTCAATACCGTCGAGCGCGTCGAAACCCCGGATCCCTCCACGGTGCGGATCGTGACGCCGCATCCGGTCGCGCTCATGCCGGGTTACCCCTGGCTCACGATGATCGTCGACGGCAAGTATTGGACCGAACACGGGAACGCTTACGAAGCCGAACATCCGATGGGCAGCGGCGCCTACATGTTCAAGTCGTGGACCAAGGACGAAGAACTCGATCTCGACGTCAATCCAAACTGGTGGCACGGCCGCGCGCCGATCGATCACGTCGTCTTCAAACCCATCCCCGAAGCGGCCTCGCGGGTCGCCGCGCTGCGCACCGGCGAGACCGATTTGATTACGAACGTTCCGGTTCAGGATCAACTCCAGTTGGCCGGCGGGCGCACGACCCAGCTCGAAAGCGCGCGCAGCGTTCGCGTCCTGTTCATCGCTTTCAACACGCTGCGGCCCGGCCCGCAGACGAACAAACTCGTACGCCAGGCGCTGAACTACGCGCTCGACGTTCCCGCGATCGTCAAGACGGTGCTCGGCGGACGCGGCTATCCGCTGTCCTCGCCGCTGCCGCCGAATTTTACCGGCTACGATCCGAAGATCCCGTTTTACAACCACGATCTCCCCAAAGCCAAGGCGCTGCTCGCGCAGGCCGGTTATCCGGACGGCAAGGGCCTCGAGCTCGTCATCAACGCGCCGACCGGCCGTTACAACCGCGACAAAGAAGTGGCCGAAGCGGTCGCGGGCCAGCTTTCCGCAACCGGGGCGAAGGTCAGCACGCGCATCGCGGAATGGACGACCTACGTCAATCAAGTCAGCCAGCGCGCGTTGGCGCCGGCTTACGAGCTCGGGTGGGGCAACGACAGCTACGATGCCGACAACACGCTGACGAGCCTGCTTTCGAGCGACGCGCGCCTTTCGACCTACGCGAATCCGGAGCTCGACAAGCTCCTCACCGACGCGCGCTACGAAGTCGATCCGGCCAAGCGGCAAGCCTTGTACTCGAAGGCGTTGACGATCGTTCACGACGAGGCGCCGTGGCTCTTCCTGTTCGAGTACGAAGACCTGTACGCGAGTTCGAAGCGGCTCGTATGGCAAGCCCGGCCCGACGAATTGTTGCTCTGCGACGAGATGAAGCTGGGCGGATAGGGAGCGGCTCTGACCGCCTTTCTCTTACGCCGGGCGCTCGGAGCGTTGTGGGTCATCGCCGGCGTCGCGGTGATGGTGTTCGTCATCCTGCATTTGAGCGGCGATCCCGCCACGTTGATGATGCCGCTCGAGTCGACGCCTGCCGAGATCGCGCGGTTCCGTCACGCCGAGGGTTTCGACCGGCCGCTTTGGGTGCAGTTCGGCGCGTTCGCCTGGAACGCGCTGCACGGTGATTTCGGCGATTCGCTCCGTCACGGCGAGCCGGCGCTCGGGCTGACGTTGGAACGCGTTCCGGCGTCGGCCGAACTCGCGTTCAGCGCGCTCGTGTTGGCGGTGATCCTCGCAATTCCGGCGGGCGTCGTCGCGGCCGTTCGGCGAAACTCGGCGCTCGATCTGTTCGCGCGCCTGTTCGCGCTCGTCGGTCAGAGCACGCCGGTCTACTGGCTCGGCATCATGCTGATCTTGATCTTCGGCGTGCAGCTCGGCTGGTTTCCGGTCGCCGGCATCGGCGGTCTCTCGCACCTCGTGTTGCCGGCCGTGACCCTCGCGCTCTTCTCGACGGCGAAGATCATGCGTCTCACGCGCGCCTCGATGCTCGACGTGCTGGGCAGCGACTTTCTGCGAACCGCACGCGCCAAAGGCGTCGGGTCGCTGCGACTCATCCTGCATCACGCGCTGCGTAACGCCTGGCTGCCGATCGTCACCGTCATCGGGCTCGAACTGGGAACGCTGCTCTCGCAAGCGATCATCACCGAAACCATCTTTGCTTGGCCCGGGATCGGGCGGCTCGCGGTTCAGGCCATCTACGATCGCGACTACCCGATCGTGGAAGTGGTCGTGCTGCTCTCCGCGATGTCGTTCGTGCTCATAAACCTGTTCGTCGACGTCGTCTACGTCATGCTCGACCCGCGGATACGGTACGAATGACCGGCGCCGCCGCAGCCGGCCCTTCGCTCGCGTTCGCGCCGGAGCGCCGCGCGTTCGCCCAGGTTCTGTTCGCGTCGCCGGCGACGGTCGCGGGTGCGGCGATCGTCGCGATCGTCGCGCTGTGCGCGCTCTTCGCGCCGCAGTTGGCACCGCACGATCCGAGCGCTCAGAATCTCCCCCTCGCCTTGAAACCGCCGGCTTGGCTCGCGGGCGGAGCTTCGGCGTATCCGCTCGGTACCGATAATCTGGGACGCGACATCTTGTCGCGCGTCATCTGGGGCACGCGCGTCGCCTCGATCGTGGGACTCTCGGTCGTCGTGATCGGCGGGACGCTCGGCGTCGCCGCCGGCATGATCGCCGGCTATTTCGGCGGACCGGCCGACGCGATCATCTCGCGGCTCGCCGACATTCAATTGGCCTTTCCGTTCGTGCTGCTCGCGATCGCGATCGTCGGGGTGGTCGGTCCCGGCGTCGGAACGATCATCGCGGTGCTCGGCGTGACGAGCTGGGTGCAGTACGTCCGCGTCGTGCGCGCCGAAACGCTCTCGCTGCGCGACCGCGATTTCGTGCAAGCTGCGTTCGCGAGCGGCGCCGCGCCCGGGCGTATCCTGTTGCGCCACGTGCTTCCCAACGTCGCCTCGTCGGTGACGGTTCTCGCGACGTTCGAGGTGGCGCGCACGGTGATTTTGGAAAGCGCCCTCTCTTTTCTCGGGCTGGGCGCACCGCAAAACGTCCCGTCGTGGGGCACGATGCTGGCCGACGGGCGTCAATATCTGGACACCGCTTGGTGGCTCGGCACGTTTCCCGGCCTCGCCATCTCGTTCACGGTCCTCGGCGTCAATCTCTTCGGCGACGGCCTGCGCGACGCGCTCGATCCGAAATCACGCTAAGTGCGACGCGCTCGATCCGAAATCGCGCTAAGTGCGACGCGTTCGCTACGCTCGCAAAGCGGCCCAGATTTGGCGCGGGGAGGGCGCGTTGCCGTAGAGCAGCATGCCGACCCGATAGATCTTGCCCCCGAGATAGAAGCATACCGCCACGGTGATGAGATTCACGACCACGGCGAGCGCGATCTGCCACCACGGAACCAGACTGATTGCGATGCGGCTGAAGATCACGAAGGGCGAGATGAACGGCACGAAGCTGAAGGCGACGGCGAAGGGCGAGGCCGGCTGCGACAGCGCGTACTGTGCCACGAAGAAAGCCCCGAGGACCGGCAGAATGACGGGCGTCGCGACGCTGCCCAAGTCTTCGGTGCGCGAAATGAGCGAAGCGGCCGCCGCATAGATCGTCGCGTATTGAAAGAATCCCAGCAAGAAAAAGAGCGCGAACGCGAGCAATTCGCCCGGATCGAAGGCGAGCAGTCCTGCATTCGGCGGCGGCGGCGGACTCGACCCAGGACCGGTCAGCGAAGCGTCCGCGCCCGGCAGCAACACAAGCGCGGTCGCGGCCCAGATTCCGATTTGCAGGAGCGCGAGCGTGGCGGCGGCGAGCGTCTTGGCCGTCAGCAGATTCACCGGGGAAATCGTCGCGACCAGCAGCTCGGCGATGCGGCTCGTCTTCTCTTCGGCTACCGAGGCCATCACGCTCTGGCTCGAGATGATGATCGAGAAGTACAGGATGAAGATCAATCCGAAAGCGACGCCGTGAGCGAACGTCGCACTCTTCGCGTCGACGAACTTCCGGTCGATCGGATGGATCCTGCGTGCGATCTTGAGGGCGGGCGTAACTTGTGCGCTCGAGAGTCCCGTCGAGACTTCGAGGCTGAGCGGTAAGAGCACGCGAAACTCGATGTCGTCGTAAGCGGCGAGGTCGCGCGGGTAGACGTCGACGTGCAACTGCTTGTTTCGCACCGAAAGCTCGATCGCCGCAGCCGCCTTTTGGTGCGCGTCGAGAAAGGCGAGCGTCACGGGCTTAGGCAACTCGTCAAGCGAGTCGACGATCCGGAAGTCCTGCTTGGCTTGCATGAGCGTGGCGGCGCGCATTCGGAGAGCGGCCGGTCCGGCGAGCACGACGTCGCTCGTGGAAGCGAGCGCGACGTGCGAAAAGAGCACCGGCGCTTCGACGATGAACGCGACCATGAGCACGCCGCCGAGGGTCGCGAGCAGATAGACGCGCGAGCGGAGCCGGCGCGCGAATTCGGCCGCGAAGACGATGCCGATCTCGTTCATCTTTGGGCGTCCCCGTCAAGCGCGTGCATGTAGATCTCGTTGAGCGACGGCTGGCGCCGCTCGAAATCGCTGACCGGTCCGGCCGCGACCGCCGCGCGCAGCAGCGCTCCGAAATCGGTCTGCGCCGGCAGCACGTAGCTGAGCGCACCGTCTTCCGTGGCCGGCTCGCCGGCGCCGGAAGCGGCGAAGACGGCGCGAATCGCGGGCAAGTCGGGGGCTACCTTCACCGTTCGCGTCGGAAAGGAGCGGCGCAGCTCCTCGAGCGAGCCTCGCAGGCGCACTTGGCCGGCGGCGATGATGCAGAACTCGCGGCACAGGTTTTCGATCTGCCACATCTGGTGACTCGACAGGAGCAGCGTCGTGCCGCTCTCGACGAGCTTGCGCAGGCAGTCGAGCATGATCTCCGCATTGACCGGGTCGAGGCTGCCGAACGGCTCGTCCAATATCAGGAGGGCCGGGTCGTGAACCACGGCGCAGGCCAGCTGAACCTTTTGCTGGTTTCCTTTCGAAAGCTCGCTGCAGGTTCGCTTCGTGTATTCGCTCAGCGCGAGCCGTTCGATCCAAGCCGCGCTGCGTTTCCGCGTCGCCGCGTCGTCGAGCCCGTGCAGCCGCCCGAAGTATTCGATCTGGTCGCGGACGCGCATCTTCGCGTAGAGGCCGCGCTCCTCGGGAAGATAGCCGAAACCCCGGCGCAGCTCACGGTCGATGACCCGGCCGTTCCAGCAGATCGAGCCTGAGTCGGGCGGATAGATCCCCAGGATCATCCGCATCGTCGTCGTCTTCCCGGCGCCGTTGGGACCCAGCAGTCCCAGCACCGTGCCGGAGGCGCAGCTGAAGCTGACGTCGCGAACGGCTTCGACCGCGCCGAACGAGCGGCTCACGCGATCCACGGCCAGCATCCGCCGGAGGATTCGCAGCGAACCAGGAGCGGCCTGCGGCTCGCGGTACAAGGCGATCATGGGCAGAGACACATTTCCGACGCGCGCGGTCGCGCGTTCGGCCCGGGCGATGATCGCGTCGCCGCACGCGCAAGCGACCGCAGCCGGCGTCGAGGTGCTCCGCTCCGGCGGCAACGCGGTCGACGCCGCGATCGCCTGCAACGCGGTCTTAGCCGTCGTCTACCCCGCGAGCTGCGGAGTCGGCGGCGACGCGTTCTGGCTCGTACACGAACCGCGCAGCGGCGAGACCATCGCTTATAACGGAAGCGGGCGAGCCGCGGCAGGGCTGAGCGCCCAGAGCCTGCGCGAGCGAGGTTTCAGTCATATGCCCGAACGCGGCGCGCTGCCGGTGACCGTGCCGGGCGCGGTCCGTTCGTGGGAAGACGTGCTGCGCGCGCACGGCACGCGAAGTCTCGACGAGCTGCTAGCCCCGGCCGAGCGCTTCGCGCGGGAGGGGTTCGTGGCGACCGACGTTGTCGCCGCCTACTTTGCACTCAACGAAGCGCTGCTGCGCGCCGACGAAGAAGCCGCTGCGTTGTTCTTACGCCACGGTTGCCCGCGGGCCGGTGACCTCTTGCGCAACGTCCCGCTCGCGCAAACGCTTGCGGCGATCCGGGCGGGCGGCGCCGACGCCTTCTATCACGGCCGCATCGCCGAAGCGATTACAGCGACGCTGGCTCGGGGCGGCAACCCGATGACGCCGGACGACCTCGCCGCGCAACGCACCGAGCGCGCGGCTCCGCTGAAGATCGACTGGCACGGTTGCGAGATCGTCGCCAACCCGCCGAACTCACAGGCCTCGGTCGCGCTGATGGCGCTCGGTGCACTGCAGGACGACGGCGAAGCGGACGACGGGCTCTGGACGCATCTCGCGATCGAGGCGCTGAAGCTCGCCTTCGACGTGCGCGACACGCACTTTGCCGACCCCGAGGCGATGCGCGTCCCGCCTGCGCGCTTTCTCGAACCGGACGAACTGGGGCGCATGCGTGCGCGAATCGATCCCGAGCGGGTGCAGCCGCGTCTGGCGCATTCGGCGCGTGGCGGAACGATAGCGATCGTGGCAGTCGATGCCGAGGGCCGCGCCGTCTCGCTGATCGAGAGCCTTTACATGAACTTCGGTTCGGGCCTCGTCACGCGCGGGACGGGGGTTTTCTTGCAGAATCGCGGAGCGTACTTTTCGCTCGAGCCGGGCCACCCGAACGAACTCGCGGGCGGCAAGCGACCGCTCCACACGCTCGCGCCCGGCATGCTCTTGCGCGACGGCAAGCCCGAACTCGTGTACGGAACGATGGGCGGCGACGGGCAGCCGCAAACGCAGGTGCAGCTGATCCACAACGTATACGAACGCGGGCTCTCCGTCCAGCAGGCGCTCGACGCGCCGCGCTTCGTCTACGGGCGCGACAGCGAGGCGGCCTACGCCGACAGCGTGCGCGTCGAGTCGCGCTTCGCCCCCGAAGTGGTCGCAGCGTTGCGCGCGCGCGGACACGTGGTGCAGGTCCTGGGCGCGTTCGAGAATCCGCTCGGGCACGGGCAGGCGATCGCGGTCGATCGCGAGCGCGGGACGCTGGCGGGCGGTGCCGATCCGCGAGCCGATTCGCTCGCCCTCGGGTTGTAACGGCTTCGACCCATCCAAGACGCCGTCTCGCTCGTTGAGGAGATAGCCGCGCGCCGAGGCGCACGCTAAGCGTCCCCTTACAACGAAGAGTCCCGCAAGGATTCCTCAGAGGAGAATCGATGAACCGCACCCGCAATTTTCTGATGGCGGCGTTTGCCGGATTGGCCGTCGCGACGACGGCGCTCCCGGCACGCGCCGATAGCAGCTCCAGCCCGCAGACGGCGCGCTTCAGTAGCGCCGGCGTCTATAGCGGAAACCCCGCGTTGCCGACCACGCTTTCGATGGTCATCGCCGGCGGCGGTCCGAGCGACTTCAATTCGGTCAAGCTCGTCACGGTGCTGGCCGGCGACAAGACCTCGGCCGAAGTCGCGTCGCTCAACAAGAAGTTCGGCGCCGGCAGCGTCAAGTCGTTCCTCACCGTTTTCAACTTCGTCGTGGACGATTCGCTGGCCAAGGTGAAGGCCGCCGGCGTCGCGCTGCCGAGCGCGCCGAACCCGTCGCCCACCGACGGTAAGGCGCTGGCCGCCGCGCTCTACAAGCTCGGTCTCATGTCGAACGGCAGCTACAACGTCGAGTACATGCTCGACAACCTCGTGACCCATCCGATCCACGTCGCCGTGATGGACGACATCGACAAGAAGTACGGCCGCGAAGCCGACGGCAACTATCACGCCGTCTTGACCCAAGCGATGCTCGACCTGAAGAGCGTCTACGGACTGTAAGAGCCACCCTCCCACAAAAGGAGCCCGCGCGGATGCGGGCTTCTTTTCTTTTGTTCGCTCCCCGGAAAACTCGCGCGCTAGGGCGGTGCGCCGAGCGCGCCCGCGGCACAACCGAGCGCTCCCGCTGCGATGACGACCGCCCACGACGGAGCTTTGAGCGCGAAGAGCGCGCCGAGCGCGGCAATCCCTGCGGCGAGCGCGACCGGCGAAGCAGCGACCTGGCGGCCGATCGGATCGATGGCGACCGCGCCGAGCAAACCGACGACCGAAGCGTTTATTCCGGCAAGAGCCGCGGCGGCGCGCGGCCACGAGCGCAGCGCGTGCCAGAGCGGAAATGCGAGCACGAGCAAAAAGAACGAAGGCGCGAAGATGCCGAGCGTCGCGACGAGCGCGCCCGCCGCGCCCGATGCACCGGACGAGTTTGCGGCTCCTACGAACGAGGCGAACGTAAACAACGGCCCCGGAACGGCTTGCGCGGCGGCATAGCCCGCAAAAAAGTTGGCGTTCGAGATCGCCTCCGGACCGATGAAGCCGCGAATCAGCGGCAACACGACGTGGCCTCCGCCGAACACGAGCGATCCGGCGCGGAAGAACTGCGAGAAGAGTTCCAGGTACGAGCCGCGCGGCGCGACTGCGGGCAGCAGAACCGCGAGTGCCAGAAATGCGCCGAAGGCGATCAAGGCGACGCGCGTGCCGGCGCGTGGAATGCTGCTCGCGCTGGGAGTTTGCGGTGCGTCGCGAATCGCGAAGAAGCCGCCGAACGCTCCCCCGAGGAGCGGAAGCCACTGCAGCTGGGGTGCGTAACGATCGACCGCCAGCGCGAGCACGAGCGCGGCAACGGCGATTGCGCGGGTCGCGGTCGTGCGCGCCAGCGAGCGGGCCAATCCGTACACCGCGAGAACGACCACGGCCGCGGCCGCACCCAGCAGACCGGCTTCGGCGCCGAGCCAGGCCGGCGCCGTTTGAAATGCGCTTGCGGCACCGGCGCGGAGCACCAGACCGAACAGCGCGAGCAAGACGGCGGAGGGCGTGGTGAACGCCGCCCAGGCCGCCAGCGCGCCGAGCGGCCCGGCGCGGAGCGCACCCAGGCTCATCCCGACTTGACTGCTCGTCGGCCCGGGGAGTGCCGAGCAGACCGCCACGATCTCGCCAAAAGTCGCATCGTCGAGCCAACGCGCGCGCTCGACGAATTCGCGCCGGAAATAGCCGAGGTGCGCCACCGGCCCGCCGAACGAGCTGAGGCCAAGTCGCAAGAAGCGCGCAAAGACCTCGGGGACGCTTCGCGAACTCTTCAGCATGAGCATCGAAGAGTCGACCGTTTTCGCCCAGGGCAAGTTCCTCCGCTACGACGAGGCGCGCGTCGGGTTGTTGACACACGGTCTCAATTACGGCACGGGTTGCTTCGAGGGAATTCGCGGATATTGGAACGCCGAGGAGCGCGAACTCTACCTCTTACAGCTGCGGGAACACTACGAGCGGCTGCATCGCTCGGCTCACATCTTGATGATGGAGTTGCCGCACACGGTCGACGAACTCATCGCGCTGACCACCGAGCTCTGCGCGCGGAACCGCTTCGAACGCAACATCTACATCCGTCCGATCATTTACAAGTCGGCCGAAGACGTGGGCGTTCGCTTGACCGGAGTCCCCGACGCCTTCGCCATCGTCGCCATCCCCTTCGAGCGGTACTACGACTCGGAGACCGGCTTGCGGGTCGGCGTGAGTTCGTGGCGCCGCATCGACGATACGATGGCTCCGGCGCGCGCGAAGATAACGGGCGTCTACGTCAACTCGGCGCTCGCCAAGAGCGAAGCTCAACTGAACGGCTTCGACGAGGCGGTGCTGCTCTCGCACGACGGCCACGTAGCGGAAGGGTCGGCTTCGAACCTGTTCATGTTCAAGCACGGGGTTCTGGTCACGCCGGACGCGACGCAGAACGTGCTCGAGGGAATTACGCGCCGCAACGTGATGACGCTCGCGAAAAACGAGCTCGGCATCGGGACCGTCGAGCGCGCGGTCGACCGCAGCGAACTGTATGGCGCCGAGGAGCTTTTCCTCACCGGCAGCGCGGCGATGATCGCTTTCGTCAATTCGGTCGATCATCGCCGCATCGGCAACGGCCAAATCGGACCGGTCACGCGCGCCCTGGCCGATCTCTTCGAGCGCGTCGCCTACGGCCGCGAACCCAAATATCGCAGCTGGCTGACGCCGACCTACGCCGAGCGCCGCGTTTCGGCGGCCTAGAGCGGCTCTTCGGGAAGAGGTTGAATCGTAGCCTGCGGCTGCGGCACGGGCTGCGCCATTCCGGCCGGCGGCAAAACCGTTTCGCCTTCGGCCGCATCCGGATCGAGCGCACTCGAGGAGCGCACGCGCCACATCAGCTGATCGGGTGAAAGGCGCTTGTTCGGTCCTGCGAACGCAAACGGCGGAAAGCCGGCCTGCGTGCGCCAGACGGCGAAACTCGTCAACTCATCGTAGGCGATGCGCGATACGTGGTGGATGAAGCGGCGGCCGTCTTCCAAATCCGGCAGTTGGGTGGTCATCACCGCGATGACGTACGGCTCTTCATCGCCGTACACGATGCCGACGTCGTCGAGCGTGTCGTGCAGCGAGCCCGTCTTGTGTGCGATTCTGACGTCGGGCGGCAGCGGAGCGGGAAGCAGCGAGTTGTGCGTTTGACCCGCGAGGATCGTCAGCATTTCGCGCGACGACCACTGGTCGATCAGTTTCTCGCGGGCGATGTCGTCGAGCAGTTTCACCATGTCGCGCGGGCTCGAGCGGAGCGCGTAGCGGATGTCGTCGGTTGCCGAGCGGATGTAGTCGCCCAGGCGCGTTTTGCGCAGGCCGAGGCGTGCCATCGTCTGGTTGACGTGAACGCGGCCGACGAGCCGGATCAGCATGTTGGTGGCGGTATTGTCGCTCTCGTCGATCATGAGGCGCAGCAGCTGCGCGACGCTGCGCGACGTTCCCGGCGTAGCGTCGGCCATGTCGCCCCAGCCCCAATCGCGATCGCTCGCCATGAGGTGAACCCGCGTATTCAAATCGATCGAACCGAGCGACATCTGCCGAAAGACTTCGACCATGACCGGAATCTTGATCGTCGACGCGGCCGGCAGGCTCGCCGAAGCGTTGACGCCCGACATCTCGCCGGTGGCGAGATCCTCGACCTCGATGCCGACTCGGCCGGGCGCCGACTGTGCCGCGCGATCGAGTTGCAGCTGCAGTGTGAAGAGCGGTCCCGACGGGGTTGCCGCGCGCGTTCCTACAGGCGCGAGTAGCGCGAAACAGGCCAACGCACAAAGGCAGACGCGCCGCAACGTCATAAGCTTGCGCTTAGTATAGGCGATGCCGGGCGTCAAACCTCTTATCTACGCGGCCAAACGGGGCGAAACGTGACGAACGTCCGCCTGGCGGCCGGGCACGCGAGGGAACGTGTGACGACCAGGCGCGGCGGGAAGCCGTGTCCTACCTTAGTGATGTGAACTCACCGCAAAACCGTCGCGTCCTGGTTCGTTCGCGGACCGAGCGGCGCATCACGGTCGCGCTCAAGCTCCTCGCGTTGATCGTGCTGGCCGCGATCGCGCTGCATGGACTGCTCGGCTTCATCGGGCGCGTGCGCTCGGTTGCGATCGTCCTGACCGGTGCGGTGTTCTTCACCTATTTGATCTATCCGGCGGTCCGCCGATTGAGCGCGCGCATGTCCACGGTCTGGGCGATCCTGCTCGTCTATGCCGGCCTCGCCGTCGTGGCCGTGCTGGGGCTTTCGTTCGTCGTGCCGGCGCTGGCCAACGACACGCAATCGATCCTCGCCGTGATGCCGCAGAACGTCCAGCGCGCTCAGAGCTTCCTGGCCGACCCCGAAAACCCGGTCGTCAAACGGCTGCCGGATTCGGTGCGCACCTACCTCACCGCGGAGATTCCGGATCTTTTGAAGGCCGGGCAACATTACGCCACCGCGCAGGCCGGCGGCGCGGTGCTGTTCGTGCTCTCGACCTTCGCGCTGATCGCGACGGTCGTCGTCATTCCCGTCATCTCGATCTACCTGATCCTCGAGGCGGCCGACTTACTCCACGGATTCATGCGCCTGGTGCCGCCGCGAGCGCGGCCGAAGACGAGCCGGATCCTGCGCGATCTCGACCGGGTGCTGGGCGGGTTCATCCGCGGCCAAATGCTCGTCGGGCTCGTGATCGGCGCCGCCATCACGGTCGTCCTGCTGCTGATGCACGTGCGTTACGCGGTGCTGATCGGAGTCGTGGCCGGGCTCTTCGACATCATTCCGTTCGTCGGTTCGCTCGTCGCGTTCGTGCCTTCGGTTCTCTTCGCGTTGCAGGACGGATGGCAACACGCCCTCATCGTGGCACTTCTCATCGTCGGGATCTTCCAGGCCGAGGGTCACCTCATCCAACCCAAGATCGTCAGCGACTCGGTCGGGCTCTCGCCGCTGACCGTGATCGTGGCCATCTTGATCGGTGCCGACCTGCTGGGAATCGCGGGAATGTTCATCGCCGTTCCCATCGTCGCGATGCTGCGCGTGCTCGTCCAAGATCTCGCGCCGGAGTATCCCGAAAGCGGAACCGGACTCGTGGAGGGCGCCCAGACCGGCGCGCCCAAGCGGGTTGCCGCGAAGAAAACACAAGGGGCGAGCGTATGATGCCGGGTCCTCCCGTCCGGGTCGACGTCATCGGCGTACCGATGGATCTCGGGGCCGACCGGCGCGGCGTCGACATGGGGCCTTCGGCGATACGGTACGCGCGCTTGCGCGAGGCGCTCGAGGAGTTCGGGGTCGTCAACCTCGTCGACCATGGCAACCTCCCGGTTCCGGTGCCCGAATCGCACGCGGCTCAGGCCGTCCGGAACGCGAAGTACTTGCCGATCATCTTGTCGGTCTGCGACGAGCTCGCGCACTTGGTCGAGGAAGCGATGCACGCCGGAGGCTTTCCGCTCGTACTCGGGGGCGATCACTCGATCGCGATCGGGACCTTAGCCGGCGTTGCGCGCGCGCGCAAGAGCGCGCCGGGCTTGATTTGGGTCGACGCGCACGGCGACATCAACTCCGCGATGACCTCGCCCTCGGGCAACGTTCACGGGATGCCCGTCTCGATCGCGCTCGAGGACCGCTCGATCGTTCCCGAGCGAACCGTGCTGCTCGGTTTGCGCGACGTCGACGCGGGCGAACGCCGGCGTATCAAGGAGCTGGGCGTGCGTGCCGTGTCGATGAGCGAGATCGACCGGTTCGGCATGGATCGCGTTATGGAAGAATCGATCGCGCTCGTCGGCGACGGGCCAGGCTCGGTGCACGTCTCGTTCGACATGGACGGGATCGACCCGAGCGAAGCTCCGGGCGTCGGAACGCCGGTGCGCGGCGGAATCACCTATCGTGAAGCGCACCTCGCGATGGAAATGATCGCGGCCTCGGGGGTTCTCTGTTCGCTCGAGATGACCGAGATAAATCCGATCCTCGACGATTCGAATCGGACGGCCGAGCTCGCCGTCGAACTGATCCTCTCCGCCTTGGGCAAGACGATCCTCTAGAGCAGCCGCGGAACGGCCTCGTTCCAAAACGGCCAATCGTGTCCGAAGACTCCGGGCCAGATCTCGGCGTGCACCGGCAGTCCCTTCGCGGCAAGCAGCGCGGCGAAGCGCCGGTTATCGTCCACCAGCGAATCGTACTCACCGGTCGCGACGACCCATTCGACCTGCCGCAGACGCGCGATCCAATCGCCGTTCATGTTCGCGATGTAGTCGGCGGGCGAGTTGAAGTAGTCGCGGTCGTCCCAATAGCCGGCGACGAAGCGGTGGACGTCGTAGACTCCGGAAAAACAGACGGCTTTGCTTACGAGGCTGGGATGGCGTCCCGCGAAATTTGCCGCGTGGTAGGCGCCGAAGCTGCAACCGAACGTCCCCACTTGCGAAAAATCCGAGCGCTGGAATACGTACGGAGCGAGCTCCCGGGACAGGTACGCGTCGTATTGCTCGTGGCGGACGGCGCGCAGCTCGGGCGCGATGGACTCGTCATACCAGCTTTCGCTGTCGACCGAATCGACGCAGACCAGCTGCAAGTAGCCGGCCTCGATCTTCGACGCGAGCGCGGCGACGAGGCCCATATCTTCGTACTGGAAGAAACGGCCCATCGAGGTCGGGAAGGCCAGGACGGGATAGCCCGACCAGCCGAACCACAAGAGCTCCATTTTGCGGCCGAGCCAATGCGAGTCCCACGCTTCGTACGAACGTTGCATGGCGCGTGGTTGCATAGGTTCCGGAGCAGTTCCCGCGAAACTCCGCGGCTCACCGCCGAAATCTTTTTTCATCCGAGGAAACGATGTCCGGACCCGTCAAGAAAATCGGCCTGCTCTTCGGAATGGAAGATACGTTTCCGTGGGCGCTCATCGAGGCCATCGACGGACTCGGCGGCGGCGAGATCATCGGGACTCCGGTCGAGCTCTCCTATCTGCGCGACACGCAAACGTTCGGGTACGCGCTCATCCTCGATAGGATCAGCCAAGACGTTCCTTTCTACCGGACTTTTCTCAAGGCGGCCGCCGCGCGCGGCGTGCAGGTCGTCAACAATCCGTTCTGGTGGTCGGCCGACGACAAATATTTCGGAACCGTGGTGGCCGAATCGGTCGAGGTTGCGGCGCCGCGGACCGTTCTGCTGCCGCACAAGCACCGTCCCCCCAGCACCGAAGCGCAGAGTTTTCGCAACCTGCGATTCGTCGACTGGAGCGAACTTTTCGGGTATCTCGGTTTTCCGATTTTTCTCAAGCCGGCCTACGGCGGCGGATGGAAAGACGTCTACAAGTGTGACGATCCCAGCGCTTTCTTCGCGGCGTACGACAAGACGCGGGATCTCACCATGATGGCGCAAGAGGCGATCGAGTTCACCGAATACTTCCGCTGCTATACGCTTGGGCGCGAGCGCGTTCACCTGATGCGTTACGACCCGCTCGCGCCGCCCGCCGAGCGCTACGTACTGGACGGGCCGCCCCTCGATGCCGCCCTCGAGAAGCGCCTCAAGCGCGACGCGTTGGCGCTTTCGAGCGCGCTCGGTTACGATATGAATACCGTCGAGTTCGCGGTGCGCGGCGGCATCCCGTACGCGATCGACTTCACGAATCCCGCACCCGACGCGGACGTTCGCTCGGTCGGCGAAGGAAACTTCGCGTGGATGGTGCGCAATCTCGCGGAGATTTTGGTGAATCGGGTACGCAAGCCCCCGCCTTTCGAGTTGACCGGCGGCTGGCCGCGGGCGCTCGGTTTGGCGAAGCGTTGAGAACGAGGCCCTCCTTCACGCTCGGAGTCGAGGAAGAGTTCCAGATCATCGATCCCGAGACGCTCGAACTGAAATCGAACACGGGCGGCATGTTCGACGAGGGTCAAGCCCGTCTCAAGGAAGAGATGAAGCGCGAACTTCACGCTCCGGTCGTCGAGATCGGAACGCCGATCTGCGCCGACATCGGGGAAGTGCGGCGCGAGCTGACGCGCTTGCGCGGCGAGATGATCGGTCTGGCGCGTCAGCACGGCCTGCGCATCGCTTCGGCCGGCACGCATCCGTTTACGCACTGGAGCAACGTCACGATCACGCGCAGCTCTCACTACGACAGCCTGATCGAGGACTTGCAGCTCGTGGCTCGCGCGAACCTCATCTTCGGTTTGCACGTCCACGTGGGCGTCGAGGACGACGAAGCGCGCATCGCGATCATGAACGGAGTGCGCTACTTCTTGCCGCACATCTTCGCGCTCTCGGTGAACTCGCCGTTCTGGACCGGGATCAATACGGGCTGGAAGAGCTACCGTGCGAAACTGTTCGAACGCTTCCCGCGTACCGGCCTTCCCGACTATTTCGGTTCGTGGGGTGCGTACGAAGAGTTCGTCAACACCCTGATCGCGACCGGATGCATCGCCGACGGCAAGAAAATCTGGTGGGACGTGCGCGCGCATCCGTACTATCCCACGCTCGAGTACCGCATCTGCGACGCGCAAATGCGAGTCGACGAGGCGGTCTGCCTGGCCGCGTTTTTTCAGGCGGTAACGTACAAGCTCTGGAAGCTCTACGACGCGAACCTCGGCTGGCGTCTCTACCGGCGCTCGCTCATCAACGAAAACAAGTGGCGCGCGGCCAGATTCGGGCTCGACGGCAAGCTCATCGACTTGGGGAAGAAGATCGAAGTACCGACCGAACATCTGCTGATCGAGCTGCTCGAGTTCGTGGACGACGTCGTATCGGAGCTTGGGGTGCGCGACGAGATTCTGTACGTCCACGAGATCTTGCGGCGCCGGACCGGCGCCGACCGCCAACTTGCGGTCTACGAGGAAAGCAAGAGCTTGCAGGCCGTCGTGGCGTATACGATCGAGGAGACGGAGGCGGGAATCCCGGTTGGCTGAGTTTTTCGAGTACGTCCGCATCGAGCGGCCGGACGACATGCCCGCACGCGATCCGCGGGCGATCGAGGTAGCGGTCCTCGACATGAATCACGGTTTTCCGAACGTCGGACACGACGCGATCGTGTTCGCGGTGCGCGAGCTCGCGGGCGAGCTCTTGGAAAACGCCGCGTCGCCGCAGCGCGTGCGCGTGCTGTCGTACGCCGTGCGCGACCGTCTGATGGTTCCCGATCACGCCCAAGGCCGGCACCGGCTCTATCTCGGCACCGGCGGCCCCGGACATCTCGACCCGCGGCTCAACACTCACGAGAACGGCACCGAACGGATTCGTGAAGATCCGGCTTGGGAAGCGCCGCTCTGGCGCTTGTTCGAAGCGATCTCGAACGATCAGGATTCGGCGCTGTTCGGCGTCTGTCACACCTTCGGTTTGTTGTGCCGCTGGCTGGGCGTTGCGACGCCGGTGCTGCGCGGTCCCGAGAAAGGCGGCTTTCGCGGCGGCGTCGGGACCAACGTGCTGAGTCGCGAGGCGCTCGGGCATCCGTGGTTCGCGCAGCTCGCCGCCGAATTGTCGAGCGACGTCGTCACGGTCCTCGACTCGCGCTACTACGACCTCATCACGAGCGGCGCTTCCTTCTCCGCCGGCGTCACGCCGATCGCCTTCGAATCCGCGACGCAAGCCGGCGGCGAGGTTCTGACGATGCTCGAAGTCGCGCGCGACCGCAGCGGACGCATCCCGCGCGTCTTCGGCGATAACAGCCATCCCGAAATCGGCAGCGCCGAGCGCATCGCCGAACTGCTCGAGCGGCTGCTCGCCAACGGCACGATTACGCCCGAAGTGTACGAAGCTCGCAAGAGCCTGCTCCCGGCGCTGCGCACCGAGCGGCGCGACGCGCGTTTGCGAGTCGCCCGCGCCACGTTCGACGATCTCGTGCGCGGACAGCTCGAAACCATCGTGCGCGCGGCCTAATCTCGTGGACCCGCAGTTTCGCGCGGCGTTTAACGCCGCCTACGAACCCGCGCGTTACGAGCGCTATCGCGCCGACCTGGAACGGAGCCTGGGCTGCGAGGTCGCTTTCCGCCTCGCTGAAACGCCGGTCTTCTTTCCGACTTACCTGCGCGATCGCTGCGAACGCGCGGCACGCGAGATCCTGACACGGCTCTCGCAACCTGCTTGCATCGCCCGAATGCGCGACGCGGTTCCGGAGCGCTACGCGATGCCGCAACCGGCCGCGCTTCCGAACATCGCGTGCCTCGATTTCGCGATCGTGAGAGCCTCGGACGGACGTTTCGAACCGAAGCTCGTCGAACTGCAAGGCTTTCCATCCTTGCTCGCTTTCGAGACCCTGCAACGCGACGCGTGGGAGCGCGAACTGCAACGCATCCCCGCCTGCGAGGGGCCGTGGTCGGCTTGGTTCGGGGGAGATCGCGAGGCTTTCGTGCGCCTCTTGACGCGGACGGTCGTGGGCGAGCACGACCCGCAGAACGTCGTGTTGCTCGATCTCGATCCGCCCGCGCAGAAAACGTACGTCGACTTCGCCGCGACCAAACTGTTGCTCGGCGTCGACGCGCTCGATCCGGAGCAGCTGAAGCGGCGCGGACGGCGCTTGTTCCGAAGCCGGCCCGGCGGGGGCGAGATTCGGGTCGAACGGATTTACTACCGGGTCGTCCCGGACGAACTCGAACGGACGGGGCGCGCGCTCTCCGTACTCGCAGGCGATCTCGAGGTGGAATGGGCACCGCATCCCAACTGGTTTTGGATGTGGTCGAAATACTCGTTGCCTTTTCTCGATCACGCCGCGGTGCCGCGCACGCGGTTCCTGAGCGAGGTCGATGCGCTGCCTCTCGATCTGACGACGGCGTATGTGCTCAAGCCGCTGTTCTCGTTCGCCGGTGGCGGCGTCAACCTGCATCCCACTCCCGGCGACGTCGCGGCGATCGCCCCCGCCGAGCGCGCCGGCTGGTGCCTGCAAGAGAAGATCGCTTACGCGCCGGCGTTCGAAGCGGCCGGCGGCGGCGCGGTGAAGGTCGAGCTGCGCGTGATGTTCTTGCGGCCCGACGACGCCGCCGAGCTGACTCCGGCCACGAACCTGTGCCGCCTGAGTCGCGGCGATCTGCTGGGCGTCGACTTCAACAAGAACAAGACGTGGGTCGGCTCGTCACTCGGAATCTGGCCGGGTTGAGACGCCCCTAGTCAGATCGCCAATTGCAACGTGCCGCTGCAGCGCAGTCCGTTGCATTCGGCCGGCACGTAGCGCAAACTCATCAGCAGCTTCTCGATTTCCGTCCGCGCGTCCGGCGGCAGGCCGCCGTTGATGACCACCTTCACCGCGTGGCCCGTCTCGTCGACTTGCACGCTCGCGCTTCCACGATACCTCGCGCGCAAGTCGTCGAGCGCGGTCTCGTCGGCCAAGAGCGGATTCGCGAAGTTCTGACCCCAACCGCCGGTGGTCAAGTCGCTCGCTTGTGTCGCCATCGCGCTCGGCGAGGGTTGGACGTCCTCGCGTTGCGCGACGGCCGGTGCCGGCGAGGCTAGTTCCGGTGCCGCGGGAGCTCCCACGCCGGCCGCCGCCACGACCGCTTTCGGCGCCGGGCCGACTTGGCGATCGGGTACCGTCGTCGTGGCCGAAGCTTCGTGCCGCCACTCAGCACGGTGGGGCAAGACGGGAGCGACGAAGTGGGGGATTACGGCGACCGCGACCGGAGCCACGGGGCCGGCCCGCACCACCCGGCGTGAAGGCAGAGCTTGGCGAGGCCGGCGTTCGAGCGCTATCAGCGCCGGGCGCCGCCCGTTGTCGTCCGCGATCGCGATCGTCTCGCGGGGCTGCAGGCCCGCCACGTAGACCCGAGCGAGCAAGAAGCCGAAGAGCACGGCCGCGATAGCGTGCAACCCGCTCGAGCATGCGAGCGCGGAAAGCATCGAAGGGCGGCTATTCTGCGGACGAGGCATAAGCGACCTCAGCGCTACGGAATGCTGCCTACCACGCGGGCCTGCGCGCAACCTTCGCGCCTCGAGCGCACACTCTGGTCAGCGTAACCGAACTCGACCCAGCGAAAGGAACCTGATGGGGCGACCCACGGAAATCGTCCTCTACCAAGCCGAATGGTGTCCGTACTGCGCGCGCGTGCGCTCGAAGCTCACCGATCTGCTGCTCGACCACAAGATCGTCAACGTCCCGCGCGCCCACTCCGAACGCGGCGAGGTTCATGACGTCTCCGGACAAACCGGAATTCCGGTCCTCGTAGACGGCAGCGTCGTCCTCGACGATGACGACGACATCATTCCCTATCTCGAGAAGACCTACGGAAAGGCTCCTGCCGTCCGTTAGCGTCATCGCCCCACGCGCACGCTAGCGCGCGAGGGCGAATGCGACCGCCGCTCCGGTGAGGGTGCAGGCGAAGTTGACGGTATCGTTGCCGAACCAGCTCAGGCCGCGAATCGGAGTAGTGTTCGCGCCGCAGGAATGCGGTTCGGCTTCGCAAGCGCGCTTGCAGTTGGGACACCAGCGCAAGGATTGCAGCGAGCCGCCGAGGAGGGAGTCGACGAGGGCTCCCGCGACGCCGCCGGCGAGGATCGGGAGGAACGAGCGGAGACCAACGCTCCAGGCGACCGCGGCGATGAAGAGTGCGCCGCCGAATTCGGCGAGCGTGCCGGCGCGCGTCATGCCGCCGGAGAGCCCCGGGTCGATCGGGCGTAGCGTGAAGATCGAGCGTGGTCGAGCGCGCGCGAGCGTACCGATCTCGGTGCCCCACGTGTCGGCCGTCGCGGCCGCTACGCTTCCCGCGAAAGCGGTGGCGTAGCGCGCGTCGAGATAGAGCGCGGCCAGCGCGCAGAGTGCTGCGACTCCGCCGTTCGCCAGCACCTGCGAGGCGTCGCGCGGGCCGCTCTTGCCGATGGCGCTGAGGCGCTTCTTTTGTTCGCGGCCGGTGCGCGAGAAAACGACCGAAGGAATGAAGAAGGCGAGCAGCACGTAAGCGCCCGGTACTCCGAGCCCGCCGAAGGTAGCGGTACCGATAAAGAAGGCGGCCAGCGCACCGCCGCCGCTCAGCACGCCCAGGCGAAACGCCGCGAACGCGAAGAGTGCGGCAATGACGCCGCCGATATCGAAGTTCGTCAGTGGTGCGAGCGTGAGGCGCACGCGAATGCGGTCGCTACGCCGTAGCCGTTGCCGTCTGCGACAGGGTCTCGATCAGACCTTCGAGGGTCGAATCCTCGGCCACGAACTGCACTTCCAAGCCCGCTTCGCGCGCGGCTTCGGCGGTCACGGGGCCGATGCACGCGACGATCTTCCCATGCGAGAGCGATGCAGCGCCGGGCAGGTTGGCGACGAGCGCGCGAACGCTGCTCGCGCTGGCGAAGGTCCAGATGTCGGCTTGCCGGGCGAGTTCCGCTATGGCCGGGTCGAGAATCGGTGAGGTCTTGTAAGCCGCGTAGACGTCGACGCTGCGACCCGCCTCACGCAGCGTTTCGGCAAGCACCTCGCGCGCGTCTTGAGCGCCGTAGATCGAGATGCGTTCGCCCGGCTGCGTGCGTTCGAGAAGTCCGGCCGCAACTTCTTCGCTGACGAAACGTGCCGGCACGAAATCGGCTCGGATCCCGTGACCGAGAAGACTTTGCGCGGTCTTCGGCCCGATCGCGGCGACGAGCGTATCGCCGAGCGCGCGCGCGTCTCGGCCGTGTTTCCGGACGCGCTCGAAGAAAGCCGTCACGCCGTTTTGGCTGGTGAACACGATCCAGGCGTAGGTCTCGACGATGCGCACGCCGAGGTCGGCGCCGGCTTCGTCGTCGGGCGGCCCGATGGCGATCGTCGGTGCCGGCAACGGCTCGGCTCCCGCTTCCCGCAGTTTCGCGACAAACTCGTCGTTCGGCGCCGGCCGCGTGATCAGAACCTTCTTGCCCGACAGCGGTCCGGCGTTCACTCGATCGCTTCGGTCTCCAAGACCGGGTCGCGCGCCGCCGCCGCGAACTCGCGCTCGCGCAGGCGCAGGTCGAACAGGTCGTCGAGCAGCTGCGAGATCGCGAGGGCTTCGTCGCGGCTGCCCGTCGCGCGCTCGCGCGTTCGGGTGACCACGGTGTGCAATAGCTTCGAGATGATGGTCATCGACGCGCCCGTGATCAGCATGCGTTCGCGCTCGGTCAGGTCGGGGCAGCGGCTGAAGAGCCGCTCGATTTCGGCTTCCCGCACCGCTTCGGCTTTTTGCACCAGCGACGCGACGACGGGAACCGCGACGCGCGCCTGATACCAGCGCGAATAGCGCTCGAGATGCTCGCCGACGATCTCTTCGACGAGCGGAATAGCGCGGCGGCGATGCTCGATGCTCACCTCGACGAGACCCTTGAGCGCATCGATGTCCGCCACGCCGACGCCGGGGATCTGCGCGACCTCCGGATCGACGTCGCGCGGGACCGCGATGTCGACGATGAACAGCGGACGGTCCGGGCGAACCTGCATCGCTTCGCCAACGTTGTCCCGCGTCAGCAGAAAATGCGCGGCTCCCGTTGAGGTGACGACGATGTCGGCGCGACGCAGCGCGTCGACGAGCACCGGCAGTTCGAGCGCCGTCCCCGTTCCCAGCGCTTCGACGACGTTGCGGGCTCGCTCGCGCGTGCGGTTCGCGACGAGCAGTTCGGCGCAGCCTTCGAGGCGCAGCCGCTTCGCCGCGGTCGCGCCCATCTTGCCGGCGCCCACGACGAGCACCGTTTTGCCGGTGAGCTCTCCGAGCTTCGCCTTCGCCAAGTCGATCGCGGCGGTCGCAACGCTGACCGACTCGCCGCCGATTCCGGTGGTCGAGCGCGCTTCTTTGCCGGCTTTGAGCGCTTCGCGAAACAGTGCGTGGAGCGACTTGCCGAGCGAGCGCGCCTTCTGAGCTTGGACGTACGCGTCCTTGACTTGGCCGAGGATCTCGGCTTCGCCGATCAGCATCGAATCCAAGCCCGTCGCGACGCGGAAGAGATGTTCGCTCGCCTGCGCTCCGAGCAACGTGTACATGTACGAGTCCATGTCGTGCTGCACGTCGCCGTGACGGAAGTTATGGAGGAAGGCCTTGACCTGTTCGACGCCCGCTTCGTAGTCGTCGAGTTCGGCATAGATCTCGAGCCGGCCGCAGGTCGAGAGCATGGCGGCTTCGCGCACGTGGTCGTAGTCGTGCAGAGCGATGAGAGCCTCGACCATGCGCGAGCTCGGGAACGCGTGGCGCTCCCGGACGTCGACGGGAGCCGTTTTGTGGGACAGGCCGAGGCAGACTAGCGGCATTTTACGGGTCGATTCCCGGCCCGGGACGAGCGAACCTCGGGACGCCCCGGGCGAGGAGGTCCGCTACACGCTCGCGACGAGCGACTCAAGCGCGTCGCCGGCTGCCGTCAAGCTGTCGTCGATCGCGCCGTCGCTATGCGCCAGGCTCAAGAAGCCGGCCTCGAACTGCGAGGGAGCGAGGTAGACGCCGCGTTCGAGCATCGCGTGAAAGAAGCGCGCGTAGAACGCGGTGTCGCTCGTTCGCGCGCCGGCCAGGTCGAAAACCGGTTCGCTCGTGAAGAAGCAGCCGACCATCGAACCGCGCTGCGCCGAACGGTGCGGAATGCGGTGCCGCTCCAAGAGCGCCGCGAGACCGCCGGAAAAGCGCGCGCCGGCAGCTTCGAGCCGTTCGTAGACTCCCGGTTCGCGCAACGCGCGCAGGGTGGCGATTCCGGCGGCCATCGCGAGCGGATTGCCCGAGAGCGTGCCGGCTTGGTAAACCGCGCCGAGCGGCGAGAGTTGGTCCATGATGTCGGCCCTGCCGCCGACCGCGCCGACGGGGAGGCCGCCGCCGATGATCTTTCCCAGCGTCGTCAAGTCCGGCAGCACGCCTTCGCGCTCCTGAGCGCCACCCGGCGCGACGCGAAAACCGGTCATCACCTCGTCGAAGATCAAGAGCGCGCCGTACTGCCGGGTCAGTTCGCGCAAACCGGCCAGGAAGCCGGGCTTCGGCAGCACGAGCCCCATGTTTCCGGCATAGGGTTCGACGATGACGCAGGCGATCGCGCCCTTCTCCGCCTCGAAGGCCGCGCGCAGTGCGTCGAGGTCGTTGTAAGGAAGCGAAATCGTGTCGCTCACCGTGCCGCGCGTGATCCCGGGGGAATCCGGAGTTCCCAGCGTGAGTGCGCCGCTGCCCGCCGAAATCAAAAATGCGTCGGCGTGTCCGTGATAGCAACCCGCAAACTTGACGAGCTTGTCGCGTTTCGTCGCGGCGCGGGCCAAGCGCAGCGCGCTCATCGTCGCTTCGGTCCCGCTCGAGCAGAAGCGAATCTTTTCGACCGAAGGAACCATCGCGCACACGAGCTCCGCGAGTTCGCTCTCCGCTTCGGTCGGAGCGCCGTACGAGGTCCCGCGCGAGACTGCGTTCTGCACCGCTCTCACGACTGCGGGATGAGCGTGGCCGAGCACGAGCGGTCCCCACGACATCACGTAGTCGATGTAGGCGTTGTCGTCGAGGTCCGTGATGATGCAACCTTGCGCCGATTTGACGAAGATCGGGCTCCCGCCGACGGCCTTGAAGGCGCGCACCGGGGAATTGACTCCGCCCGGCGTGACCTTCTTGGCGCGCGTAAACGCGGAAAGGCTCCGTTCGAAATTCATGCGGGTCTCCGTGCGAGTTCGGCGCCCAATTCGGCGTACTGCGAGGCGGTGTTGACGTTACGGAAAACGAGCGTTTCGTCGACCTGTACGAAACGCGCTTGCAAGCGCCGAACGAGCGCGCGCAGCGAGCCGCCTTCCGAGCGCACGATCGCGGAGCCTTCGCGCAGCACCGCCTTGCGCTCGTACAGCGCGCAGAGCGGTTCGAGTTGGGGGGAGCCTTCGACCAGACGGATGGGCACGACGGCTTCGTCGCCCGGAAGCCACGCGGCTTCCAAGCGCTCGAGAAATGCTCCATCGACGAACGGCGCGTCGCCGGCCAGCGCGAAGACGCGCTCGCAGCGGAGCACCGCGAGCGCCGAGAGCAAGCCGCTCAGCGGACCTTGCCGGCTCCAGCGGTCGACCACCAGCGGCACGTCGAGCTGCGCGTCGAGCGCGCGCGAAAACGAACCCTTGCAAGCGATGACGGTCTCACGCCCCGGACGCACGTTGCGCAAGACGCGCAAAACGAGCGGAACGTCGCCGGCAGGCAACTCGAGCTTTCCGGGCAGGCGCGTCGCTTCGCCTCCGGCTAAGATCGCGACGCCCGCAATCACGTACGCTGACGTGCCGCGTACGACTTGGCGAAGTACGTGATGATGATGTCGGCGCCCGCGCGCGCGAACCCCACGAGCATCTCATCGACGATGCGAGCCTCGTCGATCCAGCCGTTGCCGGCGGCCGCCTTGACCATCGCGTACTCGCCGCTCACGTTATAGCAGGCGACCGGAACGTCCGAGATTTCGCGCACCGCTCGAATGAGGTCCATGTAGGCGAGCGCGGGCTTGACGATCAGAAAATCGGCCCCTTCGTCGAGGTCGAGCAGGGCTTCGCGCAGCGCCTCGCGGCCATTTGAAGGATCCATCTGATAGGTGTGCCGGTCGCCGAATTGCGGCGTCGAGTCGGCCGCATCGCGAAACGGTCCGTAGAACGCCGAAGCGAACTTGACGGCGTACGACATGATCGGAAGGGCGGAGTATCCCGAAGCGTCGAGCGCGCCCCGCAGATAGCCGATGCGTCCGTCCATCATATCGGACGGTGCGATCACGTCGACGCCGGCCTCCGCGTACGAAAAGGCCGTTCGCGCGAGCAACTCCAGGGTCGCGTCGTTGTCGACGTCGCCGCGTTCGTCGAGGACGCCGCAGTGACCGTGGTCGGTGTATTCGCAATTGCACAGGTCGGCGATCGTCAACATCTCCGGAACGTCGCGCTTGATCGCACGAATCGCGCGCTGGACGACGCCGTCGGGCGCGTGGTTCGAAGATGCGACCGCGTCCTTGAAATCCGGAATTCCGAAGAGCAGCACCGCCTTGATGCCGAGCGCCGCCAGCTCCCGGCACTCGCCGACCGCGCTCTCGACCGAGTGACGGAAAATGCCGGGCATGCTCGCGATCTCGCCTCGGGTTTGCGTGTCGCCGGCGATGAAGATGGGTTGCACGAGGCTTGCGACGCGTACCTCGGTTTCGCGCACCAATTCGCGCATGGCCGGACTCGAACGCAGGCGCCGCGGGCGTTTGGCGAGATCGACCAGCGCGCGCGGGCGCAACAACTCGGTAACGCTCATGAGGCGCTCCTTCCGGTGACGTGATGGGTGACGCTCGCAACGAAGTCCGCGATGCCTTCGCCGGGCGCGACGACGTCGGGTGGAAAGCCTGCGGCGCGCGCCGCCGCGCTCGACGCCGCGCCGAGCGTCGCGACGATCGGTTTCGCGTCGCGAGCGCGCAGTCGTTCGAGGTACGCGGCGATCGCGCGGACCGAAGCGCTCGATGCGAACAGGAGCACGTGGGGCGTGCGCCCGCCCAGCGCGAGCTCGGCATCGTCGCTGCTACCCGCTTCGATGACTTCCGCGCCGGCACCGCGCAGCGCGGGCGCTACTCGCCGCGAGCGTTCCCCCGCGCGCGCCACCAGAAAAATGCGGCCGTCCAGAGCTTGCGGCCGCGCCGCGGCGAGCAGCGCGGCTCCGCCGGCCGCCAGCATCTCGTGCGCGAGCTGAGCGGCCCAGACTTCGACCCGGCTCGCCTCGAGCGTCTCGACGACGACGTCGCGGCGCACGATGCTCGAGCCGTCGGGTGCCGCGATGGCCGCGCGAAGCCGCAGCGTCTCGCCCGAGACCGTTGAGTAGGCCCCGACCGGCGCTTCGCAGCCACCGCGCAACGCGTGCAAGAAAGCGCGTTCGGCGCGGACGCTCAACTCGCTAAGCGGATCGTTGAAAGCTTCTCGAACGCGAGCGGCGAGCGGATCGCCGGCGCGCGTCTCGATTGCGAGCGCACCCTGCGCGACGGCCGGCACGAGAACGCTCGCGTCGAACGGCTCGACGTGCTTTGCGCCGAGACCCAGGCGCAGCAAGCCGGCTCTGGCGAGCACGATCGCGTCGTATTGACCTTCGCGAAGCTTTCGCAAGCGCGTGTCGACGTTGCCGCGGATCGTCTCGTAACGCAAGTCGGGTCGCAGCGCGCCGAGTTGCGCTCGGCGGCGCGGGCTCGAGGTGCCGATCACCGCACCGGGCGGAAGATCGTCGAACGACGGATACATTTCCGAACAGAACGCGTCGCGCGGATCCTCGCGCGGGCCGACCGCGGCAAGCTGCATGTCGCCGGGGAGCGTACTCGGCAAATCCTTGCACGAGTGAACGGCGTAGTCGGCGCGCCGTTCGCGCAGCGCCAGTTCCAGCTCTTTGATGAAGACGCCGTCGCTGCCGAGCGCTGCCAGCGGGCGGTCGAGCCAGACGTCCCCCTTCGTCGAAATCTGCAGCACCGTCGAGACGATGCCGGCGCGGGCCAGTTGCGCCATGACGTGACGCGTCTGCCACATTGCGAGCGCGCTCGAGCGCGTCGCGCAGACCGCGCTGACGAAGTCGCTCGCTGCCAGGGCGCCGCCCTCCGGCGACACCTGCCGCTCGAGCGCGCTCGGGTATTTCTCGGAATTTCGCAGGGACGCCACCGAATGGGCTTCGGCGCCCGCCGCCCGCGGACCCCACCCAACCATCCGCGGGAGATTTCGCTTCGTGTGCCAACCTGGAGACCGTGATTTCGGCGGCGGGACGGGCGGCGCTAGTCGGAGGCCTGATCGCCGCCGCGGCGACGCTTCCGGGACTCGGCGTCGGCACTCTTTGGGACAACAGCGAGACCGCGTACGGCGAAGTAGCACGTGAGATCCTGATCTACGGCGATCCGGTCGTCATGCACCTGAACGGGCAGGCGTGGTTCGTTCAACCGCCGCTCTACTTTTGGATCGCCGCCGCACTGGCGCACGTTTTCGGAGCGACGCCTTTTGCGTTGCGGCTGCCGTCGGCGTTGGCGACCATCTCGAGCGGCGCGGTCGTCGCCTACGTCGTCGCGCGCTTGAACGGGCCCAGGGCGGGTTTACTCGCCGCGCTCGTGCTGTCGACGTCACTGATGGAGGCGATCGTCGGGCGGCTTGCGATCATGGACGCTCTGCTCGATCTTGCGGTCGCCGTCGCGATTCTGGCGTGGTTCGGAGCACTTCGCATCCGCGACGGCCGGCTCTGGCTCCTCGGCTGGCTGGCACTTGCGTTCGGAACGCTCGCCAAGGGCCCGGTAGCGCTGGTGATCGTCGCGCTCGTGATCGGCGTGTGGGCGTTTTGGGAGCGTTCGGCCGGCAGCCGCCTGACCGCGCCCTCGCCGCGCGCGTGGATTGCGGGAATCGGGCTCTTCGCGCTGGTCTTGGCGCCTTGGACTCTCGCCATGTGGAGTGCGGCCGGTCCGAGCGCGTTCGGCGAATTGATCGGACACTACACCGTCGGGCGCTATCTCGACATCATCGAGAACCAGTCGGGTCCCCTTTGGTACTACGGCGCCGTCGTCGCGCTCGGATTTTTCCCGTGGTTCGTCTACCTCTTTCCGGCATCGCTCGAAGCGCTGCGTAGCTCGCGTTCCGAAGGCGGAGGCCTGTCGCGCTTGGCGCTCGTGTGGTCGGTGCTGCCCTTCCTATTTTTTAGTTTCGCCCGCACGAAACTGCCGAACTATATCGCGCTCGAATTTCCGGCGCTGGCGATCTTGACCGCGCTCTGGTTCGACGGCGTCGTCGAACGCCGCGACCGGCGCTCGGCGCTCGTCTGGACCGCGCTCCTTCCGCTCACCCTCGTGGGCGTCGGGATCGCCGTTTGGGCTTTCTCGCACGACAACCGCTTGACGCCCGACTTGCAGGTGCTGCGCGTCGGCTTGCTTCGCGTTGGGCTTTGCATAGTTCTCGGCTCGTCGCTCTGTTTCGCGTTGCTGCTGTTCCGGCGCGTCGCTTGGCTCGCACCGTTCGTCCTCGGAGCGACGAGCCTGGGTTCGATCTCGTTCATCGTTCTGTACGGCGAGCCGATCGTCGAACGCTTCAAACCGATTCCGCGTCTGGCGGCCGTGATTCAAAGCGAGCGGCGCGCCAGCGACGCCATCGCGATCCAAGGCGTCTCGGGTGCGTACGCGTTGCTCTTCTACACCGAGCCGCGCATCGAAACGCTCGACGGCAAAAGCGGACCGGGCGACGGCGATCCCAAGCGCGTCATCTGCGGGTCGCCGCGCGCGTTCGTGGTCACCTCGCGACGCAGGCCGAGTCCTCCGAGTTACGGACGCTCGCGCCGCGAACTAGCGCACGAGGACGGCGACGTGCTCTATCTCTACGACGGACCGCCCTGCACGACGGCCTTCGCGCCCGAATAGTTACTTCGGGACGCCCGCGACCTCGGCTTCGGTTACCGCAGAAGCTTTGTTGCCCCACGTCGAGCGAATGTAGGTCGCGACCGCTGCGATGTCGGCGTTCTTCAACGTGCCCTTCCAGGCCGGCATCACGTTGTTGAACTTCTGTCCCTTCACTTCGAGCGGCCCGCTCAATCCGTAGAGCAGAACGTGAATGACCTTTTTGGGATCGCCGGTGACCACGTCGTTGCCGGCGAGCGGCGGGAACGCGCCGGGCGTACCGGTGCCGGCCGCGTTGTGGCAGCCCGCGCAATTCGTCGCGTAGATCGCCGCGCCGCCGGCAGCCGCAGTGCTCCCGCCGGTCGTCGCGGCGGCCGCGGCCGCTACCGGCGCGGGCGTTTCGGCTTGCTCTTTTTGCACCATGAGCTGACTGTAGGCGGAAAGACCGACCGCGATCACCATCACGATCGCCGTGCCTGCGAGCACGGTGGTCCGGCGCCGAAGCTGCCGGCTCGGCTTGCGATCGAGCCAAGGCAGTGCGACGAGCACCACGATGACGAGCGTCGGAATGACGATCGTCGCGAGTAAGTTCGCCGTCGGAACGAGCGCGGCCGGCACTTGTCCGGCGACGCGCAGCATTCCGTAGAGCGCCAAGAAATACCAGGCCGGATACGGGATGAAGGCCTGCGACGGATCGGCTTTGACGTCGAATGGCGCCGGCGAAAAGATCGAGAGCACGACGATGACGACGAACACGGCGAACGACGCGAAGGCATCCATGAACATCTGATTGGGCCAGAAACGGCCTTGCGGCAGCTTGCGAAGTTCGTGGTCGGTGGGCGGCCCGGCCGAGCCGTTGTGACGGAAGACGATCAAGTGCACGACGGCCAGGAGCGCGATGAGCGCGGGCATCAGCCACACGTGCAGGCCGAAAAAGCGGTTGATCGTCAACGTTCCCATGCCGGCTCCGCCGCTCAGAAACTGCTGCATGACGTTGCCCACGATCGGCGCCGAGGACGCGATGTTGATCGCGACCTGCGAAGCGAAATAGGCGTTCATGTCCCAGGGCAGCAGATAGCCGGTCAACCCGAGCACGAGCGTCACGATGAAGAGGATCACCCCGACGAGCCACATGATCTCGCGCGGCGCTTTGTATGCCCCCCAGACCAGAACTTGCAGCATGTGCATGAAGAGCAGCGCGATCATCGCGGTCGCTCCCCAGTAGTGCAGACTGATCACGAACCAGCCGAGCGGCACGTTGTGATAGATGTAGTTCGTCGATTCCCACGCCGTCGACGACGACGGCGCGTAGTAGAACGTCAGGAAAATTCCGGTGACGAACTGCAAGATCATCGCGAAGAGCGTCGCGCTGCCGAAGACGTACCAATAGCTCGCGCCGCCCGGCACGTCTTCGGTTAGGAAGTCGACGGTCAGACTGACGAAGCCCGTGCGCTGCTCGATCCAGGTAAAAACGTTCACAGGTCGCTCCCTAGCTGTAGGAGACGATGACGCGATCCGGCTGACCGGATTTGTATTGAATCCAGGTGATCTGGGCTATGCCGTTCTGCTCGCGGAAAGGCAGCGGATCGAGACCGCGGGGAGCGGGACCGGCGAGATGCGCGCCGACTTCGTTGAACTGCGAGCCGTGACACGGGCAGATGAAGCGCTTCGCGTCGCCGTTCCAATCGTAGCGGCAACCCAAGTGCGGGCAAACCGAGCTGAAGATCACGAACCCCATGTTGACGGCGGGGTAATGCACTTCGGCGTTGGGGTTTCCGAACAGGTCGGGACGGCTCTTCTCAAAGTCGGCCTGCTGCGCTGCAGTCAAGCGGATGCCGTAGACGAACTTGGTGTCTTCGGCCGGCGGGATGTAGCCGTCGGTGTATTTGAAATCGAACGTGATTTTGACCGGCGTCCCGGTCGCACCCTGGAGCGCTTTGAATTCGTCGCTCGAGATAGGCGACCAGACCCCGCCCGCTTTATCCGGTTTTACGAGCGATTCGGGAATCAGCGAAATGACCAGTGGAACGGTCAGCACGAGACCAATGACCCCGCCGATCGCCAGCGTGGCGTTCGCCATGAACTGGCGGCGGGATTGCTCTTCCGGCGTGCCGGGATCCTGGTATGCCTGCACTTCGTGTCCAGCCACGTTGCTCTTCAGCCTCTCTCGCGCGGGAACGCCGTGACGCCAAATTTCAAATAGGACAGAGGGCGCCAGGTTCGATTATTTGACCCCAGAATCTAACTCCCCGCTACGACGAACAGCTGACCTCGATGTGTTTTGCGGAGGCCGGCGGGGGCTGCGCATACGGCTCGTTTTCGGGTTGCTCCTCGAACGGCGCGCGCAGGACTGCGTGCAGACGCTCGAGCTCTGAGTAGTCGCGTGCTTCGGCTTTTACGATTGCGGCCTGAGCTAAGTAGTTTCGTAGCACATATTTGGGATTTACCGCAAGCATCCCGTGCCGGCGCGCTTCGTCGTCCCGCGCCTCGCGCCCCAGCCGCTCGCGATACCGCTGCTGCCACGCATACCACTCGTCGCGGTTGGAAAAAAGTTCCGCCAGCGCGTCGTCCGTCGCAGAACTTTCTCGCGCAAAGCCTGACAAGCGCCGGAAGAACAACGTGTAGTCGACCTCGCCGTGCGCCAACGCGTCGAGCCCCGTCGCGAGCAAGTCGGCATCGTCTTCGTGGACCGTCGCCAGACCGAATTTCGCCCGGAGCAAGTCGAGGAGACGTCCGCGAAAGGCAGGCTCGTAGGCAGCCAGCAGCGGTTCGGCCTCGGCCTTCGGGACGAGAGAACGGAGCGCGGCCGCCAGCGCGTGACAATTCCAAAGTCCGATCGTCGCCTGGCGCTCGAAAGAGTAGCGACCCTCGGTATCGCTATGGTTGCAAACGAACTCGGGATCGTATTCGTCCAAAAAACCGTAGGGACCGTAGTCGAGCGTGAGGCCGAGGATCGACATGTTGTCGGTGTTCAGGACCCCGTGCGCGAACCCGACCGCTTGCCACTCGGCGAACAACCGGGCCGTCCGTTCCACGACCGCGCTCAGAAAGCGCGCGTAGCGCTCTTTGGGCTCGAGATCGGTCAACTCGGGATAGAAGCGCGAGATCGTATAGTCGGCGAGTTGCGCGAGCTCCTCGAATTTGTTCCGATAGTGAAAGGCTTCGAACGAGCCGAAACGCACGTGGGACGGCGCGATCCGCGACAGCACCGCCGCCGTCTCGACTCGCTCGCGAAAAACCGGCGCGTCGCTGCCCGCGATCGCGAGCGCGCGCGTGGTCGGGATGCCGAGCGCGGCCAGCGCTTCGCTCGCGAGGTATTCGCGAATCGTCGAGCGGAGCACCGCGCGACCGTCGCCGAAGCGCGAGAACGCGGTGGTTCCCGCGCCTTTAAGCTGCCATTCGAAACGCCCGCCCGCGGCGTTCTCGAATTCGCCGAGCGTGATGGCGCGGCCGTCGCCGAGTTGCGGAACGAACGCACCGAACTGATGCCCCGCGTACAAGGACGCGAACGGTTCGGCGCCGGCGAAACGCGAGTTGCCTGCGGCGATGCGCAGGAATTCGGGGCGTTGCGCTTCGCTCGGCGCGAGGCCGACCAGCGGTGCGACGGCGGGATTGAAGGCGACCAGATACGGCTCCGGAAGCGGCGTCGGCTCGATGCGCTGCACGAACGCTGCGCCGAGCTCGTCCGCGTAGCTCGGGACGAGCCGCAGCTCCTCGATCGGTGCGCCCTCGGGCGCGGTTAGAATCTCCACCACACCGTCCAACCCCCGCGGCGCAGCCCGCGTTGCGTCAGCTCGGTGTGGGCGCGAAGAGGCGAATCGCGTCGGCGCGAGTTCCGCGCACGCGGGGGCGGTCGACCAGCAGAAAACCAAAGCGCGGAAGCAGCGGGGGGGCGAGCGCACCCGGCCGGCAACCCTCCAAGCGCCCGTCGAACGGGCCGCTTGCCTTCGGATCGAGCGCGACGCGAACGCGCTCCGCTACGCGAAAGGGTACCGGAACGATCGCAACCGCGCTGCGCGGGCCCGAGGCCGGAACGACGACGATGCGGCCGCCGGCGCAGCGACGCGAATCCAGGCGCACCTCCAAGGCGCTGGTGGCGACGTCGCCGGGGACGGCGCGAAAGCTCAAACCATCGGAGGCGACCTCCACCCGGGCTCCGCGCTCGAGCACCTCGGGCGGTGGAATTTCCGCCGCATCCACGAGGCGGTAGAACGTGAAGTGGTCCTTCCCCGGTTCGGGCGGCAAAACGAGGGTTTCGCCGCGCGCATAGGCGCGCGCGAACCAATCGTATTCGGGCGGGTCGACGATGTTCGCCCAATGTCTTTCCGCGTCGATGAAGATCGTCGGCCGGTAACGCTCGAAGGCCCAAATCGTATCGCCGCGCTGCATCGCCCGGGCCACGCCGGGCGATGCGAGCCCATCGAAATCGACGATGGCGCGATCGCCGTAATAGCGTAACTGGCCGATTTCGGGATATGCGATCGAATCGTGCGGTTTCGAATGTTCGCGCGTGTAGACTGCGAGCCGGTAATAGTTGTTCTGCTCGACGTGGGGAAGCACGAGCATTCCGTCGAGCGAGTACTTCAACGCTGGATCCCGCGTCAAACTGACGAGGAAGAGCGCGTTCACCGCGACGATGCAGAGCGCAGCGAGCCTCCCGAGGCGCGCGAGGACCGAGGGCGGTCCGGCCCAGGCGGCACCGGCGACGAAAGCAGTGAAGACTGCGGCCTGTATCCCGAACCAATCGAAGAAGTGCACCTGCGCGACGATGTAAAACGCGGAGAGCAAACAAAACCAAACCGCGAGCGCCAGCGTGGCCGAACGCGTGGCGGGAGCGCGCGCCGCGGCGAGCAGCGCGAGTGCGAGCGAGAAGAGCAAAACGGCCGCCGCCGCTTTCGAGGTCGCGTTCGCATACAGGTAGACGTAGTGCCCGACGAGTCCGGTCAAGTACGGAACGCCGCCGTATAACATTTGTGCGCGCTTGGCTGCGATCGATTGCGAAAAGACCGTCCCGAACGTCGGCAGCGCATAGGCCGCCCACAGTGCGAAGGGGAGGGCGGCGAGCAACGCGTAACGCACGGTCGCGCGCCGGCCGGCAGTTCGATAGACTCGGTACAGCAAGAAGGGCGCGACGAAGAGAGCTTCGGGTCGCGCCAAGGCGGAAAGGCCGAGAAGCACCGGACCCGAGACTCGACGCTGCAGCGTCAGTTCGACGGCGGCGAGGGTCAGCGCGAGCCAAACGAGCGATTCGTGCGACCAGAGCAGCACGACGAGCGGCGAGGTCACGAGGACGAAGGCCGCGCAGAAGGCGCCGAACGCCGGGCACAAGCGGAGCGCGAGACGGTAGGCCAGCAAAGCGCAAGCCACGAGCGCGAGCGCGCTGACTACCTGCGCGCACTGCACGATGTCGGCGTGCAGCGCGGCGGCCGCGGCATACAGCGGTACGACCAGCGGCGCGGACGTGGTCAGCAGCCGCTCACCCGGATTGAACGTGAAACCGAGTCCGCGCGCCAGGTTCTGCGCGTTCGCATAGCCGACGAACGAATCGTCGAGCGCGTAGTTGCCGAAGAAGAGCGCACACGAAGCGAGCGCGGCCAGCGTTGCCGCCGCCGCGCCCAGCCGTTGCGGGGCGTTTACATTTTGTACGAGTGCAGTCCGCTGATCCAGATGTTCACGCCGAGATAACAGAAGATGATCGTGAGGAACCCGAAGGTCGCGAGCCAGGCGCAGCGCACCCCGCGCCAAGCGTTGCGCGTGTGCAAGTGCATGTAGAGCGCGTAGATCGTCCAGGAAAAGAGCGCGGCGGTTTCCTTCGGATCCCACTGCCAGTAGGCGCCCCACGCTTCCTTCGCCCACCACGCGCCGGTGATGATGCCGACGGTGAGCAAGGGCAAGCCGACCGAGACGAGGCGGTAGGTCAGGATGTCGAGTTTCGCGAGCGTCGGAAGCGTGGCCAGCCAGAGCGCGAGCGAGTTACCCGCCGCGGCGGCGGTTTCCAAGTTCGGCGAGTCGCCGCCGATGATCAGGCGCGGCTGGCGCTCGGGAGCGGCTTGCATCGCGAGTCCGACTTCGAACGATGCGCCGCCCGTCGTCGCGCGCGCGCGCACCGCTTTTCCGCCGCCGATCGAGCGTTCGCCGTAGTATTTGATCAGGTACAGCACGCCCGACACGAACGCGACCATGAAGGCCGCGTAGGCCGAGACGACCAGCGGCACGTGAATTTTGATCCAGTAGGATTGCAGCGCTGGGACCGCCGGCAAGTAGCCTTCGTTCCACGTCAGAGCGTAAGCCAAGAAGCCGGCCGCGAGCCCTTGCACGAAACCTCCCATGAACCACAAGTCGTATCGCAGCGCGAACGCGATGAAGATGGCCACGCTCATCGCCGAGAAAAGCGAGAGCGAACCATACAGGTTGGTCAAGGGCCAGATGTGGCTGCTTTGCCAGCGGTACACCAGTTCGACGAACTGCGTGATGCAACCGATGAACGCGAAGGGAATGCCGGCCATCTTCGCCCAGCTCTCGCGCGACAGGAAGTAGATGAGGAGCGCGAGCGTGCCGGTGATGTAAGCCGAGATCGCGATGAGGATGAGTACTTGATCGATATTCATGGCTCTCCGTGTTTAGGTCGGCGATGCGACCGGTCTCGTGACGCTCGCGACGTGCTGCGAAAGGTCGCCGGCTGCGCGCAGCGCGTCGACGAGCGCGTAGAATTGCTCTTCGAAAATCTCGTAACCCTTGACCGTGGTCGCGGCGATCCCGACCGTCCAAGTTTCGCGACCCGCTTCGTTTTTGACTGGATCGAGCCGGACGAACAGGCGGGCGGGCAAAAGGTAGAAGCAGATGCAGAGTCCGGTCAACAGCACGAACGCGCCGATTCCGACGAGCGGTATTCCGGGGTCGTGCCGGTATTGGATGCCGCTGTAGAGGACGTAGCGTCCGGCCTGGACGTGATAGCCGTCGCCCAGATCGACGCCGCGCTCGAGCGGCACGAGAATCTGACCGATGGGCTGACCGCCGTCGAAAACGCTGAGGATCACGCCGGGATCGTTCGGCCGCGGATCGGCTCCGATCGTATTGCCCGGCCCGATCGTTCCCACGAAGCGCGCGTACTGAATCGAGCGCGTCGTGTCGCCCATCGCGAACCCTTCGCCTTCTTTGAGCGGCGTGCTCGGCACGTTGGGGAGGGGACGGCCGTCCTTGGTCAGCGTGAATGGGACCGCGAAACCGTACGAGGCCTGATAGTAGAGCGTGCCGTCGACGTCGAGGGGATGGTTCACGCGCAGGACCTGCGCCTCGGCGGGGCCGTTGCGCGCGGCCACGTGCAGGTCGGAGACGTAGTCGATCGGTTGGTAGACGATCCCGCTCTTCGTCTGGATCGGATCGATCCGATAGCTGAAGCGATCGAGGGTGAAACGCGTTCCGTTCTCGGGAATCGTCGCCGTGCCGCCCGCCAGAATCGCCATCTGGCCGCTGTACCCGAAGGCCCAGTAGAGCGTCGTGCCCGCCGCGATCAGCACGAAACCGACGTGCGCGATCAGAACGCCTTTGCGCGCCCAGTTGAATTTGTCGGCAAAGGTCCACTCGATGCCGCCGTGTTCGCGTTTGCGCACGAGCCAGCCGCGTTCGGCGAAAAACTCCTCGACGCGAGCGCGCACCGTCGCTTCGTCGCCGTCGATCTGCACGCTGGCGTGGAGCGGAATCGCCGCGATCTTCACGCCGCGCAGCGGCGGTAGGCGAGCCGGGATGACGCGCCAGAACGTGGCGAGCGTCATGCATACCAGAATGAGCCCGATGACCGCGAGGTAGGCCGGGCTATGATAGATGTTTTCGAGGTGCAGGCGCAGCACGAGCCGGGCGAGCGCCGGCGTGTAGTTCGTTTGGTAGAACGCGGCGTCTTTGCCTTGGTCGACGACGACCCCGATGAGCGTCATCACGCCCCAGAGCGCGAGCAGGGACATCCCGAACCAAAAGTTCGAGAGCTGCCCGAGCAACTCGTCGATCGCTTCGCGAAAGCGCGCGGCCAAGAGCTGGGGACGGTCGGACGCAGCGCTCCTGCCCGACATCAGCGCGCTTCGGCTTTCGCCGCGCGACGCCAGCCGCGCTCGAGGAAGAGAATGATCCAGATGCTCGCCTCATACAGAACGTACATCGGCGTCGCGATCAGCAGCATCGTGATGGGCGACGCGTCGGGCGCGGCGATGCCGCCGAAGAGGAGGATGCCGAAGGCGGCGTAGCGGCGATATTTGCGCAGCATGCCGGCATTCACGAGCCCGATGCGGGCCAAAGCCACCATCACCATCGGCGTTTGAAAGACGAGTGCGAAAGCCAGGAACGTCAGCAGGATGATGTTGAGCGTCGGCTCGATTCCGAACGTTTCCTCGGCGACCGAGTTCGTAATCGAGAGCAGCGCGGTCAGCACGCGATGGATGATGAAGAAGTGACAGAACGCGATGCCGCCGGCCGCGAGAACTATGGACGGCAGCGTGTAGATGTACACGACCTTGCGCGTGCGCGGATGAAAGGCCGGCACGACGAACATCCAGGCCTGATACACCAGCACCGGCAGCGCGAGCACGATCGCGGCGTAGATCGAGAACTTGAACTCGGTGAACAGAACGTCGGTCGGAGCGAACGCGTGCAGCGCTATCTTGGGACCGAGGTACTCGTTCTTGAGCCAGGTGATGATGAATTGCGACGGCCAGAAGAGGCACACCGCGAATACGGTCACGGTCGTCAGGGAAACGAGCAGACGGTTACGGAGCTCCCGCAGGTGCTCCGTGAAGGGCATTTCCTTTTGGTCCCACTCCGCTTTCGATTCGAAAGCCGGCTCCGCGGGACGTTCGGCCAGCACGGGCCTCGCGCGCCGAGCTTAGCTTTGCGGCGACGTCGGGGTTTGCCCGGCGCCCGCAGCCGCTGGAGGAGGCGGTGCCGCGGTTCCGCCGGCCGTGCCGGCAGCCGCGTCGGCCGCAACCCGCGCTTCGGCGGTAGCGCGTGCTTCGGCGCGCAGCCGCTCGGCCGCGATGTCGGCCTCGGCTTGCCCGATCGTGAACTCTTTCTTGGCGGCGCCCAGGCCGCGCGCAACTTCGCGAATCTTCCCGCCGCCGAACATCAAAACGGCCGCGCCGACGAGAATTGCGATTTCCATTGGATTACCGAACATAGCCCTGCTCCTCTTCGGGGACGGCCCGCGCGGGACCCGGTTTCCCCTTCATCCTAGCGCGCGCGCGCCGCGCTGTCGCGCAGAAGCGCTCCGGCCAGTCCCGAAAGCTCCGCTCGAGCGGGAGCCGAGCCGAGCGGCACGAGCGACTGCTGCGCTCGTTCGACGTACCCTGCGATTGCGTCCCGCGTTGCACCCCAGGCCCCGGTTTGGGCGATGCGCGCCAGCAGGGCGTCGACGGCCGCCTGCTCCTGCTCGCCCTCGCTTCCATAGAAAGCGGCGAGGCGCGCACGGAAATCGACGCCGCCCGCTTCGAGCGCGAGGATGACCGGAATCGTCATCTTCCTTTCGCGCAGGTCGTTGCCGACCGGCTTGCCGAGCTCGGCTTCGCTTGCGGTCACGTCGAGCAGGTCGTCGAGCATTTGAAACGCGATGCCGAAGTAGAGCCCGAAATCTCGCAGCGCTTTGACGCGAAGCGGCGTGGCGCCGGCCGCGAGCGCACCGCATTCGGCCGACGCCGCGAAGAGCGCGGCGGTTTTTTTGATGACGATCTCGATGTAGCCGGCGAGCGTGAGATCCAAGTTGCCGAGCGCCTGCAGCTGCAGGACTTCGCCATCGGTGATGTCGGCCAGGGTCGAACTCAGGATGTGCGGGATCGGCGCGGCGTAGTTCGCCGTCACGTTCTTGAAAATCCACGCGAAGAGGTAGTCTCCGGCGAGGACGCTGACGCGATTGCCGAAATCGACTGCGGTGGCGTTGACTCCGCGCCGCGTTTCGGCGCGGTCGACGACGTCGTCGTGGATCAGCGTCCCGACGTGGATCAGCTCCATGTATGCGGCCAAGGGCAAATGTTCGCGCGCATCGGCCCCCCCGGCCTCGGCGGCCAGCAAGGTAAGCCGAGGCCGCAAGCGCTTTCCGCCTGCGGCGAGCAGGCGCCGCACGGCTTCGGTGATCAGGGGATTGTCGGTCGCGAACGTGCTTGCGAAAAATTCCTCGACCAGCAGGCCGAGATCGGCGGGTGCGGGCGAGACTCCGGTCGGGCGGACGTTCATGCGCTGCCCAGGTGCAAGGCGATCGCACCGCCGCCCAGGCGCACGAAACGCACCTCGCGGAAGCCCGCGTTCGAAAGGCGCTCGGCGAGCTCGACGGCGTTGGGGTAGTTCGTGAGGGACTGCGGCAGATAACGATAGGCTGCGCGCGAACCGCCGACGAGTCCGCCGACGAGCGGCACCACGCGATAAAAGTACAGGTCGAAAGCGCGCCGGAACACGGCGTTCGGCGCCTTCGAGACGTCGAGGTTGGCAAAGCGCGCACCGGGTTTGAGAACGCGCCGGATCTCCTTGAGCGTCGCCCCGATATCGACCACGTTGCGCAGCGAGAATCCCATGATCGCGGCATCGAAGCTCGCATCGTCAAAGGGCAGCGCCATGACGTCACCGAGGGTGAAGGCGATCTGCGCGCCGCGGGCGCTTTGCGCGGCGCGCTTCTCGGCGCCGTCCAGCATCGGACGGCAAAAGTCCACTCCGTCGAGGCGCAGCGTCGGGTCTCGCCGCGCCAGCGCAAACGTCAGATCGCCGGTGCCGCAGCAGAGATCCAGCACTCTACCGCCCGGCGGCGGCGCGAGCTCGCGCACGGCGCGGCGGCGCCAGCGTTCGTCGACGCCGCCGGTCAAGAGCCGGTTGGTCGCATCGTAACGGGGCGCGATCGATGCGAACATCTCGCGGACGTAGACGGACTTTTGCATGTGCTTAAGCACCTGGAGATTCCGGACGCGGCCTTGTCCTTCATGCCGCTGCGCGGGATTGAAAACCGCACAGCCGTTTTCCGAGAGAAGGAGCAAGAGCATGAGCGTCAGCGTGGAGCGAGGCGCCTTTGGTTTCGGTACGTCCGGCGCGGCCGCGGCCGGCCAGGCCGTCGGAGGGCTCGGAGCTTTTTCGCAAGCAGCGTATCGCCAAGCCGATGAGATCCGGCGTTCGATCGCCCTGCCGCCCGCAAACTCCGGGGCCGGCGGTTCGCCGGCCGGCAGCGCCACGCTCGCCGCAGCCTTGGCGGGGTTCGTCGCCTCGCCGGCCGGTCACGCGGCGCTCGAGCGCCTTGCCAGCGCCGGGACCGGCTGGCTCGAGCGTGCGCTCGGCGTCGCCGGCGCGGTGGAACAGCTCGCGCTTCCGTTAGCCTGACGCATTGCTCGAACTGAGCTCGCGGAGTGCGCTCCTTGGTGCGCTGGCCACGGCGCGACGCGTCGATCTCGCCGCGTACACGCTCGCGAGCGGCCGGTTGATCGATGCGCTCGGAGCGGCCGCCCGGCGGGGCGCCGCGGTGAGCGTCAGCCTCGAAGCCGGACCCTACGCGCGCGACGCGACCCGCGCCGCCGCGTTACGAGCGCAGAACGAAGCCGCCGCCAAAGCCTTGCGCGCGTGCGGGGTGCGGGTGCGGCTCTCGCACGCGCCCGGCGCGCCGCTTCATCTGAAAGCGGCGACCGTCGACGCAGCGCTCTTTTTGGACGATCGAAATTGGACCGGCGGCAACGATACGATCGTACGGACGACTGCGCAGCGCGACGTCGCCGCCGCGCGCGCCGCGATCGCCGGCCGCGCGACGCACGCCTCGGCGCTCGCTTTGCGCAAAGATCGCGCGCTGGCGTGCGAAGCGCGCTTGATCCGCACGGCGCGCGGCGATCGCGTCGACTGCGAGAGCGAATCGTTTTCGTCATCGCCGGTCTTCCGGGCGCTGCTCGGGGCGGCTCGGCGTGGCCGGCACGTGCGCCTGCTCGTTGCGGCGCACGAGGTGCGCGGTGCTGGAGGACGACACGAACGCGCCGCTTTGCGCGCGCTCGTCGAAGCCGGTGTGGAAGTGCGCGCTTCGTTTAGCGACGAGAAGTTTTGCGTCACCGCGGACGGCGCGTGGCTCGGTTCCGCCAACGCGACTGGGGGCGAGCCGCATACGATCGACTGGGGCCGGCGCACTCGGAGCGCGGCGATCCTCGCGGCGCTGACCCGGCACTTCGAGGCGAGCTGGCGCGTGGCGCCGGCCGCCTTAGCGGGCTCCGAAGAGCGCGGCGGCAGTGGCGCTGGTTCGTTCGTCGACCGCCTCCGGGGCGAGGCTCAGAAGCTCGGCTAGGGCGCTCGCCGTAGCGGCAACGAAGGCCGGTTCGTTGCGCTTTCCGCGATACGGCACGGGGGCGAGGTAGGGAGCGTCGGTTTCGAGGATCAGGTGCGCGAGGCCGACTTCGCGCACCGCGTCGCGGAGCGTTTGCGCGTTCTTAAACGTGAGCACGCCCCCGATTCCCAGACGCAGCCCGAATTCGTCGACGAGCAACCGGGCTTGTGCGGCGTCGCCGGTGAAGCAATGGACGACGCCCAGAATCGGCGCGGCGCACTCGCTGCGCAGCACGCCCACGAAATCTTCGAAAGCGTCGCGCTGATGAAAGATGAGCGGCAGCGGGTGCTCGCGGGCGTAGCGAAGTTGCGCGACGAGGATGCGGCGTTGTTCTTCCCTGGGACTATGGTCGTAGTAGTAGTCGAGGCCCATCTCGCCGAGCGCGGCCGGCGGGCGTCCGGCATGTGCGACCAATTCGTCGAAGGCGGCCGCAACGTCGCCCGGCGCGCCGTGCGCCTCGTGCGGGTGGATTCCCAGCGAAAAGTCGAGGTCGTACGCGAGCGCGGTTTCGATCGCGCGCCGGCTGTCGGCGAGGTCGGTGCCGACGGTCAGGATGCGCCGAACGCCGGCGTCCCGGGCTCGGGCGAGCACGAGGCTGCGGTCCGCGTCGAACGCAGGATCGTGAATGTGGGCGTGCGTGTCGAACATAACCCCAGGATGGTAGCATGATCACGACCACGTACGAGTGGCGCGGCCAGCGCATTCTGCGCGTAACGGTCATCGCGTCGCTCGTGCTGCACGTCATCTTCTTTCTGCTCGCGTTTTGGGTCATCGGCGTCGCCACGAAAATCTTCCCGGCGCCGCACATCAAACCCGAAACCAAAGACAAGGACGAGATCGTTACCATCTCGAGCGCGCCGCGCATGGCGAAGAAGGCCGTGCCGGTTCCGGTCGTTCGGCCCAAGGCGGTGCCGCGGCCGCCGCAGCCGCAGAGCATTCCCCGTCAGGAATTGATACCGCATCCCCTGCACCAGCCGGTCGCCGTGGTGCCGCCCTCGCGCGAGCTGCACGAGTTGGCAAAACAGGCTCCCAGTGCGTTGCCCAACCCGCCCAAGACGATTCGCGAACGCAAGGTCACCGACGAGCCAAGCGCACCGCCCCGCACGCCTTCACCGGAGAAAGTCGTCGCTCGCGCGGATCAGGCGCCGCGCAGCCTGCCGCAGCGTTCGTCGCACTCGGCGCAATTCAGCGAGCAGCAACTCGCGCAGATCAATCGCGACCTCTCGCGGACGATCGCGCAAGCGCGCAGCGCCAACGATCCGCTGCGCGTGCCGAATCAGCCACCGGCGGCGTCGTTCAAACGGTATCGCGTGCAGATGCTGGGCGCGCTCGGGCCGATGCGCAACGGCGAAGGGTACTACTTTCCGATCAGAGGTTGGCACAACGGGGGTTACGACTACTACTACGTCTCGTACGAATTCACGTATGCCGACGGCACGTACGAGAGCGGCGGGGTCCCGTGGCCGATCCGTTTCTTGCCTTCGGAAGACCCGTTCGCGAATCCCGAGATCGGGAAGCTGCGTCGCACACAGCTACCCCCGCCGCCGCCGGGATATTCGCCGCCGGCCAATCTGGGCAAGGCGTTACGGGCTTACTTCCCGGGACTGTACGCGAGCGACGCGCCCGCGACGGCCTCACCTTAAGCGCGCTCATTCTTCGAAGCGCGGAAAGAGCTGCGCCGCTTCGGGTCTTGTGGCCGTGCCGGGCTCGAGTCTCCCCCACACGAGCTGCTGCTCCCACGAACCTGAGGGAGGGCCGACCCCACCGAGTTGGCGCGAGATCGCGGATGCGCTCTCCGGCATGAACGGAAAGAGTAAGTGCGAGAGCCAGCGGAGTCCCTCGCATGCGTCGTAGAGAACCCCGTCGAGCTCCGCGTTTGCGCCGCGCTTGTGCAGCTCCCACGGTTTGCGTTCGTCGATCGTACGGTTGAGCGCGGCGACGAGTTCCCAGATCGAGTCGAGCGCACCGCGAAAATCGAGTGCCGAAATTTGCGTTCCGGCCCTCTCGCCAAGCCCCTCGAAGCGCGTCCCGAACGTGCCCTCTCCGCGCGGCGGCACGCTCCCCTCACGATAGCGCGCGAGCATCGCGAGGGAACGGTTCAGTAAGTTACCGAGATCGTTGCCGAGATCGCTCTGGCGGCGTTGCAAAACCTTGGCTTCGCTGAACGAGAAGTCGCTGCCGAAGGGCGCCTCGCGCAGCAAGAAATACCGGACCGCATCGGCACCGAAACGGTCGACCAGCGCGAACGGATCGACCACGTTGCCGAGGCTCTTGCTCATCTTCTCACCTTCGATCGTGATCCAGCCGTGCGCGAACACGGTGCGCGGGGCCGGCAGGCCCAACGACCACAAGACGGCGGGCCAGATGATCGTGTGGAAGCGCGCGATCTCTTTGCCGACGAGCTGAACGTCGGCGGGCCAAAACGTCACAAAGAGTTCTGAATCGTCGCTCCAACCGAGCGCGGTGATGTAGTTGAGCAGCGCGTCGAGCCAGACGTACATCACGCCGCCCCCGGGCAACGGGACGCCCCATTCGAGATTGACGCGCGAGATGCAGAGGTCGTCGAGCCCACCCTCGATCGTCGCGAGCATCTCGTTGTACGAGCGCTCGGGGCGCACCCACTGCGGATTTTCTCGATAGTGCGCGAGCAACCGGTCGCGATATTTAGCCAGCGCGAAGAACCAGTTGTCCTCGGAAAGCCACTGCACCTCACGGCCGCACTCGGGATTCGGGCAGCGGCCGTCGACGAGTTTCGATTCGAGCCAGAACGTCTCGTCGTTGGTGCAGTACCAGCCCTCATATTTTCCGAGGTACACGTCACCCTTGGCTTTGAGACGTTCGAAAACTTCGATGCACTGCGCGACGTGGCGCGGTTCGCTCGTCCGGATGAAGTCATCGTAAACGACGTCGTAGCGAGCGCACAGCTCTTGCCACTTCCCGACGAGCCGATCGGTCCAGGCCTGCGGGCTCATTCCGGCCTGCTGCGCCGCATTGGCTACCTTCTGCCCGTGCTCGTCGGTGCCGGTGAGAAAGAACGTCTTACCGCAGGTACGGTGATAGCGCGCCAAGACGTCTGCGGCGATCGAGGTGTAGGCGTGTCCGACGTGAGGGTTTCCGCTGACGTAATAGATGGGCGTGGTTACGTAGAAGTGGCGCTCGGACATCAGAGCCCGGGGGTTCGGCGCGGCGCGTTGCGTGCCTCGCGTCCGGGGAAACCACCCGCGAACAGCGGCAGCAGCGGAGCGAGCAGCAGAATTCCGTAAGCCGCGCGCGTCCAACCGGTGGGCGCGTACACCGTCGTGAGGTTGAAAGCGACGAGCGGCAAGCTCAACAGGTACGCGCAGAGCCACGAGCCTTCGAGGAGCGCATACGGGACGCCCCAGGCGACGTACCACGGAAACAGCTCGCTCCCGAAGGCGAGGAACGACCAGCTGGCACCGCGGTTGAAGCGGCGCGCAACGAGCGCCGCCGCCGCAGCTCCGAGCGCTACGGCGGCCACGGCGAGCCGCGTCGCCGCGGCGAACCGGTCGCCGAAGACGTACGTCTGCAAGACAGACGCCGTAGACGCGGCATACCGTCCGCCGCTGAACAGCTCGGTGGCGCCGGCCGCCAGCACGATCGCGATGACCGTCGCGACGATACGTTGCCTGCGCCGCGCGAGGGTCGCGAACGCCAGCGAACCGATGAGCGCGAAAGGCAGCTTGGCGGCGCCGGCCGCGGCCACCAGGACGATCGCGACCGCGGTGTTGCGGCGCACGGCAAGGAATGCGGCTAGCGTCAGCGCGAGGCAAAAGACGTCGTTGTGACCGTCGGCGACGTATTGTTCGAGCAAAGCGGGATTGAGCGCGAAGAGCGCGGCTGCCGAGAAATCGCGCCGGAGCAGAAAGACCAGGCTCGCGCTCGCGCAGAACGCGATCGCGCCGGCGATGCGAAACGCTTCGACTTGTGCCGCAAGCGAAGGGCCCGCGCCCAGACTCAGCCGCGAAAAGGCGATCCAAACCGGTCCGTAAGCCGCCGAAAGCATCGGGATGCCCCACAGCCGGTTAACGGCTGCGAATTCGCCCTCGAAGGGTGTCGCGGGCGGCGCGTACGCGGCTGCTCCGAGATGCGCGAAGCCGACGTAGAGGTAGAGATCCTGACTCGTCGTCGCCGGCGTTCGTAATGCACCGGCGAGCATGACCGCGCAAGCGGTGCAGATCGAGATACCGGCGGCGCGCGTGATGCGCCGCCCTCGCAGCGCACGATAGAGCGCGAAGAGCGCTGCCGTTTCGGCCACCGTCAAGGCGAAAATCGTGTTGCCGACCCAGGGCGGCGTGTGGCTGTAGACGGGCGGCGACTCGTCGATCGGTACGACCGGCAGGTTCGCGTACGCTCGCGGAAACGGCACTTGCGTCGTCGCCGCGATTTCGATCGCGCGCAGCTGCACGAGAAAGAGCGCCGCGACGAGCGCGCACAGCAGTGCGACCGAGAGTGAGGAGGACGTCACTTGCGCGGGCGCCGGCGGTGCTTCCGGCGCGCTGCGCGGCCGGACGAATCCCACCAAGACGAGCGCGAGGGCGCCCAGAAAGAGCCCGGCTGTCATCTCCCGGACGCTTCCGTCAAGGGGTAGCGGGAACCCGGTCGCCTGCCGAAGACAGGTGTGATATATGACGCGCCGGATGACGAGCGTGAGCTGGGTGCTGCCGGCGGTGGTCGCGCTGACGATCTTCGGAGCGCTGCTGCGGGTCCCGTTCGCCGGCGTCGGCGTCTGGCGCGACGAGGCCTATACCTTCTTCGACGTGACGCAACCGACGCTGCGCGCGACGATCGAGCACATCGCGCGCGTCGAGACGAATCCCCCTTTGTTCTTTCTGCTCGAGCGCGCGCTCGGTTCGCTCTTCGGTTTTGGCGAAGTCGCGCTGAAAATTTTGCCGCTGGCGTGCGGCATCTTGCTGATCCCGGCTACCTTCCTGCTCGCGAGCGCGCTCGGGAACCGGCGCTCCGCACTGCTCGCAACATGGCTCGTGACGACCGCCGAACCCGCGATCTATTACTCCCAAGAGTTGCGGCCCTACACGCTCGCGGCGCTGCTCGTGGCCATGACCGCTTACGCTTACGTGCGCTGGCTCGCACTGCGCGGACGGCCGTGGTGGTTCGGGTGGGCGCTCTTGCTCGTGTACACGCACTACGTCGGCGTCATCTTCATCGCCGGACTCGTTGCCGCCACGGCTTGTCTGCGCGCCACCGATCGCCCGCCGCTGACGCGCCTGCTCGTGCCGCTGTCGTTGCTCGCCGTCGCACTCGCGCCATGGGCGCCGGTTCTGGCACAGCAGTTGCGCGCCGGAACTCCCTGGATCGATTTCCCTTCGTGGGCGGTGCGTCCGGGCGCGGCGATCGCTTTGATGTCGTACACGTTTCCGGGCTCCTTGTCCGGCACGAGCGCGGCATTTACGTTTATCTTCGCTTACGTCGCGCTCGTTGCGGTCGCGACGTACGCCTTGTTCCTGCACGCACGCTTGCGCCAACAGGACGCCGATACTCCACGCGACGCGGGCACTTTCGTCGTAGCCGTTTCGATCTTGTGGGTCGTCGCGATCGAGGCGGCCCTCGGCTATCGGGATCAGCGTTACGTTTTCCCGATGCTCGCGCCGGCGATCGCGATCTACGCGCGCATCCTCGACGAGTTCGTGGCGAGCTTGGTGCGCCGTGCGCGCGGCGCGCCTGCCGTCGCGGCCCTCGCCCTCGGCTATGCCGGTCTCCTGCTCGCACTGACGAGCGTCAAACCGACGGTCTATCTCGTCCGCCAGCCGAAGAGCGGCATGCAAGCCGCAGGCGAGACGCTCTCGGAAGGCGCGCTGCGCACGGCCGCTATCCTCGTCGCCCCGGGCTATGCCGCGGCAAGCTGCGCGTTCTACGCGCAGGGGCGTGCGATCTACGGTTTCCCGCGTTGGAACGATCCGCAAGATTTTGACATCGGGGCCGAAACCGCGGCATGGGCCGAGCCCGGCGCGGTGGGCCGGACGCTGAGCCGCATCGGGCAACTCGCCGCGCGCGGAACGAGATTGCTGGCCGTCGTGCGCCCGACCTCGCTGGCGCGTCCGTTCGGTCGCTCCGGAATCCTCCCGTACCAGATGACCGACGTCCTCACCGACGAACTCGCACGGCGCTACCGCATTTCCGAGCGCTACGACTTTCCGGCTAACGTCGAGTGGACTTCGATGATCGTGTACGATCTGCGCAGCCCGAAATGAAGAAGCCGCTCGTCGCGCTGCTCGTCGTTGCCGTCGCGCTGAGCGTCGCGTTCTTCTCGACCCGCGACGTGCTCGGGCAAGCCACGCGCATTTCGGCGCGCAACCAGATCGATTTCTTGGCGTTCTATTGCGCCGGCAAGGTGAGCGCGGCGCGCGCCGACCCTTACCTCGCCGAACCGTTGCGCGGTTGCGAGGCGGCGGCGATGAGCTCGCTCGGCTTTAAGATTGTGCCGTACCTGGTCGTGCCGGCGCCGTTGCCGCCGTTCGTTCTGGCGCCCTTCGCGCTCTTCGGTCTGGCCGGCTATCGCGTCGCCGCGACCCTCTGGTTCGTTCTCTTATTGGCCGCTACCGCGCTCACGTACGTGCTGCTGCGGAGGCTCACCGGACTTGGACCGCTCGTGCTCTTCTTTCCGCTGCTGCTCGCCGACGCGTTGGCCTCGATTCTGATCGGTCAGATCGTTCCGATCGTGCTCTGCTTCGTGTGCGCGGCGGCTCTCGCGTTGCGCGCGGAGAAACCGCTCGCAGCGGCGGCGTTCGGCGCCGCGACGCTGATCGAAGCCCACGTCGGCTTGCCTCTCTGCCTCGCGCTTTTCATATGGGAACCTCGAACGCGGCGCGGCCTGCTGGCGTTCGGCGGTCTGCTCGCGCTGTTCTCGCTCGCGTACGGCGGCATCGCGCAGAACGTGGAGTATTTCGTTCGCGTCGTTCCGGCCCAAGCGCTCGCCGAGGGCTTGTCCTTCGTCGGACAATACAGCTTGAGCGCGTTGCTCGCGCAAGCCGGCGTCGCGCCGGGACTCGCGCTGCAGGTCGGAGCGCTCTCGTACCTCCTCATGCTCGCCGCCGGCGTCGTGCTGGCCGGCCGATTGGCTGGCTCGCTGCAAGATCGCGCCTTCGTTGCGCTCGTTCCGCCGGCGCTGGTGTTGCTCGGCGGCGCGTACGAGCACATCCATCAAATGGCTTTTGCCTTACCGCTCGCATTCATGCTCGTCGCGCGACGCAGCCCGTGGCGAACGCTCGCCGTTGCCGCTCTCTTGCTGCTTGCGGTTCCGTGGCAATCGTTCGCCGAGATGCCCTTTTTCAATAACCGCTTGCCGCCGGTGCGCAAGGTCGACTTCACGACCCCGATGCGCCAGCTCTCCGACGGAGGACGATTGGCCGAAGACGAGTGGGGGCTGTGGCAGACGTTTTCGGTGCGCGACCGGCGCACGCCGGCACAACGCTTCGAAACGAAGCTCCCGACGTGGCTTGGGCTCATCGCGCTGATCGTCGCCGCCTTCGGGATAGCCGCCGGAGGCGGTCAGAGCGAGCCTTCCGAGCGCCGTTCGCGCGCCAGCTTGCGCTCGATCACCCGCGCGTAGAGTTCCTGGCGCGAGTGCGCGCTCTCGCGAGCGAGCGCCTTCGCGATCGCGGCCGGCGGCGAACCCGCGGCGAGGGCCGCATCGATCGCGGCCTCGAGTTGCTCTTCGCTCGCGGCGGGTTCGCCGCGCGCGACGGGTCCGAGCACCAGCACGATCTCGCCGCGAACCGGCGCGGCCAGCGCCGCGATTACGGCGGAAGGTTTTCCGAGGATTTGCTGTTCGTGGAGCTTGGTGAGTTCGCGCGCGACGAACACGTCGGCCTCGGGCGCGAGGGCTGCGAGCGTCGCGAGCGAGGCGAGGATGCGGTGCGGCGCTTCGTACCAAACCGTCGTCGTGCCGCGCAACAGCGCAGCGCGCAAGCTGCGCTCGCGCTCGCCGCGCGCGCGCGGCAAGAAACCTTCGAACGAAAAACGCTCGAGTGCGAAACCCGAGAGTACCGCCGCGCACACGAAAGCGCTGGCGCCCGGCAAGACCTCGACGGCGATCCCCGCGGCGCGCGCCGCGGCTACGAGCTCGCGCCCCGGATCGGAGATTCCCGGCATGCCTGCGTCGCTCAGAACTGCGACGGCGTGCTCGCGCGCTTGCTCTAAGATCGCGCCCGTGACCTCGGCCGCGTTCTGCTCGCGGTAGCCGCGTACCGGCTTGCCGCGGATGCCGTAAGCGTTGAGCAAACGCGCCGCGACGCGCGTGTCTTCGGCCACGACACAGTCGCATGCGGCGAGCGCGTCGAGCGCGCGCAGCGTGATGTCGCGCAGGTTGCCGATCGGCGTCGGGATGAGGATCAGCGGCACGGATCCTCCTAGTGGCCGGCCGCTTTGCGCCGCGCGCGCGCGACGAGCAGCAGTGGCGATGCGATCGCCAACAGGTTCAGTGCTTCGCCGAGCGGTGTCGGGGCATAGACCGACGACATCAGAAACGTCGCCACGGGCAGCGCGCAGAGGAAGACCGGCAGCAGCGTTTCCTCGACGAGAGCGTACGGAACCGACCATGCGACGTACCAGGGGAAGAGGGTCGTGCTGAGCGCGACGAACGACCAGCTCGCGCCGGCCAAATAGCGGCCGAACACGAGTGCCAGGACCGCAGCGGCGAGCGCGAGCGCGATCGTGACGTCGTGCGTGACGACGATGAAAGCGTCGTGCGTGATGCGCGCCGACATGCGCGCCGAGTTCGAAAAATACATCCCTCCACTGGCCACGAACGTCGCGGCGAGCGCGCCGAGAACGCTCACCGTCCCCAGCGCGAGGCGCTGCGCGCGACTCGGGATCGCGCCGAACGCGACCAAACCCGCGATCGCGAAGGGCAGCTTCGTTGCGCCGGCCGCCACGACCAGCAGACAGCCGAGCCAAGCGCGGCGCGGCACGAGCCAGAGCGCCGCAAGCGTCAACGCGAGCGGTAAGACGTCGTTGTGCGCGTCGGCCACGAATTGCTCGTAGAAGGCCGGGTTGAGTGCGAACAGCGCGAGGATTGCCGGCGAGCAGCGCATTGCGGCGAGCAAAGCCAGACAGGTTGCAAAGAGTGTCAAACCGACCACCCGGAAAGCGAACAGCTGCGCCACGAGACCGTGCACCCCCAGGCTAATGCCCGAAGCGACGGCCAGCCAAAGCGGTCCGTACAGCGAGGGATAAATCGGGACGCCGCGCAGATCGTTGATCGCACCGAATTCGCCTGGGAAGCGCGCGGCGGGCGGCGCGTACGCCCCTAACCCCAGCCTGCCGTGGCCGGCATAGAGGTAGATGTCCGAACTCGTGAGCCCGCTCGAAAAGAGCGCGGCGAGCGCGATGAGGCCGCCCGCGCCCGCGAAGGCGAACCAGGCCGCGCGCGAAAGCGTTCGCCCCCGCACGAACGCGTACAGCGCTGCAAGCAGCGCGCTTTGCAGCAGAGCCAGCGCGCCGGTCGATTCACCGATCCAAGCCGCGGTGTGACCGAAGAGCGGCGGCGAATCGTCGATCGGCACGAGCGGCAGCGCTGCGCGCCAGGCGGTCAGCGGGACTTGCTGGTGCGCGGCGAGCGCGATCACGTGCAGCTGCGCGAGGGCGGCCGCGGCGAGAAGCGCGGTGCAAATCAAGACTTGCGGGTTGGGGGCGACGCCGCGCGCGCTCCGGGATTCCTCCTGCGCGGGGCGTCGCGGCAACGCCAAACTCGCGACCCACAGCGCGATCAGGACCAGATAGTGAGCGGCGCGCAGGCTTAGCACCGGTTTGACAATGCTCCTGCGAGCCGCGTACCGAAGCCTCGCGCATGGCCGCCTCGTCGGAAAATAACTCGGGAGCGTACGTCCGCGAGATCGAACTGCGCGGCCACATCCTCGACTCGGGCGTCTTCGGTCACGTCCTCGAAGTCATCATGGATAACGAATACGCGCGATACACGATCGATAACTTCTCGGTCGGACAAACCGCGACCGAGCCGAGCACGGCGCGTCTGCGGATCGAAGCCGACTCGAGCGAACACCTCTCGGATCTGCTCGACAAGCTGCGCGACATCGGCGCGATCGTTCCCGACGACACGGACGTGCGCACCGAGCGGGTGTCGCGGGACGGCGTTCTGCCCGACGACTTCTACGCGACGACGAACCTCGAGACCGAGGTCCGGGTCGCCGGGCACTGGCTTGCGGTGGCGCTTCCCGAGATGGACTGCTCGATCGTGGTGCGCGGCGATTCGGCTACGACGGTCGCGCCTTCGGACGTGAAAACCGGCGACCGGGTCGTCGTCGGTCACGCCGGCGTCCGCGTGCAAGCACTGCAGCGGCCGCGCCGCAAGCAGGTCTTCGAATTCATGTCGAGCGCCGTCTCGAGCGAAAAGCCCAAGGAATCGCTGATTGCCGAGGTCGCGCGCGAGCTGCTCGCGACGCGCGCCGCGGGGAAGCGCGTGTTGCTCGTGGGCGGCCCCGCGATCGTCCACACCGGCGCCGGTAAATATCTCGAATGGTTGATTCGCGACGGCTTCGTCGACGCGCTGTTCGCAGGCAACGCGCTGGCCGCGCACGACATCGAAGCGCAGTTCTTCGGAACCTCGCTCGGGGTGGACCTCGACGACGCTTTTCCGGTGGAAGAGGGCCACGTCCATCACTTGCGAGCGATCAACCGGATTCGAGCGGCGGGCGGCATCCGCGCCGCGATCGACAGCGGCCTGCTGCAGGGCGGCATCATGTACGAAGCCTACCGGCGCGACATTCCGGTCGTGCTGGCCGGATCGATTCGCGACGACGGCCCGCTGCCCGAGGTGATCTGCGACGTCGTCGAAGCGCAACGCGCGATGCGCCGCTACGTTCCCGAGATCGGGATGGCGCTGTGCGTCTGTACGCTGCTCCACTCGATCGCGGTGGGCAACCTGCTGCCGGCCTCGTGCAAGGTCATCTGCGTCGACATCAACCCCGCCAGCGTCACGAAGCTGACCGATCGCGGCTCGACGCAGTCGATCGGCCTCGTCATGGACGCCGGTTCGTTTCTGCGCGAGATCTGGAGTGCGGTTAGTAAGGAAACCGCGCCCGCTCAGTAGTCGGGGAGGAAACGTCGCGCGCCGAGGTAGCGGCTGCGGAAGTAGTACGAGTTGAAGCTCGCGATGTGGACGTCGTCGCCGATGCTGTTGACGAACTGCCCGTTTCCAAGATAGATCCCGACGTGCGATGCGCCGTAGTCGTAGGTTTGAAAGAAGACGAGGTCGCCCGGAATCGGATCGCCCGCGATCGGGCGCCCGACGGCGAACTGCACGTCGGCGGTGCGCGGAATGCTGATGCCGGCCAGCTTGTAGACGTACCACGTAAAGCCGGAGCAATCGAAACCGTAGGGCGATGCTCCGCCCCATACGTACGGAACGCCGACGTAACGGAGCGCGTTGCGGACGACCACCGCACCCAGACCGTATGCTTCGTCGCCGACCGCCAACGGCTCGCGGTAGTTTGCGCCGGCGTCGGCGCTCGCAACGGCCCTCTTTTTCTTCGGGTGCTTGGCTTGCGGCCGCGGCGTCGGGTCGGGTCCGCCGATGATTACCTGCACGCCCGCAGGCGTCTGGGTAATGATCTGTCCGGCCGGCGCCGCGACGGGCAGACAGCACAGGACGAGAAAAAGTCCGGTCGTTAGGCTACGCACGGTGCGCGATTCGGTTCGACGACAGGCTCGCCATCCCGTCCTCCGAGAGCAAGCCGGAACGTCACAATCGCGAAGATCGCCAGGCCCGCGTACGTCGGAATCTTGGAGAACGTGAAGACGGCCACATTCGCGTGGTAGCTCGCGCGAATCAACGCCGCCCAACTCGCTTCGGCCAGCCGGCCGCCGCCGGCCACCGCCCCCACCGCGGCGTGGACGTCGGGCCGCGACCCTAGCGCCGCGGTCAGCACGCAGATGCTCGCCACAGCCGCGAACGCCAGAAGCGCGGCGGCGAGCCACGAGAGGCGCAGTTGTTCGCGCGCCAGCACGAGGACGGTCGCGACGGCGAAGGGCGCGGTGACGAAGAGAAAGGTGAAGTTTCCAAGGGGCAGCGCCAGCAGCAGCAGCGCCGTTCCGAGCCACGCGTCGCGCGGCGCGACGCGGCCCAAGAGCACGAGCAACGCCGGTATGACGAACGCCATCTGCTGGATGTGGACGAACGAGCCGCCCAGCGGCGCGAATGCAGCCGGTAAGAGCACGAACAGCGTGACGGGCGCGCCGCGCCGCACGAGTCGCGCCGCGAGCACTATGCCGGCGACGATCGCGACGACATACGAAGCGCTGCCCAATTGCAAAGCGAACGCGTCGGGAGCGCCGGCAAGATTCAGCAAGTGCGTGAGGCTGTACTGTTCTTCGTTGCTGACTTCGCTGGCGAGATGCGCGGGCAACACCGCACGCACGTACTCGAGGTTTCGCTCGAGCCCGAGCAGCGCGAGCGAAAGGGCCGCGCCGCACGCGAGCAGGAGCGCGAGCGGCAAGCGCGCGCGCGGCACTCCGAGCGCGAGCCCGAGACAGACCGGCAAACCGAAGTGCGGCTCGATCAGACTGGCGGCGGCGGCCAGCGCGGCGACGCGCGGGCGGCCCGCTTCGACCGCGCGCGCACACGAAGCGAGCGCGAGCACCGCGAACGGGACGAGTTGCCCGAGAAATCCCGAGACGAGGCCGAGCGGCAAAATCAGCGCCGCCCATACGACCGGCGCCGGCAACCGGCTAAGCCCGGTCAAGAGGGCCGCGCTGGCTAAAATGGCGAGCGCGGTCGCGAAGAGCCAGAGCGTCGCCGCGGCGTCGTACGGCAAATGCGCGAGCAGCGCGAAGGGAGCGATCGCGTAGCCCGGGAGCGGCGCCGGAACCGCAACTTGCGGATACCCGAGAGGGAACGCTCCGTACGATGTGATTTCGCACGAGCGCAGCGGCTCGGCGCGGTAAGGATCGGCTCCCGCGTCGAGCGCTGCGCCCGCGCAGTAGAAAGCGCGAAAGTCGAGCATGAAGCCCGCGAAACGCAACCTGTCCAAGTGCAGCGCGGCGCCCTCGATCAGCGTCGCTGCGAGGGCGAAGGCGAACAGCCAGAGTGTCAAGCGCTGCGAGCTCGAGCGTGCCGCGGGCGCGGCCACAACCTCGCTCGCTACTTGGTGACGATGGTCGGCGTCAACACGAAGACGACGTCGGTGTCTTGTTTCTGGTACGCAGTCGAGCGGAACAGCGGGCCGAGAAACGGGAGATCGCCGAGGATCGGGATCTTGTTGAGCACGCGCGACTCGAGGCGGTCCACGAGGCCGCCCATGACGATGCTCTCGCCGCTTTGCGTCACGATGTCGGTCGTGAGCTGACTCGTTTTGAATGCCGGGACGACGAAGCCGTTGAGCGTGATCCCGTCGGCGAAATCGAGCTGCGAGATTTCCGGTGCGATGACCGACTCGACCCCGCCGTTGCCCAGCAGTGTGGGCGTTACGGTCAGCTGAACGCCGAACGTCTTGTACGTGATCGTGACGGTTCCGAGACCGTTCGAGACGGGGATCGGAATTTGGCCGCCGACCAGAAACGTCGCCTGGTAGCCGGGCTTCGTGACGAGGTTCGGCGACGACAGGATCCGCGCGTGACCGGTCTGCAAGAGCAAGTTGATCGTCGGCGCGAGGTAGGTCGCGCGCGCGAGATTACCGACGTTGAGCCACTTGCCGAACTGCGAGGGGTTGGCGGGGTTTTCGATCGCGACCAGCTGATTGGCGGTCGAGATCCCGTACTGAACGCCTTGCAGCGTTACGGTGCTCGCCGAGCTTCCGCCGATCGTGGCAGTTTGCAGGCTCAAACCCAGTTGCGAGTTTGCGGTCTTGTCGACTTCGAGGACGTAGACCTTGACGTCGATTTGGCTCGTCGTCTCCGAGGCGAGCCGATCGATGACGTGCCCGTTGCTGGCGAGATAGGGTCCGGCCAGGCCGCGGACTTTGTCCAAAACTTGTTCGGCCTCGGTCCGATCGTGAACCGTGCCGCTCACCACGACGTTGCCCTGACCGTCCGCATCGACCCGGACTCCATGCGTGCCGGGGACCGTCGCGATCTCGTCTTGGAGGTTGCCGAGCGGTTTGGCGATTTGGACCGCGTTCACGACGGTGATGTCGTGATCGGTGGTGCCCTTGAACTTCATTCCCTTGAAGTTGCCGATGACGTCGTTGAGGTGGCGGTATGCTTCGACGTCGGGTACGGTGCCGCGAATGATGAAGTTGTAGTCGACTTCGACGACTTCGACGCCCGGCTCGTTGATTGCCGCGCGCAGGATCTGGGCGATGTCGTCGGCGCCCGACTCGGTGACCGTGATCTCGTAGTCGGTCCGCCTCGAACCCTGCCAGACCATAAGGGTCGTGTGGCCGAGGGACTTTCCGTTGATCAGGAGCTGATTCGTGCCGATCGGCACGACGCCGGCGATCCGCCCGTCGCCGATGGCGATGCGCGTAAGACCCGGTGTATTGAGGATGATCGAGTGGAAGGTCTGGACGGCGATGATCGAGGTCGATTCCGCCGCGGCGGGACCGCCGCCGCCCAAAAACGCCAAAGCCAGTGCCGCGCTGGCCAAAACGGCCCGAATCTGCTTGGTCATCAGAGGTGCTCCAAGGGTCGTGGAGGCTAAGGTTTCGAGGCCGGGGGCTCGAAACGTTCTATAACTGTTATCACTTTATCGGCGTTAACGCGTCAACACCGCGTGATCGTCCTGTAAAATATTAGTGCAAAGCATTGCGTCTTGGATAGCCCAACGCATAAAGTGCGGAAGCGGAGGGAACTCTTGAATCGTCTCGCGGTGGGTGCCGCCCTAACCATCTTCGCCTCGACCCTGGCTCCGGCCGCGGTCCGGGCAGAGGAAGGGTACGCCCTTTCCAAAGTCGCGGCCGAGCTGGGCTACAAGTACGCCTACTTGGGCCCCGAAAACGCCGTATCGCTCTATCGGCCGGGCGTCACCGTCTTGGTGAGGCCGTCCGACATCCTGTTCTACGTCAACGATAAGACCGAGTCGATGACGGGGAACCCGCCGTATTTCTACCTCAACGAGATCTACGTCTCGGAAGAGTTCGTGGACCGGTTGCGGCAGATCGCCGCAAAGTACCCGGCCAACCCCGGGACCGGCCAGCCGCCCGTCGTCGTGGTCAACCCGAACGGTCCGGGCCGGCTCGCCGGCCGGGCATCGGGGGCGGTCAGCGTTCTGTCGGTCACCCAGAAGCCCGGCCAGTTCCGGGTTTTGGTCGATGGTAAAGCTCCGGCCAACCTGCCGATAACCATAACGTTGGTCCAGACGCCCAGCAGGTGGCTTCCGGACGTGGTGCTGAGCCGTTCGGCAAGCACCACCGACGCCGACGGCCGCTTCCATGCGGACATATCGGTAGCGCCGGGATACTACTCCGGCTCGATTATCAGCGTCGTCGTTTCCTCAGTGCCGGGCATCACGGCACGAACCGCCCAAATAGTGATGAATCCAGCTAACTGGACGGTGACCGTTCCGTCCGATGAGATACCTAGGGAAGACCGGTAGGGCTCCCCCGCTCACTCACTACTCACCTCACGCTATCAAGGAGAACCCGTGCTTAAGAATTTCACCGCCATGCTCCGCAATGACGAAGGCCAGGGCCTCGTCGAGTACGCCCTGATCATTGCCCTCGTCTCGATCGTCGCGATCGCGGCGCTGCGGCTGTTGGGCGGCAAGGCCAGCAACACGCTGAACAACGCGGCATCCCAGCTCAGCTAAACCGGCAGTACGGTCTCCGCGGCTGGCCCTGCAGCCGCGGAGTCCATTCTCTTCGTTCGTATCGCGCGGTACGGGATCCGAACGTTCGATCCGTTCAAGACTTCTATTTCGTCGTTCGCTCGGGCACCCATCGGGCCGCCACGACGGGTGGTCGATTCCCCCAACATTGCGAGGCGCCGTTTCCATGGCAAAGAAATCCCGATCGATCGTCAAGGACCGCCGTGGGCAAGGCCTCGTTGAATATGCGCTCGTCCTCGGACTGGTGGCCCTGGCGGCCATAACTGCGCTCGTCTTTCTCGGAAACGGGGCCAATGCAACGGCCTGGACCTCCGCGAGCGCGATCGCAAACGTCGAGCCTTAACCGCTCCTTCCGCATGAGCGCCGGCCGATGACCCTCGCGATTTGGTTCGTGCTCGCGGCCTGTGCGATCGCGGTCGCCACCGACCTGACGACGCGCCGCATCCCGAATTGGCTGACCGGCGTGCTGGCTGCAGCGGCGCTGCTCTTCCACGCGCTGCATGGCTGGCGCGAGTTGCTGGCCTCGCTGCTCGCTCTGCTCGTCGTGCTTTTCCTCGGTTTTCTCGCTTTTTCGATGGGCTGGCTAGGTGGCGGCGACGTCAAACTAGCGGCCGCGTCGGCGGCTGCTTTTGGCTTTCCCGACGCCGTCCCGTTCTTGATCTACACGGCGCTCGGGGGCGGGGTTCTGGCGCTCGTCGTCGCCACCGCGACGGGACGCCTGCGCAGCGTCCTCCGCTCCGTCACACTCTTGCTGCGCCCGCTTGCCTATAAGGGCACAGTCGCGGTAACCCCGAAGGAATCGGTAACCCTCCCGTACGCGGTTGCGATCGCGACGGGTGCGGTCGCCGTGGCCCTGTCCCACACCGCCGCACCATTCTTGAGGCTTCCTCTGTGAATACCCGCCGCATTACGCTACTCGTCGCCGTCGTGCTCGCTATCGGAACCGGCATTCTGACGCTGCGCTATCTCTCGTCGATTCAGCAACAGCAGCAGGTCCAGCAGGTCGAGAACCGTCCGATCATCGTAGCCAACCGCGACATCCCCGCGCGCGCCAAGATTACGCCCGACATGCTAACTCGTACCGTTCGGCCGGGAAACGAAGTCGAACCCGGAGCGCTGAGCGATCCGAAGCAAGCCGAAGGCGACATCGCGCTCATCACCATTCCGTCGGGCTCGACGATCACCGAAACGAAGGTCGGACGTCCCGCCGAAGTCGGCCTGACGGTGCGACTGAAGACCGGCGAGCGCGCGCTGACGATTCCGGGCGACCGCATCAAAGCCGTTTCCGGTTTGATCCAGCCGGGCGACCGCGTCGACGTCTTAGCATCGGTTCCGCGCGGTCAGGGCAAGCCGCCGCGCACGATGGCGATCATTCGCGGCGCGATGATCCTCGCGATCAACAACTCGCTCGATGAAGCGGGTGCGACGCCTTCGCCGGACAATGCGAATCCCGGAACGATTACGCTCGGAGTCACGCCCGAACAAGCGAAGCTCCTGACGACGGCCGACCTCAACACGACGTTGCGGCTCGCGCTCCGCTCGCCGCAGGAGGCGGTTCGCTCGCTGCCTGCGGACGAACTCACCTTCAACGATTTGGGTGGGGGCAACGGTGGTCCGGCGGCAAAACCCGCCAACGTTCCGCCGCCGACGGTGCCGGCGCGCATCCCCGGCGTGAGGTCACCAGTTCAAATGATCGACGGCGATAAGATTACCGCAGAAGGCATATGAGCGCTCCTATCGTCGTCGTCATCAACGCGAAGGGCGGATCGGGCGCGACGACCCTCTCCGTTGAGACGGCGCGCCAAATCCGGCGCAACGGAAGTCACGTCGCGATCGTCGACGGCGACCTGTCGGGACGGCGCACGCTTTCGGTTTTGCTCGACTCGGTTCGCCAACTCGACGCGAACCGCTCGATCGGCGTCTACTCGGTCATTCAAACCGGCGGCATGACTGCGGTCGAGCTGACCGACACGATCGACAACGCGTATGCGCTTCGCGTCGACGAAGTCGACGCGCTCGTCGACAAGCTCGTGCGTCAGCACGATCTGGTCATCGTCGACACGCCGACGCCGTTCAGTTCGGCGGTGCGTCCGTTCGTCACGCGTGCGACGCGTTTCGTGATCGTCCTCGAACCAAATCTGCTCGGCACCGCCGCGGCGCGCACGCTGATCGGCGACCTACAGAAATTCGGCGTTCCGCTCGGCCGCGTTTGGATCGTCACCAACCTGCGCAGCGGACGTGCCGAGATCACGGCCCGCGAACTCGAAAAGGCCCTCGGCGGAACCGTCGTCGGCGAGGTTCCGGTAAAGGCCGACCGCAACTATCCGCGCGCGATCGAACTGCTCGCGAAGCGCTTCAGCGATATTACCTCGGAAGCGCCGCTGAGCCAGCTGCGTTCCTCGGCTTCGGTTCCGATCGGTTCGACGACTTCGACTCCCGGCGGCGTTTCGCAGAACGGTCATTTCGAATCCAAAGCGTACCGCCAGCCGAACGAGCAGCGCAATCGCCTCAAAGCCGAAGTCCACGAGCAGATCACCAAGCGCATCGACGTCGTCGCCGCCAGCCGCGCGCACACCGACGGGCAGAAGCTGGCCGAACTGCGCGCCCAGATCGCGGAAGTCACCTCGCAGCTGCTGGCCGAGCGCCCGGAGATCGACAACGCCGAGGAGCGCGCAGAACTTCAGCAAGAGATCATCGACGAAGTCCTCGGCCTCGGGCCGCTCGAAGATCTCATGCGCGACCCGGCGGTCAGCGAAATCATGGTCAACGGACCCGAGACGATTTACGTCGAGCGCAGCGGCAAACTTTCTTTGACCGATCGGCGCTTCAACGACGAACGCCATCTGCGCACGATCATCGAGCGCATCATCGCCCCGCTCGGCCGGCGCATCGACGAAGCCTCGCCGATGGTCGACGCGCGTCTGCCCGACGGCTCGCGCGTCAACGCGATCATCGAACCGCTCGCGCTCGACGGTTCGACGCTCACGATCCGGCGTTTCGGCACGCGCCGCCTGACGATGGACGATCTGCTCAAGTACGGCTCGATCACGCCGGAGTGCGTGGGTCTGTTGCGGGCGATGGTTCAGTCGCGGCTCAACATCTTGGTCAGCGGAGGTACGGGTTCGGGAAAAACGACCTTCTTGAACATCCTCTCGAACTACATCCCGAACTCCGAACGCATCGTGACGATCGAGGACGCGGCCGAACTCAGCCTCGGACAAGATCACGTGGTCCGGCTCGAATCGCGGCCGCCCAATCTCGAGGGCCGAGGGCAGATCACGATTCGCGACCTCGTCCGAAACTCGCTGCGTATGCGTCCCGACCGGATCGTCGTCGGCGAGTGCCGCGGCGGCGAAGCGCTCGACATGCTGCAGGCGATGAACACCGGTCACGACGGTTCGCTGACGACGCTCCACGCGAATACCCCGCGCGACGCGCTTTCGCGCTTGGAGACGCTGGTGCTGATGGCGGGTTTCGACCTTCCGGTGCGCGCCATCCGCGAGCAAGTCGCCTCGGCCGTCGACGCGATCATTCAGATCGCGCGCATGAAGGACGGCACGCGTAAGGTCACGAGCATCTCCGAGGTCGTCGGAATGGAAGGCGACGTCGTCACCATGCAGGAGCTCGTCCGGTACCAAGCGCGCGGGATCGACACCGACGGGCAGGTGCTCGGCGAGTTTCAGTACACCGGCGTTCAGCCGCACTACGCGACGCGCTTCGACGAGTCCGGCGTGGACTTCGACATTCGCGAGCTCGCTCGCATGCAATCCGCGGGAACGCTGTGGTAAGTTACTACCCGTACGCCATCGGCGGCAGCGTCGTAGCGGTCCTCGGGCTCTTGATCTTCGCGCTGGGCGGCGACGTTTCGGGCCTGTTCAAGACGTTCGGAAAAGGCTTCCAATACCGCCTCGACCGGGCCGACATGCAAGTCAAGGCCGAGGAGTTCTCGCTCATCGTCGTCGGTGCCGGGACCGTTCTGTGGGTCGGCGTGGTGCTTCTGTTCCGCACGACGCTGTTCGTCTCGGTCGCGCTGCTGCCGCTGCTCCTGGCGTTATCCATCATTGCCGGCTCGTTCTATTTGCGCGTGCGCGGCGACCGGCGCATCAGCAATTTCGTGCAGCAGCTCGAACTCGTCTTGCGCATGCTTGCCGGCGCACTCCGCGTCGGTCTCGGCTTGCGTCAAGCGATCATCCTGGTCACCGAAGAGGTGCCCGATCCGGCGCGGCGCGAGTTCATGCGGATCATCGGACGCACCAACATCGGGATCTCGATCGTGGACGCGCTCGACGAACTCTGCGCCAGCATGCCGAGTCACGAGATGACGATGTTCTCGCGCGTGGTGCGCGTTCAATCCTCGACCGGCGGCGACTTGGCCAAAGTGCTCGAGAAGCTGGCCAGCACCATCCGCGACCGGCGGCGCGTTTTTCGCAAAATGGCCGCGTTAACGGCTCAAGGGCGCTTCGGCGCCTTCATCATCGGGGGCTTGCCGCTGCTCGTTGGAGGCTTCGTCGTGTTCACGCAAGGCGAGATGGGCCACGCGCTGCTCTACACGCGCGTCGGCTGGATGGCGCTCGGCATCGTCGCCATCCTGGAATTCCTCGCGATCGTCTCGCTCTATCGTATTCTTCAATTCGACGTCTAGGCTAACCCATGCACATCTTCGGACTGCCGCTCATCATCTTGTTCATCGCGGTCGGCTTTGCGACCGCGACGGGCCTCGTCGCGATCTCGCTCGTTCCGAGCAAGAGCGACGTCACCAAGCGCCTCGAAGAACTCGAGGGCCTCAAATGGGAACCGGGCTCGAATCGAGCGCAAGCCTTCGACAAGCTCTTCAGCAGCGAGCAGCGCACGCGCTTGCAGCAGCAACTGTTCGAGGCGGGGTGGTATAAAGTCACGCCGGGCCAGATCGGCGCCCGCATCGTCGCCGGTGCGACCTTCGGGTTTACGCTGGGCTTGGCGATCGCGACGTATTTCGGCCACTTCGACGTGCTCTACGTGGGCGGCATCTTGCTGCTCACGATCATCGGCGCCTACTTCCCGCTCTCGCAGCTGAAGTCGGCGGTCACCTCGCGCAAACGCGCGATTCAGCGTGCCCTGCCCGACCTGCTCGACATGCTCGCCTCGACGGTTCAAGCCGGTCTCGCTTTCAACGCGGCGCTCAATTACGCGCAAGAAGTCGCGGTGGGCCCGCTCGGTGAAGAGGTCAAAGCCGTGCTGTCGGAAATTCGCTTGGGGCGCTCGCGGGCCGACGCGCTCAAGTCGATGGCTTCGCGAATCAGGCAGGAGCAGGTTTCGACGGCGGTTACCGCGATCGTTCAAGCCGAACGTTTGGGTTCGAACTTGGCGCAGGTTCTCGAAGAACTCGCCGACGAAACGCGGAACCGGCGCATCATTCGCGCCGAAGAGATCGCGAATTTGATGCCGACGAAGATGGTCATTCCGATGGCGCTGTTCATGCTTCCGGCGCTCTTCGTCATGATCTTCGGCGGAGTCGTTGCACAGTATCTATCGAAATGAGCCCGATCTGGCTCGTCGCGGTGAGCGCGGTCGTCTATGCGTCCGCGGCCTTTTTAGGCATTCAATTCAGCGCCGCGATCTGCCGCGACTTCACGCCTTTTGACGACGGGCCGCGCCCGGGGCGGCCGCCGGTCGAACTCCTGATCGTGTGCAGCGGGCTGCTGGGCGGCTGGCTCGCATGGCGAGGAGCGACGATTCCGGCGCTGCTCATCATCGGCGTCGTTTGCGTCGCGCTGGTCGCGAGCTCGTACAGCGACGTACGCTGTGGAATCGTGCCCGATTACTTTACCGTCGTCCCCTTGATCATCGTGTTCGCGATCGCGCTCGTCACGCGGGAGTGGACCATCATCCTCTCGTCGCTGATCGTGACGGCGCCGTTCGCCGTCGCGGCGCTGCTCTCAAAGGGTCTGGGGATGGGCTGGGGCGACGTCAAGCTGGTTGCGCTGGGTGGAGCGGTGCTGGGGCTGCCGGTCGCGATCGTGGCTTGCGCGTTGGCCTGCGTCGCCGCCGTGACGGTCACCTTGATCCGCAAACGGAAAGGCGAACCGATCGCGTTCGCTCCGTACCTCGCCGGCGCCATCGGCGCGGCGCTGACCTTCAACGTTTTCCCGTGAGCGCGATCGAGTGAACGTTCACGTCTTACGCAACACCACCAACGGCAAAGTGATCGCAACGCGCATCGCGCGCGCGACGAACTTTTGGACGCGCGGCGTGGGCCTTCTGGGGCACGGTACGGTCTCGCCCGACGAGGGCTTATGGATCGACGGGTGCTCGGCGGTGCACACGATGGGAATGCGCGCGACGATCGATTTATTTTTCCTCGATAAGGACGGAAAGGTGCTGCGCATCGTGCATGCGGCGAAGCCGAACCGTTTGGCTTTTTCGTGCCGCGATTCGGCTTCCGTCGTCGAACTCGGCGCGGGTCCGGAAGTCGGCCGCGACGTGCTCGTCGGCGATCGCCTGACTCTCGAATGAGTTGATCTGGCTCGGACGAGTTCTGCTCGCCGCGACGATCGTTCTCTGCGCGCTCTTCTCGGTTTCCGCGCTCGGCCTCGACGAGCAGCTCTGGCTCGGCGCGCAAACGCTCGGCGGCCACGGCGTCGCCACGACGCTCGGCCGCGAAACGTTCTCGGCGCCGGGTTCTCCGAGCGGCGCTTTCGGTTGGCTCGCCGACGCCCTCGAAGCTCTCGTCGCGCGTGTGGCGGGCACGCGCGGGCTCGCGCTCGTAAGCGCCTGCGCGATCGTAGCGGCGCTCGCTCTCGTCGAAATCCGCGCGCGCCGCCAAGCTTCGGAGCTTCTCGCTTTCGGCGCGGCCGCGCTCGCGGCCGCGACCTTTCTCGGGAACATTCGCAGCGGCGGGGGTGGACTCGATTGGCTCGTGGCCGCCGCGTTCGTGGCGGCAATAACCGCGAAGGGGCGCGGCGCCACGGCCGGCGCGGTCGCTCTCGCGATCCTGTGGTGCAACGTTTCGGCGACGGGCTTCTTCGCGCCGTGGATCGCTCTGTGCGTCGCGCTCGGACGGACCCTCGACGAGAACGCGAGCGCGCCCGCGGCGCGAACTTCGTGGTTCGCCTTCGCCGGTTGCGTCCTCGCGCTGTTCGTAACGCCGGCGGGCCGCGACTTCGTCGCGCTCGCCTCGCTTGCGCTGCATCTCGCCGGAACGCCCGCGCCGCCGAACGGCGTCGCGCCGCTCGCGTACCGCCTCGGGTTCTCCGCGTGTCTTCTGATCGCAACGTTCTTCGGCTTGCGGGGGTGCGCGAGAGGCGACATCTTCGCGACGCTGGCGATCTTGGTGGTCGCGCTCGTCGACGGTCATCAGCTTCCGCTGCTCGGCATCGTCGCGGCGCCGGTCCTGGCGCAAGCCGCACAGAGCGCGCTGACGTCGGAAGCCGCCCTTGCCGGACGCTCGTTCGCATTCGGATTGCTCGCGATCCTTGCGCTCGGGGCATGGTCCGCCGCACGAGCGAGTGCGTCGGACGCCGTGCCGAGCGCGATCCTCGACGGACCTTTACAAGCCGGCGGCCGCGAGCACCGCATCCTGTGCACGCGACTCGAGTGGTGCGGAAGCGCGGTTGCTGCCGGCGACGCGCACCTCGCCGTGTTCATGGATGAGCGCGAGGCCGCATACCCGGCGAAGGTGCGCGCCGAGCAACATTCGATGGCGACGGGAACCGGAAGCTGGCGCTCCAGCGTGCGGCGCAACGCTATCGATGCGGTCATCGTCGATCGGCACGCCACGCTCGCCGGTCTGCTCGAACTTGGCGACGGCTGGTCGCGGGCGGCCGAGCAAGGCGACGTGCGGCTCTACCTGCGAACGAGCGGTCCGCGATGAAGTACGCATGGCTCGTGATCGCCGTCTTCACGGCGCGCTTCCTCGTGAGCGCGGTCGCCTATCCGGGTCTCGACGGCGATCTCGGCTGGCAGCGTTGGCTCGGAGCGACGATCCTGCGAACCGGCAGCATCCCGACGGCACTCGGCGCGGAGACGTTCAGCGCACCGGGAGCGCCATGGGTCCCGCAAGAGTGGATCTTCGGAATTCTCGCGCACGTATGCCGGACCGGAGCGGCCTGGGACGTATTCAGCGCGGGCGTCGCTTTGTGCGCGACGGCGGCGCTGGCGCTGAGCGCGTACCGCGGCGTTCGCCGCGGTGCCTCCCCTACCGCGGTCGCAGTCTGCGTGGCGTTCTCCGGAATCGCGCTACTCGAGTCGTTCGGGACGCGCGCGCAAGTCTTCGCCTGGCCGCTCTTCGCGCTGTACCTGCTTGCGCTCGATCTCGACGGTCCGCTCGTCTGGCTCGCGCTGCCGGTGGCGGCGCTTTGGTCGAACGTGCATGCCAGCGCGACCATCGCGCCGGCCCTGGCGCTGGTCGTCGCCTGCGGAGCCGCCCTCGACGCGCGGCGTTTCGACGGCCGCTCGCGGCAGCTGGCGCTCGTCGCGCTCGGCTCGGTGCTGGCCATCTGCTGCAATCCATTCGGATGGCACTTACCGGCCTACGCCTTGATGCTCGTTACCAGCCCGATCAAAGCGTATATCGTCGAGTGGAAAGTTACCGATATGGGCGAGACGTCGTTCGCGTACGGTGCGCTGCCGCTCATCCTGATCGCCGTCTACGCCGGTACGCGCACCACGCGCAAGTGGGGAGACGCCCTGATCTTCGCGATGCTCGCGCTCATGATGCTCGGCGCGGCGCGGAATATCGCCCTGTTCGGGCTCGCTGCCGGACCGGTCGTGGCGCTCGCGATGTCGCGCACGCTGCCGTTTTTTGCGCACGACCCGAACGAAGCTCCGCTTTCACGCAATGCGGCCTGGTCGCTCCCCGCGATGTCGCTCCTGGTCGCGGGTGGGGTCGCGTTCGGTCTGCTGCACTCTTCCAAGCGGACCGAGGTAACGATGCCGATCGCCGTCTTAGGCGACTTGCAGCGTGCGCCGGGCCGATATCGTCTTCTCTGCGCGGACTTCGCATGGTGTAGCTTCGTCGTCGGTTCGCCGGGCATCTCCGTCTTTCTCGACGGGCGTGCCGATCCGTTTCCTCCCTCGGTATGGGAGGATTTCTTGCAGGCGCTCCGGCTCAACGACGGCTGGCGCGAGAAACTCACGCAACGCGGCGTCGACACCGTGCTCGTCTCGCGCGGAAGCCAGCTCGATCAAGCCCTCGCGCGAACTCCGCCGTGGCGCGCGCTGTTCAGCGATCCGAAATTCCGGATCTGGACCTCGCTCGGACGCTCAGCCGGCGTCGGGTTCCGCACGCGGTACGACCCGCAACGAAGCGGGCGCAAGTTCCTTCGCGCGCGCCGCGTATTCGCGCGCGTGCCTGGCGTGGCCGGCGTCGGCGTGGTATTCCGCCAACCGCTCGAGCAGACCGATGTAGAGACCCTTGTACATCTCCGCGCGCGGCGCGTACCACGTCTCGGGAAACTCGCCTGAGAGCAACTCGCCGCTGTACAGCGACTCGGCCGCGCAGTAGTGCGCGAAAGCTTCCTGCGAGCGGCCGCGCTCGAGCGCCGCATCGCCGTCGGCAACGTGGGCCGTGAACCGGCGCACGTCGATGACTGCGTTTTGCAAGTTCACCGAGATGTCGCCGCGCGACGAGAAGTACCGCTCGACGTTTCCGTATCCGACGATCGCGGCGATGGCCTTGCGGACATTACTGGTCGCGGTACGCAGGCTCTGCGTCGCGAGCTGCGGGTGCGCGTCGGGCCAAAAGACCTCGCGCAGTTCGCCGCGCGTCGCCAAACCGTTGCGCTTGAGAAGTAAGTACTTGAACATCTGCGCTTCGCGCCGGCGGATCCACTCGATGCGCCGTCCGCCGATCTCGGCTTCGAAACGCCCGAGCAAACGCACGAACAAGAGCGAGGTCGGCTCCGCTGCGACGGTACTGGCGGCCGGAACCGCTTCGACCTCGATTTCCCGCGCGACGCGATAGGGACGGAAGCCGTCGCGCGTCGCGAAAACGAACAGCCCGCGAGACTCGAGCGCGACGAGGCGCTCGCGCTCCGCGCTTTCGCCGCCGGTCGACAAAGTACGGAACGCGGTCCGGTAGTAATCTCCCGCCGAGCGCAGCTCCGCGTCCAAGAATTCCGAGAAATGGCGGCGATTGACGTTGCGCCAGCGTTCGTACGCGTCGCGCAGGTCGGCCTCGGCGTCGGCGGCGTCGCGGATCGCCCAGCTCGTGACGATCGGCCAGCCCTCCGTCCGCTCGAGCAAGCGCGCGACGTCGGCGCGTTCGTGAGGGACTTTGAGTTGCTCGCACAGCCGCACGACGTCGGCAGCATCGAAGGCAAGCTCTTCGGCGCCGAGCACGACCGCGAGGCCGCGCGCGGTCAAGTTGCGCGCGTCGAGCGTACCGCCCGAGCGAGCCGCGATGATGAAGCAAATACCGGGAGGCGCGATCGTGAGCAGCGCGAGGAGTTCTTCGCGCGTCTCGGGCATCGCGCGGTCGACGTCGTCGAGCGCGATCTCGCGCGGTGCGACGCTCGCGAGCGCGGAGCCGAGTTCGTCGAAGCTGGCCTCGCCGAGCACCAGGCCGAGCGCGCTCGCTAAGCGAGCACGAAATTGCTCGGGCGTCGTCTCGGGCCGTAACGCGAGGTACACGCCGGGACGCGACGCGGTCGAAAGGTACGACGCGATCGCAACCGTCTTGCCGGCTCCGGCGGGAGCGGCGAGCAGGCGCAGCGGCATGTCGGCGTAGCGTTCGAGCCAGGCCGAAATGCGCGGCCGTAAGACCACGGTGGGTGCGAGCCGAGGCAACGTTGAGTTCACCGTGCGCGCACGACGATAGGCCGGATTACCGTTTCCTGTTCGTATCCGCGCGAGTACGTTGCGACGATCATGTACTTCGTCGCCGTCGCAACCTGCGGTGCCGGGAACGAGAGCGACTGTTGACCGGTTGCGACGTCCACGCCCGCAACTTCCTCACCGAGCGGACTGACCAGCGAAATGCGCAGACTCTTTTCGGGATGTACGATTTGGACCGGTATGCTGGAACCCGCGATGAAGTCCACCGTCGGAACGGCGATCGGTCCGGTCGTCTTGCTTCCGGGCACCGCTGCGGCGATCGGCGGCGCTGCGGATTCGCCGGGTTGCACCGCGGCGTCGCTGGGCGGCTCGGCGGGGTCGGCCAGCGCGGCGACGTTGCCGGGGCTGCCGGTCGAGGCGAAGTCCGAAGCGGGGAGCGGCGTGCGCAGGATGCGCAACGCAAGGCTCGACTCGGCGCGCGAGTGACCGCGATTGGCGAGTAACACCACGCGGAAATCTTGGTCGGCTTCAACGTAGGGTGCGATGAGGATCGAGTTTCCGCGGTGATTGAGCAGCGCTTCGGCACGGACCGTTCCGTCTTGATCGAGCAGTTTGATCGTACCGCTTGCGGCCGAAGCTTTGTAGTCGATGACGATCGGCTCGCCGCCGCGCACTTCATCTTGCTGCAGCGCCGCTTTGTAGATGCGCGCGCGACGACCGCCGGGGCCGCCCGCGAATTGCGGCGCTAGCGCGACGATGTGCGCGATGCGGACTGAGTCGCCGAGCCGGTTCCGCGCGACGAGGCGCAGGTCGTAACCGCTGGTCACCGCTTTCGCGGGCAAATTCAGATCGAAGGCGCCTTCGCGGGCGGGCAAAAGGCCGTGCCGGATCTCGACGCCGTCCGGCGTTTCGACCGTGTACTCGGCGTTGCCCAGCGGACCGAGCGCATACGCCACCGAGAACGGCTTCCCGGCAGCGACCTCGGCCGGAGCGGCGAGGGCCACGACTTGCGGACGGCCGGCGGCGTAGGCCCCGGCGCCCAGCGAAAAGAGCAGAAAACCGGTCGCCACGATTGCGAAACGGCGGGCAATTCCTTGCGGATGCACTTTGGGCGGGTCGGCTTCCAAAGTGAGGTGAGCGTCGATCGCGTGCAATTCGGCGACGACCCGTTGGCGAATCCCGCGTTTGGGGAGGCTGAAGTCGACGGTGATCGCGATCGAGGAGAGCGGCGGAACCGTGATCGCGTTCCAGGTCATGGCATCGCCGGGTCGCGTCCGGGAAACGGCGTAGGTGAAGGTCGCCAGCGGCCCGTGCGTCTCGTTTGCGACCATCAGTTCGTAGGTCGCGCTGCGGCGGCGGCGGTTAAGGCTGAGCGCGCGGAAGTCCCCGGCGATGTTCCCGATCGGAATTGACAACATCGAACCCGCCCCCCGCCGGACGGGGGTCGCGGGAGGTCGGGAAGCTTCAAAAAGGGTTATCGGTGCAGGGCGCGCGCCCCGTTCATCCATACTTATCCTCCGTATCGGACGCAGCGGCACCGAAGCTTTGGAATGAGGAACCCGCGCGTTCCAGCTTCGACATGGTACCGACACGCGTCCGAAGGAGCGTGCCTTGGGGGTTTTCGCGCTCAGACGGACCTGGCCCCCGCTCGGACCGAGGGCGCTCGTGCGAATGTGACTGGGGGGACGAGCCTGGCGGCAAGGCAGCCCAGCAGCCCGCCGGCGAGCCGGCCGGGACAGGCCGTCAGCCGCCCATGCGCTTGGCGCGAATGCCGCGTTCGGCCAAATAGGCGAGCGCCGCGTCGCGCCGGTCGCCCTGCAATTCGATGACGCCGTCTTTGGCGGTACCGCCCGTCCCGCAGCGACGCTTGAGCTCTTTCGCCACCGCCTCGAGATCCGCCGAGCGCAGGCCGAAGATGGTCGTCATCGTACCGGCGCGACGGCGCTCGCAACCCACGCGCACCGTCCCGTCGTTCGGCGGTGGCTTCATGCAGGATGCTGCGAGTCGGCTGCCGCCAAAGCGAAGTGCATGTTTACGGGCTTCCCGCGCGAGGGGCTGCGTTTCCTCGAGCGACTTGCGACGCACAACGAGCGCAGCTGGTTCGCACCACGCAAAGAAGAGTACGAGCGCGTTTTGCTCGCACCGATGCGAGCGTTCGTCGCGGATGCCTCCGCGGCGCTCAAGAAAGCGGGAATTCCCATCGGCGGCAACGAGCGGCGCTCGATCTTCCGCATCTATCGCGACGTGCGTTTCTCGGCCGACAAGTCGCCGTATCGCACGCACCTCGCGGCGTACCTCTCGTATGACGGGGAACGCACCACGCCCGGCGGCCTCTACCTGCACGTCGCGCCGGGAGACTCGCGTTTTTCGATTGCCTTCTACAAGCTGGAGCGTCCGATGCTACAACGCTGGCGCAGCGACATGGCGCGTTCGCCGGCTCGCTTTCGCGGCGTCTTGCGAAAGCTACGTTCGGCGAACGTCAACCTCGGCGAGCCCGACGACTGGGAGGACTCGCTGGCGCGCATGCCGCGCGGTTTCGAGCGTTGCGCGCAGAGCGATCTCGCGCGGTACTTTCGCTTGCGTTCGTTTTGCGCGCGCCGGCGCGTCGCGTTGCGCGACGTCACGTCGGCCGCGCTCGTGCGGCGCGCGGTCGAGTTCGCGCGCGACGCGAAGCCGCTTCTAGACTACGGCTGGAGTCTAGACTAGCCTCGCGCGAGCTTATTCGTTGAGCGCGCCGAGCGGCGGATTCACGACGCGCGCGCCGCGCGGAACCAGCGGTTCGACGCGCACGAGCAGCCGCTCGCGCAGATTCTCGGCGACGAGCACGAAGGCGCTCGCGAGCAGCGCGAGGAGCGCCGCGTCGTCGAACAAACCGAGCACCGGGATATCGCCGAAGATGTCGAGCGGCGATACGATCAGCAGCGCTAAACCGACGCAGGCGGCCTTCAGCCAAAAGGGGACCGCTCTATCGCGCATCAGCGGAAAAACTCGGGGGATCGAGAGCCGGGCGGCTCCCAGTAAACGCAAAAAATGCATCGCTGCGCAGTTCACTCCGTCGGGATGGGTTGCTCTCCGCATATACCGCCCGCGGCCTCATTGGATTCACCGGCCCTGGACTTGAGCTGGCAGAACCGAGCAAACCGCTGCCAGACCGCCCCGCGTGGCCAAACGCACATAGTATCCAACCCCACCCGTTGCCGTCAGAGAAGGGCACGACTATACTGGCGGGACCAAACGGATTGTATATAATTTGGGGTCGCCTATGATTCTGCGCTGGGGAAGCCGGCACGACGAGCTCTTGGACGCGCTCCGGGCCTCGATCGTGAACTGCGAGATCGCGCCCGGCTCGCGCTTGGTTCAGGACGATCTGGCGGTGCGCTTTGGGGTCAGCCGCATTCCGCTGCGCGAAGCCCTGCGAACGCTGGAAGCCGAAGGCCTCGTCCTCAGCGAGCCCAACCGGGGAGCGGTCTGCCGGCCTCTGGAGCCGCGGGACGTGGCCGACCTCTATGCCGTGCGCGTCGCGCTCGAGCGGCTCGCCTGCCGGAGCGCGGCCGAACGCTTCGTCGACCTCCGGGAGGCGACCGCCGAAAAGCGGCGCGCCGCCGAAACGGCGATCGCGCGAGGCGACTTGGCCGCGCTCATCGAGCTCGACTGCAGCTTCCACGCGGGCATCGCGCAAGCGACAGATAACCGCCACTTGGCGCAGTCGCTGGCCGGCTCGTGGTCGCAGATCGCACGTGCCATGCACTTCTTCTTCACGCTCGCGCTGTATCCCGAGAACGTCTGGGCCGAGCACGAAGCGATCGCGCGCGCGATCGCGATCGGCGACGGCGAGGGCGCCATGCGTGCGGTCGAGTCGCACATCTCGCGCAGCCGCGACGCGATCTTGCGCGGTCTCCAGGAGGTTTATCGATGAGTTTGCAGCTCGAGCGTGAAGATTTCGCGCGCGTCGAGAGCGCGGAGCGCGAGTGGGAGCAGTTGACCTTGCTGCCGTTCATAGCGCGCCGGCCGGAACGGCGCGAAACGTTCCGCACCATCAGCGGCGCCGAACTGAAGCGCGTCTACACGCCGCTCGACGTGGCCGGCGCCGAGTACACCGAGACGACGGGTTTCCCGGGCCAGTTTCCCTACACGCGCGGACCGTACGCGACGATGTATCGCGCGCAGCCGTGGACCATGCGGCAGATCGCCGGTTTCGGGACCGCCGACGACACCAACAAACGCTTCCGCTATTTGATCGCGCAAGGTCAAACCGGCATCTCGACCGATTTCGACATGCCGACGCTGATGGGATACGACAGCGACGATCCACGTAGCGATGGTGAGGTTGGCCGGGAAGGCGTCGCCGTCGACTCGGTCGACGACATGCTCGATCTGTACGACGGGATCGACCTCGAGAAGATCTCGGTTTCGATGACGATCAACCCTTCGGCTTGGATCCTGCTGGCGATGTACTTGGTCGTCGCCGAAGAGCGCGGCATCGACTGGAAAAAGCTTTCGGGAACGATTCAAAACGACATCGTCAAAGAGTACATCGCGCAGAAGGAGTGGGTCTATCCGCCCAAGCCGTCGATGCGCATCGTGCGCGACTGTATCGCCTTCGGCGCCAAGAATCTGCCGCACTACAACCCGGTCAACGTCAGCGGTTACCACACGCGCGAAGCGGGCTCGACCGCCCTGCAAGAGGTCGCCTTCACCCTGGCGGCCGGCATCGCATACGTCGACGAAGTTTTGCGCCTCGGCATCGGCGTCGACGAGTTCGCGCCGCGCCTGTCGTTCTATTTCGTCTCGCAGATCGACTTCTTGGAAGAGGTCGCGAAGTTCCGGGCCGCGCGCCGGGTATGGGCGCGGATCATGAAAGAGCGCTTCGGGGCGAAGAAGCAAGAGTCGATGCGCTTGCGTTTTCACTGCCAAACGGCGGGGGCTTCGTGCACCGCGCGCGAGCCGCTCAACAACATCGCCCGCACCGCGCTCGAAGCGCTGGCGGCGGTGCTGGGCGGCGCGCAGTCGCTCCACACCAACGGCTACGACGAAGCTCTTTCGATTCCGAGCGAGCCTGCGATGAAGATAGCGTTGCGGACGCAACAGATCATCGCCGAAGAGAGCGGCGTTGCGGGCACGATCGACCCGCTCGCGGGTTCGTACGCCGTCGAGCGTCTCACGCAGGACATCGAAGACGGTTGCTTCGCGTACTTCGCCGAAATCGACCGGCGCGGGGGCGTCGTAGCCTGCATCGAGGACAACTTCTTCCAGCGCGAGATCGCCGACGCGGCCTACGAATTCTACCAGCGCAAAGAGCGGCATGAGTGGGAACTCGTCGGGGTGACGAAATACCGCGACGACAGCGCCAACCCGCACCTCGAGTTACATCACGTCGACGAAGCTGCGGCCGCGCGGCAACTCGAACGGCTGGCGGCGACCAAAGCACGGCGCGACGGCGCGAAGGTGCAAGCCGCGCTCGCCGAATTGGCGCGGGTCGCGGCGAGCGACGAAAACCTCATGCCGGCGACGATCGAAGCAGTCCGGGTGCGGGCGACCGGTGGAGAGATCGTCAACGCGCTGCGGCCGATTTTCGGCGTGTACGTCGAGCAGCCGGTCTTTTGACGGCTCCGAGTGCGGCACGCGCGGTCCACGCGCGCGTGCACCGCGATCTGGCTCGCGCGATCAGCTCGGTCGAGAACGGTTACGCTTCGTTGCCGGCGGCGTTGGCGCAACTCGGCCCTCCGCTCGAGCGCGCTGCCGCCTCGGCCTACGTCGTGGGCGTTACGGGACCGCCCGGTGCCGGGAAGTCCACGCTCGTGGACCGGCTGATCGAAAGTTATCGCGCGCGTGGCGAAACGGTCGCTGTCATCGCGGTGGATCCTTCGTCCCGCTTCACCGGCGGTGCGGTGCTGGGCGATCGCGTGCGCATGCAGCGGCATGCCGGCGACCCCGGCGTTTTCATCCGCAGCATGGCGTCGCGCGAAGCGGGCGGCGGCCTCGCGCCGTCGACGCACCAGGCGATCGCACTGGCCGAGCGGGCCGGCTTCGACGTCGTCCTCGTCGAGACCGTCGGGGTGGGACAGGTCGAACTCGAAATCGTCGGCGTGGCCGACGTCGTCGCGGTTCTGACCGTGCCGGCGCTCGGCGACGGCGTGCAAACGATCAAAGCCGGCCTAACGGAGATCGCCGACATCTTCATCGTCAACATGGCCGACCGCCCCGGTGCCAATCGCACCGCGACCGAGCTGTTGCAGATGGTCCGCGAGAGCCGGCGCTCGATCCCAGTGTTGCAGACGACCGCCAGCGAAGGCACCGGCGTCGCCGAAGTGATGGCGGCCCTCGCAGCCGCGCGTGCCGGCGGCGTTTCGAACGCGGTGCGAGCCCTGCGCTTCGACGTGTTGCGCGAAGTTCGCGACGCAGCGGCACGCCGCGCGCTGGCCGCACTCGAAAGTGCCGGCGCGCGCGCGCTGTGCGCTGCGCTCGAAGAACGTTCCATCACTCGCGCGCAGGCGCGCGAGCGGCTCCTCCTCTTGGTCTCGAACGAGGTGCTGCGTGCCGACTAAAGTGCTCGTTGCCAAACCCGGCCTGGACGGCCACGACCGCGGCGCCAAGATCGTCGCACGCGCGCTGCGCGACGCAGGGATGGAGGTCGTGTATACCGGCTTACATCAAACGCCCGAGATGATCGTCAACGCGGCGATTCAGGAGGACGTCGACGTGATTGGGATCAGCATCCTCTCGGGCGCGCACATGACGATCTTTCCCAAGGTCATGCAGCTGTTGGCGGAGCGCGAGGTCGACGACATTGCCGTCATCGGAGGCGGCGTGATTCAAGAGGCCGACGTACCGAAACTCAAAGCGGCCGGAGTTCGCGCGATCTTCGACGCCGACGCCACGACGCAGGATTTGATCGACGGGATCGAGCGCGTGGTCGCCGACTTCGGACGCGCCGCGCGACGAAGCCGCGCGGCACCGTGATGGAGGCCTGGGCGTTCCCGCCGGCTTACGACGACGGCTACCTGCCGGACGCCGCGAGTCCGTATTGGTTCCCGCGGCGCGAAACGATGCCGGCCGCGGAACGCGACGCGGCGATCGTCGTTCGGCTGCGAGAAGTCATGCGCTACGCGTATGCGACCTCGCCGTTCTACCGCAGAAAGTGGGACGAGGCCGGGATCGATCCCGAGTCGATCGACTCGCTCGAGGCGTTCGAGCGCGTTCCGGTCGTCACCAAAGCCGAGTTGCGCGCGTCGCAAGCGGCCGCGCCGCCCTTCGGTGACTATCTTTGCGAGCCCGAACGAGAAGTGCACCACATTCACGGGACCTCGGGCACGACCGGGCAACCGACGGCGTTTGCCATCGGCCGCGCCGATTGGAAGGCCATCGCGAACAACCACGCGCGGATCCTCTGGGGAATGGGGCTTCGTCCCGGCGACACGATCTTCGTTGCGTCGATCTTCAGCCTGTATATGGGTTCGTGGGGCACGCTGCTCGGTGCCGAGCGGCTTCGCGCCCGGAGCTTTCCCTTCGGTGCGGGAGTCCCCGGCATGACGGCGCGCGCGGTGCAGTGGTTGGCGGCTGTAAAGCCGCGCGGTTTCTACAGCACGCCGTCGTACGCGTTGCGTCTGGCTGAAGTCGCACGCGAAGAAGGCTACGATCCGCGCGAGCTCGGCATGGAGATCATGTTCTTCTCGGGAGAACCGGGCGCGTCGATCCCTTCGGTGCGCGAGCGCATCGCCACCGCCTACGGCGCAAAGGTGTTCGACTGCGGAACGATGGCGGAGATGACGCCGTTCATGAGCGCGGCGGGTAGCGCCGGCAGCGGCGAGGGCATGCTCTTGTGGCAAGACGTGGTCTATCACGAGGTGTGCGATCCGTCGACTTTGCGGCGCGTCACGTACGGCCGCCAGGGCACGCCGGTCTACACGCACCTCGAACGAACCTCGCAGCCGATGATCCGTTTGCTATCGGGCGATCTGACCCACTGGGTTATGGAAGAGAATCCGTGCGGCCGGACCTATCCCCGGCTGCCGAAGGGCATCTACGGCCGCATCGACGACATGTTCCAGATCCGCGGTGAGAACGTCTACCCTGCGGAGATCGAAAACGTTCTCAACGCGACGGCGGGATACGGTGGCGAACACCGCGTCGTGATTTCACGCGAAGGCTCGATGGACGAACTGCTGGTTCGGGCCGAATTCGACGCCGGGTTGGCCGCCCGCGGCGAGTCCGCAATCGCCGATTTCGCCCGCCGCGCCGGAGAGGGATTGCAGCGCGTGCTCGGCGTCCGCGCCAAGATCGAAGCCTGCCCGCCGGCGACCTTTCCCCGTACCGACCACAAGGCGCGACGCGTCGTCGACGACCGCGACTTGTTCAAGGACGTGCGCGCGCGGCTCGAAGCGCCGTACTGAAACCGCCCCGTAGCGGTCATTCCGAGGGAAGCTCCTCCTTCGTTCGAAGACAGACGGCATGCAAGAGATCAGGGAAATGTTGCGCTTGCCCTCGCCCGCGCCGCGCCCGCAGTCGCTGGCCTTCGACGGGACGCTTCTGTGGATGGGTTCGCTCGAAACCGGCCGGTTGTACGCGATCGATCGGCGACAATGGACTGTGCGCGAGGAGGCCGCAGCCCCCGGCTTGCCTTACGGCATGACGGTCGTGGGTGACGAACTGCGGGTGCTTTGCGGCGAAACCCCCGATGACCATCGCGTGATCCGGCGCTTCGTGCCGGGTCACGGCTTCAAGTCCGAAGGCGCGATTCCGGTCCCCGACGACACGGGTTCGCAACTGGCGTACGACGGCGACCGGCTGTACGTCAGCCAGTTCTACAAGCGGCGCGTGTTGTCGCTCGACGACCGGGGGACGGTCGGAAGCGTGCTCGGCGTCCCGCACGACATCTGCGGCGTGGTCGTTGTCGCGGGCCGCTTCTTCCTCGTGACAACCGACGACGAAGAGAGCGAGGACTACTGGTTGACCTGCATCGATGCGCGCGGTCCGACGCCCCAGGTCAGCGACGTCGCCCACATATCGTTTCCGGCGCGCGGGCTTGCGTTCGACGGCACGAATTTCTGGACGAACCATCGCGCGAACGACGAGATCGTCGCTTTCGCCCAGCCGGCCTAAGTGCGCTAGCGCTCTCTCAGCGCGCGGCTTCCCTGCCCGAGAGTTCGGCTTCCGCCGTGCGCGCCGCTTCGGAACCGGGATAGTCGCGCAATAGCCACGCTTCGGTCGCAACCGCGCGCTCGCGAGCTTCCGGACCCGCGGCTTCGAGATACACTCGTTCGAGCGCGAGCAGATAGCGCGGGATGGCGGGATCGTGCGGGTAGGCTTGTTCCCATGCGCCGATCGAGTCGCTCGCAAAGGCGAGCGGGCCCTCGCAAACGGTGTGCGGGTCGACTCCGTGCTCCAGCCGCTCCGCCGCGAGCCGCATTTCGTTGCCGATGCCGAGCACGCTGAGCCGGAAGTGGCCGAAGTACTCGTCGGCCGGAGCCAGCGGCGAAGCGGGAGACGGCGCCGGCAGCGCATGTTGCGCCTCGGCCGGAACGAAAGCGAGCGCGAACGCAAAAAAAGCGGTCGCCGTAACTGGGTAAAACCGAATCTTCGCGCTCCTCTGCGGCGTCTGCGCTGGTCTGATCGTAACATCGCTGGGCCGCACGAACCTGTCGAGCGGATGAAAAGTCGGTGAGAGCGCCGCGCGGCACTCCCAGACTTACCGAAGCATTCTGACGTATTATCTCACCATGCTCGCGCCCATCGTCCGGACGGCGGCAGCAGCTGCGCCTCAGGACGGCGTCCACGGCAAGGTCATCGTGATCGGTCGCGGTCAGCTTACCCAGCGGCTCCTTTCGAGCGGTCTCGGCCGCGGCGGATTCGACGTCGAAAGCGCGGTGGACGGCGGCGCCGGTCAAGCCCTGGTGCGCTTGCACGACCCGGATGCCGTCATCTTGCTCGACATGCTTGCCCCGCTCGACGGAGTTTCGCTGCTCGAAGCGATTCGAAACGAGACGGAGTGCCCCGTCGTCATGCTCGACGCGCGCGACGATTCCGCGCCGAGCATCGTCGGCTTTTCGCGCGGCGCGGAGGATGGCGCCGAGCGGCCGAACGCGCTCGGCGAACTGATTAGCCTCATACAAAGTGCGCTGCGTCCGCGGCGTCATGGCTTCATGAACGCGGCTTTCGCGCTCGTCGCGCGACACTAATCTCGCTAACCGGCGAACGCGTAGTCCGAGTAGCTGGCCTCGACGGTATAGCGACGTTCGGTGTGCCGGTTCATATGTTGCACCGCATCGTAGTCCAGATGCGAGAGCAACCAATGACCGTCGAAGGTACCGAAATCGAGCGTGAGGGTCTCGTCCGGCGCGGTTAGCACGACGCGCGACGGCAAAGCTGTGACCGCGTCGATAAAGACGTCTCGGTAGACGAAGTGGTTGGGCTGCGCGGCGAAGGCTCGCGTCTCGGCGGTTGCCGGAGAAAGTTCGATGTGTTGCACGTCTCCCGCCGCAAAGCGTACGTCGTAGCCGGCGATGCTCTTTACAACGACGTCGGCCTGCGGCCCGGGCGTCGGGAACGCGTACTGCTTGGGGTGCTCGTAGACGACGTGCATGACCACGCGGCCGTCGTTGAGTTGCGCGCTGAAAGCCCAGTCGCCGAGCGGATCGAGGGCCGCTGGCAAGGCCGGCGGCGCACCGCTGCGCGGCGTGCCGTTCGCGTCCCGCACGATCGCGCTGCCGTCGCCGGTGCGCAGTTCGACGGCGCTCGCTTCGCGGTAGACCGCCGTCCCGGCATGCGTCTCGATGTCGACCCGGTACGAAATCGAAGCGGGGGCGGCAGCGAACGCAGCAGCAGCGGCGTTGGCCGCATTCGCATACGCCGTTTCAGCGCCGATCATGACCCGTCTCCGTTCGGCGCGCGCCGCTCGCGCACCGCCGCGCGCTTCCGCAAAGGCGTAGCGCGCAAGCGCCTGAAAGGAGGGTGATATGGAAGCGAACACTCGCCCGCACGGGGTTTTGGCCGCGCTCCTGACGCCGGTGGGCCGCAACTTGGCCCCCGACCACCCGCGCTCGATCGCGCACGCGCGCTGGCTCTTGGAGAACGGGTGCGACGGGCTGAACGTCCTCGGGACGACGGGCGAAGCGGCATCGTTCTCGACGGCGCAGCGCGTCGCGCTCATGGAAGCGCTGGCGGATTGCGGTTTGCCGCTCGCGACGATGTTGGTCGGCACCGGCGCCGCGGCGCTTGCCGATGCGATCGTGCTGACGAAGACCGCGGTCGCCCTCGGGTTCGGCGGTGCGCTCGTGATCCCGCCGTTCTATTACAAAGAGGTTCCCGCCGAAGGAACGTTCGCGTTTTACTCGGCGTTGATCGAAGGCACCGGCAGTGACGCGTTGCGGCTCTACCTCTACAACTTTCCGAAAATGAGCGGCGTGCCGATTTCCGTGGATCTGGCGGGGAAATTGATCGAGCGGTTCGGGCCTGCGATCGCGGGTCTCAAAGATAGTTCCGGCGACATGGCGTACGCGGCGGCGATGCACGGCGCGTATCCGTCATTCGACATCTTCCCCAGCTCCGAAGCGATGCTTGCCGAGAGCCGCCGTGCAGGATACGCGGGGTGCATCTCGGCTTCTGCGAACGTGACCGCACCGTATTGCGCGCCGGTCTGGCGCGGCGACGGCGACGCCGGCGCCCAGACGAAGCTTGCCGCGCTGCGCGCCGCGATCGCAAGCGTGCCGGTGATTCCCGCGCTTCGCTTGCTCGTAAGCGAGCTGCATCGCGATGCCGAGTGGCTGCGCGCGATGCCGCCGCTCGGAACGCTGACGGCCGGCGAGCGCACGACGCTGCTCGAACGCTTGGGCGCTGCCGGTTACGCCGCGCCATCCGGCGCGATCGTGTGAGCGGCGGCCTCTCGCGAGGCCTCACCAACTACGGCGACCCGGAGTTTTCGCTGTATCTGCGACGGGCTTTCGCCAAGTCGATGGGACTCTCGGATGCGATGTTGGCGCGACCCATCGTCGGCATCGCGAGTTCCGGAAGCGGATTCAACAACTGCCATCGTTCGATGCCCGAACTCGTCGCGACCGTCGCGCGCGGCGTGCTGGCAGCCGGCGGACTGCCGCTCGAGTTTCCGACGATCTCACTCGGTGAACCGTTTCTACAACCGACGAGCCTGGTGTTTCGCAACCTGATGGCGATGGACGTCGAGGAGATGATCCGAGCTCAGCCGATGGACTCGGTGGTGCTCATCGGCGGCTGCGACAAAACGGTTCCCGCGCAACTGATGGGAGCGCTTTCCGCGGGAAAGCCGGCCATCTCGCTCGTCACCGGTTCGATGCTTGCGGGTCGCTTCGAGGGCGTACGGCTCGGCGCGTGCACCGATTGCCGTTCGTATTGGGCTCGCTACCGCGCCGGTGAATTGTCGCGCGAACGCATCGGCGAGATCGAATCGAACCTTGCGACGACCGCCGGAACCTGCGCCGTCATGGGGACGGCCAGCACGATGGCCTGCGTGACCGAGGCGCTCGGCATGAGCCTGCCCGGCTCCGCCACGCCGCCCGCCGTGCACGCCGAGCGCCTGCGCGTGGCGGAGGCGACGGGACGGCGCGCCGTCGGGCTGGCGGCCGAAAACCTCACCCCCGATCGCATCGTGACCCGCGAGAGCGTCGAGAATGCGCTGCGCGTCCTGTTCGCGCTGGGCGGTTCGACCAACGCCGTCATACATCTGAGCGCGATCGCGGGCCGTCTCTCGATCCCGCTTACGCTCGAACGCTTCAACGCGCTGAGCGCGGACACGCCGGTGCTCGTCAATCTCAAGCCCGTCGGCAAGGGCTACATGGAAGACTTTCACGCCGCCGGCGGAATGGGCGCGCTCCTGCGCGAGCTCGCGCCGAAACTGCAACGGCAAACGCTCTCGATCGCGGGCGAAACGCTCGAGGCGCGACTCGCGCGCGAACGAACCTCGACGTACGTCGACCGTTCGGTGATCGCCGAGCTCGACCACCCGTTCGTCGAACGCGACGCGCTCGTCGCACTCTTCGGAAACCTTGCGCCGAACGGCGCGATTCTCAAAGCCGCGGCGGCCGATGCGCGCTTGCTCGAACACGAAGGCCGCGCCGTCGTTTTTCGCGACTTAGCGGATCTGGCCGCGCGCGTCGACCGGGCAGACCTCGACGTGGCGCCGGACGACGTGCTGGTGTTGCAACGCGCGGGACCGGTTGGTGCCGGGATGCCGGAAGCCGGGTACTTGCCGATCCCGAAAAAGTTGGCGGAACGAGGCGTGCGCGACATGCTGCGCGTCAGCGACGCCCGCATGAGCGGCACCGCCTACGGCACGATCGTGCTGCACGTCTCGCCCGAATCGGCTTTGGGCGGTCCGCTTGCGGCGGTGCGCGACGGCGACCGCATCCGCCTCAGCGCGCGCGAGAAGCGTCTCGACCTACTGGTCGACGCCGGCGAAATCGAGCGGCGCCTCGCGACCTTTCGCGCGGACCCGCCGCCCGCGCGCGGTTACCTCAAACTCTACGCCGAACACGTCCTCGGCGCCGAAGCCGGCTGCGACTTCGATTTCCTGCGCCCTAGCGGCGCTTGAGCCACCTCCCGGCGACAGCTACGTATCGATACCGCCGAAGCAGAGATATTTGATTTCGAGCCACTCGTCGATCCCGTACTTCGAACCCTCGCGGCCGATGCCCGACTCCTTGATTCCACCGAACGGAATCGACGCATCGGTGAAGAGTCCCGTGTTGATGCCGACCATTCCCGATTCGAGCGCTTCGGCCACGCGCCAGACGCGACCGACGTCGCGGCTGTAGAAGTACGAGGCGAGCCCGTAGGGTGTATCGTTGGCGAGCGCGATCGCGTCCGCGTCGGTCTTGAACGTCGCGATCGCGGCGACGGGACCGAACGTCTCTTCGTGCGACATGATCATCTCGCCGGTGACGCCCGTGAGGATCGTCGGCTCGTAGAACGTCATGCCGAGTTTGCTCGGCGCGCCGCCGAGCACGACGTTCGCGCCGCGCGAGCGCGCGTCGGAAACGTGTTCGATCACTTTGGCCAGACCTTGCTCCTCGATGAGCGGTCCGACCGTCACGCCTTCCTCGAGGCCGTTCCCGACGCGCAGCTTTGCGGCCGCGTCGCGCAAGCGCGCGACGAACGCATCCGCGATGCCTTCTTGCACGAGCAAGCGGTTGGGACTGATGCAGACTTGGCCCGCGTTGCGGAATTTCGCCCGCATCGCTCCGGCGATCGCGGCATCGAGGTTCGCGTCGTCGAAGACGATGAACGGCGCGTTCCCGCCGAGTTCGAGCGAGACTTTCTTGACGGTCTGCGAACACTGCTCCATCAGAAGCTTCCCGACGGCGGTCGACCCCGTGAAACCCACCTTGCGTACGGTCGGATTCGAGGTCATCTCGCGGCCGATCACCGGCGCGTCGTCGGCATCGCCGGTGACGATGTTGAACACGCCGGGCGGAATGCCGGCTTCCTCGGCGAGAACCGCCAGCGCGAGCGCCGAAAGCGGCGTTTGTTCGGCGGGCTTCAGGACGAAGGTGCAGCCGGCGGCCAGCGCGGGCGCCGACTTTCGCGTTACCATCGCGTGCGGAAAATTCCAGGGCGTGATGCCGACGCACACGCCGATCGGCTGCTTGATGACGACCGACCGCCGGTCCGGCGCCGGTGTCGGAATCGTATCGCCGTAGACGCGTTTCGCCTCCTCGGCGAACCACTCGACGTACGAGGCCCCGAGCCCGACTTCGCCGAGTCCCTCGGCCAGCGGTTTGCCCTGTTCGAGCGTCATCAGCAACGCGAGGTCGTCCTGATGGCGTACGATCGCGTCGAACCAGCGACGCAGGATGACGCTGCGCTCCTTGCCCGTCTTGGCGCGCCACGCGGGAAGCGCGGCGGCAGCGGCGGCGATCGCGCGACGCGTCTCCGGCGCGCCCATGCGCGGAACGCTCGCGATGCGGTCACCGGTCGCGGGATTCGTGACATCAAACGTAAGGCCGGAGTCGGCCTTCGTCCACGCGCCGTCGATGTACGCGAGGTCTTTGAGGAGTGCGGGCCGTTCGTGCGTGACAGACATAGTAACGGACGGACGTTCGCGCGCGCCGAGGGCGTTCCCGGTTCAGTTAACCTCGCGGCGCCGCGGAGCCGCCGTACCCGAGTCTAGAAGTAAAGCCAGACTCCGCCCGACCAGCGGCGATGATGATACCAACCGCCGTTCCAGTAGTATCCGTACCAACCGTACGGCGTGAAACCGTACCATCCGTTCGTGTACGCGAACGCGAAGCCGGGGCGATAGTAGGGGAAGCCGGGGCGATAGTACGCGAAGCCGGGGCGATAGTAGCCGAAGCCGGGGCGATAGTAGCCGTAGCGGGGGCGGTAATAGCCGTAGCCGGGCCGGTAGTAGCCGTACGAGGGGCGATAGCCGCTGTGATAGACCGCTCCGCCGGTCCGATAGTAACCGGTCGGCGCCGCACTCGCGGCCAACGGCGCGGCGAGGAGCGTCAGCCCGAGCGCTGCGATAAAGATGGTGCGAAGCTTGTTGGTCATGCGGTGGCCCTCATCATAGGTTCGGCTTGGTACATTCTACGCCGCACGAGGCAAATTGGATCCCCCGCTCACCAAACCTTAAGCCAAGCGCCAGTGGGACGTGCTCTCTACGCTACGTCGAAGAGCAGGCAACTCGACAGCAGTCGAGCGCCGGAGCCCAGCGTTACCTGGCCGAGGAAACGACCGTGAAGGTCGAGCGGCCACCCAGCCGTTTTAGGGTGACACTTCCTTGGCACGAAACTTCGCAATACGTTCGATAAGCGTCATTGGTACGGGTTCCGAAAGCGGAAATCGAATCGTCCCTTTTGCGATTTCATGTCGTCGTAGCTCGGACTTGAATGCGGCGAGGACGGCTTTCGTCGCTCCGTACAGAGAGTAGTGATCTTTCCAACCTGCGAAATGCACGAATACGGTGCCGTGCAGCTTGTAGCTCGGCATGTTATAGGCCAAGAGTTCTTCGGCTTCGGGCGCAGCAAGGCGAATCGCGTCGCGTACTTGCCGAAGCGCGACTTCGCGCCGGCTCCGGCTGTAAGGCGATGTACTCATCGACCGACGTAAAGGCAACCCTCGGCATCGATACCTCAATTCAGGTTTGGCCCGCCTTACGCGCGAGTTTTCCAGCCGGCAATTTGATTCCCGCCTTCTTGCGCTCGCGTAGTCGGTAGCTCTCGCCGCCGTCCGTCGCGACGTGCGCGGGACGAAGCCGATACGATACCAAGGGCACTGCGGCTCGTACTGCTAAACGTGGCCTCAGATCCCCTCGGAGCGACCGTTCATTCGATACTTAAGTGGTTTCGGGCTCGGGTTTTGGTCGGGGTTACTTATTAGCGCTGGTCTCATTGCCGTGGCATTTGAGATCAGCGACCTGGTTTTTGATTTGAGCGCTCGACTGTCTCGAACAGATCAAGAGTACCTCAGAACGATCCCGAGCATTTACATGTTCTTCGTGATCCCGCCGATCAACGGGACTAGCGAACGGACTTGCGTTTGCCGTTGCGCTCGGTGCGCTACTTCCGAGCCGGCGCTTCTTCGAAACCAGCGGTCTCATGCTCGGGGCATTTTCAGTTGTATCCCTGCTGACATGGATTCTTGTCCTGAATTTGAGGCCTTACGGCGACATCGTGTTTGCGCTGTTGTATTTCGCAGGGCCCGTCGGAGCCCTAATCGCAGCCATTTCGCTTCGTCTAGCGCGGTCGACGCTCTGACGTTCGGCGTGCTCCGAAGGTTGAGCCGGTCGGATCTGTACATATCAGAATATCGTGTTATGATTGTGGCATGGCAGCACGACCGCGGCGCGTATCTCGATCCGTCCCGGATAATGGCCTGGCCGAGGAACTGCAGGCGAAATTCGTGCGCGGCCTCGGCGATCCGACCCGCCTGCGCATCCTGCGCCGTTTGCTCGACGGACCGTGCTCGGTCGGCGACCTGGTTTCGTACCTTCGGATGTCGCAGAGCCGCGTGAGCAATCATTTGGCGTGTCTCAAGTGGTGCGGCTACGTGACGGCGGAGCGCCGCGGCAGATCCGTGATCTACCGGGTTGCCGACGATCGGGTGCGCGGGATTCTCGAACTCGTTCGCGCGGTCGTCGCGAGCAATGCTCGGCGCATCGCCGACTGCGTACGGATTCCGGGATGATGAAGGCGCCCGAAGCCTCCGCACTTGGCGCGGCGGCGGTCGGAACAGGTTCGGTGCTCACCGCGGCCGTTGCGGGTGCGTGTTGTGCGGGACCGGCTCTGGCGCCCGTTTTCGTCTCGCTCTTGGGCACGGGCGGCCTCGCGGCGGTTGCGGGTCTTGCGCCGTACAGCCCACTGCTGCTCGTGCTATCGGCGCTGATGTTGGGTTTCGGCTTTCGGCAGGTTTACAAAAGACCGGCCTGCGCGTCGCAAGACGAGCCGTTTCGGATCTCGTCTAGCCTGCGCGCCGCCCGTGCCGTGCTGAGCGTTGCTGCCGTGCTGTGGCTCGCATCCACCGGTTACGCCCTCTACGGATACCTTCACCAGTGAGGATCGCATGGAACGAAAGGCATTCTTGATCGCCGGCGCCGGAACGGTACTCGGCGGCTGTGCGCGCGCCCGCACAACGGAACGTTACGAGCAAATCGAGGGCGCCGGCGAACCGCTACGATCGGCATTCAACCACGATGCGGGCAAGGTCCGCATCGTCATGCTCGTCAGCCCGACTTGAGGCGAATGTCTTCGGGGGTCTCTCGAAATTCAACGTGACGTGCTAAGTGCCGAGTCGAGTAGCGATCTGGCAGCGTACGTGGTTTGGGTTCCACAACTGGGCGCGCAGGCGTCGAACGTTCCGGACGCGATGGGTCTCGTGCCCGACAAGCGCGCTTACCACTATTGGGACGGCGACGATTGGCTCGGGGGCGCCTACGGCCACGTGCTTTCGACACCGGACGCAGCGTGGGACGTGTACCTCCTCTATCCGCGCGGGGTGCGTTGGACGGCTACGATGCCGCCGAAGCCGTCGTTTTGGATGCATCAGCTCGCCGGCGTGACGATCGCCCCACGGCTCGATCCGACGGTATTTCGCGAGCACGTCGAGCAGGCGCTGCGAGAATGACGCGTTCTCCCTTGCGCATCGAGATACTCTCGTTCGCAGGCTGCCCGAACGTCACGACGACGCGCGGCCGCGTGCGCGAGGCCCTCGTTGTCGAAGCGCTCCACGCGAACGTCGTCGAAGTTCTGGTAGAGATTCCGGAAGTCGCACAGGCGCTGCGCTTTCTCGGATCTCCGTCGGTGCGCGTGAACGGCCGCGATGTCGAACCGGGCGCCGATGGACGAAGTGCGTACGGTCTGATGTGCCGGACCTACCCGGCCGGAGACGGAAGGGAGGGCGCGCCCTCGCTGACCCTCATCCGCAGTGCGATCATGAAGAGTTTCATGCAAACCATCGCCTAACTAGACTCGGCGCAAAGTTGAAGGAAGGCGGTTGTGGCGTCGTCGGCACGCTTTTCGATTTCGCGCGCGTTTGGTCGCTTAGCGACGCCAAGCAACAAACTCACGAGTAGATCGCCTATCAGCAGTGCTCCGAAAAGCGCAGCAAGTTCGGCTGGACGGCCCTTCAGCAATTCTGACTTCTCCGCTTGGGTCATGATACTGCGCAAAGCAACGCGGAAGGTCTGCCGCCCAATCGAATCGAGCGTCTCAGCAACCTCCGGCGCGAGAGGCGCCTCGGCGATGGCCAATCGAAACGCGGCAACGACCGTTGGATCGGTGATCTCGCGCAAAAGTTGAGCTCCGGAGGAAACGAGCACCTGCGCGAGGGTTTTGCGATCGCGTACCACGGGCAAATCTTCCGGCACGTGCAGTCGCTTTGCGCGTTCGCTGATACAGGCGATCAATATCTCGCGCTTGTTGCCGACGAGGGTATAAAGCTCGCGTTTTGAGACACGCGCGCGCGCGGCGATTTCGGCCGTGCTGGTTGCCGCATAGCCACCGCTAGTGAATGCCGCAAAAGCCGCTTGAAGGATGCGCTCACGAACCGCCTCCTCGCCCATTTCGTCCCCCTTGACAAAGCTTGGTACCACATAGTACCATCGTTACCTGCTGGTACCGACGGGTACCGAAACGATTGGGAGGGCCACATGCCGCCGCAAATCATTTTCCTGACGCAACTCGTCCTAGGCTACGTCGCTTGGTTGCTGTTTTTCGGCAGCTACGTTCTGCCGAAGCTTAAGTCGATGGATCGCGTCGGCGCGCTTCGGGCGATTGCCACTTTCCACAGCTTCCGATTCTTTGGGCTTATCTTCATCTTGCCAGGCGTGGTGGGAGCGAATTTGCCTCCGACCTACGCGGTGTTTGCGGCGTACGGAGATTTTGCAACTGGCGTGCTCGCTCTGCTGACACTGCTGACCGTGAGGATGCGCGCGCTCTTTTGGCTGTTCGCTGTCGCGTTTAATCTCGTCGGCGCGGTCGACCTGATTCTCGATTACTATCACGGCATTCAAGTTGGTCTTCCAAACATTGCGGGCCAACTAGGAGCTGGATACGCGATCGTGATCATCTATGTGCCTGCGCTGTTGATCACGCATGGCGTCGCGTTTTATCTATTGACTCGCTCTCAACAACAATCGTTGCGGCACGCCGCTGCAGCAATTTCCACGGGACTCGGCGCGGCTTCGCCGGAGTCACGGTGATGTCAGTAGCGGATTGCGAAGGTTACGTTTTCGGTCACGTTGACGTACACCGCTGGGTCGCGCTCGATGCCGTTCTGCGAGATCTGCGAGACGAGCCGGCCTTCGCTCGGAAGACAGGCTTGCGCGGGGATTTCGGTGACGCTCTCGAGGTTGCCGACGGTGAGACCTTCGATCGCGGCGATCGCGCTCGCGCGTCGCCGGGCGTCGTCGAGCGCTTGCCGGCGCGCCTGCTCTTCGGCCTTGGCGCAATCGTCGAGGTAGGGGACCGCGACGGTGTTTTGGAGCCGCAAGCCGGGATGCGCTGCGAGAATCGACGCGGCGAGCTTGCCGAAGGCGTCGATGCGGTCTCGCGTCGGATGCCGAAGCGAACCGCGCACGTACGCGAAACCGTTCGCCGACACGACGTTCGAGGATACGATTTGCGGTGAGTCGATACCGCCCGCGCGCAGCGCCGCGAGAATCGAGTCCTGGTCGGCGTCGCTGAGGCTTCCGGAAACGTTCGCATCGAACCGGATCCCGTCGGCCGGGACGCGTACGGTCGCGCGGCCCGCGACGGTGATGCCCAGTCGCTGCGCGTCCCGCGGGACTTGCGCGCCGGCGGGGAGGATCGATACGGCCGCAAGTGCGGTCAAGAACAACATCAAGCGCATAAAGAAATCCACGTACCTTTATATGTTATATGAAAGCCGCAGATGCGGTTGTTGTGACTTCAGCGACGTCCCCGCAGATTCCGCGCGAGCCCGCTTACAAGGTTTTCGCGGCGGCCGGATTGAGCGGCATCGGTCCGGTCGGTTCCAAGTAGATCCGCGAGTGAGGTTCGTCGAGCGTGAGCTTGAACAGGTCGAGAAACCTCGACCCGATCAGTCCGTCTTGGTTGTCGAACGAAGGCGGTGAGTTGGAGAGCAGTCCGTCCATTCCCGCGAACAACCACGGCCCGAAGGTAACGTTCTTGAGGAGCACCTGCGTGTTCGTCATGCTCCCGCCGATCATGTCGAGCTTGGTCTTCTGACCGTAGCCGCGCCACAACGCCTCCGAGATCGCGCGTGGGTGCAGGCGCGCGAAGTGCCGGAAGAGCACAACCGTCGCTTGTTGGGCGCCCGTGTCGACCACGAAACGGTCGCCTTCGAGGCCGCCTACGGCGAGCGAGACCTCAGGCGCACCGTAGTTCATCGCGGTGGCGATCGCCGTCGCGCTCGCCGGCGGCGCGAACGCTTCCGGTGCGGTCGCGTCGACGGTCCCGCCGTCGTAGTCCACGGTGACGGCGGCTCCGTCGAGAAAATCAAACCCGAGCAATCCCACGGCGCTCGTGTGGTCGTCGAGCTCGACTGCGACGGGAAGAGTGTCGACCACGACATCGTGCATCGTAAGCTCTCCAACGTGCATCTCCGGGATTACGGCTTGGCTTTCCGAGACGCTCCCCGCGACCGTCGCAGTACCCTTGCCCGAAAACCTTAACCCCAGTTCCTCCGCCGTCGCGGCGTCGAGCGCGATCGTGGCGGAGCCGCTGTCGAGGATGAAGTCGAGGCTCTTTCCCGCGATCTCCGCGCGAACGACGATGAGACCGCGCTCGATCTGCGCGGGCAGACGAACCGTCGAGCGTCCTTGCGGGAATTCGACAAGCGTCCGGCGGTTCGCGGGAATCGCGATGTCGGACGCGTTCACCGGGGTCGAGAGGTCGTCCGTCACGAGCCGCTGGTCCCAGTCGTTGTTCGGCCGGTCGTCACCGCCGTACACGTGACGCGCGAACGTTCTTCCGGCCGCGTTCGTCGTGTAGTCGTCGAAGATCTCATAGGAATGCGTCCCGAGTTCGCTGCGCTCGCGCCGTACGAGACGGAACGTCGATGGGTCGTAATAGTCGCGCCGGAAGTCGCCGTTCGCCGCGACGGTGTCGACGGCCCAAGCGTCGATCGGCGCCCCAATCCGGCTCGAACGCTGCGCGACGGGTTTCCGATCCGCATCGCTTCCGCCGCCATTCTGCTCGACGATGACTTCGCCGTTCTCGTTTTGGCGCCACGTCGTGCCGCCCGACGAACCGTCGGCGCTCACGAAGCCGTCACGCGTTCGCGTTTCGGTCCAATCGCGTCCGCGCGAAACGCGCCGGAGCGTGCCGTCCACGCCGAGTTCGTGAATCGTCCAAATCTCGATTTCGCTTCGCACCGGCTTGGTGTTGCCGCGCGCCGCCAGCGCCTTTGCGAGGACCGCCTCGACCGTCAGGTTGCCGGCATTCGCGCCGCCGGGTGTGGATGCCGCAGACGAGAGCGCGGTCGATGCCACGAGCGATGCAAGGACCAGCGCGGAAGCGAAGCGTGACATTGGGCGCCGCATGCGCTCCGCTTAAGCGGCCGGGCCCTTGACGAGACCGATGACGTGCCCTTCGGGATCCTCAAAGAGTCCGATAACCGGTCCGCCGCGGACGTCACTCGGTCCCATCATTTTCGTTCCGCCGCGCCGCTCGACCGCTTCGAGTGCGAGCGCCACGTCGGGAACTTGAATGTAGAAGGTGACGTGACCGTCGTACCCCTCCGGCGCCGCACCGATGCCGCCGGCGATTCCAGTACCGCCGCCCGTTTCGACAAGGGTGTAGTCGGTAATCCCGGCGCCGCCGACTCGGTCGCCGACGTTCCAGCCGAATGCGTCGCGATAGAACGCCCGTAGTGCCGGTGCGTCTTTTCCGATGATCTCAAAGTGAACGACTGGAGCTCCCATGTTGCCTCCTCCGCGCGTCTGCGTTCTAGGCTCTCTGCTGGTTTTGCTCTCAGAAAGCGAAAACGAGTGGAAATCTACTCGAGTTAGTCAAATGAAGAGATTATGCTCGAGGCAGTCGGGCTGAAGCGGCTGCCCTTCGTAGGCGCGCTCTCGGCTCTGACGACATTAGCGGCGCTCGGCGCCTGGCTCGCAGCGAGTTGCGTCGCCGATGCGGCACGCGTTGCGCAGGGAACCGAACCGCTGGTGGAGGTCGTTCGGCTTGACGGCATCGTCGGTCCCGGCACCGCCCGATACGTACTTCGAGGGCTTAGCCAGGCCGCCAGCGACAACGCCCAGCTGCTCGTCATCGAAATCGATACGCCGGGCGGCTCGCTCAAATCGATGGATGACATCACAAAGGCCATGCTGAGCTCGGCGGTCCCGACCGCAGCCTTCGTGTACCCGAGCGGAGGGCGTGCCGCGTCGGCGGGCGTCTTCATCGTTTACGCGGCCGGCATCGCCGCCATGGCGCCCACGACGCATCTCGGCGCCGCCCACCCGGTCGCTCTCGGTGGCGGCGGCATCGACAAGACGGAGATGACGAAGCTCACGAACGACGCCGTCGCAGAGATTCGCGGACTTGCAACCAGGCACGGGCGCAACGCCGCTTGGGCGGAGCAGGCGGTGCGAGAGAGCGTTTCGATCACCGACGCGCAAGCACTTCAACTGCACGTCGTCGACCTCATCGCCGGCAGCCCGCGCGAACTCCTGGCAATGATCGACGGAAGGCAGGTCCAGACAGCATCCGGCGAGCGCCGGCTCGAGACGCGCAGTGCGCGAATCGTCGAGATTCCGATGAACTTGGCGGAGCAGTTGCTGCTTCTCCTGGGTGACCCGAACGTGGGATTCATTCTCATGACGGTGGCGATCTACGGGATCATCTTCGAGTTGAGCAACCCCGGCTCGGTCTTCCCCGGCGTGATCGGCGGGCTCGCGCTCATTCTCGCGTTCGCCTCGTTTGCGATCGTTGCAGTGAACGTCGCCGGCTTGTTGCTGATCGGGTTCGCATTGATCCTGTTCATCGCCGACCTCAAGGTAACCAGTCACGGTGTCCTGACGGCGGGCGGAATCGCGTCGTTCGTCCTGGGCTCGCTGCTCCTCACGGAGAATCAAGCTCCGTTCCTGCGCATTTCACTTGCACTCATTCTCACGATCGCCGTGCTGACCGGCGCGTTCTTCCTTTTTGCCGTAGGGGCCGGATTGCGCGCGCAAGCTCGCAGGGTGCGAACGGGGCGCGAGGCGCTGCTCGGCGAGCTTGCGACGGCGCGCAGCGACCTGGCTCCGGCGGGCATGGTGCTCGTCGACGGTGAGCTGTGGAGCGCCGAGGTTGTGGACGGCTCCGTCCCCACCGGCGAACTCGTTCGCGTGGTCCAGGTCAGCGGATTGCATCTCAAAGTGCGCAAAGCCGCGGAAGCCCGGCAGAAAGAGGGGATGAGATGAACACCGTCATTGCGATTCTAATCGCAGTCATCATTGTGGTAGTAGCGCTGCTCTCCGCTGCAGTGAAGATCGCGCGTGAGTACGAGCGAGGGATCGTCTTTCGCCTCGGACGCCTGCTCCCCGCGAGGGGACCGGGGGTGATCTTCCTGATCCCGATCGTCGACCGGATGATCAAGATCGACCTGCGCGTCGTCACGTTGGACGTGCCCCGCCAGGAGATGATGACGCGCGACAACGTTCCCGTCACGGTGGACGCGGTCGTGTACTTCCGCGTCGTCAATCCCGAGGACGCCGTCGTGAAAGTAGAAAACTTTTCCAAAGCGACGTTCCTGCTCGCTCAGACCACGTTGCGCAGCGTCATCGGACACCACGAGTTAGACGAGCTCCTAAGTCAGCGCGACCGGATCAATCAGCAGCTTCAGCAAGTGATCGACGTAGGCTCGGGACCGTGGGGCATCAAGGTTACTCACGTCGAGGTCCGTGACGTCGTCTTGCCGGACTCCATGAAGCGCGCGATGGCGAAGCAAGCTGAAGCCGAACGGGAGCGGCGCGCGAAGGTCATCAACGCAGAAGGCGAGTATCAGGCGGCTGAAAAACTCGTGATGGCCGCGGAGAAAATTCAAGCGCAGCCGGTGGCGCTCCAGCTTCGCTACTTGCAAGCACTCACGGAGATCGCAACCGAACACAACTCAACGACGATCTTCCCGCTTCCGATCGACCTCGTCACGCCGTTCATACGAAAGACGTAAAACCACATGTCCGACGTCCGTCCCCCGCTGCCGCCCTTCTCGCGAGAGACGGCTATCCAGAAGATTCGCGCAGCCGAAGACGCCTGGAACAGCTGCGATCCGCAGCGCGTTTCGCTCGCCTACACGGTCGACAGCAGCTGGCGCAATCGGAGTGAGATCTTCCGGGGTCGCGACAAGATCGTCGAGTTCCTCATCCGGAAGTGGAACCGCGAGAATGAATACCGTCTCATCAAAGAACTTTGGGCGTTCGCCGGAAACCGTATTGGCGTGCGCTTCGCTTACGAATTTCGTGACGATTCGAACAATTGGTTCCGCGCGTACGGGAACGAGAATTGGGAATTCGACGAAAACGGACTCATGCGCGTGCGTCACGCGAGCATCAACGATCGCCCTATCGCCGAAGGGGACCGTCTTTACCACTGGGATCGCAGCGGGCCCCGGCCGGCCGATCATCAGAGCTTAAGCGACCTCGGCTTGTAGGCGTCGTTCGCGGCACAGGGGAGTAGGCGATGATGATTTTGCGGAGTTTGGGTGCGGCGCTCGTCGCTGTAATTGTCGTGAGTGCCTGTAGCTCGGCGCCGCGCGCGCCGTCGCGCATCTACATCGCGAGCTCGATAAGCAGCGGTACCATCTCGACCTACAAGATCGACGGAACCCCGACCACACCCACGATCTCCACCGGGGTGTCCTTTCTTCACGGCGTAGCGGTCGACGCAGGCGGGAAGATTTACGTTACGGACCATCATGGCGGCACGGTGACGACTTTTACCGCCGATGGAAAACCGACCACGCCGACGATCACCCGTGGGCTAAGCGGGCCCAACGGCATAGCGGTCGATGCGGCCGGGAAGATTTACGTCGCGAACTCGAACAACGATACGCTGACGACCTACAACTCCGATGGTTCGCCTGCCACTCCGACGATCTCCCGTGGGCTAAGCGCACCCGACGGGGTCGCGGTCGACGGATCCGGCAAGATCTACGTCGCGAATCATGGCAACGGCACGGTGACGACCTACGCGGCCGATGGAACTCCGGCCGCGCCGACCATCACCGGCTTCGCCGGTCCCACGAGCGTGGCGGTCGATGCGACCGGCAAAATTTACGTCACCGACTTCGACAACGATGTCCTGACAAGTTACAACGCCGAAGGGAAGCCGGTCCCGCCGACGATCGACCTTCGGCTTCGGCCCCTCGCCGTGACGGTCGATGTGACCGGCAAGATCTACGTCGTCAATCAGCAAGCCGACTCACTCACGACCTACATGCCGAACGGAACGCCGACCACGCCGACGATCTCCGATCTCGGCGACGGCATCGGCGTAGCGGTTCACTAAGCACCAAGTGCTCGACTGTGGCGGGCGTTTCGGTTAGGCGATCTTGATGGGTCCCTTGTATGTGACGCTTTGGCCGGTCTGGTTGGTTGCCGAGATCGTTGCCTCGTATTGGCCCGGCGCGAACGCAGTCGCGCGCTTGACGTAGGCATAACCGAAACGCATCGTTTCGGCCAGGTTCGCGGCGGTCGGCAGCGTATCGGCGGCGCTCTTTCCGCCGCTGCCGAGCACCTCGACCTTCGACAGCGTGATCGCGTCCGTGGCCTGCAGAACAAGCACAGCATAGTGGTTGCCGCTTTCGGAGTACTGCTTTGCGCTGCGAACGTACAGCTCGGGGCCCGAGCCCATCTTGCCGAGTTTGTAGCCGCCCGGGGTTTCGTCCAGGTTTGGATACATCACGAGCGCGTAGCCCTGGCTCTTGAACCACGCGCCGTAGCCCCACCAGATGCGCCCGTTGTGGCCCGGATCGTCGCGCGGTCCCGGATTCCAACCCGGCCCGAAGCTGTTCTGAACGAGGAACGCGCCATGCGGGCCCTTCGAGTCGTCGTAGCCGACGATTACTTGGCCGTGACCTGACTTAGGGATGAATCCCTGCGGTGCGGTGAACGCGCCCTTTACCAGCGGCGGGTTTTCGATGCAATAGACCTTGGCAACACGACCGCTGAACGCAATCGCATGGCCTTGACGTATGAGCGCTTTGAACGTGTCGAGGTACTGCGAGCGGTTGTCGACGAGACCCGAGAACGCTTTGTACGATCCGACTAAGAGCCGTGAAGCGTCTGGTCCGGCGTCGTTTACATCGAGCGACTCGATATACGAGCAGACGGCATCCACGGTCACGCCGTTGTGCGGATTGTACGGATACTTCGCCGTGCTCGGGGCACCGGTCGTGACCAGTTTTCGAGCGTACGGGGTCGCGCCCGAACCGCTCGGGCAAGTCTTGGCACCGTGGCCGTTCACTTGGTGTACCCACTGATAGAGCCACGCGGCGCTCGGCTGATTGCCGCCATCGCCGGCGCTCCACTTGCGGCTGCCGTTCGGATTCCGCGCGGCGGTATAGGCGCCCAGACAGTAACCAAACGATTGGGCCTCGCACGAACCGGGAGCTCCGACCTTGCCGGGAACTCCTTGCGTCGAAACCGTCGGCAGGTTCGCGAGCACGACGCGGGTCGCAGCAGAGGGTGCAGCGTTTTGCACCTCCAGCGCCGTTCCTTTGAGCGCGTCGGGCAGCAGCGCGTGCTGCACGCCGGCGAATTCGGCAGCGCTCAACTCGGCACCGAGTTGGCCGTTGTTCGCGTCGGCGTAGATTGCTGAGCCGGCAGCGATCGGGCGAGCCGGCGAGGCGGCAATCGCCGCTCCCGTTCCGATGATGAAAAACTTCCTACGCATGACTTCGGAACCTCCACAAGAGAAAGGCGCTCCTAGGGCATGGCTACGTCCGGCCTCGTTGTAGCAACGTGAGTGCCGGCAGCGCAATCTTCAACGCGCGACGCTTAAATCCGGGGAGCGCCGGGAGAGGGGCGCGAAAGCGCCGGTAATGCACCTGCGACGCACGCAAACCCACAACGTTTGGGACAAATCGATCGCGCCGGTGTTGCGAGTCGCGCCCGGCGACACGATCACCGTCGAACTCCAGAACGCATCGGGCGGTCAACTCGCCTCCGATTCTCCCGCCGGCGCCCTTGCGACGCTCGATTTTGGGCGCGTCAATCCGGTGACGGGTCCCATCTTCGTCGAAGGAGCGAGGCCCGGAGACGCCCTGGTCGTCGAGATCCTGGATCTCGAAGTCGACCGCTGGGGCTGGACCGCGAACATCCCCGGTTTCGGCTTGCTCGCCGATCGCTTTGCAGATCCCGAGTTGCGAATGTCGCGAATCGCGGACGGAACGATCGAACTGTTCACCGGTATGCGGCTGCCGAGTTTGCCGATGATCGGAACGATCGGCGTCGCCCCGGAAGAAGAGGGCTCGTTCTCCGTCATTCCGCCGACGCGATGGGGCGGCAACATGGACATCCGGCACGTCGGTGCGGGGGCGACGCTATACATGCCCGTCGCCGTCGACGGCGCACTCCTTTCGCTGGGCGACGCGCACGCGGCGCAAGGCGACGGCGAGGTTTGCGGCACCGCGATCGAAACGAACGCCGTCGCGGTCTTGCGCGTTTCAATCGAACGCCAGCGACGCCTCGCCGCTCCGATTCTACTCACCTCGCCGAGTTCGCAGCGCACAGGTGCCGCGCTTGCGACCACGGGCATCGGGCCCGATCTCTTGCAAGCGGCGCGCGACGCTACGACGGCGATGATCGCGGAGATCGTCCGCCGCACGAGTATCACGGACATTGACGCCTACATGCTCGCGAGCGTCGCCGGCGACTTGAAGATCAGCGAACTCGTGGACGTGCCGAACTGGGTCGTCTCGCTACACATCTCCCACGCTTTGCTCGCGTAGGGTTTACAGCGTTGATTCTGCCTAGTCCGCGTACTGCCTAAAATTTTAAAAGGGAGCGCTCGCCGGCGCGAAGCTTCCGTTGACGTTACCGTTCAGCGCGATGTTGTTCGGGTTGAGCGTCATAGGCGAAGCGCCTGCACTAAAGTTGAGCTTCTTAAGGTCGATCCAGATGACGTTCGGCGACGTCGTGAGTTCGAAGTAATACTGCCGATTCTGCAAGTCGCCGACGGTGCGGTACTCGGTATCAAAGGTCGATCCGTTGACCGGCGCACCGAATGGAATGGAGACGCTTCGGATTAGCGTGAACATACCCGCGACCGCCTCGCGTTGGTCCTTTGGCGGGGTCAAGACGGACAGAAAATATGTTGCCCGCTGGAAACGGGCGCGCGGGTTCACGTTTCCAGGTACGTTCGTTTCCATGGTCGGGTTTGAGAAATCGAATCCGCTGAGCAGCTTGAGTTGCTCGTCGTAATCCGGAGCGTTGGTCATCACCCGGTATTGTCGACCGTGATGAACTACAAGCTTGCCGCCGATGTATTCGAGGATCGCCGAGTCACCGGTGGCGTCTTCGAGTGCCAAGTGTACCGTGGCGTTCTGCGTCTGACCGTGCCGTACGATCGAGATCTTCACAACCTGAATCTTCTGGAGATTCGCTAACGCCTGCTCGACGTTTGCGGAGCTGTCGAGCGCGTACTGCGCCCAGAGCGCCCCTTGGAGGCCCGCCTTCGACGCATCGCGTGCACCGTAATCGGCGGGAGGAAAATAGAGCATATGCGCGGACAGCCCGCGCTCGTTAATCCCGTCGGCGGTCCCGATCCCATAGATCGTGGTAACGACGCTGCCGTAAGTTGAGGTCCAGCGCAGGGGATTCTGGCTTACCGCTACTTCCGATCCGACCCTGCCACCGTCATGGTTCATTCCGCGGGGCATTACGGTGAGGATCGGCTCCGTCGTTGTAGCCCAGTCCATACTGCGCGCGACGAGGACGTATCCGGCGTTGGTATTTGAGAGGATCCTGGTACAAGCTTCGCCGGTTCCGTCGAATGCAAGCGTCAGCGTCAACGCTAGTGCGCCGATTCCAGCAGCGAGCGGGCGGGTCGGTACTTTGGGCATTGAAAACTCCCCCGAGCAAAAAGGCAAGAACTCGGCTCCCCAGGCCAATCCGTCGCCTTAGGTTCCCGCCTCCCCTTGGTTCACCCGCTTCCCTCCGAGACTATCAGGGCATCGTGAAGCTGTTAGACGGTCATCGCCTCGGCGAACGCGCGGTCGTCGTACCACGTTCGCCCCTCTGCCAATAGAGCGTCCGTCTCTTCAAATCCGAGTACGCCGCGGAGCGCAGCGATGCCGGCATCGTATTCCCGCTGTTCGGTATATTCGCGCAGGCCGCCGAGTGCCGCCAGGCGCGCGTCTGTGTATCCGAACAGCCGCGCGGCACGCGCTCGATCTTCGCCGGCCGAGGTCTCGTCGTCAGGCGTTCGCAGCGCCGCGACGGCGGCGACGTGTTGGAGCGAGCACGCGACTCCGGTGTGGTGCTGCACGTCGCGGGCGAGCTCGAGCGCTTCGCGCGCGTGAACGCGGCCTTCTTCGTAACGGCCGAGCGCAACCAGATACGCAGCCATGTTCGAGAGGTAGTTCGCGACGCTGAAGGTTGTCGAGTCGTTGAACGTTCGGCTCGCCGCTACAGCTTCACCGGCGAGACGCAGCGCAGCGGCCGCGTCACCCCCTCGGAACTCCGCCTCAGCGAGGTTGGCGGCCACGATGGACTCGAGCATCGTATGCTCTGATGCCTTGGCGAGCGCCAACGCTTCTGAGAACCGGACCCGCGCCTCTTTCAGATCGTCGCGAGCGATCGAAGCCTCGGCGAGGCTCGCGAGTATTTCTGCGGGCAACTTTCGCGAACGTAATCGGCGCGCCGTACCCAATGCTTCCAGCCACAACGTCTCGGCCTCTGCGGCTCGCCCGAGAACCGTCAGTTCGCGCCCCAGGTCCCCTTGAGCTTCTGCGACACGCAGCGATTCACCGAGCGCGGCGAATGCTTCGAACGCGCGGCGGCCCGACTCGCATGCCGCTTCATGTTGATTGAGCCACCCCCGGTATCGCGCTTCGACGAGATCGAGTTGCGCGACGATCGCACGCGGCGTCTCCGCGTTTACGCTGTGGCGTGCCGCGTCCAACCAACCCAACGCCGCCGCGAAGCCGAAGAGACGGAATCCGCCGCCGAGCGCAGCCACCAGACGTTGGCCGGCGAGCACGTCGTTTCGGGCTTCGAGCGTCCACTCCAGCGTCGCGCGCCAATGTTCCCGTTCCGCGCTCAGTTGCGCGAACCACAGGCGGTCGGGCGTCGCGTCCCAAGCCGCATCGAGCGCCTCGCCGAGTGCGACGCAGGCGAGCGCATACCTTCGTGCCGCATGCTCCTGCTCGCCGCTGTCTGCCGCTTTTCGCGCGGCGTAAGCGCGGGTGGTTTCCAGCAAGCGATAGCGCATGCCCTCGCCGTCGGGTTCGGCCTGCACGAGAGATTTATCGACGAGCGACGTAAGCGCTTCCAACACCTCGAACTCGTCGGTATGCGCGTCCACGCACACGGCGCTCATCATCTCGAGCGTGAAACTTCCCACGAAGACCGAGAACATCCGCAACATCCGCCGATCGCGCTCGGAGAGCAAGTCGTAACTGAAATCGATCAACGCGCTCATCGCCTGCTGGCGCGGCGGCCCGTTACGATCGCCGCCGGCTAGCAGGCGGAAGTGTCGATCCAGCCTCTGCGCGAGTTGTCGCGGCGAGAGGGATTTGATTCGCGCTGCCGCGAGCTCGATCGCAAGCGGCATGCCGTCGACGCGCCGGCAAACTGCAACGACCGAGGGAAGGTTTTCTTCGGTCAGCACAAAGTGGCCGGCGGCTTCCCTGGCGCGATCGCAAAACAGCACGAGCGAGCCATATCGTGCGGCGCCTGTAGGGTTGAGGCGAAGCGACGGCGGTGGCAAAGCGAGCGACGGTACGCGGTACACGCGTTCGCCGGTGACTTCCAAGCTTTGCCGGCTCGTCGCCAAGATGCGGATGCCGGGGCAGTTCCTGAGCACCGCAGCAGCCAGGTTGCGAGCGCCCGCGACGACGTGCTCGCAGTTGTCGAGCACGATCAGCAGCTGCTTGCGCTGGAGATGAGCGACCACATCGTCGAGAAGAGGCCGATCGCCGGATTGCGGGACGCGCAGCGCGTCGGCCACGATCCGCGGTACGAGCGAATCGTCCGCGATCGGCGCGAGTTCCGCCAACCATACACCGCCCGGAAAGTTCGCCAGGAGGCCGGCGCCGATTTGCACCGCACAGCGCGTCTTCCCCGAACCGCCTGGTCCCGCGACGGTGACCAGCCGATGTTCGAAGAGCAGCGCCTCGATGTCGCGGACCTCGTCCGCGCGGCCCACGAAGGAGTTGAGCTGGTGTGGAAGATTGGTGGGCAGCTCGCGTGCGCCCACGTCGGAGACGCGCGACAGCGCGGCCATCGCCTCGCGATAGACCGCTAACGTCTCGTGCTCGGGCGTTGCGTCGAGTTCACGCTGCAGCGCCTTCGCGCAGTCGTGGAACTGACGCACCGCGGCGTTGTAGCGCCGTGCCGCGATCTGCAAACGCATCAAGCGCCGATGCGCTTCCTCGCACGACGGATCCAGTTCCACAGCACGAATGAGCGCGGCGCCGGCGGCCTCCGGATCGCGCGCCGCATCCGCGAGTTGCAGCAGCAGCCGGAGGGCGCGGTCGTGCAGCGTTTGCCGTTCGCGCGAGAGCCATTCGTCAAACGGCTGCTCGTCTGAGACCAATCCTTCGAGGAATGGTCCGCGATAGAGCTCCGACGCGGCGTGCAACTGCTCGGTGTCCTGCGCGGCAGCGAGCTCCTCGAACAGCGTAACGTCGACCTTGACCGCGGCCGGATCGAGCGCGAGGCTATCGCGATCGGCCAGCAAGAATTCGTGCGGTGCGAAACTGCGCCGCAGCGATGCGAGCGCTTTACGCAGGTTGTGCCGCGCGGCCGCGTCGTCTCGATCTCCCCAAAACATCGCGGCTAGCTGCTCGCGCGAATGCGATTCCCCACAGTGCCGGGCCAAGTACGCCAGCAACGCTTCCGACTTGCGGGTCTCGAGTTTCGCCTGCCGCCCGTCGGGAAACCGCCCCTCGAACGGTCCGAGCAGCTTCAGTTCGACCCGCGCCCGCATCTGCCGCACTTTGCCAGAGTCGGCTCGACGCCTTCAGCGCTAAGCACTTCGTGCTAGTCGGAGCGTCCGATGAGCGCTCGATTGCTTTTCGGGGTTCCTCCCAACGTTCGCCTACGACGTTGCCGGTGACAGCGGCGCCGCGAGAGCGCGAGCCCAAAAGTATCGCTGCAGCATGAAGTACCCGTTGATTGGAAAGATCGGCGCGAGCACGAAGTAGGCGGCGATAGTCCAGTCACGCCTTGCTTCTAATCCTGCGCCGTAGTAATGATGCGGCAGAAGCTGCAAAATCAGGTTCGCGCCTAAAATGACCGGCAGAACGAACTGCATGGTGACAGCCCATCGCAACATGCCGGCTTCATACGGTTGGGGCGCCGGCTGGAGAGCGTAGCCCCACTTTACGAAGACAAGGGCGAGCGGCACAAAGCAAAGCGCCAAGAGACCCTCAAGGAGTCGACTCGCGGTCCAGCGATAGATGAAGTCCGTCAGCACGATTGTACCGATGAGTGCTGCCGCATACACCGCCATCACTCGCCACTGAGCCAACTGGATCGTGGGCGAGGCAGGGTAGCCGGCGCGCCGAAGTGCGCCGTACGTCCACCGAACCAACAAGAGCAGGTTCACGCCAAAGAGCGACCACAGCAGAGCGGTGAGTCTCCACTGATTCGGGCCCATTTTCACGCAAACGATGAAGACGGCTAGCGCAGTCGCTAGCGTGGAACAGAAAATCCAGGCCGACATCCTCCACATGATCGGCGAGACGCGCACCGGTCCCCCGGGCGAGTTTGCGGCTGGCATGTTCACTTCTACGCGGGCGACGGCCTAAAAAACTCTTTCCCCGCGTTTTCGCGCCGGCTTGATCCGCCTCACCAAATGGTGCAACGCGCAGGGGTTTCGACGGCTCGCGGTCCACATCGTACGCCGTGAGCTCCAGAGTTCGTATCACGGTCCTTTTCGCGTGTGCCGCGATGTTCGCGGGCTGCGGTGGAGGCGGCGGAAATTCGCCGAGCCCGCGCATCACGCCGACGCCGGGCGGTGCGACGCCAACGCCGGGCGGTGCGACACCGACGCCCTCGCCAGGTCCGCCGGCCACGGCGCTGCCGACAGCTGCCTACGTCTTCGGGAACCTCACCCTCAGCTCGACGTACGGGGAGATCGATATCTTTCCGAAAGGTTCCGTCGGAACCGCGACGCCGACGCGGCTGACCTCGACCGACCTCACGATCCTCGGCGGGATGCTCGCGGTCGCTCCAAACGGAACCATCGTCGGCACGGGAGCGTGCCCGCCTTGCACGTACACCCTCGTCGAGTTCGCGGCGAGCGCGATCGGTCTCAACGCGACGCCGACTGCGGTGATCAATTATCCTGGCCACGCCAATCCGAGCCCGCTCGTCGCCCCGGCTGCGCTGGCATTCGACAAGAACAACTATTTGTACGCGATTCAAGGCGCGCAAAGCGTCCCGTCCGAGCCGGCCTCGATTTTCATCATCAATCCGGGCGCGAGCGGTTCGCTCAGCGGACAATATCAAACGATCGCTGGAAGCTCGACGATGCTGAGCAACGTCAACCAGAGCGGACTTGCGGTCGACGCGAGCGGGAACATTTACGCCGCACTCGAGCCCAGCACCGGGCCGCCGTACATCGCGGTGTATCCGCCGGGAGAATACGGAAACATCGCGCCGGCTCGCGTTATTTCAGGATCGAATACGGGCTTTAAAATACCGAGCCAGATCGGAGTCTCGGCCGGCGGAACGCTCTCCGTCTTCGACTCGCAGTCGCAAGAGGTGTTCGTTTTCGCGCCGGGCGCGAGCGGCAACGTCTTGCCGATGGCGGAATTCCAATCGCCGCAATTGCCGTACAACTCTCCGATGGCGGTCGACGCTAGCGGGAACGTGTACGCCTTCAATTTGACGAACCTTTCCGGACCGCAAGCGCTGATCGTGTTCGACGCGGGCGCCTCGGGCTTCGTCGCCCCGTCGCTATCGGTCACGATGCCCGCGTACCTCGGGGGAGATTCCAGTGGCCCCAGCGCGATCGCCGTCGCGCCTCTCTAGCCGGAGACGATGCGGCAGGCGGCGATCGGAAGCCGCAACGTGACCTCCTCGCCCACTTCGTGGCAGATGCCCGGTGAAGTTATGACGCGCAGCGTCGTGTCGCCGGCCACCTGGACAAGGTAGTCGCGAACGTCGCCGAGATAGGTCTGCTGCGCGACGCGCCCGCGGATACAGTTGTCGCCGTCCACGGCGTCATCGGCGGCGGCGAACGACACGTCGTGCGGACGTACGCAGATCACGGCCCGCTGGCCCTTGGCGAGCGGTACGCCGTCGCTGACGCGCAGGATCAGACCGGAGCAATCGGCCACGCCGCTTTCGAGCAGCGTACCTTCGAGCGTGTTCATCCGGCCGATGAAGGAAGCGGCGAACGCCGTGCGCGGTGACTCGTAGATCTGGCTTGCCGTACCGACCTGCTCGACCCGGCCGGCGTTCATGACGGCGATCCGATCCGCCGTGACCATCGCCTCAGCCTGGTCGTGCGTCACGTAGACCATCGTTATTCCGGTTTCGTTGTGCAAACGGCGAATCTCGAAGCGCATCTGCTCGCGCAGCGCCGTGTCCAGATTTGACAGAGGCTCGTCGAGCAGCAAGATCTGCGGCTCGACGACGAGCGCGCGAGCAAGTGCGACGCGTTGCTGCTGACCGCCAGAGAGCTCGGCGGGATAGCGTTCCGCCATGGACGCCATCCGAACGGTTTCGAGCACCTGCTTGACGCGCTCGACGATCTGTGCGCGCGGCACGCGCCGCACCGCAAGACCGAAAGCGACGTTCTCGAAGACGGTCTTGTGCGGCCAGACCGCATACGTCTGGAAAATGAGCGACATGTTGCGCCGCTCCGGCGGAAGCACCGAGCCGCGACGCGAGACGACGACGTCGCCGACTCGAATTTCGCCTTCGTCGGGTTCCAAGAAGCCGGCGAGCAGTTGTAAGGTCGTCGTCTTTCCGCAGCCGGACGGCCCGAGCAGCGCCATCACCTCGCCGTTGTCGATTCTCAAGTCGACGCCATCCACCGCGCGGGCGGCACCAAAGCGCTTCTTCAAGCCCATCAGCGCGATGCTTGCCATCTAACGCTCTTTCACTGGATGTTCTGCGCCGTGATGAGTTCGCGTCCGGCGAAGCGGTAAGCCAGTGCCACGAAGGCAAGGGTCGTCAGCATCAAGAGAATTCCCATCGTCGCAACTGCCTCGAAGTTCCCCGCATCGGAAAAATCGAAGATGACGGTCGACATCACCGCGGTGCCCGGAGTGAACAGGAAGATCGCGCAGCTGAGTTCGCGCAGCGAGGGGATAAAGGCCAGCAGCCAGCTCGAGAGGAGGCCTCGCCGTACGAGCGGCAGCGTCACCGAACCGAGGGCGCGAAGGCGGCCCGCGCCGAGCGTGCGCGCCGCGTTCTCGAGGTCGATGTTGATCGATTGCAAAGCCGAGCGCATGCTCGTGAAGGCGATCGGCAAGAAGCGCGTCGCAAACGCGACGATGAGCATCCAGGCCGTGCCGTAGAGCAGCAACGGCTTGTGCGAAAAGGCGGAATAGAAGCCGATGGCGAGGATGATGCCGGGCACGACGAACGGGGCCATCGCAACGAACGACAAGATTCCCGCGCCGGGTGCGAGCTTGCGCGAAACGATATAAGCGACGGACAAAGCCACTCCGAGCGCGAGCGTGGCGGCCGCAAAACTGTAGAGGAAGCTGTGCACGATTGCGGCTTGGGTCGTCTGATTGTCGAAGATCGCCCAGCGGTACCAATACAGCGTCAGGTTTGAAAGCGCGAGACCCTTGCCCCATGCGCGTGAGAGCGAGGTGAGCAGGAGGCATCCGTACGGAAGCAAGACCGACAGAGATGGCGGAATCAGCGCCAAAGCCAGCGCCGGCCAACGCCAGCGGCCGAGCGCAACCAAGCGCCGCCGGACGCCTTTTCCAGCTATGACATCGTAGCGCTTGCGACCGACCAAGGCGCGTTGTCCGAGCAGAAGCGCGACCGTTACCAACAGCATCGGTATCGCATAAGCGGCCGCAAGCTCGATGCGAATAGGGTATTGAAAGAATTCGTAGAGTTGCGTCGTGACGACTTGCTGGCGCGCCGGAATCAGCAGAAATGCGGGCGCGCCGAACTCCGACGAAGCTTCGAGAAACGACAGGATGAAGCCGCCGACGATTGCGGGCAGCGCGAGCGGAAGCGTAATCGCTACGGTTCTGCGCCACGTGCTCGCTCCGAGGATGGCCGCGGCGTCTTCCATTTCAGCCGGCATCAACTCGAGCGCACCCGACACCAGCGTGAAGGTATATGGAATGTTATAGAGGGCCATGACGAAAATCGCGCCCGCCAGCGAGTAGATGTTCAGCGGACCATGCTCGGCCCCGGTGACGGCCGTCCAGGCCTTGTTGAGCCAGCCGCTGTTCGGGGCCGCGAGCAGCATCCAAGCTTCGGCGCCGAGAAATGAAGGCGTGACGAAGGCAGCGACGATCAACGCGCGCAGCGCACCGCGTGCCGGCAGGTCGGCGCGGGCCAGCAGCCACGCAAGCGGGGTCCCCACGCACACGGCGATCGTCGCGACGCCCGACGCCAGGATCAGGGAATTCACGATCGGGCGGAGGTAGATCGGGGTCGTGAAGGCTTCGACGTAATTGTGCAGCGTCAGTGCGCCGCTATCGGGCTGTTGGAGACTCGTAAAAAACAGCCACCCGAGCGGCAGGACGACCATGATGAGCAGCACCACGGTTGCCACGCCAAACACGAACGTGCTGGCTCGAAACTTAGACACCAAACGTTTCGCGCCATTTCGCGACGACCTCGGGTATTCCGACGGCGAGGCGCTCCGCGGTGACGCGTGTATAGTGAATTTGGTCGAGCCGCGTGCCGTTAGCTGACGGCACGTCGCTGCGCAGGGGAAAGTTGAACGACTTTACGATGGCTTGCGAATACTCGCGCGAGTAGAAGAAGTTCATGAAGAGCCGGGCGGCATTGGGATGCGGAGCCTCTTTGAGGACCGCGATCGGGGCGGCGATCAGAACGGCGCCGTCGTCGGGGTACTCGATCCCGATCGCATTCCCGGCTGCTTTCTTCTCGAGCGACAGGCTGTCCGGCCCAGCGCCTATTTGCCTTTCGCCGCTCACGATGTCGGTCACCGTGTCGTAAATGGACCGATTGATCTTGGGCTGCGTCAGTGCGAGCTTGGTGAAGTAATCCCAGCCGTACTTGTCGTTCATCGAGACGACCCAGTTTCCGACGTAACCGCTAAACGCTGGATGCCCGAGCGTGACCTTGCCGTTGTACTCCGCATTCGCCAACTCCGGCCAGCGCCGGGGCACTTTGACCTTGGTCGGATTGAAATTGAACAGGACGAAAGCAAAAGCGCCGGTCTGATAGGTGTTGTCCGGATCGAGTTGGCGGAAGGGAGGCGGCAGCTTGTCGATATCGGCCGGGATAAATTCTGCAAGAGCTGCCTGCTTCTTTAGCGTGACGTAGTGCGCCTCATCGGTCGAGGCGAAGACGTCGAGCTCGTGCTGACCGGCTTTGAGATCTTGGCTAAGGCGCTGGTAGATGACTTGAGCCGTTTGCCGAATGAACTGAACGTCGATGCCGGGGTATTTGGCTTTGAATGCATCGCGCACGAGTTCGGCCGCGTCTTGGGCGTAGTGCGCCGTCCACCAGACGACGACGCCCTCTTTTTTTGCCGCATCGTAGAGCTTCGAGACGTCCGCGTCGGTCACGCCCGGCGGGCGCGCTTCGGCCACGCGCGGCAGCGCGGCAGCAGCGGCGGACAGCAACAAGAATCGGCTTCGGCTCGTCTTCACCGTAGGGGCCTCCTCGAACCAGCGAGCAAGGTGAAAAGATCCCGGCTAGACCTTGGGCTCAGCCTTTACCGAGCCTGAGCCCTTTGTCAGTGTGCGGGCTTGCTACTTCGCGGGCGGAACCGGCGCGCCCGCATCGACCCGGTCGAAGCCGGCGTAGAAGGCTGCCGGGCTCATCGGCCGGCCCAGGAAATTCGCAACCTCGACATCGGGGCTGTAGGTGCGGGCCGGTTCGAGGATGGTTTTGCGGTAGCGCATGCCCACCACGGGGCTCTCCAAGCCGCCCTTCTGAAATGCCGTGAACATGTCTTGGGCGTAGACCAGCGACCACAGATAGACGTAGTAACCCGCGGCGTAGCCGCCCCCCAGGATGTGGGTGAATTGAGCCTGCGGATGCGCGTCCGAAGCCAGCGGCATGGGTGAATATTCGCGTGCGGTCTGCGCCCAAACGCCGGTCGTATCGAGCTTCGGCCCCGCGGTATGATACTTCAGATCGGCGACCGAGAGGACGATCTGTTGCACCGCCGCGTAGGCGTTGCAGAGCCGGTCGCTCGCGCAACGCGCGTCGATCATCTTTGCGATGAGCTCGTCGGGAAGCGGTTGGCCCGTATCGACGTTCGAGCTGATCAGCTTGAGAATCGCCGGATCCCAGGTGAAGTTTTCGAGCATCTGGGAAGGAGCTTCAACAAAGTCTTGGTTGAACTGCGTAAGTGACTCGTAGGGAACCGTCGTGAGCAACGCCGCCATGTTGTGGCCGAACTCGTGAAAGAACGTCGTCACGTCACCGTGCGTCAGCAGGGCCGGCTTCCCGTTGAGTGGAGCGGGCCAGTCGCTCACGATGATCGTCGAGATCGGCGCTCGCTGCGAGCCGTTCGCGAGGCGTCGCACCGGCAGGATCGGAGCGTTGAAAGCGCCACCGGGCTTCCCCTCACGCGGATAGAGGTCGAGCAGGAACGTTCCGATGAACCGGCCGCTGGCGGTGTCGCTTACCGCGTATTCGGTGACGTCCGGATTCCAATTGTTAGCAGGCGACACGACGGTAAAGGTCACGCCGAGTATCGTTTGATAGATCTTGAGAATCGCATCGACGACGTGCGGGGCCGGAAAGTACTGGCGCACTTCGTTCTGATCGACCGCGTATTTCGTCTTTTGCAAATCGTTCACGTAATAGAAGACGTCCCACGGGTCGAGCGATGCGCGCGGATCGCCGGTCTCGCTCGCTTTCAAAGCGGTGAGGGTGCCGATGTTTCCACGCGCGGAAGGCAGAAGGTGCGCGTCGAGCTGATCTAAGAATACCTCGATCTTGCTCGGCTGCGTCACCGTGCGCGTGGCCATTTGGTACGCGGCAAATGTCGAAAAACCCATCAAGTGTGCCAACCGATCGCGTAACGCGATCTCCTGGTCTAATGCCTTTATGTTGGCGGGTACCTGAATGTTGTCGTAAGCCAGGAAAAACCGTTTACGCCCCGCTGCATTCGGCAAATTGCTCATGACGATCGAGTACGTGCTGTCGTTTACCGGGACGACGTAACTTGCGTCGGAAGCGGTCTTGAGCGAAGCCAGAAAGTCGGCCGGGAGACCGGCGGCCTCGTCCTTCGTAAGCTCGATCGTCGTCGCGTCGTTCGCAAAATTCTCGACGGCCCGGTTCTGCAGGTCGTTAAGCTTCTTGCTGAGCGCCACGAACTCGGCGCGCTGTTTTGCCGGAAGGCCCGCACCGGCAAGCCGGTACTGCTGGATCCACAGATCGGTCAACGCCCGGTCGTAGACATCTTTGGCGGTGTGGCTTTTCTTTGCTTGCACGAGCGCCGCGTAAATCGCCGGATTCGCCGTCTCGTCGATGCCGAAGGCGGCCACGTCGTTGTTGCAATCCAGCGAGGCCGATCGGACGTTCTTCTCGAGGGCGACGCTAAACAGGAACGTCTGCGCGACCAGGCTGTCACTTAGGTCCGAGCTGAGGTTTTCGAGCGGCAGAACGACGCTCAAGAACGTGTGCGGTCCCTTGAACGCGGCCAGTGCGGTTACCGCCTTTCGGGCCGTGGCGATGGCGGCGGAGCAGCCAGTCTTGATCTGAGCGGCCGAAAGATTCCAGTTCTCGGTCGTGGGCGTTGCTTCTGACTGCGCCGCGAGCGGCACGGGCCGATACGACGTCATGGCGAGGGCAGCCAGCAGCGCCGCAGCAAGGCTTTTCATCTTCATCGACATCTTCGCAGGGACATATCCGCCTGGCCGTTTCTTCCCTTCAAATTGTTGCTTTTCGGTTGGGGCCATCCACAATTACTCGTTCGCTGGATCGAGCAAGGATGAGATCGCCGTTGTATTTCCTAGTTCTGTCTTCGCCGGCCTCGGATTCGAATATCGTGGTGTCGCCGCAACCCGCTTACCCCACCCCGACTGGAACCGGTGTCGAGTACATCCAGATGGAAACGATTCAAACGGAGACGGATACTGAACCCGCTTCGTATCCACTTGTTGGGGCGTGGTACACAGTACCAAGTCCCGGGACGTCGACTACGCCACTTTATGGCCCTATCTCGACCACGTTCGTTGCATGCGACCCGACAGTGTGTCCTCAAGCGACAAATCCGCCGGACGAATCCACTGACATATGCGACACCGGACCACCTCCGACCGGACTGATCACGCCGGGCTATCAGGTACCGCCCGTCGCAACGACACTTGATCCCTCGGATTTGTCCGGCGCGAAGCGACGTTGCCCCGATCATAGGGCCGCTTGAAGCAGTGGGTCGGGTTGTTTGAAGGTTTTTAGGAACTCCGCCGGGGTCATTCCGCCGAGGGTCGTGTGTGGGCGGCGCTCGTTGTAGTCGGTGCGCCATGTTTCCGCCGCGAGTCATACGGCATCCAGCAGGAATTCATTCTTCCGCACCGCCCAGGCAAAATGGCGTCGCCGAGTCCTTCATGGGAACCTTGAAGCTCGAATGCATCTGGCGGCAGCGCTTCGATACCTACGATGCGGCAAAGGCTGCGATCACGGCGTGAGTGAAGCACCACAACGAGTTCCGCCGCACTCAAGGCTTGGCTATCAGTCGCCGACTGACTGGCAGCAGATGATGAACAATACAACCGCGTGCACTGGAGGGTAACCATGTCTAACGCCCCGCCGGCTGAAATCCAGAGTTTAATTGAGAAACACATCAACGGCTTTAACGCCCAGAGCACTGAAATATTCCGCAGTGTCTTTGCCGAAAACGCAATCATCATCGACGGAATCGCGCCCTACCGCTGGTTGAACCCCAATGCTCCGGCCAATTGGCTCGCCGATGTAGAGAAATGGCGTAAGGACCTCGGCGTCACGTACGAGCATCTGTCGTACGAAATGGGATTCTGGAATGTCGAAGGGTCATCGGCTTACGCCGTAATCTCCGGCACCCTTACGGTGACGATTAAGGGTCAGACCGCGGCTCGGACCGGCACCCTAGCGTATACGTTCTCCAGGGAACGTGACGAATGGAAAATCGGGGCGCAAGCTTGGGGACGTACATCGTAGCCGCATGAACCGACGCAATCAGATTTAGACAAGACAACTGTCCAGAAACCGCGGGGTCATTTCACAGCAGCAGGCCGGGTTCCGACTACCGCTCTGCAATTTGACTGACGACGGGGAGTAAATACAAATCCGGCCAGCCCTTCAACGTCTGTCGAACCGTGTCACCACACGCAGCGGGAACGTGAGCCGCGATGCAATTCACGACTTCGCCGAACGGTCGCTCGCGTAAGCGACCGTATTCACCCTTACGGATCAGCCATCCGAGCTGCATTCTCTGACTGCGGCTCGCGAATGCGACGAACAGTTCGTTGTCCTTTGTGCGCACGCGCAGTCGATTCGTAACGCCGTCAGGGATCGGTATCGAGAACCATAGCAAGTCGAAGGCGATGTGTTTCTCGCGTTATTCGATTCCGGCTGTCCGCCGAACTGCTGAAAACCGTCCGTCACAACCGACGACGATGTCGGCGCGGAGCTCGACGGATTCGCCGTCGTGGAGCTGTGCACGAACGCCAACGATGCCGTATGCGTCGCGTAAGAGTCCGCGCACCGAGCAGCCCATTGTGAATGTGAAATTGGTTTGGAGCGTTGCTTCGGCGGCAAGAATTTCAAGGAGCCGCTGCTGCGGCACAATCGCATTGCCGCCGCACCGCGTTGGCTCGAAACTCGCGGGAAGTCGAAACTCAGGGTTTTCCGACCGTACTGGATATCGATGCCTTCGGGAAAGCCGCCGCTGAGCGTGAGAAGGCGTTCGCGCAGACCGAGGTCGCCGAGAATCCGAATGACTCCCGGCTGAATAACTTCGCCACGAAAGTCGCGAGCGAAGGTTGTAGCCTGCTCGAGAACCGTGACGTTGATGCCGCTGCGGGCGAGCAGGAGGCCAAACACGATCCCGCTGGCCCGGCGCCTACCACGATCACCTGGGGCTTCCGCATGTAGGCCACTCAATAACGCGAGACGCTCAATTCCTCTAGCGCCGCCCAAGAGCTCAAATTAGCCCCGAATCGCAATCCCGGCGTCGCGTAGCAAGTACCCTTTCACCGAAAACCCCTTTCCGTCACTCTCGACGGTAACGGCACCATCGCGATCGGTGCGGTACACCGTCGCGCCCGAATCTTGCAACGCGCGAAGCGTCGTCGCGGCGGGGTGGCCGAAGAGATTGTGGCGGCCGACCGAGACGATCGCTGCGCGTGCCGAGACGGCGCGCAGAAACGCCGGCGTGGTTCCGTATGCCGAGCCGTGGTGGCCGACTTTGAGGACGCCGGCGTGCAGATCGACACCGTCGGCCAGCAAGCGTTCCTCCGTTTCCCGGCCGGCATCACCCATGAAGAGCATTTGGAAATGGCCGAACTCCAAGCGGAACACGAGCGAATTACTATTGATATCGCTCCGGGATCCGGTAATGTAGGGCGACGTCGGACCGTAGAAGCGGAACGTCACACCGTCGTCCGTATGCCAGACGTCGCCGCCGCGGGGTTCGAGCATCGGACATGCGCTTTTCTAGCGCGACCTCGAGCGCGTCGCGATACGCATGTCCAGGATATGTCTGCCCGCTGTCGGCGAATCTGCTCGGCGCCCAGCGAACGGAGACACCGGCGCGATTCCGCCGGCATGATCGCCGTGCGGATGCGAGAGCAAGATCGCATCGAGATGGTGTATCCCTTGGCGGATGAGAAGCGGTACGACGACCCGCTCGCCGACCGCCTCGGCGCGCGAGGCGCCGTCGCGTTGCGGGCCACGTTCGAGTTGGCCGCCCGCGTCGACGAGAAAGGCGTGACCGTTCGGCGTGCGTATGAGGAGCGCGTCGGCTTGCCCGACATCGAGTGCGATGATTCTCAGGGCGTGGTCCGGGGCACGCGGAGGCCAAACGCAGAACGCCGCTGCAAGTGCCACGAGCGCCAGCGCGGCAGCACGCTTCCGGCCGTGCAGCAACGCCGCCGCAGCGAGCAGCGCGAGGTCGTATGCGAGAATCGTCCAGGCCGGGGGCGGCGTCATGGTGACGTGTGCGCCGGGCAATCCGGCGACGAACCGGACCACGCCGACGATCCAGTCGAGCAGCGAGGTTTCGACGTTCGCGGCGGCGTGCGCGAGCGGCGGGATGCCGCTCAGCGCCAACTCGACGAAACCGGTCAGCATTGCGACGCCGACGGCCGGAATCACGCAGACGTTCGCCGGCGCGGCGTACGGAGCGAAAACGAGAAACGCGGCAGCGGTGAGGGGCCACGTCCCGAGTTGGGTTGCGAACGTCAACGCGATCGCGTCCCTGGCGAACGAGGGAAGCGCGACGCGTTCGAGTTCGCCGGCGATCGTCTTCGCAAACAAGAGGATCGAGCCCACGCACGAAAACGAGAGCGCGAACGAAAGCGAGAGGACCGAGGCCGGGCGCAGCGCCCCGCACACGATTGCCGCGGCCGCCAGCGCGTTCCAACTCAAGGCCTCGCGGCCCGAAGCCCGCGCCAAGAGTCCGAACGAAAGCATCGTCGCCGCGCGCAGTGAGGGTAAATGTGCGCCGGTGAAGACGGCGTAGAGCCAGACGAGTGCGATTGTGGCGAGGGAGGACGAGACGCGACCGCAACCGGCGGTACGCAACGCGACGACTGCGAGCCAGGCCACAACACCCAAATGCAAACCGGCGGTAACCAGAACGTGCACCGTGCCCGTGTCCTGGAATTCCGCCCGGAGGTCGGGAGGCAGGGCGCCCCGTTCGCCCCATAGTGCGCCCGCGAGAATCGTCGCGTCGGGTTCCGGCAGCTCGCGGCGAAGCGTTTGTGCCGCCCAAGCGCGCGCTCGCGGCAACCACAGCGAAGGATCGCGCGGATCCACCGGGTCGCTGCGCAGGATGCGCGGCCGAAAGATGCGCCCATCGATGCCGCGCTCCGCGCCGAGTTCGCGCGCCGACGGCTCTCCGGGATTGCGCGGCTCGTCGAGCGGCTCGAACGTCCCGTGCACGAGCAGCTGCCGCCCGGCCTCTTCCGGAGCGCCGGCGATGAAGGCCAGGACCCGCCGTCCGTCGTCGAGCTTGAGCGTGACCTCGGCCGTATCGGAAACGCTTTGTTCCGTGGCGAGCACGACGGCGTGGAACAGCTGCGGCCGGTTCGGCGCATCGGCCGGCGCAGATCCGCGAACTGCGGCGCTCAGAACGCCGAGCGCGCATGCGACGGGCACGCCGGCACGCACGGCGTTCGGCAGCCGCCGAACGGCTGCGCAGGCTGCAGCCGCAAAGAGCAAAGGAAACGCGAGTCCGTGCCGATGGGCTGCGATACCGGCGACGAACGCAACGGCGAGCGGAAGCAGGCGGGCGCCGTTCACGCCTATTCAATCGCGACGTTTCTTCTTACCGGAAAGGAGGCTTCTCTATCGGCTGTCGCGCCGCCGTCGTGGGCGGGGTCTCTCGGACATGCTGGGGCAACGCCGGGTGTTCGTTAAAGAAGTCAAAGCTCACTGGTCGCGCCGATGCCGAGTTTTCGGACTGCTCGCAAGGCCGCCCGCCCGAAGACGTTGGCGTAGGTTGGAAACGACAACGGAATGCGTGCTACGGCATCGACGGTCATTCCAGCGGTCATGGCGATCGCAGCCATTTGAGTCACCTCAACGGCCCGCTCACCGACGATGTGGCAGCCTAATATTTGGTGCGTGTTGCGATCGATAATGAGCTTGCAGAATCCGCGAGTTCGACCGTCGATGATCGGCCGCGTCGTTTCGGCGTATGACGCGTGCGATACGATTGCGTCGTATTGTCCGCGGGCCTGCTCCTCAGTCAGTCCGACCTTCGCGTACTCGGGATCCGTGAAGCTGCCGACAGGCTCGACGTCGACTGGCACCGTGAGCCGCTCTGCCCCGGCCGCATTGTTTCCCGCGATGAATCCGTCGCGAACGGCGGGCGGAACGAGCATCGACCGGCCGATGACGTCGCCCGCTGCATAGATGTGCGCAGCGCTCGTGCGAAGCGAATCGTCGACCTCGATGAAACCGCGCGAATTGGTTTTGACGCCGGGCAGCTTTAGGTTCAGCGCGTCGGTATCGGCGCTCCAGCCGATCGCGCAAACGACTACCTCGGCTTCAAGGGGCGGTTGGCCGCCTCCCAAGGTTACGGTAAGGCCCTTCGCCGTGCGGTCGATGCGCTCGATCGTACCGAAACCTTGCTGGATTGCGATGCCGTCTTCGCCAAAGGCCGCAGCGACGGCATCCGAAATTTCGGCGTCTTCGCTCGCGATGATTCGTGGGCCGGCCTGACAGATTGTCACGGAAGAACCGAGCGCATTGAAGATCGACGCAACTTGCACGCCGGTCGCGCCCGCGCCGATCACAATCATGGATTTTGGAACGGCAGTCAAGGAGAAGGCATCGCCAGGAGTAACCGTCAAGTGCCCGCCGGGAATGTCGAGCGCGCGGCTCACGCCGCCGGAACAGATGACTATCCGCTGGCCACGTAACGTCGGTGCCGACGCACTGCGAATGGTTTGTGGATCGCCGAATTCGGCCGTTCCGGCATGCTCGAAGAGCTCGACGCCGGCGTTTTTGATTTGTTCGAGCAACGTGGAGTGGCGGCGCGCCTCGCCGACGACCTCTCGCGCGCGTTCCAGCAAGCGCGGATAGTCAAGTGACGGCCGTTCCACGCCAATGCCGTACTGCGCCAGCTGGCGTGCTTCACGCGCCAAGCGCGCCGCATGCGCCAAAACGCGAACAGGAATCGGCCCTTCGTTTGCCGCCATCCCGCCGTAGGCACCGCGCGTGATCAACGCGGTCTTGGCGCCGAGGTCGCCGGCGCGCATTGCTGCCGCGGTCCCGGCCGGCCCAGCCCCGATGACGATGACATCGAATTTCCGCATTGCGGTTATCGCGACGGAGCCGCGCTGTAACCCATGAGATAAGTGAAGCCGATCGTGAACGTTCGGCTATAGGCCGTGCCGGCGGCGTGCGGGACGTCCTCTACGGGATTCACGTAGTCGACCGGCGCATTGTTGCCGCCGTATGTTCCCTGAATTTGGAAGTTCCGTGCGATGAGCTGCGCGGTATTCAGCGTGAGATATAGCCTGTTTGACGTAACGCCATATTGTCCGATGACCGCCAGCAGCGTCCCGCCAGGGGAGCGCCATACCGTGACGGCTTGCGGCGAGAAGCTCCACGTTCGCGCGCCACCGGGCTGCGCCGAGGATGCGTTCGTGACCGGAAACGACAGGTTCTCGGCGATCGTCCTCGCCCGGTTTAGGGCAATATTCAGGAGCGGATTGATTTCATACGACGGACCTGGCGCCGTGAGGGCGGGCGACCCAGTCGGGGCTTGGTAGGTCGCCAGCACACCGGCTAAGATGCCCGCCTTCGGATTCGTATAGGCTAGCTGTTTGTAGCGGAATTCCATATCGTCCGCGCCGGCGACGGTCCCGTTCTGCGTGCTGCTGATTTGCGAGAACGAGGGCAGCACGATCGTAACCTGCGAGGTCGGCGACACGCCGACGTGCAGTATCGCGCCGGGATATCCGAACGCACTGCTCGAGATCGTGAAGGTCGTCGTTTTGCCGTTGACCGTGTGCGTGAGGACCTCGGGAACGTTCGTACCCGCATACGTCATCTGCACCGCGCCTTGACCGGCCACAAAGACGCACGGCGACGCGGATAAGTATTTCTTTAACAACTCCTGATAGCCGCCGCATGGATCGGAACGCACCGGGGCCTGCGTAGCCGCAGGCGCGGGGGTTGCCACCGGGGCGGGAGTTGCCACCGGGGCGGGAGTTGGCGGTGGTAGCATCTTCCAATCATATCATCCGCGAGGTCCGGCCATTTGCCGGCACGAACGCGGACGGCCCCGACAGACAATAAGGAGAAGGCGATGGCTGCGCAAGACGGCGATTGGGTCAAACCACAGGCGATGGCGATCCCAGAGGGTGGGTACTTCGAGCGTAAGGAAGGCGAATACGGACCAATCTTCCCCAAAACCCCGGCCTGCTATGGATTCACGATGATCGCAAAGCTCAAGCCCGGCCGCGAAGCCGCGATGCGCGGGTATGCCGACGCCGTTGAAAAAGCATTGAAAGGCGACCCCAATTTTTTGGCGTCGCTCAAGCTGCACTATCTTAAGTGGGTCCTCTTCGACATCAATAACGAGACGTATTTTATGTACCAGGGCATCTTCGACACGGACTTCGACAAATACACCGACGACGCAGTGGCGCTTTTCGGAAAAATTGGGTTGAGCACGTCCTTTGAGAACCTGGAAGGCTTTCCTGACGACTGGAAGACCAATGTCCCGGCATTCACCAAGTTCGTGCGCGATCACCATCGGCCGAGTTTCCTGGAGTATGGCGAGTATCCGTTCGTCTCGGCCGATGAGATCAAAAAGGCCCTGCACGTGAAGCGGTCGCTCGGCCACATGCTCGACCAAATGCAATGAGTGCCACCGCTCGTACCTATAACCAGCTTCACATACCGCGAAAATACTCGAAGGGAAATCGCCGCTTCAGCGTCTATTGGACCTGGAGCTATCCCTGGGAATCGAATCGCGATGTCAGAGTGCTCGACAATCGCTTTTCGACGATGACCGAAGTGCGTCGCGTGGCGTGGCCCGCCTACGAAACGGAAGCATACTCGGAAAAACTGTTCCTTCAGGGCATCGAGGGGACGCTGGAACTGTTTCATCTTTCGCTGCTGAGCTTTCAGCGCGCCGTGGGCGAAGCAACCGATCGGCCCGTGGCCGTCTACCAGCGCGTCGATCAGGCCGGCCAGAAACAGCCGATCGACGAACGGATTCTCGCCGACACCGATACGCTGATGGTTTTCGGGCTCGATCACATGGCCATGGAAGAGGAAGCCGCACCCGAAGAGCTTGAGGCTCTTCGGGCCTTTCTCGCTCGTGAGGGGACGTGCCTCATCCTCGGGCCGCACCACGACGTGGGCTCATCCAATGACTTCAAAGAGCGCGACATGGAGTACGCGCACCATGGCGATCCGCTGGTTCCGCGTCAGCAGCGCTTCGGCACGTATACGCGTTCGCTGATGAGCGGGCTCGGCGTGCCGGTCCAAAACCGTTGGGGATTGCGGCCCGCGACGCATCCCGACACGACGAAAACCGTTCCGCTTTCGATCGCCGGCGATTTGGATCGCCGCGGCTGGCTCGACGGTGTGAGCACGTTTGTCTTTCACATGCATCTGCCGCACTATGCCGTGACGACGGACGATTCGAAGGCGATCCACGTGCTGGCGCGGCAGCCGATCGACATGTCGAAGCCGCATCCGTTTACCGAGGCGGGGAACCGCGAGTTCAACATGTTCCTGTGGATGCCGCCGAACGGCGATCGCGCCGGTGATATTCTGCTCGCCGATTCGACCATTTTCACGACCCTGTTTGGCGGAGACGAAAGCCTAGAGCGCTTCTGGGCCAATCTCGCGACCAAATGAGCGCCGCGCCGGTGTTGGACTTAGCCGACATTCAAAGCGGCGTGCTTCGGCCGCGCCCCACTCCGTTTGCCGCGACGTACATCGTCTTACGCATCGACGACCGCGCCGCAGGACGCGAACTGATGCGCCGCCTCAGTAGCACCCTGCCATCGGCGGCTCATCCAGACAGCCCGACGCGCGACACATGGGTGAGTGCGGGGCTCACGTTTGCGGGCCTTCGCACGCTCGGCGTTCCGTCCGCATCGCTCGAGACATTTCCCAGACCGTTCGTGCAAGGCATGGCGGCGCGCGCGAGCGCCTTGGGCGACGTAGGCGAGAGCAGCCCTGAACATTGGGAGCCGCCGTTGGGAACCCCCGACGTTCACGTCGTGATCACGGCCGTATCCAACAGCGACGCGCAACTGCAGACGGCCGTTGAACGTGCCAAAGGCGTACTACAGGGCTTGCCCAGCGTAGAAGCGATTTGGCGCCAAGATTGCCACGTGCTCAAGGACGAGAAAGAACCGTTCGGATTCAAAGACGGCATCAGCCATCCGGCCATTGAGGGCAGCGGCATTCCGGGAACAAATCCCCATGAAGTACCGCTCAAGGCCGGTGAGTTCGTACTTGGCTACCCGGACGAAATGGGCGATACGCCGATGATCCCGCAGCCGGATCGGCTCGGCCGAAACGGCAGCTACGTCGTCTTTCGCAAACTCCATCAGCGGGTGGCGGCGTTCCGCCAGTATCTTCGAGCCAACGCCAGCGATGCCGCCGACGAAGAATTGATCGCGGCGAAGATGATGGGGCGTTGGCGCAGCGGCACGCCTTTGGCCCTATCGCCCGATGCCGACGATCCGGCGATTGGCGTCGATCCTGCGCGCAACAATAACTTTCTTTTCAAAGCCGACGACGCGATCGGTTATAAGACACCGCTCGGCTCGCACATTCGCCGCATGAATCCGCGCGATTCGGATATTGCGGGGGTTTTGCGGATCCATCGCATGATTCGGCGTGGAAGCGGCTACGGTCCGGCGCTTCCCGAGGGCATTCTCGAGGACGACGGCGCCGATCGAGGTCTGATGTTCGCTTTCGTTGGCGCGAACATCGGACGACAGTTTGAATTCGTTCAATCGGAGTGGATGAACGACGGCGCGTTTTTCGGCGACGGTAAGGAGCGCGATCCGATTTCCGGCGCCGGCGACGGAGAGGGAGCCTATGGCATACCTCGCCGGCCGCTCCGGCGCCAGCTGAAGGGCTTGTCGCGGTTTGTCATTACGCGAGGCGGCGAGTACTGCTTTCTTCCAAGTCTGGGCGCGTTGCGCTGGCTCGGGGATCTTTCCGAATAGGGTTTCGGCCCAGTTTGAGTGACGCAAGGACCGTTCTCCCGCGCTCCTAACGAGGAGCGAGGGCCTTTTCGGCGAGCGCCAGAACGACGAGCCGCGATGCGCATACTCGTTACCGGCGGCGCCGGGTTTATCGGCTCACACGTCGTGGATGCGTATCTCGCCGCGGGACACGACGTGCTCGTCGTCGACAGCTTGTGGGAGCACGGCGGAGGGCGGCGCGAAAACGTGCCCGGCGCGGCGGCTTTTCTCCAGCTCGACATCCGCGACGCCGCCTTGGCGGCGGCCTTCCGCGATTTCCAGCCCGAGGTGGTCAGCCACCACGCTGCTCAGCACAGCGTCGCGATGAGCGCGCGCGATCCGCACTACGACGCCGACGTCAACGTCAACGGACTCTTGAACGTTCTGGAAAGTGCGCAGAAGAGCGGCGTGCGAAAAGTCGTCTATGCATCGAGCGGCGCCACGTTCGGTGAACCCAAGCGGCTCCCGATCACGGAAGCGACGCCGCAACTGCCCGAATCACCCTACGCGATCACCAAGCTGACCGGCGAGCACTACCTGCGCTTCTACAAGCTGCAGCACGGCATCGATTCTACGATTCTGCGTTACGGGAACGTCTACGGTCCACGTCAAGATCCCAACGGCGAGGCCGGCGTCATCGCGATCTTCATCGCGCGCTTCCTCGCGCGAGAAGGCGTGAAGGTCTTCTGGGACGGCGAACAGACGCGCGACTACGTCTACGCGGAAGACGTCGCGGCGGCGAACCTGCTGGCGCTCCAGAAAGGCAGCGACACCGCCTTCGTCATCGGTACCGGAATCAAGACGAGCGTCAACCAAATCTATCGCGCGCTGGTCGAGGTGACCGGCTTCGAAGCCCCGGTGGAGCGGCTTCCAAAGCGTGCCGGCGACGTGCGCGACGCGCAGTTCGATTCCGCGCTGGCGGCGCGCGAGCTGGGCTGGAAGTCCGCTACCCCGTTGCTCGCGGGCCTGGAAAAGACCGTCGCGTATTTTCGCGAACGCCTCAAATCGTAATGGCTGCTTCATTCATCGATCTCTCCGGGCGCGTCAGCATCGTGACGGGCGGAAGCCGCGGCATCGGCGCGGCCGCGGGCCTCGAATTGGCCCGCGCGGGTTCTTCCCTTGCGCTCTTTGACCTCGACGGCAACGAAGCGGGGATGACCGCCGGGCGCATCGCGAAGGAGACCGGCGTCAAGGCGCGCGGATATTCGGTCGACGTGCGCAAACCCGAGCTGGTGCGAGGCATGTGCGACGCGGTCGCGGCCGACTTCGGCGGCATCGATCACCTCATCAACAACGCCGGCGTCCAATTCGTCGCGCCTTTCGGCGAGTTTCCCGACGATCAGTGGGACTTCGTTACCTCGATCAATCTGGACGGCGTGTTTCTTGCGACCAAAGCGGTGTGGGGACATATGGCGGCCCGAAAGCGCGGGCGCATCGTCAACATCGCGAGCGTACACGGCTTGGTGGCGTCACCCTATAAGGCGGCGTACGTCGCAGCCAAGCACGGCGTCGTCGGGCTCACGCGGGCCTCGGCGATCGAGGGTGCGTCCCTCGGGATCACCGTGAACGCGGTCTGTCCGGGCGCGGTGCTGACCGACCTCGTGCGCAATCAAGCTGCGGCGCTCGTGCAATCGTACGGCGGTGGAATCTCCGAGGAGCAAGCTCTCCAGCGCGCCTTCTTGGAGGCGATGCCGACGAACCGCTTTATCGAGCCGCAAGAAGTCGGCCAACTCTGCGCGTTCTTGTGTTCGGATGCGGCGCGTTCGATCACCGGCGCGCCGATCTCGATCGACGGCGGCTGGTCGGCACATTGAGCCAAGGATTCGAGACGCCCCTCATCGGCTTGGGCCTGTTGATCCTGGTCGTTGTCTGCGTCGAGCTGGGCTACCGCTTCGCACAGACGCGCCGGGGAAAAGAGGACGACGCAGCCTTCAGCATCGTGGAGGGCGCGGCGTTCAGCATCGTCGCTTTGCTGCTCGGCTTCTCCTTTTCGCTCGCGGTGTCGCACTACGATGAGCGCCGGCTGCTCGTCGTGAAAGAGGCGAACGCGATCGGCACGACCGCGCTGCGCAGCGAGCTTCTTCCGCAAGCGGAAGCTCGACAGATGCGCGCGACGTTGCTCGACTACGTCGGAACGCGTCTCGCCTTCGCGTTAGCCGACCGCGACAGGGACGCGCAGGCGCGCGCCTCGGCCCGCTCCGATCGGCTGCAAGAACGGATGTGGTCCGTCGCGCACGCGCAATCCCAGCTCGACCCACGCTCGATGGTCACCCTGCTTTTTATTTCGAGTCTAAATACCACGATCGATACGAGCGGAGAAGAAGCCGGAACCTTGAACGCAAACATCCCGAACGTCGTCGTAGCCATCCTAGCGGTCGTCGTGTTGGCCGGAGCTTTTTTGTTGGGATACGGCTTCGGCCGATCTGGGCGGCACCTCGTTGCCACGATAGTCTTCGCGTTCATGCTGGCGCTGGTCGTCGCCGTCATACTCGACTTAGATCACGCGCAAAGCGGACTCATTCGCGTCAGCCTCGTTCCGCTGCGCGAGCTACAGGCATCGCTCGCCGCTCCCACGCCTTAGCCTTACACGACCAGATTCAGCAGTTTATCCGGTACGAAGATCTGTTTGAGAATCGGCCTGTTCTCGAGGTGAGCCTGCACGTTGCCTTCCGCGAGTGCGAGAGCGACAGCTTCTTCTTGGCTGATGCCGGGTACCGCGCGCACGCGGCCGCGCACGCGCCCGTTGACTTGCACGACCACTTCGATTTGGGCGAGAGCGAGCGCCGCCGGATCGAAGGGGATCCAGCGCTCGAGGTGGACCGAACGCTCGTGCCCCATGCGGTGCCAAAGCTCCTCGGCGATGTGCGGAGCGAAGGGAGCCAGCACGGTCGGCAAAACATGAACGACGTAGAGGAGCGCCGGGTCGCCGGCCGGTGCGGTCTGCGCGAACTTCGTCAGCGCGTTGATCAACTCGTCGAGGCGCGCGAGCGTCGTATTGTAGTGGAAGCGTCGCGTCGAGGTCTCTTCGGCGCCTGACTTGAGCGCCGCGTGAAGGGCGCGCACCAGCTCGCGTTGGGCGTCGTTCTCGAGCGGCGGGAGCCGGTCGAGCGGCGCGCCGCCGGCCCGCTCCGCGATCGGCGCCGCGGCGCGCCACACGCGATCGAGAAAGCGCACGCGGCCGGCGATTCCGTCGTCGGTCCATTCCATCGTGTCTTCGGGCGGCGTCGCCTTGAGCAGAAACAGACGCATCGCGTCGACGCCGTAGCGCTCGACCGTCTCGCCGATCCCAACGACATTGCCCTTGCTCTTGCTCATCTTCTCGCCGAAGCGCAGAACGTTGCCTTGATTGAAGAGCCGCTCGAAGGGCTCGTCGTGACCCGCGACCCAGCCTTTGTCCCCAAAGTACTTGTAGAAAAAGCGAGAGTAGAGCAGGTGCAGTACCGCGTGGTCGGCGCCGCCGATGTACTGATCGACGTTGAGCCACGGATTGACCGTCTTCGGCTTCCACGCCGCGCTCGCGTCGTGCGGATCGAGGTAGCGCACGTAATACCAGGACGAATCGAAGAACGTGTCCATCGTGTCCGTCTCGCGCCGCGCCGGGCCCCCGCAGCGGGGGCAGGTCGTTTGCACGAACGCCTCATCGCGCGCCAGCGGAGAACCTTCGCCGGTGATCGGCAGGTTCGGCGGCAGAATAACGGGCAGCGCCGAATCCGGCAGTGCGACCTCGCCGTGCTCGGGGCAGTAGACGATCGGAATCGGCGTGCCCCAATAGCGTTGGCGTGAGATCAGCCAATCGCGGATGCGGTAGTTGACCGCGAGTTCGCCCAGGCCGAGCGCGACGAGCCGGTCGCCGATCGCGGCGCGCGCGCGGGCGGAGTTCATCGCGTCGTAGTCGCCGCTCGCAATCAAGCGACCGTCTTCGACGTAGGCCGCTTGCAGCGGTTCGGGTGCCGTACCCGCCGGCGTGTTCGCGTCTTCGATCACGCGAATGATCGGCAGGCCGGCGTTGCGCGCAAATTCGAAATCGCGCTCGTCGTGCCCCGGGACGCCCATGACGGCACCGGTTCCGTATTCGGCCAGAACGTAATTCGTTATCCAAATGGGGATGCGCTCGTTCGAGAGCGGGTTGCGCGCGAAGGCGCCGGTCGGAACGCCGGACTTCTCCATAAGACTGGTGCGTTCCAACTCCGATTTGTCGCGCACCGACGCCGCGAACGCTTCGACCGCGGAACGCCGTTCGGGATGGCGCGCGACGATCTTCGCGACCAGCGGGTGATCCGGGGCCAGCGCGAGGTACGTGACGCCGAACAGGGTGTCGATGCGCGTCGTGTAGACGGAAACGCGTTCCGTGAGACCTTCCACTTCGAACGAGAACGTGACGCCTTCACTGCGCCCGATCCAATTGCGTTGCATCGTGCGAATTTTATCGGGCCAACCGTCGAGCTCGTCGATCGCGGCGAGCAGACGGTCCGCGTACGCCGTGATCTTGAGGAACCACTGCGAGAGGTTGCGGCGCTCGACCAGCGTGCCGCAGCGCCAACAGCGGCCGTCTTCGACTTGCTCGTTGGCGAGAACCGTGCAGTCCTTCGGGCACCAGTTGACCGGCGCTTCGCGCTTATAGGCGAGGCCGTCTTCGTACAAACGCAAGAAGATCCACTGGTTCCAGCGGTAGTACGAAGGATCGCAAGTCGCGAAAACGCGCGTCCAGTCGTAACCCGTTCCCATCAAACGAAGTTGGCGTTCCATGTTCGCGATGTTTTCGCGAGTCCAGACTTCGGGATCCACCCCGCGCTCGATGGCCGCGTTCTCCGCCGGTAAGCCGAAGGCGTCGAAACCCATCGGGTGCATGACGTTGTAGCCCCGCATGCGCTGCATGCGCGCCACTGCGTCGCCGAGCGTGTAGTTCTTGGCGTGACCGACGTGCAGATCGCCCGACGGGTACGGCAGCATCTCGAGGACGTAGTACTTCTCGCCGGGCGCGCCGTCGCGAGCGCGGTAAATCCCGGCGCGCTCCCACTCGTCCTGCCAGCGGCGTTCGATCGTCCGATAATCGTAGGTCTCGGGGGAACGTTCCTCGATCATTCTTTCTTCTTGTTCCTTTGCTCGGGCGCGGTCCTCGCCGCGGCTTGTCGCGCTCGCCGGCGCGCGTGATCGTAGAGCGTGGACAAACGTATGCTCTTCACGCTCGCGCTCGTCGGTTTGGCCGCCCTCGCAGCGCTCTTCCGCTCGACTGCTGCCTCGCGCGCTCCGGTTGCGCCGGCGTTCGTCGAGTCGACCGCCTTGCCACGCGCCGCGCGGCTGCATCCCGGGAGCGCTGTGGGGCACGCCGCGCGGGTGGTGGTTTACGTGGCCGGCGAGGTCCTCCGGCCCGGCGTTTACGAGCTACCGTCCGGCTCGCGAACCGCAGCCGCGATTTATGCCGCGGGTGGCTTACGCGCAAGCGCGGATGCCGTCGCGGTGAACCTCGCAAGCCCGCTCGAGGACGGCGAAGAGATTGCGGTGCCTGCTCGCGGCGAGATCGCTGCCGGCGGATCCGCGGCGCTCCGCGGCGGACGCGAGCGTCGCCTCGGCCGGCATCGCGGGCGCCGACTGCACGGCGCGGCCGGCGGCCGTCACCGCGCCCGCAAAGCGCCGGACCAGCCGGTCGACCTCAACAGCGCCGACGCCACAGCACTCGAAACGCTGCCCGGAATCGGCCCTGGGCTGGCCGAGCGAATCGTGGAATTCCGGGACGCGAACGGTCCGTTCGCGTCGCTGGACGACCTGCTTGACGTGACCGGGACGAGCCCGCGCCTTATCGAGGAGCTACAGCCGTACGCGCTGGTCGGAGGACGCTAGGCCTGCGGCTACCAGCCGCCTCCACCGTCGCCGCCGCCGCCGAAATCGCCGCCTCCACCGGAGTCGAATCCGCCGCCGGAGTCACCCCAGCCGCCGCCGCCGGCATTCCCCATGTCGGCTTGACCGGCATCAGACTGCCAACCCGCGTTGTCGACACCGGCCCCCTGGTCGCCGCCCATTCCGGCCATGCCGGTGCCGCCGCCGAGCGACTGGCCGCCGCCGCGGAAAAGCTCGTTTCCGAGAAAAGCGCCGCCCAGTCCGCCGAGCAGACCGCTAAAGAAACTGCCGCCGCCCATGCCGCCGCCGTAACCCGGGCCGCCCATCATCGGCGGGGTACCGTAGCCGGGGCCGGGACCGGGCCCGTAGCCCGGCGGCGTGCGCCGTCCAAAGAGCGCGCGGAAGATCGCGCGGATGATCAGGAAACCTGCGAGCAGGATCAGTCCGAGCCAGATGAGCGACATAAAGCCTCCGAAAGATTGGCCGTTCGTAGCCGGCGCCGGGACGCGCTGCTGCGCGCCGGCACCCGTCCCCAGGCCGCTTTGATGGCTGTTGTATTGTGCGAGAACGAGGTTCACGCCGGTCGTGATGCCGCCATCGAAATCACCGGTTTGAAACGACGCGCGCATCGCGTCGTGGATCGTTTGGAACGTACCCGGCGGGAAGAACGCGCGCGACGCGCGATCGCCGACAACGTTGAACTTCTTCTCGGACTTCGCGATAAAGATGAGGACCCCGTTGACTTGCTTCTCGGCGAAGGTGTGTTCGGTCGCGTCGTTCAGCGGCGTACCGTTGAGCGTGGGCACGGTAACGACGACGACTTCCTTGCCGGTCGCTCGGTTGAAGGCCGAGATCTTGTCGTTCAGCGCCGAAACGGTCGCGGCACTGAACATACCGGCCCCGTCCATGACGAACGAATCGCGTGCTACGGCGGGCGAGCCAAGCGCCGCAAAGGTCAAAACGAGCGTAGCGAGCGCCGCGGAGATTTTCGACGAGATCTTCATGAAACGCACGTCCTTTGTTACCCACATCGGGTACGATTGTTTCCCGTGCTAGCGACTGACGGCCACCAGGGCGACGCCGACGACGCTGGCTACGAAGCACACGAGAAAGATCCAGATGCCGGCCTTCTTCAAGAACTCAAAGGTCCGCCGGCGGCGGCGCGGGCGTGGCCGGGACTTCACGAACCCTGCGCCCGGCGCGATTCCGTCGCGCCCCAGAGCCGCTCGAGGTTGTAGAACGTTCGCAATTCCGGCGTGAAAACGTGGGCTACGACGGAACCTAAATCGATGAGGATCCAGCCGCCGTCGGAGTAACCTTCGATTCGCGCGACGCGAAACCCGGTCTCCTTCACCGCTTCGGCGATCGAGTCGGCGATCGAGCGGGTCTGGATTTTCGAGCGCCCGGTCGCGAGAAGAAACGCGTCCGCAACGATGGTACGGCCTTCGAGCGGCAGCACGACGACGTCTTCGGCCTTCTTCTCCAGCGCCGCTGCTTGGACGATGTCGATCAGATCGGGCAGGTCGTTGCTCCTTTCGTCGCCGCAACTTTGACGTAGCGGTCGAGCGCGGCAAGGGTTTGCGGTGCGGCTTCGAGCCCGCGCCGGTTGAGGTAGGCGATGTTCGCTTCGAGCGTCGCGCGCATCGCTGCAGGAAGGCTTTCGAAGGCAAGCTCTTCGAGGGCTTGCCGTTCGGGAAAGTCACGCCCCGGTTCGAGGCTGTCGGCAAGGTACACGACTTCGTCGAGCGGCGACATCGCGGCGTCGGCTAGGGTGTGCTTGCGGATCGCGGAGAGGACGCCTTCGTCGCTCACTCCGAACCGCTCGCGTGCCAGTTCCGCGCCCAGACGCGCGTGCACGACGATCGGGTTGCGCAACTCGAACGCATCGAGCGCGAGTCCGCGCAGCGCGCACTCATGCAACAAGCGCTCGGCGGAGTAGAGCCGCGCGAGGTCGTGCAGCATACCGGCCGAACGCGCGCGTTCCGGCGCCACGCGATGCGCGCACGCGAACCGCTCGGCCAGCCGCGCGACGCGCACGACATGCTCGTAGCGGTGCTCGCCTGAAAGTTGCGCGCGAACTTCCCTGGCTAACGCCGTAAAAGTCAAGCGTCCGGAATCGCAAGCGCGCGAGCGAGCCGGCGTTCGAGCGCCGAAAGCCGGTTGCCATAGAGTTCGCCGCGCAAGTTGCCGGCCCACATCACGACCGCGTTCTCCCCGTTGTCGCTGTAGTAGGCTCGACGCGTCGAAACCGTCACGAAGCCGTACTTGCGGTAGAGGCTCTGCGCGACCAAATTCGACTCGCGCGCCTCGAGTGTGATCCAGGCCGCACCGCGCTCGATCGCCTCGCGCAACAAACGCACGAGGACTTGCTCGCCATATTTTTTGCCGCGCCAATCGGGATGCACCGCGATCGTCGTCACGTGCGAATCCTCGAGGATCACCCAGATGCCGCCGTAGGCGACGATGGGTCCGCTTTGCGGATCGCCCGCGCGACCGACGAAGTAGTGCGCGAGCTTGTTGTCGTTCAGCTCGCTGTGGAAAGCGCTCGGTGGCCACGAGGTCGTGAAAGAAAGCGATTCGATGCGCATCACGGCCCGCACGTCGGCGGCCTGCATCGGAACGATCGAAAGAGGGCCGCTGCCCGCGAAACGAGGATCGAGGTCGGCCTTCATGAGCGCCGCGACGGCCTCGCTTGCGGACTGCGCTCGGCGTAGTTCGTCCGCTCGCCGTAGTCCGCGCGCACGCCGTGTGGACTCGCGACCGGCTCTTGCCGCAAGGCTCGGAGCGCGATCGCGAGCGCGGGAGGCTGCTCGGCCGGAGGGCGCGGACGCACGATTATTCCGCGTTCGCCAAGCTCCGAAGTCACGCCCTCCAGCGCTCCACAGGCGTGAAGCTCACTTTCCGGCGGCAACTCCGCGGCGACGGTTTCGGCCAGCTCGACGTAGGGTGCACACAAGGTGGTATTCCCCCTTTCGGTACGCAGCCGCATGCAAGCGAGGCCGGTCCGGGCATGGACGAACGCCGCGCTGGGCAGCGGGCTTCCTTCCCGTTCGAGCGCATCGTAGGACGAGACGCCGACCAGCGGCAAGGTTGCCGCGAAAGCGAGACTCTTCGCGTAACTGAGTGCGATGCGCAAACCGGTGAACGAGCCGGGACCCAACCCGACGGCGAGCGCATCGAGCTCGGCGAGCGAGGTTCCGGCAAGGACTTCATCGATGAGCTGCAAGCCGCGTTCGAGTGCGTCGCCGCCGGCCGTCGCGGCGCTTCGGGGTGCGACGCTCGCATCGCGCGCCACCAGCGCTGCTGAAAACGCTCCCAGGGCACCGTCGATCGCGAGCAACAGGCCCATCAGGGGCGCTCGAAAACGAGCGAGCGCGGATCGCTTCCCGAACCTTCGATCTCCACGCGCAACGCGTGGTGAGGGATGAGCGCCGGCAAACGTTCCGGCCATTCAACGAGCACGATCGACCCGGGATCGAAGCTTTCCTCAAGCCCCAGTTCGAGAGCTTCGTCCGGACCGCCGACGCGGTAGAGATCGAGGTGTTCGATCGGGGGCTTGCCCGGGTAGCGATGCCAAAAGACGAAGGTCGGACTGGCCACGCTCGTAGCGTCGCCGTGCAGTTCGCGCACGACGGCGTGTACGAAGGCGGTCTTCCCCGAGCCGAGTTGACCGGCCAGTGCGACGACGTTCCCGGGTGCGAGCGTTCGAGCGAATTCGGCCGCCAGGCGTTCGAAGGCGTCGAGGCTTTCGGCGCGCATTTTGAGCCGCGTCACGGAGAAGAAACCTCGTTCTTTAGCGCGAAGCCCGCAAAGATGATTCGAGTCAGCGGCGTCCTCATCGGCGTCATCTCTGGCGTGGTTTCAGCCGTGATCGCCGCGCTCGTCGAAGCGTTTTTCTTCTTCCAGCGAGTGATCACGTTCGGCGCGCACGGGGGCAATTGGGGGGCCGGAATCCCCAAGGTGGCACTGATGGGAGCGATCGTCGGAGCGATCGTCGGGGTCGGCGTCGGCTGGCTTTTCAGACCACACCAACCACATCAAACTCAACCGCGCTAGGCACGCGCACTACTTTCGTCGGCACGCGCCGCCTCGCCCGCGCGTGAGCATCGGTATTGAATAGAGATCATACTTCTCAGATAAACGTCGAAGACGAGATGCGGGAATCGTATCTCTCCTACGCGATGTCGGTCATCGCCTCGAGAGCGCTTCCCGACGTCCGCGACGGACTGAAACCGGTGCAGCGCCGCATCCTGTATGCCATGCGCGAGATGAACCTTACCCCCGACAAGCAGCACCGTAAGTGCGCCGGCGTCATCGGTGAGGTGCTCAAGAACTATCATCCGCACGGCGACAGTTCGGTGTACGACGCGCTCGTCCGTATGGCGCAAGATTTCACCTTGCGCTATCCCTTGATCGATCCGCACGGCAACTTCGGCTCGATCGACGGCGACCGGCCGGCGGCGTACCGCTATACCGAGGCGCGCTTGGCCCGCATCGCGCTGGAAATGCTGGCCGACATCGATAAAGACACCGTCGATTTCATTCCGAATTTCGACAGCCAGGGCACCGAGCCGACCGTACTGCCCTCGCGCATGCCTCAGCTCTTGGTCAACGGTTCGAGCGGTATCGCCGTTGGCATGGCGACCAACATCCCGCCGCACAATATCGGCGAAATCAGTGACGCGGTCGCCTATTTGGTCGATCATCAGGACGACCCGCCAGACGACCTCGACCGGGCGCTGTCCGAGATCGTCCAAGGTCCCGACTTTCCGACGGGCGGCTTTTTGATGGGCAAAGAGGCGATCCGTCAGGCCTATCGTACCGGTCGCGGCTCGATCGTGATGCGTGGCAAGGCCGAAATCATGGAAGAGCGCGGGCGTCATCGCATTGTGATCACCGAAGTTCCCTTCCAAGTGACGACGGCGCGCATCGTTGAGGCGATCGCGGAAGCTCACGAGCAAAAGAGCATCGTCGGCATCTCGAGTCTGCAAAACGAATCGGACCGCAAGGGGACTCGGATCGTCGTCGAGCTGGCGCGTTCCGCCACGCCGGGCGTCGTTCTCAATCTGCTCTACAAACACACGCCGCTGCAGTCGAGCTTCGGTTTCAACATGCTGGCGCTGTTGCCGGTTCCACCCACCGTACCCGGCCTTCCGGGCGCCCTCGAGCCGCAGGTCCTTTCGCTGCGGCAGATGCTCGAGCACTTCATCGCGCATCGCAAGACGGTTATCCGGCGGCGCACCGAGTACGACCTCAACAAGGCGCGCGAACGCGCGCACATCCTCGAAGGCTTCCGGATCGCGCTCGACAACATCGAGGAAGTCATCGCCATCATTCGGGACAGCGAGAACACCGAGGTTGCGCGCGAGAGGCTGGTAGCCCGCTTCACGCTCTCGGTCCTGCAGGCAAACGCGATCCTCGACATGCGTCTGCGCACGCTGGTCGGCCTAGAACGCGCGAAGATCGAAGACGAGTACCGCGAGTTGCTCAAGACGATCGCGGAGCTCGAGGATATCTTGGCCAGTCCGCGCCGCATCGCGGCGATCGTGCGCAGCGAGTCCGTCGATCTCAAGAAGCGTTTCGGCGATCCGCGCCGCACGCAGATCGTGCCGCTCGAAGACGAGTTCGCGATGGAAGACATGATCGCGGACTCGGACGTCGTCGTCACCTCGACGGTCGGCGGTTACATCAAGCGCGTCTCGGTCGACACGTTCCGGGCGCAGAATCGTGGCGGCCGCGGCGTAACCGGCATCTCGAACCTCAAGCGTGAAGATGTCGTGCAGAATTTCTTCATGGCGTCGACCCACCAGCACGTCTTGTTCTTCACGAACAAGGGCCGCGCGTACCGCCTGCGTGGCTACGAGATTCCCGACAGTACCAGGCAAGCGCGTGGAACCGCGCTCGTCAACTTGCTGACCCTTCCGCTCGACGAGAAGGTCACGGCGGTCTTTCCGGTCTCCACCTTCGATGAGAACCGGTTCCTCGTGATGGTCACGCGCCGCGGCGTCATCAAGAAGTCCTCGCTCTCGGAGTTCGCGAACATCCGCAAGAGCGGGCTCAACGCAATCGATTTGGACGAGAACGACGAGCTGCTCGCCGTCGACCTCTCGGACGGTTCGCGGGACATCATCTTAGGAACGCGCGACGGCATGGCCGTCCACTTCAACGAGAAGGACGTGCGTTCGATGGGGCGCAACGCGCGCGGCGTTCGTGCGATTACGCTCGCACCGGGCGACGAAGTCGTCGCGATGGACGTCGAAGAGCGCGAGCGCCGCGAGGTCCTGATCGTTACTTCGCAGGGCTTCGGCAAGCGGACGGCGATCGACGATTACCGCCATACCTCGCGCGGCGGCAAAGGCGTCAAAGCCTTCGCCCGGGAGAAGAACGTCGGCCACGTAGTCGATCAGATTCTCGTGAAGCCCGAGGACGAGATTCTCCTGATGACCTCGGGGAATCAGGTGATCCGGATTCGCGCCTCCGACATTCGCAAGGCCGGACGTTCGACCAAGGGCGTCCGCCTGCAGCGGCTCGAGGAGGGCGACGAGGTGATCGCGGTGACGAACCTAGGCGAGCAAACGAAGCAGATCGCGGAAATTACCGGCGAGCCCCCGGTGGCGGGTAAGTAACGGGTGACGGAGACGCAACCGTCGAGGGCCCGCGGTGGTCCAAGATTCTCGGAGGTATGGATTAGGATATGAGCGCTCTTCCCGACGTTACGCAGGCTACGTTCAAACAGGACGTTCTCTCGCACGATCAGCCGGTGCTGGTCGATTTTTGGGCCGACTGGTGCGGTCCGTGCAAAATGCTTGCACCGGTCGTCGAGAAGGTCGCGTCGTCGTACGCCGGCCGCATGAAGTTCATGAAACTCGACACCGACCGGAATCCGTCGCTCGCGGGCGAGTATCACGTCTCGGGGATCCCATGCCTCATCTTGTTCAAGGGCGGTGAGCCGATCGACCGCATCGTCGGATTCGTCAGCGAAAAAACGATCACGTCGATGCTCGACAAGCATCTCGCAGCCGCCTGACGCACCCGTGAACGCGGACTCCGCATTGCGCGGAGTTCCCGCAGTCCACCGGCTGATGGCCGCGCCCGCTCTGGCCGGCTTTTGCGGGCTGCTCGGCACTGGAACCGTCAAGACGGCGATCGCGGACGTACTGCGCGAAGCGCGCGCGCATTCGAGCAGCGGAGAGGTCTTGCCGCCGTTCGAAGTACTCGTCGCTGAGATCTGCGCGCGTTTGAGTTCGGTCGAGTCGGAGGGCCTCGTCGAGGTTCTCAACGGCACCGGCATTTTGTTGCACACGAATCTAGGCCGGGCGCCGCTGGCGCGCGCCGCACTCGAGGCGATCGGGCGCATCGCGGGCGGATACTCGAACCTCGAGTACGATCTCGAGACGGGAACGCGCGGTTCGCGTTACGAGCGCGTGGGGGCGCTGCTGCGCGAGACCAGCGGCGCGGAAGATGGCCTCGTGGTCAACAACTGCGCCGCGGCCGTCTTGCTGGTGCTGGACACGTTCGCGCGCGGTCGCGAGGTAGTCGTGGCGCGCAATCAGCTGATCGAGATCGGGGGAGGCTTTCGCTTGCCCGAGGTTCTCTCGCGCAGCGGCGCGCGGCTGGTCGAGGTCGGAACGACCAACAAAGTTTACTTGCGAGACTTCGAGCGCGCTCTCGGACCGGAAACCGCGCTCGTTCTGCGCACGCACGCCTCGAACTACTCGATCCAAGGGTTTACGGCCGATGTCGAACCCCGCGATCTGGCGGCCTTTACGCGGCGCGCCGGGGTTCCGCTGGTCGAAGACTTGGGCAGCGGTGCGCTCGTCGATCTCGCATCCTTTGGACTGCCGCACGAGCGGACGGTCCGCGAAGCGGTCGGTGACGGAATCGACCTCGTCGCGTTTTCCGGTGACAAGTTGCTCGGCGGCCCGCAAGCGGGAATCATCGCAGGTCGTGCGGCAACGATCGCGCGACTACGCGCCAATCCCCTTCTGCGCGCGCTGCGCGTCGACAAGGCGACGCTTGCGGCACTGGCGGCGACGTTGCAGCTGTATCTCGAACCGGATAGACTCGGCGAAATTCCGATCTACGCAATGCTCGGCGTGTCGCTCGACGCGCTGCGCGCGCGTGCGGAACGGCTGCGCGGCGAACTGGAGGTCCGCGGCGTCGGCGTTCGCGTCGTCGAAACGCAAGCTTTCGCGGGCGGCGGTTCGTTGCCGCTGGCTGCGCTCGCTTCGATCGGTATCCGCCTGGAGAGCGCCGGCGATCCCGAGCGGAGGGCGAGCGAGTTGCGGGCGCGGCGTCCTGCACTCGCCGGCCGAATCGAGGACGGCGCGCTGCTCTTCGACTTGCGGACGCTCCCGCCGGAGCGCGACGGCGAAATCGTGCGAATCCTCACCGCCTGACGCCGTGCACATCATTGGGACGGCCGGTCACGTCGATCACGGCAAGTCGACGCTCGTGCGCGCTCTTACCGGTACCGATCCCGATCGTTGGCTCGAGGAGCGTTTGCGCGGCATGTCGCTCGATCTCGGGTTCGCGCACCTGCGCTTCGAGGACGGTTTGGAAGCGGGAATCATCGACGTTCCGGGCCACGAGCGATTCTTGCACAACATGTTGGCAGGGGCGTCGGGCATGGAACTCTTGCTGCTGGTCGTTGCCGCAAACGAAGGACCCCGACCGCAAACGCTCGAGCACTTGGCGGTCCTCGAGTATCTAAACGTCAGGCAAACGATCGTCGTCCTGAGCAAAGCCGATGCAGCCAGCGACGAAGAGCGTGGATTCGCGGTAGAGTTGGTCCGCGAAGCGACGCGCGGGACGAAGGCGCATGATGCTCGCGTCGTCGCGGTGTCGGCGCTCAGCGGCTTCGGACTCGAGGAGTTGCGTGCGGCGATTCACGACGCGCTCGCGCAGCTACCACCCCGCTCGCTCGAACGGCCGCCGTATCTTCCCATCGATCGCGTCTTCAGTTTGCCGGGGATCGGTACGGTCGTGACCGGGACGCTGATGCAGGGCGAGATCGCGACCGGCGATCGTCTGCGACTGACGCCGCTCGAGCGCGAGGTTCGCATTCGGAGTCTGCAGGTCTTCGGTGAGATGCGCGAGCGCGTTGCGGGCGGTTCGCGCGTCGCTGCGAATCTCGTCGGCATCGATACCGCAGAGATCAGGCGCGGCGCGGTTCTGGCCAGCCCGCAGTTCGCGAGCGCTGCAAGTTTCGACGTGCGCTTCCGTCCGCGAGCCGCAGCGCTCGACCTGTTGCGGCGGCGCACGCCGGTACGTGCGTACGTCGGCGCCGCCGAGATCCTCGGAACGCTCGTCGTCGACTCCGTCCCGGCCTCCGACGATGCTCGCGCGGCGCGCCTGCACTTGCGCGCACCCACCGTCGCGTTTCCAGGTGCGGCTTTCGTGCTGCGCGGCCTTTCGCCGAAGGAAGTTCTCGGCGGCGGCACGTTCACCGGCGCCGCTCCGGCGGCAGCGCCGTTCGATGAGCCCTCCGATTTCGCAACGATCCTCGAAGCCCTCACCCGCGCCGGAACCGACGGCACGACGCCCGCGAATGCGGGCGCGATCGCGAACGTTCGCGAGGAGCGCGCGTCAGAGTTGCTCGAGCAGCTCCGCGCCGAAGGCCGGGCGCTGCGCCTTTCCAAGCCGTCGGCCTACGTCGCGGTCGAACACGTTGAGGCGCTGCACCAGCGGGTGCGCGAACGTCTCGAAGCGAGTCAAGCCGCTGCGCCTTGGTTGATGGGGATGACGGCGCTCGGCCTGTCGCGTGCCCTCGCCACGCCCGAGCCCGGACTGTTGCGCGTCCTGAGCGCGCTGGCCGAAGACGGCCGGCTCGCGCACCGCGCCGGCTACTTCGCGACGCCGGAGTTCGTGCCGTCGGTTTCGGCGGAACAACGCGAGTTCTTCGAGACGGCGTTTGCCCGCGATCCCGCGCAGCCGTTTGCACCGCTCGCCGCCTCCGAGCTGAAGGCGAAGATGGCAACTTCAAAGATTGCGGGACTCGCGCAAAGCCTCGATACGCTGTTTGCGAGCGGAGCGCTCGTCAAGGTCGGCAGCGACGTCTATCGCGGGGAACAGATCGCACAGATCCGCCGGCTGCTGGAAGATGCGCTGCGCCGCCGGGGAACGATCACGCCGGCCGATTTTAGAGACCTCATCGGCACTTCGCGCAAGTTCGCCGTGCCGCTGCTCGAATGGTTCGACGCTGCGGGCATCACGCTGCGCAGCGGCGACGCGCGCGTCTTGCGCAAAGCCGCGCAGCCCTAGGTGCCCGCTTCTGCGATTGCGTCACAGGCCCATGCGAGCCTCGAATGATTTGTGACTGTCCACGTCACGGTCAAGTCAGTTTGGACTGCCGAGAAGATTGCGTAGGAGCCGGGCACGTAGTCGTTGTTGGCTGCCAGGATGTTGCTGAACGGGCTAGCGGGGTTGCCGGTGATCTCACCGGTGTTTCCGTACGCGATTCCGTAGATGAAATCGTTGGCGTTGCTGGTGGAAATCACGCAGTCGATGCTCGTTCCGCTTGAGGGCACGGCACTGAAAAACGGCAGGCTGGCGTTCGTATCGAATGGAGCGGTCGTATTTGCCCCGTTGACTCCAAAAGCGAGCATCCCGGCTCCCGTCGCCCTGGACCAGGAACACGTGATGCTCTCCGATATCGGGTTCGGGGCGATCGCATACCAGAAAGCCTGGCTTCTCGTATCGCGGGAAAACGTCGTGCCTCTTTGTGTAAATGTTAGTCCGCTTGCGGTGGGCGCGTTGAACGTCTCGTTGGCCCGGTCGGCCGCACAATACACGACGATCACGTCGTTCGGCTTGCTCGTCGTCAAGGTCACCGAGCAGCTTGTCATGCTGGCGGTACACGCATTCGCACTACTGACGCTACCATCCAGAGTCAGCCCGCTCGCATCGTGGATCGTACCTTTGCTGCAGCTATAGGTATGCATCGCCGTCACGTTAAGGCTCGAAGACGGATAACTGAGCGATAGTCCGATCAGCTGGGCCGAGGTGATGCCGGCAGAACTGCTCGCCGCGTTGGCGGCAATCGTGAACGTGCCGTTTGCCGTGGCGCTGCACGTCGCCGTAAACGGATAATCGTTTCCCTTCGCATCGGGTGCGCCCAGGGTCGTGGAGCTGCCGCTTGTCGTAAAGGAAGCGGTTCCCGTGAATCCGGCGCTCGTCTGGGTCGAGAACGTGATCGGAGTGTTGTCGAAGGCCGTCGAGGCTCCGCCCGGGGCGGAGGTGATCAGAACCTTCGAAGAGTCCTCGACCGCGTAGGTTCCCGAGATGCTGTTCGTGGTGGTCGCGGTGGTCGACACCCAGGAAGCCAGGGCAGCTGCTCCGTTGAGCGTGATCGTAAAGTTGTTGCCCGGGCCAGGTGCGAGCGTGACCGGCTTCGAGCCCTCCGCCAAGACGACGTTCGCGGCGTTGGCGATCTCCGCACGCAACGTGTGCGTTCCGGCGCTCGTGGCGTAGGCAATCGTACATCCGCTCGAGCAGGACGAACTCGAGCCGGCGGCAGTCGTCACGGTGTCGATGAACAAGGCGGCCTGTTTGGTCGCCGACGAGATGTACGAAGGCCTCCGGCGAACGCTATCCGTTTCGCTTGGTGGCACCTCGATCGTCAGCGTGCCTGTCGCTGCTCCCGCAGCCGCCGCCGCAACCTGCGGCGCGGTCTGCGGGAGCGTACTACGCGAGCCCGCGCTCGAACACGCCGCAAGCGCGGCGCCGATCAAGATGAACGGTACGAGCCGGTGCGTTATCGTATCCCGGGGTTTATTGCAGCGTGCCGCCGCCGCTGGAATCTGAGATCACGCCGCTCGTGCAGGTATAGGGATGGCTCGGCGTGACGGTGAGACTCGCCGACGGATACGAGATCGAGAGGCCGGCTAGCTCGGAGGCGGTGATGAGGCTAGAGACGGAGGCGGAGGTAGCGGTTATGTTAAACGTGCCGCTCCCCGTGGCGCCATTACACGCTGCCGTAATCGAGTAGTCGTTCCCGTTCGCGTCGGGATGCGTCAGCGTGGTGGGAGAAAAGGTTGGAGGCCCACCGGTTACGGTACCTGACGTGCTGACGGCGAACGTGATCGTGCCGCCCGAAAACGTCGCCGTTGCCGGAGCATTGGTGATGTCGACTCCGGCAGAGTCGGCTATGGCCCAGTTCGCCGTGACGCTCGTCGGCTGCGCGGGAGGGGCCGGATTGGAACTCGTGTTCGACACCCAAGACATCTGGGCCGCGGCGCCGTTGAGCGTGATCGTAAAGTTGTTGCCAGGGCCGGCTACGATGCCGATCGCCCCGGTCGTTCCATCTCCGAGAACCTTCGAACCATTGTCGGTCTCGGCGGTGAAGGTATGCGTCCCGGATGTCGTGGTGTAAGCGATCGTGCACCCGGTCGTGCAAGCCGAACTCGTTCCGGCGGGGCTGGTCTGACCGTCGATGAACAAGGCGGCGCGAGTCGTCCCGCTTGAAATGTAGGCGGGCTTGCGGGAATGGCTCGAGGCGCTCGCCGGCCGCGCGATGGTTATCATGCCCGAAGCCGATGCGCCGGACTGTGAGGGCGTGCTATTCGGTCCGCCGCCACCCGAACACGCCGCCAGCAGGGCGGCGGCCAGAATGACGGGTGGAAAAGTTCGCAGGTTCATGATCTATCCTTCCTTGGTGAGGTTGTGCTACGGCTGAGGTGTCAGGGTGAAACGACGATTGTGTCCGACCCGGCTCCGCCCGGCTGCGACAGCAGAGAAAGCGTCGTCGTACCGGCCTCCAGGCCGGTGAGGGTGAAGACCGTGTAGGTCTCGTCGTTGAATTGCAGGACTGAAGCGATCGACGGATCGGCGACCGTCCAGGTGAATGGTCCAGAGTAACCCGCTGCGCTGCAGACGAACGTCACCGGCTGCCCCAGCGAAACGGCGACCGGGTTGGGCGTGCACAGCACCGGCGACGGGGTGGGGACGGTGAAGGTGAGGCTGCCGGTCGCGCCGGTCGACGTTGGACTCGGATGAGGCGACGGGGTCGGTCGTGGAATTGGTGCTCCTGGATTACCGCCCGCATCGCACGCGGCCAGCGCAACGCCAAGCACGGCTATAGCGATGATGTGTGAGCCTTGCACTCGTGATGTCTTCGGGCGAGCGCGAGCGTCGCCGGCGCGTGCCACGTGATCTGCGGGTGTCGTCGACGACCCTCACTTCTTTTCCAAACGGAAACTGTGGCCGCGCAAAAGCGTGGCTTTTCACAGTGGTCGGTCAGCGACGCGGAATCTTTATGCCGTACGATTCACGCATCGAGCTTCATTCCGAGAAATCGCCCGGCCTCAACGCCGATCGTGACCACGACCACAATCCTCCGGCCGTTTAGTGGTGTAGTGCGAGAACTCCCACCACGATTTCCACCGCGATGAGAGCGATGACGACCGCCTCCAGGAACTGACTGCGCGCGGTTTGCGCTTGGTCGGTGAAAAAACGGTACATCTCGTTGATGCTTTGCAACTTCGAGTCGATCTGGAGCTGCCAATCTTTGAGGCCCAGGCGCCCGGCGGCGCCGCGATAGAGTCGCGCGTAGTACGCGTCTCCGATGATCTTGAGGGCGTTGTTGGCACGATCGGTTAGCTCGAGGATGTCGACGATGAGGTAACGCAGGCGGTCTGCGGCGTTCTGTGAGTGCTTGCGGCCGAAGCGCGGACCGGGCCGCAGGTGGTCGAGCTTATAGATCGTGTCCAGCTCGTCATCGAGGCGCTTGTCGTACGTGCGCAACTCGACGAGCTGCGTGTTCGCAAACTCTAAGATGTCCAGCGTCGCCGCGGCGCTTTCGCGCCGGTCGTAGACGAAAGCCGTGTCCCACTGAACCACCGCGAGGTCGTCGTTGAAGTACGAGAAATGCGCGCGCAGCGCTTCCTGTTGTTCGAGCTCCATAAGACTTCGTTCTTCGCAGAGCACGAGGCTCGCAAGCGAAGCGGCATACTCTGCGAGCAGTTCGCGAGCGGAAACCGGCGCGACGAACGACTCTACCTCAAAGATGAAGTAGTCCTCGACGAGCGCCGCATGCGGCTCGTCGAGCGCGTCGTGGATCTCCGCGAGCATGCGCTCGAGGCTCGCCCGTGCCAGTCGTTCGAGTTCGCCGTCGTTGCGCAGCCGGCGAGTGAACGCGGCGAACGCGCTCCACGGACCCGCGAAGGCGAGGCTGAGGCGGATCGATACGACGCCGTACTCGTACACTTTCGCGCGGACGCTGATCTCGCTCGAGCCGGCCGGCAGGCGCGCTACGATCGGCGGCCGCGGAAACTCGATAAAGCCGGTCGAGGCCTCTCGCCGCAGCTGCAGCGGCGCCGCAGCAACGCCCTCGCCGGCGACGCTGACCAGCCGTTCGAGCGCGATCGTGTCCGCCACGTCAAACACGAAGTAGGCGTGGAACGCCCCGTCGCGGATCGCGGGTGGCTCGTTCCGAGGCGGGCGCTCGGCGACGCTCATCGAGGCGGATTTCGCGCCCGGGCGGCCCGCCCCCGGGGGCCTTGGGAGGCGCAACGAAATGAGCCCGCAGCGCTGTTGAACGGTGGCATATATGAACGCTGAGAAGATGACCGAGCGCGTCAGGGAAGCGCTCAACGCCGCATACCAACGGGCCCTTCGGGAGCGCAATTCCAGCGTCGAACCCGAGCACGTCCTGGCCGCGCTGCTGGCGCAGGATCAGGGCATCGTGCCCGCACTGCTCGAGAAGGCGGGGATCGACCCGCGCAGCGTCGCGTCGAAGGCCGACGCGGCGGTCGCGGCTCTGCCGCGCATGTCCGGCGCGAATGCCGCGGAGCAGCAAGCGACCCTCTCGGGGCGCGCGAACCGCGTGTTGCTCGCGGCCGCCGACGAAGCCGAGAAACTCAACGACGACTACGTGTCGGTCGAGCACTTGCTGCTCGCTCTCTTGGACGAGGGTAGTGCGGCGGGAAAGCTTCTGCGCTCCGCCGGCTTGACGCGCGAAAAGGCGCTCGCGGCGCTCAAAGAAGTGCGCGGTAACCAGCGCGTCACCTCGCAGAACCCGGAGGGAACGTACCAGTCGCTCGAGCGTTACGGCCAAGATCTTACGCGCGCCGCCGAGACCGGCAAACTCGACCCGGTGATCGGGCGCGACGACGAAATCCGCCGCGTCATTCAAGTGCTCTCGCGCCGCACTAAGAACAATCCGGTGCTGATCGGCGAGCCCGGTGTCGGCAAGACGGCGATCGTGGAGGGTCTCGCGCAGCGCATCGTGCGCGGCGACGTTCCCGAAGGTCTCAAAGACCGCCGCATCGTTTCGCTCGACATGGGCGCGCTGATCGCGGGCGCGAAATACCGCGGCGAGTTCGAAGAGCGCCTCAAGGCGGTTCTGAAAGACGTCCAGGCATCCGAGGGACGCATCCTCCTGTTCGTCGACGAGCTTCACAACGTCGTCGGAGCGGGCCGAACCGAAGGCTCGATGGATGCGGGAAATTTGCTCAAGCCGCTTTTGGCGCGCGGCGAATTGCACATGATCGGCGCCACGACGCTTGACGAGTACCGCAAGTACATCGAAAAGGATGCCGCCCTCGAACGCCGTTTTCAGCCGGTGTTCGTCGACCAGCCGAGCGTCGAGGATACGATTTCGATTCTGCGGGGCTTGCGCGAGCGCTACGAGCTGCATCACGGCGTACGCATCAAGGATTCGGCGCTGGTCGCAGCCGCGACGCTTTCGAACCGCTATATCTCGGACCGCTTCCTACCCGACAAAGCGATCGATCTCGTCGACGAAGCCGCAGCGAAGCTGCGTACCGAGATCGATTCGATGCCCTCCGAACTCGACGAGGCGTCGCGCCGTATCATGCAGCTCGAGATCGAGCGCGAGGCGCTCAAAAAAGAGAGCGACGAAGGCTCGAAGCAGCGTTTGACGCGCATCGAAAAGGAGCTCGCCGAGCTGCGTTCCCAGACCGATGAGATCAAAGCGCGCTGGCAGCAAGAGAAGGGCGCCGTTCAAGGACTGCGCGATCTGCGCGCGCAGATCGATCAGGTCAAAACCGAGATCGAGCGGGCCGAGCGCCAATACGACCTGAACCGCGTCGCGGAACTGCGCTACGGCAAATTGGCCGAACTCGAGAAGCGCTTGCACGCCGATGAAGCCAGCCTGAGTTCGGACGGCCGGCCGCGTTTGCTTAAGGAAGAAGTCGACGAAGAGGACATCGCCGACGTAGTCAGCCGTTGGACGGGGATTCCGGTTTCGCGCCTGTTGGAAGGCGAGATGCGCAAACTCTTGCGGCTTCCCGAAGAACTGCACAAGCGCGTCGTCGGACAGAACGAGGCGGTCGATGCGGTCGCCGATGCGATCGTGCGAGCGCGCTCGGGTCTCTCCGATCCCAATCGTCCGATCGGTTCGTTCATCTTTCTCGGGCCGACCGGGGTCGGCAAGACCGAGTTGGCGCGTGCGCTGGCGAGCTACCTGTTCGATGACGAGCGCGCGCTCATTCGGATCGACATGTCGGAATACCAGGAGAAGCACAGCGTCGCCCGTTTGATCGGTGCGCCGCCCGGTTACGTGGGTTACGACGAGGGCGGTCAGTTGACCGAGGCCGTGCGCCGCCGTCCATTCGCCGTGGTGCTTTTCGACGAGATCGAGAAGGCTGCGCCGGACGTCTTCAACGCATTCTTGCAGATTCTCGACGACGGACGCTTGACCGACGGTCAGGGTCGCACGGTCGACTTCAAGAACACGATCATCATCATGACCTCGAATATCGGGAGTCATCGGATCCTCGATTTCTCGGGTCAGAGCGGTGCGGACTACGCCGTGATGCGTGCCACCGTGCTCGACGAACTACGCCGCAACTTCAAGCCCGAGTTTCTCAACCGCGTCGACGAGATCGTCGTCTTCACCGCACTGAGCGAAAGCGATCTCGAGAAGATCGTCGAGATCCAACTGGAACGTTTGCGCAAACGGCTCGTCGACCGCCGCATCACGATCGAGCTGACGCCGGCGGCGGTGCGACACATCGTCAAGGACGGTTACGATCCGGTCTACGGAGCGCGACCGTTGAAACGGACGATCCAGCGCGAGCTGGAGACGCCGCTGGCACGGAAGATCCTCTCGGGCGAGATCCTCGAAGGCATGACCGTGCGGATCGACTACGACCGCGACCGCGGCGAACTGACCTTCGCGGGCGAGCCGACGGTGCGCCTCGAGGCCGAGGCGCCGCACGGCTAGCGCCGTTAGGCGGTGACCTTCTCGCGTTTGCGTTCGCGCAGGCGCTCGGTCTCGCTCAGCAGACGTTTACGAATCCGGATCGACTTCGGCGTCACCTCGACGAGCTCGTCGTCTTCGATGAATTCGATCGCCCGCTCTAAGGAGAGTTCTTCCGGCGGCGCGAGCCGCACGTTCTCGTCGGTTCCGGCGGCGCGCATGTTGGTCAGTTTCTTGGCCTTGACGACGTTGATCGCGACGTCGCGATCGTCGTTGGCGCGGCCGACGACCATGCCTTCGTAAACCTCGGTGCCGGGGCCGATGAAGAAGCGGCCGCGCTGTTCGAGCCCCATCAATGCGTAACCCGTCACCGCACCGGTATCGCTGGCCACCAGCGCGCCGACGTTGCGTCCGGGAATCTCGCCGCTCCAAGGTTGATGGTCGTAGTAGGTATGCGACATGACGGCGGTGCCGCGAGTCAGCGTCAACAGTTCGCCGCGCAGCCCGAAGATGGCTCGCGTCGGCATCGTATACTCGAGACGCCGCGTGTCGCCGACGTTGACCATGTTGGACATGATCGCCTTGCGCTTGCCGAGCGACTCGATCACCGAGCCGGCGTAGTCTTCTTGCACGTCGATGACGACGTACTCGACCGGTTCGTACTTCTTGCCGTCGCGTTCGGTCAGAATGACTTGCGGTTTGGAGACGGCCAACTCGTAGCCTTCGCGTCGCATCGTCTCGATCAAAATCGACAGATGCAGCTCGCCGCGTCCGCGCACCTCGAACGTGTCGGCGCTGTCGGTGTCGGCGACGCGCAGCGCGACGTTCGACTCGAGTTCGCGCATCAGGCGTTCGCGAATCTGCCGCGACGTCAGAAGCTTGCCTTCTTTCCCGACGAAGGGTGAGGCATTGACCATGAACGACATCGAGACGGTCGGCTCGTCGACGGCCACCGCGTGAATGCCCTCGGGCGATGCGGAGTCGGCGATCGTGTCGCCGATGTTGAGCCCGTCGATGCCCGATACGCAGACGATGTCGCCGGCGTCGGCTTCCTCGACCTCGATGCGTTCGAGTCCCGCGAACGTCAGCAGTTTCGTCAAACGCAAGCCCGTCTCGACGGTTCCGTCGCGCGCGACTTTTGCGATCGGTGCGCCGATGCGAGAGCTGCCGCGGAAGACGCGGCCGATCCCGATACGTCCGACGTAGCGGTTGTGGTCGATCGCGGAAACGAGCATCTGAAAGGGGCCTTCTTCGGCCGGCGCTTCCGGGACGCGCTCTGCAATCGTCTCGAAGAGGGGCTCGAGGTCGCTGCTTTCGTCCTCGAGCCGGCGTTTGGCGATACCGGCGCGGCCGTTCGTGTAGACCACCGCAAAATCGGCTTGCTCGTCGCTGGCCCCGAGTTCGATGAACAAGTCGAAGACTTCGTTGACGACCTCTGCCGCTCGCGCGTCCTTGCGATCGATTTTGTTGATGACGACGATCGCCCGCAGATCGAGTTCCAGTGCCTTGCGCAGCACGAAACGCGTTTGCGGCATGACGCCTTCGGCCGCGTCGACGAGCAAGAGGACGCCCTGAACCATCTGCAACACCCGCTCGACCTCCCCACCGAAGTCGGCGTGGCCGGGCGTGTCGACGATATTGTACTTGTACGCTCCGTGACGGATCGCCGTATTCTTGGCGAGGATCGTGATGCCGCGTTCGCGTTCGAGCGGATTCGTATCCATCAGGCGCGTGCCGACGGCTTGCCCCTCTCGAAAAACGCCGCTCTGCTTGAGCATGGCGTCGACCAGCGTCGTCTTTCCGTGGTCGACGTGGGCGATGATGGCAATATTACGTATGTCGGAACGCGTACTCACGTACTTCATTATAGCACGTGGCCGGGGCAGACCCTTAACGCATTCCTAGGTTCCGAAGCGTCGCTGGCGCGATGCGAACGCGCCGAGGGCCTCCCGCAGGTGGCTTTCGTTGAAATCGGGCCAGCAGACCGGCGTCGACCACAGCTCGGTGTAGGCGATCTGGTAAAGCAAGAAGTTCGAAACGCGCAGCTCGCCGCCGGTCCGAATCAGCAAATCCGGATCGGGCAGCCCTGCGGTGTAAAGGTAGCTCGCGAGTACGTCGCCGTCGATCGCTGCGGCGCTCAAATTTCCGGCGGCGACTTCGCGCGCCAGCGCCCGAATCGCGTCGCACAGTTCGGTCCGCGCCCCGTAATTCACGGCGATGTTGAGCGTAAGCCCCGCGTTCTGCGCCGTCGCAGCTTCCAACGCGAGCAGCGCGCTGCGCGGCGCTTCCGGTAGCTCGGCAATCCGTCCGATAGGCCGGATGCGGACGCCTTCGCCGCCGAGCGAGAGTGCTTCGCGTTCGGAAAACGCGCGCATGAGATCCATCAGGAGCGAAACTTCCTCGGGATCGCGGCGCCAATTCTCTTCCGAGAACGCGAAGACGGTAAGGAACTCGATCCCTGCGCGCGCGGCCGCGCGGGCCGTCGCGCTCAGCGCGTTCGCGCCGGCGCGATGACCTTCGATGCCCGCGAGTTGGCGGCTCTGCGCCCAGCGACGGTTGCCGTCCATGATGATCGCAACGTGGCGCGCGCCGGCACCGGGCGCGAGGGCGGGGGCGTGAGCGCGTTCGATCATGACGTGGCCAGTCGCAACTTGAGCGCTGCGTCGCGTTCGGCGTCGCTCGCGTGCACCGCGCGGATGACGCCCTCAAGTTCGTCGATGTAGGCGAGAAAGCGCGCTTTTCCGGAGTCGGTGATGCGCACGGTCGTGGTAGGACGGCCCGGACCGCGCATGCGTTCCAGCGTCACGATCTCGGTCTCGGCCAGCGCGTGCAAGTGCCGGTTCAGGTTACCGTCCGTCAAGGCGCAGGCGTCTTGGAGTTGTTTGAAGGTGAGTCCGTTTTCGTTTGCGATCAGACACGTGCACACGGCAAGCCGCCCTCGCTCGTGAAAGATTCGCTCGAGACCTTCGTAAGCGAAAGGTGCAGGTGGTTTCATCGAGTCGATAGCCTCGCGTTGTGGTGACCTTCGGCGCGAACGGCGGCGCCGATGGCGATTTGACCGAGTCCGAAGGCGGCCGGCATGACCCACCAATCGAGCGGACCGATGCCGGGAACGAGTAAGAGCAGCGTCCCGAACGCACCGAAGCCGGCTGCGACGTACGCAACGTCGCGCGGCACCATCGCGCGCGATGCGAAGATGCCCAGACCATAGGTCGTGCACCAAACACCGGGCAGCAGATCGAAGACTCCGCGCGAAACGAGGGCGAGCGTGATCACGCCGCCGGCGACGATCGCCGGCAGAATCGTCATGCCGACCGTGCGAATTTGCACGCGAGCCTGCGCGCCCTTGTTGCGCGCGCGCCAGACGACGATCGCGCCGTAGTTGATCGCGAGCGCGACGACGAGGCAGCCGAGCCAAATCCCGAGGTAGGCGTTGCGTCCGGCACCCACGGGGTGGGGAACGAGCGCAAACTGCACACCGCCCGCGGCCAGGGCGGCAAAGCCGCTGGCAATCGCCGCCCAGCCCGAGTAGCCGTCGAAGCGCTGAATCTTCGCGAGCCGGTCGCGGACCTCGGCCAGGTCCGCGATAGCCTGACGGACTTCCATTTCACCTCACTTTGTGAGGCAAAGTAAAGGTCCTGCTACGTGTGGGACGGTCCCGGCTTGGACGAGGGAAGTGTGATCGAGCCCCCTGGGGTCGCGATCGGAATGCTGATGTGCGACTGGAGGACGTCGATCTGGGTCGCGTAGTTCGCGCCGAAGAGGCTCGCCTGGCGGTAGGCGACGCGCACGTACATGCCCTTCTTGAGGTATTGCGTCGTATGGTGATGGCCGCCGGCGTAGACGCCTTGGAAACCGCCCCCAATGATGAAGATCTGGTTCTGCTGGTTCGCATGCACGTTGACTTGCTTCGAATTGGCAGCGGTCACGGTTCCAACCCACGTCAGATTCTTGTCGGCCGCGGCCGGGCTCGCGGAGCACAGCACGACGGCGACGGCTATCAGCCGAGCGAAGTTACCACTCATAACAGTCGAACTGTTCCACGCGCTTTCGATTTGGACCGCTCCAACGAACGGAGTGGACCCATCCGCGCATGGGGAAGCCGCCGGCGCCGGCTGAAGCAAACGGCATGACGACGCGCACGCTCGATCCCGACCCGCAAGAAACGCAAGACTGGCTAGAGGCGCTCGACGGCGTGCTCGTACACGAAGGGCCACGCCGCGCTCAGGAGCTCGTCGAACGCATCGTCGAGCGCGCGCAAACCGGCGGCGCGCACGTCGAGTTGGGCGTGCAGACGCCGTACGTCAATACGATTCCGCCCTCGCAGCAAGCGCAAATGCCCGGTAACGAAGAGCTGGAAACGCGCATTCGTCATTACATTCGCTGGAACGCGATGGCGATGGTGGTTCGCGCCAACGAGACCTCGTCGGAGCTCGGCGGTCACGTTGCGAGCTTCGGCTCGTCGGCCACCCTGTACGACGTCGGCTTCAACCATTTTTTCCGCGGGCCGAGCGACACGTTCGGCGGCGACCTCGTCTTCTTCCAAGGCCATTCGGCGCCCGGCGTGTACTCACGCGCCTTCCTCGAGGGTCGCCTCAGCGAGGAGCAACTGGCGCACTTCCGTCAAGAAGTCGGCGGCAAGGGTTTGTCGTCGTATCCCCACCCTTGGTTGATGCCGGACTTCTGGCAATTCGCGACGGTCTCGATGGGCCTCGGCCCGATCCAGGCGATCTATCAGGCGCGCTTCCTTAAGTACTTACACGATCGCGGCATCGTCGACACGACCGGTCGCAAGGTTTGGGCCTTCATCGGCGACGGTGAAGTCGACGAACCCGAATCCCTCGGTGCGATCTCCGTTGCGGCCCGCGAAGGTCTCGACAATCTGATTTTCGTCGTGAACGCCAACCTGCAGCGGCTCGACGGACCGGTGCGTGGGAACGGGAAAATCATTCAGGAGCTTGAGCGAGAGTTCCGCGGTTCGGGCTGGAACGTTCTCAAAGTGATCTGGGGCAGCAATTGGGATCCACTGCTCGCCGCCGATCAGTCCGGACGACTCGTCCAACTCATGAACGAATGCGTCGACGGCGACTATCAAACGTTCAAGGCCAACGACGGTGCCTACGTGCGCGAGCACTTCTTCGGACGCTATCCCGAGACGGCGGCGCTCGTCGCGAATTGGACCGACGCTCAAATTTGGGCGTTGCAACGCGGCGGTCACGACCCCCGCAAGGTTTACGCGGCTTTCAAGGCAGCGGTCGACCACGTCGGCGAACCGACGGTCGTCCTCGCGAAAACGATCAAGGGCTATGGGATGGGTTCGTCCGGCGAGGCGCAAAATATCGCCCACCAGCAGAAGCACCTCGATCTAGCCGCGATGCGCCAGTTCCGCGATCGCTTCTCGATTCCGGTCTCGGACGCCGACATCGGCAAGGTGCCGTTCTACCGTCCTTCGGAGGACAGCCCGGAGCTCGCATATCTCCGCGAACGGCAGCGGGTGCTAGGGGTCGTGCCGCAGCGCAGGCGGCGTTCGTCGGTCTCCGTGACCGTGCCGGCGCTCGAAGCGTTCGAGGCGCAGCTCAAGGCGACCGGCAGCGGACGCGAGATTTCGACGACGATGGCCTTCGTGCGCGTGCTCGGCACGCTGCTGCGCGACAAGAACCTCGGCGCGCGCGTCGTGCCGATCGTGGCCGACGAGACGCGCACGTTCGGCATGGAAGGTCTCTTCCGGCAGGTCGCGATCTACTCGCCTCTCGGACAGTTGTACAAGCCGCAAGATGCGGCCCAGCTGATGTACTATCGCGAGTCGAAGAACGGGCAGCTGTTGCAAGAGGGCATCAACGAAGCCGGCGCGATGTGCTCGTGGATCGCGGCGGCCACGGCGTATTCGACCAGCAACGAGCAGATGATTCCGTTCTACATCTTCTACTCGATGTTCGGCTTCCAGCGCGTCGGGGATCTCGCCTGGGCCGCAGGCGACATGCGCAGCCGCGGTTTTCTGATCGGCGGGACCTCGGGCCGCACGACGCTCAACGGTGAAGGACTTCAGCACGAAGACGGTCAGAGCCAGCTCTACGCTTCCTTCGTGCCGAACTGCGTCTCGTACGATCCGACGTACGCTTACGAAGTCGCCGTGATCGTGCAGGACGGTTTGCGCCGCATGCTCGCGGAGCAAGAGGACGTCTACTACTACATCACCGTACTGAACGAGAACTACGAGCATCCCGCAATGCCCGAGGGCGCGCGTGAAGGTATCCTCAAGGGGATGTACTTGCTGCGCGATGCAGGTGCCCCCACGAACAAACCGCGCGTGCAGTTGCTCGGCTCGGGGGCGATCCTGCGCGAGGTGATCGCCGGCGCCGACCTGCTGGCCGTCGATTTCGACGTGCAGTCCGACGTCTGGAGCGTCACGAGCTTCAATGAGTTGCGCCGCGACGGCTTGGATGCCACGCGCTCCAACATGCTTCACCCCGAAGAACCGCCGCGGCGCTCGTTCGTCGAGCTGCGTTTGGCGGAACGCCCCGCGGGACCCGTCGTCGCTTCGACCGACTATATGAAGGCTTACGCCGATCAGATCCGGCCTTTCGTCGACCGGCGCTATCGCGTGCTGGGTACCGACGGCTACGGGCGCAGCGACTTCCGGCGAAGACTGCGCGAGTTCTTCGAGGTCGATCGCCACTACGTTGCGCTCGCGGCGCTCAAAGCGCTGGCCGACGACGGGATCGTCCCCGCCTCGCGCGTGTCCGAGGCGCTCGCGAAGTACCATATCGATCCGAACAAACCCAATCCGGTGACGGTCTAGAAGAGCGTGAGCGCCGCGATCGAAGTCCGCATCCCGAACATCGGTGATTTCAAGGACATCGCGGTCATCGACGTTCTTGTCAAGCCGGGCGATACGGTCAAGATCGACGACCCGCTCGTGACGCTCGAGTCGGAGAAAGCGGCGATGGACGTTCCGTCGCCCGCGAACGGTGTCGTGCAAGACGTCGCGATCAAGGTCGGCGACAAAGTCTCGCAAGGCAGCGCGGTGCTCACGTTGAGCGGCGACGGTCAAGCCCCGAGCGCAGCTCCGGGGGCGCCAGCGCCTGCGCCGGCAGCTCCAGCTCCACCGGCGGTCGCCTCGGATGCGGCGCCGCCGGGCGAGCGAGTCATCGAGCTGCGCGTTCCGGACATCGGCGATTTCAAGGACGTTCCGGTGACCGACGTCGTCGTGAAAGCGGGCGACGTGGTGGAGCGCGAGGCTCCGCTGGTCGTTCTCGAATCGGAAAAAGCGTCGATGGAAGTCCCGTCGACCGAGGCCGGCCGCATCGTCTCGGTAGCGCTGAAGCCCGGCGATAGGGTATCGCGGGGCGCCTTGATCGCCACGCTCGCGGCGGCGGGTCCGGTTCCCGCGGCAGCGCAGGTCGCGCCGGCCGCGCCCGTACCTGCGCCGAGTGCCGGCGCTGCGCCACCCGCGGCAAGCGCGAGCGTCACGAGTTCCACGCCTCAACCGGCGGCAGGCGCTGGAAGCGTCGTGCACGCGAGCCCATCGATCCGGCGCTTCGCGCGCGAACTCGGCGTCGCGCTCGGTTCGGTGCGCGGCTCGGGACCGAGCGGCCGCATCACGCGCGAAGACGTCCAAAGCTTCGTGAAGGCGGCGCTCGCGTCGCCGGCGGCGGGCGGCGCGATGCCGTTCGCGCTGCCGCCCTGGCCGAAACTTGATTTTGCGCAGTACGGTGCGATCGAAAACAAGCCGCTTACGCGCATCCAAAAACTTTCCGGGCCGAATCTGCAGCGCAATTGGATCACGATCCCGCACGTCACGAACAATGACGAAGCTGACATTACCGACCTCGAAGCGTTGCGTCAAAAGGTCAACGCCGAGAACCCCGACGCGAAGATAACGATCTTAGCCTTCCTGATCAAAGCTTGCGTCGCGGCGCTCGTGAAGTTCCCCGATTTCAATTCGTCCCTCGACGGCGACCATCTCATTCTCAAGAAGTACTACAACATCGGATTTGCGGCCGACACGCCGGGCGGCCTCGTCGTTCCCGTCATCAAGGGCGCGGATCTCAAGGGCGTGCTCGCGATCGCCGCGGAGACGCGCGCGCTCGCGGCCAAGGCGCGCGACGGGAAGCTGAGCGCCTCCGACATGGCCGGTGGCTCGTTTACGATCTCGAGTCTCGGCGGCATCGGAGGGACGTCGTTCTCACCGATCGTCAACGCGCCCGAAGTTGCGATCATGGGTGCGAGCCGCGCGGCGACGCGCCCGGTTTGGAACGGACGCAAGTTTGCGCCGAGGCTCATGCTGCCGCTCTCGCTGTCGTACGATCACCGCGTGATCGACGGCGCGGCCGCTGCCCGCTTCAACGCGCACGTGGCGGGCTTGCTTGCCGATATGCGCCTGGCCGTGCTCTAAGCTAGGAAACTCGGCCGCCCTGGGCGCATTCGTGAGTTAGACCGTGACGCCGGGGCTTCCCCGCGCGGCGCGGCGTCATTACCGCGAAAGGGAAACGTCTTCATGAATCGTTTTCTCGGATCTCTCTTGGCGGTCGCCTTCGCGATGTCGGTCGGCGCTTCGGCCACACTCGCAGCGTCCACCAAGTGTCCGGCCGGCGAAACCTATACGAAGGGTTACACTAAGGCCGACGGCACGAAAGTCTCCGGCTACTGCTCGAGCCATGGTTCGAAAGCTGCTCCCGCTGCGGCGGCAACCGCTGCGTCGAAGGCGGCACCGGCTGCGCAGTCGACCGCGAAGGCTGCTGCACCGGCTGCTGCCGCCACGGCCAAGGCAGCCACCTCGACGACGAAGAGCGCAACGGCTTCAACGAGTTGCCCACCCGGCAAGACCTACGTCAACGGGTACACCAAAGCCAACGGCACGAAGGTCGCCGGCTACTGCCGAAGCGCGCCAAGTAAGTAAGGAACCGAGTGAGAGCGGTTGCGGAAGCGCAACCGCTCTCGTCTCTCTGAACGCATGATTGCGCTTGCCTCGGTTCGCGAAGCGACGGTCGTAGACGCGGAGACGATCCGCCAGATCTACAACGAAGGCATCGCCGACCGCGTCGCGACGCTCGACGAGAATTTGAAAAGCGGCGCCGACTTCGAGCAGTGGTGGAACGATCACGGCGGCCGGTACGCCGTCCTCGTAGCCGAGCGCGACGAGAAGATCGTGGGCTGGGTTTCGCTCAATCGTTACACGCAGCGCACCGCCCACCGCGGCGTCGCCGACCTTTCGGTCTACGTCGCGCGTGACGCACGCGGCTCGGGAGTGGGCACGATCCTGCTCGAACGGATCGAGCGAGTCGCCAAGGCCGCTGAGTTCTACAAGATCGTCATCGCGGCGCTGGCCTCCAACGAAGCCGGCCGCGCACTCTACAGCAAGATGGGATACCGGTTGGTGGGCACGTTCCTCGACCACGGCCGGCTCGACGGCGCATTCGTGGACGTCATCGCCCTCGAGAAGATGCTCTAGTGAACCGGGCTCGCATCCTGTAGGATTAACTTCCCGGACAGGGTACCTCTCAATCTGGGGCGCCCTCTAGCGAGGCGACCCGCTTCGCAATTTTTCAAGAGTGGAGAGACCTATGCAAAAGCTCCTGACTGGATTTGCATTCGCGGCCGTCGTCTTGTTGCAAGCAGGCACCGCCGGTGCACAGAGCATGCCAAAGTGTTCGGCGAACGATAAGCCGGTAATGTTCGACACGAAGACGCACACGTACACGATTTACCCCGCATCGACGTCCACGGAACAGGCGCAGAAGAACATGGCGATGGCGAAGTCGATGATGGCTGCCAACCCAAACCTGAAACCGATGTGTCATTCGACCGCGGTGAAAATGGGCGGCGTGCAGGCGAAGACTGCCCACATGGGCGGCATGAACGCCGTGCACTCGCCGGCTCCGACCGGCGCCCCGGCACACATGCCCTAGTTTCGAAACCGTCGAACGTACGAGAGGACTACCGCGAGGTGGTCCTCTTTGTACTCGGAGCTCGACTGCGGGAATGCGAAGACTCTAGCTTGCGACCAGGCTGTCGAACAAGGCGCGAAGCGCGGCCACCGCGCGTTGCACGTCTTCGGGGGGAACGAAGTCCGTCTCGCTCTTTACCGAGATGCGGTGCAGGATGCGGTAGTTGTCGATGATCGCCGCATCCTCGGGCGAAAGCTCTTCCGTTACCGGCCCGAAGTCGCCGCTCGGGTATCCGCGCTCGCGCATGACCCGTTGAATGAGACGATCCGATTCTCGTATGGTCGCCTCGGGCTCGTCGGCGAAGCGTCCTTGTAGCGACTGCCAGGCCTGCAGGTACGGCTCGCGCGCACCGGCCGGCAGCGGCCGAACCTGCAGTTGACGATCGACCCGCTCCGTATCGACGAGCGCTATCGGCGTAAGGGGCGGGGGGCGACGCCTTGCGATCGTGATCAAGACGATTGCGCAGATCAGGAAGACTGCCATCACGATCCAGATGACGACATACAATGGCATTTGCAAACCTTATGCGTGCCAGGGAGTCAAACCTCGGCGAGCGCAGGTGCGGCGCGTCGGCAGGACGAGCCCCGGGAGCCGCGTACGCTTGGTGACGTGAAATCCGCGGCACGCTAAGTTCCTTGGCGCTGAAAAACATTGGGTCACCGAAACCGTGGCCATTGTTCGTCTGCGTCGGTATCGTCGCCGCGCTGCTCGCAGCGCTCTACGCGTTCGCCCAACCAAGCTGGGCAACCAACGACGATCCAGCGATGTCGATGATCGCTCACGGCTATGGCCTCGCCGCGTTCGGTTCGCCCGACCTTGTCTTCTCGGGCGTCCTGTGGGGATACGTCGTCCGCGCCTTGCCGAGCATCGACGGAGTGCTCGGGTACTCGATCGGCACGTTGTTGGTGTTGCTCCTTTCGAGCGCGCTGATACTGTACTTTCTTCAACAGCTTGGGGTCAGACACTATATCGCACTCCTCGCGACGATTCTGATCGCGCTGCATGCCGCGATGCTTCCGCAATACACGACAAATGCGGGCCTGGCGGCGATAGCGACCATCCTTGGCCTTTGGGTCTACGCCCGTTCGAAGAACAACGCTGTCTTGATCGCCTCGACGATCTGCGCGTTCGTCGGGTACATCATTCGAAGTCAAGAGGTCTTGCTCGTGGCTTTGGTTGCTTTGCCTCTGCTGTCTTACCGCCAGCTGCGCACAGACAAGACGCTGCAACTTGCGGCTATACTTTTCGTCGCAGCAGTCGGTCTCTCGGAATTTGTTGATTACCACCATTACGCCGGCCCCGAGTGGCAGCGCTACGAGGAACTGAATTTTCCGCGACGAGCATTCACTGATTTCGGTGCCGGCGCACAGCTGCGGAAGCATCCTGAGATTCTGCGCCGTTACGGTTACTCAGCGAATGACGTTGATCTTATGGAATCTTGGTTCTTCGCCGATCAGAAACTTGCCGATCCGCGCAGCCTGCGAACGATGCTCGGAGATTTGGGTCCGCTGCGCTTCGTAGGTGGAGGACTCGCTGGAGCCATCGATTCGATATGGGCGTTGCGCGCGCCGGCCTTGTTACCGCTCGCCCTAACTGCGATTGGCCTGTATTTACTGCGCCCGACTCTGCGGCTCGGGGCCGCGTTGCTGGTTTGTCTCGCGGCGTTGGCGTTTATCGGCCTTTCGGGCCGCGGTGCCATCGTGCACGTGGACATCCCCCCGCTCGACGTTCTCTGTCTTACCGGTCTTGTGTCCTTACAAACGTCCAACAAGCCTCGCTCTGCCGCTGCTGTGGGCATCCTCGTGCTCTCGCTCCTGTTGACCTGTCGCGAGAGTTTGGGATATCTCGACTCGAGCACGCGCATACGTGACGCGCAAATCGACGTAGCCGGATGGCCGAGTGAAGTGGTCGTCGACTGGGGGGTTGGCGTTCCCCTCGAGCACATCTTCGCACCGCTCGCAAACGACCCGCGAACGCGCGAAATGCGGTTGTTTGCACTAGGCACGCTTACCTACGCGCCGTTCTCAGTGGCCTATAACGAAGAACAGGCGGGGCGAGGGTTCGTCGAGCGCGTACGATCGCGACAGGGTGTGCTCATGATAGCGGGCCCGAGTAGAATTACCGCCTTAGCTGAATGGTGTACGGAGCGATTTGACGGGCGAGCTTCGCACCATCACCCTCGACCCGCCTCCGGTCACCAAAATTCAACGCATCCGGTGCGTGACGCGATCGCACCCTTGACTGCTCGAGTTTAACGAGGCGGATCACCGCCGCTCGATCACCCACTGGGGTCGACGGCGGCCGAGCGGGCCGGCGAGCGCAGGCGGTGATTCGGCTGGATTGATGCTGCTCGGCGGTTTTTCGCGTCGCTCTGTCGTACGCTCGATTTTGTTCTGGACGTACCGGTCACGAGTTGAGGACGTTATGGCAGTTACCAGTAGCTCAGAGTCGACGATGCTGAGATCGATCCTCGTCTTACCCAGGCTCTTTCTCGGCGTCAACTTTTCCGTGGCGGTGTCCGGGAAGCTTCATGGCCCGGCACCCTTCCAGGTCGGGATGGGCGGATTCTTAACGCACATGCAGCCGAACGAGCTCCCGTTGTATCAATCCTTTGTGCAGTCGGTCGTACTACCGAACGCCGCGATTTTTGCGTCCCTGATCGTCGCAGGGGAGCTTTACGTTGCGGTAGCGATGCTCTTTGGTGTTACGACTCGTCTTGGCGCGTTGGTTGCCGCGTTCTTGGTTCTCAACTACATGCTGGCCAAAGGCGCAAACTTCTGGACTCCGTCGAGTAACGATGCGGCCTACTTCATATTGGCCGTGGTTGTAGGTCTAGGAGCCGCGGGCCGCGTTGCCGGCATCGACCGCATGCTCGCCGCGCGATGGCCTCGCGTTCCACTGTGGTAACGTCTGCTTTGGGCGATGTGCCACACAGAGGCTCGACGGTGTGCTTCGGAATCTGATTCTGCCGGGTCGCCGTCAGGAAGGGAAAAACGACGACGACCGCGATCTCGAAAAAGAAGCGGAATCCCTCACCGCATAAGGCATTAGTCCGCTTATGGGAGAGTACGGGACTGGTGTCTCGCTCGGTCTTCAAAACCGCTGAGGCCTCCGCAAGGGGGCTGGTAGGTTCGATTCCTACACTTTCCCGCCCGTACTTTTGAAACGCTAGATTTCATGCGGTTTTCCCCCGCTAGCGGTGTTGGTTGCACACAATTTGGCCACACGGGCTAGCTTTCGAGGGCTGACAAACTCGAGCAAGGTCGGAGCGAGATCAGCTCCACGATGCCGTCGCATTGTCCAGCGACTCTCGGACAAACCACTCACAGGGGCAGGCCCCGTGAAGATAGCGCGGCGCTTTAAACCGCTTTTGCGCCTGAAATCTAGTGCTGATAACCCGTTGCACCTGAATAATAACCGCTTCCAACCGTCGTAACGAGGTATCCCGGCGCTTGAGTTGCGACACGATATCGATCCGGGCTAATGGCATATGGAGGCAATACAGCCGGCGGTGCGCGGTACGTCCCGGGAAGATAGGCATACGACGGCAGCACCATCGGTGCTGCGCGGTCTGGGCGGAGAGCTTGGCCGTACGCTGCGACCCCGCGTCCAAAGTAACCGCTCACAGGAGCGGACTCTGCGTAGGTCGCGCTGGCGTTTGGTCCCGCGCCCGGGCCGGTTGGGGCTTGTCGATATATGGAGCTCTGCGCGCCTCCCGGAAAATCGTTGCCTAAATCGTCCAACGAGGATGCGGCTGCGGGCGCATTGCCGGAAGCAGTTGTTCCGGCAGCGGCATAACCGCCGGCGGGCGACGCACCCTGGATGTACACGTTGACCGGCGACCCTCCCGGCACGAATAGGCTCACCGGTGCTCCGCTGACGTTCGGGGCGAGGCCGCCGACGGGAACTCCTGCCGTCGGGCCAAGCGGCACAGGGGCCTGGCTTGGGGCGTTGAGCGGCGCTGAACTCGACGCCGCGGGCGGTGGAAGAGCTGGACCTGAACCCATGGGCGGTGGACCCCCGGAACCGTCGCCGGAATCAGGGCCGTAGCCGCCGCTGACGCTCCCGTTCTGATACGTTGACGGCGCGGAATTCGCTATCCAACTACCCGTCCAAGGCTCACGATGCGCCGAATAGGCGCCGCTTCCGTCAAATGAGATTCCGATGCTAAACGATGGGCCGTAACCGAACGCGTAGCCGGGATACCACGCGCCGGGCCCATAGTAAACCGGTACCGGTGGCGGGCCCGAATACTTATACGGCGCGTCGATTTCAACGGCGGTAAAAACTGAACCTGAGGGGTAGCCGGTTACCGTCACTTCCATGCCTGGCGCAAGCGCTAAGCCGGTCGGATTGATCGTCGTGTCTTGCTGCACCGCAACGGAGTCGAGGTAGCCGTCGTCGCCTGCGATCGAAAGATTGAAGGTCCCCTCGATTGACTGGATCTTTCCGTGGATCTGCTCGTCCTGCGATTGCGCGAGTGACACTGCGGGCAACGCAAGCGCTGTGGCGGCCAGTGCGGCGCCCAAGATGCGGGGGAAATATCGTACAAAGAAAGCACGCATAATCGTCTCTTTCCTAACCCGGGCAATGAAGGTATCGGGCTGTCTGCTCTTCACTATGCTGGGAAATCCGCGATTGCAGATTAGGCGAACGTTAGAGTTCCCTGAGAGACGCGGAGAGACGCGAGTCAAGTAAATCGCGCGCGTGCATACGGCGCAGAAGCTCGTGCGTCCAGCCGATGTCATGGCGATCGTCCCAGCGATGCATGCTCGCTCATCAAATACTCATCGACGCGTAAGGTTTCGGCGGCGCTGACGGTGCTACGATCTCGGCTATCCCACCGAGGCGTTCGCGCCCCGGCGACCGGTTTTTCCGCTCGATAAGGAGAGAAGGTCTTGAGATTCTGCTTAGGCATAATGGTGGCCGTTTTTTTCATTTGTTCCGCGCCGGCAGCGGCGCAACAGTACCGTTACCAACCGTCCGACCTGGCTCCGGCCGACGAGTATTTCGGCCGATTTCAGTTGAGCGTGCTCGGCGTGGCCAACACGTTGCGGGACGCCGGCATACACTTGCAACTCGGTGACGACCCCCAGCCGATCGTGGACGGAGCGCTGGCATCCGCGGCCGACGCCATACGCTCGTGGGAGGGAGCCTACCCGCGCGATCCCTGGATCAGGCGCGATTTGCTGGTTCTCGTGCGCGACTACGCTCTCGCTCAAACCGATGAGTCTCATGTGCGCGCCGTTGCCACCGAGTCCTGGCTCGTCCGAGATTATCCGAACTGCGTGGAGGCGCGCGACGCCGAAAGCGCGCTGCACATGGAGTTGGAATAAGCCGACGAGCGGATTCGAACCGATGACCCGCCCGCTTAGTGCAGGGTCAAAGTCTTGACTTTGGGGCATAAGTGCGTCGATTTGTGTCGTGCACTTCGATCAGCGTAACGGTGGCTGTGGTGCGGCCTCGTGCGGTGCGATCTGCGTATGGCGGGTGACGATAGACCGATCGCCGATCCAAAGCGCCGGTGGAATCCGCCACCACAGTGCCATCGCGTTGAGTGGCTGCGCATACGTAGCTCGCAGTGCAGCAAAGGCGGCCCAGGCCTCGTCCACGTCGTGCATCTTGAGTCCTTTCGCCTGCAGACGCGCGTGCGCGCTCACGAACTCGCCCTGCTCGATACCAACGGCACCGATATCATCTTCGAAATGATAGTAGACTGCGAAATCATTCACCAAATGGCGCGCGAGTCGGCTCAGCATTTTCGACGATCCAACGGCGCCGGCGTCTACGGTGGTGATCAAGAGTGCCGAGGCGTCGAGCAGCGCGCCGATCGCACCGACCCAGGACTGGTTGTCGTGCGTCGAGCGAAAATACGAGAGCATTGGATAGGCGAGATGGGTCTCCATCAAGTCGGCGATCCACTCCTCTGCACGTCGGAACAGCACCGGGAGTTCGTCGAGCATCTCCAACTCGACGAGCCGCTCGAGCAGATCGACGCCCGACGGTGGCGCTCCGGTCCGTTCGCGCATCGCGATGATGAACTGCTCGCGTCGCTGAAAGGCCGAAAAGAGCGCGAACAAGAACGCGGTGACGATCGCGAACGTGGCGAGGCCGATCGCGGCTGCGATGAGGGAGAGCGCACGCGCAAGACCCGACTGCGCAACGATGTCGCCGTAGCCTAGCGTCAACATCGACGTTCCCGCATAGTACACGGCTGCCCAGTAGGTCGTGGGTTCGGGCTTGAGGCCGGCACGCAGCGCATAAAAGATCAGGCCAAACCCTAAGACGAGTCCCGTAATCCAAAAAATGAGCAGTATGACCAGCATCGCCGGTGCAAAAACGCCATAAAGCGCTTCGCGCCGCTCGGAGTCACGGATCTGCAAACCGATCACGCCGAAGATCCGCCACGCGCGCGGCACGAGCTGGGCGCTAGCCCTCCACGTGTAAGCCGGGCGGGGCACGATAACACTTTGGAAAAGGTCTGACGAAATGGTCAGCACGACGGCAACGCCCGCAATGCCCGCGGTCAACTCAAGCAACGTCGACAAGAACGGTGGTCGAACAAACGGCCATTCGCGACGCGCTTCGAGATCACAACTTGATCATCATTGTCGAGAACTCTGTAGGAACTCGGTCACGTGCGCCGCGATGTAATCGAGGAATACGTGGGGCGAAGGCGAGCGACGAAAGCTGTTGGTGCAGCCGACCGGGCCAACACGTCGACCAAGCCCGGATCGCTTGAAGCGACCCGCGGTTTCTGGACACCAGCCGTGGGCTGCGGTCGGGGATCGTCGCGCGCGCAATGCCAACGTTCTTGGCGGACCATGACGGTCCGTAGCCTTCCGCCATAGGTGAGCCGGCCCACGCTCTTGCGAGCGGCGAGGGAGTCCGCTGAAGGGAGCCCGCGTCAATGGACGTAGCTTGGGAAAGTAAAGTCCCGCGTTGGACAAATGTCCTGAAAACGGGATCCGCTTTCCCAGGAGGCAGACCGCATGGTTCTTCTCGATCGCTCGATCGCCCAGTCCGGACTCAACGTTTGGCAGATGGCGCAGTCGCAGCTCGACGACGTCGCCCAATTGATTGGCCTCCAGCCCTCGGTCCATGGTTTCATGCGCGAGCCAAAGCGAGTCCTGACCGTCTCGATCCCGGTTCGGATGGACGACGGCTCGTTCCGAATGTTCGAAGGCTATCGCGTTCAGCACAACATGGCGCGCGGTCCGGGCAAGGGCGGCATCCGCTTTCACCCCGACGTGACGCTCGACGAAGTCAAAGCGCTAGCGATGTGGATGACCTGGAAATGCGCGCTGCTTAACATTCCGTTCGGCGGCGCCAAGGGCGGCGTCATCTGCGATACCAAAGCGCTCTCGCTCCGCGAGCTCGAGAACCTCACGCGCCGCTACACAACCGAGATCTCGATCATCATCGGCCCCGAGAAAGACATTCCCGCACCCGATGTCTACACGACTCCGCAGATCATGGCCTGGATCATGGACACCTTCTCGATGCAGTGCGGGTATTCGGTTCCCGGCGTCGTCACCGGCAAGCCGCTCTCGATCGGCGGCTCGCTGGGCCGCGACAAAGCGACAGCACGCGGCTGCTTGTACGTCGTCAACGAGGCAATGCGCGAGCTCGGCATCGAAGTGCGCGGCGCACGCGTCGCGATTCAAGGCTTCGGCAACGCCGGTCTCAATGCGGCCGAACTCATGGCGGCCGCAGGCTACTCGGTCGTCGCAGTTTCAGACTCGCGCGGCGGCGTCTACAACCCGGGCGGACTCGAGGTTCGCGGCCTGGTCGCGCACAAATCGGAGACCGGCTCGGTGGTCGGATTCACTGGCGGCGAGCGCATCGACAACCGCGCCCTGCTCGAGGTTCCCTGCGAGGTGCTCGTGCCGGCGGCGCTCGAGAAGGTCATCACCGCCGACAATGCGCGTCGTATCCAAGCCAAGATCATTGCCGAGGCCGCCAATGGCCCGACCCTTCCCGAGGCCGACGACATCCTCTTCGAGCGCGGCATCATGACCTTGCCCGACATCCTAGCCAACGCCGGCGGCGTAACCGTGTCGTACTTCGAATGGGTGCAAGACCTCCAAGAGAACTTCTGGGAGGAAGACGAGATCAACGAGCGCCTGCGCAAGAAGATGGTTCGCGCCTTCAAAGAGACGCTCGAACAGGCGCGCCGCCACCGCGTCAACATGCGCCGTGGCGCCTACTGCGTCGCCATCGAGCGCGTCGCCGAAGCAACGGTCATGCGAGGTTTATATCCGTAGGAGCCGGCGCACGAGCCGACTCCCCGCTCGGACTTTAGGAGTGGGCGTGCTTGTTTCCGCCGTGTTGTTCCGCGTGGATTTTTGCCGCATCCGACATGAAGCCGGCAGCGTGCAACGCGTGCGCCTGGGCTAGCAGCGCGTAGTGGGCCGCTTGGGCGTGATCGCCGTGCTCGTACCGCTTCGCGGCGAGCTCGTGATAATCTGCGGCGGACTGGTGGTGTTTGGCTGCAAGCCGATGAGACTCGACGGCAGGGTGAGTGGTCATGGAATTCTCCTAGTGCTTAGCGTGACAGTGCGAGGCGTTGGAGCAAGCCTTCGCGCGTGATAAACCCGACGACCGCACCCGTCTCGTCGATGACCGGGAGCTGGTGATACCCGCTCTGCGCGAGCGAACTGAGCGCTTCCATCGAATCACTTGCCGGCGTGACGCTCTTGAGCTGCGCGGCCGGCGTCATCAACGCGGACACGAGTGCCTCCGGCGCGCTCGCATGAGCGCGCGCGAGATCGGTCAGCGTGATCATGCCGACGAGCCGGCCATCCGCGACCACCGGCGCTGCGCGTTGTCCGCTGTGTAAGAGCGCTTCGGTTGCGGCGCGCGCGTTGGTGTCGGGTGATAGCGGCGGGGGCGGGCTGGTCGCGAGTGCGCTCGCCGTCTGTCCGTGTAGCGTCGAAGCAAGCTCCGACTGATACGCCTCCGCCTTAGCGGCCTGGAAGAGGAACAAGCCGATGAGCGTAAACCACAAGCCGTTGAAGAAGCTGACGGTGAACGACGTGAAGATGCCAAGCGCTACCATGGCGAGAGCGATGGTTTGCCCGATCGCCGCCGCGATCCGGGTAGCGCGCCGGCGATCGCCGGTTGCGCTCCAGATGAGCGAGTGCAGAACCTTGCCGCCGTCGAGCGGGTAGGCGGGCAAGAGATTGAAGATAGCGAGAATTCCGTTCGCCCAGGCCAGATAACCCGCGGCGAGGCCCACAGGCGAATGGGTGCCGAGCGCTTGTGCGATAAAGTAGAAAAGCACCGCGACAACCATGCTCGTGAGCGGCCCGACAAACGCGATCCATCCCTCGCCCGCCGCGCTCCCGAAATCGGCGCCGATCTGCGAAACGCCGCCGAAGATGAAGAGCGTGATGCGCTTGACCGGCAGTCCGCGCATGCGCGCCACGACGGAGTGTGCCAACTCGTGCGCGAGCACGCTCGCGAAGAACAGCAGCGCGGTGAGGATTCCGAGCAGTGCTCGATCGCCGAGGGACAGGCCGGCAGACCCGAGCGGCCCGACGTCGCTGCTGAGCATCCACGCGACGAGCACGAAGATCAGGAACCAGCTCAGGTCGATGTAGATGTCGATGCCGAAGATGCGGCCGACGTGCATGCGTCCGAGAATTACATGCCCTAGGTCCGACTCCTCGCGCCGACAGCGTGTCCTGGTACGCAGGTCCCTGCCCGGCGAATCGGGAGGTCCAGATTGGTTCGAACGCCGCCGGTTCGCGATTGGTCGAACGGTTTGTTACAATGGATGCATGAAGTGCCAGTGGCGCATCCTAGAGTGCGCGGCGACGTGATCGATCCGGGCGCACCGATTCAGCGGATCATGTACTTTATGCTTGATGCGGTGCGACAAGCCACGCTTGCGCACGATGAAGTTCGTAAGCTGCGGGAATCGATGTCCGATGAAGTGCGCGTCATGTTGGCAATTTCAGCTGTGGTGTCACTCGCGTCGCTCAAAGAGGGGGCAGCGATCCTTGCCCAGATGAAGCCCGTCGTCTTCGCCGAGATGCCTGAATCGCTCAAGGCCGATATCGAGCGCTGGGCCGCGTTCCGTCAGCACATCGCCAATCCGGCTGTTCCGAATCCGAATTCCGATGTATTCGAGCGGCCGCTGCAATACGATGACGCCACCGACACACTTTCAGACGGAAAGAATCATGCGATCGTCCTCGGTTACGCCCTGGATCGCGCAGCAACTTTCGTCAAGCACGTCGGAAACACGTGGATGACGGCCGTCTCGGCCGGCTTGCTCGCGCGGCCCCGTGAATACGCGAGCGTTGCAGGTCACATGCTCTGCAGAGGTTTTCTTAGACTCAAAGACGATCGTACGATGGAACTCGCCTTCGACGACGACCATCCGCTCGTCACCTAGTCTGCCTTCGGCGCGACGATCGTTCCGAGGAAGAGGATCTGCCCGGTTTGGTCGTCGCGAATCGCCATCAAGAACGGACGATTGACGATCATCTGCTCTTCGGGTGCGACCGGTACGGCGAGCGCTTTCATGACGATCGCCGTCACGGCGGCCGCCTCGGTGCCCTCCTCGTCGACGCGCACGAACGTCCGGTGCAGCACCGCGCTGATGTGGGCGCCGTGCCGCGGCAGCATTTGGCTGAAATCGGCGCTCCCCGCGTCGAAGGCATCTAAAACGCCGAGTTGGGCGAGCGGCGCGTTCAGTTCCGCTTTATACGTCGCCGAAAAACGCGGCATCGCGAAGAGAATGTGCTGCTCCGTCAAACCGGCCAGGGCAGACGCGAAGGCTTTGCTGTCGAGTTTTGCGATCGCGTCCCCCAGCGGGAGACCGGCCCGCGGCAGAAAGACGTACATCGCAAAGCGGTCGCCGCGATAGGGAAGGCGCGCCACCTGCCAGTCCGGCTCGCGCGCGTAAGCGTAGCTGCCCTCGCGGCGCATCAGCGAGACCGTCACTTGCTTTCCGTCACTGGTGGTGAACGGTGCGTCGTGCGTATCGTTCTTTGCGAACTGCGCGAGCCATTTGGCCTTCATCGCGATCGCGTTGGTGACGATCAGTGCGTCGCGTTTGCTGGTCGAGCCGATGATCTCGGGAATCAGGCCGTACGTGTTGTCCTTGACCCAGGCGTTGATCGTCTCGGCGGCACTCGGATCTCCGAACGGCAACGTTTTCGCCGTCGCGCCGAAGACGACGCCGCTGTTCTTCACAAAGCGCGGCAGCAGCGGATAGTCGGGGTTCGTCCACAGCGCGTTCGCGACCGAGAACTGCAAGTCACTGCCGGCGTCGCGCAGCGCGGCCATCAACTGCGCGTTTTCGCTGTCGAACGCCTCGGGGCTGACATTCGTTTGGCCGAGCGCTGCGAGCAGCTGCGTTCGGGTCGCGCCTGCCGAACCTTCGGTGACGATCGCCAGCGCCAGCGCGACGCTCGTCGGCGAAATGAAGACGTTGGATTCGTTGCTCCGAAGCTTCGCGAGCAGGTGAAAACCGAAGGCGTTGTAGCCAGCGGCAAACCCCGGCGGCGGCGTGGCCGAACTCGCGCCCATGCACGCGAATGCGGCGCCCGCGCAGGCCGTAGCCAACCATCGACGATTCATAGCGCTCCTAACTGACGACTTCGCGCGGCGACTTCCGTCCCGCTTGCAGCGTCGCTACGACTTTGATCGCGCCGACCGGCGCATCAGTGGACTGTTCAACCGGCCGGTGGCGAGCCCCAACCGGACTGCACGTACGTGCCGTCGACGACGATCGCAGGAACGGTTGGGTCGCCATTCGCGAGCGCGAACATGCGTTTGCGCGCTTCGCGGTCGTTCTGCGCGTCGTAGAATCTATACTCGATCCCTTTGCCGTCGTAGTAACGGCGCGCTTCCGCGCAATACGGGCAATCGGGCTTGATGTAGAGCTCGAGCTTCTGGCCGGGCTTGACGGCTTTGGGATCCATCGCAATCAAAGTATCTCCGAGAGAACGTAGTCCCTTCCTCGTGAACAGGCCTCCGTCCGCGAGAAAGGAAAAGCGCATCTATCGCGGGGGTGCTTCCATGCAATCGTCGACGTTTCGATGGGAAACCGAGCAGGCCGTCGGGAGCGTGACGCGCTACGTGGAGCAGAACTATGCGGCGCCCATTAGCCTCCGCGACGTCGCCAAAGCGCTAGGCTACTCGCCTGCCCATCTCACGTATTCTTTCCGGCGGCGTACTGGAACGCCGGTTACCGCGTGGATCATTCGGAGACGCATATCGGCCGCGCAGGAACTATTCAGCGAGACGGGTGCGCGCGTCGCAACGGCGTGCTACGCGGTCGGCTTCAACGATACGTGCTATTTTACGCGTCAATTTATCCGCCACGTTGGGATGACGCCAGGGCACTATCGCACAGTTGTGCGCGATTCTCGACCGAGACTTACCGCAGCGCCTTGACGTCGAGTGCTGGCACCGCCGCCGTTGCCGAATCGCCGGCCGCTAAGTTGCCTGAATCTGGACGGGAGCGCCGAGTTGAGTTGGTGTCCCCGCAACGATCACCAAGTAGCGGCGCCGCGCGCCGTCTTCGGAGCGCACGACCTGACGGATGGGGCCAACCGCGTTGACGATCGCGGATCCGGAGGAAGAGGTTGTGAACGCTGCGAGCGGTTCCAGGACGCCCCCGCCGTCCGGCTGGCTCGAGAGCGCCAGGACGTACGGCTTGTTCGGCTCGATTCCCGAGACCGCAGCCTCGAGCACTTGCACGAGTCCCTGATCGAACAACGTGACGCTGGTTGGAGCGACGGTTGCGGAGGCTCCGCGCGACGCGGGCACGAGCGTCAACTGCGCCGATTCGCCTGCGATACCCAATGGTTGTAAGCCTTGCGCGCCTTCACCTTGGGGAACCGCGTTCGGCACGTAGACTACGGCTTGAGCGGCCTGGCCGATAGGAATGGTTGCAATGACGGTGTTCGACAGCGTGTCGATCGCAGCCAATTGGTCGGCGTTCTCGAGCCCGACGTAGACCCGTGTCCCGTCGCCGGACGGCCAAATGCCGTGCGGCAGTCTGCCCACCGGGATCGTAGCGACCTTTGCGAAGTCGCTCGTGCGAAATACCTGAACTTGGTCCAGCCCACCGACCGTCACGTGCGCGAACGTTCCCTTCGCATTGTGGACGATGTTGACGTGGTTCGTAATCGGCCCTGTGTCGATCGTTTTAAAACAGCGAACGGCGGGCGGGCAGCAAATACTTGGGTTTTGCCGCTATCCTTCACGTAACCAAACCTGCGTCCCGTCGGGCGTCGCAGCGATATTCGGGCAAAACGGACTCGCCTGAGGAACGCGTCCCACAATCTGATGGCTGGCGACGCTCACGACCACCGTCTCTGGGGTGAACGACGAGCAGACATACCCGTACTTGCCATCTGGCGAAAAGATCGTCATGCCGGGACCGTTGGGCACGGTGATACGCGTCTTCTCCTTGTATGTTGCACCGTCGAGCACCGAGACGTAGTTCGTGCCGCGGACCGTGACCCACACTTCAGAGCCATCCGGCGTAAAGAACGCCTCGTGCGGGGAACGCCCAACGTAGGTGACGTGCTTGACTGCATTCGTAGCGGTATCGATAAAGTTGACCGAATTCGAACCGATCGCGACGACCGCAATCGTGCGAAAATCGGGAGAAAACCCCATGCCGTGCACCAGGAGCTGGCCGGTATAGAGCGGGCTCAGGTTGCCCGGTAACGGATCGCCGAGACGGATAACGCCCAGAAGCTTGTTGCTGACGGGATCGGTGACCGAGACCGTGTTTGAATACTGCTCCGCCGCGTACACCCGGTCGCGATGGCTGATCGGCACGTCGGGCGCAGCCGCCGAAAACGGAACCTGGGCCGCCGACACCGGGCATAATGACGACAACGTCAATACGACGAAGAAACGAACCGTTATGCGTCCCACGCTAGCGCTCGCTTTCCTCGGACATTCGTTCCGGTGTCAGTGTAGAATGCGGGAGAGTCTCGCCCACGGCGAGTCGCATTGCGGCGATTTCCTCGTGCTGCGTCACGATAATCTCCTGTGCAAGGCGCCGCAACTGTTCGTTCTGCCCATAGCGCAATTCGGCCCGAGCCATGTCGATCGCGCCTTGATGGTGCGGCACCATCGTTGCAACGAAGTCCTTATCAACGTTGCCTGAGGGCGCGACGCTCATCCCAGCCATCATCTTTGTCATAGCTGCGTTAACCTGGTTCATGAAATCCGTGTCACTCGGGGATGCACCGGCGGGAAGGCCGAGCAAAACGACGAGCGCCCCCAGCACTCCAAGGCCCTTACTATCCAGTTTCATCGTTTGCACTTTCCATCTACGGCTCGGTGGGCACCCAGCGTGATCGTAATCCACGAGCTGCCGTTTCCCATAGAGACGATTTTTCGCAGCGCTGCGAGCGACATACGAGAATCCAGCCTAACACGGTGGGCATACGTGGGCAAACCGGAGAGCCGCAGAGCCACGATCTACTGGACGGTCTCCACCTGGAATCCCTACGTCGTGAGCATCATGCGTACAACGCTCGAGATCCCAAAGCGTTAAGGAACGGCCTTCTATTTGTCTTCTGAGCGGCGGCCTTCAAGAATTGCGATGATGGAACGCGCGTCGTTCCTCGCTGCGTCGAGATAATCGGCCGCGGCTCCAACTGAAAGCGCATTGGGATCGACGGGCCGGCGATATGCGAGAAAGTTGACTAAGCGCTGAAAGGTTTCGCTGTCTTCGCCTTCTTGTGTCAGGACTCGGGTTGCTGAGGGCGCGCGCCGAACACCTCGCCTTGCCCTGCCGTCGATTCCGGGACCTGATAGGAGCGCCGATTGCGACGTTAAGGCCCCGTCAGGATAGCCCGGTGTGTCGTCCGTCAAATGAGGCGTGCTCGCGGAATCGCCGGCCGGTGCCTCTTGAGGGTTGAAAAGTAGCAGTGCCAGGCAGAGGCCGGCCAAGGCCGCGAGTATGATGAAGCCGAGCGCATAGCTGCCGGTGTGATCTTTCACCGTGCCCATGATCAAGGGTGGGAAGAAGCCGCCGAGACCGCCCGCCGCGCCCACGATGCCGGCGGCTAGCCCCGTGTTCTTCGGGAAGAATTGGGCGACTAATTTGAAGACCGCTCCATTGCCGAATCCGAAGATGAGGGCGAGAGCAAAGAGCAGGTCGGTAACGATCACGATGTTCGCGTTGCCTGCTTCCCAGGCCAGCATGAGTCTCGTGAGGACGACGAACGCAAAAACCCAAATCAGAACTTTCGCGCCGCCGAGCTGGTCGGCCAGCCAGCCGCCGACGGGTCGAGACAAAGTTGCGCCCATGGTAAAGATCGCCGCTTGCAAACCTGCGTCTTGCCTGTCCGATGGAAACCAGTCGACGAGCAGTTGGGGCAGATAATTAGCGAAGAAAACGAAGCCGCCGAACGTCACGAAGTAAAAGAACCCCAGGTGCCAAGCAATCGGCTTACGACCAAGTGCAGCAATGCTCGTGCCGAGCGGTTGCGGCTCGACGAGTCCTGGTGCATCCCGGGCGAACAGCCAAAAGACGATTGCCATCAGCGCCACGGGGATCATGAAAAACCACATCGCGCCCTGGCGGCCGCCGAGTGTATGCACGAGCGGGGCCATCGCGAAGACGGTGGCCGCCGTGCCGATGTTGCCGATGCCGTAGATGCCCAGCGCCACGCCTTGCCTGTCCCGCGAAAACCAACGGCTGACGAACGGCACGCCGACCGCAAAACTTGCTCCTGCCGTGCCGAGGAAGAAACCGCCCACCAAATAGGCCACGTACGAGTTCGCAAAGCCTAAAAGCACGAGCGGGACTAAGATGAACAGCAAGAGTCCCGTGAACACTTTGCGGCCGCCGAAACGGTCGGTGAGAATACCCACCGGGATACGCATCAAGGCGCCGAGCAGTGCCGGCATGGCGATCAACAGACCGATCGAAGTGTTGTCGAGCTTGAAGTCGGTCTGGATCTGGTGGGAAAGCGGCGAGATGACGCTCCACGCCGCGAAAGACACCGTGAACGCCGCCATCGCCAAGGCAAGATTGATGTAGGATTGACGCGAGTTCTGCGTGGCGGCCCCTTGCTGACGGCGATGCAAAACGTTCAAATGCGACAAGTCCAGCGACTGAAATCGGTTCGTCGAGTTCGCCATGGTTCGACGCACATCGCGTCCATCTCTGCGTTCGGGGACCGAAACGGTGCAGCAAAGTTCCGTTCCGGTTACGTTTTGGTTACGTTTTGGTTACGCGCCTACGCGAGTCCGCTCGCCGAAGTATCCGAATAGAGCGCATCGCACTTGGCAGCGAAGACCACGTCGCTTTCGGTGAGGCCGCCGATCTTATGCGTCCAAATTTCCACGCCGACCTTCCCCCAAGCCACGTGCAAGTCCGGATGATGCTGCTGCTCCTCGGCGATCGCTCCGACGCCGTCCGCAAAGACCATTGCGTCTTTGAAGTCTTTGAAGCGGTATTCGCGCTTCAGCATCGTCACCGAGCCGCGACGCTCGTCGGGAACGTCGCGCACTTCCCACGCCCCGTCGATCTGCGCGACCAACGGAGCGAGTTGCTCTCGCGTCAGCGGCGGCACATCGCCGCGGCATGGAACGCACTGTTGTTCGGCTAGGGTTCCCATAGACAGTCCTTTCGTCGTGGGGATCTTCAGGTTCGCGCTTTCATCGCCGCCAAATCCTTGTGCGCCGTCAACGTAGCCGGATGCTGTGAACCGAGAGCCTTCTCGAAGATTGCTAGCGCGCGCTCGGCGGTCTGCAGGGCTTCGTCGTGGCGCCCCTGATTCGAGTAGAGTTCGCTAAGGATCCCAAGCGTTTCGGCGACATCCGCGTGGTCGCCGCCTAGGACTTTCTCACGAATTGCCAACGCACGCAGCGCCAGTGGTTCGGCGTCCGGGTAGCGCGCCTGCTTGACATAGAGGTGCGCGAGTCCGTTCAGGCAGTCGCCGACGTCCGGGTGGTCGGCGCCGACCGCCTCCTCCCAGATCGCCAGAGCGCGCCGGTACGGCTGCTCCGCATCGGCAAAGCGCTCTTGTCGAGCAGCAAGGTTTCCAAGGTTGCACAAAGACATGGCGACGGCGGGGTCGCCGGGACCGAGAACCTTCTCCTGGATCGCAAGCGCACGCGCGTACAGCGGCTCCGCTTCCGAGTAACGTCCCTCGTGGACATACACCCCGGCCAGGTTGTTGAGTGCGATTGCGACATTGTGATGTTCAGGACCGCGCGCTTTCTCCCAAATCGTCAGCGAACGCGCGAACAGCGAGGCCGCCTCCGCGTAGCGTCCCTCCTTCAAGTACGCGCCCGCGAGGTTGTTGAGGCTCTTCCCCACTTCAGGATGGTCGGGGCCTAGAGCATGCTCGTAAATCGTCAACGAACGCGCGTACACCGATTCCGCCTCGGCGTAGCGTCCCGCCCGCCAGTGCGCGTTCGCGAGATTGGTCAAGCTCTGCGCAACGTCGGGGTGCTCGGCACCGAGCGCCCTTTCCAGAATCGTCAGGGCACGCTGCGCTAGCCGGCCCGCTTCCGCATAGAGGGCTCGCGCCGTCAGATACTCGCTGCACCGGTTCGCGAGGCGGCTTGCCGGCAAAAACGCCGTGTCGTCAGGCAAGTCGTCCAGCGCGACCCGCGCGTGCGCGATCATGCGCTCGCATTGCGGCCACGTGCCGAACTCAACCGGTGGGAAGAGTACATCGGTCGTGGCGACGGCGCCCTCGGTCCACCGGCGCGCTGCCGTGCCGACCAGATCGCGCGCGGCCATTTGCACGAGGCGATGCAGCGAGTACGTCTGCGTCGCCTCGGAGAAACCCAGCAGGGACAACCGGTCGAGCGCCCCGAGCGCCTCGTCGACGCGCATACCGTCCGTCAGCGAAGCACGTAAGTCGAGCGCCGATGCGTCTGCGGGCAGAACCGGGCGCAAACCCTCGGGATAGAGGTCGAGGCTCTGACGGAAGAGTTCGTCGGGGATCGCATCGGGAGCGAACTGGGCGGCGAGACACAAGACGGCCGCGGCTCCCGGGGCCTGTTGCTCGGCTTCGGCAATCGCCGTTTGAAACGTGGCGAACACCGAGCGCGGATACTCGGCGGTCCGCGGGGCGCCCGCAAGATGATCGGCGATGCGCTCGAGATAGCGGCTCGGTGTCACCATGCGAGTTCCCCGCAGATACGCAGCCGCATGTGCCAAGGCCAGCGGTAGCGAGCCGAGGCGTTCGGCGAGCGCTCGCGCCTCCGCCTCGCTGAAATCGTTGCGTCCGCTCTCGCGGCGAAGGTAGGCGATCGCGTCGGCGAGCGGCCAGGCGGTGACCGGAATCGAAACGACGTCGCTGCCCCACGCCGAGTTGCGCGAGGTTGCGACAATGTGTGCCTGCGTGCGAGGACGCCAAACGCGCAGCAGCTGCTCGTCTTCGAGGTTGTCGAAGATCAGCATGACCGGCTTTGCGAAACCTGCCAGCACGGTGGTCGTCACTTGTTGTGCCGCGGCGCGCCGGTCGGCAAGTTGGTCGAGACCGCGCACGAAGAGCCCGCCGAGGTGCAGCAGTCCGTCGATGACCGCGCTCTCGCTTTCCGCATTGAGCCACCACACGACCGAGTGTTCGTCGCGATGCCGCCAAGCAAACTCGCGTGCGAGCGACGACTTTCCCGTTCCGCCCAGTCCGTGGATTGCCGCGACGGCGTCGTTTTCTCGCAAGGCGCAAGCGATGGCCGTGAGCTCCTCTTCGCGTCCGGTGAAACCGAGGGTCGGGCGAATCGCTTCCGCATCGAGGATGGTGCGTGGCGCACGCCGGTATGGGCCATCCACCGGCGCCGCGTCGCGACGATCGGTGCGAACCGCAGTGCGCACGACTTCCGCGAGCAACGTCCGGTTGTCACGGATGGGAACGAGATCCCAGTAAGCGATACCGGCCAGGAGTCCCACCGGTTCGCACTCGGCGACGCGCAGCAGAACGAGGCGGCCTTTGGTGTTGAGCGGATCGCCCGCAATGGCGTTTTGCCACTCCGCCGCGCAATAGTCGGTGCGCAGATAGTCGGGCGACAGCAGCGCGACGACCTGCGCGCCGCCGGCGAGCGATTCGTGAATGCGTTCGATGAAATTGCGGTTGGCGAAATCCCACTGCTGCAAGATCACGCCATAGCCCGCAGCCTCGAGAATGCGGCCGATCTCGGCGGCGAAGGCCGCGTCGGCGCCGGCGCGGCTGATGAAGAGCGTTTCGGGCTTCACCGGCTAGGAACGGTCGGAGCGCCGGAACGGTAGTATTTCCGGACGAGCGTAGAACGGGCCGCCCATGCGTGCGACCGGCTCCAGCAGACCGGCATCGATTTTCCCATCGCGTAAGATCTCGTCAGCGATATGAACGTAAACGGCGCGGCCGAGGACGAGCGTAGACGAACCTCGACCGTCACCCAAGGGCACGAGCGAAAAGAGCTTACATTCGAAGTTGATCGGTGACTCGGCGATGCGGGGCGGTTTTACCGCGGAGGACGGCGCCGGCGTAAGCCCTGCGACGCGAAACTCGTCCACCTCGGGCGGAAAGGTTCTGCCTGTCGTATCCATCTGCACGAGCGTCGCTTGCGTCGCGATATTGATGACGAACTCTTCGCGCGCCCTGATGTTGGCGAGCGTATCCTTTTGCGGGCGATCCTCGCTCGCCATCGGGGCGAAGCCCAAGATCACGGGCTCGGCGCTGAACGCGTTGAAGAAAGAGAATGGCGCAACGTTGTTGACGCCGTCGCTGCTGGTCGTCGAAACCCAGGCGATCGGGCGGGGAACGACGCTTCCGATGAGCAGCTTATAGGCTTCCAGCCACGGCAGCGTCGTTAGATCGGCTTCGATGCGAAGTTAAGCTTCCGGGATCAGCCTGACGGTTTGACCGTCTTTTGCGAGCGTCATCGATACGGGCGTAAAATTGCTGCCGTGAAAGAGCGGCGTTTCGTGACCGCACGCCGCGCAAAGCGACGCGACGGGATCCAACGGATTGCGCTCGATCACACGATTCCCGCGTTCGTCGACGACCGCTGAGACTGTCCCGCTCTTCGGACCGGGGTGTCCGCATTTCTTGCAGATCACGTTTCCGATATGTCGGATATTCATCCTTAGAAGCGCACCCGTGCCAAGAAGTTCCTAGGAGGTTCTTCGGCGGCGGCCCCTCCGTCCCCATTTTCGGATTGTTCGGAGCGAGGTTTTTCCCGGGAGCGGGCCCTTTTGCACTAGGACCCTTTGCCGGCCAAGGGCACGGAGCTCGCGTGGAAGGTACCGCGAGCCCGCGGCGAGCTCCGCAAAAGGTCGAACTCCGCTCCGGTCGGCTTTTGCGAAGCCTCGCTCGACGGACTATTCCCGCAAAGGTATTTGGCTATCGCTCCCGCGGTGCGTTGCGCGTCCTCGTTCGATACACTGCTTATGGATTCAGCGAACCGGGTACAGGGACCGACATGAAATATCGTTTGAATCGGCCCAAGTGCATTCCGGCCGCGCGCCTCGCGGCTGCAATCTTCCTCGGCGCGGCGTCGGCGGCGACGTTCGCGCCGGTTCCCGTCCAGGCAGCCACCGCCGTCAACATCATTTACGGCTACGTTCAGCACGTGTCGTCGACGAACATCAAGATTTACGACGTCAACCAGAAGGACTCGATTGCCTTCGAGATCTTTCCGAAGTTCGATCAGATCTTTTCGGACGACGGGAAGACGACGTATCAAATGAAGGACATCAAGCCCGGCGTGTTCGTCAAAGTCTACTACGATCAAAAGGCGCTTGGCGTGCGGCACGCCGATCGCATCTTCCTCTATCCCCAGACCAAGAACCCGACGCCGTCCCGCCAGGAATAGCCTAGCGCAAGGCTAGGAGACGAGGGGTCCGGGACTCTTCACATACCGCTCGAGCACGGCGGCCACGGTGTGATACGCCAGTGCGCCGACCGTGCCGGTCGGATTGTAACCGGCGTTCTGCGGAAACGAGCTCGCACCGGTTGAGAACACGTTGGAGACGTCCCATACTTGTCCGTACTTATTGATCGCACTCGTGTGCGGATCGACTCCCATGATCGCTCCGCCCGTCGTGTGCGTGCTCTGGTACGGCACGATGTCGTAGTGTTCGGGCAGCGCTCCGCTGATGAGGCTCGACGCGCCGAGCGCTTTGGCCATCTTTTGGTGGACGGTCACCATGAATGCGCTTTGCTTGTGCTCGTTCGGGCCCCAGTCGAAAGTTATGCGCATGAGGGGGCGGCCGTAAACGTCGCGGTAGGTCGGATCGAGATCGCAGTAGTTCCCGCGGTACGCCTGAACGCCGCCCTGAGCGCCGCCGGGGAAAGCGCGCTGGTAGTAGTGGGCGACAGCCTTCTTCCAGGCCGAGCCCCATTTCGGCGTATCGGCGGGAACGGGATGGAATTGGATCGGACGGCCGCCGGTCGTATTTTGTTGTAAGCCGGCGCCGCCAATGAAGCCGAGTGAGGTGTGGTCGAAATTGTCGGCGTTGAAGTCGTCGAAGGTGACGCCCATCGAACCCGAGCCCATGAACGAATTGAAGACTTTCCCGCTGTTGAAGAAATACGTCCCGCCGGTGTTCGCCTGGTATGCATAGTTGCGTCCTACAACGCCCTCGTTCGTAATGGGGTCGTACGGCTTGCCGATGCCCGAATACAGCATCAGGTGGACGTTATTGAGACCGAAGGCCGTCAAGAAAATCATTTCTGCCGGCTGTTCTTGCTCGCGACCCTGCGAGTCGAGGTAGGTGACGCTGACCGCTTTCTTGCCCGACTTGTCAAGATTGATCTTCAGGACGGTCGACTTGAGGCGCAGCTCGAAGTTCTTGTTCTTCCGCAGGACCGGCAGCAGAGTCGTCTGCATGCTGGCCTTCGCGCTCATCTCGCACGCGAATCTCTCGCAGTAGCCGCAGTAGACGCACGCGCCGCTCTGCACGCCGTCGGGATTCGTGTAAGCGCCGGTCGAGTTCGCGGAGGGCATGGGGTAGGGATGGAAGCCTTGACCCGTCGCGGCTTCGGCCCAAAGCGCACCCGAGTAGTTGCGCAGCATCGGAGCTTGCGGATACTCGTTCTGACGCGGTCCCTCGAACGGATTCCCGCCGGGAATCTTCTTGCCGCGCAAGTTACCCGCCTTACCGCCGATGCCCGCCGTCTTCTCGAACCGGTCGTAGAAAGGCTCGAGCTCGTCGTAAGTGACGCCCCAATCTTGCGAGGTGCACTCGCCGAGAATCGCCGCGCCGTAACGCGCGATCGATTGACTGCGAGTCTGAAAGTCCCAGGGCGTGAAGCGGTACGTCGTGCCGTTCCAGTGAACGCCCGCGCCGCCTAAACCGTCGCCTGGCAAAAACGAACCGAACTGCCGGATCGGCAATGCGGTCTGCGAACGCTCGTTGCGGAAGGTGTACGTCTCGCGCGAGGCGTCCTGAAAAAGCTTGTAGCGAATCGCGTACGACAGCTCGTCGTGCACCGAGGGGATCGCGAAATCAGGATCGGTGTTGCGATACTCGCCGCGCTCGAGTCCGACCACGCTGTGGCCGGCCTTGGTCAATTCGTTCGCGATGATCGCGCCGGTCCAGCCGAAACCGATGCAGAGCGCATCGACCGGTTTTTGCAGTGCCATGTTACTTGCCCTCGCGCTTACGGGACATCGCCATCTTGTGCACCGGCATGTGGTCCTCGTCGGCGAGCCCCGTCGAGTGCTCGACGTCGGCGATGCTGACCGGTGCGACGCGATACAAAACGTTGTGCTTCTCGATCAATCCGACGTACGCTGCGGCCACTCCGGGGAATCCGATCAGCTTCCAGCCGACCTTGTCGCGATTGCCGCCGTAGAGTGGATCGGCGAAGAAGCCTTCGAGCGTGTTTTCGTAGAGCATGCTGAAAAACGTGGACGCCGGAACCTCGCTGAAGTCCAGTTGTCCTTTTTCGAGCGCAGTGAGAACCTGATCTTGGTGAGCGCCGTCGAGTTTGTCGAACGTCTTGCCATAGGTCCCCACGCAATGCTCGTTTGTGGCCGCGATTCCGAGGCGATACACCTCGCGCGGGTTGAGCGGAAGCTGATAGCCTTGGGTGGGAAGCGCTTGACCCCAGGGACCTTGGCGGTACATCTTCGCGGCGAAACCGTACTGCGCTTCGAGCTGCTGATCGATGAAGAACGCGACGCCGGCAGGCTTTGCTCCCGGTCCCAGTTCGTCGCTCGGAATCAACCGCTCGACCGCAGCTTCGACGAACGACGCCTCCGGCGCCGTCAGGTACGTGTAGGCTTCGGGCTCGTTGCCGAGCGGTGCCGCGACGCGCGGCGGCGCCGCAGGTTTTGCGGCTGCGACGGTTTCCACGGGAGCGTTCGCCGCCTCGGAGATCTCCGGGTGCGCCACGAGCCCTGCGGCACCGGCGATCGCACCGGCGGACAGGACAAATTTCTTACGCGAAACCGAGTCCTTCTCGCTCATGAGAGAACCTCCAGGAAGTGCGCAGGCTAATCTTGCCCCAATTCGTTCATTGAAAAACAAACGGATCACCTGCGTCCCGGAGCAGTACAGGCGGTGGCACCGGGCAAGCGAAGTCGTCGCGAATATGAATCGTTCGCAGAATCGGTTGGCCGGCTGCGCCGAAGAACGCGGCTGAAGCTCGGCATCGTCGGCGCCGGCGCGATCGGCACGCTGTTCGCCGCAACTCTCGCGCCGCACGCGCGGACGGTGGTCCTGGTTCGCGACGAGGCGGCGCGCATCGCGATCGCGCGGCGCGCCGACCTCGCTCCCGCTCAGGAGACGGTCGCGCTGTCCGCGGCAACGAGCGAGCCGTCCGATTTGGCCGGCGTCGATTTCGTGCTCGTGGCCGTCAAGGCGTTTGCTACCGCCGGCGCGCTCGCTCGTCTGCGCGGCGCACTCGGCGCGCAAACTCCCATCGTGTCGCTGCAAAACGGGATCCTTCAGGTCGAGCACATCGAAGCGGCGCTCGGCACGAGACCGATCGCGCTCGCGCCCACGACCGAGGGCGGGACGCTCGTCGCGCCGGGCGCGATGCGCCGCATCGGCCGCGGCATGACGACGCTCGGCTGGGCTCGCGGTCGTGCCGGCGGCGACCTGCGTCCGCTGCGCGATCTTCTCGTAGCGAGCGGACTGCACGCGCGGATCGTCGAGCCTGTCGAACCGCACGTTTGGGCGAAGCTGATCGCAAACGCCGCCATCAACGCTCTGACCGCGGCGGCCGGCCTGCCCAACGGTGCGGTTTCGACCGAACCGGAACTGCGCCGCCGGGCGGCAGCGATCGCGCGCGAGGCGGCCGCGGTCGCGGCGGCCGAGGGCGTCGACCTGCCGTTCGACGACGCCGTCGCCCACGTCTATGCGGTTGCCGCGGCGACCGCGGAAAATCGTTCGTCGATGCTGCAAGACCTCGAACGCGGGCGACCCACCGAACTCGAAGCGATAAACGGCGCAATCAGCCGCCTCGGGCGACTGCGTGGAATTCCGACGCCCGAAAACGATCGGGTGGCCGACGAGGTTCGGGCCCGAGCGAGCGCGTAGCGCGTCCCTATGGCTTCCGAACGCCGGCTAACGGCCGCCGCCCTCCGCGAGCGTAAGGGGGCGGCCTTCCCGGTCGTGACCGCCTACGACGCGCCTTTTGCGCGCTGCGCCGAGGCTGCCGGAATCGACGTCCTGCTGGTCGGTGACTCGCTCGGCATGGTCGTGCTCGGCTACGCTTCGACGACGCCGGTCGAGTTGGCCGACATGCAGCGTCACGGCGCGGCGGTCGCTCGCGCGACGACGCGCGCGCACATCATCGTCGACTTACCCTTCGGAAGCTACGAGGCCAGCGACGCCGAGGCGGTTCGTTCCTCCGTAGCGCTTGTTCGGGAAGGTGGTGCGGGCAGCGTGAAGCTCGAGGGCGGCGTTCGGGCGCAAGCGCGCATCCGCGCGATCGTCGCCGCGGGGATTCCCGTCGTCGCGCACATCGGCGTCTTGCCGCAAACTGCGGGCCTCGACGGCGGATTCCGGCGACGGCGCGACCGCGAACTGTTGCTGGCCGACGCGCATGCGGTTGCGAATGCGGGTGCGAGCGCCGTCGTGCTCGAGATGGTCGATGCCGCGCTCGCTGCCGAGATCACGCAGGCGTTGCCGATTCCGACGATCGGAATCGGTGCGGGTCCATCCTGCGACGGTCAAGTGCTGGTCTTGCACGACGTCCTCGGCTTGTATCCGGAGTCGCCGCCCTTCGCGCGGCGCTTCGCCGACCTCAGCGGAATCGTGACGTCGGCGCTCGGCGAGTACGCCGCGGCCGTACGCGACCGGTCGTTTCCGGGATGACACGGCACATCGTCGCCGCGGGCGGCGGTGTGCTATTGCCGGATAGCGGAAACCTCAAACTCGAGAAATACTGCTTGAGCCTCGCGCGCCGCGCCGTCCCGCGCGTGCTCTTCGTCGGAACGGCGAGCGGCGACGATCCGACCTATCTCGCTCGTTTCTACGAGTCGTACGGCCAACTCGGCTGCCGCACGGCGCATCTGCCGTTCTTTCGCCGGACGCCGGTCGACTTGCGCGCCTTCATCTTCGACTTCGACGTGGTGCACGTCGGCGGTGGGAACACGCGCAGCATGCTCGCGGTCTGGCGCGACTGGGATCTCGTTGAGGCTTTGCGGGATGCCTGGTCGCAAGGCATCGTTCTGTGCGGTTCCAGTGCCGGCGCGATCTGCTGGTTCGAGGAGGGCGTGACCGATTCGTTCGCCGGCGAGTTGACGCGTATGAGCTGCCTCGGGTTCGTTGCCGGCAGCGCTTGTCCGCACTACGACGGCGAAAAGGAGCGGCGTCCGGCCTATCAGCGTATGGTTGCCGACGCCTCGATCGGTCCCGGATTCGCCTGCGACGACGGCGTCGCACTCCACTTCACCGGCCGCACCTTGCAGGCGATCGTCGCCGCACGGCCGGCTGCGCGCGCTTATCGCGTCGAGCGCGACGGCAACGGCGCGGCGCGTGAGAGCGAGTTGACGGCGACGTTGTTGTAGCGACGTTGCCGTTAGAACAGGAACGTTGCGAACTCGCCGGCCTGGAAAAAGCCGACGCGTTCGTACAGCGCGATCGCGTCCTTGTTGAAATCGTTGACGAAGAGACTGAGGGTCGGATTCTCGTCGAGAAGCCGGTCGCAGATCGCGGCTAGAGCGCGCGTGGCGTAACCTTTGCCGCGATCTTCGGGAGGCGTCCAGACGCCCTGAAGCTGCGCAGTTTGCGGCGTCTGCGAGCCGACGTTGCACTGAAAAACGATGCGCTGGTCGAGGCTGTAGCGCCACCACCACCCGGCTTCGAGGATCCGGCGCGTCCGCTCGAGGTGCTGAGCGGGCAGCACGCCGGGAAGGCCTCCGATCTCCCGCTCGAACATCGCCGCTGAGTTGCGGTTGAGTTCTTCGAGGTCGGCAAGCTTCGCACGAACGACCGGCGCGTCGGCGCGCGACCCGCGCAGGTGTGCTCGATCGAGCGCGTACACGGGTTGACTGCGACGCTGCGCGCGCGGAGCCGGGAAATGTTGCCGGGCCTTCGTCCAAAAGCGCTCGACTCCCGGACGTGGTCCGACGATCATCACGGGAGTTCGGGCCGACTTGGCCCGGCTCGCGAACGCGTCGACCGCGGCCTCGCTACGCGCGTGCGGAACGATCTGCCGTCCGAAGTAGCACACGCCCTCGAGCGCACCCGAACCGGCGCGGAAGACGATGACGAACGCGTCGTCGCGACGGTGAGCGCGGCTGCGAATGAGCCACTCGACGAAAACGTTGTCGTATGGCGCGCTCGCCAAATAGTCGAGAACCTCCGCCTCGTTGCGCTCGGACAGTGGCTCGAGTTGGGACATGCAGTCGACGCTCAGGAGAGCTTCCGCACGAAAGCCGGTTTCGAAGTCGGCTGCCGGCTGCCGCCCACGGGTTCGACGCTCAAGGCGACCGCAGCGAGATTGCCGGCTGCTTCGGGTAACTCGATGAGGGCCGTCCCCTGACTGTCGGCGCGGAACGTGATACTCGGCGCCACGCCCTTCGCACCTTTGGCGAGGGTCCAGGCCTGGAATACCTTGTTCGACCCGAGCGGCGGCAACGAGTGCAGTGCGAGGAAGATCCGGCCACCGCTTTCGATCACTTGACCTTGCGGAATCGCGAAGCGCTTCGCGCTCGGTGACAGCAGCGCCACCAGCCGAGCGTCCGACTCACTGAGGGATTGCTGCAGGGTTGCGATCTGCGTTTGATCGGCGTCGTGTTGCGAACGAAGTGCGGCATTGTTGAGCGCCGACCCGAGCACGACCGCAATGGACGCGGCGATGGCCAGGTATGCGAGCCAAGGCTGCCGTCGAGCCTGCGCGGGGACTGCCGGCGGGGCTGCTGAGGGTCGAGCCGCGTCTTCGCGGATCGCGCGCAGCAGGTCCGCGCGAATGCGCGCGCTTCGCAACTCGTCGAGTTCGGCGGCGTCGTCCTCAGCCGCGTAACCGACCGAATCCGCCGCGCCGCGCAGCGCGCGATATTCCGCGCGGCAGGTCTCGCAGCCCTCGACATGCGCCAGCACCGATTGCGCTTCGGACGCAGGCAGCGCGCCGAGCGCGAGCACGGCGACCGCGTCGAGAAACTCGTCGTCGTGCGTCATCGTGCGATCCCCGATTCGAGCGCAGCGCGCAAGGCGCGTAGACCAGCGCGGATTCGCGTTTTGATCGTTCCGAGCGGCGTCGCGGTGCGGCGCGAGATCTCTTCGTGAGTGATGCCGCCGAAGAAACCGAGTTCGATCGGTTCGCGCTGCTCGGACGGCAGCGAAGCTAGAGCTTCCCGCACGCGCGCGCCGTCGAGCCGGGAGAAGACGATTTCGTCGAGAACCGCGTCGACCGGAACGTCGATCGGAATTTCACTCTCGCCGAGAACGGCGCGGCTGCGCAAGACGTCGAGCGCGCGATTGCGGCTGACGCGCGCCAGCCACGCACCGAAATTGCCGCCCCGGAAAGCGTCGGGCGCGCTCCACAGCTTTAAGAAAACGGCCTGCGTCACGTCCTCCGCGGCCATCTTGTCGCGTAGAATTCGTGCGGCGATCCCGTAGACCAGCCGATGATACGAGTCGTAGAGGGCCTCGAAGGCGCCGGCATCGCGTTCGCGCACTCGCGCCATGAGCAGGCTCGCATCCTCCACAAAATCGTGCTTCGTTCACGCGTCAAAACGGCCCTCGAACGGGCTCGATCCGTTAACGAGCAGCGGGCGAACGTGGATGTTCGGCCGCTCCGGACATGGTGTTACACTACCGGTATGTCCCTCGACCCAGACGCGGCCTCGCCCATTTCAACGGCGAGCGGCGGGAGCGGCCCAGCTGGGCCGGCCGCGCTGAGCGCGCTGCGCGAGCGGCTCGCCTCCGCTCGCGCCGTCTGCGTCCTCACCGGTTCCGGAATTTCGAGCGAAAGCGGTCTGCCGACGTTTCGCGGAGCCGGCGGGCTCTGGCGGACGCATCGGGTCGAGGAGTTGGCCTCGCCTGAAGGTTTCGCCCGCGACCCACGGCTCGTGTGGACCTGGTACAACGAGCGCCGCGCAGCGCACGCTGCGGCGCAGCCGAACGCGGGACACGTCGCGCTGGCTCAGCTGGAATCGCGCTGCGGCGACTTCACGCTCGTCACGCAAAACGTCGATTCGCTTCATTTTCGCGCGGGTTCGAAGAACGTCGTCGAACTCCACGGCAACCTGCGCGAAGCGCGCTGCGATCGCTGTGACGCGCGACGCCCTCTCGGGGGAGGCTTGCCGCTGGATGCGATCGAGCACGAGTGCGGCGGTCACTTTCGACCCGACATCGTGTGGTTCGGTGAATCCCTCCCGGTCGCGCAGTGGGATCTGGCCGTCGCGGCGGCCGCTCGCGCCGACGTCATGCTGGTCGTCGGTACCTCGGGATTGGTCAATCCGGCGGCAATGCTTTGCACGCATTTCGCCGCGCCCGAAACTTTTCTCGTCGAGATCAACCCGGAAGAGACCGCCATCAGCCCGCACGCCGATCTGGGTCTCCGCGGCCGGGCGGCCGAGATGCTGCCGCAACTGGTGGCCTGACGGGTGCCCTGCGAAACCGTCCGTGGCGAGCGCGGGTAATGCGTGGCAGAATGGACGATTTGACGTTCGTGCGCGAGCGCATACCCGAATACGGCGACTACTCGGATGAAACGACCCGCCACCTTACCGACGAGTACGTGCGGGCGTACGTCGGCGAGCGCCTGAGCGACGTTCGCGATCGGCTCGACGGTGAGCTCGACCCCGCTGCGCGCAAGACGCTGGAAGAGCTCCTCTTGCGCTGCCAGTTCACCGATCAAGTTTTCATCCGCTGGATCGATCACGCTCGGCTCGAAGCGCCGGCCGTCGCGCACCTGCATCAGATCGACCGCACGTTGGTTGAATTGGCCGATCGTGTGGAATCCGCGGGCGCGCCCGAGGTCGGCGATATCTTCCACCAAATGGATATCGCGTTCGAGCGCCGGCACGAGTGCCTTCCGGCGTAGCCGGACTCCCGCGCTAGGTCGTCTTCGTCGCCGGGATTCGGGCGCGGGCCGCGCCGCGCGTTGCGTTGTAGCCGATCAGAACGCCGCATAACGACGCTCCGGCCAAGTACGCGAGGCCGAACGCCGTTTCGCCCATGACGAGCTTTCCGATGCCGAACAGCGACGCGTACACCAGGCCGCATCCGGCTAGCCAATCGACCACGGTAACCCCGAGGCTTTCCTCTTGCGGGCCCGCGGGCGCGATGCGTTCGATCGCGCGCCAGCCCAGCGGATGCGGGCGAACCTTTTGATAGAATTTCGTCAGCGTTTGCTCGCTCTCGGCCGGCGTGAAAAACGTTACCGCGAGCCAGACGGCGGTCGTGATCGGCACCGTGACGAGCAACGTCTCGGCTTGCGCGTTCGGGTCGCTTGCGGAAAACGCGTGGCCGAGAATCAAGGCGTTCGACACGAGCGCCGAGGCTGTCAGCGCCGCGATTTCGCTCCAAGCGTTCACGCGCCACCAGTACCAGCGCAGGATCATGACGAGGCCGACGCCCGCCGTCAGGTTGAAGAGATACTTCCAAGCATCGCCGACGGAGTGCATCGAGAGCGCCGCGCAGACCGAGAAAAGCATGACGAGTAACGTCGCGACGCGTGAGGCCGCCACGTAGTGGTGCTCGCTTCGATCGGGCACCATGAAGCGGCGATAGATGTCGTTTACTAGATACGACGCGCCCAGATTGAGATGCGTCCCGATCGTCGACATGTAGGCGGCTAAGAACCCCGCCAGCATCAAGCCGCGCAGCCAGGCCGGAAGATAGTCGATCATCGCTTGAACGTAACCCAGCTCCGGATCGACCTTTCCGTCGCTTCCGATAACGCCGTGCGGATACAGCACGATCGCCGCAAGCGCGACGAGGATCCAAGGCCAGGGCCGCAGTGCGTAGTGCGCGACGTTGAAGAACAGCGTCGCGAAGAGCCCGTCGTTCTCGCTCTTGGCGCTGAAGATGCGCTGCGCGATGTAGCCGCCGCCGCCCGGCTCGGCGCCCGGATACGACGAAGCCCACCACTGCACGCCGATGTACGTCAAGAAGGTCAAGAGCGGCAGCCAGGCGGCGTTCGTCGTCGGGAAAAACGCGAGAACGGAATGCGCCGCGGCAGCCGCCGCGTCGTTGTGCGCGAGCGCGAGATCGCGCGCGGCGAGCTTCGCCTCGAGCGCGCCGATGCCGCCGACCGCTGCGACCGCGGCGACGGCTAGGACGATCGCCATCGACATCTTCACCGCGAATTGCAGAACGTCGGTCACGAGTACGCCCCAAAGGCCGCCGATGGTCACGTAGACCGCTGTGAAGATCAGGCACACAGCCAGCGCTTCGTATTTGTTGACGTGCAAGGTCAGCTCGAGGATCTTGGCCATCGCGAGGTTGACCCAACCCATGATGATCGAGTTGACCAGCACCCCCGCGAAGATCGCGCGCGCGAAACGCAGCGCGGCGGCCGCGCTCCCGCCGTAGCGCAGCTCGATGAACTCGACGTCAGTCAATACGCCCGAGCGGCGCCACATCTTCGCGAAGAAAAAGACCGTCAAGATCCCGGACATGACGGAACTCCACCAGACCCAGTTTCCGGCGACGCCGTGCTGAACGACGAAGCCGGTGACGGCCAGCGGCGTGTCGGCCGCGAAGGTCGTGGCCACCATCGAGATTCCGGCGAGCCACCACGGCACGTTGCGTCCTGAAAGAAAGAACTCGCCCACGCTCGCTCCGCCGCGACGAGCGAAAGCGAGCCCGATGCCGAGGTTCGCCGCAAAGAAGCCGGCGATGACGGCGACGTCGACCGGGGAAAGGCGCATCCGGCCCGGGTTCAACGGCTCCTCTCGCAATCCGGCTGTCCCGTTCACAGGAGGGCCCTCCGCCGGCGCGGTAAAGGTTTGAGGCCCGGGTTTCCAGGGTAGCCATACCTTCAAGCACGGGCAAACGGAGAAGTGAGTGAGTGGGGGCGCCGCCGTCGTGAGACGGGGGCGCCTTCGTAATTTTAGAGAAGGCGAGGCCGTGCGCGGAGCGGCCTTCGGGTTTCTAGCCCTCTTTCTCGTGTTGGGCTCGGGTCCTCAAACGGCGGCGAATGCCGGCGACGTCCCGGAGCTTCATTTGATCCCGCGGCCGGTGCGGCTCGAACGCCTTCCAGGTTGCGCGATCGAGGCGTCCGCGATATTAGCCGGAGTCGATCGTTCGCCCGCGGACTCGCCCGGACGCGAGCTCATCGACGAACGCTGGAAGGCGCTCGGAATCGTGGCGGCCGGCGCGAGCGCCGGCATCGTCCGCGACGTGTCCGGATCGACCGGGGGCAACGGAACCCAAGCGCAAGCGTACCGTCTGGACGTCGACGCGCGCGGCGTGCGTGTCAGCGGCTCGAGCGCGGCCGGCACTTTCTACGCGTGGATGACGCTCGCACAGCTGCCGGTGCGCAGCGGCGGCGGCTGGAAAGTGCCGTGCGTCCACGTCGAGGATCGTCCGGCGCTCGCGTGGCGCGTGCTTTCGGATGACGTTTCGCGCGGTCCGTTGCCGACGATGCGCTACTTCGAGGAGCGCATCCGCACGATCGCCGGGTTCAAGATGAACGGCTATTCACCGTACATGGAGCACGTCTTCGTCGATCCCAAGCATCCTCTGCCGGCACCGCTCGACGGTATAACGCCGGCACAGTTGCGCGAGCTGGATGCCTACGCGCGGCACTTTCACGTCGCCTTGATTCCCGAGCAGCAGACCTTCGCGCACATGCACGAGACACTGCGCTGGGAACGCTACGCTCCGCTCGCCGAACTCCCCCACGGCTGGCTGCTGGCACCTGCGAATCCCGGCGGCGAAGCCTACGTTCGCGACCTGATCGGCGACGAACTCGCCGCCGTGCCGAATCCGCCGTTCTTTCACATCGGCTCGGACGAACCGGTGGATCTCGGACGCGGCCGGTCGGCCGCGCTCGTCGCCGCGAAAGGCGAAGGCGTGGTCTACACGCAGCACGTCGTCGAAACGGCCGGCTTCGTGCTGGCGCACTCGCACGCGCGCCCGATGATCTGGGACGATGCGCTCTCGCGCCATCCCGAGATGTTTTCTGCGCTGCCCAAGCAGCTCGTCTTCGTCAACTGGCACTACGGGACCGAGAAGACGTATGTACCTTATATCCAGCGCATTGCCGCAGGCGGTTTCGAACAGATGGTCGCGCCCGGAGCGCTCAACTGGAACGAGATCTATCCCGACATCGACGCCGCGTTTACGAACATCGAGCGCTTCGTCACCGAGGGAAAAGCGGCGCACGTCCTCGGGCTGTTTCAAACCGTTTGGCACGACGACGGTGAGACGCTCTACGAGGCCACCTGGTATCCGGTGCTGTACGCGGCGGCGAACGCTTGGGAATCCGCGCCCGTGCCTCGCGAACGCTTCGCGAGCGATTTCCCGAGCGCGTTCTTCGGCAGCGACGACGCGCACTATGCCGCCGATCTCAACGACCTCGCGCGCTGCCGCACGCTGTTGCGCGCCAGCCCGCGAGAGTACGGCAACTACTTGTTCTGGTCGGACGCGTTCGATCCGGCGCTGGTGACGATCGGTACGAAGCTGGACCTCTCCGCCCTCCGGCTCGCGGCCGAGGACGCGCTCGCGCACCTGCGCAGCTCGCCGCCGCCCCCGCTGCACGCCAACGCAGCGGCGGTGATGGAGCTGGCTGCCCGGCGTTACGACACCCTCGGGCGTAACCTGCAGATCGCCGCCGAGGCGCGAGCTTACTACGACGACGCGCGCGCCGAGCTAGGCGGCAAGAACGACGCACTGTTGTATCGCGGTCTCAACGTGACCAAGTATTTGTTTTGGGAGCAGCGCGACATGCTGCTCGGCCTCGAGCCGGCGGTTCGCGCGAGCTGGGAGTACGAAAGCCGTCCGGACCACGTCGCCGCGGTCCTCGAGCGCTACGATCTCGGGGCGCAGACCGCGATCGTGCGCGCCGATCGCGTCAATGCGGCGACTTATCAATACGTCAACGCGAAGACCCTGCCGTCGTTCGACGAGATTCTCGGATCCGGCGGCAGCGCTCGATGACCGTGCCGGCGTGACCGGTCTCGCGATGCTGGGCGTCTTCGCCCTGTGCGCGGCGCTGATGTTCGCGCGGAAACTCCCGGCTTTGATCGCCGTTCCGGCGATGGCGCTGGCGCTGACGGCGTTGGCCGGTTCGAGCTTCAGCGAGCTGCAAGCGGTGCTCGTCGAAGGGACGGTGCGCCTCGCGCCGGTGATGGCGTACGTCATTTTCGGCGCGCTGCTCAGCCGGGTCACGATGTCGACCGGCATCGCTGAAACGATCATCGCCTACGCTGCCGAATTCGGCGGCGACCGTCCGCTGGTGGTCGCGCTCGTGTTGTCGGCGGCGGTAGCCGCGCTGTTCACTTCGCTCTACGGTTTGGGTGCGATCATCATGGTCGGGTCGATCGTTTTGCCCATCATGCTTACGATCGGGATTCCGCGCCGCACCGCTGCGACGCTTTTCATGCTCGCGTATGCGCTGGGTTTCATCTTCAACGTTTCCCAGTGGGGCTTCTATACGAAGACCTTCGGCGTCCAGCGCGAGCAGATGCAGCCGTATGCGTTGGCGCTTGCGGCGATCGATCTGCTGGTGCTGGTCGCCTTCGTCGTCGTGCGTTTTCGCAGCACCCGGGGATATGCCGCCTGGGCGCTGGTCCCCGAAGAAGCGCCGGCGCGTAAGCGCGTTCCGCTTCCGGCCTTGATCGCGCCGGTGTTGCCGATCGTCCTCTACTTCGCCTTCGGCTTCGATCCGATTCTCGCGTTCTTGCTCGCCGCGCTCTACGCGGTGTTCACCACGCGGCCGCGCGAAGCGGTTCCGGTCTTCGTCAAAGCCGCGATTCGCGGCGTCGAGGACGTCGCGCCGGCGATCCTGCTCTTCATGGGAATCGGCATGCTGCTGGTCGCGACCGGCTTGAGCGAGGTGCGTTCCGCGCTTACTCCGCTCGTGACCGCGATCGCTCCGCGCAACGCGTTCGCCTACGTCGCCCTTTTCGGGTTGTTCAGTCCGCTCGCGCTGTACCGGGGACCGCTCAATCCCTTCGGTGTCGGTATCGCCGTCTACACCGTGCTCGCGGGGTTGGGAATCTTGCCGCCGGTCATGCTGGTCGCGGCGGTCATGGCCGTGGTTCAGGTTCAGAACGTTTGCGATCCGACGAACACGCAGAACGTGTGGGTCGCGAACTTCACCGGCGTCCCGGTCGCGGAGATCACGCGCATCACGCTGCCGTTCCAAGTCGCGGTCGCGACGTTCGCAGCGATCGTCGCGGTCGCGTTCGGCCCGGCGCTGCTCGGCGTTCCCGGACCGCCGCCGTTCGCAGCGGCTTCCGCTGCGACGCCCGAGCCGGTCGGAATGTTCGCGCCGCCGGCTGCCGCGAACACGATCGCCGTCGTCCCCGCCGACGAAAACGCCAAGACGGCCGCCGGCGTCGTCTTTGCGGCCTTGCGCAGCTGGTCCGGATATCGCGCGCTGTTGACGGGGGCGCCCGCCGCTGACGCCGGCTGTTCCTCGAAACCCTACGCGGCCGCGCTCGTGGTCAGCGTCGAGCCGTTCGGGGATCCGCTGGTGGCGGGCAACGACGTCGGCATCGCGCTCGAGGACTGCGCAGCGTGGCCCGTCGATGAATGGCACGAGACCTGCGATGCCGTGCGCGGCGGCCGAGCCTGTTCCGCGCGAATCGAAGAAGCAGCGCTGGCCGATCTCTTTCGCGTTCGCACCTGGAGTTTGATGCATCCGGAGCTGGCGGCTTCGCTGTTCTCGCGGGGTCTCGCGTATCGCCCCGGTACCGCTCCTACGTATTTCTATTCGCTATTCAAGACGGGCGACGGTCAAATGCGCGCGTTCGTACGGCCCGGCGGACCCGCCTATGTCGCCGGTTTGCGGAGCGACGACATCGTCGAGAAAATCGACGGCCAATTCTGGTGGGAGTACGGAACCTTTCAAAGCCAGCAGCGCGCGTACGACGGGAAACCGCATACCTTCGTGGTCAAACGCGGCGGACGCGAGACGACCGTGACGCTCGGTGAGCCGTTCTTCGAGGCGGCTCTGCACGCGCGCGGCGCGCGAAGCGCATGAGCGGCGCGTTGCGCGTCGGGATCGATGTCGGCGGGACCTTTACCGACGTCGTTGCGGTCGACGCTGCGAGCGGAACGCTGGTCGCGCGCGTCAAGGTACCGACGACGCACGACGCGCCCGAAGGCGTCGCGGCGGGAATCGTCGCAGGTCTGAGGCGAGTGCTCGACACGCCCGGCGTCGAGGTAGCGCGCATCGCCTTCCTCGCGCATTCTACGACGCAGGCGACGAACGCACTTCTTGAAGGCGACGTCGCCAAAGTCGGAACGCTCGCGCTCCACGATCGCTTCGACTGGCTCGCGCGCCGTCAAATCCGGTTGCCGCCGCTGCCCCTGGGTCCGAATGCCGTATTGAGCTCGCCCATTGCCTACGCGCGAGCGGGCGATGCCGCGGCGATCGGGCGCGCGCTGGATGCGCTCGCCGCGCACGGCGTCGGAGCGATCGCGGCGAGCGCGGCATTCGGCGTCGACCGGCCCGCCCGCGAAACGCAAGCGGTCGATGCGGCGCACGCGCGCGGCATGCTCGCGACCTCGGGACACGAGGTCTCTTCGATGTACGGCTTGCGCGCTCGCACGCGCACCGCGGTCCTCAATGCGGCGATTCTGCCGCGCATGCTTCGCACGAGCGAAATGACCGCCGAGGCGGCTCGAAGCGCGGGGATCGGTGTTCCGCTCATGATCATGCGCAGCGACGGCGGAGTGATGGACGTGCGCGAGGTCGCGCGGAGGCCGATTCTCACGATGCTTTCGGGACCGGCTGCCGGCATCGCGGGAGCGCTGCTCCACGAGAACGTCACCGACGGCATCTTCATCGAGGTCGGCGGGACGAGCGCGGACTGTTCGGTGATCCGGCGCGGTCAACCGCAGATGCGGCCGGCGCGGGTCGGCGGCCATCGCACGATGTTGCGGACGCTCGACGTTCGCACGCTGGCGGTCGCGGGCGGGAGCCTCTTGCGGCTCGATCCCAACGGACGCGGCGTCGCCGCGCTACGCGACGTCGGCCCGCGCTCCGCGCATATCGCGGGCTTGCGCTACGCCAGTTTCTTGCCGCCCGAAGCGCTTTCCGGGGCGCGCGCGATCTTCGTGCGGCCGCTGCCCGGTGATCCCGATGACTACCTGGCGCTCGAGCTGCACGACGGAAGCCGCTGCGCGCTCACCCCGACGTGCGCCGCGAACCTCCTCGAATACGTCGGCGCCGGCGATTTCGCGCGTGGCGACGCGGTCAGCGCCGGCCTCGCCTTCGATGCCGCCGCCCGGCACCTCGCGTGCGATCGGCTGCAACTCGCGCGCGCCGTGCTCGAAAGAGCTACCGCGAAGCTTGCGGTCGCACTGCGCGAGCTGATCGACGACTACGATCTCGCCGCGGAAGCGATCGAGCTCGTGGGCGGCGGCGGCGGTGCGGCAGCGCTCGTTCCGTTTGCGGCGCAAACGCTTGGTTTTGAGTTCCGCATCGCGCGCGATGCCGAAGTGATCTCGCCGCTCGGCGTCGCACTGGCGCTGGTTCGGGACGTCGTCGAACGCACGGTCGTCGATCCCGGGCCGGACGACGTCGTGCGCGTGCGGCGCGAAGCGATCGAGCGCGTCGTGGCGGCCGGTGCCGCGCCCGAGCTCGTCGAAGCGACCGTCGAAATCGATTCGCGCCGCAATCTCGTGCGCGCGATCGCCTCGGGCGCGACGGCTGCGGCGGGCGATTCGCGCCGCAAGGAACCGGTAAGCCTCGAAGCACGGCGCGCCGCCGCCGCTCGCGCGCTACGCGTCGCGCCCGCGGCGCTCGAACTCGCTGTAGAGTGCGAGGAGTTTGAGGTCTACCGGGCGCGGTCGCGTGGCGCGCACGATGCTTGCGTGGTCGATCGTGCCGGAGTCGTGCGGTTCATCGCGCGCCGAGCCGTGGTCCGGGCGACGACCGCGGCGCGCGCGGTCGCCGCGCTCGAGCAGATCCTCGACGACGCAACCTCGTTCGGTGACGTCGGGCGCGCGCTGCCGGAGATCGCGCTCGCCTACGGCTCGCGGGTCGCCGACCTCGGAACCCTCGCCGACTCGCAGCAAGTTCTTGCGCTCGCCGCGGAGGAACTGCGCGGGATCGCTCCCGGCGACGCAATCGCGATCCTCGCCGCGAAACGGGACGCCTGAGGCCCAAGTGGGTAATCCAAAAAACGTTGTGTTAAACCGAGGAAGGAGCGGTCGTCCGGTTCTTCGGCGCCGGAAATGCGGGCAGTGCGAGGACCACCTTCGCGAGGCAGGGCAGCACGCGCGGACGCAAAAGTCGCGGATCGAACGTACACAGATAGCGATTGTTTTCGCTGACGCAGGAGCGCAGAAACTGACGCCACGTGATATCCCCGACGACTGCGAAGGCTCCTTCGGCCGCAAAGCCGGGCCCTTGCGTCCTTTGCGCCGCAGCGGTCGGCGCGAAGGTGGCGACGATGCGCCGCAGCGCGCGGGCATAGCCGAGCGCGGTGGCGACGGCCGTCGCGGGCAACGAGCCGAGACCCCGATGCACTCGCTCGTAGGCGATCCAGTTCACGAAGAACGTGACGTGGCGCGCTTCTTCAATGAGAATCACTTCGAAGATGTCCGTCAGTTCGGGAATAAAGAGCTGGATCTGACGCGCCAGTCCGAAGATGCCGAAGCCGAAGAAGGCGTCGATGCACTCCTCGTATCCGAAATCGATGAAGGAGCGGCGGTTCAATTTCCACTCGTTGCCTGGGTGCTGCGCGACGGAGATCTCATAGTGCGCGAGCATGCACTCGAGGATCCGGGCGTGGCGCGTCTCCTCGACGCCCTGCACGGCCAGGGCCTGGTGGATCAACGGGTCCTCGACCAAGCCGGCAAAACCGGAAACCATTTTCCCCGCATTTCTTTCGGCCGCCAGTGCAACGGGCCAAAAGGGAATCGAACGTAAGCGGTCGATGGTTGAGTCATCGAGTTTCGGCCACGGAAGGGTCTCCGGTTCGAAGTAGCGATGCGAGTCGATGAAAGTCTGACAAAAGAGGGTCTTGTGAGCTACCGAGCCGTGGGTCATGTTGCTCAATCCCAAGAGGTTCGGGCCGAATCCTTCAGTCTCGATGCGTCGTGGCTGCTCGCAGCCGCCGCGGGCATTCTGACTTTTGTCTTGCACATCGCTGCGAGCGGCGGATACGGATATCAGCGCGACGAGCTGTACTTCGTCTCGTGCGCGCGCCACCTCGCATGGGGTTACGTCGACCAGCCGCCGCTCATCGCGCTGATCGCGCGCATCGCAATTTCGCTTTTCGGAGACTCGCTTACCGCGCTGCGCCTCTTGCCCGCCCTTGCCGGCGCGACGACCGTCGTGCTTACCGGGCGTCTCGCGCGTTCGCTCGGCGGTGGCCCGTTCGCGCAGGGATTGGCGATGCTCGCGCTCGCGCTCGCGCCGTTTTACCTCGCGGTCGGCAACCTGCTGACGATGAACGCGTTCGAGCCGCTCCTCTGGATGAGCGCCGCCTACCTTTTCATCAAGGCCGAAGAAAAGAATACGTGGGTACTGTGGGCCGCGCTCGGCGCCGTCGTCGGTCTCGGCCTCGACAACAAATACACGATGTTCTTCTTTGAAGGCTGTGGTCTGATCGCCGTCGCTCTGACGCCGGCGCGGCGAGCTTTCCGTCGGCCCGGTTTCTATCTCGCGGCCGCAATCGCAGCGGCACTCGTCGCGCCGTCGCTGGTCTGGCAGTACGCGCATGGTTGGCCGCAACTCGAGGTTCTGCGTGCGGCCTCCAGTGAGAAGAACGTCGTCGTCGGGCCCCTCGAGTTCTACCTGCAACAAGTCTTGATGATGAATCCGCTCGCGGCTCCGCTCTGGATCGCGGGGCTCGTCTATCTGCTCGCGTCGCCGGAAACTTCGCGACTGCGCTGGTACGGCTACACCTACTTCATTCTCTCGGCGCTCTACCTCGCGCTCGGCGCGAAGGTGTATTACCTCGCGCCGATCTATCCCGTGCTGATCGCCGCCGGAGGCGTGCCGATCGAGCGTGCCTTACGTGACCTGCGCTGGGCCCGCATCGCCTACCCGATCGGCTTGTTCGTCAGCGGCGCGCTGATCGCGCCGCTCGCGTTCCCGATTCTTCCGATGCAATCGTACCTCGCCTATCAGAACCTCTTCGACGTTCGCGGCATCAAAATGGAACGGCATCCCGTGGGCAAAGTGCCCCAGCACTTCGCCGACATGCTGGGTTGGGACGTGCTCGTTCGCTCGATGGCGGGAGCCTACGATGCGCTGACGCCCGCCGAGCAGCGTGAAGCCGCGATTCTGACCGGCAACTACGGTCAAGCCTCGGCAATCGATTTCTTCGGCTCGCGCTATCACCTTCCGCATGCGATCAGCGGACACAACAACTACTACATCTACGGGCCGCGCGGCGCTTCGGGCCGGGTCGTTCTTGCGATCGGCGTCGAACCGTCCCTGCTCCGCACGGAGTTCCGCCGTGTCGAGCGCGTCGGGACGTTTCACGACGAATACCTGCTGCCCGATCAAAACACGCTGCCGATCTACAAGTGCACGCAACCCGTCGAGAGCATGGCCCAATGGTGGCCGAAGGTGCGCCGCTACATCTGACAGCAGCGTGCGCGCCGGCGGCTCATAAGAGCGAGAGTTGAACGAGTCGGGGCCGTACCCCGATCGTCTGCGGCGGATCGAAACGCACTTCCCGACGCGCCGCATCGGCGCGCGTCGCGATCGTCTTGGTGAATTCGCGCGGCGCGTACTTTGCGCGATAGAGCCGTTCGTACTCTTCCACGAGCTCGGGACGGTCGCGCTCGAGAAATGCGAAGTACGAGTCGCGCGCGACCTCGCCGAGGTTGAGGAGACCGTGCCGGGCGAAGCTCGCGCCGGCCGCTGCGGCGGCGACGTAGACCGCGCGGAGTTGTGATTCTCCGTCGGTGATTCCGGGCAACACCGGAGCGATCGCGATGCCGGTGCGGATGCCCGCTCGCGCGAGCGTTGCGACCGCGCGCAGACGCTGCGCGGGCGGCGCGACCGTCGGCTCGATTCGGCGCGCGATGCCGGCATCGAGCGTGGGTAGGCTCACGCAGACGCTGATGCCGGCGGCTGCCGAAAGTTCGCGCAACACGTCGATGTCCCGGATCACGAGCGGCGAGCGCGTGATAAGATGCGCGGGGGTTCTGGCGCGCGCGAGCTCCGCGAGGATGCGACGAGTGATGCGATAGCTACCCTCGAGCGGCTGATAGGGATCGGTCGCGGTTCCGATCGCGACGTGCTCGCCCCGCCACGACGGGCTCGCGAGCTCCGCGCGCAGCACCGCGGGAGCGTTCACTTTTACCGAGATGAGCGAGCTCCACTCGTCGATGCCGTTTCGCTCGAGGAACTCGTGGGTGCGGCGCGCGTAGCAGAAAACGCAAGCGTGATAGCAGCCGCGGTACGGATTGATCGACCACCCGAAGGGCATTCCGCGCACGCGATTGAGGATCGATTTGGCCTCGATCTCGACGCATCTGACCCCTCCAACGCGAACTTCTCGCATCGAACATACGTTCGATGACTCCGGCCGGGCGCCTCCCTTCGATGCCTGAACGGCGCGGGCGCCGAACGGTCAAGCGTGCCGATCGATCGGAAGACGAGCAGCGTGGCGCGCGAGCCGTACGACGTGCTGGTTGCGGGTGGAGGCAATGCGGGCTGTGCGGCGGCGCTGGCCGCTGCGCGCCACGGTGCTCGCACGCTGCTGGTCGAGCGTTACGGCTTCTTGGGCGGAACCGCAACCGCGGCGATGGTCGGTCCCTGGATGACGTTCCACTCGGGCGGCGAGCGCATCGTGGGCGGCATCGCACAAGAGATGGTCGAGCGGCTGGTCGCGCGTGGCGCTTCGCCCGGGCACATCCGCGACGCTTCCGACTACGTCGCGACGATCACGCCGTTCGACCCCGAAGCGCACAAAGCGCTGCTCTTCGAAATGATGGACGAAGCGGGCGTCGATCTGTTGTTGCACGCGTACTTTCTCGAAGCCGGCTGCGCGCCCGACGGCAGCGTTCGCGTCTCCCGCTTCGCCACCGTCGGCGGTATTCGCGAGTATGCGGCGGCCTTGACGATCGACGCGACGGCGGACGCGTTCGTCGCCGCTTCGGCCGGCGTCGCGCTGCAGCAAGGCGACGAGCGCGGCCGCGTGCAGCCGGCCAGCCTGATGTTCCGTCTCAGCCACGTGGACTTGGATGCGACCGCGGCTTACGTGCGCGCGCATCCCGCCGAGATGCGTACGAGCTTGGCGCCGCAGGAACGCAACGCCGCTGCGCTGAGTGCGGTAGCGGGACTGTACGAGCTTTGGGACGCCGCCCGCGAGCGCGGCGAAGTCGACGTGCCGCGCGAACTCGTTTCGTTCTTCATCTCACCGTATGCGGACGAAGTGACCGTCAACATGACGCGCGTGGTCGGCATCGATCCGCTGGATCCCGACGACCTCACGCGCGCCGAAGTCGCTGCGCGCGCGCAGGTCACGCAGCTCTTCGAGTTTTTCCGGCGCAACGTGCCGGGCTTCGAGCGGGCGCGGATCGCCGCCACGGCAACGCAAATCGGCATTCGCGAATCGCGCCGCATCGTGGGCGCCTATACGCTGACGCGCGACGACGTGCTCTCGGCTCGCACCTTCGAAGATGCGGTGGCCCGTAGCGCCTATCCGATCGACATCCACAACCCTTCCGGAAGCGGCACGACGACCTTTCGTTTGGCGCCCGGCACGGCGTACGAGATTCCTTACCGCTGCCTCGTCCCCGAACGCGTCGACGGTTTGCTAGTGGCCGGGCGTTGCATCTCCACGACGCACGAGGCCCTCGCTTCGACTCGCTTGACGCCGACCGTGATGACTCTCGGGCAAGCGGCAGGAACCGCAGCCGCACTCGCGGTGCGCGACGGCGTACCTCCGCGCGACGTCGACGCCGGCGAACTGCGCGTGCAGCTCGAACGCGACGGTGTCGATCTGCGCCGCAACGCGGCTGCTGCGACGTGAACCTCGAATTGGCGAATCTCGGCAAATGGGGTAGCGCGCGGCTCCTCGCCGAGTTCGATCCCGAAAGCGCGGCGATTCGCGTCGACGCCGCGGCGTACGAGTTCGTTCGGGCGCGTTTGGGCGAGGCCGCGGCCGAACGCTTCGTCGCGTACGCGTTGGCTCACGAGCGCTTCCATGCCGGACATCCTGCCTGTGGCGAAACGGAAGCGCACGAGTTCGCGCGGGCCGAAACGGGCGTCGATCGAGCCTATTTCGAAGACGCGCTGCGCGCGTGAACGTTTTCGCCGGGATCGACGGCGGCCAGACGTCGAGTAGCGCGGTTCTCGGCGATGAAAGCGGTACCGTGCTGGCGCGCGTCACGGGGCCTCCCGCCGATCTCGTCGGCGAAGCCCGCGCGTCACGCCGTCAAGCCGGCGTCCTCGAGGGGTTGCTGGCCGGTGCGCTGGCGCGCGCGGGCTTGCCCGCCGGGACGTCCTTCGCGTCGGTCGTTGCGGCGCTCAGCGGATACGACGAAGGCGAATCGAACGCGCCGGCGCTGAACCTCGCTGCCGGCGCGCTGGGTTTCGTCCACGATACGCTCGCGGCGCACGCGGCTGCGTTCGACGGCGGCCCGGGCATCGTCGTCATCGCGGGTACGGGGAGCGTCGCCTACGGCGTTGCGCCGGACGGTACGCGACTGCGAGTCGGTGGTTGGGGCTTTCTCTTGGGAGACGAAGGCAGCGCATTCTGGCTCGGGCGGCATGCGCTGAGCAAAGCGATGCGCGCGGAAGATGCCGGCGCTCTCGATGACCGGCGCCGCGAGGCGATCTTGGCCGAGCTGAAGCGCTCGACGCTGCGCGCGGTGCAACACGCCTTCGCTCACGGCGAAATCGTGCGCCCGCAGATTGCGGCGCTCGCGCCGCTGGCACTCGAAGATGTCTCCCTGCTCGAAAGGGCCGCGGAAGAGCTCGCCGAGCTGGCCGCTCTCGTCGCGCACCGTTTGGGCGGGGAGCGCTGGGCGGTGTGCGGCGCCGGCGGCCTCTTCGCCGCGAGCGAAGCGCTGCGCCGAACGTGGTCGCGCAAGCTCGAAGCCGCGTTGCCGGAGGCGACGGTCGTCGAAGCGCGCGACGACGCCGCGCTGGGCGCGTTGCGCCTGGCGTACCGCGCTGCCGGAATCGCTCCCGCGCTGCGCGAGCGCGCGCCGTGAGCCTCTTAGCGCGCCTGCGCGGCGGCTTGATCGTCTCGGTTCAAGCCGAGCCGAATTCGGTCCTCAACACGCCCCAGACGATCGCGCTCTTAGCCCGTTGCGCCGTGCAGAACGGCGCCGCGGGCGTGCGGATCGAGGGTCTCGAGCGAATCCGCGCGGTGCGCGCGGCGGTCGACGTCCCGATCGTGGGTCTGGTCAAGCGCGCCCACTCGGATTTGCCGGTCTACATCACTCCCGGTCTCGATGACATTCGCGCCATCGCGGCTGCGGGCGCGGAGCTCATCGCTTTCGACGCGACCGGCCGCGCACGCGAAGGCGCCGCGAGCGTCGAGCAACTCGTCGCGGAGGCACATCGCGCCGGAGCGCTGGCGTTGGCCGATTGCGCGACGCCGGAGGATGGAAAGCGCGCCGCCGCCGCCGGCGCCGACGCGCTCGCGACGACGCTGGCGGGCTACACCGAGGAAACCCGCGGGCACGCTTTGCCTGCGCTCGATCTTCTCGCGCAGCTTGCGGTCCTTTCCCCGTTCGCGGTCTGCGAGGGCGGCGTCGCCGCTCCGGCCCACGTGCGCGAGGCCTTTTCTGCCGGCGCAGCAGCGGTCGTCGTGGGGACCGCGATTACGAACGTCGACTCGTTGGTGCGTCGCTTCGTGCAGGCCTCTGCGGCGCGACACTAGCGCCGTGGAGCGTAGCTGCCTCCGAGTGGACGCGGATACGCTTCGGGGATGACGCCGGTCGACTTTCCGTCGATCTTGTGGATTCCGGCGAAGAAACTGAACTCGACCATTGCAGGGCGCACCGCGTCGTGCATCGCGGCTTCACCGATGCTCGGCCACTCGGCGATCGTTTGACGTTCTTCGTTGAGCACCGCCACGTAGCCGTTCGAGTCGAAGGCGGAATTGCGATCGGGTCTGCGATGACGCACGTATCCGTCGACGACGAAGATCGGCGAAAACGTTTGCGCGAGCGCGCGCACGGGCGCGATCATCACCGCGACCGCGTAGATCAAAAAGCAACCTGCCACAAATCCGAAGACGGGCGCGATGACGATGGACGCCTCCCACCGCGTCAAGCGAGCATCGGGCGAGAGCGGGAAGAAAACGAGACCTGCGGTGAGCGCGGCGAACACGACGAAGCAGACGATCGGCTCGATCGCGAAGAGCGAGCGTCCGAAGAAGCCGTGCAGTACCACCTGACGCTCGGATTTGGTCCAGGGCCGACGGGCGAGCCTCAGCTCGCACTCTCTCGCGTAGAGCGGCATCACCGTCGGTTCGGCGCGCCGGGTCGCCATCCTAGCAGCGCGCTCGGCCGGAGTTACCGCGCGGCGGTGCGTTCGCGAGTGCGCGGGAGGAGCGCCAGCGTACAGAACGCGGCGAGCACCGCGACGGCGGCGAACGCCAGGTAGGCGTCGCGGTAGCCGGTCGCGTCATCGATGTTCGTGCCGACGATTCCGCCGGCAAGCGAAGCGCCGAAGATTTGTCCGATGATCAGAAAGACGCTCAGGAGGCCGACACCCGTCGCGCGCATCGAGCTTGGGACTTCGTTCGTGATGATGTAGCGCGTCGGCGCACCCAGGAGCGCGCCGAATCCGACGCCGGCGAGTGCGATGGAGAAGATTGCCGCCGGCAGGTAGGCCAGCGTTACGCCGAAGAGTCCGAGCCCGGCCGCGCTGAGCACGGCTCCGCTCAGGAGCACCGCCCGGCTCCCGAACGCGTCGAGCGCGCGGCCCGCCAGCGGGATGACCGTTACGAACATCAGCGCGCCGATCGCCGAAATCGCGCCGGCCTCCGCGTAGTTCAATCCCGCAGCCGCGACCAGAGCGGCCGGAATGAAGAAGAGCGCGCCTTCGAGCAAGCCGATCAACACCTCGAGCGCGTACGTCACGCTCAGCTGACGTCCCGCGAACAGGCGGGGTGCGATGACCGGCTCCTGCGCGCGCCGCTCGATCGGAACGAGGGCCAGAAACGCGATCAGCGCGACGGCCAGCGCGCCGAACACGATGCCGTTTCCGAAGCGCGCGGAGTGCACGTCGAGCCGCGTCAAGCCGATCATGGTGCCCAGCAAGCCGATCGCCAAGACGACGATGCCGGCGAGGTCGAGCGGACCGCGCCGGTGAGCTGCCGGCCCCGGCAAATTCCGTTGCGCGAGCACGATGACGGCCAGCGCGAGCGGAACGTTCGCCGCGAAGATCCAGTGCCAGGAAAAGAAGTGGGTGAGCACGCCGCCCAGATTCGGCCCTAAGATCGCGGCCAGACCCCAGATCGCTCCGAGCAGGCCGAGGGCCGAACCGCGCCGCTCGACCGGAACGCGGTCGGCGATCGCGGCGGTCGCGACCGGAAAGATTCCGCCCGCGCCGATCGCTTGAATGGCGCGCGCCACCAAGAATATTTCGAAGCTCGGCGCGACGATTGCGAGCAGGCTGCCGAGTCCGAAGATCGAGACGCAGAGAACGTAGATCGGTCGCCGGCCGTAGCTGTCGGAAAGCTTCGACATGACCGGAATGGCGATGACGTTGGCAAAGAGGTACAGCGTGAAGACCCACGCGACGTCGCGCGGGGCAACCGCGAAGGTATGCGCGATCGCCGGAAGCGCCGGCGAGAGGACGCCGAGATCGAGGGCCCCGGCGAACACGCCGAGCGCGAGCGTCAAGAGCAGCGGCAGGTTCGAGCGGTCGAAGCTGTGTCCCGCAAGCGACGTTCGCGGCGCGCCGGAGTTCTGCGCGGACGCTCCCGTCGTCAATGTTTAGCCGAGGACGCGGTCGAGCACCATCGCCGCGCACATCAGGGCAAGATACACCAGAGAGAATTTGAAGAGTGCGCGAGCGCGGGGTTTGACCGGACCCCGGAACAGCTTCCACGCGTCGACCATAAAGATCGTGCCCAACACGAGCGCGGGAACGAAATACCAAACTCCCATGATGCCGAGCGGTGTCAGCGCGAGCGAAGCACCGACCATCACGGCGCTGTACGCGAAGATCTCGTGCTTCGTCCAGGCGACGCCGCGCACGTTCGGTAGCATCGGCACGCCGGCTTTCTCGTAGTCGGTGTTCGTCATGAGTGCGAGCGCCCAAAAGTGCGGCGGCGTCCACAGGAAGATCAGTGCGAACAAACCGAGGGCGGGACCACCCACGGTATGCGTTACGGCGGCCCAGCCGACGAGCGGCGGAACGGCCCCGGCCGCGCCACCGATCACGATGTTGAGCGCGGTCGCGCGCTTGAGCCAGAGCGTGTAGACGAAGACGTAGAAGAGGTTGCCGGCGAGCGCGAACCATGCCGCCAACGGGTTCACGAAAAAGTAAAAGAGCACGAAGGCGAGGATGCCGGTGATCGTCGCGAAGACGAGCGCCGCAAGCGGCGCGATTCGTCCGGTCGCCACGGGCCGGAACATCGTGCGCGTCATGATGCGATCGATATCGCGATCGATCACGCAATTGAACGCTCCCGCCGAACCGGCGGCGAGCGCGCCGCCGAGCAACGTCAGGAGCGTCAAGCCGAGCGGGGGGACGCCTCGCGCCGCCATGATCATCGCTGCCAGCGTGGTGATCAAGAGCAAGTAGATGATGCGCGGCTTCGTCAGCTCGTAGTAGTCGCTGAGAAATCCGCGCCAACCGGTCGCGAGCCTCTGAACGCTGCCGTCGAGGCGCGAAAGCGTCGAACTCACTGAGCCGGTGGAATTCCGACGGCGCGCCGCTGCGAACGATCGGCGAACGCTTTGAGTTCCGGCGCGGGTGCGAGCGTTTCGAGCACCGCGGCAATGACGAAAGCGAGGAAGGTCAGCGTCGCGTTCGCAGCGTGCGCTTCACGCAGCGCGACGGGCAAGCCCCACAGCACGTTGAGCGCGCCGAGCGCGATCTGCAGCGCGACGAGCGCCAGACCGAGGCACGCGAAAGTGCGAACCGCGTTCGAGCGGCTACGCAGCGCGGCAGCTGCCGCAGCGAGCGCGGCCAGAACGACCGTGCCTGCCGCCAGGCGATGGAACATTTGCAAGGCTTGTGCGCTTGTCGTACCCAGCAGCGTACCGTTACACGCGGGGACTCCCGGGCAGGCGAGCCCGGCTTGGCTCGAGCTGACGTACGCTCCCAGACAAGCCGTCGCGAAGACGAAGAGCGCGGCGACCCCGAGACCGACTGCGACCGGGTCGGCTCCGGCTCGCGGTGCTCCCGGTTGCGGCGCCAAGATCGCGAGCACTGCGAGGGTGGTCAGCGTCGCGAGGAGCGCCATCGCGGTTCCCCAGTGGATCATGACCGAGGGCGGACTGTTGCCGAGCAGGACGGTCGCCCCGCCGAGCCCCACTTGGACGAAAAAGATGACCACGAGGGCCACGAGCGTCGGCCAGACGCCGGCGATCTCCCTGCGCACGCGCCAACCCGCGACGAGCACCGCAACGAGCACGAAGCCCTCGAGCAGCGCGACCAGGCGGTGGAGCCACTCGAGGATGACGCCGCCTTCTAAGGGCGGTATCAGCTTCCCGTGGCAAAGTGGCCAGTCGGGGCATGCCAGCCCGGCGCCGTTGATCCGCACCCAACTGCCTAGGACGACTAGCGCGACCGCGAGACTCACGCCGGTCACCGCGAGGGCACGAAACAACTTCAAAGCGTTACCAGTGTACAGAGCCGAGGGGGGAGGCGACAACGACTACCGGGGAGGCGAAACCGCTGCGTCCGAGTTCAGCAGCCGGAGACGGCTCCTTCGCTGTGATCCGCGGCTTTGGCCTCGTCCTTCTGGACCTCGGGCATCCGAGCCTGATAGTCAGCAGCGGCCGAAATCAAGAGCACGTTCGGGGTGGCATGCTCGAAAGAGCTGCCGCCGTGCTGTTCGCCGACCGCGGGCGATTGTCCGGCGGACCCACTCGCATCCAAGGAAGGCGACGGCATATTATCCGAGTCACCGAACGAAGAACCGCGCAGCTCCTGGTAGTCAAGGTATGCGAGCAGACCGTTCAGATCGTCCGCGATCTTGCCTTGGCGGTTGAGTGCGCCGCCGAGGGCATCCGCAAAGGTCTTGAGCTCCACCTTGTGCGTCGCGTCGCCCGTTTTGGCACCCAAGTCGCGCAAGCGGTTGACCTCACCGATGCCCTGCGTCTCCGTCTCGCGAAGCTCTGCGGCAAGGCGATCCAAATCGTTCATGGCCTGGCGTCTGCTCAGCGCTTCACCTTCCAAGTTCGAGCTGCGCATGCGTCCGATCGTGCGTGTGATGAGCAGGTCGTCGCGCAGAGCGGCCGAGATCGCGGAATTCGCATGGACGACGAGTGCGCCGCACATGTTCGCGGAGGCGTGGACTTGCCCGATCTCCTTGAGCGGTCCGACCGGCATCGCCGGCGCGGGATTGGCCGCCCCCGAAGCGGCGACGAAGACCAGGATCAGGAAGACCATGCTCGCTCTCCCAGCCGTTTTGCGGTCTCATATGGTTCGCTAGGCCGACGCGTTCATTCCTCGAAAGCGGCGGCCACATGAAGAGGCTCGTGGCCGTGGCGGCAGCCGCTCTGGTGCTCCTTGCCGGCTGTCGCGAGGTGCGGGTAAAGAGTTACGCCCACGGGACGACGACTGTTCTGGGAGGCGATCAGATCGCGGTGGTTCGCAACACCCACGATCTGGGCGATTTCGGAATCCACGCCGCGGTCAAATTCAACCATGAGTTCGGCGTCATTCTTTTGATGGGACCACACGCTCAGACGGGCTGGCGACAAGTGATCGAGTCGATTCGGGCGAACGCCGAGCGCGTGCGCATCGTCGCATTTGAGAACGCACCGGCGGATGGTGGGGAACCGGCCTCCGAATACCGCACCTATACGCTTTGGATCGTGCCCAACTCGGTTTACCGAACAGGCTCGAGCATCGACGTCGTCACGCCCGGTGGTTCCACCGTCGCGACGACCGTCTTGCGATAAAACATACCGGCACAAGGGGGGAGATGCAGCGCAGCGCCATTGTCTCGGTCGATACACGCGTGACGCGTTTGGGCGTCGTGCTCGAACCGAACGGAGATCCCGCCGAAGCTGAAGGCGTACTCAATCCTGCCGTAACGCGTTCGCGCGAGGGCAAGCTCCTTATCTATCCGCGCATGGTCGCGCGCGGAAACGTCTCGCGCATCGGCATCGTCGAGGTCTCAGGCACATCCGCTGCGCCGAGCTACACTCGCGCGGGATTCGCGCTCGAGCCGCGCGAGCCGTACGAATTACGCGACGCTCCGGGCGGTTACGGGTGTGAGGATCCGCGGGTGACGTTCGTGCCGTTGCTGGACGTCTATTTGATGTTGTACACGGCGTACGGACCGGACGGTCCGCGCATCGCTTTCGCGCAATCGCACGACGGGTATGCTTGGGAACGTCTCGGCCTCGCCGATTTCTCGGCGCCGGGGCTGCCCTGCGGGGACGACAAAGACGCCGCGTTCTTTCCCGAACCGGTCTTGTCGCCCAAAGGCGTGCCGAGCTTCGCCTTCTATCATCGGCCCATGCTGCACATCTCCGCGGTCGACGGTGCCAGAGCTGTTCCCATCATTCTTTCGATGCCGGCGCGCGATCGCGAGAGCACGCGGATCGCGTACGTGCCGCTCGAAGCGGCACTGCACGATCGTTCCGCGGTTCGCAAGGTCGCCGAAAGCACGCTCGTGCTCGCCCCCGATCATCGCTGGGGCCGCGTCAAGAACGGTGCCGGCACTCCTCCGGTGCGCATCGCCGAAGGCTGGCTCTCGTTTTTTCACGGCGTCGACGGACAGTACGACGACGCCGGACAGTTTTGTGGCATGCGTTATAGTGCCGGGCTCGTGATCCACGACGCCGACCGGCCCGATTGCGTGCTGTATCGTTCGCCGGAGCCTCTCCTGTCGCCCGAAACGCCATACGAACGTCAGGGTGTCGTGAGCAACGTCGTCTTTCCGACCGGCCTCGACGTGCCGCCGGGCGACGGTGCCCGTTCGTACGACGTTTACTACGGAATGGCCGACACGCGCGTGGGACGCTTTCACGTCGACGTCGGCGCCAGCGATTTGGCCAAGTCCGAATCGGAAGAAAGCGCGGCCTAACTGCTGCGCTTCTACGCGCTCGCTACGGCGATCGTCGTTGGAGCGTTGCTCGTCTTGCTCCGCTTTAACCAGCAAGCCCACGCGCTCCGCGTCGCGCCGGTGCAATCGACGGGCTCGCCGAGTGCGCCTCGCAAGCAAGGTCCGTCGACGTACGTCCCAACGGAGGTCAACGGCAACGCCCCTTGGGCGCTTTCGGCACTCCCGGAGTGCTTCGAGCAGGTGCTCTCGGCGCGCGGTTCGCCGGCATACGTGCGCTCCCAATTGCCCGTCGGTGCAGTGGCCGTTGCGGGTCGAGCGCAGCTCCGCAGCGCCGACTGCCGGCTCGAAATCTCAGCGGGCTTCGCGACCGTCGAACGCGGCAGCGAGCGCCTCGTGATTCCTCCCAGCACGCAGTTCTATCGCTGGCCGGAACGCTTTGGTTTCGTGCGCCGCACCGCGAACGGCGCCGAGCTGCGCGTCTATCGCCTGCCGAGCGGCTCGAAGGTCGTACTCACGCCGCTTGTAGGCCGCAACGGGCCGTAGCCTCCGGAGTGTCGTAAGAACGACGAAATGCTTACCCACGATCCCGCGCTCGCGCAGGCCGTTGAAACGCGCCGCACCTTCGCCATCATCTCGCATCCCGACGCCGGCAAGACGACTCTCACCGAAAAGCTTCTGCTCTACGGCGGGGCGATCAATACCGCCGGCCAAGTCGCCGCGCGCCGTCGCGCGCGCTCCGCGACCTCGGACTGGATGGCGCTCGAGCGCGAACGCGGCATCTCGATCACGTCGACCGTGCTGCAGTTTCCATACAAGGGCTTCACGCTCAACCTGCTGGACACGCCGGGCCACCAAGATTTCGGCGAAGATACGTACCGGACGCTGCTCGCCGCGGATAGCGCGGTGATGTTGATCGACTCCGCCAAAGGCGTCGAGCCGCAAACGAAAAAACTGTTCGCGATCTGCCGGGCGCGGCGCATTCCGTTGTTCACGTTCATGAACAAGCTCGACCGTCCGGCGCGCGATCCGCTCGAACTCCTCGACGAGCTCGAAAAGATCTTAGGGATCGGTGCGTTTCCGATCAACTGGCCGCTCGGCAACGGACCTTCGTTTCGCGGCGTGTTCGACCGGCGCACCCACGAGATCCACACCTTCGAGCGCACCGAGCACGGCGCCAAGCGCGCGCCGGTTCGCGTGCGCGACGTCGACGATCCGCAGATCGCCGGGCTCACCGACGAAGGCACCTATCGCCGCTTCCGGGAGGAGCTCGATCTGCTGGAAGGCGCGGGTGCTCCGTTCGAGCGCGATGCGATGCTTCGCGGCGAAGTAACGCCCGTGTTCTTCGGGAGCGCGGTCACGAACTTCGGCGTCGAACTCTTTCTCAACGGCTTTCTCGAAATGGCGCCGCCGCCGGCCGCGCGCTACGCACACAGCGTGGTCGGCAGCGACGTCGAAGCCGTCGATCCCGCTTCCGATCGCTTTTCCGGATTCATCTTCAAGATTCAGGCCAACATGGATCCGCGCCACCGTGACCGGGTTGCGTTCTTGCGCGTTTGCAGCGGCAAGTTCGAGCGCGATATGCTGGTGCGGAACGCTCGCACCGGGAAAGACGTGCGCTTGACGCGTCCGATGAAGCTCTTCGCGAGCGAGCGCGAAGTCGTCGACGACGCGTTCGCAGGGGACGTCGTGGGCCTCGCCAATCCCGGCACGTTCGCGATCGGCGACACGCTCTGCACCGGCTTGCCCACGCTCGCGTACGATCGCATTCCCGCGTTCGCCCCGGAACACTTCGCCTCGGTCCGCAACGTCGACACCGGCAGCTACAAATCGTTCGGCAAGGGCATCGCGCAGCTGGCCGAAGAGGGCGCGATCCAGGTTCTGTATGTCGAAGGCCAAGTTCGTTCGGAACCGATCTTCGCTGCGGTGGGCGAATTGCAATTCGAGGTCGCGAAGTATCGCCTTGAGGCGGAGTACGCCGTCAAGACGCAGTTTTCGCCGCTTCCCTACGCGCTCGCGCGTCACGTCGGCGGTTCGCCCGAAGCGTTGGCTTCGGCCAAATGGCCTTCCAACGCGAAGCTGGTCCTCGATTCGGAGAATAGACCGGTCGCGCTCTTCGAGAGCGAATGGAGCCTGCGGCTGGCAGCCGAGTGGAACCCCTCGTTGCACTTCGTGGAATTCGGTTCGGCCGTCGAGCCGACGGAGGTAGCCGGCCCATGAAACGAATCAAATCCGGTCTTACGGCCCTCGTCCTGGCGCTTGCCGCCTGCGGCGGCGAAAATCACTACGAGCAGTTAGCGGACCAAGTAACGCGCGCGATCGTCGCCAACGACATGCGTCCGGTCGAGAAGGATTTCAACGCGCTGGCGCGCCCGCAACTCGAAAACCGCGCGAAAGTCGGGGAACTCTCCGACGAACTCGTTGCGCTCGGTTCGTTCAAGCGCGCGCGCGAGGAAAAGGTGGCCGGCGAAACGGCCGGAGTCCATGTCCTCGACGCCGTGTTCGACAAAGCGACGTGGCAAATTCAAATGCGCATCGACTCCGACGGAAAGATCGCCGCGTTTCGCATCCATCCGCCTCCCGACGCCAAGCCGTGAAGTCGTCGACCGGCGAGCTGACCCTCGCCGACGTTCGCGCGGCGGCGCAACGTCTGAGCGGCGTCGCGCACCGGACGCCGATGGTGACTTCGCGCACGCTCGACGCACGCTGCGGTGCCGCCGTATTCCTCAAGTGCGAGAACCTGCAACGCATGGGCGCCTTCAAATTTCGCGGCGCCTACAACCGGCTCGCGCAACTCTCTGCGGCGGAACGCGAGCGCGGCGTCGTCGCCTTTTCGAGCGGAAACCACGCGCAGGGCGTCGCGCTGGCTGCGCAACTCTTGGGTATTCCGGCGACGATCGTCATGCCCGAGAACGCTCCCGCCGCCAAGCGCGCGGCTACGCTCGAATACGGTGCGGAGATCGTGTTCTACGCAGGCGGCACGAATCGCGAGGAACTGGCCGCGACGATCGCGCGCGAGCGCGGCGCGACGCTGGTGCCGCCCTACGACGATGACGCGATCATTGCGGGACAAGGCACCGTCGCGCTCGAGTTGCTCGAAGAGGTCCAGCAGCTCGACTTCCTGATCGTGCCGACGGGCGGCGGCGGATTGACTGCGGGTTGCGCCTTGGCCGCGACCGCGCTGCAGCCCCAGATCCAGGTTTACGGCGTCGAGCCCGAAGCGGGCGACGATTTCGCGCGCTCCTTCGCCGCGGGCGAGCGGATCGAGATCGCCGTTCCCGACACGATCGCTGACGGTCAGCGAACCCGGGCGCCTGGGCGACTGACCTTTCCGATCGTCAAGCGGCTATGCGCCGGAATCCTGACGGTGAGCGACGAGCAGCTCCGCGAAGCGATGCGCTTTGCCTTCGAGCGTCTCAAGCTCGTGATCGAACCGAGCGGCGCCGCCGCGCTCGCCGCAGTCTTGAGCGCAAAGTTAAACGTGACGGGCCGGCGGGTGGGCGTGGTTCTCAGCGGCGGTAACGTCGACCCGCGAAGTTACGCCGCGATCGTCGCTCCCTAAGCGAGGCTTACGCCTCGATCGAATCCAGAGCCCGGCGCAAGATATCGCGCAGCTGTTCCTGATCGGTTTGCGAGAGGTTGTCGATCGGGGGAGGCGGCTGATGCATCCGAATGGCGATGCGGTCGATGAGGTCGACCCCGCTCGGCGTCAAGGCGAGCTCTTTCACTCGGCGGTCCATCGCCGACGGACGCCGCTCGACGAAACCACGCGTCTCGAGGCGGTCGACGATCGTCGTGACGTTGGAGGCGTCGCAGCCCAGCGAGTCCGCCAATTCGCTCATCGTGAGCGGCTGCGGCGCGTTGAGCAACTTCAGGGCCCAGCCCTGAATCGGCGTCAAGTCGAACTCCGCCATGAGCGCGTGCATGAAGGGCTTGTTTGCTTGGAACAGCTCGTAAACGAGCTGCCAGGCCTCGCTCCCCGCGCTAGCGGGAGGGGCACCCGGGACGGACGCTTTGGTCACAGAAACATTCTATGTTAAGACTATTGACAACGTCAACTATATTGATTACAAATGGATTAGTTGATTCAGTAAACAATCTGGGAATCGAACGATTCCGGGATGCGAGGCTCGAAATGCAAAGAAGCGACTCTGTGAGCCCCCTCGCCCTCTGGTTTGCCGAGCTGCGGCTCGGGCCTCTCGTGCGACTGGACGACGAATACTTCGACCGCTTAGACCGCAGCATATCGGCCAGCGCCCCGGATCGGGCGACGCACGCTTGCTAGCCAATGCGAGCGGGCCTTCGTGGGTGGGCGCGGAACAGGTCCGGCCGATTTCAATGCAGATTGCACTTGCCGCGCTGCGCTCGCTGCTGGGGTTTGTCTTCGTCGTTTCGGGCGCCGACAAACTGATCGAGCACGCCACGTACGCCGATCGATTCGCACACTGGGGCCTGCCCGCTCCGGCAATATTCTCGCTAGCGATCGGCGCGACCGAAGTCGTGTGCGGCGTCTTGCTCGCGATCGGCGCGCTGACGCGGCCGGTCGCATTGCTGCTCGCCACGATCATGGTCGGCGCGATGGTTACCGCAGGGCGCGTCGACGGCGGCATCCATCTGATCGTGCCGCCGATCTTGTTCGCGCTTTGCGTGCTGTACGCGTGGCGAACGCGGCGTTACGCCGGCCGGACTCCGGTTCGCAGGCCGGGCGTTCAATGAGCCAAGTGCAAGACGACGCGCTCGTCACGCTAGCGCGCGCCGGATCGAGCGAGGCCTTCGACGAACTCGTCGGCCGCTATCAAGCGCCCGTTACGCGCCTCGCCTACCGGCTCACGCACGACGCGGACGAAGCCAAGGACATCGCACAGGACGCGTTCTTGCGCGCGTACCGGCGTCTCGAAACGTTCCACCCCGACCGGCCTTTTTCGCGCTGGCTTTTCGTGATCGCACGCAACGCCTCGCTCGACGCGATTCGCCGGAGGCGCCGCGCCGCGGCGCTTCCCGCAAGCGACGAGCTTCCGGCCGAGCTCGGTCCCGAAGACTACGCGCTGCGCAACGACGAGGCCGAACGCGTGCAGCACGCGCTCGACGTGCTGCCCGAGCACTATCGCAGCGTCCTTCAACTGTACTACGTTTCGGGCTTGCGCTATCGCGAAATCGCCGACGCTCTCGGCATCCCGCTCGGCACGGTCAAGACCTATCTTTCACGCGCCAAGCGGCGCATGCGCGACGAACTCGCCGCGCCCGGTCTCGGGATGGCAGCCTAGCGGACTAAGCCTTCGCGCGTCCCATCGAATAGAACTCCGGGTTTGGGCGCATGTCGAGTGCACCCGCCATACGGTTCGAAAAACCGAAGAACGCGGCGATTGCAGCGATGTCCCACACGTCGTCGTCGGAAAAGCCGGCTTCGCGTAACGTCGCAATCTCACCGTCGCTCGCCGCGAAGCCGGGCTCGTTCACGCGCGAAGCAAAGGCGAGCATCGCGTGCCAGCGCGGCGAGAGGCCGGCGGTGCGCCAGTTGATGGCGATGCGATCGGCGAGCTGCTCGTCCTTGCCGAGGATGCGCAACGCGGCACCGTGCGCCGTCACGCAGTACTGGCAGCGATTCTCCGCCGACACCGCGACGACGATCGCTTCGCGCTCCGCGCGCGAGAGGCCGCCCGGACCTTTCATCAGGACGTCGTGATAGTGCATGAAGGCGCGAAAGTGCTCGGGCCGTTTCGCGTACGCCGCAAAAACGTTGGGGACGAATCCGAGTTTCTCGCGATTCGTCGCGTAGATCTCGCGGATGTCGTCGGGGAGTTCGGCTTCGGGCGTCGTGCCGAAGCGGGACGGCCGGGCGGTTTCGGTTTGCATTCTGCCGCTTTCGGCGTTCCGGCCGCATCTTCCGAGCGGGAACGACGAAAGAGCGCTCGCGGCCCTTAGGGTGCGGTGCTGGCTGCAGCCGCCGGCGGTATATGCTCCGAAAAGGAAACGCCGGAATAAACTTGGTGCACGGTGATGTCGAGCCAAGCCAAGTAGCCGCTGCCCTTGACCCTGACGTCGAGTCCTGAGGGCACGACGTGCTCGCCGGCGCGGGTGAAGTGCTGGGCGAGAAACGCCTCCATGTGCGAATCGCTGTTCTGTTCGACCGCCGCGATCGGATCGTGGGTCACGGGGTCGACGTACAGCGTTTCGAAATCCTTTTCGTTGTCGCCGGAGTTGTTGTGGCACGTGTAGTGAATGCTCAGCGCTTCGACCGTCTTACCCTCGAACTCCGCACTGCGCGCGCCCGTTGCGGCGTAGCAGTCCGCTTCGAACACCGGGTGCGTCATGACGTCGCTCGAATACGTCGTATTTGCGCCGATATTCACGCTCGAAGGTTGACCGCTGACGACTTTGCCGTCGCTCGTGCGCACCACGATGTGCCGGGTGTCATCGTGCTTGAACGGACCGAATGAGGCTATCGTATGCGAAACGTACGCGACGTACGCCGGCAGCGGTTTGGTCATGGCTTCGCGGGCGGCGGCATAGTCGGCAGCTGCGTTCAAGGTAACAACACCTCCCGTCCATCATACACGCGCCGGTCCGCCGAGTTTCATTCGATGTGCCACCAGCACCGCTTCCGCCGCGCGCAGACCGGGAATGCCGCTCACGCAACCGCCCGGCGATGCGCCGGAACCGCACAAGAAGAGCCCGGCGATCGGCGTGCGGGCTGCGAACCGCTCGTTCAAGATTTGGCCCGGCAGCAGTTCGCCATGGAAGATGTGGCCGCCGTGCAGACCGAATTCGCGCTCGAGATCCGGCGGCGCCAAAATCTGGCGCGCCTCGATTGCGCCGGGAAGGTTGGGGGCGTACTGGGCCAGCGTCGCGACGATCGCGTCGGCGGCGGCTTCGCGCTTTGCCGCATCCCACGGGCCGTCGGCGCGCGAGTACGGGAAGTATTGCGCAAAAATCGAGAGCAAATGCTTGCCGGGCGGCGCAAGTTCGGGTTCGGTCGGCGTTTGGATGAAGCACTCGAGCATCGGCGCCGGCGAGCTTCCCAGTGCGCGCGCCGCGCTGAAAGCGTTCTGCAAATACTCGAGCGAGGGCGCGACGTGAACCGTCGCGCGATGGTGCGGCGCCGCCGCGCGGCCGGGGCGCGCGGTAAAATCCGGCAACTCGCCCAGCGCGAGGTTCAACTTGAGCGAGACGCCTTCGCAGCGCCAACTCGCGAGCTTCGCCTCGAGTTCGGGCGTGCGGTCTTCGGCTGCGACGAGACGGCCGAACGTCGTGAGCGGATCCGCATTCGACACGACGGTCTCGGCGTAAAGCTCGCTGCCGTCGGCCAGCGCAACGCCTCGCACGCGCCCGTCGCGCGTCAAAATCCGCGCGACTTCGGCGTTGCAACGGATCTGCGCGCCGGCCGCTCGGGCGGCATCGCCGATGGCGTTCGAGATGCTCCCCATACCGCCGCGGACGTAGCCCCACGCGCCTTGTCTGCCCAGCGCGCGGCCCGCATAGTGGTGCGCGAGCACGTACGCCGTGCCGGGGTCGTGCGGACCGGCGTCGGTTCCGATCAGCCCGTCGGTCGCGAGCGTCGCCTGCAATACCGGCGTTCGCACGAAACGCTCGACGAGCGCCGCGGCCGAACCTCGCAGCGTCGTTCGCGTCGCTTCGTCGAAGTCGCGTTCGCTCGCGTCGCCGGCGTCGAATGCGTCGGCGAGCGCGCTTCCGAGACGCGTCGCCTCGCGCTCGAAAGCAGCGAAGCCCGCGACGTCGCGAGCCTCGAACGCGCCGATCTCGCGCGCGTTGGCCGCGTCGTCGCGGCCGAGCAAGAGCGAACGCCCGTCGAGGAGCGGCGTGAACGAGGTCGGATCCTTGGCATACGCGGCGAATCCGCGCGCTTCCAACTCGAGCTCCGAGATGATGCGCGGATGCAGCAGGCTGCAGACGTACGATGCCGCCGAAACTTTCCAGCCGGGCCAGACTTCGAGGCTCACCGCGGCGCCGCCGATGCGCTCGGCTCGCTCCAGCACGAGCACCCGGTTTCCGGCCCTGGCCAGATAGGCTGCCGCGACCAGGCCGTTGTGGCCCGCCCCGGCGATCAGCACGTCGTATTCGCCCATGGGTGGCCCCTTCGACAGCGAAGTGCGGAGACGTCTTGACGTATCGCGATATATCGTGATATCGTCTCGACATGCCAATACATGATTTAAACGACCTACATGATTCGGTCCAAGAATTCGCAAAAGCGGCCTTTCACATGCGCGCAAAACATTTCGGCCGGCGCCATCGCGGCGGCTTCGAATTCGGTTGGGGACGCTTCCCGGGAGAGCAGCGCTTTCGCCGCGGCGACGTCAAGTTCGCGATCCTCGAAACGCTGCTCGAGCGGCCGCGCCATGGCTACGACGTGATTCGCGCGCTCGAGGCGCAGCGTGAAGGTTACCGCCCGAGCCCCGGCTCGGTGTATCCGACGTTGCAAATGCTCGAAGACGAAGGCTACGTCACCTCGGAGACCGTCGAGGGCAAACGCGTCTACACGTTGACCGATGCGGGCCGCGAGTTCCTGAACGAGCGTCCCGAAGAGACGAGCGCCGATTCGGAAGAGCTGCACGACATTCGCCACGACCTCAGAGACGCGGCCTTCCGGCTAGGCGCGGCGATCTGGCAGGTGGCGCGCGACGGCGATCCGGTTGCGGCCGGCAAGGTGCGCGAGATCGTCGACCGGGCGCGGCGCGAAGTGTACGCGATCCTCGGAGAAGCGGGCCGCTAACGCGCTAGCGGCGCTTGCGCTTTCCGTTCGTGGCCGCGTGCCGTGGCCGGAACGGCGCTCCCGGTGCGAACGTTCGGTCGTGGCGCAGCGAATCGTCGACGTCATCGCAGCCGATCGGCGTGAACGCCCGGCAGTCGTCCGGACGCGCTTCGTAGATGCCGCAATAGTGGCGGCCCGAGCGATCGCCTTTGAGGAAGACGCACTGCGAAGCGAGATCCTCGTCGACCTTGCGCAGGAAACCGACGACGAAACCGTCGGCCGAGGGGCGTTGGACGACGTATTGAGCGAGCGTTTCGGCGTACGAGATGCCCAAGCGATCCGCGATGCGCTGCACGTCGCCCGCGTTGACGAACGGCTCGTAGCCGCTGCAACATTCGGCGCAACCCGGCGGGCAGGCGACGTTTTCGGGCAGGTCGCGCAAGTGCTTGCGCGCGAGTTCGATGACCGCGGCGACGGCCCGCACGAACTCGGCATCGTCGTTATATTTGTAGATCCACTCTTTGTGCGTGATCTCGTCGACGTTGTACTTGTGCGTCGTCTTCTGGTTGTACCGGATCGTCACGTGCTCTTCGTCGATCTCGATATCGCTCACGTGCTCCATCGGAGCGAGGTCCATGAGTTCGAGCGTCGTCGGCTGAGCCGTTTTCCGGGTGAAGGCGCGAAGTTCGCGCAGCGCTTGGTGCGAGATCAGATCGATCGTTTCGTGCATGAGTACTCGTTCGCGACCGGCAGGGCCCGGCCCCGGCGCGAGGCCGTGGGACATTTGGCGCGAACGCAACGTTCATCGTTCGACGCTGGGAGGGTTCTGCGTGCCGGCTCTTACGCGGCGAGTCTTGTCCGCCGCACTCGTGCTCCTCTGCGCGCTGGGGGCGGCGGCCGCCGCCGACGTCCGCGCCAAAGTCTTGGCCGCGTACGATACGGTCAAATCGTATAGGATCACCGTCTTGGGCTCGGTCCGCTCGAGCGGTACCTACCTCGCGCCCGATCGCTACAAGATGACGACCGTCATCGACGGCAAGCCGCTCAAGACGATCTTCATCGGCAAGAACTACTGGATCTTTACCGACGGGAAGTGGCAGAAGTCCGACACGACCGCCAATAACTTGGACTTCGACATCGCGGGACTCGTGCGCAGCGCCAAGCAGAGTCCGGCCTCGCGTTTCGTCACGCTGCCCGAGCAAGCGGTCGACGGCAAACGCATGGGTGTCTTCAAATACACGTTCAAGGACGGCAGCGACGAGACGTGCGACTACGATCCGAAGACGTTCTTGGTCAGCCGCTGCAAAGCCGAGGACCTTACGATTCTCTACTCGGGCTACAACGACCCGACGATCGCGATCCCGAACCCCTAAACGCGATCCGTTACGGCGCGTGCTCGGGGGCGTCGAGCGCGAGGGCGAGCATCATGCGCACCCCGTTCGCGAGAGCGGCTTCGTCGAGGTCGAACTTGCCGTGATGGTGCGGGTAGCGAGTGTTTTCGGTGCTCCCCGAACCCAGGATGAAGAAGCACGCCGGCACTCGCTGGGCGTAGAACGAGAAATCTTCGGCACCCATGTGCCTTTCGGAGAGGACGACGGACTCGTTGCCGACGGTCTGCGCCGCCAGCTGCCGCGCATAGGCGGTTTGCCCGGCGTCGTTTGTGGTCACCGGGTAGCGCCACAGATACTCGAACTCGTAGCTCGCTCCGGAACCTTCGCAGACTCCGCGCAGGATGCGCTCGATGCGCTCGGCCATGCGCTCGCGCACGTTCGCATCGAAGGCGCGCACCGTGCCGAGCAGCTTGACGCTCGAAGGGATGACGTTGTGCGTCGTGCCGCTGTGAATCGAACCGATCGTGACGACCGCCGGTTCGAGCGGGTCGATAAAACGGCTGACGACTTTCTGGATCGAGGCGATGAATTCGGCCGCAACGAGGATCGGGTCGATCGAAAGGTGCGGCGCCGCGCCGTGTCCGCCGAAGCCCTCGATCGTGATCTCGATCGAATCGCTGGACGCATAGAACGGGCCCTCGCGAAAGCCGAGCGTGCCCGTCGCAAGTTGCGAGAAGAGGTGGAGCCCGTAGGCGCGCTCGACGCCGAAGCGCTCGAGCATGCCCTCCGCCACCATCGCGCGCGCCCCGCCTTGGCCTTCCTCAGCCGGCTGGAAGCAGAGCACGATCGTGCCGGCGAGCTCGCCGCGCCGCTGCGCGATCAATGCCGCCGCAGTCAACAAGATCGCCACGTGGCCATCGTGGCCGCACGCGTGCATCTTGCCCGCTACGGTCGAAGCGTAAGGCGCCCCGCTCTCTTCGGCGAGCGGCAGCGCGTCCATATCGGCGCGCAGCATGATCGTCTTCCCGGGTCGCACTCCGGTCATCACGCCAACGACTCCGGTCGTCGCGATGCCTTCGTGAACGTCGTAACCGAGCTCCCGGAGGCGACCCGCGACGATGGCCGCCGTGCGCGTTTCCTGGAAGCCGAGTTCGGGATGAGCGTGCAGGTCGCGCCGCAGCGCGATCGCGTCGTCGATGATGCGCTGCGGGATCTCCAGCATGAGCGCCATGCGAGGGGCTTCTCGGCCGAGGACGAAGCGCCCGCCCTATGACCATCGGCGTCGACCTCGGCGGTTCGCACGTGCTTGCCACCACGGTCGACGACAGCGGCGTCATCAAGAAACGCTTCGACATCGACATCGAAGACCACGCCTTCGATGCGGTGCTCCGGACGATCGTCGCAGCCGTCAAGGACGTGTGCGACCAATCGAAGCAGGCGCCGGCGGCGATCGGGCTCGGTTCGCCCGGCAACGTCGATCCGGTCTCGGGAACGGTCCGTTATTCGCCGAACTTCGGATGGCACGACGCCCCGCTCGGCGCGAGCCTGCGCGAAGCGTTCGGCGTCCCGGTCTTCATCGCGAACGACGCGCGCTGCGCGACGCTGGGGGAGCACTCCTTCGGCTGCGGCGTGGGAACCGCGAACTTCGTTTTGCTGACGCTGGGCACCGGAATCGGCGGCGGAATTATCGCCGGGGGCAACTTGTTGATCGGTAACGCGAGCGGCGCGGGCGAGTTCGGCCACCACCAGATTCGCGCGACCGACGGTTTTGTGTGCGGCTGCGGCAAAACCGGATGCTTCGAAGCGCAAGCTTCCGGCACGGGTTTGCTGCGGCATGCGCTCGCGCTCGCGCCCTCGTTTCCACGCAGTACGCTCGTGCATCGCAAGCCCGAAAAGCTCAGCGCCAAGGCCGTTCGCAAAGCGGCCGAGGCCGGCGACGGTCACGCCCTTGCCGCCTGGCAGCGCTATATCGAAGATCTCTCGTGCGGTCTTGCGAACATCATCGCGTTCGTCAACCCCGAGATGATCGCACTCGGAGGCGGCGTTTCGAGTGCGGGCGACTTCATGCTCGACGCCGTGCGTCCGCAGGTCGAAGCGCTCACCACGATGGTCCCGCGCGGTACGACGAAAATCGTGCAGGCCTCGCTCGGCAACGACGCCGGCGCGATCGGCGCCGCCACGATGGCGCGCAGGGGCGGCCTCGTCGCGAAAGCGACTGCCTGAGGGTTTGCCGCTAGAGCGCGGCGGCGATGCGCGGCGGCGGTGCTTGCGCGGGAGCCGAGGTTCCGAGCGCGATGTTTGCGATCAGCTCGGCGATGCGGCGCGAGCTCCCGCGGGGGGCAACGCTGCCCTGGCGGACTCGCATCGTTTGCAGACGTTCGAGGTTCGAAACGATCCGGCGCGTCGAGCGAACCACGTCGGCCGTCGTGAGGGCGACGACGCCGATTCCGTTCGTACGAACGTAGTCGAGATTCCCGCGCTCTTGACCGGGGATGAAATCGTAGACGACGACCGGCACCTCGGCGATGCTCGCTTCGGCGATCGCGCCCGGACCGGCCTTGGTTACGAGTAAATCCGCGGCGCGCATCAGCTCCGCGACATTGTCGCAGTAGCCGAGGATCGTCATCGGCACGCCGAGCGTCGGGGCGAGTTCGTTGAGTTTCGCGCGCAGCGCTGCGTTTCGTCCCGTGATCACCACGAGGTGCAGCGGCAACTTCGACTTTGCGAGGGCGAGCGTCGTGGGCAGCAGCTTGCCGCCGCCTTCGCCGCCGGCCATCAGCAGCGCGATCGTTTTCTCCGCCGGGAGACCGAGCTGCACGCGCAACTGTTGCTTGGTTTCGGAGACGTCTTCGAATTTGGGATGGACGGGATGCCCGAGCTGATAGATCCGGTTGCGTTCGATGCCGCGCGAGCGGGCGCGCTGGTAGACTTCGCTCGCCGGAACGACGACCGCGTCGACTTCCGGAACGAGCCAGCCTTCGTGGACTTTTCCGAGATCGGTGATGACGGTGATGACCGGTACGTTGAGAATCCCGGCGTCGGCCCGCGCGCGCAGCGCCGCGTGATTGAGTAGCGGGTGCACCGAGACGATCACGTCGGGCTTGTACTCGAGGAATAAGTCGCGCAAGCGGCGCCGGTAGAGCGGCTCACAGAACCGGATCACGCTCTTGAAGCGGCGCCGGCCGTTGGTCGCGTGGTAAAGTGCGCCGTAAACCGGCGGCGCGAAGCGCAGCGCTGCGCTATACGCCGCGCCTAGCTGCGAGAGCGGAAAACTGCAGTGGGAGGCGACGTCCTCGATGCGGTGTTCGAAGCGTAACGGCTGACCGTCCGGCGCTTCGGTGACCTCGTCGAGGGCGGCGGTTATCGCGTTGGACGCGCTGCGGTGGCCGCCGCCGGTGTCCGAGATCAACAGGAGGACGCGTTTTGTCATCTAGCCTCGTATACTCGGAAGAGCTACGCTCGTTGCGTCCGGCGCGTAAGTCGCAGAGCGCGAATTCGCTCGAGCCGGCGCAACGCCGTGCGGCGACGGCGCTGAAACGTCCGGATGTAGTTGAGAAACGCTCGGGCCGGCGCATCGTAGAAGCGGAAGAGGTCGCCGAACTCGACGTCCGGATTGGCATGGTGGCCGTTATGGTCCTCGGGCAAGACGAGCCCGAAGATCCGGCTGAACCGCACGAGCCAGGGAGGGCTCACCCAACCGATCTCGCAGGTGTGCCGCCACCAGACGTGCAGCTGGCCGAGCACGAGTCCGAGAGCGGCGCCGGCGGCGGCCGCCGTCGAAAGCGGTACCAAGGCCGCGGCGATGAGCATGTAGGGAAGCGCGCCGAGAAAACCGTCGAGCAGAACCCCAGGATCTTTCGAGAGGACCGCATGGTCCCAATAGGAACGCCGGTTATCGTGGTGCGTGCGCAGGTGCAGTTTGAACCACAAGTGCTGCGGGACGTGATAAAAAAATGTGGACGCGAAGTCGCCCACGACCAGCACGATCGAAAGCGACACGAAGAACATCACGGTGCCGCCTAAGAGCGAATCCTGCACGAACCTAACCTCTCCCGTGAATCGGGTTTCATCCGACTTGTGCCGACCAAGCGGGCTTACCTGCCCCAGGGTTTCCGGCTCTGCGCCGCCGCGGCCCTCTTGGCCCTGTTCAGTTGCTCCGTCCCTCCAAGCGCTCAAGTGAGCCGCCGCTTCTTGCCGCCTCCACGCTTGGATGCGCTTCCAGCCTATGCGCTCGGGTGGGATTTACCCCATGCGACGGGTTGTATTCGCGGCTCGCGGCTGCTTTGGGACGCTCCGGTTCCGGCGCGGCCGGCGCTCGCCGTGACGCGCTCGATCGTGCGCAGCAACCCGCGACTCGACCCCTTCGAAGCGCTCGTGCTCGCCGTCGAAGCGCGCCGGCAGGCAGCGTTGGCCGGTCTCGACCCTGACTTTTTCGCCGCAACGATTCTGCAAGAGTCCGCCTTCGATCGAGGTGCGCTTTCGGCCGCCGGCGCGGTCGGCATCGCTCAGTTCACGCTCGACACGGCCGCCGGCGAGGGCGTCGACCCTTTCGATTGGCGCGACGCGCTGCGCGGATCGGCGATGCTGCTGGCACGTTACGTCCGTGCCTACGACGGCGAGTACCCCGATCCGTATGCCGCCGCACTTGCGGCCTACAACGCCGGTCCCGGGAACGTCGCATACTACCACGGCATACCCCCGTTTGCGGAAACGCGCGAGTACGTTGCCGACATCTACGACCGCTGGTCGCGTCTGATTCGCGACGAGACGGGCGCGGGTTACATTAGAACTTAACTAGTGGCTACCGATCCTTCCGTTACTGGCCACTAATTCAGATTCCAGGCCAAAAACGCTTTGGTGCGCCCCCAAGCGTCGGCCACATCGGCCCGGTCCATATCGCTCGAGCTTTCGCGGAAGAAGCCGTGGCCCGCCTCGGGATAGGTGACGATCTCGTAGCTCTTGTCGTGCGCCTTGAGCTCGGCGTCGATCCGGGCGACTTCGTCTTGGCTGATGTGCTCGTCTTTGCCGCCGAAGAAGAGCAGCAGCGGCGCGCGAACGGCCGTGACGTCCGCCAGCGGCCCGGGCTCGCCGTCTGGAAAATTACCGGCGATCTGGCCTCCGTAAAACGAGACCGCAGCCCTGATCCCGTGCAGCGTGGCCGAGAGGAATGCGACGCTTCCCCCGAAGCAAAAACCCATCGTCGCAATCCTTCCGCGCTCCACGAAGGGCTGAGCGTCGAGCCAAGCGATGGAGGCCTCGAGGTCGGCCAGGAGATTTGCCCGGCGGACGGCACTTGCCGCTTCGCGGCCTTTTTTGAATCCATCCGGGGTATAGGGCTCGTTGAGAGAGGGGTGGGTTCGGTGATAGTAGTTGATGGCCAGTGCGACGTGCCCGTCCCCTGCAACCAATTCGGCAATTCTGCGTACCTCACGGTTGACGCCGAAAATCTCTTGCAGCACGATGACCGCGGGGCTGGGTTCGTCTCCATCGGGGCGCACCAGGTAGCTCGGCATCGAATTTCCGTCAACGGGGACCATCACGTCTTGGGTTCGCACGTTCAACTCCTTGGGTGGGTGAGGTTCGAATGATTACGCAGCGCGACCAGCTCACGACGATCGACGAGCGCTTCCTGCTTTATCGGACCCCCGTCCTCGAGCAGACGGAGACCTTTGCGGACGACGTTCGCGCCGGACTCGGTGCCGCGCAGAAGCACCTTTCGCCCAAGTACTTCTACGACGCTCTCGGTAGCGCGCTGTTCGAAGCGATCACGCAACTCCCAGAGTACTACCTTACCCGCGTGGAGACTGAAATTCTGCAGCGCTCTGCTCGGGAAATGCTGGCGGCGCTTGACGGGCCCGTCGAACTCGTCGAGTTCGGAAGCGGCAGCGCGCAAAAGACGCGCATTCTGATCGGCGAAGCGCTCGAACGTCAGACCCGCGTCGAGTATCACCCGATCGACATCTCCGGGACCGCGCTCGTGCAGTCGGTCTCGGCGCTCGTCACGGAGTACTCGCGCCTGCACGTGACCGCGTATGCGAGCGACTATTTCGAGGTTCTCACCTCGGCCCGCTTGCGCACCTCGAAGCGCGTGCTGGCGCTCTTCCTCGGATCGAACGTCGGAAACTACGAGCCCGAACGAGCCGAGGCGCTGCTCTCCGCGATGTCGGCCTCGTTCAAGCCGGGCGACGGTCTCTTGCTCGGCACCGACTTGAAGAAGGACGCCGCCATTCTCGAGCTCGCGTACAACGATCCAACCGGCGTCACCGCCGCCTTCGACAAGAATCTCTTGGGGCGTATCAATCGCGAGCTGGGCGGTCACTTCGACCTCGACGCTTTCGAGCACGTCGCGCGCTACGACGCGCGGCGAGGCGCCGTCGATTCGTTCCTCGTCTCGCAGCGCGGACAGATCGTGGCGATCGACGCTCTCGAATCGACCATCGCGTTCCGGACCGCCGAATCGATTCACACCGAATCGTCGTACAAGTTTGCGCGCGCCGACCTCGCGAGTTTGGCCGCACGCTCGGGATTCCGCGTGCTCCGGTCGTGGATCGATCCGCTCGAGCGCTACGCGGTGAGCCTGTTCGTCATCGTTTGAGCGCGTGACGCCGGCGATCGGAATTACGGCGAAGCGGTCAGCCTCCGGCTCTTCGAGGGGCTAGCGGCTGCGGCGCGCCAAGCGGCGCTCGAGCGCGCGTAGGCTCAGGTCGGCGCAGATCGCGAGCAGCGCGGAGGCGAGGCTCCCCGCGACGATCTTGCCCGTATCGACGTTGCGCAGGCCTGCGAAGAGCAGCACGCCGAGACCTCCGGCGTCGATCCAAGCCGCAAGGTTGGCGATCGCGATCAGCGAGACGGTCGCTATCCGAACGCCGCCCACGATCACCGGTAGCGCTTGCGGGAGCTCGACGCGCCACAAGCTCTGGAGCGGCGACATACCGAGTCCGCGCGCGGCCTCGCGCATGGGAGCGGGGACGCCTTCGAGCGCGACCGCTACGTTGCGCACCAAGATCATCTGAGCGTAAGCGACGAGTGCGATCAGCGCAGTCCAAAATCCCAGCCCGAAGAGCGGAATCAGCAGTGCGAAGACGGCGAGGCTCGGCAGCGTGTAAACGATTCCGAGTCCGGCCAACAGCGGCCGGCCGATGCGCCGGTCGCGTGCCGCGACGACACCGAGCGGCAGCGCGATCGCCAGCGCGATGGCGAGCGCGGAAAGCGTCAGCTGGAGATGCTGCGCGGTGCGAAACGCGACCTCGCCGGGATGCTCGAACAGCCAGCTCATGCCGCCTCGGCGATGGCGCGCCGCACGTCGTCGAATTCGAGCGTTCCGCAATGCCGCTCGCCTTCGACGACCTCGAGGCGCTCGGGGCCATCGAGCAAACGCGCGAGCGCTTCGCGCAGCGTGCGGTCCGGCGCGATGCGAGCTTGCGCCTCGCTCGTGCGAGCCGGCGCGCCGGCCGGCTGCGGCCGCATCGCGTCGCGCACGGTGAGCAGGCTCAAGCGGCGCACCGAGTCGTGCGCGTCGAGCAGCTCGGCAACGTACGGCGTCGCGGGATGCGCCAGCATTCGCAGCGGGGTGTCCGACTGCACGATCTTGCCTGCGTTCATGATCACGATGCGGTCGGCGATGCGCAGCGCTTCGTCGACGTCGTGAGTGACGAAGAGAATCGTCGTCCCGAGCGCGCGGTGAATGCGCAGCGTCTCGTCTTGCAAGGCGAGTCGCACGATCGCATCGACGGCGCCGAAGGGCTCGTCCATGAGCAACACCGGAGGTTCGGCCGCCAGCGCGCGCGCGACGCCGACGCGCTGTTGTTCGCCGCCCGACAGTTCGCGCGGCAGCCGCGCGCGATAGCGCGCCGGATCGAGGCGCACGAGGCCGAGGAGTTCGTCGACGCGTGCTTCGATGCGCGCGGGATCCCAGCCCAGAAGCCCGGGCACGACCGCGACGTTCTGCGCGACCGTCATGTGCGGGAACAAACCGACGGCCTGGATCACGTATCCGATGCCGCGCCGCAGCGATTCGGCGTCCCCTTCGAGCGCGTTGCGTCCGCCGACTTCGATCGACCCCGAATCGGGCGCTATCAAGCGGTTGATCGTGCGCAGCAACGTGCTCTTGCCGCAACCGGACGGTCCGAGAAGCACCACGAGCGCGCCGGCCGCGATGTCGAGGCTGACGTCGTCGACCGCGGGCCGGTCGGAACCCGGATAGCGCACCGTCACACCGGCGATGCGGACCGGCGCGCCGTTCACCGGGCGGGGTGGGCTTTGAGGAAGGCCTGCGCCACGTCCGCGGGTTCCCGCTTTTCGCCGTCGACCTGCTGGTTGAGGCCGCGCATGACCGAGTCCGTCAGGAGCGGCTGCAGTGCGTTGAGCGTGGGCGCGATCGCGGGAAACTTGTCGAGAGTCGCTTTGCGGACCACGGGCGCCACGTTGTACACCGGCCAGAAGTGTTTGTCGTCGACGAAGACGACGAGGTTGTCGGCCGCGATCTGACCGTCGGTTCCGAAAGCGACCACGACGTCGACGTCTCCGGCCAGCAACGCCGTATATTTCAAACCGATGTCGAACAGTTTGACGTCCTTGAAACGGAAGCCGCCGTAAGCGCGCTGCAAACCGGGCAAGCCGTCTTCGCGTTTGGTGAACTCGGGGATCGAACCCAAACGCAGTTGCGGTGCGGCGACGCTCAGTTGGCTCAAGTTGCGAAGGCCGTACTTGGCTGCGACCGCTTGAGTCGTCGCCAGCGCCTGCGTGTTATTCTCCGGTGCGGGCTCCAACCAAACCAGATCGTAGCGGTGCGCATAGGCTGCCTTGACCGTCTCGTAAGCTTTCTTCGAATCCGAAGTGGGCGGAAGCTTGAGTTCGGTGACGAGCGCCGTCCCGGTGTATTCGGGGTAGAGGTCGATGTCGCCGCGCTGCAGTGCTTCCATTGCAACTTGCGTCCCGCCCAAATTCAGTTTACGCGCGACCGTCAGTCCGCGTTGCTCGAGGCTTTGCGCGTAAAGTTCGCCGAGGATCAACTCTTCCGTGAAATCCTTCGAGCCGGCCGCGAGATCGGCTCGAGTTCCGCTCCCGCATGCGGGAAGCAAACTCGTTGCGGCGAGCAGACCAAGCGCGCGTCCGCGCGAGATCGCTGCGACGGGTTGGCGGTGCATTGCCCTCCGCTTCCCCGGACTCAGGCCGAAACTTGCAGCGTCAACCGGCGTTCGATGAGCGCGAGCGCGGCGTCGGCGGCGAGCGCCAGCGCCCCAACCGCGACGGCGCCCTCGAGCAACTGTCCCGTATCGCCCGCCGCCAAACCGTTTACGATGTACTCGCCGAGACCCCCCCCGCCGATGAACGCGGCCAGCGTCGCGCTCGCAATCACCTCGACCGTGGCCGTCTTGATGCCCGAGAAGACCACCGGCAAAGCCAGCGGCCAACTGATCCGCCGCCGGATCTGCGTTTCGCTCATACCGAGGCCGCGTGCGGCTTCGATCAGCGCGGGAGGAACGCCGCGCAGTCCGAGCTCGGTGTTGATTGCGATCGGCGGCAGTGCCAGCAAGGTCAGCGCAACGAGCGCCGGACGGAAGCCGATTCCGATCAGCGGCAGCATGAGCGCCAGCACCGCGAGGCTCGGCACGACGCGCGCCACGTTGAACGTGCCGAGCAGCGGTTCGCGCCAGCGCGGAGAGCGCGCGACCGCCGCGCCGGCCGGCACGGCTACGAGCAAAGCGACGGCTAGGGCCGAGAGCGCGAGCGCGATGTGATCGCGCAGATGGAGCAGCAAGTCCGCCATAAACTACAGTTAACGTGGATTTCGTGCGTCCCTGCGCGAAGGAGAGCAGATGATCGCCCCTTTCGAGTCGACCGAGTCGGCGCCGAGTCTCGACGACCCCTCGCTCTATTACAGCCGCGAACTCTCTTGGCTCGAGTTCAACGACCGCGTGCTCGAGGAGGCTTCCGATCCGCGCAACCCGCTGCTCGAGCGCGTCAAGTTCACCGCGATCTTCGGCACGAATCTTGACGAATATTTCATGATCCGCGTGGCGCCGCTCAAACAGCAAATCGAAGCCGAGGTGCACAAGCGCTCGGTCGACGGCCGCTTACCCGAAGAGCAGCTGGCGGCGATCTCCGCGCGCTTGCGCGTTTCGCTCGATCGTTTCACGCACTTGATGAACGGCGAGTTGTGGCCCGCGCTCGGGCGCGAGGGAATTCGCGTGCGTCGTTACGACGAACTCGACGAGCGCATCCGGCTGGAGCTCGAAAGGACGTTTCACGAGCGCGTGTTTCCGGTGTTGACGCCTCTGGCGGTCGACCAGGGCCACCCGTTTCCTTACATCTCGAATCTCTCGCTATCGCTCGGCGTCGAGATGGAAGAGTCGACGCCCGACGGCCCGATCTCGCACTTCGCACGAGTCAAAGTGCCGCCGAGCTTACCGCGCTTTATGCCGATCGAATCGTTCGGCGACGAGAAGCAGTTCGTCATGCTCGAGGACGTCATCGCGCACAACATGTCCGCGCTCTTTCCGGGAATGCGGATTCGCGCGTCCTACCTCTTCCGCGTGACGCGCGACGCCGACCTCGACATTCAAGAAGATGAGGCCGACGATCTCTTGCGCGCCATCGAATCCGAGTTGCGGCGGCGTCGTTTCGGCGAACCGGTACGCCTCGAAGTCGAGAGTGGGATGCCCGAGCATCTGTGCGCGATGCTGCTCGAGGCGCTCTCGCTCGAACCCGTCGATCTCTACAAGCTCGATGCGATGCTGGGTACGTCGGACCTCTGGACGATCGTCGGCATCGAGCGACCCGAACTGCACGACCAACCGTTCACGCCTGCAATCCCCCAGCGCTTGATCGCGGAGCGCGACATGTTCGCGGCGATTCGCGACGGCGATCTGCTCTTGCACCATCCCTACGAATCCTTCGATCCGGTCGTGCAATTCGTGCGCCAGGCCGCGTCAGATCCGCACGTGCTGGCGATCAAACAGACGCTCTACCGCACCAGCGGAACTTCGCCCGTGATTCAAGCGCTGATCGAAGCGGCTGAGAACGGGAAGCAAGTCGCCGCGCTCATCGAGCTCAAAGCGCGCTTTGACGAAGAGAACAACATTCACTGGGCGCGAAACCTCGAGCACGTCGGCGCCCACGTCGTTTACGGTTTTCCCGGACTCAAGGTCCACGCGAAGGTCATCTTGGTCGTACGCGACGAGCCGGACGGCATCCGGCGCTACGTCCACTTCGGTACCGGCAACTACAACGAAAGGACGGCGCGGATCTACACCGATCTTTCGCTCTTCACGTGCCGGCCGGAACTCGGTGCGGATGCGACGCACCTCTTCAACCGGCTCACCGGCTTCGCGAAAGACGTCCGTTACGAGGAGCTGCTCGTCGCTCCGACCACCCTGCGAACCGGATTCGTCGAGCTGATCGAACGCGAGGCCGCGCACGCGCGGGCCGGAAGGCCGGCCGGGATCACGGCCAAACTCAACGCGATCAGCGACGTGTCGCTGGTCCAGACGCTGTACCGAGCATCGCAGGCGGGTGTGCCCATCGATCTGATCGTGCGCGGCCAATGCGAACTGAAGCCGGGCATTCCGAACGTTAGCGAGACGATCACCGTGCGGAGCATCGTGGGACGCTTCCTCGAGCATTCGCGCATCTACATCTTCACGAACGGCGGCGAGCGTGAGATTTACATCGGGAGCGCGGATTGGATGGGGCGTAATCTAGATCGCCGGGTCGAAACGATCGTGCCGGTGCTCGATCCCGCGGTCCAAGACACGATCGCGACGATCGTCGAGGTGCTCCGCGCGGACAACGTCAACACGCGCTGGCTGCGCTCCGACGGCACCTACGCGCGGCGGAACCCCGGCGAAGACGAGCCGCTCTTTTGCGCGCACGAAGCGTTCTTAGAGGCTTCGCAGGCGATTTAGCGCTCGGCGAGTGCGAGGATGATCTTCCACTCGCGCACGTGCACCGGCTGCACCGAGAGTCGCGAGCCGCGCTTGAGCAACGTCATCGTTCCGGCGAGATCCGGATTGTCGCGCAGTTCGGCGAGCGTTACGGGGCGCGGCAGCGGGCGTTCGGGCTCGACGTCGACCATCTGCCAGATGGGGCGTTCCGGTTTCGAGCGTGGATCGTAGTATGGACTTTCGCGATCGAACGCCGTGAAGTCGGGATACGCTTCCTTGACGACTTTCACGATGCCGACGATGCACGGTACCTTCGTGCTCGAGTGGTAGAAGAAGCCGAGATCGCCGAGCTTCATCTCGAGCATGTTGTTGCGCGCTTGAAAGTTCCGCACGCCGCTCCACTCGGTGCGTCCCTCGCGCTCGAGCCGCTCCCATCCGTACGTCGTCGGTTCCGTTTTGAACAGCCAGTAGTTGTGCATGGGATTCGCCCCGTCACGCGCGCCGCGTCGCTCCCGGCGCCGTTGCTCTCCGTCTGAGAGGTCTCCTGGCACTTTCGCGCCCCGGCGTGGTAAACTCGACTGCATGCAAGAGCGGATCGTCCGAAAGACGGACAACGGCTGGGACGGCATCGAGCCCGAGGGTTACGTGCCGGGCGAGGTGACGAACGTCGTCCGGCACACGCTGATCGGAAGCCGGAAGTCGTCGCCGGACGAACCCGGTCCGCATCTGGAGGTTCGGTACTTCAGCGTGCCGCCCGGTGCGGTGACGCGCCTCGAAAAGCACGAGCACGAACACTTCGTCATCGTCGGCGAGGGCGCCGGCCATGCGGTAGTCGGGACCGAGGTGCGTGAGATCAAACGGCACGACGTCGTCTACGTCGGCCCGCTGGTACCGCACCAATTCGTCAACCGCGGTAGCGAGCCGTTCGGATTCTTCTGCATCGTTACGGCGGCGCGAGATTTTTCGCAAACGCTGGATCCCGCGGAATTGCAGCGCTTGCTGGCCTCACCGGCCGGTGCGATCATCGATCCAGACGGCGCTCCGCCCCCGCGCGCCCATCAAAAAGCGCGCGCCTGACCGGACGAACGGTTCTAGTGCAGCTTGATGGCCGGTGAGGGCTGTGGCTCTCCCGCAAAGGTTTCAGCGAGAACCGTCTTGAGTTCGCCGTTCTCTTCCATCGGCCCCAAGATGTCCGTGTCGCCGTAAAACTTCCCGCCGATGAAAACTTTGGGAAGCGTCGGCCAGTTCGTCATCGACGAGAGCGCTTCGCGTTTCGGCCCGTCTTCGAGCACGTCGATGACTTCGAACGGGTAACCGAAACGGCCGAAAAACTGAATCGTCTCGGCGGTGAAGCCGCAGCGCGGTACGTCTTTGGTACCTTTGCCGTAGACGAGGATCTTGTTCTCTTCGATCTCGCGTTCGATCTGGTGGCGGAGGTCGTCGGGTGACATATCTTACTCCAAGATTTCGGTGCGGATGGCCATCGCGTGAATCCGGCCGTCTGCGCGGGCTTGCGCTAGCGCGTTCTCGACCATCCGGTGGCGGTCCATGAGGGAGACGCCGGCAAACGCTTTCGAACGTACGAACACGTCAAAGTGGTCCATGGTGCCGGTCAAGTCCACGACGTCGACTTCGGCGTCGGGCAGGGCGCTCCGGATCAGCGCGACCATGGCTCTATTCTCAATCATGCGACCAGGGCGATTCGCGCCCTAGGGATTGAGTTCCGGCCGCTCGCCACGGACGGTCTTCCAGAGTTCGCGTACCTCGCGCAACCCTTCGAGCAACATCGGGGCCGCTCGCTCGACGAAGCGGAACGTGCCCGCGGCGGCGATGACGATGGCGACCCCGCTGAGGATCGCCGGCACGCCTTGAACGCGAACTCGCTTCCCGATCTTGATCTTGGAGCTGCGAACGAGCGACTCGAGCAGTGAACGGGAGCGCATGGAGGCGCGCTTCGCCCCGCGAAGGGGCGCTCCATGCAATCGGGTTCCTTCGTTTGGTCGGTTCCACCGGAATTCAATTTCGGCCGCGACGTCATCGACAAGCTGGGCGGCGAGAACCGGCTCGGGCTGCTTTTCGTCGATGCAAAAGGCCAACGGCACGAATCGACTTTTCCGCAGATCGCCGCCGCGACGCGCCGCTGGGCGGGCGCGTTCCACCAGCTCGGAATCGGAAAAGGCGAGCGAGTGGTCGTCCTCCTTCCGAAGATTCCGGCATGGCTTTACGCGATGACGGCATTGGATCGGCTCGGTGCGGTCGTCGTTCCGTGCTCCGAGCAGCTGCGCGCCAAAGACTTGGCATTTCGCGCGAACCACAGTGAGGCGACGACCATCGTGGCGCACCTCTCGAACCACGCGGAAGTCGATCTGATGCGTCCGCTCGCTCCCGGCGTAACACGCTTCCTTCTGGTGGGCGGCGAGGCCGAGGGTTGGACCGGGCTCGACCGGCTCGCTGCGAACGCGCCGGAGTTCGCCGGTCACGCAACGCGCGCCGAAGACCTCGCCTACATCGTGTACACCAGCGGCACGACCAAGGATCCAAAAGGCGTCGTGCACGACCACGCCTATACGTTTGCCAAGCGGATGCAAGCCGAGTTTTGGCTCGATGCGAAGCCGGACGACTTGCTCTGGTGCACCGCGGGAACGGGCTGGGCTAAATCGCTGTGGAACGTCATGCTCGGTCCGTGGTCGTGCGGCGCGGCGATCGTGCTACACGAAGGCGCCTTCGAACCGGTGCAACGCATGGACTTCATACGCGACCTCGGTGTGACGATCTTGTGCCAAGCGCCGACGGAGTACCGCATCGAAGCAAAACTCGAAAAGCTGGGCGAGCGCTGGAAGCTGCCGAAGCTACGCCACTGCGTTTCGGCCGGCGAACCGCTCAATCCCGAAGTGCTCGCGTTGTGGAAGGCTGCATTCGGACTGACGATTCTCGACGGCTACGGGCAGACCGAGAACTCGCTCCTCGTCGCAAACGCTCCCGGAATGGACGTTCGACCGGGTTCGATGGGAAAACCGACGCCCGGGCACGACGTCGGCGTGGTCGATTCGGAGGGCAAAGAGTGCGCACCGGGAGAGGTTGGCGACATCGGCCTGCGCGGCGATCCGCCGACGCTTTTCCGCGGCTACTATAAGAACGAAGAAGAGACGGCCGCGATGCGACGCGGCGAATGGTACCTCACGGGAGACCGGGCGCAGGTCGACGACGACGGCTACTTCTGGTTTGTGGGACGCGCGGACGACGTCATCTCGTCGGGCGCGTATCGCATCGGTCCGTTCGAAGTTGAGAGCGCGCTGCTCGAGCATCCGGCGGTCATGGAATCGGCGGTCGTCGGGAGTCCCGACTCCGACCGCGGCAACGTCGTGAAAGCGTTCGTCGTGCTACGGCCCGGCAACGAGCCGAGCGACGCGCTCGTACGGGAGCTTCAAGAGCACTGCAAACGCGTGACCGCGCCGTATAAGTATCCCCGCGAGATCGAGTTCGTCGCCGACCTGCCGAAAACGCGCTCGGGCAAAATCCGGCGCGTCGAACTGCGTCAGGCGGAGCTCCTCAAGAAGGGCGCGACCGCCGCGAGCGGGTTCGTCTGACACTTCGAGCGCGTTCGGCAGTACACGGGTAAACGATGGAGACGCCGCCGTACGATCCCCACGAGACTCAGCCGATTCCGGCCCAGCCGGTTTCCGGGCCGGCCGTCGCCGTTTCGCCGGCGGTACCGGCGCCGGCTAGATTCGAGCATCCGTTCGGCAACGTCGGCGTCTATCTGCTGGGTCGATTCGGCGCCTTCCTGATCGACGTCTTCGGCGTAACGTTTCTCTTCGCGACCTTCGGCCTTGCGATGTCGACCGGTGGAAGCTTCGCGTTCGGTGGGCACGATGCGACGAGCTTTACGCTGCTCGTGCTCGTTTCGCTCGGCGCGTCCGCCCTGCTGTTGGTGTTGAGCGAAGGGCTCTTCGGAACGTCGCTCGGTAAGCTCGTTTTCGCGCTCCACGTGCGGCGCACGAACGGAAACTGGGTTGGTCCCGGGCGGGCACTGCTGCGCATGCTGTTGCGCCCGGTCGACGTTCTGGTCGTCGGCCCGGTCCTGGCGCTCATCACTCCGCGTCACCAGCGCCTCGGCGACCTCTTCGCCGGAACCGTCGTTGGCCGCAGCCGCATTGGCTGGCTTTCCTCGCTGCTCGGCCTCGCAATTCTTGCTCTCGCCGGTTACGCACAGATTCTTTATGGAGGCGGCGTCACGACGGCGCTGACGCTCGCCGCCGAAGGTGCGACGTATCTGCCGCAATTCTATCGCACCGCCGCACAACCGTTTGCCGCCGTTCCGACGGCCTCACCGTATGCGCTTCCGACGGGGGAACCGCAAAGCGCGACTGCGCCACCCGACGAGACGCCGATCCCGTCTGCGACCGAAGCGCCCGCAGCGGCGACCGAAGAGCCGTCGCCGGCGACCCAACCTCCGAGCGAGGCGCCGACGGATGCGCCGAGCGAGGCGCCGGCATCGACGCCGGCCGCCGTAGAGACGGGCTGACTTCGCGAGATTCGCCGCTTCCGGCGCGCGTGCCGTGTAAGGAAAGCGAACGCCGGCCGCAAAAGCGGATTTGCAACGCGCCTGCGTCGGAATAGAAGGATCATTTTTTGAGTGCAACGCCGAGCCCGTTAACCCGAATCGTCGCGGGCGAACGGCTCAACGAAATAACGTTGCGCGGGTTGCTGCTCGGCGCCGCGATCACGCTCGTCTTCACCGCCGCCAACGTGTACCTCGGGTTGAAGGTCGGCTTGACGTTTGCGTCGTCGATTCCAGCCGCCGTCATTTCGATGGCGGTGCTGCGAGCCTTCAAAGATTCGACGATCTTCGAAAACAACATCGTGCAAACGGTTGCGTCGGCGGCGGGCACGCTCTCGTCAATCATCTTCGTTCTGCCCGGTCTCGTCATGGTGGGCTGGTGGACGGGCTTTCCGTACTGGGAGACGTTCGGCGTTTGCGCGATCGGCGGCGTCCTCGGCGTGATGTACACGGTGCCGTTGCGGCGCGCGCTCGTCGCTCAATCCGATCTGCCGTATCCCGAAGGAGTCGCGGCTGCCGAAGTGTTGATCGTCGGCAGCGGCTCGCGCCGTGACGTTTCGGGTGCGACCGTCGGGCCGAGCGCGACGGCGCAGGCCGAAAATGCCGCCGGACTGATGGCGGTCGTTTGGGGAGCGTTGGCCTCGGGTGCGCTCGCGGCCGTCGTTGCGACCCAGCTTTTCACCGACGAAGTCGCGGATTACGTGCGCATCGGTAACAGCACGACCGGAATGGGCGTCGCGTTGTCGCTGGCGCTGGTCGGCGCCGGACACCTGATCGGTCTATCGGTCGGCTTGGCGATGCTGGCGGGACTCGCGATTGCGTGGGGTGCGGCGGTACCGATCCTGACGGCGTTGCATCCGCTCGCCGGAACGCCGATCGACGTCGCGACCGCCGTCTGGGCGCACAAGGTGCGTTTCATCGGCGCGGGCGCCATCGGCATCGCGGCGATCTGGACGCTCGGGAGGTTAGCGGTGCCGGTGACGATGGGCGTGCGCTCAGCGCTCGCGGCCGCGCGCTTGCGCGGAACCGACGCCGGCGCGAATCTACCGCGCGTCGAGCAAGACATTCCCATCAATCTCGTCGGCCTCGTCAGCGTCGCGTGCCTCGTTCCACTCGCCGCGCTGTTTGCGCTGTTCTTGAGCGGCGGCGCGCTGAACGGCCTCATCGTGCCGCTGACGATCGGCGCGCTCGTGTACGTCAGCCTGGCCGGCTTCCTGGTTGCCGCCGCTTGCGGCTACATGGCCGGTCTGATCGGTTCGTCGAACAGCCCGGTCTCGGGTCTCGCGATCCTGACCGTGCTCGGCGCGTCGCTGCTTTTGCTCGTACTCGGCCAAAACGGCGGCCCAAACGTCGCGCCGGCGCTCGTCGCGTATGCATTGTTCGTGACGGCCGTGGTGTTGTGCGTCGCGACCATCGCGAACGACAACCTGCAAGACCTCAAGACCGGTCAGCTCGTCGATGCGACGCCTTGGCGGCAGCAGGTGGCGCTGATCGTGGGCGTGTTCTTCGGCTCGCTCGTCATCCCGCCGATTCTCGATCTGCTGAACGCGGCGTACGGTTTCGCCGGCGCTCCAAGCGCGCACCACACCGCCTCGCATCCGCTGCCGGCGCCGCAAGCGACTTTGATCTCGACGTTGGCGAAGGGCGTCATCGCGGGACAGATCGATTGGAGTCTCATCGGAATCGGCGCGGCCGTCGGCGCTCTGATTGTCGTCGTCGATGAAGTTTTGCGACGCACGCGGCGCGGTGCGCTGCCGCCGCTCGCCGTCGGCATCGGCATCTACTTACCCGCATCGACGATCACGCCGGTCGTCATCGGCGCGGTGCTCGGCTGGGCCTACGATCGCTGGGCTCGCGGCGCTCCGCATCCGGAGTTTGCGAAACGGCTCGGCACGCTCTTGGCGTCCGGGCTCATCGTCGGCGAGAGCTTGTTCGGAGTCGCGCTCGCCGGCGTCATCGTCGTGAGCGGCAATGGCTCTCCCTTTGCGGTCGTCGGAGATTCGTTCCAGACCGCCGCGACCGTGCTCGGCGCCGTTGGTTTCATCGCGCTGACGGCGGTCCTGTACCGCTGGTGCCGGCGCACCGCAACCCTCACCTAACAGGCGCGGCCGGGACTTCCGGTTCTCGCCGCTTAAGCGCAGTTTTCATGAAAGCTGTACGGCTCAACGAGCTTGGTGGTCCGGAGAAGCTGCACGTCGAGGAGATTGCCGACCCGGTCGCGGGACCGGGGCAAATCGTCGTGAAAATTTCGCGCGCGGCGCTCAACCGGCGCGACGTGTTCATCACGCAGGGGTTGTATCCGGGAATCGAACTGCCGAAGACGCTCGGTTCCGACGGGACCGGCGTCGTGGCGGCGCTCGGCGCGGGCGTGACGGGTCCGGCGATCGGAACGGCGGTGGTGATCGACCCGGAGATCGGATGGAGCGACTCGCTCGGACATGCGCACAAGGGCGCCAGCGTGCTCGGAATGCCTCTGGACGGGACGTTTGCGGAGTACGTGGTCGTGCCGGCAAGCAACGTTCACAAGAAGCCGGCAGCGCTGAGCGAAGATGAGGCCGCGGCGATTCCGCTCGCCGGCGAGACCGCGTACCGCGCCGTGTTCACGCGCGGGCAAATTCGCAAGGACGACGTCGTGCTGATTACCGGCATCGGGGGCGGCGTGCAAACCTTTGCATTGCTCTATGCCGTGCACGCCGGTGCGCGCACCATCGTGACTTCGGGCAGCGACGAAAAGCTGGCGCGCGCGAAAGCGCTCGGCGCCGGCGTGGGAATCAACTACAAGACCAATCCCGATTGGCACAAGGAAGCGCGCAATGCGGCGGGCGGCGGCGGCCCTTCACTCATCATCGACTCGACCGGAGGCGAGACGTTTTCGCGTTGCTTGGATATCGCGCGGCACGAAGCGCGGGTCGTCGTGTACGGCGGAACCGCCGGCGACGCGAAGATCCGGCCGTTTTCGATCTTTTGGAAGCATCTGACGATCCTCGGAACGTCGATGGGCAGTCCGAGCGATTTCGCCGGCATGCTGACGCTGTTCGAGGGCGGTCTGCGCCCGGTGGTCGACAAGGTGTTTCCACTGAACGAGGCTGCAGCCGCCGCGCAGCGGCTGGCATCGAGCGAGCAATTCGGTAAGGTCGTGCTCGCGGTTTCCTAACGCGTGAGTTCGTAGGCCGCGATCGAGACGGGCGCCGCGTCGAAGCCGAGCTCGGCGGCGGCCACAGCCGCAGATTCGGGATCGGCCAGTTTCGAGAGGTCGGGTGCGAGCAAGGCGCGCTCCGCCGCGTTCGGCGATCGTGGGAGCTCGCGCGCGCGCACGCGGCCTTCGCGTTCGAGGGCGATCAAGTAAGCGAGGATTTGGCGCGAGGCTGCCGGCCAGAGCAGCGGTGCCACGTCGACGTACAAGCGCGCCACCAGCTCGGGAATCGTTTGGGGGCCTGCGCCGAGCGCGGCGAGCAATGCGGCTTCGCGGGCTTGACGATGAGCGATGTACTCGTCGAGTTTCGCGCGCGGATCGTCGATCGCGGCCCCGTGCCCGCCGTAGATGCGGCGGGCGCTCGGGAACTCGTCGCGCAGACGCCGCAGCGTCGCTTGGTACGCGCGCATGTCGCCGTTGGGCGGAGCGATCACGACGGTGCCCCTTCCGATCACGACGTCGCCCGTGAACAGCGCGGCCTCTTTCTCGAGGTAGAAGACGAGGTGATCGCGCGCGTGTCCCGGAGCATCGATCGCGCGCAGCGTGACCTTCCCAACCGTCAGGTGGGAGCCCTCATCCAGCCGCCGGTCGTGTGGAAAGCGCGCGCTCGCGTGCGCGTAGACCGGGACGCCCGTGCGCAACGCGAGCGGCGCGGCGCCAGGCGCGTGATCGGGATGTCCGTGCGTGACGAGGATTGCGACGATCTTCAGGCCGCGTTCGCCGGCTTCCGCGGCAATCGCGGCGAGGTGTTGCGCGTTCGCCGGACCGGGATCGATGATGACCGCGCTGCCGTCGCCCGCATCGATGAGATACGTGTTCGTCCCCTCGAGGGTCATCGGCGAGGGATTGGGTGCGAGGATCCGCGTGACGCGCGTGGATTCTACCACCTGTCGTCTCCGGGAGGAAAGTCGAATTCTCCGTCGTCGCGTTGGTACGGCATGATCGGCGCAACCGCGCGCGCGCGCGCGTGCGCCAGCAGCGCGTCGAGCGTCGCGAAACCGGCCAGACGTTCGAGATGTTTGCGGGTCGGGAAGATGATCGTCAACTCGCCGCGTTCGGCGCGCTCGAGTGCCTCATCGGGGGCAAACCAGCCGCCGTCGTGCACTTCGATCGCATCGACCGAGGCGACTTGATCGAGCGGAGCCGCCGCGAGGTAGAAATGCACGTCGAAACGCAGGGGTTCGCTCTGCGGCGTGATCCAGTTCGAATAGTGGATCAAGTCGCGCGTATCGAGATACAGCTCCTCGCGCTCGAGCAGCGCGGCAAACGGTACGCCGGCGGTTCGCTCGGCTCGAAGCGCGGCGAGCCGCGCAGCATCGAAGACCGAGCGCCGTCCGGCAGCGTCGCTCGCGATCAAGATGCCCGCTTCCTCGAAGAGTTCGCGCAGCGCCGCTATCGCAAATTCGGGTCCGGGTGGCGCGGCCGGAACGATGAGGCGCGCGAGGAGTTCCGGCGCGCGATCGGCCGCGTCGACGCCGCCGCCGGGAAAGACGTAAGCGTCGGGTACGAAGCTGCTCTGGCTGCTGCGCCGCGCCATATAGACGGCGAGCCCCCGCGCCTCCTCGCGCACGAGCATGACGGTCGCCGCGGGACGCGGCACCTTCTTACCGTTGGAGTCCCCGGTCACGAGGAATGCGCGGCGATCAACAGCAGCGGCAGCAACCAGTTGATGAAATGGCTCGTCCAGCAATAGACGCAGGGCATGCGCGTGACCGCAACCAGGCTGTAGGCGAGGTAGAGGGAGAAGCCGGCCGCTGCGAGCGTCGCGAGGAAAACCGCGTCCCAGACCGCTTGGCTTTCGAAGAACGGGACGGTCGCTGCGACGATGACGTAGTATACGATTCCGATGGCGGCGTTGGAAATGCCGCCGGCCACGCGCGCGCGCGGCGAGTCGACCACGCTGGGCTCTTGGAGCTGGTGGCGTTGCGCGAGACGGGCCTTTCGGTACATGAAGGCGGAGGCATACAAGCCCACGCCGCAAAGCAGTACGATCGTGGCTTGGAAGATCACCGCGTGAGCCCTGTTTGGCGTCGCGCCGAGGCGGCTCTTGTCCTTACGAGCTCGTTCGTTCTGGCTGCCCTCGTCATCCGGCACAAGACTGCGATCGAGGCGATGCTCGGAACCGTCGGACCTTTCGTTGCGTACCCCCTCGCTATCTTGATCTTCACCGTCGTAGCCTCGGCCCCGTTCTCGGTGACGGATGCGCTCGCGATCATGAACGGTGTGATTTTCGGACCGGTTTACGGTTCGCTCGTCAACGCTGTCGGCCTCGTGTTTGCGGCGCTCGCGGGATACGCGCTTGCTCGCCGTACGTCGCACCTCCTCGAGCTCGAGAAGAACATCGAGCGCCTGCCACCTTGGGTGCGCCGCTTTCCGGTCGGCTCGCCGCGTTTCTTGCTTGCATTGCGAGTCATCCCGGGCCTGGGCGGGACGATGGCGACGCAGATCGCCGCAGCCTTTCGCGTGCCGATGTTCGTTCACGTTTGGACGATGTGCGCGATCGCGATTCCGATCTGCACCGTTCTCGCCGTCTTCGGCGACCGCGCTTCGGCCGCGGTTCACGAGTACTTACACGAGCACCGCCCGCACATGCACATGCCCCACATGCACTTTCAGGACGGCTTTCACAACATCTTCCACCCAAGACCGAAGGCGAGCCCGCCGCGATGACGACCGTGTTGATCGAAGATGCCGCGGACCTGGCCGCGCTCTGCGAGCGGATCGAGAGCGTCCAGCGCGTCGCGCTCGACACCGAATTTCACAATGAGAAATCGTATGCCGCACGCCTGATGGTGGTGCAGCTCGTCGTCGGCGACGAAGTCGCGATCGTCGATCCGCTGCGCGTTCGCGACCTCCAGCCGCTCGCGGCCGCGCTGTCGAAGCGGACGATCGTCGGGCACGCCCTGCAGAGCGATCTCAAGATCTTCGCCGACCGGTTCGGCGTGTTGCCCGCCGCCGCGTTCGACACGCAGCTCGCGGCGGCGTTCTGCGGCTACGGCCTTTCGATCTCGCTGGCCGAACTCGTCCACGACATCGCCGGCGTGAGGCTGCGTAAATCGCAGACCGTCAGCGATTGGAGCTCGCGTCCGCTTTCCGATCAGCAGATCGAATATCTCGTCGACGACGTTCGCCACCTATTCGCGCTGCAAGACGCGCTCACCGCGCGGCTCGTGCAACACGGCCGTCTCGCGTGGTTTGAGGAAGACGCCCAAGCCCTCGTCGACGCAGCGCGCTACGTGCCGGATCCCGAGCGCCTGTATTTGCGCATTCCCGGAGCGATGCGTATGAACCGGCGCGAGCTCGGCGTCCTGCGCGAGCTCGCGCATTTGCGCGACCAACTCGCACGCGAACGCGACGTTCCGTTGAAGTACATCATTCCCGACGACGTGATGGCGGGGATCGTTTCGCTGCGCCCCCAAAAGCGCGACGACCTCGCGCAGCTCCGCCGGCTCGATGGCGGCAGCCGCAAAGCCTACGGCGATCGCATCGTGGCCGCCGTGGCGGCGGGTCTTGCTCTCGACGACCGCGACCTGCCGCGCAAACCGTTTCGGCCGCCCGGCATCGAACGCGACGCCGTCGTCGCGTGCCTCGGCGTTCTGGTCAACGCGATCGCAACCGAGAACGACCTTCCCGCCGGGCTCCTCATGCCGCGCGCCGGGCTCGAGCGCGTGGCGCGGGAACTCCCCGCGACGGTCGAGGAAATCGCGCGCGCTCTCGAGGCGAGCTCCTGGCGCGTCGAACTCGTCGCCGGTGCCTTGCACGACTTGCTTGCGGGCAACGTCGCGCTCGCGGTTACGGGCACGAGTTCGGGTAATCCAAAAGTCGCACGCGTCCCGCTGCAGAAGAACGCCGCACTCGAATAACGAAGCGTTCCCGGCTATGGAAAACGCGCATCCGAACAGCTTCGAAGCTCGCTCCAGCTTAACCGTCGGCGATCGTTCGTACACGATCTTCCGGCTGGCGGCATTGGAAAAAGCGGGAATGAACGTTTCGCGTTTGCCGTTCAGTCTGAAGATCTTGCTGGAGAATCTGTTGCGACACGAAGATGGTCGCAGCGTCGGCAAGGACGACATCGCGGCGCTCGCGCGCTGGGACCCGCACGTGCCGAACGAGCGCGAGATTGCGTACAGGCCGGCGCGCGTGCTGTTGCAAGATTTCACCGGCGTGCCTGCGGTCGTCGACCTCGCCGCGATGCGCGATGCGATGGCGGACATGGGCGGCGATCCCAAAGCGATCAATCCGCTTCAGCCGGTCGAGCTCGTTATCGACCATTCGGTGCAAGTCGACCGGTTCGGCGAACCCGGCGCGTTTGCCGAGAACGCTCGCCTCGAGTTCGAGCGCAACGTCGAGCGCTACGCGTTTCTCAAATGGGGCCAAGGCGCGCTCGACGGATTCCGCGTGGTGCCGCCCGACACGGGGATCGTTCACCAAGTGAACATCGAGTACTTGGCGCGAGTCGTTTTCGGCGCGGGGGGCGGCGGAACGGCGCCAGCCGGCGATGGGCTCGCCTATCCCGACACCGTCGTCGGAACCGATTCGCACACGACGATGGTGAATGGCCTCGGCGTTTTGGCTTGGGGCGTCGGCGGCATCGAGGCTGAAGCCGCGATGCTCGGCCAGCCCGTGACGATGCTGATTCCCGAAGTCATCGGCTTTCGCTTGACGGGACGTTTGCGCGAAGGCATCACGGCGACCGATCTCGTTTTAACGGTGACCGAACTCTTGCGCAAGAAGGGCGTCGTCGGCAAGTTCGTGGAGTTTTTCGGTGCCGGGTTGTCGAGCCTTACGGTGAGCGATCGCGTGACGCTCGGGAACATGTCGCCCGAATACGGTTCGACGATCGCAATCTTCCCGATCGACGATCAAACGCTCGAGTACCTCAAGATGAGCGGGCGCAGTCCCGAGCAAATCGCACTCGTCGAGGCGTATGCGAAAGCGCAAGGCATGTTCCACAGCGACGAGTCGGCGGATCCCATCTTCACCGACGTTCTCGAACTCGACCTCGCGCGGGTCGAGCCGAATCTCGCCGGGCCACGCCGCCCGCAAGATCGCGTCGCGCTCTCGCACGTGAAGGAGTCGTTCGGCCGCGCACTCGACGAGTGGCAACAGGCGCGCGACGGCGGCAGTAACAACGCGGTCGAATACGCTCTTTCGGAGCTCGAGGGCGAAGGCGGCGGCGGAACCGCGGTCGCGGCGCGACCCGAGACCGAGCTGAGCGACGGGGCGGTGGTGATCGCCGCGATCACGTCGTGCACGAACACGTCGAATCCGGCCGTGATGATCGCGGCGGGACTCGTCGCGCGCAACGCCGTCGCGCGCGGACTTCGGCGGAAGCCCTGGGTCAAAACGAGCCTCGCACCCGGTTCCAAAGTTGTGACCGACTATCTCGCGAAAGCGAACCTGCAGCGCGACCTCGATGCGCTCGGTTTTCATCTGGTCGGTTACGGTTGCACGACGTGTATCGGCAACAGCGGTCCGCTATCCGAAGAAGTTGCGAACGCCGTCGCCGAGCACGACATGATCGTCGCTGCCGTGCTTTCCGGCAACCGGAATTTCGAAGGGAGAATCCACCCGCAGGTGCGGGCGAACTACCTGGCCTCGCCGCCGCTCGTGGTCGCGTACGCGCTGGCCGGACGCATGGACATCGATTTGACGAGCGAGCCGCTCGGCCAAGGCAGCGATGGCAAACCGGTCTACCTGCGCGACATCTGGCCCTCCAATGCCGAGATCGAGCGGACGATCGGGGAGTCACTCACCGAAGCGATGTTCCGGACGCGCTACGCCGACGTATTCGGCGGCGACGAGAACTGGCGGGCGATGCCCGTCCCCAGCGGCGAGCGTTACGCCTGGGACTCCAAGAGCGAGTACGTCAAGAAGCCGCCCTACTTTGAGGGCATGCCGGCCCAGCCGGTCGCGCCGAGCGACATCGTGGGGGCGCGCGTTCTGGCAATGCTCGGCGACAGCGTGACGACCGACCACATCTCGCCGGCCGGCTCGATCGCCAGACACTCACCCGCGGCCAAATATCTCGTCGAGAAGGGCATCGACCCCGCCGATTTCAACTCGTACGGCGCCCGCCGGGGAAACCACGAGGTGATGGTGCGGGGGACCTTCGCCAACACCCGCCTGCGCAATCAGCTCGTGGACGGAGTCGAGGGCGGCGTCACCCGCTATTTGCCCGAGGGGACGCAGATGTCGATCTTCGAGGCGTCGCTGCGCTACAAGGCCGACAAGACGCCCCTGATCGTCCTCGCCGGCAAGGAATACGGCTCGGGCTCATCGCGCGACTGGGCCGCCAAGGGCCCCATGCTGTTGGGGGTCCGGGCCGTGATCGCCGAGTCCTTCGAGAGAATCCACCGCAGCAACCTGATCGGGATGGGCATCCTACCGCTCGAGTACCGGCACGGGGCGACGCGCGAGTCGCTCGGCCTCACGGGCGAGGAGGTTTTCGATATCTCCGGGCTGCAGCGCATCGCGCCCGGCAGCGTCCTGGCCGTCCACGCCCAGAGCCCAGGAGCCCCTGGCAAAACGGTCGATTTCGACGTAACCGTGCGCATAGACACACCTGACGAGGCCGAATACTACCGCCACGGCGGCATCCTGCAGTACGTCCTGCGCCAATTACGCGCGAAAAACTGAGGTTTTTCGGGCTCTTCCCGCGACCCCGGCCCCAGAAGGAGAGAGGCATAAGCCTCAAGGTGCTGGTCGCTTGGACGCAAGGTGAAGACCTAAAGTTATCGGTAGACCTTAGGCCTATCTGCAGATGCTCGCGCCCTGGCGAGCAGAAAGGTGTTCTAGATCACAATGGCTGCCGTTTTGTCGGTTTTCCTTTCGTTATTCTCTTCCCTGTCATCACAGAGCGCTGTCCAGCACGTCTCACCTGGCGTTGCGCGCTTCCCCGACTATTAAATAACAAGCGGTTTGCTGGACTAGCACACATTCCGATAGAATAAGGGTGGAATGGCTGGTACGTGCCGTACCATCGCGACGAGGAGGTCACGGTCTGGATCGTCGGGTCGTGCGGCTACAGCCGCGCGTTCAGCCTTTTGAGCAAGCCGTCGAAGCTTATCGGTTTGGACGCTTGGGCGCCTGCGTCGATTTGTTGCATGGAAACTCGAGTCAAGCCGCACGGTCCTTGTCGGCGCGTGCCTTGCTTCGTCTTGGCCAGCCCGAGGCGGCGCTTTCGCACCTCGAAGTCATCGATGCCGATCTGGCGCACCGCAGCCTGGCAGAAGCTCACATGCAGCGCGGAGCCGCGCTCATGCGGGTCCGACGTTTCGACGAGGCAGAGCGTTCTTATGACACTGCGCGCGTCTTCACTTTGGCGTCCGCCTGCGCCGCGACACAGGCTGAGTTCGATTACTACGCAACTTCTCGCTGGTTTGCTTTAGGCGAGAACGAGAAGGCGGAGGAATCCGCTTTCCGGGTGCTTTCGATCGAGCCGTATCCTTTTGAGTCGGGTGAGGCTTATTTTGTCCCCTTGAGTCACAGCCGCGCAAGAGCCTTCGAGGCTTTGGGGATAATCGAAGCGCGTCGCGAACGTTTTCACGAGCAAAGCGCATTCGTCTGTCGTGCCCTCGGAGAATTGGAAAACGAAAAGACTCCCGACGTATTCCATGAGTTGTTTTTACTTCAGAACCTAGCGGTTCTCGTCAGCGACCTCGCCCTAGACGCAGAGGCGGGGTTGCTTCGCGAGCGCCTTACACGAGAGTGGCCTTCGGAAACCGTCGGCTTCCGATTCACGGTACTCCGCTCGTTGGGACTCCTATCAGCGATGCGAGGAGACCACATCGGAGCGCTGCGCGATCTGCGTGCCGCGGCTGAATTTGCGCCGACTCCCGTTCTGCGACTCGCGGCGTCTCTCGATCGAGCGTTGCTCGCTCGGGAATTGAATCAGGCGATAATGGCGCGCGAAGAGATGGATTATGCGGAACGGTTGAGCGCGCAGATCGATTGGTCTGCTACGCTCGGTGAAGATCGGTTTGTCCTCCTACTCCTGGCACAAGCATTGTCGGAGCGTGGATCGTCGAAAGCGCGCCGCGCGATGGAGCGCTACCGGGGGATAAAAACGAAGGTGCCACCCAACTTGCTAGGACCGAGTGACCGCCGCTGGCAAGCCACCGAGGCGTTTTCGGAAGGCCTCGTGCTTCGCGCTGAAAAGCAGGACGAACGCGCGTCGATCTTCCTCGGAAAAGCCTTCGATATTTGGGACTCCCTAGGTTTTCAGTGGCATGCGGCGAGAGCTGCGCTCGAACTCGCCGAGATCGTCAAGAACGAACCTCGCTTCATCGAATATGCTCGTCGCGAAGGGCAACGCCGGCCGAATTCCTGGCTCGCGCACAGGGTGTCGAAGCTGACTGTTTTGGACCGCCCGAACGAATCGTAGAGACCAAATTCCCTAGGAGTCCCGCAAAGGCGGGGCTTCGTTTTTGGGGCGAAGTCGTCGTCTTTTACGGTATAACTACCAACGTCATGTTGCGGCATCCGTCATGATCGCCGGCCACAAACACGCGGTGCTCTTGTCGTTTGAGGGACCCGATCGTTACTCGTCGATCGGCGGGCTCGGGACGCGTGAGAGCGCTTTCGCACGTGCGCTTGGCGAAGCGGAAATGGAGACGCAGCTCTTCTTTGTCGGTGATCCGAAGCTCCCGGCGCGCGAGACCTACTCACCCGGGGTGACGCTGCGCCGGTGGTGTCAATGGATCTCGGCGTATCATCCGCACAACGTGTACGACGGCGAGGAAGGCAAGGTTCAAGACTTTACTTTCAGCGTGCCGGCTGTCGTGATGGACGAGATCGTCGCGCCGGCGATGGCCGCCGGGGAGCGGGTGCTCGTAGTGGCGGAAGAATGGCAGACGGCGAACGCGACCATTCTGCTCGATCGTCTGCTGCGCGCGCGCGGGATGCGCGACTCGGTGACGATCCTCTGGAACGCGAACAACACCTACGGCTTCAACCGCATCGACTGGACGGCGCTCCAGCGAGCCGCCTCGATCACGACCGTCAGCCGGTACATGAAATTCGAACTCGCGCAATTGGGGATCTCGGCGCTGGTCATCCCGAACGGAATCGACGAAGCGCTGCTCGACGGTCCACCGCGCGATCTCGTTACGCGCTTCCGCAAAGCCATGCGCGGTAAGCCTGCGCTCGTAAAAGTCGGGCGCTTCGATCCCGACAAGAATTGGATGCAGGCGATCGACGCCGTCGCGGAGCTGCGTGACAGCGGTCTTGCGCCGCAGCTAATCGTGCGCGGGGGTCGCGAGCATTACGCCGGCGCGGTTTTCGCGCGCGCGGCGGAACGCGGCCTTCGCGTCGAGCCGATAACGGCGAGCGGCGACGATTCCGAGGCACTCGCGGCTGCGCTGCAGGCGTGCGAAGCCGAGGTCGCCCACCTGCAATCGTTCCTTCCCGACTCGACCCTGTACGCGCTCTACGTCGCCGCCGACGCCGTACTGGCGAACAGTCTCAAGGAGCCGTTTGGCCTCGTGGGCCTAGAGGTGATGGCCGTCGGAGGCATCCCGGTCTGCGGGGCGACGGGAGAAGACTACGCCGAGCCATTCGTCAATTCGCTCGTCGTCGACACCGTCGACGGCCGTGAACTGGCCGAGTACCTGCGTTCGATCTACGGCGACGAGCAAACCACCGACCGGATGCGTCAGGCCGGTTACGCGACCGCCAACCGTTACCTCTGGCCCCACGTCCTCGAAGCTCTGGGTCACAAACTCGACTTCATCCTGCGCCGCTAGGAGCCGCTCGCATGGGTTGGAGCAGGCAAGCGAGAAAAACTACCTGGTCTTAGAGCGAGGAGGTATGAGCATGTCGAGCGATCCGATGCAGCAGTTTCGTACGACCTGCGCCCGCGTTGGCGAAGCCGCCCGAAACGCCGGCTTGACGCTGGCAAAGGCCTCGTCGGGCCACTCGCTTGTGATTTCCAAGGGCGGGAATTCCGTGGCGTTCCCGATCGTGACCGACGACCGCGACTGGCGTGACACGACGCCCGAAGAGGCGCTCTACGCCGTCATCCTCGACACGAACGCGTGGGTCTCGGCCAAGCTGGATCCCGATACGCTGGCAAGCCTTCAGGCCGACGCGGCGCAGAAGTCCGAGATTCCGCTTATGGACACCGACCGGAAAGCCGATCTCGATCGACTGCGCCAGCTCGTCACCGTCGTCGGCGATGTAAACACGGTCAAGACGCTGTGGACCGCCGCCGGCTTCGACGGCGCCGCGTTAAGCGGGGCCGGTATTAGCTAGCGGCCGCGGCCGCAGCAGCACCGAGCGCAGACATTTTGGTTGGCTTCGAGGGTCGAACTCGAAGTTGCTCCGTTGCTCGACGCCCTTCCCTTAGGCAGAAGCGGAAAGTCCAGCAGCAGACTGCTCGGTCCGATGGAGTAACAAAGCGACATATGAATCTGGTCGCGTTGAGACCCATTCGTGAGCAACGTTGAACAAAGCTGGCTCTCCGGTGATCTCCGCTAGTTCGATCGCAATCTCCGCAGTCAAACGGCCGAAGACCCTCGCAGCCTTATAGAACTCGAAGGCTTTACGTAGCAGCACCTCGGCAAGGGCAAGATTCCCCTCGCCTTTTGCGACGATGCCCTCTGTAAGCGTGGTGTCAATAACTGCACGGGGGTCGAAACGCGCGCCTGAGTTCCAGTCGAGCTCGCTCGTGATGCGCTGGAAACGCGTTAAGAGAATCCTCGCCACACGCGGTTGTCGCTTGGCGGCCATTTGGGACAACGCAAGAAGCGAAAAGCGATGGTCGGTCGTAACTTTGTCCCAATCGACACGCGAGGCCAGTTCCAGCGCGCAGTCAAAATCACGAGCAGCCGAGCTACTTCTATCTAGCATCCAGGCTAGCCGTGCTGATTCGACAATTGCGAAGATGCGATCCTCGATTGGGGAAGGACTTTGAATGCTCGCCTTCAGGACCCGCAACGCGCCAAGCACGTCTCCGCGAGCAGCCTTGGCTATCGCAACGTTACGGTGCATGCCGGCGTCGAATCGTAAGATCTCAGGGGCCCTCGGCAGCGATACCCACCTCTCCAATACGGAGTCGGGCGAAATCTCCTCAACGTCGGTGTCGCGAGCCAAGACCGAGAGTGCCGCAACAACCAAGAGCTGATGGCAGATATCGGTCTCGCGGAGTGTATCCGCAGTCTCGGCACCTTCAAGGTCAAACCTAATCATGGATTCATAGTCGCCAATCATCGCGCTGCAACAAGCAGCGCCTCGAAAGTGCTGAACCAGGACGTTGTCAACCGAGTAGAAATACTGCGAGTCGCGGTGAAATCCGGAGGCCCGGGCCATACGAATACCGGTCTTGAATGCGCACAATGCGGGCCTTGCATACCCCTGCTGAATCGCTAAGATCCCGAGCCTGTAGCGAATTTCGACCAACAATTCGAGGTGCGATGCGTCGTTCGCGAGTCCGTGCGCAACGTTCAAAGCATCTTTGGCTTCCGCAAATCTGCCCATCAGCGTCAAAGCCTGGCCGCGCAACAGAAGGAACTCTGCTCGAACCTTCGCCGAGGCCGATCGGTCCAACGAACGAAGAGACGCGATTGCTTCATCATATCGTTGAAGTCGTATGAGAGCTCTGACCGCTATAAAGGCCCTTCCACTGTCGAGCGCCGCCGACAGCGCGACTTCGTAGTCGCCACTGAGAAAACTTGCTCTGGCACCGTGAGCGCTGACCATTCCAGTGAGTTCGCTCGAGTGATCTGAACTCATCAGGGTGAAGTGGAGGCCCCGAGCTGCTTTCTCAGACGCGTAAAATCACGAACGGCACGAGAAGGCGGTTTTTGCGAAATGCGCGGTTCAAGGGCGAGCAATAGGCGCGAATCGCGAGTCAGCTCGGCTAACGCGAGGCCAGTCTCGATCTCGTATACAGGAAAGATATCAAGGGTCCGCCAGGCGTCGAACGCTTGGCGCAAGTGAGCGATAGCCTCGGCCGCACGTCCCTCACGTTTGGCGACGAGCCCTTCGGTCATAACGATCTCCGCCTCTAGCCTAGGGTCGGGGGGCTATCGGAACCGCGGCTAAGGCCCGAGATTTCCGCGAATTGGTCGAGCATGGGCCGCGCCGCTTCAGGGCAGATTCGTGCAGCGACCCTAGCAGCGTATAGCAGGTAGTCCTGAGAGCCAGGTTCGTTCCGCCAGTCGCAACGCCGCGAGCGATCGATCGCGGAACGGAGTTCGTGTGTCCCCTTTTGGGGTTCATTGATCTCATAGTAGAGGTCGCCCATATCGACCGCTGCGACAAAGCGGGACACTTCGCTAAACGCGAGAGAAGCGAGGGTTTTCTGCAGGCGCGCGGCACCGAGGTTATCGTTAGCATGCGCCTTAGCCAGCGCGACATTTCGAACTATAGCAAAGCGTTGATGTAGCGTATACGGAGAGTCTGGCCAATCTGCCAAACGTTGGAGGAAACTGTCGGGCGTCCCAACCTGGACGGAAGAGTCTCGCATAAAAACGGAAAGCGCTTCGACGATGACAGCTTCGTGATGGGCGTCGCGCTTTGAACCCGCGTCGTATCGGTTAAGCGCGTCGATCGTGAATTCGGCCATGGCACGATATTGTCCACGGGAGCCGTGCGTTAGCGCTAGCAGCAATAGGTCACGGCTGACTAGCATTGACGGAGTGTAGATGTAAGTCGGATCGCCCTGAAGCCTTGAGTTGTGGGCAAACCGCAGCGATGCTTCAATAGTCTCTTCAGCGTCGCCGACATTGCGTTCGGTCCAGTGCCAAAGAGCAATATAGTAATCACATTCCAGCTGGAGCTCGAAACAATCGGATAGTTTGGCAAGTTCGATGGCTTCGTTCAGCACCGCATAGCCGCTGTTGCCGCGCCGGCCTCGAGTGAGCGCTATTCCTTCAAGGAGGCGGAGTTCGGCGCTGGACTCGGTGTCTAGCCCTGCCGTTTCCGTCGCGCGGAGGCACGAGATCGCCTCCGATATCTGACCGAGCTTCATTAGGGTCCGAGCCAATAAAAGCGAGGCTTGCGTCGACTGATCGCCGGCGATCAGCGCTAGCGTCTGGTCGAACTCCGCTCGGCGAAATGTATCGACCGCCTGCGCAAAGCGGGGAGTTCCTCGTCGTTGAACGATCGGTCCATCAGACATCGATTTGCCCCGCTGAGGAAGTGCTACGGCCCTGCTCTGAGGTCTCAAACGAGCCTGCTTCGGCACTTAGACACCTAGCGATCAGTTGCGATCGCTTATGGACGCCAAAGATGCCGTAAAATCCATGCACGATATTGCGAACTGTCTTAGCCGAAATGTTGCAGCGAGACGCTATCTCTGGATCGGTCAGCCCGCTCAGCACCATCTTGAGAATCTGCCGATCGCGGGCCGATAGGCGCGAGGTGAGCAGCGCCGCGGGCACACCACTGCGGATTAGCTCTCCAGCTGGCCACGAACTGGAACGTGCGGCATCCACGGGCCTCGCAGCATCGACCGGTTCCTTTCTCGCGAGTTGGCTCATATCTGACGCTGCTTCGGATGCACGCCAATGGTAACGGAGGTCTAACCAATCACGCTTGGCCGCGGCGAGCAACTCGCCGGCGGCAAGCCTGTCGCCCGTAGCTATTGCGACCAAACCCGCGGCGTGACGGCGCATTGCCCGCGCCCGCAGCGGGCCTTGATGCGTCATACCGCTATGGCGCAAGGCTTTGGCGCGCAGTGCACCCGACGTTTTGTCGCAGGCGAAGAGGTCCCAGGCGGTCTTAGCTAGTTCGTCGTCGCCTAGTCGACACAGAGCATGCGCGAAGAGCAGTAATCCCTCGCATTGCTCGTCGGTCGCATGCTCCCACTCAACCCGTCGCATTGCGCAAGCGGCTGAGGTAGCGAGTGCTCCAGCGCTGATGAGCTCGCCGCAATATACAGCAAGGGTCATGCAATGTGCTAAACCGGAAAGCGCCCAGGCGGGATCCGGAGAGATTTCAGTGGCGAGCATGAAGCACTCTGCCGCAACAGAGTATGACGCGAGCCGTTGATGAGCGATCCCGATGTTGCAAAGCGTTTGGATTCTCAACCCACTGAGGTCAGGCGCCCAGACCACGCGGGCCAGTTCGGTGCTAAGAGCTTGCGGCGCCACGCCTTTGACCTCAGCCTCAATTATCGAGACAGCGTGAACGAGAGACGCGCGAAGATGAGCGTCGGCCGCCGACGAAGCCCCGAGCACCTCGATAGCTTTGAGGAACTCTTGCCTTGCCGCTTCATCGTCTGCACCGGCGATGGCAATGCTAGCCAGAACTGCGTGAGCGCGAGCAGACAAAATGCCATTTCCGCCGTAACGTAATGCGCAAAGTGCTGACTGTCGCGCGACTGAAAGTGCTCCTCTGTCGGTCTGACCTGAGGACTCGTGGCGCGTTAAGGCACATTCAGATTGAAGATAGGCGATTTCCGCGCGAATTGAGTCGGTTGAGGCTAAGTCACCCGCACGCTTCAGCCACCGTTCCGCTTCCTTGTGATCGCCGGCGGTGAACAGCGACTGGCCGATGAGCGCAAGCGCGATCGCCTTGGACGCAGCGTCGGAGTGCCTTCCGAGGGTATCGAGAAGCCAGACCTCCGCGGAGGCTGAGTTCCCTTGGTGCAGGAGCGCACGCGCGCGCAGGAGCGCTGTTTCCGAGACATGCGCGTCAAACGGGATCTCATCGAGCAACTGAAGGCAGAACGTTACTTCGCCATCGTCCCAACATGTACGCGCACGATGGAACAGCTGCTCCGTCTTGGACAGCCCATCAACTGTTGACTGGTGACGTGCTGCTTCCATTCAGCTCCGCTTAGAGAGTAAGAACCAGCGGTTGCACTAGAAACACAGACCGGCAGCGGTGGGCCAGAAATCCGTCGTGCCTTGGACGGTCTCCTGCGTGTTTCCCAAGCAATATTTCTCGTGGATGGCGCGAGCCGCAGAAACGGGACAATTGTCCCGCCCCACCCGCGAGTTCCCCACGTGTCGGCTCGCGTTTCGTGCGGAGATCGTTAAAGTGCCGAAAGACTTGATGGTCTCTTTGGATGATCGCGGGACGTTTATCACGCCGCAAGATCGTTCCATCCAGCGGAAGTCTCAGTTCATCCACTCTTGTGGCGGGTTGGAGGTGACCCGGTTTCGTGGATACTCTCGACTGAGAGGATCCATCAACGTTCGGCAAACGCACTTGCGTTCGGTTGCCCCCAAAGCCGTTCTAGAAGCACGTGACTCGGTTTGGGTTAGCGAGGTTATCTGTAAATGCGTCGGGAGTGAGATCCGCGCCGAAATGTTTATCTCTCGCTCATCGATATCGCCGATCAACCGGCCGGCGTCGTCGTCGCTCGAACCCTCCGCGTACACGTTGAGCGTCGGATCCGAGGCGCCCGGCAACACGATCTCGCGCCGCGGCGTGCTGCAGCTAGTACCACAATTCGACCCGACGCATGAATTGACGGGGTGTGGCACTTTCAGGCAGGTGCAGTGTGTTGCTTTACCTGGCGAAGTCGACTTGCAATATAAGAGAGGGGATATGAGTGCGCCCAGGTCTCGGCGTGCTGGAGCAGACGTTCGTTTCCGCAGACAGAGAAGAGCTCGATCGCCGTTTCCGCCGCTTGGCGCTCAAAGATACGCGAACAGTTCCAAAAGGTGAAGGCTTCCCGCCAAGAATCCTATGGCCTCGTCCCGTCGGCTATTCGCACCCGCTACGACACCTTCGGTCATCGCGATCTCGGCGCGCACACGCGGGTCGACGCGAGCCGCACTTAGGACGGACATGTCCGAGGAAATCGACCTAAAGCGGTCAAGCAGAATTTGCGCGATCCTCGGCTTCGCGGAGGCGATTGTTCGTGCCAGCAAAACAAGGGCTAAGCGCGTATCCCACGCCGCCACCTCCCAGTTGACGCGTGAAGCATACTCGAGTGCAGCGTCAAACTCTGCGGCAGCCCGGTTTGGGTTCTGGAGCGCCATCGCAAGCGCCGCCCGATCCGTTGACAACAAGGATCTGGAATTCTGGTGTCAGAGAAAGTTCACTCGCTTCAAATAGGAGGCGCCACGCTCCCAGAGCATCCCCGCGACTGGCTTTGTTCAGTGCGACGTCCCGCAAAACAGAACACTTGTAGGCCGTTTAGATGCTGGGAGTTCGGTAAGTGTCTTACCCGGACGAGGAGTTCATCCGTGATACTCGGAGAGTCGCTGTCGCGAAAAACATGCGCAACGTTTACTAGAAACAGAGCTTCGGCCCAAGTGTCGCGCGTGAACGAACGGTCGTAACGTTGCAACGATTCCTCAGCGAAGTAGGCCCATTTGTCATACTCGCCCTTGCCCGCGTAGGCACACGAAAGGCTCGTTAAGTGGCGGCATACCATTAGATCGGTCGAATACAGATAAGAGCTGTCCTCCGGCAAGCCCGAAGCCTCGGCAAGTCGGATGGCCCTCAGGTTTTGTACGATTGCATTATCGACTTGTTTTGCTGCTATGTGCCACACGCTAATATAATAGCGGCAGTCCAACGTGAGCTCCAAGTGGCGAACCGAACGTGCGAGAGATAGAGCTCTCGCGAGAACAGTGCGCGCTCTGTCAAAGTCGCACAGCCGCGTTAGCATCGCCGCTTCGAGCATGCATGCCTCAGCTCTCTGCCGGTCTGAGAGCGCAGTCGCATGAAGCGCTGTAAGTTCAGCTAGCGCATCGTTTGGTCGCCCGAGTCGTGATAGTGTCCGGGCCAAGAGGAACGTAGCTTGCGGAGACCGATCTTTTCCGATAAGGGAAATCGCGCGATCGAGTTCTGAGTCTCGGTACGCGCACGTCGCAAGGGAAACATTTGAGGTTTCTGCGCGCTTTTTGGTAGTCGCGCGTTTGCGCTCGAGGGCTCCACGCGGACGTGGCGCCGACGCGACGCGACGACCTCCTTGCGACACGGGCACAGACTTCACCGGCTTTCGTCTCTTAAGGCCGGTTCCGCGAAACCCGTTACCACGCTCTCGAGCTTCCCCGAGGACCGAAGTAAACGGGGCCACCGGTGACCTCCGCTAATTCTGCAACATCTGCTACGCTCGATTCGTCTAGCTTTATTACACCCGATAGTTCGAACCACTGGTCGGCTTGTTCATATGATTCCAGAGCAGCCAGCGCCGCGCCGATAAGCGTGAATGCCGAAGCCTTTGAAGCAAGATCTCGATGGCGAGACAACGTCTCGATAAGCCAGCGTTCCGCGGTCGCAGTGTCTCCCGACTGTAGAAGAGCCTTCGCGCGCAGCAGAATTGTGTCAGACATTTGTGCTGCGAACGGAATTCGGTCGAGCAGTTGGAGACAGACCGCGATATGGCCGCTGTCCCAGGACGCGAAAGCGCGTCGGCGCAGCTGATCGACGCCGGATGCCAAAGTATCGTTTAGATGGTGGCGGGCTGGCACCACGTAAACCGAGACCTCGGTCGAGAGACAGCTACTCGTTGACGTGCGGGACGATTGACGAACACCCACGAGCGCCGTGATCGAGCATCCGTCCTGGTAGTACACGGCTCCTGCGCAAAATCCGATGTCAGGCCGTTTGTCCCTCCAGCGCCTACGGAGCTCCTGACAGCGGGACATTCGTCACGGCGGGTTCAGGCGCTCGGCCCGTTTTGCCGGCGCTTTTCCCAGGGGCAGCGGACCTACAGGCCGAGTCTGCGTTCGAGTTGCCTCGACAAACCGTACTCAAGAAGCACGTGAATGAATTTGAGCGAGCGAGACAATCTGAAAATGCGTTGGAAGTGAGAGCCGCGCGCCGAAATGTTTATCACTCCGTCATCGAGCGAAAAGTGCAGTGAGTCGGGAAGTTTGGCTCTGGCGTTTAGCACGTTCTAATACTCAAAATATAGTCGTCGGACCCAGGTGAATAACAGGTTTATCTGAGCGGCGATTGTTTGCTGACCCATCCCGCACTGCGCGGCAACGTATGTTCGATTTTAAGTGCTCCCAGGGGACTCTCATGGCGCTGACCTTGTTCGCACGTCACGATCGGAACCGGTATCCTCGGGCTTACGGCGTGCTCCGGAGCGACGTGAGCAGCGCCGCCTTCACGCGCGTTTCCGAGCATTGCCTGATGGTGCTTGCATTGCTGTTGATAGTGACATTGACAATATTTCATGCGTCGATGGTGCTGTTGGTTAATATGCCGAGCAATCCCATCAAACACGCCCTCTCGCCCGTCTTGCACAGATACGGAGGACCGCATCTCTGGCAAGGCTGGTCGCTCTTCGCGCCCGACGTTGCGAACGCCAATCTCCACGTGCTCGTCAGAGGCCGTACAGTCGATAATAAGACGACGCCGTGGTACGATGCGTCGCTCTATTTCATTGACGAAAGCGCGAAGGCGGGCCTCGGCGTAGATCGGATTTCCGAGGGACTCTTTCACGCGGCCCAAACGATCGTCGCTCGTCACGACGCAATCTCAAATTCTGAGCAACGCGTGGTCCTCGAACGTACGTCGGCGATGATTCTTCTCGCATACGCCGGGTCTCGACATCTCACAGCCATGGAGATCGAGGTCGATTCACGCGATATTCCGTCTGCGGGCGAGAAACCGAAAGCCATGGACTCCGCGATGGAAGTGCAACTCGGCTGGCGTCCGATTCCACACGTGACAAGCCTGTGATAAGCGTGCGGAGCTTTTTCGAAAATTACGCCCTACGTAAGGGGGGTCTTGCGGGCGCCGCTTTCCTTCGTGTTGCGCTCGGGTCGATCATGGTTGTGAGCTACATTCGCAACTTACCTACACGTTCGATTTTGTGGGGGCCAGCCGGGCAACTAGATTATCCCGATTATCTGCGGGTTTCGCCCCCGAGTCCGACCGATCTGTACAAGTACGCGACGACGACTCAGTCCGGCGACGTTTTATTCTTTGCTTCGCTGGCCGTAGCAGTCGCTTTCACCCTGGGCGTGTTTCCGCGCTTCACATCTTGCTTGTTTGTCGTTTCCGTCTATTCAGGTGTCCAGCGAATCGCGATCGATTTCGACGGTGGCCGCACGTTGCTGATCCTGCTGGCGTTTTTGCTGTGTTTCGCCGACACATCTCGCTACTTTGTGCTTTTTCGATTGCGGGCGCCGCGCGTGCTGCCGTTTGTGGCGGCGATTGGCAATATGCTGCATAACTCGGCGTACTTCTTGATCACTTGGCAAATCTGCATGGTGTACTCGTGGGCAGTCTTTTATAAATTGGCCGGTCCCTCTTGGCGTAACGGGACGGCAATGTATTACGTGTTGAAATCCGAGCATTTCTCGTTGTTTTCTACGATGTCTGGTCTGGTTAGCGATAACGCCATGGTAGTTGCCGCGCTGACGTATTTCACGCTTGCGTTTCAGATGGCGTTTCCATTCCTAATGTGGAACGGTCGCTTGAAACCATACTTGGTCTTCGTCGGCGTTTGTCTCCACGTCGGGATCGCCCTAACGATGGGGCTCGTATCGTTTTCCGTAACGATGATCGCCGCGGATATCTCTCTGCTTTCTGACAAGCAGTTACTGGCCACCGCTAAAATAGGCGAACGTTTCAAAATGCGCTTTCCCCGCTTCGCACCGCCAATTGAACTTAGCACTCAGCGAGGTAACCGAAAATTAGTAACGTAAATTTGCGACCTGTCGCGATGCTGCTCGCGGGATGCTTCATCATCGCCGCGTGCTCGTCCCAAGGCTCTCCCAGCCTTCCGGCAAACACCCAGAACGCGCCTCAAAGCGTTGCCCGGACAAATCAGGCGCTGCCTGACATCGTCGCCACACCAGCGGCCCGGCCGCCTTCACTCCGTCCGCTGACGATAGGTGAGGATTGCGACGACAGCAACTCAGCCGACGTTTGCGTAGGCGGCAACGGTGGTGGCGACGGTGGTTACGACATCGGCGGCGGCGACGGCGGCGGCAGCGACACCGGTTGTAACGGAGAGCGGCAGACGTTGAGAAAGCCGCGAGAGGGCCGTAGCATCCTGGCTTGCGATTCCGGCGGCGGGTCCCCGACGCCGACTCCGAAACCTAAACCGACTGCGACTCCGAGCAACTATGCACAAAAGATCTATCAAGCCGCGGAGGCCTTCAAAGGGACGAGCACGAGAGGGCTCAACGGTGCGTCGATTGGCAATGAGTGCGTGGCTGCGGTGAACCAGGTCTTGATCAATGCCGGGCTTACGCCGATCGGTCCCGGACCCGGCGGAACGAATCTTGTTTCGGTCCTGCAGACCAACCTTCCGTATAGCGGTTATACGCAGGTTTCACAAAGCAGTGCTGTTCCGGGAGATATCGTCGTACTTGAGGACGACCTCGGAGGAACCCATGCCGGCATTTATGAGGGAAACGATAGGATGATTTCGAATTCGAGCACTCCCGGAACGTTCACGTGGGATGACACCGTCGAGACCGAGGGAACGACTGCTGCGAATAGTGACGACAACCTACCAGCCACCACTCCGATTTTCTACCACCATAATTGAGAGGACGCTGAAAGTGAAAACGGATCGGCATTACATCGCTGGCGCCATTGTCTTCGCGCTAGCGCTCTCCATTTTGGCCTTCGCCGGTGCGGGAACGAGCTTCGCCGGCTCTGAGTCCAGAAAGGCTGTTCCAGCTGTTCTTTATAACTGTCCGCCGGTCTGCCCGACGGCACCGCCCACGCAGGCCCCGACGCAGGCTCCGACACCGCGGCCCCCGACGAGCACCGACTTGTCGCAATTGACGGCGCTCATCGCGCGTCCGTGGGCCACGGTATCGAGTATCGCTATCGTCGGAAATTTTGCCGAGGCATGCTGGTATAGTGGAAACGTGGGGGGCGCGATCATTGCGACGAATACCTCGGGCTCCTGGCAGAAACTGAGCGGGGGCGCTGGCGGCTATACGGCCACGGACATCGTGACGCTGATACCCAGCATCCCCGCAGCGATCGCTCAGCAATTAGTAACGCAGGCGGCACTGAACCAAACGTGACGCGTCGTCGACGGAGTTACAAGGACAGCGTTCGGGTTGCCGCCGTTGGCGCACTATTGGTTCTCGCTTTGCCAATCGTCTCAATCAGCGCCGGCATCCCGAAGGAACATCGGACGTTTACGCAGACTCGTTTCGAAATCGTGCCCGAGAACTTGGCCGAGATCATCCGGATGTCCACGCAATCAGGCGGCTCGGTGACCCTCGGGGTACGTTGCCTCCCCTGTGCGGGCTGCCATGCTTCCAAGACGGCACAGCTGGAAGAAACCGTTACCGGTGCTCCGCCTCATACGTTCCGCGTCGGACAGATCGTCGCGACCGGTTTCTTACAGACAGAACCGCACCCCATAGCGGCGGTGCGAACGGTATCCGAGTCGGAACTCACAAAACTTGGATGTACGGCCGCGGGCGGCCGTTTGTAGATTCCCGCCGGTAGCCAACGTTAAAGCTCACGCCTGCTACAGAGCGTTGGCCGTGATCTCCGCGTGCTGACGACCGCAGAACAGCTTGCTCGCCGTGCTTCAGCGTCGCTTCGGTTCACGCAGGCGCTCCAATTGTGGGCGATCTTCATTGCCGGAACGACTTTGATTCCAAACCTCTTTCCCCAGTTCCGCTGGGCCGGACAACCGGGACGCTTGCTTGGTGAGATGAGCGGGAATTGGTGTGGTTGCCGCGCCACGGCGTGGACAAAAATTTCCCGTGCGCAACGAGGTCGAGGGTGCGAAAATATTAAACATCTCCGGTAACTATCGGGGACTGCTTGATAGACCGTTTGGAGGAAACAGAATGCACGAGGAAACGATTTGAAAGCGCTCGACACTACGCTCAGCCGGCGCCGGCTCGTGCGCGTCATCGCGACGGCCTTTGGAGGCGTGGCGACACTTTCGGGCGTTCGCGCGATCGCGCAGCACAACCGACGCCGCAGCCGATGATGAACCAGATACCGGGCACCCCGAGGAACGTGTCACGCACGTCGCTCCATCAGGAAGTCGATTTTCACGCCAGCCCTCAGCGCGTCTTCGATGCGCTCATTAACGCCAAGGAATTTACTGCGTCCACCGGCTGATGGCGGCGATCGACCGGTCGGCGGGCGGCGCGTTCTCCCTGTTCGACGGCCAAATCGTCGGACGTAACGTTGAGCTCATTCCGAACAGCGAGATCGTCCAGGCTTGGCGGGCTACGACTTGGGCCCCGGGAGTTTACTCGATCGTCAGATTCGACCTGACGCCGATTGACACCGGAACGCACCTGGTTCTAACCCAGACGGCCTTCCCGGACGGCGAATTCGATCACCTCGACGCCGGCTGGCCGGTCAGATACTGGAAGCCGCTAGCGGAATACCTCGGCGAGAGCAGCACCTAAGCCGCGGACCGCGGAACGAGCCTTAGGCTTCGACCAGCGTTTCGATCTGCTGAGCGATATCGCCGATCAGCCGGTCGGCGTCGTCGCCGCTCGAACCCTCGGCGTAGACGTTGAGCGTTGGGTCCGAGGCGTCCGGCAGCACCAGGAACCAGCCACCGTCCTGACGCACGCGCACGCCGTCGAAAAGCTCGATGTCGTGTCCGGCGTAGCGGTCGACGATGGTTCGCATCACGACGCCTTTGCGTTCCCAGGGACACCGGATCGAGCGGTGGCGGAAGAACCAGTGCGGTAAGAGATCGTTGAGTTCGTGGAGCTTGCGACCTTCCATGGCGAGCATCTCCATGATCTTGACGATCGCGTAGAGCGCGTCGAAGGCAGGTTGAAACTCGGGGAAGATCGGCTCTTGCTTGAAGCCGCTGCCGTAGTCGAGCGTGTCACGTTCGGCTTGCGCGAGCGCCATCATCGAGCGGTGGTCGCTTCGCGTCCGCGTGATCGTCGCTCCGAGCGAGGTCGCCAGCTGTTCGATGACGCTCGGCGTCGTGATCGGGACCGCGATGCGAGCCCCGGGTTTGGCGCGACCGATCATCAGCGTGACGAGCGCCAGGAGGCGGTTGCCGGCGATGATCCGTCCCATGTCGTCGATGAGAGCGAACGCTTCGCCGTCGTGGTCGACCAGGACGCCGAGGTCCGCGCCCAGCGTCAGCGTCACGGTGCGAAGCTGCTCGAGATAGCGTTCGCGGTCGCTCCGGAACGTTCGCGCTTTCGCTTCATCGTAGTACGCGTCGAGCGCCACGATATCGACGCCTAAGTTCGAAAGGATGCTGGGTAGAACGATCGAGGCATTACCGTAAGCGTAGTCGACCACGACGCGGAATTTCGCTGCCGGAAGTGCTCTCGGTTTGAGCGCCTGCAGAAACGCGCTGGTGTAGAGCTCGACGGAACGCGCCGGAAACGACAACTGTGCGACTTCGTCCATCGCCGTGCGGCGGAAATCTTCGCGGAAGAACAGGTTCTCGATCTTGCGCTCGGTGTTCGTGTCGACGTTGACGCCATTGGCGTCGAGAACTTCGATGAGCACGGAGTTCGGATCTTTGGGATCGACTCGCGTGTGAATGCCGCCGTCCCCGCCCATGCGCACAGAGTAGCGGGCGAGCGGGAGCGGAATGGTGCGCTGATCCTCGACGTTCACGCCGACGCTGAGCAGCCCCGAGATGATGCAGCGGTTCAGCATGCGCGCGGCAGGGTGGGCGTCGCGGCTGCTGAACGCGACCTGGCCTTGCCGGAAGTGCGAGCCGAACGCCTGTCCGAGCGCGAGCGCGAAAGAGGGCGTGATCTCGACGTTCGCGAGACCGCTGACGCCGATGCCGCCGAAAAGCGAACCGGGCCATTTGATGCCGTAGATGAGCGACATCGAGACGATCGCGCCGGAGGTAACGGATTTGTCCGGCCAAAGCTTGATGTTCGAGCGAACGACGGCACCGCTACCGACCGTGCAGCCGCTTCCGATGACGCTGCCTTCGTTGATCGTAACGTGATCTTTGATGATGTTCTTGTCGGCGATCGTGCTACCGGAAACGACCGAATGCTCGCCGACGTAGCAGTCCGCCCACGACACGGAGCGATCGAAGCGTGCGTGCTTGGCCACGATCGTCGCGTTCCCGACGACGCTCTCGCCTCCGACGACCGAGCCCGCCTCTAGGACCACGTTCTTACCGAGAACCACCGGCGCTTCGAGATGCGCTTCGGGATGAATCGAACAGTTTTCGCCGATCCAGATCCCAGGCGAACGTTCCGTCCCGGGAATGGTCAGCTGCACGCGGCCGCCGAGCGCATCGTAGTTGGCCTGCTGATATTGTTGCAGGTTACCGATGTCGGTCCAGTAATCTTGGGTGATGTATCCCTGGACGAGCTTGCCTTCGTGCATCAAGCGCGGAAACAGATCTCGCGAGAAATCGTACGACTTGCCGGCTTCCATGAACTCGAAGATGCCGGGATCGAGCATGTAGATGCCCGTGTTGATCGTGTCCGAAAAAATCTCGCCCCATGAAGGCTTTTCGAGAAAGCGCGTGATCTGATGCTTTTCGTCGACGATCACGACGCCGAACTCGAGTGGATTGGTGACCCGTTTCAGTGTGATCGTGGCGAAGGCACCGCTCTCCGCATGAGCTGCGGCGAGCGCGCCGAGATCGAGATCGGTTAGCGCGTCGCCCGAGATCACGACGAACGGCGCGTCCGAGAGCAACGGCTCGGCCATCTTGACCGCGCCCGCCGTGCCTAGCGGGGTGTCCTCGACGACGTACGACATCCGCACGCCGAAATCGCTACCGTCGCCGAAATAGCTCTCGATTTCGTCGGCCAAGTAGTGCAGTGTCGACACGATGTCGGTCACGCCGTGGCGACGCAGCAGATCGACGATGTGCTCCATCACCGGTTTGTTCGCGACCGGCGCGAGGGGCTTGGGACGGCGCGACGTCAGAGGACGCAGTCGCGAACCCTCACCGCCTGCCATCACTACCGCTTTCATGCCGCTAGGTCACTTCGTATGGCCGAGCGGTCTTTCCGCCCGGAGTTCCGCAGCGATCGCGCCGACGGTAGGGTGCGTCGCGAGCGCCTCTACCTCGATCGTCATCTTGCGGCGCCAATTCGGATACTCAAGGACGGTTCCAGGCAAGTTCGCCTGATCGAAGGAAACGACCGCGTCGTCGAGTTGCACGAAAGCGAGGCATGCCGGCGTTCGCGCGAGATAGCGATACGTGGCGATGACGAGCGGAGCGAACGCGCTGACGTCGGGTTCGCCTCGCTCGACCGCGGCAAGCGCGGCGCGCCCGTCTTCTGGCGAAAACGTGGCGTGAGTCACGAGCGCTTCGAGCAAGAGTTCGACGTCTTCCCGGCGCTCGGCCAGCGCTTCATTTGCGGCGTCCGCGGAAAGCAGGCCGGCCTCGCGGCGCACTTCGATATCGCGCCCGAGCGCCCAACCGGCCAAGGTCGGAAGGTCGTGGGTCCCGGCGGTTGCGAGTGCGAGGCGTGGATAAGAGTCGGGCGCTTTGAACCGGCCGTCAGACTCGCGTTCGAACGGCAGTAGGCGGTACGAAAGAATCTGCGTCTCTTCCATGCGTTCGCGGAAGCCGTCGGGGACGTTGCCCAAATCCTCTCCGATGACCGCGCAGCGCGCGCGGACGCTCTCGCGCTCGACCGCAGCGAGCAGGGCTTCGAGCGGATATTCGACGTAGCTGCCGTCGCGCGCCGTTCGTCCAAGCGGAATGCGAAAAAGACGCGTCAAGGACATGACGTGATCGAGGCGCAGCGCGCCGGCGTGACGCATGTTCGCACGCAGCAGCTGCGCGAAGCGTTCCGCGCCGTTCTCGGCGATGGTCAGGGGGTCGGGCGGAGGCAAGCCCCAGTTTTGACCGTTGGGGCCGAGCGCATCGGGCGGCGCGCCGATCGTTTCAGCGAGAACGTATGCGGAGCGGTCGGACCACACGTCGGGGCCGCTCGCCTCGACGCCGACGGCCAGGTCGCGATACAGTCGGACTCCCAGCGCGCTGCCTTCGGTCTGGACGGCCGAGAGTTGTTCGTCGGCGACGAACTGCGCGTAGCGGTAAAAATCGATCCGCTTGCGCTCCTCCCGGGCGAAGCGTTCGACCGCCGGCGATGCGGGATCGCGATACTGTTGCGGCCAGGCGAACCAGCCGTGAGCGGCCGCGTCTCCGGTCAGGAACTCATCCAGTGCTTCGTACTGCGCGAAGCGCTCGAGCCGCAAACCTTCGCGCGCCGCGAAAACATCGAACTGCGCGCGGCGCTCGTCGCCGCACTTGATGAAAGCGTGATAGAGTTCGCGCAACGCGGCCTGTTTCTGCGCCGCGACGGCCGGGTAATCGATGAGCGGCACGGCGCGGAGCGCCGCAAGAGCTTCGCGTCGTGCCACCCGCTGGCGGGCCGAACGCCGCCCTGCGATGCGCGCGTACTCGGGCACCGCTTCGATGTCGATGTAGAGCGGATTGAGGAAGAATCGGCTGGTGGGACCGTACGGGCTGGCGCCAGACGGCTCCAGCGGCGCGAGAGCGTGCAGCGGGTTGATGCCGACGTACGAAGCGCCGAGCGACGCCGCAATCCGCAGAAAACTGCGCAGATCGGAGAAATCGCCGATTCCCCAGTTGCGCTGCGAGCGCAGTGAATAGAGGTTCAGCGAAAAACCCCAAGCGCGGCCGCCGCTCGCGAGCGGCTCCGGCAGAAAGGCGCGGGCCGCGCTCACGCCTCTCGCCGCGCGCGCGTGCGGAAGAGTTGGAGCGAGCGGGCGCGCAAGACGAGACGCCCCGTCACCGGCATTGGGAAGCGGATGTCGCTGCGCGGATTGCCGGCCGTGTCGATCAGCAATTCCCAACCGGCGGCGTGAGCCGGAAGCTCCATCGGGAATTCGCCGTCGTGCGCGTTGAGGAACATCGCAAACAGACGCTCGTCCTGCCCGCTGTCGTCGCCGAAGAGCAAGCCGATCACGCGCCGTCCCGCGTCGAACCAATCGGCCTCTTCCATCTCGCGGCCGTCCGGGCGAAGCCAAGTCAGGTCTTTGCGCGAACCGTCGGGTAGCGGCTCGCCCCGAAAAAAAAGTTCGCGTCGAAAGGCCGCGTTCGTCCGGCGCAGATCGATGAGGGCGCGCACGAACTCGACCAGGTCCGGATCGTCAGGCGGGGTCCACGCAATCCAGGTCAGCGGTCCGTCTTGGCAGTAGGCGTTGTTATTCCCGTCCTGAGTACGGCCCCGTTCGTCTCCCGCAAGCAACATCGGGACGCCTTGCGAAAGCAAGAGCGTCGCGAGGAAGTTCCGCGTCTGCCTCGCGCGCAACGCGACGACCGCGGGGTCGTCGCTCGGGCCCTCGACGCCGCAGTTCCAGCTGAGATTCGCATCGCTGCCGTCGTGGTTGCCTTCACCGTTCGCTTCGTTGTGCTTGTTGTCGTAGCTGACGAGATCGCGCAGCGTAAAACCGTCATGGGCGGTCACGAAGTTGATCGACGCCCGCAAGTGACGGCTCTCATGCGCGAAGATTTCGCTCGAACCGGTCAAGCAGGAAGCGAGTTCGGGGACCGTGGCGTCGTGACCGAGCCAGAAGCGCCGCACGCCATCGCGATAGCGGTCGTTCCACTCCGACCATCCGGGGGGAAAGCGTCCGAGTTGGTATCCGCCGATGCCAAGATCCCACGGCTCGGCGATGAGTTTCGTGCGGGCCAGCGCGGGGTCTTGGGCGATCGCTTTCAAGAAGCCGCTACGCTGGTCGACACCCTGCGCGGTTCGGGACAGCGCCGGCGCGAGATCGAAGCGGAAGCCGTCGACGTGCATCTCCGTCGCCCAGTAGCGCAGAGAGTCCATGACGAATTGCAAGACGCGCGGATGCTCAAGGTTGAGGGTGTTCCCGCAGCCGCTAACGTCGTCGTAGAAGCGCGGATCCTCGGCTAAGCGGTAATACGACTTATTGTCGATTCCACGAAACGACAGCGTCGGGCCGTTCTCGTTGCCCTCGGCCGTATGGTTGTAGACGACGTCGAGGATCACTTCGATACCGGCCTCGTGCAACTGCGTCGTCATCGTTTTGAACTGGTTGATGTCTTCGCCGTGCAAGTAGGGCAGGTGCGGTGCGAAAAAGCCGATCGTGTTGTAACCCCACGCATCGCGCAGGCGCCGCTCGACCAGGTCGCGCTCGTCGACGAAGGCTTGGACCGGCATGAGTTCGACGGCCGTGATGCCGAGCTTGTGCAGGTACTCGATGACCTGCGGCGAGCCGAGAGCGAGAAACGTTCCGTGCAGTGGTCCGGGTAAGCGTGGGAATTCCATCGTGAAGCCGCGCACGTTCAATTCGTAGATGACGGTGTCGCGCCACGGCGTGTTGGGCGGACGCTCGTTTCCCCACGTGAAGGCCGTGTCGACGACGACCGACTTGGGCATACCGGCGGCGTTGTCGCGACGGTCGAACGACAGATCGCCGCGGTGCGTACCGACGCGATAACCGAAGTGTGCGTCGCTCCACTTCAATGCGCCCGAAATCGCCTTCGCGTACGGATCGAGCAGCAGTTTGTTCGGATTGAAGCGGTGTCCGGCGTGCGGTTCGTAAGGCCCGTACACGCGGTATCCGTAACGTAGCCCCGGCCGCGCGTCGGCCACGTAGCCGTGCCAGACTTGATCGGTGTGCCCGCCGAGCGCGAGCCGGTGCAGCTCGCGCCGGCCGCGCTGGTCGAAAATGCAGAGTTCGACCTTCTCGGCGTGCGCGGAGAAGAGTGCGAAGTTGACGCCCTTGCCGTCCCAGGTCGCGCCGAGCGGGCGCGGCTGGCCCACGTCGATGACCGGTCCACGAACCCCGATCATACCGGCTCGAGCAAAAGTGCGGACTGCGGCGGCAGATAGAGCTCGAGCGCGAAGGGCCGGCCCTGCGCGCCCGGCTCGACGCTCTCGACTTCGCCGAGATTCCCGCGGTTGGCGCCGCCGTAGGTGGCCGAATCGGTGTTGAGCAGTTCGCGGTACGCGCCGCCGAGCGGAACTCCGACCCGATAGCCTTCGTACGAGATTCCGCTCAAGTTCAGCACCACAACCACGAAGCTTCCGGTCGACGGATCCTTGCGCAAGAAGGCCGCGACCGAACGAGACGCATCGTTGACTTCGATCCATTCGAAACCGGCCCAGTCGTTGTCGCAGGCGTGCAATGCCGGCGTGCCGGCGTAGAGCGCGTTGAGATCGCGCACGAGCGCTGCGATGCCTTGTCTGCGCGGTTCGGCGAGCAGGTGCCAATCGAGGCTGCGCGTTTCGCTCCACTCGCCCTCCTGCGCGAATTCGGCTCCCATGAAGAGCAGTTTCTTTCCGGGATGGCTGAAGAGATAGGCGTAGAGCAAACGCAGCGCCGCAAAACGCGAGTCGTCGTTACCCGGCATGCGTCCGATGAGCGAATGCTTGAGATGGACCACTTCGTCGTGCGAGAACGGCAAGATGTAATGCTCGTCGAACGCGTAGACCAAGCTGAACGTCAACTCGTTCCAATGGTGGCTGCGCGCAATCGGGTCTCTGGCGAAAAGCCGCAGGGTATCGTGCATCCAGCCCATGTTCCACTTGAAGTCGAAGCCGAATCCGCCCTCGTTCACCGGAGCGGTGAGCTTCGGCCAAGCAGTTGCCTCTTCGGCGGAGGTGATGGCACGCGGTACTTCCGCATGTACGATTTGGTTGAACGAACGTAAGAATGCGGTCGCTTCGAGGTTCTCGTTGTCACCGCGCGCGTTCGGGATCCACTGACCCTGCTCGCGCCCGTAGTCGAGGTAGAGCAGCGAAGAAACCGCGTCGACGCGCAGGCCGTCGACGTGATATTCGCGCAGCCAAAAGAGGGCGCTCGCGATCAGGAAGTTTGCGACTTCGCTCCGTCCCAGGTTGTAGACGTAGGTCCCCCACTCGTAGTGAAAACCTTTGCGCGGGTCGGCATGTTCGTACAGATGGGTTCCGTCGAAGTTGCCGAGACCGTGCGCGTCGATCGGAAAGTGGGCCGGTACCCAGTCGAGGATGATGCCGATGCCGGCTGCGTGCGCGCGATCGACGAACGCGCGAAAATCGTCCGGGGCGCCGTGGCGGCTCGTCGGTGCGAACTGGCCCGTAGTCTGATAGCCCCACGAACCGTCGAAGGGATGCTCGGTGACCGGCAGGAGTTCGACGTGCGTGAACCCGAGTTCGCGAACGTACGGGATCAATTCGTCGGCGAGCGTACGGTACGAGAACATGCGCTCGCCGTGCGCGCCGGTCCGACGCCAGGAACCGAGGTGAACTTCGTAGATCGAGAGCGGCGCGTCGGCAGCTGGGATCGCCGCGCGCGCCTCGAGCCAGCCGCCGTCGGACCACGCGAAAGGGCTGGGCGGAACGACGATCGACGCGTTGGCGGGCCGTAGCTCCGACGCGAACGCGACTGGATCGCTGCGCAGCGGCAACAGACCGCCTCCGGGTCCTGCGATCTCGTACTTGTAGCGCGCACCGGCGAGTTCGCCCGGGATGAAAATCTCCCAAACGCCGCATTCTTTGCGCAAACGCATCGCGTGCATGCGACCGTCCCAGCCGTTGAAGTCGCCGACGACGCTGACGCGCCGCGCGTTCGGGGCCCAGACGGCGAAGGCCGCGCCGTGCACGCCGTCGATCGTACGCACGTGTGCTCCCAGCACGTCGTACAAGCGAAGGTGCCGGCCCTCGGCGATCAACCACACGTCGATCTCGCCGAGCAACGGCGCAAAGCGGTACGGATCGTGAACCTCGCGCACGCCCGCCGCGGAACGCTCGCGCAGACGATAAGCGAAGGCCTCGCCTCCGCTCAAGCTCAGTTCAAAGACGCCCTCCGGATGCACGCGCTCGAAGGGCGCTACGACGTCCCCGCTACGTTCGTCGACGAGTTCGAGCGCGTCGGCCCGCGGACGGAAAGCGCGCACCACGAGACCGTTGCCGGTTTGATGCATGCCGAGCAGCGCGAACGGATCGCCCTCCTCTCCTCGTACGAGACCTTCGATGCGACGTTGCAGCGACGTCACCGTGTCGGAATCGAATCCGGGGCCGGCGTCGCTTCGTAGCTCCACTCGAGTGGTGACTTGCCTGCGCCCTCGTACTCGCTAACCTGTTGGATCAGCTTGGCGACGAGACCGGTCCAGCCGGTCTGGTGTGAAGCTCCGATGCCGGCGGCGTTGTCGCCGTGGAAGTATTCATTGAACAACAACAGATCCTTGAAGAACGGATCGCGCTGGAATTTCTCGACTCCGCCGTAGAACGGGCGGCGCCCGTCGGCGTCGACGGTGAAAATACGGATGAGGCGCGCGGAAAGCTCGGACGCGACGTCCCACAGGGTGAGGTACTTTCCGGAACCGGTAGGGAACTCGACCCGGAAATCATCGCCGTAGTAGAAGTGGTAGTTCTGCAACGCCTCGATTAAGAGGAAGTTTATCGGAAACCAAACCGGACCGCGCCAGTTGGAATTTCCTCCGAAGAGTCCGCTGTGAGACTCAGCCGGCTCGTAGTCGACGCGAAGTTCGCGACCCCGGAACGCAATGACGTAGGGATGCTCGGCGTGGTAGCGCGAGACCGAGCGGATTCCGTGCGGGCTCAGGAATTCGTTCTCGTCGAACAGTTTTCGCAGAAGCCTCTCGAGCCGGCCGCGATCGACAACGGAGAGAAGCCGGCGCTGCTCCGTACCTTCCGTTTCCATGCAAGCGACGTTCGCGCGCAACTCCGGCCGGTTTTCGATGAACCACTCCAGCCGGCGCCTAAAGTTGGGCATCCGTGCCAGCAGTTTCGGCGCAAGCGTCTCGACTGCCAGCATCGGCAACATTCCTACGACTGAGTGAACTTTCATCGGAAACCGGCGACCGCTCGAATTGACGAGTTGGTCGTAGTAGAGACCGTCGCTTTCATCCCACAGCCCGGTCTCGGTGCCTTCCACATTGTTGATCGCGTTTGCAATATAGAGGAAGTGTTCGAAGAATTTCGAGGCGATGTCTTCGTACGACGGATTGTGCTGCGCCAGCTCGAGAGCGATCGCCATCATATCCAGCGAGTAGACAGCCATCCAACTGGTGGCGTCCGATTGCTCGAGGCGCCACTCCGGCGGCAGCTTCGCGCTCCGATCGAATAATCCGATGTTGTCGAGACCGAGGAACCCGCCGGCGAATACGTTGTGTCCGTCGGGATCCTCACGGTTGACCCACCACGTAAAATTTAGCAGCAGCTTCTGGAAGACGCGCTCGAGGAAGAGATAGTCGGCGTATCCGTACATCTTGTGTTCGATTTGAAAGATGCGGTACGCGGCCCAGGCGTGCACGGGCGGATTCACGTCGCTGAAGCCCCACTCGTAGGCGGGGATCGCGCCGCTCGGGTGCATGTACCACTCGCGCGTCAACGTAACGAGCTGGCGCTTCGCAAATCCAGGATCGATGAGCGCGAACACGACGGTGTGAAACGCGAGATCCCAGGCAGCGTACCAGGGGTACTCCCAGGTATCCGGCATCGACAGGACGTCGTCGTTGTAGAGGTGATACCAGTCGTGATTGCGCCCGGCCCAGCGTTCGGGCGGAGGCGGCGGCATGAGCGGGTCGCCTTTCAGCCAGTCGCGCACGACGTAGAAGTAGAATTGCTTGTTCCAAAGCATGCCCGCGAATGCGGCTCGTTGCACGTGGCGCCGGTCTTTGCTCGTCGAATGCGGATTCAGCGCCGCGTAGAAGCGGTCGGCCTCGAAGATCCGTTCTTTGAACGTCGTTTCGAAGGACTCATCGAGCGCTTCTTGCAGATCGTCTCCAGCCGTCAGACGCAGGCGAATCTGTCGCGCTTCGCCCGGAGCTAGCGTGAAGAAGTAGTGCAGAGCGAGCTTCGTGCCGCGAAGCTCCGGATTGACGCCGGCCGTGTCGCCATGCACGATCGCGCGATCGATCCCGTCCTTGACGTACGGTCGCGCGTTCCCCACCCCGTAGAGCGCTTCGTAGTTCGTCTCGTTCTCGGTGACGAGCACGCTTGGGTCGCCCGCGTAATGGAAGCGGTACTCGCCGAGTGTTGGGTGCTGCGCGCTAAATGCGCGAGCGTGGCCGGCGAGCGGCTCGATGGACGGTTTTATCGTGTCCGGTTTCCAAGACCAGTCGTTGCGGAACCACAGTTGCGGGACGAGATGCAACGGAGCGGGCGCTTTGCCGCGGTTGGTCGCGGTAATCCGCACCAAGAGATCCTTCTCTTCGCGCTTGGCGTATTCGACGTGGATGTCGAAGTAGGCGTCGTCGTTGAAGACGCCGGTATCGACCAGCTCGTATTCCGGATCGAAACGCGAGCGCTTTGCGTTCGTTTCCAGCAGGTCGGCGTACGGAAACGCGCGCTGCGGATACTTGTAGAGCGCCGACATGTAGGCGTGCGAGGGCACGTTATCGAGGTGGTAGTATTGCTCTTTGACATCCTCGCCGTGATTGCCCTGACTATTGGTGAGGCCGAAAAACCGCTCTTTGAGAATCGGATCGGCGCCGTTCCAAAAAGCGGGTGCGAAACAAAGGCGCTGCTTGTCGTCACAAATGCCGAATATTCCGTCCTCGCCCCAGCGGTACGCTCGCAAGCGCGCGTGATCGAACGGGAAGTATTCCCACGCCGTCCCGTCGCGACTGTAATCTTCGCGAACGGTTCCCCACTGCCGGTCGCTGAGGTACGGCCCCCAGTGATTCCAATGTTCGGTGCGTTCCCACTCGGCCTCAATCCGGGCTCGTTCGGCGTTCCAGTCCATGCTAAGAGGTTCTCTCAGAGGGCCTGAAGGTTTCCTCCGGGTTGCATGGGTTTCGCCGAGGCGAGGGTGAGCGCCACGGCCGTCAGAACGAGCGCTCCGCCGGCGATCGTTTGAAGCGAAAGGCCTTCGTGAAACAACGCGGCTGCGAGTAGGGCCGCAATCAACGGCTCGAGCAGCGTCGTCAGGGATACGATGCTGGGCGTGAACGTGCGCAGCGCGGCGTTGAGCGCCGTGTGTCCGAGCAATTGGGACACGAGCGCCATCGCTAGAATTCCAAGCCAGCTCGTCACGTTTGCCGGCGGCGGTGGTCCTTGATGGGCGACGCACGCGAGCAGCGTCAGTGCGATTGCCGCCCAAGCGTAGGTTCGCGCTACGATCTGACGCGTCGGCAGCGGCGTTCCGGAAGCCGGACGCGCGCCCGCGCTGCGTACGATCAAGAGGTAAGCCGCAATCGCAATTGCGCCGCCGAGCGCTAGCGCGCTACCGAGCGCGGCTCGGCCCGGCACCGGCGCCGGCGTCGCGCGCTGCAAAGCGATAAGAGCCACGCCCGCAAGGGCTAACCCCAATGCGACGAGATACGTGCGACCCGGCGGACGACGCTGCGCGAGAGCGTCGTAGATCTCGGTGAAGAGCGGGGTCGTCGTAACCAGCAGCGTCGATATCGCGACGGAGGTGTACAGCAGCGAGCCGATCCACGCGGCGAAGTGAACCGCCAGCGCCAGACCTGCCAGAGCAAACGCTGCCTCGCGCCGCAGACTGAGGCGGACGCGCGGCCGCGCGAGAAGCGCCAGCGCGACGAGCGGCAGCGCCGCGACGATGAGGCGCAATGCGGAAACCGCGATTGGGCCGGTCCCGGACAGCGCATAGCGCGCGAAGATGGCCGCTGCGCCGATAGCGAGCTGCGCGCCCAGGAGGCGGAAATAGGGCACCGGGCGCAATTCGCGAACCAGGCGCGAGTCCCGTTGCCGGATTTTTCAGACTCGCACCAAATGCCCCGGACATGACTTGCCGATCTGCCGCTCGCATGACGAGCGCCCTGTTTTTTTTGAGCCTTGCGCTGCTCTTAGCGGGGAGACCCGGCAGCGCACAAAGCGGACCTCCGCTGACCATCGCAGTCGATGCGAGCAGCGCGCCGCGGGGCATCTATCACGTCGTGGTCACGATGCCGGCGGCGCCCGGTCCGTTCACGTTCGTGTATCCCAAGTGGATCCCGGGGTACCACGGTCCGGTGGGGCCGGTGGAAGATGTCGTGAACCTCTACGTGTCAGCCAACGGAACGCAGATCCCCTGGCGACGCGACCTGGTTGACTTCTATGCGTTTCACACGAACGTGCCCGCCGGTGCGAACCGGCTGCGAGTCACCTTCGACGTCGTGCGCGCGAAGTCGAACACCGGCGAGTTCTCGCCGGTGGGCGACGCCAACATCGCGGTGCTCGAATACAGCACGTTCGCGATGTATCCCCAGGGGGGCGTCGCGATGGACATCCCGGTCGACGCGACGTTGAAGCTGCCCGATGGATGGAATTTCGGAACCGCATTACCCGTGGCGTCGCGCTCGGGTTCGAACGTTACCTTCGCGCGCGCCTCCTTGTATACGGTCGTCGATTCGCCGATCGAGTCGGGGCGTTTCTTTCGCGCGATTCCGCTCGGCGGCGAACACGAGCTCGACGTGGCGGCGGATAGCGCTTCGGCGCTTGAGATCGCGCCTTCGGTGCTGACCGGAATGCAGCACCTTGTGGCCGAGGGCCCGGCGCTTTATGGCGTCAAGCACTACCGCGACTATCATTTTCTGCTCGCCCTCAGCGACAGCATCGGCGTGCAAGGCATCGAGCACCACGAGTCGAGCGACAATCGCGACTTTGAAGAATACCTGAGCGATCCCGCCAGGTTCCGCGCCGACATAACCGACCTGATGTCTCACGAGTATTCGCACTCTTGGAACGGAAAGTATCGCCGGCCGGCCGACCTCTTCGTTGCGGATTATCAAGCTCCCGAACGCACCGACTTGCTTTGGGTGTACGAAGGCCTCAACGAATACCTCGGGCGGGTTCTTTCCACGCGCGCCCGTCTCAATTCGTTCGACGACGAGCTCGAGGCTTTGGCCGATTCAGCGGCCATGATGGACTACGAACGAGGTCGCGATTGGCGGCCCCTCCAGGACACCGCGGACGAAGCGCCTTTGGCTTACCTGTCTCCCGACCAGTGGTACGAGTTGCGGCGCAAGGCGAACGATTTCTACACCGAGGGGCATCTACTCTGGCTCGAAGTCGACGTCACGATCCGCAAGCTCACAAACGGTGCCCGCTCGATCGACGACTTCTGCAAGCTCTGGGCCGCCGGCGGCAGCACCACGCCAAGCGTCAAAACCTACACCGCGACGGACGTGTACGCGCTTTTGAACCAGGTCGCGCCGTACGACTGGGCAGCTTTCTTCGAGCAGCGGGTCGGGCAAATTCGTCCTCACGCTCCGCTCGGCGGGATCACCGGCGGGGGCTACACGCTCGTGTTCGATGGAAACCAGAGCGAAGTCGCCAAGCAACAAGAAGAAGATTTCAAGACGGCAAATTTCCTGTATTCGCTCGGGTTGGCGATTTCCAACGACCCTGACGACCCCGGCAGCGCGGGAATGGTGAAAGACGTAGTTCCGGGTTCGCCGGCGGACGTCGCGGGAATCGCCCCGGATATGAAAATCATCGCAGTCAACGGCCGAGCGTACTCGCTCGACCTCTTGCATCGGACCGTGAAGGAATCGGCCGGAAGCAAAGGACCCGTCGAGATGATCGTCGCGAATGGCGATTTCTTCAAAGTCGTCGAGATCAAGTGGAACGGTGGCGAGCGCTATCCGCATCTTAAGCGCGACCCGTCGAAGCCGGACGTGCTCCAAGCGATCTATGCGCCGAAGACGTTCACGCCCCCCAAGTAAGCGATTGTTGACAGCCGGGTGCCCGGGCGCGTATCGTGAGGGCAGCCTCACGGGAGCCCGCACGACGGGCTGAGAGGGCGATGTTGGTCGCCGACCGTCGAACCTGATCCGGTAACACCGGCGGAGGGAGAGACGGTCGAGCCGGCCCCGGAAAGGGTTTCGAAAATGTCGGCAGTCGTCGAGGGCAAGCGCGAGGCGCGCTCGCGAAAGATCTATTCCCTTGGGAGCGACCCGTCGATCCGCGTCCCGATGCGCGAGATCGAACTGACGAACGGCGAACGGCACGTCGTGTACGACACGAGCGGTCCGTACACCGACCCCGACGCGGCACTCGACGTTCGCGCCGGCATCGCTCCGCTGCGCAGCGGCTGGATCGAGCGGCGCGGCGACACGCTGGAACTCGAACGCCCGTCGTCCGTCTACCGCCGCGGCCGCGAAGCGATGCCGGAACTCGATGCGCTGCGCTTTCATACCAGCCGACGCGTGCGCAAAGCGAAGCCCGGCTGCAACGTCAGTCAGTTGCACCACGCGCGCCGCGGCATCGTCACACCGGAGATGGAGTTCGTGGCGATTCGCGAGGGCGTTTCGCCCGAGCTCGTGCGCTCGGAAGTCGCGCGCGGCCGCGCAGTCATGCCGCTCAACGTCAACCATCCCGAGAGCGAGCCCATGATCATCGGTCGCCAGTTCCTGGTGAAGATCAACGCTAACATCGGAAACTCGGCGGTCGCATCGACGATCGAGGAAGAGGTCGACAAGATGACGTGGGCGACGCGCTGGGGCGCCGACAACGTCATGGATCTTTCGACCGGCAAGAACATTCACGAGACGCGCGAGTGGATTTTGCGCAACTCGCCGGTCCCGATCGGTACGGTTCCAATCTATCAGGCGCTCGAGAAGGTCGGCGGGAAGGCCGAGGACCTCACCTGGGAACTCTACCGCGACACGTTGATCGAGCAGGCCGAACAGGGCGTCGATTACTTCACGGTTCACGCCGGCGTGCTGCTTCGTTACGTGCCGCTCACCGCCAAACGGATCACGGGGATCGTCTCGCGCGGCGGATCGATCCTGGCGAAGTGGTGTCTCGCCCATCACGAGGAGAATTTTCTCTACTCGCATTTCGAAGAGATCTGCGAGATCATGAAGACCTACGACGTCACCTTCTCGCTTGGTGACGGGCTGCGCCCGGGCTGTCTCGCCGACGCGAACGACGAAGCCCAGTTTGCCGAGCTCGACACGCTTGGCGAGCTCACGGAAATCGCCTGGAAGCACGACGTGCAAACGATGATCGAAGGTCCAGGGCACGTTCCGATGCACCTGATCAAAGAGAACGTCGATCGCCAGCTCGCGATCTGCAAAGAAGCGCCGTTCTACACGCTGGGACCGCTCGTCACCGATATCGCGCCGGGCTACGACCACATCACGAGTGCGATCGGCGCGGCGATGATCGGGTGGTACGGAACGGCTATGCTCTGCTACGTGACCCCGAAGGAGCACTTGGGCCTACCGGACCGCCAGGACGTCAAGGATGGGGTGATCGCCTACAAGATCGCGGCCCACGCGGCCGATGTCGCCAAGGGACATCCGCACGCACGTCACTGGGACGACGTGCTCTCGCGCGCACGGTTCGAGTTCCGCTGGCAAGATCAATTCGAGCTGGCGCTCGACTCGGAAACGGCTCGCGCCTTCCACGACGAAACGCTGCCGGCCGACGGCGCAAAGGTCGCGCACTTCTGTTCGATGTGCGGTCCGCATTTCTGCTCGATGAAGATCACGCAGGAAGTGCGCGAGTACGCCGAACGCGGGATGGCCGAAAAATCGACCGAGTTCCGCGCGCTCGGCGCCGAAGTTTACGTGCCGGCCGATACCGAGAGCCCGGCGAACTCCGTCAGTATTGTTGGTAGTTGACGAGCGTAAGCGTACTCGGGTCGACGCTGTAGTCGCCGGGAGCGACGAGCCCGTTCGGCTCGGCGCAGACGATCGTGTCGTTCGGTCCGTGGATCACCACGACGTAGGGACGACACGGCACTTGCATGAGCTGGTAGCTGTTGAGCAACTGCGCGCCGGGGCTGCCGCCTTGCACCTGATACGTCGCGTACTGAGGCTGCGTAATGGCGCCGATGATGATCGCTGCGGCGGTGCCGATCGCGAACGCACCCCAGAACCCGCCGGCCCAGTAGGTCGGGTAGGGGCGCCAAACGGCGCCGTTATTCCAATACCACGCTCCCGGCCGGTAGATCGGCGGAGGCGGCGGCGGATAGATCGGACGCCAGCCGTTATATGGCGGGTAGCGCGGCGGCGGATACCCACCCGGCGGCCGCGTCGGATAGTGATAGCCCGGATACGGCGGCTTGGGCGGATACCAGCCACCATGTCCCGGCGGAGGCCTCGGAGGCGGAACGTAACCACCGCCATTTCCCGGCGGCCGCCCGCTATTGGGCGGCGGATAGATACCGGGCTGACCGGGCTTCGGCGGCGGCTTGGCGCCGTTTCCGCCTCCCGGCGGGCGTCCGCCATTCGGCGTCGGGTAGATGCCGGGCTGACCGGGCTTGGGCGGCGGCTTCTGCGGCTGCGCGGGTTTCACTGCGGGCTTCGGCTGGGCCGGTTTCACCGCAGGTTTCGGCGCCGGCTTCGGCGCGGGCTTCGTTTGCGCAGGTTGGCCCTGGGCCGGCTGCTGCGCGGAAGACGCTGTGGGAACCGTGACGGTTGCAAACGCGAGCGCTAGGCCGAATGAAACCACACGCCGGAAAGTCATCGGCCGCCTTTCGCCGCACGTGCGCAGCTGCCATTTTCGACCTGAGAATTGCCACGTTCGCCCAAGACGCACTGTTGGAGTGGGCATGAAGTCACCGACCGATTGGAAGCACGCGGGCGTGCGCGTCATTTCTGCGGATCAGCTCGACTGCAACACGCCGCAAACTCAGGGCATGAGTCGAGCCGCGGCGATAACGCGAGCCCGCACCGGCGCCGAGAAGCTGTGGGCCGGTACCGTTACGATCGAGCCCAACGCAAAGACCGGCGCGCATCATCACGGCGACCTCGAGAGCATCATCTACGTCGTACGCGGCCGAGCGCGGATGCGCTGGGGCGATGCGCTCGAATACGTTGCCGAGGCCGGACCCGGCGACTTCATCTACGTCCCGCCGTTCGTGCCGCACCAAGAGATCAACGCGATTGCGGACGAGCCGCTCGAGTGCGTTCTCGTTCGAAGCGGCCAAGAACCAATCGTCGTGAACTTGGATATACCAATGGTTGAAGCGCCGGAGACGGTGCGCTGGACCGATCAGATTCACCCCTAGCGAGATTTTTTGCGCGCGTCGGGTTGAGTCAGTCCGGGTTTGGGTAATGCTGCGGACACATGAACAATCAACACTCAAATCGCGCGGAAGGAAACTCATAGTGGCCGGAATTTTGTGGGCCGTCATCGTCGTACTCTTCGCTCTTTGGCTCCTCGGTTTTCTGTTGCACGTCGGAGGCGGCTTGATTCACCTCTTATTGGTCCTCGCGGTCATCATGGTGATCGTCAACGTCGTGACCGGCAGAGGGGTCAGGGTATAACGTTATGGGTATCAAAGAAGATCTCCGGAAAACGATCGACAACGTGAAAGACGCCTTCGGCGAGGCGGCTCACAAAGCGAACGCCGACACGGAACAAACGGAGCGCGACCTGAGCGGTGACGCGCTCACTCCCGGAGAGAAGGTTCGCTCTGTCGCGAATCAAGCCAAGGAAGAAACGCTCGCGGGCATCGACCACGCAAAGCGGGAGATCAGAAACAACACGTAGCGCTAGCGAGAGGGCGTCAGCGGGCGCGCCATCCGTTCGTTCGGCAGCGAGCTCGACGACGCCATACTCGAACCGGGCGTCGCGAACTCCTGATCGTAGTAGTCACCGTAGCCCGCGCCGTTCAGGCCTTCACCGAGTCCGGCCCAAAGGTAACTCGGGTCGACGATGTTCAAGAAGTGACCCGTCGATTCGGTAAACGGACAGCCCGTCGCAGTATCGCCAGGGCAGTTCGCCTTCTCGGCCATGAAAGCCGACTCGGCTGCCGCCCAAGTCGGAAAACCGGCCGCGATATTCTCGCCCCATCCTCCGAAGTACGCATTGAAATACGCATCTCGCGTCGCCGGCGTGGCATCTTGCGGCGCTGCGCCGGGCGGCGGCGTTGCAGAGGGTCCGCCACACGACGAGGCCGGTATGCAATGATTGAAATACCCCGTCGTCGCCATGAAGTTCGCCCAATACCGGCCCGACTCGAGAAGCGCTTCGTCGAAGACGAGCGGCGCGGAGCCGTTTGCCGCGCGGTCGGCGTTGACTTGAGTCAGCCACGCGGCTTCATCGCTCGTCACCGCCGCCATCAACTGCGTTGGAAGAGCGTTCTTTCCCGCAACGAGCGATGTCGTGCGATGAATCGCGGCCGCGTGCACTTTGTCGCCCGCGCCCGGGAAAACCATGATGAATTGTGCGCCGGTCGCCGACGTGTTCAACGCGAACGCTCCGCCGGAGTTGGTGACGGCCATTGCATCGTCGCCCGGCATGGAAGGCGGCGCGGTCGCGCCGGTAATGAGCGTCCCGCCAATCACGACGATCGCGCCCGGGACGGGGTTGACGCCGGGCGCGGGTGATCCGTTCGGCAGCACCGACCAACCCACGCCGCCCCCGCCCGTCAGGCTCGGGTTATACGAAGAGAGGTCGTAGACCGCGCCCGTGACGTTCCCGCTCGTGGAAGGCGTTGCGCTGCCGGCAGGCGTCGGGCTGGAGGCCGGGCCCGGCGTCGGCGTCGGTCCGGGGTTGCCGACGACGCTGCCACCGCCGCTGCATGCCGCCAGAGCGAACGCGAGAAGAGTCACGCCCAGTCGTAAGCATGGTGCTCGCATGTCCCGACTATCGGACGGAACGGCTCCGGAGCCTGGCGAGTGACGCCGGGGTGTGCTCGGGCGCACGCGTAGAAGGCACTCCTCATGGCTTCGCCTGCGCGCCGCGCCCAGCCGGTCGAGATTCCCAAAAACGCAAGCTCGGCAACCGTGCGCGCCGGAACGCGCGACGTTCATCTCACCAATCTGCAAAAGGTCTTCTTTCCCGAGACGGGCCTGACGAAGGGTGGGCTGCTTCAGTATTATGCCGACGTCGCGCCGCTCTTACTGCCGCACGTCGCGCGGCGCGCCATGGTGATGAAGCGTTATCCGAACGGAGCACCCGGCGCCTTCTTTTTCATGAAGCGAACGCCGAGCGGCGCACCGCCTTGGCTCGACGTATGCCGCATCGAACACGGTTCCGGCAACGTCATCGATTTCCCGATGGTCGACGACTTGGCAACGCTGCTCTGGATCGTCAACCTCGGCTGCATCGATCTCAATCAGTGGTATGCGACCTGCGATGACGTCGACAGACCCGACTATTTGCACTTCGATCTCGATCCGGTCAAAGACGCGCAGAAGGGCGCGACGAGCTTCGAGGTCGTGCGCGAGGCGGCGCTCGAATTGAAGACGGCGCTCGACGACTTGGGGCTTCCGGCATATGCGAAAACTTCCGGGTCGAGCGGCATGCACGTCTACGTTCCGATCGTGCGAGGCCCGGTTCAGAAGGAGGTCTGGCGTTTCGCGAAGGCTTTGGCCTTCGCCGTCGCGGCTCGGCGGCCCGACATCATGACTGCCGAGTACAAGATCGCAAAGCGGCCTCAGGGACGCGTTCTCGTCGATTACAACCAGAACGCATGGGGCCGCACACTCGCTTCCGTCTACTCCGTACGGCCGACGCCCCACGCCACCGTCTCGACACCCGTAACGTGGGACGAGGTGAAGCGCGGTGTCGACATCGGCGAGTTCCGCGTGGACAACGTGCGCGAACGTCTCGCACGCACCGGAGACCTTTGGGCGCCGCTGTTGCACAAAACCAAGCGCTCCAAGCTCGAGCGCTTTCTCGAACGCGCCTAGTGCACGGCTTCGTTGGAACGCATCAGATGATACGCGAGGCGGGCTTTGAGCGAGCCGGGTAAGACCGCCCCGGACGTAGCCAGCGCGTAGTTCACAGCACCGGGAATGATCTCCGGACGTCGCGCGAACATCGCTTTCAGGGCTTTGTTGACGACGGTCTTGCTGCGCCCCATCAGTAGCCTTTGGTACAGCGTCGGCCGTTGCTTGGAGACGGCTAAGAATTCCGTCGCGGTGACGCCGGGTGAAACGACGGTAACGCTGACGCCGGTTCCGCGAAACTCGAAGTTGATCGCTTGCGAAAAAGAGAGGACGAAGGCTTTGGCCGCGGCATAGCTCGCGTAGAGCGGCGTCGGCTGATAGGCCCCATTTGAGGCGACGTTGAGGACGTAACCGTTCCCGCGTGCGATCATGGCCGGCGTCAGCAGCTTCGTGAGGTGGACGACCGCCTCGATGTCGACGTCGAGCATTTGCCGTTCCTTCGTCCACGGGATCGCGTGGAAGCGGCCGTACAATCCGAGGCCGGCGTTGTTCACGAGCACCTCGACCGGTTTCGCGAGCGCGAGCGCGGTTTGTGCGACGCGCTCCCGTTCGGCGTCCAGCGCGAGGTCGGCGACGACGACCTCGACGTGCCTGCCCGAATCCCGCTCGATCTCGGTCGCCAGCGCACGCAACCTGTCCTCACGCCGCGCGACGAGCACGAGATCGTAACCGCGGCCGGCCAGCTGGCGCGCGAAGTCCATTCCTAAGCCGCTTGATGCGCCGGTGATCAGCGCGTAGCTTTCGTTCGCCATGTCGTCCAAGAGTGCGTGCCGCCCCGCTCCGAACCCTGTCATCTGTTCGCCGGGCCGGATGTCGCGGTGCGTGAACGAGAGTGTGGCGGCTACACAAGGTCAAGCGCCGCGAAGGGATGAGCTTTCCGGGACGGAACCCGTCGCGGCAGATGGAGCCCAAGGACGCGCAGATCGGACGTCGCACCGTCGCGCTCACGTTGCGCGGCTGGCTCTTAGGCGCAGCCACGATCAGCTTCGCGGTTCTGCTCTGGCTCGTCGTTGCGAACGCACTGTCGGCGTTCTTATTGCTTTTTACCGCGATACTCTTGGCCGAAGGTCTGCGCCCGTCGGTCAATCGGCTCGCGAAAAGAGTGCCGGGGGGCGTCGCCATCTTGGCCGTGCTCGGTTCGGTGCTGCTCGCGTTCGTCACGGCGACGATCGCGCTGCTGCAACCGCTGGGAAGCGAGTCGTCGCGCCTGCTGACGGCTATGCCCGACATCGCGCAGTCGCTGCAGAGCCAGTTTCTGGAAACGCAAAAGTTCTTGCATCAAAGCGAAGGCGTCCAGGCGCTCGCGGCGAGTCTCTCGGGCACCGCTAGCGCTTTGCTCGGTTCGTTCGGACAGAAACTGCTCGGCGGTCCGGCACTCTTGGCCCAAATGGTCGGAGACGGCGTCCTGATCATCTTGCTCACGGTCGCTTGGCTGATGTCCGCCGGGGAGCTCGCGGCCTTCGTGCTGAGCTTGCTGCCGCCCATCCTGCGCGAACGTTGGGGCGCGGCGTTTGACGAGATCGGCGTGAAGCTGGGAGCCTACGTTCAAGGTGTCGTGATCAACGGAATCGTGGTGGGCGTTGCGACCGGCATCGCGTTGGCGCTACTCGGGATTCCGTACGCGTTGCTCCTCGGTTTCGTGGCGGCCATCTTTCAGGCGATCCCGCTCGTCGGCGCGATCATTTCCGGACCGATCATCATCCTCGCCGCTTTGGCCACGGCGGGTTGGACGAAGGCGCTCTTTGCGACCGGCGCCTTCATCATCGTTCAACTCATCGATCAGAACGCGCTCTCGCCGATCATATTCGGGCAGCGAGTGCAACTCAGTTTCTTACTGATCGTGTTTTCGACGGTTCTGGGCGGCACGCTGCTGGGCATTGCCGGAGCGTTCTTGGCGGTTCCAGCCGCGGCCGCATTGCAGGTTATCATCGTCCGCATCGTCGCGCCCGCGATCCGGAGCGCAAACAAAGCGGTTTAGTCCTAAGTGTCACTAGCCCGGAACGCTCGTTTGCCAGATCTTGGGACAGAGCAGCGTATCGACTTTCTCTGTCGAGAGCCCGTCGACCATGTCTTCGGTAATGTTCATTTCGAAAACGCCCGGCCAGCCCGTCCAAGGTATCGGGAACGGTATTCTGACCCGCACGTAGTGCGCTGTGCTCGTCGGCGTTTGCAACCGTAGAGCGGCGACCAGCGGCGCCTGCGCCAACAGAGCGGCGTCGGAATGCAGCCACAAGTGGTAGGAACCCGTATCGTATTCGACGTCGGTGCGGACCGGGAGCGGCGTTGTGACGGGCTGGTTGCACGCCAAGCTCTTATCGAACATCACGAAGGTCGGCTTCAGGTAGACGAACGACTGCGGTGCGGTTCCATCGACGAGCGCCACTCCGTCTCGCGGCGGCTCCGGCGGCGTGTCCGCCATCGTCTCGCTCACGTTTCGATTCAGCCCGTCGAGGACGTTGAGGAAATCGACCCGCGAGCAGCCGTACTTCGGCGAATCGATGATGAGCCGATAGATGCCCGGCGACACGTCGAACTCGAGGACCGTGTCTTTGCCCTCGCGTACTGCCTTGAATTCCTGATCGAAGGCGGTGACGCCATTGTGGTGCGTCATCGTCACGTGGAGCGGGACTTGCGCTCCGCTCGGGGCGCGTAGCATTGCCGCGCAGAAAGCGACGTGGAGAAAAATGTGGCTCAGAGCGTTCATCTGACCACCCGCTTCTCGTTCCGCGGTCCTCGCCCATGCCGGCTCACTCGTCGTCCTCGGACGGCTCCGATGGGATCGTCTCGCCGCTGACGTCGAGCCAATGCTGCAGCCGGCGCTGCGTCGTGTTGTCGATCGCACCTCGGGCGCGCAGCTCGATCAGGGCGGTGCGCTCCGAGTCCAGGAGCGCGCGCTCGGCCGCGAGGCGCCGCTCCCGTCGCGCGTTCTCGGAGGGCGGAGCGAGACGTCGCTCGTAACGCGTCCGGAGCAACTGGGCGTCGACCCCGTCGATCGCTCCGGACTGCTCGAGTTGCTCGAGCGTTTTGAGAGCTGCCCGGTTCATCTCGATTCGTGCGCGTGACAGGTCGTCGTCGTCGTCGCCTTCGGGTGCCCTGCCGAGCCCGAGCATGCGAATGACGAGCGGCAGGGTCAAGCCACCGAAGACGAGCGTCACCAATATCACGCTGAACGTCAGGAACACGACCAGGTTCCGATGCGGGGTGTGTGCGCCGCTCGCAAGGGCTGCCGGTATCGCGAGCGCGGCCGCGAGAGAAACAGCACCGCGAAGTCCGGACCACGCTGTGACGACGGCCTGCCGCCAACTCGGCGCGTGGCCTCCCGACGCTCGGCCCACCACGGGCGCGTATTCTTGCGCGAGACACCATGCGAAGCGCGTGACGACGATCGCGGCATTGACGACGAACGCGTACCAGAGGACTGTCGTCCACGAATATTCGGTGAGGACTCGGCTGGTAACTGTGCGCAGTTGAAGTCCGACGAGCAAGAAGAGAATCGCGTTGGCCAAAAAGACGAGCGTATTCCAGAAGCCGGTCAACTGAAGGCGAGCCGCGGGAGTCAGCACCGCGGGTGTCAGGCGGTTCGCGTAGATTCCGGTGTAGACGACGGCTAGCACACCCGAAAGTCCGAACCGTTGAGCCGTAACATACGACAGAAACGGAAGCGTGAAGGAGATGACGGTTTGAAGTTCGGTGGCTTTGACTCGTCGCCAACCCTGGACGGCGAGCCAACCTGCAGCGAGGCCGACTGCGACGCCCGCGAATCCCGAGAGCAAGAACTGGCCGAGCGTCCGCCAGAACTCAAAGACGCCCGTCACCGTCGCCGTGACGGCGGCTGCGTAAATGATCAGCGACGAGGCGTCGTTCAAGAGGCTTTCGCCTTCGATGATCGCGGTCAAGCGGCGCGGCATGTGAAGTCGTTCGAGCACCGGCGCAGAAGCGAGTTCGTCGGTAGGCGCGACGATCGCGCCAAGAACGAACGCCATGGGCCAACTCATTCTCGGGACCAACGCGTGCGCAACGAGTGCCACGATTCCCGTCGTCGCGATGACAAGTCCGATCGCGAGGAACCAAATCGCTCGCCGATTCGCGCGCATCACGTCGGTCGGAGCCGTGATCGATTCCCAATAGAGTAGCGGTGGCAAGAAGATCACGAGCACGAGATCGGGATCCAATGTGATCGGCGGCAGACCGGGGATGAAGCCGAGAACGAGGCCCCCAAGCACCAGCACGATCGGATAGGAGATACCCAAGCGGCGCGCGAGTGCGACGAGCGGAATCGTCGCACAGAGTAAACCGATGAGCAGCCAGACCTCGGCTTGCGCGCCGGGCATCATGCAGCGGACGTTCCCCATCGAGGCGAGGGCTTACCGCATGGTTTGCGCGAAGCCCCGGCCTTACTTCCCGTAGCGCCTCGTCGCGGAGATCTTCACCTGGAAACGCAGCTCCGAATATTCGGCATTGCGCTGGCTATCGGTTTGGACGTTCTCGCCCTGTCGGTCGCTATCGGGATCAAAGGCTATCCGTGGCCCACGCGCGTTCGCGTGGGAGCCTCGTTTGCGGCGGCGGAGATCCTCATGCAGCTCGTAGGCTTACTGCTGGGGACGGGGTTCGGCCGTCTGGCCGGCACGATTGCAACGTGGATCGGGCTCATCGTGCTCGCCTTAATCGGTGCTTGGATACTGCGCGAGGGCTTCTCGAACAGTGACGACTTTGGGTTTGACGTTTCCAAACCGCACGGGTTAGCGCTCGCGTCACTGTCGATCAGCCTCGACTCGCTCGGCGTTGGATTTGCTCTTCCAGCATTGAAGCTGCCGTTGCCTCAGCTCTTTGCAACCGTTGCGGTTTCGACGATCTGCTTCACGCTGGCAGGCATCGCTTTCGGTGCCAAGCTGGGTCACATGTTCGAAAAGAATGCCGAACGGGCCGCCGGCATCGTGCTGATCCTGTTGGCTGTCGTATTCGCAATCCAGCAATTCCGCACGGGCTAGCTCGACCGCAGCGCGCAGGGGGTCGCTCACAAACGGCCACCGAAAAGATCGAGCCTCCGATGAGCGATTCCGATCGGCCTGAATTCGGGAGTTTCAACTTCGGCGCACGCCGTGGCGCGGTCGACAAGATCGACGGCGAAACGGTCGATTGGATGCGCGAGCCGTTGACCGAGCGCGAGGCGCGCGTCCGGAAAGCGTATCTCGACGAGTTCCTCGACGGCGACGAGGCCAGTTGGGCGAGACTGAGCACCATCGGCCTCAGCATTGAGCTCAGCGATCCAAACTCAAATATCGCAAGCGATCTCACCTTCGCCCTCGCGCTCGTTCAACAGCGTCTCGATTCGCGCCGTTAGGTCAGCGCTCGGCAGGCCGGACTAAGGCTTCTTACGCTCCAGAACTTTTCGAACGGCTTTGACGATCGCGTCGGTGCCCATGCCGTAGTGTTCGATCAGCTCGGCGGGAGTGCCCGATTGACCGAACCGGTCGTGCACCCCGACGAACTCCATTGGAACGGGTTCGTGTGCTGCGAGAATCTCCGCCACGCGCGAACCCATCCCGCCGCGCACTTGGTGCTCTTCGACCGTGACGACGGCCCGGCACGCGCGGGCCGCTTCGACGAGCGTCTTCCAATCCATGGGCTCGACCGTATGGTTGTTGATAACGCGGCATTCGATGCCCTCGGAGGCCAGCTTGCCGGCGGCCAGCAGCGCGTTCTCGACTAAGATGCCGCAGGCGACGAGCGCCACGTCGCTGCCGGCGCGAAACGTCTGAGCTTTGCCGATTTCAAAAGGCGTCTTCTCGGTCGTGAGGACCGCGCTCTTGTCGCGGCCGAAGCGCAAGTAGGTTGGGCCCCGCCGCTCGGCCACAGCAATGGTCGCCTTCTCGGTTTGAACCGAATCGCAGGGCACGACGACGGTCATGTTGGGAATGACGCGCATGATCGCGATGTCTTCGATCGCCTGATGCGTCGCGCCGTCGGGGCCGACCGAGACGCCCGCATGTGCGCCGGCGATCTTCACGTTCGTGTCGTTCAGGGCGATGGTCGTCCGAATCTGCTCCCAGGAGCGCCCGGGATCGAACATCGCGTAGCTCGCAATGAAAGGAATCTTTCCGCTGGCCGCTAGACCGGAGGCCATTGCCGCCAACAGCTGCTCGGCAACTCCGATCTCGATGTAGCGCTGCGGAAACGCGGTCTTGAAGGCCTCCATGCGTGTCGACTCGCTGAGGTCGGCGCAAATTCCGATGACGGCGTGGTTGCGGCGACCCGCCTCGACCAAGCCTTTGCCGAACCCGTCGCGCGTGGGAACGCGCGCGAGCGCCGCGGCATCGCGGTAGTCGACCAGATGCATTCCGGCGACTTCGTCCTCCTCGACCACGTTGCGTCTAGCCACGGGCCGCCGCGATTCTCTCGCCTCGCGCATCGAGTTCGCGTAAAGCCTCCTCGGCCTGTTGGGCGTTCGGCGGCTTTCCGTGCCAGAGGTAGTCGCCCTCCATGAATGCGACGCCCTTACCGGACAGCGTGTGAGCGATGATGACTTGCGGTTTGCCGCGCACGAGTTTGGCCTTTTCCACTGTCGCAATGAATTCGCCGATGTCGTTTCCATCGCACGAGAACGTTTCCCAATTGAAGGCGCGGTACTTGTCGACGAGCGGTTCGAGCGGCATGACGTCTTCGGTGCTGCCGTCAATTTGAATGAAGTTGCGATCGACGATGCACGTGAGATTATCGAGCTTGAATTTGGCGGCGGTCATGACCGCCTCCCAATGGAGGCCGCACTGGTGCTCGGCGTCCGAGGTGACGACGTAGACGCGCCAATCTTTCTCGTCCATCTTGGCGGCCAAAGCCATTCCGGTGCCCTGCGCGAGTCCTTCGCCCAGCGGACCCGAGGTCGTTTCGAGCGCCGGCAATCTGGTTCGTTCGGGATGGCCCTGCAAGCGGGATCCGAGCTTGCGCAGCGTCAGCAGTTCTTCGACCGGGAAATATCCGGCGTAAGCCATCGCGCTATAGCGCACCGGCGCGATATGTCCGCACGACAGCAGCAGCCGATCGCGGTCTTCCCACAGCGGACGCTCGGGGTCGTGACGCATGATATGAAAGTAGAGCGCGGTAAAGACGTCCGCCATATCGAGCGACCCGGCGCTATGCCCGGAGCCGGCGGCGAGCAACGACCGGATGATGCCCTTGCGTACGTCGTTGGCGTGCTGCTCTAAGGATGTGAGGCTCGCGTGAGACAGGCCGTGCCCGGAATCGTTGTGATGTGTCACGGGGCCTCCTTCGGGCAGGCCCCAAACGATTCCGGGTCCGCCGACACGGAGGTGCGGGTCTCGGAAGGGTGTCGCGCCTGTCAAGCGAACGGCGCGCAGCACGTCGGCATGGTTGTCCGGATATCGTGACACTCACCGCACCGTTGATGCCCGCGAATAGTCAGGAAACGAGGAGTTTTCAATGCCGCTTTTCATGGACGTTCACGACCACATCGAAGGCTTGACCGGCGATGCGGTAGCTCAAGCTCATCAGGCCGACCTCAAGACGCAAGGTAAACACGGCGCCAAGTACATACGATACTGGTTTGACGAAGGCAGCGGCAAAGTTTTCTGCCTGGTGGAAGCTCCAACGAAGGAAGCCGCGATCGCTGTGCACCGCGAAGCGCACGGTCTGGTCGCAGACAGTATCGTCGAGGTCGAAGAAGGCTCCTAAGGCTGCAGTGCGATCTCAAACTCGACGGTGACGTCGTCCTTTACGGTGACGGCGCCGCCCGCAATTCGGATCGGCGTGATGCCAAACGCCGTCTGGCGAACTGTGGCCGTCCCCGTGAAGTTCGTCGCATCCTTTGCCTGAACTTTAACGGTGATGGGGTGCACCTGTCCGCGGAGCGTGAGATCGCCGGTGACCGTCCAGTGGTTTGCGTCGACATCGTCGATCGTTGTCGAGCGAAAAGTGATGGTCGGGTAATCTGCCACATCCAGCACCTGCAGGCCGGCCATGTTCGTCTGTACGGATTCGCGTTTCTGCGCGGGGAGACTCGGATCCATGACGCGCATCTTCGTGGCATCCACCGTGAGCTCGATGGCCTTATCCGCGCTGTCGTACGAACCGCTCAATATAGGGGCGTCGACCTCGTGATTGTCGGCAAGAAACGAAAACATGCCTTGTTTGTAGACGTGGACCGTCATCTTCGAATGCTGCAAGTCGAATGCGCGGGAACGGCTGTAGGCCGGTGACACGGGCGCTATAGCCGCGACGAAGAAAGCAAGGGCGACGATTCGCTGTATCATCTTTTCTCCGGGTCACTCGCGACGGTATTTCACAAGCGACCGTGAGTACATTCTAGTCGATTGCGGCACAAAACGAAACGCCGATTTCGGGAAAACTGGGATCGCAGCCAGCGCCACTCTGCGGAGGTGCGGAAACATGGGAAAACTTGCGCAGTTTATTCGAACGAGTCGCGAAAAACGCTCTGACTCCGGTAACTTCGCGAGGAGGCCCTCACATCGTCCCGTAAGGTAACCAAGTGAAGGACCTGCCCCTCAAGCAGATCGTGGCCGGTGAGCTGAACGTCGCGTATGCTGAAGTCGGCGCGCCCAGCGGTCAAACGGTGATTCTGCTGCACGGCTGGCCGTACGACATCTACAGCTACGCCGACGTTGCGCCGCAGCTGGCGGCGCGGGGTTACCGCGTGCTAATTCCTTACCTGCGCGGCTACGGCCCAACCCGCTTTCTTTCAGACGCGGCCTTTCGAAACGGCGAACAGCTCATTTTTGCGGTCGATACGATCGCGCTGATGGACGCGCTGAAGGTCGAGCGCGCAATCGTCGCCGGCTTCGATTGGGGAGGGCGGGCAGCCGACATCATGGCGGCGCTCTGGCCGCAACGCTGCAAGGCGCTGGTCTCGGTGAGCGGCTATCTCATCGTAAATCTCGTGACAAACCAACGGCCGTTGCCGCCGCGCGGCGAGCTGGGCTGGTGGTACCAGTATTATTTCGCCACCGAACGCGGGCGCGCCGGGTACGGTGAAAACCGGCATGACTTCAACAAACTGATTTGGACGCTCGCCTCCCCGAAGTGGAACTTCGACGATGCGACCTACGATCGCACCGCGCAATCCTTTGAGAACCCCGACCACGTCGCGATCGTCATTCACAACTACCGCTGGCGGCTGCAACTCGCGCAAGGCGATCCGCGATACGCGTCGCTCGAGGAAAAGCTCCAGCAGAATCCGATCATCACGGTCCCAACTATTACGATCGGCAGCGATTTCGACGGCGCTAACGCCGATGGCACCGCCTATCGCAAACAGTTCTCCGGCAATTACGCGCACCGCACTCTGCCGGGCATTGGGCACGACGTGCCCCAAGAAGCACCGCAAGCCTTCGCCGACGCCATCATTGCAGTGGATGGGATGGCATGAACCGCCGCACCTTCGTCAACCGGGCGACTATCGGCCTCGGCGCGACTGGGCTTGGGATCGCCGGCAGCGCAGGATCCACTACAGCGAACGAATTGACCGAAAGGATGACAACCATGACGCAACTTGCACAACAGGCGGGCAGCGGCACGACCGCTATCCGTCCGTTTCCCAAGCTGAACGTTCCCGAGGCGGAACTCGTCGAGCTGCGCGGGCGCGTTAAGGCAACGCGATGGCCCACGCGGGAACTCGTTCCGGACGACACGCAAGGGATACAACTGGCGACCACTCAGGCTCTCGCGACCTACTGGGCGAGCGGTTACGATTGGCGCAAGTGCGAGGCTCAACTCAACGCAATCCCGCAATTCGTCACCGAGATCGACGGCCAGGATATTCATTTCATCCACGTTCGCTCGCAACACGAAAACGCGTTGCCGCTTATCATCACGCACGGGTGGCCCGGCTCGATCATCGAGCAGACGAAGGTCATCGGACCGCTCACCAATCCCACAGCGCATGGCGCCAGCGCTTCGGACGCGTTCCATCTCGTGATACCGTCGCTCCCGGGCTACGGGTATTCGCCCGAGCCGACGGTCCTCGGCTGGGATCCGATTCGCATCGCAAAAGCGTGGGTCGTGCTGATGGAGCGCCTCGGATATTCGCAATTCGTGGCGCAAGGCGGCGACTGGGGTTCGAACGTCACGCAAGAGCTAGCTTTACTGGCGCCGGCGCAGGTGCTAGCAATTCACAGCAATATGCCGGGTACCGTACCGGCCGACATCTTGGCGGTAGCCAAGGCGGGCGGCGCGGCACCGGCCGGTCTTTCGGGCGACGAGCTGAACGCGTTCGAGCAGCTCAAAGACTTCTACGCGCATCACGTGGGCTATGCCATCGAGATGGCCAACCGCCCACAGACGCTCTACGGGTTGTTGGATTCACCGATCGGCCTGGCGACTTGGATGCTCGATCACGACAAGGACAGCTACGAGATGATCGCGCCCGCCTTTTTCGGAAACCCCGGCGGCCTCTCGCGAGACGACGTCCTCGACAACATCACGATGTACTGGTTCACGAAGACGGGGATCTCGTCGGCGCGCCTGTATTGGGAAAATAAGCTCGACTTCTTCGACGTCAAGGGCGTCAGCATTCCGACCGGCGTCAGCGCCTTTCCACACGAGCTCTACACCGCGCCGGAAAGCTGGTCGAAAAAAGCGTATCCCAAACTCGTCTACTACAAGAAGCACGACGTGGGCGGCCACTTTGCGGCCTGGGAACAACCGCAGCTCTTCTCCGAAGACGTTCGCGCTACGTTCCGGTCGGTGCGGAGCAAGACCAGCTAGATAACGCAGCCAGCACTCCGGCGGGAGGGTCGAGTAGCAAGCGTCAAAGACCTGCGTGATGCCATCTATCTATGCAGTCCCAGGCTGGGCCGGGCTTTTGCTCATCACTTTGACGTGCGTTATCGTGGCGTGCGCGGGCCACGTTTTGGTCCGTCGATCGTTTGCGAAAGCGGACTTCCTCGAGCACAACGAAGTCGCGGGGTTCATCCTCGCCGTCGTCGGCGTTCTGTATGCCGTTCTTCTGGGTTTCATGACCGTCGTGGTATGGGAGCACTTTTCCCAATCTCAGGAACGGGCGCAAGCGGAAGTCGATGCAGCGACCGACGTTTGGCGTTTCGGCGAGCTTTTGCCGGCACGCGAGGCCGCCCGAATCCGATACGACGTCGCCCGCTACGCGATCGTGGTTGGCAGCGATGAGTGGCCGAAGATGCGCGACGGAAAGAGTAGTGCAGCGGCTCAGAAATTGATCCTCGTCCTCTTCACGGACGTGGCGCGGATTCAGGTGACCGATGCCCAGCGCTCGAACCTGCAGAACCAGCTGTTTGAACGCGTTCAAGTCGTGGCCGACCTTCGGCGCCACCGCATCAACGATGTGGGTAGCACCGTCGCACCGATCATCAAACTCGGTCTCGTGCTAGGCGCGATAGTCCTCGTCTGCTTCCTCTACTTATTCGGTTTGAAGAACTTTCGCGTCCAGCTGATTATGACGGGAGCGACTGCGGCGATGATCGGCATTCTGTTTTCGCTCATCGTTTTGCTCGACTATCCGTTCCGCGGCGACGTCACCGTTTCGCCCGACCGTTGGTTCGAATTGCACGACGCGATCGCTCGAGAGCGCTAAAGCGTCCGGCGCGGCGAAAACGCATCCGGTGGAATTGGAACGTCGAATCGTATCCGGTCGACGCGAACGTCGGTTTCGCCGAGCTCGTCGTGGATGGTAATGCGAAACGGTACGACTTCGCCGTCTACGAGGCGATAATCGGCGAACGTTTGTGTCGTATTCCCCTCACTGCGTTCCAGCGGGATGCCGGAAGATTTGGATACGGTCAGAAAGACGGAATCGCCCTCGGCCGGGGCTAGCTCGATCACGTACGACGGCTCGCCGGCGAATGTCGTCGATTCCACGACGCGAACGCGGCGGTAGTCGTGCTTCAGCGATAACAGTGGATGCAGGCGATCGTCGCGGCGTGCGGCCACGCGTTCGGTTGCGTCGTCGGCCGCGTTCTGCCCAAAAGTCGTCGCTTGCCCACCACGCGTGCCGTCGAAGTAGAGGCGTAAGCGTGCGATCTCACGCCCTGCGGCAAACCACGTTTCGCGGGTTTCTTGCGAAGCAGGGGCACCTGCAAGGACGGTCACGGATGCGGTGACGCCCTGGTTGGCGTACCATTTTCGCTCTTCAATCGATATCGACGCATGCCGTTGCATCGCGCGTTCGCCGCCGAGAGCGGCAATCGCGCGAGCAATGAGCGCGTCAGCCGGCGGCAGTGCGGCGCTCGAGCGCGACGGCTTCGGAGCGGGCGTAGCGCTGGGCGCTTGCGATGGCGCCTCGCTCCCGGGTTCGTTCAAGAGCCGCGGGTAGAGCCGCGTCGCGAGGTTGCCAACGGTGGTCATCGCAGTGTGGGTAGTGTTGGCAAGGAGAACGAAGCCGGTGTGGCGGGATGGTATGAAGCTCACGAGTGCGCTAATGCCTTCGGAGCCGCCGTTGTGTTCCACGACCTTCTGGCCGTTCAACGAATAGATCGCCCAGCCAAGTCCGTAGGAGAATCGCGGAGAAACTTTGATCGTCGGCGTCGTCATTTGTTCGTATGACACGGCGGAAACGAACCGTTTGCCGTCTACGACGCCGCCGTCGGCGAGCATGCGAACCCAGCGCGTCATGTCGTTGGCGCTCGACGCGACAGCTCCGGCGGGGGCGAGTTCGCGAAGCGTCGCCGGAGGTGCTACCGGCTGCCAGCCGGCTGAGGGATCGTATGTGTATCCCGTGGCGTGATCGGCGTCGTGCATCGCTGCGAAAACGTCGGGCGTCGTCGAGTCCATGCCGAGGGGTTCTAGAACGTCCTGCGTGACGGCTTGGGCCCACGTGCTCCCGTTCACGGTGCCGGCGATTTTGCCCGCCGCAACGACCATCGCGTTGTTATACTGGAATTTGCTTCGGAACGGTGCCGTCGGTTTTGCCGACGTCGCGGCTCGCACGTATTGGTCCATGGTCAAGACGCCTGGTTCCGCCGAAAGGTCGTTATATGCCATGAGACCCGTTCGATGGGAAAGCATGTCGACCAGCGTGACGCCCGCATTTGCAACCGGATCGGCCATCTTGAAATCCGTCAGGTAGCGTTGGGGATGGTCGTGGAAGCTGACCAGGCCTCTGTCTTGCTCGATCGCGAGCGTCATTGCGGTAAACGCCTTCGTACACGAGCCTATCGGAAAGACCGTATCGAGTGTTACGGGTTGATTCTTCGCGACATTCCGCACACCGAAGGCATGGGCGTACACGACCCGATCGTCTTTGACGATGACCAGCGCCATGCCGGGGATGTGAAGCTCCTTCTGGCGCTGCCGCATCAGGACGTCGACACTTTGCCGGAGACTCGCCGGCGCGGGCGGGCTCGCGGGAACGGACACTATCACGCGTTGATGCTCCCCATTCGTGACGCGAGTACTTAACCGCAATATCGATGGAAGCCAGGTTTGTTACAGCCATTTGCCGCGGCGACTGCTGGCGGGAATAGCGCTCGCGTCTAAGCCAGGAATGCCGTACGAGGTGCGGTCGGTCGCTTCGTCACCCGTTGGGCTATTTCGAAACCTCACTCGTTCGAGCTGCAGGCTCGGGAGAGCTAAGGCTCACGTGAATCCATTGTTCGCAACGGAACGAACGTCGTTCGGTTGAGGGGACAGGCCCAGCAACTTGGAAAAACGTACGCATGCTTATGCTGATTCTCGCGGCATTTCTTCTCGGCGTCGTTGCAGGGTTGCGGACGTTTACGGCTCCCGCGGTACTTTGGATCGTGCGCCACGGCGGAGTTTGGGCAGTCGTGCTCGCGATTCTCGCGATCGTGGAGTACGCGGGCGACCTTCTTCCGAAGACTCCGGCTCGCACGGGAGCGGTCGGACTTAGCGCGCGAATCCTAAGCGGCGGCTTTTGCGGCTGGCAGATTTCGGGATCCGCCATCGGGGCCGTTGCCGGTGTCGCGGGCGCCGTCGCGGGCGCCTACGGCGGCCTCGCGCTTCGCACGAAAGCTATCGCAGCGATCGGCGCCATCCCGTCGGGAATCCTCGAGGATCTCGTTGCGATCGGCGCGGCGGCGCTCATCCTCACGCACGCGTGGTAGCAACTCGTGGCGCCGCTCGTTGCGCAGTGAGTCTGTCGCACGCCCACCCGAGTCAGATGATGGTGAAGATGAGACTCGAACCCCGTGAGGGAGTATGAGGACACGGATCTGAGGAGTGCTCCAATATGGCAATAACGGCGGAAAATCACAGACTTGAAGAGGCTCGTTTGGCGAAAATCCCATGGAAAAAGTGGGGACCATATCTTAGCGAGCGTCAGTGGGGCACGGTTCGCGAAGACTACAGCGACGACGGGAACGCGTGGTCGTATTTTTCCCACGATCAGGCGCGCTCGCGAGCGTACCGCTGGGGTGAAGACGGCATCGCCGGCTTCTCTGACGACAAGCAGTTTCTATGCTTTAGCGTAGCTTTGTGGAACGGCGCCGACCCAATTATCAAAGAGCGCATGTTCGGATTGACGAACGCCGAGGGCAATCATGGCGAAGACGTCAAGGACTACTACTTCTACCTTGACAGCACGCCCACTCATTCGTATATGAAAATGCTCTACAAATATCCCCAATCGGCATTCCCCTACGCCGATCTGAAGGCGACGAACGAGCGTCGGGGCCGAACCGATTTTGAGTACGAGTTGCTGGACACGGGCGCCTTCGACGGGGATCGCTATTTTGACCTATTTGTTGAATACGCGAAGGCCGGCCCGGAAGATATCCTGATTAAGATCACCGCGGTGAATCGCGGCGATCTTCCCGCGAACCTACGCGTCCTGCCGACGCTTTGGTTTCGAAACACGTGGCGCGGGCCGCCGCATATGGGCAAGCCCGAACTCCGAAGAATCAATGCAGAGACTGCCACCGTCCTTACGACGCACGAACGCTTAGGACAGTTCAGATTCTCGTGTGACGCCGACGTCCCGCTGCTCTTCACCGAGAACGAAACGAACAACGAGCGGCTGTTTCATGGCGAGAACGCGGAACCGTTCGTGAAGGACGGTATCAACGACTACGTCGTTCATGGCGAGCCGACTGTCAATCCAGCGGGTACGGGCACGAAAGTGGCCGCCGACTACGGCCTCGAAGTGGCGCCGGGCGCGAGCAAAGTTATCCGTTTACGCCTCAATCGTAACGCTAATACAAATGGCGAGTCGTTCGGCAAGACCTTTGACGAGATTTTCACGCAACGGCTTTCCGAAGCCGACGACTTCTATGCCGCGATCACAAAGGGCCTGAGCGACGACCAAGCGCTGGTCACGCGTCAAGCTCTGGCCGGGATGCTGTGGTCGAAACAGTTCTTCTTTTTCGACCTCGACTTATGGCTTTCCGAACATGGCACCGACGGCATCCGGGGACTCGAGGGCCGTCGAACCACTCGAAACCGCGAGTGGTACCATATGATCAACGACGACGTGATCTCCATGCCCGACAAATGGGAATATCCGTGGTACGCAGCCTGGGATCTCGCGTTCCACACGCTTCCGCTTGCTTTGGTCGATCTCGATTTCGCGAAGAGCCAGCTCACTCTCGTCCTGAGTGATCTCTATACGCATCCAAACGGACAGCTGCCGGCGTACGAGTGGAATTTCAGCGACGTCAATCCGCCGGTGCATGCCTTCGCCGTGAAGATGATCTACGACATGGAAAAGGCCAACAGGGGTAAGGGCGACGTGGGTTTTCTTTCCCGGTCGTTCAACAAACTGTTGCTGAACTTCACCTGGTGGGTGAACCGCAAAGACCCTTCGGGCAAAGACGTTTTCGGGGGCGGTTTTCTCGGGCTCGATAATATCGGCATATTCGATCGCAGCGCGCCGCTACCGACCGGCGGCACCCTCGAGCAGGCCGACGGTACCGCTTGGATGGCCTTCTTTGCGCTCAGCATGCTCGACATCGCAGCCGAGTTGGCTTCAGTGGATCCGTCCTTCCAAGACATGGTCGTCAAGTTTGCCGAGCACTTTATGTGGATCGCAATTGCCGTCTTGCGAACGACTGAAGACAGGGATTCAATGTGGGACGACGGCGACGGTTTCTTCTACGACGTGCTGCGTTTGCCCGACGGACGCGGAGCCCGGCTGAAAGTTCGCTCGCTCGTGGGGCTGCTTCCCATGGCGGCCGTGATGGTATTCGATCGGGCCTTTCTCGAGAGCGTACCGCAAGCGCTGGAGCGCTTTCGCGCGCGCATGCAGCATCAGCCCGAGATTCGCGAACTCCTACCCGACGCCGCTCGACCCGGCGGGGGCGGCAGCAGAATCCTCACGCTCGTCGATGAGAAAAAGCTGCGCTTGCTCCTATCTCGATTGCTCGACGAAGGCGAGTTTTGGAGTCCGCACGGCATACGCTCGATATCGCGCTACCACCTCGATCATCCGTATGTGGTGCAGGTCGCCGGCCAAGAATATAGGGTGCAATACCTGCCGGCCGAATCGGACACCGGCATGTTCGGTGGAAATTCGAATTGGCGTGGGCCGGTTTGGATGCCGATGAACGCCATTCTTTACCGCGCGCTCCTGCAATTCTACCGCTACTACGGCGACGATTTCAAAGTGGAGTGCCCCACCGGGTCGGGCATACAAAAAACGTTGTTCGAGGTGGCGCAGGACCTAGAGAGCCGCCTTTCGTCGATCTTTCTGCGAAACAGCGAGGGCAAGCGCCCCGTGTTCGGAGGCACGGATAAGTTTCAGAATGACCCGCACTGGCGCGACAATATCCTGTTCTACGAGTACTTTCACGGCGACAACGGCGCGGGGCTTGGCGCGAGCCACCAGACCGGGTGGACCGGACTCATCGCCTACCTCATTCGGAGCCAAGCGAATATGTCGGCGAAGGAATGGCTCGAGCGCGGCCGCGATTCCGCGATTCTGACTCGATGAATCGAGTGCCACCGGAAAGAAGAAAACCCGCAAAGCCCTAAGCGATGCGGGTCGGATGCTGGTGGAGATGAGCGGACTCGAACCGCTGACCCCTTACATGCGAAGCAAGTGCTCTACCAGCTGAGCTACATCCCCAGGCGCGCCGTCAAGTATAGCGTCGGCGGCGAACTTTGCCTAGTACGGTGCCGCCGGACCGTACCCTTCCGTCGCTAGATCGGCGCTCCCAAGTACGGGAATTGCCCGAGATTGAGGTGCTTGTTGACGCAGGTGACGTTGTCGGTCGCGAGCTGGGGCGTCCCGCCCGTACCGTTCTGCTCTTTCCCGTCGTCGGGCACCGCCGTGGCGGTGACGTTCGGATAGCCGATCGCCGCGTTCGCGGCGGAAACGACCGGCACGACGTTCCCGTAGGCTATGCTCAGCGTCGTCGTCACGGCGTCGTCGAGCAAACTGCGTCCCCCGAACTTGCCCGATCCCATGCGCGTTCCCAAGCAGTTATCGTTGATCACTCCTTGCGATTGAACGCCGAGATAACTGGCGTCGCCACTTTGCGAGAAGTCGGCCAGTAGCACGTCGGGTATGACGAGATTCGTGGCCGCGTAGTTGGCAATACCCGCACTGCGCCCCGCTGTTCCGGTGATGAAGGTCATCACGTCCGCATTGATCGTGCTATTTACCGGCGTCGCGCGATTGTTCGCATCGTGATTGGCCCACGGCGAGAAGTACTCGTTCGTGCCGGCGTTCCCGACCATGTCCAGCTGGTGGAAAACGAGGTTCGAGCCGTTCGTGCTCGACCCGCTAAGCGTCGGATTGTTGCTGCAGCTGCTGAAGAATCCGAGCGAGAGCGCGGCGGCGAGCAGGATTGAAAAAAGAGGCTTCATCCTAGTTCCCCGACTCGGTGCTGGTCGTTGCCCAATAGGCGACGATCGGACCGTTAGCGCCGAGTTGCAAGAACGATCGCGGCACCTCGATGACGATCGCGAGGACGTTCGTGTTCGCAAACGCGTCGACGCCCGGGTTGTTGAAACCCTGCGGACACGTCCCGTTGCCGGCCGGTGCGGGCAGACAACTCGACGCGGTGCTCCCCATGTTGCGATTGGGGTAGATGTTGTAGAACTGTTGCAGGTCGAAAAAGAACGGATCCTGTCGGGCTCCCGCAAACACCGATACACCGCCCGACGAGGAGAACGGCCGGTTGATGAAACCGGTGCCGCTGAAGGTGCCGCCGTTGACGAGCGTCGTCGTCGTTCCCGTGCGGGCCGCGACCGCGGGACCGTAGACAAAGATTTGCTGCGTGCCGTTGGTCGGCGGCCCGACCGAGACTTGAATCACGAGGTTTTCGACCGGGCGGTTATTGACTGCTTCTGCCGCGTAACGGTTGTCGAACTTCATCGTATAGAGGACGCTCTGCGAGAAGAACGTCTTGAGACCCTGGCCGGAAGGGATGAGCGGAAAGACGTCCATCACCACGACGACGTTGTTGATATTCGTTGGGCTCGGGAACATGTAGATGTCGGTGATATCTGCCGCTGGAAGGTTGACGGTCGCGGGCGAATCCTGAATGTCGAAGCTGCGGGCCGGCGTCCGGTCGTACAGCAGCACGACCGCTACGAGGGCGACAACCGCGAAACCGCCGACGAGCAAACGAGCGATTTTCATGACCCGTGAGAATACGCCCGACCCCGGCTCAAAGCCTCGCTAGCTGAGAACGCGCCTTTTCGGCATAGACGGGGTGAAAGTGCGGATTTAGCGCGAGAGCGCGTTCGAAGCGGCGCCGCGCCTCGTGGCGATCGCCGAAGTGCAGCGCTATGACCGCGGCGTGATACTGAAGCCGAGCGTCCTCGGTATCGAAGATGAGCGCCTTGCGGGCCGCGGCCCGGGCCTCGTTCCAGCGGCCGTCCATCGCGGCGGCCCAAGCGAGCGTATCTTCCGTATAAATGTCGTCGCGAGCGCGCCGTTCGTTCTTGGCGATGCGATAGGCGTCGTCGAATTCGACGCCGTGCTCCGAGTAGTAGACCGCGAGCAGGCGGTCGGAGATGTGTTGGGCGTTGCCGATGCGTTCGACGGTCCGAATGAGATCTTCCGTTTGCGCGGCGCCCGCCGCGTCGCCGAGCGCGCGCTGGGCGTCGGCCTCATAGCCGAGCGTTTCAGGGTAGGGCACGAGGCCGGCCGAGCGCGTCGCGTCGGTGAGACAGCCTTTCCATTCGTGCAGCGCGCACTCGAAACGTGCGAGATCGCGACCCGCGTCGGCGTAGAGAGGAAAGACGGCGAGCGCTTCGCGTTCGTCGGCGAGCGCCGCGTCGTTGTCGCCGGCTTCGAACGCCATCTCGCCTTCACGCAGAAAAAACCACGCGCGCGTCTGTGCCGGCGCGTCGAAGGCACTGTTCTGCAAGGCGCTCGCACGATGAAGCAACGCGCGCGCCTCCCGGAGATGACCCGTCTCCTCCAGATAGCGCGAGCGAACGGTCTCCGCAGCGATGTCTTCGGTCTTACCGGAAGAGTGTTTGTCGAGCAAGCGCTCCGCTCGTGCGTAGCGGCCAACTTCCAAATCGAGGCCGGCTTCCTGGACCTCGAGCGCGAGATCTCCCGAATCGATGCGCTCCGCCCTGGCGAGCGTTTCGAGCGCCGAATAAAAACGGTGGAGCGTAAGATACGCGGCCGAAAGCGCCATGATTCCGGGCAGGTAACGTGCATCGACCCGTAACGATGCTTTCGCGGCGTGCTCCGCGCGCAGCACGTCGCCGATGTCCCCGCGTTCGCGATAGCGCTGCAAATATTCGCCGGCTAGCCTAGCCGGAGTTAGCATGTCGCCGCGATGGTGCAGCGCGGCCGCGCCCTCCCAGGCGTGGATTTCCCAATCGCGCCGAGCGTAGTCCGCGACGACCGGAGCCATCGTCGGCAAAGCCGAGGCTTGCGCCTCGTCGGCGCTGCGCGTCACGAAAAACGGCCACGCGGCAATCGCAACGAGTGCGATTACCGCGGGGATTGTTATTCCGAGCGCCCCCAGACGAAAAGCCAACGCTTAGTGGGGGCTTGCGAGGTACGGAAAGGTAGCGCTCGGCGCTTGACTCGATGACTGCGCGACGTTCTCTGCGCTCAGGCAATTGTTCTCTTTGCCGTCGTCCGCGACGACGCCGAGGGCCGAGAGCGTGTTCCCGAAGACTGCACCGAGCGAGATGTCGATGATGTCATCCGAGAGAGCCCGGCCGCCGAACTTGCTGCCAACGGGGCTGGTTGCGCCGCCGGTCTCGATACCGAGGTACGAGGCGGGCGTCGTTTGCGAGAGGTCGAACGCGAGCTCGTCGGGATAGAGCACGCCGGCCGTGCCCCCCGCTGCGCCGCCGAGCGCCGCACCATACGACGACGCTCGGAACGTGTTGGTAAACGCAACGATCGAGCCTTGCAGGGTCGGATCGTTGTACGGCTGGACGCCGTTCGTGACTTGATGGTTGACGTAGGTCTCGAACAGTTCTTTGACCGCCGGCCGCCCGAACCGCTCGAATTGGATGTAGCTCGCGTGCATGACCGGCTGGTTCGAAGAGGACGTGCCGTTGCAGGCCGAGAGGCTTAGCGCAAGGCCGCCAAGTGCCAGCGCATTGAGGATCGGATTCTTCATCGTAATCGACTCCTAGCTTCCCGACTTAGAGCTGGCGGTGGCCCACATGTGAACGACCGAACTCGAGTAACCCGTCGTCAAGAGCGAGCGCGGAACCTCGAGTACGAACGCAAGAACGTTGAAGCCCGGCGGCATCAACTGCGTCAGGGCGTTTTGGGGTGGATTGGTACTGCAGGCGTAAGCGCCGGGCCCAGGCCCCGACATTGTTCCCGCCGCGAATCCGTTGAACGTCGGAGTGCCCGTCAGAGTATCGCCCGTTCCAGGGTCGCTTTGGCTCGTGTGGTTGTGGTAGTTGCGATCGCCAAGGAACGAGAAGAACTGCAACAGGTCGAAGAAGAACGGATCGGCTCGCGGTCCCGCGAACGCCATGATGCCGTCCTTGAGCATCGTGCCGCTCGTCTGATTGTATTTAAACGAGCCCATTGCCGGCAGCAGCGTGTTGGTCGTACCGACCTGATTCGGAATGCCCGGGCCGTGCAAGGTAATCGTCTGATCCGCACCGGTTCCGCTAACGGAGAGTTGGATGACCTCATCCTCGCCGCTAAACGTTCCGACGGCGCCGTGGACGAACTTGAACTGCCAGACGACCGATGGATCGAAGAACTTCGTTGCTCCTGCGCCCGGCAGGATGAGCGGCGTCGTATCCATGACCAGCACGACGTTCGACGAATTGGCGGGCGACGGAAAGGCGTACGTGTCGGTGATGTCGGCCGAAGTGTTCGAGCGCGTCGCCAGGTTAAAAGTGTCCTGATGATCCGAGCCCTTGGCCGGGTGAAGGGTGTAGAGGAAGACTGCGGCGGCGAGCGCGACAACCGCCGCAAGCGAACCAGATATTCGTCTTAGTCGCATTGAGAGGTTCTCCTTACGAGAGCGTACCGGGTTGGGTTGCCGGCTGGAGGTCTTGCGTGCGTCGCGTCTTCACGAAGACGTAGGCGAACACGGCGAGCAGCGCGGCGACGATGATGCCGCTTACGGCGAGGTCGGGAATCGGCGATTTCCAGCCGAGAATTTGCGTCACGAGCTCGTAGCCCGCGATCGCGAGCGCGACGATCGTCACCGACCAGATCCACACGCGCGTCGTCGACGGGAGCAGTCCCGATCGATCGGAGACCAGACGGTGCACGAGGACGCTGTCGAGCGTGTCGGTCAAGATCATCCCGAAGCAGAACATCGCTCCCACGAGCACCGCGCCGGCGACGCCGCCGTTTGCACCGAACGCGAGCGTGTAGGTCGCGATCTGGCTCGACGTTTCGAAGCCGAAGCCGAAGAGAAACCCGACCGGCAGCGCGAGCCAAGGGCTCGTTCCCTCGCGCAGCGAGCGCGGCATCAAGCTCGTCTTGACGCCGGCCATGCGGCCCGTGCCCTCGCCCTGCAACTGACGTAGATTGAGCGCCGCGATGAGGATCAGAACCACGATGCTGATCCAGGTACCGATCGTCTCGATCAGCTCGTGGTGCGGGGCGAACCGCGTGCCGAGGAAACCTACCAGCGCGGCGATCGCGAGGACCATCACGGTGTGGCCGGCCGCGAACAGCGTCCCGACGAAGCGGCTGAAAAACGGGCGTTTCTCGAACGAGTTGCGCGTAAGGTTGTCGATCGCAGCGATGTGGTCGGGGTCGGCTCCGTGGCGCAGGCCGAGCGCGAACACGGCGAAGAGGCTGGCGATCATGCGTGCTCCACTTCCCGGTGCCCGGAGAACGGGTGGGAAAACGCAAAGCCGGCGATCGCGAGCACGGTCAAGGCCGTGATGAGGAGCGGCGAAGCGGCGAGGCCTTCTTGCGCGAAGCCTTGTCCGACCATGAACGCGCCGATCGTTGCGATGACGATTGCGGAGAGTAGCGGGCCGTAGCGCACGAAGCGCTCCAATTCAGGGCGGCCGCGGAGCCAGGCCGTGCCGCGGACGACTGCGATCCCGAGTCCGGTGAGCGTCGCCGCGAGCCCGAAACTGAACGCCACGATGACGAAGACTCCGTAAAGGACCTGATTCAAGGCAACGGCTGCGAGCAGGACGACGAGTGCCGCGGGGCACGGGGCGATGCCCCCGCTCATCGCCGCGAGAACCGTCGGGCCGAACTTCAAGGGCGCCGACCCCGGGAGTGCGTGCGCTCGCGCGTGCTCCAGATCGTCGTGCGGATGAACGTGTCCGCTCCGATCCTCGTGACCGTGTGGACGAGCGTGCACGTAGTGAACGTGATCGTGTTCGTGGAGGTGCGTTCCAGCGTGCTCGTGGGCGTGGACGTGGACCACCGGCTGTTGCAGACGCAGCTGGCGCTGGACCGCGCGCCCTCCGATGATCGCAATCGCGACTCCCGAGAGGAGCGTTATCCACGGGTAGATCGTCTCGGGGACGAAGTAGCTCTTGAAAAGGTTGATCGCGAGCCCCAGCGCGATGACGCCTGCAGTGTGCGCGATGGTCAGCGCGGCCGCCAGGATTCCCGCTTGTCGAACGGTCGCGCGCGCGCCGACCAGCGAGACGGCGAGCAGCGTTTTTCCGTGCCCGGGCTCGAGTGCGTGAAGGGCGCCGAGGACGATCGCGGCGAGAAACGTCAGCAACACGAAAGCACGATCGCCCGTCCCGCGTGCGAGCATATCCGAAAGTTGATTCGAGCGCGCGGCCGAAGGTGCGGCGGGCGCTGCGAGGGCAGTTGGCGGCGGGACGACGGCGACGATCCCAGCCGGCCCGAGTCGCGCCTCGAAGGACGTAACGTTGCGCGGAGACCCGAGTAGCGCATTGGGGTACGACAGCAATTCGTGCGTCGGCTCGGTTTGCGGCGGTGCGAGGATCGCGTCTTTCCATCCGAGGCGTCCCGGATACGTCGCGTCTTCGAAGCGTAGCTCGCGCGTGCCGCTCCCAAGCGAAACGCTCGCGTGGTAGTCCGCCTGCAAATAGAGAATCGGCAAGCCGCCGGCTCCCGGCCTGGCATGCGCCCGTGCGCCAAGCGTGCCGAGCGCAACGGGCCGCCCATCGATCGTGAGGTGCAAGTCCTTTGCGAACAACGCCGCCTGCTTCGTCGCCCATGCGGCCATTTGGGCTTGCGACATGCGCCCGTTCGAAGCGTACTCACGCATGAGTTGGTACGTCGGAATCTCCGCTATGTCAAGAACGTAACGCACCTCAATCGTGCGTGGAGTGACTCGCACTTTGCTGAGGTGATTGATCGTGAAATTCCCGAGCGGGTGAGCGGGTACCGCGACCGTACAAAGGCCGAGCATGAAACCGGCGACGCCGAAAACGCGGAGGAACCGGATCAACGAGGTCATGGCCGCCTCTCGAAACGGATTGGAACGTCGACTTCTTGGATGCCCCTTCGACTATCCATGTAACGTGCGCTATGCCGACGCGGATGTTCGTTTCTCGCGCAAAATTGCAGGGAACGGTGCGGCGCTGCGCGCACCCACGGAAATATGGGAATCATTTGCAAATTTAGCGCCGCGCTGACGGTGCTGGCCGGCGTAGCCGTCCTGCGCGGCGCTGCGCCCGCAGTCGCAGATGCAGCTCCCATCAACGTGCTGACCACGATCACCACGTTTGTCTCGCTCGCGCAGGCGGTCGGCGGAAACCGCGTGGCGGTTACCTCCTTGGTGCCGGTCGGTGCCTCTCCCGAAGACTATCAGCCGACACCCTCGGACATCGCGCGACTTCACGCCGCGAACGTCCTCTTCGAGAACGGCCTTGGCCTCGAGGCCTGGCTCGCGCGCACGATCGACAACGCGAAGAACCCGAACCTTCGCATAACCGTTCTGAGCGACGGCCTGCCGCACGTCGATTCGAACCCACACCTTTGGATGGATCCCGAACTCGCGCGAGCGTACGTGCGCAAAATGCGCGACGCGCTCGTCGCTCGGGATCCGGCCGACCGCGCGCTCTTCGGGCGCAATGCCGCGGCGGAGGACGCGAAGCTGGTTACGCTCGAACGCGATATCCGTACGCGCATCGATACGATTCCTCCGCCCTCGCGCGCGATGATCGTCTTTCACAACGCTTGGCAATACTATAACGACCGCTTCGGAATCAAGACGGTCGGCGTCATCGAGCTCTCCCCGGGACAGGAACCGAATCCGAAATATATTTCGGACTTGGTTCAATTGGCGCGCGCCAATCACGTCAAGGCGGTCTTTGCCGAGCCCGAGTACAGCCCGAAGCTCGCGCAAGCGCTTGCCGAAAGCGCAGGCATCAAGACGGTACAGGATCTCTACGACGATTCCGTGGGAAGCGATCCACGCGTGCACGACTACGAGAGCATGCTGCGTTACGACACCGAGACGATCGTGAACGCGCTCGGTGGACGGCCGTGAGCATCGCCGTCCGCATCCGCGAATTGACCGTTCGCTACGGCGACGTCACGGCGCTCGACAAACTCGACCTCACGCTCGAGACGGGGCAAGCCCTCGGCATCGTCGGCCCGAACGGCTCGGGAAAATCGACTCTGTTGAAGACGGTCGCGGGCCTCGTGGCGCCTGCCAGCGGGATTCTCGAAGTATTCGGTACATCGCCGCGCGCGCTCGAACCCGGAACGATCGCCTACGTGCCCCAGGTCGAAGCCGTCGATTGGTCGTTCCCGGCCTCGGTCGCCGACGTCGTCGCGATGGGCCGCTTTCCGCGCATGGGACCCCTCGCGCGTTTTTCAAAACAGGATCGCGCTGCGGTGAAATCGGCACTCGAGGCGTTGCGCATGTGGGATCTGCGCGATCGTCACATCTCGCGCCTTTCCGGCGGCCAGCAGCAGCGGGCCTTCGTCGCGCGCGCGATCGCACAGGAGCCACGACTCTTGCTGCTCGACGAACCGACGACCGGCGTCGACGCGGCAACCGAGGATGCCCTGCGCGAACTCATACGCGGACTGGTGGCGCAGGGCTTGCCGGTATTGATGACGACTCACGATCTCGAACGCGCGGCGAGTTGGTTCGACCGGCTGATGGTCGTCGACCGTAAGGTCCTAGCGGAAGGCGACCCGGAAACGGTCCTCGCTTCGGGTGCTTACGCGGGAATTCGCGAGCACACGCACACGCACGGGCACCGGCGGTGAGCGATCTGATTCTCGCTCCTTTTCAGTTCGAATACATGCAACGGGCTTTCCTCGCAGCGTTGATCGTCGGAACGCTGTGCTCGACGATCGGCGTTTACGTCGTCCTGCGTAAGCTTGCGTTCATCGGCGACGGGATCGCGCACGCCTCGTTTGCGGGGGTCGTGGTCGCTTACATTCGCGGCCTCGACTACTACGTCGGCGCGGCGATCGTCGCGATCGTCACCGCTCTCGGGATCGGCTTCGTCAACCGGCGCGGGAACGTCTCGCTCGATACGGCGATCGGCGTGCTCTTCACCGGCGCGTTCGCGCTGGGTGTCTTCATGATGAGCCGCCTTCAAAACTACGCAGTCGATCTGCAGAGTTTTCTGTTCGGGAACATCCTCGCCGTTTCGCGGGGCGATCTCACATTGATCGTCGGATTGGCCGCACTCGTCGTCGTCAGTCTGGTCTTGCTCTACCGGCCGCTGCTCTATACGTCGTTCGATCCGATCGTCGCCGAGGCGAGCGGGATCAATGCAGGATTCGTTTCGTACGCTCTGCTCGTGCTCTTGGCGCTGACGATCATCATTTCGCTCGAGACGGTCGGCATCGTCTTGGTCGCGGCGCTGCTCGTGACGCCGGCGGCCAGCGCCTACCAGCTGACGCGTCGCTTCACGCGCATGCTCGCGCTCTCGGCGGCGATCGGCGCCGCTTGCGCGGTGCTCGGTCTCTACGTTTCGTACTACCTCCAGGCCGCGAGCGGGGCAACGATCGTGCTGCTCGCGACCGCCACGTTCTTCGTAACGATGTTCGTTGGGCGGCTGCGCCGGAGGCCGGGACGTCTCCCGCCCGCGTTACGCTGAGCGAGAACTACTGCGACTGCAGAGCTTTGAGGGCTGTCGCCTCCTTCAGCGAACCGATGCCGGTAACCAGATCGTACAACGGCGCCACGTCGCATCCGTTGGGCCGTACCGGCACGCAGCCTTTGACAGTCGGCGGCGGCGAGGGAACGACCCCGACGAAACCGAGCGGCGGCGGGAGATTGCGCGGATGGAGCGTGTTGTCGACGTAACCGCGATCGTTCGCGTCGACGACGTCGCGAAAGGCTTCGGGATGCGCGCGAGCGAGCGCGTAGAGATCGCCGGCGGAGACCAAGCGCTTTTCCTTCGGGAGCGGCGCGTCGATCGCGGCGAGTTGTGCGCCGACGATCGCCGCCGACTCGCTCGTGCCGCCGACCCCACCTTCGCCGTAACCGTGCCAGAAAACGTAGAGGTGACCGGCCGCGTCGGCCGAGACGTCGGGCACCATGCGGTTCTCGACCTCGTTGGCCAGTGCAAAGTCCATCGGCGCGGTTTGCCAACGCGGCCTCGGTTCGAGCGAGATGCCGCCACCCGAGGCGTGCGTGCCGTCGTTCCAAGGTCCTTCGTCGTACTGACCTAAACGCTCGCCCAGCGACGTTCCACCGGCGCAAATGACGATCGGCAGGACGCACGGATAAACGACCGCCGGTTGATTGACTCCCAACACGCGGATGCCGAGCGCACCGTCGTCGCCGGAGGGCACGACGATCGGAATCCCGCGCAGCGCCGCCTCGAGATACGCGATGGGCGTCGGACCGAAACTCGCTTCGAGCCGATCGTAGAGCGGCGCGACCGCGAAGGGGAAGACGAGAACGTCGGGAGCAGGTTCCTCATCGAGCGCGCGCTGCAACTCGAGCGTTCCTTCGCCGCCGCGCAGGCAGACCTCGTCGTAACGAACTTCGATCGTCGCGAGCGGTGCCATCGTGAGGGCGGCATCGACGTCCATCGTCGGCTCTTGACCGCGATCGTCGCGCCCGCAGACTTGTTCGTTATTCGGTGCCGTGATCGACTTTTCGCTAACGTGCGACGCGTCCAAAAGCATCGGCGGCGGAGCCGGCGGCTCGGCCGCAAACGTGGGCCTGCCCGCGGGTGGCCGGTGCGTGCCGCCGCTTTCGACGTCGAGCGGTGCCAGCGTTTCCCGATCGCCTCGCGCGAACTCGGCGAGGTCGGCAAGCTGCATGCGATCCGAGGAATCCTCGATCAACACGATGCGCATCCCGGCGCCGCCGCCCGGAATCGCGTCGTAGGCTTGCCGGAAGCGAGCGGCGCTGAACCACTGTCCGCGCAATGTGGTCGGCGGACTCGGGGTTTCGACCTGGGCCAAGCGCGGCGTATAGGCTTTGATCGCGCCCCGTACGGCTCGCACGCCCGAGACGGGCAACGCCACGGGACCGATCGGCGCAACAACGGTCCGTCCGTCCTGCTGCCAGAGGTCGTAGCGCGTTTTTAGCGCTTTCTCCGCCTGCGAGACGGTAAAATCGCCGCCCACGACCAGCCGGTTGCTCGAAGCGTAAACATTCGTTGCTCCATGCGAGGAGAACCACTGGACCAGCGTCGCGATTTCGTTCGAGTCGCGACCGTAGCGGGCCGCGAACTGCGCCGCCGTTATCGTGCTGTGGTGCGTCGTCGAACCCGGATCTTGCATCGCAAAGACCGTCGTATCGAGCTGCTGGTCCCGCGGTTCGAGTTCGACGGAGAGATGGATCTTAAGCGCGGTGTCGAGCCGGAACGTGCGCGAATAACCGGCCAGGAGCGCCGGAGGCAACGAAAAGATCGACGGCGCCGCTTGGGCCGGCGGGGACGCGCTCAACGCGATTGCCAGCAACGTCCCAGAAAACGCGACTGAAAGGCCGCAGCGTCCGGTCATTGAAATATTTCCTTTCAGCGGCAATCCCGGGGTCATGCGATGCGGCGTAAATCCTTCGTTCGAAGCTTGGCCGGAGCGGTCGGCGTCACGCAACTCGTGCACGTCGCGCCGGTCCTCGCGCTCGACGAAGGCTCGCTCGGCCACGAAGTGTTCAACCAAATGCGTGATGACGGAGATCTGCTCTTCGATTCACCGTATTACGAACACTTGAACGAGGTTGGTTCCGTCGTGGCCCTGGCGGTCAAGGACCGCTACCCCTACCCGATCCAGTTCCATATCGTCAAAGGTGACTCGGCGAACGCATTTTCCGTCCCCGGCGGCCACATCTACGTCAACGAGCCGCTCTTGCGCATTGCCGCCAACCGCGACGAGTTGGCCGGCGTGCTGGCGCACGAGAGCGGACACATGGTCTTGCATCACGTTGCGAAGCGCATCGCGAACGCGAACACCGCGAATACGATCGGAACGATCCTCAGCCTGCCCGCGCAGATCCTCCTCGGCCCTCTCGGAGGACTCGGCGCCGAGTACGCCTTGAGCCAAATGCAGTCCGCCGAAGACGCGAACCTCTCGCGCCACATCGAAGCCCAAGCCGACGAAGAGGGGGCGCGCATCATCGTTGCCACCCACGAATTCAATCCCTATGGGTTGATCTGGTTTTTCAACACGATGATCAAGACGTACGGTGAGACCGGCTCGTACTGGCTGCGCTCACATCCCTTCAGTTCGGCGCGCATCGCCGATCTGAACAACCTGTTCGCGGCCAACCCGCAGATCTTCGGGAAATACGACAAGACCGACAAGACGAACGAGGTCTACTGGTAGCCGGCGTTCCCGGTTGGGACGCTAACCGGCCGGCCGCTCGACGCGGTAGGCACCGCTAGCGAGGCGGGAGAGAAACGCCGAATCGGCGAGCGCCTCGAGAACCTCGTGCGTGAGGGCGCGTTCGTTCTTGTTCGGCATACCGGCCCAACGCATCGCGACCGCGCTCTCTTCGAGGGTCGCGCCCGGCTCGAGGAGACCCGCCACGAACGCGATCGAGAGATTCAGCTTGCGCATGCGTTCGGCGTGCGGTGCGAGCGTTGCCGCGAGCGACGCGGGTGCCGCGCCGGGGTCCGCTCTCGTTTCGCGTTTCGGACGCAGCGCGTCGCGAACCGAACGCGCGGCCGCATCCGGGCGTTCGACCTCGATCGCGTGAACCTCGAATCCGGCCTCCTCGAGTGCCGCGAGTGCCGAGCGCGCGCCCTCCGAAGCCGTATCGCTCAAGAAAGCGATCTTGCGCCGGCTCATCGCTTCACCGCGCTAGGGTCGTAACGCTCGCAATGTCGCGCGTACGCGGCGTCGAGCGAACCCGGTAACGATTCATAGTAGTGCGCTTCATCGATGCGCGGGCCGAGCGCGGGTTCGATGAGCGGTCTGCGTTGGCGGGCGAATTCGCGGAGCACTCTCGCAACCGGCTTTTCGCTGCCGTCTTTGCGTACGACGCCGAAGGCCAATTCGTGCGGCGCTTCGTCGAAGGGAGGAGTCGCGACGAGGGCGGCTGCGTAGTCGGTCCAGCACCACCAGAAGGCACCGAGTGCGCCGCGCGCATGTAAGCGCTCGAGGACCGCGCGCGCGTAGCTCGCCATCTCCTCCTCATCGAGGCACGGGACGCCCCCGACTTCGCGCAAACCCGGCGGACAGGCCGGATTCCCGAATTCGCTAAACAGCACGCATTTGCGCGAAAACGTCTGTGCTAATTCGAACAGGAAGGGCACGACCTCGGGATCGTCCGGGCTGCGGGCGAACGCGCTATAGGCGGCGTATCCGTGCATCGTCGCGAATTTCCAGGGGTCGCAAATCGAGGACAGACGAATGTTGCGATCTTCGCTCAGGTCCTCGCCGTGAGTGCCGCCCGTCACGGGAAGGTTCGAGCTTTCGAACAGATCGTGCGCCAACGCGGCACTCCAGTGTTCGGCGTCGTGCGGCGAAGCCGGCGCGCGCATGTTCGAGAACTCGTTCCCCAGATCCCAGACCAAGATCGCGGGATGATCGCGAACGCGTTCGCCCAGAGCGCGAACGAACGTGCGTTGAGCTTCGAGCAGTTCGCCGGTGTAGAAATCGGCGATCGCACGTCGAGTGACGCCTTTGCTCGTGACGGTGCGGAAACGTGAGTCGACCTCGCGCGTCTCGAGCGTCCATTCCGGCATCCAGTTGATGCCGCTCATGTGTCCGCAGAACAGGGTCGGCATGACGCGAAGTCCGTGAGCGGCGGCGCGTTCGATGAGCGTCTCGAATTTTTGCAGCGTGTCTTCCGATATGTCGTCGGGCCGGGGCTGAAAAGCTTCCCACGTCAGGAAGAAGCGAACGACGTCGAGTCCGAGCGCGGCAATGTGCGTGAAGTCCGCATCGACTTCGCCGGCATCGAAGCGCGACCACATCGCCATGGCGCTCGTGCGCGGCCAGTAGTTCACTCCGAGTAGAAAGCGCGCCATGGACCCGGCTTTGCGGAGCAATCGAGGTCGCCCCTCCGGAGCGAGCGAAGGCTACGGCATGGAACGGAGCGCCACGGTCGGCATCATCATGGGGAGCCTATCGGACCTCGAGACGATGCGCGCCGCGTCCACCACGCTTACCGAACTCGGCGTTCCGCACGAAATGCGCGTCGTTTCGGCCCACCGCACGCCCGATCTGCTTTTCGACTACGCCTCGACGGCCGCGGCGCGCGGCCTGAAGGTCATCATCGCCGGCGCGGGCGGCGCGGCCCACCTTCCTGGGATGACCGCCTCGAAAACCCAGCTTCCGGTTATCGGCGTGCCCGTCCGCGGCGCAACGCTCGACGGGCTCGACGCGTTACTCTCTATCGTGCAGATGCCCTCCGGCGTCCCGGTCGCCGCAATGGCGGTCGGCAACGCGACCAATGCCGCCCTCCTTGCCGCTCGAATTTTGGCGCTCGAAGACGGTGAGTTGCTCGTTCGCCTGCGCGAGCGCAGTGCGGCCGCGGCGGCGCAGATCGAGGCGCTCAAACTGTGATCGAAACGATCGGCATCCTCGGAGGGGGTCAGCTGGGGCGCATGCTGACGCTCGAAGCGAAGCGGATGGGCTATCGAGTCGTGACGCTCGAACCGTTCCCAAATTCGCCGTGCGGACAGGTGGCCGACGAACAGATCGTCGCCGCGTACGACGACCTTCGTGCGATCGGCGAGCTCGGTGCGCGCAGCGACGTCGTGACGTACGAGTTCGAGAACATTCCGCTCGAATCGGTGCTCGCGCTCGAGCAAGGTGGCCGAACCGTTCGACCCTCGAGCGATGTGCTTCGCATCACGCAACATCGTTTGTTGGAAAAGAGCTTCGTGCGCGACGCCGGATTCAGCGTGACGCCCTTCGTCGCCGTGCGCGATACGAGCGATTTGGCCGTGGCGCTGCGAGAGGTTGGTTTGCCGGCGGTCGTCAAGACTGCGCGCGGTGGGTACGACGGCAAGGGTCAGTGGATCGTCCGCAGCGAGGACGAAGCGCGCGAAGCGCTCGCGGCGGCGCGCGGAGCCGAGCTCATCTACGAAAGCTTCGTCCCTTTCGATCTCGAAGTTTCGGTCATTTGCGTGCGCGACGCGACGGGCACCATCGTCAGCTTTCCGGTGACCGAGAACGTTCACGACCACGGAGTGCTGGCGACGACCATCGTTCCCGCTCGCGTTTCCGAGCCGGTTGCGCTTCGGGTCCGCGATACGGCGACGGCGATCGGCGCGCGACTCGGAATCGTGGGCGCCTATTGCGTTGAGTTCTTCGTAAGTGGGAACGAAGTTTTCGTGAACGAAATCGCGCCGCGGGTTCACAATAGCGGCCACTACTCCCTCGACGCTTCGCAGATCTCGCAATACGAAGCGCACGTACGCGCGATTTGCGACTTGCCGCTCGTGCCGCCGAAGATGTTCGCGGCCGCCGTCATGGAGAATATCCTCGGCACGGGGTCCGGCGATCATCTAACCGGAATCGCCGAACTCTTGAGCGACCCCGACGCGAAGCTGCATCTCTATGGGAAGCGTCATGCCGCGCTACGGCGCAAGATGGGACACTTCACCGTCCTTGCGCCGACGATCGAAGCGGCGCTCGTGAAAGCCGAGCGCGGACGCAAGGCGTTGGCCTGGTCCGCGAGCGCGAGCGGTCCGAGTCTCGTCAAAGCGTCGTAGATGAGGCTGCTGGGATTACGTTCGGTCCGGCAACCACTCTGCGCAGGTCTCGCGCTGGCTCTCGTGAGTCCGGTCTCCGCCGGTACGACTCAAACCGCTTTCGACTCCATGGTCGAAAGGCTGCGAGCGGTGCACGCGTACGAATTCGACGTCGACGCGACGGAGCACGCCGGTAACACGACGAGTACCGCGACGATGCACGTGGCGGTCAACCTCGACGACCACAGCGAGCAGGTGGTCATCATTGCCGGTCCGCACCACGGCTCGGTGGTTTCTTGGACGGGCGGCCCGGAAGAGTCGGTGCGGCTGCCCGGCATCATGAGCGTCATCCCCGTACACGGGCGGCTCCGCGACAGCAAGTTCGTGTCGCTGCGCGGCAACGACATCCGCGTAGCGGAACTGCAGACGATCCTCGACTGCTACTCCGCGCACCGCGACACGATGGTCGAAGCGCCGGGTCCCATCATCGACGGAGACCCCACCGTGTCGATTTCAGTGACCTCCAAAGACGGCGTGATGTGCGACGGCAACGATTGGCAACAAGAGCGGGCTGTGACGCGCGACGAAGTGCTGATTTCGAAAACGACCGGACTGCCCCGCCGCCGCATGCGCTACGAAGGAACGACGGTCGTCGAGGAGTGGGATCTGCACGACCTGACGACGCACGGCGGTCCGGAGCTGAAGCCCCCGGAAGGGACGAAGCAAGCCTCAACTCGCTAGGCAGTCGTGTCCGGCGGGAATTGGGTTGCCCCACGAGACAAGAGTGAGTTGCGGAGGGCAGGTTCTTGAAAATGCGGCTCTTGTTTCTTTGCGTCGTGGCGCTCACGGCCGTGATGGCGGCGCCGGCATCCAATGCGGCCGGCGGGGGTTTCACCAGCGCGCAGGCGACGAGCGGCGCCAGCGTCTACGCCGCGCATTGTTCGCAATGTCATGGCGCGCAGTTGCAGGGCAGTGCGGGCCCGGCTCTTTCCGGCGCATCCTTCCGGACGTCGATCAACGCATCGTACACGACGGCCGGAAAGCTTTACGACTTCGTGCGGAAGCAGATGCCCGCGAACGCTCCGGGAAGCCTGAGTGCGACGCAGTATGCCGACGTCACCGGGTTCGTGCTCGCGCGTAACGGCTATCCTTCGGGCAGCGTCGAGCTGACGGCGCAAAACGCGAGTTCGTTGCAGTTGAGCGGCAAGCGCGTCATGGCGCAGACGGGCGCCGCTTCGAACGTCGAGAGCCAGCGTGCCGCGCCTCCCGTCAATCACGTTTTCAGCGCGTTGCCCGGCCAGGCGAACGTCGCCATCACCGACGAGATGCTCGCCGGTGCCGCAAACGACGCGAACGATTGGCTCATGGGCGGCCAGTCCTATACGAACGATCGCTACTCGACGCTCGCTCAAATTACATCCGGCAACGTCGCATCCTTAACGCCGGTGGCGATCGCGCAAACCGGATTCACGGCGAGTTTCGAAGCTACTCCGGTCGTCGTGAACGGCGTAATGTACCTTTCGACCCCCGTCGTCAATAGTAAGATGAAAGTCCTCGCGCTCAACGCGGTTACGGGAGCGCGCCTCTGGGAGACCACGTACAACCTGACGCCGTTCAAGATCTGCTGCGGACCCGTGAATCGCGGCGTCGCCGTCGCTTACGGAAACGTCTACGTCGTGACGCTTGACGATCACCTGGTCGCCTTCGATGCCACGAACGGTGCGTTGAAGTGGCAAACGAAAGTGGCGGATCCGGCGACCGGATACTCCGAGACCATGACGCCGGCGATTTACAACGGCAGCGTCATCGTCGGCAGCGCGGGCGGAGAGTGGGCGATTCGCGGTTTCGTCGCGTCGTACGACGCGCACACCGGAAAGCAACGCTGGCGCTGGTGGTCGACCGATCCCGCGACGTTTTCCGGCGACTCGTGGAAGAGCGGCGGCGGGATGGTCTGGACGACACCCGCCATCGATCCGAAGTTGGGACTGCTGATTTTCTCGACGGGCAATCCGAATCCGGACCTCAGCGGGATCCATCGCACCGGCGACAATCTCTACACCGATTCGATCGTCGCGCTCGACGTGACGAACGGCAAACTGAAGTGGCATTACCAGGAGGTCAAGCACGACGTTTGGGATTACGACGCGACGAGCGCGGTCGTGCTTTTCGACGTCAATGTGAACGGAAGTACGATTCCTGCGGCGGGCGAAGCCGGGAAGGTCGGCTGGTTCTTTATCGTCGACCGGCGGACCGGAGCGCTCATTCGCAAGTCCGATCCGTACGTGCTGATGTCGAAGAACATGTTCAGCACTCCGACCAAGACGGGCGTCGAGATGCTGCCCGGTGCGAACGGCGGAGCCGAATGGTCGCCGGCGGCCTGGTCGCCCAAGACGCACTTTGCCTACGTCCTCGGAATGGATCAGTTGATGAACTTCACGACCCAGCCCGAGAAGAACGAAGCGGGGCAGCTGCGCTTGGGAAGCGCGTTTACCAACGTGAAGAGGGGCGCGATTCAAGACGGCCGATTCGTCGCAATCGACACCGACACGGGCAAGATCGCATGGACCGTCATGACCGCCCAGCCCTTGATCGGCGGCGCCTTGGTGACCGCCGGCAACCTCGCATTCATGGGCGAAGGCGACGGTAACTTCGACGCGTTCGATGCGACGACCGGACAGAAGCTCTGGAGTTACAACCTCGGCGCGGGAGTGAACGCTCCGCCGGTGACGTACGAAGTCGACGGACAGCAGTACGTCGCGGTCGCCGCGGGCGGAAACTTCCAGCTCGACTATCCGCTCGGCGACGCGGTCGCGATCTTCAAGCTAGGGGCGGCGAAGTAACGAGAGTTCACCCTTGAGCGCGCGGAGCGCGGCTCCGCTCGCAACCTTCTGATCGGCGCTCCACGGCGGTCCGATGACGGCGCGCATTTCGTCGATCGACTTGCGAAAGTCGTCGGGACGAAGCCCCCATGCCGCCGCGGCGTCGTCCCAAAGTTCGCGTTCGCGCGTCGCTACGACTTCGAGATTCAGCGTCGCGCAGGCTCGCGAGAGCATGCGCGAAAAGAAGGTACCTTCCGCCGAGTGCACGAGCGTGTGAGCGCGTAAGACGGACGCGAGATCGTCCGGGAGCTTTGCGGAGCTCGTCGAAAGCCCGGCGCACGTGACTTGGACGGGCTGCTCGTTTAGTTCGCTCACGATCCGGCGAACCGCGCGCAGCGCGACCTTCTCGCACGCCGCGGCAGCGCGAGCAACGAGTTTCGTTGCAGCCGGCATGCCCATCTCTTCGGCGGCGTGGTAGATGTGCTTAGGAATCGATCCATCGTCAGGCAGCAGCTCGATTCGCCGGCGCAACAAGATCTGCAGATCGCCGGGCTTTCCGGTGACGGCCACGACGGCGGCCCAGCCGGTGTGCGGCTTGAACCCGAGCGCGACGCGAGGGATGGCCATATTCGCAGAACTTCGTTGCCACTAGCGGCGCAACCCCGCAGACGACGTTTCCGAAAAGCGGAACGTCAACGTTTCGCAAACGCCTTCGTATCCAATGCGGCGGTAGATCGCGTTGGCGGTTGGATTTTGGAGATCGGCGTAGAGCACGCAGCGGTTGTTCTCGGCGAGCACGCGTTTGGTGAGGGCCTCGACGCAGGCCCCGGCATAACCGCGCGAGCGGCGCTCCGGCGGCGTATAGACCAAGCCGACGCGAACGACGCCGGCCGCCGGCGTCCTCCAAGCGGCCATGGCGACCGCACCGTCGTCGTCCCACAGCCAGAGCTGCGCGGCCGCGACGTGCCTCGCAACCACACCGGCAGCGTCGATGGCGGGTTCGCCCACCTCCGACATGAAGCTTTGCGTCCACTCGGCGAGCAGGGGTTCATCGGCGTGCGTCGCCTGCCGGAAGCGGCCGGGCGTCACTCGGGACTCCCGCACGCGCCGCGCTTCGTACAAGCGCAGTGCCCGCGTCGCGGAGACCGGCACTTTGGTGCGTTCGGCCCACTCGGCGGCGAATCGCGCGGCGGTTTGCGCGTCGGCGTTCACTCCGGAAAGGCTGATTCCGGCTTCGCAAATCTTGTGGACTAAAGCGCGAACGAGCGGCGCACTCATCCGCGTGAGGATCACCGGATAAGTCAGCGGCGACTGAAAGGCTACGCCGATCGTACGTCGCTGCCCCTCGGCAATCCAATACCGTCCCGTTTCCGGCTGATGTTCGCGAGCCGCGAGGAGCGTCAACAGCAGATTGTTGTGGACGGGCCGCGACACGAGAAAGTCTCGCCCGGCCTCAAGAGCCCGGGCCGCGTCACTCGTGAAAAAGATCGAGGGTGCGACCGTAGCGCGCTAACCTGGCTTCGTATAGATCGACGTCAGCTGACGCTCGGCTTCCGAGAGCGCGGACTTGGCGTCGCCGGTCTGGCAGGCTTTGGCGAACATGTCGACGACGACGAAACGTGCGACCGCCTCGGACGACTGCTTGTTGGGATCGCCGGGCCAGCCCGGCCAGCGACCGAACTTTACGGAATCGTTGAAGGGCTTGAGCTTGGGCCGGTCGTGCCAGAGCGAGAGTTGATCGAGCGCGGCGCCCGGATAGGCACCGAGGCCGCTGAAGGTGAGCCACTCGATGTAGTTTTGCCGGTCCATCAAGAACTCGATGAGACTCTTGGCCGCGCCTGGGTCTTTGGTCCATTTCATCACGGACATGCCGAGGTTCACTTGCAGCATCGTTCGCGCTTTCGGTCCGGCGGGACGCAAGCAGGTGCCGGTCTTGTTCGCAAGTTCGGGGTCGCGATCGGCCGCAACGAGGTAGATGCTGGCAGCATTCTCTGTGCACGAGATCGTTTTCGCGAGATACGCGCGGTTGTTCGAGGAGTCGTCCCACGAGTAGACGCTAGGGTCCAACACCTTGTCTTGCCACATCTTGATCGCCCACTCGAGCGCCGCCAACGTTTCCGGGCTGTTGATCGCGATCGTCTTGCCGTCTTTCTTGACCTCTTGTCCGCCGTAACCCCACATCACACCGTACCAGAACGTGTTGGCGTCACCGTTGGCGTGACCGAGCGCCTCGCCGACTGGAATCCCGGTGACTTCTTTGACCTTCTTGCCGTACGTGTAGAGCTCGTCGAGCGTCGCGACGAACTGCGGCTTGCCGACCTGCGACCAAAGGTCGGTGCGGTAGTGGAAGGCGGCCGGCGTATAATACCAGGGCACCGTGCGGAAGACGCCGTTGACGCGTGAATTCGCGACGATCGACGCATAGAACGGCCCGTTTTTCTTTTCGATCTTCTCCACGACGTCGCTCACGTCGTCGCAGAAATCCGCGAAGAGCCAGGGCAGGTTGTACTTCATCTGAATGATGTCCGGGCCCGAACCTGCTTGCACGAGCGCCGAAGTCTTGGCGAGCATGTCTTGATCGGGAACGAATTGGATCTCGGCGCTCCAGCCGGGATTGGCCTTGCCCCAACGCGCGAGCAGCTCTTTGAGCTTAACGTCACCCTTGGGGTTGTAGTTCGGGTACTGCATCATCGTTAGGGTTCCGCCGGAGTTCAGGTTGGGAGCCGCGACGGCGGCGGAAGCTCCGAGACCGGCGGACGCGGTGCCGGCGGCAACTCCTTGGACGAAGCTCGATCGTTTCATGAAGCGCTCCTCTTAGCGGGTGAGTGTGCTGCCGCGCGTACCGACGAGAAAGTCGAAATCGACCCCGCGATCGGCTTGCATGACGTGCTGGCGATAGAGACGGGAATATCCCCCGGTCGCATCCGGCAGGGCGGACCAACGTGCGTGCCGCGCGTCGAGTTCGCTATCGGAAACGTCGAGCTGCAGGCGTCGTCCGGGAACGTCGAGTTCGATCGTATCGCCGTTCTGCACCAGCGCCAGGGGGCCGCCGACGGCGGACTCGGGTGCGACGTGCAAGACGCACGTCCCGTACGCCGTACCGCTCATGCGCGCGTCCGAGATCCGCACCATGTCCGTCAGACCGGCCAGAATCATCTTGCGCGGCAACGGGAAATTGCCGACTTCGGGCATCCCGGGATAGCCTGCCGGTCCCGTGCCCTTGAGTACGAGGACGCACGAGGGATCGACGTCGAGATCCGGATCGTCGATGCGTTGCTGATAGTCTTCGATGTCTTCGAACACGACCGCGCGGCCGCGCGAGCGCAGCAGATGCGGCGACGCGGCCGAAGGTTTGATTACCGCACCGCCCGGCGCGAGGTTTCCGCGCAAGACCGCGATTCCGGCCTCGGTCTTAAGCGGCTCCTCGATCGTCGCGATGACGTTGCGGTCGTGCGACTTCGCACCGGCGACGTTTTCGCCGGCACTCTTGCCGCTCGCGGTCAGCGCAGTGCGGTGTAAGAGGTCGCCAAGCTCCGCCATCACCGCCGGCACGCCGCCGGCGTTGAAGAACTCTTCCATCAAGTACTGGCCCGACGGCTTGAGGTTGACGAGCAACGGGATGCCGCGACCGAGGCGGTCGAAGTCGTCGAGGTCGAGTGCGACGCCGGCGCGTCCGGCAAGCGCCAAGAGGTGAACGACCGCGTTGGTCGAGCCTCCGATCGCCACGTTGACGCGGATCGCGTTCTCGAACGCCTCGCGCGTCAGAATCTTCGAGGGGCGCAAATCTTCGCGAATCATCTCGACGATGCGACGCCCGCTGCGCTGCGCGAACGCATAGCGTCGCGAGTCGACCGCCGGAATCGCCGCATTTGCCGGCAGCGTCATGCCCAGGGCCTCGGCCATCGAGGCCATGGTCGAGGCGGTGCCCATCGACATGCAGTGCCCGGTGCTGCGCGTCATCGCGAGCTCGAGATCCTCGAACTCTTCGGCGCTCATGCGCCCCGCCTTCACCTCGTCGGTGTAACGCCACAGATCGGTTCCCGAACCGACCTGTTCGCCGCGGAACGTGGCGTTGAGCATCGGGCCGCCCGTGACCATCAGTGCCGGTAAATCGACGCTGGCCGCGCCCATCAACTGGGCGGGAGTCGTCTTGTCGCAACCGGACAGCAGCACGACGCCGTCGATCGGGTTTCCTCGGATGCTCTCTTCGACGTCCATGCTCATGAGGTTGCGGTAGAACATCGTCGTCGGGCGCATCAGCGTTTCACCCAGCGAAATCGTCGGAAACTCGACGGGCAAGCCGCCCGCTTCGATGATGCCGTTCTTGACCGACTGCGCGAGCGCACGCAGGTGCAAGTTGCACGGCGTCAACTCGGACCACGAGTTGCAGATGCCGACGATCGGTTTTCCGCGCAGCTCGTCGGGCGGGTAGCCCGCCTTGTTCATGAAGCTGCGGTGCGGCCAGGATTCTCGGCTTCCGGCTCCCGCGAACCAGTGCGAACTACGAAGCTCCATATGCTCTCGCCACCACCTGCATGCGCGTTGTTTAGAACGGAAGGAAACTTTCTCCCGCACGCCGCAAGCCGACGGCGCAGCTTTATCGCAGACGAAAGGCCGGCATTGGCCGCTTCCGCCGAGAGTTCGCTCAAACCATCGCGCGAATTCGCGCTCGGGCGCCTGCTGAATCGCGAGGCGCCGCTCGGCTACGCGCTGCTGCTGCCGGCGCTTGCGATCCTCATCGTCTTCGTGGCTTACCCGTTCGCGTTCGGACTGTGGCTGGCGCTGACGGACTCCACGATCGGGCACCTCGGCCATTTCATCGCTCTCGCGAATTTCGCGTACATCCTGCGCGACCCGATCTTCACGCAAGCGCTGGGCAACACGATGGAATACACCTTCGTGACCGTCTTCTTCAAGTTGACGCTCGGGCTGGCGCTGGCCGCGGTACTCCACATCGAATTTCGCTTCAATCGCTTCACGCGCGCCGCCATGCTCTTGCCTTGGATCATCCCGACGGTGCTTTCGACGTTGGCCTGGCTCTGGATGTTCGATTCGACCTTCAGCGTTTTCAATCGAATGCTTTCGTGGATTGGGGTGACCGGGCCCGCATGGCTCGGCCAATACCCTTGGCCGATGATTTCGCTGATGACGGTCAACATCTGGCGCGGCACTCCGTTCTTCGGCGTTTCGCTGCTCGCCGCGATGCAGATGGTGCCGGCCGAGCTCTACGAGGCTGCGGTCGTCGACGGCGCGGGGCCTTGGCGGCGCTGGCTCCACGTCACGGTTCCGACGATCCGCCCCGTCATTTTGATCACGACGCTGCTCTCGATCATCATGACCTTTGCCGATTTCCAGGTCATTTGGATCTTGACCAAAGGCGGACCGGTCAATCAAACGCACGTGCTCAGCACGTACGCGTACGTCGTCGGCATTCAGGGCACCGATATCGGCATCGGCGCAGCGATTTCGCTGTTCATGTTCCCGGTACTGTGCGTTTCCATTGGAGTGATTCTGTGGTTGCTGCACCGCGACTGAGAACGGGCCGGAAAATCGTGGCGGTCGCAAGCGTACTCGTCGCTCTCGTCTTCACGCTCTTCCCGTTCTACTGGATGTTCGTATCCGCACTCAAACCCGATAAGGATCTCTACGACGCGACGGGCAACCCGTTCGCCTGGCACGGCATCACGTTCGCGCACTTCGGATTCCTCTTCACGCAGACGCACTTTCTGCAATGGCTCGTGAATTCGACGATCGTCGCGGCGGCGAGCACGGCGATCTCGCTGGCTTGTTCGATCCTCGCCGGCTACTCGCTCGCGCGCCTGCGTTATCGCGGCGCCGGCGTGCTGGGTTGGACGTTCTTCGTGACCTATCTCGTACCTCAGACGTTGCTGTTTTTGCCCCTCACCGCGGTCGTCGTGAAATTTCACCTCCTCGGCTCGCTGCTCGGTCTGATCCTCGTCTACCCGACCTTCCTCATTCCGTTCTGCACCTGGATGCTGATGGGTTATTTCAAGAGCATTCCGCGGGAGCTCGAAGAGTCCGGACTCGTCGACGGCTGCAGCCGCTTGCAAGCGATGTTTCGGCTTATCTTGCCGCTGGCGGTTCCCGGCATCCTGAGCGCCGGGATCTTCGCGTTCACGCTGAGTTGGAACGAGTACATCTATGCGCTCGTCTTTATTAGCGACGGCGCGATGAAGACGATTCCGATCGGCGTACCGTCCGAACTGGTGCGCGGCGACGTCTTCTTTTGGGGCGAACTGATGGCGGGCGCGCTGCTAGGCTCGGTTCCCGTCGCGCTCCTCTACTCGTTTTTCGTCGACCAGTTCGTCAGCGGTCTTACGGCCGGCGCCGTCAAGGGCTGACGCCGGCGGGGCGAGCCTCGTGCGCTAGCAGTACGCAGCGCCGCTCTGCGAATCGAAGACGTGAATGCGCTCGAGGTTCAGCGCTACGTCGAGCTTTTGTCCCGCCCGCACTTCGAGTTCCGAGGGCGCGCGCGCGGTCAGCTTTTGGTCGCCCGCCAGCAGATAGAGGATTTGCTCGGGTCCGAGCGGCTCGACGATGTCGACGGTCGTCGCGATCGTACCGTTCTGCGCGCCGGTCGCGATGCGCACGTCTTCAGGACGCACGCCGAGGCTCAAAGCTTGTGCGGCTCCGTTCAGTGCGGCGCGGCCGCCGGGCGGCAGTTCGAGCGAGAAATTGGGCGATTCGAGGAAGGTCCGTTCGCCGTCGCGCCGTGCGCGGCAGTTCAGGAAGCTGATCGAGGGCGAGCCGATGAAGCCCGCGACGAACGTATTCTTCGGTGCGTCGTAGAGGCGCTTGGGAGTGTCGATCTGCTGGATCTCGCCGTCCTTCATCACGACGATCCGGTCGCCCATCGTCATCGCCTCGACTTGATCGTGCGTGACGTAGACGATCGTCGTCGCGACGCGCTTGTGCAGCTTCACGATCTCGGTGCGCGTCTGAACGCGCAGTTGCGCGTCCAAATTCGAAAGCGGCTCGTCCATCAAGAAGGCGGCGGGATTGCGCACGATTGCGCGCCCGAGTGCAACCCGTTGCCGCTGACCTCCGGACATCTCTTTCGGCTTTCGCTCGAGCAGCTCTCCGATGCCGAGAATCTCCGCAGCTTCCTTGACCCGCCGGTCGATTTCGGTTCGCGTCACGTGCCGCATCTTCAATCCGAACGCCATGTTGTCGTAGACGTTCATATGCGGGTAGAGCGCGTAGTTTTGAAAGACCATCGCGATATCGCGGTCCTTCGGTTCGACGTTATTGACGAGACGGTCGCGGATATAGATTTCCCCGCTCGAGATATCCTCGAGTCCGGCGATCATCCGCAGCGTCGTCGTTTTGCCGCAACCGGACGGACCGACCAGCACGAGGAACTCGCGGTCGGCGACCTCGATATTGACGTCTTTGACGACCGTCTGATCGCCGAAGACCTTGTACACCGAGCGCAGGCTGAGCGACGACACGAAAGAAGGCTTCGCGCCGCTTCCGGCGGCAGCCTATCGCTCGAAAGGAAGCCCGAGCGGTCCGCGCGGCTTCGGCGGGATTTCAGTGAAAGCCATCGGACGGTCCCACCAATCGTGCGCGCGCGCGACAAGACGTTCGGGGCTCGGGGCGGACGGCGTTCCGAGGCGCAGCGCTTCGCGATACGCGTCGAGATAACGCTCGATCATGCGCTCGAGCGAGAACGTCGACTCGACGCGCGCGCGGCAAGCGCGACGCGAGAGCGTCGCGAGTTGCGGCACCCGGCGCACGGCATCGTCCACCGAGTCGCAAACGAACCCGGTCACGCCGTCGACGACGATCTCGGGAACCGATCCGAGGTTCGCGCCGAGGACCGGCGTGCCGCACGCCATTGCCTCGACGAGGGTCAGACCGAAGCGTTCGGGACGCGTCACCATGTGCACGAGCGCGAGCGCGCCGCCGAGCAACTCGTTGCGCGCAGCGCGTTCGACTTGGCCGAGAAACTGGACCCGGTCGCCGTCGATGTGCGGCTCGACCTCGGTCCGGAAATACTCGACGTCCTGGGGAATCGCCGCGATCTTCAAGCGGACGCCTGCGCGTTTTGCGATCTCGATCGCGAGATGCGTGCCCTTCTCCGGATGGAAGCGACCGAGAAACACCAGATATTCGCCGGGACGGTCGACGAAGGTGAATTCACCCGGATCGATTCCGTTGTACGTCGTCGCGAGATAGTCCAGGCCCGGATCGCGGTCGGCATCGCTGATCGAGCAGTAGAAGCTGCGTCCCGCCGCTGCGTAGTATGCGCCGAGAATCGGCGGACTCGAGAAACCGTGAATCGTCGTCAGGAGCGGGGGTTTCCGGGTGGCGAGCGCGTAGGTGAGCGGTTTCCAGTCGAAGTTGTTATGGATCAAATCGAACTCGCCGGCACGCGCGAACAGGTTGGCGATGTGCAGAGCGGTTGCGACCTCGCCGTTCTGCGCCCGATCCTCGTTCAATCCGAGCGGGACTACCGACGCGAGACGGGCTCGCGTGTGCGAGTTTCCAGTCGCAAAGAGCGTCACGTCGAGACCGCGCGCGTGCATCCCCTCGGCGAGATTGCTCGCCATCTGTTCCCAAGGCCCGTATCCCGGCGGCGGCGTCGGAAAAGCGATGGACCCGAGCAAAGCTAGCCGGAGTCCGCGAAGGTCGGTCATCCCGGTATCGCCGCGGCGCGGCAGATTACTTGCGCAGCAACCCGAGAACGTTCAGCAGCGCCGAAACGGCGACGTCGCGAGGACCGTTCGGACGATCGTGCTTTCCGTTGGTGCTCCTGGCGCTGCCGTTGCGGCTCGACCCGTTCGAAGATCCGTTCGATTCGTGCCGGGTGCTGCCGTTCGACTCGTGCGCGCCGGAATTCAGGGCGGTGGCTTCCGCGTGGTCGCCGGACTCGAGCGAGAGAAACTCGGGAGCGCTCAGCGGCCGCGCCGTCGTCTCGAGCGGCTGCCCTTCGGGGATTTCTTCGCCGCGCTTGAGACTGATCGCGCGGTCGTGCAGACGCCGGCCCGAGATCATGACGCGACCTTCGAGATTCCCGACCATGTCGTTGTACGCCGCAACCGTGCGGTTGAGGTTGCCGCCCACCTCCGCGATGTACTTTCCGCACTCCACCAGGCGGCCGTAGAGTTCGCCGCCCTCGCGCGCGATTTCGGCGGCATCCTCTTGGAGCGCGCGGTGCTGCCACGAGAGCGCGATCGTGCGCAGCATGGCGATCAGATTTGTGGGCGTGGCGAAGATGACTTTGTGCGTGTAAGCGTATTCGAGCAGGTCCGAATCTTCGTTAAAAGCGCCGCTCAAGATGCCTTCACCTGGAACGAACATGATGACGAAGTCGGGCGATCCCAGATCCGGGCGGATATAGCTGCGTTTCGCGAGCGCGTCGACGTGCGCGCGAACGCCGCGCGCGTGCTCTTTGCTCTTGAGGTTGCGCGTTACTTCATCGCCCGCCTCCATCGCGTCGATGTACGCGGCCATCGGAACCTTCGCGTCGATCACGACGTAGCTGCCGCCCGGTAAATGCACGATCATGTCGGGTCCGCTGTTGCCGTCGTCGTCGTTCTGCGCCGGCTGAACGTCGAACTCGCAGTGCTCGGTCATGCCGGCCATCTCGACGACGCGCTGCAACGTGAACTCGCCCCAGCGGCCGCGGCTGCCCGAACCTTTGAGAGCTTGCAAAAGGGTCGCAGTGTTGGCCGAGAGGTTCGTGGTCTCTTTCTGCAACTCGGTTTCGGTCCGGATCAACGATTCGAGCTTACTCGTTACGTCGTCGTACGCGCCCTCACGCTTGCGCTCGATCTCGCCGACCGCGGCGTGGAGTTTCTCGAGTTGTTCCTTCACCGGTCCGACGATGTCGGCGATCGCCTGATCGCGCTGCTCGAGCGAACCTTTCGTATCGGCGTTTTCGCGTTCCAATACGCCCTTCGCGATTTCGGCCAGCTTGGCCGAATTGCTGTCGAGAACTTCGGCGCCGACCGAACGGAACGTGTCGACAAGGGAGGCCTTGGCCGCTTCGAATGAAGTCTGCTCGCGCTCGAACGATTCGCGCTCGGCCTTCAGACGTTCCGCAAGCCCCGCTTGCTCGGTGCGCGCCGCCAGGAGCTGCGTCTGTAAATCGGTGTTGTTCTCGGTCGCCTGCGTCAGCGCGCTGCGAGCTTGAACCAACTCGCCCTCGCGCGCGACGATTTGGGCGTTCATTCCGTCGATTTTGCTACGGAAGAAAAACCAGGTCACGACGCCGGTCAGAAGCGTGACCATGACGACCGTGACGAAGGACGACGTCGGATCCATGACCTGCCCTTAAGAACTGAAGGACTTCGTGCCTTACCCCTGCCGGCCGTCCTGCCCTTCTAACAAGAGCGAAGGGTGATCGAACGCCGAGCGGGCATGCCACCGCTAGGCGGCCCTAGGGCAGCTTTCCAAGGGCTTCCCGCCCCCCTCGAAAGACGGCGCGAGGCTCCCGAAACGCCCGGGAATCGGCCTCGATATCGCGATCCAGAAGCACCAAATCGGCCGCCGCCCCGGCTCGCAGCCGGCCCCGATCGAGGCCAATGAGGTCGGCTGCCATGGCGGTCGCCGCGAACAGCGCTTCCCGCGCGCCCATCCCGAGCATCGCCTGCATCAGCTCGAGTTCGAACGCGTAGTTCTCGTGGTAGTTGAACGGCGTGCCGGCATCCGAGCCGCCGGCGAAGCGGACCCCCGCCGCACGCGCTCGGCGCAGATTCCCTTCGGCGTGCTCGGCGATTTCGCGCGCTTTGCGGAGAACGAAGTCGGGTAAGCCTGCGTCGGCGCCGGCATCGACGATGCAGCGGATCGCGGCCAGCGTCGGCACGATGTAGGTCCCGCGTTCGAGAGCCAAAGCGATGCCTTCGTCGTCGATGAGGTGTCCGTGCTCGATCGAATCGACGCCGGCGCGGATCGCGTTCTTGATGCCGCTCGTTCCGATCGCGTGCGCCGCGCAGCGCATTCCATGCTTGTGCGCCTCCTCGATGCCGGCCCGCAGCTCGTCTTCGGAGAGCTGGTCGATGCCGGGAACCGCTCCCTTCGTGAGGACGCCGCCGGTCGCGATGAATTTGATGCAGTCGGCGCCGGCTTTGCGCTGCTCGCGTACGGCAGTGCGCACGTCCCACGGTCCGTCGGCTTCGCGGCCGCCCAATTGCCAGCCGTGGCCGCCGGTCATACAGATCGGCCGTCCGGCCGCGACGATCGTGGGACCGGCCGAAGCACCGGCGGCAATCGAATCGCGCAAATCGATCGAGAGATTCTCCGAACCACCCGGCTCGCGGATCGTCGTGACGCCGGACTCGAGCGTCTTGCGCGCGTTGCCCGCCGCGACGTACGCGCGTTGCGTCGGTGTCGTCAACACGGTGAGCGTCATCGTGTCGGTGCCGCCGTCCAGCTCGAGGTGCGCGTGACAATTGATCAGCCCGGGAACGACGCAGGCCGCTTCGACCACGTGCGCGCCGGACGGCACGTCGCCGCCGATGGAAGCGATACGCTCGCCCTCGATAACGAGAACGCCGTTCCGGTGGGGCTCGCCGCCGGTATTATGATGAAGGGTTCCAAACTTGACGGCCAGCGTCACGGCTTCTCGCTCAAGTAGACGCCGGCATAGTAAGCCACGCTGACGAGTCCGCCGGCCCGCGCAAACCGCGAATGAATCGTGGCGAGTTCGTCGAGCATCGACTCGTAGCGTTCGCCCGCGCGCGGAGTCGAAGACGAACTGCGCAGGCGGCCGGCAAGCGCATCCAAATCGCAGTCGAGTTTCCACCGAAACGTCAGCCGCCGTCCGTCGCGAAAACCGCCTCGACGGACGACGTCCTCGATCTTCTTCGCGTCGACACCGAGAGCCGCGATCATCGCCGCCTCACCGTAACGCTCGTGGAGAGCGGAGAACTCTTCGCTGAACGGATCGCTTCGATCGAAGTGATTCCAGACCAGCGCCAACCGTCCGCCGGGACGCAAGATCCGGGAGAGTTCCGCGACGGCTTCGTCGTTTGCAAACCAATGAAAAGCTTGAAAGGCGGTGACGATGTCGCAAGACTCCGGCGGCAAGCCCGTGTTCGAGGCGGTTCCCTCGCGGACATCGAGTCCCGCGGCTTCGGCCCGTTCGCGCATTTCGTGTCCCGGTTCGATGCCGATTGCGCGACAACCACGTTCGCCCAGCAAGCGCAGCGAGATTCCGGTGCCCGCACCGATGTCGACGATATCGAGGGCCGCTGCCTCGCCCAGACCCTCGAGAATCGCATCGATGGCCGCCGGCGGATAGGATGGACGAAACTTCGCGTAGTCGTCCGCGCGCACCGAGAAGCGTCCGATCGAGTCGATATCCTTCAAACTTTGAGCGATTCTACGCCGGCGTGCCCGACCGCCGCGTCGATGACGTCGAAGCAGCGGTCGACGTCGTCGCTGGTATTATAGTGAGCGAAGCTCAAGCGGACGGCACGGCCCCCGCCCTCGGGAGCCAGCGCCTGCATCAGGCGCGGCGAATAGAAGTCGCCGACGCGCGCCTCGATGTTCGCGCGTTCGAAGCGCTGCGCCAGTTCGTCGCTCGACAGCGACGCGATCGTAAACGCGTACACCGGGAGGCGCTCCGCTCCGGGTGGCCGGCCGTAGAGGCGGACGTCGCCTGCCCGATCGGCGAATTTCGCGCCGGCGTACGCGCAGAGCTCGCGTTCGTAACGCGCGATCGTCTCTAGTGCGAACCGCGGCGTCGCTGCGACCGCGCGGAAGTAGTCGAGGGTGCCGAGCCAGCCGGCCATCGCCTCGTAGCTTTGCGTTCCGGTTTCGAGCGTCCAGTAGCGCGCATCGCTTCCGGGTACCATCGCGTCGTCGGCGCGAACGTAACGGTCGAAGACTCTGCGGCTCGCGTACCAGAAACCCGCGTGCGGCGCGTAGATCTTGTAGGCGGAGAAAAACGCGAGATCGATCGCCGGGTCGAGTTCGAGCGGAAAGTGAGGAAACGCCTGCACCGCGTCGACGACGACGGTCGCACCGGCGCGTTTGGCGGCTTGCGCGTAACGTACGACGTCGAAGACGGTGCCCGTCACGTTCGAGGCCCAGGGAAGCGCGACCAGCACCGGCGCGCGCAGCAAGTACGCCGCCAAGCGCGTTTCGTCCAGGTCGCCGTGAGCGTCGACCGGTACGACGTCGATCTGTGCGCCAAAACGGCGCAGCCAGATCCAGGGTGCGATGTTCGCTTCGTGGTCGGCGGCCGTCACGACAATGCGGTCGCCCTTTTGAATCGAGCTCGCGATGATGCGCGAAAAGGCGAGTGCGACGGAGGTTGCGTTGGCTCCGATCCCCACTTGTGCCGGCGGGGCGCCGACGAGCGCCGCGAACTCGGCTTTCGCCTGATCGACCATCGCCGTCGTCGACTCGGTGCGCGCAAAGATGGATCCCTTTTGCGCGTTGTCGTAAGCGAGGTAGCGCTGAATGCGTTCCAGCGCCGTGTCCGGAAGTTGCGTTCCCGCGGCGTTGTCGAGGAGGATTCGTCCGTGTGCGGCTGCCGCCATCACCGCGGGGAAGCGATCTCCGTTCACGCGCGCGCGAGCTGTGCTTCGAGCGCTTGGTACGTTCGCGAAGGAATCGGCCGGCCCAAAATGCTGCTGATGAAACGCGACGCGTCGCGCACGCGTTCGAGCTCGACGCCCGTTTCGATTCCCATTCCGTGCAGCAGGTAGAGGAGGTCTTCGGTCGCGAGATTCCCGGAGGCGCCGGGAGCGTAGGGGCAACCGCCGAGCCCGGCACTCGACGAGTCGAAGATCGCGACGTTCATCTGAAGTGCGGCAAGAACGTTGGCGAGCGCCGTTCCGCGCGTATCGTGGAAGTGCATGGCAAGACGCTCGACGGGCACGTGCGCCTCGAGTGCCGCGCACACCTCGACCACTTGATTCGGCGTAGCGACTCCGATCGTGTCGCCGATCGAAAGCTCGTCGACCCCCATTTCAGCGAGCGCGTCGGCGACGTGCACCACGTTCTCCGGCGCAACGCGGCCTTCGTACGGACACCCGAAGGCCGTCGAAATGTAGGCGCGCACCCAGATATCGTCGTGGCGAGCCGCGGTCACGACATCCCGGAAGGTGGCCAGCGATTCGTCGATCGTCATGTTGATGTTGTGTTTGGTGAAGGTCTCCGAGGCCGCGGTGAAGACGCCGATCGCGCGCACGCCGGCCGCTCGGGCTCGTTCGAATCCGCGCATGTTGGGAACCAGGCACGGATAGGTCACGCCCGGACGCTGCGCGATTCCGGCCATCACCGCCTCGGCATCGTTCAGCTGCGGAATCGCATCCGGCCGGACGAACGAGGTCGCTTCGATGAGCGCCAAACCACTGGCCGAAAGCAAGTCGATGTAGCGGATCTTGTCGCTCGTCGCGACGACCCCGGCCTCGTTTTGCAAGCCGTCACGCGGGCCCATCTCGCAGACCTTGACGCGAGGTGGGAGGGTCGAGAGGGAGAGCGCGTTCATTTTCATTCGAACTCCACGAGCGTCGCGCCGCCGGTGACGAGCGCGCCCGGTGTCACGGCCACCTTCTTCACGACCCCCGGACGGCTCGCTTCGATGCGGTGCTCCATCTTCATGGCTTCGAGGACGACCAGGAGATCACGTTCGGCGACCGAGTCGCCTGCCGAGACGGCGACGTTGACGATCTTTCCAGGCATGGGTGCGGTAACGCTTCCGTGCGCCGCGGCAGTACCGCTCCGGCCGCCGAGCGCCGGGGGGGCCCGAAGGCGAATTCGAATCGTTCGCCGTCGTACACAACTTCGACGCCGTCCGGGACGGTGACGGCGCGCCCGCTGCAGCGGGCTTCGGCGCTGCGGACGGTGACGCGCTCATCCGCCCACTCGAAGCCGGCTTCGCCCTGAAGATCGCCCTCGAGCCGCCACTCGCCGGCCTCGCCGATACGTGAGGCGACGACCGCGACGTGGCGTCGCCGGCCGCGCAAGGTGACCGGAATTCCGACGCTCCCGAGTCTCCAAGAGCGCGAATCGCGCAACACCGCGCCGATTCCGAGCAAGAACGCCTCGTCGGGCTCTCCGGCAGGATCCGGCGACATGAAATTCTCGTGCTCGGTCAGGAACGCGGTCGTCGTGTAACCGGCTCGAAACGTCACGTCGCGCGCGATGCGCAACTGGAGCGGCAGATTCGTCGGCACGCCGTCGACGCGAAAGGTCTCGAGCGCGCCGGTCAAACGCCCGACGGCGCTTTGACGATCGGGTCCCCAAGCGATGAGCTTCGCCAAAAGTGAATCGTAGTAAATCGAAACGTCGCTACCCGCGCGGACGCCGGCGTCGACGCGAATGCCCGGACCGCCGGGCGTTTCCCAGCGCGAGATCGTGCCGGTGGCCGGCAGATAGGCCGAGGCGGGATCTTCGGCGTTGATCCGAGCCTCGATCGCCCAGCCTCGCGCGGCGACGTTCGCTTGAGTCGTCTCCAGCGCCGCGCCGCCGGCGATCGCAAGCTGCAACCGCACGAGGTCGATCCCGTAGACCGCTTCCGTGACGGGATGCTCGACCTGCAGTCGCGCGTTCATTTCAAGGAAGTAGTACGCGCCGCTCTCGTCGAGCAAAAACTCTACGGTGCCTGCGTTGACGTAGCCGGCCGCGCGAGCGGCGCGCACCGCGGCCGCGCCCATCTCGTCGCGCAGAGCCGGCCCGAGCGCGACCGACGGCGCCTCCTCGATCAACTTCTGATGCCGTCGTTGAATCGAGCACTCGCGCTCCCCGAAGTGAATCGTGGTGCCGCGAGCGTCGGCTAAGATCTGGAATTCGATGTGACGCGGACGAACCACGTAACGCTCGAGCAGCATGCGCTCGTCGCCGAACGCGCCGGCGGCTTCGCGCTTCGCGGATGCGAGCGCTTCGTCGAAGTCGCGCAGGTCGTTCACGACGCGCAAACCGCGTCCGCCGCCGCCGGCGGTCGCTTTAACGACCAGCGGCGCACCGATCTTTTGCGCCTCGGCGCGCAAGCGTTCGGGTGACTGGTCGTCGCCGTCGTAACCGGGCAGCACCGGAACGCCGTGCGCCTTCACCAATCGCTTTGCGGCGCTCTTGTCTCCCATCGCCTCGATCGCCTCGGGCGGCGGACCGACGAAGACGGCGCCGGCGTCGCGCACCGCTCGCGCGAAGCGCGCCTGCTCGGAAAGAAAACCGTAACCCGGATGCAGGGCGTCGGCGCGCAGCTCGACGAGAGCGCCAATTACGCGCGCGACGTTCAAGTACGATTCGCTCGCGGGCGCGGGACCGATGCAGACCGCGTCGTCCATCGCGCTCAGATGAAACGCGTGCGCGTCGGCTTCCGAATAGATTCCGAGCGGAACGATGCCCGCTTCGCGTGCTGCTCGCGCAATACGAACTGCGATTTCCCCGCGGTTGGCGATCAGCAGACGGTGGATGGGACGAGCTTCGTTCACTCCATCCAAGCGGGCCGCCGCTTTTCGAGAAACGCGCGCAGGCCCTCTTGTCCTTCTGGGCTGGTTCGCTGTGCGGCAATGCTCTTCGCGGTGAGCTCGAGCGTGTCGTCGTACGGCGTCTGTGCGACGCGAGCGAACAGTTCTTTCGCCTCGGCGATCGCGCTCGGGCTCGCCGAAAGGACCGTCTTCGCGATGCGCTCGACCGCGGAGTCGAGCTCGCTCTCCGGAACGACCTCGTGCACGAGCCCGATCGTGCGCGCGTGGTGTGCGCTGAAGCGCTCGCCGGTCAGCCCGAGCGCGCGCATCTGACCGAGACCGATCTTTGCGATGACGAAAGGCGAGATGATAGCCGGGAGGATGCCGAGTTTCGACTCGGTAAAACCGAACGTCGCGTCGTCGCTCGCAATTGCGATGTCGCACACTGCGGCGAGTCCGGCGCCACCCCCGAGTGCGGCGCCCTGGATGCGGCCGATGACGGGTTTCGGTGCCGTGTCGATCGCGCGCAGCATCCGGGATAGCGCGCGTGCGTCCTCGAGGTTTTCCTCGAGCGTCAGCTCGAGCGAAGCCTGCATCCAGTTGACGTCCGCGCCGCCGGAGAAGGTCTTGCCCTCACCCGCTAGGACGATCGCCCGCACGTCGCCCTCGCTGCCGAGCAGCTCGAACGCCTCGTGGAGCTCGTCGATCAAGCTTGCGTTGAACGCGTTGCGCACCTCCGGGCGCATCATCGTCACGCGCGCGATCGGCCCGTGCCGCCGTACGGTCAGGTGCTTGGGTTGCATTCGAGCGCTTTCGCGGGGAGCTGTCGGCTCCCTTACCAACGGCGCGTATCCTGGGGTGTTAGGATAAGGGGTATGGATTCCACGGCAGGGGGCGTCCCCGTGCGCGCGGCCACTCGAGCGAGCGATGCGCTCGTCCTTCGCCACTCCGTGACGACGCGGCTGAGCCATTGGGTTGGGGCGCTCGCCTTCTTCGCTTTAGTTATGAGCGGCTTGCAAATCTTCAATGCCGCCCCGTACCTCGACGCCTCGAACAAAAGCGACCCGGCGCGTCGCGTCCTCGCCATCGACGCGGTGCAAGACGCCGCCGGCCAGGCCTCCGGCTACGTTCAACTCTTCGGCTTGCGCGTGCCGGCGGGGAACCTGCTGGGTTACACCGATGACGGCATGGGCGGACTCGCACCACGCGCCTTTCCGGGTTGGATTACGTTACCGGGGTTTCAAGATCTCAGCAGCGGCCGGCGCTGGCATTTGTTCTTCAGCTGGATTTTCGTCGCGGCAGGGTTCGCGTACTTCGTAAGCGGCGTGTTGCGCAAGGACCTTCGGCTGATCGTGCTGCGCCCGTCGGATATTCCGAAGTTGCTGCCCATGCAGCTGTACTATCTACGGCTGCGCCGGGATCCGCCGCACTACGGCAAGTACAATCCGCTCCAAAAAATGGCGTACACCCTCGTGCTGTTCGTTTTCTCGCCCCTGATCGTGCTCTCGGGCCTGGCGCTTTCACCTGGAATCGATGCGTTTGCACATCCGTTGACCTGGATTTTCGGCGGACGTCAATTCGCGCGACTCTGGCATTTCGCGTTCATGCTGGCTCTCATCGGGTTTTTCTTCACGCACGTGATTTTGGTACTGAGCACGGGATTCTTGAACAACATGCGCTCGATGATCAGCGGAAAGTACCGGCTCGGTCATCACGAAGGATTGGGGCCGTGAAGCGCCGCCTTTTTCTCGCCGGCAGCAGCGCGCTGCTGGCAGGCTGCAGTTCCGTCACCAACGGGTTGACCGAAAACGGCGGGGTGATGCGGATCATCGATTCCGCCGAGGGACTCAACCACTTCGTGATCGGCACGCGCGGCAAAGCCCAGCTGTATTCCGAACGGGACGTCGACCGGGAATTCCGCGTCAACGGCTTGGCGACGCCGTCCGACTCGCGCTATCAAGCCTTGCTCCGCGAAAACTTCGCAACCTATAGCCTCGCGGTTACCGGAAAGGTCGAACGGCCGCAAAACTTCACGCTGAGCGAGCTGCGCGCGCTCAGTTCCCTCAACCAAATCACGCGACACGACTGCGTCGAGGGCTGGAGCGCCATCGGCAAATGGGGCGGCGTTCCCGTCGCCTCCATCTTAGCGCTCGTGAAACCCACACCCGACGCGCGCTACGTCGTGTTCCACTGCTTCGATCGCGACGACTCCGGCAACCCGTACTACGAGAGCTTAAACTTGCACCAAGCCGCGCATCCCCAGACGTTGCTCGCGCTCGACCTCAACGACAAGCCCATCGATGCCGACCACGGTGCCCCCGTTCGCCTGCGGATTCCGACGCAACTCGGCTACAAGAGCGCGAAGTGGATCGAGCGCATCGAACTGGCGGCGAGCTTCCGTCACATTCTCGGCGGGAGCGGCGGCTACTGGGAAGACCAGGGCTACGAGTGGTACGCGGGGATCTAGCCTTCGATCGGACTACGTTCCGAAGATCTTCGCGATGTCGAGATTGAGATCTGCGGTCGCGCCCGGGAAGAAGCGCCTTTCGATGACGAGCGTCGCCGGATCGCGCGCTATCGTGACGGCTTCGCCCTGCGCGTAGGTCTCGACGACACGTTTGTAGGGATCGACCAGTATCCCGAGAGCGCAACCGTTGGCGAGATACGACGCGATCTTCCGGCGCGTATCGTAGGGCTCGTCGGACGCTGAGACGAGTTCGAAGACGACTTGAGGACAAATCGGTGGATAGCCGCGGCGTTGCGTTTCGGTCAGTGCGTCCCACGCAGCGCGGACGACCAAGCTGGCATCAGGCGACAACACCGACGAATCCGGTAACCGAAAGCCTGTCGATGAATCGAAGACGACGCCGCGGCCGCAGGTCTCGTTCCAAATAAAAAGCTGTGCCGAGAGTGCGGCGTTCTTCGCGCCGGTCGCGCCACCGGTCGGCGGACTCACCAGCAGTTCCCCCGAGGCGGTCCGCTCGAAGCGCAAATCGTCGTTGAGGCTGGAGAGCCGCAACAACAAATCGTCGCTAACGGGTTCGAGGAGCTTGACGGCGAGCGGCATGACATGCATTTCGACGCAGGCTCTTACGAGCCCGGCAAACCTCAACTGCGACGAGCGAGCGTTTTCGCTAGGTAGCGAGCACCCCGGCTGGGCCGTCGGCTCGCTTTGAGTTACGCTCAGCGTCGCAAGCCAGCTGCCGAGAACCACGAGAGTCGCGCAAGGACAGGCGAGGCTGCTCTCAACCTTCCACGCCGTGCTTGCAGTCTCGAATGTGATCCGAATGATGCTCTCAGGAGAATACGCGAAACGTTACCTTCGGCCGTTGTTCGTGCAGTCGTGACCCTTAGTCAACGGTTTTAGTGATCGCTGAATTTTCAGATGTTGCCAAGGCGACAAGAGCAACGCGATTGGTCGACGTAGAGCTCCTCGAGAGTGATTCGCAGAGACCCCGTTAGACGTTCCGCTAGCGATTGCGCCCGAGGCGGCTGCGCACCCGCGCGGCGTCCACGCGATCCTGGTCTCTTCCTGAGGCATCTTTGTTCCGCAAGAACTCCTCGACGCCGATGAAGGGAACCCTTAGCCCATCGCGCGCGACTTCGATCTTGTTTGGCCAGGCTTCATCGAAGGAAACACCGGAGATTGAAGTCAGAATGTCGATGCGTACGGGTGCCACGCCGATTTGGAAGACGACGTCCTCCGTTGTGAGGTCTTCGATGGTCAGCTCGGCAAGCGGAGCACCAAAGACCGCAAGCGCGTTCCAGGTCCTTTGCGCGTTTTCGGCGTTCCGGCGAATCCAGACGTCGAGGTCCTTGGTCGTTCGAGCGCGATCGTGGACACTTAGCGCATGGGCGCCGACGACGAGAAACTCAACCTTCGCGTCTAAGAACGCGCGCAACAGATCGCTGAAGTCTGGGTGCAACTCCACCGTTTGCTTCCCTCAACGCCATGAGCGTCAGCGTGTCGACGAGAGCGACGCGATCGGCTGCCGTCAACGTGAGATCATCAGGATCGTCCGCGTCCGCCTGGCCGAGTGGGACGACTCTGGCCCAGCTGGTTTTGCGTCGCCGCTCAGCGCGAGCGCGGGCTGCATCATCGAGTTCTCGACTCTCCTCGGCCATCTGCCATTACTTCGCCGTGTCGGCACGAAACTCGTGCCTTCGGTATCGGCTAATCGTTCAGCGCGGGCGTGGGCGTGGGTAGACGAAGGGCACTTTGGGACAGCGCGAGCCAACTGCCCAGCAACACCAACGCCGCGCCGGCGAAGTCGGCCACTCGCAGCGACTCGCCGCCGAAGATAACGCCGACCGTCACGGCGACGACCGGGATCATCAGCGCGGAGAGCCCGACGGTGCCGGAATCGACGCGCTGCAGTAACCAGTGGTTGAGATAGTAGGCGATCACGCTTCCGCCTGCAGCGAGATAGAGGATCGATCCGATCGAGGCGGGGGTCAAGGCGCGCGCGAGGCTCGCGTGCTCGAACGAGAGACCGAAAGCGAACAGCAGTGCGCCGCCCAACAACATCGCGGGCGGCAGCGTGCCGAACGGGTCCTCGTCGGCGTGGCGCTTGAGGTAGACGTTCGCAAACGCCGACGTGGCCGACGCTAGCAGCGCGGCCCCGATGTAGACCAGACTCGCCCGGAAGTCGCCGGTGAATGAGATGGCAGCGACGCCGCCCAGCGCGAGCAGCGCGCCGAAGAGCATCCGCGGCGTGGCCCGCTCGCCCACCATGAAGTGTGCGAAGAGGTACACGAAAAACGGCAAGGTCCCGAACAAGACGGCCACGAGTCCGGACGGGAGCTGCGTCTCGGCGAGATACGTGAGCGCGTACGTCAACCCGAACATCGACAGCGCCAACACGGCGACGAGATGGAAGGGCGGAGCCACGCGCCGCAGGTTCGTCCCGAGCGCGAGCGCGACGGCGTAGAAGATCGCCCCCGCGACCAAGAAGCGCACTCCGGCGCCGGTCAACGGCGGAAGGCCGGTCAGCGAGATCCTGATTCCGAGCCAGGTCGTGCCCCAAATCAAAACCATCGCCGCGTAGGCGGCGATGACGGAGGCTCCGGGCGCAGAAAAACGCGCCCACGACGGACGAATCGCGGACAGCATAGCGTTTTTCCTAACCTTCAAAAGCGAAAAAAGGTTTCGCTCGCTCGGCGGCTACATCCGGAAGACGCCGAAGCGCGTCGGTTTCGGCGTGGCGTAGGACGCGAACTCGAGCCCGAGCGCGAGAACGCGGCGCGTGTCGAGCGGATCGATGACGCCGTCGTCCCAAAGACGCGCGCTCGAGTAGTAGGGGCTTCCTTCGCGTTCGTATTTCTCGAGGATCGGTGCTTTGAAGCGCTCTTGCTCCTCGCTCGTCAGGCTGCGGCCTTTGGCTTTTTCCGCATCCATGCGCACCGTCAGCAGCGTCGAGGCGGCTTGCTGTCCGCCCATTACCGAGATGCGCGCGTTGGGCCACATCCAGAGTTGGCGCGGAGAGTACGCGCGCCCGCACATTCCGTAGTTGCCGGCGCCGAAGCTCCCGCCGATCACCACCGTGAACTTCGGCACTTCGGCACAAGCGACGGCCATCACCAGCTTCGCTCCGTCTTTGGCGATCCCGCGGCGTTCGTATTCTTTGCCGACCATGAAGCCGGTGATGTTCTGTAAAAAGATCAGCGGCGTGTTGCGCTGCGTGCACAGCTCGATGAAATGCGTCCCTTTGAGCGCGCTTTCGCTGAAAAGGATGCCGTTGTTGGCCAGGATGCCGACTTGGTGACCTTCGATCCGGGCGAAGCCGCAGACGAGCGTCGCGCCGTAGAGCGGCTTGAATTCGTGGAAGAGCGAACCGTCGACGAGTCGCGCGATGACTTCGCGCACGTCGTAGCCGACTCGCGGGTCGGCCGGTATCACGCCGTAGAGTTCCTGTGGATCGTAGGCCGGCGGTTGCGGCGCCGCGTCGTCGCGCGAGGGTGCCGGCGGCGGCGCGAGGTTCGCCACGATCGAACGCACGAGTGCCAGCGCGTGTTCGTCGTCGTCCGCGAAGTGATCCGCCACGCCGGAAATGCGCGTGTGCACGTCGGCGCCGCCCAGTTCTTCGGCGCTGACGATCTCGCCGGTGGCCGCTTGAACCAGGGGTGGTCCACCGAGGAAGATCGTTCCGTACCCGGCGACGATGATCGTTTCGTCGGACATCGCGGGAACGTAGGCGCCGCCTGCCGTGCACGAGCCCATGACCGCCGCAATCTGCGGGATCCCTTCGCTCGACATGCGCGCCTGGTTGAAGAAAATCCGGCCGAAGTGGTCGCGGTCGGGAAAAACTTCGTCTTGCATCGGTAAGAACGCGCCGCCGGAATCGACCAGGTAGATACACGGCAGATGGTTCTCGCGGGCAATCTCCTGGGCGCGCAGATGCTTTTTGACCGTGAGCGGGTAGTAGGTGCCACCCTTGACCGTGGCGTCGTTGGCGATGACGACGCAATCGCGACCCTCGACGCGCACGACGCCGGTGACGATCCCGGCGGCGGGCGTCGGATCGTCGTAGACGCCGTCGGCGGCTAACGCCGAAAACTCGAGGAAGGGCGAGAGCGGATCGGCTAGGCGGTCGATGCGTTCGCGCGCGGTCAGCTTGCCGCGCTTGCGATGGCGAGCCACGGCCTCTTTGCCGCCGCCGTCGCGGACTCGCTCCAGCCGTTCGCGCAGCTCCGCGACGAGGCCGCTCATCTGCGCGGCGTTGCGCGCGAACTCCGGATCGCCCGGCGCGACGCGCGTTTCGAGCAACTTCATGTTGCGCGGCTCGTTCGACGTCCGGCCGCGACCCGCCCCGCCGCCCGGCGCGGGACTTAAGCCGTGGTTAGATTCGGCTGCGAGCACTCGGTTTTGGCCGCGCCTCCCGCTACAATGGCGCTATGGATCCCGACGCCTCGTTCCGGCCGCCCGGTGCGCTGCCTGCTGCGCCGCTTTCTCCCTACTCCGGTGCCTGGAGCACGCGACTTGCGGCGCACTTGCTGCGCCGCGCGGGCTTCGGCGGATCGCCGGCCGATGTAGCGCGCGTGGCGAAGCTTTCGCCGGGCGACGCGGTCGAAGCGCTCGTCCGCTTTCCGCCGACCTTGTCGATGCCGGTTTCACCGGGCCAGCTCGACGAAGGCGGCATGTCGCTCCGGCGGCCGGCCGACTTGACGCCCGAAGAGCGCATGGCGCTCGCGCAAACCCGGCGCGCCCAAGAACTGGCAAACGTCGAGTGGTGGATGAACCGGATGCTCGGCTCGCCGGCGCCGCTGCAAGAAAAGATGACGCTCTTTCTGCACGGCAATTTCGCGACGGCCAGCGGCACGAAAGGCATCTACGGCAGCGATATCGTCGATCAAAACAACCTCCTGCGCGCGTACGCGCTGGGAAACTGGCGCGAGCTGACGCATGCCATGGTCCGCGACCGCGCGATGCTGAAGTGGTTGGACAACGCGCGTAGCGTCAAGGCTCACCCGAACGAAAACATGGCGCGCGAGCTGATGGAACTCTTCACGCTGGGCATCGGTCACTACAGCGAGCAGGACGTGCGCGAGAGCGCGCGCGCCTTCACCGGTTACACGTTCGGGCGCAGCACCGGCCAATTCTACTTCAACGCGGCGCAGCACGACGACGGATCGAAGACGTTCCTCGGACAGACCGGGAACTTCAACGGCGACGACATCGTGGAGATAATCTTCAGGCAGCCGGCCTGCGCGGAATGGTTCGCCGGAAAGGTCCTGGGCTTTTTCGTTTACAGCGATCCCGAGCCCGAGTTGGTCGGTGCCCTAGCGGCGCTCATCCGCAAGAACGACTACAACATGGCGCCGGTGATGTCGACGCTTTTCCGTTCGCAGGTTTTCTACTCCGAGCGCGCCTATCGGGCGCTCGTCAAGAGCCCCGTCGAGTTCGTTATCGGTTCGTATCAACTGTATGGCATCGAGCAGCTCGAGCCGGGCGTGGTGCCGCTGCTGCGGCGCATGGGTCAGCTGCCCTTCCATCCTCCCAGCGTGAAGGGTTGGGACGGCGGCTCGCAGTGGTTGAATACGCAAACGCTTTTGGCGCGCGAGAACTTCTCGAGCGCGCTCGTCTCGTCACCGGCGATGGCGCCGGGAAAGACCTGGCTGCTCGACGCGCTGCCCCCGAACGGGAAGGCCGCGACGCAAAAGCTGATCGGCGCCATCCTGCAAGGCGACGCGAGTCCCGCAGCCGCGCTGAGGCTGGCCTCTTATCTCGACGGGACCGGCACGTCGGCCGACGCGGCCCTCTCGGCTGAAAATTTCGAAGAGCGGATGCGCGGCGCCGCTTACCTTACGATGGCGATGCCCGCCTACCAATTGAGCTAAGGAGTTCGTTTTCGATGAGACGCAGTGGTTTTCTCCTAGGGGCGATCTCCGGGCTCACGGTCGCGGCCAAAACCGATTCGTTCTTCGGCAGCGCGCTCGCGCAGGCGCCGCTACCCGGACTTCCCGGCGGCGTCGACGAGCGCGTGCTCGTGATCGTCAACTTGCAGGGCGGAAACGACGGGCTCAACACGATCGTGCCGCACGGCATGCAGCAGTACTACCAATATCGTCCGACGCTCGGCATCGCGGCGCGCGACGTCTTGCAGATCAACGACAAGGTCGGATTCAATCCGGAGATGCGCTCGCTCAAAGACATGTACGACGCCGGGAACGTCGCGATCGTGCAGGGTGCGGGCTATCCGCGACCCGACCACTCGCATTTCCGTTCGACCGAGATCTGGCAGACCGCCGCACCCGAGCGTTTCGAGAGTACCGGCTGGATCGGACGCTTTCTCGATTCCGCCGGCCTGCCGGCCGCAAACCTCTTCAACGCCGTCGCGGTCGCGCCGGTTCTGCCCGAAGTGATGATCTCGCGCAAGAACGACGTGCCCGCGATCGGAGCGTTGCAAGGCTATGGTTTGGCGAGCGACCGCCGCGCCGACACGCGCACCGCGTTCGCGTCGCTCGTGCACGACGACCGCGTCCCGTTTCGCTCGCCGTACCTCGCGACGGTGGCCGAGATCGAAGATCACGCGCAGCGCGGCTCCGAAGAGCTGCCGAAACTCGTCGCGGGCTACACTCCGAGCGGAGCCTATCCCGCCACCGCAATCGGGCGCAGCCTCTCGCTCGCCGCGCAAATCGCCGGGAGCCGCCTCGGCACCCGCGTGATCTACGTGCAGCACGGCTCGTTCGACACCCACGCGGGACAGAAACCGACGCAAGACCGGCTGCTGCGCGAACTCTCCGACGCCCTTAAGGCTTTCTACGACGATCTAGCCGCGCATGGGAACGACAAGCGCACGCTGACGCTCACCTTCTCCGAATTCGGCCGGCGCGTCGCCGAAAACGGGAGCCGCGGTACCGATCACGGCGAGGCGGCGCCGATGTTCCTCGTGGGCGGCGGAATCAAGGGCGGACTCTACGGCGAGCATCCCTCGCTCGACGCGCTCGACAACGGCGACGTCAAGTACACGATCGACTTCCGCAGCGTCTACGCGACGGTCGTCGAGAAGTGGTTCGGCCGCCCGGCCGGTGGCATCATCGCGGGGTCGTTTCCGACGCTCTCGCTGCTGGCATAGCCAAAAAAGAGAAGAAGCGGCGCTGCCCAGTCGCGCCGCTTCTTCTTGTCGTCTTGCCGACGGACGTAAGGTATCGGAGGGCCGTTACAGTCCCGTTACCGCAAGGGCGGGGGAAACACATCTAGAGAGAAAATCTCCGGATATGCAAAGTCGCCCGGAATTCTTTGTCGGCCAGAGCGCTTCGCTCGTCCGCACCGTGACCGCCGATGAAGTCGAGACATTCGCTCGGGCCACGGGCGACAAAAACCCCATCCACCTCGACGAAGCGTACGCGGCGCACACCCGTTTCGGGCGCCGGATCGCCCACGGGATGCTGATCGCTTCCTATATATCGGGCCTTCTCGGCACGAAATTCCCCGGTCCCGGTACGATCTACATGAGCCAGACGCTCAAGTTCTTACGCCCGGTTTTTCTCGGCGACGAGGTGACGGTGAGCGTGACCGTGAGCGCGTACCGCCCCGAACGCTCCATCCTCACCCTGGACGCCGCGGTACGCAATCAGCGGGGTGAAACAGTCCTCAGCGGCGAGGCGGTCTGCCTCGTCGACGATGTCCTCGGGCCGGCCGTTCACGCTTCGGGAGCTGCGGCGGGCTGAGCAACCTTGCCAAAATCCACACTTAGGTGTAGAATGCATATATAGGCATGAAGGACGTATTGAATGGCCGGGGTCCGTCGAACGGCGACGATTCCGACCGCGCCGACCCCCTCCACGGAAAGGCCGATGCGGGTTTGCCCCCACGGGGCACGCCCAAGAACTACCTGATGGCGTGGCTGCTGGTAATGCTCAAGGACCTGAACCTGCACGGTTATGAGATCATGAAAGCCCTCCGCGAGAATTTCGCGGTGGTCTCGGATCCTGGGACGGTCTACCGGGCGCTACGGCAACTCGAACGCGACGGCTACATCACCTCGTGGTGGGATCCCAAAGAGCAAGGCCCGGCCCGGCGCGTTTACACGCTCACCGACGCCGGCAACGACGCGCTCAAAGTTTGGAGCTCGGCGCTCGAGCAATATCGCACGAATCTCGACGCGTTCTTCAGCCTCTACACCGGAACGTGGCAGAAAGGGCACCCGCAGCGTGCGGGCAGCTCGAAGCCGCCTGAGGAGAAGCCTTGAAGAAAGACGCAACCGCCACCGCGACCGTCAAAGAGACGACCGCAAGCTACCTGGAACTGACGAATTCCGCCTACACGATGTTCATCGATACCTACGCGGCCGGCGCCCGGCGCGGCCTCGAGTACTGCAAGTCGATCTACGAGATCACGTCGCGCCCCTACGCGTCGTCAGCGGTCGAGGCGACCGTTCGCGACAACTTCGACCGCGCCAATCAGATCGCGACGTTGACCGTCGCCGAGCTGCAGAAGAACGCGCAGAGCGCCTCCGAGTTTGCCGAGAAGCTCGCCGCACACGGGGCCAACTGGCAAGAAACGGTTGCTGCGGGACTCCGCGGCGCCGTCGAGACCGGCCTTTCGAACATGAGCTACGTGAAGGAGACCGCGACGCAGCAGTTCGACGAGTTTTCCAAGCGCATCGACGAAGCGCAAGCCCGCGTCCAGCAAGTCAGCCAGAACTAACGACATCCCGGCGAACTAACTGAGAATCGCCTTCAGGGAGCGACCCGTGCGCTCTCCGAAGGCTTTTCTCATGGAAACGACAGCGCGGGCGATCGCGCCCGATCCGAACCAGCCGAAACCCCTCTTAGGACGCGTTGCCGTCGTTACCGGCAGCTCGCGCGGCATCGGTGCCGCGATCGCGCGCGAACTCGCCGCGTCGGGCGCGACGATCGTCGTTAACTACGTGAGCGGCGCGGAAGCTGCTGCCGGCGTGGTAGCGCAGATCGAAGCCGCCGGCGGATCGGCGCTGGCCGAATGCGGGAACGTCAGGAATTTTGACGAGGTTTGCGCGATGTTCGAGCGCGTCAAAGCCAAGACTGGACGGCTCGACATCATCGTGAACAACGCGGGCATCCTGCGCGACCGCACGTTCAAGAAGATGACGGTGCAAGACTGGCACGAGGTCATCGACACCAATCTCACCAGCGTGATGAACTGCTGCCACTGCGCGGTTCCGCTGCTGCTCGAAAACGGCTGGGGCCGCATCATCAACATTTCCTCGTTCGTCGGACAGATGGGTAACTTCGGCCAAGCGAACTACTCCGCGGCCAAGGCCGGCATCCTCGGATTCACGAAATCGCTCGCGATCGAACTCGCTCGCTACAACATCACCGTGAACGCGGTTTGTCCGGGCTTCGTCGAAACCGAGATGTGGCGCTCGGTTCCGCCGAACATTCAAGAGAAGATCTTGGATCGCATCCCAATGCACCGCGTGGCGAAGCCCGAGGAAATTGCGCGCGGCGTACGCTTCCTCGCCGTTGAAGGCGACTATATGACGGGACAGTCGCTCAATATCAACGGCGGGATCTACATGGGATGGTGAGCGCCGCGCGCTGAACGGTTAGCGCGTGGTAACGGTTCGCTTCCTCGGGACCGGCGGAGCCCGATTCGTCGTCGCGCGGCAGATCCGAGCGTCGGGCGGGATGTGGTTTACGTTCGGCGACGGACCCGGACGAACGACGCAGATCCATGTCGATCCGGGGCCCGGCGCGCTCGTGCGCGCTTTGTCGACGGTGCCGCGCTGCGAGCCGCCCGAACTCGACGCGATCGTGCTCTCGCACAAGCACCTCGATCACGCCGGCGACGTCAACGCGATGATCGAAGCGATGACTCAAGGCGGCTGGAAGCCTCGCGGCGCGCTGCTCGCCCCGCGCGACGCGTTCGAAGGCGAGCCGGTCATCTTTCCGTACGCCCAGCGCTTCGTGCCGGTCCATCATTACCTCGAGGAGCGCAGCGGTCCGTACCGCATCAACGACGTCGACGTTCGGACGTCGGTGCGTCACGAGCATGGCGTGGAGACGTACGGGCTGCATTTCTCGCACCATGGAACGACCGTATCGTATCTTCCCTGCGGCCGTTTTTTCGACGGTCTCGTCGAGGACTATCGTTCGCACGCGCCCGACCTGTTGATCGTCAACGTTCTGCGCTATCGCGACTCGATGGACGTCGACCACCTGACGTTCGATCAAGCGCGCACGGTCATCGCGGGAGTTCGGCCGCGGGTGGCGGTCATGACTCACTTCGGGACGCGCATGCTCGAACGCAATCCCGACGCCTTGGCGCGCGAGCTCGAGGACGAGCTCGGCCTGCGCGTTTTCGCCGCGCACGACGGCTGGCTGCTCGACGCGACGACGGAGATCGCGGCCGTCGCGCGTGCTTGAACCGGTCGAGATCGAGGTCGTCCGGCCGGAGCGGACGGAGGCGTTCCGGCGCGAGCACGAGCGCGAGGCGCTTTCGACGCTGTGGGGATTTCGCGTCGTTTGGCACGCTCAGCAACACGAACTCGCGGCGACCGTCGCCGGCCGGGTCGTGGGCGTCCTCGGCCTACGCATCGCCGCATCGCTGGCGCACCTCGACTCGCTGCTCGTCGAACCGGAATGGCGGCATCGCGGGGTGGGCCGGCGCCTCGTCGAGCGGGCCGAAGAGTTGGCGAACTACTACAATTGTCATAAGGTGACGCTCGAGCTGCCGCTCGAGGGGGCGGCGCGCCGCTTTTTCGAGGCCGCCGGCTACAAGCTCGAGGCGACCCTGCCCCAGCACACGTTCAAACTCGACGTCGCGGTGATGCGCAAGTTCTTGTTGTGAAGCGCGACGGCGAGGGCAGGTCGCTTGGGGAATGGAAACATCGAAGCGGCAGATTCTATCCACGGATTGGAGACGTAGTGGTCGTTAACGATATCGAGATCATGTTCGGGGGACAGGCCGGCGACGGTAGCCTGACCACCGGCGATCTCATCGCGGGCGTGTTCAAACGCATGGGCCTTGAGGTCTACACCTACAAGGATTTCCCGTCGCGCATTCGCGGCGGCCATACGAACTACGTCATTCGCGCGGGGGAGCATCCGCACTGGGGGATGGCGGACTTCGTCGACGGGCTCATCGCCTTCGATCTCGAGGCGGTCGAGGCGCACATCGACGAAATGCGTCCCGGCGGCTTCGTCATCTTCGATAGCACCTCCGAGCAGATCCCCGACAGCGTCCGGCGCAGCGACGTGCACTGGTACGAGATTCCGTTAGCCCAAATTGCGAAGCAGGATCTGGGGCTCGAACTCGTGCGCAACACGATCTCGCTCGGTGCGCTCGCAAAACTCATCGGCATGGATCCGGAGGTCGTACGCGCCGACGTCGCCGGCGTCTACAAGCGTAAAGGTGAAAAAGTCGTCGATCTCAACCTGCGCGCCATCGAAGCGGGTGAAGCGTACGTCGACCGGCATTTTGCCGAGTGGCCGAGCGGATACGCGCTGCGCGAAGCGGATGACGGCGATCGCCTGATCATGATGGGCAACGACGCGATCGGCTACGGAGCGCTCGTTGCCGGTTGCCGTTTCATGGCGGGCTATCCGATCACGCCGGCGACCGACGTGCTCGAATGGATGGCGAAGTATCTTCCGAAGTTCGGTGGAGTCGCGGTGCAAGCCGAAGACGAGTTGGCCGCGATCAACATGGTGCTCGGGGCCGCCTTTACCGGCGTGCGCGCGATGACCGCGACGTCGGGTCCGGGGCAGGCGCTCATGACCGAAGCGATCGGCTTGGCCGGCGTGCTCGAAATCCCGGTCGTCGTCGTAGAGTGCGCTCGCACCGGCCCTTCGACCGGCATGCCGACGAAGACCGAGCAGTCGAACCTCAACCACCTGATCTTCTCAGGGCACGGCGAGATACCGCGGATCGTCCTCGCGCCCGGAACGATCGAGGACTCTTTCTATCTCACTGCCGAGGCCTTCAACCTCGCCGAAAAGTATCAGTGCCCCGTTTTTCTGCTGACGGAGCAGGCGCTCTGTCAGAGTAAGGCGACGCTACCCCGCTTGGATCTCTCGCGGGTGAAGGTCGATCGCGGCCAGCTGGTGCGCGACGCGGTGGTCTTCGGAGAGTACGAACGCTTCGCGCTGACCGATGACGGTGTGTCGCCGCGCGTCGTGCCGGGCCTGGAGGGCGGAATGCACTTGGCCGCGGGTTCGGAACACAATCCGGCCGGCGTGATCACCGAGAACGCCCGCAATCGCGCGCTTATGATGGAGAAGCGCATGGGCAAGCTCGAGTCGATGCGCGACGACTTGCCGAAAGGCATCGTCCACGGTGACCCGCAGGCGGACATTGCGATCCTCGGTTACGGCTCGAACTGCGGGCCTATCGTCGAAGCGCAGCATCGTTTAGCCGAGCAAGGCGTGGCGACGCGTTTCTTCGAGTTCCGGACGCTCTGGCCGTTCCCCGAGGACGACGTGCGCGAATTCATCGCTGGTGCGCGAGAGGTCTTCGTGGTGGAGAACAACTTCACGGGCCAGCTGGAACGTCTCGTGCGTTACGTGGTGGGACCGCTCGAGCGCATGCATCGCGTGCTCAAATACAACGGACGTCCCTTCCGTCCGATCGAGATCGTCGAACCGGTCCGCAAAATCGCGCAGCCGCGCGCGTTCGCCGAGGTGAAACGCTGATGGCCATGACGATGTCACCCAAAGACTTTGCAACCGCGACCCCCTCGTGGTGGTGCGCCGGCTGCGGCGACTACGGCGTGCTTTCGGCGCTCAAACAAGCGATGGCCGAGCTCGGCAAACAACCCAAGGACGTGGCTTTCGTCTCGGGCATCGGATGCTCGGGAAAAATCTCGGGTTACCTGCATTCGTACGCGTTTCACGGCGTTCACGGCCGCGCGCTTCCGGTCGCAACCGCGGTCAAGCTCGCGAACCGCGACTTGACCGTGATCGCGGCAGGCGGCGACGGCGACGGGTACGCGATTGGAGCGGGACACTTTCTGCATGCCGTGCGGCGCAATCCCAACATGACGTACATCGTGATGGATAACCAAACGTATGGTCTCACGAAAGGACAGTCGTCGCCCACGAGCGCGAGCGGGTACGTGACCGGGACGAGCCCGCAAGGCAATCCGGACGCGCCGATCAACGGACTCGCCGTCGCTTTAGCGGCGGGAGGGTCGTTCATCGCTCGCGGTTTCTCCGCGCACCCGAAGATCCTCGTCGATCTCATCAAGCAGGCGGTTGAATTCGAGGGCTTCTCGGTCGTTGAAGTGATGTCGCCGTGCGTCACGTACAATAAGATCAACACCTACGCGTGGTTCAAAGAGAACGTGTTTTACGTCAACGAGCGTCCGGACTACGATCCGGCCGATCGCGCCCACGCCTTCGACGTGCTGATGAAATCTGAGAAGATTCCGCTCGGCGTGATCTTCAAAAGCGAGCGCGCGACCTTCGAAGCGATGACCCACCTCCCGCCGGCGGCGCTAGCAGGACTGCAGATCGAAGCGCGCCTGCCCGAACTCGAGAAAATCCAAGACTCCTACGTGTAGCCTCTCGTCCGAGGCAAGCCCCAAAGCGCCTCGCACCGCTCGATCAGCGGAGGCGGGAAGCCGAAACCCGAAAGTCCGCTGATGGCGACCAAGGCGGGATCGGGCCTGCCGGTTTCGGTTCGGCCTACCGGCACGGTGACGTTTGTGTTTTCGGACATCGAAGGCAGCACCGTACGATGGGAACGTGACCGCGATGCGATGGCTGCCGCGCTGGCACGCCACGATGCGCTGATGCGCAAAGCGCTCGAAGCGCGGGGTGGCTATGTCTTCAAGACCGTCGGCGATGCGTTCTGTGCGGCCTTCGCGAGCCCGCAAGAAGCGCTAGCCGGCGCGCTCGACGCGCAGCGCGCGCTGAGTGCCGAAGATTTCGCAGCCGTGGATGGCATTCGCGTGCGTATGGCGCTGCACTCAGGAAGCGCCGAGGAGCGCGACGGCGACTACTTCGGTCCGACGGTCAATCGCGTCGCGCGATTGCTCGCGATCGGGTACGGTGGGCAGGTGCTGCTCTCGGGCATATGCACCGAGCTGCTCCAAGACGAGATTCCGCCGCACTGCAGCCTGCGCGAGCTGGGTGCGCATCGGCTCAAGGATTTGGCGCAGCCCGAACGCGTCTATCAACTCGTCGCACCGGACTTGCCCGAAGCGTTTCCGCCGCTTCTTTCACTCGATCACCTTTCGAACAATTTGCCGGCTCAGCTCACCTCGTTCGTCGGTCGCGAGGACGTGGTGCTCGAGATTAAAGCGCTGCTGGAGCAGCATCGGCTCGTGACGTTAGTCGGCACGGGTGGCGCCGGTAAGACGCGCTGCGCGATCCAGGTCGGCGCGGAATTGCTCGATGGGTCGGGCAACGGCGTGTGGCTGGCCGAGCTCGCGCCGATCTCAGATCCGTCGCTTGGGGTCAGTGTCGTCGCCCGATCTCTCGGCGTGCCCGAGTCGCCGGACTGCCCGCTTCTCGACTCGTTGCTCGCGTATCTCAAACACAAGCGGCTGCTGCTCGTTCTCGACAACTGCGAACACGTGATCGAGGAAGCGCGAAGCGCTGCTGCCACGATCCTGCACGGTTGTCACGACGTGCGCATCCTGGCAACCAGCCGCGAGAGCTTGAATATTGCCGGCGAGCAGTTGTACCGGATGCCGTCGCTCTCGGTGCCGCCCCCGGGTCAAACGCTGTCAGCGAAGGAGGTGCTCACCTTCGGCGCTCCTCAGCTCTTCGTCGACCGTGCCTTCCGCGCCGACAACCATTTTGCGCTGACCGACGAGAACGCGCCGTACGTCGCGGAGATCTGCTGTCGCCTCGACGGCATTCCGCTCGCGATCGAATTGGCTGCAGCGCGAGTGAGGATCCTCGAGCTGGCGCAACTTTCCCGGAAGCTGGACGAGCGCTTTCGACTCCTCACCGGTGGGAGCCACGATGCGCTCCCGCGACAGCAAACGATGCGTGCCACGATCGACTGGAGTCACAACCTGCTCGCGGAGCCCGAGCGGCTGCTCTTCCGGCGCGTCGGCATCTTTGCGGGCGGCTGGACGCTCGAGGCGGCCGAGGCGGTCTGCGCCGACGCGACGCTAGACTCGCTCGAGATCTTAGACCTGCACGGCTCGCTCGTCGAAAAATCGCTGGTCGTTGCCGAACTCGCGGAGAGCGCGCGCTATCGGTTACTCGAGTCGACGCGTGCGTACGCGGTAGAAAAGCTCGAAGAGAGCGGCGAACGAGCAGTCTTGGCGCAGCGCCACGCGGCCTGGATGGCGGACTTCGCGGCTGCGATGTTCGAGGCGTCCTCCGCCGGTCTACCGATCGACCGATGGCTCGCGGTCGCCGGCAACGAGCTCGAAAACGCTCGTGCGGCGCTGACGTGGTCGCTGGGCACCGGCGCCGACCCTATCGTCGCTGCCCGCATTGCGCGCGACCTCAGCGGGCTTTGGTCGCACGGCGGGCGCCTGGGCGAAGGCCGGCGCTGGATCGAAGCCGCCTTGAGCGCGCTGCCCGACGGCGTTTCGCCGGCCATCGAAGGGCCGCTGTGGCATATCCTCGCGGGCCTCGGCATCGCCAAACAAACCGTCGAGGCAGCCGAGCGGGCGATTCCACTGTTCGAGCTAGCCGGCGATCGGATCAGACTCGCCGACGCACATCGCCTGCGCGCTTCCGGCTTGTGGCAGATGCAACGCTTCGCCGAGGCGGAAGCGGCGATCGATCGCGCGCTCGAGCTGATGCAGCAGCTCGATCAAACCACGACTCGCAGTTATGCCGGCGCGCTCGGCACGCGGGCCACGATCCTGCGCTTGCAGGGACGCACCGATGAGGGCCGCGCGCTGTACCGTCAAGCGATTGCCCTTTACACCGCGATAGGCGAAGAAAGCGCGGCGGCGATCCCGGCGGTCAATCTAGCCGAGCTTGAGTTTGAGGCGGGCGATGCGCGGCGAGCGCTGGAGCTCGCCACCGAAGCCGCAGCGACGTTTGCCCGCTTGGGTATGATCGCGCGCCAAGCGAAGGCGCTGACCAACGCTGCCGGCTACCAGCTTGCTCTCGGCGAAAGCGACGCAGCGCGTGCCGCCGCACGTGAGGCCTTGGCGCTCGGCCGGCGCGCTCAAGACACGCAAGCCGTCTCGATCGTGCTCGTCCATCTCGCCGCCGTCGCGGCGTTGCGCGGCGACGCAAGCCGCGCCGCGACGCTCCTCGGTTACGTCGAGGCTTGGTGTGGCAGTGTCGGGTACGAACTCGAGTTTACCGAGCGACACTCGCACGGGCTGGTGCTGAGTGCGCTGCGCGAGCGGCTCCCGGAGGACGAGATCGCGACCCTAACTCGGCAAGGCGCGCTGCTCGATGTCGAAAGAGTCGCCGCAGAAGCACTGCAAATATCCTGAAAACCTAGTGTTTGTTGCCGTGTCCTTGCGGTTCGTGCGGAGGTGGCGGACGGCGCGCCCCGTTTGCGGGAGCGCTCGGGCGTCGCGCCGGCGGGTAGGCGTATGGACGCGAGTAAGCGCTGTACGGATGCGGGTAAGCGCTGTACGGACCTCGCGGAGCTTCGTATTGCGGTGCGCTTTGATAGTGCATCGGGTATCCGCTGCGCGGCGCGCCTTCGTAGCGTGGCTGGCCGCCGAACGAACCGGCTCCGTAGCCGTTTCGCGGCGCTCCGAACAACGTGCCGGCCGGTGCCTGCCATTCGGCGGGCAGGCGCGGCCGTGCCCGGAGCGAGCCGTCGTAGAGGTACACGTTGCCGGAACCGCTCGTCGCATTGACCGTCGCGCCGCCCCCGCCGCCTAGCGACGCGGAGCTGTGTCCCTCGTGCAAGTCGACTTGCGCGCGGTTGTCGAACATCGTGTAAACGCGGCCGCCATCCGATACGCTCGCGCCGAGTTCGGCCGGTCCCGACGCGACTCCGACCGCGACGTCGCCGTGTTCGGACGCAAAACGCGCGAGTCCGGGTTCGAAAGTACCGCGATCGTACACGATCGAGCCGTTGACGTTGGTTGCCTCGATTTGACGGACGTTGCAGCGTTCGAAAACCATCGGCCCGAGCGCGCCGCGCGCGCGGAGCCGGCCGAAGGACGAGTCTTCGGCTGAAAGCGTTCCGCGCAGGTCTTGCACGAAAACGTCACCGCTCATGTTGCGCAGCGCCACGTTCCCGTCGCGCATGTGTGCGATCAGCGTTTCGTTGCGGTAGCCGTCGATGCTGAGCGATCCGCGTCCGATTTGCACGCCGAGCACCGGCGTGTTGTTCGGGATCGTGACGGTCAGCGAGCCGAGCTGCGTGCCCTTGACGACGACGACGTCGCGCGGCCCCGCCGGCAAGGTTGAGACGACGAAACTTTCGGCGGGAATGATGATCGGCGTGCCGTCGGGTCCGGCGATTCGGCCGGGCGAGATCGGCGTCGGCGGAAAAACGGCCGGGATGCGGGCGACGTGCTGCTCGAGGGAATAGCTCGCCGGGTCCCCGTCGATTTGCACGTCGGGGCGATCCCAGGTCCGGATGGTGACGTTTCCTTGGAGCGCTTGCACGCGGACGATCGGCGCGCCGGCGCCGCCCGGGACCGTCGTGACCTCCGAACGAGCCGGAGCGGTTGCGAGGAGCCACGCGCCCAGGCCGAACACGAGCGCGCGCGCCACGCCGATTCGAGTCTCGAGCACCTCTTAAGGGTAACCGGTCAAGCGGGACCGGTCATGAGAGAGGCGTGAAGGTCGGCAGCGTTACCCGGAAGATGCTTCCACCTTCCGGCCGGCGTTCGGCAACCACGTTTCCCCCGTGGATCCGGGCGATGCTGCGCACGATCGCGAGGCCGAGCCCGGTCCCCTCGATCCCGCGATTTCGCGACTTGTCGGTCCGGTAGAACCGGTCGAAGACGCGGTCCAAGGCCTCCTCTTCGATTCCGACGCCGGTATCCGCGACGACGATCGTCGCAAACTGGGGGGTCGCCGAGAGGGTGACCACGATCTCACCCGACTGCGTGAATTTAACTGCGTTCTCGATGAGGTTGCTCATCAACTGACGCACCAGATCCGGATCGCCCAGCACGCGTGCCTCGGCCGCGCTTGGGTCGGGACGATACTCGAGCGTCAGCTGTTTCGCTTCGGCGAGCGGGCCGCCGAGCCGCACCGCCTCGCGCGCGACGGCGTCGAGAAGAACCGGTTCGCGCGGTATGCCGTCGCCCGATTCCGCTTTCGCGAGCAAGAGCATACCGTTGATCATCCGCGCGAGCCCCGAGCTCTCGTCGCGAATTGCGCGCAGGCTTTCGGAGCGAATCTCGGGATTGCGGTCGGCCCAACGTTCCAGCATCTGTGCGTTCGCGTTGATGACGGTGAGCGGCGTCTTCAACTCGTGCGAGGCGTCGGAGATGAACTGCCGTTCGCGCGCGAAGCCCTCTTGCAACCGGTCGAGCATGTCGTCGAAACTCGCCGCCAGCCGCCCGAGTTCGTCGGTGCGGGCCGACGGACCGAGGCGGCGGTCGAGTTGATCCGAACGAATCTGGCGCATCGCTGCGTTCATGCGGTCGATCGGTCCGACCGCGCTCGACGCCAGCGCGAACGACCCCACGACCACGACGATCGCCGAAAGGGCGACGATGAATGCTAAGAGCGTGCGCGTTCGGGCCAACGTTTGGTCGTACGTTTCGAGGCTCTCACCGACTTTGACGATGAGCGCGACGCCCGGCGAGTGGATGAATTCGTCGCGCACGAGGACGTGACCGACCGGCGTCGTTTCTTCCGAGTAGATGACCGGCGCGCTGCGTTTTTGGGGACTGCGAGCGAAGGTCATCGCGCCCATGTTCGAACTCTTACCTTCGGGTACGCCGGTGGCGCTATCGACCTCCACGTACGTCGTCGGCGACGACCAGCGATCGAGATTTCCGGGCAGCGTGAGCGTCTCTTCGATGGGGAGCGCCTCGCCGATCGAGCCGGTACCGTTACCGCGAACGACGCTCGCGATGTCCGTTCCGACGCGGTTCACGGTGGCACGCGCTCCCTCGAAGAGGATCTCGCGCAGCTCGAACATGAGGACGAGTCCTACGATGACGATCACGCCCAGGAGCAGAAGCGCGTAGAACGACGCGATGCGCCAGCGGAGCGTGTTGAACTTCAACGCGGCGCCTTCTTCGTCGTGTGCTAGTCCTTGAGCGTGTAGCCTACGCCGCGCACCGTCTGAATGAGCTTGTCTTCGAAGCCGTCGTCGATCTTGCCGCGCAGGTAGCGGATGTAGACGTCGATGAGGTTCGAGTCGCCGAGGAAATCGCTGCCCCACACGCCGTTGAAGAGTTCGTCGCGCGTGTGCACCTTGTTCTTGTGAAGCAGCAAGTACTCGAGCAGCGCGTACTCTTTGGCCGTGAGTACGATCGCTTTGCCACCGCGCGTGACCTCGTGCCGCTCGCGGTCCATGAGCAGATCCTTGCCGGCCAGAACGTTGGAATGTGGATGGCGTTCGCGCAGCCGGGCGCGCACGCGTGCCAGCAGTTCGTCGATTGCGAACGGCTTCGTCAGGTAGTCGTCGGCGCCGTGGTCGAGACCGCTGACGCGGTCGGGAATGCGATCTTTGGCGGTCAGCATGATGATCGGAACGCGGCTCTTGATGCGCACGCGCGAGCAGACTTCCATGCCGTCCATCTTGGGCAGCATCAAATCGAGGATGACGAGGTCCGGCTCTTTGAGCGCTTTTTCCAGCCCGCTCAAGCCGTCCGTTGCGGTTTCGACCTCGTAGCCTTCGTGCTCGAGCTCGAGGCGCAGAACGCGAAGAATTTGGGCGTCGTCTTCAACGACCAGGACGCGGAACCGGCGTTCCGCGGCCGTTTGGGTCACGAACGGCCCGAGCGAATCGTTACGCGGCGCGGGAAGGCGTTGAAGAGCGAGGCGCCGAGCGCGACCGTGACGCCGCACCCCAGCCACACGACCGTCGTCGGGTCGGCAAGCGCGGTGACGAGGCTGTCGAGGCTGGCCGCGACGTGGCCGGTCAGCGACGGGCTCTGGGCGACGGCGAGGGAGAACCACGATCCGACGGCGAGCAGGGTCCCGATGAGGACGATCTCCCAGGTTCGGATGGGGAGGCTTGCAAGCGGCGGCGGCGCGTAGACGGTCGAGGCCAGAATCGAGGCGCGGAGACCCGCAGGCGGCTCCTCGAGTGGGAGCGCCATCAGTGCTTGGTCGAGATCGTCGTAGTCGCGATTCATGCGCTTAGCTTCTTCCGGAGGAGTTCTTTTGCCCGAAACAGGTGTGTCTTGACGGTACCCAGCGGGAGGTCGAGGACCGTCGCGATCTCCTCGTACTGCCTTTGCTGGAGATGATACAGCGTGATGACGGTTCGATACTTCTCCGGCAGCTCGTCGATTGCTTGGCGAAGCGCCACGGCCTCATCACTTCTTTCGGCCAATTCTGCCGGGCCGGGAGAATGGTCGGCCCGGTCCGGCAGCTCGGAGTCGCTGAAGCGCTTGAGCTTGGCCAGCCGGTCACAGCAGGCGTGGTAGGCAATGGAAAAGAGCCAGGTCGAGAATTTAGCGTCGGGTTTGAAGGTGCGCAGCCCCCTGAACGCCTTGAAAAATGTCTCCTGAGTGGCATCGCGGGCCTCCTCCCGGTCGCGCATCGTTCGCAGGCAAAGGTGGAAAATCGCACGGTCGTACCGCTCGACGAGCGTCCCGAACGCTTCCGGACGTCCGGCCAACGTCTGGAGGACCAAGTCCGCGTCGGTTGCTTCGATCGTCCCGAGCGTGCTCACGCGCGGTTCCCTCTCGGCCAGCGAGGATGCCACGCCCCCGTGTACGCCGAACGGAGAGGGCAAGTTTCGTGAAACCGTTGGCGGTCTGAGCCGTATCTCCGGCACAATGTTCGAGCTACGCTACCCTGGAGAGCACTAATGCAAGACGACACTGCGATTCTGGTGCCGCTCTTTGGAATATTCTTCGTCTTCGGCGCACCGGTGCTTGCCTTCGTCATCTTCCGCGTTCTAGCGCACCGGGAGCGCATCGAAATGATTCGCCATGGCGTCGCGCCGGGATTCGCGCAACGCGACTGGAAAGCGGCGCGCGCCGCAACCCCGGCGGGACCGCTGGCCCAGCCCGAGGACGAAACCTGCGCCGACCCGCGGAGGATGCTCCGCAAGGGCATCACGCTGACCTTTATCGGCTTGGCGCTACTGACCGGTCTTTCGTTCATCGGAATGCACGACAACGGCACGGGATACACGTTTCATCCCGGCCCATGGTTGCTCGGTGGCTTGATCCCGATGTTCATCGGCATGGCGCAAGTGATCATCGCGCTGCTTTCCGGAGCAACCCTCGCGCCGTCGAACTACGCCGCAGGACCGCCGCCGAACCTCTACGGAGTTCCCACGCCGCCGCCGGCCGGCGCGCCGCCGACGTACGAAAGCAGTTACACCTATCGCCCAGGCGCCACCCAAGAATTGCGCAAACCGGGCGACATCGAACGCGGCTAGCGGGCGCAAAAGGCCGTCGCATCCCTTCAGCGAAGGACGGCGAGCTTTGAAGTTACGCTTCTTCGCAGTCGCGCTCTGCGCGCTCGCGTTCACAGCTTGCTCCAATAACCCGGGCATCAGTTCGACGCCGTCGGGCCCTAATCCGAGTTCGGTGGTGGTGACGGTGACCGTCGGCGGGACGCCGACCGCGAACATCACCGTGACGCTGTCGACGCAACTCAACGGAGCGCTGCCTTCGGGAACGACTTTGGCGACGGGTGTGACGGACGACAACGGGCACGTCACCTTCGGCGGCCTGCCCGCGATCGGGACCCTCTGTCTGAGCGCCGTTCAGTCGGCGCCGGGGTTTGCGGCAGCGGTGGGCGCTTGCCATTCGCAACCGATTCCGGCGACGGCGACTCTCAACTTCACTACGACCTGACCTAAGAAGAAGGGGACGCGCCGTCGGCGCGTCCCCTTTTCGATTGTCCGGCTACTCTTTACAGTGGACGAGGGCTATTGCCCATCCACCGGTCGTGCGCGTTCGCACGAGATAACCTTCCTGAGTACGATCGTAAATCTGGAAGCCCGCTCTTAGCGCGTCGGCTAGCGATTTGAAGACCACGAGTCCTGCCATTTCTCGGTCCTCCTTTCTTCCCCAGATCGTCCGGGAGAATTATCATCTACCTCTATTAACGGATAATGACGCCCAATGTATACCTATGAATGACTAAATAGGCATTAAATCTTGTCGAATGTGACGAAAGTAGGCCGTGGGAACTTTCGGCGGGGGCTGGAAATGGGCGGGAGATGCCCGTCGTCGAGACCTCGGCTGCGATCCACCGGACGACGGTGCGCGATCGGCGTGAAGAGGCTCCGGGAATCGTGATCCTCGGTCTGGAGGCTCCGGAACTCGCTCGGGCCGCGCGCCCCGGCCAGTTTGTGATGGCGATACCGCCGGGCGGAGAACGTGCCGCGACCGCGCTTGGCGTCTACGAGGCTGAGGCTGGACGCGTGTCGCTGATGCTGGTGGCGGTCGGGCCGCGAACGCGTGAGCTAGCTAACCTTGCGAGCGGCGCAAAGCTGGATTTGTTCGGACCGCTCGGCAACGGCTTCGATCTCGCGGCGCTCGGCGCCGCGCCGGCCCTCGTAGCGGGCGGAGTCGGTCTCGCTTCGCTGCTGTTGCCGGCGCTCGCACTGCACGCTGCCGGCGCGCGCGCGCACCTCTACTACGGCGCGCGCGACGCCAAGTCGCTGGTCGACGCCGAGCGTTTCATGGAACTCGGCAGCGGCGTTTCGCTCGCCACCGACGACGGTTCGCGCGGTCATCGCGGTTTCGTGACCGAGCTGTTCGTTCGCGAAGACCGCGCGCACACGGGCATCGCGGCCTGCGGTCCCTCGCCGATGTTGCGCGTCGTCGGAAAGCTCGCGGCCGAGCGCGGACTGCGCGCGCAGCTTTCGCTCGAGGAGACGTTCGCCTGCGGTGTCGGTGCGTGTTGGGGTTGCGTGGTGCCGCTGTCGCGCGAAAGCGCGCAAGCTCCGCCTTTCCCACTGCTCGCGGCCGATGACTCGCGCGACTTCGTTCATGCGCGAATTTGCAAAGAAGGTCCGGTCTTCTGGTCGGACGAGCTGCGGTGGTAATCGCGACGGAACCGGATCTTCGCACCCGCATCGGACGCCTCGAGCTGCGGGTTCCGACGCTGATGGGGAGCGGTTGCTACGGCTCGGGGGCCGAGTACGCGCCGTTCGTCGATCTCGCCAAGATCGGGGGCGTCGTGCTCAAGAGCGTGACGCGTTTCCCACGCCTTGGAAATGCGGCGCCGCGTCTGGTTCCGACGCCGAGCGGCATGCTGAACGCGATCGGTTTACAGAATCCGGGAATCGACGCGTACCTCGAGCACGACGTGGCAGGTTTCGCGGATCGTCCGTGCGCCGTTATCGGAAGCGTCGCCGGCTTCTCGGTCGACGATTATGCCTACGTCACCGAACGGCTGGCAAGGCGCGACGAGATCGATGCGATCGAGCTGAACATCTCCTGTCCGAACGTCGGCACGGAAGGCGAGACGTTCGCCTGCGACCCTCAACTTGCCGAGCGTGCCACGCGCGCCGCTCGCGGCGTGACCGGAAAGACGTTGATCGTCAAACTTTCGCCCAACGTCACCGACATCGCGGCGATCGCGCGTGTCGTCGAGGCAGCCGGAGCCGACGCGCTGGCGGTCATCAACACCGTGCGCGGCATGTCGGTCGACGTAGAACGCTGCGAGCCGCGCCTCGGTAACGTCAGCGGCGGCCTGTCGGGGGCGGCCATTCGTCCCATCGCGGTGCTCGCGGTCTGGGAGGTCGCCCGCGCGGTGCGCATCCCGATCGTGGGGCAGGGCGGAATCGAGACGGCGCGGGATGCGCTCGAGTTCTTTCTGGCCGGGGCCAGCGCGGTCTCGATCGGCACCGGCAACTTCACCGATCCGCGCGCGCCGCTGACCGTTGTTGACGGCTTGCGCGCCTACATGGCCCGCAAGAAGATCGCGCGGCTCTCGGAGCTGGTCGGTCGAGCCAACCCGGGCTTTGGAGGCAGTGCATGAACGTTTCGACGCGCCCTCGTTTGATCGTCGCGGTCGACGTTGCGGAGCTCGAGGAAGCGCGCGCCTTGATCGCCGCTCTGGCGGGACTCGACGTCATCTTCAAACTCGGCTACGAGCCGCTCTACAACTATGGCGATGAGATTCGCGAACAGCTCGAGGGCAGCGGTGCCGATTACTTCATCGATGGGAAGCTGCACGACATACCCCGGACCGTCGCCGCTGCCGTGCGCGCGATCGTGCGGCCCGGCGTGCGAATCCTCACCGTCCACGCAATGGGCGGTATCGCGATGATGCAGGCGGCTGTCCAAGCCTCGCTCGAGCGTGCATCCGAACTTGGGATCGAGCCGCCGAAGCTCTTTGCGGTCACCCTGCTCACGAGTTTGGGAATCGAGGATTTGGGCGAACTCGGTTTGAGCGGAGGACCAGGTGAGAACGTGATCCGCCTCGCGGCCTTGGCTCGCGACGCGCGCTGCGCCGGGGTGGTCTGCAGTCCGAACGAAGTGCGCGACCTGAAGTCGTTTTTCGGAATGCACTTCGAGGCGCTCTGCGGTGGGATCCGGCCCCTCGGCACGACGCACGACGACCAAAAGCGCACGGCGACACCGCGCGCCACCGTCGAGGCCGGTGCCGATTATCTCGTGGTGGGACGCCCGATCACCGAAGCGCCCGACCCCGCCGCGGCGACGCGCGCGATCTTGGCGGAGATGGATGCGGCCGGCGTTGACCGCTGAATCGCTCCCCGCTGAATTGAGCGCGCGCGGCGCGCTGCTCGACGGTCATTTCCGCCTCTCTTCGGGCCGGCACAGCCCGCGCTTCATCCAAAAGTTCCGCATTCTCGAGGATCCCAAGCTCGTTGAACCGCTGGCGGCCGAGTTGGCCGCCGCCGCTCGCTCGTTCGCGCCGAACGTCGTCGTCAGCGCCGCGGTCGGCGGAATCGTGCTCGGCTACGAAGTCGCCCGTCAGCTCGGAACGCTCGCGCTCTTCGTCGAGAAGGAAGCCGGCGCTCCCATGCTGCGGCGCGGATTTACTTTAGGGCCGAACGACCGCGTCTTCGTCGTGGAAGACGTCCTGACGACCGGCGGGTCGGTGCGCGAAGTGCTCGACGTCGTCGCGCGCAGCGGCGCGGCGGCCGTCGCGGTCGGGGCGATCGTGCGCCGTCAACTGGTCGATTTTGGAATCCCGACGATCGCGCTGCTCGACCTGCCCGTCGAATCGTTCGATCCGGCCGAGTGCCCGCAGTGCGCGCGCGGCGAAGCCTTGACCGAACCCGGCTCTCGTTTCGCCCGCTAGGTTAGCGCGCGGTTATCGTCAGCGGCCCCATACGCGGACGCTGCGCGCATAGCTGTGAACGCCGTCCGAGAAATCGACGAAAAGCAGCGAGGAGTTCGTGGCGATGGTGATCTCGCTGTAGCTCGTGGAACCGCTGCCGACCGCGACCAGCGGGCCATTGGCGTATTCGCGCACCCGGACCGCAGGGAAAAGGTTAGCGCTCCAAGCCAGGAGCACGTGCGAATCGTCGACCGAAACGGTTTCGGCGGAGGGTTCTCCGTGAGGAAGTGCGCTACGCTCTGAGAACGCCGATCCGAAGGTCAGGCGGATGCGCGCGAGGGCGCGCGCGGTGGCTTCGGAAACCGGGACGAAGGTGTGAAACTCGCCGCCCGCGCTCATCTGCTGCACGAAAAGCAAACGGCCTTGCGAATCGAAGCCTTGCAACAGGCCTTCCGGCGCGGCCGGCGCGCTCGACGGAAAGCGGCTGGGCGCGATCGAGACGTCGAAAGCCGGATCGAGTTCGGGATTCGTCCGGTCGGCGCGGCCGGAAACCTCGAGTGCGGGACAGGATAGGCCGGCCGGTGACGGTCCCGTTACTTGCGGCGCCGCGAACGGCGCCTGCGGGCAGCGCGCCGACGCCGGCACCTTCGGCGACGTGGTGACGGCAACGAGAACGGCGGCGGCGAGCAAGAGCACGGAACGGAACCTCGCAAAGTCGAATCGACCCATACAATGCCACGCTCTTTGCTGGATAGCCTCCTGCGCCGTGCGCTGCGCGGGTTCGCACCGTACAAGCCGGGCACTTCCGTCGCTGAAGTCGTGCGCCACTTCGGAATCGTGCGCCCGGTCAAACTCTCGCAGAACGAAAATCCGCTCGGTACGTCGCCGAAAGCAGTGGCCGCGCTGCGTTCGATCGCAGCGCTTAGCGACTACGTCGAAGACGACCATCGCGCACTTTGTGCGCGTCTGGGTGCGCGCTACGGTCTGGGACCGGAGTCGGTCGTCTTGGGACACGGGAGTAACGAGCTGATCCAGCTCGCGTTCATCGCTTTCGTGGATCCGGGCGAAGAGGTCGTGATGGCCAAGCCGACGTTCTCGCTCTTTCGTAAGGACGCGCAGATCTTCGGGGCGCGCGCGCTCGAAGTGCCGCTGCGCGAAGGCGTTCACGACCTCGACGCGATGCTCGCCGCGGTAACGCCGGCAACCAAGCTGGTCTTCGTGTGCGACCCGAACAATCCGACGGGAACCCGCGTCGAGCGCGACGCGCTGCTGCGCTTCGCGCAGGCGCTGCCGGAGCACGTCCTGCTCGTCGTGGACCAAGCGTATCGCGAGTTCATGGATCGTGGCGGAAGCGAAGGGGCGGAACTCATCGCGGTCCGTCCGGGCACGCTCGTCACGCGCACCGCTTCGAAAATCTACGGTTTGGCCGCAGTTCGCTTCGGCTACGGTTTCTCTTCGCCCGAGATCGTGACCGCGATGAATTCGGTGCGTCTTCCTTTCAACGTGGCGCGTCCGGCAGCCGTGGCGGTGCTTGCCGCGCTCGACGACGACGATTTCGTCGCGCGCAGCATCGAGAACAACGAGCGTGGGAAAGCGTTTTTGAACCAAGAGTTCCGCCGGCTGGGCTTGCATGCGTATCCCAGCGCGGCGAACTTCATCGCCGTCGAAGTGCCGGTTGCCGCCGACAGCGCCTATCAGGCGCTGCTGGAAGCGGGAGTGATCGTACGCTCGGGCGACGGTCTCGGCATGCCCGGACGCTTGCGCGTCTCGATCGGAACGCCCGAGGAAAACCGAGCCTTCATCGCGGCATTCGAAGCGTTGCTCGGCGAATGGCGGGTGGCTGCGGGGGCTATTGCGGGAGCCGTCACCTGAAAGCTTCGATCGCGATCCGTCGCGGCACCGGCGCCGCCGATCGGCGCTTCATCCTCGATCTCGGCCGGCGCACGGTGACGGACAGCGTCTCGCCGTTGCGGAGCGCGGCCCCGCCGCTCGTCGCCGCGAGCTACGAGCGGTTGATCGATTTCGCGTTGGAACAATCGCACGAGTCGTTCATCGCGACGAGCGGCGGGGAACCGCTGGGCTTTCTCGTGATGCTGGATTCGCTGCCGGACGAAGTGACCGCGCTGCCGCAAGGGTTCGTCGTCTACATGGCGGTCGAGCCGCATGCCCGGCGAATGGGCGTCGCCGCGCACTTGCTGGCCGCGGCGGAGGACGCTGCGCGAGCACGGGGCCTCGGTTATGTCGCGCTGATGGTGACCGAAGAGAACGCGGCGGCACGCGAGCTGTACGCGCAAGCGGGTTACGTTACGGAACGCCGGCTGCTTTGCAAGCCGCTCTGACCTCGCCGCTTTGGCGGCGCCGCGCGTATTGGTTGCTCGGCGTCGCTGCGATTTGCTTGACGATCTACTGGTGCGCGACGCACATCCCGCGCACGGTGACCGCGTTCGTCATTGCCGCCTTCATCGCATTCGGCGTCTTTCCGATCGTCGTTCGGCTCGAGCGCTGGATGCCCCGTCCCGTCGCGATCGGCGTCATCTACGTCGGGCTGCTGGTGATCGTCGCCGCGCTGCTGCTGCTGGTGCTCCCCGCGACCGTCCTTCAGATCAAAGCGATTGCGCTCGACGCGCCGCAGTACATCGCGGTCGTACAGGGCTCGTTCAACCAAGCGGAGTTGTGGTTGCACGATCATTTCGGGCGCTCGTACCTGCCCCAGGACTCGGGCGGCGACCTTAGCGGCTTCGTGAGCGCGAAAACCTCGGAGATCGTGAACGCCGGTTTAGGTTCGATCACCGACATCTTGGTCAATCTCGCCTCGGCTGCCCTCATCACGATCGCTGCGCTCGTGTTGTCGGCCTTCTTTCTCTTTCAGGGCGAGCATGTCGGAGACGCGTTTTACAATCTTTTGCCGGAGCGGCGCCGCTCGCGCGCGCGCGCGCTGGGCAACGAGCTGGGCCACGTCTTGTCGAGCTACGTCTCGGGACAAACCATCGTATGCTTCGTCACCGGAGTTTTCGTGTGGGCCTCGACGGCACTCGTCGGGTTTAAATTCGCGTTACTGGTCGGAATCTTCGCAGGCGTGTCGTACGCCGTGCCGTTCGCCGGACAGATCTTGAGCCACGCGCTGGCTCTGGTCTTATCGCTTCCGCAGGGAACCGAAACGATCGTCTGGGTTCAGGCCCTGATCTTCACGGTGTTCCGGGTCGCCGACAACATCTTCGTGCCGCGCATCATGGCGCAAAGCGTCGGCGTCTCGCCGATCGCGGTGATCTTCGCCACGTTCGCGGGCGGCGAGCTCTTCGGCGTGCCGGGACTGCTGCTCGGCATTCCCGCCGCCGCGCTCATCCGCGTCGCCTGGCGCTTCTTCCGTTCGGCTCCCGCGCTCGGCGACGACGCCGATCTGCCGGTGCTGCCGGCTAGCTCCGCTCCATCGCGTCGGGCGCGCTAACGCCCAAAAGAGCGAGGCCGCTGGCGAGCACGGTCTTGGTCGCGTGCGAAAGCCCGAGGCGCGCCACGCTGAGCTGGGCATCGTCGCCCAAGACGGTGCAGCTCATGTAGAATTGGTGGAAGTCTGCGGCAACCGACTGCAGGTAGCGCGCGAGACGGTGCGGTGCCAGACCGTCGACGACCGAGCGCACGATCGCGGGAAATTCGGAGAGACGTCGCGCCAGGGCGAGTTCGGCCGACTCGGCGAGACGTTCCAAACCTTCGGCCCGAAGGGCTCGCGCGAGCAGTTCCGGCGGGGCTTTGCGCTCGATCGAGGCGATTCGCGCGTGACCGTATTGCACGTAGTAAACCGGGTTCTCGCTCGATTGCTCGACGGCCAGAGACAGGTCGAAAGCGACCGGCGAGTCGGCGCTCGGCATCACGAAGAAAAAGCGCGCCGCGTCGACGCCGACTTCGTCGAGAATCTCGTCGAGCGTCAAAACTTCGCCCTGCCGCTTGCTTGACGAAACCACCTGACCGTCGCGCACGACCGTCATCTGTTGCGCGATCAAGACCGAGATCGCGCCCGGCTTTCCGAAGGCGCTCGCGAGCGCCTTGAGGCGCGTGATGTAGCCATGGTGATCGGGCCCGAGAATCAGGATTGCGCGCGCCGTCCGCTCGAGCTTGTCGTAGTGGTAGGCGACGTCTTGGCCGTAGTAGGTCGGGCGTCCGTCGCTGCGCACGACGACGCGATCCTTGTCGTCGCCGAAATCGGTCGCCCGCATCCACAGCGCACCATCCTTCTCATACGCGAGACCTTTGGTGCGCAGAGCTGTGATGTGCGCCTCGATCGCGCCGCTCTCGTGCATCTCGCGCTCGCTCTGCCAGCGATCGAAGCGCACGCCGAAACGTTCGCAGGTGGCCTGCTGTTGCGCGACGAGAACGTCGCGCGCGTAACGCGCGAAGTACGGCAGCCAGTCCACCTCGTCGGCATCGTCCCAGCGCGAACCCTCCTGCGCGCGCAACTCCTGCGCGATCGGCACGAAGTATTCGCCGGGATAACCGTCTTCGGGAAACGGGTGGCTTGCCTCGGCCAGTTGACGGTAGCGAGCGTAGAGCGATCGGGCGGCGCTCTCCATCTGCGAACCCGCGTCGTTCATGATCCACTCGGTCGTGACGTCGAAACCGCAGAAACGCATGGCGCGCGCGAGCGAATCACCGATCGAGAGCGTTCGGCCCTGCACGACAACGAGCGGACCGGTCGGGTTCGCGCTGCCGAACTCGAGCGAAACGCGCTCGCCGCCGGCGCTCCGTCCGAACTCGGAGCCCGCTCGAAGAATCGCCGCGACGGTCCGTTGCCAATACGCCGGCGCCATGCGGATGTTGATGAAGCCGCCGGCGGCTTGCGCATGCGCGACGAGCCGGCGCAGTTCGGGTTCGTCGCTGAACGCGCGCTCGATCAATTCCCCGGCAAGCTGTTGCGGAGCGCGCCGCGCGCTCTTCGCGAGCTGCAGGGCAACGTTCGAGGCAAAGTCGCCGAACTCGAGGTTGCGCGGCGCCTCGAAGACGACGCTGGGCGCCCCGCCCGGAACGATCGCACCCGCCGCACGCGCGAGTGCTTGGGCGATGCGGTCGAGATCCTCAGTCGCGCCGCCGGCGCTCTCAATGGTGGTAGGGCTCATTTCGCGCGATCTTCGCTGCACGATAGAGCTGTTCCAGCACGATCGCCCGCGCCCACTCGTGCAAGAACGTCAGCGGCGAAAGGGACCATCGAAAATCGGCGCGTTGCGCGAGCGCCTCGCTCGCACCGTACGGTCCGGCGATCGCGAAGACGATGCGCGACGCGCCCGTCTCGGCGAGCCGGACCAGCCGCGCCGCAAGCTCCTCGCTCGAGAGCGCGGAGCCGCTCCGTTCGAGCAGCCAAAGCACGTCGCCCGGCCGCAACGCCGCCAGGATTCGCTCGCCCTCGTCACGCACCGCACGGCCGGCGTCACCTCCGTGCCCCGGCGCGACTTCGATCTCGTCGTACGTTTCGTAGCGGCCGAGTCGCGTTCGAAAGTCGGCCGCCGCTTGCGCCAAATACGGCTCGCGCATCTTTCCGACCGCGATGAGGCGGTATTTCATGCTCGTGGATTGAGCTCCCGGCGAACCAATGTTCCTCCGCGGAGTCCGTCACGCTAGTCTGAAGGCTGGACCCTCACTGCTGACGCTGCCCGCGATCTCGAGCGCGATGAGCGCGGCGAGGATCTCGCCCGGTTGGGCTTCGCTTCGCGCGACGAGTTCGTCGAGATCTTGGGGTCCGTTCGCCAAAAGTGCGAGAAGCTTCGCGCTCAACCGATCGACTGGCGGCTGCGTTGCGGCACGCGCGGAGAGGTCGCGCGCCGGACGAGCGATACCCATTGCCTCGAGCACGTCGGCGGCGCTTCGGACGAGCGTAGCGCCGTCGCGAATCAATGCGTTGCACCCCGCCGCTTTGGGACGCTCGACGTCGCCGGGAAAAGCCAGAACGTCGATCCCCAAACCTGCCGCCCAACTCGCGGTGTTCAGGGCGCCGCTCCGTTCGGCGGCCTCTACGATCACGACGGCGTCGGCGAGTGCGGCGACTATGCCGTTGCGCTGCAAAAACTGCCAAGGCCGGGCCGGTTCGTCCGGAGCGAAAGGCGAGACCACGCCGCCGCCGCTTTCGAGCATCGACCTGGCCAGCGCCAAGTTCCGGCGGGGGAAGAAGTGCCGATGGCCGCCGCCGAGGACGCCGACGGTCGGGGCGGGCGCCTCGACGGCGCCGGCGTGGGCAGCGCCGTCGATGCCTAGGGCCAATCCCGAGACCACACACAGGCCGGCGGCCCCCAGCGCCAGCCCCAGAGCCCGGGAGCGCTGCCGGGCCGCCTCAGAGGGCGCCCGCGTCCCGATGACGGCGACCGCCGGCCTCTGCAGCCCTGCGAGCGAGCCGGCCAGCCACAAACCCACGCACCGGACCCGCTCGATCCGGTCCGGACGGGTCGAAAAGACCTCGGAGCACGGCACGAAGCGGGGCTCGGCGAGTTCCATCGTCATCCCTTCACGCGGCGTCGCCGGGCCGAAAGTCCCCCGGGCGCGAGGAAACGGACCGTGCCCTCAGAATGGTCGGCGGGAATTGTGACCGCCAACCCCTGCGGCTATCGTCGGGGCGTAACCGCGGCCGCGGAGGGCTCGGATCCATGGCAGCTCAAGCCTATTGTGTCAAGTGCAAGACCAAGCGCGATATGAAAGACGCCGTACAAATCACGATGAAGAACGGCCGCCCCGCTACCGAAGGCAAGTGCCCGGTGTGCGGGACGAAGATGTTCAAAATCGGCGCCGCCTAAGCGTCTGGGCGCCGCCCGGTTTGCGGCGGCAGGTCTTGTGGCTTATACTCGTTAGGGGCCCCATATCTAGTGGGGCCGCTTCGTGGAGGCCCAAAGCAACTGATTTGTCCGAGCTGCCGGAAGAGCGAGACGCGCGTGGTCGACTCGCGCGACGACGAATCCGTTGTAAGGCGCCGGCGGGAATGTCTGGGATGCAAGCACCGTTTCACGACGTACGAGCGGATGGAAGCTCCGCGGCTGTACGTGGTCAAGAAAGACGGGCGGCGCGAGCAATACAACCGCGATAAAATCGTCGGCGGTTTGCGGCGCGCTTGCGAGAAGCGGCCGATTTCCGAAACCCAAATGGAAGAGACGGTCGCCTCGATCGAGCGCGAGCTTTTTTCTCGCGGTGAAAACGAGGTGCCGACGACGATGATCGGCGAGAAGCTGATGGAGGCACTCAAGCGCCTCGACAAGGTCGCCTACATCCGCTTTGCGAGCGTCTATCGCTCGTTCGACGACATCGGCAGCTTCGAAGCCGAACTTGCGGAGCTCTCGAAGTAAGGAGATCGACCGCATGGCAGCGATCGTCGTGGTTTGAGAGACCCGGATGCTGCGGGCGTCGTCGAGGTGCGAGTGCTCGACGAGCGCGTCCGCGAGTGGGGCCTTCCTCGCTACCGAAGCGATATGGCGGCGGCGCTCGACTTGTTCGCGTGTATCGATGCGCCGCTCGTCCTGGAGCCGCAGTCGCCCGCACAGCTCGTACCTTCGGGCATCGCGCTGCACATCGGTGACCCGGGCATAGCCGCGATCGTCGTGCCGCGCTCGGGACTCGGTCACCGCAAAGGCTTGGTGCTCGGCAACCTGGTCGGAGTCGTCGACGCGGATTACCTCGGACCGGTGATGATCAGCCTTTGGAACCGTTGCGCCGCCGGGTCCGAATCGATCGTCATCGAACCGGGCGAACGGATCGCGCAAATGTTGTTCGTCCCGATCTTACGGCCGCGCTTGCGCGTCGTCCAGGAGTTCTCGAAGAATACCGCGCGCGGAGTGGGCGGGTTCGGTTCGACGGGCAGCGGCGCATGAAGATCTACATTGTCGGGCAGGGCGCGGTCGGAACGTTCCTGGGCGATGCGCTCCGCAGCGATTCCACCGAGGTAGTCTACGCGCCGCGCAATTTGAACGACGTCACCCCGCTCGATGCCGACCTGGCGATCGTCGCGGTGAAATCCTACGATACCGATTCCGCCATCGCGACCTTACAGCGAGCGCTGGGCTCGCAAACCAAGGCGACGATTCTTTCGCCGCAAAACGGAGTCGGTAACGAGGAGAAGCTGGCCGCGGCCTTCGGAGCCGATCAGATCGTCGCCGGCGCTCTGACCGTGCCGGTCGAGCGGACGCGCGACGGCGGGAGCGCCGCCTCGAACTCCGGCGGGATCGCGCTCGCCCCGCTCGGATCGAACGCGCACAATTGGCTCGTTGCCGCCTTCGAGCAGACGAACATACCGGTCAAGGTCAGTTCGGACTATCGAGCGTTGAAGTGGTCGAAGCTCGCGCTAAACGTCGTCGCGAACGCGTCTTGCGCCATCCTCAACGTCGTACCCGAACGCCTGATAAAGTTCGAGGAGGTCTTCGCCCTCGAGATCCGCGCCATTCGCGAGTGCCGGGCGGTGATGCAGGCGCTGGGCGTGACGCCGATCGATCTGCCGCGCTATCCCGTGCGCGCGCTGCAGAGCGTCGTTTCGCTTCCCTCTCCGGTCGCGCGCGCGATTCTCGCTAACCGCATCGCAGGGGCGCGTGGCAGCAAGCCGCCGTCGCTCTTGCTCGACCTGCGCGCCGCGAAAGGCGAAACCGAAGTCGAAGTGCTGAACGGAGCGGTGGCGGCGCACGGCCGGACGCACGGTGTGGCGACGCCGGTCAACGCCGTCTTCGCGCGCGTTCTCGCCGACATCGCGCACTTGCCGCAACTCTGGGCGAAGTATCGCGAACGTCCGGCCGCTTTAGCCGCCGAAGTCCGGGCCGAGGAACAGCGCTCGCGCACCGCGCGAATCGGATAGCACACTATCGCTGAAATGCCCGCGAACTTCGGACGTCGGCTTCGTCGATGATGCGCAAGGTACGCGGGCCGATGTTTCCGCCCGCCTCGAGCAGGCGCGTCGCCTGACGTAGGCGAGCGCGATCGATCGCGTTGCGCACGCTCCGTGCGTTGGCGAATTGCGGCTGCTGCAAACGCAACGCGATGTATTCGCGAAACGCTTGGTCGGCTGCCGGCGTGAACTCGTAGTTCAGGCGTTCGAGCATCGTGTATGCGATTGCGATCAGCTCGTCGGTCGAATAGCTCGGGAAGTCGACGTGATACGCGACGCGCGAAGCGAAAGCCGGGTTGCTGTGGAGGAACGCGTCCATCCGATCTTTGTACCCCGCGAAGATCACGGCGATGTCTTCTTGACTGTTCTGGAGCACCGCACCGAGAACCCCAAGCGCCTCTCCGCCGAAATTTTGCTCGTCGTCCGGTTTGTAGAGATCGTACGCCTCGTCGATGAACAGCACGCCGCCCGCCGCACGCTTGAGGACTTCCTTCGTCTTTGGCGCCGTGTACCCGGCATAGAGCGCGACGAGATCGTCGCGCGTCGCGCTGACCAAGTGACCCTTTCGAATGTAACCGAGCCTGTAGAAGATCTCGGCCATGCGCAACGCGACGGTCGTCTTTCCCGTGCCGGGATATCCCGTGAACGCCATGTGCAGTGCGGGACGCTCGGTGACGAGGCCGGCTTTCCCGCGCAAGGCGTCCGCCAGCAGCGCGTGCGCGATTTCACGGATGCGTGTCTTGACCGGGATCAGCCCGACCAGCTCACGATCGAGTCTGGCGAGAACCTCGCCGACGTGCCCGGAGCGAAAGGCCTCGTCGAGATTGGACGAGCCTTCTCTCGAAGGCCGCTCGCGTTGTTCGTCGCGCAGCTCGACGCCTGGGGCCTCGGCAGGTCGTACCTCGTCCTCGTTCACTGCTTCTCTCTGTGCTGTTTCCCGTCCGAGCTGTCTGCGTTCTACGGCAGGTAGGCGTAGACGGTCGAGTTCGATGAGGGTGGGGGCATAACCGCCCCGCCGGATGGTCGCACGACGGGGTCGAACCCGAGGCTTGATCCGCTCGGGGAATTTGGAGCAGGGGCTTCCACGCCTGGCCGTGTGGTAAAATGCTCGGAGATCGAAGGGAAGAACCATGGAAGAGGGCGAGCTCGGCGCAAACGTGTTGCCACTCATCGAGGAACACTTCGGGTTTCTCGTCGAGTCGTACGGATTTTCGCTGACTCAGACGACGGAGATTCCTTCCGGAGCCTGGTATCGTGCGCCCGAGCGCGCGGTGATCGTCACGTACGACATGTTGCGCGACTCCACGGTCGACGTAACGCTGGAACAAAAGAGCCGCGACGACTCGCACTTGCTGAACGAGATCCTGGCGCTCAGCCTTCCCGATGCGGGCCGGCGCGAAGAGGTGCGTGGCCGCGCGGCCGTTACCGGCGAAATGGCTCGCCTCGCGAAATTGCTCGTCGACCACTGCGACGACTTCTTGCGTGGCGAAGTAAGCGAATTCCGGCGACGCTACCGCGAAGCGATCCTCGTCAAACACTGCCGCGAGCTTGCCGTGCGCGAATTCTACAACGGCGATCTGCGTCGCGCCGCAACGTTCTTCGATTTTCTACGCGACTACTGGACCGACGCCGATCGCGAGCACTACGAGCGCGCCGCCACGGGGCAAGGCGCGCTCGCAAACCTGCGCCGCAATCGCTGAATCAGATCCGGTTCGTTTGTTCGAGAAGCCGCCGTTTCTGAGCGGCCCATTCCTCAGCCAGGATTGAATAGCGCGCCGAGTCGCGGGGCGTGCAGTCCGCGGCCAAACGATGCGCTCGCAAAATTCCCTCGAAACGGCCGCCGATACGTTCGATGGCGGCGCGCGAGCGTTCGTTGCGGACGTCGCTGTGAAAACAGACGCGCCAGACGTGCCAGACTTCGAACGCATGCGTCAGCATGAGCAATTTCGCCTCGGTATTAGCCGCCGTTCGAATCGCGGCGCCGGTCAGCCACGTGTAACCGATTTCGCATGCATCGAAGCTTCGCGACTTCGCGGAAACGTCGTCCTCCGGCCACGGCCAGCGCTCGAGGTTGAAGAAGCGCGTCGAACCGATGACGGCGCCGTCGGCCGCACGAACCGTGGCGAAAGGAACGGCGCTGCCCGCGGCTCTCCACGCGAGGGCCGTCTCGACATAGCGCGCGGCTTCGTCCTTCCCGAGGGGAACCGGACTCCAGCGGTAGAGAGCGGCGTCGCCGGCGGCCGCAGCTATCAGCCCGTCGACGTGACGCGTTTCGAGCGGCTCGAGCCGGACGTGTCGACCCTGCAGTACCGGGAACGCGTCCGGCGAGAACGCGGCGTTCACGCGAGCTTTCGCCGGTAGACGAGGCCGCGCGGAGTCTCGGCGATTTGTTCGAACGCGCCGCTCTCATCGAATGCTCGGCGCTCGACCGGCGTGTGGTAGAGAACGACCGTTTCGTGAGAACGCCGGGCGAGCCGTTCGACGACGGCTTCGAGGACCGCGCCGCGAAACGGGTTGTAGAGATAGACGATCAGTGCGCCCGGCGGCAGCGCGCAAGTCGCCGCGTTCGCGCGCACGAGCCGAATGTCGCGACAGCGGCTTCGTCCCTTCCAGGCGGAGAGATTGTCGCGCGCGATCTGGTGCAAGGCCGGCGAGATCTCTACGCCGATCACTTGTCGGAACGGGTAGGCGGAGGCTAGGAAGAGCACGCGTCCCATTCCTGAACCGAGGTCGACGAAGCTGGCACGCTCGAGCGGAATCGGCGTCGCGGCCAACAACGTCGCGAGGTCGCCGACCGGGGTCGCTTCGTAGTGCGTCGCGTCGACGACGCACGGTCCGATCGCTTCGGGGTCGAGCGAACCGAGGAAGACGAGCGCTTCGGTCGTCACTCCATATTGCGCGTCAAAACGCTGGCCGGCGCGCCGGCCGCTGACGCGAACCTCCGTCCGGGGCAACTTAGCTGAGACCGTTGCGGGCTGCGGCAAAGCTAGCGCACGATGACGCGGACCGCTTTCGCTTCGTAACGCGGCAGCTGACCTTCCTCGGAGACCTCGACTCGCATTCGGATGCCGAGCCGGGCTTCGAGCGCGCGCTCGATGTCGTGCGCGAGCGCATCCGAGGTTTTCCGGGCGCTGCTGCGCCGTTCGATCGCGACGACCGCTTCGTCGAGCACGCGGTCGTGCCGGTCGACGTAGATCTGCCACGCTTCTTTTACCGTGTCTTCGTGCGCGGCGATGACGTCTTCGACTTGGGACGGAAAGACCATGACTCCGCGGACCTTCAGCATGTCGTCGGAACGGCCGATGATGCGCCCGATCAGGGGCAACCCACGCCGGCCGCAACGACAAGCGTAGGGCTCATCCGCGAGGCGCACGAGGTCGCGCGTGCGCCAGCGCACGACGGGCGAGGCTTCTTTGTCGAGCGTCGTGATCACGATCTCGCCGACCTCGCCCGGAGCGACCGGCTCGAGCGTCTGAGGGTTAACGAGCTCGGTGAGGATCGTGTCTTCGTTGATCAAGTGCAAGAGATCCGGATCGTGCGAGTAGGGGCACGAGATGCCGAGGTTCGGACCACCGGACTCGGTCGTGCCGTAAATGTTGTGCGCGACGAAGCCGTCCGGCATCGCCGCTTCGAGTTCGTCCCGGAAAACCGCTGAGACGGACTGACCGCCGAACAAGCCGACGCGCAGTTTCCAGTCGCGTTTGGGTTCGATCCCGCGACTGTGGGCGAGGTTGATCAGCGTCATGAGCCAGAGCGGCGACATCGTGCAGGCGACGTATTCGTGATCGCGCAGCCACTCGATGACCGTTTCGGCGCGACCGGGGCCGATTCCGAAGTTGGTCGCGCGGTACGGGAGCAGCGCGAGGTCCATCGCGACGCCGCCGATCCACAAACCGTACCCGTAGCCTTGATAGACTCGATCGCCCGGCCGGATTCCGGTGCACCGGAAGATGCGTGCCATTTGGCGCGGCAGAAGCTCGGTCGCATCCCGTCGCGTGAAGCCGAACATCACGGGAAGTCCCGTCGTTCCGGAGGTTGCGACGAAGCGCGCGACCTCTTCCATCGGAGCAGTCAAGAACGGGAACGGGTAGCGCGAGCGCAGGTCGGTCTTCTCGAGCATCGGTAAAGCACGAAAGCGTTCCATCTCGCCCAGCCGTGCCGGGTCGACGCCGGCACTTGCAAAGTGCGTCTGCCACTCGGGCGAGCGCGCGAGGCGCTCGCCGAGCGCTGCGAGCTTACGACGCTGCAGCGCTTCGAGTTGCGAGCGTTCGAGCCGTTCGACTTCCTCGTGCTCGTACTCGATCGCCTGATCGATCATTTGCTCGGGGTTCCTCCGGCGCCCACCTTCGCCTCCTGTCTAGAGCGTTACGGCCGCTTCGACGTAATGGAACAACCGCTCCGTCGCATCGGAAACGGACAGGTCTGCGGTGTCGACGACGAGGTCCGGTTGGAGCGGAGGTTCGTAGTCGCCGGTGATGCCGGTAAAGTCCGGCAATTTGCCGGCTCTTGCTTGCCGGTAGTGACCTTTTGGATCGCGCGCTTCACACAGCGCCGCATCGGCCTTGACGTAGATCTCGTGAAAGGTGCCGGCGGCGGCGTGACGCGCGCGCTCGCGATCGCTGCGGTACGGAGAGATGAAAGCAGCGATGGCGATCGTGCCTGAGTCCGCAAAGAGCGCGGCCACTTCACCGACGCGGCGGATGTTTTCGCGCCGGTCGTCGGGGGAAAAGCCGAGATCGTTGCAGAGACCGGTACGGACGTTGTCGCCGTCGAGCACGTAGGCGTTGAAGCCGCGCTCGAACAGTCTGCGCTCGACGTGCATCGCAAGCGTGGACTTGCCCGACGCGGGCAGGCCCGTCAGCCAGATGACGGCCCCGCGATGTCCGTTGCGCCACGCGCGGGCGCCGGGATCGAGCAGGTGACCCGACGGAACGAGATCCCGCCGATCGCTGCTCGGCGCCGAATCCAGAGCGGCGAGAATCGTGCCGCCGCCGACGATGTCGAGTCCGTCGACAAGGATAAAGCGCGCGAGAGCGGGGTGCACGGCGATGTCGTCCACTGCCAAGACGTCGCGGCTTTTGAGCACGGCCTCGACGACGTCGTTTGCGCGAGCGAAACCAGGTTTTTGGTCTTCCAGGGCATCGATTCCGATGACTCGCTCGAGCCGCGCGACCTCGACGTTCGCGCTCCGCGTACCGAAGCGCAGCGTGAGTCGCCGGCCGGGCCGTAGAACATCGCTGCCCAACCACAAGAAGCGCGCCCGGATTTCGGTTGCGAGCGTGGGCGCGTGCTGTGGATCGCTGACGACGTCGCCTCGATCGACGAAGACCTGACCGTCGAGCGTAAAGCCGACGGAGGCTCCGGCGTCCGCCCGGGTCGTCGCGTCCGGCGGCCAGGATTCGATCGTGCGGACGCGCGCGCTGCGCCGGCCGGGCGAAATGAGAATCTCGTCTCCCGGCGCGATGGAGCCGGATTCGATCCGTCCGACGACGATTCGCTCGCGATCGCGCCGCAAGACGCCTTGCACCGCAATGCGCAGGCCGGCTTGCGTCGAAGGCGCGCGTCCCGGAAGCGCGAGCAGCGCCTCGAGGATCGTCGGACCGTCGTACCAGGGCATCGCCTTGGAGGCGCGAGCGACGTTGTCACCCTCGCGCGCCGAGACCGGCACGTACGCGGTCGGTTCGATTCCGATGCGCTCGAGAAGGCCGCGTACCTCAGCGACGATGTGCCGATAGCGTTCCTCCGCGTAATCGATGAGGTCCATCTTGTTGATTGCGACAATTGCCTGCCGCACGCCGATGAGCTCGAGCAGCAGCGCGTGGCGGCGCGTTTGCTCGCTGACGCCTTCGTGCGCGTCTACGACCAGGAGGGCCGCATCGGCATCCGACGCACCGGTCACCATGTTGCGCAAAAATTCCTTGTGACCCGGCGCGTCGATCAGCACGAGGTCGCGTCCGGGCAGCCGCAGCCAAATGCGCGTCGTGTCGATCGTTACGGCCTGATCGCGTTCGCTCTGCAACGAATCGAGAACGAACGACCACTCGAAAGCGACGCCGCGCCGCTCGCTCGCCGAGCGCATCTCGTCGAGACGCTGGGCCGGCAGGTTTTCGGTGTCGTTGAGGAGTCGACCGATCAGAGTGGACTTTCCGTGGTCGACGTGCCCGACCGCGACGACGCTAATTTGCGTCAACGTCCCTTTGTTCGCAGCGATCACATGTAACCGCCCGCGCGTAAGCGCTCGAACGCATCTTCCCTTTCGTGGTCCATCGTCCGGCCGGCACGTTCGGGCGTGGTGCTGGTCTCGAGTTCGGCGATGATCTCGGCGAGCGAGGCGGCATGCGAGGCGATCGGAACGGTGATGTTTTTCTCACCGAGCGAACGGTAGCGCCGGCCCTCACGTGCTAAATACAATGGCACGAACGGGATGTTCTCGCGCTCGGTATAGCGCCACACGTCGAGCTCGGTCCAATGCAAAAGCGGATGAATGCGCAGGTGCTGACCGTCCGCGATTCCGGTATGGTAAACGTCCCATAATTCGGGCGGTTGCCGTTTGACGTCCCAGGCGCCGTCGGCGCCGCGGGGCGAGAAGACGCGTTCCTTGGCGCGCGTCGCTTGCTCGTCGCGCCGGATGCCCACGAGGATGCCGCGATACTTTTCGCGCTCGATCAGCGCCCGCAGGCCGGCGCTTTTTCGCGCGGCGGCGCGCGCGGCCGGCGGAAGGCTGGGGTCGATCGACGCTTCGGGCGGACACAGTTCGTTGTGAAGGTCGAGACCCCACTCGCGCGCGATGCGATCCCGGAACGCGTACACTTCCGGTAATTCCATCTCGGTGTCGAGCAGGACGACGCGGAAAGGTACCGTTCCGAAGAAGGCTTTGCGGACGAGCCAGAGCAGCGCCGTACTGTCCTTCCCCATCGACCACAGCATCGCGAGCGGCGTCACCCGGAAATAAGCTTCCCGGAGAATCGAGATCGAGCGGGCTTCGAGCTCGTCCAAGAGGTTCATTCGGATGCTTACGCCGTATGCGTCCGCGAGTCCGCGCGGGAGTTCGTACGAGGGGGCGGAAGCCGGCCGCTATGAGCACGATCTTTGAGATTCCCGTCGAGCGCATCGATGGCTCGCCCTCTTCGCTGCACGAATTTGCCGGCAAGGTTTTGCTGGTGGTGAACGTCGCGTCCGAGTGCGGTCTTACGCCGCAGTATGCCGCCCTCGAGAAGCTCTACGAATCCGAGCGCGAGCGCGGGCTCGTGGTGGCCGGGTTCCCGGCCAACGACTTCGGTGCTCAGGAACCGGGCACGAATGGCGAGATCGCGACGTTCTGTTCGACGAGCTACGGCGTGCAGTTTCCAATGTTTGCGAAGATCTCCGTGAAAGGTTTCGACCAGCACCCGCTCTACCGTGCACTGACTCTCGCGCAACCGTCGGCAACGGCGAAACCAGGGAGCGAATTCGGCGCGAAACTTGCCGCCCACGGTATCCGTCAGGACGGTCCGTCGGACGTCCTTTGGAACTTCGAGAAGTTCTTGCTCGGCCGCGACGGGAAGGTCGTGGCGCGTTTTGCGCCGGACGTCGCTCCCGACGATCCGCTGCTACTGGCTGCGATCGAGCGCGAGTTGGCGAAGCCGTAAGGACGGTAATCGCCAGGGTCGAAGCACGCGACGACGTGGATCCAGCCATGCCCTGCGCTCGTTTGCGGCCGGGCCAGGAAGCGAGGCCTCGGTTTGTCATGGTCGAGCGCGGCGCAAAAGCGCCTGAGTCTTGCTCGATTCGCGCAAGCGGACTACTCTCTAGTCGTTATGCCAAATCGTAAAGCGCTGCCCGGCAGCGTCCGTCAGGTGCTCCCCGGAGCTCGAGCCGTCGGAAAAGCGAACCCGAACGAGCGTCTTGAAGTCACGCTCGTCTTGCGTCGCCGCTCGCCCGGCGCGTTTGCCGCTTGCGTCGCTGCGGCAGGTGCGGGCGACACTTCGAAACGCGTCGCGCACGGAGACTTCGCGGCGCAATACGGCGCAGATTCCGCCGACATGGCCGCCGTCCGTGCCTTCGCCACACGCTCGAAGTTAGCGGTCGTGCGAGAAGCATCCGACCGGCGCATCGTCATTCTATCGGGAACCGTCGCGCAGTTCGAGGCCACGTTCGGAATCGATCTCCAAATGTTCGATCACGACAATGGAACGTACCGCGGTCGAACCGGACCGATCTACTTGCCGAAGGAACTTGCGGGGATCGTCGTGGCTGTTCTCGGGCTCGATAACCGGCCGCAGGCGAAGCCGCACTTTCGGATATGCGCGCCGCGCGGCAACGTCATTTGGAACTCGGCCGCGGCAGCAGACGTATCGTATCCGCCCACGCAAGTTGCTACGCTGTACGATTTTCCGGCGGGCGGCGGCAAAGGTCAGACGATCGGCATCGTCGAGTTGGGCGGAGGCTATCGCCCCGCCGACTTGCAGACGTACTTTGCGCAACTCAAGGTCGATCTCCCGACGGTGACCGCCGTCTCCGTCGATCACGGAACGAACAAGCCGACCGGAAGCGCGGATGGTCCGGACGGCGAGGTCATGCTCGACATCGAAATCGCGGGCGCGATCGCTCCCGACGCCGGCATCGTCGTCTACTTCGCTCCGAACACCGATGCCGGTTTTCTCGACGCCGTGACGAGCGCTATCCACGACACCGTGAACAAGCCGTCGGTCATCTCGATCAGCTGGGGGGGTCCCGAGTCTTCGTGGACGGCGCAGGCTATGACGGCGTTCGATGAGGCCTTCCAGTCGGCCGCGACGCTCGGCATCACGGTGTGTATCGCCTCGGGCGACAACGGTTCTTCCGATGGCGTAACCGACGGAAGCAACCACGTCGATTTTCCGGCCTCAAGCCCTTACGCATTGGGTTGCGGAGGCACGAACCTGCAGTCGGCGGCGGGAAAGATCACCTCGGAAACGGTTTGGAACGACGGGGCGAACGGCGGTTCGACCGGGGGCGGCGTCAGCAGTTTCTTTTCGCTTCCGACCTGGCAAGCCGGACTGAGCACGACCAGTGGCGCAAAGAAGACTCCGCTCGGCATGCGGGGCGTTCCGGACGTATGCGGCGATGCCGATCCCGACACCGGGTACGACGTGCTGGTCGACGGAGACAGCTCGGTTTTCGGCGGAACGAGTGCCGTGGCTCCGCTCTGGGCCGGACTCATTGCGCGGATCAACAGTATCGACGGAATCCCCGCCGGGTACATCAATCCGCAGTTGTACGCGAAGCCGTCGGCCTTGAACGATATCCTCACCGGGAATAACGGCAGTTTCTCCGCCTCTTCGGGTTGGGATGCGTGCACGGGACTCGGAAGCCCCGACGGTCCGGCCGTCGCGGCGTTGCTGAAAGGATCCGGCGCCCCGACCCGTCGCCCGAAGCCTCCGGTGAAAAAAGGAAAGCGGGTCCGCGGAAAACTCACGCGGCGTTAACGCTATCGCACAACTTCGGAAGAGATCGATTCGTTGGGATTGACATGACGAAATGGATCGCGCTGATGGCATTTGTCGCGTCGGCGGCTTCTCCGCCGCCCGACGTCCAAGGTCAAGCCGACATCGTCAACTCCGGCTCGACGAACACGCGCGGGTACGCGGTCCAGGTCGGCCGCTCAGGTTCCGCGCTCGTCGATGCGCAAGATGGTAAGGGACCGCGGTCCGCTAGTCTTCCGCCCGACCTCGTGAATCGATTCTTCGCAGCGCTGGATGCTGCCGAGCCGTTCGCAGCCTTGCCTTTGGCCCGTTGTATGAAGAGCGCGTCGTTCGGATATTCGGTGCGAGTCAGGTACAACGGAGCGAGCACGCCGGATCTAACTTGTGCGGTGGGGGATCTCGAGAAAACGCTCGCCTCCCTGACTTCCCAAATCGCCCGCGCTGCAGGCGTCACGAACGTGATGTTGCGCCGGCCCATCATCGCGCCTCCGCAGATACCGGCCCCTTCTTCGCAGCCGACGTAAACTCGGACGACTTAGCCGGAGTTCTTGCCGAGCAGGGCGACGCTGTTGCGATAGTCCTCGACCGAAATGCCCGCGAAGCTGCGGCCGTAGCGCTTTTCGAGGGCGGCGGCCGTCGCGTCGATATCGGGGAAGAAGCGCGCCGCGGGCACGGTTGCGTACGACGTGCCTGGCGGTGATTTTACGTGAGTGCTTACGCCCAACCACCAGGAGCGAGCCACGCCCGCAAGTTGCTCCATCGCCAAGCCTCCGAAACTCTCCAGCGTATTCTCCGCGTTGCGATAAGCCATCAAATCGGTCGCGTCGACGGCGCGCGCCGCACTTTGCAGCAGCGTTTCTCCTTTGCTCGAGGGCGGCGAGTACTTCGCGTACGTGGGATGGACGGTCGCCAGCAAGGGGAGATCCTCTCGCGCTGCCGCGGAGCGCACGAGCCGTAAGACGTCGAGATAGTTCTCGGCTAGGCCGGCTTTCTCGCTGTCGTCTTTCCATTCGGGCAAGGTGTGCGGCTCGAGATCGAGTGCGATTCCATCGAAAATCCCGTACGAACGATGCGCTGCGAGGAGCTTGACGACGCTCTGCGGCGGCCCGCTGCGCTTGTGCTTCACCCACGAAGGGTCGCCGGCGACGCCGTAGAGCGTGAGATTTAAGCTCTTGAGCGCGCGCAACGCGTCCAACGACTTCGCGGCGCCGGCTTCGAGCGCACTTCGTTCCGTGGCCACCACGGAGAGAAAGACGAGAGCGAAATCGTTGCGCGAGGCGAACGCCGCGACCTCGGAGGCTTGGTCGAGCGGGGTTTGCCAAACCCAAAGCGAGCGTTTCTGGGAAGTGGCGGATGCGCCGGTTGTACCGGCGCCCGTCCACAAGGCGAGCCCGGCTCCGGCCGCGATGAAATGCGCGCGATTCATGTTGCCCTTCCCGCGAGGTCGCGTCCCAGGAAGCGTAACATAAACATTCTCACTCTGCGATGAATCAAGGAGGCGTCATCGGCGCTGCCGGTCGCGGCCAATCGTTTGGTTGACTGATTCGCAGCCATGTGGATTCAACGCGCTGCGCGGGTTCGGCTTCCCGAGCGGCCGAGGTGCACGGGCGTTCCACCGAAATTTCAGTCGTAAAGGTTATGCAGGATAACAAAGGAGGGAGATTTGGTTTCCGAATCGCGCAAATCTTAAGGCACGGCACTGTGCGGCGGCGTTCCAGATGAAGCGACCAAGGGATGAAGCGGCCAAGGGTAGTAGCAATCGCTTTCGTGGCTGTAATTCAGACGTAACCCCCAAGGAGAACCTCATGACTATTGAGATCAAAGGCACCCGTATGGCAGTCCTCGCATTTCTGGTTCTTTCACTGGCGCTGGCTACAGCTGCGTGGGCGCAGTCGACGGCGCAGCCGGCAATGATGACGTCGTACCTCTGCCGGCCGGCCCTTTCCGGTGAGACGGCGAGCGCAAAGATGGTAGCAACGTCGGCCTTGCTCGTCTGCAAACCGTTCGCCCTCAGCATGCAAATGAGCGATGGTTCGATGAAGACGATCGGGAGCGTCACGGCAAAAGCAGATCCAGGACCTGATTTCGGAAACGCACTAACGGTCCAGCAGGCTCGCGCTGCCTACAATTTTTGGGTCCAAAAGACGTTCCACATCGATCCGGCGACGGAGCACACGAACTAGCCGCTACGACGAGCACAGGATGTCGAAGCCAGGCTCGACATCTCAAGGGACGCGCGGTCGCCGAGTCTTACGTGCCGCGGGGGCAACTTCGGATGAAGCGACTGATCGTAACCAGCCTCCTTTTTGCAGGTGCCTCGATGTTCGGTGCTTCGCATGGCGATGCTCAAACGACACCCGCGAGCGTAAAAGCGAGCGAACTGCCCGTCCAAGGAGACATGCCGTCCCTAACGGGGGCGGTCGAATGGCTGAACTCCCCCGCGCTCACTCCTGAGGCCCTGCGCGGCAAAGTCGTCGTCGTCGATTTCTGGACCTATACGTGCATCAACAGCTTACGGTCGTTGCCGTATCTCCGAGCCTGGGCGGAGAAGTATCGCGATCAGGGCTTGATCGTAATCGGCGTTCACGCGCCCGAATTCTCTTTCGAGCGCGACGTCGACAACGTCAAGCGGGAGACCAAGGAACTCGGAATCACCTACCCCGTTGCGATCGACAGCGACCACGCGATCTGGCGAGCCTTCAACAACGAGTATTGGCCGGCCGACTACTTCATCGACGCCAAGGGCCGTATCCGGTATCACCATTTCGGCGAGGGCGATACCGCAGAGTCGGAAGCAGCGATCCGGCAACTGTTGAGCGAGAACGGCAAATCCGGTTTCGGGAACGACCCCGTGCAGGTGAAGGCTGCAGGCGTGGAAGCGCCGGCCGACTTCACCGACTTGTCAACGCCCGAAACCTATGTCGGGTACAACCGGGCTGACAACTTCGTTTCGCCGGGCGGTGAGTTGAAGGACCGCTCGCATATCTATCGCGCGCCCTCGCAGCTGGGACAAGACCAGTGGGGAGTCGACGGAAGATGGACGGTTGGGTACGAGAAAGCCGCGCTCGACGAGGCGCCCGGTCGAGTCGTTTTGCGCTTCCACGGCCGCGATCTCAATATGGTCTTATCGCCGGGGCCGGACGGCAAACCCAGCCGTTTCAAGGTGACGATCGACGGGCAAGAGCCGGGGCACGATCGTGGCGGCGATATCGATGACGAAGGCCGCGGTACTGTGATCCAGCCGCGCCTGTATCAGTTGATCCGTCAACATGGCGGCATTAGTGACCGGACCTTCGAGATTGAATTTCTCGATCCGCACGTCGAGGCGTTCGTTTTTACTTTCGGCTGACGCCACTTGCCGTCTACCATCGAACTCAAAGGAGGCAATCGATGCCCAAAGAGACCAACCTCGATCGCGCTCGCTTCATCGGCACCGCGGCAATGAGCGTTGCCGCCGCTCAGCTCGGAACGTTCGCTTCTGCGGAAGCGCAGTCGAGCGCTGCAACCCCTGCGAACGCGACGACGACACTTACGCCGAGCCCGGGGACGCACACGTCGTTCGCCGCGATGAAGCAAATCAAGGCGGGGCTCCTCAACGTGGGATACGCCGAAGATGGTCCCGCCAACGGCCCCGTGGTCATCCTCCTTCACGGCTGGCCTTACGATATTCACGCCTATGTCGACGTAGCGCCTTTGCTCGCGTCCGCGGGCTACCGGGTCATCGTACCGTATCTGCGCGGCCACGGCACGACAAGTTTTCTCTCAAGCACTGCGTTCCGGAATGGACAGCAAGCCGCGTTTGCGCTCGATCTCGTCGCCCTCATGGATGCTCTCAAGATCCAGAAGGCGATCTTGGGTGGATTTGATTTAGGATCCGACTACGTTGACACCGTCGCGGCGCTCTGGCCCGAACGCTGCAAGGCCCTCGTCTCGGTGAGCGGCTATTTGATTACCGATCTCAAGTTTTGGAAAGACACCCCGCTGCCGCCGCAGGGCGAATATGCCTGGTGGTATCAGTATTATTTCTCCACCCAACGCGGCGTAATCGGTTACACAAAATACCGGCACGACTTTGCGAAACTCATTTGGAAAAACGTATCGCCGAAATGGGATTTCAGCGATGCGACGTTCGACCGCACCGCAGCGGCCTTCAATAATCCGGATTACATCGATGTCATAGTCAATCACTACCGTTGGCACATCGGGTTGGTTGACGGCAAGCCACAGTACGCTGACATAGAGAAGCGTCTCGCCGCAGCTCCCGTTATCACCGTACCGACGATCACCATTGCTAGTGATTTCGACGGCGCGGCCGCGGACGGAACGGCCTACCGCGACAAATTCTCAGGCAAATACTCGCACAAGATCTTCAAGGGCATCGGTCACGACGTGCCTCAAGAAGCACCTGGGGCCTTTGCCGACGCCGTAATCGAAGTCTCCCACTACTAGCCGCAGCGCCGCGGCCGCGCGGAACCCGCCGTCATTAGGTTTGGTCAATCCGACGCTGAGGCCTCGACGCTCCAGATTCTGACGAACCACATAGCATCGGGGCGTTGTGTCGCCATCTCTTTGAGAACGTCTACGATGCCCCGGTAGTCATCTTCCGCGATCGAAGCAGCCAGCTTGTCGTAGTTTGCATCCTTTGCGATGACGCCGTGAAGTTTGGCGAATATCCGCTCATCGCCCGGAGAGGTAATGACCTCGGCGTCCTCCGTCGAACCGCCCCCCTCGACGCCCGCGATCAAACGCTGCGCCGTCACGTGCCAGGGGTCCTTAGGGATTCCGACCGTGCCTGCGTCTTTCCAAGAGAACCGATGCGGACGAACTTTCGGGACCTCGAGGCGCGGCGGAGCTTCCTCAGCCTTCGAATCCCAGGGGGTCGTCAACAAGATACTCAGCGTCATCTTTAGGCGTTGTTCGCCGTTCTCACGTTCGGTCCGGCTACGCCGCGAGTCCGCGGCGTTCGAGCGAGCGATACGCGATCGCCTCGGCGAGGTGCGCGGCAGCGATCCCGTTCGAGTGCGTGAGGTCCGCGATGGTGCGCGCGACGCGCGCGATGCGATCGAGCGCTCGGGCCGAGAGCCGTTTCTGCATGGATGCGGCACGCAAGAGCGCCGTCGCGTCGTCGTCGAGCGCGCAATAGCGACCGACATCCCGTCCGGACATCGCGGCGTTCGTGTGGATCGGCATCCCCCGGTAGCGGGCGCTTTGGACGGCTCGCGCAGCCTCAACGCGAGCGCGAACGACCGCGGAGGGCTCGGCTGCCCGCCGCGTGAGAAGTTCTTCAAAATCGACTCGCGTGACGTCGACGTGCAGATCGATGCGATCGAGCAGTGGACCCGACAGTTTCGCGACGTACTTTGCGATGGCAGCCTCGTCGCAGCGACAGTCGCTCGTGCGCGCACCTCGGAAGCCGCACGGACACGGATTCATCGAAGCCACGAGCGTGAATCGCGCCGGAAACGTAAAGGAGCCTGCCGCCCGCGCAATCGTAACGGTGCCCTCCTCGAGGGGCTGGCGCATCGTCTCGAGCGCGCCGCGGCTGAATTCGGGGAGCTCGTCTAAGAACAGTACCCCGTGTTGGGCGAGACTGATCTCGCCCGGGCGCGGAATGCTTCCCCCGCCGACGAGCGCGCTCTGACTGATCGTGTGGTGCGGCGCGCGAAAAGGTCGCGACGCAACGACGCCGGCATCCTCCGCGAGAAGCCCCGCGACGCTGTAGATCTTCGTGACGTCGAGCGCTTCGGCGGCCGACATCGCCGGGAGAATCGAAGGCAAACGCTGGGCGAGCATCGTCTTGCCACAGCCGGGCGGTCCGACGAGCAGCACGTTGTGGCCGCCGGCCGCACCGATCTCGAGCGCACGCTTAGCGGCCGCCTGACCCCGCACGTCGGAGAAATCGCCCAGCGCTTCGGGATCGGCACGAAAGGTTTTCGCCGGTTCGAGATGGCGGAACTTCGCGCCGTGGCCTTGGGTCACCGCGACGGCGTCGAGCAAAGCGTCGATCGCGTACAGTTCGATGCCTTCGACCAGCGCTGCTTCGCGCGCGTTGAGGCGCGGAACGAGGCACTTGCGCACGCCGGCGTTGCGCGCGCCGATCGCCATCGGAAGAATGCCGCGTACGGGCCGCAGCGTTCCGTCGAGCGCGAGTTCGCCGAGCGCGACGAACTCCTGGAGTGCGAGCCGATCGACTTGCTCGTCGATGGCGAGGAGCGCGAGCGCGACCGGAAGGTCGAAGCCCGGACCCATCTTGCGGATGTCGGCCGGCGCGAGATTGACGAGGATCTTACCGGCCGGAAAGGCGCAACCCGAATTGACGATCGCCGAGCGGACGCGTTCGCGCGACTCACCGAGGGCGCGATCGGGCAAACCGATGATTTGAAATCCCGGCGTGCCGGGCGAGCTGTCGGCCTCGACGCGAACCACGTAACCGTCGATGCCGTGCATCGCCGCCGTGAGAGCGAAAGCGAGCAAACCGGCCTCCGCGCTTCATTCACGCCGCCCGCCCCGAACGCAAGGGTGGTTAGCGCTTGAACGGAGGTTGCAGAATCGACGCCCGCTTGTAGGTCATCGCGTTTCGGCCCAAGCGGAGATTTTGACGTCGCTGCCATAGGAGCGATTACCATGGCTTCTTTTCAATCGCACCGTCAAAGCGACGGCCGCAACCTCGACGTACTCGTCGGCGGTGCCGCATCCGGGCCGGCGCTCGTGTGTCATCACGGCTCGCCCTCCGATGCGTCCGTATGGCTCGATTGGAACCGCGTCGCCGCCGAGCATGGACTGCGCTTGATCGCGCTTAGCCGTCCCGGCTACGCGACGTCGAGCCGGCAGCGTGGCCGCAGCGTCGCAGACGTTGCCGAGGACGTTCGGCAGGTGCTCGACGCGCTCGACGTTCCGTGGTTCGTCACCGCAGGGTGGTCCGGCGGCGGACCGCACGCGCTCGCCTGCGCGGCGCTGTTGAAAGGTCGTTGTCGCGGCGTGGCTTCGCTGGCAGGTGTCGCGCCGTACGGTGAACCGGACCTCGAGTTCCTCGCGGGTATGGGGCCGGAGAATCACGCCGAATTCGGCGCGGCCTTGAAAGGCGAACCGCACGTGCGCGCGTGGCTCAAGGCTCACGGCGAAGCCTTCCGTCATGTGACGGGAAACGAAATCGCCGAAGCTTTCGGAGAACTCGTTCCTCAAATCGACAAAGACGTCTTATCCGGCGGTTTTGCCGACGCGATGGCGAGCGAGATGCGCCGTGCGCTGGAGCATGGTTTCGACGGGTGGATCGACGATGACATAGCCTTCACGAGAGCGTGGGGCTTCGATCTCGCGTCCATCACCGCACCAGTCGTCGTTTGGCAAGGCGATTTGGATTTGATGGTGCCGTTCGCTCACGGGAAATGGCTCGTTCGCAAGATTCCCGGCGCTGTAGAGAAACCGGCAATCGGCCACGGCCACATCAGCCTGGTCGTCAAGTATCGTGACGAGATCTTGCGCGATCTTGTGGAGCGCAGCACGGCGAAGGTGTAGGCGCCCCGCCAGCCCGGCGCACCCGGCGCCTCGAGCTTTGGCTCTTGGCCAAAGGCGCTCTCGAGCCGCCTTTGGAAGCGCTTTTCGAGAGCGAATACTTTCCACACGTTGCACAGGCACGATTGCCGCGAATGTGGATAAAGGCGGAGGTTTCCAAGATGAGGGACCGTCACATCGAAACGGCGGCGGTGCGGGCCGGTGCTTTCGAGGTGCCGCTGAACGGCGCTTCCAGCCCACCGCTCTTCCAAGCCTCGTCGTACGAGTTCGAGGACCTCGGCGAGGTGGAGGCGATCTACTCGGGCGCCCGTCCCGGACGCATTTACGGTCGTTACGGGAGCCCGAACGGGGCCCATTTCGAGGCGGCGATCGCCGAGCTCGAAGGCGCCGAGGCAGCCGTGGGAAGCTCCGCCGGGATGTCCGCGATCGCGGTGGCGGTGAGCACCTGCCTGCCCCCCGGGGGCACGATTTTGGCGGCCCGCGAGATCTACGGCGGCACCTTCGACCTATTTGAGAACGACTTCAAACAACGCGGCTTTTCGGTTGAATACGTCGACCAGGCCGACCTGGGGGCGGTCCGTTCCGAACTGGAGCGATTGCGGCCGGGAGTGCTCTACCTGGAAGCCCTGACGAACCCGCTCGTCCGGGTCGCGAATCTTCCGGAGCTAGCCGCGCTCGGGCACCAGGCCGGCGCGAAGGTCATCGTCGACGCAACCTTCGCCTCGCCGGTCTTGATCAGGCCGCTGGATCACGGGGTCGACCTCGTGCTCCACAGCGCCGGGAAATATCTGGGCGGACACGCCGACGTCGGCGCCGGCGTTCTCGCGGGCCGCGCCGAACTGGTGGCGGCGGCGCGGGCTTCGCTCGTGAGGGGCGGCGCGACGATCCCGCATTTCGAGGCGTGGCTGGCCCTGCGGGGTTTGCGGACGCTAGCGCTGCGCATGGAGCGCCACTCTGCGAATGCCCGCGCCGTCGCGGCCGCGCTGGACGGGACGGCCGGCGTCGCGCGGGTGCACCACCCTTCTCTCGCAGCGCACCCCGAGCACGAGCTCGCGCGCCGGCTCTATCCAAAGGGAACGGGCGGCATTCTCGCGTTCGATCTTGCCGGCGGTGCCGATGAGGTCGATCGTTTCCTTCGCGGCTTGCAAATGATCGCGATCGTGCACAGTCTCGGCGAGGTCCAAACGACGATTGCGTCTCCCGCGGCAAGTTCGCACCGCGCGCTTCCGGACGACGCGCGACGCGCTCTCGGCGTTTCCGACTCCACCCTGCGGCTTTCGGTCGGCATCGAACACGCCGACGACATCATCGAAGATTTGACGCGCGCACTCGCAGGGCTGGGGCAGCACGTTCGCGCATGACGGAACTCCGTCGAGCGCATTTGCGCCCGCGCGGAGGTTTCTGAAGATGCCGGTTCGCCACGTTCTCCCGGTCGCATTGCTGCTAGCGCTCGGCGCGTGCACGGGCAACTCGGGATCGACCTCTCAGTCGGCGGGCGCAAGCTCGAGCCCGGGTGCGAACGCGGCGAGCGGCGCCGGTAAGACGATCGGCGTCTCAATTCAAAACCGCGAAGCGCAGTTCTACCAAGACATGGAAAGCGGCATGAAGTCGGAGGCCGCGAAGTACGGCTACGCGCTGGTGGTCGTCGACGCGAGCCGCGACAACACCAAACAGCAGAGCCAAGTCGAAGATTTCATCTCGCAGAAGGTTGCCGCGATCGTACTCACCCCGTACGACTCGCAAGCCATCGGCAGCGCAATCGCGGAAGCCAACAAAGCCGGCATCCCCGTCTTCACCGCCGACATCGCCAGCACGTCGAAAGACGGCACCGTCATCTCGCACATCGCTTCGGACAACGTGCAAGGCGGTGGCGAGGCTGCGAAGCTGATGTGCGCCGGCATCCCGGGCAAAGCGGGCTCCGTCGCGATCATCGACGAACCCGAAGTGACGAGCGTTCAAGATCGCGTCAAAGGCTTCAAAGCCGGACTCGCTTCAGGTTGCCCCGGCGTGAAGGTCGTTGCCGACATCGACGGCGGGGGCGAACGCGCCAAGGCGAACAACTCGATGGAAGACGTCCTGCAATCGCACAAGGATCTCAAAGGCGTTTTCGGCATCAACGACGACTCTGCGCTCGGCGCGGCGAAAGCGGTCGAAGCGGCCGGACTCACCGGGAAAGTCATCGTCATCGGCTACGACGCAACGCCCGAAGCGCGCACCGCGATCAAGGACGGCTCGATGTACGGCGATGCGATCCAGCATCCGGACCAAATCGGCAGCAAGACGATCGACGCGATCAACACGTACTTCAACGGGACGAAGCCGCCGGCGAAGATCTCGGTTGCCGTCGGGACCTATACTGCTGCCGACGCCAAGTAGCGCACCGCCCGGCGCGCCGGCAGCTCCGCTGCTGGAGATGAAGGGAATCGTGAAGACGTTTCCCGGCGTGCGGGCGTTGGATGGGGTTTCGTTCGACGTCCGGCGCGGAGAAGTGCACGCGCTCGTCGGTGAAAACGGGGCTGGAAAGTCCACCTTGATGAAGACCTTGGCGGGCGCGTATCGCGCCGACGAGGGGGCGATCGCCATCGACGGCGTCGAGGTGCGCATCGACGGGCCGCGCGCGGCCGAAGCGCTCGGGATCGGGATGATCTATCAGGAATTCAACTTGGTTCCCGAGTTGAGCGTTCTCGATAATATCGTGCTCGGGCAAGAACCGCAGCGAGGACCGTTCCTGGATCACGCGGCCGCGCTGCGCGAAGCGACGACGGTGCTCATGGAGCTCGGCATCGCACTGCCGCTCGATCGGCCGGCGCGTCTCCTGTCCGTCGCCGAGCAGCAGTTGGTCGAAATTTCGAAGGCGTTGGTGCGGCACGCGCGCTTGATCGTGATGGACGAACCGACCGCGGCATTGACCGATCGCGAGATCGATGCGCTCTTTGCCCTGATCGCGAAACTGAAGGCGCAAGGCGTGGCGTTCGTGTATATTTCGCACCGCCTCGAGGAGCTGCCGCACATCGCCGACAGGATCACCGTCATTCGCGACGGCCGGACGGTCGAGACGCGCGAGGCGGCCGACATGCCGCTGGACGACCTCATTCGCCTGATGGTCGGCCGCCCGCTCGACGCGCACTTTCCGGCGTTGCCGGCGGTCGCGCAAGATGCACCCGTCGCCCTCGACGTCCGGCACCTCGAATCGTCGAGCGTTCACGACGTGACCTTTTCGGTGCGCGCGGGCGAGATCGTTGGACTGGCCGGACTCGTCGGTGCCGGTCGAACGGAGATCGTTCGCGCGATCGCCGGAGCGGACGTGCCGCAGGGCGGTGAAGTGGACGTTTGCGGCGAGCGCGTGATCGTGCGCGGTCCCCACTCGGCGATCGAGGCAGGGATAGCGTTCATTACGGAAGACCGCAAAGCGCAGGGTCTCGTGCTGGGAATGAGCGTGCGAGAGAACACGACGCTCGCCCATCTCGACCAGTTCACGCACTGGCTTCTCGTCGACCGCGCGCGCGAAGAATCGATCACGAATCGAGAGATTACAGAACTGCGCATCCGAACGCCGAACGCCGAGCAAACGGTGCGGAACCTCTCGGGCGGAAACCAGCAAAAAGTGGTGTTGGGAAAGTGGCTGATCGGGGACGCGCGCGTCTACCTCTTCGACGAGCCGACGCGCGGCATCGACGTCGGCGCGAAGGCCGAAATCTACAACCTTATGCTCGAGCTCCTGCGTGGCGGTGCCGGAATCGTAATGGTTTCGAGCGAGTTGCCCGAAGTGCTCGGAATGTCGCACCGGATATTGGTCGTGCGAGGAGGCCGCATCGCCGCGGAGTTCTCGCGAGACGAAGCGACGCCCGCGAAGGTGATCGCTGCAGCTACCGGGGTGGCTGCTTAGTGGCCGAAGCCGGCGACGTCAAAGCGCAGCTCGAGGCCAGCGCCGGTCGAGCGAGAGCTCGCGCTCAGCGAAACCAATGGCTGCGTCTGGCGGCTGCGCTCGGCGCTTTGATCGTCGTCATCTCCGTTGTCAACGTGTTTTCGCACGGCGCGTTTCTAACGCCGGTGAACCTCAGCAACGTGCTCCGGCAGATCACCTACAACGCGATATTGGCGATCGGGCAAACTTTCGTGATCATCACGGCCGGAATCGATCTTTCCGTCGGCTCGCTGATCGAGCTGACGGGCGTCGTGATGGCGTCCTTTGCGAACGCCTTTCCGCTCGACAACGGCTTCTTTCTCGTGGTCGCGACGCTCGTCGTGGGCCTCGCGGTAGGCTGCGGCGCGGGCCTGATCAACGCGTTGCCGGTCGTAAAGTTGAACTTGCCGCCGTTCATCACGACGCTGGCCATGATGCTGATGGCGCGCGGCCTCGCCTTCAAACTCGCGCACGGCCGTCCGGTGCCGCTCAACTCCAATGCTTTCGACGCGATCGGGACGGGGTTTCTGTTCGAGGGGTTCTTCAAACAGTTCGGACTTCCGGGCATTCCGATCGTCGTGCTCTGGATGCTCGTCCTCGTCGCGATCTTCGCAGTCGTCCTGACCCGCACGCGTTTTGGCCGTTACGTCTTCGCGATCGGCGGTAACGAAGAAGCCGCGCGCTTAGCCGGCATCAACGTCGCGCTCGTGAAGACCATGGTCTACGTGATCTCCGGTGGCGGCGCGGCCGTCGCCGGGTTGCTCCTCATGGCGAAATTTTCGTCGGGTTCGCCGAACACGGGCATCGGCAGCGAACTGCAATCGATCGCCGCCGTCGTCGTAGGTGGAACCAGCCTCGCGGGGGGAAGAGGCAGCGTCGTCGGAACGTTCTTCGGCGCGCTGCTCATCGGCTTGCTCAATAACGTGATGAACCTGCTCGACATCGAATCTTACACGCAGGACATCGTGCTCGGAGCGGTCATCCTCTTGGCGGTCATCGTGGACGAATTGCGCAAACGCTACCTGCGCGCGTAGCGCGAATGGAAAGCTATCTCGGCGCGCTCACCATTCTCTTGTTACTCGCAATGGTAGTGACGCGCGTCCAGCTTCTTAGAAGGAAAGGGATCAGCGCGTTTAAATTTGGCGAACTCGACAAGACGGATTTCCTCATCCCGCCCTTTGCGCTGTTCTATTTCTACCTGATATTCGCTCACGCGTTTGGGTGGCCGGCCGTAGGTCGCGCTCACTTTTTTCACGCAGCCTGGTTACCCTGGATCGGCGTCTTCTCGTGCTCGATCGGGCTGCTCTTTCTCTTTCTGAGCCTGGTCTCGTTTGGGACGAGCTTTCGCGTCGGAATCGATACCGATCGTCCCGATAAACTCGTCACATCGGGCGTCTTCGCACTCACGCGTAATCCGATTTACGTCGCCTTCGGATTCGTTCTGCTCGGCGAATTCCTGATATTTCCTAGTTGGATCATGCTGATCTATCTGATCGCGGGTATAGGGCTGTTTCATCGCCAAGTTCTGCTCGAGGAAACCTTCCTTAGCGAGCATTACGGCGAGGAATACCGAGCCTATTGCGCACGCGTGAGAAGGTATCTTTAAGCAGAGCTTTCGAGTAGGAGAACCTTCCGAAATTTTCTGAGCTGATCGACTTCCTCGAATCCGCAGGCTTGATGCGCCAGCAATGAGGCGAGATTCTCGATCTCCGTATCCGACGCCAGCTCGCGAAAGTCGCGCGCGCATGCCCATGCTTCGGCGGCTTTCATGAGCTTTCGTCCGACACCCTGACCGCGCGCGGCAGGTTCGACGTACCAGCCTTCGACGTGGGGAACCGGCATCGAGTCGCAGCCGTCGGAAAACGGCCGGATCGCGACTTCAAGGAAGCCGACGAGCGCAGCGTGAGTTTCAAGCGGGCCGCGCGCCTCCGCGACGAACGCTGCCGCGATGTAAGGCGGTGCGCTTCCGGCGGCAAACGCGCGCGTTTCGGCTGCGAGTTCGGATGCGTCCGCAGCCGGCCAAAGTCGCGCTCGCATTTGCGCCCATGCCTCGGCGTCGCGCGGCTCGGCGCCCCGCACCATCACGGCGCCGCCCGGCGTCGTTTGGGGCGTCGTTTCGGGCGAGGATCCCATCGACGTACGGCCGCGCTTAGGCGCAACCTGCACCGACCACAGCTCGATCGGCCGTCCGTCGGGGTCCTCGACGACTGCGCGAATTCCCCAGGGCCGCTCTTCCGGACCGGCGAGAACGTTTGTTGCGAGCGGCACGAGCCGTTGGAGCGTCGCAGCGAGATCGGACACGACGAAACCCGGCCACGTGCAGCCGCCTTCACGAAAGTCCGGGGCGCGTCCGTCCGGTGCTTGGTACAGCGCAAGGTGGATGCCGTTCACCTCCGCCGCGTAGTGGGTCGGACCCTCGCCGTGCGCTTCGGGTTCGAGAACGACGCCGATGGCGTTATAGAAATCCAGAACGGCTCCGACTCGCGACGAGAACAGAATCAGCGAGCCGAGTGTGGCGCGTCCGCGAGCCTCTTCGCGGTGAGAGTCCAAGCTAGCTTCGCGCCGACGCTTCGGGTTCGGCCGGGATGTCCTTGAACAGGCTGCCGCGGTTGCCTTGGACGCCGATCAGCACGTCGCAACTCGCGTTGCCGGCGATCGCTTCGATCGCGCGGCCGAGCGGTGCACCCGTATACTTGCCTTCGCGATATGCGCCGATGACGATGAGGTGCGCGTCGCGTTCCCGGGCTAAGTCGAGCACGCCTTGGCTGACCGAGCGCGTCTGAACGACCTCCGTTTTGATCTCGACGTTGTTCGCTCGCGCGATCGCCTCGGCGCCTGCGAGAACGCCGAGAGCTTGGCGGTGTTCCTTCTCCATCTCCGCGTTGCGGGGAAGCGTGAGAGGCACCTCGATGACGTATAGCGCGAGCAGTTGCGCCCTCTCGCGCCGTGCGACGCGCACGGCGAGCGCCATCATGTATTCCGAGTGAATCTCCTCGGCAAAGACGATGATGATGCTGCCGACCATCTCCTCGACCTCGCGTTCGACGATTCGCGCGGTTCGCTCGGCCGTCGTCGTGGGCGGGTGGAGCATCCAGTAAAACGTCGCCACGATCGCCGCGACGATCGCCAGCGCGCAGACGATGCCGGTGACGGTCACGTGAATCTGACCGCTCACGGCTGCCTCCGCGACGCGCGATACTCGCGCAGCCGGACGACGGCGAGCGCGATCAGCGCCAGACCCAGAATATAGGCCGGCAGCGCCGCCGCGACCGGCCCGACGCTCATCCAGGTCCGCACGATGATGACGCTGCCGAAGAGCGCGAAGAGCGTCGCGGTAACGAGCCGCGCCCGGGCGTAAGCCTCGCTCCGTACCAAACGTTTCATTCGGGCGAAGCCTTCGCGGCTTTCCGTTCGTCCATCTGCTTGAGGTTCGCGAGATACTGGTCCATCAACTCGAGCTCGCCGGCGTCCTGAAGGATATTTACCTGGGCCTTGCGCCAGTCGTGCGGTTGCGAGCGGAATACGGGCAAGCCATGGGTCTTTCGATACACCAGATACCCGATCAGCCCCAGAATAATCCACGACGGCCCCGCGATGCGCCCGATCAGGTGCGTGATCATGGTAAACGTTAAAATCGAGACGATTCCGAAGAACCCGATGACCGCGACGACCGGGAACTCGACCGGGTTTCCTTTGTAGGTGAACGGGATATTGAACGGCATCTTGAATTGGCGTGGACTCGCCGAGTCGTTGAAGCGCAGCGCGATGACGGCGAGGAAGACGAACGAGTAGCTTGCCGCCGCTCCGAAAGCGTAGAGGTCGCCGAGGAACGTAATGCCGTCTTCACCGCGGAAAAGCTCTGCATAGACCGACCTCAGATTTGGCGAAAGGCTCGGCAGCGCGGCGAAAATCAACTCGACGAGTGCGACGCCGCAGAAGGCCAAGATGGACACGACCGGCGTCCGGAAGCGCGGGTGAACCTGCCGGAAGATGCTCGGCAGCAGGCGGGTGCCGCTCATCGCGTAGGCGATGCGCGAGCTGCCGAAGACGCCGCTATTGCTCGAGATCAAGAGCAGGATCGCTCCGAGAATCGGCACGTAAGCCGCGGCCAGCGCGCCCCAGTAGGGCACGTAGGACGAAAGCACGGCAACCGCAGCTCCGTTGTTTTCCTCGCTGCCGAGTAAGTGCCAGAGGGCTTGCACGTGGCCGTCCTTGTCGAGCGGCAGCGGATGCCAGGGATGCATGCCGAGTGCCAAGTTCGAGTACGACAGCGCGAAGATCAAAATGGTCAGGATCAGTGAAACGGAGGTGCGCGGAATGACCGATGCGGGACGCTGCGTCTCCTGCGCGGCCTGCGCGATCGACTCGAGACCGACGAACGAAATGATGGCGAGCGAGACGCCGTTCATCAGATTAAACGGGGTCGGCCAGGCCGTCTGCATCGTGTGCACGAGCAGCTCGGGACTGAAAGCGAACAGAAAGCCGAAGAAGAGGATCGCCGTTTCGCTCACCACGTCGAGGGCGCTGACGAGTTCGTTGAACGCCGAACTCTCGCGCACGCCGATGACGTTGAGCAGCGCTAGTCCCGCGATGACGCTGAAAACGACGGCGAAGTGCACCCAAGGGTGCGCGGTAAAGCTCAGGATCGGAGCGAGCTTGCTCAGGTAATCGATGCAGCTCCAGGCGAAGAGCACGATGTCGATCGTAAAGTCGAGCAGGACGGCCCAGCCCGCGATGAATCCGAAAATGTCGCCGAGTCCGCGAAAGACGAAATACTGGCCCCCACCGGCAACCGGGTAGGCCGCGGCAAGTTCCGTATACGCGAGCCCGATGCACACGTACACGAGTCCGGCGAACAAGAAAGCGACGTTCGAAGCGCCGGCCGCGGCGCCGAGAACGAGGCCCAGGCCGACGAAAATGTCGGCCCCGACGTCCGAATAACCCCACGAAAACGAGCCCCAGGGCGTAACCGAGCGTCGTAACGAGGGTCCATGGGCTGCCGTCTTTAGGCCGAGGCTAGCCGCCATCGAGGCGCAAGCGTCCCCTTCTCAACGTGCGAAGTCCTGCGTCCGCGGCGAATGGTCACGTAAAGGCGTTGCGGTGCAGCGTCAGCGTGCCGCGTTCGACCGTGAGCACGTCGAAACGCGCTTTCGCAGCGGGAGCAAAGAACTGAAGAAAATCTGCGGCCAGCGCGCGCAGGCGTTTCCGCTTGCGCGCGTCGACGGCGCTCAGGGCCGACCCGAAGCGCGACGACGAACGGGCTTTGACCTCGACGAAGGCGAGCGTTTCACCGTCCCATGCCACGATATCGATCTCACCGCCCGGGCCACGCAAGTTCCGTTTCACGATGCGATACCCAAGCGAACGCAAGTGAACGGCGGCCGCGTCCTCGCCGGCTTTGCCCAACTGCGAGCGCGCGTTCACGAGTCGAAATCGTCGAACAGGCTCAGCGTCGCTCGGACACTGAGGAAATGGCGCCTGTGATGTTCGCACGGCCCGAACTCTTTCAGCGCGGCGACGTGCCGCTCGGTCGCGTAACCTTTGTGCTCGGCAAATCCGTACTGCGGGAAAAGCGCATCGAGATCGTGCAGCAAGCCGTCGCGGTGCACTTTTGCCACGATTGAGGCTGCGGCGACGGTGGCGCACTTCGCGTCGCCTTTGATCACCGGGAGCTGTTCGCCGTTAAACGAACGGATGCGAACGGCATCGGTCAACAGGTACTGAGGAACGGCGGCTAACGCCGCGAGCGCGCGCTCCATTGCGAGAATGCTCGCGTAATAGATGTTGAGCCGCTCGATCTCGGCGACCGAGGCTTCACCAACCGCCCAGGCTACGGCTCGCGCCTTGATCGTTTCGGCAAGCTCGCGCCGTTTCTCGGGTTGCACGCGCTTGGAATCGTTGAGGCCGGTCAGCATCAGCGGACCGTCCGCCACCACGCAAGCCGCGACCACGGGCCCTGCGAGCGGCCCGCGCCCGACTTCGTCGATTCCGCCGATGAGCACGAAACCGCGCTCGCGAGCGGCTCGCTCGTACGAGTGGAGGCGCACCAGCCTTCGCCGTTCGCGTTCGCGGGCCAGGCGACGCCGGTGCTGTTGTTCGTTCACGCCGGCTCCTCGAGCGTCACGCGGCCGAAGCGTCCTTCACCGAACTCCTTGAGAAACGCGGAGGCTGCATTGTTGGTGTCTATCAAGTTACCGCGCCGCACGAAGCCGCGCGATTGCGCGTAGGTTTCCAGATCCGGAATCTGCGCCGCCGGCCGGGCGGCCGCGGCCCAACCGGTGAAGCGCCGGACGAGATCCTCCGCGTCGTAGCGCGCACGTGGAACCGCGCCGACCATCGCCAGCTTCCACTGAGCGTCGGAGGTGTCGATTTTGGGGACGAGGATGCCCGCCGTATCCATGAGTTCGAGCGTGGGCGCGACGCGAAACCATTGCGCCGCGCGCGTCACGCCGGCGCGATCTTCGGCGCGCGCGACCTTTCGCCCGACGATCGCGTTGATGACGGTCGACTTTCCGGCGTTCGGAATTCCGAGCACGATGGCGCGCCGGTTGCGTCGCTCGCCGGCCAGCGTTTCGAGCGCCGCCTGTAAACGCGCGACCCCGCCCGGCGTCTTCGCCGCGATCGCAATCGCGCGAATGCCTTCGCGCTCGAACCGTTCGAGCCACGCGCGAGTCAAGCCGTCCTCGGCCAGATCGGCACGGGTGAGGACCAGCAGCGAGGGTTTCTGTCCGGTGATCCGCGCGAGCGCGGGGTTCGCTCCGCTGCGCGGAACGCGTGCGTCGACGACCTCGATGACCGCATCGACGCGCCGTACGTCCTCGGCCAGACGGCGCATCGCCCGAACCATGTGCCCGGGATACCACTGAATGACCGCTTCGGGCGCGTTCACCTGATCGGCCCTATGTGGCTCGGCGGCCACACGCCGAACATCGCGCGTCCCACGATGTCGGCGGCCGGGACGAAGCCCCAGGCGCGCGAATCGTCGCTGTTCGCACGGTTGTCGCCCAGCACGTAGTACGAGTTGGACGGCACGACGACGGGCGCTTCGCTGCGTTCGTCGGGAAAGTGAACGTAAGGTTCCGCGAGCGTCTTTCCGTTGAGGTCGACGACTCCTCGCGAGATCGCGATGCGGTCGCCCGGCACTCCGATGATGCGTTTGAGGTAGACCGACGGCGCCGAACGCTCGTGTCGAAAGGCGATCACGTCTCCGTGCTGCGGCGTTCCGATGCGGTATGCGAGCGCGTTGATCAGCACGTACTCGTCGGAATCGATGCGCGGCTCCATCGAAAGGCCGCTGACTTGGCCCGGCCGCAGCCCCATCACGGCGAAAACGATGAGCGCGAGCAGGACGAGTTGCCATGCGAGGTTCGCCGCCGATCTCCAACGCACGTTTGGCGACAGCACGAATCGACGTTCGCCCAAGCGGCCGTGGCTCCCGTTATCGAACGCGTTGGGAAGTGCGGCGCTCGCGCGCTACACCTTCGTTAATGCAGAATGCCGAAGCGGTTCGGGGGCCAGAAAAGCAGGAAGGCATGGCCGGTGAAGGTCGCCTTCTTTCCCTTTTGCGGACCGGCGGCGAACGTGCCGCCGGTTTGGGCGAAGCCCCAAATGTGGGAATCTTCGGAGTTATTCCGGTTGTCGCCCATCATGAAATAGCAACCGGCTGGAATTCGATCGGGTGCTTGCCACATGGAACGCGGCGGAATGTTGGCCATTTCCGGATCCAAAGGCGTGCCGTCCACGTAGATGCCGTAGTTCTTGATTTCGAGTTCGTAGACCGGCTTTTGCGCGATGTACGGTTCGACGAGAGGTTTGTCGTTGCGGTAGACGATACCGTCGTGAACGCGCAGCTTCTCGCCCGGGCTTCCCATGAGGCGCTTGATGAAATCGTTCGGCTCGGGTAGCGGCGGCGGGAAGACGACGATGTCGCCGTCGTGAGGCTTGGAAAGACGATATTCGAACTCGTTGACGAGCAAAACGTCGTGGATCTGCAGGGTCGGTTCCATCGAACCCGAGGGAATGAAGAACGTGCGCACGACGAAGGTGATCAAAAAGAGCGCCACGAGTCCCGCCACGATGAACGCGTCGAGATACTCTTTGACGACCGCGCTCAGCGAAGGGGCTGCGGCCTGCCGGTCTTCCTCCGCGCCGGCGACTTGCGTGCGCGGCGAGAGCGCGCCCGGAGCGAGTGCCATCGAGGGTGACACGGTCGAGGCGCCCGTCGCCGAAGAATCGGCCGGCGCCGGCAAGGCGCCGCCCGAAGCGAAGCTGCCCGGCAGAATCGTCATGAGCAGACGAACGACCGCGAAAACGCAGATGAGCGCGAAGAGTTCGAGTGGTGTCACGCGATCCCGTCGGTCGCGCTAACGCGCGACTTTCTTCTCTTTGATGCGCGCGGCTTTTCCGACCTTATCGGAGAGATAGTAGAGGCGGCTCTGGCGAACGATTCCGCGCTTGCTGACCTCGATCTTATCGACGCGCGGGCTGTGCAAGAGAAACGACTTCTCGACTCCGACGCCGTGCGAGAGGCGGCGAACCGTAATCGACTCACCGGCCCCGCCGCCTTTGCGAACGGTTACGACGCCTTCGAACATCTGAACGCGCTCTTTGCCGCCCTCGATGATTCGCGAATACACCTTCACGGTGTCGCCGGGCCGGAACGCCGGCACGTCGGCTTTCAATTGCTCCTTCTCGAGCAGGTCGATGACGTTCATATCTCTCTCGCAAGCCACATACTTTGGCGGCCACGGCTGCGTTCGCGCCGGGCCGCTGGGACAACCTTGGGATTCTAACACGGCCGAAGAGTCAAATCAATCGACCGGCTCCGAACCGGAGAGGTCGGCCCGGCGCTCCGCGGTCCGCGCGCGCGACTGCTCGCGTCGCCAAGCAGCGATCCGCGCGTGGTCTCCCGAGAGCAAGACTTCGGGTACCGGAAGACCCCGGAACTCGGGCGGCCGGGTATAGGCCGGCGCGTCGAGCTCGCCCTGGGCGAACGACTCGGCCGCGAGCGAGGCGGGGTTGAGTGCCCCGGCTCGCTGCCGGACGGTGGCGTCCAGGAAAGCCAGCGCCGGAATCTCGCCGCCGGTGAGGACGAAGTCGCCGAGGGAGTACTCCCGGGCGCCATAGAGCTCGACGAGCCGCTCGTCGATCCCCTCGTAGTGGCCGCAGATCAGAACGAGACGATCGAGTTGCGCGAAGTCGACCGCGTCGGCATGCGCGAAAGCGTGCCCTGAAGGCGAGGTGACGACGATTTGCCGCCGCTCGTCCGGTGGGGCGGCCGCGAGGATCCGGTCCAAAATTCGCGCGATCGGTTCGAGGCGCAAGACCATTCCGGGGCCGCCGCCGTAGGGCCGGTCGTCGGCCCGCTCGCTTCCGTCGAGCGCGTCGAGGATGTGATGCAGCTCGATCCGGACGACACCGCGCTCCTGGGCACGGCCCAGGATCGAGAGTCCGATCGCCGGAGCGAACATCTCCGGGAAGAGCGTGACGACGTCAACGTGAAGGAGGGCGTTCAATGCGTCCCTCCTTCGACGTCCGCAGCTGGTTCGCCGGGCCGCGCCGGCCGCAAACCCCATACGAACGAGCGGTCGCCGCCCTCGAGTTCGGGGAGTACGAGGTCGCGCTGCGCGAATCCGAAGCGGCCTTGGCCGGCGCGCCGGACGATCCGGCGCGGGCCGACGCACTCAACAAGCGCGGCGTGGCGCTGATCGGCCTCGAGCGGCGCGACGACGCGCTGGCAGCCTTCTGCGACGCGCTCGAGCGTTCCGAGAAACACGCGCCTGCGCTCGTCAACATCGGAAACTTGCTGCTCGAGGACGGCAACCTCGAGGACGCGGTCGATTACTACCAGGCGGCGATGCGTGCCGACCCCGCATACCCGCTCGCGTACCGCAATCTGAGCGTGGCCTGTAAGCGGCTCGGACGGCCCAGCGAGGCCGTCAGATACCTGCGCGTGGCGGATCGGCTCGAGGCCCGCCGACGCCCTGGACGTGCGTGATCTCGTCGAGATATTCGAAGAGTTTGGGGAGCGTGATCTTCTCGAGCTCGCAGCGCTCTTCGAGCGCATCGCCTTCGCCGCCCTCGTCACGCAAGTAGCAGCGCGATTCGACGTCGCCGGGCGACTCGCTCAAAAACGAAACGGCGAAGCCCTTACCCATCGTTTCGTCGTAGATGCGCATCGCCGAGGGATTCAGGATTTCAATCGAGTGAGTGGAATTGTGCGCATCGAAGATCGTAATCGTCAGGTAATCCCGGTTGACGACTTCGATCGATCCGACGACGAAAGTGTTCTTGGTCGAAAAGAATTCATGACCCCGCTTGTTGCGCGAGGAGACCTCGTAGAAGACGCGATGTCGCACGAACCGCCCAAGTATCTTGCGCAGTGTCGAAATCGACGCCAGCGTCTCGGTGCGGTTCCCGCGCGTGTAAATGATCTTCAAGCGGCCGCCGCCAGTCCTTTGCCTCAAATTTCGGCCCGTTTGGGTGGACGCGCAGCGTTGGACGAGCAGCAGGAGGAACCCTTTGCTGTCGCCGGCTGACATGCTCATCTTGGGCGCCGCCGCGCTGCTTTTTTTCGGCCCCGACCAACTTCCCAAGGTCGCGCGCCGGGCCGGCCACGTCATGCGCGACATTCAGTCGACCTCGCAGTCGTTCATTCGCGAGATGGAGCGCGCGGCGGACGAAGCCGAATTCAAGGAAGCCGCGGCTCGCATGGAGCCGGTCCCGTACGTGGCCGAACCGCAGCCGGCCGAGACGGCCGCAGCGGAGGAGAAGGTGCCGCCCGAAGGCGCCGCGGGCTAGAAGTTCAGGCGGGAGCGGAACTCGTTGACCCGGGACTCGACGACGGTCCGGACTTGCTGGTTCAGCTTGTCCTTCTGCTCTTCGGGCAGGCGGGTGTAAATCAGGTATCCTGCGGCGGAAACGATTCCACCCAGGACGCCGATGAGCAGCGTACGGCCGGCCTCGTTGGAATTCGCGGCCGGTTCCGGCTGCGGATCTTTCGCGCTATTGTGGTTTCGCTCTTCGGAGATCGGCTTGTAGAGGTCGGTCATGGTGCTGCGGTCCTTCGCTTACTTCGAGGGGGGCTCCGCTTCGGGTACGAGGCGGATGTTGTCGGGATATTGTACCGCCAAGGCTTCCAATGCATGCGCCGCCGTCTCGACGATCGCACGAACGACGGCCCGCGAACGCATCTCCTCCGGCCAATGCAGTTCGAGCCGGCTGCTCCGGCGCGAGCCCTCAACTGTGACGCCCGCAACCTCGGAAAGGCCGAGCCAGGCGGTTTGCAGGATGGTCGACACGGCCGCACAGACGACGTCGCTGCCGCTCTGCGCCCAGCCGGCGTGCCCGGTCGCCAAAAACGAAGACAGCCGCCGGCGGCTGTCTTTACGGACTCGGATCGTAACCAAATTGCTTAGCTGGGCAGCTCGATCTTGTCGATGCGGACCTCGGCGAAGCGCTGGCGATGGCCGGTCAGCTTGCGAACCCGCTTCTTCGGCTTGTACTTGAAGACGAGGATCTTCTTGTCTTTGGCCTGCTTGATGACGGTTCCGACGACCCGCGCGCCTTCGACGTGGGGACGGCCGACGGTGACGTGAGCGCCGCCGGCGCTGGCGAAAACGACCTGCTCGAAGGCGATTTGAGCGCCGACCTCACGGTCGATCGCATCGCATCGGATCGTGTCGCCTTCGCTGACGCGGAACTGTTTGCCGTCCGCCTCGATGATCGCGTACATAACTGCGGTAGTCTAACATCGGCCCGCTGCGAAGTCAATTTGAAAAGGCGTCCTTCGCGGCTCCGCACGAGCCGGAACGCTAAAGCGACCAGGCGTAGGCATTCCACGTGACGGTCACGCCGTTGGTCGCGAAGCCCCGGAGCGCCCGGTTCATGCCGAAGCGGCCCTTCGGCCAGTAGAGGAAGATCATCGGAAGGTCCTCCGAAAGAATTCGCTCGATTTCGGCATAGGCGCGCTTACGAGCCGCCAAATCGTAGGTCCCAAGGGCTTCACTCTCGGCGGCGTCGAGCGTCCTGCTGCAGTATCGCATCGAATTTTGGCCGGCCGGGGAGATCGCGGCGCACGTGAAGTTGGATGCATTATCGGGGTCTGCACCGCCGATCCATCCCGAGATGTAGGCATCGTAGTTGCCGGACGGCAAAACGCCGCCTTGACTTGCGGGCGCGAAGACGAGGCTCGGCGCGTATCCTTTGATCGTCAGAACGATTCCGACGTCGTGCAGCATCTGCTGAACTTGAACGTCTTCGTTGTGTCCAGTCGTACCGCCGGTGGCCTCGACCATCTCGAGCTCGAGCCGTTTTCGGTCCTTCTGGCGGATGCCGTCGGGTCCGGTTTTCCAGCCCGCTTCGTCGAGCAACGCCTTGGCCTTCGCCGGATCGAAGGGATAGTGCGTGACTTCGTCGCTGTGGGCCCACGAGATGGGGCCGAGGTCGCCGTCGGCGACCTGGCCCGTGCCGAACGTATCTTTTTCGACGATTGACGCGCGATCGATGGCGTATGCCAACGCGCGCCGCACGCGCACGTCGTGCAAAGCCGGTCGCGATACGTTGAGCTGGAGAGCAATGAACGCGAACTGCGGCGTGAGCACGACGCGAATCCCGGGATCGTCGCGCACCTCGCGGTACGTCGCCGAGTCGAGTCGTGCGAGATCGGTCTCGTGCGTCCTCAACATGATTCCTGCCGTCGTCGAGCTCGGCACGAACTGAACGACGATGCGAGACAGTTTCGGCTTGCCGAGAAAGTAATCGTCGTTTGCGGCAAGCTCGAGCGACTGCCCGCGTTTCCAGGACACGACCTTGAACGGTCCGGTGCCGACCGGATGCTGGTTGAAATCGACCTGGTTCAAGCTCGACTCTTTACCTAGGAGATGCTCGGGGATCAAGCGGCAGTTCGAACCGCCGCCGAAGAGCGACAGAACGGCCGGCGCGTAGCGCCTTTTCAGCCGGAAGATCGCTGTGTAGTCGTCAGGCAACTCGACGCGCTGGACCAGATCGTAACCCGTTCGCGAGGCGACGTTGTTGCGCGGATTCATAACCGCTTCCCAAGAGAAGCGCACGTCCTTGCTGGTAAAAGGAACGCCGTCGTGCCACTTCACGCCGTGCCGCAGGTGGTACGCGATCGAGAGACCGTCCTTGGAGATGTCGCCGTTTTGCAAGGTCGGAACGCGCGCTGCGAGCTGCGGCGAGATTCCTCCGCGATCGTCGCTGACGACGAGCAGATCGCTGAACAGAGCGAACACCTCGTCGTCCTGTGCCGTCGTTAGTAGGATCGGATTGAGAGTCAACGGCTCCGTACCCGATATCATGCGCAACGTAGCGCGCGCCGCCGGCGTTTGCGCGGGGACCACCGTCGTCGAAGCGAGCAAAAGCAGGCCGAGGATAGCGCCGAGCCGGCATTTCACAGGCGGACTGTTACGTGCGAGTTAAGCAGCCGCCTCCGCGCAGGCCGGACCGTCGTCGAGACGCAGGGTCAGACATTTGGCCGAGCCGCCGGCTCGATGGAACTCCGAGAGATCGGTCGCGAAAACGCGGTACCCGGCGTCGCGGAGCCGTTCGCGTAAGCGCGGGGTTGCGTCGTGCAGCACGAGCGCATCGCCGATCTCGACCGCGTTGCAGGCGAATGTCAACGCGTCCTCAACTCCGACTTCGATCAGCCACTCCGGTTCGATCGTGCGTCGCAGCGTCTTTTGCGCGTGTGGCGAAAAGGCGTCCATGTAGACCATGACGTGTCCGCTGGCCAGCGGACAGAGGCACGTGTGGAGGTGATAGAAGCGCTCGTCGACGAGCAATAGCGGAATCGTGCGCACGCCGAGCGTTTCGGAGATTTGTGAGGTCGCGGCGCGTTCCGTGCGCCAGCCGTAGCCGGCGTAAAGTACCGGGCGGCGCCGGTCGAAGAGCGCGTCGCCGGCGCCCTCGAAAAATGTCTGCTCCAAGAAGGTCGTGGCGAAGCCGCCGTGTTGAGCCAGCCAAGCGCGAAACGTGCTCTGTTCGCGCCGGCGTTCGGGATGGCGGAAACTGCTCATGATTGCGAGCCGTCCGCTGATCAAGGCGGCATTTGCGGTGAAGACCAAATCGGGGACGCCGGGACGTGGCTCGAGCGACTCGATGCGCACCTCGCCCGCGCACTCCAGAACCTCGACGAAGCGCTCCCACTGACGCACGGCCTCGAGCGTCGGGGTTCCGACGTTGCGCGTCATCCATGGATTGATGTCGTACGCGACCGAAAAGTTGGTCGGCGGACACATCAGGAACCTCGGAGTCATGGAGTCCACTCTACCGCCCGGCGGCGTGTGAGTAACTCAACAAAGGTGACGTGTCGGGGCCCGCGCGCTATCCTTCCGGCGCTTCGAGGTAAACCCCGTCGCCTTCGACCCGAACGGGGAACGTTCGAACCGGGAGAACTGCGGGCAGCGTGAGCGCCGCGCCGGTCGTCACGTCGAAGTAGGCCCCGTGACGCGGACACATGATCCGTTCGCCCTCCAGCACGCCTTGATCCAGCTCGCCGCCGTCGTGCGTGCAGACGTCCTCAATCGCGTAGATTGAGCCCGCGACGTTGCAAAGCAACACCGGGGTTCCGTCGACTTCGACCTTGAGCGTCGTCTCCGGAGCGATGTCGGAGACGCTCGCGACTTTAACCGACGGCGCCTTCCATCTCCATCTTGATGAGACGGTTGAGCTCGACGGCGTACTCCATCGGCAGTTCCTTGACGAAGAAATCGAAGAAGCCGTTGACGATCATGCCGGTCGCGTCGGCTTCGGAAAGCCCGCGCGACATCGCATAGAACAGCTGCTCCTCGCCGATCTTCGAGACGCTTGCCTCATGCTCGACGGTCGCGCGCTGCTCGTTGATTTTCATCGTTGGTTTCGTATCGCTCGAGGACTTGTCGTCCATGATGAGCGCATCGCAGCGCACGCGCGTCTTCGCACCGACCGCACCCGGGAAGATTTCGACGAGACCGCGATAGGTGGTTTTGCCACCGTGCGCGCTGACCGACTTGTTCGTGACGACCGAAGTCGTGTTGGGCGCAGCGTGGATCATCTTCGCGCCCGCGTCCTGGTGCTGTCCCTCTCCGGCGAACGCCATCGAAAGGATCTCGCCCCGCGCACCTTCGCCCATCAAGTAGATGGCCGGATACTTCATCGTCAAGCGCGAGCCGATGTTTCCGTCGACCCATTCGACGGTCGCGTTCTTATACGCGACGGCGCGCTTGGTGACGAGATTGAAGATGTTGCGGTACCAGTTCTGAATCGTCGTGTAGCGGATCGAGGCGCCTTCCATCGCGATCAGTTCGACGACCGCCGAGTGCAGCGAGGCAGTCGAGAACTGCGGCGCCGTGCAACCTTCGATGTAGTGAACCTTCGATCCAACGTCGGCGATGATCAGGGTTCGCTCGAACTGTCCCATGTTCTCGGTGTTGATGCGGAAGTAAGCCTGCAGCGGCGTCTTCACTTCGACACCCGGCGGGACGTACACGAACGAGCCACCCGACCAAACGGACGAATTGAGCGCGGCGAACTTGTTGTCGCCGGGCGGGATCACCGTTGCGAAATACTTCTTGAGGATCTCGGAATGATCGCGCAGCGCCGTATCCATGTCGCAGAAGATGACGCCGTCTTTTTCGAGGTCCTCGCGCACCGAGTGGTAGACCACTTCCGATTCGTACTGCGCGGAAACGCCCGACAAGAACTTACGCTCGGCTTCGGGGATGCCGAGCCGGTCGAAGGTGCGCTTGATGTCCTCGGGGACGTCGTCCCAGTTCTGACTCTGCTTCTCGGAGGCTTTGACGAAGTAGTGAATGTCGTCGAAGTCGATCTCGTTCAGCAACGCGGTGTCGGCCCAATCCGGCATCGGCTTGGCGCGGAACAGCTCGTACGCTTTCAGCCTGAAGGCCGTCATCCAAGCCGGCTCGTTTTTCATCGAGGAGATGCGCTGAACGATCTCCCGCGTGAGGCCCTTGGCCGACTTGAAGGCGTAAGCGTCTTCCGAGTCGTGAAAACCGTGGCGGTAGTCTTCGTTCAGCGTTTCGGGAGCGACGTTGAGGGGCGTTGCCATATCCTCTCTAGGCTACGGCCCCAGGCCGTGATAGTCAAGATACTTAAGGGTATTGTTGAAAATCTCGGCCGCAAAGTCCTTTACAGGGGGGTCCGTGGGGGGTATGATGGGCCGCGGACCCCACGGGCGTCTCCTAGAGGAACCCCTTGTGGTCCGCGCCGTCAAAGCGGCAAAACAGGGGCGGCACGCCCTACGTGCCATCGCGGCGAGACGCTCGCCTGCCGATCGCTCGGCAGCGCCGGAAAGATCTCGTCGAAAGGTCGGGGACGCAAGTGCACCGCACGCGCCAGCCGACGCAGCCTGGAGGTGGGATTCCCCAGCCAGACCCGAGGAGAAAAATTGGAAGCACGTGGGACGCACATCATCTGCGAACTGTCGGGCTGCGATGCCCGCACCCTCACCGACGTCGAGCGCGTCCGCTCGATCATGGTCGCCGCGGCCCAAGAGGCCAACGCGGAAATTTTGAAAGTTGCCTTTCACCGGTTCCAGCCCCAGGGCGTCTCGGGCGTCGTCGTGATCGCCGAGTCGCACCTCTCGATTCACACTTGGCCGGAAGCAGGCTATGCAGCGGTCGATTTTTACACGTGTGGCGATCACACGGACCCCTGGCGTGCCTGCGAGTACGCCGCCCGGCACCTCGGAGCTCAAACGATGTTGACGACTGAAGTCAAGCGGGGTATCACTTCGCGAAACGGTCAGTACACGCACGTCGTTCACGAGCATGCGGGGCGTTCGATGGCGAAGCGCTCGGCGTAAGAATTTCGGCGGCTTTCGAGTCGCCCTTGACGGAAGGGATCCTCGATTTGGCTCGACCCAGTGGAGCGCTGCCCCGTGCGATCGGGGCAGTCACGGCGCTTTTGGCTCTCGTCATGGCGGCCTGTTCGAAGTCGACGCCCACCGTGAACGCCTCGCCGAGTCCGGTCCCGACCGTGACGATCCCCGGCGCTCCGACGCCCACTGCGGTGCCGAATACTTCCGGGATCGCCTACTTGCCGGACGCCGGGAACGGGGGCATCTTCCAGGGCGTCCAGGTCGTGCACTTCGAGGACATCAACGGCAACTTGCTGGGCGGTCCTCAGGGACTCAACATCCGCTTCGCCGGCGCCGTCGGCGCGATCGGCTTCACCGTCGACTCGAGCGACGCCATTGCCGCCATCTCACTAACCGGCGGCCCGCCTTACAACCTCGCGCAGGATGTCTTCGGCGCCTCGGTCGGGAGTATCGTGCCGGTCGGCGCGCCGTACGTGATGAGTTCCTTTCCGCCGACGGCCCCACCGACCACGGGAGCGAGCCCGGCGCCGACGCCGACTCCGATCGTGCCGCCCGTCGTACCGGATGCTTACACGCTTGCGCTCTTGGGGACCGGGACGGTAGGGCTCGCCTTGACGACGGGCGTGGGATCGCAGGGTGTTCTTGGCATCACGTCGCTCGTCAACGCACCGCCTCAATACGGCGGCTTCATACCGTTCGTCGGTGGCGCGATCAGCCCGCCGTCCTACCCGCGCACGAACATCGTCGTTGCACCGAACGGAACGTACGCGCTCGTGCGCGGTCCGATCGACATGCTCGTGCTCTCGATTATCGACATTCCGACCGGCTTTGAGCTGCAGGTCCTTCAGTACAGCTCTTCGCTCGGATACGGCTCGGGGCCCACTTTGCGCGGCGACGGCGCAATGGCCATTTCGGCTGAGGATCCGGGTCGCGCGCTGATCGGACAAACCCCCGGCGTCAACGGATTGACCGTCATCACCGGTCTTCCAAAAACGATCGTGACCACCGACAGCATCACGCTGCCCTCGCGGCCGCACTCGATCGCGATCTCGCCGGGCGGCGCGTTCGCGGCCGTCGGCGCCGACGCCGGCTTCTACATCATCGGCGGAGTCGGTTCGGGCGCGCTTACGATTCAGCCGCCGTTCGCGCCAAGTTCGACCTCGGGAAATGCGAATAGTCCGCCGTACGTCGCTTGTGACGGTACCACGCGCCACCTCCAGAACGTCACGAGCGTCGCCTTCGATTCCACCGCGAAGTTCTTGATCTTGTTCGGCACATCGCCGGGCCTCTCGTGTCCGATGGGTTACAACTCGACCGTGATGGTGCTGCCGTTCAATCAATCGACCGGCTCGACGCCTTCGCCCGCTCCGGTCACCAGCCCGGGACCGACGCCTCCTCCGGGCTCGACCTCGTCGCCGACGCCGAGCCCGGTTCCGACGAAGTTCGTCGAAAATGGAATCATCACGCAACCGAGCGATAATAGCTTGATGGTCGTGCGCTAGTGCGTCGCCCGCAACGCTAGCACGAGTGTCGCGCCCCAGAGATTCGTCACATGACTCGGCGCGGCTTTTTGCCCGTCTCATCGTCGCTCGTCGCTCAAATGACTCGTCATTCCACGCTCCTCGCTCCTCGATACGAACAAAAATCCACTGCCGACTTATGCAACGAACCTCTGGGGCACGACACTAGCGTGCCGAAGACGGAGCATTGGCAGTGGTACGTCGAGCGCTTCTCGGCTACCGAGTTGCATCAGCATGCCATCGAGGAGACGTATTTCGCGGGGCGGACCGCATTTGGGGACGTTGCGGTTATCCGCAGCGCGGCCTTCGGAAAGATGCTCGTCATCGATGGAGATACTCAGAGCTCGCAGGCCGATGAAAAGATCTATCACGAGAGCCTCGTGCATCCCGCGCTGGCCGCGCTCGAGACTCGCGCCGACGTCTTGATTTTGGGCGGCGGTGAGGGGGCGACGCTGCGCGAGGTCCTACGCCGCGCGGACGTCCGGCGCTGCACCATGGTCGACATCGACGGCGAGGTCGTGGAACTTTCGAAGCGCTTCTTGCCCGAATGGTCGGACGGCGCTTTTGAGGATGCGCGCGCCCGCGTCATCGTCGGCGACGCCCTAGACTTCTTGCGAGAGGATCGCGACACGTACGACGCGATCGTTTCGGACCTCACCGAGCCGCTGGAGGATTCACCCTCGAGCCCGCTCTTCTGCGCGGCCGTCTTTGCGGACATCAAAAGGCGGCTCGCGCCGCACGGCGTCTACGTGTTGCAGGCCAGCACTTCAGGGTTTCACAACATGCGCTTGCATGCGAAGATGGCGCGCACCTTACGCGCCTACTACCGCCACGTTCGCTCCTTTTACACGCACGTGCCCGCATTCGACAACGACTGGGCTTTTTTAGCCTGCAGCGACGCGGTCGACGTCTCGGCGCTTTCCGCCGAGCGCATCGAGGCATACGTAGCCGGCTTGAGGGGCGAGAACTACTTCTACGATGCGGAGACGCACCGCCGGCTGTTCAGTTTACCGCTCTACGTGCGGCGCGAGTTGGCGAAGGGCGGCGACGTCTTCGCATGATTCCGGCCGGCCGGCCGCTGCCGGCCGAACGGAACGCGACGGCGACGAACCGAAGGAGGGCGTCGTGAAACAGCCACTCGACGTCGGCGCGGCAATCCGCTCGTGGGACAAACAAAAGGCGAACTTCATCCAGACGCTCGACCTGCATCTGGAGCACGTCGATCACGGCGAAGCCCGGATGCGCATGCCGTTCCGCTCGCAGGTTCTCAACGGCGCGGGTGCGGTGCACGGCGGTGCGATCGTGAGCCTTTGCGACACGAGTTTCTATGTCGCTCTCGCCTCGCTCTACGGGCCCATGCAGCCGACGGCCACCGCCTCGTTGACCTGTAGTTTCTTGCGTCCGGCAATGCCGCCACACGATCTCATCGCGCATGCGAAGGTCCTCAAACCCGGCCGGCGCATCGTCTACGGCGAAGTGCACGTGTACAGCGGCGAGAAGCTCGTCGCTCACGCGACCCTCAGCTTCCTCAACTCGGAGCCCCGCGAAAGAATTGCCGAATGAGCGCGACCCAAACGCTCCGCCGGACCGCTCTCTATGACGAGCACGTGGCCCTCGGCGCACGCCTCGTACCGTTCGGCGGATTCGAGATGCCGGTACAGTACGCGGGGATCATTCGCGAACACGATGCGGTGCGGGGACGCGCGGGCCTCTTCGACCTTTCTCACATGGCGCAGTTCGAATTGCGCGGCTCGCGCGTCGGCGAGTGGGCCGACGCGCTAACGGTTAACGCCGTCTCCAGCATGAAGCCGCTTCAAGCGCGCTACAATATCTTCTGCAACGCGCGCGGCGGCGCGATGGACGACGTCTTATTCTATCGCTTGCCGGACCGCTGGCTACTGGTCGTGAACGCGGCGAATGCCGGCAAGATGTGGCCCTACCTCGGCTCACACGCCGAGCCCGAAGCGCGTCTGACCAACCTCCACGGACAGCGCGCCTTGATCGCGGTTCAGGGACCGCGCGCCGTCGAGATCGTCGCACGGCTCAGCGACCTCGACGTCGCGGCGCTGAAATACTACTTTTGCGCGGAGGGGCGCATCGACGGCGTGCCCGCGATCGTCGCCCGCACGGGGTATACGGGCGAGGACGGTTTCGAGTTGTTTCTCGACGGTGCCGAGGCGCCGCGCGTCTGGCGCAAACTGTTGGAAACCGGCGCGGCGGACGGCCTGGAGCCGGCAGGCTTGGGCGCGCGCGACATGTTGCGTCTCGAAGCCGGGATGCCGTTGTACGGTTTCGAGCTTGCCGAAGACGTCTCGCCGTTGGCCGGCGGACAAGCCTGGGCGGTAAAAATGAACAAACCGCAGTTCGTCGGCAAGGCTGCGTTAGCCGAACAACTCACGTCCGACGACTATTCGCGCATCGCAGGCCTCGAAATGGAGGGCCGCGTCCCGGCTCGCGGCGGCTATAAGGTCTTCCTCGGTGAAAAGCTCGCCGGCGAAGTACGCAGCGCTTCGGTCGCACCCTCACTTGGGAATCGAAACATCGCCACGGCCCTCGTTACCCGCGAGGCAGCCGCAGTTGGAACCAAGCTCGACGTCGAAATTCGCGGCGCGCGCCACCCCGCAACGGTCGTGGCGCTGCCTTTCTACCGCCGAGCGTCGTAAGACTCAAGGAGAAGCATGTCCCAGCCCCAGGGCCTCCTTTACAGCAAGGAACACGAGTGGTTGAAGGTCGACGGCGGCGTCGCCACCGTCGGCATCACCGATTACGCGCAGAACTCGCTGGGCGACATTGTGTACGTCGAACTCCCGCGCGTCGGTCAACAGATCGCCCAATTCGCGAGCATCGGGGTCGTCGAATCGGTCAAAGCGGTTTCCGATCTGTTCACGCCGATCGGCGGCGAAGTCACCGAGGTGAACTCGGCGCTCGAATCGGACCCGGCGCTCGTCAACCGCGACGCGTTCGGCGGTGGCTGGATGTATAAGGTAAAGATGAAAGATCCGAGCGAGACGAGCAGCTTGCTCGGACCCGACGCGTACGACGCACTGGTCGCCGAGGGCGCGCACTGAACGCTGCGGCGCGTCCGTCGCGCAACCAACGGCAGCCCTCGTGGAGTCGAAGCGAAGGCTGACATGTACACGCCTCACACCGAGTCCGACATCGCCGCGATGCTGGCCGTTACCGGTGCGCCGTCGCTCGAGGAGCTCGTTCGAGTTCCGGATGCCGTCGCCCTAAAGTCGCCGCTCGAGATCCCGCCCGGGCTGCCCGAAATCGAACTCGCCCGGAAGATGGCGGAATATGCTTCGCGTAACGGCGCGCTCGCCTGTCGCTCGTTTCTCGGGGCCGGTGCGTACCGCCACTACGTTCCTCCCGTGGTCATGTCGCTCGCGATGCGCGGCGAATTTCTCACCGCCTACACGCCCTATCAGGCGGAGGTTTCGCAAGGCTTACTGCAAGCGATTTACGAGTGGCAGACGTACGTCTGCCTTCTGACGGGCCTCGACATTGCGAACGCCTCGGTCTACGACGGCGCGACCGCGCTCGCGGAAGCCGCCATCATGGCGGTCAACGCGACCGGCCGTCGAGCGATTCTGGTTTCGTCGGCGATCCATCCCAACTACCGCGCGGTGCTGCGAACCTACGCTGCCGGAATGGAGGTCGATGTCGAAGAGCTTCCGCTCGCCGCCGACGGCACGACCGATCTGCGCACGCTCGACGCGCGCTTGGCCGACGGACGCTTTGCCGCGGTCGCACTCCAGTCGCCGAACTTTTTCGGAGCGATCGACGTCCCCGGCGAAAGCGCTCGAGCGCTCTTCGCGTCGTCGGGCACGGTGCCGATCGCAGTCGTCGCGGAGGCCCTCTCGCTGGCCGCGCTGCAAGCGCCCGGCAGTTGGGCCCAGATCGCGGTCGGCGAAGCGCAGTCCTTTGGGAATCCGCTCGCTTTCGGCGGTCCCTACGCCGGATTCGTCGCGTCGACGAACGAGCACGTGCGGCGCATGCCCGGGCGCCTCGTCGGCCGCACGCTCGACAATCGCGGGAATACCGCATACGTGCTGACACTGCAAGCGCGCGAGCAGCACATCAGGCGCGAAAAAGCGACCTCGAACATCTGCACCAACCAAGCTCACTGCGCGCTGGTGGCTACGATCTACCTCGCCGCCCTCGGTGCTACGGGCCTCGAACGCTGCGCGGCCCTCAACCTCGAGCGCACGAATCGGCTCGCGGCGCGCGCGAGCGCGGTGCCCGGCTTCGAACGAGCCTTCGCCGCGCCGGTTTTCAACGAGTTCGCGCTGCGGGTTCCCAAGCCCATGAATGCCGCGAGCGTGTTGCGCGAGCTGCAGGCCCGCAATATCTTAGGCGGCGTCGATCTCGGGCGCTGGTACCCCGAGCTCGCCGACTGCATCTTGATGAACGCGACCGAGCTGACGAGCGACGCCGATATCGACGCTCTCGCTTCCGCGCTCGGCGAGATTGCAGCGGCGCGCGTTCCGGCGGGTGCGGCCCGTGGCTGAAGCGCTGATTTTCGAGCTCGGTCGCAAAGGACGAGCCAACGCGTACTTCGGGAACGGTCACGCGGCTTCGGATTTCGTGCCGCGCGAACAACTGCGCGCCGAGCTGCCCTTGCCGGACAACAGCGAGCTCGACGTCATCAGGCACTTCACGCGGCTCTCGCAGCGAACGTTCTCGATCGACACCGGTTTCTATCCGCTCGGCTCGTGCACGATGAAGTACAACCCGCGCATCAACGACGCGATGGCCTCACTGCCGGGCTTTCGCGACCTGCATCCTTTCGCGCCCGATGCACTCGCTCAGGGCGCGCTCGCCGTCATGTACGATCTGGAACGCCTGCTGTCGGGAATCTTCGGGATGGCCCGCTTTTCGCTGAACCCCGCCGCGGGCGCTCACGCCGAGCTCACCGCGCTGCTGATTGCAAAAGCTTACTTCGCGAAAACGGCTGAGGGCGCGCGGCGCACCACGGTGATCGTGCCCGATTCGGCGCACGGTACGAACCCCGCGTCCGCGGCAATGGTGGGTTATAAGGTTCTGTCCCTGCGCAGCGACGAGCGCGGCCGCGTCGGCGTCGACGACATCAAGGCCGTGCTCGGAGCCGATACGGCCGTCTGCATGATGACCAACCCCAACACGCTGGGTTTGTTCGAGGATCACATCCACGAGATCGCACAGGCGGTTCACGCGGCCGGCGGTCTGATGTACTACGACGGAGCGAACGCGAACGCGCTCATGGGCAATTCGCGGCCGGGCGACATGGGTTTCGATCTCATGCATCTCAACTTGCACAAGACGTTCTCGATCCCGCACGGCGGGGGCGGCGCAGGCGCCGGTCCGATCGGAGTGGCGGAACGGCTCGTCGAGTTCTTGCCGGTTCCGGTCGTGCGCGAGTCGGACGGGGTGTATTCGCTCGATTTCAACGTGCCCGATTCGATCGGAACGATGCGCTCGTTCTGGTCGAACTTCGCGCACATGGTGCGCGCCTTGACCTATATCTACGCCAACGGCGGCGAAGGGCTAACGCGCGTTTCGCAACTCGCAGTCCTCAACGCGAACTACCTGCGCGCTCAGGTCAAGGAATTCTTGACGACTCCCTACGACGAGACGTGCCGGCACGAGTTCGTCGCGTCGGCCCAAGAGCTCAAGCGCGAGACCGGCGTGCGCGCACTCGACATCGCCAAGGCGTTACTCGATCGCGGGTATCACGCGCCGACGATCTATTTTCCGTTGCTCGTTCCCGAATGTCTGATGATCGAGCCGACGGAAACCGAGTCGAAGGAAACGCTCGACGGGTTCGTCGCCGCGCTGCGGGAGATCGTCGAAACCGCGAAGCGCAATCCCGAAGAAATCCTGGCCGCGCCGGTCAATACGGTCGTCGGGCGGATCGACGAGACGCGCGCCGCCCGTCAGCCCGACTTGCGCTGGTACCCTCCCGCCGCGGCGGAGTGAACTGAAGCTTCGTCGCTCGGAGTCTCCAGAGAAACGCCGAAGCGGGCTCTGAATTCGCGCCGCCCGGCTGCCGTGAGCGAAAGCGCGCGGCTATCGAAGTCTTGCGAGACCCAGCGTTTTCGCTGGAACGACTCGAGCAGCGCGGCGCCGATTGCTCCGCCGATGTGCGGACGGCGTTCGCTCCAATCCAAGCATCCGTAAGCGAAGCGCCGGCGTAGCGCCCGTGCGGCGCCGACGTCGATTCCGAGCGATTCGAGCGCCTTGCTACCCTTTGCGGTGAGGGCGTAGGCGGTGTCGTTCTTCAGCACGGCGGCGAGCCAACCGAGTGCGATGAACCGGTCGTGCAAGGCTACGGCGGCAGTGCCGGCCATGTGGTCGTAGCACGTGCGCGCCGCGCGCAGCCGGTCCGGCGTGGTCGGAACGAACTTGTCGCGTTGACCACCCCCGAGAACGTTGAGACCCTCGAGCACTCGCGCGACCGCCGGTGCGCGCAGGGTATAGTAGCGATATCTTCCCTGAACGGCGACCGCGACGAGGCGCTCCGAAGTCAGCCGCTGCAGATGGATGCTTGCGGTCGACGGGCTCACCTCGGCGATGACGGCCAGCTCGGTGCTGGTGCGCGCCCGCCCGTCCATGAGCGAATACAGCATGCGCGCTCGCGCCGGCTCCCCGATGGCAGCGGCTATTCTCGAGGCGGCGACGTCGGCTTGGTCCTCGACATTCATAGTTTCATCCCGGACGAAGTATACATGTTCCGGACGGGTTAGACTAGGGATATGCTGGTCTGCATCATCCGTTACCAAATCGACCCGTTCCAACGGAACGAGTTCGAGCAGTACGCCCGGACCTGGGGCTCGCTCATCCCCGCGAACGGCGGCCACCTCATCGGGTACTTTCTCCCCTCCGAAGGGACGAACGACGTCGCGTGGGGCTTGATCGGGTTCGAAGGTCTCGCTTCGTACGAAGCCTACCGCGTGCGATTGGCACGCGATCCGCGAGCGCGGGAGAATTTCGAATTTGCGCAAACCAAGCGCCTCATCTTGCGCGAGGAGCGCAATTTCGTGAAGCTCGTCGAAGGAACGTTCAACGTCCCCGCGGCCGCGGATGACGCCGCGACCGGAGCGAATCACTCCTAGCATCGACACGCCGAACGCGAGCCGCGGGTCAGTTGCGCATGTTATAATGGGATCGTTCCACGGCAGGAGAAGCCCATGCTGGCTCGATTTCGAACGGCCGTTCTCGCCTCATCTCTGCTTCTCTCCGCGTCGCCCGCGCATGCCGCGAATGGAATTTGGTCGACCACGATTTACTTGCCGAACGTCACGTACCCGTTTTCGCTTATAACCGGGCCCGACGGCAATCTTTGGTTTTCAGACTTTCCGGCCGTTAGCGGTGGAACGGGGTACATCGTGCGTCTCACCCCCAGTGGGACGACGACGTATTTCCCGCTGCCGAATTTCAACGGCTACGGGACAGCCGGCGGATTAGGCGGTTCCCAACCAACGATGTCGATCGCTCTCACGAACGCGCCTGCGGCGATCGGAGCTCCTAGGCAGCTGGCCTTCAACTGGTTGACGTACAGCCCGGCTACGTTTGCCTACGGCGAGTTTGGGCTCGGGGTCATCGACATCGATCATCCCTCGCAGATAACGGAGTACGCTGCGGGCAATCCCGGCGATCCACTCTACTCGTCGAGAATGACGCTCGAGCCTTTCGCCTTGAGCATCGCATCACGATCCTCTCCGCCGGAAATTCTCAGCTACGCGCACACTCTTCCGTCATCGACGTCGGCGCAAGAGCTCGTAGTAGCGGTGCCGTTTCCGTTCCTGAGGTACCCGTCTTTCACAACGTATCCAATCAGTCAGACGCCGTATTATTTTTCGCCTTTTTCTGGTCTCGTCGCCGGCGCTGACGGGAACACGTGGTACCAAGGTTCGAACGCGATCGGTCAAATTGGTCCAGCGGGATCGCGCGAATTCCCCGTGGCTCCGTACGTCCAGGGGCTTGCGGCGTCGCAGACGAGCCTCTGGGCGAGTACGATTTCCCCGGCGGGTGCGTACCAAATCGCTTACACCGGAGCGGTGGAAGCGTTCTACCCATGGCCGCTCCTTGCGTTCGACTTAGACCTGATCGCCACGACGCCCGACGCGCTGTGGTCACTCAGTTTCAACTCGAACATAGGCGTCGTGTACTTCATGCGTATGGCCAGTTCGGGACAGTGGTCCGCATACGCCGTGCCGAGTCCGGCCGGTACTGTCAGGCCCGCTCTCACGACGCTCGCTGCAGCATCCGATGGGACGTTGTGGGCGGGAATCTCAAACCCGCGCAACCCTCCGAGTACGTTGGTGTCACTGCGCTCGAACCGCATCCTGAGCGCACGTCCCCTACAGCTGACGCTTAGCAGCGGCCAATTCGCCGTCGTGTCGGTTCGTGAAACAAACTATCCCCCGCAGATATTCACGAGCAGCGTTCCGGCGAGCTGTCCCCTGACGGTCGTATCCTCGAGATTTCCCGGTACGTTCGTAGTCACCGCAACTTCGAATACCGGGTACGATTGCGGAGTAACCTTTACCGACCGCGACGGCATTTCCGTTTGGGTGCCGGCCGTGCTTCCGAACTCCGAATCCGTCCCGCGCCAAATGCCCCAGAATTTGCCGCGCTTTCCCGTCTCCGGACGCTCCTAGAGTCAGCCAGACCGTTTCGTGCCGCTGCAAAATCGGGTTACGCCGTTTGGTGAGATCGTGGCGCTCCAAGGACGCGGGCTCGTCATCGGCAACCGCGGCGTTTTGCACGACGATGCGCGCCGAATCGTGCGCCATTCGCAGGTTCGGCGCTGGATCGCGTGCCGTCTCGAATTCCGTGGACGGCATCGGCAAATCATGCGACCGCGCCGGTGGACCGAGTTGTTCTTTCTCGACGAGGCGACGGCGCTCAGCGCGGGCCATCGTCCTTGCGGGGAATGCCGCTACCCCGACTATCAGCGCTTTCGCGCGCTGTGGGAGAACAGCTTCGGCGCTGCAGCGAGCGCCGACGTCATGGATGCGAAGCTTCACGCCGAGCGGCTTGAGGGCAAGCGCAAACGCACGTATCGCGCCGACATCGCCGCCCTACCGGACGGAACCTATGTCGTTCTCGACGGAAGCGCTTGGCTCGTCTGGGAGAACGCACTGTGGGAGTGGTCCGGCGACGGCTACCGCAACCGGGTCGCGCGCCCGGCGCGCCGCGAAGCCGAGGTGCTGACGCCTTCCTCGATCGTCGCGATTCTGGCAGTGGGGTATCGCCCTGGAATCCACCGGAGTGCGTTGACGGAGCCGTCGGGCTCGACGGCGGCACTTTAGAAGTAACGGACTTCGGCAGTAAAGGTCAGCGTCGTTTTTCCGTCGGCCGGAACGCGCAAGTGCCAGGAAGCCGTCCCGCTCGACGTCTTCGTGTGAGGCGCGCTTTCGCTTAGGATCTTCCACTCCGCTGGAATCGGCTCGACGACGACGACCTCTTGCGCCGTCTTTTTGGCATTCGAAATCACGAACTCGTAGGAGCTGTCGTACACGCCGCCCCCTACGATGTGGAAGTTCGTTTGTTTGCGGCGCGCGGTGACGTCGAACGAATCGCCGACGTGCAGCCGGACCTCCTCGTTGCGCGGCGTGTGGTCGATCGAATCGGAGCCGAGGAATTGGGCGGTGCCGCCGGCATCCTTTTTGTAGAGGCGCACGATGCCTGCGGGAATCGCGATGCCGAGGTCGCCGTTCTTATTCGTGAACGTCAGGTAGACGCCGAGCTTGACGTGCTCCCCGAGATCCTGGTTCGCATTGTTATAGTACTGGGGACCACCGCGCATCTCGAGCGTCTTGCGCAGCGGAATATTGTGCGCATCGAGCAGCGAGACTTGCTTCGTCTGATTGTTGAGGACCGAAGTTGGGCGGCCGAGTGTGTAGAGGTGGTACTCGAAGTAGCTCTGCTCGGTGACTCCGGGGACTGCGAGAAGAACGTTGTTCTCGTTTTCTGCTGCGCCGCGTATGGTGGGCATTCCACGCGCGACGATGTTGACGTTCCCGGCGACGAGCTGCAAGCGCGCGTTCGGAAACGAGGTGCCGCTCTGATTCGAGAGCGTGACCAGCCCGCTCAGGTTCATACGGCCCTCGTCCGGCGAAACCGTGCCGACGTAGTCGGCGCGCCAGGTGAGCCCGCCGGTGATATAGGTGAGGTCGAGTTCTTGGGGTCCGGTGACCGCTTCGTCGACGTCGAGAATCAACGTCGGCTTGTCGCGGAGGCCGGCGGGAAGTTTCGGGAAGACGATGCGTCCCACGACGCTGGTCTCGATGCGGTCCGCGTACTGCAACACGACGCCGTTGTCGGTCGACAGCAGCTTTGCGGTTTCACGGTAGGGGAGTCCGGGGACGTTGCCGTGGACCACGATGACGTCCTGTCCGACATATTTATTTAGGATCGCATCCGGTTGAAGCACGTCGTAGTCGAAGTTCTGCTCTACGACCCGGACCGAACCGGGCTTGGTCTTGCTCTCGAGCAGCGCGGTCTCGGGCTGAATCTGCGCTCCGACGTCGCGCCAGGCGAGGTGTTCGAGGCCCCCGTGGAGATCGACGCGGCGCGTGTCGTGGACGAGCGCGAGGCCGCCGTTGTAGACGGTGAGGTTGAGCGCGATTCGACTCGCATCCGTCGTCACGCGTTCGGCCGTGTCGGCTCCGCCGGGAGATGACGCAAGCGTCGCAACCGTTACCGCCCAGAGAGCGAGCGCCGCTCCGGCGCGCACGGTTAAACGAACCATACTTCAACCGTGAAGGTCAGCGTCGTCTTGCCGTCGGCGGGAACGCGAATGTGCCAAGTCGCCGTGTTGCTGGAACTCTTCTCGTGTGGTGAGCTTTCCGAGAGAATCGTCCACTCCGCCGGGATCGGTTCGACGACAAGGACGTCTTGCGGCACCGTCTTCGCGTTCGAAATCGTGAACTCGTACGAGCTATCGTAGCGATAAGGCCCCGCGATGTGGAAGTTCGTTTGCTTGCGGTTCGCCGTCACATCGAAGGAGTCGCCGACGTGCAGTCGCACGTCCTCATTGCGCGGCGTATGATCGATATTGTCCGAACCGAGGAATTGCGACGTGCCTTGCTCGTCGTTCTTGTAGAGGCGCACGATGCCGCCCGGCAGCGGGATCCCGAGGTCGCCGCCCTTGTTCGTGAAGGTCAGGTAGACCCCGAGCTTGACGTGTTGGCCGAGATCGCCGTTGGCGGCATTGCGGTAGTAGTCGGGTCCCCCACGCATCTCGAGCGTCTTGCGCAGCGGGATGTCGTGCGCGCTCAACAGTGAGACTTGCTTGGTTTGTTTGTTGAGCACTGAGGTCGGGTGCGAAAGCGTGTAGAGGTGGTACTCAAAGTAACTCTGCTCTTGGATCTGCTGCGGACCCTGAAAAGCGCCGCTTTGAGGTCTCGCCATAATCCGCATTTGATTTTCGCTCGGCGGGTTCACGATGTTGACGTTGCCGGCGACGAGCTGCAAACGCGCGTCGTTGAACGACGTGCCGCTCTGGTTCGAGAGCGTGATCAAGCCGTTGAGGTTGAGCCGGTCCTCGGCACTGTTGACGACGCCGACGTAGTCTGCGCGCCAGGTCAGGCCGCCGGTGATGTAGCTGAGGTCGAGATCCTGCGTGCCGGCACCGGCTTCGGCGAGATCGAGCACGAGAGTCGGCTGATCGCGCAGGTCGGAGGGTAATGCCGGAAAGACGATCCGTCCGTCGACGCTGGTTTCGATCCGGTTGGCGTACTGCAAGACGATGCCGTTGTAGGTCGAGAGCAGTTTCGCGCGTTCTTGCTGCGGCTGACCCGGAAGCGCCTTATCGTGGACCACGGTGACCTCGCGGCCCACATACTTGTCGAGGATCGCCGACGGTTGCAGCACGTCGTAGTCGAAATTCTGTTCGACGACGCGCACCGAGCCGGGTTTTGTCTTGCTTTCCAGCAGAGCGGTGACGGGTTGAATCTGCGCACCAACGTCGCGCCACGCGATGTGCTCTAATCCTCCGTGCAACTCGAGACGCCGCGTGTCGTGCACGAGCGCGATCCCGCCGTTGTAGACGGTGAGGTTGAGGGCTTGACGGTCGGCGTTCGTCGTTATGCGCTCCGCAGTATCGGCGGCCGCAAGTGCGGTCAGGAGTGCGAAGCCGCCGAGAGCGGCGCTCGGGATCAGCCGTCGGTTCATCCGGAACCCCCAGGTAAGAAAGCCGGCGAGCCAGCGACCCTGCGCTTGCCGGTGGTACGGCCAGAAACGCGCGAGGCACGGAAAACGTTACCGGGCGACGTCCTAAGTTCGCTTGCTATAGCCTAGTAAGCCAAGCGAGCGATCGCACCCGCCGAGGCGGTTTCTTCTTGGGGCGGGTTGCTAGAATAGAAGAAAACGGCGCCTCCCAACGGGGGGCGCTTTTCCACCGGAAAGCGGCAGATGAGGATCAAGTACGAGGTCTCCGCCGGCGGGCTCGTTCTGCGCCGGACGGATCAAGGGATCGAAGCCCTCCTGATCGGCCGCGGTACTCCTCGCGTCTGGTCCCTTCCGAAGGGCCACGTCGAAGTTCGCGAGACGCATGAGATGGCGGCTCTGCGCGAGGTTCGAGAAGAGACCGGCTGTTGGGCCGAAAGCCTCACGAAGCTTTCCGATATTTCGTATTGGTTCTATCTCAACGGGACCAAGCACAAGAAATCGGTCCACTTTTACCTGATGCGCTACCTCTCCGGAGACACGGCCAACCACGACCACGAGGTCGACGAAGCCGCCTGGTTCGAGATCAAAGCCGCCAAGAAAGCCCTCAAGTACGTCAACGAGAAGCGACTGGTCGACCTGGGGCTGGACTACTTGGCCGCCCTCGAAGGCGACCCGTTCGAACTGAAGCCGGTCTCGACGCCGGCCGCAGCCGACCAGGCGGTGAGGGAATCGGCGACGCGCTGAGCGGTCTTCCGGATCCCGGACAGGACGAGGGGCGCACCCTGCGGGTCTCGCTCGACGTCTTCGACGGCCCGCTCGATTTGCTGCTGCACCTCGTCCGGGAGCACCAGCTGGATATCGCGACGGTCCCCTTGGCGAGCGTCGCCCAGCAGTACTTCGACTACATCGCGGTCATGCACGCGCTCGACCTCGAGTTGGCCGCCGAATATCTGGTGGTCGCCGCGACCCTCGTCTTCCTGAAGTCGCGCGCCTTGCTGCCCCCCGTGCCCGCTGAGTTCCTGGCTGAAGGCGAAGAGACGGCCGAGGAGGTCGAAGAGCGCCTGCGGCGCCGGCTGATCGCCTATTCCAAGTACAAGAACGTCGCGGAAGATCTGAGGGCCCGCCGCGAGCAGGCGGAGGCCTTCTTTTTCCGCGAGGGGGGCGACCCTTCGAGCGAATTCGTCCAGCGCTACCGGATCCTGCCGGAGCGCCTGGCGGCGGCTCTGCAAGCCGCGATGCGGGCGGCCAGGCCCGAGCGACGTTCGATCGCCCGCGAGCGTTTCTCCATCGCCCGGCAGATGGAATTCGTCACCCGGACGGTCCGCGAGCACGGCACGATCGATTTTCTGGACCTGTGCCGCGGCCTGGACCGGAGCGGGATCATTGCCACGTTCCTGGCGATTCTGGAGTTGATCCGGCAGCGGCGCCTGGACTTTGCCCAGGCCGACCCGCGGGAATCACTCCGGCTCCTCCCCCTCGAACCAACAGGAATCTATGCAAACTGAGTTGATCGAAACCGGCGAACTAAAGCGCTTCATCGAGGCGCTTTTGTTCGTAGCCAGCGAGGCGCTTTCGATCGGCACGCTTGCCAAACTGACGGGGGCGACCCACGTGGAAGTTGCCTCCACGCTGCAGACGCTGGCCGAAGAATACGCCGAACGGGGCATCGTCCTGCGCGAGATCGCGGGCGGGTACCGCTTCGCGAGTTCGCCCGCGGCGCGTGAGGTCGTAGAAGCGTACTTGCTTCCCGCCAAAACAAATTTGTCGGCGCCCGCCCTCGAGACGCTCGCGATCGTCGCGTACCTGCAGCCCGTGACCAAAGCCGAGATCGAAGCGGTGCGCGGCGTCAACGTCGAGAGCGTCGTCTCGACTTTGGTCGACCGCCGCTTTATTTTCGAGGCCGGCCGGCGCGACGTTCCAGGCCGGCCGGCCGAATACAGAACTACACCGGAATTTCTCGAATCGTTCGGACTGCGCTCGGTTGACGAGCTGCCGCCGGTCGACCTCGAGGCGGCGAGCTTGGAGTTGCCGCTAATCGCGACCGAACCGGTCGCAGCGAGCGACAACACCGGAAAACAGAGAGAGGAACCAGTATTCAGCAACCCGAGTTAACCGGCGCGGCGCGCGCCATTTGGAATCAAATCGAGGAGAACTCGCAGGCCGTCGCGCTCTCCCACGAACTCATTCAACCCGGCGAACAGTTCACGCTCACCGACGATCAGCAGAATGCGATCGCGACGATCGGCGGCGGCTTTGCCGGCGGCGACTTCGAGTTTCTGCTCAAAGCGCCGACGGGGTCCGGCAAAACCGAGGTGATGCTGCGCGTCGCCGTCGCCGAAGCGCTGCGCACCGGCGGGTACGTTTGCCTGGTCGCGCCGACGCGCGATCTCGTGCGACAGGATTGCACCTATTTCCGCGACCGGCTCGAAGGTACGGGACTCGGCGTGGGCGAGGTCCACGGCGGCATTTCACCCGGCGAACGGCGTGCGATGCTCGAAGGTTTGGCCAGCGGTGAGATCCGCTTTCTCGTCGGCAGCGCGATGCTGATCTCGAGCGAACCGTTGTGGGAAATCCTCGACCGGAGCTGCCTTACGATGGTCGACGACGTCAACGCTTTCGACGAACGCGAGCATTTGCGGTTGCTCGAGGATCTCGACTGTCCGCTGCTCTTCGCCTCGGCGACGCCCAACGAACTGCGTGCGTTTCTCGAACGCGTGGGCGCGTTTTCGAAGGTCGTCTCGATGCGCGCAATGCCCTTCGCCGTCTTGCCCACCAAGGTGCACAAGGTCGCGGGCGTCTGGGGCGAGCCGGCCGCGGAGCAGCTCGCGCGGGCCGACGCCTTGATTCGCGAGCATCTCGAACGCAAGTCGCGCATCTTCGTCATCGCGCGCACGCGCGGCGACGTTCCGAAGCTGGCCGCGCGCCTCGAAACGACCTACGGCATTCCCGTTCAGCAGCTGCGCGGCGACATGGCCGACAGCGCGGAACACAAGCGGCGGCACCGCAAGAGCGGCGTTCGCGTCTACGGCGACTCGACGCGGGTCGAGGAGATGCGTGCGTTCACCGAACGCGTTCCCTCGATTCTCTCGGCGACGAATCTGGTCGGCAGCGGTCTGGACATTCCGGCCGCCGACCTGATCGTCATCACCGACGCCGACGCTTTCGGCGAGAGCGAAGTCGAGCAGCTCATCGGCCGGGTCGGACGGCGGGAACGTCCCTCCGATGCGGTATTGGTGAGCGAAACGACGTTCGAAAAGAACCCTTCCCGGGCGATGGGACGCGGCCGCGCGCAGAGCTTCATGCCGCGCGGAATGCGTTCGCGGTCGCTGCGCTTCCGGCGGTGAAAGTCACGAGCTACGGCTCGTTCGACGATCTAGCCGACTACTACCAGCGTTTTCGCATCGGTTACGCTGACGAAATCTACGAACTTCTGCGAGACCACGCGATCGAACCGGATTGCCGCGTGCTCGATCTCGGCTGCGGAACCGGAATCGTCAGCGCGCGGCTTTCCGCAGCGGGCTGCCTCGTTACCGGGGCCGACCCATCCGAACCGATGCTCGCCTACGCCCGTTCGCACGTTCCGCAAGCGAAATTCGTCGTCGCGACCGCCGAGCACTTGCCGTTCGAAGCTTGCGCCTTCGACGCGGCCACGTGCGCGCAAGCGTTTCACTGGTTCGACCAGAGGCGCGCCCTCGAGGAGCTCGCGCGCGTGGTGCGACCCGGCGGCACGCTGGCCGTCTGGTGGAAGGGTCTGATGCGCGGCGACCCGGTTCGGCACATCCGCGAAGACATCGCGCGCGAACTCGGCGTCGACCCGCCGCGCGATTTGCTCGCCCAAGGTTTTCCGGGCTTCGCAAAAGCGCGACTCGACGACAAGCGCTTGCGCGTCGTGCCGTGGCTCGTCCAAATGCGAGTCTCGGACTACATCGGCTACGAGCGCTCGCGGGCGCGGGCGCGCGACGCCTTCGGCGAACTCCGGGACGAGTATCTCGAACGGCTGGCCGGCAGGCTCGGCGATCCGCAAGCGACGCTCTCGCTCAACTACTTGCACTACCTTTACTTGGCTCGCGTACCCGACGCGGCGGCGTCTTGATGCGTTTGGGTTTGCACGTTCCGATTCAAAACGGCTACGACGCCGCGGTCGCTTACGCGCGCGAGCACGGCGCGCACGCGATCCAATTCTTTCACGGGAGCCCGAAGACGTACCGGCCCGGCGCGCTCGATGCCGCGGCGCTCGAACGCTTTCGCGATCTACGCGCTCAGGCCGACATCTGGCCGGCGGCCATCCACACGTCGTACCTGATCAACCTCGCGAGCGCCGACCCGAAGATCGTGGCAGGCTCGTTGCGCCTGCTCAAACACGATCTCGCCGGCGCAGCGCTCGGCGACGTGAAATTCGTCAACACGCACCTGGGCTCGTACGGCACCCGGCCGCGTTCCGAAGGCTTTGCGGCGGTCGTCGCGGCGCTCGAGGAAGCTTTGGCCGAGATCCGTCCCGGCGTGTTTCTCATTCTCGAGAACTCCGCCGGCGCGGGCCAGCTGTGCGGGGGAACGCTCGAGGAACTGGGCGATTTCCTACGGGCCGTCGATCACCCGCAACTCGGCGTGTGCCTTGACACCGCCCACTCGTGGGCGGCCGGATATCAGATCGACTCGCAGGAGGGCGTCGACGCTTTCATCGATCTCGTCGAGCAGACCGTTTCGATCGACAGGGTGCACATGTTCCATTTCAACGACACGCAAGTTCCACTGGGCGCGCACCGGGACCGGCACTGGCACATCGGCGAGGGCAACATCGGTTATGCCGGCTTTCGCGCGCTCGCGGCGCGCCCGGAGCTGCACGGCAAGACTGCGATTTTGGAGACGCCGGGCGAACCCTCGGACGACGCGCGCAACCTGCAATCGGTTCGACTCATCTTCGAGGGCGCGCTCACGTAAGGGCCGGAGTGATCGCGCACTTCGACATCGACGCTTTCTACGCCAGCGTCGCGCAGCGCGACGATCCGTCGTTGCGCGCAGTCCCGCTCGCCGTTGCCGGGAGCAGCCGTCGCGCGGTCGTGCTCACCGCTTCCTACGAAGCGCGACCGTTCGGAGTCCGCTCGGCGATGCCGCTCTACCGCGCGCGGGAGCTTTGTCCGCAGCTCGTCGTCGTACCGCCGAATTTCACGCGTTATCGCGAACTGTCGAGTGCGGTCTTCGAAATTTTCGCGCGACATGCGACCGCGGTCGAGGGACTTTCGCTCGACGAGGCGTTCGTCGCGTTCGATTGCGACGATCTGGCCACGGCGATCGCGTATGCGGAAGACGTCCGCCTCTGCGTGCGCGGCGAAGTGGGCCTGACGGTGAGCGCCGGCGTCTCGGCGCAGAAGATGGTCGCGAAGATCGCATCGGAAGCGGCGAAGCCCGACGGACTTCGCTCGGTACCGCCCGGAACCGAAGCCGAGTACCTCGCACCGATGCCGGTCGGGAGACTGTGGGGCATCGGGCCGAAGACGCAAGCTCGGCTCGCCGCGGAAAACATCACGACCATTCGCGAGCTGGCGGAACTAAGCGACGAGCGCGCGTTCCGTCTGTTCGGACGCGGCGGCAGGTTCGTGCGCGAATTGGCACGCGGCAACGACACCCGCATCGTCGAATCCGATCGTGAAACGCGATCCGTCTCGGCGGAGGAGACGTTCGAATTCGACCTGCGCGTGGGTGCGGAGCTGAACGCGGCTTTGCAGGAGCTCTCCGACGACGTCGCCCGGCGGCTGGCAGCGCACGCGCTGCGCGGCTCCACGATCGGGATCAAAATTCGCCGCGCCGATCGCACGACGCTGGTGCGCCAAACGACCGTCGCGGTTCCGACCGACGACGCCGCGACGATTTACGCGGCGGCGCTGCGGTGTCTGGATCGCGCGGAGCTGGCCGGCGCCGCCGTGCGGCTCCTCGGCGTGCGCGTCGCCTCGATCACCGAAGAGCCCGCTCGCGAAATGTCCCTATTCGCGCCGGCTAGCCTCGATCGAGCAGACGGAGATGGACGCGGCCGCTGACCTTCCCGTCGCTCTCGATCCGGCGGAAAGCCTCACCGCGTACGTGCGCGGCGAGTTCCCGGCGCTCGGCGAGCGCCGTTCCAAGTTCGGCATAGGCGCGCTCGAGTTCTTCGCCGGAGCTCGCGGCGATGCTCCGCTTTAAGATCGCGATTCGCTCGTCGACGCGCTGAGCGAGCTCGCCCGCAACCTCGCGCTCGGCCTCGCGGATCCGCGCGATTAGGCGTTCCATCTCCTCGACGGTCGGCAGACCTCGCCGCGGCGCGCGCGCCGCCGGGCGCGCGTTTTTGCGTCCATTTCCGGCGACCCGCGGAGGTGCGTCGAACGCCGGATAGATGCGCACGATCGACGCGATTTTCTGCGGGCCCTTGGGCGACTGCAAGCCCTGGGCGATGTGCGTTTCGACGAGCTTGGTGCGTAGCGCGGTGTCGTTGATGCGCTTGAGGTGCTCCGGAAGTGCGTCGGACGGGGGTCGCCGTCCGCCGGCGAAATCCGCCGGGCTTGCGGTCGGAAGCGCAAGGGCGCGCTCCAAGAGTCGTCGACGGTCGCTCTCTGCCATGCGGCCTCCGTTCGCCCCGCCGCTACCGCCGTACTTCCGCTTCGCCCGAGGGCGCGGCGCCGAGAACCTCCCGCACCGCTTCGGCGTCCCAGTTCGCCGGAGTGCCGATAGCGGTAATCGTCGCCGGCCCGGAGCGTCCCTGGAATTGCCCGTACTCCGATTTGAAGGGAATGCGGCCTTCCGGGCATTCGAAGACGTCCAATAGGATCGTACGATTCTTCACCAAAATGCGCTCGGTGGCAGCGGGGACGGGCTTGGGGCACATGCGTCCGAGCATCAGCTGCATGGTCTTGTGAAAAGCCTCTCGCGGAAGCGCGTTTTCGTTTGCGTTCGGGACGGTCGCGCCCGGAATCGAATTGCTCTGCAACATGATGCTCATGCCGTTATCCGCGGATTTCAACGTCGCATTCCGCGTGAACAGGATTTCGGTCGCGGACGCGACGCGATAGCCCTTCGGAACCGGAGCGATCTTTTCCGCGATACGTCTGCGCGAATCCGGCGTGGACGATTGTTCGATGTGCGCGACCGTGCTGCCGAGGAAGAAGACCGCCGCGATCCCCGCGACGATGCACACTCCGAAAATCGAAGCGAACAAGATTAGCACGAAGCGCAATTCGCGGCTCATATGTGATCGGCGCTCCAGCACGCGTCGGCGGCGCCGTTCGCGACCTCCGCCCGGTTTGCGATCCACCACGAACGCGCGAGCGAGGAAAGCGGCGCGAGCATGAAGATTGCGTCTTTGCGCGGCCGAACCGAACCGCGCGGCAGCGCTTCGCGTGCGAGGGGCGGCGGCAACCAACCGCCGACGCGGCGCAGATCGCCTGCCGCCGAGCGCAGCAATGCCGGCAGCACGGCGCGCCCGGCTGCGCCTTCGAATGCGAAGTCGTCAACGACGAACGTGTCTTTGCCGGGTATCCGCCGGCCCAGCGCGTAGGCGATCAAGCTGCGGCTGCGGCGAACGACGAGCTGTACGCGCTGCGTTGGGGCGTCGACGGGGCGCGACCACATGCCGCGCATCCAATCCCAGACGAGCGGAGTTCGTTTGAAGCTCCACGCCCGTCCGCTTTCGAGCGCATCGAAGCAACGCCGGATTGCCGCCCAATCGGAGGACTCGAGCGGAACGCCGCCTGCCGGCGAGCCGTCGAGCGAGGTCGCGCGCACCGTGATCACGCGCGAGGGAAGTGCGACGAAGCCGAGCCGTTCGTAGAAAACCGGGTGAATATCCGAAAACAAGAAAGCGAGGTCGCGGCCCGCGGCGCGTTCGTCGTCGAGTAAGGCACCGAGCATCGCGCTCGCGTAACCGCGTCCGCGCAAGTTCTCCGGCGTATATACCGCGCCGATTCCGGTCGCGCGCAACGTCTTTTGTCCCCAGCGAATCTCGCGATCGTACAGCTTGCACGAACTGACGAGGCGCCCGTCCATGCGCAGGCCGACCGTGAAGCGCCGCCGCTTGAGATACGCGGAGCCGGCCATCGCGCGGAAATCGTCGGCGTAGCTTTCGAAATTACGCTTTCCACCCCACATCCCGTGCGTTCCGGGCAAGACTTCCCGCACGTAGTCGTCCGGGGCGATCGTGGCGAGAATCACCCCGGTGACTAGAACGCCCAAGCGGCGTGCGCCTCTAGCGCCGCCCTTTGCTGCAGCACGAGGGCGTTGCCGCGATCCCGAGGAGGGCCGCCCGTCTCTCGTGAGCGCTGAAATGCGTATCGCGGAGTGTTCTTCGCTCACTTGCCCAGAAGGAACCGCTTGAGGGTTATACCGGAGACCGCATCGACGGTCTAGGATAGTTCCAAGCGGTTCCGCGCACTATACGCGATGCTGCCATTCAAGCACGTGCTCACGTCAACATTGCAAGAGCGAGCGCTACAACGAGAGTCGCGAGCGCATAGGCGACGTACGCGGAAAGCCGGCCTTGGTGCATTCTGGCGAGCAAGAACGCCGCACGTTGGACGGCCGCCGTCAGGGGAGCGCTAAAGAAGCGGTCGGCAAGAAACACGTCTTCGCGCTTGCGTCGAATTGCCGAACGGAAATGCTCGTTGACCGTTTCCCGCTCGTTCTCGAGCTCGACGGGATTGAAGATCGCATCGAAAATGACGCGAACCGGATTCGAAAAGCCCGTTGCCGTGTAGGTCATCTCGGGCAGCAGGGGTTGCAATCCACCGCTCCAGAGTGGCATTCGCAGGGCCAGCCTGGCGCGGGTAACGAAACGGACCACGCAGTACGCCGCGCCGACAAACACCGCGATGATCAGCGCGAGGTACGTCGTCGACATCGCAAACACAACCGGATTTGCGGTTCCGCCGCGAAGCATCACGACGAGTCCACGCCCCGGTAGTCCCGCGCCGATCTGAGCGCCGAGCGCGTGAAAGGTTGCGAGGAAATCCGCAGGCAGCGGGCTCGGGCCCTCAGCCGGCTTGAAAAATGGCGGTACGAGAGCGGCGCTCACTGCGCTCTGTCCGAGGATATCGGCGCCGCCATGGCCGATCGCGGCAAGCACGTAAGTCGGCAGAACTCCCAAGAGCACGCACTCGAGCGCGAGTAGCGTCATTCCAAGCCGCATCGCGAACGGCGCTTCGGTCACCTTCGGCAGCGCCGTTCGCGCACTGCCGAGAAACGTCATGCCGAAGGCCTTAACGAAACACGTCACCGCTAGGGCCGCCGTGAGCGCGAGCGCCGCGCCGCACAGCGCGAAGGCGACGCGTAGCGCCGTCGGAGAGAGTTCCGCGCTTCGCAGAAGCGCTTGGAACGTCAACCATTCGCTGGCGAAACCGTTGAGCGGCGGAATCGCGGCGATCGAAAGAACCCCCACAAGAAAGAGCGAGCCGGTGACAGGCAGGACGCGGATCACTCCGCCGAGGCGATTCATGGAACGGCCACCCAATTTCATGTCGATGGTGGCGGCTCCAAGGAAGAGCAGGGCCTTGTACGCGGAGTGGTTTGCCACGTGATAGATGCCCGCGGCAAACCCGATCGCTGCGAAGAGCGGCTTATCCTCAGCGATGAAGACAAAACTGGCCCCGAGGGCCGTCAGCGCGATCCCAAGATTCTCAACCGAACTGTAGGCCAGCATCGTCTTGAGATCGTCTTCGATCGTGGCGTAGAGTATGCCGATCAATGCTGAAGAAGCGCCGACAATCAATACCACGACTCCCTCGGCCGCAAAGCGGACTGGAACCATTTCCATGTTCACGAGCACGATTCCGTAAACGCCGAGGTTCAAAATGACTCCCGAGAGCAGCGCCGAGACGTTGCCGGGTGCGATCGGGTGCGCGCGTGGCAGCCAAGAGTTCACCGGCAACAAGCCGGCCTTTACTCCAAAGCCGAAGAACGACAACAGAAAGACGGACCACGTCAGCGGCGCCGTCAGCGCGGGACTCGGCGCGCCGAAGAGCAGCGAGCCGGAGCCGCTGCGCGCCAGCAAGACGGCGACGATCGCCGCTACCGTTCCCGCTTCGCTCATCGCCAGCATGACGAAGGCAGCGCGGGCATTGTCCGATCGGCGCCACTCATACGCAACCAGTGCTGCGCTCGCGATCGCGACGATCTCCCATGCAATGAAGAACGACGCCACGTCTCGGCAAATGAAGAGCCCGATAATTGCTGCCAGCAGCACGCTGTACCAGCAAGCAAAAGCGCGCATCGAGTACTCGTGCTGATAGCGCTCTAAATAGCGAGCCGTATAGAGCGACGTCGGGACGTAGACCAAAGAGGCACTGCAGGTGAAGAGCGCTGCTAAGCGCGTCGTACCGATCGCCAGGGGGCCGAGTACGGGGAAAGACCAGAGGAGGCGATCTCCGCTCGGACCGGCGATCAAGACGCCGATGCCGGCCGTAAGCGATAGAGCGGCAGCACAGGAACAGGTTGCCGTGAGAATGCGCACGGCGGCTCGTTCCGGCAAAACGAGGCACACGAGCGCGCCGACGATGGGAAGTGCCACGGCTGCGAGGGTCACGGCGAGTTCCCACTGGTTCATGCCAGATCGCTCGCGAGATTGAGTGGTTGCTGCCCACACACGGCGCGCAGCGCGTGGACGATCGCGAACGGCGGCGGGGGGCATCCTGGGACCACGAGGTCGACCGGGACCGCGTCGGCCACCCCTGCGGCACACATGACGGAGGGACCAAAGATTCCGCCGCTCGCGGCGCACGCGCCGACCGCAACGACGCGCTTCGGGTCCGGCATTGCATCGTAGGCGGCCCGGAGAGGGCCGCGCATCTGTCGCGTCACCGGTCCGACGACGAGCAACACGTCTGCCTGACGCGGAGTCGGCGTAATAAAGATCCCGAACCGGTGGAGGTTGTACGATGGACCGTTGAGTTGCGCCAGTTCGTTCAAACACGACCCGCAGTCGCCGGCGTCGACGATGCGCACGTGGAGCGATCTCTTGAAGCTGCCATCGAGCGGATCGAATCCCCGCTCTTCGGGAGCGTGTGCGACGCGGACGTTTTGGTCCCAGCCTTGCGCGCTCGACCCCGCCGCCTTGCATCGCATACATTCAACGCAGCGGTCTTGGAGAACGCGAGCGACCGATTCTTCCGCAACGATTGCGCCGGTCGGGCAAACCTTTGCAATGTCGGTGGCTGCTTGGGTCGATGGATGCAGCGTCGCACGCGGAAGGCCAGGCGATAGGGAAAGCGCCGCGTCGCGGCCCACGGGCTCCCGCTCGGTCCGCACGCCGGCGCGCAAGCCGCGCAAGAACCAGTTCATCGATCGTTCTCCGCAACGGATAGGTCGAGGGTGGCGAGCACGATCGGAAAGTCCTGGAAGGCGAATTCTTCGGTTGCGACGTGGAAACCGTGCCAGTTGCGGAACGACGGCGGGGTAAGGCGATAACGGCGCACGCTCCCCTCCGCGGTCACATCAGCCCACTGCACCGATGCGCCGCGCGGAGCTTCGGTCCAGCCCAGACCATTGCCGGCGCGCATTACGGCTTCTGTTCGAATCGAACCCGCGGGCAAGTCACTCGCGAGCGCCCGTGCGATCGGCAGCGACTGCCTGATCTCCGCAAACAGCACGCGCAGGCGCGCATACCCGTCGCCCTCGACCTCCGTTGGTACGTCGAACGGTATCGACGCGTAGGGTCCGTAAGGTTGGATCGCTCGCATATCCGCCGAGACTCCGCTTGCGCGCGCGAACGGACCCACGAGCTCGAATGCCCGCGCGGCGGGTTCGCTCACGACGCCGACTTGCTCGATGCGATCCAGAAAGCTGCTCGTATTCTCCAGGGCATCGCGCAGCGCGTCGATCTGGACACAGATCGCTTCTACCGCGGCCACGGCACGCTCGAGCGCCGCCGCCTCGTAATCGTGCATGAGACCGCCGACATCGAGCACGCCGAACAGATAGCGGTGTGCGCACAACTCGCCGCAGAGTCGCAGCAGCTGTTCCTCGAGCCACAATGCCTGACTCGCCGCGACGGTCAGCGACGTCGAGGTACACACCTCTCGCACGGAGGTCATATGGTGACGCACGCGCTCGAGCTCAGCGAAAAACGCGCGCAAGGCGACAGCGCGTGGAGGCACCTCAAGCCCCAGCGCGCGCTCGACGGCGTGACAATACGCAAGGCCGTTCCCGATCGCGCTCGTTCCGGCGCAGCGCTCGGCGAGCAGCAGAACGTCCCGCACGCTCCGCCCTTCGGCCAGTTTCTCGATGGCGCGGTATTTGAAAAACAGCCGAGGAATGGCGCGTACGACATCTTCGCCCACCGTTTCCAACAGGAAGAGCGCGGACTCAGCCTCTCCGGAATAGACCGGTCCGATCGGCATCACGAAGGCGCCCTCTTCCTCGAGCACGCGCATCGGCCGCCATTCGCGCCGTTCCTCCCGTACATCGCTGGTCGACTCAACGCCCGGGCGCATGAGCCCCATGTCTTCGGCCCATTGATCGTTGTGCAGAACGAAATCACCCAAGCGTGGGTGCTCCGTAAAGCGGATCGAGAACAGGTCTTCGATTTCGCGTTCGAACCAATCGGCGGCGATGACCGTGGACGTGATGCTCGGCAGGGTTCGTTCTAGCGGATCGACGGCGACGACGAGCTGGGCCCACCCGGGATGGCGAGTTGCATAGAAGCAGTAGCGCAGTTCAAGCGCCGCTCCGCGGTCGGTCGCTACGATCGTACCGAGTCGCCATTCCCGCGCGCGAAGACGCCCCGCCAGCTCGCACAAATGCTCGACCGGAATCGCCGCGGCGACCGAGTCACCCTCCGCTTTCCACGAGGCTGCAGGCCAGACCGAGCGTAGCGTCTCGAGTGTTTCGGTCAGCACGCCTACGAGGTCCCTAGCGCGCGCGCCGCGTTCTCAATCGCCCGTCCCAATGCCTCGGGGAGCCAAATGCCAAAGACCACGACCGGGAGCCCCGCCAGGCACAATGCCCAGATGCAGGTCGCGGGAACGCGCTTGCCTTGCGGGTTCTCGCTCGGCGGCCCCGCAAGCATCCGCATCACGTGCCAGAGCAATCCGAAAAACGCAACGACGATGAAGAGCGCTAGGAGCGCGACTAGCACGTATGCGTGCGCCGACAGACCGGCGCGCAGGATGGCAAGTTCGCTGAGAAAGACGGCGAACGGCGGTGCCCCGCCGATTGCGAGAGCGCCGACCAAGAGCGCCCCGGCAGCGATCCGGTTCGACCCTAGTAAGCCGCGAATCGCGACGATGTCACGGGTGCCGGTCGCGATCAGCGTCGCTCCAGCAGCGTAGAAGCAAAATGATTTCGTAACGCTATGAGCGAGCAACTGCCAGACCGCGGCGATGTCGCCGGCCGGCGTGAAGATTCCGGCGGAGGTCAGAATGATCCCCATGTGCTCCACAGTCGAAAAGGCAAAAAGACGCTTGTAATCGTGCGTCTGCACGACGAGCAGGGCGGCAGCGCCGGCCGACACGAGCCCGACCGCCACAAACCACGCTCCGACGTGGAGCGACGGGTCCGCGGCAAAGACGTTGCGCAGCCGCAGAATCACGTAGAGAACGACGCTCGTCTCGATACCGGACAACATCGCGCAAACCGGTGAGGGCGCTTGACTGTGCGCATCCGGAAGCCAGGTGTGCAGGGGGACGAGTCCGATCTTCGCGCCATACCCGACCAGTATCAGCACGAAGGCAAAACCCAGCAAAGCGTGCGGCATGCGCGGCGCCGCAGCACGCAAGCCGTTCCAGTTGAACTCCGTGCTACCTGCAGCGTGCAACGCCCAAAAGAGCACGAGTACGCCCAAGACCGCGACCGTCGCGCCGAGCAGCGTGAGCACCATGTACTTCCAAGCCGCTTCGAGCGACTCGGTAGTACCGGCAAAGTTGACCAGCAAGATCGAGAGGAGCGTCGTGAGCTCGACGAAGATCCAAACGAGTCCCATCTCGGTCAGGAGTGGGATACTGAGCATCGAGAAAGTGAACAGGTTGAAATTGGCGTAGTAAAGGCGGCCACGCCCCCCGGTTTCATCGGCCAGGTAACCCCACGAAAAGAGCGCCGCGGTCGCGTAAACGAATGCGATCAGTACGAGGAGCAAGGCCGCCAGCGGATCGATTTCGAGCCACCCGGGAACGATTGTGGCCGTGCCGCCGGCGCGCAGCGTCCACAGCACGCGCAGCGAGATGCAGACCGCAGCTATCGCTCCGGCGAATGTCACCGGCGGCGCTGCCCGGCCGCTGCGGGGGAGCGCACACCATAAAGCTGCCAACAGCGCAGCGCCGGGAATCGCGAAGATCATCGGACGCGCTCGCGCAACGTCGAAAGCCCACCGACCTCCGTCGTGCCGATCTGCCGGTACGCAGCACGCGCTAAGAGTGCGACGATGAACGTCAGCAACGGGACGTCGAAGGCGATTGCGAATTCCGCGATGAGCGGAAAGTCCGATGCAATCGCGATGCCGGCGAGGAACGCGCCGTTTTCCATCGCTAAGATGCCGAGCAATTGCGGAACCGCCTCGCTTCGGACGGCCAAGAGCAGCAGGCCAACGAGCAAGCCCGCAACCCCCGTCGAGACGTTACCAGGCGAGAGATTCGGCGCGGCGTGCGCGATGTGGGCGGCGAATCCGTAGCCTAACAGCGTGAGTCCGAGTGCGATGAGCAGCACGGTCGGTACGTCGATCGTCTGAGAAAGCTCGCGCGTGCGATGGACCTCGTTCGGCAGCAGTGCGCGCAGCAACCAGGGGATCGCGATCGCCTTACCGACCACCGTGATGCACCCGAGCGCAATCAGGTGCCACGAAAGCGATACGGCGCCGAGCAAGAAGGCCGACGCGGCCAGCAGTAGCGACTGCGCGACGAAGACCTGAATGCACGCGCCGATCTGCCGGGTGACCGTCATCGCGATCGTACTGACGATGAAGAGACCCAGAACGAGCGCGTTGAGTTCCGAGAGCAGCGTCATGCTTCCGTATCCCCGCCGCCCTAAAAGCTCAGCAGCTGCGTTACCATCGCCGTGACCGAAATGACGAAAGCGGCGCCAAGGAATTCCGAGATACGAAAGAGCCGGAGTTTGGCAAGCGACGACTCGACGATGACGATTGCTCCTACGAGCGCCAAGATCTTCAAGGCGACTGCCCCTCCCGCAACTAGCACGGCTAGCGGCGAGGCATGTTGAGCGAGGCCCCATGGCGCTACCAGCACGTTGAGAAAAACGATCGCCAAAACCGTGAACTTCATGTAGCCGCCGTATTTGATTAAGGCCGCCCCGCGGCCCGAGAATTCCAGGGCCTTCGACTCGTCGATCATGGCGAGCTCAAAGTGGCCGCTTGGGTTGTCGACTGGAAGCTTTCCGGTCTCCGCGAGAATGATCATGAAAAATGCTATCAGCAACAGAATGTGCGATGGCGCGAAGAAGTTCGCGATTGGGTGAATCCAATGTTGCTGCACGATGTACGGAATTGTCGAATTCGCGACGAACGACACGGTGAAGAGCACGATGATGATGACCGGCTCGGCCAAGAACCCAACCATACGGGTTCGGCTCGCTCCCATTGCCCCGTAGGGGTTGCCTCCATCGATCGCCGCCAACGTGAAGAAAAATCCCGAGATAGCGAGAATAAAACCAACGGCCAGCATGTCGCCGGCGAATGCGAAGAACAGCGGAAAATCGGTGAGGACCGGGATCAGCAACGTAACGATCAACGGAACGACGAAGACGAAATACGGCGCTGCTCGGAAGATCCAGGTGCTCTCATCCGGTATTCGTTCGTCTTTTCCCAAGAGTTTGCGCAAGTCGCGATACGGCTGAAAGACGCTCGGCCCACGCTTCGACTGAACGATCTCTTTGCATCGGGTTAAGAGCCCGCTAAAGAGCGGTGAGAGGAGTAGAACGAACGCCAACTGCGCAGCGTTAAGCGCGATCGATTGCGCCAAAGCTCGCCCGCCGCAATTGGTTTCGATTTAGGTGTGCTGAAAGAAACAAAGCCGGCTCCGCACTCGGAAGGTCTGAGTAGGAGCCATCATCCCAGTTGTTGTGGGCTTAACGCGAGCTCCATCGCGGCTTTGAATTTTTCGCTGCTCTTAGACATGGGCTTTGGCGACCCTCCTGGCAGGGATCATGGGCGCTTGAGCTACTTCGACACAGCTTGCCGAGGCGCGGCCAGCCGCGCTAAGCTCGCAAGGATCAGCCCGGAAGCAACAAGCACGGCATTAAAACGCAAGATGGTGAGTAGCGATCGCCCAGCCGATGCTAGGTAAGATTGCGGCTACGATGCAGCCGATCAAAAGTGTGACGTACCCGGTCTTCGCTCGAATCGGCTCAAGAAACAGCAGCAAGACCAGGAAGATGGTAGGAATTGGCCACGAGGCGCCGGCACGAATGCACCCGCCACCAAAGCAACAAAAGCCGCGAGCGAGCGAATTCGGGCGCGCGTTGCTTCGGGTCCTGGATCCGCCTTTGAACTCTCGTGGACTTGGGCCAAGGTTGCCATCCTTCCTGAGTCTGCGATTGGCGGTCACTTACCGCGCGCGGGACCTACGGCCAAGCGACGCTCGACATCCTTCGGCAGAACGGATTCGTACGGCCGCGGGGCGCCAAGTTGGAGGGCGCGTATGCAGCTCTCCTTTGCGCTTGCGCTCCAAGGAGTGGCGCGAATCTGTTCGATCGTTCTGTCGACGTCGTACGGAAGCTCACGAAGGGTAACGGTGCTGCCTTCGATCTGAGCAAACGATGCATGCCCGCCATGGCTTGACTGCCCGACGCTTCCCGGCATCAAGATCGTCGTTCCGCCGACTTGCCAAATGCCACTGCGATGCGTGTGGCCAACTACGACGATGTTCGCTCGGGGGAATGCTCGGGCGACACGCTCCAGTTCCTCGCGCGTCGGGCGGAGGTAGCGGTTGATGACGCCGGGATACGCGTGGGTGGCAGCCAGCCGCACACTGCCGGCCTCCACCTCGATTTCAAACGGGAGTTCGCCCAACCAGCGCATCTGGTTTTTCGTGAGGACCGAGCGCGTCCAGACCCGGGTTTCGTCGGCGGCGGACTCGAGCCCCGGCGCTGCTTCACGCCGCAAATTGCGCGCAACCGCATCGTCTTCGTCCCCGCGCACACAGCGAGCGCCGATCTTGGCGAGAGCATCGATGACTGCGCCGGGCTGCGGCCCAAAAGTTACCATGTCGCCTGCGCAGACGACAAGATCCGCAGCGGGCAGCGCTTCGAGGGCCGCCCAATTTGCGTGAACGTCGGCGATAATGAGGCTCTTCATAGCGCGCTCCGGTTCGATCGACCAGGAGCCATCAGCCTCACGGCGGTTCGGGCGAGCCCCATCGCCCTTCCCTCGTATCTTCGTTGGCCAAGCGGCTCTTCCCGCGTCGCGGTTCATGGCCGCGCGAGCTAGCGGTGCAGAGCCCGGGCCGCGCGGACGACGATACGAGCGACGCTGCGCGTTGAACGCCGGACAGCCTCTCGGCGTGCGTCCTCGACGGCCTCGCGAAGGCGGTCGGTCAGCAGCATAGTCAAATCGCTCGCCCATGCATTTATCGAGGCGGCGGACGAGTCGTCGGGCTGTCGCGGCATTGGGAGATCATCAAGGCAGACTCTCGGGACGGCGATGCGTCGCGGCATCTTTATGCGCGAAGCGCCTTCCGGTTCCACAACTCGTGCTTTCTCGGCGAACTCGCACTCGAGTTCGTGGACAGCCTCCGCGAACATCCGGAAACGCGCCCGGAAACGCACATCGGCATTGTCACGCACACTGCGGGTACAACACGCGACGATGTCCTGGCAACCCGCAAACAAGAGGTGGCTTCTGAGCGCCTTATCGGCGAGCGTGCTCGTTCCTAGCAACTCGTTTTCTAAGCAAGTGCGCGCGACGACGAGCGGGCGCGTCAGGAGGGTCGGCGACGACCTAATGTCGGAATCGCATCCCCTATTCAGCGCACGCTGCGCTTCGCGGAAGCCGCCGAAGAGCCGTTCCTTTGCAGCTGCCAAATCCTCGGCCGCCGCGCCTGACCTCTTGTGTTCCGACCGCGTCAGGTCGTCGAAGAGCGCGCCGACGGTTGCGGCAGGCTTGTCGCTCATCTCATCGACTCACTTTGAATCGTCTACGATGGGTGCATCGTCGAAGAACGAGGCTTCCACGGTCTCGTGCGATGCAAGACGCCCCTTCAAGTCGCGGATTCGTGCTTGCAGGTCTCCAGCGCGGGAGAGAATGATCGTTCGCTCGGCGCGCGCTGCGGCCAGGCGCATTCGCTCATCTCGAAGGTCGCGTTGCGATTCGGTGAGTTGGAAGTGTTCGACCGAATATTGCTGTTCGATGGAATACAACCGCTCGACGACCTCCTTAAGGCGCCCATCCAGCCAAGCTACGCGCTCCTGGAGGTCGCGATTGGTCGTGCGCAGCGCCTCGAGCTCGTCCGGCGTCCCATGACTGGGCATCTCCGCGATCACGCCGCTGGTGACGAAGCGCCACCATCTTCTCAGAGTACCCATGCCTTAATGCCGCGAGAGTTCAGCGGGAGAACGGTGGGCGCCGAGACGGAGTCTGCTCGATTTCGGCGACGCGAGCGCGTGCGGGGTTTTCGCAAACGGCGCAACGTCTGCGCACACAACGTGCGAGACGGTTGAAGAGGCGCCGCGGCGCTTCGGGCTTGCTGTTCTCAGCCACAAGAATGCTCCTCACCCTCCGAGGAGTCATCAGCCGTTTCCGGCGGTTGTGGCGAACTCCATCGCCCGAGATACCTATACTGCAGGGAGCGGTTGGCTTCCTACGACGAAAAGTTGCAGCGCTGGAGCAACAAGATCGCCAGAAGTCGCGATGTCGGATAGCGCGACATTTCGCGCGTAACCCTTTCGTGTCGCGTGCGAACGCCGTCCCGTGTCCCTTCTCTGCTTCGTCAGCCCTCGCGACGTCGCGCCCTCCGGACCGGGCAGCTCATATGAGATGATTTCGGGAGTCACCGCAGAACCATCCTGTGGGCGATGGAGTTCGCCACGACCGCCGGAAACGGCTGATGACTCCTAGTGCAGCAACCTGGAGTCCGTGGCAGTGTACAACGACTATCGTCGACCCTCCCGAAGCCGCCATCGCGCGTCGAGCGCCCGCGCGGAAGTTTTGCGAGCCACGGCGTGAACGGCCGTAACGGCAATTCCGACTCGGAAGAACTGCTGGGACTGGCTCGCCGGTTCGGCTCCCCGTCGGCGATTTCGGCGATCGAGCGGCTGCGAGACGAGGAGTGCAGGCGCGAGCTGACCGTGGTCGTGGCTGGTCAGTTCAAACGCGGCAAGAGCACCTTCATCAACGCGCTTTTGGGGACGGACCTGCTGCCAACCGGCATGTTGCCGGTTACGGCGATCCCGACCGTCGTCCGCTTCGGTCCATTGCGCGTAACGATCGAGTTTCTCGATGAAGCGCGGCCGCCGCTCGAGATCTCGCCCCCCGAACTAAAGCGCTACGTCACCGAACAGGGCAATCCGGAAAATCGCCTGCTGGTTCGGAGCGCCGCCGTTACCGTGCCCGCTCCCATCCTCGCTGGGGTCGCAATGATCGACTCCCCCGGCATCGCCTCGACGTACGCACACAACACCGGGGCTGCGCTAGAAACGCTAACGCGGGCCGATCTCGCTATTCTCGTGGTCGGCGCCGAGCCACCCATCGGTGAGGCCGAACTCGCCTTTGCGCGTAAGGTGCTCGATGCCTCGGAGCGCCTCTTCATCGTGCTGAACAAAGTCGATCAAATCGTCAATGACAAGGAGCGAGAACCACTGATAGAGTTCACGCGCAAAACCCTGGCCGGAGCGCGCGAGGATGGCGACGTTCGCATTTTCCCGCTGAGTGCGACAAGAGGCCAGGGACTCGGCGACTTCGTGGCAACGTTTCGAGATTTCGTCGAAGCGCACGGTCGTGAAGTCTTTGAGCGATCGCTGCGCCGAAAAGCTACACGCGACGCCGCGTGGTTGCTCCGTTCTCTCCTGATCGAGCGCGAAGCGCTGCGTTTGCCGCTCGAGCGTCGAGCGGCGCTCGCAGAGCGCTTTGCAACCTTCGAGAGTGAACTCCCGCGACGCGCAGGCGAAATCGTCGACACGCTCGATCGAGCGGCACGCGAGGATCTGCGCCTTATCGAGCAGCGGCTCGAGGACCGCAAGCGTGAAGCGCTCGTATCCCTGGAGCAGCGGCTGCGGTCCGCTGTAGAGCACGGCGACCTGTTAGCGTATCGCCAGGGCATTGCCGACGGTGTTGGCTCCGCTGCGACCGCGTGGGTCGAAGAGGTCCGTCGCGAACTCCAGGCGCGAATGCAGCGAAACATGGAGCGCGTCGTCGCGCGCACCGTCGACCTCGAACGCAGCACGATTGCTGAAGGTCTTGCCGGCCTAGGGCTCGGCGCGCTCGCGCCGCCCGAATTGGCCTTTGAGCTCCCGGCACTTCGCTTCGAATACGCCGACGAGCAAGCCACGACCGGAGCCGAGCTCGTCGCGCGGGCCGTCGACGGCTTGCTTCCGCAGCCGGTCCGGGCGACACTTCTGGCGCGCCGCCTGCGGAGCGAGCTCGAGGCGCAGCTCGATCGGCGCGCGGGCCGGATCCGCTACCGCGCGAATCAAGCGATTCGAGATGGATACGCGACCCTCGCGCAGCAAGTCGGGGCCTCTCTGGAGCGCGCGCGAGCCGACGCGGGGCGTGCGCTCCAGCAGGCGGTGGAAGGCGCAGACGAAGCTGAAGCAATCGCCCGGCGCTCGAGCGAACTCGAGCAGGCCGCGGATCGGTTGCGGCAGTTCGCGCACGCAGCGAGCATGCAAACTTCGGGAACGTGTTCGTCGCCCAACGTACTGAGCGCTTCGCATGGCGACTGAGACTCTTCCGGACGGCGCTCGTGCGCAGACGTTCGAGAGCATCCTTTACGAACGGGGCGGCGAGAGGGAACGATCAGTGCGCGGGCACACCCCTGAGTACTTTCACGACCTCAACCTCGATCAAATCCTCGACGCGATAACGCACGGGAAGGATGAGTACGATCTAAGGCCGTTCTTCTACGATTCCCTCAGGGACCTCGACGCTATTCTCTACCGGCAAGAGGTCATGCGCGATCTCGAGGAAGAGGCCGCCTTCGCGTGCATCGTATCGTTCGCGGACGGCATGCGCCTGATGCGGCAACAGCTCGCTCAAGCCGAGAAACTGCACTACACGTATAACAAAGAGGCCTGGTGTCTGCGCGCCATAGCGACGTATCTCAGCGCCGTGCGCGCGCTCGAAGAGGGCTTGCGGGGGCTTAACCTCACCTCACGCGGCCTACGGTCGTTCCACGGCTATTTAAGCGAGTACCTAGCATCGGAGCGCTTTACCGGGCTCGCTGCGCAGGTGGGCGCGCTTTCACGCGACTTGCAAGCGCTTGCGTACTCGATCCACATCAAGGGCAGCCGATTCGAGGTTCGAAATTACGACTCCGAGCCTAACTACAGCGACGAAATCGCAGCTACGTTCGCCAAATTTCGGCGCAGCGCCGCAAAGAACTACTTGTGCGCGTTCACGGAATCCGTCGACATGAATCACGTCGAAGAAATCATCCTCGGGTTCGTCGCTCGGTTCAATCCGGAGCCTTTCCGACGATTAGACGAATTTTGTACCGCGAACCGCGAGTTCGCGGACGCGCTCGTCGGGCGCTTCGATCGCGAGATTCAGTTTTACATGGCATACCTTGGTTACGCAGAGCGATTCAAGAAAGCCGGCCTCGCGTTTTGTTACCCGACAGTATCGGCCCGGGACAAGGACGTGTACGACCGAGCGGCGTTCGATCTCGCTTTGGCGACGAAGCTCTTTAATGAGTCAGCGCCGATCGTCTGCAACGATTTTCGTCTCGACGGCCCCGAGCGTGTCCTCGTCGTATCGGGCCCGAATCAAGGCGGAAAAACGACCTTCGCTCGTGCCTTCGGACAAGTGCATCATTTCGCCAGCATCGGTTGTCCGGTTCCCGGAAGTTCCGCTCGTCTATTTCTTTTCGACTCCATTTTCACCCATTTTGAAAAGCAAGAGCGCGTCGAGACCTTACGGGGAAAGCTTCAAGACGACTTAATCCGGTTTCGCGACATCCTCGATTGCGCGACTCCGCGCAGCATCATCATCATGAACGAAGTCTTCAGTTCGACCTCGCTCGAAGACGCGGTGTTCCTAGCCCGCCGGGTGCTCGACAAGATCGTAGAGCTCGACGCGATTTGCGTCTGCGTAACGTTCCTCGACGAGCTCGCGTCGTTGAATGAGAAGACGGTGAGCATGGTGAGCGTCGTCAACCCGACCGATCCGACGAAGCGAACCTACAAGGTGCTGCGTCGCCCGGCGGACGGGCGCGCCTATGCGCTTTCTATCGCGGAGAAGTACGGTCTGACCTACGAACAGCTCAAGGCGCGCCTTCCCTCCGGGACCCAGTCATGAACGCGTATTTGATGTACAAGGACCGGGATTTCGATTTCGGGGCCAACCTGCCGCAGCAAGCGGATGCGCTCGTCGCGGACTTGGGACTCGAAGCGCTCTTCGGCGCAATGTCGAGTGGCAACAAGCCGCTGGCTGAAGTCGTAAAGAGGGCCGTTCTCGGGAGCGTTACCGACATCGAAACGATCTGCTATCGTCAGGAGATCCTGAAGGACTGCATGAACGATCCGGCGGTCGTCCGGGAGATCTATGACCTCGCCGTCGAGACCTTGGAATCCAAGCGGCGAAACCACTATTTTGACGGCGGCCGGCACCCGCGCTCGATCCTCTACCGGGCGGTCAACCTCTTGGAGATGCTTGTCGCAATGCTGAGGAGGCTGCGGACGATCGTCGATCGGCATGCGAGCTCCTTCCGATCTGAGGGCTTCTGCCGGCTCTTTGCTTCCCTTGCTGAAGAACTTGACGACGAATACTTCGCAACGATCGAGCGCCATCTCAACGAACTGAAATTCGACCGCGGCATCTTGCTCAGTGCGCGCTTAGGCGAAGGCAATAAGGGAACGGATTATGTTCTTCGCAAGCAAAGTTCGGCGCACGGCGATTGGTTGACGCGCCTCTTCGCACCGAAGGCGCCGGCTTTTTCGTACGAACTTCACCCCCGTGACGAAAGCGGTGCGCGTGCATTGTCCCAGCTCAACGACCGCGGTATCAACCTCGTGGCGAATGCGGTTGCGCAGTCGGCCGAGCATCTGACGAGCTTTTTCGAGATGCTGCGAACCGAGCTCGCGTTCTACGTCGGGTGCCTGAATTTGCATGACAGGCTGAGCGAGCTGGGAGAGTCGATCTGTTTGCCTTCCCCCTGTCCGGTCGGGGCACGGCGTTATTCGGCGACCGGCCTCTACGACGTCAGCCTAACTTTGAGCGCAAACGGTCCCGTCGTCAGCAACGATCTCGCTGCTGACGGCAAGACTCTCATCATCATTACCGGTGCCAATCAGGGTGGCAAGTCGACGTTTCTGCGAAGCGTCGGTCTCGCACAACTGATGATGCAGTGCGGGATGTTTGCGCCGGCTGAGGCTCTTTGTGCAGATGTTTGCGAGAGAGTCGTCACTCACTACAAGCGCGAAGAAGACGCCACAATGAACAGCGGCAAGTTCGATGAGGAGCTTCGCCGACTGAGCGACATTGTCGACGGCCTAAGGGCAAACTCCCTGATCTTATTCAATGAATCGTTCGCTGCAACAAATGAGCGCGAAGGCTCCGAGATCGCCCGTCAGATCGTCGACGCGTTGATCGAGAACGATGTCAAGGTGTTTTTCGTGACCCATCAATATGCGTTTGCGCATGGCTTACAGACGCGAGACCTACCATCCGCGCTTTTCTTACGTGCCGAGCGCCTGGACGACGGACGTCGTACCTTCAAGATTGCGCAAGGAGCGCCGCTCGAGACGAGTTACGGACCGGATCTCTACAGAGAAGTTTTCGTAGAACCTGCGACGTCGTAGCGGCGAAGCCGATCGCTTTGGACTTTCAAACCTACGAGCAGCGCAAATTTCGACTCGCGGAAATCATTCGCTCTGCAGCGCTGCTCTTTCCCGATGAAGATAGGCGGCTACGCGATCGAGCGCGGGACCTTATCGCGCGACTTGCTGCCGATCGGTTCAACCTAGTTCTAGTCGGGCACTTCAACCGCGGGAAGACGTCGCTCATGAACGCGCTTCTCGGCACCGATCGCCTTCCGGTCGGTACCGTTCCCGTCACATCCGCGATAACGACGGTCCTGTACGGCTCAACCGAGAGCGTAGTCGTCCGGTACGAAAAAGGGGGACCGCCCCGCGAGGTTTCGCTCGCGGCGCTCCCCGATTACATCACCCAGCGCGGAAATCCAGGCAACCAGCGTAACGTCGTGAGCGCCGATATCTATCTGCCGGCGGAGCTCCTGCGCCGTGGACTCGCGTTGATCGACACGCCCGGGCTCGGTTCCGCCGTCGTCGAGAACTCGCGAACGACCGAAGCGTTCTTTCCAGAGGCCGACGCGCTTTTGCTCGTAACGAGCTACGACAGCCCCTTAAGCGAGGACGAGGTGCGATTTATAGAACGGGCCCGAGTTGCTCGGACCGAAGTATTCGTTGCGCTCAACAAACACGACATCGTCACCAAGAGCGAACGAAACGAAGTGCAAGCATACGTTGCCGAGCGGCTTGGGACGCTTACGGCGGCCACGTCGCCCATTCTTTCAGTCTCTGCGCGCGATGGACTGCAAGCGAAGCTCGGGTCTAAAGCTGCGCTCCTTGAGGAGAGCGGCATTCCGGCGCTTGAGGCCGCCCTGCTCGAGTTTCTCCTCGCCCGGAAAATCGACGCCTTTCTCCGCCAGATGACCGATCGAGTTACCAACTTAGTCGCGAGCACGCCGCTCGGTCCGGAGCGTTTCCGGCTTCTAGACGCGCTCCAAAAAGACAACGAGTCGCCTTTGACCCCCCAGCTGGGGGACCGCACCGAGAAAGATAACTCGATCTGGATTCGTCCGATTGGGCGCTGCGACGTCTGCGCAAACGTCGCTAAGGAGCTCGCGGCGTTTTTCCAGCGCCTTCCTTACGAGCTTAGTGCGAGCGACGCCGCCCGTAAGGCGCACGCGGCTCGCCGGGGCCTGTGTGGTAGCCACACCTGGCAGTACGAAGCGTACGCCTCGCCGCTCGGGATCGCCGTGGGCTATCCGGAACTACTACGCGGGCTGGCCTCTTCGCTGGTAGCTGGCGCCCGATGGACCGGTTCATCGTCCAGCCTGCGCGGTACCATCGACACGCTCGTAGCCGCCGGTCTGTCGTGCCTGGCTTGCGCGGCGCGAGCGGACGGGGAATCGCGTCACGTCGCAGCGCTGGCTCGGCGCTTGGACCAGACGAGCTTCAGTGAAGTCGTAGACTTGACAACGCTCTGCCTGCCGCATCTCCGACTAACCGTCGCCGCGATGCGAGATGAGCGGGCCGCTGCAGCGCTCGCGCGGCGCGAAGCGGCAATGTTCGATCGGCTTGCCGAAGACCTCCAGCGCTTAGCATTGCGGCACGACGCCTTGCGGCGGGACCTCCTCACCATCGAAGAACGCGAGGCGCCACGTCGGGCGCTCGCACTCTTGTCCGGTGAGCGTCACCTTTACGGGTCGAGCGCCAGTGATTGAGGTCTACGACCCGGCGCGAGCGGCCAAAAGCTCTTCGAGAATCTCCGGCGTCGAACGTGCTTTGGTCGGCCGGCCCGAGGCGCTGACGTACAGCCGCTCGCGGGCGCGCAGCGCAGCGCACGCAAACGCGCGGCGCTCCTCTTCATTGTACTTCTCGCGAACGTCGAGGCTATGGAGGGCGTAGGTAAACTTTGCGGTGCGTGAAGCGCGCGCTTCGTCCCCGACGTTCTCCTTTGGAAGCATTCCGAACCTGGGCGTGAACAAGAACGTGTCGGGCGTGTAGTAGCGCGGAAAAGCTCCGGCCCGCGCGTCGAGGATGAAGACGTGCTCGTATTCGCGGCCTTTGGCGGCCTCCACGTCGAGGAGCATGACGCAGTTCGCGGCGACGGGGTCGAGCGTCAGCAGATCGGCGTCCGCGGCCGCGCTTTCCTCCGCCGATTCGAGAAAGTCGCCCAGCGTCGCGAGCGGCAGACGCCGGGCAAACGCGTCGATCTCGCGCAACAAGCGCACGACGCAAGCGCGCGCGAAGTTTCCGCGCGCGTCGCCCGCAAGCGCGGCCAGCGTCGTCTCGGCGAGGATCGTTTGTGCCAGCGCCGGTAGCGTGAGGCTGCGCTCCAGCTGTTCCCAGCGCAACAGCGCGGCGCGGAACTCGGCGAGGCGCTCGCGCGCCTCGGCGGGCAACTCGGCATCGACGTCGCCGCGGAGCACGTTGCGCGCGAGGCGGAGATCGCGGCGCCGGTCCCAACGCCGGCGCGTCTCGTCGACTTCTTCGCTCGGCATGTCGAACAGCAGCTCTTGCGGATCCGAAGCCTCGCCGCAAAGCACCCCGATGCTTGCGTCGGAGAGGCTCAACCAGGGTGACTCGAGGTTGCGCAGCAACCAATCGTGACGGTATGGATCCACAAAAGCCCAAAGCGCGCCGAGCGCGTCCGCAGTCGCGGGAAACTCGTAGAGGCTCGCTTCGCCCGCCACGTCCAGCGGGACGTTGCGCGCCAGCAACGCGCCCGCGAACGGATGTGCGCTGCGCAGGTTACGCGTAATAACCGCGATTCGTCCGGGCGCGACGCCTCGCGCGAGCAACGTTGCGATCGTTTCGGCGACGTAGCGCGCTTCATCCGCTAACGTGTCCGCACGGTAGAGTTCGACGGCGGAGACTCCGGCCGGCGGCGGCTGGACGCGCGACGCCTTAGTCGCGATTTCGGCGACCCGCACGATCGCCGGCGGACAGCGGTACTGCTCGCAGAGTTCGATCTTCTCCGCTGCCGTGCGGAGAAGCTGTTTTCCGCGCGCGCCCGCGAATGCGCGCGTCTCCTGCGCGGCGTCGCCCGCGAGCGTTACGCCGGCCAGGCGTTCGCCGTAGATCGCCTTCAAGAGAGCGATCTGTCCGGTACTGAGATCTTGCGCGTCGTCGATTGCCGCGTGCCGCAACCGCCCACGCACTCGAGCGGCCGCGTCCGCTTCGCTCCCAAGAAAACGCGTGGCTTCGTAGACGGCGTCCACCTCGGTCATGCAACCGCGCGCCACGAGCGAACCGACGTACGATTCGTACAAGCGCGTCAGCACTTTGATCAGGTCGATCTCACGCCCGCGTTGCCGCTCGAGTTCGGCCGGAGAAACGCGCAGCGAGGCGCGGTATTTCTCAGGCGTATCCATCAGCAGCGAGGCGTCGGCCAGATTCGGCGGGTTGCCGTAGAATTCGGTTGCGCCGCGCAGGCTAAGCGTGCGAAATTCAGCGGGCGAGACGAGCGCGGCGCGCAGGCGCCGGATCAGACGGAAAGCCGCGTCGGCAAAGAACTCCGGCGCGCGCAAGCCGGTGATCTCGGGATCGATCTCCGCTCCCAGCAGCTCGGTCCATTCGAGCGAGAACAGCTCCGCGCCGACCGCGTGGAAGAGCGCTGCGGCGCGCACTTCGTCGATGATTTCGGGGCGGTTCGCTCCGCTTGCGGCCGCGCGCTCGTCGAGAATCTCGAGCGCGATCGTTTCGAGCGTTTCGATCCGGCAGGTCGCGAAGGCGGCGCCCGCCGATGCGGCCTCGCGGATGCGTGCAACGCCGCGCCGCGTGGCCGCGCCGAGCAACACCGCTCCCGGCGCGCTAGCCGCCGCACGCGCGGCACGCTCGAGCAAGACCGCACTCTTGCCGCTGCCGGCGGCGCCGGTGACTGCGAGCAGATCGCCGTCGAGCGGGTACTCGAGCGCGCGACGCTGCCCGTCGCTAGGCGCGAGCAACTGAAGGTTCATCGCCCGAAACGGTCTTCGCGCTGCAGCGGCCGTTCGCGGCAGGCGTTGACGTACGCGCAATAGAGGCACGCTTCCGGATCCTGTGCAGGGGCGAATCTCTCCAGCGGTTCGTCGCTGAGCGTGCGCGCGATCTCGACCATGCGCGCGCGCGCCCGCTCGAGCTCGTCGATTCCGATCGTGCCCGTCGTCGCCGGGTCGTATCCACTGCGCGGTACGGCAACCGGTACGATTTCGAGTTCGACGGGACGGACCTCAAGGATCGAATCTTTGAGCGGTATCAGCGCCAGCCGCGTCACGCGATCGCCTTCCGCGGTGCGCGCCCAATAGTAGAAGGGAAGCTGAAAGTCGAGAAAGTTTGCGACTTTCGAGCGGAACGCACCCGCGTTCTCGACGATATTCCCCGTTTTGTAATCGACGACGGTGATCGCGCCGGTTGCGTCGTCGCGATCGAGCCGGTCGATGTATCCGACGAACGTGTAGCCGTCCAGCTCGGTTTCGACGCTCGCTTCGGTACCCACGACCCCGAACGGCGCCTTGCGCGCACGCTCGAAGAACCAATTCAAATAAAGGCTTGCGGTGCGGCGCGCGCGGCGCCGTTGCAGTTCGTATTCGACGTTGGTCGGAAAACCGCTGCGAAAGCGCTCGAACGCGGTTGCTATCCAGGTTTGCAACGAACGCGCGAGCGTCTCGCGTGAGGCCGAGTCGGCCCGCGGATATTCCTGATGAAAACGCTCGAGCGCCCAGTGGAAGGCGCTGCCGTAGACCGAAGCGGCGGAGCTTTTGTCTTCGACCGCGCTGCACACGTACTTGTAGTACCACTGGCGTTCGCACTGAGCGTACGTCCCGAGCGAAGACGCACTGAAGTGACCGCGCCGCGTTCGCACCGGATATAGAGGTTCGCGCTCGTGCGGACCGAGCGCTCGAAGCGGCGCCGGCGCAAATGGCTCACCCGTGCTCTCCGCGACGGTCGACTCGAGCGTGTCGCACAGTGCGCGAACGCTCCACGTGCCGGGCCGCTCGCCGCAGAGCGCGTCAAGTTCGCCGGCCGCACGCTCGAGCGAGTCGAGCGTCGCGCGCGCGCCGGGATCGCGCAAGTCGAAGAGGGCGGCGACGGTTACGACGAGCTCGCGCGCCAATGCACCTTGGGCTCGAAATGCGGCGCGCAGCTGTTCGAGCGCCCTGAGGAAGCGCCGGCTCGCGAGCTGCGCTTCGCGGGCCGACGGGACGCGTTCTTGCTCGATCGTTTCGAGCAGGTTGCGGCGCGGTCGCGCGATCGTCAGCAACGCGCCGGCATCCGCGCGGGGGACGCCCGAAAAGGGCGCGCGCAGCAGCCGTCGCGCGTCGTCGTCCGAACCGCTCGCTGCGTACCGTACCGCGTCGCACACGAACGCCGCTAGGCGCGGACTCACCGCCTTGGAACCATCCGTCATTGCATCGCTGCAAGCTTCGTGACGCGATGCGCGGGACCCTCAGCGTAGAAGTGGAAGGCAAGAGTGCTGTGAGGAAACTCGTCGTCGGCGTGAGCGGGGCGAGCGGGAGCGCGTACGCGCTGGCCGCCTTGCGTGCTTTGCGCGCGCAGGGCGACGTCGAAATCCACCTCGTGATCAGCTCCCAAGCGAAGCGCACGATCGAACTCGAAACCGAATCGGTCGCAAACGACTTCGAAGCGCTGGCGCACGTCGTCTATCGCGACGACGATTTGGGGGGCGCCATCTCGTCGGGTTCGTTCTTGACGGACGGTATGCTGGTGATCCCCTGCTCGATGAAGACGGCCTCAGCCATCGCATACTCGTTCAACTCCAACCTCTTGGTTCGCGCGGCGGACGTGTGTCTGAAGGAGCGGCGGCGGCTGGTCCTCGTCGTGCGCGAAACCCCCCTGCACCTCGGACACCTGCGCACGCTGACGCAACTCGCGGAGATCGGTGCCGTGATCTTACCGCCGGTTCCAGCCATGTATGCCAAGCCCAAGAGCGTCGACGACATCATCGCGCATACCGTCGGCAAGGCGCTCGATCAATTCGGGATCGAGAGCGATCTCTTCAAACGCTGGAGTCAGCCCTAGCTCAGGATGCGTTCGGCCAGCGCGACGTCGCCCGGGCGGTCGACGTTCACCGCGATCTCCGGATGCGAACAGACCGCGGCCCGGACCGTTGCGCCGAGCAGTTCGCTCGCGCGGCGTTCGGCCGCGGCGATCGAGAGCGAGCGAAGCGCGTAGCGCGCCAGGATGTCGTAGCCGAAGATCGCGGCCAGTTCGAGAGGATTCTTGCGCGCCGAGCCGAGCCGGTCGAGAAAACGTTCGAGCGCCGGAAAGGTGCGGGGCCGCAGCGCGAAACAACCGCCGCCGCAAAACGTTCCTTCGCGCAGGTGTGCCCACGTGTGCGGCACCTCCGGGAAGCGCGCGCGGTGAACCGAGCGCTCGACGCAAGCGTAGACCAGGTCGGCCGGCTCCTGCAGCGCGAGGCCGAGGAATTCCTCGAGCGACGCGCGGCTCAGAACGGGCAAGTCCGCGCTTGCCACGAGAACGAGCTCCCCGGGCGCCGCCCCTGCGAGACCGGAGCGCAGACTGTCGCCGATGTGCGGACCGTCGTCGCGCACTTCGTCTGCCGCTGCCAGCGCGGCGTCGCCACGCGCGGCCGCCGGCACGACCGCGACGATCCGTTCGACTTGCGGAACGCTCCGCAGCGCTGCGAGCGTTCGTCCGACCAGCGTTTGCCCGCCCACCGGCACGAAGCACTTGTTGGGAACGCCCGGCGCGAGCGCCGCAACGGCATCGGGCGGTCCGCCGGCTAGGACGATCGCGTTCATCGCCAGGCCGGATCGTGATGGAAGGGAGCGACGAAGATCCGAGCGTACGCCGCCGGGTCGACGCGCGCCGCGCAGGCTCGCGCGGCTTCTTCGTCTGCAAACAGCGTGAAGATGCAAGAACCGGAACCCGAGAGCAGCGCAACGCCGGCTCCCGCACGCTCGAGCGCCGTGGCGGTTTGCTCGATCTCGGGAAACGCGGCGAGGATCACATCGTGAAAGTCGTTGACCAGACTCGCGAGCAGCGCCGCGAGATCGCCGCGCTGGAGCGCGTCGACGGTCGCGAGGGAGCGGCTCTCGGCGCGCGGGCGGCTCGCTGCGGGCGTAGCTCGCGCCGCATCGAGCCTGCGATACGCGTCGGCTGTCGCGACGGCGACGCGTGGTTGCGCGACGACCGTCCACCACGCCGGCAGCGCGCCGAGCGCAGTGACACGTTCGCCCGTGCCTTCGACCAGCGCCGCCGTGCCGCTTAGAAAGAAGGGCACGTCGGAACCGAGCTCGCGCGCGACCGCGAGCCAGTCGAGTTCGGCCGGCGCTCCGAACGCGCCCGACATCGCCGCGCGCAGAACTGCGGCGGCGTCGCTCGATCCGCCGCCGAGTCCGCCGCCGACCGGGATCTGCTTGTCGAGGCGCACGTCCAGCGGCTGCGTGATGCCGGACCGCTCGAGCGCCCGCTCGATCAGGTTGCCTTGCTCGACGCTTGCGACGCTGGAGCGAAAACTGGGGAGGCTCGCGGGTTCGAGGTCGATCCGGTCATAGAGCCCGACGGGCACCATCACGCTGCGCAGGGTGTGGTAGCCGTCGTCCCGGCGAGATAGGACCTCGAGCGTAAGGTTGAGCTTCGCCGGCGCGAGGAGCGTGGGCATCGGTTCGCACTTCGCAAGAAGGTCGCGCTTGCCCCATGCCGGTTCCGGAATGCCCGCGCTCCCCACGCTGCGAAGGGGTAAGACGTGGTTTCCAGCTACGACGCTCAGCACAACGAATTCTGCGCCTACGTGTTACGGGAAACCGAGACGCCGTTCGGGATGACCCTCGGAAACTTCAAGACGTTCGCGTCGAGCACGCCCAAGGGCGGGATCCGCGGATTGTGGGACGCCGATACCGACCAAATCATTTTCGGGACGCACCAGATCGCGTACCGGCTGCGCGACCGGGGCCGCACCATCTTTCCCTATCGTATTCAGCGGGAGTTTACGTTTCTTCCGTACGCGCAGATTTCGGAGTTCGCGCTCGACGAGCGTCTGCTCGTAACGGAGTGCTTTTACGTTCCGCACGGCCCCAAACACGACCGCGCGGTCGCGTTCGTCATCGAGGTGACGATGCTCAACTCGAGTCGCGAACCGGTCGATGCCGCGATCTTTCCATGGGCCTTGCTGGTCGGTCAACGCTTCTACGGCGAACCTGAGAAGGAAGTTCACGCTGCGATCGACGGGCCGAACCTGCGGATTTGGAACGGCGAGACCGGTGCGTCGCGCTGGTGGGGCGGATCGCGTGCGCCTCACGCGGTCGTCGTGTCGCTGCGCGAGCAAGTGCTGCTGGCGGGAATGAAGCGCGGCGTGTTGCGCGACGAGGGCCACCTCGAGGAAGTGACGCCGGCTCTGGCCGAGTACGTCAGCGGCCGGATCTTCGGAGCTGCCGAGTACCGCGTGACCGTCGCGCCGGGCGCGCGCGAGTCGTTGCGTCTCGCGATCGTTTTCGACCGGCGCGGTGACGAGTACTCGCGCCCGATGTTCGACGACCTCTTGCGCGATCCGCGAGCGTTGCACGAAACGCAGCGCTATTACGCGCGCGCGCTGACCGACGCACGCTTCATGGTACCCTCGCCGGTGGTCAGCCGCGGCGTCGTCTGGGCCAAGTGCAACATGCTGCGCGTCATCAAGGAGTATCCGCAAGGTTGGGGTTCGACGAACTCGCCGCCCTCCGACATCCTCGTTTCGCGCGACACCTCGTGGTTCGTGCACGGATTCGATTACTTCTTACCGGGTTTCAGCCGCGACGCGCTCGAGGTCTTCAACCGCGCCGTCGAGCCGTCCGGTCAGGTCGTGGAGTACGTCCGTGGCGTGACCGGCTTCAAGACGTCGTACGACTTGAACATCAACGACGACACGCCCCTGCATCTCATCGCGATCCTGCACCACTACAACGCGACGCTCGACGAGGCGTGGGTCGACGGACTGTTGCCGCTGATCGTGAAGGTCGCGGACTACTTGCTCTCCCAGCGCGACGAAAACGGGTTGATCTACTGCAACGCCAAAGGCGTCGACATGTACGGCATCAGTTCGTGGCGCAACATCATCCCGTACTACACGCTCGACGGTGCGGTCACGGAGATCAACGCCGAAGCAGTCTTCGCACTCGAAGCGGCGGCGATGCTGTGCGCCGTCGCAGGGGACCACGCGCACTGGGAGACCTACGCGCGCGAGGCTTCGGCACTGCGCGAGAAGATGATGACGCACCTGTTCAACGCCGATACCGGTGCGTTCGTCCTCAACTACGATAAGGACCACAACTATCAGGACAACTTCACGGCCGACGAAGTCTTTCCGGTGCTCTTCGGCGTTGCCGGCCCGGAGCAGCGCCGTGCGATCTTGCGTCGACTGCTCGAACCGGATTTCGTAACGCCGGTCGGGTTGCGTACGATCTCCACGGCGGACTCGTGGTACTTTCCCTCGCACGGCTTCGGCTTGCTGGGCGGGGTCTGGCCGGACCTTTCGCTGTGGTTCGCGATTGCGCTGGCCCGCAACGGTTTCATCGAAGAATCGGCGGTGTGGCTCGAGCGCGTTTACGCGACGATGGAAGCGGGCGCTTCGCGCAACACCGTTCCCGGTCAATTTGCGGAGTGGTTCGACGGCGGCTCGCTGACCAATCGAGGAATGTATCTCTCGCCCTGGACCAGCGCGAAGTACCTGTGGGCAGTGGCCGAAACGGTCGGCGGACTCGACGGATATCGAACCAGCGGGCGGCCGCATCTCTCGCCGCAACTCCCGATCGGCTGGCACTGGTCGGCGGGCGTTCGCGTGCATTGGGGAGCGCGGCGTTGCACCTACGTCGTCGACGTGAAGCGCAAGCTGATCTTCGGCGATATGCGGGAAGCTTCGGCCGAGGAGCCGTACCGCTGCGTTTATGCGGGTACCGACGTGAGCGGCGAAGTCTCGACCTCGCCGATCGAGGTCGGCGCGGTTGCGTTCGAGGACGAGGCCGGTGCCGTTCGCGTTTTCTTGTGCAACCTGTTCGACGAGGCGCGCGACACGACGCTCGAATTTCGCGGCCGGGTCTTGCGCAAGCGCATCGCAGCGGGCGATTTGGTCGAAGTAACGTTCGCGGGACATCCGCTCGATCGCGAGACGCTGCCGGCGTCACCCGACTTGACCGGCGCGGCGCTGGTCGAAACGCCGGCTTGATGCGCCGCCGGACAAACCTTTCGACGGTCTTGCTGATGGGCGCGGCGACGCTCCTCATCGCGCTGGCGCTCGGGAACGGCATGGGGAGCCGGGTCGTGTCGCAGGTTGCGGAGCGTATTCCCCAATTCGCGGCCAGCTCGACTCCCGCGCCCGAGGCGACCGCAACGGACGCGCAAGCCGGCACCGCCTGGAAGCGCACGCAGGTCATGGCGGTCGCGACCGACCCCGGGTTCCCGGACCCTCGGGTGACACCGGCTCCGCCGCCGCCACCGCCGCCCCGGCGGGTTACGCCGAGCCCCTCCCCAAGTCCGACGAGCGCGCACCAGCAACAGCCCTACACTTCGCCGCCGCTGCCGATCCCGATCGTCAGCCATTACCCAGGCGAGACCTCGACCGACCCGGAGCCGACCGACTCCGCCGAAACGGCCGCACCCACTCCTTAACCTTTCGCGGCTGCGCCGGGTCATAGCTCTGGTAGACTGTTAGCGAAGGCTCGTCGAGAAGGAGACCGGGTGGAAAAGGGTCCGAACGGAGCGCAGACCGGCACGCCTGCGGTCAAACGCGGGTTGGCCCAGATGCTCAAGGGCGGCGTGATCATGGACGTCGTGACGCCCGAGCACGCTCTGATCGCGCAGGAAGCGGGCGCGGTCGCAGTTATGGCGCTCGAGCGGATCCCGGCCGACATCCGTGCGGCCGGCGGCGTCGCTCGCATGAGCAATCTGAACTTGGTCGCCGAGATCATGGATGCCGTGACGATTCCGGTGATGGCAAAGGCGCGCATCGGCCACTTCGCCGAGGCTCAGACGCTGGCCGCACTCGGCATCGACTACATCGACGAATCGGAAGTCTTGACGCCGGCCGACGACAAGTATCACATCGACAAGCATCCCTTCGCGGTGCCGTTCGTTTGCGGTGCGCGCGATCTCGGTGAAGCGCTGCGGCGCATCGCCGAAGGTGCGGCGATGATTCGCAGCAAGGGCGAAGCGGGCAGCGGCAACATCGTCGAAGCGGTGCGCCACATGCGCGCCATTCGCGACGGAATCGCCGAACTTTCGGCCGTTCCGCCTGAGGAGTTGGTCGCGCGAGCTCGCGATCTCGGTGCGCCGCTCGAACTCGTGCGCGAAGTCGCGCGCGACAAACGGTTACCGGTCGTCTTATTTTGCGCCGGCGGAATCGCGACTCCGGCCGACGCCTCGCTCATGATGCAACTCGGCGCCGAGGGAGTTTTCGTCGGCAGCGGCATCTTCAAATCGAACGACCCAAAGACGTTCGCGCGCGCGATCGTCGACGCTACGACGCATTTCGACAAACCCGAAATCGTTCTCGAAGCTTGCCGGCGTATCGCCAAGGATTCCTCGGCGATGCCCGGACTCGACTTGCGCACGCTGCGCCCCGAAGAACTCCTCGCCGTCCGCGGTACCTGATAGGCCGGTTCCGGAGTGAAACCGGTCGTCGGCGTGCTCGGCGTGCAGGGCGATGTCGAGGAGCATCTGCACGCCTTGCAAGCGGCCGGTGCGGATGCGCGCAACGTCCGGAGCGCAGTGGAACTGGCTGAGGTCGAGGGCCTCGTGATTCCGGGCGGAGAGTCGACAACCGTGATCCGTTTGCTCAAGCGTTTCGGTCTCGACGTACCGATTCGCGAGCGCGTTCGAAGCGGAATGGCGCTGTGGGGCACCTGCATGGGTTTGATCGTCGCCGCGCGCAACGTCGCCGACCTCGATCAGGAAACGCTCGCTCTGATCGACGTCACCGTGCGCCGCAACGCCTACGGACGGCAACTCGCGTCCAGCGAGGTTCCCTTGACGGTTCCCGCCCTCGGCCCCAAACCGTTCCCGGCGATCTTCATCCGCGCGCCCTGGATCGAGCGCGCGGGCCCAGCGGTCGAGATCTTAGCCGAGCACGGCGGTCACGGCGTATTCGTTCGCGAGAAGAACGTCTTAGGTACGTCGTTCCATCCCGAGTTGACGAGCGATTCGCGCGTCCACGAATATTTTCTCGACATGGTGCGAGAGAGCGGCCGCGCGCCGAAAGAAAACGCCCCGCCGGATTGAACCAGAGAGGCGTCATTCGCGGCGCTGCGGCGCCTGAGGCCGGGAGGTTTACATCCCGTTCCACCTGGTGCCGTCGGACCATATGACGGTAACCGCCGAGCAGGTTGCTTGCTTTCCGCCATACGTCACGTCGTTGAAGAGCGAGAAATGATGGTCCACGGTCGTCCCCGGCGTGAACGTTCCGTCGTCGATCACCTTGCGCACGTACGTCGTATCGGAGTTGCGGTACTTGACCGCGAACGTGACGTGGCTGGCCGTTTTCGGGCCCTTGTTAACGTACACGATTTGGGTTCCGCTGGCTTTCTTGCTCATCGCCTTGGGAACCGTGATGAAGCATTGTGAGATGCGGATCGGATTCGCGCCTTGAGCTTGGGTTTGCGCGGCCGGTGCGAGGGCGGCGAGCAAGGCGCCGGCGCCTATAGCTGTCAGGATACGCTTGAACATGTGTTACTCCAAAAAGGGAAATGCAGCGTCTTGAATGACGAAGGCAGGAGCGCACGCTACCGCGGCGTTCAGGCACTAGGTACAGTGTGCCCGCTCTCAAAACCTTGTGCGCGAGGCGGCGCTCGGCGGGGAAGCCGCCATGCGTCGGCGTATCTGAAGGCGGAATGCTTCGCAAGACGACAGGCGCTTCGACCGGGGCGCGAACCGCTCGAACAGCGTGGGACCTGCACGGTCCCAGGAACCAGTCTGCGACCCTGAGTGAAGATGTCGAGAAGGCGAGGACGACCGACCTCGCCTTTTTCGTTCCTCCCGGACGTAGCGGGAGAGCCGCGTGACCGACGTCCTCGTGCTCAACTTCACCTACGAAGCGCTGAACATCACGAGCTTTCAGCGGGCCGTCAAGCTGCTCTTCTCAGGCAAGGCGGAGGTCGTGCATGGGCGAGACACGCGGCTCGCCTCACCGAGCTTCGAGATGCGCCTTCCATCCGTCATCCGGATGCTCTACTACATCAAGCGGCCTACCCAGAAAGTTGCGCTAACGAAGAAGAACATTCTTCTGCGCGACGACTACACGTGTCAATACTGCGGCGTCAAAGGCGAGCGGCTCATGACGGTCGATCACGTCGTGCCGCGCAGCAAAGGCGGCCCATCGACCTGGGAAAATCTCGTCTGTGCCTGCATGCGCTGCAATAACCGGAAGAACAACCGCTCGCCGGAGCACGCCAACATGACGATGCGGCGCAAACCAAAAGCGCCGAAGTACATTCCGTGGATCCGCGTCAAGCGCAACACGCTGCCTGACGAGTGGCACAAGTTTCTGTTTCTTTACAACGTGTCGATCGAAGAGCGGCTCGAATAACCGCCGCTCTTTCGTAGCCAGGGCGCGAGCGCAGCGGCCACGAGCGTTTTCACGAAATCACCAAGAACGAACGGCGCGACGCCCAGGGTGAAGGCCGCGTTCGCGCCGGTGAAATGCGCCAGCCACGCGGCGCCTCCGGCCAAGACGAGGATCGAGCCCGTCAAAATGGCCAGCGCGCGCGACGCGAACCCGTTCCAGAGACCTCGGTCGAAGAGCCATCCGGTAACGAACGCGGCGAGCGGGAAGGCGACGAGATAGCCGCCGGTCGGTCCGAAGAACGCCGCGAACCCTGGATAAAACTGTCCGGTCGGCGCGAAGACCGGGAGTCCCGCAGCGCCTTCGGCGAGATAGACGATCGCTGCGAGCGTCGCGCTACGCGTGCCCAACAATGCGACGACGAGTGGGAGCGCCAGCGTTTGCCCGGTGATGGGAACCGGCGAAAACGGCACGGGAAGTGAGATTTGAGCTCCGAGCGCCAAAAGCGCGGAGCCCGCGAGAACGAAGACCGCGTTTCGCGCCGGCGAGCGAGGCGCCGCAGCGAACCGCTCCACAGCGTTACCGGTGCCCATGATACCGTCCTTACGAGAGCTGGAAGTCTTCTGTCTAATACCCGCAAGGCGCCGCCGCATCCCGCAAGCGCACGTTCGATAGTGGGAGCGGCCGCAAAGCTGCCGAATGGCGGCGCAGTGGATCAGAGCCGGACGCCGTATTTCGACGCGCTCCTAGACTACGTGGACTCCGGCGTCATCCCGTTTCACACGCCCGGACACATGCAAGGTCGCGGCATGGATCGAGCGCTGCGCGATTTCTTGGGCGACAACGTCCTCGCGATCGATCTCACGCAGATCCGCGGGCTCGACGATTTGCTGCAACCCAGCGAAGCGATCGAAGAGGCGCAGGGGCTTGCGGCAGCCGCCTACGGTGCCGAACATTCGTTTTTCCTCATCAACGGTTCGACCAGCGGCAATCAGATCATGATGATGGCCGCGGTGAATCCGCTCGACAAAATCGCACTGCCGCGCAACTCGCACAAGAGCGCGATGGGCGGTCTGATCATGAGCGGCGCAAATCCTGTATGGATGCGTCCCGAGGTCGACGACGCGCTGCACATGGATCATACCGTCACGCCGGAGACCGTCCGCCGGACGCTCGACGAGCACCCCGACGTCAAGGCGGTCTACGTCGTCAGTCCCACGTACTACGGCGTCGCGGCCGATTTGGAAGGTATTGCCGCGGTCGTTCACGCGCGCGGCGTGCCCCTGCTCGTCGACGAGGCTTGGGGGCCGCACTTCCATTTTCATCCCGCGCTCCCGATCGACGCGATCGAGGCCGGCGCCGACATGTGCATCAACTCGACGCACAAGATGCTGGGCAGCCTCTCGCAAACCGCGATGCTCCACCAGCAAGGCGGCCGGATTCGATTGGACCGCCTCAAGTCGGTCGTCAAGCTGTTCCTTTCGACCTCGCCGAACCTCGTGCTGATCGCGTCGCTCGACGTCGCGCGCAAACAGATGGCGACCGAAGGCCGCGCGTTGCTTTCGCGAACGATCGAACTCGCCGACGATACGCGCCGGCGCTTGAATTCGATCGACGGGATCTACTGTTTCGGGGGCGAGCAAGAAGGGCGTCCCGGCGTCTTCGATCTCGATCCGACGAAGATCACGATCACCGTCAAGGAACTCGGTTACACCGGTTACGAGGCCGAAGAAATCCTCCGGCGCCGCTATAACGTCCAGGTTGAACTGGCCGACCTTTTCAATTGCCTGGCGCTTTTCACGATCGGCACGACCCAGGAGGCCGCCGACCGGCTCGTCTACGGCGTAAAGGAATTGTCGCGCGAAGATCGCCCCATCGACGTCTTCTCGCCGTCGGGCGTTCTCGAGCGTCGCATCAAAACCGGAACCTACAACCTGCCGAAGATTCCGCCGATTCGCATGAACCCGCGCGACGCGTTCCTCGCGCAGACCGAATTGGCACCGTTCAAGCAAAGCGCGGGCAGGATCTGCGCTGAAGTCATCACGCCCTACCCGCCCGGGATTCCGGTCGTCTCGCCGGGCGAGGAAATCACTCAGGAGATCATCGACTACCTGGACCTCGAAAAGAGAGCCGGCGTTCGAATGCAGGGGCCCTACGATTCGGAACTTCGTTCGATTCGGGTAGTATCTGGAATGTGACGATGTGCGTGCAAAAAGCAGGTGGAGCGGCAGAGGTCCTCGGCCCCGGATCACTGAAAATCGGACGAACGGTTACGGCCGGAAGTTTTCCGGCGCTGCCCGATTCCGTAACGAGGGTGCGCATTGGCTCTTAACGCCGAGTCCGTCTCTCCGCACTGGGAACTCACCCAACTCCTCGACATCTTCCCGCTCCCGATCCGGCAAGCGCTCGTACGCCTCCCGAACCTCGAAGCGCTGATCGAAGTCGTATTGGATCTCGGCCGTCCACCCGAGGCCCGTTTTCCCGACGACTTCGCGTATCTCTCGGATCACGTCGTGACGAACGAGGATCTCGCTCACGTGAGTTTGCGGCTCTCCGATTTCGGTGCGGACAATCGCGCCGGAATCGAGCAGACCTTGCATCGCATTTCGGCGATTCGCAATCGAACCGGCAAGATCGTCGGGTTGACCTGTCGCGTCGGGCGCGCGGTGTACGGTACGATCGACATCATCCTCGACGTCGTGCGCAGCGGTAAATCGATCTGCTTGCTGGGTCCGCCGGGCGTCGGAAAGACGACGATGCTGCGCGAGTGCGCGCGCGTCATCGCCGAAGATCGCAAGCGCGTCGTGATCGTCGACACTTCGAACGAAATCGCAGGCGACGGCGACATCCCGCACCTCGGCATCGGGCACGCGCGGCGCATGCAAGTCCCCGATCCCTCACTGCAACATCACGTGATGGTCGAGGCGGTCGAAAACCACATGCCCGAAGTCGTCGTCATCGACGAGATCGGGACCGAAGCCGAGGCGCTCGCGGCGCGTACGATCGCCGAGCGTGGGGTACAGCTGATCGGAACCGCGCACGGTAAAACGCTCGAGAACATTTTGATGAACCCAACGCTCTCCGACTTGGTCGGCGGGATCACCTCGGTCACGCTCTCGGACGAGGAAGCGCGCCGCCGCGGAACGCGCAAGACCGTGCTCGAGCGCAGGGCGCCGCCGACCTTCGACGTCCTCATCGAGATCAACGACCGCAATAGACTCTCGATCTACCAAAACGTCTCGGATACCGTCGACTCGCTGTTGCGCGGTTACGCGCCGCAGGCCGAGGTGCGGCAGCGGCTGCCTGGCGGAAGCGTCGCCGTCGTGCAAGAGGCGGCGCCCCCGATTCTCGGCAAACGCGCCGGCGCGCTCGAGTCCGAGTTCGACGCCGTTCTCGGACGCGACGGTGAACTCGACGAGATCGAGCGCGACCCGCTCAAACTGATCTTTCCCTACGGCGTCTCGCGCAACAAGATCGAGCGTGCGATCCAGAACCTGCGGGTCGGCGCCTCGATCGCGCGCAAATGGGACGACGCGGACGTCGTCTTGACGCTCAAGTCGCTCGAACGCAAGGAGTCGGAGAAGCTGCGCTCGATCGCGGCCGAGAACGTTCCGATCTTTTCGATCAAGACGAACACGACGGCGCAGATCATGGCTGCGCTCAAGGACATCTTTAACCTGCCGACGCTCGATACCGAGGAGATCGCGCTGCGCGAGGCCGGCGAGGCGATCTACAAGGTGTTGCTCGAGAACAAACCGATCGAACTCTCACCCCAAACCTCGTACGTTCGCCGCTTGCAGCATCAGATGGCGGAGCAGCACCGGGTTCAATCGCGCAGCACCGGACTGGAGCCGAATCGCCGCGTCTTGCTCTATCGCGCACCCGACTTGCCGTACGGAACGGGAGCCTCGGCTTAGTGTCTCGCGTCGTGGAATTCTAACTGTTCGTCAGCGTTGAAGGGATCGAGGGGAGCGGCAAAACGACGCTGCTTGCCCTGTTGGCGGACCGGGTCCGGTCGGCAGGTCACTCGCTCGTCGTCACGCGCGAGCCCGGCGGAACCGCGTTCGGCGACCGGATGCGCGACGCGTTCGTGACGCCCGGGGCGCGAGTCGATCCGCTGGCCGAAGCATTCGCGTTGAACGCTTCGCGCGCGCAACTCGTCGCCGAAGTCATCGTGCCGGCGCTGCGAGCCGGCTCCTGGGTGCTCTGCGATCGCTACGCCACGGCGACGCTCGCGTATCAGGGCTTCGGTCGCGACTTGGATCTCGCGTTGCTGCGCGCCCTCGGCGCGATCGCGACGCGCGGGGTCGAGCCGGATCGCGTGCTGCTTATCGACATTCCGGTCGCGCTTTCCCGTAGTCGCGTGGCGGCGCGGGCCGCGGCCTCGGGACTTTCGACGGACCGGCTCGAACGCGAAGACGACGCCTTTCACGAGCGCGTGCGCGAAGGTTATCTAGCGCTGGCAAGCGAGGACCCGCGCATCGAGATTCTCGACGGCAGGCTGTCGCCGGCCGAGCTCGAGCGCGCCGCTTGGAAGAGCATCGAGACTGCGCGATGATCGGAGTGGAGGGGAATTTCGACGTCGTCGGCGCGCGCGGGGCACTGACCTATTTCGCGACGCTCGAACCGGGGCGCCTTTCGCACGGCTATCTCTTCACCGGACCGGCGGGCATCGGGAAGAAAACCTTCGCGAGGCGGCTGGCTCAATCGTTGCTCTGCGAGACGCCGAAGTCGACGGTTCTCGGCTACTGCGGCCACTGCGTGGGCTGCGCGCTCTTCGGCGCGGGAACGCATCCGGATTTTCTCTTCCACGAGGGCTCGATCAAGATCGGCAAGGACGTGGGAAGCGCGCTGCACGACGAAGACCTGACGGCGCGCGATCTCGTGCGCGAGCTGTCGCTTCACGGTTACCGGAACGCCCGGCGCATCGTGGTCCTCGGCGACGTCGAGTTTGCGACGCACGAAGCGGCGAACGCGCTGCTCAAATTTTTCGAGGAACCGCCGCCTGGCGTCGTCGTGCTGCTTACGACGAGTGCGCCCGGTACGCTCCTGCCGACGATCCGCTCCCGTTTCGTCGAGATCGCCCTGCAACCGCTCGACGCTGCGACGGTCGAAGGCGTGCTGATCGGGGGCGGCGTCACGCCCGCCCGAGCCGCGGCGGCGGCGAAGGTTTCGCTGGGCAGCATCGCGCGCGCCCGCGCCGTGCTGGGCGAAGACGACGAAGGATTGCGTGCTGCGGCCTTCGCCTGGTTCGCCGACACGCTCGCCGGCGACGTCGCGGATCAAAGTTTTCTGCGTTTGGACGACCGCAGTTTGAGTGCCGGCGAGAAGCGTGCGATCGTCGCCGAGTTGATCGAAATCGTACGGGTCGCGGCTCGTGACTGGGCCGCCCTAACGCTCGCCGGCAAGGACGTTCCGCTGCTGGCCGCCGATCAACGCCGTCGCCTCAGTGGCTTGCCCCGCCGTTCTCCCGAAGCGACGATCGCGCTCCTGGCAGCGCTCGCCGAAGCCGAGCGGCTCTCGAACACGAACGTTTCCGCTGGACTAGTCGTCGACTACCTGCGAATGCAACTCGCGCCCGCGTAAGACGGGCCCGCAGACTAACCCGCCGGCCCGCTCTGTTCCATCGCGGCAAGACGCACGTCGACCGCTCGTACACAACTCTTGAGCTCGGCGAGCTGACAGTCGACCCGTCCGAATCGCAGGTCGACCTCCGCGAACTGACGCTTGACTTCCTCGAATCGACCGTCGACCTCGTCGAATCGAAGGTCCACTTTCTCGAAGCGGCGGTCGACCTCGTCGAAGCGGCGGTCGACCTCGTCGAAGCGCCTGTCGACCCGATCAAAGCGACGGTCCATTTGGTCTTGCATCAGCTCGAAACGCCGCTCCATCTGACCGAAGCGCTCGTCGATGAAGTCGAAGCGTCCCTCGACGGCACCTTTGAAGTCGAGAAGTGCGTCGAGGATTTCGCCGGTGGTCGGCTGGCGCTCGCCCTCGTTCATGCTCATGAGCTTAGTCTCGCGATGTTATCACGACTTGCCCGGCGAGTTAATACCTGCGACCGTAGGAGACGTCGTTATAGGCTTTGGCGAGCACGAGTGCGACGTAGCCGGCCGCGACCGCTTCGATGAACGCGCCGATCAGCGACGCAATGACGCTCGAAACCTCGAACGAGGTCAGCATGAGGAGGGGCAGAATCGCGTCGGTCGCGAGGACCGGAACGACGTAGTAGACGAGCACGAAGATGACGGTCACGAAGATCGTGGCGGGCACGGCGCTGCGCGCGCGGTCGAGCGAGATCTGAAGCGCGGCGCCGCCGGGTACTCCGCCGATCGCCGCTGCCGGCAGCGCATAGATGAAGAAGAAGAGCGCAACCGCTCCAAGCGCGATCGTGCCGATCCCTCCTAGGAAGCCACCGATCTGTCCTGCGACCCAGATGATGAACGTGAAGCCGAGCGCCGCCATGAGAATATCCGGGGCCTTGCGCCGCGCTTCGTCCAAGGCTTCATCGAAGGGGGCTCGGCCGTTGCGCCAAGCCTGATCGGCGATGATCAGGGAGACGCACAGCGCGAATGCCTGAAGCAGTTGAACGAACAATCCTGCGAGGCCCGTCGTCAGACCGGCCACCGCACCACCGGTGTCGGAGATGGAGAGCAGGCGGAAGATCAAGACCCGGGCCACTGCGATCAAGAGCGGTGCGAGGATCACCCCCGGAAAGCGCACCAGCATGACGAGGGCACGCGCGTAGGGCACCAAGTCGACGCGCATCAGAGTATCGCCGCCCCGCTCAGAAGCGCGCGCCGGTGAGCGCCGAGCCGCACGAGCACGTCCGCTCGGCCGGCGTCGTTTCGATGATCTTGAAGATGGCCGATTTGACGCGTTCGTTGTTGCTGGCAAAGATCTTCATGACCGCCTCGTGAGTCACCGGCTCGACGTCCGGCATGCCTTCGAGTCCGACGTCGTAATCGGTGATCAGCGAGATGTTCACGTAACACATCTCCAGCTCGCGGGCGAGATAACACTCAGGATACTGGGTCATGTTGATGACCTCCCAGCCGGCGTCTTGGAACCACTTCGACTCGGCTCGTGTCGAAAAGCGCGGCCCTTGGATGACGACGATCGTACCCCGTTCGTGCGTTACGACGCCGGTCGCGCGGAGCGCCGCGATCGCGATCGGCCGCAACTGCGGACAATAGGGATCGGCGAAGCTGATGTGCGTGGTGATCGGACCGTCGTAGAACGTGTCGGCGCGTCCCGTCGTGCGGTCGACGATTTGATCGGCAACCACCATCTCACCCGGCTTCACGTCGGCTTTGAGCGAACCGCAAGCGGTCGGCCCGACGATCCGCGTGACGCCTAGTTCTTTCATCGCCCAAAGATTTGCGCGAAAATTGATCGCTTGCGGCGGATACTGATGCAGCTTTCCGTGGCGCGGTAAGAAGGCCACGCGCTTGCCCGCAACCTCGCCCAGCGCGAGCCGGTCGCTCGGCGCACCGTAAGGCGTTTCGACCACGACCTCGCGCGCGTTTTCGATTAACGAATAAAAGCCCGATCCGCCAAATACGCCAATATCGGCCCGCTCGCGTGTATTCATCGACTCCTCTTGTAAGAGTTATGCGCGGAAAAAGTTTCGCCGCGCCCGCCCTCCGGTTCGCGGAGGAGTGCGCCACTCCCGCGCCTGGCCCGGTCAACGGGCAGTTAGTCGCTCGCATATTGGAGGCCGACGACGGCCTCGAATCTGAGCACCGGTTCGCCACCTCGTCGAGATGAAGGTCAAATTTGCGCAGGTCGAGGGTAGGGAATTTCGGCGCCCAGGGTGTCGCAGCCGAATCACAGGCGCCTTTCCGCAAGTAGGGACCGACGACGTCGACAGCCTGCAATCGCGGCGACCCCGACAAATCCTCTTTGGCGATCCTCTGAGCATCTACCCTCGCTTCGATTGCAGCACCGGCGACCGCCGCCCGTTCGGGCTCGGCGCAGTCGGTTCTCAGTGGCTCGAAAAAGGCGCGAGCATTGGCGTGCGATCTGGTCTGAAAGGACTGGGCGGCCGCGACTAACGACGTAACGCGCCCAGCGGCACCAACACCCGCGAACGGGCGCTTATGGACGAAGTCCGATTGATCTTCGGGTGAAACAAGGAGATCGACGTCGCCGGCGTTGCCTATCAAGCGCTGCGCGGTGTCTCTGAACACTTGTTTTTCTGTTTCCGTAAAGGGCCGGTCCGACGGCCAGAACCAGAACGCCAAGTACACGTACTCGGCTGGGACGTCCACTTCAACCCCGGTGCTCGAATGCAAGGAACCATTGGTTGCACGCAGCGGGACCAGGCGCCGGCATCCAACGGCCGCTGCCACCGCATCGGATTGTCTAGCGGCACAGGCTCCGGCGTGACACGCTTATAGCCTGATTCCGAAGGCGGCGTTCCCATCGCGTCGCGCGACATCCCGAAGAACATGCCGACAAATCGCACAGGCGGCACGCTGAATATATCAGGCGGCGACTCCGGAGGGCAGCAGTTCTCGACGCCGAGCGGCGGGTAGACGATGAGACCTTGTGGCGCGCCAAGCCGGTAACCGAGAGCCGCGACCGCCGCATCGGCGCGCCACTCTGCGCTCTCGGCAGCCAGGGCGGGCATAAAAAGCCCGGCAAATGAGGCTGCCGCAACGCTCGCTCTACCGGTCGCAAAGACGATCGCATCGCCCGGGGTCACGGCGTACCGGGCGCGCAGCGCGCTGCGTTCTTGAGTCCCGGATCTTCGCGGTACGGGCCGGCTTCTTCGGGGCGCGGTCTAAGTGTGCGGGCCTTGCGTTTTTGCCGAATAGATCCTCGTCGACCACTCGGCTGACGCGCACCTCGAGATCGGTCGTGTCATCGTCAAACGGAGCTGCCCAGCTGATGTTGAGTAACTTGCCGTGCCCGCAAACGACGTTTTCGCCTCCCCGGTTCTCGCCGCTCGGAACGGGGTGCGGCGCAACGCCGGAGGTGCGGGCGCCGAAAAGGCTCAGGATCTCGCCGACGTTGCTTCGCGCATCTTCGTCGGCGGCTAGATCGGCGCGACGACTCAATGCATTGCAATCGTCGACGACCTTGCCAGGGATATTCGAAGCGTCGGACCCCTGGATGAACGCCTCTGCCTTTCGCAGCGAGTCGGCCTGGGCCGCGATCGGGTGACGAAGGAGAACGACGAGTTGGCTGGGCTGACCCGGCTCTGCCGTTCGGATCGCGGCCGGCGAAACGCCGAACGTCAGAAGGATCGCGCTCGTAAGCGGGCGTTTCCGAACGGCCCTTTCGTCGCCGAGTAATCCTGGTGGCGAGACGGATGGCATCGGCATCGACGACGGTCGTTCCCGCACCGCGCGATTCGATGGCAAGCGCGCCCTCTTGCAGTTCGACGACGCGTGTCGTCGCTTCCGAGCTCGGCTTCCGCGGGCGGTAGCGGCGTCGCTTGCGGTGTCGTACGCGGAGTCGCGACGGGTGGCAACGGCGACGGTGACGGCAACGGCGACGGTGACGCGGCGAGCGGCGAAGGTGACGCGAGCGGCGAAGACGTCGCGTAGGCGGGACTCGATACCGGTCAGCGGCCTCCCTTCAAGGGGCGCGACCCCGACGGCAACAGCCGTCGCGAGCAAAACCGACCAGGGGAGGCTAGCCGCGCGCATGAGACGCGCCGCTACATGCGCCCGGAAGCTACATGCGCGCGACCCTCAGCCGATCGCCGGTCCATTGCAATAAGCTCTATTCCCGAAAGTCGCTGGGCTTCAGCTCTTCGATAAACTTCTTGAAGCGTTGCGACTCTTCGGCTTCGGCCTTCTTGTCGGCGACCGTTTCCTCGAGCACGATCTTATCCGAGACGAAGATCGGGGCTTGCATGCGCAGCGCTAAGGCGATGCAGTCGGACGGCCGTGCGTCGATTTCGCGCGTGTCGCCGTTTTGGCGCACGACCAGCTTGGCGAAAAAGGTCGAGTCCTTGATGTCGTGGATGACGATTTGCTCGAGCGACGCGTGCAGCGATTCGAGCATCGTGCGCATGAGGTCGTGGGAGAGCGGTCTCGGCACTTGCGTCCCTTCGAGGGCGAGAGCGATCGCCGTTGCCTCGAAAGGACCGATCAAGATCGGCAGGTATCGCTTGCCCTCGAGATCCTTGAGGATCACTACGGGGTCGTGGGTCAGCAAGTCGATGCCGAGCTTGTCGACCTTCATCTGGCGCATGTTCGAAAATCCGACGTGTCCAGGACGAATCCTTGCACGACACGAACGGGACGGGTCGGCTTTTCAACACAATGGCACTTTCCTGCGGTATCGTCGGTCTACCGAACGTCGGTAAATCGACCATTTTTAATGCCCTGACGCGCTCGGCGCAAGCCCTCGCTGCCAACTACCCTTTCGCGACGATCGAGCCGAACGTCGGCGAAGTGCCCGTTCCCGACGAGCGCCTTCAGGTACTGGCCGTGATCGAGCACTCGCAAAAGATCGTCAACGCGAGCGTTCGCTTCGTCGATATCGCAGGACTCGTGCGCGGGGCCAGTTCCGGAGCAGGACTCGGCAACGCGTTTCTGAGTCACATTCGTGAGACCGATGCGATCGCGATGGTCCTGCGCTGCTTCGTCGATCCAGATGTGATCCACGTCGAAGGCGAGGCCGATCCCCTGCGCGACGTCGAGATCGTCAATATCGAGATGGCTTTGGCCGACCTCGTAACGCTTTCCAAGCGGCGAGAAAAGCTCGAACGCGAAGCGCGCGTGACCCCGAAAACCGTGCCGCTCTTCGAAGCGGCACGGCGGCTCGAGGCGGCCTTGGAGGAAGGAAAGCCGGCGCGTTCGTTCCCGAAGGACTCGCTCGAGGCGCAGCTCGCCGCCGAGAGCTTCCTGTTAAGCGCCAAGCCCGTGCTCTACGTGGCGAACGTCGATGAGGCACAGATCGGGAAGCCCGGGCCGCTGGCACGCAGCGTCTTCGACTTGGCCGAGCGCGAGGGAAGCCGGGCGATTGCCCTGAGCGGCAAGATCGAAGCCGAACTCGCAGGCCTGACCGAAAGCGAGGCGGAGGCATTCCGCCGCGAGCTTGGGATCGAGCAAAGCGGTTTGGATCGGCTGATCCTGGGAGCCTACGACCTGCTCGGCTTGATGACGTTTCTCACCGCCGGAGAAAAAGAAGTTCGGGCCTGGACGATCGATCGGGGTACCAAGGCACCCCAGGCCGCCGGAAAAATCCACTCGGACATCGAGCGGGGGTTCATTCGCGCCGAGATCATATCGTACGGCGACTACGCTCGGCTGGGCTCGAAGGAGGCCGTCCGTGCGGCGGGCTTGCTCCGCAGCGAGGGTAAAGAATACATCATGCGGGAGGGCGATGTCGTCGATTTCCGCTTCAACGTGTGACGGCGAACTGCCGCGGCGCGTTTTACCGTTTGTCGAGCGTAGACCCGGTGTGATTGGCCAAATGTAGGGAAAAAAGTTTCTCGGCCCTAAAATTGCGGGTCAGTTCCGAGGGAATTGGACGGGAGAACTTGAGCGATATGTTGACCGCCGTGCGCGAAGTCTCGGTTTTTGGCGATGCCATCGCCTACTTCAACGAGGCGGCCTCGTACTTGGATCTCGACAGCCGGATGCGGCGCCTCCTGACCAAGCCCTCGCGGCAGATCATTTTTTCGATCCCGTTTCAGCGGGACAACGGCGAGCTCGAGGTCTTTACCGGCTATCGCGTCCAGTACAACTTCGCGCGAGGGCCGGCCAAGGGCGGCATCCGTTATCATCCCGGCGTCACGCTCGATGAAGTGACGGCGCTGGCATTTTGGATGACCTGGAAGTGCGCGGTCGTCGATCTTCCCTTCGGCGGCGGAAAAGGTGGCGTCACCTGCGACCCCTCGACGCTTTCGCAAGGGGAGCTGGAACGGATTACGCGCCGCTACGCGGCGGAGCTGGTCGAAGTCGTCGGGCCCGACAAGGACGTTCCCGCGCCCGACGTCGGCACGACCCCGCAGATCATGGCTTGGTTCATGGATACCTACTCGATGCACCGGCGCGAACACATCCCCGGCGTCGTGACCGGTAAGCCGCTCGAGATCGGCGGTTCGCGCGGACGCGTCGAAGCGACCGGTCGCGGAGTGTCGCTCATCGCGTTGGCGCAGATGGAGCAAATGGGCATTCCGGTGCGTGGCGCCCGGGTTGCGATTCAGGGTTTCGGCAACGTCGGCTCGATCGCGGCAAAACTCTTCGCGGAGGCGGGCTGCACCGTCGTCGCGATCTCGGACGTGACCGGCGGATACCACAACTCGGCAGGCCTCGACGTGCCCGGTGCGATCGCGTACGCTCAAGAGCACCACTCGCTCGACGGGTATCGCGGCGGCGATCGCATCACCAACGATGCGGTCCTAGAGTTGCCCTGCGACGTTCTCGTGCCGGCTGCGCTCGAGAAACAGCTGACGGTGCGCAACGCTCCGAACGTTCAGGCCAAGCTCATCGTCGAAGGCGCCAACGGGCCGACGACGCCCGAGGCCGACGAGATCTTCAACCGGCGCGGCATCGTCGTCATCCCGGATATCCTGGCCAACGCCGGAGGCGTGACCGTCTCGTACTTCGAGTGGGCTCAAGACCGTTCGGGCTACTTCTGGAAAGAGTCCGAAGTCAACGAACGCCTCGCCGACGTTTTGAACGAAAACTTCGCTCGCGTTTCGGAACTAGCGCAGATGCGCGGTGTAACGCTGCGCACCGCAGCCTACATGCTCGCGATCAACCGAGTCGTTCAGTCGATGCGCGTGCGCGGAGTCTACGCCTAAGTCGCCTAGCCGATCGAACGCAGGTCGGTGTCGAGCCAGCGTTCGGCCCAGGCTGCCAATTTGGCGAGGGTCGGAGCGAGTTCGCGGCCGGCCGCGGTGAGTTCGTAAACGACGCGAAAGGGCGGTCCTGGATCGACGCGCCGTTCGACGACGCCGTCGGCTGAAAGCTCGCGTAGCACTTCGCTCAAGAGGTGCTCGGGTAGCTGGGGGTGCTTCTCCTGAAGTTCGGTCAAGCGTTGCGGGCCTTGGGCCAGCTCGAGGACGAGCGAAGCCGTCGACCGCCGCAAAAGAAGTTCCACCGCGGGCATGAGACTCAATGGACGCTCCATGCGGTCTGGCCGGAATGAATAGGCAGGGCTCACCATATACTACGGCTTCGGACGCTTGCCCGGCTGCTCTTAGGACCGTTTCGCGGAAGTAACGGTCCTCACAGGGAACCAAGGCAACCGCGTGATGCCCTTCCCCGACCTCCTCGGACTGTTTGCGTTGGGCGCTTTTTTCGGCTTTCTGGGAGGCCTTCTCGGCATCGGCGGCGGCCTATTTGCAATCCCTCTGCTGGCGGTTCTCTTGAACCTGGACGAACAGCACGCGCAAGGTACGTCGCTCGTCATGGTCGTGCCGAACGTCTTCCTCGGCCTCTGGAATTACGCTAGGCACGCGCGAATGGATCCGCGCTTCAGTCTGACGCTCGCCGGCGCCGCCTTGCCGTTGACGCTGGTCGGCGCGCACCTCGCGACGAACGTTCCGAGTTCGCCGCTGCGCATCGCCTTCGCGCTCTTCACGCTTTGCATCGCCGCCGCGATGCTGTTCCGCGCCTTCGCGCATGCGCGCAAAACCGGCAGCACGCCGCTGCTGCCCTGGCCTTTCGCTGCGCTCGTGGGTGCGTTCGGCGGATTTCTCTCGGGAATGTTTAGCGTCGGCGGCGCGATTTTCGCCGTGCCGTTGATGTCGCTGCTCTTCGGCTTCTCGCAGTCCGTCTCGCAGGGCTTCGCGCTCGCGCTGGTTGCGCCGGGAACGCTCGCGGGCTTGGCTGCCTACGCCCGGGCCGGGGACGTCGACTGGCCCGTCGGCTTCGCGCTCGCCGCCGGGGGCATTCTGACGGTCCCCTACGGGGTAAAGTTAGCGGTCCGCCTTCCCGAGCGAAGGCTGCGGCTCTGCTTCGCGGGCCTGATGGTACTCGCGGCTTCCGTGCTCATCCTCAAGAGTTGAGGGGCTGCCGGCGTAAGGAAAACCACATCGAATTGCGCCGCCCGCGCGTTATGATAGTGTCATGTCCGAACGATCTGATTTCCTAACCCAGCCGTCGCGTCGCGCCGCTCTCGGCGCGATCGCTGCCTTCGGCGCGGCGTTCTGCTCGGGCGGCACGTTCGCCCGGGCCGCGAGCTACGAAGTCACGCATAGCGACGCGGAATGGCGGAAGATCCTGTCGCCCGAGCAGTACGCGGTGCTGCGTGAGAGCGCGACCGAGCTGGCGTTTTCGAGTCCGCTCGACAAGGAGACGCGCCCAGGCACGTACTCGTGCGCGGGCTGCCGCTTGACGCTTTTCGATTCGAGCACGAAGTACGACAGCGGCACCGGCTGGCCGAGTTTTTTCCGCCCGCTTCCGGACGCGGTTGCAACTTCGGTCGACAAGTCGACCTTCGATGTGCGCAACGAAGTGCACTGCCACCGTTGCGGCGGACATCTCGGCCACGTCTTCGACGACGGCCCGAAACCGACGGGGCTGCGCTACTGCATGAACGGCGTCGCGCTGATCTTCGTCGCGCGCGCGTAGCGGCTCACCGCGCTGGTGCGCTAATGGAATGCCTGCTCGGCGTGGTACGAGCTGCGCGAAAGCGGGCTCGAAACGACTTGCCGGAAACCCTTCGAGAGTCCTAACTCGCGCAGGCGCGCGAATCTCGCGGGCGTCACGAACTCGACGACATCGAGGTGCCGTTTGGTCGGCTGAAGGTATTGGCCCATCGTAAAGATGTCGACCCCGGCCGCCCGCGCCGCGTCCATCGTCGCTTCGATCTCGGGTTCCGTCTCGCCGAGGCCGAGCATCAAGGACGTCTTGGAATAGCGCACCTTACCGCTCCGGCCGGCGTGCCGCAGGATCGAGAGGGACTGCTCGAAGTTCGCGCGTTTGTCGCGCACGCTCGCCTGCAAGCGCGGTACCGTTTCGAGATTGTGAGCGAGCACTTCGGGTTCCGCTTCGAGCACGACGTCGAGGGCGCTCAGGTCGCCGGCGAAGTCACCGGTCAAGCACTCGACCTTGGCATCCGGCACGAGCTTGTGGATCGTGCGCACGGTCGCCGCGAAAATGGCGGCGCCGCCGTCGGCGAGATCGTCGCGGTCGACGGCAGTCAGCACGAGATACTTCCAACCCAAGTCGCGCACCGCTTCGGCTACGCGTTTGGGTTCGAGCCAGTCGACCTCTCCGCGCGGACTCCCCGTCTTCACGTTGCAGAAGTGGCACCCGCGCGTACAGGTGTCGCCTAAGATCATGATCGTAGCGGTTCCCGCGCCCCAGCACTCGCCGATGTTCGGGCACATCGCTTCCTGACAGACGGTGTGCAGGTCGAGCTTCTTGACCTTCGCCTTGAGCAGCTCGTAATTCTCACCGTGGGCCAAACGCACCCGGAGCCAGTCGGGCTTCGGAACGCGCGGTTTTGCGACTTCAGGCCGATTCACGTTCGCCCGCTCCCGTATGCGAATCGGCCGGCGCTGTCGCCTGAGCCTCGACTTTCTCTTGAATGCGCGCGAAGCGCATCGCGATCGCGAAGAATGCCACCACGACGAGCAATCCCAGGAGCTGATTCTTTCCCGCGATGTAGAGCGCTCCGATGATCGCGAAGGGCGTCGCCGCGATCAAGCCGCGTCTCACGAGCATCAGCCGCCGCATCGGCGTCGTCCCGCTCAGCACGCGACGGCCTCGCTTTGCAAACGCACGCCGAACGCCGCGGCCAGCTCCTGCAGCAAGATCGGGCGCACCTCATCGAGCGAAAGCTCGCGCCCCAGCTCGCGCTCCATCGAGGTAATCCCAAACTGCGGCGTCCCGCACGGCACGATCAAGGCATCGTAGTCGAGCGGAACGGAAACGTTGAGCGAAAGCCCGTGCAGCGAGGTCATCTGACGCACCGCGATCCCAACCGCTCCGATCGCGCGCTCGCCCACATAGACGCCGCGATGTTCTGCGCGCCCGTGCGCCTCGATCCCGAAGGCGCCTAGCGTCGCGATCGTGCCGCGTTCGAGTTTCGAAACGAGCCCCACGATCTCGCGAAAGCGGGGCAACTTCAAAATGGGATAGACGACGAGCTGCCCCGGTCCGTGATAGGTAGCGTCCCCGCCGCGCTCGACCTCCACGCAATCCACGCCTCGGGTTCGCAGCGACGACGCCGAGAGGAGCAGATTTCCGCGTTTGGAGTTCCGCCCCAGCGTCACCACGGGTTCGTGTTCGACGACGATCCAGGTATCGGGCTGCTCGCCGCGCGACACCGCCGCGTGAATTTCGCGCTGACGCTCGAGCGCTTCGCGATACGCGCAGCGGCCAAAATCGAGCACGCGTGCCAAAAGGCGCCTACACCCCGACCGGAGTCTTGGGCTTGGGGTTGACGATGTGGATCGCTTTGCCGTGTGCGGCTTCGGCCGCGTCCATGATCGATTCGGTCAAGGTCGGATGCGGGTGAATCGAGAGCCCGATGTCCTCGAGCGTTGCGCCCATCTCGAGAGCGATGACGCCTTCGCCGATCAGCGACTCGGCTTGCGGCGCAACGATGTGCATGCCGAGCAACAGATCGCTCTTGGCGTCGCCGACCAGCTTGATCACGCCGTCGGACTCGTTCATCGTGCGCGCGCGACCGCTGGCGATCAGCGGAAACTTGCCGATGCGCACCTCGTGACCGGCGGCCTTCGCCTCCTCTTCGGAGAGACCGACGGTGGCGACCTCGGGGTCGGTATAAACGCAGTTGGGAACGGCGACCGGATCGTAGGCCGAGGAGATATCGCCGGCGATGACTTCCGCGGCGACGACGCCTTCCTTCATCGCTTTGTGCGCGAGCAGGGGTGCGCCGGTGACGTCGCCGATTGCGAAGACGCCCGGGACCTTCGTGCGGCGCTGCGCGTCGACCGTTAGGAAGCCGCGTTCGTCGGTGGCGAGACCGGCTGCGGAGAGGTTGAGAACGTCGGTGACCGGGCGGCGCCCGACGGCGACGAGCGCCATCTCGAACTCGCGCGTTTCGTCTTTGCCGCTCGTGTACTCGCCGGAAATGACGGCTTTCACGCCGCTTGCAGTTTTCTCGAGCGAGGTAACTTTGGTCGAGAGCGCGATCTCGACGCCTTGCTTCTTGAGGATGCGGCCCATCGTCTTGGAAATCTCGAGGTCAGTTCCGGTGAGAATTTGCGGCAGCATCTCGACCACCAGCACCTTCGCGCCGAGACGCGTGTACACGGTCGCGAACTCGAGGCCGATGACTCCCCCGCCGATCACGAGCAGCGATTTGGGAATCTTGTTGAGCCGCACCGCATCGTCCGAGTTGATGATCGTCTCGCCGTCGCGCGGCCAGGCCTTGACGTCGATCGGCGCGCTGCCGGTCGCGATCACGACCGCGTCCTTCGCCTCCCACGTCTCGCTGCCGCCGTCGCGCTTTTTGAGGCTGACGACTTTCGGTGACACGAACGAAGCTTCGCCGTACGCAAATTGGACGTTGTTCGCTTTGAAGAGCGTCTCGACGCCCTTGACGTTCGAGCCGACGACGTCGACGGCAAACTTGGCGACTCCGGCACGATCGATTTCGGGTGCGGCGACGGTCAGGCCGAGTTTGCCGGCCTCGCGAATATGGCGCGCGACTTCGCCGACGTGAAGCAGCGCTTTGGTCGGGATGCAACCCCAATTCAGGCAGACTCCGCCGACCTCGTCGCGATCGAAGCAAACGACGCTCTTGCCCAGTTGTCCCAGGCGGATGGCGGCGTGGTAGCCGCCGGGGCCCGCACCAATGACGATGGCGTCGACTTGCTTGTCAGCCAAGAGGTTTCTCCTTTAACGCTGTTCCTAACCCGTTGTTCAACCCTCAAAGAGCCGGAGCATTTTCGCCCGGGACCCGTCCATTGGACGGCGAAAAAACCATCCAATGCGCGACATTGGCTGGCCCAGCGCGATCCCGAGCGTCGATCGCGACAGCATCGTCCCGATCTACCAGCAGATCTACGAGGATCTACGCGAGGCGATTCTGACCGGCACTCTGCCGGAGTCGACCCGGCTGCCGCCCGAACGTTCGCTAGCCGAGCGTCTCAACGTCAACCGGAGCACCGTCGTCCATGCCTACCGCGAGCTCGTGGCCGACGGCCTGATCGAGCAGCGCGTCGGCTCGGGCTCGCGCGTCGCGCGGCTGGCGAGCGGTGCTCAGCCGCGCGCCTCCGACATCCCCTGGTGGGTAAGCCTTCCCCCCTGGCGGGTCGGCGCGTATCCGACCGTCCTCGGCGAATTGGCGGCGACCTTTCACGGCGATCGGATCTCGTTCGTGCAAGGGGTCCCGCCGGTCGAGCCGTCGCCCTTGGGCGAGCTGGCCGAGTCCTTCAAGCGGGTCGCCGGCGACCCCGACTACGTCCTGTCGTACGGAGACTCCGAGGGGCACGCACCGCTGCGCGAGGCGATCGCCGAACGCATGCGCTCGCGCGGTTGCCGAGTCGGCGCTCGCGAAGTGCTGGTGCTCACCGGTTCGACGCAAGGCATTACGCTCGTGGCGCAGAGTTTGGCGGAGCCGGGTGATGAGATCATCGTCGAAGCACCGACCTACCCCGGTGCGTTGCAAATCTTTGGGATCGCCGGCCTGCGCGCGCTGCCGGTCGCGGTCGACGACGAGGGGATGCGCGTCGATCACGTCGAGGCGATCCTGCGCACGCGGCGTCCGCGCTTCATCTACACGATGCCGTCGCTGCACAATCCGACGGGCGTCACGCTCAACGCCGATCGCCGCGAGCGCTTGGTCACGTTGGCGCAACGGGCGCGCGTACCGATCGTCGAAGACGATCCCTACGGCGAGTTGGTTTCGGGCGGTCCGCCGCCCCTCGTCACGCACTCTCCCGACTACGTCGTGTACCTGAGCACGTTCTCCAAGACGATCGCGCCGTCGCTGCGTCTCGGCTGGCTGACGGCGCCCCGCGCGATCTACGAACGGCTGCTGCTGCGCAAGCAGTCGTACGACATGGCGACCAGCCTCTACGTGCAAGCCGGAGTATGCGACTATTTGACGCGCGCGTACGACTCTCACGTCGTTCGGCTGCGCAAGGAAATCGCCGAACGCCGCGCGCTCGCGCGCGAAACGATCGCCGCGTCGTGGTCGAAGTCGATGCGGCTCGCCAACGGTGCGGGCGGCTTCTACTTGTGGGCCACGGCGCCGCGCGAGATGCGCGCGCGCGCCTTGCTCGAAGCCTCCGAACGCTTGGGCGCGACGTTTCTCTTCGGAGAAGCGTTCTTCGCCGAATCGGGGGGCGATCACAACTTCCGTTTGGCGATCACGACGACGTCGCGGGCCGACTTGGTGTCGGGGATCGAACGCATCGGCCGGGCGATCGAGCAGGTCGCGGCGCGCTGAACCCGATCGCCGAACCGCTGCTCGGGTGGTATGCCCAAACCGGTCGCGCGAGGCTGCCCTGGCGCACGCATCCCTCGCCGTACCGCGTCGTCGTCAGCGAGTTCATGCTGCAACAGACGCAGGTCGAACGCGTCGTGCCGCTCTTCGAGTCCTTCGTCGCGCGCTTCCCCTCCTTCGCGGCGCTCGCCGGGGCCTCGCAAGCGGACGCGGTGCGCGCTTGGAAGGGTCTCGGCTACAACGCGCGCGCGGTTCGGCTGCATCGGCTCGCGCGCGAAGTACACGAACGTTTCGGCGGCGAGCTGCCGCGCGACGAAGCGGAATTGCGCGCTCTGCCCGGCGTCGGTCCGTATACTGCCCGGGCGATCCGCGCTTTCGTTTTCCGCGACGACGTCGTCGCACCCGACGTCAACGTGAAGCGCGTCGTCGAGCGCACGCAGTTCGGTCTCGAGTGGCCGGTGCACGCGAGCGCGCGCGCGGTCGATGCCGCGGCTGCCGGACTCGTGCCGGTGGGCCGAGCCTTCGAATTTAATTCGGCTCTAATGGATCTCGGCGCGACGCTCTGCACCGCGCGCGCGCCGAAATGCCTGCTCTGTCCCCTGCAGCGCGGCTGCGCCGCCGGACCGGTCGACGCTGCTAAACTCGCCGAACTGGCCGCGCTCCACGCCCCGGCGCGCGGCCCGCAGGCGCGCTTACGCTTCGAGGAAACCGCGCGCTACGTGCGCGGCCGCGTCATCGACCGACTCCGGGAGCTCGCGCCGGGCGAGCGCATTTCGCTGCTCGATTTGCAGGACGCGCTCGCGGCGCAGCTAGCTGCCCACGACGCCGCGGCCTTCGAGGCCATCGTGCTCGCCCTCACACGCGAGGGCGTCGTCGAGGCCGGGGAATGTGGGCTGCGCCTGGCTGAGTGACGAAAGAGAAGACAATGCCTCTTCTCGATCGAGCTTCAAAGATCGTCGCTTATCCTACGCGCGAATGGCCCGTCGTGGCCCGCGAAGCGACGAAGCTTGAGCCTCTCTTCCTGAACTACGCGCTGCCGCTCGCCGCGCTCGGCCCGGTGTGCGGTTTGGCACGTTTGTCGGTGTTCGGAATCGCCCTAACGCGCGGCGCATACCGGGTTCCCGTGCTGACGGCGGCGATCGAGGCGGTGATCTCGCTCCTGCTCGCCCTCCTCGGCGTCTACGTGCTCGCGCAGGCCGTCAACACGTTGGCGCGCTCCTTTAACGGCGACCCCGACTTCGAACAAGCGCTCAAACTCGTGACGTATTCGTACACGCCGATTTGGCTCGCAGGCGTGCTCTTGCTGCTGCCCCAAATCCTCCCGTTGCGCCTGGTCTCGGTCGCGATAAGCCTGTATGCCGTGTACCTGCTCTACCTCGGTTTGCCCGCGCTCATGAAAGTTCCGCGCGAAAACGCAGCGGGCTTTGCGGCGATCGTCGCGATCGCCGCAATTCTCCTCGGAATCATCTTCGACTTCGGCGTCAGCGTGTTGCGCGTCGGCCTCGGACTGCGCGGTTAGTGTGCTAGTGCGTTAGCGTCGTGGGCGTCAGCCCAAGAAACCGGGCAGGTCGGAGTAACGTTCTTCCTTCCAGGGATCGGCATCGTTGTGGTAGCCGCGCACTTCCCAGAAGCCTTTTTCGTCGTGCTCGAGGAACTCGAACCCCCGAATCCATTTGGCGGACTTCCAAAAGTAGAGTTTCGGGACGATCGTGCGCACGGGGCCGCCGTGAATCGGCTCCAGCGCGCGGCCGTCGAATTCGTACGCCACTAAACAGTCGTCGCCCAGCATCGGCGCAAGCGGGAGGTTCGTGGTGTAGTCGTTAGCGGCGTGCTGGAGGACGAACTTCGCCGCGGGTTTCGGTTTCGCGCGCTCGACCAGACGACGGAAGAGCACGCCGCGCCAGTGGGTCGCCTTCTTCGACCAGCGCGTCACGCAGTGGATGTCGCCACGCCACTCGACTGCAGGTTCCGCAAGCAGTTCCTCCCAGGTCAGTTCGTACGGGTTGTCGACGAGGCCGAAGAAGCGCAGGCGCCAGGTGGCCACGTCGAAACGTGGGACGTCGCCCACGTGGAGCACTGGAAAGCCATCGGTCACCGTCTGGCCGGGAGGAACGGTCGGGTCTTTCGTCTTGAAGAACGGCATCGTGGCTAAGACGCCGGTCCGTCGCCCCGCGGTTTCAACCGCTCCGAAGATTCCGTTTCCGGCGCGCAAGGTAACGCGCGCGGTGGCGCTTGCGGAACTCGCACTGCTCGAGAAGGCCTACCCGCAGGCGGTAACCGCACTCGAATACGAGTCTCCGTTCACGCTCCTGATCGCGGTCATTCTCTCGGCCCAAACGACCGACGCGCGGGTGAACTTGACGACGCCGTTCCTGTTCGCGGCATATCCGACGCCGCAGGCACTCGCGAACGCGGCGCTGCCCGACGTCGAGCACTTGATCAAGTCGACCGGATTTTTTCGCATGAAGGCCAAGAGCATCGTCGGCGCGGCGCGGGCGATCGTCGAGAAACATGGCGGCGAAGTGCCCTCGACGCGTGAGGAACTCGAAGCGCTGCCGGGCGTGGGGCGTAAGACTGCGAGCGTCGTGATGTCGGTCGCCTTCGAGGAAGCCGCCTTCGCCGTCGACACGCACGTCTTCCGCGTTTCGCACCGGCTCGGATTGACGCTCGGCAAGACGCCGCGCGACGTCGAGAACGACGTCGTCAAACTCGTCCCGCCGGCGAAGCTGCGCTTCGCGCATCATTGGCTGATCTTACACGGGCGCACGATCTGCAAGGCGCCGGTTCCGCTGTGCGAGCGGTGTCCGGTGCGCGAGTTGTGTCCGAGCGCGCCGCTGGTGGCGCGATTCCTACAGCGAAAGCGGACCCAGGCCGTCAAGGTGCGCCGGACGCGGTAGCTCGGCATCCTGCGCGATCGTTTTGAGCAGCAGAGACGGCGTGAGCGCTTCGCCGTAGCCCGCTTCGGTCGAGAGCTTCGAAAGATTGATCAACGCGGGCGTGGCGGCGCCCGGCACGAATTGGTACTCTCCGTCGAGTTCGAGTCCGCGCACGATGACGAGCTGGCGGTTCGCGTCGAGGTCGAGACCGACGCGCTTTTCGCCAAACCGTAGCCGGACGCGCAACGGTTTCTCGAGCCGGACGAACGTGACGCCGGGTTTTCCCAAGATCGAGTTGAGGCGGCGCACGGCGAGTTTTAGCGCCTCCGCGAAGGCTTCGAGCGCGCCGCCTGCGTCGGCCTCATCCGTCCCGCCTGCGCCGGCCGCTACGGAAGCGGCGGAGTCGATCGCCGCGGCAAGATCCTTGCGCGCGCGCAAGCGCTGCGCGAGCGCGACGATCGGGTTCGGGTTCTCCTCGCCGGGATTCATTCCGAATGCTTCAACGCCGGGCGGCAGGCCTCCGGGCAGGCCCTCTGCAACGCCGGAAGAGTCATGAAAGAGCAGCCGAACTCGCTTGGCATCAGCGTCGATAACCGCGCGGTCGTCGTAGGTACGGGCGGCCACACCGCGGCGCGCATCCCCGACACACCCGAGCGCCAGCGTCTCGAGGGGCAGCGCGGAATTCGCGAGATCGTCTTCGGCGCGCAGGATGGAATCCTCACCACGCTCGGCATCGTCACGGGCGTCGGCAGCGCCGAAAACGATCGCGCCGCAATCCTGATTACGGGCGGCCTCGCGTTGCTCGTCGGCGCGCTCTCGATGGGCGTCGGCGAGTATCTTGGCGGCAAATCCGAACGCGAGGTCGTTCAGAGTTCGATCGAATTCGAGCAACGCGAGATGCTCGACATGCCCGAGGAAGAGTTCGCCGAGCAGGTCGCCTACTACCGGCTCAAGGGATTTACGGACGACGAAGCGCTGATGATCGTCGAACGCCTCAGAAAGAATCCCGACATCTGGCTTCACGAGATGGTGCGCGACGAGTTCGGCATCGATCTGCGCGAAGCCGAAAGCGGCGGTCTGCGTTCGAGTTTCGCCATGGCCGGCTCGTTCGCAATGGGCGCTGCGATACCGGTGCTGCCGTACGCCTTCGCGATTGCGCTCGGCACCGCGATGTGGCTTGCGCTGCTGCTCGCCGCGATCGCGCTCTTCGGCATCGGGGTTTTCGCGGCGCGCCTCTCGCGACGCAATCCTTTCGCGAAGGGATTCGAGATCGTTGCCTTCGGCGCGCTGGTCTTCGGCGTCGCATGGGCTGCAGGGCGTTACATCCCGCCCCTTTTCGGACACAGCGCGGTCAACGTCGGCGGTTAGCGGCCGCCGCTGATGCGAACGGGCGCGACCCCACTGGCCGCGCCCGTTGCACCTTGAGTCTAGGATGAAGCCGGGACGTTACTTGGCTTTAGCGCTCGCCTTGGGCGAAGGCTTCACGGTTTTGACGGCCGTCGAAGACTTCGCGTGCGTCGCAGGTTTGGTCGAGATCGCGTGACTTGCCGGTTTCGGCGAGCTCGTGCTCGTCGCGGCAATCGCGGGTCCGCCCGCCAACAGCGAAGCTGCGGCGATCGTTGCGAGGATGTTCTTCATGTACACACCTCCCTTCGTCACGGATTGGAACCTCAGCCGGTTCCAACTTGCGTAACGAAGCGAGTCGCCCGAACATTGCTCAGCAAATTCTCATAAAAGGTTAGGTCGTGCTCGCTCCGTTTCCCGGTGGCTTCCATTTGCCGACCATGCTTCGCGCCACGACGAGCCGTTGGATCTGCTGCGTGCCTTCATAGATTTGAGTGATCTTGGCGTCGCGCATCATCCGCTCGACCGGATACTCGGTCGAGTAGCCGAAACCACCCAGAACCTGCACCGCGTCGACCGTAACTTTCATCGCCACGTCTCCGGCTTTGAGTTTACAAAGCGCGGCCCAGGTGGTGAGGTCCGGCGCACCCTCGTCGCACTTGCGCGCGGCTTCGTAGAGCAAGAGGCGCGCCGCTTCGACCTCGACGCGCATGTCGGCCAGCATGAATTGGATGCCCTGCTGCTGCGCGATCGGCTTGCCGAACGCGATGCGTTCGCGCGCGTACTGCGTCGCGTAGTCGAGCGCGCCTTGCGCGATGCCGACCGCCTGCGCGGCGATGCCGGGCCGAGACTTGTCGAGCACTTTCATCGCGGTCCGAAAGCCGGTGCCCTCTTCGCCGAGCAGGTTCGCGAGCGGTACTTCGCAGCCGTCAAAAATGAGTTCGACCGTCGGCGACCCGCGGATGCCCATCTTTTTCTCGAGCTTCCCGACCCGGAATCCCGGGAAGGTCTTCTCGACGACGAAGGCCGAGATGCCGCCCGGTCCTTTGCCGGGATCGGTGACCGCGAAAACACAGATCGCGTCGGCCACGCCACCTTGCGTGATCCAAATCTTGCTGCCGTTCAAAACGTACTTGTCGCCGCGCTTCTCGGCCCGGCAGCGCATCGAGCCGGCTGCATCCGAACCGCTGCCCGCCTCGGTCAAAGCGTACGCGGCCGTCCACTCCCCCGAGGCGAGTTTGGGGAGGTACTTCGCTTTCTGCTCGTGCGATCCGGCGATGATGATCGGCAGCGCGCCGAGCTCTTGCACCGCGATGATGAGCGCGCTGGAGGCGCACGCTTTGGCGACCTCTTCGACGACTTTGACGTACGTCAGAAACGAACCGCCGAGACCGCCGTACTCCGCGGGGAACGGGATGCCGAGCAGATCGTTGCTCGCGAAAAGCTTCTGGATATCCCACGGAAATTCGCCGCTTTCGTCAATCGCGGCCGCGCGCGGCGCCACCTTTTCCGCGACGAGCTCGCGAACGACCTGGAGGATCATGCCTTCCTCTTCCGAGGCGGCGCTGGACGGAACAACGACGGCCATAAGGTTTCTCCACGGCGTATGGGCAGCGACGTCCTTCGAGCTTCGGTGCCGGGAGGTAGCCCTCTTGCGCGACCCGCGAGGGTTTGCACGCCGCGCTGCCAAGCTTGAACGAACCATGGACAAAAATGGATAAAGTCTTCGCGAGTGCCGCGGAGGCGGTGCGTGACCTCCCGAACGGCGCTTCGCTCGCGGTCGGCGGCTTCGGATTGAACGGCGTCCCCGAGCGCCTGATCGAAGCGCTCCTCGCGCAGGGCGCGGCGCAACTTACAACCGTCTCGAACAACTGCGGCGTCGACGGTTTCGGTTTGGGATTGCTCTTGGACAAGAAGCGCATTCGCCGAACGACGGGCTCCTACGTCGGCGAAAACAAGGAGTTCGAGCGCCAATTTTTGAGCGGCGAGCTCGAAGTCGAGCTCGTGCCGCAAGGAACGCTGGCCGAACGCTTGCGGGCCGGCGGGTCGGGCATCGCCGCTTTCTTCACGCCTTCGGGAGTCGGCACGGAAGTGGCCGACGGCGGGTTGCCCTGGCGCTACCGCCCCGACGGCTCGATCGCGCTCGCGTCGCCGCCCAAGGAAACGCGCGTTTTCAACGGCCGGAGCTACGTGCTCGAGGAAGGCATCGTGTGCGACTTCGCCTTCGTGCGCGCCAGTCGCGGCGACCGGATGGGCAACCTCCACTATCACAAAGCAACGCTCAATTTCAACCCGCTCTGCGCGATGGCGGGAAAGATTACGATCGCCGAGGTCGAGGAGCTCGTCGAGCCGGGTGAGATCGATCCGGAGAGCGTCCACACGCCGGGAATCTTCGTGCAACGAGTCGTCGTCGTGGGCAGCGGCGGCAAACGCATCGAGCGCACTACGACGCGCAAACGAGGGAGCTAGAGCGACATGGCGCTAACCCGAGACGAACTCGCGCGACGCGTCGCGCGCGAGCTGCGCGACGGTCAATACGTGAACCTCGGAATCGGACTGCCCACGCTGGTGCCGAACTACGTGGACCCGGCGATCACCGTGGTCTTGCAGAGCGAAAACGGCATCCTCGGCATGGGACCCTATCCTTACGAAGGTGAGGAAGATCCGGACCTCATCAACGCCGGCAAAGAGACCGTGACCGTTCTGCCGGGTGCGGCGTTCTTCGATTCCGCCGCTTCGTTCGGGATGATTCGCGGCGGCCACATCGACGTCGCGATTTTGGGCGCGATGCAAGTTTCGAGTCGCGGCGACCTCGCGAACTGGATGATCCCCGGGAAGATGGTCAAGGGCATGGGTGGTGCGATGGACCTCGTGCACGGCGCGAAGCGGGTGATCGTCATGATGGAGCACGTCGCGAAGGACGGAAGCCCGAAGATTCTCGACGAGTGCACCTTGCCGCTAACCGGCAAGGGCGTGGTTCAGCGGATAATCACCGACTTGGCCGTTCTCGACGTTACGCCGGACGGCTTGGTACTGCGCGAATGCGCTCCCGGAGTCACGCCCGAAGAGGTGCGCGGTGCGACCGGCGCTCGCGTTCACGACGCGCAAAAGGTCGCGAGCATCTAGCGTCAGTAGTGTCATTAGGCGCGCTCGAGCATCGAAATGCCGGCGCCGTTCTCGTTGAAACGCGAGGCGGCAAACTCGATTGCGAGCAGCCCTTCGATGACGACGACGATGCCGGCCAGCGTCGCCGCGAGCAGCGGGTTCGTCGTCAGCATGCTGACGAATGCGAAGAGCATGGCGGGCGGCAAGAGAAAAACTCCGGTTGCGAGGGCGCGTACGAAAAAGATCGGGCCGCGCGCGTCGACGCGGCTCGGATACGCCGCATAGAGCGCGACGCCGAGCGCGTTCAAGCTCGACCAAAGCCCGATCCCGAGGGGAATCGCGAGCAACGCGCCGGCAGTGTCGCCGCGTGCGACGGCGATTACTAGCAGGAAGCCGCCAAAGGCGACCCCGTTGCGCCAGGCCTTCGAGAAAGTCCACGCGACGATGCGCGAGCGAAGCGAAGCCCGCGAAACCCACCAGATCGGCTTGGCCAAGTCTTCTAAGAGACTCACCGACGCGGCCAACGGCACCAGCACGACCATCGTCATCGCGAAGCCGACGAACGGCAACACGAGCCCGCGATTTCCGCTCGCGTCGGCCCAGGCGGCGGCGGAGCCGAGTCCGAGCCAGAACAGAAGGACGAGCAGCCAGCGCCACGTGGCGCCGCGGCTTCGCCGGAAGCCGATCCACTCTTTCCAGACGATCGTCAACGCGCCGGGCGGAATGCGCTCGGCCCGCTCCGATGCAGCTTCGTTGCGGATTCGCTCGCGCCGCCGGTTGCGCCACTCGTACGACTGCACCGTCGCCGCGTAGAGTTCGGGCACCGCGTCGCGCGCCAACAGCACGATCGAAGCGATCAAAACGAGGGGAACGCACCAGAGCAGCAGCGGCCACGTCCAGCTCGATACGATCGTTCCAATCAGACTTCCGGGATTGACGCGCAAGAACTCGAGAGCCGCGGGCGCGAAGCGGTCCTCACCCACGCTTCCGGCGAAGCCTATCGCGGCGAACGCGCCGCCGGCCAGCGCCAGCGCCCAGCCGAGCGGCGCGACGAAGCCGCCCCAGCGTTTGCGCGAAAGCAGGAAGGCGGGAAGCTCGGCGGTCATGATCGCAGCGGCGATCGCGAGCGCGGCGGCGAAACCGCGCGCCAGTTCCTGCGCGCTCGCGTCGCGCGGCACGATAAAAAGGAAGCTGAAAAGAATCGAGCCCAGCCAGCGCGCGCCGGTGGCGAAGAGTTTGCGGATCTGAAGCCAGACGGCGAGACTTAGCGGCGGAACGCCCGCGTTGACGCAGAGCAGCGCTTCGGCGGTCGAGCGAAAGGCGCCGGCGCGACCCGCCGCGGCGACGCCGATCGTCACGCCGAGCACGCAGAGGAAGGCGCCGGCAGCCGTCGTGCCCAGCGGATGCGAACCGGCGGAGGAAAAACCCGGCGTATGCGCGCGCGACGTCGCGATGCGGCTGAACGTCAGCGTCGCAAGCACGAGGACGTAGGGGAGCCAAAGCGCGAGACGTCCCGGCGAGCGTACGATCCGCTGCAGCTGATTGAAGACGTAGTGCGCGTCGAGATAGAGAAGCGCGCGCACTAGCGGCCCACTAGGCCGTGATCTCGAGAAAAACGTCTTCGAGCGAACGTCCGGTCGGTGCGCGCTCGCGCAACTCGCGAACGGCGCCGCTCGCGATCGCGGCACCGGCTTTCATGATGACGAGCCGGTCGCAGATCGTCTCGGCCGATTCGATCATATGCGTGCTCATCACGATGGACGTGCCGTCGTCCCGCAGCGAAAAGATCAAGTCGCGTAATTCGCGTTGACCTTTGGGGTCGAGTCCGATCATCGGCTCGTCGAGCAGCAGCACCGGCGCGCCCGCCAGAATCGTAGCGGCGATCAAGGTTTTCTGGCGCATGCCCTTCGAAAGCGCTTGTCCCAACTTGTCGCGCTGCTCCGCGAGGTCGAGGCGCTCGAGCAATTCGTCGGCGCGCCGCTCCCATCCGTGCGTGAGATTCACGCTGCGCGCCACGAATGCCAAATGCTCCCAAACCGTCAGCATCAAATAGACGTCGGGCGTTTCGGGGATGAGCGAGATCGTGCGGCCGCGGTTCGAGCTGAGGCGCTCCCCGTCGAATTCGATCGTGCCCGCGTCGGGCCGGAGCAGCCCGCACAAACACATGAAGGTCGTGGTCTTACCCGCTCCGTTCGGGCCGAGAAGACCGAGAATCTCGCCGGGCCCGAGTCCGAAACTCAGCCCGCGAACGGCGACGGTCTTGCCGAAACGCCGCACGAGCCCCTCGACGCGAAGCCCTGCAGTCAGGCCGGAGCCTTAATTGCGCTTGTATTGGATTGTGGCATGCGCCGAGTACTCTTCCCACTGATTGTCAAGGTGCACCCTGACCATCACGACGTCGTGACCCGAACCCGTCAAGGGCGCGGTATAGACGGCGGTTTGGCCGTCTTCGGACGGCACGAGCGTCCCGTGTTCCGGACCCGACCAGTGGATCTGTGCCCCTTCGAGCGAAAGCGCGCGACCGCGCAGCTTCGCGGTGGTGACGAGCGTGATCGACTGGCCGTCCTTGACGCCCTCCAGTCGACCGGGCGGTACGGCCGAAATCAAGATGTGCGGGTATGCATTCTCCGGGTCGGCGACATTGCCGAAGCCCTGGGACGCGGCTTGAGCGGCGGGCTGAGCGCCGGGCACACTTTGCGCGGCGGGTTGAGCGCCGGGTACGACGGGAGAGGCGGGCGCCGCCGAACCGCCGCAGCCGCCGAGCGCCGACGCGAAAAAGACCAAAGCGACGAGTCCGTAAGCGCGCTTCATAGGGGTTGCTTGGCTTCTCACGTCTCGAGGAGTCCGCCTGCCGCAGCGACGGCGGCTGCGCGTGACTCGACGCGCATCTTCCGTAAAATGCGGGCGACGTGTCCGTTAACGGTCCAGGTGCTTAGCTTCAACTCCGCGGCAATCTGCTTGTTGCTGCGGCCGCGCCCGATCAAACTCAAAATCTCGAGTTCCCGGCCGGTAAGCCCGATCGTGCGGTTTTCGGCCCGCGCTTTGAGGACGTCGCCGTACCGCGCCAGGACCTCCGAGCCGGGCGTCGTCGACAGTTCGCTCGCGAGCCGCGCCTTGTACGCTAGGAACGCGCTCTTGGCTCGTTCCAGATCGCCCGCGGCGAGTGCGATGTCGAGCGTCAAGGTCACCGTCTCTTCATCGAGCGGATCGACGAGGTGCGCGCGCTCGGCGAGCGCGCGTGCGGCGGGAGCGGCTCCCGCCTTCAGTTTGAGTTGCGCGCTGGCGCGAAGCGAAGCGGCCAGCGTGGTTCGCCACGCGCGCACGTGCGGCGCGAGCCAAGCCGGCACCCCATCCTCGGCGGGCACGGCGGCTAGCAGGTCGATTGTCCGGGCCAGCAGGACTTCGGCTTCGCCGGTGGCTTCACGCGCTCGCGCGAAAACCGCGCGCCGGAAAGCAGCCTGAGCTTCGAGCGCATCGACGAAGGTCACGAGCTCCTTGCGCAAGGCGAGCGTCGTGCCGTCGTAGACCACGTAGTGACCCGAACCTTCGACGGCCGGCTCGAGCGCGCGGCGCAGCGCATGCAAGGTCACTCGCAAACTCGTTTCGGCTGCGGCTCCGCTGCTCTCGGGCCAAAGGTTGGAAAGAAGCGTAGCCTTTGAGAGCGGCCCGTCCGCAAGCGCCAGCGCGCGCAACATCTCGACGGCCTTGCGGCGGGACCAGCGCGCGTCGCGTTCGTCGAGCGTCTCTTCACCGACGACGACTCTGAGGGGTCCCACCAGATAAATCGAGAGTGGCGCTGCATCGGCCCGCGGAAAAACTTCGAGTGCGGTTGCCGCCGCGGCCGCGACCGCCGATCGTTTGTTGCGGGCGAGGCGAACCAGCGTCGGACGGCGCTCGAGCCGGCCTTCGCGCGCGATCGCCGAGATGGCGCGGACGCGCGCTTCGTTCGGCGCATCCTCGTCGAGCGCGAGCGCTACCAGATCCTCGTCGCCGGCGCGTCGCGCGGCCTCGCCGAGGAGGGCGGTCGCAGCTTCGGGTTCGACGCCATGGCGCAGCGCCCAAGCGAGAACGATCGCGGTCGAACGCGGCGCGGAGCGCAACGCGACTTGCGAGCTCGCGCGCTCGAGACGTTCGAGCATCGCGCGCAGCTCGTCGGGTTCGAGCGCGCCGATCCGCGCACGTGCGCCGCAGGCCGCGATCTCGGCCAGTTGCGCGAAGAAATTGTCGTGGAGGGGTTCCAATTGCGCGAACGCTTCGTCGAATCGCGCCGCCGCTTCGGTCAACTCGCCGGAAACCGAGTGAAAGAGGCCCTCGTAGAAAACGACGAGCGCTTGTTCGTGAGGGTCGCCGTTGGTCTGCGCGAAGGTGCGCGCCGCCGCCAGCTCGCGGCGAGCGTCGGAGAGGCCGTTCGTGAGAATGTAGATCTCGAAGCGTGCGGCATGAATCTCGAAGCGAGTCGTATTGTTAGGCCAACGTTGCAGGATGCGAGTGGCCTCGTTGAGAGCTTCGTGCGCCCGGTCGACGCGCGGAACCGGCATCCCAAGGCTCGCACGCGCCAGGACGACGTACGCGTCGGGCAAATCGTCGAGCTCGTTGTACGAGCGTTCCCATTCGACGGCGGCCTCGGCCAGAGTTAGGGCGCGCTCCGGATCGCCGCAGAGGAAACAATGCGCCTTGGCTTGCGCTTTCAGCGCGCGTCCGATCAAATAGTCGGCTCCGCCGCTCGAGCGCAGGAGGTCCTCGGCGAGTTCGGCATGCTCGAGTACGCGGTGCCATTCGCCCTGCCAGCCGTCGATGGTTGCGATCGTGGTCATCACGTCGGAACGTTGGCTGGCGGCGGCGCGCTGGAGATTCTCCGCCGTCCCCAGATACGGTTTCGCCGCCTCGTAGTCGAATTGCGCGGCGAGCGCCAAGCCCATTGCGACCGAAGCGGACTTGACGTACGTATCGCGCTTGCCGCCGCAACGCTCGGCGTAGCGCAGCGCCTCCGCGAAGAGGCCGATGCTCTTCTCGAAGCGTCCGTGACCGCCGGCGCGCAGATCGCCGGCGAGCATGCCCCGCTCGATCGTGCACGCACAAGCCGTCGCGAAGTCTTGCAGCTCGAGCGCGTAGCGCGCGGCCCGCTCGTACACCTCGGCCGCGCCCGAGAAGTCGCGCCGGCGCCGGCGCACCGTCGCTTCTAGTTGGAGCAGAAAGGGCCGCTCGCGTTTGAGCGCGTCGGGAAGATCCGAAAGGATCGTCGCGATGCGGTCGACGTTGTCGCCGTATTTCAGCGCGATCAGGGCATCTCCGACGTGATCCGCCGCTGAAGCGAAATCGCCGGCCTCCATGTACTGCGTCACGGCGCCGGTGAGGTCGCCGTCCTCTTCGAGCATGCGGGCACAGCGCAGTTTGAGCACCCGCAAACGCTCGGGCTGCTCGGTGCGCAGCGTCGCGATCAGGAACTCGCGGAAGAGGTAGTGGAAGCGGTAGGCACGCGCGCCCATCGGTTCGAGGTAGAGATTACGCGCCAGCAGCAGTTCGAGGGCGGCGGCTCCGTCCTCGACGCCGACGACTCGCTCGAGCGTGCGCGCGTCGAGCATTTTGGGAACCGCACAGCCGAGCAGGAGGTCGCGGATCTCGGCCGGCTGCGCGCGCAAAACTTCGTCCGCGAGGTAGGCGAAGAGCGAATGTTCCGAATCGCTGACGGCCGGCGCATCGCCGAGTAATCCCGCGGCGACTTGAAGCGACAAGCGCAGAGCCATCGCCCAGCCGTCGGCCCGTCGCACCAGCGCCTCGAGGACGTCGCGCTGCAGCGGCGTGCGTTCGCTGACGTCGCTGGCGAGCAACTGCGCGGCTTCCTCCGGCGTGAAGCGCAGATCGTTTTGCGTGAAGTCGACGGCGCGCTCGGCGGCGCGCAACTTCACGATCGGCGAGAATGCGAGCGGAAAGCGGCTCGCGATCGCGAGGTGCGCGCGCGGCGGCAAGGCGCGTAACAACCCGGCGACCGCTTCCCGAACGCCCGTGTGGGCGAGAACGGTGTGAAAGTCGTCGAGGAAGAGCACGACGTCGCGTTCGCGTTCCTCGGTGACGGTCAGCAGTTCGTTGGCCAGGGCGCGCGCAAAGGCGTCGGGTTCGGTGCGGCCCGCTTCGAGAAGCTCGAGTACCGAGCGACCGAATTCTGGGATCGCCTGGCGGAACGCCGCGTCCAAATACGCCGCGAAGGAACGTACCTCACAGTCCGCTTCGTCGAGCGTGATCCAGGCGGCGTCGACCTCGCAGCGCTCGGCCCACACGCGCAGGAGCGTGGTCTTCCCGAAACCGGCGCCTCCGGTGAGGGTCGTCAGCGCATAGTCGCACAGGGCCCGCGCGTGATTCTCGAGGCGCGGCCGGGCCACAGCCGGTGAGGGCCGGGGCGTGAGGATTTTCGTCAGCGTTACGGGGACGGAGGTGGGCACCCGTGTGATCTCCCTGACGTGACCTTACGAAGCGGTCGTGGTTTCCCTTTGGTCTACAATTGTGTGATCGTCGCCCGCGCTCCGGAATTGAGTGAGGTAGAGCCGCGCGTAGGCCTCGCCTCGCGCGAGCAGGCCGGCGTGCGTGCCGCTCTCGACGATGCGGCCGCGTTCGACGACGAAGATGACGTCGGCGGAGAGAATGGTCGAGAGCCGGTGGGCGATGACGAGGCTCGTGCGGCCGGCCATGAGCGGGACGAAGGCCGCTTGGATGAGAGCTTCGTTCTCAGAGTCGAGAGAACTCGTGGCTTCATCGAGGATTAAGATTCGGGGATCCTTGAGCAGCACGCGGGCGATCGCCAAACGCTGGCGCTCGCCGCCCGAAAGCTTGTGGCCCCGCTCGCCCACCACGGTTTGGTATCCTTCGGGCAGGCTCGCGATGAAGTCGTGGATGTTCGCCGCGCGCGCCGCGGCTTCGAGTTGAGTCTGGGTCGCGCCTACCAAGCCGTAGTGAAGATTAGCCGCGATCGTATCGTGAAAGAGATAGGTCTCCTGCGTCACGATGCCGATGTGACTGCGCAGCGATTGCACGTCGAATTCGCGAATGTCGCGATCGTCGATCAGCACGCTGCCCGACTGCGGGTCGTAGAAGCGCGGCACGAGTTGCGTGATCGTGGTCTTCCCGCCCCCCGAGTGGCCCACGAACGCCGCAACTTGTCCCGGTTCGATGTGGAAGGTGACGCCGTCGAGGACGACTCGCTCCGGCGTGTACGAAAAGTGCACGTCCTCGAAGCGCAGGTCGCCGCGTACTTCCTTGAGCACCTGCGGCGGCTGCAAGGTCGTCTCGCCTTCGGGCTTCATGTCGAGGTACTCGAAGATGCGCTCGAACACGGCTAGCGCGCTGACGATCTGAACCTGCGTTCCCGCGAGCGTCGAGGCCGGACCGTACAAGCGTCCCAGCAGCGCGACGAAGGCAACGATCGTGCCGACCGTCAAGCCCGCATAGATCGCAAAATAGCCGCCGCTGAGCCAAACGATCGCCGGTCCGATCGTGACCATCGCGGCGATCGCGCCGATGAACCAGCGCCCGACCATCGCCAGCTGCACCTCGAGCTTCATCAAGGCGGTGCTGACGTCGAAGAAGCGTTTCGCTTCGTACTTCTCGCGGACGAACGATTTGATCAGGGTTATGCCGGAGAGCGAAAGCGTCTCTTGGGTGAGGCTCTCGATCTGATCGCGTTTTTCGCGCGTCCGTTTGCGCACGGCATACATGCGCCGTCCGACGAAGCCCAGCGGCGCGATCATCAGGGGCACGACCGCGAGCGCGATCAGCGAGAGCCGCCAGTCGAGGACGAGCATGGTGACGACCGTCGTCGCGATCGTCGCGAAGTTCGTGACCACCGAGACCAGCGTTCCGGTAACGACGCCGTCGATGTTGTCGACGTCGTTCGAAACGCGGTTCATGATTTCGCCGGTCTTCGTGCCGGTGAAGAAGGCGATGGGCATGCTATGCAGATGCCCGACGAGCTTGGTGCGGATGTCCCGCATGATCCCTTCGCCGACGACCGAGTTCAGGTAGCCCTGGTAGACCCCGATCGCGCCGGCCACGAGCGCCGAGACGACCATGCCGCCGACGTCGAGCCAGAGCCCGTGAATGTCGTGCTGCGCCAGGGAGCGGTCGATCAGGTCCCGCGTGAACAGGGCGGGCGCGATGCCCAGCGCCGAGCCGAACAGAATGCAGACGAACACCGCCGCCTCTTCCTTCCAATATGGAAGAAAGAAAGCGCCGACGCGCCGCCAATCGACCGCACGTTTCGGGCGCGGCTTCTCGGGGCCGTACATGTTCGACCACATCAAATGGACTGGAGATCCGCCTAACATCTCTCCGTGAGACCTCCGGCGGGAGCGGGCGGTTTCCTGGAGCTCGCGCTCAACTCGCGGCTCCGGGTCGCGCCGTGAAGACGGAGGGCGATTCGAGCGGCACGCCGTCCGAGAACATGCAGGCGATGCGCGGGTCGACGAGATGGACGCCGCTACGCCAGAAGATGAGGAGCACGATGGCGATCGCGCACAGCGTCGCGGCCGCGAGCACGGCGAAACCGTCGTGGATTCCGTGAAGCAAGGCGCCGATCACCTGCCGCTGGAGTCCCGGATCGAGCTGGTGCAGCGTTGCGCCGCCGGCGATGTATTCGCGCAGCGAAGCGCTCACCGAGGCTGCCGCGACTCCCGGTTCGTGGATGTCGGCCGCACTGCGCGACGCGGCGAAGATGCTCATGGCGGGACCCGTCAGATAGGCCGCGTTCATGCGCAAAAGCGCGAGCAGTGCGATCGCCCGGCCGACGTAGCGCGCGCGAACCCCCAGCGCCATCGTCAAAATCCCGGGCGTAATCGTAAGGCCGCCGCCGAGCGAGAAGAGCAGCACGGCGAGCGCGACCAATCCCGTGCCGGCGTGCGCCGGGAACGATGCGGCGAGCGCCGAGCCGATCGCGAGGAAAGCGAGACCGACGAGCGCCATCGGACTGCCCCAGCGCGTCGCGACGACCCGGGCGTAGAGCGGCGCTGCGATCAGCGCGCCGGCAACGGCGAGGCTGAGCATGCGCGCGACGGTCAGCAGATCGAGCCCTTGGACGAAGGTGAGGAAAAAGCCGATGCCGCGTGTCGCCGCCGCATAGGCCGCGCTCGCGAAGACGCAAGCGAACGCTCCGATCAACGGATACGCGCGGCCCAGTTCCTTGACCGGTAAGAGCGGGTTCGGCGAGCGCACTTCGATCGCAAACAGCGCGACGAGCCCGGCGTTGCCGAGCACGAGCGGAAGCCAAACGTGAAGATCGTTCCAGGGATAGCGCCCAAAGAATGCGACGCCGGCGAAATTGAGTATCGTCGCGCCGATCGCCAGCGTCAGCGCCGGTGCGTCGACGTAGTCCGACTGGCGCTCCGGCTGCTTCTCGAGGAGCGTTTCGTGCGCCAGCCAAAACGCGATCAGGCCGAGCGCCAATTCGATCGCGAACATGTAACGCCATCCGTGCGGAGCCGATTCGGCGAGCGCTCCGGCGAGCGGTCCGAGCGAAGCGACCCCGAAGAGCGCCGCGATCGCGATGCCGGTCGTGATCGGAAGCTTGGCTTCGCCGAAACCGCCGACCAGCGGTCCCAGCGCGATGACGAGCATGAAGCCCGTCACGAGGCCGTGCAGCATTTGCGTGAAGATCAGCAGCTCGACATTGCCGGCCGCCATCCCGAGCGCGGCCGACCCGAGCGAGACGACGAGCGTCGTAAGGTACAGCCGGCGCGCTTCGACGTGGCGGCCGAGTTCCGCCGCGACGATGCCGCCGAAGGCGATTGCCGCATCTCCGAGCGTCGGCAGCCACGACAGCGAGAGCTGCGTCGCGCCGAAATCTCGCGCGATCGAGGGAAAGACGTAGTTCAGCGCCGCGCCGTTGGCCAGTCCCGGCGAGATGCTCAAAATGACGAGGATCGCGTTCGCCGGGTACGACGCCGCGAAACGCGGCCGCTTCACAAGACCTTAGACCTTGCCGTTGCGCAAGGCGGCGAGCTCGCGAAAGAGATCGCGTTCGTGGTCGCTGAGGTTCGCAGGCAGCATGCCCACGAGCCGGACGTACTGGTCGCCGTTCCCCGCGCCGCGGGGCTTGGGCATGCCTTTTCCCGTGAGCCTCAGGAGCTTATTGCTCTGCGTGCCCTGCGGTATCGTCATCGTCACGTCGCCCGACATAGTCGGGACGCGCACCTCGCCGCCCAGGACGAGTTCGTAAATGCTGACCGGTAAGTCGACGTAGAGATCGTCGCCCTTGCGTTCGTACTTGTCGTCACCGTCGAACTGCGCGATCAAATAGAGGTCGCCGTTCGGGCCGCCGCCGGTTCCGCTCGAACCTTGGCCGGTGAGGCGAATGCGTTGGCCCGGGCGCACGCCCTTCGGAATCGTCACCTCGAGTTTGCGGTTCGCGATGAGCCGTCCGGTGCCGTGGCAGACCGGACAGATCGCGTTGCCCACGATGCCGCTGCCGCCGCAGCGCGGACACGTATCCTCGATCTGCAAGTTGACTTGTTTGGTGCCGCCCTGGTAGGCGTCGCGTAAGCTGAGCTCGATCGTCGTCTCGAGGTCGCCGCCGCGCCGCGCAAAGCGCGCCGAGCTGGTTTGGCGCTGCTGCGGCTGGCCGATGCCCGAGAAGAACGCGTCGAAAAAATCGGAGAAGCCGCTGGCGCCGCGCGCATCCTCGCCGCCGAACGAACTGAAGATGTCTTCTTGCTGGGCCGAGCGGTAACGCCGCTGCGTCTCAGCTTGCTGGGCGGCCTGCTGCCAATTGCTGCCGAGCGCGTCGTACTTGCGGCGCTTTTCGGCGTCGCTGAGGACCTCGTAGGCCTCTTGCAGTTCCTTGAACTTTTCTTCCGCAGCCTTCGGATCGTTCGGGTTCGCGTCGGGGTGAAGCTTGCGCGCGAGTTTGCGATACGCCGACTTGATGTCCTTGGCCGGCGCGTCTTTGGGAACGCCGAGGACTTGGTAATAATCCTTGTACTTCAAGCGTCCGTTTCGTCTTCGTCTTCGTCGCGCGCGCGGTGGCTGACGACGACTTGCGCGGGCCGCAGCAAGTCCTCGCCCAGCACGTAGCCGCGCTGCACTTCCTCGAGAACGACGTCGTCGTCGCCGTCCGCGGTTGCGCGGCTTTGAATCGACTCGGCGATGCGCGGATCGAATGGCTTGCCGACGACGTCGACCGCTTTCACGCCTTCGCCCGCGAGCAGAGCCTCGAAGCCTTTGAGCGTCGCTTGCAGGCCGCCGCGAAGCCCCGCCGAGTCGTCGAAGCTCAGCGCGCGCTGGAGGTTGTCGAGTACGGGCAAGAACTTTCCGAGCAAAGCGCGGCGTCCGGCCGAAAGCCGGTCCGAAGCGATGCGGTCGGCGCGCTTGCGCACGTTCTCGATCTCGGCTCGCGCGTATTGGAGTTCTTTGTAGCGCTCCTCGGCGAGCGCTCTGGCGTCGGCGAGTTCGGCGGCGAGGTTATCCTCGCCGGAGGCTTCGACGACCGCCGCTTCTTTGGCGTCGGTTTCCATTCTCTTCCTCATGTGGCGACGGCGCGCTCCCCCGGACGTCGCAGCGACGCCGGCGGGAGCGCTCCGTGCTGCACCCTATTTCGCTTCTTTGAATTCGGCGTCGATGACGTCTTCGGCCGGAGCCGCATCCTCGGCCGCGCCGCCGGATGCGCCGTTTCCGGCTGCCGCGCCCTCGGCCGCGCCGGCCGAAGCGCCGTTCGCGGCGGCGGTCTTTTGATAGAGCGCCTCGGCCATCTTGTACGAAGCCTGCTCGAGCTTTTCGGTCGCCGCCTTGATCTCGTCGGCCGTACCGTTTTCACTGAGTTTGCGCAACTCTTCGAGGGCGCTCTCGACTTCGTTCTTCGTATCACCCTCGAGCTTGTCGCCGATCTCTTTGAGCGACTTGTCGGTCGCATAGATCAGACTCGAAGCGCGGTTGCGGACTTCGGCCTCTTCCTTCTTGCGATGGTCTTCGGCTGCGGAAGCCTCAGCTTCACGGACCATCCGCTCGACTTCTTCCTTCGACAGGTTGGTCGACGCGGTGATCGTGATCTGTTGCTCCTTGCCGGTGCCCAGATCTTTCGCGCCGACGTTCACGATGCCGTTGGCATCGATGTTGAAGGCGACTTCGATCTGCGGTACGCCGCGCGGCGCCGCGGGAATGCCCTCGAGCCGGAACTGGCCCAGACTCTTGTTGTCCCGCGCCATCTCGCGCTCGCCCTGGAAGATGTGGATGTCCACGGAAGTCTGACCATCTTCCGCCGTCGTGAAGATCTGCGATTTCTTGGTCGGGATCGTCGTGTTGCGGTCGATGAGCTTGGTGAAGACGCCGCCGAGCGTTTCGAGTCCCAGCGAAAGCGGGGTCACGTCGAGCAGGACGACGTCGCGAACTTCGCCGGCCAGCACGCCGGCTTGAATCGCCGCGCCGATCGCCACGACTTCATCGGGGTTGACGGACTGGTTGAGCTGATCCTTACCAGTGAGTTTCTTGACGAGCTCTTGGCACAGCGGCATGCGCGTCGATCCGCCGACCATGACGACTTCGTCGATCTTCGAGATGTCGATCTTCGCATCGGCGAGCGCGGCTTGGAACGGACCCACCATGCGATCGGTGAGATCGGAGGTGAGGCGCTCGAAATCGGCCCGCGTCAACGTGACGTCGAGGTGTTTGGCGACGCCCTGATCGGCCGTGATGAACGGCAGATTGATCGTCGTCTGGGTCAGCGTCGAGAGTTCGATCTTCGCCTTCTCGGCCGCTTCGGTGAGGCGTTGCATGGCCTGCTTGTCGCCGCTGAGGTCGAGACCTTGGTCCTTGCGGAATTCGGCCACGAGCCAGTCGACGATGCGCTCGTCGTAGTCGTCGCCGCCCAAATGCGTGTCGCCGTTGGTCGACTTCACTTCGAAGACGCCGTCGCCGACTTCCAAGATCGAGACGTCGAACGTTCCGCCGCCGAGATCCCACACGAGGATCGTCTCGTTGCCCTTCTTTTCAAGACCGTAGGCGAGCGCGGCGGCCGTTGGCTCGTTGATGATGCGCAGGACGTCGAGTCCCGCGATGCGGCCGGCGTCTTTGGTTGCCTGGCGCTGCGCGTCGTTGAAGTACGCGGGAACCGTAATGACGGCGCGCGTGACGCGCTCGCCGAGATAGGTCGAGGCGTCGTTCACGAGCTTCTGCAGGATCATCGCCGAAATTTCTTGCGGGGTATAATCCTTGCCGTCGATCTTGACGGTAAAGGTCGTCCCCATGTGCCGCTTGATCGACTTGATCGTGCGGTCGGGGTTGGTGACTGCTTGACGTTTCGCGAGTTGTCCCACGAGCCGCTCGCCGGTCTTGGTGAACGCGACGATCGACGGCGTCGTTCGGCTTCCTTCGGAATTAGGAATGACGGTGGGCGTTTGGCCCTCCATCACGGCGACGACCGAATTGGTCGTGCCAAGGTCGATGCCGACCACTTTAGCCATGAAATCTCTCTCCGTTTTACGATCGGGTGGACCATCTGCACGCGGGGCGGGCGCCCTCGCGACCCCGGAATTGCTTCCGTGCTTCGCCTTGCCGCTTATCCACGATCGAGAATTGCGCCAAAAACATTATGCCCCGGCGCGGGGCAATTGCTCTTCTTTAGATACCTTCCTGACCTTTCCGGGTTTCGGCTTCTCCCAGCAAAAAAAGTGAGCGCGCGGTGCCCGAAGGCGCCGCGCGCTGCGTGCTTGCCGGGAGCCCTGGTTAGGGCTGCTGCGGCTCCTGCTCCTGGGGTACGGCCACGGCGGCGTCGGCCGGGCGCTCCGTCACCTTGACCGAGACGAGCTTCTTGACGCCGGCGCTCCAGATCTGGAAGTTGACCGTCTGGCCGGGCTTCGTGCCCTTGATCGTCGAGACAACGTCGTCGTTGGTCGCGACGTCCTTCCCGTTGACCTTTTGGATCACGTCGCCGGGCTGGATCCCCGCCGCGTCGGCCGGACCGCCCTGGATGACCTGGCGGACCGCCACGCCTTTGCCCTGATACTGGAGCTGGACGCCGACGTCAGGCGTCACGGTCTCGAGCGCGGCCCCGATGTAACCCATGTTGGTGCCCTGGTGCGTGCCGGGGTTTTTCTCGAGAATCGCCAGTTGCTCGCGGACCTCGTTCGCCGGAATCGCGAAGCCGATGCCCTGCGCGCCGGCCTGCGGGTTCGCGGTCGACTGGTTGACGCCGATCAGGCGCCCCTCGACGTCGATCAGCGGTCCGCCCGAGTTCCCAGGATTGATGGGCGCCGAGGTCTGCATCAGACCCTTGAACTCCTGAACCGAACCGTTCTCGTTCTCGATCGGCTCGTCGCGGTTGAAGCCGGAAACGACTCCGACGGTCACCGACTGCTTGAGTTCGAAGGGCTGCCCGATCGCGATCGCCCACTGACCGGCTTGCAGCTTGCTCGAGTCCGCAATTTCGACCGGCGGCGGAAGCTTCGAGTAGTTGTCGACTTTGAGCAGCGCCAGATCGACGCCGATGTTCATGGCGAAGAGGTGTGCCGGCAGACGGTCGCCGTTCGGGAAGACGACTTCGATCTTGCTCACGTTCCCGCCGCTGGGCGGGCGCACGACGTGAGCGTTGGTCACGATCAAGCCGTCCTTGGAGAAGACGAAGCCCGAGCCGCTAGCGCGCGCGTGATAGCGGCGCACTTGGCCGCTCTGGCCCGGCATGCCGCCGAAAAACTGTTGGAACGGATCGACCGGAATGTACTGCTGACCGTTCACGTTGACGTTGATCGCGACGACCGAAGGCGAAACGCGCTTGACGGCGCTGACGATCCGGTCCTGGTCGTCCGTACCCGATACGAGCGGCGCGGCGCTGAGTGCGGGCGGCGTGTTGCCGGGGCCGGCGACGCCGGCGAAATGCGTGCTCGCATAGAGCATCATCGCGAAGCTGCCGACGATCGCTCCGACGAGTCCAATCATGAGGGTCGGTATGAGGCGAAGGTTTTGCATCAGAGTCTCAATCAGTCTCCTGAGTAGCTATTTTTTTGGAAGAGTGCCGCACTGCGTACTCGTTAAACTCCAAAAAGTCTCAGGGCGGTTCCTCGGTTACCCGGGTTCTTGAGGATTCCCATCCGGAGGCGGCCGCTCCCGCGCTCGCAAGGTCCGGTCCGTCCGCCACGACGAGACCGTCGCGGACGCGGATCACGCGTTTGGCGTGACGAGCGACTTCCGGGTCGTGGGTGACCATGATGATCGTCCGGCCGCCTGCGTTGAGGGCCGCGAAGAGGCCCATCAGCTCTTCGCTCGTCTGCGAGTCGAGATTGCCGGTCGGCTCGTCGGCGAGGAGCACGGCGGGGTCGTTGACGAGGGCGCGCGCGATGGCGACGCGTTGTTGCTGGCCCCCCGAAAGTTCACTGGGCTTGTGGTGGCCGCGGTCGGCCAAACCGACCTCGGCGAGGCGCGCGGCCGCGGCGCGATCGCGTTCCTTCGGACTCCGTCCGGCGTAGAAGAGCGGTAAGCCGACGTTCTTGAGCGCATCGGTTCGCGGCAGCAAATTGAAGCCTTGAAAAACGAAGCCCAGCTTTCGCAAACGGATCGCGGCGAGCGCGTTGTCGTCCAGAGTGCCGGCGTCGATGCCGTCGAGCAGATAGGTCCCGCTTGTCGGGCGATCGAGGCAACCGATCAGGTTCATCAACGTCGACTTGCCCGATCCCGACGGGCCCATGATCGCGAGGTACTCACCCGCTTCGACCTCGAAACTGACGCCGCGCAGCGCGTGCACTTCGAGTTCTCCCATCGCGTAGGTTTTGGTCACCTCGCGCAAGACGATGGCCTTACTCATAGCGCAACGCCTCGATCGGGTCGAGCCGCGCGGCGCGATACGCCGGATACGTACCGAAGACGAGCGTGACGATCGTCGCGAAGCCGACCGCGATCGTTACCGATTGCAGCCACGGTATCGGTGCGATGAAGCCCGAGATTTTAACGAGCGCGAACGTGTCGATCGCCCAGCCAGCCAGCAGCCCGAGGCACAGGCCGATGCCGCAGCCGACGATCGAGAGCAGCAACGCCTCGATGAAGAACTGCGCGAGAACTTGGAAGCTGGTCGCGCCGATGGCCTTGCGCACGCCGATTTCGCGAGTCCGTTCGGTCACCGATACCAGCATGATGTTCATGATGCCGATTCCGGCGACGACGAGCGAGACGGCGCCGATCAAGGCGACGACGATCGTGAGCACCGCGAAGATCGAGTCGACCGAACTGGAGAACGACTTCCGGTCGAAGGTTTGGTAATCGGCTCGGCCTTGTTTGCGATCCTTGAAGAACTTGATGACGCCGATTTCCGTTTCGGCGATCTTGCTCGCGTCGGCAACCAGAAAGCGCGCGGCGAACACCGAGCGCCCGCGCAAGAATTCGCGCACGTAGGTCGTGTACGGGATGGCGACGTCATCGCCGAAGTTCACCGGAATCAAGCCCTGCGTGGGCTTGCCCTCGACGCCGACGATCACGTAACGGTGATCGCCGATGCGCAGGCTCTCGCCGACCGGATCGCCGCCGCCGGGAAAGAGGCGTAGCCAAGCTTTGTTGGTCAGCGTGCAGACGTGGGCGGACGACGCGACCTCCTCGGGCGAGAGAGCGCGGCCGTAGAGCAGCGGAACCGTCGCGAACCTGACGTCGGAATCGGCCGAGACGAGCAGTCGTGGCCGCTCGTGGCCGCTCGTGACGATGAGCGCGACGCCTCCGGCCGGTATCGCGCTGACGATGTTCGGGAAAACCTCCTTGGTTTGCTCGAGATCCTTGTAGGTGAGCGCGGCTTTGGTGAAGTCGCCTTGACGCTGACTCGGAAAGAGGTAGAAGCTATGATCGTTGAGGCTGCCCAGTACGCCTGAAACGGCCCCCGACATGCCGCTTCCGAGAATCTGAATTGCGATCACCGCGGCCACGCCGATGATCAATCCGAGAATCGTCAGGAAGGTGCGCGTCTTGTTGCCTGCCAGAACGCCGTAGGCTTCGGAGAAGAAAGCGCCGATCACGAACGCAGCGCTTCGATCGGATCGAGCTTCGCGGCGCGCGTCGCCGGGTAGGTGCCGAATACGACGCCGACGACCATCGAGAAACCGACGGCGACCGAAACGATCAGCAGCCAGGGAATCGGGGCCGGTCCGAGCAGGCCGGCGACGACGCCGTACATCAGGAGCACGGCGCCGATCCCGAAGAGCATCCCGATCCCGCCGCCGATGAGCGAGAGGATGACCGCTTCCAGCAGAAACTGCGTCGCGATGTCGCGCGCGCCCGCGCCGATCGCCTTACGAATTCCGATCTCGCGGGTCCGTTCGGTGACCGAGACCAGCATGATGTTCATCACGCCGATGCCGGCGACGAGCAGTGCGACGGCGCCGATCGCGGTCAGACCGTACGAGATGACGTCGATCGTACGCTTGAAGGCGCCCTCGAACGCCGTCGCGTCCTGCGTATCGTATTTCGCCTGCGGTCCGTGAATGTGGCGCAACACGCGCACGACGGCGTCCCGCACCTCCGGTAAGGTCGCCCCGGGCTTCTTGTAGATCTGCAAGTTGTCGACGGGGCTTCCGGCCATCTCATGAAACGTCGTATACGGAATTTCGATGTAGTCCGAGCCGGCGATGTTGTTGAAGATGCCGGCTTTCCACGAGTCGTAGACGCCGATGATTCGAAAGCGCTCGCCGTTGATGCGTACGCCTTCGCCTAAAGCGCGCCGTTCGTGAAAAAGACGGCTCTCGAGAGGCTGGGTGACGAGCGCGACGCGCGCGGCGTTTTCGACGTCCTCACGGTTGATGCGGCGCCCTTCGCGCAGCGTCAGCGTGTCGTTGATGTAGTCGTACTGGCTGACGACCGTTCCGTCGTAGTCGACGCCGTTCGCCGACAGCTTGTAGGTGCGCTGGTACGACGGAAACACGTGGGCCGTCAGGTCCGGAGTCGCGGCCACGATTTGGGCGACGTCGCGATACTGGATCGTGGCCGCGACGGGATCGTCTTGCTGCAAATCGACTTGGACGATGATGCCCGGATCACCGAACGAATCGAGCGTAGCGGCAATGCCGTTGGAGGCAGCTTTGCCGATGCCGAGCACCGCGATGACCGACGCGGTCCCGATGATCATGCCGAGCACGGTCAGAAGCGAGCGGCCGCGATTACGCCAGAGCGCTTCGAGCGCTTCGTGCGAGTAGGCGAGGAGCCGGCTCACGGACTCGTCGACGGCCCGGGGGTCGGGGACGGCGCGGCGGTCACGCGCACGCCCGGCAAAACCGCGGCGTTCTTGTCGGCTACGACGACGTCGCCGCTCTGGACTCCGCTCTTCACGACGGCCTGCGTGTCGTTCTGCGGGCCCAGCATGACGTCGCTGCGCGTGGCTTTGCCTCCCCGAACGATGTAGACGTAGCTCTTCCCCTTGTCGTCCTTGTGCAGCGCGTCGATCGGAACGGCGAGTACGTGCGGCAGGTCGTGCGTCACGATGTCGACGTCGACGGTCATGCCGTCGCGCAGGAAAGGCAGGGTCCGGTCGAGTTCGATCGTGGTCAGTACCTGACGTGAGGTATTCGAGGGGTCGTCTGACTTCTGCGCCAGCGGCGAGATCGAGACGATGCGGCCGCCGAGTTCCTTCCCGGCGAAATCTTCGCCGCTGACGATGGCGCGCTGGCCCAGCGCGATCGCCGCCACGTCTTGTTCGTCGACGCGGGTGCGGACGATGAAGCGGCCGTGCTCCGCCATTGTGAAGAGAGCTTGTCCCGTGGTTACCGCCTCGCCGGGTTGAATCGGGCGCAGCGGATCGTTCGGCTGCGTCGCGACGCTTTCGATCGTTCCGTCGAAGGGTGCGATCACGCTCAGGCGCGAGACTTGTTCGCGGGCATACGAAAGGTCGGCTTCGGCGCGGGCCGCGTCGCCGCGCGCAGCTTCGAGGTCGCCCAGCTTCGTTTCGCCGGCGGCCGCCTTGGTGGCATCCAGCGCCGCTTGCGCTTGGCGCAGAGAGTCCTCGGCGGCGTGCACGCGATCGGCCAACACGCTCTGCTGACGGCCGAGCTGCCCGCTCAGAATCGCGCGCTGCTGTTTGGCTTGTTGATAGGCGACGTTGTCCTCTTCGTACTTGGCTTGCGACGTGTCGAGCGTGTCCTTGGAGATGGCCTTTTGCGCGTACAAATCTTGGTTCGCCGCATACATGCGCTGGGCTTCGCGCAGGTCCGTCGCGGCGCGTTCGACCGCCGCGTCCGCGTCGAGACGCTGTTCCTCGGCCGTCTGTCCTCCGTAACCGAGTCCCGACTCGGCACCCGAGACGAGATCTTGCTTCGCCTGGACGAGCTGCGAACGCGCTTGCACCACGTTCGCTTCGGCTTGCACGACCGACGAGCGGTTCTGTTTCGGTACGGCGACGCTCGACTCGGCCGCGCTTCGCGCGCGACCCTCGGCCGAGAGCGCGCTGTCTTCGGCATCGTGCAGGTTCGAGACGAGCTGCGCGTTCACGATCGTCGCCAGGAGTTGGCCCGCGTGCACGCGGTCGCCGGCCTGCACGTCGATCAAACCCATGTTACCGGGCACCGCGGCGGGAATCGTGACCGTGCGGGGCAGCTGGATGACGCCCGATTCCGGGAGTTTCGTGCTGAAGGTTGCGTACTTGACCGTCTTGAGGCTGACCGCCAGCGCGTCTTTGGGCCTGGAAACGAAGTAACCGATCACCAGCAGCAGCGCCAGGCCGGAAATGACGATGATGGTGTTTCGGCGGCGGTTCATAGCGCTCGAAGGTCGGCGGCGCTCAGCGGATCGGCGGGTCCGAGCGAGATCCGGAGCTTGATGATCGAGACGACGTAGGCGACTTGGGCCGCGACCAAATCGAACTCGGACGAGAGCGCGGTCTGCTGCGTCTGGGTGATGTCGGTGAAGGAAATCAAGCCGTTCTTATACTGCAGCGCCGAGATGCGGGCCGACTCCGTTGCAAGCTGCTCGCTCTGTTTCGCGAGCGAAAGTTTCTCTTGGTCGGCTTGCGAGGTTCGCACCGCGGAGTGCACGTCGGCGTCGACGCTCGTGTAAGCATTTGCCAACGCGACCCGTTCCGAGTCGATCTGCGCGTTGGCCGCTTGGTGGGCCGTGGCGCGCGTGCCGTAATCGTAGAGCGGGATTTGGAAAGTCGATACGAGGCCCAGTTGCCAGAACCCCGGACGGTTGCGGTTGACGTTCGGTTGGAGAACCGGCGGCGGAAAGTCGACGCCCGGAAAGAGCGATTGCTGGAGTTCGAAGTTGGCGATCGCGGCCTGGTTGGCCGCGTCGATTTGTTCTTGTTCTTGGACGAAGGACGTCGGCGAGACCTGACTGCCGAACGCGCCGGTCAGTTGAAAGGTCGGGTGCAAGTCCGCGTCGACTTGGGCCGGCACGAGCCGCGCCGCATCGAGATTGTATTTCGCCGCCAGGATTTCGGGGCGGTGCTGCTCGGCGATCTGCGCGAACTGATCGACGGAGCCGGGCGGAAGCGGCGGCTCGGGCACCGTGACCGGAAGATCGAACGAACAGTCGAGCGGCGCGCCGATTTGAACTGCGAGCGCCTCGCGCGCGTTGGCTTCGTCGACGCGCGCCTGCACTAAATTCGAGAGGCTGCGCGTCACCGCGACCTGCGCGCGCAGCACGTCGACGCCCGCGACGCGGCCGACCTTTTCGCTAGCCCGTGCGGCGTCGAGTAAGGCTTGCTGAAAACGCAGGTCACCTTCGTCGACGATGACGGTTTCGTGAAGCGCGAGGAGCCCGTAGAAGGATTGCGAGGTGCTCGTCGTGGTCTGCTCTTGCTGCTGTCGCAAATTCTGCTTCGCGGCGTCGACTTGACGGCGTTGTTCTTGCGCTGTCAACTGGACGGTGCCGTTGTAGACGTTGTACGTCGCTCCCAGCTGCGCGGTATTCTGCGAGAAATTGCCGACGGGTTGGACGCCGAACTGAGCGAAGGTGCCGAGCGAGTTGGCCGACTTCGCGAGCTGGTTTTGGAGCAAGCCGCTGAGACTGGGATATTCTCCGGCCCGCGTCTTGGTGAAGGTCGCAACGAGCTGCGAGACGGTCGCCTCCTGCGCCACGATCGCCGGCGCATGTGAGAGCGCATAGCGCACCGTACCGAGCGCGTCCAAGTGGAGCGCGTTCGCCGGAGCCGGCGAAGCGGCTTGGACCGGCGTGAATTGCGGAACCTCTTGCGCCCGCGCCGGGAAACTCAGCAGCCCAGCGAGGCCAACGACCAGAGCGCCGCGCCGGAGTACGGTCATCGTGCCGCTAACATCGCGGTCGAGGCCGAGAGGAGCAGCAGGACGATCGCGCTCGCGATCGCGGTCCTGCGCGATAACCCGGCAATGATTTCGAGACCGAGCGTGATCAGAAACGCGGACCAGATCGCGAAAACGCTGAAGCTCGACAAGAATGCAGCGAGCTTCACGCCGGCGCCCGGCGCGAGCCACGCGAGGCTCGGCAGCGTGGCGAGGAGGTCTCGCTGCGAATCGAAATTTGCGCCTCCTTTGAGCAAGACGATTATTCCGATGTAGAGGTAAGCTATGCCGAAGTTGACGATGGCGACGTGCGCCGCCAGCGCGAACAGGCGCGAAAAGCTCGCCTCGCCCCTTCCGATCGCGCGTGCGATCAGCAGCACGACGGCCGTCAGCGCGACGGCGACGATCACGATCAACGGGTAGGCGATCCAGATGTAGTGCTGCACCCCGACGGCTTGCGCCAGAATCGCCTGCTGCTTGTCGGGTGACATACTCGCTAGGTTCGGATCGGTCGCGATCATTTTCTGCACCGTCGCCTGCGCGACGTGCACCCCGGCCGGCGTCTGCAACACCGATCCGATCATGCCGAGCACGCACGTCGCGACGTAGGCGACGAGCCAGCGCGGCCGTTCGCGCAGGGCGGTGAAAGCGGCGCGCGGCGCGACGATCGCGTCCCAAGCGACGGCGAGCTCGTTAGGAACGAGCGGGGCGGGCGTTTCGACCATCATTGCGATCCTTTCCGCTTGACTCTACGCGGCAGGACTGTCGATGTTTCGACATCCATTCGCCTCGCGCGCGCGAAGCCCGTCAGCCTGCTCGCCGGACCTGTAGGGTCACTGCTGAACCGCGGCGGTCAGTAGAACGAGGGCGAACTGCACGCCGAACGCGAGGAAGAGCGCGCGTACCGGCTTCTCGGCCGAGATTGCCATGTAGCCGTACGCGACGAGCAACCCCGTCCAGAGAAAGAACACGTCGAATTGCGAGAGGAACGCGACTTGGTTCGGCGAGCCGTGCGGGTCGAGCACGGCGAGCGTCAGCGGAAAGGCCGTGTTGAGCTGGTTCAAGTTGGCGTAGCTGGCCGGGGCGTGCAGACGTATGATCGAGCCTTGCAACGCGAAACCGACTGCGGTCGGGATCCCGCAGTTCACCGCCAGCGCGAAGTACGTCAAGAACGACGTCGCCTGCCCGCGCAGCCGCGCCGCGGTCGTCAGAACCATCGCGGTCAGGCCCCAGACCGCGAGTTGTTCCACCGTCTGGCCGAAGAGCACGAGCGCAAGTTCTTGCTTGATCGCGCTGTCGACGGTCCCCACCGGTACGTTGTCGCCGGCCGCGCGCGATGCGGCAACGGCCGAGTTGGTCACGTGCGCGAGCGCCGGCGCGATCAGGATCGTGCCGATAACCGAAAGGACCAGCACGACGAACGCGGCCGGCAACCATTCCGGCCGTGCCTTGATTGCGGCGAAGGCGCGTGACGGCGCGATGAGGATGTCGCGCGGCAGCGCGAATCCCGCGCGGGGTGCTCGGGGTTGCGCCGCTTCGTCGGCCGGTAGATTCACTGCGTCCCATTTTGGCGACGCGCGTCGCGACCCCCGTCGCGCCGAAAAGTTATCGCCGGAGCAGATCGTCGATTGAGAGACGGCGCTCGACTGCTCGCGCCGCTCGCTCGAGGCCCGCTTCGCGAAGTTCGAGCAGCCGCAAGCGCAGATACGAGGCGAAACGCCGGCGCGCCCGCAGCGAATAGAGATCGGACGCATGGGCGGGCAGTGGTGAGTGCCGGACTACGGGTCGGGGCGAAGGCGGCTTCGGCGTCGAAGGAGCGGACAAGGCGTAGATCGCGAAAGCGGTGAGTAGCATCGGTCGGGCCTCCCCCGAGCTATCACGCCGTGCCCGCTGCGGCGCAAGCCGGGAAAGACACTTCTTGCTGAACCAGAACGGCCAAGCTCCGGCCGGCACCGCGCTCGTCTTGCCCGAACCGCCCGCCGAGCCGTACCTGCGCATCGTTCCGCTCGGCGGCTGCGGCGAGATCGGGCGCAACATGACGCTCATCGAGACGGCCCAGGATCTGGTCGCGGTCGATTGCGGTCTGATGTTCCCCGACGACGAGATGTTCGGCGTCGACATCGTCATCAACGACTTCTCGTACATCCGCGAACGCGTCGACAAATTTCGTGCGGTGCTGGTGACGCATGGCCACGAAGATCACATCGGCGGCATTCCCTATTTGTTGCGCGAGTTCGACGTGCCGGTGGTCGGGACGCCGCTCTCGCTCGCGCTCATTCGCGCGAAGCTGCGCGACCAAAAGCTGCCCGAACGTACCTTTCGCACCGTGCAGCCCGGCGATACGGTCGAGTTCGACACTCTGGACGCGAAGTTCGTGCACATCAATCACAGCGTCGCGGGCGCTTGCGCGCTGGCCATCGGCACGCCGCTCGGAACGATTTTTCACACGGGCGACTTCAAGTTCGACCAAACGCCGATCGACGGCAAGCCGGCCGATTTCGCGTCGATCGCCGCGATCGGCGAACGCGGCGTCCTGTGCATGCTGAGCGACTCGACCAATGCCGAGCGCCCCGGGCATACACCCTCGGAACGGGCCGTCGGCGACGCTTTCAGCAACATTTTTGCGCGAGCCAAAGGCCGCGTCATCGTCACCTCGTTCGCCTCGAACGTGCCGCGCATCCAGCAGGTCATCGACCAGGCGGTGCGTTTCGATCGGAGGATCGCTTTCCTCGGACGCTCGCTCCAGAACGTCGTTCACTACGCAACCGAACTCGGCTACTTGCGCCTGCCGCAGGAGCGCGTGATCCGGATCGAGAGCGTCGACGAATATCCGCCCGAAGAAGTCGTGATCATCACGACAGGCTCGCAAGGCGAGCCGATGTCGGCGCTCTCGCGCCTCGCGGTGCGCGACCATCCGAAATTGAAGATCGTGCCGGGCGACACCGTGCTGATCAGCGCCACGCCGATTCCGGGCAACGAGAAGAGCGTCTCGCGCACCATCAACAACCTGTACCGGCTGGGCGCCACCGTCATCCACGGAACGGCGCAAGGTACGGCGCACGTGTCGGGTCACGCCTCGCAAGAGGAACTTCTGTTGATGCTCAATCTCGTGCATCCGCACTACTTCATTCCGGTGCACGGCGAATACCGGATGCTGGTCACGCACGCCGGCCTCGCGCAGAAGACGGGCGTCGAACCCCAGGACTGCTTCGTGATCGAAAACGGCGACGTCGTCGAGTTCACGGCGGCGGGCGCCGAGAAGATCGGGCGTACCTACGGCGGTAACGTGATGGTCGACGGAAGCGGAATCGGCGACGTCGGTGAAGCGGTACTGCGCGACCGCAAGCATCTCTCGGCCGACGGCATCATGATGGTAGTCGTCACCGTCGACGCCGAAGAAGCGCGCGTCGTCGCGGGCCCCGACCTCATCTCACGCGGCGTGTTTTACTTGCCCGAGTCCGAAGCGGTGATGGGCGAACTCGAGCGCACGGTCGGAGAGATCTTGAGCGGCTGCTCCGCGCAAGGCATTCGCGACGTCGCGACGGTCAAGGAACACATCCGGCAAGGCCTCTCAAAGGCCGTCTTCAACAAGACGCGCCGGCGCCCGATCGTTATTCCCGTCGTGATGGAAGTCTAGCGTGCCGCGCGCGCAGTGCCGCGGCCGGCGTTAAGCGCCGGAGCGCCGCCGCCGTACACTTGTTCCAGGAAGGGTGAGATCGTTAGATCGGCTTGTCCGTTCGTTCCGGCGATTGCCGGAGTTTGCATGATGTTCGCCGGCGGCGCCGCCTCGAACGCCGGATAGTCGAAACCGATTGCCGTGACGATATAGGTGTCGCCCGCTTTCAGGCTCGGCGCGGTCGTGCCGACGGGCGCCGGGCCGAGATTCTTCGGCAGTCCCTCGGTACTCGTGCCCGCCAGGAGCTCGAGCGTATAGAAGGCCGGCGTCGTGATGTCGACGATGTTGACGATCGTTTCGGTGGCGCCGCCCGGAGCGTTGATCGAAACGGTCCCTCCGCCGGCGCCGTCTTCCGCAAACGACGGAACCGGGAACGGGCCGAGCCCCGCGAGCGACGAGAGGTTGGCGCCCGGCGCTCGTATCGTCGTTCCGCTCGAACCACCCGAGGGCACGTTGACCGACAGCGTGTACGCACCGGCAACCGGCTTGACCGCGAAGGTCGTGAAGCCTTCAGGGAATCCGTTGAAACCAACGGGGTACGTCCCGTTCGCGCTGTACGGATAGAACGGCGGTCCGCCTAAGAAAGGCACGCAGTCGCCTTGCGCGCAGGGGAACGGCCACCCGGGCGTCGCAGCGAACGTCGTAAACTGCGCGGCGTAGAAGGGAGCACCGTCACCGGTCGCTCCGTACGCCAGGTAGCTCGGGGCTGCGATGACCGCCGTGTTGTTCGGCTCGAAGCCGTACGCGAAAACGCCGCCGGCTTGGCCGAAGGTCGATGCTACGGGCGTTTGGCCCGTTTTCGTCGGTGGCGAACCCGAGATATGGTTCGTGCCGGCGTCGGTTCCGGCGTCGGCTGTCGACGGTACGGCAAAACCAGCGGGCCCCGTCAAAAGCGGCGTGTCGAGCAAGACGGGTGCAAGGCCGTTCGGTTGCCGGAAGGTCGCTACCGCGTTGAGGTTGATGCTTCCGTCGGGAAAGGTCGCCGTGCCGACGGCGAGCTGGAGTTTCGAATTGGCGAGATTTATGACGTTCGTGTCCGTGGTCGTGCCGGAACTTCCGTTATTGCAACCCACTGCCAGTCCGAGAAGAACCGTCGCGGCGACCGCTTTGAAAGGTGTGTGCAACGAGACTCCTTACGGCTTGAGCCGGTGGTGCGGGTTGACGGTCGTCGCTACGCGACCCGGACGTCGATAGACGGTTTTGTCCCAACGCAAAAAGGGTCCCGTCTGTTCCTGAGAGCAAGGCGACTTGCGGTTGGGCGTTACGCGTGGGGAAGGAGAACTTTTGGGGTGCGCTGAGCGCGGCCGTCGAACCTGCCGGTGGTGACGGTCCCGGCCATCCCACTGGACGCGGGTGAGAATTCGGCCTCTCCGGGTCGTTCGAACCTGTTCGTGGTGTGGCGCAAGCTGCTCCGCTCGCCGGGCGCGATCGTGGGCGCGCTGCTGGTCGGAGCGATCGCGAGCGCGGCGCTCTTGGCGCCCTTCCTGGCACACGCCGATCCGCTAGCGCAGAATTTGGCGCTGCAAACGGCTCCTCCCAGCCTGCAACATCCCCTCGGCACCGACAAGCTCGGTCGCGACGTCTTCAGCCGCATTCTGTACGGCGCGCGGATCTCGATCCGCATCGGCTTCGTCGCGGTCGGACTCGCAATTACGCTCGGCACCGCGATCGGTGCGCTGGCCGGCTATGCCCGCGGCCGCGTCGACGAAGTCTTGATGGGCGCGATGGACGTCATGCTGGCTTTTCCGCCGATCATCCTGGCAATCGGGATCACGACGATTTTAGGCCCGAGCATCACCAATCTGATGATTGCGGTCGGCGTGGTCTACATTCCGCAGTACGCGCGGTTGGCGCGTTCCTCGGTCCTTGCGATCAAAGAGACGGAGTTCGTCGAAGCGGCGCGCGCGCTGGGTGCTTCGAGCGCCGTGATTTTGGGGCGCCACATTTTGCCCAATATCTTCGCACCGCTGCTCGTGCAAGCGACGCTCGGAATCGCGACGGCCGAGCTCGAAGCGGCCGGCTTGTCGTACCTCGGCTTGGGAGCGCGCCCGCCTGCGCCCGAGTGGGGCGCGATGCTCAGCGACGCTCGCGACTACTGGCTCTCGGCTCCCTGGGCGCTCATTTTTCCGGGTCTTTCGATAACGGCCCTCGTGCTTGGTTTCAACCTGCTCGGCGACGGACTACGCGACTCGCTCGATCCCACCGAGAGTTAGCGAATGGCCGTCACCCTCGCGGTATTGGCCGCGCTGACGTATGGGTCGGCCGATTTCCTCGGCGGCATCGCGAGCCGCCGCGCGCCGGCGAGCGTCGTCGTCGTGCTCTCGCAACTTGCCGGAGTCGGCGTGTTCGTCGCGTCGCTCGCCATCGTGCCGAGCCACTTCCACCGCTCGGACCTCATCTGGGGAGCGTTGGCCGGAGTCGGCGGAGCGGTTGGTATCGCCGCGCTCTATGCGGCGCTCGCCATCGGGCGGATGGGCGTGGTCTCGCCGTTGACGGCGGTCATCGGCGCGAGCGTTCCCGTCGCGCTGGGACTCGCGCTCGGCGAGCGGCCGCCGCTCGCCGCGATGGCCGGAATCGGCTTGGCCTTCGTCGCGGTCGCGCTCGTTTCGGCCGATCCGCAGACCTTGCGTCTTTCGTTTGAGGAGCCGGGGCTCGTGCTCGCGGTCGTCAGCGGTTTTGGGATCGGCTTCATGCTCGTCGCACTCTCACGCAGTTCGCCCGACTCCGGAGTCGCGGCGCTCGCCCCCGCGCGCGTCGTCTCCGTCCTGCTTTTGTTACTGTGGGCGCGCGGCCGTCATGAGTCGCTGCGCGTACCGCGCGAGGCGCTCGCCGTGATTCTCTGCGCCGGTGCGCTCGACATGGGCGCCAACGTTCTTTATATCGTTGCGACGCACCACGGAATGCTCGCGGTCGTGGCGGTCATCACCTCGCTCTATCCGGCCGCGACGGTTTTCCTCGCGCGCGTCTTCCTGCGCGAACGGTTAGCCGCGCTGCAATGGGCCGGCGTCGCATGCGCCGTCACCGGAGTCGTGCTTATCGCGCGGTGAGCGTGCTGGTTCCGTTAGCAGCCGGTAAAAGCCGGCTCGAGCCGCGTTGCGGCGTCCTTCTCGTCGTTGAACATCGGTTCGGCGCGGTCTTGAAGCAGATCGGCGCTGTCCGCCGAGACCTGCGACAGCGTCTGCGGGATGTTGTACGGATAACCGAGCGTTCCGACCGGCGAGTACCGGTAACTAGACTGAGCTTGAAGGTCGATTGTGGCTTGGGCGAGGGCCCACTCGTCCAGCGGCGGGTGGCTGTCGACGAAGACCGCAAGGTGCGAGATATCCTCGGCTAGCTTGCGCTGACGTTCCAGCGCGCCTTCGATTGCATTCGCGAAGGCGATCAGGGCCGCGCGTTGCTTTTCGTCGGGCACTGTCTTCGCCTCGGCGCGGAATTTGTCCATCGCGGCCTTGCCTGCGACCGCCGAGCGCCGCAACGCGACGAAGCGATTCATGAGCTCTTGCGCGCCTTGCGATTTGGCGAGCATGCTCGAGTCGAGGTCGATGTTTCGCATCCGCGCGATGTCCTGCCCGAGCTTAAGGTTATCGTCGAGCATGTAGTCGACGGCGGCTCCGGCAGAAACGAGCAGCGGCTTGCAGATGTCGGTCGTCACCCGGACGCCCCCGATCTCTCTGAGTTTCGCCTCGGTCGCGGAGGACGTCGAACTGGGGGCGGGCACAGGGGCGAGCGCACCATTCACCGCTAGAATGATCGTCGCAGAGATTGTTAACCAGGCACCCATCGCGCCTCCCTCGACTCCTACAGAGTCGCCCAGACCTCCAGTTTCGACTGCACTTTGCCAATCACCGCTTCGGTGAAATCGGAGGTTGAGGCCGACCCCCCGAGGTCGCTCGTCGCGATGCCGGCGCGCACCGTCTCGAGCACCGATTCGTAGATGGCGCGCGAGGCCTTGGCGGCCTCCGGCGTCGCAACGTGCGAGAGCAGCGCGGCGCATGCGAGGATCATCGCCATCGGGTTCGCGACGTTTTTCCCGAAGAGCCGCGGTGCGGTCCCGTGAGGAGCTTCCGCCATCACGACCGTTGGCGTGAGCGAGCGGTCGAACGCGAGCAGCACGCTTTCGGCGCCTGCGACCGAACCAAAGAGCTGCATGACGAGATCCGAAAGGCAATCGCCGTCGCGATTCAACGAAGGGATTACCATGGGTTCGCCTGAGGAGGAGATCAACAGGGCGTACGTCGCGTCGATCAGCTGCGGCTCGTAGACGACGTCCGGATAACGGCCGGCCGCGGCGTCCATCTCTTCCTTTAGCATGCCTTCGTAAATCGGACTGACCGTGTACTTGGGACCGCCGAAGACTTTCGAGCCCGTTTTGCGGGCGTGGTAAAAGGCGTACTCGGCGACGACCCGGCAAACGCTGCGCTCGATGCGTTCGGTGCGGAAGGCAACCTCGTCATCGGCGTCGCCTTCGCGCCATTCTTTGGCACCGTAGGCATCGCCGACGGCCATGCGCACGATGGAAATCGGCGCGTGGATTCCGGCGACCGGACGCACGCCGGGTAAGCGTCGACCGGTTCGGACGATGACCTTTCCGTCGATCTCGCGTCGCAAGATGGCGTTCGGCGAACCGACGTCCCCCTTTTGCTCGGGCGTGATCGTGGCGGCTTTCAAACCGAGGCCGGTGCGTCTGAGCGCGGCGGCCGCGTCGTGAACGACCGCGTTTTGCGTTTCGCGGCGCCGCTCGAGCGATAGGTCGAAGCGCTCGAATTCCAGCGGCATGCCGATCACCTCCGGCTCGATGACGCGCAGCGCTTCGACGAGCAGCTCTTGTCCGGTTTGGTCGCCTTCGAGAACGACGATCGTTGGCGTGGACATCGTGCCTCCCCCGGCTTTGCGAACAGGTGTACGCCGCGGCGCTCGATAACGTCTGCAAGAATGGCACGCGGACGCCGTAAGGCTCGTGCGACGCAGCGGTTGAATCTCGAGATCGCCGGTATCGCCGCTTTCGGCGCGGCGGTCTTGCTCGCCATTGCACTGGCCGCCCCGCAGCATTCGGGGTGGATCGGCGCCGCGACGTCGAGCGTGACGGTCGCGCTCTTCGGTCAAGCCGCGTGGCTCGTCCCGCTCGTCGTAGCGATCTTCGGCGCGATCGTTTTTCTCGAGATCAACGTCCCGCGCATGATCGCGACCCTCGGCGCGGCCTCTCTCGCCTATTTGCTCATCGTCGACGCGGCCGAGGACAGGAAGGGCGGAATCATCGGTAGCGCGCTCGCTCAGGCGCTGCGCGCGCTGTTCGGCGGAACCGGCGAAACGATCGTCCTGGCGCTGCTCGCCGTCCTCGTTTTCGTCTGGATCACGAACGTCTCGGTCAAGCGCACCATCGGCCGCGGCATCTTGGCGGCGAACGGCTTGCGCGAGCGGGCCGGCCGGATTGCGGCCGCGCGCGACAAGGCGGCCGGCGCGTTCGGTCCGCGCACGGTTCGCGAAGCGCTACAGCTTCCGGCGGCGCGTCCCGGAAACGCGCTGACGCCGGGCGCGAGCGACGATCGCGCCGTGCCGCGCGCCGGTGACATCGAGCGAGAAGAAGACGACGACTACGATGAAGACTTCGAAGACGAGTTCGACGACTTCGACGAGGAAGGCGACGAACCGGACGACGACGCTCCCGCGGAAGGCGAAGCGATCTCAAGCGCAGCGCCGTTGCTTGCGGTGAACCCCGCCGTCGTCGGTGAGTACGAGCCGGCGGCGAGCGTTGCGAACGATCCCGGCCGGCGCACCTATCGTCTGCCCGATCTGGCGTTGTTCGATCCACCGCAAGCGCAACTCGTCGACGACACCCAGCGCTCGGGGCTGCTGGAGGACACGTTGGCATCGTTCGGTGTCGGCGCGAAGGTCACGCACATCGAGCGCGGCCCGGCGATCACGCGTTACGAACTGAAACCGGATCGCGGCGTCAAGATCTCGCGCATCTCCTCGCTGGCCGACGATCTCGCGCTGGCGCTGGCCGCGACCTCGGTGCGCATCGAAGCACCGATTCCGGGGAAGTCGGCGGTCGGCATCGAGGTACCCAACGCGCAAACCTCCATCGTCGCGATCTCGGAGATCCTCGGTGCGATGCCGCACCGCGGACAAGTTCCGCCGCTTGCGATGGCGCTCGGCAAAGACATCACCGGGCGCCCCGTATTCGGCGATCTCGGTAAGATGCCGCACTTACTGGTAGCGGGCGCGACGGGTAGCGGCAAGAGCGTCTGTCTCAATTGCATCATCGCCTCGCTGCTCGTCTCGGCGACGCCGGCGCAAGTCCAGATGCTCATGATCGATCCCAAGCGGGTCGAGTTGAACGTGTACAACGGCATCCCGCACCTCATCAAAGAGGTCATCACCGATCCGCGGCTCGCCGCCGGTGCGCTCTTCGAGATGACCAAAGAGATGGACGCGCGCTACGAGCGGTTCGCCAAGGCGGGCGTCCGCAAGATCGAGGAATACAACGCGAAGTACCCCGACGAGAAGCTCCCGTACGTCGTGATCTTGATCGACGAGCTGGCCGACCTCATGCTGATCGCGCCGGCCAGAGTCGAGACGACGATCTGCCGGCTCGCGCAGCTCGCGCGAGCCACCGGCATTCATCTGATCGTCGCCACGCAGCGCCCTTCGGTCGACGTGATCACCGGAATCATCAAAGCGAACATCCCGTCGCGCATCGCTTTCGCGGTCAGCTCGCAGGTCGACTCGCGCACGATCCTCGACATGGCCGGTGCGGAGCGTTTGCTCGGTCGCGGCGACATGCTGTTCTTGCCGATCGACGCACCCAAGCCGGTCCGGGCGCAGGGCGGCCTCATTACCGGCGCCGAGGTGGCGCGGCTGGTCGCGTTTTGGGCCGCGCAGTCGCGGCCCGACAACCTGCTCGACGTCGACGTGTCGCCGATCGAGGATGACGAGAAACGAACCCTCGATCCGCTCGCCTATGCCGCCGCGAAGTACATCATCGAGACGAGCTACGCCTCGACGGCGCAGTTGCAGTCGCAGTTTTCGATCGGCCACCCGCGTGCCGTTCGTTTAATGAAGCAGCTCGAGGACGCGGGGGTCGTCGGTCCGCACGAGGGAACCAAACCTCGCCGTATCAATATTGGGCTCGGTGAGCTCGAAACGATCGCAAACCGTCTCGGACGCGACGAACAGACCGACCTTTTCGCACAAGGCGCGTAAGCCGCGTCGCTTGCTGGCGGCGCTCGCCGCCGTCGCGATCGCGGGCACCGGCGCGGTCCCCGGCTCGGCCGCGCCGGCCCCGGGCTCGAGGGTGAGCAGCGGCCTCACGGTCGCTCAGCGGACCCTGCCGAACGGATTGCGCGTCGTCGTGCTGCGCGACGTGTTGGCGCCGGTCGTGACGACCTGGCTCAACGTCGAAGCGGGTTCCGACGACGAACCGTTCACGGGCCTCGCCCACGCGCAAGAGCACATGTTCTACCGCGGCAGTACCTCCCTCAGCGGCGCGCAAGCCGACGAGATCGCAGGCTTCATGGGCGACGTCGACGACGCGGATACGCAAAACGAGATCACGCAGTACTACCACGTCGTCCCGGCAGAAGATCTCGAGATCGCGCTGCGCATGGATGCGACGCGCTTCGGTGAGCTTCTGGATTCGCAAAAGGACTGGAACGAAGAGCGCGGTGCGATCTTGCAAGAAGTCGCGGCCGACAACAGCGATGCGCTCTTCCGCCTCGGCGTGAAACTGCAGCACCACTTGATGGCCGGCACGCCCTATACGAACGAAGGGCTCGGAACCGTCGAGAGCTTCACGCATCAGATCCAAGCGCCGCAGTTAAAGGCGTTCTATCACACTTGGTATCACCCCAACAACGCGCTTTACGTGATCGCCGGAGACATCGAGCCGGCGACCGCCTTTGCGACGGTCGAGCGCCTCTTTGGCGCGTTGCCGGCGGCGCCGCTGCCGGCCCACCACGCCGGAACGCTGCTGCCGCTCGCACCGGCTCTCTATACCGACACGAGCGATCAGAGCAGCACCGCCGTGCTCGTCGGTTATCGCTTTCCGGGTTATGCGAGCCCCGACTACGCGGCCTCCGTCGTTTTGGGCGACGTGCTCAACAGCGCTCGCGCTGACCTCGCGGCGCTCGTCGCTTCGGGACGCGCCCTCGCGATCGAAGCGGACACGAGCCCCTTTCCGAAGGCCGGTTACGTCGCGATTCTCTCGCACGTGCCGGCAGGTGCGAGCCCGCTCGCCGCGGCGGGTGACGTGAAGCACGCCGTCGCGAACTATCAGGCGCACGGCGTCCCGGCAAGTCTCGTCGAGGCGGCGAAAGAGCGCGAGGTCGCCCAATTCGAGATCGCTGCGGACTCGTTGCAAGGCTTGGCGAATCTGTGGAGCAGCGCACTCGCGGTCGAGCACAGGCCGCCGGGTGACGACATCGCGGCGATCGAGCGCGTAACGCCTTCCGACGTGAACCGCGTGCTGCGCCAGTATCTCGTCAACGCGACGGCCGCCGTTGCGTACGCCGTCCCGAAGAACGGAGCCTCGGGAAGTGAGGGCGGCAGCGGCGCTCCGGCGTCGGAGAGTGCGAAGAACACCCCGTCGCGCATCGAGCCGCTGCCGGCCTGGGCCATGGCCGCGCTGCAGCGCTTACGCGTGCCGGAAAAGACGATCGATCCGACGTTCTTCACGCTGCCGAACGGCTTGCGCGTCGTGGTGCAACCGGAGCGTGCGAGTTCGGCGGTCGTCGTTTCGGGGACCGTGCTGCACGACGCCGGCCTCGAAGAGCCGGCCGGTGAGGCCGGCGTCGGAAGCGTCGTCGAGAATCTGTTGCCGTTCGGCACGACCTCGTATTCGCGTCTCGGCTACCAAGCGCAGCTGGACGCGATTGCCGCGACGGCCACGGCCGGCTACAATTTCTCGCTGACCGTTTTGCGTTCGCACTTCGAGCGTGGCTTGCAGCTGCTCGCCGACGACGAGCTCCATCCCGCGCTGCCGCAAGCCGGCTTTGCAACCGTTCAGGCGCAGCAGGCGGCGGCGCTCGCGGGAGAAGCGACGAGTCCCAATCACTTGGCCGCCGTCGCCGCGGCGAATGGTCTCTTTCCCAAAGGCGATCCGGCACGCCACTTCGCTTCTTCGCAAGACGTCACGCAATTGACGCTCGATCAGGTCCGAGCGTACTACGCGAAAACGTTCCGTCCGGATCTCACGACGCTCGCGATCGTCGGCGACGTCACGCCTGCGGAAGCGCGCGCCGTAGTGGAACGCTGGTTCGGCGCATGGCGCAGCAGCGGGCCTCGGCCGCAGGTCTTTCCGTCTCCGGTCGCCGACAACGCGCCGGCGGCGCAGTCGATTCCCGCCAACGGCCGGGTTCAGGATACCGTCAGCCTGCGCGAAACTTTGCCGCTTTCGAATACCGACCCCGATTTGGCGCCGCTCGAAGTCGCGAACACCGTCCTCAGCGGTGACTTCTCGTCGCTGCTCTACCGCGATATGCGCGTAACGACCGGCTACGTCTACTTCGTGCAAACGGGGCTGGCAACGGGCCGCACTCGCTCGACCTTCGACGTCGCCTACGCGTGCGCGCCGGAGAATCTCGCAAAGGCCCAAGCCGTTTTCCTGCGCGACTTGCGGGGCGTACGGTCCACGCCGATCGGCGCGGAACGGCTGCTGCGGGCGAAGGCGCGGCTGGTCAGCACCGTCGCGCTGACGGGACAGAGCTACAGCGGTTTGGCACAGCGCTTCGTCTACGACGCGTCGCAAGGTCTGCCGCTCGATGACGATTACCGCATCGCGCGCGCCGAACTCGGCGCTTCCGCCCAAGACGTGCGCGTCGCGGCAGCGCGCTGGATACGTCCTGACGGATTCGTCCAAGTTCTGATCCGGCCCGCGGCACCGTAGATGCGCGCGGCGATCGTCACCGGAATCGTGGCGCTCGTCGCGTGTCTTGGCCTCGGAATCGCCGTGTCGTCTCGACCGCCGGGGTACTTCGACCTCGCGGCAGAATCGCTCGGCGGCGTTGCGCTTCCACTTGCGACGCTTCTCACGCGCGCCGGACAGTTTCCGGTTTACGCCACGCTCTGCGCGATATTGTTGATCGTGGGCGTGCTGCGCCGCAAATGGCTGACGCCGATCGCGATTTCCGTCGTCGGCCTCGTCGTGACTTGGAAGGTCAGCGACCTCGTAAAGCTGACGCTCCAGCGGCCTCGGCCCGAACATTGGTTCGCGCTGCGCGAGCCTTCGTATTCGTACCCGAGCGGTCACGCGGTGCTGGCCACGGCGTTCTACGGTTTTTGGGCCTATCTCGTTTGGCGCAGCGGACTGCCCCTGGGTGCGAGGGCCGCGATCCTGGCTGCTGTCGCGGTTTGGATCCTTGCCATCGGTTGGTCGCGGCTGGCGCTCGGGGTTCACTTTCCGAGCGACCTTCTCGGGGGCTATCTGCTCGGAATCAGCGCGCTAGCTTTCGAGATTGCTGTGGTCCTGCGAGCCTCGACGAAGCCTGCTCGAGCGGCCGCCGCGCAGGCCGAAGCGCGATAAAAGTCACCTTGCCGGGTTCCGGCAGTCGTTGCTGAGGATGGGGTCGAACGGGTAACTCCGTAGAGTCATTCAGTTCGCGTTCACGAGGTAAGCCCGGAAGTGTCATTCGTTACCGATCCAGCGCTGCGCGCCGTCGAAAACAAACTCGACGAGGGCATTCCGCTCTCGAAAGATGACGGCGTCGCGATGTTGCAGACGCAGGATCTTCACACGCTCGGCCGGTTGGCGAAACGCGAGAAGGAGCGTAAGAGCGGAAACAAAGTCTTTTACGTTCTGAATCGCTACATCAACTCGACCAACGTCTGTTACGCGCACTGCAAGTTCTGTTCGTTCGCGAAGGAGGAGAAGGACGGCGCGGCGGTCCGCATGGGTGCCGACGAAGTCTTCGCCAAGGCGCTCGAGACCGGTCCGAACTTCAATCAATTGCACATCGTGGGTGGCCACGATCCGCGCCAGCTCTCGCTCGACTACTGGCTTCCGCTGATGCGCCGCTTCAAAGAAGCGCTGCCGCACGTGCAACTCTCGCTTTTTACGGCGGCCGAGATCGATTATCTCGCGCGCCGGCACCGCTTGACGTACGACGAGATCCTGGGTCGACTCCGCGAGGCGGGACTCGACAACATCAACGGCGGCGGGGCAGAAGTCTTTAGCGCCCGTTACCGCAAGCTCGTTTGCGCCAATAAGGTCGATGCGGAGAACTGGTTGAAGATTCACGAGGTCGCTCACCGCCACGGCATCGCCTCGAACGCGACGATGTTGTACGGAACCGTCGAGACGCTCGAGGAACGGGTCGAGCACTTGATCGCGCTGCGCGAATCCCAGGAACGCTCGCCCGGTTTCAACGCGTTCATCCCCCTCGCGTTTCATCCCGACGGCAACGAGCTCTCGCACTACGGCTGGACGAGCGGCCTCGACGACATCCGCATGTTCGCGACCGCGCGCTTGATGTTGTATAACTTCGATCACATTAAGGCCTATTGGATGATCCAAGGCATCAAGGTCTGTCAAGTGGCCTTGCAGTTCGGCGCCGACGACATGGACGGTACGCACGGCTCGACCGACGAGGAGCGCATCTACCACAGCGCGGGCACGCAGTCGGGACAGTACGTCGACGATCGGGAGTTCCGGCGTCTCATCGAGGAAATCGGATACGTACCGGTTCGCCGCAATTCGACTTACGACGAGTTCGCCTACGACTGGAAACCCGAAGAGGCGCTCGTTGCCGCTCGCTGAGCTTCTCGAGCGGGCGGCTTCAGGTGGCCGCCTGAGTTACGATGAGGGCGTTCTGCTCTACGAGAACGCGGCGCTGCACGATCTCGGCGCCGCCGCGCACCGCCGCAGAATGTCGCTCTATCCGTCGAACGACGTGACGTACGTCATCGACACGACCATCAACTACACGAACGTGTGCAACGTGCACTGCACGTTCTGCGCCTTTTTCCGGCCCGAAAAACACGGCGAAGGTTACACGATGTCGCACGACGACGTGCTGGGCCGCGTGCGTTGGGCGGCCGAACAAGGCGCGACGCAGATCATGATTCAGGGCGGCGTCAATCCGGAGCTGCGCCTAGAGTGGTTCGAGCGGCTGTTCGAGCGAGTGCGGGTCGAATACCCCGAGGTCGACATCCATTCGCTCTCGGTCTCCGAGGTCGTCGGCTTGGCGAGCGTCGAGCAGATGACGACGCACGACGTGCTGGTGCGGCTCAAGGCCGCCGGCATGAAGTCGCTGCCGGGCGCCGGCGCCGAGATTCTTGTCGAACGCGTGCGCAAGCGCATCAGCGCGCGCAAGGTAAAACCCGACGCGTGGCTCGGCGTGATGCGCGAGGCGCAACTGCTCGGCATGCCGACGACGGCGACGATGATGTTTGGCTCGATCGAGACGAAAGCGGAACGCATCGCCCATCTCGATGCGGTGCGCGGCTTGCAAGACGAGACCGGCGGCTTCACGGCCTTTATCCCATGGTACTACGTTCCGTTCAAGACGCCGCTGCGCGGCACCGAGTCGAGCGGTCTCGAGTATCTGCGGGTTCTCGCGATCTCGCGGCTCTATCTCGACAACGTGCCGCACCTGCAGGCCTCATGGCTTACTCCGGGTTTGAAGATGGGGCAGCTCGCGCTGTTCTATGGCTGCGACGACATGGGCGGCACGATTCTCGAGGAGCGCGTCGTTCACGACGCCGGCTCGACGAACGAGGCGACGCGCAAACAGCTCGAAGAGCTGGTTATCGGCGCCGGATTCCGTCCCGTCATCCGCGACACGTACTGGAATCTGCGGCCGCAGATGGCGCTCGCAACCGCTAGTTAGTCCAAACCTTCGATGGCGGCCGGCGTCACGCTGAGAGAGCTGGGCTCGCAGGATTGGCGCGCGCTTCGCGAGCTGCGACTGCACGCACTGCAAACTGAGCCTGGCCTCTTCTTCAGCACGTACGAAGCGGAAGCACAGCGCGCCGAGGAGGAGTGGATTGCACTGGCGACCGGCGACGCGGAACACCAAGTCTTCGGTTTGTTCGACGGCGCTCGCCTCGTCGGCATCAGCGGCGTCTTTACGGATCGCAACGACCCGACCGGGCGGACCGCGGCGCTGGGCATGTCGTACATCTTGCCGGAATTTCGCGGACGTGGCCTCGTCGCGCTTTTCTACCAAACGCGCGTAGCCTGGGCGCGAGCTCGTCCGCGCTTTCGCCGGGCAGTCGTCGGCCACCGGCGCTCGAACGAACCTTCGCGGCGTGCGATCGTGCGCTCCGGCTTTACGTGGACCGAAGATCAACCGTATCGCTGGCCCGACGGCAGCGAAGAAGAACACCTCGCCTACGAGCTGCGCTTACGCCCTGACTGACTCAAATGCGATTCGTTGATATTACGTTTCGACCGGACCGCTGTCCGGCACGTTCTGGACGATCTGGTGAGCCAGAGCGCTCGGGTCTTGACCTTTCGGTGGCTGCACTGCGATGCGCGGAAAACGCTCGCCTCGCGTCTCGATCACGACGCAATCCTTTGCGCCGCTGATATCGCAAAAGATAATGCCCTCCGGCGTCGAGAAGATCCCCGCTTCTTTGATGTAGCCGAGCCCAGTTCCGAGCAGCTTCCATTGCAGGCGGAGATCCTCGAACGAGCTGACGTACGCGTTGGTCACGTGCGCGAGCGGAATGTGAAAAGAGCCGTGAAAGGCCAGCAGCGCGTCGAGCAATGAAAGCTCGATGTCCAGGTAGCCATTCTCGATCCGTATGTTGGCCATTGCCTTCCTCTTATGGGAGGGTCTTGAGTTTTCCGGCCAGCGCCTCGGCGCCACGAGCGAGCAGGCCGACGTCCGAGCCTATCGCCACGAATTGCACGCCTTCCTTAACGTAGCGCCGCGCTTCGGACTCGAGCGTCATCAGGATGCCCGCTGCCTTGCCGGCGCGTTTGGTGCGCGCGAATGCGTCGTCGATCGCAGCGCGTACTTCCGGCGCCTGAGCGTTGCCGAGGTGCCCGAGCGAAGCCGAAAGATCGGAAGGCCCGATGAAAATACAATCGATGCCGTCAAGGTTCGCAATCTCCTCGAGGTGCTCGAGCGCGACGGTCGTCTCGAGCTGAACGACGACGCAGAGCTCGTCGTTCACGCGCTTGAAATAGTCTTTCACGCGGCCCCAGCGATTCGCGCGCGTCGCGACGGCCACCCCGCGGAAGCCGTCGGGCGGATAGCGCGTGGCTTCGACCGCGCGCTTCGCTTCCTCTACGCTCTGCACGTACGGAATCAGCAGCGTCTGCGCGCCGGCATCGAGCACGCGCTTGATGGTGACCGGATCGTTCCAAGGCGGCCGCACGATCGCGGAGACGCCTTCGTACGGGGCGATCGCTTGAAGCTGGGACAAGACGCCGAAGACCTCGTTCGGCGCGTGTTCCATATCGATGACGATGCAGTCAAAACCGGCGCCCGCGATCACTTCGGTCGAGAAGTTGCTGCATAGCGAGTTCCAGATCCCGATCTGCGATCGCCCCTCGCGCAGCGCCGCTTTGAAGTGATTTCGAGGAATCTCCAACTAAAGCGCCTCGCGGATCGTGGCCGCCCCGAGCACTTCCGCGCCGCCTTCGTCGTAGAGCGCGACGAGCTGCCCCGGCGCGATCGCGCGCTCAGGTGCCTCGAAGTCGAGACGCAGCTTCGCTCCTTCCTCGACCGTCGCCCGAGCAAAGTTGAGCGGAGCGCGATAGCGCGTCATCGCCAGAACGCGTAAGGGTCCGGCCGCAAAGCGCTCGGGGCGGATCAGGTTGAGTTCGTCGGCGCGCAGCGCACTCGAATACAACTCTTCCTCGCGGCCGATCACGATCGTTCCCGTAGACGAATCGATGCGCGTCACGTAACGCGGGCCGTCGTTGAAGTTCGTCGCCGGGAGACCGCGGCGCTGACCGACGGTGTAGTGCGAGATTCCCGCGTGAACGCCGACCGGCTCGCCGCGCGTCGTGACGATCGATCCCGCGAGCTCTTCCTCCGGGACCGCACGCTCGAGCACGCTGCGGTAGTCGCCGCCCTCGACGAAACAGATGTCTTGCGAATCGGGTTTCTCGGCAATCGCCAAACCGAGCCGCGCGGCTTCCGCGCGCGTCTGCGTTTTGTCGAGCGCACCCAGCGGCAAAAGCAGTCCGTCCAGCTGAGCCCGAGTCAACTGTGCGAGAGCGTACGACTGATCCTTGAGCGGGTCGGCGCGAAAGAGGTGCGGACCGCCGGCGGTGTGTTCGAGCCGCGCGTAGTGACCTGTGGCCACGTAGCGCGCGCCCACGCGCGCGGCATATTGGCCCAGCGTTCCCAGCTTCACGAAGTTGTTACAGGCGACGCACGGATTGGGCGTGCGTCCGCTGCGGTAGTCGGTAACGAAGCGATCCACGACGCTGCGCCGGAACGTTTCCTCGAAGTCGAGGACGTAGTGAGGTATCCCCAGGAGCGCTGCGCAGCGGCGCGCGTCGTCAAAATCCTCCGCACCGCAACACGACTTCGCGTGTGCCGGGCGCGTCGGCGCGTACATCTTCATCGTCACTCCGACGACGTCGAAGCCTCGCTCCACCAAAAGAGCGGCCGCAACGGCTGAATCGACTCCGCCGCTCATCGCCGCGACGACGCGTACTTTCCCGGACATGCTGTGTTACAGGATAACCCGGCAACGGCGCAAACACAAAGCGCATGCCTGGGCTCGGGGATGAGTTTCGCGCTGCCCGCGAAGCGAGGCATCTGTCGCTAGCGGATGTATCGGATCAAATCCACATCCGGTCGGTGTACCTCCAAAGCATCGAGCAAGAGGATTGGTCGGCGATCGCCGCTCCGGTCTACGTTCGGGGCTTTATTCGAACGTATGCGCGCTTTTTGGGCCTCGACCCCGAAACCGCCGTCGAGGCCTACAACTCCGACATGGAGGAGGCCGAGCGTGAATCGGACGGCCCGGTTCGCGTCGCCCCGGCCCGCCGGCGCGGCCCGTCGATCTGGATCTGGCTCGCGGGGGCGGCGGCGGTCGTCTTGCTTTGCTTCGTCGGCTATAACTACTACCAGCTCCAGACCTCGGGGGTCGCCGCGACGCCCGATGCGGGCGGCGAGCTGGGCGTTTCGCCCGCACCCGTCGAACCCGGAGCCGCCTCGCCCTCGCCCTCGGCCGAAGCATCCGAAGAGCCGGGGACTGCCGGCCTGAGCTCCCCCGAATCGAACCCGGGCGATCTGGTTACGACGCCGAGTCCGACCCCGAGCGCCTCGGCCGTTCCGGCTTCCCTCGAAGTGGCGATCAGCGCGCGAGCCTGGGTTCGGGTCGACATTGACGGCCGGCGTCAGATGGAGGGCATCTATCCGCCGGGGACGCTCAAGACATTTTACGGCCGGAGTGCCTACGTCCGCACCGGGAACGCCGGCGGCGTCGATCTCGTTGTCGGCGGGAAGGACCTCGGGAAGATGGGGCGGAGCGGGGAAGTCGTCGAGAAGACCTACGCCCTAGTCGAGGAGTAAATGGCCGATTCTTCCTTCGATGTCGTGTCGCGCGTCGACGCCCAGGAGCTCGACAACGCGCTCAACCAGGCCCGCAAGGAGATCGCCGGTCGCTTCGATTTCAAGAATTCCAAGACGGAAATCGAGAGCACAGCGACCACGATCACGATTCTCAGCGACGACGAACTCAAGCTCAAGAACGTGATCGACGTTTTGCAGAGTAGGGCGACCAAGCGCGGAATCTCGCTAAAGGCCTTCGAATACGGGAAAGTCGAACCGGCGACTCAACAGGCATTCCGGCAGACGATTACCATTCGAAGCGGCATTCCCAAGGACAAATCCAAGCCGCTGATCGAGGCGATCAAAGCCTCGAAGCTCAAGGTGCAGGCGCAATACCAGGACGAGCAGATTCGCGTCTCCTCCAAGAGCAGAGACGATCTGCAAAAAGTGCAACAGCTGCTGCGCTCGCTCGACTACGAACTGCCGCTGCAGTTCATCAACTACCGCTGAACCGGAGTATCGTGAAGCAAACGGCATCGCGCGTCGCGTTCGTGAGTCTCGGCTGCGCGAAGAATTTGGTCGACTCTGAAGTCATGATCGGCAAGCTCGGCTTGTCCGGGTGGGATTTGGTTTCAGATACGGCCGAAGCCGACGCCGTCGTCATCAATACATGTGCCTTCATCGATCCCGCCAAAGCCGAATCGACCGAGACGATTCTGGCGCATGCCGGCGCGAAGCGTCCCGGCCAGCAGTTGATCGTCGCGGGCTGCCTGGCGCAGCGTTATGGAGAAGAGTTGCGCGCGCTCGTCCCCGAGATCGACGGAATCGTCGGAACCGGTGCGTACGCATCCATCGCCGAGGTGCTCGAGGAGGCCAGGCTCGGTCTCGGGCCAGTGCGCCTCGGCTTCGAAGCCGAGCCCGAACACGATTTTCTGCCGCGCTTGATCACGACGCCGCGCGCGACCGCGTACCTGAAGGTCGCCGAAGGCTGCGACCACCCGTGCACGTTTTGCATTATCCCGAAATTGCGCGGAGCGTTCCGAAGCCGCAGCACGGAATCGCTCGTCAAGGAAGCGACGGCGTTGGCGCAGGCCGGCACGCGCGAACTGGTGCTCATCGCCCAGGACACCTCGATGTACGGACGCGACCGCGGTTCGCGCCGGGGTGGTCTTGCCGGGCTCCTCGAGGAGCTTCACGCGATCGACGGTCTCGAATGGATCCGTTTGCTCTATCTGTATCCGGCTACGGTCGACGACGAGCTGATCGAGACGATGGCCCGCCTGCCGAAGGTGTGCAAGTACATGGACATGCCGCTGCAGCACGCGCACCCCGAAGTGCTGCGCGCGATGCGCCGGCCGTCGAACGGTGAACGTTATCTCGAAATCCTCGACGAATTTCGTAGCCGCATTCCCGGCATAACGATGCGCTCGACGTTCATCGTCGGGTTTCCGGGCGAGCGTCCCGAGCACGTGGACTACCTGGAGAAGTGGCTCGATCGAGCCGAGCTCGATCGCGTCGGCTTCTTCGCGTACAGCCAAGAAGAGGGAACGCCCGCCGCCGAGCTCGGCGCGCAAGTTCCCGAATCGGAGAAACGCAAGCGGCTTATCCGTTTGCGCGACGTTCAATTGCGAGCATCGGCTCGCGCTCGCGAGAAGCGAGTCGGCCAAACGGTCAGGGTACTCGTCGAGGAGCGCCGCACGCTGCGCAAAGGCAACCCCGTGCGCGACGCCCTGGGCGTAACCCAGGCGCTGGCCGGCAGGTCGATGGGCGAGGCCCCGGGCGTCGACGGCGAAATTTTCTTTACGGGAGATGCATCGCCCGGCGAGTTCGTCGACGTCACGCTTTCCGGTGCGACCGCGTTCGACTTCTACGGTATGTTGCGCGAATCTGCGGTGCTCGCATAGTGGGCAAGCATCTCGCTCCCGAGAGCGAACCCAAGAGCGTCGTGCGGCGCGTGTTGGCCGGTCTGTTGCTCGCCTTCGGACTCTGTGCCGGCGTCCTGGCGGGCGTGGTCACCGTGCAGGCGGTCATGCAAAAGCGTTCTCCCCAGGACGTGATTGCGGCGTATTTCATCGAGCCTCCGCAAGCTCACTTTCACAAAGATCGCATCAACATTCTGCTGCTCGGCATCGACTACAATTACGACGAGAAGGATCAAGAGTTTTCGACGAACGCGCGCAGCGACACGCATTATGGCAATCTCCATGGTCTTCCCGACCGCGCAGTCGCCGACGCCGCGGCTGAACGTTCTGTCGGTGCCGCGCGACATGGACGTCGTCATGCCGAACGGGCACGAGGACAAGATCAACGCGGCCTACACCGCAGCCAAAGACCCCCGCGCGGCCGCGCATAACTCGGAGAAAGTCGTCGCGGACTTCCTTGGAATCCAAGGATTCGATCGCTTCGTGACGCTGCGGATCAATGCGACGAAGGCTCTCATCGACGCAATCGGCGGCATCGATGTCGTGCCCGACGAGACGATGGACTACGACGACCACTGGGGCCATCTCTCGATTCACTTCGTCGGCGGCAAGAAGTACCACATGAACGGCGAGCAAGCCGTTTCCTATTCGCGATTCCGTCACGACGAATGCGGCGATCCATGCCGGATCAAGCGGCAGCAGCAAGTCATCAGGATCACGATTGCGAAGCTGAAGAGCGATAAGTTCAACGATCTGATGCACGTCAACGATCTGCTGGCCGTGATTCAGAAGAACGTTTACACGGATATCAGTAACTCCGAAGCGCTCAGCATCGCGAATGCGTTCAAGTCGATCGATCTAGCTCAAGTGAAGACCGATCAGATTCCCTACGTTGCCGACAAGGATCTGGCGTGCTGCGGCAACGTCATCATCGCCGACGACGCCGCCAAAAACGCGCTGGTCAAAAAGCTTTTCCTCGAGCCCGTCGTGCCCGTGGTCGCGCCGAATGCCGCTGCCGTCGCGGCGATCGCGCCGGCGCAAGTGCGCGTCATCGTTCTCAACGGAAGCGGCATTCGCGGCATGGGCGCACGGATGGCGCAGCAGCTGACGAAACAAGGCTTCGTCATCCAAAGCATCGGGAACGCCGACAAATTCGGTTACGACTCGACCGAGATTCACGTCCACTCGGCGACGACGCCGCTGGCAGGGGAGCGCGTGCGCAGCGCGATCCCGGTCAAATCGGCAACGGTGCTTGCCGACGTGGTGCCGCAAGGAACGAAGCCCGCCAGCGACGTGACGGTAATCGTCGGCCGCGATTACGCGGCGCCGCCGCAGAACGAGGCCTCGGCCGTTAAGTGAAGGCGTTCCGGCTGGCGGCGATGCTCGTTTGCATCGCGCTCGCCGGCTATGTGTTCTATCGACTCGTGCTGCACGTTCGTGCGCCGGTGATACCGGCCATCATCGATCGCACCGCCGACGCGCATCGCATGCTCGCCTCGAGCCTCGACGCGCGCATCAACCGCTATCTCTACGATCGGCCGCCGGCCGACCGCTCGGGCAGTCCACGTCTGGTCGCGCTGACCTTCGACGATGGCCCATATCCTGTCGAAACGCCACTCTTGCTCGACGTGCTCCACGATCTGCACGTTCCTGCGACGTTCTTCTTGATCGGGCGCGATGCCGAAGAGTTTCCGCAGTTGACGCGGCGCATCGCGGCCGCGGGTCACGAGATCGCCAACCACACGTTGACGCACCCCTCAAACTTCGAAGAGCTTGGAACGCGCGCAGTCCAGTGGCAGCTTGAGGGAGGCGCGGACGCCCTCGAAACGATGGTCCGCGACCCCTCGATTCGCAAGGAGATGCGGCCGCCGCACGGGCGCTTCACCGAAGCAACCGTCCGCGCCGCGCAAGCCGCCGGCTATAGCGTCGTGCTTTGGAACGACGACCCCGGCGATTGGCGCAGCGTACCGGCTGCGATGCTCGTGACTCACATCGAACGCAGCGCGACCGCGCCCGACATCATCCTGCTCCACAGCGGGCGCTTGGGGACGATCGAGATGCTGCCCGAGATCGTGGCGCGCTTTCGCAAAGCCGGCTTCACCTTCGTCACGGCGCGAGATCTGCTGCGACGGGTACCGCACACGATCGTGAACCATCCCGCAAAGACTCCGCTTTGAGCGCCGACAACGGCGCAGGACCGAGCCTGGCGATCCGACGAAGGCGACGGACTGGAAAGCAACCCCTCGGACCGGGAAGCGGTTACAAGCACGAATGGCCTTTCTAAAAACGCTCTTTGACGCCAACGAACGCGAGGTCGTTCGTCTGCGCAAGACGGTGGTTGCGACGAACGCCTTCGAACCGGCGATGGCCGCGCTTTCCGACGAAGAACTCCGTGCGAAGACCGACGAGTTCAAGGGGCGCTTGGCGCAGGGCGAGTCGATCGACGATATGCTGCCCGAAACGTTCGCCGTCGCACGTGAAGCCGGAAAGCGCGCGATCGGCATGCGGCACTTCGACGTGCAGATCATGGGCGGCCAGGTTTTGCACGAAGGCAAGGTCGCCGAGATGAAGACGGGCGAAGGCAAGACGCTGGTCGCGACGCTGGCCGTCTACGCGAACGCCTTGCTCGGCCGCGGCGTGCACCTCGTCACCGTCAACGACTATCTGGCCAAGCGCGACGCCGAGTGGATGGGTCCGCTCTACGAATTCTTGGGTCTGACGGTCGGCGTGATCCAGCACGACCTCGAGCCGGCTCAGCGCCGTGCCGCCTACGAGTGCGACATCACCTACGTCACCAACAATGAAGTCGGTTTCGATTACCTGCGCGACAACATGGCCTGGCGTCTCGAAGACATGGTGCAGCGCGAACTGAATTTCGCGATCGTCGACGAGGTCGACTCGATCTTAATCGACGAAGCCCGCACGCCGCTTATCATCAGCGGCCACGGTACCGATGCGACCGATCTGTATGCCAAATTCGCACAGATCGTGCCGCGCTTAGTCAAAGGCGAAGATTTTACCGTGGACGAGAAGGCGCACGCCGTTCCGATTGCGGAAAAGGGCGTCGCCAAGGTCGAGCGCATGCTCGGAGTCTCGAATCTCTACGACCAGCGCAACCTCGAACTGACCCATCAGCTGAACGCTGCGCTCAAGGCGTGGAATCTCTTCCATCGCGATCAGCAATACATCGTCAAGGAGGGTGAAGTCATCATCGTCGATGAGTTCACCGGGCGGTTGATGTACGGCCGGCGCTACTCCGACGGCATCCATCAGGCGATTGAGGCCAAAGAGGCCCTGAAAGTCCGCAGCGAAGATCAAACGCTGGCCACGATCACGTTCCAGAATTATTTCCGCCTTTACAAGAAGCTCGCGGGAATGACCGGAACGGCGAAGACCGAGGAGCGCGAGTTTCGCGACATCTACGGGCTCGACGTCATCGTCATTCCAACCAATCAGGCGGTTGCGCGGCGCGATATCGCCGACATCGTCTACAAAAGCGAACCGGCGAAGTTCGAGGCCGTCGTCGACGAGATCGTCGAGGAGCACGACAAGGGACGCCCGGTGCTCGTGGGCACCCGCTCGATCGAGAAGAGCGAGCGGCTCGCCACGATCTTGCGGCGGCGCGGCGTCGAGTGTAACGTCCTGAACGCGAAGTATCACGAAAAGGAAGCCGAGATCATCAAGGATGCCGGCCAGGTTGCGGCGGTGACGATCGCGACGAACATGGCCGGCCGCGGCGTCGACATCAAGCTCGGTGAGGGCGTTGCGGAGATGGGCGGCTTGCACATTATCGGCACTGAGCGCCACGAATCGCGGCGGATCGACAACCAGCTGCGTGGACGTGCGGGTCGCCAAGGCGACCCGGGAAGCACGCGCTTCTACGTGTCGCTCGAGGATGAGCTGATGCGCCTGTTCGGTGCCGAGCGGATCCAGAGCATCATGAACGCCGTCGGCTTCACCGACGAGACGCCGATCGAGGCGAACCTGATCACGCGCTCGATCGAGCGCGCCCAGTCGAAGGTCGAGAACCACAACTACGAGATCCGTAAGCAAGTTCTCGAGTACGACGACGTCATGAACAAGCAGCGCGAGGTGATCTACGCCGAGCGCCGCAAAATTCTAGCCGGCGAGAGCGTCCGCGATTTCATGCTCCAGACGCTCGCGGAGAAAGTCGATCAGGCCGTCGATCAGAACGCTCCCGAAAACGTTCACCCGTCGGAGTGGGACCTGCAAGAGATCCTCAACGAACTCGAGTTGATCTTTCCGGTTGCCGACAAGATGCCGCTCGAAGAGCTCGAGAAACTCGATCGCGAGGCGATGCGCGTTCGGCTCACCGAACTCGGCGTTGAAGCGTACGAAGCCAAAGAGGCGGAGCTAACACCCGAACTGATGCGGGTCGTGGAAACGAAGTACATCATGTTGCCGATCATCGACCGGCTCTGGGTCGATCACTTGTACGTGATGGACGCGCTCAAAACGGGCATCGGCCTGCGCGGCTACGGTCAAAAAGACCCGCGCGTCGAATACGAAAAAGAAGCCTACGAGATCTTCGAGGATCTCAAGGGCAACATCGCCGACGAAGCACTGAAGGCCGTCTTTCACGTCGTCGTGGAAGCGCAAGACCCGAACGCCCTCGCCACCGAAGCTCCGGGCGCCGCGAATGGGATGCCTAGCTTCGAGCCGATCCCGACTGGTGCGCTCGCACCGTTGCAGCAACCCGAAGCTCAGCCCGCGCGCCTCGATCCGAACTTCGCCGCGCAACTGCTCGGCCCGGCACCGGGCGGCGACCGCCCCCGCGAGATTCACACCAACCGCGACGAATCGTCACCACGCAAACCCACGCGCGCAGGCGAAAAGGTCGGCCGCAACGATCTGTGCCCCTGCGGCTCAGGCAAGAAGTTCAAGCGCTGCCACGGAGTCGTCGCGTAGCGGGCATAGGGGTAAGGCCCCAAAACCGGCCACCCCCTCGCCCTAGGCCCCAGATCCCGGCCAACTCGCCGGCGCGGCGCAAAGCCCTGTGACATCAGGGTTTCCGGCGCATAAGCCCTCGCGGCCCTTCAATGCGCTCGGCGCACGGTTCTGTGCAGAACGGTTTTGCAAAATCGAGCGCGTCGTGGAAAGGCTGGTGGGGTAAGGGTTTCCGGAACGCTGGCTGGCGCAGTATCGACGCGGCCCGCATCGAGCTCCCAAAGCTGCATATTGCCTTGGGTCCAGCTCAGATAGGAACTCGACCGGGGTGCACTGCTCCTTGGCAAGAGATGTTTATTAGCGGGCACGGGCGGTTCGGTTCGGGTAGCGTATTTCCGACATGGACCTTAACGAGAACGCATGGTACTGTGTTGTGCTCTACGACGGCAAACTGTTAGAGTGAGACGCTGCAATGTCACTATTGTCGATCAGATTTGTTCCTCTCTTGGTGATCGCCTTTGCGTGCTTGATGACCACGCGGGCGTTCGGAGAATCCTTCGTCCAAGCGAATTCCAATGATTTCTCTTGGGGCGCGAGCTCGCATGGCTTTGCAGTGAGCCTCACGTTCTCAAAGCTGACCTTTGATCCGACCGAGCCAATTGTCGCCGTCCTTGGCCTTCGAAATCTCAACTCAAACCCGGTGGAAATCGCTCGCGGCGCGATCTTCGTAGATTTTGATTGGGTCGTACTTGACGGAGCGGGTCGACAGCTACAGCCGCGAGACGATAAACCTGCCCCGGGTTTTGAATCCTCAGGGCCTATCGGAATTTCCTTAGGTCCGCGCTTCGCCTGGAGAGAGTCCTTTGACTTACGAGAACGCTTTAAGTTTCCACCAGGAACGTACACGATAACTATCACTAGGCCGATTCAGCTTGAAGCAGATATAGCTCGGATAGGCACCAATGCCCCGCCCATCGCGGCGCCGATGTCACAAACGGTTACAATTCATGTCCTTCCATAAGGCTTGATCGCTTTTTTTCGGCCCGAAGAACGCGGAGCGTTTTTGGTGCAACTACCGTGCCCGGTCGCATCCCCGCCGCATACCAATCGCATAGCCCTGCGCGCCGGAAACCCTTACGCCACGGGCAATTCCGGCGCACAACACGGAGCGATGAATCGCGGATGAAGTTCAGCTGACCACGAGCGATTGTGCCCTGCGGCGCAAACCCTGATGCCACGGGGTTTTGCGCCACACGCGATTTTCGCCACTGAGCCGCCAGCGGGCTCGACGTCCGGAAAGCGCGTGCGCCGCAAAGCCATGCCCCATCAGGGTTTTCAGCGCAGGGCAAAATCGCGCGTGGTCAGCCGAAATTCATCCGGGATTCAACGACGGCGCGAATGCGCCGCAATCGCCCGTAGCATAAGGCTTTGCGCTGCACCAACTTATGCGATCGGGATGCGGCAGCGATGCGAGGGAATGCGAACGCCGCGGCGGCTGGTGTCAACGAACTGTTGCGAGCGATCATTTCCAAAACGTCCCCCCTCGGCGTGGCGGCGTGTAAAGCCAACTCAATTAGCCGGACATCGCTTTCTTCATGCGCAACTCTGCGAGAGCTTTCTGCGCCTCCTCGCTGAGATTGGACTTTCCGACCGCGACGGTCACCTTATGAATCTTACCAGTGAACTTGTTATCGCCCACTTTGTAGTCGTCGCTGACGCACGTGTAGAGGTTCTCACCTACGTCCGTCGTTTCGGCACCAAATGCGAACGGCTGTGTGTGCTCGACCCGCCCTGAGGCGACCTCTCGATCGTTGACGAAGATCACGCCGTTACCACCCGCGGCCATACCGCCGTCATAAGCAAACTCGAAGCGTAACGTCACTCTCCCCGCCGGCAGACGAGTGGGGCCGACGATCTTGTAAATCTCGCGGCCCAGAAAGTTCCAGGCAAACCGGGGTGCGGCGCCCTTGACGTAGAGGCTCCAGCCACCCATCTCCCCGCCTTGGGCGATGATCACACCCTCTGCGCCACTCTCGGGGACCTCAATGTCGGCCGTAACCACAAAAGAGCGGTTCTTCACGTTGATGAAGCCGTTTTCGGGAATACCCTTCATCCCCTCATAGACGGTGATCTCGGTGCGACCTTCCATCAGATCCGGACGGCCCGCTAGAGCAGCGTTGAAGCGCTCCCAAGCGCGGTCGTCAAGCGGAAGCACGTTGTACTTGACCGCCTCTTCTAGGAAGACTCCCTTGAGCTTCGCAAGTTTGTCGGGATACTGCGCGGCAAGGTCGTGCGCGCAACTGAAATCTTCCTCGACGTTGTACAGCTCCCACTTGTCGTTCTCAAGTGTAGCCCGCGCCTTGGGCTCCCACGGTGGGCGGTGCACCGTCGTGGCGAACCAACCGTCCTGATAGATGCCCCGGTTGCCGGCCATCTCGAAGTATTGCGGGTGTGGCGCGACTTCGCCTCGGGTTCATCCAATGTGTATAGCGCGCTCACGCCTTCGAACGGTTTCTGTCGGACGCCGTACACGACGCCCGGCTCGGGCACGCCAACTGCCTCCAATACCGTCGGCGCAATATCGATCATGTGCATCCACTGCGGGCGCAGGCCACTCTTCTCCGCGATACCCTTCGGCCAGTGAACCACCATCGGCTGGCAGACGCCGCCGTACGAGGCCACCTGGTGCCCCCACCCAAACGGCGTCGCGCCGGCAAAAGCCCAGCCATTGTTGTACAAAATATGCGACTTAGGGCCGCCGATCTCGTCGAAGTTCTGCAGCGCAACGTCCAGGGGCTCGGGCAGCCCGTTGAACACGGACAACTCATTGAAGGCGCCGTTGAGGCCGCCTTGGAAAACCGAGCCGTTGTCGCCGGTTATGTAGAAGATCAGCGTGTTGTCCATTTCGCCCAACGTCTCGATCTCGTCGAGGAACCGCCCGATTTCGTAGTCGGTCACCTCGGCAAAGGCCGCGTAGATCTCCATATACCGAGCAAAGACTTTTTTCTCGTCGGCCGACAAGTCGTCCCATTCCTGGATTCCCGGCGGCTTCGGCGCGAGGTCGGTGCCCGGCGGCACGACGCCAAGCTCGATCTGCCTGGCCAACGTTTCTTTGCGCACCTGGTCCCAGCCCTGATCGAACTTGCCCTTGTACCGGTCGCGCCACGCATCGGGCACCTGAAACGGACCGTGCGTACCAATGGCCGCGTAGTAGACGAAGAATGGCTTCCCCAGGGCCAGCGAACGCTGCGAACGCAGCCAGAGGATCGCCTTGTCGGTGATGTCGGTACTCGCGTAGTAATCGGCATCGAACTGCATATCCAGCCGGGTCATGTTGTCGTAAATGACCGGATGAAAAAGGTCGGCTTCGCCGGACATGAAGCCGTAGAACCGCTCAAAGCCGCTATGCACGGGCCACCGGTCGAAAGGCCCGACAGCGCTGCCTTCCCACGGTGCTAGCTCGTGACACTTACCGAACATGGCGGTGTTGTAGCCATTGAGCCGCAACATCTGGGGCAACGTCGCGATGCTGTCGGGACGGCTCGCGGTATACCCTGGAAACCCGGTAGCAATTTCCGAGATCACGCCGAAGTTTGCGCTATGGCTATTGCGGCCGGTGAGCAGCGCGACTCGGCTGGGGGAACACAACGGTGGAACCTTGAGATTGTTGTAGCGCAGCCCGGTCTTGGCCAGACGATCCAGCGTTGGCATCTGGATCGGCCCGCCGAAGGTCGATATGTCGCCGAAGCCCATGTTGTCGAGAAGGATGACTACAACGTTAGGCGCGCCCTTCGGCGCCTTTACTTCGAACCGCGGTGGAGCTGTAGCGTTTTTCGCATCAAGTTCCGTGATCGGCGGATACTGCGGTTCAGCAATGGGTAGCACGGTACGGTCCATGGAGGCAGTCGTTCCGTCGCTCGTTTGACCGTCTGACTGGTTCGTCATAGTCGTGTACCCTTCTTTAGCGCTCGACGGCGAAGATCTGGATGCAGCGGACTTGTCCGGCCGTGATCACCGAGCCGCCATATGAATGTCCAACAAGCACGATAGGGCCCTTCACCAGGGCCATCGCCCACTTGGCAAAAGTGATGTCGTTTTCGGGCGTGTTAAGTGGGTACTGGGCAGCAATGCAATCGTAGCCTTTCGCTTGCAACGGCCCCATCACTTTGGTAAAGCACGAGCCGTCGGCCCAAAGACCATGACAAAAAAACTATGCTCGGCTTGCCCGCGCCGCTCATCGTCGCAGCCGCTTCCGTTTGCGCCGATGCAAGAGAGTAGCTCGCCGCGGCGACACCGATCGCTGCCGCGCTCGTTTCAAGGAATCGACCGCGTTTGATGCTTGTTTTCGAATGCATACTATCGCTCCCATCGATGTCGTAAAGGATTCGTTCAGTTCACAGTGCTCAGAATGGCTCCTCTTAATCTAGAGGCTTCAGACGCGCGCAACGCTCGACGGGGTGGCCGGTTTTGGGGCCAAACTGACGGGCCATCCCGCCCTCGGCTCTATCCCGGCAACGCGCCGCAAAGCCCGCCGCACACGGGATCGCGCCGCATCGCCCCGGTTTGCAAAACTCGCGCGGATAAGCGGATAGGGCGCTTCAAAACGAGGCCCCTTTCGGCGGAGAGGCGCGGCGCTATCAACACGAATTCCGTTAACCGCACTACGGGTCGCATTTGCGCTCCTTAAGCTGAAGATCGCGATCTATCAGGTAGGGGGCGGATCAGCTGACGCGCGAATCAGCGGCATCGTGCAGGACGACTATCCGAACTAATATAAGCCCGAGATCGTGCCAACCCCTTCGACCGGTACGCGATCCAGTGAGACGCTGTTTTCTCGCGCTCGCGATTAGCGTGTTGGCGACGCTTGCGCTCGGCCTGGGCGCGCCCGCGCCGGCTGTTCCGCAGACGACGCTTTCCGCCTCGCAACGCGTCCCGGATGCCGAACTCTTGCGTTGGGTATATGTCGTACCGTTCCCGCCGGACTGCGCCGCGGCACAGCAAGTCGCTGCCGAGCTTCGCGTCAAGCCCACGGCGGATCCCAGCATGATGCATAAGGTGCTGAAGGAGTACGCCGCCTGCCTCAACGCGCCGGCAGGGCAGCGTGCAGACGCGCTCGCGAACAGCGTCCTTTTCGGGTCTGCGGCCGCGGCACTGCTTGCAGCGCGCCGGGAGCCGATGCCGGCTGCAGTGTCGGACGCGTACCTCTCCCGTGACACATCCAAGCGTCTCGTCGACTACAACGGAAGCAACTTTGCCCCCGACGACGCGCCTGCAATCACTCGCACCAACGCCCACCGCATGAATGTGGACGCAATCGCGCTGATCGCCGCGCTTCCAACGGGCGCGACTGCTGCGCCAACGGCGGTGCAGACACCCCCTTCGTCCTATTAGAGAATAAGGAAACGGGCCGCACAACGCGGCTCCCGGAGAGTGACATCGGCTGCGCTTCCGGCGCGGCGGGTTCGTTAGGACGCGGCGTGTTCCCCGCGACACGATATAGACGCTACAACGCCCTTGTCGCGTATGCAAGTCTCTGTATATTCCTTACTGTTTGCTCGCTCAGTTGTTCCGGCTCGGACTTATCGTAACCAAACTTCTTAGCATCAGACGAAGGGTCAACGACCATTTCGTACGCGCTGAAGTAGGAGGCTAGCGCCGCATTCGGCAGAGCCGCCTTCTCCAATAAATGCGTCGCGGCAACGTACTCGCTGGCCGCAGAGAGGCTATTTGCGTATCTTGTTCCGTTGTCTTCGGGTACGAATGCGCACGATCTGTGAGCCGGCGGAGTTACTCGGGGACCGCACGGCGGTTTGACTGCTGAGCGTTCCTGCAAGCACGGACGATAGGAGTACCATCCCAAAATGGTTGCTTGCAGAGGCGCGCTGGCGACCCGAAGGATAGGGCCGCTCGCGTCAGAGCACCACCTCATTCCGCGCCTACCTCAACTCCTCGCACGCCGTCTCAGGAGGCTCCGATGGCCTACTTTACTGATGATTCGCTTCTTCCGGAGAACATGGCTCCGCTGATGATCACTGCGGCACCTTACGGGCCGATGTGGTTGCCTTCGGACGGTCCTCCGGGTTACATCCCCCTAACTTGGGACGAACAGGTGCAAGCCGCCGTCGATTGCTACAACGCAGGCGCGACGCTCTTACACATACACGTGCGTGATCCCAAGACCGGGAAAATCTCGAAGAATTTCAGGGAATACGGCGAGCAGATCGGTCGTCTCCGCGAGGCCGTCCCAAAGATGATCCTGCAGGTCGGCGGATCGATCTCATTTGCGCCGGAGCCCGGTGAGACCGGCAAATTCGGGAGCTACGAGCAGCGGCACAAGTTGACGACGATCGATCCCAAGCCCGATCAGATCACGGTCCTGTGCGGCTCAGGGCTTTACGATTTGACCGCGCTGCACCCGATAGACGATTCCTTCGGAGGGACGCATCTGGGCAACGAGGACGCCATGCACGGGATCTCCAACATGGTGGCGGACGGAACGCCGGATTTCTATATCGAAGAGACCAAGCTGTGCGTCGAACACGGGATCCAGCCATATTTCGCGCTTGGTCACGTTCATAGTCTCGAGCTCGTCGAGCGCCTGATCCGCCGGGGCCAGTACGCGGGGCCGATGAACGGATTCTTCAGCACGGGCGGCGGCGGATTCCTCGGCGCAAACCCGTTCGATCTGATGGAGCTCGTACGGCGTACGCCGCACGGTTCGGTGTTCACGTATCAAACGACCTTTCGTTTGACGCACCCGATTTCGATGATGATGATCGCCCTCGGACAGCACACCCGCGCAGGCATTGAAGACAACTTATACGACACGAGAAAAGGCGTGCGGATGAATACCGTTCAGATGATCGAGAAACACGTTCGCATGGCGAAAGAAATTGGGCGTGATATCGCCACGCCCGAACAAGCGCATCAGATGCTGAAGATCGGCGTGACGTATAAGACGACCGAGGAAACGCTCGCGAATCTAGGCCTACCGCCGAACCGCGAAGCGGGACAGCAAGGGTTCCTCGTGCATAAGTCCGATGGAAAGCTCAGGGAGACGGTCGTCGCTGGTTCCGACGGGCACCTACTGGCATAACTTCAACGATGACGCACCACGAAGATGTACGGGTCGTCGGACTTTGTGGCAGCCTCAGACCGGGTAGCTGGACAAGGGCTGCGTTAACGATTGCTCTCGCAGGTGCGCAGGAAAAAGGCGCAACCACGGAACTCCTGGATTTGCGCGATTACGATCTACCGCTCTGCACCGGCGAAGAGGAAGATCCGGTTCAAAATACGTTAGGCATTCAACGACTGCGACAACGCGTCGCGGAAGCGAGCGGCATCGTTTTGGCAACCCCGAACTATCACGGAACGCTCAGCGGCGTCCTAAAGAACGCCCTCGACCTGATGAGTAGCCGCGAGTTCGAGGGGAAGGTTGTTGGGCTGGTCGGCGTCTCGGGTGGACGAACGGGAGCAACGTCGACGCTGAACACGTTACGCGCCATTGGACGGACGTTACACGCTTGGGTAGTTCCGTGGGAAGCGTGGGTCTACAATGCATCTGCGGCATTCACGGTAGACGGAAACCTAAGTGACGCCGCTACCGAGCAGCGGTTGAAAGAAGTCGGACGAAGAGTAGCGCGCTTGACACGTATGCTGGCCTCGAAGGAGGCGCGCGAGCTGATTCGACTGTGGGAGGATACGGAGGCAGAGCAATGAGCACATCCGCTTCGCAACGTCCGTACGTTCACGTGCCGGAAACCGTGTCGCCTCAGGCGCAGGAATTTCTGCGAACGCTGAAAGACCCGGCTCTCGTTCCCAACGTATGACTGTTGCAAAGTCTGAGCTGCCGCTGTACCGGCTGTATCTGCTGCGAGTAAGCTACGCCCTGATAGGCGTCGCGCAAGGGTTGCGGACCTGGCCAGCGATCCTGCACCATGCGCGTCCCTGGGATTTTTGGCACGGCGTCGGGATGAGCTTCTTCGGAGCGCTGACGCTGCTCGCGCTGCTGGGCATTCGCTACCCGGTGCGCATGATGCCGCTGCTAATCTTCGAGTTTATGTGGAAGCTCATCTGGGTGCTTGCAGCGTACCTGCCGCCGTATCTCGCGCACACCGTCGATCCCGACCTCGCCGATAACTTTTTCCAGATCTTCCTCGGCGTCGTGGTCGTCCCGCTCTTACTCCCTTGGGGTTTCGTATGGAACAATTACGTGACCGCCCGCGGCGACCGCTGGCGCTAGTCCCCGTTTTAGGGCGAAGAACACCGTCAAAGCGCCACCGCAAGAGCCGAACGACTATCACCAGGTTCCGCAGGCTACCTCGATATGGTCGAGCGCACGAAACCATAACGCCGGATGGCAAATGCTCCGCTTGCGCCGTGACGACTGTGAGCGAATGATCCTTTCGCCATCTCGCCATCATAGAGCACGAGGGTGGGCGATAGAGTTGAAATCTTGGACGCGGTTGAGCCCCCGGCTGGAATTGCGAAGACCCCTGAGATTCCCGTTGTCGCGCACCCATCCAAGAACGTTGCGCTGCTCGGTGTTGAGCGGTCTGTTTTGAAGGTTTGCGGCGGCGGGCATCGACGCGTGCATTCAGCGCGACGCATTTCGACGGTCGGCTTCGGAACATCGTCGTTGATCGGATTAAGGTAGTTGTCCTAACTTTTTCTGAATCGTCTGGAACGCCGACGAACAAACGGCCGAGCATCGCGCGAAACACAAACATCGGCGGGAAAACGAGGGGACCCGAACCGCTGTGAGTCCAAAATAGACGGCCGCGGACGTGCCGGTGCTCGCCGCGACAAGGAGCGTGGTTTGGACAAGAAATCAAGCCCGAGCGCAGCGGAGCCCGTACGACCCAACCTTCCGGTCCAGGAAGTTTTGCCGTTTCCACCCACGCCGTCGGCAAGCATAGCCGGCCGCACGATGCAAGATTCGGTCTACCACCAACGCGTCGAACCGCGTCGTCTGCCCGAGGACGCGCCCAATATCCTGATCGTCCTTATCGACGATTGCGGTCCCGGTCTCCCTCGCCCGTTGGGTGGCGAAGTGGATACGCCGACCTTCCAGCGCGTCCTCGAAGCCGGGATCGGCTACAACCGTTTTCACACGACTGCGATGTGCTCGCCGACGCGCGCCTCGCTCTTGACGGGCAGAAACCATCACCACGTGAGCGCCGGGCAAATCGCCGAGTTCGGGAACGACTGGGACGGCTACGCCGGCATCCAGCCAAAAAGCAGCGCGATGATCGCCGAAGTATTGAAATGCTACGGCTACAGTACCGCCGCCTTCGGTAAGTGGCACAATACGCCGGCGGTCCAGACGACGGCCGCAGGGCCCTTCGAATACTGGCCCACCGGCTATGGCTTTGAGTATTTCTACGGCTTCCTCGCCGGCGAGGCGTCTCAGTGGGAGCCAAGCCTCGTTCGCAACACGACCCTCGTCGAACCGCCCAAGACGCCCGAACAAGGCTACCACCTTAGTGAGGACCTGGCGGACGACGCCATCGACTGGTTACGAAAGCACCAAGCGTTCCAGCCAGATAAGCCGTTCTTCATGTATTGGGCGTCGGGAGCGCTCCACGGCCCCCATCATGTCGCGAAGGAGTGGGCGGATAAGTATAAAGGCAAGTTCGATGCTGGATGGGACGCGTATCGCGAGCGCGTCTTCGAGAAGGCCAAGGCCAAGGGCTGGATCCCTGCGCAGGCACAACTCACCCCACGACATCCGACCATGGTCGCTTGGGAAAGCATTCCAGAGAGCGAACGGCCGTTCCAACGCCGCTTGATGGAAGTGTTTGCGGGATTCGCTGAACACGTCGATACTCAGGTCGGCCGCATCGTCGACGAAATCGACGCACTTGGCTATCTCGAGAACACGCTGATATTCTATATCTGGGGTGACAACGGATCGTCGGCCGAAGGCCAGAACGGGACGATCAGCGAGTTGCTCGCGCAAAATAGCATTCCGACGACGATCCAGCAGCACATCGAAGCACTGGATAAGCTCGGCGGGCTCGACGCGCTAGGTTCGCCGAAGACGGACAACATGTACCACTCCGGTTGGGCCTGGGCCGGAAGCACGCCCTATCAGGCGACAAAGCTTGTTGCGTCTCATTTCGGCGGCACGCGGAATCCGATGGCGGTCCAGTGGCCGGCCCGGATCAAGCCCGACCGTGCACCGCGCACGCAGTTTCACCACGTCAACGACATCGTTCCCACCATCTACGAGCTACTGGGTATCACACCGCCGCGCGTCGTCAACGGCATCCCTCAAGATCGCATCGATGGGGTAAGCCTGGCGTACTCGTTTGGTGATGGCGATGCACCAGGGCGCCTGCTGACCCAGTATTTCGAAATCATGGGGAGTCGCGGGATCTACCACGAGGGCTGGTTCGCCTCTGCCTTTGGTCCCCGGATACCGTGGCAGGCGGGTATGTCAGCGAGTTTGGCAACGTGGACACCCGACCATGACCGCTGGGAACTTTACGATCTTGAGAAAGATTGGTCGCAGGCAAACGATCTCGCCGAAAAGATGCCGGAAAAGCTTGCCGAGTTGAAGGAGCTCTTTGCGATCGAATTCGCAAGGAATAACGGATACCCGGTGGGCGGCGGTCTCTGGGTGATGCTGCATCCGGAGAATCGTGTCGCGGTCCCGTATACGAAGTGGAGCTTTCCCGGGCGCATCACGCGGATGCCCGAGTTTACGGCACCAGCGCTCGGAAACAGGCCAAGCGTCGTCACTGTTGAGGCGGACATTCCAGAGAGTGCGAACGGCGTTCTGTATTCGCTTGGGGCGTTCTCGGGCGGCCTGAGCTGCTACATTCTGGACGGCGCGTTGTGCTACGAATATAACCTTTTCGAGATTCAGCGAACCCACATTAAGGCTCAAAAGAAGCTACCTGTCGGGAAGGCGGCAATCGAGGTGAGGACGGCCTATGCGGGAACGCCGAGGCCCGCAGGGGCGCTCGAAGTAACGCTCAGCGTCGATGGCACGGAGGTGGCGCGAGGCCAGGTGCCGGTTTCCGCTCCGCTCGCGTTTACGGCCAACGGATGTCTCAACATCGGTACAGACCTTGGCTCACCGGTCTCCGTTGACTACTACGATCAAGCACCGTTTACGTTTAACGGTACGATCGATCGAGTGCGCGTGGAGTACAAATAGCGAACGCGCGGCGCAGAATCTCCACGGGGCGAACCGCCTACTCAGTGAGCTTAACAAGCTTAAGATGACGACGAAAATCGTCGGCAAGGGACATAGGCACGATCCGGAGTAGCTCGCCTTCCCGCTGTTGGCACAGAAAGGAAAACCGTGGCGTACTTTACTGACGATTCTCTCTTACCTGAGAACATGGCTCCGCTGATGATCACTGCAGCTCCGTATGGCCCGATGTGGATGCCCCAGGATGGACCCCCGGGATACATACCCCTCACCTGGGACGAGCAAGTTCAAGCCGCTGTGGACTGCTACAACGCCGGGGCGACGCTGCTGCACATTCACGTGCGTGACCCGAAGACGGGGCACATCTCTAAGAACTTCGACGAATACAGCGAGCAGATCGCGCGTTTGCGTCAGGCCGTGCCCAAGATGATCTTGCAGATCGGTGGATCGATCTCATTTGCCCCGGCGCCGGGTGAAGTGGGAGCCTTCGGCAGCTACGAGCAACGGCACAAGCTGACGACGATCGACCCCAAGCCGGACCAAATCACCGTCGCGTGCGGTACCTCGCTTTACGACTTGACCGCGCTTCACCCGATGAATGCGTTCGAGGGAACGCACCTGTGCAACGAAGACGCGATGCATGGAATATCCAACATGGTGGCAGATTCGACGCCCGACTTCTACGTCGAAGAGACCAGGCTTTGTGTCGAGCACGGGATACAGCCATACTTCGCCCTTCCGCACATCCATGGGTTGGAAATCGTCGAGCGCATGGTTCGGCGAGGCGAGTACATGGGGCCGATGAACGGGTTCTTCAGCACCGGCGGCGGCGGGATCTGTGGGGCAAATCCGTTCGACCTGATGGAGTTGGTGCGCCGGACGCCGCACGGGTCGTTCTTTACGTATCAAACGACGTTTCGCTTGACCCACCCGATTTCGATGATGATGATCGCGCTCGGGCAGCACACGCGTGCCGGCATCGAAGACAACCTCTGGGACGTCAAGAAGGGCGTTCGGATGAAAACAGTTCAGATGATCGAGAAGCACGTCCGGATGGCCCGCGAGATCGGCCGCGACATTGCTACTGCCGAGCAAGCGCGTCAAATGCTGAAGATCGGCGTGACGTACAAGAGCACCGAGGAGACGCTGGCCAACCTCGGACTGCCTCCGAACCGCGAAGCCGGCCATCAGGGCTTTTTGGTACACAAATCGGACGGGAAGCTCCGCGAAACGGTCTTTGCGGGCTCTGATGGACACTACGTAGCATAGTGCCGTTGCCGTGGTGAGCGACGCTAGCCGGGCGGGCGCGCCCAAGCCGGACGACGCGACGACGCTCGCGGCTACGCGAACGCGCCTTGCGGTCGAGCGCACGATGCTTGCTTGGGTCAGAACCGCAACGGCGTTGATTACTTTTGGATTCGGCGTGTCGAAATTCTCCAATATTCTGCGCCCTACCGCTGAGAAAATTACCGTCAACTTTGGCGCGCCGCAACTTGGATTTGTAATGGTTTGTATCGGCGTGGGGTCACTGGTCCTGGCCGTTATCGAACACCGAGGAAACATTCGTGACTTGGGAATTCGTTACGCCAGCAAGCGGCGCTCTTCAGCCGTAATTCTTGCCGGGTTAGTCGCGCTGTTGGGTGTACTTGCGCTCATCGCAATGATTGTGCGCCCGTAACGTTCTTGGTCGGTTCCAGTGGACGCTATTTGGCATAAGGTCTAATCTTCGAGCACACTTGCAAATGTGAGGCAACCCATGAAAGAAGCAGCTACTCCGGCCACGGCGGCGAAGGGTCCCTGGGACGCGGCTCCTCTGGCTCAAGTACGTGAGTGGGACCCGGACTGGGTTGATGCATGCGTAAAGATGTCCGACAATCCTTGGACGAGCGGAGTCCTCTCTCGCAAGCTCGTCGAGTTAATCAGTCTGGGGCTGAACGTCGCATGCACGAATCTCAATTCCGACGGGACGCGCCGCCACACTCGAGGAGCGCTCGAGGCTGGGGCCACTCGCGATGAGATCCTATTCGTGATGAAGGCCGGCGCGCTGATGGCTATCCATGCGTTAGCCGCGGGCGCTCCGATATTGGCGGAAGAAGCCAAGGCGGCGGGAGTGAAGACCGGTGCCACGTTCGAACGCGATCGCCACGCCGGCTTGTGATGCGATGAAGGCGATCGGTCAGTGGAATGCCGTTTGGGACCCTCTGGTCGCATTGGACCCAGCGTGGTTTGACGAATTCATGGCCGCCGTTGCCGGAGTCTATAAGACCTGTCCGCTGCCGCCAAAAGAGCTCGAACTGCTCAGCATCGCCTGCGATGCTTCTTACACGCACATGTACGCGCCCGGCACGCATCGCCACATGAAACGGGCATTCGAAGCTGGCGCTACGATGGAAGAAATCGTCGAGGTTCTCAAACTCTGCGTCGTCCAGGGTATTCAGGCTTGCAACTTGGGCGTGCCAATTTTAGCTGAAGAACTTGCCAAGCGCGAAAAAGGAAACCCTGAGACATGAGCATCCGAGTCGAAAGGAAGCAAGGTCCAAACGCACCGGAAACCGTTTACGACGACCCGATCGTTAACTTGCTCCTCAGTAACGAGATGGACAACGCCCAAGACCGTACGTAGAGGCGTAAACTTCTCCCTACGCAGCAGCGCCCGTATGCTTCGTCTGCGTGCATTCGTACATCGCCATGCATCCACACGCGCTAGTGTCCCGCAAATCCCTGTGGCATAAGGCTTTCCGCGTGGGGCCGAGCGATGCTCAATTTGGGTAGTGAAGCATGCTCGAGATCCGCGATCGATGTACTCAGTGAGTCCGTGAGCGAGGACTTGTCGACGCTATTGACGGATGCTGATTCGTTCGAGGACAGTGGCGCCGGATGGCTAACGTCTGCTCTCAGCACGGGGAGATTGACATGCGTTTGCGCCGATTGAGCTTTCTTGCGGCCGCCTTAACCGCATCGGGCGCCATGTGCGGGCCAGCGCGCGCCCATCTGTCGAAAGGTCCTTACCCGCCGATTCCTTCGGTCGTCGACGAGGCGGTTGCATATCAGGCAAATCCCGAGCACAACGAATCGCTCGTGGCACAGCGCTTGGCGTTGAACTGAAAGTAGCCATGCCAAAATCGATCACCTTGACCGTCAACGGAGAGATGCGCACGCTCCATTTCGAGGACCCGGATATGCCGCTGCTCTACGCGCTGCGAAACGAGCTCGACCTGCGCGGTCCGCATTTTGGTTGCGGACTCGGACAATGCGGAGCGTGCACCGTTCACTTCAACGGCGCTCCTGTTCGGAGTTGTGTCCTGCCCGTCTCGGCAGCCGCTGGGAGCAAGGTGGTCACCCTCGAAGGCCTCGGGACGCCCGGCATCCCCTATCCATTGCAGCAGGCGTTCATCGAAGAACAAGCGGCTCAATGCGGATATTGCATTAACGGCATGATCATGCAGGCAGCCGGGCTCCTCGCCACGACCAAGCGTCCGACTGAAAGTGAAGTCCGTTCGGCGCTGGCGGCCAACCTGTGCAAATGCGGCACGCACGTGCGGATCCTGCGCGCGGTTATGCGTGCGTCCGAAAAGCTGCTTGAATGAGTAGAACATCACGCGATATGCGAGCCTCTCGTCGAACCTTTCTAGCTGCAGGCGGTGCGCTGATCGTCTCGTTCCCTTTTCTGCCCACTCTAGCCGGTGCCAAGCAGAGCACTGTCCCCACGAGAACCCTCGCGCTCGATGAAGTCGACTCTTTCTTGGCGATCGACGACACTGGTGGAGTAACAGTCTACTCGGGGAAAGTGGGGCTCGGCACGGGGGTCTCCACGGCCATCACGCAGATCGCTGCCGAGGAGCTAAGCGTCCCAATCAATCAGGTGAAGCTTGTTCAGGGCGATACTCTGGTCACACCCGACCAAGGCCCGACGTTCGCCAGCATGACGATCCAAGTTGGCGGCATGCAGATCCGGGTCGCTGCGGCGACCGCGCGCGAGGCGCTGCTCGATGAAGCGGCTAAACGGCTGCATACGACCAAAGAGGATCTCACCGTTCACGCCGGGATTGTCATACCGAGGTCGGGTGGTACGGGCGTCAGTTACGCGCAGCTAACCGCCGGTCGCACGATACAATTGAGGGTGGACCCTAAGGCACCGCTCAAGGATCCGAAAAGCTACACGATCGTTGGGAAGTCGGTGCCCCGCCTCGACATTCCCGCGAAGATAATGGGCTCATTCTCGTTCGTGCAGGATTTCAAATTACCCGGAATGTTGCACGCCCGCGCCGTGCACCCGCCTGCGATGCAGGCTCAACTTGAGAACTTTAGCGACGCTGATTGCCGGAAGATTCCGGGTTACGTGCGCGCGGTGCGTGTGGTCAACTTTCTGGCCGTGGTTGCTACCGACGAGTGGGCCGCTATTAAAGCTGCGACAACGATCGCTGCGACCTGGTCGGCTTGGGCTGGACTGCCCGAGGAGGCAGAGCTATTCGCCTACGTGCGCTCGACCAAAATTCTCCGCAGTGAAGTGCTGCAGAACATCGGGGACTCCACTGAGGCGATGCAGACCGAAGGTCGGACGTTGCAAGCTACATACGACTTCGCGATCGACACCCACGGCTCAATCGGTCCGTCGTGCGCGGTCGCCGATTTCAAAGGCGGGAAACTCGTCGTCTGGACCGCTTCGCAGGCAACTCATCTGCTGCGCCTCCAACTGGCGACGATGTTGCAGTTGCCGCACGATAGCGTTCGCTGCATCTACATCGAAGGTGCTGGCTGCTACGGTCGCAACGGGCACGAGGACTGTGCGTCTGAAGCGGCGTTGATCGCTAAGGAGATCGGCCGGCCGGTGCGCGTGCAATGGATGCGTCAAGACGAGCACGGCTGGGATCCGAAGAATCCGCCGATGCTTCTCGATTACAAAGCCAAGGTCAGTACCGCTGGAGCGGTTGCCGCGTGGGAGTCTGACGTCTTCGTGCCCGAACAGCCAATGAATCGGTCGGGCATAACTTTGCTCGCCGCCGATCTCGCGAAACTGCCGCGGGATGTAACCGACCTCTCCGCCACACCTCGGCTGGGCGGGGGTATCCCCTATGCCCTGCCCAATGTCAAGACCACCGCGCATTGGCTCGCAACGACGCCGCTCAAATCGGCCTGGATTCGTGCACCGGGCCGCATGCAACTTAGTTTTGCCAGCGAAAGTTTTCTGGACGAAATTGCCGCACTCACGAATGTCGACCCTCTTGAAATTCGCGTCCGACACACCAAGGATCCACGCGGACTTGAAGTTCTTGAACGTCTGCGCGAACTCGCGAAGTGGGAGCCGCGCGCGACGCGAGACGACACCGGCTCGCTCGCGCGAGGCAGGGGCATCTCCTACACGAAATACGAGCTCGTGCGCACATATGTCGGCGTGGTCGCGGACGTCACCGTCGATCGTACGAGTGGCCACGTAAAGGTGGACCGTGTTTTCGTCGTTCACGATTGCGGACAGGTCATCAACCCGGACGGCTTACGCAATCAGATCGAAGGCAACGTCGTGCAGACGGTCAGTCGCACACTGATCGAGGAGGTAACCTTCAATCGAAGTACGGTGACCAGTCGCGATTGGGCGACCTATCCTATACTAACCTTCCCTGACGTCCCCGAAGTCACCATCGAACTAATCGATCGCCCTGAACAACCGCCGTGGGGCGCAGGCGAGACCGACGAGCTCCGTGATTCCCTCCGCTATCGCCAACGCGATTTTCGACGCGACCGGGGCACGCATTCGGTCTGTTCCCTTTAAGCCGGCTAAGGTGTTGGCCGCTCTGAAAGCCGCTACGATCTAGATCGCGTTCTGGGTCGGGCAGACCATGCGCTTGGAGCGCGACGCTAGCAAAGACTGCCCGGTAGCGCCGGTGGCGCGCGGTTTTCCCGCTCCGCACTCGTACGCTGATCGCGGAGGGGGAATGCGACCCGGTTCGATAGTTGCATTATAAACGCTTCGGGTTCTTCCGTCCGAAAGAAACGATCAGGGCTTTATGGATGGACCTGAATTGTAACCGTTTGTGACACCGGTGCCGCGACGGGCGGTGCATTCATGCCTACCCGAGCTACATCTGCTTCAAGCTGAATCGGCCTAGTGATGGTTATCGTGTACTTTCCTGGTGGAAACTTATAGCGTTCTCGTAAGTCAAAGGACTCTCTCCAGGCGAAGCGCGGAGCTAAGGTAATCCCGATGCCCCCTGAGGATTCAAAACCCGGGGCGGGTTTATCGTCTCGCGGCTGTAGCTGTCGACCCGCTCCGTCAAGTACGACCCAATCAAAATCTACGAAGATCGCGCCGCGAGCGATTTCCACCGGGTTTGAGTTGAGATTTCGAAGGCCAAGCACTGCGACAATTGGCTCGGTCGGATCAAAGGTTACCTTTGAGAACGTCAGGCTCACGGCAAAGCCATGTGAGCTCGCGCCCCAAGAGAAATCAGTCGAATTCGCTTGGACGAAGGATTCTCCGAACGCCCGCGTGCTCATCGAGCACGCAAAGGCGATCACCAACAGAGGAACAAATCTGATAGACAATAGTGACACCTCAAGCCGCTCGGCGAGGCATTCGAGTCCACGGCTCAGAGAGGGAGATACCTTATGCGTAACGCCATTGCGTTTCTATCAATCGGACTACTGCTCGTAACCATTGGGTGTGCGCATGGCGGAGTTCAGTTCGCCTATGTGATCAGCGATTCAGGTGTTTCCGCCTATACTATCGACGCGACGAGCGGCGCGCTGAAGCCGGTGGCTGGGTCGCCCTTTGCGGCGGGCAGCGGTCCCATTAGCATTGCGGTCGATCCTACGGGCAAGTTCGCCTACGTGGCCAACATCAGTCCCGCAGTGTTTCCGCCTATACCATCGACGCGACCAGCGGCGCGCTGACGCAGGTGGCGGGGTCGCCGTTTGCGGCGGGCAGAGATCCCCATCCGTGGCAGTCGATCCTAAGGGCAAGTTCGCGTATGTCGTCAACTACGGTCGCAACAATGTTTCCGCCTATACGATCGACGCGCCCAACGGCGCGCTGACGCAAGTAGCGGGGTCGCCGTTCGCGGCGGGCAAGGGTCCCATTGGCATGGCGGTCGATCCTACGGGCAAGTTCGCCTATGTGTCCAACGATCTCCGACAATGTTTCCGCCTATACAGTCAATCCGACCACCGGCGCGCTAACGCCGGTGGTGGGGTCGCCGTTTGCGGCGGGCCGCTTTCCGCCAATGCGGTGGCGGTCGATCCTACGGGCAAGTTCGCCTATGTGACCAACTGCGTCTCCGGCAATGTTTCCGCCTATACCATCGACGCGACCAGCGGCGCGCTGACGCCGGTGGCGGGCTCGCCGTTTGCGGCGGGCGACGGTCCCACGGTGTGACGGTCGATCCTATGGGCAAGTTCGTCTATGTGCCCAACGCCAACTCTAACGAGATCGTTTCGATTTGAGGGGGAATTCCCGGACAGCCGTTCCGGGAAATGAAAAGACGGCGGTGTAACTCTTGGATTGCTAACATCTAGGAGGTACACCAACCGTGAAACGATCTTACCGCACCCAGGTGCCTGTTGCCAAGCCCGACTCGGCCGATCTGACGCTCCAACTCGAGGAAGTTTGCCGAGCGAAACTGAGCGAGTTGTTCCAAGCGGTGCTCGAGGCCGAAGTCGACGAAGCCCTCGAACGCCTTCGCTACCGACGGCGCACTCCCGACGCGAAGCTGGGTTATCGCGACGGGCACGATCGTGCTCGCGTGATCACTTCCAACCGCGGCTCGATAGCGGTGCGGCGCCCACGAGTCCGAGGAGCTTCGTTCAGCTCGGCGATTCTCCCAAAGCACCGTCGTCGCTTGCAGAATGTCGATGCGAGCTTGACCGCGCTTTGGCTTGACGGATTGGCAACGCGCGATTTTGAAGGCACGCTGCGCGCGTTTCTAGGCGAGGACGCTCCGCTTTCCGCCGCAACGATCACTCGAACGAACAAACAGCTCCTAGCCGACTTTGCGGCCTGGAATACGCGCCGGCTCGATGATCTCGACCTAATCTTCACCTGGGCCGACGGCGTGTATCTAGGCGCCGGTCCAGACGACGAACGCCGCGTTTTCCTTGTTGTCTTGGGAGCCGATCGCAATGGGGACAAGCATTTGCTGGCTTTACGCGAGGCGATGAGCGAAAGCGAGGCGGCTTGGACCGCTCTCTTCGAGGATCTTGCACGTCGCGGGCTGCGTGCGCCGCAGCTCCTGGTTGCCGACGGCGCGTGCGGCTTATGGGCGGCAGCCGATAAGGCGTGGCCCAAGGTCTCTCAGCAGCGCTGCTGGTTGCACAAGATTCGTAACGTCGAGGAAAAGCTCCCGAAGAAACGCCAACGCGATGCCCACGCGGCAATGGCGGCGATCATGCACGCAGAGACCGAAGCCGAAGCTCGACGCAAGCTCGAATCTCTAGCGAAATCCTACGAACGATCGTATCCCAAGGCTGCCGCATGCCTGCGCGATGACCGCAACCGCCTCTTCGCGTATTATCGCTTTCCGCACGCGACGTGGATCCATCTGCGAACCACCAATCCCATCGAATCAATCTTCGCTCCGATCCGTCACCGGACCGATGCCATGAAGCGCTTACGGACCGCAGAGTTCGCCACCGCCGTCACGCACGCGTTGATCATCAAGTTATCTCCAACATGGAGACGGTTACGCGGCTATCGCGATCTCCTGGACTTTCCAGCTGAACCGGTTGCACTGAAACGAGCTGCGTGAGATAATCACACCAACAAGAGTTGCACCGCCGGCGTTTCCCCGCAGATTGAAACGACCTCAACTCTAACAATGTTTCTGCCTACGCCATCGACGCGACGAGCGGCGCGCTGGCGCCGGTGGCGGGATCACCGTTTGGGACGGGTAACGGTCCCGTTGGCGTAGCGCTCGATCCTACTGGCAAGTTTGCCTACGTGACCAGCTTCTCTGCTGGCCACAGCGGTGTTTCCGCCTACACCATCGACGCAACGAGCGGCGCGCTGACGCCGGTGGCGGGGTCGCCGTTTGCGGCGGGCGGCTTCACCGACATATTAGCGGTCGATCCCACGGGCAAGTTCGCCTATGTGGCCAACGTGTACTCCAACAATGTTTCCGCCTATACCATCGACGGGACCAGCGGCGCGCTGACGCCAGTGGCAGGGTCGCCGTTCGCGGCGGGCACCCAACCCCAAGCCATAACCGTGACGCACCCGCACTGATCCGGCAGCGCCAGTCTCGAAGTCTATTGTCGCATACAACTTCGCGAAGCAACTGATACCTGAAATGTTCTCTCCTTTTAAACGAGTCCCGGTTTGCTTTGCCCGACTTCTATAATGTAACCGTCAGGATCGCGGATGTAGCAGCGCGTCTCGCCACACTTGTCCTTAGGCTCGGTGAGGTTTGGATAATACTCTCGAAACCTGCATCGGGCAAGAACCCGTCCGTTCAGTTTAGTGCTGATGCTATCTAGAAGATTCAGGATAGGCTTCGTACTCAGCCCGGAGAGCTGAAACGTCCTCGTCATCAGTTCAGTAAAGTTTGCCAGTTGGGTGGAACGGCGCCGTCGGGTCCGGGTACGGGTTGATTTTTCGGATGCGCGTGCGGCGGCGCAAGCCGCGGCCCCTCGAAAAACTGCTCGTCTTGGTAGTCGTAAAACCAATCTTCTCCGGGTTCGAAACTCGCGATGACCGGATGATGCGTGGAAGCATTGTGTTCGGTAGCGTGCTGGCCCGGTGACTGATCGCAGCAGCCGATGTGGCCGCACTCCGCGCAGCGGCGCAGGTGGAACCACCAGCTATGCGAGGCCAAGCATTCGACGCAACCGGTTCCGCTCGGCTTCACGCCGGGCTCGATTCCGCTTCGACTCGTTTTCATGACGTCTGCTTGTACCTCTCATTGAGTTCTTGCAGCCGGGGTAGCGTCATCGAGGATAGATCTAAGTTCTCCATTCCGACAACGTGATGCCAAATATCCCCGTGCTTCTCCTGGAGATGATGCGCGAGATACCGAACGGCACTGCTCTTCCCCGTCGCATCTCCCACGAGCAGAATCGTGCCCGCGCCCTTGAGCTGCTGCGCCATTCGCTCGTAGTACTCGTCGGGTTCGGGGACCCGTTCGCCTTTGTAATCCGCCTCTTTCCGATGCTCGAGATGCCGTTCAAAACCGTGCGGATCCAGGGGCTCCAAGTGATCGCGCTCGACCAGATGCACGCCGTCGCTTCCGAACTCGAAGAAGCGTGCCTGATGATGGTCGACGGCCACAACTGCTCGGGAGCCGGATCGTGTATCGGATTGCCCCGGCGCCGGCTGCGCTCTGGTTACCTCGAGGCCGGCCTCTTTCAGGAAGGTCCGCAACCGCAGCAACTCGGTGAGCTCGACGTCTTTGTGTTGCGGCCGCTCGACGATCGTTTGCGCCGTACCGATCTGAATCTGATACTTGCCGTCATGCCGCTGCTGCACGTTCCCAAGATGCTCCATGAGGCTGAGAACGTCAGGCCACTCGAGATTGCGCGCGACCGGATGCTCGAAGATCTCGCGCAAGACCCGAGCGTGTTGCTGGTTGAGGTGTGGAACGGTCATAGGCTGCCTGCCCATCGAGGAAGATCGAAGGTCGATAGGGCGCTTTTCGACGGCGTTTACCGGATACCGCGCTCAGCGATTCGTTAAACTTGCTTCGTACCGTGCGACTTGGGCCCACGATCCGGCGGCGAAGCCGTAGCCTACCGGCCGAGACTCATTCGTTCAAGTAGCTCTCGTGCGAGAGGACGGCTTTCCATTCGCCGCCGTTCCAGACGAGGACGTCGGTCTCGCGTTCTTGCACGTTAAACGGCTTTCCGCCGAGGATGCCGACGTTCGCAAGGCGATACGTGGCGACGGCGGTGTTGCCGTAGATGCGCACGCGCGGGTCCGATATGTCCACGGTCTTGTGCACCCAGAGGCCCTTGCGGACCGCGTCGATGACGGCGTCGCGGTCGGCCACGCCGCCACGCGCGCTGATCACGATCCAGTCGCTCGCCAGCAAACGCCCCAGAGCGTTGGGATCGTTGTCGACTAGCGCCTTGGCCAGGTTGTGCTCGAACGCCATCGCGCTGTCGGTGGTCGGGCCCGTATCCGCTCGCGCGGCCGAACTGGCCACGGCGAAGAGCGCGATTGCGGCTGCCGCCACGAAATTTCGGTAACGCATGTCGCCATTTTCACACAAATGCCGCGCGCCGTCCATCAACGGCGAATCAAATTACGTAAATTTAGATCACTCGCTGCATTCACTCCGGCGGATCTGGGCCCGCCGGCTCGAGAGCAGGCGAGCGCCGAAGCTGCTGCCGCGGGCCGGACTACCTTGCATCCGCTGCGGGGCCTTCGCGGTTCGTAGGAACATGAGCGTCAAAGTTTACGGCTGCAACCACCTCGCGATCGAGTCGACGACGTCGACCGCGCAGTCGCGTTCTACCAAGATGTTTTCGATCTCGAAAAGCTCGACGAGGGTGAGGGTGACGCCTTCATGCGTCTGGGCGAACATCAATTCTTGGCGATCTTTAAGGTCGACAAGACGCAGCCCGCGCGGCTTCGCCACTTCGGGTTGATCGTGCGCGACGAAGAACAGCTCGCCGAGGTGCGCGACAAGCTGACCAACAAATACGGGATCCGTCTCATTCCACCATTCCGCTGCGACTTCCACGACCCGTTCGGCAACCGCATCCAGGTCGTCGACCTCCACGATGAGTCGATGGTTTGGCTGCTCCCGTATCGCGAAGTCCAAGACGCCGGCATCCACTTCCGCGAACGCGCCGCCCGATGAGCCTCGCTAAACCGCTCGGGCTGCGGGATCACTGCACCGTTTTCGCTTCAGGGAACTTCCATGTACCGCCGGGACGATCGGAAGACAATTTGTGGTCGTCCGGTCGCAGCCACCGAACTGAATGGTCACCGAACCGTCGGGGTCCTTCTTGGCGGTGTCGTTGAACGTATAAGCGTTCCGATCGTTTTTATGAAAGAGCCCATCGGGGCCGTAAAGACTGATCGACCAGAAGCCATCGACGGGCACATCTCGCACGTTGAGCTTGTAGATCGTCGTTAGCGAGATCGTGACTGGTCCGGCGTCGAGATCGAACACACCCATCGAATAGAGTGTGTCACGATTGCCGCGCTGGACGACTTGATTATCGATCGGCGCCAGTTCCCGGAAATGCTGGAACTTGCCAAAGCCCTGCTCGAAGCCGGAAAAGGTCTTGTCCGTCTCAGCACGGATGAAGTTGTCAGCGGTAACGGGTACTGAGTCGGTCATTTCACTCTTTCGATATCCGACATCACCCAGGTCTTATCGAAGAGCGCTTTTTCCGGCCCGTAGAAACGGGCCAGCACTTCAAATGTTCCGGCCGAGTCCGTTGGAATCCAATTCGAGCTCTTGCCCGATGGGGCAGTCGGCGCGAAATAGATGGTTACAGAACCATCGGCGTTCTGCTGCAAGGCCGGTGTATTCGAGGACCGGCTCTCCCATGCCACGTTACGGACAAAGGTGTGGGTTTCGCGATTGTACACGGTCATCGACCAGTACTGTGTCACCGGCACGTTCGCAGGCACAGTCATTCTATACGTGTTGCTTCCTTTGAACGGCAGGCCGTCTTTGTCCGCAATCGTCATCAGATAATACTGGCCTGCTCCCAGGTGCTTGATGCCGACGAAGCCGTAGGTGTAGGTGAGGCCCCGGTCGTCGACGGGATACGCGTCGGGATTTGCAAACCCCGACGATTCCGCCTCGGCAACATCGCTCAAAATGGGGAGAGCCCAATGAGTCCCTGCGAAGAACGGCGGCGCAAAGAGAGTTGCGTACCGGGTCTCAAACCAAAGATGGGCTTCTTGGGCAGCATCTTTGAGGATCTGCTGCGTTTCTGGGTTGGGATTAAATGGCTTGCCTTTTTCGATGCCGATCGACTTGAGTTGGTCGATCATCGCTTTGTCCCGCTCTAGCCAAGGCTGGCTCTGTACGATGCGGTCCAGCGACTGGAAGTATCGCAAATCATACGGAATGCTAGCTTCGAATACCACGTTTAGAGCATCGACAAATTTCGTCGCGGGTGGATTTGCTGCTTGCGACAGAGGGTAAAGCTTGACGCGCTTGCCGTAGGCAACGGCTTTGGCGACATCGGCCGCACTGCCACTTTTCAGGATCGAACGCAGCAACGCGAAGCCCTCGTAAACCTCCGACGGCAGGGCGGTGTAACCGCTGGGTACCGTCCCTTTGTAGCCTGGTGGAAGAATCAGGCACTTACATCCCTTCCCTTTGTCAACGCCGGCTGGCCCAACGTCTTCCAGCGGCGTCTGCCAAATATCGTCCACGTTACCGGTGATCGAGCCGCCGTCAGCGGGCGGAATCTCGAGGACCATCGGACCCACGTCCTTCGTGTTAAAGAAGGGCATGAGATAGATCGCGTCCGGATTCGGCGTTAGCGTCTGGTTCTTCCAACTCGGGAGTGCCGACCAGTAGACGATCTGATTAAACGCGCCACCGTTTTGCGCCAGCGCCTCATACATCAGCTCGGCGTTGACGGCCGGCATGCCCCAAACGACCGCCTCGAATGCGCGGCTATGGATAATGCTTTTGCTCAACTCAGTAGCGCTGGGCGACGGTGTTGCGGACGGCGCTTGCTGAGCCGTCGCGGGCGGGACGAATGCAAGTTCCACTAACAGTGTGAGTGTTACCGCAAGAACCGATGCGAGCACGAGGCCCGTAGGCCTTCTCATGGATGCGCCTCCTTGTTCGATGTTGTGAAGAGACCTACAGCGCCGATTCGGGCGGATGAAGCGGCTGGGTAATCGGCGCGTCGACGGCGAGTACGATCTTGCCTCGGGTCTTGCGGCGTGCGAGCTCGAGGTACGCATCGCGTACTAAGGCAAGGGGATAGATCGTGGTCAGCGGCATGAGTATCTCACCCCATGCCACGAGATTCGCGACGGACTCCAGGGTCTCGCGCGACGCAGCCTCCGCCGAACCGTCGCTCTTGACGCCGTATTTCTGCGCGCCTGCGAAATCGATCACGGTATTGATGCGCTCGCGCGACACGCCGAGATTGATCGCGAGCTCGACGTATCCGCCGCCAAAGAAGTCGAGGAACGCATCGATTCCTTTCGGCGCGAGGGCGCGCAGCCGCTCCTGGAGGCCGTCGCCGTATGCGACGGGTTCGACGCCGATGGAACGCAAGAACTCTCGATTCTCATCGCTCGCGATGCCGATGACGCGTGCGCCGGCTGCGCCGCGCGAGCTGAACCGCGATCGATCCGACGCCACCCGCGGCGGCACTGACCGCCACGACGTCGCCCGACTTCAACGACACCGCGCGCACCGCGGCGGATGCGGTGGTCGCCACGACAAACAGGCTTCCGGCACGGAACCAATCGAGTGCCGGCGGCTTAGAGATCAGTTGCGAGGCGTTCACGGCAACGTACTCGGCGTGCGCTGAGCGCTGCTCCGTCCAACCGAGTACCGCGTCGCCTACTGCAAAGCCGGTGACGCCGGTGCCCACCGAATCAACGCGGCCCGCGAAATCCGTCCCCTCGCCGAATGGGAAATCCATCGGGAACACGTCCTTGAGCAGGCCTTCGCGAATTGAGATCTCACCCGGGTTCGTACCCGTTGCTACGACGCGCACCACCAGCTCGCCAACCTGCGGCTGCGGTTTCGCGATGTCGACGATGCGAAGTTGATCGACCCCGCCGTAAGCGGAGATTTGCACGGCCTTGAGCATAGCGAGGCGAGGCCCTTCGTGCACGCGAGGAATGCCCCCTTGCTACCCGGTCGTCATCGCCGAGCGAGCGGCACCGGCCGGCGTTCTCTGGGAGATCAGATTTGCTTAGAAATTAACCTCGGCGTGTCGTAATTAACTACTCGGGAAGCGTCATCTGTGCTCAGCCAAACGCAACCGTCGCGCCGGGGCAATTATTCGGTCAATATCGGTGCGCTAACGCTCGTCTCAATGTAGCCCGCTAGTGGGTGGGGAGGAAGAGGAGGTTTAGCGCTCGGTCGCCACTGGCGGTCGTCAGCGTCGAGCCGGGAATGGGCGTAAGCGATCCGGCCGAGAACTCGAGCACGTTTGTGTCGTTTGCCACCCACAGATTCTGCTTGGCGTCGAGGGCGAGGCCGAACGGTGCTACAAGTCCGTCGCTGGATTGCAGCGTCTTGATCGTGGTGTAGGTCGAACCTGAAACGCTGATCTCGAGGATGTTCCCGCCGGACGCAGCGATCCCATTAAACCCGCTGAACGGGACGTAGGCATGCCCCGACGTATCGAACGCCGCCCCTCCAGGTTGTTCGCCGCGGGTTGGGAGGAGCGAGATTGTCGCCAAGATCTCCGATGTCCGCTGGGCGACCGACGCGACGTACGTGTGGACTCGGTTCGACGGCTTGGCCTACGTGAACGCCGTAATCGATTGCGCCGATCGGGAGTGCACCGGGCTCAACGTCGGCCAGCGGAACGATGCCCGAGAAGCCGCCTGGACGCTTGAGGATGCGCTGATCCGGCGCTTTTGGTGCCTTGCCAAATGGCGACGCCAATGTGATTTTTGCGAACCGACAACACGTTGGTCTATGCGTCAGAGTTCTATCGCGCGCTCGCGAAGTCAAAGGCATCCAGCAGGAATTCATTCTTCCGCACACGCCCAGGCAAAATGGCGTCGCCGAGTCCTTCAAGGCAAAGGCTGCGATCACGGCGGGGGTGAAGCACTACAACGAGTTCCGCCCGCAGTCAAGGCTTGGCTATCAGTCGCCAACTGACTGGCGGCAGATGATGAATACAACCGCGTGCACTGGAGGATAACCATGTCTAACGCCCCGCCGGCTGAAATCCAGAATTTAATTGAGAAGCACATCAACGGCTTTAACGCCCAGAGCTCTGAAATATTCCGCAGTGTCTTTGCCGAAAACGCAATCATCATCGACGGAATTGCGCCCTACCGCTGGTTGAACCCCGATGCTCCGGCCAATTGGCTCGCCGATGTAGAGAAATGGCGTAAGGACCTCGGCGTCACGTACGAGCATCTGTTCGTACGAGATGGGATTCTGGAACGTCGAAGGGTCATCGGCTTACGCCGTAATCTCCGGTACCCTTACGGTGACGATTAAGGGTCAGACCGCGGCTCGGACCGGCACCCTAGCGTATACGTTCTCCAGAGAACGTGACGAATGGAAAATCGGGGCGCAAGCTTGGGGACGTACATCGTAGCCGCATGAAACGACCCAATCAGATTTAGACAAGACAACTGTCCAGAAACCGCGGGGTCATTTTCAGCGGCGCGGGATGGCTCTCGCGGAACTCGAGGCAAGCGTCGCTAGGTGACCTTCGAGGCCTACGCCGTACGCGGTTGGCGTGCCGTCGTAATTGGTGATGAGTCCGGGACCGCTGCTACAATTGAAGTCCGTGTTCCAAGCCCACCCGAGATAGCCGGTCTGATGTGCGTCGAGCCAGGCCATCAGTGGATCGATGAAGTCGTGCGCGCAATCGTTCTCACCGATTTCACCCGCGATGATCGGCACGCTCTCGGCCACGACAGCCGCGGTGCTGTCGTAGCAGCTCGTCGAGCTACACGTATTGAAGTTGTACACGTGCCAACTCGCCGCAAGAGAGCCGGCGGGATCTGTCGGCTTGTTTTCTAGCCACTGCGAAAGGTCGTTTGAATAGGCGAGGCCGCCGGCCATCACGACGTTGGTAGATCCGGTCGAGCGCACTGCTCCGATCAGCGAATTCATTCCGGCAATATCGAACGACGTTCCGCAAACGCTCGCGGTTCCGCCGTTTACCCAACACGCCCAACTGATCGAGTTCGGCTCGTTGTAGAGGTCGAAGATCACCGATCCATTGTTCTTGAACGTCGTCGCCACGGAAGTCCAGAATGCGGGCGAATGGTCGGCGTCAGCCATCGGTTCCTGACCGGTCGCGAGTTGCGTTCCGGGGGCGTTCCAATGCAGGTCCAGGATTGCGATGAGACTATTTGCGTTAAGCAGATTGACGAAGTTTACGATCGCAGATTGATAGTTCGCACCGGCGTACGATGCTGCAACGCCGTTGATTCCTAGCCAGCAATCTTCATTGAGTGGGACGCGTACCGCGTTGGTGTGCCAGGCGGCTATCGCCGCGACCGACGTTTGGTCGCTCGGACCATCGAAGATTCCAAAGTCTTGAACGCAGGCGTATTCAGTGCCCGAACGGTCCACGCCATGCAGGATGACTTGCTGTCCCGCAGCGTTCACGATCCTGTTTCCGACCACGTGCAATCCGTTGATGCCCGGCGTGCCTACGGCCGTCGGCGTCGCGGTGGCCGTCGGCGTCGGCATTGCAGTCGCCAGGGCCGAGCTGCGAGGGGCCGGCGACCCGCCACCGCCGCTACAAGCAACGATCGCTGTCAACGAAGCAAGGACGGCGAAAACTCCGAGAATAGTGCGAGATCGCAACGGCGTAAGACCTCGAAAGCTAGCTCCGCCAAGCATCGCATAGCTTCTTCTCAAATTGCAAGCCAAGAGTAGTGAAGCGCGTCGCACTTGCAGAGCATCCACAAACTAGATGAAACGCTTCAGCCGCGGCCAGAGTGTTGCGAGCGGTGGATGTACGCCGATGCAGAGTGCAATTGCTCGGCCGTTTTCGAAGTCACGGGCATAGCGGGACCGCGTCTCACCCAAGACGTCGACCCGGTCGCAATACGGTCGCAATTGCGCGACGTCGGTCTGAACGGTCAGCAAATCTACCGGATGCTGGCCACGGAGTCCCCAGAAGAAGTACTGGTTATGGCCGCTCAGCGCCGGCGGCAGATCGTCCGCAAAACCGTAGACGTCGAGCGCCGCTGCCTCACCGTAATTGTCGACGACAATCGACGTACGCGATCGCTCCGCGGCCGGAAGGGCGTCGTAGGCGCCACCGACTTCGCGCACGAAATCGTGCCAGCCGAGCATGTCGGCGAACAACGAAGGAAGCACGTCCGCCGCGTCGCCGCGTTCTTGCTGTTGCGGGGCGAGGTGCAGCGCGCGCTGGTAAGCGGCCAGCATCGACGGGGGCAGGATCGGAAGCGCGAGGGGCGCGATGATGGCCGACAGTAACAGCGCGGCCACGGGGTAGGCGATGCGCACGACGATGTTGCGGACCACGCGCTCGTATGCCACCGCGCCGAGCGCGAAGAGCGACGGGTACGCGGGCGCGAGATAATAATCCTTACCGTGCCCGGCGACAATCGCCAGCGCCGTGAGAACCCACGCGATTGACACGAAACGCAGTGGACGCAGTTCGCGCAACGCGAACGGCGCCACGAGACCCCCGATCCAGAGCGGCGCGAGCACCGGATTGAGCACAAAGATCTGATTGACCGCGAAAACGAGCGGTGGCGTCGCAACGTCTTTCAGACCGGCATTGTGGACGAGTTCAACGAACGGCCATCCGTGCAGCCCCTGCCAAACGACCGACGGCACCGCAATGACGGCCGCTAGCCCAACGCCGAGCCACAGGTTGCTGCGTCGCAGAAGCGTACGCTGCGGAGTCGCCGCAAGTCCGAGCGCGAGCGCGACGAGCCATAGCGGAAGGGCGTACTTCACCTCCATTGCAAGGCCCGCGACCAGCCCGCTCCAGAGAAGCGCGCGCGTATCGTTTACGAGCACTGCGCGGGCAAGCCCGTAAGCGACGAGCGTCCAAGCGAGCGGCTCGAACGTCGTCGTTGAGAGGACCGCCGTCAGGCCGATCATCATCGGAGCGATCGCGGCCGCGAGGCCGCCGATCCACGCTGCCGCGTCGCCGCCGCCGAGAAGCCGCACGAATGCGACGACGACCCACACGAGCGCCGCCGCCGCGACGACCGCGCCCAGCCGCACGACCCAGGTGTGAGCACCGAGCGCATACGATCCTGCCGCGAGCAGTGGCACGAGCGGCGGCTGATCGGCGTACCCGAACGACGGGTGCCGCCCGCATACGATGAAGTAGAGCTCGTCGCGAAAGAGATCGTACCGGTCGGCGAACGCGAGATGCACCGCGGCAGTCGCAGCCGCAAGCGTGAGGGCGACCCGATCCCTCACTGTCGACCCTCCGGCGCTACTGGTGTGTTCTTGATGATACGACCGCTCTTCATGACAAAGCGCACCGCCCTTACGTGCCGAGCCACGAACCGGGTTTATGCGGAATTCACGCCACGGTCGGACGATCCCGGTAGACGGCTGAGGCGGCTGTCTTGCCGAGGCTACCATATTGGGGCGCTGCTTCCGCGAAGCGCTAACGAGTTGCCGCAAAGGCAGTGAAGACGGGTTGCCCGCTGCGACAACTGCGACTCCAAAGCTCCCGGATCGGGTCCGCCGACGACGGCGCGCCAGCGTCCCTCGAACGGCGCCGCAAGGACGAGCGGATCGACCGCGGCTTCGGCGAGCCACCGCCGCCTGGCTGGAAGCATCGCGAAGGACCGAGCCAACGCGTAGAGGAGCGCCGTCACGGCAATGATCGCTGAACCCGAAGCCGCATCCACACCCGGGATCGCGAGAAGCGGGGCGCCGTTCGAGACCACGATCATAGCCACGACGACGACCGCGACGAAGCGCACGTAAGTCCGATTGAAGAACGCCCGAAAACCGACGAACGGAAGCACCAATAACGCCGCGACGGCGACGGCCACGCATATGCCGTCCAACGAAACCCGCACGGCAGCGTACTTCGCTGAGCCGACGCCGCTTACTGTGCCGTGAATCCGGCCTGAAAGGTATAGCTCGATCGGCAGTTTGCGCCGGCGGGACTGTACGTTGATGCTCGCGCGGCAGCCAACGCCGCCTCATCGAGATCTTCGTTGCCGCAGTCGTTGAGGCTCTGTCCATCCGTCGGGCCGTTCGCGTAATCGAATGAAAGCGAACCGCGAAACGGGCCGAACTTTGGGCCGACGTCGTAACTAGCCCCGAGGTTCCATTGCGTTTGCCCGACCGGCTGACCAAAGGTGGCGCCCCCCTGCGGGAACGCGCCGCCGGCGATGAGGCCGACGGGACCGTCCGCGAGCGCGGGTCGCGCAGCGCCAAGAACCGCGAGCGCGCCTGCAAGGCCGGCAACCCGTAAGAGCCGCGAAAAGAAGGGCCTTTGCAATTGAAACACGAGAGTGACCTTGCCTTTCTACTGAGTCGTGAAACTTCCAATATGCGATTGCACCGTTTGCCCGGGCTCAATGCAGCCGCCGACGTTCTGCGTAGCGAAAACTTGGTATGTTGTGTTCGGACTAAGCGTTGGAAGCGCCACCGCGTACGCTGAGCCGCCCGACGGGCCATAAGGCGTAGCGGCGGGGCTCGGAAATGGAGACGGTACTGAAGTCGGCGGCGTGCCGATCGAAGGCGGCGCGGTGACGCCGAGCGCGATTGGAACGTTCGCAGGACTCGTCGACTGCGCAAGTGGTGTCCCTTGGTACGTGCCCTGATAAACGAGAACGCCGATGTTCGGCGGCACGCCGGTTGCCCCCGGAATCGGATACAGTAACTCGACTGCAGGATAGTCGTACGTGCAATCGCCGCCGGGCGCGGCCCCCCCGTGTGACTCCTCTACGGCGCACCCGAGTGCGATCGCCGGTAACGCGAGCGCAAGCATCAGGATCGCCAGCCGTTTCGCAGTCATGCTCACTGCAGGCGGACCTTCAACGGACACCTTGCTAGCCCTTTTCAGCTATAATGCTGGTCTGGGAAGGCTATGAAAGATTTCCCAGCAAAGTGCTTGCGACGTGGACGGCCTTCACTTTCCAAACGTTCGGTCGCTGCGGCGGACGCACGCGAGCTGCACCGCGCGGCTCGTTTTTCGGAGGCCGAAGCCGCGCTCGCGAGAGCGGAGTCATCCGGTGCGCTCGACGCCGCCGGCGCAATGTTGCGGGCCCGCGTCTTCCTGGTGCGCGAACCGGCCCGCACCCTGGTGTACCTGACCGACCACCGGGAAGACTTCACGAGTAAAGCACTTCGCGCCGAGGCGACGCTCCTGCGCGGCGCAGCATATGCTCGATTAGAAGACCACGCGTCCGCTGCGACGCACCTCAGAACTGCGCAATCCTTGTCCGTCGGAGATCCCGTTCTTTCGAGTGAAGTTCGGTACCAACAGGCGCTGAGCGCGTGGATGCAGCGCAAGCTCGACACAGCGGAACGCATTTTGAGTCAGACGGATTCCCAAGACTGCTCCGAGCGCGTCCAACTACAACGCTACATCCTAAGAGGGGCTATCTCGGCGTCCCGCGGCGATATGACTCGGCAGGCTTCAATCCTGCTCGAGGCGCTCGACTTCGTTCGAAAACTTGCGGAACCGAGCGTCCTCCTTTGGGCATACGTCGTCAGCCAGATCTCCTATCTGGCGCGCGAACTCCACAGTCCAGCGCTGCGCGAGGCCGCCTACGCCGAGGTTCCCAAGGTTCCGTGGACGGCAGATCTCGCCGATTCGCAATTCACAGCACTCCGTGCCGTCGGTTGGTGCCATGCACTCGAAGGCGACTACTTCAACGCGTTTCGTCGCTTGAAAGAAGCCGCGCTGATCGCTCCCACCGCGGCTCGGCGTGTGATGTCGCTTTGCGATCGAGCCTATCTCGCGCGTTGCCTCGGCGAGAACAGATGGGCCGAGCAGGAGCGCAACGATGCACGCGAACTCGCGGCGACGGTGGATTGGCGTTCGCTCGATGGCGAGGAACGCTTTGCGCTTTGCCTTCTTGCGGAGTTGTTCGCCGAAGACGATGGGCCGCTCGCGCTAGCTCAGATCGCGGAGTACCGGAAAATCGGGAAGCACTTCGATCCCCTGTTGGCTTCGGCCGACGATCGTCGCGTGGCCGCACTCGAGGCGTATTCGCTTGGCGCCGTGCAACGTGGCTTAGGTGAAACCGCCGAAGCCATTCGGCTCATTTCAGAAGCCTACAAGATCTACGATTCCGTTCAGTATCGCTGGCGCGCCGGCCGCGCGGCGCAGGCGCTGGCGGATTTGACCGGCGAAGCGAAATGGACCGAGCGAGCCAAGAATCTCTTAGGCGTTTATCCACAAAGCTGGCTGGTCGGTGGCGCCCCACCTCTGCGGACGAAGGAGCTGCCCGGCGTTGAGAACCTGACGCCGGCTCAGCGAACGGTATACGATCTCCTGATCCGCGGCCTTTCTGCGCGCCAAATTTCGGAACGCCTCGGGCGAAGCGAGTTCACGGTTCGCAATCACGTTAAGGCCGTGTTCAAATGTGTGAACGTCAGATCGAGAGCATCCTTACTAGCGCTGGCAACAGCGGCCTATACGACGCAGCGCTGAAACCCGCATCGCGTCAAACAGCCGGCTGTCCGCAGCGGCAGCCGCGCCCCCAAAGCTTCGTCAAACCCCTCGCCAATTTGCCGATAACTATAGAAAGGCTCTATGTCCGAGCTAGTTAGGGGCTAACGGGCAATGCGGGAGTTCAAGGGTGAAGTTTGTCCCACATGTGGATATGTACGCCAATATCCATACTGCCTGGATAAGTACCACGATGATGGGACAAAGAATAACCCCGTGTATGACAACCTTCAGGATATACTGAATCGAATCGGATCGTGGAGATCGTCTAGGTAGCTGCTACCGCGATACGAGTTCCGTCCAAACCGAGCGCCGGCCAAACAAAACACCTAGAGCCAGTCAACGAGACGTTACAAATCGAGGACTTCTCGACGCATGCTTGAAGATAATCGCGCGCCGACGTGCTTGATGAAGCGGTAGGTTTGCGCTCGCTCACCCTCTGCCGAACTCGTTTTGGGGGCAGGCTGACGATGAACTCACTGGCGTACTCGAAGGTGATGGGCGTTGCCGCAGTCGCTTTCTTCATTTGCCCGTCGCTCGCGCTTGCACAGAGCGCGCCGCTCGATGCTTCCAGCGTGACGGCGCAAGCAACACCGCCGGCCCCCGGTGGTCAACCATTCTCGCCGGAACAGCAGGCTGCACTCCAAGCGGCGATCATCAAAGCCTCGCAGAACCCCGTCGGCAACATCGCGATCATTCCGTTTCAGAACAATTTCAATTACGGAACGGGACCCTATCAGCGGCTGCAATACAACCTCAACCTCCAGCCTGTCGTTCCAATCATGCTGAACCCGAACCTCAACTTGATCGCCCGCGTGATTACGCCGATCATAAACAGCCCGTCCGCAGCGCCGCCCGCGGTGTGCGCGTCGACGTTCGGTTGCCCTAGCACGTTCGGCATCGGCGACCTCAACCCGCAGTTTTTCATCGCACCGAAGACGAAGCCGAACGCCCTGATCTGGGGTGCCGGTCCGCAGTTTCTCTTCCCGACGGGCACGCCCGCATCACTTGGCTCCGGGAGATACGGCACCGGACCGGCGCTCGTCGGCCTCATTATGCCGGGCAATATTGTCACGGGTGCGCTCGTGACACAGATGTGGTCGGTCGGTGGCGATCCGGCTCGGGCGCCGATCAGCACGCTCTTTATCCAGCCGTTCTTTAACTACAACTTGAAGGGCGCGTGGGCGTTATTCCTCGGAAGCTCGGGTATCACGGCGAATTGGGTTGCAACGCCGCAGCAGGGCAAGTGGCTGGTTCCCATCGGGACCGGGATAACGAAGACGTTCAAGCTTGGCGATCAGCCGATGCAGCTTGGAGTGCAGTATTTCCAGAACGTCGTCCGGACGACGAACGCGCCCTACGGCAACTTCCGCTTCACGTGGTCATTGCTTTTCCCGGTCAAACGGGGTTTTGCTTTACCACCTTCGTAGCGAGCCTCGATAGCGCGGCTGAGCGGCTGAAAAGAGGGGTTCGGGTCCGCGGCGTGCGATGATTGAGGCACACCGAGACACGGGGTGGTCTATGATTCGCTCAGCCGGATTGACCCTCGTTTCATTTTCGTTGGCGCTAGCGCTGGTCGCTTCCGCCGACTCGCAGCAGCTGCAGGTCACGGTCAACTTCCGTCCCGCCGCACCCGTGCATCAGGCCTTCGCGGAACAGTTTATTGGCGGTTACCAGCCGGAAGTCGATCTGCGGCCGGAAATCAGAAAGCGCGGACTCGCGATACGCGATCAGGGGAACCGCGGCACGTGCACGGTTTTCGCCACGACCTTCCTGATCGAATACAAGAAAGCCGGCACCAAAGGGACGCCGCCCGGTCTGCATTTATCCGAAGAGTATCTCAATTGGGCCGGCAACAAGGTGACCGGCGAAGATGCCGACGGCGGCTTTTTCACCAAGTTCATTCCGGGCTTCCGGACTTGGGCCATCGCGACGTCGAGAGAGATGCCGTACAAGGCGACCTACAATCCCGCGCACCCGGACACGCCTAGCGCAGCGACGACTGCTGCCGCCAAAAAGATGTTCCCGGTTCGGTATCCGTTCGCGATCCTTAAGGTTTGGAACGACACGAAGGGTATGACGCCCGCCGAGTTGAGTCGCGTAGTCTCGGTGCTGCGTTCGGGACGCCCGGTGGCGACCGGAATCTGGTGGCTGACGAACTTCGCCACGGTAACAGTCCACGGCATCCCGTTGCTCAAAGACTATCCACGCAGCGCGAACAAGAATTCCGACCCGTCGAAGAACCCGATGTTCGACGGCCATTCGATCGATCTGGTCGGCTTCAAGCAGTCGTCAGAGTTTCCGGGCGGCGGATATTTCATCTTCCGCAACAGCTTTGGCCCAAGCTTCGGCAATAAAGGCTACGGATTCGTCTCGTTCCAGTACCTGCGCGCCTATTCCAACGACGCAATAGCGATCGAGCCGCCGTCGAACTCTGCTCCGAAGTCTGGGTCGAAAGGTCCGCGAAAGTAACCGACTCAGGACCAGAAGCGTTCGGCCCCGGCGTGGTCGCGCACGAACAAGCGAACTTTGTGGACGTGCCCGTCTTTGAGTGTGAAGATCAGGACCTCGTCTTGTTCTAAGTCGCGCCCTTTTCGTTTGCCGCTCGCCACAATGTTCACGAACACTTCGTCACCAGCCGCTGCGAAAGTGCGCGGCTTGGCGCTGAAGGTTCCGCCGGTTTCTTGCCCGAGCTGAGCGAACGAACCGAAGAGCGCGTCGCGGCCTTTGTATTCTCCCTCGAGAACTCCCGTTTTCTCGGCGTGCCAGTGCACGTGCGGCTCGAAGAGGTCGGTCAGGGTCGCCATGTCACCGGCAGCGAATGCTTCAAAGCCGCGCTTGACACGTGCGATGTTCTCCGTTTCGGTCTGCGTCATCATCGTGTTCGCTCGTCCTTTCACGTCGTGAGGACGTGAGCCGTTAGATTCCGGATTGACGTCTCCCTACCCGAAAGCCTGAAGCGCCGGTTTCCCGGCTAGTCCAGGATGGTCAAGGTCGGAAGTATGTCGAATCTGGCCGCCGAGTGCAAGGTCAAACAGCTAGCTGGGGTGCCTTAGCTCCGCGAAGGAGGGCCCCGACGCTCCAAGTCTTGACGCGGCTGTTCTTTTGCATTCTCATCTTCGGCGTTAGTGGCGCCGGCGCGGTCGCTGACGACGGGCCGCCGATGGCGACTACGCTCGACGTCAACGTTTTGCCGATTTCGTTTGTCTCAAATGAGTTTGCCTATGGTTGGAGCACGGTTCCCGAACCGCTCCTCAATATCGAGGCGACGTTCCGAGTCTATCGGCACCCGGTCATCTTCGATCAATCCTTGACGGAACTCGCGTATCCGCATCCCGCCGGCTACGTGTCGAATATCGCGCAACCAGGGAGTCACTTCGTCGGTGCGCAGAACATTTTGGAGTATCACAATCAGCAATGGCTTGGCGTAGGCCTTGGGCCGGGTTACTATCTTGAAGCCTCGCAGTGGTTCCGAGGCTCGTCGAGCTTCTACAATCTTATCGGCCTTGGGATCGCGCTCGAAAGAACTCCCGACTATCGCCGCCGTTTCACGCTCTTCGGCCGGCTCGCGTACTACCCGAAGGTCGTGGACGAATCTCGCGGCGGAGTCATTATCGATCATCACCGCTATCCCGTGAACTACCAACTCGAGACGTTTTCGGGGGGCGCCCTGACGCGAATCGGGCGAAGCAATGGGTTTCTGCGTTACGGCGTAACCGCGGACGTTTTGCAGCAGATGGTCAATGCCCCGGGGGACTCAACCAACATCAGCGTGTTTGTGGGTTACCTGCTCCGCGTGATCTAGTGTCACTAGTTACGGCAGAATGGCGATGACGCGAGCCGGAAAGCCGGAACCACCCGCCGGTTTTGGAAAAGTGACGATCGCGATTGCGCCGCTCTCGGGCACTTTGTCGAGATTGGTCAGCATCTCTATCTGATAGTGGTTGTGGTGAAGAATCCAGCTCTCGAGAGAATAGTCGTCTTTCGAAGCCGCAATACCGGGGTCGGTATCGGTCGTTTCGTGTCCCGACGCCGTGATGTGCCGCGTCTGATAAAGGTACACGAGCACCGGTAGACTCCAGCCGGGGTAATGTGAGATTCCCTTGGAGTCCTTGTTGGCCATGGCGGCGTCTCCGCTCGCCCAGCGCTTCGACCAGTCGGTCCGCATCGCGACGAAGGCATGCTGCGGGATGGGGCCGTGCCGGGCCTCCCACGCCTTGACGTCGTCCATCGAAAGAACGTAGTCGGGATCGTGCGCGACCTTCTCGTGTACGTCGAGAACGACGAGCGGCATCACCATTTCCTTCGGATCGATCTGATCGACGGTGCGGCCGCCTTTCGTGAAGTGCGAAGGCGCATCGACGTGCGTTCCCCACTGCCCGACGTGACAGAACTGTTGTGCTAAGAATCCGGATTTGGCATACGAGTAGAGCGTCCTCACACTTTCCTGGGGGAACCCTTTCCAATGCGGGATGCCCGGCGAGAAGCTGTGGGTGAGGTCGACGAACTGCTTGCTTGCGATCGTAGCGTATGCCTCGGCAAGTGACGGCGACTGAGTTTGCGCGTTTGCTTCGCGCGTCGACGCGACAAATGGAATCGTAAGAACGACTGCCAGGGTGAAGAAGGCGGTAAATCTTGCGATCAAGTGTGGTCCCTCCGTTTGCGTTGAGGGCTTCTAAGGATTGCCAAAAACGTCCCACCGCGACGCACGGCGGGGGCCCTTTTAGTAGCCAGCGAAAAACGCTGGCCGCACTGTCCCGTGTCGCGTCGCGACGTTAACGACGCTCAAAAGGAGACCCAAAAATGGCAGACGCTTCCGAACTCGGTCGCGAGATCTTACCGATTCCCGATCGAACCTTTGTGGGCCTTACGACGTACGACGCCAAGGATCCCGAAACGAAGTTTCCGCCGATCGTCCCGCTCCGTCCGCCGGCCGGCGCACCGAACGTGCTCATCGTCCTCCTCGACGACGTCGGCTTCGCCGCTTCGAGCGCTTTCGGAGGGCCGTGTGCAACGCCCACGGCCGAGAAACTGGCAAAAGCGGGGCTCAAGTACAATCGTTTTCATACGACCGCACTCTGCTCGCCTACCCGCCAAGCATTGTTGTGCGGTCGCAATCACCACTCGGTCGGGATGGGTAGCATCACCGAACTGGCGACTTCGGCTCCCGGGTACAACTCGCTTCGGCCGAAATCGGCGGCGCCGCTTCCCGAAGTGCTCAGGCTCAACGGCTATGCGACGGCGCAGTTCGGCAAGTGTCACGAGGTGCCGGTCTGGGAGACTAGCCCGATGGGGCCGTTCGATCAATGGCCGACCGGTAGCGGCTTCGAGCACTTCTACGGTTTCATCGGCGGCGAGACGAATCAGTGGGCGCCGGCGATCTATCAAGACACGGTGCCGATCGAGCCACCGGAGGATCCGGAGTATCACTTCACCGTCGACATGACGGACCGGGCCATCGATTGGATCGGCCAGCAGAAGGCGCTCATGCCCGACAAACCCTTCTTCGTGTATTTCGCGCCCGGCGCAACGCACGCGCCGCACCACGTACCCAAGGAGTGGGCCGACAAATACAAAGGCAAGTTCGATCAAGGTTGGGACAAGGTTCGCGAGCAGACGTTCGCGCGCCAAGTGCAGATCGGCGTCATCCCCAAGGATGCCGAGTTGACGAAGCGACCCACGGAGATTCCCGCGTGGGACGACATGGACCCAAAACTCAAACCCGTGCTTACGCGCGAGATGGAAGTCTACGCCGGGTTCCTCGAGCACACGGACTACCACGTCGGCCGGTTGATCGAAGCACTCGAGAAATTGCAAATCCTCGACAACACGCTCGTCTACTACATCATCGGCGACAACGGTGCGTCTGCGGAAGGCACCGTCAACGGCACGTTCAACGAGCTGCTGATGCTGAACGGTGTGACGAGCATCGAGACGCCGGAGTTCCTTTTGGAGCGCGTCGACCACTTTGGCGGCCCCGACGCGTACAACCACTACGCGGTCGGTTGGGCACATGCGATGGACACGCCGTTCCAATGGACGAAGCAGGTCGCATCGCATTGGGGCGGCACTCGGAACGGTGTCATCGTCCACTGGCCGAAAGGTATCCGTTCCAAAGGTGAGATACGCTCGCAGTTTCACCACGTCATCGACGTGGCGCCGACGGTGCTCGAGGCGGCGAAGCTCCCGTTGCCGGCCCTGGTGAACGGGATCGCGCAGCAGCCGCTTGCGGGGTTCTCGATGACCTACTCGTTCGATGACGCGAAAGCCGCCGATCGTCACGAGACTCAGTATTTTGAGATGTTCGTGAACCGCGGGATCTATCACAAAGGATGGACGGCTGTCACGCGTCACAGCACGCCCTGGGTGATTGCGCCCATGCCCGCGTTCGACGACGATGTGTGGGAGCTTTACGCTCCAGAGGATTGGACGCAAGCGCACAACGTCGCTAAGGAGAATCCGCAGAAGCTTCACGAGTTGCAGCGATATTTTCTGATCGAGGCGGCCAAATACAACGTTCTGCCGCTCGACGATCGGCGCGTCGAGCGGTTCAATGCGGACCTCGCGGGCCGGCCACAGCTCATCAAGGGGGACCGGCAATTGCTCTTCGGCTCGATGGGGCGCCTGAGCGAAAACTCGATCGTGGTTTTGAAGAACAAATCTCACTCGGTCACTGCCGAGATCGTCGCGCCGAAAGGCGGTGCGGAAGGTGTCATCATCGCGCAGGGCGGTCACTTCGGCGGCTGGAGCTTGTATGCGAAGGACGGCAAACTCGCATATTGCTACAACTCTTTCGGTTGGAAGTCGTGGTTCGCGCGGAGCGACGAAGCGATTTCACCCGGAAGGCATCAGGTCCGCATGGAGTTCGAATACGATGGCGGGGGGCTCGGCAAAGGTGGAAACGTCAAGCTTTTCATCGACGGCAAAGAGGTAGGCAAAGGCCGCGTCGACATGACCGTTCCGATGTTATTTTCAGCGGATGAGACGTGCGATGTGGGGATCGACACCGGGACACCCGTCAGCAGCGAGCTGACGGCCGGACATACTGCCTTTAACGGCAAGGTGCTCGGCGTCCAGCTCGACGCAGGCAAGTCGGATGCGGATCGCTACATTACTGCGGAGGATCGCCTGCGGGTCGCAATGGCGCGCCAATAGCGGTCAAGCGACCTCGTGGCCAGCGCTTTCTCATAATCTGGGAAGATTCTGAACGCAGCAGACTCTGCATCTGCGATCGATTGAAAGTGCGCATTTGGGATAGAAGGGGAAGCTGCCATCTGCTACCCTTGGCCTGACGCCCACTGGCCCTTCATCTCGAGATGACGCTCGTGGCGAAGAGCGTCCCAGATGCTCCGGACTTTGCGCGAACAATCCGACGGACTTCAACGATCCGATTAACTTCATTAAAGAGGAGAAACAACCTAAATGGCTGCCAAGAAACCCAATATCCTCATCCTCTGGGGCGACGACATCGGCATCTGGAATATCAGCCGCTTCAGCAACGGCATGATGGGGTACCGGACGCCGAACATCGACCGCGTGGCGAACGAGGGTGGGCTCTTCACCGACTACTATTCGCAACAGAGCTGCACCGCCGGGCGCGCCTGCTTCATCGCCGGCCAGAACCCGATTCGCACCGGGCTCACGAAGGTCGGAATGCCCGGCGCCACCGTCGGCCTGCAAGCCGAAGATCCGACCATCGCCGAACTGCTGAAGCCGCAGGGCTATGCCACGGGCCAGTTCGGCAAGAACCACCTGGGCGACCGCAACGAGTTTTTGCCGACCGTGCACGGCTTCGATGAGTTCTTCGGAAACCTCTATCACCTCAACGCCGAAGAAGAACCGGAACTACCTGACTATCCCAAGGACCCGAAGTTCAAGGCCATGTTCGGGCCGCGCGGCGTCTTGCATTGCAAGGCGACCGACAAGGATGACGCGACCGTCGATCCGCGGTTCGGCAAAGTCGGCAAACAGACGATCGTCGATACGGGCCCCCTCACCAAAAAGCGCATGGAAACCATCGACGAAGAGATCACGTCAGCCGCTCTTGCGTGGATGGAGACGCAGGCCAAGGCAGATCAGCCGTTTTTCCTGTGGTACAACGCCACCGCCATGCACTTCCGGACCCACGTCGCCGCAAAAAATCTCGGCAAGAGCGGCCAAGATCCTTATAGCGATCGAATGGTCGTGCACGACGAGCAGATCGGCATGATGCTGAACAAGCTCGATGAGCTAGGAATTGCCGACAACACCATTGTCATGTACTCAACTGACAACGGTCCGGAGAACGACACCTGGCCCGACGGAGCCAACACGCCATTTCGCGGACAGAAAGACTCCAATTGGGAAGGCGGTTGGCGCGTGCCGTGCTTCATCCGCTGGCCCGGAACCATCAAGCCAGGGTCGGTCTTCAACGGCATCGTCTCGCACATCGACGCGTTCCCAACGTTATTGGCCGCGGCGGGTAACCCGGACGTGACGAAGCAGCTGCTCGATGGCGCGACGGTGGGTGGCAAGAAGTTCAAGGTGCATCTCGACGGCTACAATATGATCCCGTACTTCTCGGGCCAGGTCAAAGAGAGTCCACGCAACGCGATCATATACTTTAGCGACGACGGCGATGTCATCGCGGTGCGTGTCGGCGACTATAAGTTCAACCTGTCGGTGCAGCGCGCGAATACTATGCAGCAGTGGGCCGAGCCTTTTATCAAGCTTCGGCTGCCGCATATCGTCAGCTTGCGACGCGATCCGTTCGAGCGAGCCGACTTCAACTCGAACACCTACTTCGACTGGATGGTCGATCACGTGCCCCAATTGTACGAAATGCAGGCAGTGGTGGCGCAGCAGATCCAGGACTTCATCAAGTTCCCACCGCGACAGAAACCCGCGTCGTTCAATCTGGACTCGGTGATGGAGCAAGTGAAAACACCCCACGGCTAAGCCGCGTATTGCGGACACGGCGAGAGGGGGCGTGCGCGCAGCGTGCGTCCCTTCTCTTTGGGCCAAACCAGCAGAGCCTTGCCGTTTTAGGCCGAACTAACCCGGTATGGAGAGGCACTAGTACGTCATGAACGACGACGAAACTAGCCCGAGCGACACAATCGCCGCGCAGGTGAGCGCCTTTTACGAAAGTCATCCGTATCCGCCGCCGGTGGATGACCTCGAGGCTTATCGCCGGACTTGGGACGTCGGGCGCCGGCGTGCCGAATCGCATCTCTTCTGGCCGGCCGAACATTACCGCGAAGATCGCAGCATATTGGTCGCCGGCTGCGGCACCGTTCAGGCGGCTCACTACGCGCTGCGTTGGCCGGACGCTCGGGTCGTCGGCATCGACGTCAGCGCGAAAAGCATCGCGTTCACGCGCGAGTTGAAGCGCAAGCACGCGCTCGACAACTTAGAGGTGCGGCAGCTCGAAGTCGAGCGCGTTACCGAACTCCGAGAGGCTTTCGAGCACGTGGTCTGTACCGGCGTGCTCCATCACCTGGCCGATCCCGATGTGGGTCTGCGTGCGCTGCGCGAAGTTCTCGCGCCAAACGGCGCTCTCAACGTCATGGTCTACGCGCCCTACGGCCGCGCCGGAATCTACATGTTTCAAGACTACTGCCGGCGCCTCGGTCTCGGGCGGACGGCTGCCGACATCGGCGATCTCGCCGCCAGCCTCAAGGCATTACCACCGGATCATCCGCTTGCACCGTTGCTGCGCAACTCACCCGACTTCGCGACGACGGCCGGTCTCGCCGACGCGCTCCTTCATCCACAAGATCGCTCGTACACGGTACCACAGCTTATGGAATTCCTCGCCGAAGGCGATCTCGCGTTCGGACGCTGGGTTCGTCAAGCGCCTTACCTGCCGTGGTGTGGTGCGTTAGCGTCGACGCCCCACCAAACGAGGCTCGCTCAACTCACGCCCGGGGCGCAATATGCCGCCATCGAACTGTTTCGTGGAACAATGGTGCGCCACAGCTGCATCGCCTATCGGAAGAACGGAGCCGCGCGTAGCGCGCAGGTCGATTTCAACGGCGACGGCTGGCTCGAGTATACGCCTATTCGTTTGCCAGATACGCTCGCGGTGCGGGAACGCGTACCGCAGGGAGCGGCGGCGGTACTGATCAACCCCAATCATACCTATACCGACTTGTATCTACCCATCGACGCGCGGCAGGAACGGCTGCTCGCCAAAGTGGATGGGAAGCGCAGCCTCGCTCAGATCTGCTCCGAGCCGGACGATCGCAGTCTCGCGCGTGCCTTTTTCGAGCAACTCTGGCAATGGGACCAGGTGGTGTTCGACACTTCTCCAAGCCCTGTAAGAGCAAACGAACCGCGCGGTAACCAAGGAGACTAACACCGATGCGAACCCAGCCCGAATCGAAAGCACCGTCCGTTCGCGAACCACACGCCCCGGGAGAAGATATGGTGCGCATTCCCGGAGGTGCGTTCCTCATGGGATCGGATCACCACTATCCCGAAGAAGCGCCGGCTCATCGCGTCACGCTCGACGGATTTTGGATCGATCGCTACGCCGTTACGAATCGCGATTTCGCGAAGTTCGTCCGTGCCACGGGCCACGTTACCTCCGCCGAACGCCCCGCAGACCCGAAAGAATATCCCGGTGCCATCCCGGAGTTGCTCGCGCCGGCCTCAGTCGTGTTTCGCAAAGCGACAGGCCCCGTCGATCTCCGAAATCACCTCAATTGGTGGACGTACGTACCCGGCGCGGATTGGCGTCATCCGCAGGGTCCCGGGAGTTCGATCGAAGGCCTCGACGATCATCCGGTCGTGCACGTCGCGTTCGCAGATGCAAGTGCTTATGCGAGCTGGGCGGGTAAGGATCTGCCGACCGAAGCCGAGTGGGAGTTCGCCGCTCGTGGTGGACTCGAGAACGTTGAGTTCGCTTGGGGCGACGAGTTCGCGCCGGGCGGAACGCAGATGGCCAACACTTGGCAAGGCGAATTTCCCTGGCAGAACCTCCTCTCGGATGGTTTTGAGTGGACCGCCCCCGTCGGCTCGTTTCCGGCAAACGGCTATGGCCTGCACGAAATGGCAGGTAACGTTTGGGAGTGGACGACCGACTGGTATCAAGAGCACGGCAAGATCGAGAAGGCGTGTTGCGGACTCGACAACCCGCGAGGCGGAGCCGTTGAAGGGAGTTACGATCTGCGCGAGGCGATCCGCATACCGCGCAAAGTGATGAAAGGCGGCTCGTACCTGTGTGCGCCGAACTATTGCAGACGCTATAGGCCGGCCGCTCGGATGGCCCAACCGATCGACACGTCGACGTGTCACCTCGGCTTTCGCTGCGTTGTTCGCGACACGGCAAGCTAGCGGCTAGCGAACTTCGACGAATTTGATCGGCGTAACGATCGTTACGGTGCCGTTCCGTTCCGCGAATCGAGCGAAGGCTTTGGTCTGACGAACCTTGCGGGTGGACTGTGCGCCGCACGCGGCGGCAATGTCCTCAGCCGTTTCGTAGGTCAGTTCGGCCTTCGCGAAATAAGGCGACTGATCCCAAGCTTTCGGCGAGTCGATGAAGAGAAGCCGCGCTTCACCCTTGGGTACGCCGCCGTAACAGCCTTTTTCGGCTTCCGCGCTCGTGCCGCTCGTGTCACTGGCCTCCAGCAGCGGAACTTGCTCATCGAGTTTGTCGCCCGAAGGCGGAATTGACCGGACCGCTACTCGGCTGTCCGATTCACCCATGTTGCTAAAGGCCGACGCACAGAGCAGACGCAGAGGGCTCGTGTGCGGCACGAGCGTGCAGCGGTCGAGTTGCCCGCCGCGATACCAGCGAACGAGCTTCCATCCGCCGGTAGCACGCGCGAAGAGCAAGCCACCGCCGAAATTGTAAGCGTGGGGTTCGACCGTCTGCGAATAGTACGTCAGATACGCTTCGTCGGAGCCCGAGCGCGTAAAACTACCGTACACGATCGCCCACAGACCAAAGCTCGACGCGCTACGGGACCGATCCGGATAGCCGATCAACTGCGCGCACTGGGTTCCGTCAGAACGGGGAGTCGCAGGCTGTGGATGCTCGCAAACGAGTGGTAAGAATGTCGCGGTCTCGCTCGCGGTGAGCGGCCGCGAATCGCGATCGCGCGTCGTTGCCGGCGTCGCTCCCGAAGCAAACGTGATCGAGAGCAAAGCCACGAGAACGCGAACTCCGAGCGCCATGCGTCAGTATACCATGCGGATTTATGACGAGCGGTTGACAAAACGCCGATCGGGTGTATCCTAGCTGAGGATTCCTCGTTAGGTGAGGCGTCTGCACGAAGCGTCGATCAGCGCTTCGGCGAGGCGCCGGTCTTTTACGGACTGTACCTCGCGCTCATCGCCGTCGGAGCCGGAATCGTTATCGTCCCGGGGCCCCGCTTCTGGCGATCGTCTTCTATTCCCAGGTGCTCAACGGCGTGTTGCTGCCGGTAGTCCTCGTCCTCATGTTGCTCTTGATCAATAGCAAGCGACTGATGGGACGTTGGACCAACAATCTGTGCTTTAACGTCATCGCGTGGGCGACCGCGGTCGTTGTGACCGTCTTGACGCTCGTCTCGACTCTGCAAGTAATCTTTCCCCAGATCGGAAGCTGAGGGCGGTCGCTCCGCGAAGGAGTCACGCCCACCCACATTGGAGCGAGCACTCATGGAACCCGCGTCTGCGGTCCTCACCGCGTGGTCGAACTTCTACGTTATGACCGGCTCGTCGGCCGCGGCGTTGACCGGCTTGATGTTCGTCGTGATCACGCTTGTGGCCGGCCTCGAGCGCTCGCAGCCGAGCCACGAGGGAATGGCGACCTTCAGCTCGCCGACAGTCCTGCACTTTGCAGCCGCGCTGCTCGTCTCCGCGATTCTTTGCGCGCCCTGGCACTCGTTGCGTAGCGCCGGCGACGTGGTCGGGTTCGCCGGTCTTTACGGCGTCCTGTACCTGTTGCGCGTGACCGTTCGGGCTAGGCGGCTGACCCTTTACACGCCGGACCTCGAGGATTGGATCTGGTACACGATCGCCCCGTTCCTCGCGTACGGCGCGATCCTCGCAGGCGGAATCGCGCTCCCCGCCTTTCCCGTCGCGGCGCCATTCGCGCTTGCGGGCAGCGTTTTGTTACTCATTTTCATCGGCATTCGCAACGCTTGGGACATCGTGACGTACCTAGCGGTTCAGATCGATGACGAACCGGCTGCGGCGACACCGGGCGGCGAGGCGAAATGAAGGCGGGTTCGAAAAAGGGAAGGGCGAAAGGCGCTTGGCGCGCGCTTCGCGCTGCAAGGGCGGGAGTTCCACAATGACGACAAAATCTGCCAACGTCGCGAAACGTGACGCGGCGTCCGAAATTCAAAGCAACGGCGTTCAGACCTACGCCGACGGCAATCCGCACGACAAGATCCAGTTTTTCGACGCGAAGCTTATTTTGAAGCCGGATTTCTTTGATTCGGTACGAGGTTTCCAAATCTTTAGCAGCCTCGTTGCCGAGGCAGCCGGCAAAGTGAAGGGCGTCAACTACGCCGAGTTCGATCTGAAGGTTGCAAGGCCGAAGATCCGCGAGGTGATGTTCCTCGATACTGCGGACTTCAGGCTTTACAACAACTCGTTTATCCTGCGACGTCGCATCGCGTATCAAGACGGGTTCCCCATCGGGGATCCCGAGGTCGTTTTCAAGTTTCGCAATCCCGACATGCAGACGGCGGCGGCAATTGATGTCCGGCCGAAGATCGCGGGACCGTTTCGCGTCAAGTTCAAGTCCGAAGCGCTACCGCTGAAGGACGAAACTGGCGGTTACCGCCTGCTCTATTCGCACAATTGCATATTTCCGATCAGTTCCGTGCGCGAGGGCGATCGCACGAACCTCAAGACGATCGCGCGCATTCTTCCCGCGGTCGCCGGACTCATCGGCAGCATGGAGGGCAGCGTCGAGCTGGTGAACTCGACCCTCGTCGAGGAAGTCCTCATGGACCTCGGCACGCTCGATTTTGGGAAAGGCATCACGTCGAAAGCGAACGTCTCACTGTGGCGATCGCTCGGCGATCATCACGTCATGTGCGGAGAATTTGCCTACCAAACGAAGTTCGAGCGTCGTGAGGACGTGCACGAACTGGTCAAACAGCGCGTAGAAGAGCTGTTCATTCGGCTGCAGCAGATTGCGCGCGGCTGGCTGTTGCTCGGCACCACAAAGACCGGTCTCGTCTATCGCCTCAAGGGTAACCCGCCGCAGAGCCACGAGTAGCGGGCCGCCCGGACTCCATCCCGAGCGCGTTCGGTCAGCCTTTGCCGACGATCACCTCGGTGGCTTTGATGATGACGGTGACCTGATCGCCTTCGCCGAGCTTTAGGTCGTCCACGGAGCCGGCGGTGATCGCGGCGGTGATAGGACCTGCCTTCACGTCGACCACGACCTCGGCCATGACGGCGCCTTTGCGGACCGTCCGGACGACGCCCGCGAGTTGATTGCGTGCACTGATCTTCATGGTGCGTCCCTTCGGCGGAGGCGGGGGAACCCCGTCCCGGAGTTGACGCGTTGCGTTGAGACGCAGGCATTCGAGCGTCGATTGCAGTTATGAAACCGGATGAGTTTGCAAGGCAAAACGGTTTTCCTAAGCGGCGCGAGCCGAGGCATCGGCCTTGCGATCGCGCTGCGTGCCGCTCGTGACGGTGCGAACGTCGCCATCGTGGCCAAGACGACGAAACCGCATCCGAAACTTCCAGGAACCATCTACACGGCGGCGGCTGAGATCGAGGCGGTCGGCGGAACCGCGCTAGCCATCGCCTGCGATATACGTTTCGAAGAGCAGGTTCGCGCGGCGGCAGCGCAAACCGCGGAGCGCTTCGGCGGCATCGACGTTTGCGTCAACAACGCAAGCGCCATCTCGCTCACGCCCACCCCCGGGACCGACATGAAGCGCTACGATCTCATGCAGTCGATCAACGCACGCGGCACCTTCGTCTGTTCTCAAGCGACGCTGCCGTATTTGAAGGAGTCGTCGAACCCGCACATCCTCACGCTGTCGCCCCCGCTCGACATGCGGGCCAAGTGGTTCGCTCCGCACGTGGCGTACACGATCGCAAAGTTCGGTATGTCGATGTGCACGCTCGGCATGGCCGAGGAATTTCGTCTGGACGGCATCGCAGTGAATTCCCTCTGGCCGCTTACGACGATCGACACGGCTGCCGTGCGCAACGTTCTCGGCGGACGCCGGATGACGGATGCGAGCCGTACGCCGGAGATCGTGGCAGATGCGGCATACGTCATCTTGTGCCGGCCCTCGCGCGAGTGCAGCGGTAACTTCTTTATCGACGAGGAGGTCTTGCGAGCCGAGGGCGTCACCGATTTCTCGAAGTATGCCGCCGGTCCGAGCGACGGCCCCTACTATCCCGACTTTTTTGTTCCAGACGACGCTTTCGCGCGGAGCCCGACGAGCTTTTTGAAATCCTTCGCGCCCTGACCGGCCCGGCGCTGCCCAAGCAGAGCAAGAAGGAGGATCGCCCGGCCTCCCTAACGCCTGCGGCATGAGGCGACAGCTATTCTTTCGAGCGCTGAGCCCGGTGCTGGCCATGCTGGCCGTCACGATGCAGCCGTGCGCAGCCGCTACTACTTCGGAGTTCTCTCCCCAGGTCGTGTTCGCGCTACCCGACCACACGAACATCGACGACCGGTGTAAGGATGCGAGGGCGTTTGCAGACAAGGCGGCGCAGGGGACCGACTCGATTTCGGCCGACGATGCCATCGCGGCCGCCAATCAGTTCGCGGCGTGCTATCGCATGCCGAAGTTGAATCCGGACGTCGACAAACAGCGCTACCTCGTGCTCGCGGGCGCATCGGCGCTGTATCTCGCTGCGACGAAGACAACGGGTGACCAGTCCATCGCGCTCTACAAAAAGGCCGATTCAATCGCCACGATGCTGGGCGGAGAGCCGCCCGATCATTCGAATGGCATCCACGCGATCGCGAACGATCCGACGAAGGCAAGGGGAGGTCCCGAAGACCAGCTCAGCAATGCAGTAGACGCTGGAGCCTTATACCAGGTGCAGCGAACGACCTACACTGATGAGCGCAATCCGCACGGTGAAGGGCAAAAGCAGAAGTTTACCGAGATGGCGACACAGCTTCGGGCGAGCGCGGACGCGCATCTTAACCCGCCCGCAGCCGCTGCGGCTGCGCCGCATCCATCGAGCAGCCCCTAAGCGCGAGAACCGTTTCGTCAGGTGCTTTGGGTGACGGGCGCCTGGGCGTAATGCCCGATTCGCGCCGCGACGGCGAGCGCATCGCGCACGTCATCGCCGACGCCAAGACCGCGATAGGCGTTGCCGGCTAAAGCGAATCCCGAATGACTTCTCTCGAACCTTTCGATTGCCGCGATGAGGGAACGGTGCGGAAGTTTGTACTGCGGTATGGCTTGCGGCCAGATCACTTCGTGATATGCGATGGGCTCCGCGCGAATTCCAAGAACCGTCGCGAGGTCCGCGAGCACGATCGACCTGACGGCATCGGTCTCGAGCGTCGCGATCTCGGGGTCGGTGCTGCCGCCCAGAAAGATGCGCAGATAGGCGGTTCCGGGTGGAGCGTGCTGCGGAAGGATCGAGGACGTATAGAATGCTCCCAAGATGCGCACGCCTTGATTGCGCGCCGCCAAGAATCCGAAACCGTCGAGTGGCACGGGGACGTCTTCGGCGCGAAACGCAACTCCGGCCGCGCGCATCGGCGCGTACGGAATCTCGCGCAGCCGGCCGGCAAGCTCGGAGTCAAAGCCCTCGACTAAGTCGGCCGCGGCGTAGGCCGGCGTCGCAACGATCACCGCATCCGCGATGCTCTCGCCGGCGTCGTGCACGATTCGCCAACCCGATCCGCTCGGTCTCAAACCCTGCACGGAAACGCCTGCGTGCAGCCGGTCTCCTAAACGCTCGGCGAGCCGATCCGTGAGCGTTTGCATGCCGCCGGCGAAGCTGCACATATTCGAAGTCTTCCGCGGACCTTTCATCATGTAGCGAATGACGGAGCCGTGCTCGGTCTCGGCAGCTCGCAGTCGCGGAAAGATCGCGGCCAAGCTCGTATCCGCGGCGTCACCACCGCTGATGCCGAGCAGCGCGGGCGCGACGAGCCGCTCGGCGACCTCTCTGCCGAAGCGCCGCTGCATGAATGCGTACACGCTCTCGTCATCGACGTCGGGACCCTTGCCGACGAACACCTCTGCGAGCGCGCGCAGTTTCCCGAGCGGCGACAGAATCGTCATCGACAGCACTTGGGGTGGTTTGGCTGGCAACTGATGGAGCGCGCCGTGCCAATAGATGAAGCGCTTCTTCGCGCCCGCTTGCGCCGGTGTCTGCGCGTCGCTCAGGCCGATCTCGCCGATCAACGCTTGCAACTCATCGGCGCTCGAGAGAATCGTGCCCGGTCCCCACTCGAAGAGAAAGCCGTCGATCTTTTGCGAACGGATCTTTCCGCCGGGGATCGTCTCGCGTTCGTACACGGCGACGTCGTGGAGGCCGCTCAACCGGTAAGCCGCGGTTAGGCCGGCGATCCCGCCGCCTACGACCGCGATCGAGCTCATGCAGGTACGGGCGGCAGCCGGCAAAAGCCTGCGAGTGCGGCGATCCAGGCTGGATCGTCGTTGAGGCACGGCACGTAGGCGAATTGTTCTCCGCCGGCGTCGAGGAACGTTTCTCGTCCGCGCATGTCGATTTCTTCGAGCGTTTCGAGACAATCGGCCACGAACGATGGGCAGACGACGGCGAGCCGCTTGACGCCTCGAGCGGGAAGCGCGGCGAGTTCTTTGTCGGTGAACGGCTCCAGCCAGCCGCTGCCGAGTCGCGATTGGTAGGCGAGTCCGTAAGCGTTCTTGCCGAGACCCAGACGCTGGGCCACGCCTTCCGTCGTCGCGATGGCTTGATGACGGTAGCAGGTTGCCCACGCCAATGACGGGGTCGTGCAGCAGTCCAAGGAGTGGAGACAATGCGAGCCGGTCGGGTCCATCTTGCGTACGTGACGCTGCGGAATACCGTGATAGCTGAAGAGCAAAAACTCGGTGTCGGCCGGAAGGTCCGCGCGCGTCCGCGCGGCCAGCGCATCCAAGTACCCCGGATCGTTGTAGAACGGCGGGGCAAAACGGTACGGGACGTCTTTCCCGGTCAGCGCAGCCGCGACGGCGACCTCGACCGTTTTCGTAGAGGCCATCGCATATTGCGGATAGAGCGGCACGACGAGCAGCTCGTCGATCGCGCCCGCACGCTGGAGGATCTCTTCGAGACCGCGTGCGATCGACGGTTCGCCGTAGCGCATCGCGAGGCCGACCGGCACTTGCATGCTCGCCTCGAGCGCGGCGCGCGTCCGGCGCGAGATGACGATGAGCGGAGAGCCCTCGGCGGTCCAGATCTTGGAGTACGCTTCGGCCGACTTCGCCGGACGTGTGTTGAGGATCAAGCCGCGCACGAGCAGCGCGCGCGCGAACGTCGGCATGTCCAAGACGTCAGGATCCATCAGGAACTGATCGAGATAGCGGCGCACGTCCGGAACTGAGGTTGAGGCCGGCGAGCCGAGATTGGCGAGCAGAATGGCTTGGCGCGTCATCGTGACGGCGGGTTTTCGGCGAGCCAGTCGCGCGGCCGCAGGTAGTCGGTCAACCGGGACTCCGCGCTGCCGGGCTCGGGCTGCTCGTCGTATGGCCAGCGCACGAGCGGGGGCAACGACATCAGGATGGATTCGGTTCGTCCGCCGCTCTGCAGACCGAAGTGCGTGCCCCGGTCGTAGATCAGGTTGAATTCGACGTAGCGCCCGCGGCGCATCAACTGAAACGAGCGTTCGCGCTCTCCGAAAGGTTCCTGCGCGTGCCGTTCGACGAGCGGTACGTATGCATCGACGAACGCGCCGCCGGCGTCAGCCATGAAACCGCGTACCTCCTCGAACGTCTTTTTCACGCCGAAGAGCGTTCGATCGTCCGATTCGCCGAATCCGCCGGCATCGAGATAGTCGTAAAAGATTCCGCCCACGCCGCGCGTCTCGTTGCGGTGCTTGAGAAAGAAATAGCGGTCGCACCAGGCCTTGAACGCCGGGTAAAACTGCGCGTCGTGGCGGTCACATGCGGCGCGCAGCGTGCCGTGAAAGTGCCGTACGTCGTCGAGATACGGATAGTACGGCGTCAGGTCGGCGCCTCCGCCGAACCACCACGCGCTGCGCGATCCGTCCGGCGCCTCCGCTTCGAAGTAGCGGTAATTGCAGTGCGCCGTCGGCGCGTACGGGTTACGCGGATGCAGCACGACGCTGACGCCCGTCGCGAAAAAGCCGTGAGACTTCAACTCCGGCCGCTGCGCGACGACGCTCGGGGGAAGGTTTTTGCCGGTCACGACCGATGTATTTACCCCGCCCTTTTCAAAAACCGCCCCGTCGGTGATAACGCGCGTAGAGCCAGTGCCGAGAACGCCGTGCGTGCCGTCGCTCTCCCAAGCGTCGATAAGGAACTCGGCAGGCCGGCTGGAGGATTGTCCTGCGATTCTCCGCTCGACGGAAAGCACGCTCTCGCAAATGCTTTCCTGAAGCTGCGAAACGAGCAGCGCCGCCGAGCGCCGCACTTCGGACAATTCGTCGATCATCGTCGCTCGTAAGTATGGACGGTTTCGATCAAATGCGCTACTGCATCGAGCGGTGTATTCGGCCAGATTCCGTGTCCGAGGTTAAAGATGTGGGCCCCGCCCAGTCCCGCCTCGAGAATCCGCGTCGTCTCGGCGGTGAGGATCTCGCTGCCTGCAAACAGCATCGCCGGATCGAGGTTGCCCTGCAGCGCGCGCCCGGGCAGTTGCTCGCGCGCGAGGCTCAAATCGGTACGCCAGTCGACGCCGACCACTTCGCACGGAATCTCCGCAATGGCGCGCATCAGGTGCGAGGCACCGAGCGCGAAGAACATTCGAGCGGCACCGGAACCGGCCAGGCCGTCCATGATACGCTTGTGATAGGGAAGACCGAATTCGCGATACGTCGGTTCGTCGTGCAGACCGGCCCAGCTATCGAAGAGTTGGACTGCATCGGCGCCGGCCGCGATCTGCATGCGCAAGTAGCGAATCGTGAGATCGGTGAGCTTCTCGAGAAGCAGGTGAACCAGGCCGGGATCGCTGCGCAAGATTTCCCGAAAGCGCGCGTATTCTTTGCTGCCGCCGCCTTCGATCAAATAGGCGGCTAGGGTCAGCGGCGTACCGCCGAAGCCGATGAGGCCGATCTGCGGGGGCAGGGCGGCCTTGACGATGCGCAGCGCATCGCCGACGAACGGCGCGATTTCAGCGCGCAGCGCGAGCGCCTCGACTTGCCCGCGCGAACGGAGCGGTTCCGCAATGGATGGACCGGGCGAGAATTCGATCTCGATGCCGAGCGCTTCGAGCGGCGTCATGATATCGCTGAAGATGATCGCGGCGTCGAGCGGAAAGCGGTGCAGCGGTTGGAGGGTGATTTCGGCTGCGATCTCCGGCGTGCGCGTCATCTCGAGGAACGACGACTTGGCTTTGACCTCGAGGTACTCGGGCAGGTAGCGCCCCGCTTGGCGCATGAGCCAGATCGGCGCCCGCTTTTCCGAGACGCCGCGAGCGGTTTGAACGAAGCTCATGTGGAGAAGGCTGGGTTGGCGCTCTCCGCGGACGAGGCCTCTCGACGCGAGGAACTGCCTGCGGAAACGTCGCAGCCGTCAGCGTGCGTGCACTTCTTGCCACGGCTGTCTTCCTTTTGGCCTGCATCGCGAGCGGAGCTGCGCAACAGTCCGCGCAGCGTCCGCCGGATGGCACCTACGTGTACAACTGGAGCCAAGGCGGTGCGGTCGCGGGCCAGTCGACCGTCGTCGTCCAAACGCAAGGCGACCGCGTCTCGATGCGGACCGATACGAATCTGCCCGGGATTCAGCTCTCCGGCGCAACGATCGTTTTCGGAAGCAAACGGCTGGAGTTCGAATCGTATAAGGGATACGCGAGCGCGAACGGCCTCGACACCTCCGTCGATCTGAAACTGGTGAACGGCACGATCGTCGGAACGACGAAAAACCAGTCGGTTACGAACACCGTCAACGTTTCGCAACTCGCTTCGGTTCCGGCAATCGCGGTCGACGACGGTACGATGGGAACGTTCCTCATGCTGCCAGCCCAGGTCAACGCGCGCGGGGCACGTAGTTTTCAGCTGATTCCCATCGCCAGCGGGATCGCAGGATTCGTCACGTTCTCGACGTCGCAGGCCGGCCCGTATCCATATGGAGTTCCCACGACCGACGTTGTCGCTTCCTTCGGCAGCAATACCACGCTCTGGTACGATCCGGCGACCTTCGTCGTCGATCAGTTCGCGCGCGGCCCGCTCGTTGCCACGCTGGTCGGCCATCATTAAAGGACAACATGCGTCATCACTTGATCGTCGTTTCGATACTCGGCCTGCTGTTGATCTCACCCGTACTCGCGCGCCTGTCTGACGCCGATCAGCAGGTGAACGCCGGCGCCGCGCCGGCTTCGCCGGCGCCGAGTCCCGACGCGCGCGCGAATGTCGATTCGCTCATCGGCTGGCCGTCGGGGCCCCGCGTCGTGCAAGAACGCGCGTGGGAAGACCGCTTCATGACGATGCCCTCGAGCGCCGGCGCAGCGGCGATCGAAGCGAAGCTGTCGTCGGTGCCGCATCGTGCCGGGACGCCGGCCGACTACGCGACCGCACTCTTCGTACGCGATCGGCTCATCGCCGACGGATTCGACGCGAAACTCGTGCCGTACGAGGTTTTCTTCACCAGTCCGACGACCGAGTCGCTCGAACTGACCGCACCGCAAACGATTCCGTTCGATCTGCTCGAAGGCGATCCGGCGCACCACACGGACGCGGAACGATCGGCCGGTCCGCCTTTTATGGAGTTCTCAGGTGACGGAGACGTCGCGGGCCCGCTTTTCTACATCAACCATGGGAACCCCGAAGATTGGAAGGCACTCGCCGACCTCGGTGTCAACGTGCCGCCTGGCGCGATCGTCGTCGAACGGCTAGGTGCGTTCTCGCGTGATCCGCGTGCGAGCCAACGCAAGTGGGACGAACTGAAAAGCCACCACGTTGCCGGGGTGATCGTGTACTACGATCCCTTCGATGACGGCGTCTACGCCGGCGACGTGTGGCCCGCCGGCAATTTCAAGAACAATACGATGGCCGAGCGAATCGGCGGTTTTCGGCCCGGCATCGCCGCGCTGCAACCGCCCGGCGACCAAACCTTGCCCGGCCAAGCGCCGGTTCCCGGAAAGCCGCATCTCGCGTACGCGGAAACCCCGCACGCCGACATCCCCGAACTCATGGTTACCCAGTCGGTAGCCCGCACGTTGATGCGCAATCTCAATGGAACGGTCATTCCGCGAGAATGGCACGACGGTTTCGAGATGGTCGAGCACGCCGGCGGCAACGCTCGCGTTCATCTCGTCGTCAAGATGGAACGCAAGGTCGTAAGAATCTGGAACGTCATCGGCAGGCTACGCGGCGCGACGAAGCCGGACGAGATCGTGACGATCGGCAGCCACCGCGATGCCATGGTCTTCGGGGCGATCGACCCGGGCAGCGGGACGACGGTGATGCTGCAAGATGCCGACGGATTCAAGCAACTCCTCGAGGCGGGCTGGAAACCCGACCGAACGATCGAGATCGCCTCATGGGACGGGCACGAGTTGGGTCTTTACGGCTCGATTTCGCGCGCCTATGCGGAAGGGCCGGAACTGCGCAAGCACGTCGTGCAATATATCAACACGGACCAGCTGACCACCGGCCCACCCTTCGTCGAAGCAATGAGTCCCGAACTCTGGGCGTTCGGCCGTGAACTCGCCGCCTATGTGAAAGGCCTCGATGGGAAGCCGCTTCTTGCAGGCAATACGCCGAAGTCGCCGCTGATGCGCACGCCGGGCGGCGGTTCCGATCATGCGACCTACATCTACTGGCTCGGAATTCCCAGCTCGTCGACAGGCTATTACGGGCATTTCGGTGCGCACCACTCGGCCGAAGACAACATCGCAGGGTTGCAGACCTACGATCCCGGCTTGAAGCAAGCCGTGATCACGGCACAGTTCACCGGCGTCCAGGCGATGCGCGCGGCGGGAGCCGAGCGCATGCCGTTGCGCTTGAGCGACGTGCCGGCAGCGCTGCTCGTCGATCTCGATGCGGCCGTGCGAATGCCGCAATTCGCAGACGTCGACTTCGGGCCGCTGCGCAAAGACCTCCTCGCTTACCGGAGCGCCGCCGCAGCGTTCGACGCCAAGCTTCAGGCCGCCGAGCGAGCCGGCGATACGGCGACCCTCGATGCGCTCGAAAGCAAAGCGATGCTCGCGCGGGATGCGTTTTGGATGTCGGACGGCCTCTCGTACAATCGTTACTGGCACACGATCGACCGCTACATCTCAGCCTTTCCGGAAGTGAACTACGCGGCTTTCGAAACTCAGGATCGCGCCGCGAAGGTTACCGCCGCGCTGGACCGCCTGCGCGCCGCGATAGCGCGCGCGATCGCGGCAATTTCAAGCTAAGCCGCTGCTAAAGCAGCGAAAGCGCTTAGAACGTCTCCACGGTGTACGGCGTAAAGCCTTTGCCGGCGTCCGCGACACCTCGCTGGAAGGTTTCGTTGATGCCTGCCTGGTCGTCGAAACCGCCGACCTTAACGGGCAGCTCTTTGGCCGGCCGGATATAGGCGAGATCCGATGCCGGCAGGTAGTTGAGAAAAAGATTCAAGAGCGTCGACTGTTTGGCGAGTTGCGCGATGACGTCGGGCGGGAGTTTTTGGAACTCGCGCTTGGCGGTCGATTGGAAGTAGGTCGAACTGAGTTCGGTTTCGAGGATCTTGCGTTGCATCGTTGAGAACGAAGCCAATCCCACGTCGATGGCGTTCGGCAGAAACTCTTCTTCCAACGGCGGGTCGAGGAGAATGACGTCGACGCCTTTCGCGACGGTCCGAGCGATCGAAACCGGCGAGTTCGCGGCAACTCCGCCGTCGACGTACTGGCGCTTTTTCCCGTCAGCTCCGACGATCGAGACTGGGTCGAAGACGAGCGGAATCGCCGCGGACGCTTGCAGCGACCTTACCAGTATGTCGTCGTTCGCCTCGCGGATGACGACCTTCGGTCCGACGGTATAGCGTAACGACTGGAAGATGAACTCGGGCGGCACGCGTTCGTTCCGCGCGAGCCGATAGAAGTATTCCGGCCGTTGCGCGTTGAGATCGGTTGCAGCCCACACCATCGGCATCAGAAGCGGCACGTGCGGGTCGACTTGACGCTCGATCCAATCGTAAACCGGATTGTCTTCCGCAACGCCCTGCTCGTTTTTCGACAGCGTGGTCAAACGGATTGCGGCCATGAGCCGGTTTGCTATGCCGGCGGACGAATCGCTGACCTTTTCAAAGCGCGGCTTCAACCGGACGATATTCTGCTGCGAGATCGTATGCCAAACGTCGAAGAGTTTCGAGTACTGGCCGGTTGCCACGAACCAGGCGTTCAGCGCTCCGATCGACGTGCCGCAAACGAATTCGTAGGGCGGCAGGGCCATGCCGTCGCGCGCGCCCCGAATCCGTGCGAGCTCGCAGATGAGACCGGCTTCGTAAGCGCCGCGGGCGCCGCCGCCGCTCAGCACGAGGGCGCCCGCCAGAAAGTCCCGGCGTTGTCCGGTGCGCTCGACCGGCGCGGCTGCAAGCGCCGCGGGCATCAGCCCAGCGGCACCGAATCGAAAGAGAAACTGACGACGGTCGAACAAGATCGCCTCCGCGGCAGACTCGGGCGTAACCTCACTTCCGCGCTCGTCACCGCAGCTCTTCTCCCGAGGCCGAGTCGCCCGGACGTCTTCGGGTAGCGGAGGCCGCACCGGCGGCGCGGAGAAGTCCGGATCCGTGAGCGACTCGCAGATGACGACGATCGGCCGGCTACAGGACCGCCTCAGCGCGCTGAAGGTGCGTCTTTGACTACGACCGTAAGGCGCGCACCGTAGCGGAGCTCGATCAGCGTTCGCGAGCCGAGGGCTTTTGGAACGACGCCGAGTCCGCCCAAAAGACGATGAAGCAGCTCGCCGATTTGCGCGGCGAACTGGCAGAGATCGACGCCGTTGCGACGCGCTTGGACGAATCGCGCGAGACGCTGGACGTGCTCGGCGACGAAGAGGGTGCCGCCGACGAGGTCGACGCGCTCTTGGCGGACGCCGAACGGCGCGTCGACCTGCTCGAGATGGCGGCAACCTTCGACCGCGAGTACGACGACCACGGCGCGATCGTCACGATCCGCGCCGGGGCCGGCGGGATCGACGCGGCCGACTGGACGCAGATGCTCGCGCGCATGTATCTGCGCTGGGCGGAATCCAAGGGATTCGGCACGGCCGTCGCGGACGAGTCGCCCGGCGAAGAAGCCGGACTCAAATCGATCACGTTCTTCGTGCGCGGCAAGAACGCGTACGGCATGCTCGAAGGCGAGCGCGGGGTGCATCGACTCGTGCGCATTTCGCCGTTCGACCAACAGCACCGCCGTCATACCTCGTTCGCGTCCGTCGACATCGTGCCCGAGATCGAGAGCGGCGAAACGATCGACATCGAGATCAAGCCGGAAGACTTGAAGGTCGAGACCTTCAAGGCCGGCGGTGCCGGCGGACAGTACGTCAACAAAACCGAGTCGGCGATTCGCATTACGCATCTTCCCACCGGAATCATCGTCGCTTCGCAACAGGAGCGTTCGCAAATGCAGAACCGGGAAGTCTCAATGAACATTCTGCGCGCCAAGCTCGTCCAACGCGAGATCGAGGAACGCGAGGCGAAACTCAGCGAGCTTCGCGGTGAACGGCGCGCTAACGAGTGGGGCTCGCAGATCCGTTCGTACGTGCTGCAGCCGTACACGATGGTCAAGGATCACCGGACCGCGGTCGAAACCGCAAACGTCTCGGGAGTGCTGGACGGCGACATCGAGGCCTTCGTCTGGCCGTATCTGCTGCAGCGCCGGCGCCTCGACGGTCCGGCGGCCTAAGTTTGTGGCACGGGTCGACGTTATCGTCGTCTGCTGGAACGACAAAGACAAGATCGCGACCGCACTCGATTCGGTTTTTGCGCTGCCGGAAGTGCGCGAAGATGCGGGGTTCGTGCGCGTCGTCGTTTCCGACAACGGCTCGACCGACGGAAGCCGTGAGTACCTGCGCGAACGCTACGGCACCCGGGTGGACATCGTCGAGAACTGCAGCAACCTTGGCTTCGCCGCAGCTTGCAACCGCGCATTCGCGGTCACGAGTTCGCCTTACGTCTATCTTTTGAATCCGGATGCGGAGCTCAAAGACGGGGCCTTGCGCAACATCCTAGCCTTCATGGACGAGCATCCGCGCTGTGGGATCGCCGGCTCGCGAATTTACAACCGGGACGGGTCGATCCAAGAGTCGTGCGGTGAGTTCGATACCTGGACCGGCGCGTTCTTACGCTCGAGCGCGTGGGGCGAGTGGCCCTTCCTGCGCGAATACGCCAACGGCGCCGCGCTGCGCGAATGGGGCCACCGCGACGTGCGGCGCGTCGATCTGGCGATCGGTGCGGCGCTTGCGATCCGGCGCAGCTTGCTCGACGAAATCGGGCCGTTCGACGAGCGTTTTTTCCTGTACCACGAAGAGGTCGATTTTGCCAAACGCGCGGCGACGGCCGGCTGGGAAACCTGGTACGTTCCGAGCAGCGAAGCGATCCACGAAGGGATGGGGAGTGCGCGCGGGCAGTATAGCGTCGAGGGCCGCAAACAAACGTCGCGCCGGAAGTACTGGATCAAGCATCACGGCATCGTTTGGTACCTTGCGCTCGTGGCGGCGCTTGTGGGGCGGTATCTTCTGTACGCGTTCGCGCTTTTCTCGATCGTCGCGGCCATGCGTGCAGCGTTAAAGCGGCGCTGATGGTCGCGCCCGAAGCGGTCGTTACCTTCGATCGACTCGACGGTTTCCGCGTCGTTGCCAGGCTGGGATTGGCGCGCGGTGAGGCGGTCTGTCAACGCAACCTGCTACGGGCGACGTTTCGCTCGATCGGGGCGTTCATCGGATTCGCTCCCGTCGAATACTTGACCGATGCCGAGCGGGCGCGCGCCGAGAGCCTTCTCGCGCTCCGCGGATACGCTTCGAAACTCGGGGCCAACGGCGTGGTGGGCTTACAGTTCGATTCGCGGGAACAAAGCGACGGATCGACGCGCGTCATCGCCACCGGGGAAGCGGTGATTCTCGAACCCGAACCGCCGGGTCCAGCTTGAGCGTCGCCGAACGCGCGGCACGCGAACGGCAAATCGCGAGCGCCGCGGCGATCGTCGAACGCTGTCGCAAGTGCGCGATCGGTTCGACGCGCACGAACAGCGTCTACGGCGAGGGCGATCCGTGTGCGGCGCTCATGGTCGTCGGCGAAGGACCGGGCGAAACGGAGGACCGGTTGGGCCGCCCGTTCGTCGGCCGCGCCGGCGAATTGCTCGACAAGATGTTGCTCGCCATCGATCTTCCGCGGGAAGCGGTTTTCATTTGCAACACCGTCAAGTGCCGGCCCACTTACGACGACGGATCGCGGCTGCGCAACCGCGCGCCCGATCCCGCCGAGATGGCGAACTGCCGTCCCTACCTCGACGAACAGATCGAGATCGTGCGCCCGAGAGTCATCCTCGCACTCGGAGCACCCGCCGCGAAATCGTTTCTCGGACCCGCTTTCTCGATCACCAAGCAGCGCGGTCAATGGTACGCGGGACCGAACGGCATCCCGCTCATCGCCTCATTCCATCCGGCCTACATTTTACGCCAGACGGGCGGTGAAGTGAACGCTTCGAAGCGCCTCGTCTGGAACGACCTGAAAGCCGTCCGCGCCAAGCTCGACGAGCTGGCCGCGGCGCCCGAGCCGGAACCCGCAATCGAGCAGCCCGATTTGTTTTCGCTCTGACGATTTTATCGGCGCCGGAGATTCTGCAGCGTGTTATACTCGGGATCGTGACCAAAACCGGCGAGCAGATCTGGTTCGACGAGAAAGCGCGTGCGGCCGGCTTTGAAAACGGCGCGGCGCTCGCGCTAAAGCACGGCCTCAAACCGTACCGGATCAAGCAGCTGTATCGCGCCGCGGCAAAAGAACTGGCCGACGACCTGCAGCAGGTCAGCGTGCTACCCATCGGACTTCGCGCTGCCCTGACGAGCGACGGTCTCGCGCTCGAAGCGGTCGAGCCGGTCGTCGTTCAGCGATCGACCGATCGCCAGACGTCGAAGGGTTTGTTCCGGCTTGCCGGCGGTCCCGAAGTCGAAGCGGTTCTGATGGAGCACCACGGCAATCGCACGACGGTTTGCATTTCGAGTCAGGCGGGCTGTGCGTTTAAGTGTTCGTTCTGCTCGACCGGTCAAGCCGGCTTCACCCGCAATCTGAGGCCGGTCGAAATCTTCGATCAAGCTCGCTTCTTCGCGCGCGAGCTCAAAAAGCGGAACAAGAAGATCACGAATATCGTCTTCATGGGCATGGGTGAGCCGTTTCACAACTACGACGCGGTCATGGATGCCGTGCGGCTACTCAACGACCCGAACGGGTTCGGCTTGGGTCAGCGGCACATCACCATATCGACCGTCGGTCTCGTGCCGCAGATCGACCGGTTTGCCGCCGAAGGCGTTCAAGTCAACCTCGCGATCTCGCTCCACGCGCCGACCGACGAGCAGCGCTCGGCGATCATGCCCGTCAATCAGCGTTACCCGATCGCCGAGCTCATGGCGGCTTGCGCCCGTTACGTCGCACAGACGGGGCGAAAGATCTTTTTCGAGTACGTCATGCTAGCCGGCGTGAACGACGACGACGCGTCGGCGCGCAACCTCGCGGCATTGATGCGCGGCCATCTGTATCACGTAAATCTCATTCCTTACAATGCGACACCCGACGCCCAACTTCGCGGAACCTCCGACGCGCGCATCCGTTCGTTTCAGAAGCTCTTGGAAGCCGCAGACGTTCCGACGACCGTGCGCGTCCCGATGGGCCGCGATATCGCCGCCGCATGCGGCCAATTAAGAGCCGAGACGCAGCCCCGAGCTCGTGAAGCCGCCGTGAAATGACGTGGCGCCGTATTGCTACGGCGCCACGCGCGCTTCAATGTGTGTTCCGCAGGCCTGATACGTGACCGAGAGTACCACATCTCCGGCGCCTTCGCAACGACTTGCCGTCGTCTGCGACTGGAACGCCCGGGAATCGAACCCGGAACCGCACGGTGTATCAAGCCTGCGGTCGACTCCATCGATGCGCCCCAGCAAAGACCTCATCACGCATTGCCGGCGAGCGGCAAGCGTCGCGTAGGCTCGTTCATTAGACACGCGTTTAGATCGGCGTGCGCATACGGAACGAATCCGTAGGGAGAACCAGAGGCCAGTGGAGAGCCGACTACGGTGGAACAGAATTTGTCAAAGACTAGCCAGAGCTGAGCCGGCCGTTCGACTCGGGGCCGTTCTCACGCATCTCTGTTCCGGCGCGGCTCTCGCGTACGTTGCGCGCAACGCGAGGTTTGCCGAATCGTGGTACGAAGTGCCGCTCCTGCCGGTCGCTCCGTGTCCGTTGCCGCGCCTTTCGATCGTCGTTCCGGTTCGCGACGAGGCACGCTCGATCGAACGCTGCGTGCGTTCGTTGCTCGAGCAGCGCGAGCTCGATTTCGAGGTCATCGCGGTCGACGACGAGTCGCGGGACTCGACACCGGAGATCCTCGCAAGACTACAGCGCGAGGATGCGCGACTCGTCGTCGTACGCGGAAATTCGCTGCCACGAGGCTGGATCGGGAAACCCTGGGCGCTGCATCAGGGAGCCGAGGTCGCGCGCGGAAGTTGGCTGCTTTTCACGGATGCCGACTCCGTCCACGCGCCTCGGAGCGCGATGTCGGCCCTAGCTCTCGCAACGACGCTCAACGTGGACGCGCTGTCGATCCTGACGTTCCAGGAGTTGGATAGCTTTTGGGAGCGCGCGCTCCTACCGTCGATTCTCGGACTTGTGATGTTCGTTTGCGGATCGTTCGCGGAAATCAACGATCCGCGCAAACCGAACCGAGCGCTCCTCAACGGACAATACCTGCTCGTCTCGCGCGCGGCGTACGACGCGCTCGGGGGTCATCGCGCGCTGCGAGGCGAGATTGCCGAAGACGTCGAGTTCGCGCGGCGCCTCAAGGCCGATGGACGTTTCCGCTTGATGCTGGCTTCCGGCGAGAGTCTCGCCGCGGTCCGCATGTACCGCTCGCTCGACGAAATCTGGCGTGGATTCACCAAAAACGTCTTCGTCGGCGCCCGTGGAGACCTGCGCGCGATCGCAGCGGGCACGCTCTTCACGCTCGCGATCTCCGCGGGGCCCCCGCTCTTGGCGTTCCGCGCGCTGCGCGCGCGTCGCTACGCTGAGGCGCTCGAAGCATCGGCGTGTACGCTCGCGACGGTAGCGAGCGCGTCTTGGGCTTTCGGGAAAATCAAGCTGCCGCGCCCGCTCGGATGGTACCAACCCATTGGGACCGCTTTCTTCGCCGCGGTCACGCTAAATTCGACGTGGTGCGTTTTGAGCGGGCGTGGCGTCGAATGGCGCGGACGGACTTACGACGGCCGTCCGGGGGGAGGCACGCTCGCCGAACCCTAACATCGGGCGGGTGACGACTGAACGCTCCACACACGTAACGATGGAGGAGATTACCGCGCTGGCAAAACGGCGCGGCTTCATCTTCCAATCCAGCGAAATCTACGGCGGCATCGGCGGATTCTTCGACTACGGGCCACTCGGCGCGGTGCTCAAACGCAATGTCAAGGACGCTTGGTGGCGCGAGATCGTCGAGTTGCGCGACGACGTGGTGGCTTTCGATTCGTCGATCATCATGCATCCCAACACGTGGGTCGCGTCGGGTCACGTGGCGCAGTTCCACGACCGCTACGTCGATTGCCGCAACTGCAAGCACCGTTTTCGGGCCGACCATCTGCCGGCCGGGGGGAAGTGCCCGGACTGCGGGATGACCGGTACGTTGACCGAACCGCGCAACTTCAACTTGATGCTGCGCACCCAGATCGGCCCGATGGAAGATTCGGCCTCGCTCGCCTATCTGCGTCCCGAAACCGCTCAGGGCATCTTCGTAAACTTCAAGAACATCTATCAAAGCGCGCGCAAGCGGCCACCTTTCGGCGTCGCGCAGATCGGCAAGTCGTTCCGCAACGAGATCACGCCCGGCAACTTCACGTTTCGCTTACGCGAGTTCGAACAGGCGGAATTGGAATATTTCGTTCCCGACGACGGCAAGGATCTGGCGTGTTACGAGGAGTGGGTTGCAGCGCGCAAACGCTGGTACAGCGAGTACGGCGTGAAGCCCGAGCGGTTGCGCTTCTACGAGTTGACGGACGCCGAACGTCCGCACTACGCAAAAGCCGGGACCGACGTCGAGTACCTGTTTCCGTGGGGCTGGGGCGAACTCGAGTCGATCGCGCACAGGGGCACCTACGACCTCGACGCGCACATGCAGCTCTCGGGCAAAGACTTGACCTACTTCGATGAGGCGACGAAGACGAAATATACGCCGATCCTCATCGAAAGCTCGGCCGGCATGGATCGCACGACGCTCACCATGTTGATCGATGCGTACGATGTCGAGTCGATCGTCGACGACGGCGGCAAGGAGTCCAAGCGCACCGTGTTGCGCTTCCACCCGAAGATCGCACCGGTGCAAGTCGGCGTCTTTCCACTGGCGCGGAACAAACCCGAGCTGGTCGAGCGCGCTCAAGCGATCGAGCACGGCCTACGGCCGCACTTCCGCTCGCAGTACGACGAAGGGAACGTCGGGCAACTCTACCGCCGCCAGGACGAGATCGGGACGCCCTACTGCATCATGATCGACTATCAGACCCTCGACGACGGCACGGTCACAGTTCGCGACCGCGATTCGATGCGCCAGGATCGGGTCTCGCAGGATGGCCTTGAGGCTTACCTGAGGGAACGGACCGGCTAGGCCCCTTCGCCCTCAGGTAACATGCAAGTAACCCCTTGCTAAAACCTAGTGTGATCGACCTCCGGTGGTTTGTGACCCTCGGAATGGGCACAATGTGGGCATGCTACGCACTTTTCGAACCTTCTCGGCCCTCGCGGTCGCGGCGGCCCTTTTCGCAGCACCGGTGGCGGCCTCGGCACAGGTCGTCGTCAGCGCCGGCGTCGCTTTCAACCTCGGGGACGTCGGCGTTGCCGTAAACTTCGGGCCACCTCCGATTCCATATTACGTGCAACCGCCTTGCCCGCAGCCGAACTACGTTTGGATGCCCGGGTATTGGGCCTGGGGCCCGGCTGGTTACTACTGGGTTCCCGGAACTTGGGTCGTCGCGGCCGATCCCGGCTATTATTGGACGCCGGGCTATTGGGCTTTTAACGGCGGCAACTATATCTTCACCGCTGGATATTGGGGACCGCAAGTCGGCTTCTACGGCGGCGTCAACTACGGCTACGGCTACTTTGGTAACGGCTACAATGGCGGCCGCTGGCACGGAAACACGTTCGTCTACAACACGTATATCACGAACGTCAATCGTACGTACGTCCGAAACGTCTACGTGAGCAACACGTCCGTGAACAACAACACTTGGCGCGATGGGAACCGCGTCAGCTGGAACGGCGGCCCCCATGGAACCGCCGCGCGTCCGACGCAGAGCCAGGTCGCCTTCGCGCGAGAGAGTCACACCGGTTTCACGAGTCAGCAACGCGCGCACATTGAGACCGCCGCCGGGAATCGGAACATGTATTCTTCCGTGAACCGGGGGCGCCCGCAAACCGTAGCCGTTGCGCGACCGTTTACGGCGAACAGCCGGCCGGCACATTACGCCCCGGTGACGGCGCAAGAGCAACACGCCGCGCAAGCCCATGTCGTAAGCCACACGAACACGCACGGCGCCGCGGCGCCTCAGCACGCGTATTCGCAGCCGCATACCGCGTCGAAACCGGCCCAGCACGCGTACTCGCAGCCGCAACACGCAGCGCAGCCGCAACACGCGTCGCAGCCGCAGCACGCCTCGCAACCGGCCCAGCACGCGTACTCGCAGCCGCAACACGCCTCGCAGCCGCAGCACGCCTCGCAACCCCAGCACGCCGCGCAACCACAGCACGCGTACTCGCAGCCGCAGCACGCGTCGCAACCGCAGCACGCGTCGCAACCACAGCACGCGTCGCAACCGCAGCACGCCGCTCAGCCGCAGCACGCCTCGCAACCGGCCCAGCACTCGTACGCACAACCGCAGCACGCAGCGCAGCCTGCCCAGCACGCGTACGCGCCACCGCAGCACGCAGCGCAGCCACAGCACGCGGCGCAACCGCAGCACGCGGCGCAACCGCAGCACGCGGCGCAACCGCAGCACGCAGCGCAACCACAGCACGCGGCGCAGCCACAGCACGCGCAGCAGCCACAGCACGACCAGCAACCCCACTAGCTACGGCCAAAAGGGTAGGGAGCGCTCCGGCAACGTCGCCGGGGCGCTTTTTTTGCCCGCAGCAGTGACCGAACGACCAATCTCGGACGACCGGAAGTGGAAAAAGTGAGCCCGGAGCGAAAGCTGATACCGTGCGCTTAGCGGTTCTGCCGGTGGCACTGGGTTTCGTACTCTCGGCGTGTTCCGGAACGCAGCCGCAGGGTGCGGCAACCTGCAATGTCGTCTACAACTATCCCAACGTTCAGCTGATCTATCCGATTCCCGGCACGACGAATCTGCCGGTCGGCCTGACGACGCTCTTGTACGATACGGCGCCGAACAACGGCTCGACGACCACAACGGTTCCGATCACGCTACGAATCGGCGCGACGGCTCCCATCGCGACGAGGTCGGTTTCCGTCCCGAATCCGGCGCCCAGTCCGACGGCGACGGCCACGTACCCGAACTCGACCACGGCTGCAGTTGCCCTGCCGCGACTAAGTGCAACGACGACCTATCAGGTATTTGCGACTCAGTACGAAGACCAGTGTGGCGTAAAGACCGGTAAGACGCTGGAGACGAACATCGGCAGCTTCGCGACGCAGAGCATCACAGGGCAGAACTAGACTCAGGCGACGCTTTCGGTGGCTTTTCGCAAACGCGCGAGGCCGTCGCGGGCCTGATCCTGGCTGAGGACGAGCGGCGGAACAACCCGAATCGTGTTCTCGCCGGCAGCGTTGATCGAGCAAATGTTGGCCGTCGCGCGCAGCCGTGACGAAGGTCGCCGCTTCGTGAGGATCGCGGACCGGTAGACCCAGCATCATGCCGCGCCCGCGCGGCGCGCCGAAGAACTGCGGATAGTCCGTCGCAATGCTGCGCAAGCCGTCGAACAACATCGCTCCCACGGCGCGAACGTTCGCGTCGAGGTCGAGGCGATCGCGCAGCTCGAGGTGCGCGAGCGCGGCGGCGCACGGAACCGGCGAACCGCCGAACGTCGTGCCGTGATCGCCTGGCTGCAACGCGCCGGCGAAGCGCTCGTCCACTAGCATCGCGCCGATCGGTAAACCGTTGGCCAAAGCCTTCGCCAGCGTGATGACGTCGGGACGAACCCCGAACTGCTCGAACGCGAAGAGCGTGCCGAGCCGTCCCAAGCCGCATTGAATCTCATCGAAGATAAGGACCGTGCCGTGCTCGTCGCAGAGCCGGCGCGCCGCGGCAAGAAACTCGGGTTCGGCCGGTCTGACGCCGCTTTCGCCCTGCACCGGCTCGACGATAAACCCGGCGACGCTTTCGTCGAGCGCTTTCTCGAGCGCCGCGACGTCGTTGAAGGGCGTGAATGCGAAACCGGCGGGCAGCGGCTCGAAGCCCTCTTTGTATTTCTTCGTCGAGGTGGCCGCCAGCGCACCCATCGTGCGTCCGTGGAACGACCCCTCGCAGGCCAAGATGGTGCGGCGCTTTTCCTCGCCGCGACGATGGGCGAACTTGCGCGCCAGCTTGATCGCCGCCTCGTTTGCCTCGGCGCCCGAATTGCAGAAAAACACTCGATCGAAACCGGAACGCCGCGACAATTCTGCGGCAAGCGTTCCGGCGGGTTCGTGACGATAGAGGTTGCTGCAATGGACGAGCGTCGCGGCTTGCGCGGCGATCGCGGCGGTGATCTCGGGCCGGGCGTGTCCGAGCGCGCAGACTGCGATGCCCGCGACGAGGTCGAGGTATCGCGTGCCGCGGTCGTCGATCAGCTCGCAACCCTCGCCGCGCACGAACGTGACCGGCGCCGGCGCGTAGTTGCCGAGGAGATGCGAATCGTGAGTTTCGACTACTGGGGTGCTCATCGTTGCCTTTCTACGTCCGATAGTGCGCGTTGATGCGTACGTAATCGCGCGAGAGATCGGAACCCCACGCCGTCGCCGAGGTTTTGCCGAGGCCTAGATCGAGCTGCACGCGAACTGCAGCGACTTCCATCTCGCCGTGCGCCTCGGCCTCCGAAAGAATCTCAATTGCGCCGCGGTCGACCCACAGTTTTCCGTTGAGATACAAGCTCCAGGTATCCGGGTCGATGCCCGCATTCACGCTGCCGGCAGCCGCGATGATGCGGCCCCAATTCGGATCCTCACCGTAGAGTGCGGTGCGCACGAGGTTCGAGTTGACGACCGCTCGCGCCACCGCGCGTGCTTGCAGGTCGGTTCGCGCCGAGGTAACCTCGACCGTCAAGGTTTTGGTGGCGCCTTCGCCGTCGCGCACCATCGCGACCGCCAGATCGTGCGTTACCGCGCGCAGCGCTTCGCTGAAACCGGGCGGCGCCGCTTCCGGGCCGGAGGGTGCGAGCGCGTAGACGGCGTCATTGGTCGACTGGCAACCGTCGACCGAGATCATGTTGAAGCTGTCCTCATTTGCGGCAACCAATTCGGCGTGCAGCGTCGCGCGCGACATCGGTGCGTTCGTCGCGATGAAGGCGAGCATGGTCGCCATGTTGGGTGCGATCATGCCCGAGCCTTTGGCCATCCCGCCGACGACGTAACGCTGCTTGTCGTGGTAGAACGAGTACGCCGAGAGTTTCGGCTCGTTGTCGGTCGTCATGATCGCTTCGGCCGCATCGAACGACGCTTCCATTCCTTCCTCGAGATCCTTCGCCGCGCGCTCGAGCCCTTTGGCGACGCGATCCATCGGGAGGTAGACGCCGATCACACCCGTCGAGGCGACGATGACCTGCGTTTGTTCGATGCCCAGCAACGCGGCAGCTTGGCGCGCGGTCGCCCGCGCGTCGCGCTCGCCCCTCTCGCCGGTGCACGCGTTGGCGCAGCCCGAGTTGCAAACGATCGCGCGGATCGCCTCGCCGCTCTTGACGATGTGTTCTTCGGAGACGAGCAGCGGCGCGGCTTTGATCTCGTTGGTCGTGATCACCGACGCGCAGCCGTAGGGCTGATCGAAGAACACGAGCGCGAGATCGGACTTCCGCTTCTTGATGCCTGCCGCGACGCCCGAGAGGCGCACGCCGGGCAGCGCGCCGAGGCCGCCGCGCAGCTCGATCAACTTGGTGGCGGTTTCGCCGGCTCGGCCGTCAGACGACGACGTTGCGATCATCGAGCGCACTCTCCTCAGGGAAGCCGAGCATGACGTTGATGTTTTGGAGCGCCTGTCCCGCCGCGCCCTTACCGAGATTGTCGATCGCGCAAATCACGCGCACGACGCGGCCCGAGCGTGAGAGATGGATCTCCGCGTCGTTGGTCCCGGCTACGGCGCGCAAGCTCGGCGCGCGCTCGGCAGGCAAGATTCGCACGAAGGGACTTCCACCGTAGGTCCGCTGGAACGAGGCTTCCAACGCCGCATCGTCAGGCTCGCGCGAGAAGAAAGCGTAGCAGTCGGCCAGCATGCCGCGACGAAGCGGCACGACGTGCGGCGTGAAGACCAGCGGCACGTTGATCCCGGCCACGTCGAGTTCTTGGACCATCTCGGAGTAATGCCGGTGTCCCGAGAGCCCGTACGCGCGAACGTCGCCGTCCACTTCGGCGAAGAGCGAAGAGGTCACCGGTCTGCGCCCGGCGCCGGTGATTCCGCTCTTCGCATCCACGACGAGTTGCTCGATGTCGGGAGCGAACGGTGCGAGCGGCAAGAGCGCGAGCAAGGTGGCCGTCGGGTAACAGCCTGGATTCGCGACGAGTCGCGCGGAGCGGAGCGCGTCGCGATAACGTTCCGTCAACCCATAGACGGCTTCGCCCGCGTTCTGATGCAGGCGGAAGGCGTCCGAAAGATCGAGGACGCGGATTCCTTTGGCCAAAAACGCCGGCGCTACGCTGCGGGCGATAGCCGCATCGCCGGCCAGCACGACGACGTCGTCGGCACTCGCGCGCTCCGCGACCGAGCCCGGAGCATCGAATGCGCGCGCGCTCGAGCGCAGCTCCGGAAAATGCACGGCGAGCGGCTCGCCGGCATGGGAGGCGCTTTCGATCGCTCCTAGTTCGAGATCGGGATGGCGCAGGACGAGCCGGATCAGTTCGCCCGCTGCATAGCCTGCCGCCCCGAGCACGTGCACGCGCGTCATGCCGTTACCTTCCCGAACTGCTGCTCCAGGACTTGCCGGAGTTGGACGATCGCTTCCGCGACTGCGCTCGGCCGGGTCGAGCCGGAGGTGCGTTTTGCGCGAACCGAGTCGAGCGCTTGCAGCGGAGCCGAAAGCGGGGAATCGAGCTGCGCCGCGCTCGTCAGTGCGTCGAGATCGGCCTCGATCAGCGGCCGGCCGGCGCGTTCCGCAGCGCTGACGGTCTCGCCCACGAGCGAGTGTGCGACGCGCGCCGCGACGCCGCGTGCGACGAGCGCGTCCGCGAGGTCGGTCGCGACGGTGTAACCGTCACCGGCTCGCGCGCTCATGACGGCCGCGTTCCATTCGACGTACCCGAACGCGCGCCGAAACGCTTCGAGCGCAGCCAGTCCCCGCTCGGTACCGCGAATCGCCGCGCCTTTCGTGGCCTGCAGATCCTTGTGATACGAGAGCGGCAAGCCGCCGAGCGAGCCGAGCGCGCCGAGCAGCTCGCCGTCGATCAGCGCCGCGGTCCCGCGCACGAACTCGAACGGGTCGGGATTGCGCTTTTGCGGCATGAGGCTCGAACCCGTCGAAGCGGCATCGCCGAGGCGCACGAAGCCGAACGCCGGGGTCGCCCACATGACGAGTTCGCCACTCACTCGCGACGCGGCCAGCGTCGCGCGCGCCACCGCGTGCAACAAATCGAGCGCAAGATCGCGATCTCCGATCGCGTCGAGCGCGTTGCGCGAAGGACCTGCAAAGCCCAAAAACGTCGCGCTCGCGCTCCGGTCGAGCGGAAGCGTCGAGCCGCTACACGCGCCCGAGCCGAGCGGCGACGATTCGCGTGCGTCGGCAGCGACCCGCATCGCGCGCCGCGCCGCGCGCACAAAGTTTTCCGCTACCGCTTCGAGCCAGAAGGCGAGCAAGATCGGCTGGGCGGGCTGCATGTGCGTCGTCGCCGGCAGCAGGATCTCGCGCTCGAGCGCATCTTGCGCACGCTCGAGCGCGTCGCGTGCGATGGCGACGCACAGCCCGCACGCCCGCTCCGCCCGGTCGCGCGCGTAGAGCGAAAGGGCGGTCGCGACTTGGTCGTTGCGGCTCCGTCCGGTATGAAGGTCCGCGCCCTTACCCGGCGCTAACTCGCGCACGCGCGCGTCGATCGCACCGTGGCCGTCCTCCGCACCGCTCGCGCGGGCATAAGCGGCGAAGCTGCCGGACTCGACTTCGCGCGCGATCGTTTGCAGCGCGTCGTCGAGGGCTTTCGCGCGAGCTGCGTCGATCAAACCTCCGCCGCGCAGCGCTTTGACGTGCCCGCGCGAACCTTCGACGTCGAACGGCGCGAGGACGAGATCTTCTTCGAGTGAAGAACCAAATGCGAGCAACGCGGCATCCGGGGCGCCGCTGAAACGGCCGCCCCACTGTAATTTGGCGGGCACGGCTTACGGTCGCGGTGCGCCGGCGAAAGCGTCACGCTCCACGCGCGCGCCGAGTTCGAGCGGAAGTCCCCACAGCTCGATGAAGCCCGCGGCCGCGTCGTGCTTGAAGCGGTCTCCGTGACCGTAGGTCGCGAGCTTCTCGTCGTAGAGTGCGAAGGGCGAGGCGGAACCGTCGGCGACCGCGAGGCCCTGGTGCAGGCGCAAGCGGACGCGGCCCGTCATTCGCTCCGCGAGCGCGGCGTTGAAGGCATCGAGCGCGCGGCGCAGCGGCGAGGGCCACAGCCCGTCGTACACGAGCTCGGCGTATTTCTGGTCGAGCATCGCCTTGAGGCGCAGTTCGTCACGGGTCAGGACGAGCCGCTCGAGCGCGCGATGTGCGGTGATGAGGGCGATCGAACCGGGGCACTCGTAAACTTCACGCGACTTGACGCCGATCACGCGATCCTCGATCAAGTCGATGCGCCCGACGCCGTGCGCTCCGGCACGCGCGTTGAGTTCGGCGACCAAGGCTGCGCCGCGCAGACCTTCGCACGCCGGGACGCCGCGCTCGAAATCGATGACGACCGATTCCGGCTCGTGCGGGCGTTCGGCGGGCGGCGCCGTCCAGGCGTAGGCGTCTTCGGGCGGCGCGTTCCACGGATCTTCGAGCACGCCCGCTTCGATCGACCGGCCCCACAGGTTCGCGTCGACCGAGTACGGCCGCTCGACGGTCGATGTGACCGGCACGCCGTTCTTCTGCGCGAACGCCATCGCATCGGGCCGCGAGAGCGGATTGTCGCGCAGAGGCGCAAGCGTCTTGAGCGCCGGATCGAGCGCGCGCACCGCCAGCTCGATGCGGACTTGATCGTTGCCCTTCCCGGTACAACCGTGGGCGACCGCGTCGGCTCCAGAACGATGCGCCGTTTCGACGAGCAGTGCCGCGATCAACGGCCGCGAGAGCGCGGCGGACAGCGGATAGACGTTTTCGTAGAGCGCGTTCGCGCGCAGCGCCGGCTGCGCGAACTCTTCGATGAAGCGTTCCTTCGCATCGATCAGCAGCGCGTCGGTCGCGCCGAGTTTGAGCGCTTTGGCTTTCACCTCATCGAGCGCGGCCGAGGCGCCGCGGCCGGTCGTGCCGTCGCTTTCACCTAGATCGAGCGTCATCGCGACGACCGAGTGTCCTTCGAGCACGTAACGCTTGAGCAGAACCGAGGTGTCGAGTCCGCCGGAGTAAGCCAGGACGATCGTGCTCAATGGGCGTGCTCCGAGCGAAGGTCTTCAAAGCGTTGTTTGACGACCGGCTGCTGCCCTGGGTCCGCCAGAATGACGAGCACCGTGTCGTCGCCGCCGAGCGTTCCGATCACTTCGTTCCAGCCCGCGCTATCGATGGCCGAAGCGAGCATCATCGCGCTGCCGGGCGGCGTGCGCAGCACGATCTGATTGAGCGAACCGCGCACGTCGATCACGAGCTCGGCCACCATGCGATGCAACCGGCTGGTGAAGGCCGGCCCGAGTCCGGGTTCGACGTACTTGAACTGCGAACCGGCGCCGTTCTTGAGGGGAACCTTGGCAAGCCCCAACTCCTTGATATCGCGCGAGACCGTCGCTTGCGTGACTTCGTAGCCTTGCGACTCGAGCAGATGCGCGAGTTCTTCTTGCGAGTGAACGGGGCGCGTCGCGATGAGCGACAGAATCGCGCGCTGGCGAGTCGATTTCATACGGGCAATCCTCGGAGGTCGGTCAAGAGCGCCACGAGCAGAGCCTTCTGCGCGTGCAAGCGGTTTTCGGCTTGATCGAAGACGGCGCTTTGCGGGCCGTCGATGACTTCCGGACTCACTTCTTCGTCGCGATGAGCCGGGAGACAGTGCATGAAGAGCGCGTGCACGGCGGCCGCCGACATCAGCTCGGGCGTGACGCGGTACGGAAGCAAGGCCGCGGCGTTGCGTTCGGTGAGGTGCTCCTCGCCCATCGAGGTCCAAATATCGGTGTAGACGACGTCGACGTCGCGCACCGCGCGAATCGGCGAGGTGAAGGCGCGCACGAGTGCGCCGTGAGGTTTGCCAAGACGTTGCAGATCGGCGAGAAACGCTTCCGAGGGCCGGTGCGTCGGAGGGCAGCCGAAGTTCAGCGTGATGCCGGCCATCATCGCCGCCTCGGCAAGCGAGGACGCGACGTTGTTGCGCGCGTCGCCCACGTACGCGATACGGAGCCCTTCGAGCGTGCCGAAGCGTTCCCGAATCGTGAGAAGGTCGGCCAGCGCTTGACACGGATGCGCCGCTTCCGACAGGCCGTTGATGACGGGGACGGTCGCCGCATCGGCGAAACGCTCGAGCGGTTCGTGGGCATGCGTGCGAACCACGATCGCGTCGACGTAACGCGAAAGGACCCGAGCGGCATCTTCAGGCGTTTCGCGCGAGCCCACCATAAAGTCGCCGCCCTGGGCGATCAAGGCATGCCCGCCGAGTTGCGTCATGGCGACCTCGAACGAGGCACGCGTGCGCAACGAGGGCTTCTCGAAGAGCATGCCCAGCGTTTTGCCGCGCAGCATCGGCAGCTGATCGGCGATCCGGCCCGCTTTGAGGTGCACGGCAAGGCCCAGGATCGTGCCGATCTCAAGCGGCGACAGGTCCCTTACCTGAAGAAAATTACGTCCCCGGAGGGCAACGTCAGCGACAGAGGCGAGCACTTCCTGTATAATTATGCAGATTATGCATGAAATTGCAAGGGTAGCCTAGGGGTGCTCGTCGTCCTCAAGTACGGCGGGAACGCCCTGGCCGGCGGAGGCGGGCCCGATCCGCTGCTCGACGAGATCACCGTGCGGGTCGCCGCGGGAGACCGGGTCGTGCTCGTCCACGGCGGGGGACCGCAGATCGATGCCGCTTTAGCCGAGCGCGGCATCGGCCAGCGCCGGGTCGCCGGGCTGCGAGTGACCGATGCCGCGACGCTGGCGGTCACCGAGAGCGTCCTCTGCGGGACGGTCAATAAGGCGCTGGTGCGAGCACTGTTGGCCCGCGGAGTCCGCGCCGCGGGAATCTCCGGCCAGGACGGCGCGCTGCTGGTCGCACGCAAGATGGCGCCGATCGAGGGCGAGGACTTGGGCTTCGTCGGCGAGATCGAGACGGTGCAGCCGGCGGTGCTCGAGGGTCTGCTGAGCGCCGGGCTCACTCCGGTCGTCGCACCTCTGGCCGTGACGTCGAACGGGCGGGCGGCGCTCAACGTGAACGCCGATACGTCGGCCGGCGCGATCGCCGGCGCTTTGGCCGCCGACGCCTACGTCATCGTGACGAACGTCGAGCGCGTGCGCCTTCGCCTCGACGATCCGGCAAGCGGCATCGCCCGCATCGACGAAGCGACTGCGCGACGCTACATAGCCGACGGCGTTTTCTCCGGCGGAATGCTGCCGAAGATGGAGAGCGCGCTCGACGCGCTAGCGCGCGGCGCGCACAGCGCGATTATCTGCGGCTCCGGACCCGGCGCATTAGGCCGCGCGCTCGACGGCGAGGGTACGACGGTCGTTCGCTCCGCCTGAATCGCATTTAGTGAAAGAGGCTGTTCGCAATCAACTCGCGGCAGCGATCGGGCGGAAGGGAGATCTTCCACGCGCGTTCGCGCGTGCCGTCGAATTGCACGAGCATCGTGTAAGGGAGAGTGCTTGAACTCGCAGCGCACGCAGCAACTTGCTCGGGTCAACGCAAGTCTTCGTCGTCACGTTTGAGGACGGCGATCGGCTGTCGTCGGCAGTAAAGCATCCCCGCGATTACACCGATTTCTTAGTGCGCTGAAACGCTCCAGACGATCCGCGCTTCGATCACAGGACCGCTGGCCGGAAAGAGCTGGAGTTTCGCGTCAGAGTGCCGCGCGCGAATCAACTCGAATCTCCATTGGACCTCTGCAAAGGCGGCCTCGTTGGGAACACTGATCGGGATCGTCATGCGAGTTCACGAACCTTTAGCGTCCCGATGCCGCCGTTCTTCCGAAGGTGCAGTCTGATCTCGACGTCCATGCCGAGGTGGCGCAACGCGTTCTGCAGGCGCTCCTGAGAAAAGCTGTCAGTCTTCATTTGCCCGATCCGGGAAATGTCGGGCTGAGTCAAGCCGGCGCGCGCAGCGGCTTCCGCCTGTGTCCAGCCGTGTGAACGGATCACCCCATTGAGCGCGTTGGCGAGATCGGCCTTAACGAGCGGCTCGTCTGCGTTCTCAAGACCGAGATCCGCAAAGACATTCCCGCTGCCGGCAACGAAGACGACCTTGTCGTCATCTTCGGCGAGCTGTTTGTGATCCATATTCCTCCCGTGCTCTTTTCAAGCGTTTGCGAATCCGATCGAGCTTGGGCGTCTCGTTGCCGCGCTTTCCTGATAGGAGCGGCGTACGCGCCACTCCGTCAGCCGAAGACCCTCAGAGGAACGGCGCTGCTTGGTCCTTCAGCGACACTCGCGGTTCGCCGACGAGCGGCCATTCGATCGCCAGGGTAGGGTCGTTCCAGCGGACGGCGCGTTCGCGCGACGGATCGTAGAGCGCTCCCTGCTTGTAGAAAACCACGACGTCGTCACTGAGCGCTAGGAAACCGTGCGCGAAACCGGCCGGAACGTAGAGCTGCTTGTGATTGAATTCGGAAAGATTGAACCCTTGCCACCTGCGATACGTCGATGAGTCCTCGCGTAAATCGACGATCACGTCCCAAATTCGGCCGCGTAAGACCTGAACGAACTTCGACATGGCCGAATCGTAGTGCAGCCCACGAATGACGTTCTTCGTCGAGTAGGAAACGCTGTCCTGAAGGAACGTGTCCGAGATGCCCGCTTCTTGATAGCGATGCGTAGCGTACACTTCCTTGAAGTATCCGCGGTCGTCCTCGTATACGTCAGGAACGAATACTTTCGCCGCGTCAAAAATGGTATGCGTGACTGCAAGCGCCATACGGGGGGCTTCGACCGGCTAACGGAGCGCCCTTCGTTCGCACATTCAGATCCGCAAAGCGTAGGTCTCCGCTTCGAGCGCGAGGTTCGGGTTATAGCACGGGTCTTCGACTTCGTCCGTCCGCCAGCGCAACCTCATGAGCTCGAGTTCCGGACCAAAGCGCTTGTGGGGATCGTCCGACTCCACAGCGAGAGCATGCTCGAAGAGCACGACGTGGGGGAGGTAGACGTTGTGGTAACCCGCGCGCTGCAAGCGCAGGCACAAATCGATATCGCCGTAAGCCATCGCCAGCTGCTCGTCCAGGCCGCCGACGTTAAGGAAAGCCTCTCGCCGAACCATCACGCAGGCGCCCGAGAATGCAGAGAAGTTATTGATCGAGCGCAGCGTCGAGAAATAACCGAAGGCGTCGCGCGGAAACGAGCGATGCCCTGAGGTGACGATATGGTTCGTGCCGATGATGAGGCCGGCTTGGCGCACGTTGCCGTCCGGGCCAACGAGCAGCGGACCGACGGCGCCGATCGTCGGCCGCTGCGCTTGTTCGATAAGAGCGGTAAGCCAGTCCGAAGTAACGACTTCGGTGTCGTCGTCGAGGAATAAGACGTACGTCGCGCTCGAGTCCGCGATGCTTGCGTTGCGAAGACGCGTCGGATTGCCGCGAGCGTGGTGATCCGGAAGGCTAACGCGAGCCTCGTCCGTGGCCCAGCGCCGGTAAGTGTCGAGCAACGCAGGGTTTTTGAAATCGGGGAAGAGCACGATCTCGAAATCTGCATAGGCGTCGTTCGAAAAGATCGAATTCAGGCACCGGTTTAAGCTTGTGGCATCCGACCGCGCCGAGAGGCAAACTTGCACCTTCCCGTAACGCCCGATCCGGTACCGAACGATGTACGTACCGGGGCAGTCGGCTAGCGCGACGACCGTTCCGGGTTGGCCGCGTCGATCGAGGGCTTCGGAAAGCGCGCGTTGTGCGGCGCCGGCAGCATAAGGCTTCGCTTCCATCTCGGACGCAGTGGACATCGCGTGTGCGCGCCAGTGATAGAGGACCTTCGGAATGTGGTGGATGCGAGCGGTGCGCTCCACGAGCCGCAGGACGAGATCGTAATCCTGACTACCTTCGAACCCTTCCCGCATTCCACCGAGGTCGCGGACGATCGAGCGGCGATAGACGCCGAGATGTGCCGTGTACATGCGCGAAAGAAACGAATCGGGGCACCAGTCTGGTTTGAAATACGGATCAACGAACTGCCCGGTGGCGTCGTCGAGTTTGTCTTCATCGGAGTAGATGAAGTCGGCATCGGGATGCATGTTCAGCAACAGCGCGACTTCGAAAAGGGCGTCTGGGCTCAAGACATCGTCGTGATCGAGAAGACAGACGAACTCTCCCTGGGCGATGTCCAATGCGGAATTGGTTGCGAGCGAGATGTGACCGTTTTCCTCGCGGAAAACAACCTTTACCCGTCTGTCGCCGGCGGCGTACTCTTGGAGAATTCGACGAACGTGCGGTTGAGGCGAGGCATCGTCGGCGACGCACAACTCCCAATTCTCGTACGTCTGAGCGAAAACCGAGTCCAACGCCGCCCGAAGGTGCGCTTCGGCCGTCTCGTAGGTGGCAACGATGACGCTAAGTTTGGGCCGGTACGTTAACGCACGGGAGAGCGCGCGTAGCCGCTCGAGATCGCGTGGCCAAAGTTTGCGGCTTTCGAGCCAGCGCGCGTACGGGGATTTGGATTCGGCGTCCTGCTGCAAGCGAAGGGCGTCTTGCAGGTTGAGGCTGTCGACGTGCGCGCGGCGCAGTGCTTCGTAGAGTTGCTCCAGACTCGGTTGTGCTGAACTCAAGCGAGGACGACCGGCCGCATGCGCTCGGCGTTCGACCGGCCGGTGGGTCGCCCTTGCGCTCGCAAACCCTCACGATGGCCGTATATGGAAAAAATCTTCCAGGAGCAAGGCGACCGCTCGCCAATTTTCATCCCCTCATGTCTGAGATCCTCACGACTCAGCCCGCCGCGACCCGTCGCAATGGAGCGCAGCCGAAGCGGCTCTATTTCTTCGAAGAGGGCAGCGGCGAGATGCGCGACTTGCTGGGCGGGAAGGGTGCCGGGCTCGCGGAGATGACCCGCGCCGGCTTGCCGGTGCCGCCCGGCTTCACGATCACGACTGAAGTGTGCCTGGAGTTCTACCGCCTCGGCCGCCGCATGCCCGACGGGCTTGAGGCGGACGTCGAGCGCGCGGTTGGCGAACTCGAGCGACGCACCGGAAAAACTTTTGGCGGCGCGCGCGAGCCTTTGCTCGTTTCGGTGCGGAGCGGGGCACCGGTCTCGATGCCAGGGATGATGGACACCGTCCTCAACCTCGGGCTCAACGACAAAACGGTCGCCGGGCTCGCGACAGCGTCGGGTGACGAGCGCTTCGCAATGGACGCCTACCGTCGCTTCATCGCAATGTTTTCCGACATCGTGCTCGGTGTCGAACGCTCTGTGTTCGACCGTGTCATCGAAGACGCGAAATCTGCGCTCGGCGTGAAGCTCGATACTGAAATCGACGCCGCGACCTGGAAGCGAGTGATCGCGACGTTCAAGCAGAAAGTCCGCGAACTCACCGGGCGTGAATTTCCGCAGGACGTTCACGAGCAGTTGCGTCTGGCAATTATCGCGGTGTTCGACTCGTGGAATTCCCAGCGGGCGATCGATTACCGCCGCTTCAATAAGATAGCGGATGACTTCGGAACGGCTGTCAGCGTCGTTTCGATGGTCTTTGGAAATTTGGGTGACGATTCCGGCACCGGCGTCGCGTTTACGCGCGATCCCAATACCGGAGAGCGGAAACTTTTCGGCGAGTATTTGCGCAACGCCCAGGGCGAGGACGTCGTGGCAGGCATTCGCACGCCCGAACCCATCTCGGATCTTGCCGAGATAGCGCCCGGCGTCTACCGTCAATTCATCGACATCGCGGATAAACTCGAACGTCACTACTGCGACATGCAAGACCTGGAGTTCACCGTCGAACGCGGCAAACTCTACATGCTGCAAACGCGGAGCGCGAAGCGGAGTGCCGAGGCCGCGGTTCGCGTGGCTCTCGACATGGTTCGTGAGGGCCTCATCGATCGGACCGAGGCACTGCGCCGCGTCGATGCGGCTTCGCTGGACCAATTGTTTCACGCGCGCATCGACCCACGCCAAACCGTCGAGGTCGCGGCCAAGGGTCTGAACGCCTCTCCTGGCGCGGCTTCGGGTTTTGTCGTCTTCGAACCGGATACCGCCGTGGCTTGGGCCGCCGAAGGTAAGCCGACGATCCTCGTGCGGGGCGAAACGACTCCCGATGACGTGCACGGCATGATCGCCGCGCGAGGCGTGCTTACCGCGCGAGGCGGTGCGACGTCGCACGCGGCCGTCGTCGCTCGCGGCATGGGCAAACCCTGCGTTACCGCTTGCTCCGCTCTGATTATGGACGAGCGCGCGCGGACGGCCACGCTGGGCGGACACCCGTTGAAGCAGGGCGACGAAATCACGATCGACGGCGCGACCGGCAAGGTCGCGCTCGGGACCTTGAGATTAATCGATCCGCCTTCGGAGCTGCCCGCGTGGCTTGCCGAGTTCCTCAGCTGGGCCGACGACGCGAAACGGCTTGGAGTTTGGGCCAATGCGGATACACCGCAGGACGCTCGGAAGGCGCGAGATCTCGGGGCCACCGGCATCGGACTCTGCCGCACCGAGCATATGTTCATGGAACCTTCGCGGCTCCCGGTAGTGCAGCGCATGATTATGGAAGACACGCTCGAAGGCCGCACCGCGGCACTCGAGGAGCTGCTCGTTTTTCAGCGTGAAGATTTTAAGGGAATACTAACCGCGATGGCGGGATATCCCGTGACGATCCGTTTACTGGATCCGCCGCTTCACGAGTTCTTGCCCTCGCTCGACGATCTGCTGGTCGAAACGACGGAATTGAAGTGTACTGAAGGTACCGATACAGCGCGTTTCCGCGCTCGTGATGCTCTGCTGACTCGCGTTCGGCAGCTACACGAAGAGAACCCGATGCTCGGGTTGCGCGTTTGCCGGCTCGGAATCGTCTACCCGGAAATCTACGCGATGCAAGTGCGGGCGATCTTCGAGGCGGCTTGTGCGCTGCGCCGAGACGGCATCGATGCTCGCCCCGACGTGATGATTCCAGGCGTCGGGACGCGCGAGGAGATGCACTTTACCGCCGAAGCGGCTCACCGCGTGGCCGACGAGGTCATTGCGCGAGAAGGCGTGCCGGTCCCGTACCACGTCGGCACGATGATCGAGTTGCCGCGGGCTTGCGTCGTCGCCGACCAACTTGCCGAGGAAGCCGAGTTTTTCTCGTTCGGCACCAACGATCTGACGCAAACGACGTACGGCTATTCGCGGGATGACGCAGACCGGTCGTTCATCCCGGTCTACCTTGAGAAGAAGATACTGCCGGAGAGTCCCTTCCAGGTGCTCGATCGTGTCGGCGTCGGCGGACTCATGCGAATGGCCGTCGAGCGAGGACGCTCGGCACGCGCCGACCTGAAGATCGGGATCTGCGGCGAGCACGGCGGCGAGCCGTCGAGCGTCGCGTTCTGCGAAGAGATTGGTTTGGACTACGTTTCGTGTTCGCCCTACCGCGTCCCGATCGCGCGCCTCGCCGCCGCGCAAGCGGCCCTCGATAACGCCTAACCCAGACGTCTAAAGGCTAGCCGGCTCTTCCGAAAGCTCGCGCATCGTGCGCTTCATGAGCTCGAGGCGACGCGCGGTGACCTCCGGCGCGGCCAGGTTTTCGGTTGAACCTCGACCGCTCTTGCGAAGAGAGACGTAGAATTCGCAACCTGCGGGTTCGAACGTGCGCTCGATTTCGAACGTCGTGTGCCCCAAGAGACGAAGCTCTTCGATCACAAGCAAGAAACTCGAAGGCACGAATTGCCACGCGTGATAGTCGATGTACAGGTCGTCGGAGGCTTCGCTGTGCTCAGCGAGCGCGATTCGGCCCTGTTCCAAGTTGTGCGCGAGGGACAGTTCTCCGGCCTGACGTGTGTCCCACGCACCGATGCCATCGCGCAAACTGCCGTAGACGACGTGCTCGAAGGCCGTCCGTTTGGTGTGACGCTTTAAACCGTTGTCGTGAGCCGTGAGTACGGCTCCCGTAAGCGTCAAAGGTTTGAAGAAGTCGAAACAGTGTCGCTTGTCGGGGATCACGAGCGAGAGGATCCCCCCAACGCGAAGCAGAGCCTCGACATCCTCGAAGAAACCGAGCAGGTCGGGATAGTGCTCGATGACGTGGCTGGCGATGAAAAAGTCATACGTGCCGAGTCGCTCCGCGCCGAGAAGGTCGGTAAGCCGCTCGCTCTTCCATACCCAGTCTACCGGTTCGATCTTCGAAACGTCGACGTCGTGACCACGATACTTCTCAACGAGTTCCTCGCGCGTCGCATGGTCGATCGTCTCGACGTTCCAGCCCTCCGCTTTCGGAACAATTGGATTGAAACTCGGGCCAATCTCGATGCCGCGCATCGTCTTATCGAGTCGATGACGAACCTTGTCGAGTCTTTCCATGTTAGGCGTGCGGCTTCGTTGCGCGGAACACGTTGACGCATGCGAGCCGTTCGTTGGCGGGTTCGGGCAGCGCCATGACGTAGCGCTTATGCAACTGGCTGATGGGATTTGCCATCAAATCTGCCACTTTTAGAGAGCAGAAATCGGCGCGCTCCTCAGCGGGCAGGTCAGCTGCCCAAGAGTTGAGGAGCCACGAAACCGTCCAAATCGGACGTCCGGCTAGAGGGACGCTCATCGAAATCTCGTGCAGGCCGGGAAATAAGTTCCTCAAGCCGCTCGATGTCATGTTGTAGTAATGATCCGGGTATCCGTGAAACGGCTGGAGGAACGGAACGGCGATGTAGATTTCGCCGCCCGGCTTGAGAACACGCTCGATCTCTCGGGCTGCGTCAAAAGGATTGCGGACATGTTCGAGCACGGCGATGCTTATTACGGCATCGAACGAAGCATCGCGAAAAGGTAGGCTTTCGCCGATTCCGATGATGTCTGTCGTTTTGTATCCGACAACGTCGAGGTTTACGACGTTCGAATAGTACGTCGACCGTAGGCCACTGCCGTTGTCAAGAACCAGCCCGTCGTGGTGCCGAGAGATCATTTCGATCGTTACGGGATCGTACTCGTTTGACGACACCGCCTCGACGGGAAAGACCTTTGCGCGAGCTCGAAGTTCTTCGGTCAAGAAATCCAAGGCATACCGCTCGCGGCGATACGAGTTTCCGCAACAAGCACACGCGATCGAGGGATTCGTCGCCTGCGTCGTGATGCTTGTCTTGCAATGCGGACAACTAAGAATCGCAGCAATCCTTGCAAGCTTCGCGGCCTTCCGCCTTTCAAAATCTTCGTCTGATTCCTGGGAGACGCGGAGGCTTAGCGAACGCTGTTCGAGGGTCCCGTTTTCAAAGCGGAAGAAGATCGTAATTGGTGCGGCGAGGCCATCGGGCTCGACCTGACCTTCGAATCCCGTACTGTTGAGGTGAGGAACGCTCGCGACTACGTCCGGCCGATCCGCAAGAGATAGAGGTTGTCTACCTGTTCGAGTGGCGATTGAGACCTCGGCGATTCTCCGCGCCGGAGAACAGGCGACCCAGCCTTGCACGTTGAGTCTTTGCGCCTCGACGAGCGCTTCCGGGCTTGGCGAATCGAGGTGATAAATGATCTCATCGACCATTTGTGGCACCGCGCCGCCGTCGTCTTTAAGCAGGGATGCCGGCTGGAGTTAGTTGACGCTCGCGGAGGTAGTCGCGGATGCCTTCGCTCCAGCTCGGCATCGGGGGAAACCCGAGGGCGTCCATCGCGCCGTGGCGCAACGCGGAAAATTTCGGTCTGCGTGCTAGCGTGGGGAAGCGCTCGGACGTCGTCTCACGTAATTCGGTCGTGATGCCGGCTTGGAGCAAGATTTCGCGCGCGAATTCGTACCACGTGCACTGTCCGGTATTCGTCACATGATACGTTCCGAATGAGCCACGCTCTATGATCCGCCGGATGGCCTCGGCTACGTGACGAGTGTAGGACGGCGAGAACGTGATATCGTTGACGACATCGAGGGGCCGGCCTTCGCCCGCTTGCGTTAGAATCCGCTCGATAAAGGTATAGCCCTTGACACTGCTACCGCGGATACCGTAAAGCCCACTCGTGCGGATGATGAAATAATCGTCGAGGTGCCGCTTGATCAGCAGTTCGCCTGCTAGCTTTGAGGTGCCGTACGCACTCAGTGGATTCGTCGGTGAGCCTTCGCCGTACGCCACCGGCGAATGGCCGTCGAAGACATAGTCCGTGCTGACGTGGACGAGTTGTGCTCCGGCCAACGCGCACTGCGCGGCGAGATCATCGACCGCAAGCGCGTTCACCGCAAACGCGCGGTCGGGGCGCGTCTCGCAGACTTCGACATTGTGGAATGCCGCCGTGTTGATGACGACCGTGGGCCGGTAACGAGCTAAGGTACGGCTGACGGATGAAGACACCTCGATATCGAGCGCCTTATGATCGAGTCCGATAGGCCCCAAATCCGCGAACGCGCGAACGAGATCCGCTCCAAGTTGACCGCCTGCGCCGACGATGAGGACGCGCATTCGTTCAGCGAGCCGCTGCGACGAGCGGTGCTCTCGCCCGCTCACGTTCGGCAGCCACGAGATTTGCAGCCAGGTGCAGACTCTCGAATTGACCGGCATCCGTCCACCAGCCGTCGAGGATGTCGTAGCAAAGGTCGCCGGCGTCGATGTACGCGTTGTTGACGTCGGTGATTTCGAGTTCGCTGCGCGCGGAAGGTTTGAGCGTGCGGATGTAGTCGAAGACGCGCCGCGTCGTACATGTAGATGCCGGTCACGGCGTAATTCGCTCTTCGGGTGCTTCGGGCTTTTCTTCGATGCGCGACGATGCGCTCGCCGTCGAGTTCCGGCACGCCGAAGCGTTCCGGATCGGTGAACCTCTTTCAGCAGAATGCGCGCGCCGCTGCGTCTGGGCCTCGAACGCGTTCGCGGACGGCCGCGATGTCGTCTTCGATGATGTTGTCGCCGAGCATGACGCAGATCGGTCGCCTTCGGCGAAGTGCTCGCACAGCTTCAGCGCGTCGGCGATGCCGCCCTCGCCTTCCTGATAGGTGTAGTCGATGTCCTTGAGCCCGAACTCGCGTGCCGTTGCCGAGCAGCCGCAGAAAATCGCCGGCCGAGTTGCCGCCGGTGACGATCATGATCTCGGTGATGCCCGCCTCGCACAGCGTCTCGATCGGATAGTAGATCATCGGCTTGTCGTAGACCGGCAGCAGATGCTTGTTCGTGACTTTTGTTAGCGGGCGCAGCCGCGATGCCGAGGCCGCCGGCAAGAATGATACCCTTCACTGCCCCCCTCTCTCGGCGTACTGCTGCCTGTAATACTCCGCGAAGCTCGCCGGACTTTTTATCGGCCGCCACCAGGCTTCGTTGTCCCGGTACCAGCGTGCACCGTGCGGCGAGGCCCTCCTCGAATCGCACCGCGGCGCCAGCCCAGGGCGCGCAGCCTTCGCCGCATCGAGGGAATAGCGCCGGTCGTGACCGGCCGGTCGGTGACGTGCCGACGTGCGTCTCCAAGCGCCGGCCGCAGAGCTCGACGAGCCGTTCGGTGATCTCGAGGTTGGTGCGCGGATTGCCGCCGCCGAGGTTGTAGACGTGCACCGCGTCGCCATGTTCGAGGACGTGCAGGATGCCGCGCGCGTGATCCTCGACGTGAAGCCAGTCGCGAATTTGACCGCCGTCGCCGTAGAGCGGCACCGGTTCGCCGTCGATCAGATTGGTGACGAAGAGCGGGATCAGCTTCTCGGGATACTGGTACGGGCCGTAAGTGTTGCGAGCCGCGCGTGATGAGTACGGGCGTGCCGTACGTCGTGCCGTACGCGAGCACCTGAAGGTCGCCGCCGGCTTTGCTGGCGGCGTATGGCGAGCGCGGCGGAGCGCGTCACGTTCCTCGGCGAACTCCGCTCGGCGACGTCGCCGTAGACTTCGTCGGTCGAGACTTGCAGGAAGCGCGCGATGCGTGCTCGCGCACGGCTTCGAGCAAGACGTGCGTGCCGAGAATGTCGGTGCGCAGAAACGCTTCGGGATCGAGGATCGAGCGGTCGACGTGCGTCTCGGCGGCGAAATTCACGATCGCGTCGATCGCCGTCCGGCGATCGCCGTTCGACCGCGGCGGCGTCGCAGATGTCGCCGCGGACGAACGCGTAGCGCGGGTCGCGGCTCGACGTCGCGAGGTTCTCCGGATTCGCCGGCATACGTCATCGCGTCGAGATTCACGATCGTGACGCCGGGCCGCTCGCGTAGTGACGAGCCGGACGAAATGCGAGCCGATGAAGCCGAGGCCGCCGGTACGAGCCAGGTGCTCATTGTGCGATCGCGAGCCCCAGCTCGAGAGGCAGTTCTTGCCCGCGTACGCTCGGTGCGTAGTCCTCCCGGCTGATCGTCAGATTTATGTTGTACTGCGGGTCCAACCGGTGATTTGTCTCCCAGCGCTTTAGCATGATCTCGACTTCGCACACGAAGCGAGCCTGTTCTCGGCGGTCGATTCGTCTCCGCGACTTTTGGATTCGAAGTGGTAGAGCTGAACGTGTGGCAGGTTGACGATGCGGTAACCGGCTGCGACGATCTTGAGGCACAAATCGATGTCGTTGAACGCGACGGTGAGCTCCTCGTCAAAGCCCCCGACCCGCTCGAAAACCTCGCGCCGGGTCATCGGGCAAGCGCCGGTCACCGCCGAGTAGTTGTTGATCGCTTTGAGCATGTTGGCGTGACCGTTGGCCGCGAGGGGAAAGTGCTTGTGGCTGTGACCGGCCACCCCGCCCAGGCCGATGACGACCCCGGCGTGCTGGACCGTGTCGTCGGGATCGAGCAGCAGCGCACCGACAGCCCCGATGCTGGGACGCTGCGCCTGCTCGACCATGGCCGCAATCCAGCCCGCGCTCTTGGCTTCGGTATCGTTGTTGAGGAAGAGCACGTAGTGGCCGGTGCTCTTGCTGACAGCGTAGTTGTTGATACGCGAGAAGTTGAAGGGCACGTTGTAGCGCACCACGCGCACGCGCGGCTCCTTTTTCGCCCAGCGCTCGAAGGTCGCAAGCGACGCTTTCTCGGTGCTGCCGTTATCGAGCAGGATCACCTCGAGGTCCTTATAGCCCGCCTTGGCAAAGAGCGAAGAGAGGCAGCGCTCCACGTCCTCACCGTGATCGCGCGTGGGAACGATCACGCTGACCCGTTTGGGGTCGCGGATCGCATAGCGCACCAGGTACACCCCCGCGCAGTCGGCGCGCTCGGCAACCGTACCCGGTTCGCCCCGCCGCTCGAGTGCTTCGGCGATGGCCCGCTCGGCAGCCCGCGAACTGTAGGGCTTGGCGCGCGAGATCCCCGAGGCCGAGCCGCTGTGCTTGCGCCAGTGGTAAAGCACGCGCGGGATGTGGCGAATCCGCTCGGTCCGCTCGCTCAAGCGCAAGACCAAATCGTAGTCTTGGCTGCCGGCAAACTCGACGCGCAACCCACCCAGTTCCTCGACCAGCGCACGCCGGTACACCCCAAAGTGGCAGGTGTACATTCGCGAGAGGAACGAGTTGGGCGACCAGTCGGGTTTGAAGTGCGGCTCGCAGTAGAGTCCCGCCTCGTCGATCTTGTCCTCATCGGAGTAGAGCATGTCGACGTCGGGATAGCGGTTGATCGTCAGCGCGACTTCAAAGAGCGCGTCGGGCGAAAGCGTATCGTCGTGATCGAGAAAACCCACGAACTCGCCTGTCGCCAAAGCCAGTGCCGAGTTGCTCGCCGCGGCGATGTGGCCGTTCTGGGCGCGATAGATCACCTTGATGCGCGGGTCCAGTGCGGCGTACTTCTCGAGTACTTTGCGGACGTGCCGCTCTTTGGAGGCGTCGTCGGCGATGCACAACTCCCAATTGGGATAGGCTTGCGCGAGCACCGACTCGATCGCCTCGCGCAAAAACCGTTCGGGAGTCTCGTACGTCGCCATGATCACGCTGATCACCACGCGCCGCGGCAGCGCCTCGGACATCTCGCGCATCCGCATCGCGTCCGACGAACGAACTTGATACACCGACAACCATTTCTCGTAGTCGCCCGCAAGCGTCGCACGAGAACGCTGAGCGAGCATCGCTTCCAACAGCATCAGGCGATCCCGCTCGGATTCGATAATCCGATTGACGATCTCGTTGCCGTAGGGTTGCAGCTGCGCGCGTCCCAAGGGGCGTGGATTTGCGACGATCAGCGGGGCTTCCACGCGACCAAGGCGCACGGCGGCTCGCAGGCTGCGAACCGCTCTGCGAAGCAATGCGAAGCGGCTGTTCTCAACGACTGCATAGGCCGCCCGCAGCTCCTCGAGACGTTGCCCGCCCCCGCGAGCTCCCGTAAACTGTTCGTCAGTTCAGTTCCGTAAACCGAATCGCGCCCGTTCATCGAGTCCTTTGATAAATTCCGCCAACAGTCGCAGGAATGTCGAACGGATGGACGCGAGTTTCTGGCGAGCGGTACCCATACCCCTCGCTGAGAATCTTTGCCGCCGGACCGCAACCGCGGGAGACCAAGGTGATCGACCCGAGACGCAGCCTTTTCCCCCACCCCCGGCACGACCAGTTTCGAGACCGGAAGCCGAGACGAGCCGTGCGCTCATGCTCGAAATGGTGGGCGTCGGCAAGCGCGTCCTCGAGCTTGGCTGCTCGAACGGCTACATGTCGCGCCTTCTTAGGCAGCGGAACTGCCAGGTCACGGGGGTCGAGGCGGACCCGCTTGCGGCTACCGAGGCACGGGCGTATTGCGAGGAAGTCATCGTGGCCGACCTCGATGCGCGACCCCTCGTAGACTTGCTCCCGGGAACACCGTTCGACGTCGCCATCTTCGGAGACGTCCTCGAGCATCTACGCGACCCGTGGCGGGTCTTTGACGAGACGCGCGCGTTCTTGAAACCGGGATCTTTCGCGGTCCTCTCGATCCCGAACATCGCGCACGGCTCCGTGCGACTATCGTTGCTTCGCGCCTCCTTCGATTATCAGCCACTGGGTCTGCTTGATTCGACGCACTTACGCTTTTTCTCGCTGCGCTCGATCCACGAAGCGCACCGCTCCGTGCGACTATCGTTGCTTCGCGGCTCCTTCGATTATCAGCCGGAGGGCCGGCTCGATTCGACGCACTTACGCTTTTTCACGCTGCGCTCGATCCACGAACTCTGCATGCGGAGTGGGTATCGCATCGAAGAGATTCGTCGAACGAAGGCGGAGCTGTTCTCCGCGAGCGATGTCCCCACGCAGCTCGATCCGGCCGATTTCGATGACGACCTCGTGGCAAAGATTCGCAGCGACCCCGAACACGACACCGTCCAGTTCATCGTCAAAGCGGTTCCGCTCAACGATGACGAACGCGTCACCGAACTCATCGCACGCATCTGCGCGTTCGATGTCGAGCTGCACGCCGCCCGCGAACGCAACTCCACTCTGCAAGACAAGCTCGACGCGCCGCGCGACGGTGCGGCCGACCTCGATTGCGAGGCTGCGGAACGCCGCGACGATATCGCGAGCCTGGCCGCAGCGCTTGCAGCAGCGCAGGTGATGCACGAGCATCTGTCGGCCGATTTGCGCTACCAAGACGCAAAGCTCGAAGACGAAACGGCAGCGCTCGAACCGGCTCGCATCACAGGTCGAGACCGAGCGCCAGCGCTCGAGCCAGCTCGCGTCAGAGGTCGAACGCGACCGGCAGCAGCTAGCGAACGAGCGGACAAGAATTGTGCAGATGCAAGCCCAGTATGAGACACAGCTCGCCAAGGAACTAGCCGTGGCGGCTAAAGAACTGGCCAGGGCAAAGGAAGAGCGCGTGAACTTCGAGGCATCGGTTGCGCGCCTAAACCGGTCTGCGATCGAACAAACGCGGGCGGAACTGCGCCGAGTGCTCGAGGAGATCGCGCAGACCGACGCTGCGATCCAAGCGACGTACGCGAGCCGCCTTTGGGTGCTAAAGCGTCTGCTCGGGGGTCTTCGGCGGAATCCGTAGGTAAAAAGGAAACCCTAGCGCGCCATCGCGGGCTCGACGATTTCGATCTGCATCCCGTACGCCGTTTCGCCGATCTCGCTGCCGTCGGGGGCAACGCCGGTGATCGCGAGCGTGTATGCCCCGGCACCCAGCGAGGCCGTCGTGAGGCGCGCGATGAAGCCGGTCGCTCGACCCGAAGCAACCTGCTGGTCTTTGGCGACATCGTCGCGCGGCAAGCCATAGATCGCGCGAACGCATTCGTCTCCCAAAGTGACGTAGACGCGACGGCACGGCATCTTTCGGGCGACATCGAACGCCCAGACCGCACGAAGAGAATCGCGCCCCGCGGCACTTTTGGAAAGGCGGGCGCGCCTGCGCCTTCACTCGTCGTTCTGACCTGTCGATGCCGACGTGAATCGCGCCCGGCGCAGCCGCGGGTCGCCGGGTATCTGGCGGCGCGCCTGAACGACTTCAAGCGAATATTCGCTCGAGGTTTCGAAAAACGTCGAACCATCGCCGGCAAGGACGTAGAGTTTCAGGAGGTGGGCGCGAGTGCAACGCCGCCGGTCGATATCATCGCTTTAAAGCCGGTCGGGTTGAGCTCGCTTTGTTGAAAATGCCCGGCGATGTCCTCACGTGGTGAGCCGTAGTTCGCCTCGGCCGGAAAGCGGTCGTCCATCGTCACGACCACCTTGGCGGCCGGCGCCATCGTGAGGGGATCGAAAGCCCATCCCCGGACGACTAAGGTGCAACCGCGTGGCACTTCTTTGGATGCAGGCAGATCGTCGAGTTCCGCAGCGCCGTCAAGCACGCGAACCTCGTCGATCGAGCCTGGCGCCCGCTCCGGATGCTTCTGGAAGCCGACCGGGAATCTGTAGAGCATTGAATGAGTAACTAGGCGAGAAGTTTTCTAGTCTCCTCCAGCATCACGGCGACTTGAAGAGCACGATAGTAATTCTGTGAACAATCCGAAGCGGCCAGCCTCAAGCGACTACGCGACGAATTTGAAACCGCTCATCGACGACATGACGCGGCGGATCCGCACGATGGAATTGAGCCGCTTTTGGAAGCTGCGGAACGTTTTCTTTGCCCTGAAGAAGAAGCTCGGGTTCTCAGCAGACGGCGCCTGGCCGCCCTACCAAGTTCCCCCGGTGCTCGCGAGTTCCGCAGTCGCATCTGAGCCATATGCGCACTGGTTGCAGCGCAACATGTCGCGTTCTTCGGATGTAATGCGGATGCGCGAGATGTCCGAGGCGCTGCCGCGGCGCGTGGTGATCAGCGTGATCATGGCGACGTACGAGACTCCCGAATGGTTTTTGCGCGAGGCGATCGAGTCGGTGCTCGCGCAAGCCTATCCCAATTGGGAGTTGTGCATCGCCGACGACGCCTCCAAAGAGCGGCACGTCCGCAAAGTACTCGAGAATCGCCGCACTGGACCCGCGCATCAAGGTGATCTATCGCGCCCAGAACGGCCACATCGCCGCGGCGAGCAACTCGCACTGGCTTTGGCGACAGGCGAGTTCGTGGGTTTTCTCGATCACGACGATACGCTTTCGCCCGACGCGCTCTTTGAAGTCGCGCTGACGATCAACCGCTATCCCGACGTCGACATGCTCTACTCCGATGAGGACAAGATCGACGAGGCGGGACTCTACTGCGAGCCGCACTTCAAACCCGACTGGTCGCCCGACTCGTTCCTCTCGCGAATGTACACCTGCCACTTTGGGGTGTACCGGCGTGCGCTGGTCGAGGAACTGGGTGGGTTGCGCGTCGAGTTTGCCGGCAGCCAAGACTACGATTTGGTCTTGCGCTTGAGCGAGCGGACCGAGCGGATTCGCCACATCCCGCGCGTGCTTTACCACTGGCGCAAGCACAGCGGCTCGGCCTCGGGGATCTCGCGCGCCGAGCCCTACAGTTCGCGGGCTGCCGAGCGGGCCATCGCCGAAGCACTCGAGCGGCGGGGCGAACCGGGTACGGTTGCCGAGCGCGCCGACTGCGCGGGGGTGTACCTGGTGCGCTATGCGATCCGCGACCCCAAACGGGTCAGCGTGATCGTTCCCACGCGCGATCACGGTGAGGACGTGGAGCGCTGCCTCTCTTCGCTCTTTGCCAAGGCGGGCTATAAGGACCTCGAGGTGATCCTGCTCGATAACGGCAGCACCGAGAAAGCGTCGCTTGCGACCTTCGAGCGCTGGGCCAAAAAGGAGCCGCGCGTGCGCGTGGTGCGCTACAACGTGCCCTTCAACTTCTCGCGTATCAACAACTACGCTGTCAGCAAGAGCACCGGCCACTACGTGCTCTTCCTCAACAACGATACCGAAGCCAAGAGCGCGGGCTGGATTGCGGCCATGGTCGAGCAGGCGCAGCGTCCCAGCATCGGGGCTGTCGGTGCGCTGCTGCTATTCCCGACGACACGGTCCAGCACGCCGGGGTCGTCATCGGCCTGGGCGGGGTGGCCGGTCACAGCCACAAGCACTTTCCCCTCGCGGCCAACGGTCACGCCAACATGCTCAAAGCGATCAACAACTACTCGGCGGTGACCGGCGCTTGCCTGATGACCCGGCGCGAGGTTTTCGAGCGGGTCGGGGGCTTTGACGAGGAGCTCACCGTCGCGTTCAACGACATCGATTTGTGCCTCAAGATCGTCGCAGCCGGTTACCGCATCGTCAACCTGCCACACGTTCAGCTCTACCACTTCGAATCCAAAAGCCGGGGTCACGACGTAGGTACGTTCAAGATCGCCCGTAGTCTCGAAGAACAAGCGAAGATGCGGGAACGGTGGGCTACGGTCATCGCGCACGATCCGAACTATAACGCGAATCTGACACTCGACTGTGAAGACTATTCGGTCCGGGTCCAAGTCGTCTAAGGCAAATGCTAGACCGGCAAGAGCGGCGGAACTCCAGCAGAATTCCGGTAGCTGTCCGTTACCTCCGCAGCAGGACCTAACATCGCGATCCGTCCCTCCTGCATCCAGAGTGCGCGGGTACACGCTTTTTCGATGAACTCGAGCTCGTGTGAAACGAGAACGATCGTCGAATGCTCGGTCCAAAGTTCTTGCATGCGCGCGTTCGATTTGTACGAAAGCTCTGATCTCCGACCGACAGGACTTCATCCACCAAGAGAATATCGGGGCGGACGTCCGTGGCGATCCCAAAGCCGAGTCGCGCCAGCATCCCGGAGGACAAGGCCTTGAGAGGTTCTCTCGCGTGATCTTCGAGCTCGGCGAACGTCAGGATCGACTGGACGCGTCCGCGCATGTCGGCTTCAGGAAAACCAAGCAAGACGCCATAGAAAACAATGTTGTCGATAACCGACATATTTGGGTCGAACCCGGCGCCAGCTCGATCAAAGGTGCGATTCTCCCGTCTACCGCGACGCGACCCAAGACGGCGTCAATATCCCGCAGATTACCTTCAGGAGGGTAGACTTTCCGGAACCGTTAGGGCCGATGATCCCAATTTTCTTACCCTTGGCGACGCTGAGGGTTACCTCGTTCAGGACGGTGCGGCGTTTAGGTTTCCGATAACGATTCGTGAGCGAATGAAAGATCAACCGCTTCAGATCGTAACTCAGTTCCTCTTGCGTGCGACGCCGAAGCGTGACTCCGTCGAGTTCAATTGCGTTCACAGCAGGTCCATGAACTCTTTACGCAGTGCGTGGAAGACGGCCAAGCCGACTGCCAAAGTCACTATCCCGGTCAGCAAGCTCCAACCAATGAGCATCAAATTGGGAACGTTGTGAGTCAGCGCGATCTGACGCAAACTGCTAATGATCGGCACGAGCGGGTTCAAAGCAAGAAAAGGCCGCACTCGCAGCGGGACGATATCGATGGGGTAAAAGTTTGGGCTGGTAATCCACATCACGAACAGGACGAGCTCGTACATGTAAGGCAGGTCGCGGAAGAAGACGTAGAGCGCGCTAACGATGTACGAAAATCCGACAGTGACAAGAAGGAGCGACAAGGCTGGAAAAACGACGCACAAGACGTTGAGTAGGCTGCGGCTGCCGAAGGCCGCAACGAGACACAGAACAGGCAACGTGCCGACCGCGAATTGAAAGGCGTTCGAGGCGACGATCGACAGGGGAAAGACGCTGACGGGGAGCCGAACCTTGTTAAGAAGGCCGCCGTTGTCGACGACGCTCGTAAGAGCTTGCGAAGTCGTATTGGAAAAGATGTTCAGCACGGCGAGTCCGGTGAATGTGGCCAACACGTAACGCAACACTGAGTTGCCGTAGTAGCTCGCAAATGCGTTCCGAAGATCGCGGAGTAAATCCCCGTCATCAGGATCGGGTTCGAAAGCGACCAGTAAACACCCAAGATGGAGCCCCGATAACGGGTCTTCAGCGTGCGGCTCGACAATATGCGGACCAGGTCGAGGTATCTCTCTAGCCCGGTCGATACGGCGCGGGTTTTCGGCAGCCCTAACTGCGCTTCCACAGGGGTCAGGCGATCCAGCATTGGCGCTTACCGTTCTGTCACGGTGACCGTCACCCTATCCGGCAGTTTGAAGAAGCCGCGTTCGTCGGCCGCCATAACGGCAAGTTGCACCTGGCTGCTCCCTCGTTGCAGCGACGAAGCGGGCAATTCTACCGCAAAACCCGTGCCCGCGTTCGCCCCCTCGCTCGCGGCCTCGCTACCGATATATCCGGATGAGAAGTCGAAACGCTGCGAAGAGTTCACGATTGCGATGAGGCCGCTGCCGGTGCCGTGTGCGATCGGATCGCCGATCGACCCGCGCAACACCAGCTCGTCCCCCGCATGCAGTACGGGAGCGCCGGACGACTCGATCGCCCCATTTCGACGCACGCCGACGAAATCGATATGCCCGTTGGCCGGCACCGGAATGTTCGGAGATTGTCGAGCGCCTGCCGGTCGAGCTTGACGGCGGCGCGATCGTCCCCCTCGACATGCTCGGCGACTCCGGTCTCGAGCGACACGCGTTTTGGAGCGAAGTCGACGGGCCGGAACAGCGAACCGGCCAAGAACGCGAGAAACACAATGATTCCGAGCGCTGCCGACAGCGTTGCGTCGCGCGTGCGGCGAAAGGAGAAATACGAAAGTGCCGCACAGGTTGCAGTCAAGAGGATGGTTGCAGTCAGTTGGTTTGGCATGCGAGCCTGTGGCTAGTCATCCGTGAAGAGCTTCTCTAACTCCGTGGGCTTTGCTTGGGCTGTATGTGCGATGCTTCCGCCTTTGGTAGTGGCGCTCCTTATCGCCCGCTTTGCGGTCAACGTGCCGTTCGAAGATGAAATCGACTGGGCGCCGCTCATCGTATCGCTCCACAAAGGCTCTATCAGTTTTGGGCCGTTGTGGGCACAACACAATGACCACCGCATCTTGTTCGGCAAGTTGATCGCTCTCGGACTGGCGAGCCTCGGTGGCTGGAGCCAGTTGCGCGAATGTCTTGCGAGCCTCGCGATCGCCGTCGTCGGGCAGCTTTTTCTCCTCCTGCTATTGCGGGCGACGATTGGAGGCAAATCGGCGCTGGTCGTCTTTGCCATCGAGTCTCTGCTGCTTTTTTCACTGGGGCAAACGGAGAATTGGCTGTGGGGCTTTCAAACCGTTTGGTTCCTAATCAACACGTGCCTTTTCGCGTTGCTTTTTTTCCTCCAACAGAGGCGGCGCCCAGCAGCCGCATTTGCATTGGCTATTACGGCCGCCTACATCGCTTCGTTCTCGAGCCTATTCGGACTCAATGTTTGGCCGGCTGGGGCGGTCGCGCTGGCGTTAGCGAGCCCTTTGAACCGGCGCAGCCTGCTCCTATGGGTCGGCTCCGCCGTTCTGGCCGTGTGCGTTTATTTTTACGGGTACGAATATCTCGGGCACTCGACGTCGGGTGCGGAACACGCCGCGGCCGGCACCGTTGTATTGTACGTCCTGGCGTATCTCGGCGGCGCGCTTGGACGTCCCGGCGGTGTTGGCTTGTCGGTCGCTCTCGGGGTGCTTGGCCTCGTCGGCTTCTCGGTATCTGTGGGACTGGCTCTCCGGCGACATAAGGGGTTCGAACTACGTGACCGGATGGCTCCGTGGATCGCGCTCGGGGCCTTCGCAATTTTTTCTTCGATACTGACCGCGGTCGGGAGGGCGGGCCTCGGCGCCGACCAGGCATTGTCTGGACGATATGTGACGCTGTCGTCGCTGCTCTGGATTGCGCTCGTATCGCTCGGCTTCTTAGCATCGAGCGGTCTTAAATTGCAGCGAACCGCAAGGCTGGCGATGATCTTCAGCTTGTACGCTGGGGCGGTTCTGTTCGTCATACAAACCTTTGAGGGGTTGAGCGACATGCAGGCCACATACGCATCGCGCGCCGCTGATTACGATGTTGCGCGCCACTTCGAGACGGCAAGCGATGACCAGTTGCGCCAGCTGTATCCGTCAGCGCCATCCGCTCGCGATGCCTTTGCGAGCCTTCTGGGCGTCGGCGAAGGGCCGCCACGCGGTCAGAGGGCAGGGTGCCCGCCTTCTTGCCGATAACCGGAGTACTGTACTCCATTCTCTGAGGATCGATTTGTCGAGCGTCCATTCGAGCGCAGCTGCGGACAGCGTTGAACGGCGACCCGAGCCCGGGTCCTCCACCAAACCCTACGACATCGTCGTGGTGGGTGGCTTTGGACATGTCGGTCTGCCGCTCGCCGTCTCTCTCGCCGGCGCGGGGCGTCGGGTCTGCGCACTCGACATCGACCCGGTTGCCGAGAAGCGGATCCGTGCGGGCCAGGTCCCCTTTAAGGAAGATGGGTGCGAAGAAGTCTTGCGTGGAGCACTCGCGCGCGGCACGCTCCACCTCAGCCTGGACTCGCGCGTGGTTTCGGATGCCGACGTCGTCATCGTCGTGATCGGAACTCCGGTCGATCGCCATCTGAATCCGGAGTTTGATCCGATCCGTGCGCTCATGAATTCGCTGTCGGAACATCTCGTCGACGGACAACTTCTGGTCTTGCGGAGTACGGTGTATCCCGGAACGACCGATCGCCTCAAGCGTCTGCTGTGTGAAAGCGGAAAGGACGTTGAAGTCACGTTTTGCCCGGAACGCATTGCCGAGGGGCACGCGATGGAAGAACTGCGGACGCTGCCCCAGATCATCTCCTCGTACTCAGCCGAAGGTCTGCAGCGCTGTCGCGACCTCTTCGCCCCCTTGACCCAGGACGTCGTGGAGCTCGACCCGATCGAGGCCGAACTGGCAAAGTTGTTCACGAATACGTGGCGTTACACCCTATTCGCGACCGCTAACCAATTTTTTATGCTTGCGAACGACCACGGCGCCGATTTCTATCGCATCCACCATGCGATGACCCATAACTATCCACGCGCAAAGGACTTGCCCAAGCCGGGTTTTGCAGCTGGGCCGTGTCTTTTTAAGGACGCGATGCAGTTAGCCGCGTTCAACAACAACAGATTCTATCTCGGCCACGCCGCGATGCTCGTAAACGAAGGGCTACCAAACTATTTGGTCGACAGATTGAAGCGCCGTTGCGACCTCACGCAGCTTACTGTTGGCATCTTAGGGATGGCCTTCAAGGCGAATAGCGACGACAAGCGTGAGTCGCTTTCGTATAAGCTGCGTAAGGTGCTCGCCTTCGAGAGCAAGAAGGTCCTTTGCTCGGACGTTTATATTGCGGAGGCTGGCTTCGTGCCCGCAGATGAGCTCGTCGAACGCTGCGACGTCGTCATCCTCGGCGCTCCACATCGTGAGTACCGCGACCTCACGATTCCGGACGGCAAAGTCGTCGTAGACGTATGGAACATGTGGGGCGGAGGTTGCGTCCTCTGAAGCGGCCCCGCATTTTCGTCTGATGCTATCGCTAGTCTGTCCAGTCTACAACGAAGCTGGGAATATCGGGCACCTTTTGGACTCCGTTGCGGCGCAGGTTCGCGTGCCGTTCGAACTGACGATCGTCTACGATTTCGACGAGGACGACACGCTGCCGATCGTCCGGGAGCGGATGCAAGCCTCACCCTTTCCGATTCGCCTCCTAAAAAATAGATACGGCCGTGGCGCGTTAAATGCAGTTAAAACGGGCTTGGAAGGGGGTGCCGGTTGCACCGCCGTCGCCGTCACTATGGCGGACTTATCCGACGACCTTAACGATATTAACACGATGTACGAGTTGATCGAGGAAAACCGTTACGACGTCGTGTGCGGTTCCCGCTATATGCGTGGTGGCCGGCAGATCGGGGGGCCACCTCTCAAGAGTCTCATGTCGCGTACGGCCGGGCTTTCACTTCATTTGCTCAGCGGCATACCGACGCACGACGCAACCAACAATTTCAAAATGTATCGAGGCGCGTTCATCGGGGCGACACTTATACAATCGCGAGCAGGATTCGAAATTGGACTCGAGCTCGTGGTGAAGGCGTATGTCGCGGGCTATAGGATCGGTGAAATCCCGACGACCTGGCGGGACCGCGTATCGGGAACTTCGCACTTCAACATTCGGAAATGGCTCCCTCACTATATGCGGTGGTATACGTACGCGTTCCGGAGACGCACCTCGTCAGCTAACATCTAGGAGAAAACATGGAAGAACATTCTGTGCCTCGGTGGTGCCGGCTTCATTGGATCGTACGTCGTACGAGAGCTGCTCAACGCAGGCCACCGCGTGACGATCATCGACAACTTCTCGAAATACGGTTATATCGAGCACGATTTCTACGAGCATCCGAATGTCAGGCTCGAAATTAAGGACGTTCGGACGATGTATCCCATGGAGTTCAAGGGATACGACGTCATCCTATGTCTTGCAGCGCTGATCGGCGGTATTCGCTACTTTCACAAGATCCCGTATCGTATCTCGCGCGATAACACCGAGCTTCTCGCACACGCGATCGATTCGACGCTGGCCGCTGCCCCCGAGGCGCTGTTCGTCTACTTTTCTTCGTCGATGATCTACGAGCGGATGGACCGCCCTGTCACCGAGGCCGATTCCCTGCAACAGCCGGTGCCCGTGACCAACTACGGCATGCAGAAGCTGTTCGGAGAGTTCATGACGCGAGGCGCGCACCAGGAATTCGGCTTACGCTACCTCATCGTGCGTCCGTTTAACGCCGTGGGGAGCGGCGAGCTGCCGGACATCAAGTCGGATGGAAGCGTCGAGTTCGGAATGTCGCACGTCATACCCGACTTCGTCTACAAGGCGATCGTCAAGCAGACGCCCTTTGAGATTTTCGGCGACGGCGAGCAAGTGCGAACCTTCACTCACGCTAAGGATATCTCGGAGGCGCTCGCTGCGATGCTACAAAACGGCCTTGAAAACGACGACTTCAATATCTGCGGGGAAAGTACGGAGAAGATCGGCGAGCTTGCCAAGAAGATTTGGGCGCGCGTGAACCGTGGTACGAACTTCCCGCCCGTTAAACCGATGCCCGTCCCGCCCGCCGACGTGCGATTCAGGATCGGGCTCAACCAGAAGTTGAAGAAGGCGATCGGCTGGGAGCCCAAGTACGGCATCGACTTCATAATCGATGACACGCACCGTTACGTCGCGGCATCTCTAAAAGCGCGCAACGCCTCGTAGCGGAGGCGGTTTGAGTTCGTCCCGAACCCGTGGCGCGCCGTGGGAGTGGGTCTCCCTCGTGCTCGTTTCAGTTTTCGTATTTCTGCGGGCCTTCCGTTTGCCACCGCTGGTGTCGACTGGTCTGGACGGCTCGTGGCAACTAGCGCTCACCGAGGCGCATCTTGCCGGACTCGCGTTTGGCAAGGACATCGTTTTCACGTACGGGCCGCTCGGCTACTTGGCGGCGGGTTCGGCGGTGTGGAGCGCCTACCGGGGAATGGTCGCCTTCGCCTTCGCACTCGCCGTTCTCTGTGCGCTTGCCGTCGCCATCAACCTCACCGGCCGCTCGCCTTTTGCAGTCAAATGTGCTTTCGTCATCGCCATCGCTTTTGCCGTCACCGAGGCGTGGACGCCGGACGTTCTCTTATTGAGCTTGATGCTGCTTTGGGTCAGCCCTTGGATAAGAGCCGCGCGCGGCAGCGGACCGGTAGTCGCGATCGGCTTCCTCAGTGGGCTCGCACTGCTCGTCAAATTCAACCTGGGCGTAGCGGCCGTCGCCGGCGGCCTCGCCGTGTTCGCGCTACCCGGGTTCCCGCCGCGGCTGAATACCGTAAGAGCGCTCGCGTTTCTCGTGGCCGTCGTCGTTGCATCGGGCGCGTCGTTCGCGTCCGCGACGTACGGGGTGTCCGTTTCGCTCGCGCTAGCGATCGTCGCCGCGGGAGCGCTGCTCGCACGGGATCGCGCACGCGGAGTGCCATCGGCAGCGTTCACGGTCGTGGCGGTTCTCTGCGCAATCGCGATGGCGATCCTGCCGGCGTACCGCGAGTATTTGCACTACTCTCTACAGATCGCATCCGGCTACTCGTCCGCGATGATGATTGAGGGTCCGAACTGGCAACTCGTGCTGGCGTTTTGCGTTCTTGCCGTCGTTGGGTTGATTTTGGTTGGCAACGTTCGCACGCTTGGTCTCGGGGAGTCGCTCGCCCTCGCCCTTGTAGCCTTCTTAGAATTCAAGGAGGGCTTCGTGCGCCAAGATCTCCATGTGTTATACGCGTTCTGGACGGCTCTGCTGGTCTGCGTACTGTGCTTCGCTTGTCCGCCGGCTTCGCCGATCTCTTGCGATCAATGCTGTCGTCACGCCGATTGCTTTTCGCAGCTCAGTGTTCGTGGGGCGCGCCGAGGGGCACCCGAGGCCCCGTCTCAATGCGCTATCGCCGGAACGGGTCGGTCGGGACCTTGCGCGGTTCATGGGAGCCTGGCGTGGCGGCCAGCAAGTCGCTGCAATCGACAGCGACGGTCTGCGGCCCGACCGCCTGGCGCCGTCGGTGGTGAAGGCGATCGGCAGTTCGTCTGTGGACGTCGCCTGGGAGACTTCGGTTGTCTTTGCGAACGGATTCGTCTGGAATCCAGATCCCGTTCTTCAAGCATATTCTGCATACACTCCGGCGCTCGATCACGTCGACGCTGAACACGTCAGGACAACGGGCGCCGCGCGAACGCTTTATCTCTGGGATGCTATCGATGGCAGGCATCCTCTCTGGGATCAACCTGCTGCCACGCTGCGAGATTCTGTGCAACTATTCCATTGATCCCGCCATTCCGCGAATCGTCGCGACCGAAGGGAACCAAGACGTATTGGTCATGAAGCGCGTTCCGAATAGGTGTAGCGTTGCGGACGCGGCTTTCTCAGCCACGTATACTCATGGAATGAACCGATACCGATCGTTTCTTCAGACGACCTTTTATTCATGACTTTGGACGTGCGGTACAGCTTGCTGGGGCAAGCGCTAAAGCTGCTCTTTCGCGCGCCGGCGGTTCGTCTTAGAGTGGATTCGCAGGGTGAGGTTTCGGATTACCGAATCGTCGCAGAGAATGGCCGGGACGGATTTCTGATTGCCCCGTTGCCGCGGAGCTTGGATCAACTTCGCCGCTTTCTTCAAAGGAATGTGGTTTCACCGACCGAGCAGCGTTGAGTTTGTCACAAGCACGCCTTTCTTTTTTCAGAGCCGCATCGAATGCAGCTTTTCGACCATTCGCTATAGATGACGAGCCTCTGCATCTATGCCGAGTAAAATAAGAATCGATGAAGGAAAAATGACCAAACCAGCGACTTTAGTTTCACGAGATTCGCGGCCAAATATTGGCTTGAGACGACCATCGGCGCGCTCGCAATTCTGATTTTGCTGGTAGGCATCGTGATCTCTCAAACGGGCCACAAGGCGGCAGATGTCGCCTACGACGCGGCGGAACCGCCCAGCGCGCATTAGCGGTTCTTCCAGGCAAACCGCTTTTGACGCTGGACGTTCTAACTGTCGGTGGTCAAAAGCAGATCTTCAAAAAGGGTGCGAAAATCGTCATGACTGAAGGCCAGAATCTATCAGTTTCTCGGCTGGGCCATCGAAGAGTCCGCGAAAGCGGCGCCGTCCGTCGCGTACTCTTCAAGTCGATCAATTTGCGCGTGCAAGAGGGCCTTTGTTCGCCCGCCCCGACGTGGCGGCAACGTTAAAGAACCCACAGTATGAGAGATCCGGATTCAACATCATCGTTCCGTCGGCGTTGCTGCGCGAGGGCACGCACCGTTTAGCGTTCCTTCTTGAGGATCAAAGCAGGGAAGGCTACTATGTCGACCCGGCTTGGTCAACCGTCGTCGTGCAGTCGCGCAGACGCTCCCCGCGGCGGCACCACGAGTTACCCGAAGCGACGGCCTATGCGTTGGACGATTCGTCGTTGGACGACGGCCGTTGACCGAGACGAACGAGACGCCGGCGTTGGCGACTGTGAATGCCGCCGATCCGATGACACTCCGAGGTTGGGCTATCGACAAATTGAGTGGGGGAGTCGCTGGGGAGTCAGCGCAGTCATCGACGCTAAAAAAGATGTGGCCGGTGTTTACGGCTCGCAGCGTCCGGACGTCGCCTCGGCGCTAGGAAACGATGCATTCGCGCCATCCGGTTTCCTGATCACAATTCCCGCAAACTCGCTTTCAAAGGGCGTCCACGATGTCAGTTTGCGAATCTATGACGGGCAACGGTTCCGAGTACTACCTGTCAAAGATCAGAGTCAAACTCACCGTCGAATAGTCGCGGTCCGGGCGAGACTTCGCAAGCCCTCGTTGTTCGCGGCGGCGGTATCGGCGATCGCTTTAAACCGTCCTCTCGCAATCCTCTGCGCCGCGACGATCTTGTCGTGCAGCGAGCGATCGGTCGTGATCGTCTGCGCTAGCACGGCGACGCTGAGTAGATCGTGCTTTTCTCGCAACAGGATTCCCGCGTCGCCGACGACCTGCTCGGCTGCCGGGGACTTGTACGCCAGGATCGGGACGTCGAACCACATCGCTTCGAGGAAGCCCTCGATCGGCGGCGAGACGTCGTCGAGCGACCAGAACAGGCTCGCCGTCCGGTAGACGGCCTGCAACTGCGGCATGAGGACGTCGCGGGCGACCAAAACGTGATCGGCCAAATCCAGCGAACGAACCTCCGCGTAGAGCCGCTCGTAGATCTCGTTGCGCACTTCGCCGCGTCCGACCAGCACGAGCCTCGACTCGCGGTCCAGAGTGAGATAGTGCAAGAACGTCGTCAGCAGTTGGTTGAGCGGTTCGATAGCTGCCAGCGAACCGACGTAAATCAGATTCGTGCAACCGTCCTGCAGCGCTTTGGCGAGGGGCCGATCGTCGTCGCGGTCCCAGACGCGCGGATCGACCACCGGTAAACCCGCCGCGCCGTTCTTCGGTCCGCTGAAATGCGAGCCGTTTGTCGCGGCTGCAAGCGACGCGGTCGTGGTCAAGGCTCGCTCGTAGTTGTCGATGACGAGATTCCAGTCGGCGGCACGGTGCGCGTAGGCCGCGCCGCGTTCGCCCATCGCGTCGAGCGTGGCCCGCTCGGCGACGTCGACGGTGTACAACGCGGCCTCCCATGAGGTTGTCGAGCCGGCCCGCAGGCCGCCCTCGACTTGCCGTACGACGGTCGCCGTTGCGAGGCAATCCTCGTGCACGATGACCGGCTTGCCGAACAGCCACGCTTCGATCATCACGCGCGAGTAGCTTTCCATCAAACTCGGTTGCACGAGAGCTCGCATGTGGCGCAGGAGTTCGACCTTTTCGGGTTCGCCGACCGGACCGACGTCGATGATGTCCTTCGTCGTGTCGCCGTACGACGTGGGGCGTTGCCCGGCGAGCACGAGCTTGAGGCGCGACATCGGGTGGCGCCGTTTGAATTCGCCGAAGGCGTGAACTAGCAGTCCGATGTTTTTCGCGGGGTCCTGACGTCCCAGATACAGCACGTAGTGCTCGTGGCGCGGGACGAAGTTACCCACGCGCTCGAGCCCGGCCGTGGCGGCGGGAAACTCGTCGACGCCTTGACCGACCACGTTCGACTTCGGGATGATGCCCGGTCCGAAGAGGCGCAGCGCGATCTCGAACTCCCCTTCGCTGTTGAAGAGGAGACCTCGCGCACGGTGAACGGCTTCACTCACGGCAGGCAGATATGCATACGATTCGTCGTGCAAGCAGGGCTGCAAGTATGCGCGCTCCGCGACGAGCGGAATTCCGACCAGCGTCGTGCCGTAGAGATACGGGATGAAAATGATCGAGTGATAGTCGCGCCCGTGCTTCTCCAAGTAGTGCAGCAACGCCGGCGAGTTGATGTTCTGCTCGCTGAAGATCGCAGCGTCTTCGTCGCCGATCGGACTGACGGAGCGCTTGAGCTCTTTGGATTCGAGCGCGGTGAGAATCGCGTTGACGCGAGCGAAGGCTCGACGGTTCCTCTTGCCGACCTTAAAACGGCGCACCGTAAAATTGCCGAGCTTCTCGACTCCCGGGCGTAACCGGTTACGCGACCAATCGTCGTCGAAGCTTGCCGAGCACGTCGTCAGGACGTCGACGGAGTGTCCTCTCGCTGCGAGATGATGGGCCAGTTGCCAACTTTGCTGTTCGGCGCCACCGCGGAGTTCGCGTCCGAACCACGGCGTCACGATCGCGAGGCGCACTAGCGCTTTAACGCTTCGATCTCTTGCCGAAGCGTCTCGACCTGCTCGATCAATTGGCGATTGAGGCTGATCGACTCGCGGAAGGCCGCGACGAGCGCCTGATTCACGTGACGTTGGTCCTTGAAAACGAACGACAGGCCATCGAGAAAAAGCTTGCGAACTCGCGCCATCCGGAATACGGGGCCGCCGAGATGCGACGGCCATTGAGTGCGGACTTGCGACTTCTGGTCGGCGATATTCGCGAAAGCTTCCAACGAGTTGATAAAGACGTTGTTCCGAAGCTTGACCGCATTGACGGGAAGAGGCTCCTGATGCCCGTTGCTGCGAAGTTCCGCGACGCGCTTTCGCAGGCGGAGCATCAGAGCGTCGACGTCGATCTCGGGGTTCGCCGTTTCAATCATCAGGGACGCGCTTCTGCTTCCCCACTCCGCTTCACCTCCGCTCCGATATTAGGGTCTCCTTAGGGAGCGCGGCAATACCTATGCCCAGCAGCAGCCACCAATACGTCCCGATCTTCGGAAAAAAGGTCAAGCAGTCGAATAATTGATGCAGGCCGAGGGCTAGGCTGGCTGCCGCGATTCCCGCCAAAAGTGGCGCCCCGCTGCCGCGCGGCCAGAGGCTTCGCACCGCGGCGATCGCGGTCCAGACCGTCGCCAAGAAGAGCGGCACGCCGCCTTCGGCCAGCGCCTGCAGATATGCGCTATTCGCGTGGGTGCGCACGCCGATCAGGCCTACGCTCGGAAGCACGAGTTCGTAGTTGCCCGCGCCCACGCCGAGGAGCGGATGGCGAATCCACAGTGCGAGCGCGGCATGCCAGAGCTCGCCGCGCGTCGCCAAACCGTTTTCGCGGCCGACCTCCTCGACGGAGAGGAAGCGGGGCAAAAGGCCGGCCATGGCGAGCAACCCCGTGACGAGCAAAACGGCGCCCGCTGCCGGCAGCAACGTCGCGCTCCGCAGCCGGAGCCGGCCCGCCATCGCCAAGACGGCGATGCAGCCCACGAGCGCGGCGAGAACGCCCGAGCGAGAGAGGGTCAGGACGTCTGCTACTGCGGCGAGGATCAGAGCCGGCAGCGCCCAGCGGTCGCCTGCCCGCAGCGTGCGTGCCAGCAGCAGCGGGATCGCAAGATCGAAGTATCCGGCCAACTGGTTGGGTCCCTCGAGCGGACCGGCGATCCGGGGAACGACCTGTCCGCCGAGTACGATGCCCGACGGGGCGATGGTGAAGAGCTGGGCGAGCGCGAGAAGGGCGACGCTCGCCGCTCCGATCTCGATTGCGCGCCAAATCACACGTTCGTCCCGGTCCGCATCGAAGGCCAGCGCAGCGAACGCGAAACCCGCGGCGTATTCGAGCGTCTTGAGCGTTTCGCGCGCGACGGCGTCGATGTAGACCCCCGGAATTGCCGTCAGCAGCGTCGCCGCGAGAATGGCGAGAATGCCGGCGACCAGCGGCCGCGAGCGCGGCGCCTTCAACACTTCGAACGAAGGGCGTCGCAGCGCGAGGCCGAGGAGCGCACCGACCAGAGCTGCCTTCGGCAACGTGATCGTCGTGCCGAGAACGTATCGTGCGGCGTCGAACGGGTCGAGCAGCACGAGCAACGCGATGCCGTAAACCGGGCGACGTCGCGTCAGCAGCAGCGCGAAGATCCCGAGTGCAAAGAAGATCGCCGCCGAACGCACGTCGAGCGGCAAGCGATGCGGCACGGGCAGCACGACCGTTCCCATCGCGATGAGTTGCTTCACGAGTGCGTCGCATCGAGCGCTAGAAGGTCGTCGAGCCAAGCGCGATGCTTCGCGACGACATCGCTCCAGCGATAGTTTTCCTCAACGTAACGCTTGCCCTGAGCGCCGAGTTCGTGCGCCTTCCCGAGCAGATCGCTCGACAGGAGCCGGGCAAACTCGGCGCCGTTCGCATACCACAAACCGCCGCCCGAACGGCGACACTGCCCGACCAGGACCGATGACAGACCGTTGGCGAGGATCGGCGTGCCGAGCGACCAGGCTTCCAGCGCGACGATCGAGAGGCTCTCGTAGCGCGAGGGCATCACGAGGACGTCCGCCGCCGCGAGCGCGTTCCATTTATGCTCGTCCGACAACTGCCCGAGGGCGACGACGTCGCGATGCTTCGGCAGCGTCATTTCCTGAGGACCCGCCAGCACGAGCTTGCGCGCGCGCTGTTCGCCGCGGCGCAGCGCGACGAACTGCTCGACCATTTCGGCACAGCCCTTGGCCGGATCGACGCGGCCCAAGTAGAGTGCGAAGTTTTCACGGATGCCGTACGCGCGCCGGAAAGCCTCCGGGTCGACCGCGCGTGGCGGATCGATGCCGATGCCGATCACCGGTCCCAAGTTCGGAAGCTCGCCGAAGCGCCGCTCGACGAGCCTGCGCTCGTCGCTCGAAGCGAACAAAATGCCGCGCGGCCTGCGGAACAGGTCGTCCCAGATCGGCAGGTAGAGCGGCCACTCGTCGTGAGCGAGTGGCACGAGCACGGCGGCTTCGCCCGCGAAAGGCAGCACCTGGTACGTCGTAGCGTACAGGTACGTGTAGAAGTAAATGGCGTCGAACGAGCGCGCCCGGCGTTCGACGAATTGCTGAAGTGCCGAACAAACCGGACCCTGGGCGGCGATCCAGTCCTGCTGGCGCCACAGGGGCACCGGCGCGCCGCTTTCGAGTTCCCGGCTCAGGCGTTCGAACGCGGCGGCGTCGCGCGGCGCGTCGACGGGAAAGCGCTGAACCGGAACGCCGCCCAGCTCGGTCTCGCCCGGTTCGTAGACGTTTTCCCAGGTCGTATAGTCGCGCGCGCAGGTCGTCAGTATCTCGACGTCCCACGCTTCCCTCAGATGCGTCGCCGTCTCGAGACAGAGCCGTTCGGCTCCGCCAGCGATGTCGGAGCCGCAGCGCTGCACGACGAAGGCAACGTGAGGTCGTCGGGCGGATTGCGGCACGAAGGGTTGTCTTCGGAATCGCCCGCTCGGACCTTCCGGGTCGTGTGATCGACGAAGTAAAGAGGAAACGATGAAGGTTCTGGTCACCGGCGGCGCCGGGTACATCGGTGCGGTTCTCTGCCGGCGGCTCGTCGAACGCGGGCACGCGCCCGTCGTCCTCGACCGTTTCTTTTGGGGCTTCGAACCGCTCGCGGGCATCGACGTGCCAACGATCGCGGGCGACGTGCGTGAGTGGCGCGACGAATGGCTCGATGGGATCGACGCGGTCGTCCACCTCGCCGGACTCTCGAACGATCCCACGGCCGAATATAACTTCGAAGCGAACTGGCAGATGAACGCCGTCGCGAGCGATACGATCATCGCCGCCTGCAAGCGTCGCGGGGTCGAGCGCTTCGTCTATGCCTCGAGTGCGTCGATCTACGACACCGAGCAGTCGTCGCACGAGCTCGACCGTTCGCCCGTCATGTGCGACGAGACGACGGACGTGCGTCCGCGCGGCAACTACTCGGTCTCAAAGCACTACAGTGAAAACGCGTTTCTCAAAGCAGCCGGACCGGGATTCGCGCCGGTGATCCTGCGACAAGGCACCGTCTACGGTTATAGTCCGCGCATGCGTTTCGATCTCGTGGTGAACACCTTCATCAAGGATGCGCTCGTCAAACGGCGGCTCTTGCTGCACGGCGGCGGCTGGATGTGGCGCCCGCTCGTCGACGTCGACGACGTGGCGCGCGTCCACGTCATGGTCCTCGAAGCGCCGCTCGAGCAAGTCCGCGGCGAAATCTTCAACGTGCTCGAGGAAAACTATCAGATCCGCCAGCTGGCGATGCTGGTCGCCGGATCGCTCGCGCTCTTGCCCGAGCCGATTCACGTGCGCCTCGAGGAGGCGCCGTTGCCGAAGCTCGTGCGCAACTATCGCATGTCGAATGCCAAGCTCAGCCGCACGCTTGGCTTCACCCCGTCGCGCACGGTGCTCGAGAGCATCGCCGACATGCTCGAGCGGCTTCCGCTCGACGACATCGAGGAACTCAGTCATCCTCGCCACTACAACCTGCGCTGGATGACGCTGCTCGAAAAGGTTCACGCCGAGCAAACCCGGTTCGCCGGAATCTACTGAGGCGCGGCTTCCAGAAGCGCGTTGCAGATGCGGCGCGCTTCGGCCAGATCGGCGGCGGTGCGCTTGACGAAGAGCTTGCGCCAGTACGCTTTTCCCGAGAGCTTCGCGATGAGGTCGGAGGCTTCGCGCGCGTCGACGAGTCCGTTTCGCGTGCCGACCAGCACCGTCGGAGCGCCTCCGTCGACGCCTAAGGGCAGGCGATGGAGCAGTTGCTCTTGCGCGTCGGCCCAGACGGCGTCGCCGAAGCGTTCCCGCAGCGCCCGCACGCAAGCCTCGAAGCGCGAGAGGTCGCGCTCGGCGTTGAACTCCGCCGCCAAGCCGTAAATCGTCTGGCGGTTCCGGAGCGCCTGCGCCGCTTCGCCACGTGATGTGCGAAACGCGTCGAGCACGCGAAAGTCGTCCCACTCGAGGTACGCACCGATCGGATCGAGCGCCCGGGGATCTGGCCAGAGTTCGCGCAGCGCTTCTTGCAAGATGCGCTCGAAGACGCGCGTGGTGTGATGGAAGTAGACCGTTGCAAACATCATGTAGCGCGCCAGGACGAACGACTCGAGTGCGACGACGCCGCGCGCGTCGACTCCGAGCACCGGGCCGCCCCCCTCGAAATACACGCGTAGCGATCCGATCAGCTGGTCGGAATCGTAGCGTCCGTTGATGATGCCGGTGAAGTACGCGTCGCGGAGCAAGTAGTCCATGCGGTCGGCGTCGAGATTCGGGCCGCTGACGATCTCCTTGAGCACCGGAAAGCGCGACTCGGGCTTGCCCGTGACGAGTGCCGCCACGTCCTGCGCCTCGACGCCGATGCGCTCGAGGGCGCTAGCGATCTCGGGGAGCGCGAGGATCGCGCGCGTCCGTCCCTCGTGCGCGCCGAGCGCCGCCTCCGACGCATGGCTGAAAGGACCGTGCCCGACGTCGTGGAGGAGCAGGCTCGTGCGCAGCAAGCGCCGCTGCGCCTCGAAGTCGGCTTCGTCGGCAAAATATCCCGTCTCGTCGTGCCGCCGTAGCGATGCGATGACGCGCTCCCCGGCCGCAAGCGCTCCGAGCGCATGGCCGAAGCGCGTGTGTTCGGCCGCCGGAAAGGCGAAGCTCGCGAGCCCAAGCTGGCGGAGCCGGCGCATGCGCTGCATCGGGCCGGTATCGAGCAAGACGATTTCCGCATCGTTTAGCTCGATGAAGTGATGGATCGGGTCAAAGATGCGCTTCACGTCGTCTCGAGCTTAATCGATGGCGTTTCCTAGCCCTCGCTCCCGGTCCGTAATACGGTTGTGCCCCTGCGGCGGCGGCAGTTGAACTTACGGGTGGATCTTGCCGATCATGTTCGGACCCGTGAACCACATATAGCCGTCGGGCCCCCGCGTAATTCCAAACACTTGATAGGCTCCGCCGAGGTTGGGAATTGGAAACTCCGTGATAACTCCGTTCAGGGTAATGCGCCCGATTTTGCTCACGTAGTTCTCGGTAAACCAAAGGTTCCCGTCCGGGCCGGCAGCGATGTCCCAGGGGAACGAGAACATAGTCGGTGTCGGATAATCGGTGTATAGGCCTCTTAGCGTTACTCTCGTGATCGAGTTGGACTGATTCGCAAACCATATGTTTTTGTCGCGACCTACCGCCAAACCATATGGATGGAAAAATAGGAAACTGCCTGGCACGACGGGATATTCCACCATGGCACCCGACGTCATCATCGCGCCGACTATTCCCGGAAAATTGCCTCCCGTTCCACCGAACCACACCCGGCCGTCTGGACCACGGGCGATCCCGTACGGATTCGTGCTCGCTCCCGGGACCGGGTACTGCGTAACCACACCGCTCGTCGTCATCTTATCGATAACTCCGAAATCGTCGGTGAACCACAGGTTACGGTCAAGTCCGGTGACGATCTGACCCACTGCACCGGAGCTTGGCGGAAGCGGATACTCCGTGATGGTTCCAGCCGTCGTGATTTTGCCGATGAAGTTGCCCGCGGTGAACCAAAGGTTGCGGTCAGGACCTTCAACGATGCCCCATGGAAAAGCGTTCTCAGATCCCGCTGGCGGAGGGATGTCGTACAGCGTCACGACCCCGCTCGTGGTAATCTTGCCGATCTTGCCCAACTCCACGGTAAACCAAAGATTGCCGTCGGGCCCTGCGACGATCTCCTGCGGTGCGACGTTGGCGGGCAACGGATACTCGATGATTGCGTACGCCGGATTTGTCGGCGACGGTGTCGGCGCCGGACTGGGGCTCGGTGTGGGTGTCAAAATGCCGCCACTCGGGGGTGCGCCTTGGGCAGACCGTAGATGCGAGCGCATCGCCGAATTTGAACCGGGCTCCGCCGGCGCAGTCGGGTTCATCGAACTCGAACACCCGACGCTCGCCAGCGAAACCACGGCGAGCGCGAGCCAAGAAAGTGCGAAAACGGGACGGTCTATAGCTCCAGCCCCACATGAACTCCGGCGAAATATTAGTGTGCCTCGAAGAACGCGTTTCAGAGCGGCCGCAAAAGGCCTTCCACGACGAGCGAGCTGTGACAAGTCCGGCGCGTGAGAATTGAGCGACGCAAGCTGTGCCAGGCGCGCGCGGATCGAAGATGCGCTTCACGACGATCGGTGCGGCGAGGTCATGCGTGCTCTCTTCGCGCGCCGTCCGACGTTCACATGGGGCCCGCAGCGCGCCGCCGAGGGGCCTTTAGCCGCGCGGTGGAACCCCAAGAGCCCGGCACCCACACGGAGTTTTAGTTTGAGATTTCCGGTCGCGATCGTTCTTGCTTGCGTGCTGCTCGCGGCACCCGCCTGGGGTGACGACGCCTCGCTGCAGGCTTCGCTCAAGGCGGACCTCTCCAAGTATCTCGCGACGCGCGCTAACGTCGAACACATTTCGGCCGTTTCGTTGAGTATCAACCTGAAGGACGCGACGCAAAATATCAACGTCGTCGCCGGGAAGACCCAGTACGGCGGAAGCGTCCCTATCACGCCGGACAACCTCTATCAGATCGGCAGCAACACGAAGGCCTTCACTGCGGTGACGATCCTGCAGCTCGAGGCCGAAGGCAAGCTCAACATCGAGCAGAGCGTCGGGGACTGGCTGCCCCAATATCCCGCCTGGAAGAACGTTCGCATCCGGCGGCTCCTCAACATGACCAGCGGGATTCCGGAGTACGATGTCGAGCCCGCGATCATCTCCGAGATGGTGAAGAATCCGTATCGCACGTTTACGACGGCCGAACTCGTGGGCTCCGTCTATCCGAACCGCCCGGGAGCGCCCAAACCGACGACCGGGTGGTCGTATTCGAACACGAACTACATTCTCGCGGAAATGATCATCGAACGGGTCACGGGTCACTCGTATCAGAGCGAAATCGAGCGGCGCTTCCTTAGCGACCCGAAGCTGTCGAACACGTATTACGAACCCAGTTTGTATCCGGCGTCGATCCTCCAGCGAACGGTTTCGGGCTACTTTTTCAACACCGATCCCGACAACGCGCCGTTCAAAGCCTTTGTCGGACGCGACGTGCGCAACTTCAGCCTCTCCTGGGCCCGCGGAGCCGGCGGCATCATTTCCAAACCCGAAGACGTGACCTATTGGTCGCGCCGCTTGTACGAAGGCGACCTGCTCGCCCCGAAGCAACGCACCGAGCTGATGACCATCGTCTCCAACAAGACCGGTAAGCCGATCGCCAGCACGAACGCGAGCGACTCTCGCGGATTCGGGCTTGGCGTCGGGCAAACTACGGTGGCGGGAATCGGAACGTTTTGGTATTACGAAGGCGAAACGCTAGGGTACCGCATGGTCTACTGCTGGATCCCGAAATCGGACGCCGTCATCGCCGTCGGGTTGAACAGCCAGCCGAACGCGAAAGAAGACGGGGTCGGCTCGCTCATCGTCACGATCTACCGGACATTGCACACCGCGGGGAAAGTCTAAAGAACTTCGTGCGCCTCGACCCAACCCAGATTCGCGAGATCCTCGCTCGAACCGACATCGGGACGCTCATCGGCGGCTACGTCCAGCTCACCAAGCGCGGACGCGACCTCGTCGGGTTGTGCCCGTTTCACGGCGAGAAGACGCCCTCGTTCCACGTCCATCCGGATCGCGGCTTCTTCAAGTGCTTCGGATGCGGCCAAGGCGGGGACGCGATAAAATTCGTGCAGCTTCTCGAGAACGTGCCCTTCCCCGAGGCGGCGCGCACGCTCGCCAAACGCGTCGGAATCGAACTCGAGCCCGAGACGCCTGCGGCCGCGCGCGTGCGTAGCGAAAAAGAACAAATTTACGCGGCCAACGACCTCGCTGCCTCGTTTTTCCACCGGCTCCTGCGGCTCGCGCCCGAAGCCGAGCCGGCGCGTTCCTATTGCGCCGAGCGTGGCCTTTCGGCTGCGACGATCGAATCGTTCAAGTTGGGTTTCGCGCCGCCGCAGTGGGACGGGCTCGTCCGCGAACTGAGTGCCAACGGCGTCGATCTCGCGCTCGCCGCGAAGGCGGGGCTTGTCAAGCAAGGACAGCACGGCTACTACGACTTCTATCGCGCGCGCCTGATGATCCCGACCTATGCGACGACCGGCGAGGTGGTGGCGTTCGGCGGCCGCGCGCTGGACGCAAGCGAGCCGAAGTATCTCAACACCTCGACGACTCCGGTGTATACGAAGGGGCGCGGGCTTTTCGCGCTCGAGCGCGCACGTCGCGCGGTCGGCGAGCAGGACGCGCTGATCGTCGTCGAGGGCTACCTCGACTGCATCGCCTTGCACCAAGCGGGCTTTGCGAATGCGGTGGCCTCGCTCGGAACCGCCTTTACTCCCGAGCAAGCGACGCAGTTGCGCAAGGTCGCCGAGCGGATCTTCCTGTGTTTCGACGCAGACGCGGCCGGCGGAGCTGCAACCGACAAGTCGATCGACGTGTTGATAGCTGCCGGTTGTCTCCCGTACGTTGTCGAGCTGCCCGCAGGCGAGGATCCCGATTCGTTCGTGCGCTCGCACGGCTCCCCGGCATTTCAAAAACTCTTGGACGGGGCGGTGCTGTTTGTCCAGTTCAAGCTGGACCGCGAGATCGCGGTGCTACGGGCCAAGAATCTGCCGCCGGCTCAGGCGGCGCGGGACGCCGAACTGAGGGTGCGTGCACTTCCGCGAGAGGAATGGGACCGCTGGCGCGTTTACGTGGCGAACGCACTGGGACTCGCGCCGGACGATCTGCGGAAGAGCCGCTTCGTCGCGAATCCGGCGAATTTTGCTCCGCGCGACGCAAGCGGTGCTCGCTTCGTGCGGCACGCGGCGCCGGCGGCGCAGCCGCTGGGGCTCGAACGGGACGTCTTGATGACGCTGCTGGACGAGCCGGCCCTCGTGGCGGAATACGCGGGGAAAATCCCGCAAGAAATGTTCAAGGACGAGCGCTACGGCCGGATCTACCAGACGCTCGTTGGGCGCAAGGGTGAGCTCGTCGCCACTTCTGACGTGTTCGCGAGCTTCGGCGACGATCGGGAAGCCGTCGACACCCTCGTCACGCTGCAGCAGGCGGACCGCTCGTCCAAGGTGAGATTCCAGGACTCGGCAGAGCGCCGAGCGCATCTCGACCGCATCCTTGAGGTTCTTAACGAGAGCGGCCTCGACCAGAGACTAAAAGAGTTCGAGATCACGATCGACGCTCGGCTGGCGTCCGGCGAGCCGATTCCGGAAGCCGAAAGAGCCGAATACCGGAAGCTCGTAGAAGAACGGGACCGCAGGAGAGCCAAGCGTTTAGGGACGCACTCGTGACGACATACGGAGAGGAGGTGAGTTAGAAAGACATGGCACGCAAGAAAACCGCAGCACCGGTCGCGGACGCTGCGAACGCCCCATCGCTCGAGGAAGCGATCAAGAAGCTGATGGAGCGCGGAAAGAAACGCGGATCGCTGACCTATGAAGAAATCAATGCGGTTTTCGAAAACGTCGAAGACGTCAACCCCGAGCGCATCGACGAGCTCTTCGAGGAGATCGCTGCGATGAGCATCGAGATCGTCGACGAGCAGAAGGAAGAGAAACCGGCGCAGGACGGTGCTGAGGAGAACGCCGCCGACACGCTGCCTGCAGGGCTTTCGCTCGACGATCCGGTCCGCATGTACCTCAAGGAAATCGGACGCGTTCCGCTCCTCTCGATGGACGACGAAAAGCGCTTGGCGATGGCGATCGAAGCAGGCGAACTCGAGGCCCAGAAAAATGGCCTGGCTCGCAATGCCGTCATCGATGCCGGCGCCGAGGCCAAACGAAAACTCACCGAAGCGAATTTACGGCTCGTGGTTTCGATCGCGAAAAAGTACGTCGGCCGCGGCATGCTCTTCTTGGACTTGATCCAGGAGGGGAATCTCGGGTTGATCCGCGCGGTTGAAAAATTCGACTATCGCAAGGGCTACAAGTTCTCGACCTACGCGACGTGGTGGATCCGTCAAGCGATCACCCGCGCGCTGGCCGATCAGGCGCGCACGATTCGGATCCCGGTGCACATGGTCGAGACGATCAACCGCTCGATCAAGATTTCACGCCAGCTGCTCCAAGAATTGGGTCGCGATCCGACGGTCGAGGAGATCGCGCACGAGATGGGTCTGACGCCGGAGAAGGTGCGCGAGGTCATCAAGATCTCGCAAGAACCGATCTCACTCGAGACCCCGATCGGCGAAGAGGAAGATTCGCATCTCGGCGACTTCATCGAAGATCAAGAGGCCGTCGCACCTGCGGAGGCCGCTTCGGTCATGCTGCTCAAAGAGAAGATGGCTGACGTCCTCAAGAACCTGACGGAGCGCGAGCGGAAGGTACTCGTGCTGCGCTTCGGTCTCGAGGACGGGCATCAGCGCACGCTCGAGGAAGTCGGTCAAGAGTTCGGCGTGACGCGCGAGCGCATCCGCCAAATAGAAGCCAAGGCGCTCCGCAAACTACGCCACCCCTCACGCGGAAAAGCGCTGAAAGACTACTGGTCGTCCGAGTAGGGACCAGTTACATCTGCATCTTGGCGCCGCTCGACGGCGTCACGTTGGGGTTCTTTTCCGCGAACGCACCGTTGGGATTGGGAATCAGCCAGACTTGGAGATCCCAAATCGCGGGGAACGTGAAGAGAAAGCGCACGTCGCTCGTCTTTTTCGCTTTTCCCGCGGCGACGATCGTGGCGGCGGTTGCGGTATCTACCGTCGCGCCAACGGCCTCGAGTGATTTGGGGCCGAGCCCGCCGTAGATCGTGGTGCCGTTCGGTCCGACCAGGCCGTAGTGCACGTGCGCCCGGAACAGGTCCCAGCGACCCGGATCGACGCCCCAGAGCTTCGGCGCCGTCGGTGAATCCGATTGAAGCACCGAGTAGTCCGCACCGATTAGGCGGCCGTAGACGTCGTACCAGAGCTGACTGGGGTGGGCGGGGTCGCTGCTCGTCCACTTTCGATTCGCGTAGCTGATCGCGCCCGTGTTGTCTTCATCGGTAAAACGAACGTAGCCGGCCCTGTTGGCGCTGGCCGGCGTCGGGAAGCGCGTCTGCAGATCGTTCGTGATCGTCGAGACGAAAGCGACTTCGGTGCCCATCGCGTGTTCGTCGGGCTTGGGCGTCGGGGACATGCCCTGCGCGCCGGCAAGTACCGGAGCCAGTGCCAGAGTCGCGCAGAGTACGAAAAATTTCTTCATGCTCACGCTCTACGTTGGCGGAGTCGGGCTCCCTGTCGGTGAGGCCAGCGGAGAAGGCGCCGGCGACGGGGACGCCGTCGGGTGCGGCGACGGGCTGCCCGTCGGCTCCGGGCTCGGGGTCGGCGGCTTCCGAGTCGGCGTTGGTTTCGGGCTCGGCGTCGGCGGTGCGGTGTACAGCGGCACCGGGCGGAAGTCGGCGTGCGGCGGATCGAAGTTCGTGACGATCGGCGGCGGCGTCGCTATGACGACGGCGGCGCGATTGCGAGCGTCGATCGCAGCGGTCGTTTCGGCGCGAAAGACCGCGCCTTTGGGCAGAACGAAGTCGTGCCCCGGCCGCAGGATCTGGAAGATCGGATAGTAGGGTATGAAAATGTCTCCGACGGTGTCGGCGCTGGCTTGCGTGGCGACTTGGCCGCCGGTCATTTCGATCGTGAGATATTCGTTCGGCGCTCGAACCGGAAGCAAACCAATGCCCGGAAGTTGCAGCGGCTCGACGTGGACTTGCACGATGCCCATCTGCTCGTCCACGCCTTTGTGACGCGTGCTCAGGACTTCGATCGACAGGGGCGTGCCGGCCGGTGCGAGCGTCATGCCGCCGACGACGAGCGCATCTCTGAGGTGAGCTTGCACGATCGTTCCGGGCTTGCTCTTGGCCGAACTCAACTCATCGTCCAAGACAAAATAGATGTCGGACCCGACCGGCAAAATGCCGAAGACCGTTGCCGTTGGTGCCGGGCTCGGACTTTGTTTTCCGTGCGGCTGCGGCTCCGCTTCGGGAGCCGGAATCGCACTGCTCGAGTGCGGTGTCCCGAAGAACGCCGCGAACGAAATGACGGCGAGCAGCGCGGCTGAGCCGCGCACACTCAAGCCAATCGGACTACGAGGCTTTTTTGGCGCTCGCTTCGGCGGCGGCTGCTGCAGCTTTTTTGCCTTCCTCGATCAATTGCTTGACCTTTTGCCCGCCCTTTTGACCGATCTCCTCGTAGAATGACGGGCCATAACGGTCGCGAGTTGCTTCGCCACCTTTCTTGCCGCCCTTCTTGCCGATCTGTTCGTAGAATTCGTGGCCGTGCGCGAGCTTGGTGGCTTCGCCGCCCTTACGCCCAATGGTTTCGTAGAACTCCGGGCCGTACTTGAGCTTAACGGTCTCGCCGCCTTTTTGGCCGGCTTCGCGGACCGTCATCCCGCCGCTCTTGCGCTTGGATGTAGACAATTTGTTTCGACTACCTTCCCTAATTTGTTGCTGTTTTGTTGGGCGCGGTTGCTTCGCCTAAGAGGGGCGGAGATAGGACGCCTGTCAATATTCAACGCAGACGAGGTCCCGAAAGTTGGTGGAACCGTTCGAAAGCTTACCCTTTTCTTTTTGAGCGCACTCACGGTCGCGAGCGTGACGGCCGCCCAAGCGGCACCGAGCGGCCCCTTGCAGACTATCGTGAGCTCCGAGCTGTCAAAAAAGTCGGATCCGGCCCTGACGGCTCTGCTGACATCGTCTAATCCGGACCTCGCGGCTCGGGCCGCGCTGGCTTTGGGACGCATCGGGAGTCCCGAGAGCCGTCCTCTCCTGCGCCCCCTGCTGCGAGCCTCCGACCCGCGCGTGAGGGCCATGGCGGCCTATTCGTTGGGCCTTTTGCTGGATTCCGACTCTGCCGCCGCCCTCGGTTCCCTGGCCACAGACGATCAGAACTCGGCGGTGCGCTACGCAGCGCTCGACGCCATCGGCCGGATCGTGGGGGCTGACGCGACTCTTGGCACGCCGGCGCTCGCGGCCCAGCTCGAGGCGGCGCTCGCCGACAAAGATCTCACCGTCCGCGGCCATGCGGCGGCAAACACCGACGTTTTCGGAACGACTCCATCGAGTGCCACTCTGGCCGCGGCCCTCGGGCGGCAGTTTATGGCCGAGCGGGATGCGGACGTGCGCTGGCACGAGATGTGGGCCCTTTTCCGGGGCTACGCCACGGTGGCCGACCGCAACGTTCTGCTCACGGGTCTCCACGACACGAGCGATCTCGTGCGCATCGAGGCCGTCCGGGCGTGGGGGAAACGCGCCGATCCGGACGCCGCGGAGCTGCTGCGCCCGCTGCTCGACGATCCCTCATGGCGCGTGCAGCTCCAAGTCCGCGAAGCATTGCACCAACTTGCTAAAGAGCCGCTCACGACCGATTTGAAGGCGCAGCCGCCCGGGCTGCACGTGGCCACGCCGCAACCGTCCCCTCCGCCGCGCGAGCCGCCGCTGCCGCATTCGCCGCCGCGGAAGCCCGCAGCGCCCGGCGTTGACGACATCACCTACGCCCCGCTCTACGCGCCTTCGACTGCGCTCGGCATGAACGGTCCGATGTCCGGTTCGCATCCGCGAGTACGCATCATCACGACGAAGGGTGACGTCATCCTGCGCCTCTATCCCGAGTGGGCGCCTTTCACCGTCGCGAACTTTTTGCGCCTCGCAAATGCCGGATACTTCGACGGCGAGCGCTGGTACCGCGTCGTTCCGGATTTCGTCGTACAGACGGGCGACCCGCACAACAACATCGACGGAGATGCCGGCTTTACGATTCGCGGCGAAATGAACCCGGTCGAGCAGCGCTCGGGTGTCATCGCGATGGCCCTCGAATACACGAACGGTCATGCGTCGCGCGACTCGGGCGGAGGGCAATTCTACATCACGCTCTCACCGCAGCTCAATCTCGATCGAGACTTCACGGTATTCGGCGAAGTCACCGACGGCTTCGACGTCCTCGGACGCTTAGTCGAAAGCGACCGCATGCTTCGAGTCGAGCAGCTCCTCGACGGTTGACTCGCGGCTTTAGCGTGCGAAGATTGAGCGGAGGGCGAAGAGGGCGTTCTCTTTGCGCTCGGTGATGCGGCGGTAGAAATAGCCGGCCCAGTGCGTCCCGAACGGGACGTAGACGCGTACGTTGTACCCGTCTCGCACCAGCTCGCGCTGCAGATCGGGACGGACGCCGTAGAGCATCTGAAACTCAAACGCGTCGGGCGAGATGGAGCGTTCGCCGATTAATCGCCTGATGGCGGCGATCAGGCGCTCGTCGTGCGTCGCGATGCCCGGGTACTTCCCACGCGTGAGCAGCGCTTCGGCCGAGCGAAGAAATTCGCGCCGGATCGAAGCCATGTCGGGATACGCGATCTCGACCGGTTCGTTGTACGCGCCTTTGCACAGCCGTACGCGCGCGCGGAGAGCGATTGCGTGCTCGAGGTCTTGCGGCGTTCGCCGCAGGTACGCTTGCAGCACGATGCCGACGTTGTCGTGCCGGGCGAAGGCGCGCTCGAAGACCCGAAGGGTCGCGTCGGTGACGCTCGAGCCCTCCATGTCGATGCGCACGAACGGGTCGGGCAGCGTCGAGGCTCGCGTCAGGATCTCATCCAGGTAGCGCAGGCACATTTCCTCGTCGACCAAAAGACCCAGCGCCGTCAGTTTGAGCGAAACGTTGGTGCGGACGCTGTTGCGTTCGATCGCGGCGAGCGTGGCGAGATACGTGTCGCGCGTGTGTTGCGCCTCCTCGGGCCGCACGACGTCCTCCCCGAGGAAATCGAGCGACGCACTCAATCCCTCGGAATTCAGCGCGGCAACCGTAGCGAGGGCCGAGTCGATGGTTTCGCCGGCCACGAAGCGCTTCGCAAGAAAGAAGAAGCGCCGCTGAAAGGCTGAATCCGGCGCGAGAAGCTTGTCGATGACGGCCATCGAGAATTGCGCGTTCGACGGTCCGTAACGGCGGCCTTCGAGGGAACCTAGCGGCTCCGGCCGTAGTGCGGCTGAAATGGTCTCCATCACATGGCGCGTGGTGCTGCTCGCCGGATCGCTCGCGCTCGATGTATTCGCCGTGTGCGTCGGCGTCGGCATGCAACCCCTGACCCGTCCCCAGCGCGTTCGAATCGCCCTCTCGTTCGCCACAGCCGAAATCGCGATGACGTTGATCGGGGTGGGTCTCGGCGCACTCGTGGGCGAGCTCTTCGGCGCGATCGCGGGATATCTGGGCTTTGCCGCGCTGGTCGCCGTCGGGTCGTACATGATCTTCGATACGACCAACGAAGCCAAAGGCGGTTTGAACTTGGCTTCCGGTTGGGGCCTTGTCGTCGCTTCACTTTCGATCAGTCTCGACTCGCTCGGCATCGGCTTCTCGGTGATCTACATCCGCGTACCGCTTTGGGAGACGGTCAGCGCGATCGCGTTTGCCTCGATCCTAGCGTCGACGCTCGGACTCGCCTTCGGCCGGAGGTTAGGGCTGCTCGTTGGAACGCGGGCCGCGTTGACCGCAGGGATCGTGCTGGTTGCCACGGGGGCGTTGTTTGCCGCGCTGAAATACGCCGGCATCGCGTGAATGCTCTCGGCATTTGGGTCGCTGCCGCTGCGTACGCCGTCGTGCTCTTTGCTTTAGGGGCGAACCGGTATAACACGTACCATTCCGGTGCCGATCTCGGCTTGTTCACGCAGAGTATCGCGAGCGTCTTCCACGGCTTCAGCAACACGATCGAAGGCGGCAGCCATTTCAGGGTGCACTTCTCGCCGATTCTCTACTTGTGCGCACCGCTGCTGCTCGCGACGCACTCACCGCTCGCACTCATCGCGATCGCGGCTGTCTGCGGAGCGCTGGTGGGACCCGCGCTCTTTCTGTTCGCGCGGCGCCACTTGCCGGAGGGTCTCGCGCTCGGCGTCGCAGTGGTCGGGCTGCTCTATCCACCGCTGACCGGCGTCATTTTCGCGGATTTTCATGAGAACGTCTTCGCTCCGGCGGTGACGCTCTGGCTGATTTGGGCCGTCGACGCACGCCGCTTCCGGCTCGCGGCGGTCTTTCTCGTACTCGCGCTCTGCATCAAGGAAGATCAAGCGTTGATCCTCGCGTGTGCAGCGCTCTTCGCGTTCGTCTACTTCGCGCGTGCGCGTGAAGTCACCGGGATGCGCTTTGCCGGGGTCGCGTTTGCGCTTTCGCTCGCAACGTTCGTCGCCTTCTTCGCGTTCGTGCGGCCCCTCGCGGGTGCGACCGAAGCGTGGTCGCCGCTGCACTTCTACGCCTGGCAGAGCAACGCCGACGCGGGCAACACGCCGTGGTACTCGATCGGGCGCCCGGCCTATTTCCTCGAAGCGCTCGTTCCGCTCGCCTTCGTCTGTTTGCTGTCGCCGCTTTTTCTGTTGGCGTTGCCGGGCTTCGCCGAATGCTTGTTCTCGCACGATTCGGTCACGTATACGATGGGACAGCACTACGCAGCGCCGTGGATCGGCTACGTGCTCGCCGCGTTCGCGCTCGGCGTCGCGCACCTGTACGCGAAGCGTTCGCGCGTAGCCGTCTTCGCGCAGCGCGCCGCGATCGCGCTCTGCGTGGCGAATTTGGTCTTCGCGAGCCCAACGCACTGGGGGCATTATCTGGGCGTACGCGGCTCGCACGATCGGATCGTCGATCAGGAACTTGCGGCACTATCCCCGGCGCTCGATGTCGGCACCCATGACGAGTTATTCGCGCACCTCGGCTTCGATCCGAACGCCTCGCTCGGCCTCGGCCGTGCGCCACGCGCAGTTCTGCTCGATCGGAGAGACGCGACGTCCTATTGGGTCGAGCGCCTGGTACCGATCTTGGAGCAGGAAGTCGCCGAAGGCCGTTACCGGCTGGTTCGGCACGTCGACGGAGTCGAGCGCTACGAGCGCGTCGAAGCGCGCTGAGATGGACGTGGGAGCCGCGTTGCTGGCCCGGGCGCGAGCCGCCGGAGCGCGTTCGCTGGCGGTCGTCGGAACGAGCAAAAACGCCGGCAAGACCGTGACCGTCGCTGCCGTTTGCGCCGCACTGCAGCACCAGGGAAAAGCGTTCGGGTTGTGTTCGATCGGGCGTGACGGCGAAAGCACCGACGCGCTGGACGGTTCGCCCAAGCCCCGCTTCGATCTCCGCGAGGGGGTGCTGATCGCAACCGCGGCCGCGCTTCTGCCGCGCCATCCGGCAGCTGAGATCGTCGCGCTTTCGGGTGAAACGAGTGCTCTCGGTCCGATCGTCTTTGCGCGGGTTCGCGCGCCGGGCCGGTTCGAGATCGCCGGTCCGCCGCAGGCGAACGCGTTGCGCCGCATCGCCACGTATTTCGAAGAGCTCGGCGCGCATTTCGTCCTGATCGACGGCGCGGTCGATCGAATAGCGGCTTTGCGCGACGGGCAGGATGCCATCGTGGTGGCGACTGGAGCGGCGAGTGCGCCGACGCTGGCGCACGCCGTCGAAGCGGCCGCCGCGCTCGTCGCGCGCTTGCGCATTGCGCGAGTCGATCCCGCGCACGAGATGCTCGCCATCGAGGGTGCGCTCAGCCTCGAGCACGCTGCGAGGTTGGCCGCGCAGAGCGAGCGCCGCCAAGTCGTCGTGCGGGATCCGACGCGCATCGCCTTCAGCGGAGGCGCTTTTCTGCGGCTGGCGGAGCGCCTCGCGCTCCGCTGCCGGCATCCGCTCGTGCCGGTTGCATGCACGATCGCGTCGCTCGCGCAGGAGCGTAGCTTCGAGCCGGCAGCGTTTCTGCACGGCGTCGCGAGCGCGACCGGACTGCCGGCTTTCGACGTGTACGCCGGGACGGCCGCGTGAAGCTCCCCTGGAGCGAGGCAACGGGGAACGAGATCGGCGCCGCGTGGCTCGAGGCTGCGATCGCGCCGGTCGCGGAACTCGGGCGTCGCGCGCGGCGTCGCGAGCGTGCCTTCGTCGCGGGCGACGAAGCGAGCGCGCGCAGCGCGATCGGAGCCGTCGTTCGAGCAGCAAACTCGCTCGAGCGCGCCACGCTCGAAACGCTGCGCCGGGAGATCGCGGACGCGCCGGACCCTGAGGCTATCGTCGCGCGCGCCGTCGCGGGCGATGTCCTGGCCGACACCGACTTCTTCGAACTCCAGCGCTTTCTGGATGCGGTGAGCGCGATTCGCGAGTTGACGAAAGGGCTGCCGGAGGGAATCGTCGCCGTTGCGGAACCGCTCGACGATCTCGCGCGTGCGCTCGCGCCGGGTCGAACCCCCGCGCGTTCGTTCTTTCTCGCCGAGCGGTTCGACCCGAAGCTCGCGGCTGCACGCGGCGACGCGGCGGCTCGCCGCGCAACGCTCGATAGCGAACGCAGCGCGCTTGCTGCGCGCGTCGCTCGCGCGCTCGGCGTTGACCACCTGCGTGACGGCGAGTTCATCGTGATGCGCGAGAAGCTTGCGGACGTCGTTCCCGAAGGAGTGCGCGTCGTTCGCGAGGCGCCGACCTACCTGCTGTGCGAGCTTGTGCTCGGCGAGACCGGGCTCGCGGCGCTGGCCGCAAGCGAAGCGGCCGAAACCGTCGTCGCGGAGTGCGAAGAACGGGTGCGCGCGCAGCTCACCGCGCAAGTTCGCGAGACCGCGCCGCGCGTGACGGTGGCCTGCGATGCGCTCGGTGCGTTGGATGGTTTTCTCGCTCGGGTTCGCTTCGCGCAATCGTACGATACGATCGAGCCCGAGATCATCGGACGCGCGGGCCCGCTCGCGTTCGAACGCGCACGCTTCTTGCCGCTCGAGGAACGCCTGGCCGACGCCGGCAGACCGTACGAGCCGATCTCACTTTCGCTCGAGCGCGTCGCGGTCGTTACCGGCCCGAACATGGGCGGGAAAACGGCCGCTTTGCGGACCTGCGGTTTCGTCGCCGCGTGCGTCGCTCGCGGCGTTCCGGTGCCGGCAGCGAGCGCGCGCGTCCCGCTTTTCGACGAGATCGAATGGATCGGCATCGGCCGCGCGAGCGAGGAAACCGCGCTGCTTTCAGCCTTCGGAAACGAGCTGGTCGAACTGCGCGAGCTGCTGGAGCGCCCTGCGGGGCCGGCGCTCGTTCTGATCGACGAGTTCGCTCGCACGACTTCGCCGGGCGAAGGACGCGCGCTGCTGATCGCTCTCTTAGGAACGCTGAGCGCGCGCGAGGCTCACGCTTTCGCAGCGACGCACCTCGCAAACATCGCGGAAGCAGCGGGCGCCGCGCACTATGCGATCGCCGGGCTGAGCGCGCTGCCGCCGCGCGACGGTGCGCCGCTGCCGCTGGCCGGCGCGCTGGCGCTCATCGCCGGTGCAATGGACCATCGCTTGAACGCGGCAACGAGCGGATCGGCGGGAAGTTCCGACGCGATCGCGCTGGCGGACATCTTAGGCCTCGAGCGCGATTTCATCGCGCGTGCGAAACGTTCGCTCTAGATCGCTGCGCCGGCCGTCAGGGATTGCTCGGCGTAAAGGTGTCGCCTGCGGGCTGGTACGTTCCGCCGAAGCCGAGCGCTGCAACGAACGCCGGTAAACTCGGCGTTCCCAGACCAATGACTTGGTTGTATCCGGGCAAGTTGAAGACGGGCGGCTGATAGATCGTTATGAGGTTGTCGCCCGGCACGATCTGGTGGAAAACCGTCGAACCATTGCCCGCGGCTTGCTCGTAGTAGAGAAAGTTGTTCACGTTGCCGAGCAGGAAGCCGCCGCTGAGCCCGCGGCCGGCGTTTACCGCGGTCACGCTTTGAGCGAGCGTCCCGGCAAACTCCGGTGCTGCGCAGCTCGTCCCGATGACGGCGTAGACGAAGTCTTCATACACGATGAAGTCCGCAGTAAACGGAAAGACCGGACCGCCCATGTGCATCGCGACGTCGGGGACTTGGCGGCCGCCGGTCGGGCTGATGCCGATCCAGCTTTGGAAGCGCGGCGCGCGCGTGATGGCGCTGACGCCGCCGCCCGAACCCCACAGCTGCGGCGGGTACGAATACGCCGATTCCGACGCGTACCCGGTACCGTAGCCGTTGTCGAAGTACGTCGTCGCGAACTCGGTGGTCCCGCCGACTCCGGTAGCGTCGGGGTCGGCCGCGTAGGCCGAGACGGCCGGATCGGTGGAGTCGCCGAGGTAGTCGCACCCGAACGCGCCGTTGTCACCCGATGAGAAGATGAACGTTTGTCCCTGCAGATTCCCTTGGAGCAACACTTCGTGGAGCGCGATCAAGGGAGCGACGTCGCCGATGAAGCTGAGCTCGCATATGCCGTACGAAGTCGTCACGATGTCTTCGCGGCTCGTATTCACGATGTGTGAAAAAGTCTCGAGGAAAAGTTCGTCGTCGGGAGCGGCGGCGTACTGGTCGATGATCGCTCCGGGGGCCGTCCCGCCGGCCATCTGTGCGTCGAGAGCCGCTTCGAGGGAAGGGCCGTCGTTGTTATCGGGCGGGTCGGATCCGGGGGCTTCGAAGTGATTGACGGTCGGAAAAGGCGCGAGCGTCGTGCCGCCCAACGCGCAGTTCGGACCGAGGCCGTACGTGCACCAGAGGGCCTGGTTGTCCGCATCGCTCGAGTCCGACGCGCCGACGATTGCGATCGTCATGCCGGCGCCGTTCGAAGCCGTGTACGACGGCTCGCCGTACGCTTGCAACAATTCGCCGGGATAATAGGGACCGAGCGGCCCGTAGAACGCGTTCGGGCGCGAACCGCGCAGCGTTGCGCTCGCTCGAGCCCGGCGTCCGATGACCTCATGCTCGGGAACGGGACGCGGAATCGCGTGCAGCCCGATCACGGTCGCGCCGATCTTGATCAGCGGGAGCGGCATCGATAGCGGCGTTCTGGCGTCGACGCGAAGCGCGGTTCCATCGTGCACGAGCCCGAGCCGCGTGTTGAAGAAACGCTCGACCGAGGCGGCCGGTGCGGTCGCGTAGATGAACTGCGCGTCGGTTTTGCGGATCGTAAAGCCGCCGCTGCGGAGCGCGGCCGTCGCGCTGCGCATGTCGGCATCGAGCGGTGCGTACCGCGCCATGAATTGGGCGTGGCTCAGCCACCTGCGATACGAAGCCGATTTCGGCGTCGACTCCGCCGCTGCGAGTGCCTCGGCTTCCGCTTCATTGCGCAGAGGCAAGTGGATCACGACATTGACGGCTTGCGCCGGGCGTGCGTAGCCGGCAAAAGGCAGCACTTTCGCGCGTAGCGCGGCGAAGCGTGCCGGGATCGAGGCCGATACGGCCGCCGCCGTTGGGCGCATGCCACGCCCACCGACGACGCGCCGACGAGCACCACGGCTACCGCCGAAACGAGGTGGATCGATCTCACGTCAACCTCTCGATTCGGCGGTAGTTGCGATTCGGTGCGACTAGGGATTGCTTGCCGTGACGAGGTTGCCGGCGGCCTGATACGTTCCGGCGTAGCCAAGTGCCGCATCGAATCCGGGAATGTTGATCGTCCCGAGTCCGATCACTTGGTTATAGCCGAGCCCATTCGAAGGATTGTACACGGTCAAGAGATTGTCGCCGGGAATGTTTTGATGATAGACGTTAGCGGCGTTTCCGGCAGCCTGTTCGTAATACAGGAAGTTGTTGACGTTCCCGAACCTGAAGCCGCCGCTTACCCCGCGGCTCGCGTTCACCGCGGTTGCCGAAGAGGCCAGCGTGCCGGCAAACTCCGGAGACGAACAGCTCGTTCCCACCACGCCTCCGAGCGAACCTTCGAACGCGATGATGTCGAAGGTGAACGGAGATTCGATACCGCCCATGTGCATCGAGACGTCGGGAAGTTGCCGCCCGCCGGCGGGACTGATGCCGATCAGGTTTTGGAAGCGCGGCGCCCGCCAGATTAGGCTGACCCCGCCGCCTGAGCCCCACTCATTGGGCGGATCCGAGTGCGAGCTTTCGTCCTCGTATTGCGTGCTGAGTGGCCCACCGGGGCTGGTTACGTCAAATTCGGTCGAACCACCGACCCCGGTTGAGTCGGGATCCGAGGTCAACGCGTTGACGGACGGATTCGTCGTATCGCCGAGAAACGCGCATCCGTACGCGCCATTGTCACCCGATGCGACCAGGAACGTTTGCCCTTGAAGGTTCCCTTGGAGAAACACATCGTGGTTAGCCAATAACGGATCGGCCGCGCCCGGGCCGAGGAACTCGCATTCGGGGAAAATGTACGAGGTGGTGATGATGTCTTCGTGGCTCGAATCGACGATGTGCATGTAAGCCCCGATGAACACGTTGCCGGCGTCATCCTCGCTATCGGCGTACTGATCGATGATCGCGCCCGCGGCGGTGCCGCCGGCCATCTGCGCATCGAGCGACGCTTCAAGAGAGTTGCCGTCGGTGTCCGGCGGGATCGACCCCTCGGCTTCGAAGTGGTTGACCGTCGGATACGGAGCGAGCGTCGTGCCCCCCGTCGCGCAAGCCGGTCCGAGCCCTTCACTGCACCACAGCATCTGGTTGTCGGAATCGGTCGAGTCGGATAGGCCGACGATTGCGATACTCATGCCCGCGCCGTTCCCGACCGAGTACGACGGGTTGCCGTACGCCTGCATCAGTTCGCCCGGAAAGAAACCGCCCGGATTGATTTGCAGAGGATTCGTTTTCGAGACCGGCCTCACCAAGACGTTGCGGCGAGAGACATGGGCGGGCACGGGGTGCGGCAAAGCGTGGAGTCCGATAATCGTCGCGCCGATCTTTGCCAGCGACGTGGGAAGGGAGATCGGCGTGCGCGCATCGACTCGAAGCACATTCGCGTCACGCACGAGGCCGATGTGTGTGTTGAAGAAGCGCTCGACGCTCGCGGAGGGAGCGCTGGCGTAAACGAACTGAGAGTCGACCTTCGTGATCTTAAATCCACCCGCGCGGAGACTTGCCGCCGCGTTGCGCATGTCCGATGCAAGCGGGGCGTAGCGCGACGACGAACTGGTCGCGCGATAACCAGTGATGGTAGGCCTGCGAGCCTGGCGTGGCCATTTGCGCGGCGAGGTTTTCCGCTTCGGCTTCGTTGCGTAGCGGCAGGTGCACCATGATGTTCACTTGCCGTGCGGGACTGGCCCAGCCGGCGAAGGGCATCAGCCGCGCGCGCTGCGCAGCGAAACTTGACTGTAACGAGCTCGCGACGGCGGGCCCGGACATCTCTGCGGATGCGACCCGCGGAAGCGCGGTGCCGAGTAACGCGGCGGCTGCGATTCCAGCTACGATCTGGCTAGCTTTCAAGACTTACCTCACGATCCGGCCCGGGCGGGTCCGAACGAACAGCAGAAGTGTGAAACCAAAGGGAATACGGCAAGCGGAGTACCGCGAATGGGCGCGGCCTCCGGCTAGGGTCGTTTTGCCTTCCGACCGGGGGCTCCTCGCTGTCGCGCGGCACACCTCAACGAGCGAGCTTGGCGTTAGGAGGGGGAACGACCCGAACGGTTGCCAAGCGTGATTCATGAATCCGTTGATCGTCACCGTCGCCGCCGTGGGCGCCGAGCTGATGCCGTCCCAGACGCCTCATTTGCCGGTCACCCCGGAGCAGCTCGGTGCGACCGCGGCGCGCTGCCGCGAGGCGGGCGCGTCAATCATCCACCTCCACTGCCGGAATGACGACGGCAGCAACACCAGCGATCCGGCGCGCTTCACGCCAGGCCCTGGCCGCGATCCGGGCGGCCGGCGATCTCATCGTGCAATTCACCACAGGCGGGGCGATCGGGATGTCGGCGAGGGAGCGCACCGCGCCGCTCGCGCTGGGACCAGAAATGGCCACGCTAACGTGCGGCACCGTGAATTTCGGCGACGAAATCTTCGAGAACGGCTTCCCTTTGATGCGCGACATCCTCAAGGAGATGCAGCGGTACGGTGTGCGGCCGGAACTCGAAATCTTCGACGCCGGACACATCTCGAACGCGAAGCGTCTCGCGGCCGAGGGCCTCCTGGCGTTTCCTCAACACTTTGATTTTGTGATGGGCGTCCCGGGCGGGCTCGACGCGAGCGTTCCGCACCTCGTCGACCTCATCCGGGATCTGCCGCCCGGGTGCACCTGGTCGGTCGCCGGTATCGGCCGCGACCAGCTTCCCCTCGCCGCCGTCGCCGTTGCGATGGGCGGTCACGTCAGGGTCGGACTCGAGGACAACATCTATTATACGAAGGGGCGGCTCGCTTCGAACGAAGAACTGGTGGCGCGCGTCGCGCGCATTGCCGGCGAGCTAGGGCGGCCGGTCGCGACGCCGGATGAAGCGCGCGCCTTGCTCGGTCTCACAGGAATACCCGCCGCGGCACCCTAAGGTCGCGGACTCATAGGCGCCGGAGGGCGTGCCAACTGTTTAATTACGTCGTTCGCCGGAGCATTCAAGCGATTCCGCTGCTCCTGCTTATCTCGGTGATCCTTTTCTACATTTTGCATAATGCGCCGGGCGGTCCACTCGCGCCGTATTTGCAGAATCCTCACATCACGCAGGCCGACATCATCCGGCTCAAGCACAACTTCGGTTTAGACCGGCCGGTCTACGTGCAGTACTTCGCGTGGCTCGGTAAGGTCCTCACCGGCGACCTGGGATACTCCACCTCGAATTCCGAGCCGGTGCTCACGGCGATCCTCGAGCGCTTGCCGGCGACGCTGCTCCTGATCGGAACCGCGTTCGCGATCTCGCTCGCGATCGGTGTAGGTTTCGGAATCATCGCCGCGCTCAAGCCGTACTCGGCGGTCGACTACATCGTTACGACGTTTGCTTTCTTCGGGCAATCGATGCCGGTGTTCTGGTTCGCGCTGATGATGCAGCTGGCGTTTGCAGTCACGGGCATCACCGCGTTCGGCTACCACATCGCGCTGCCCTCGGCCGGAATCTCCTCGCTGGACGAGTTCAACATCGGCGACCGCATCGAGCATCTCATCTTGCCGGCAGCGGTCTTGAGCCTGCTCGGAATCGCCACCTGGAGCCGCTTCATGCGCAGTTCGATGCTCGAGGTCATCCGCACCGACTATATGCGCACCGCGGCGGCAAAGGGCTTGAACCCCGCCGAGGTCGTGTTCCGTCACGGCCTGAAGAACGCGTTGATTCCGCTGGTGACGATCATCGCGCTCTCGCTGCCGAGTCTCGTGGCCGGCGCGATCGTTACCGAATCGATCTTCGCATGGCCCGGAATGGGGCGGCTCTTCATCAACGCGCTGGGACAGTTCGACTTCTCGCTGCTGATGGGTTACCTGATGATGGTCTCGGTGCTCGTCGTGCTCTTCAACCTGCTGGCCGACGTCGCGTACGCGTGGCTCGACCCGCGCGTGAAGTACGATTAGGCGAGGGGAGTAAGAATGGCAACGACGCTTGCTCCCGGTGCGCTTCCCGCACCGATCATCGAAGACGAAATCCAGCTCGAGCGCCATGGCGTCTGGAAGCGCTTCCGGCGCCACCGTCTCGCGCTCCTCGGCGCGGTCGTAATCGGGTGCATCACGCTCGTCGCGGTCCTCGCGCATTGGCTCGCGCCCGCCGATCCGAACTACATCGATCAAGCGCACTGGTCGGGCTACCCGCTCGCGCCGGGCGTCGCCGGGCACATCTGCTCGGCACCGACGAGAACGGCCGCGACTTGCTTTCGCGTCTGATGTACGGCGCGCAGATCTCGCTGACCGTCGCCTTCTTCGCCGTCTTGATGGAGCTCATGATCGGCACGGTCCTCGGTGCGATCGCGGGCTACTACGGCGGGATCGTGGATTACACGATCATGCGCGTCACCGACGTCTTCCTCTCGATTCCGCTCTTGCCGCTGTTGCTCGTGCTGACGGCCATCGTGGCCGCTTCATCGAACAAAGCCTCGCTCGGCTTCGGCGTTATCGTTGTCATCATCGGCGGCCTCTCGTGGCCGCCGGTCGCGCGTCTGGTGCGCGCGTCGTTCCTTTCTCTGCGTGAAAAAGAATTCGCCGAAGCGGCGCGGGCGCTTGGCAACCGCGACGGCCGGATCATCTTCCGGCACCTGCTGCCCAACGCGATCGCGCCGATTATCGTGCAAGGGACGCTCGAGGTAGCGAACGTCATCATCCTCGAGTCGACGCTCTCGTTTCTCGGATTCGGAATCCAACCCCCGACCGCGTCGTGGGGCAACATGCTCGCAAACGCCGAGTCGAACATGGCGATCGCACCGTGGGTTGCGATCTTCCCCGGCCTCTGCATCCTCGTAACGGTGCTCGCGATCAACTACCTCGGCGACGGCCTGCGCGACGCTCTCGATCCGAACATGAAATAGTTGCGCCCGGGTCGCCGAAAGAGTAAGCTACGCTAGTTTCCCCGCTCTGGTGTGTCCAAGAGGCAAAATTCCTAAATCGCCGCGTGAAGAAAATCGTCCAACGAGTCAATGCGGAATGCTCTATCTTAGCGCCGTTACTTTGCCTTCTCGCTCGGACAACCTGGGGCGTTGAGTTTGCGGACCTCGCTAAATCGTTCTTCAGACCTACAAATACGAAAGCACCGTCAAGATCGACACGGACGTCAAGAGAGCCGTCTCTCGTACGCGCCGCTAGGGCTTTATAGCAGTACATAGCCAGTCTCGATGCCAACCGAAATCACTTTGCCTGAGCTATCAAGATAGACTCAGAAGCCGATTTTCTAGCAATCGCCCTGGTATACGAATCGGGTGGGGCTGAACAAACCCAACCCTAGCTTAAGCGTTTGTCTCGCATAAGATCGCAGTACATATTCTCGAACAAAGCACCGCGGGATATTTTAGAACTACAACGACGCTGGCGAATACGTGCCGACTTGCAGAGCGATTGATAAGCGGCGCGTCTCTCTGCGCGGTGCTGGAGATATGGGTGCAGCGGAACGCTTGGATGACGATAGGAATCAACCAGAGTATTGTGGCCGCGCGCGTGAATGAAAGGATCTTAGCGACGTTAGGGAACCACTAACATTTGTAATAGGCGCAATCCATTCGGTGTTGCTCGCCTGTTAACGGTCGTTGTGATGCAAAGCACGTTCTGAACGTGCGAGCCCTAAGTCCCATTGCATCAAGTGGAAACGAAGCGTATTCTCGCGACACAACATTGCCGGAAATCTTCTGGCAACGTTGTTGGTCCAATGGGTTTGAGCCCATTTCTTAATCCACCGGCGATTGTGGGATTGGTTGATGAGGTAGGTTTTCGACGAACTCTTTTGGCGTGAGATAGTTTAGCGATGAATGCGGCCGAACCTCGTTTCTATGAGCAGGCCGATTTTGTCAAGGTAGCCATCGTAGTTCGTTAGGCTGAGTCGCCGCCTCTGCCACGTTTCTATTCGCACTCTCGATGATCCGCGATGAGATCGGTGCATGATGGAGTCCAGAGAGGTAGAGAGATCGTTTCGATTTGAGGGGGAATTCCCGGACAGCCGTTCCGGGAAATGAAAAGACGGCGGTGTAACTCTTGGATTGCTAACATCTAGGAGGTACACCAACCGTGAAACGATCTTACCGCACCCAGGTGCCTGTTGCCAAGCCCGACTCGGCCGATCTGACGCTCCAACTCGAGGAAGTTTGCCGAGCGAAACTGAGCGAGTTGTTCCAAGCGGTGCTCGAGGCCGAAGTCGACGAAGCCCTCGAACGCCTTCGCTACCGACGGCGCACTCCCGACGCGAAGCTGGGTTATCGCGACGGGCACGATCGTGCTCGCGTGATCACTTCCAACCGCGGCTCGATAGCGGTGCGGCGCCCACGAGTCCGAGAGCTTCGTTCAGCTCGGCGATTCTCCCAAAGCACCGTCGTCGCTTGCAGAATGTCGATGCGAGCTTGACCGCGCTTTGGCTTGACGGATTGGCAACGCGCGATTTTGAAGGCACGCTGCGCGCGTTTCTAGGCGAGGACGCTCCGCTTTCCGCCGCAACGATCACTCGAACGAACAAACAGCTCCTAGCCGACTTTGCGGCCTGGAATACGCGCCGGCTCGATGATCTCGACCTAATCTTCACCTGGGCCGACGGCGTGTATCTAGGCGCCGGTCCAGACGACGAACGCCGCGTTTTCCTTGTTGTCTTGGGAGCCGATCGCAATCAGACCGAGCAACTGCTGGCTTTACGCGAGGCGATAGAGCAAAGCGAGGCGGCTTGGACCGCTCTCTTCGAGGATCTTGCACGTCGCGGGCTGCGTGCGCCGCAGCTCCTGGTTGCCGACGGCGCGTGCGGCTCTCGGCAGCCGATAAGGCGTGGCCCAAGGTCTCTCAGCAGCGCTGCTGGTTGCACAAGATTCGTAACGTCGCGGAAAAGCTCCCGAAGAAACGCCAACGCGATGCCCACGCGGCAATGGCGGCGATCATGCACGCAGAGACCGAAGCCGAAGCTCGACGCAAGCTCGAATCTCTAGCGAAATCCTACGAACGATCGTATCCCAAGGCTGCCGCATGCCTGCGCGATGACCGCAACCGCCTCTTCGCGTATTATCGCTTTCCGCACGCGACGTGGATCCATCTGCGAACCACCAATCCCATCGAATCAATCTTCGCTCCGATCCGTCACCGGACCGATGCCATGAAGCGCTTACGGACCGCAGAGTTCGCCACCGCCGTCACGCACGCGTTGATCATCAAGTTATCTCCAACATGGAGACGGTTACGCGGCTATCGCGATCTCCTGGACTTTCCAGCTGAACCGGTTGCACTGAAACGAGCTGCGTGAGATAATCGCGCCAACAAGAGTTGCACCGCCAGCGTTTCCCCGCAGATTGAAACGACCTTAGAGGTCGACGCTGCAAGTTGTAGTCCGAGCTTCCAAGTGGATCTCGACGAGATTCCCGCAGTCGTCGTAGAGCGACAGATGTTGCCTAAGGGATAACTGAAGGCTAGGAGGTAGCGGAAGCAGTCTCGATTAGGGGCCGGTATACTTCACCGGTCATCCAGAGTCGATGCAGCAGGATCGCAACCTTTCGAGCGACTGCGACGATGGCTCGTTTCTTTAGAGTTTTTTCCACCTCGATGGGACAGACTTTGCCCAAACCGCCGCAAGTCGCAATCGGGACCAAACAGACCCAGAATGTAGTGAGCACAGCCAACCAATAGCTTGCGCAAGTACGCGTTGCCGGCTTTCGAAATGCGGAAGCTGAGAGTGTAGTTCGCCAGAATCGCGCTGTCGCGGCGTTAAGCCAAGGTATGCACCGACATCGCGGCTCTTTGCGAATCGGCCTGGGTTTCCAATAGTAAGAATGTACGTGAGTGCGGTCAATTGGCCGACGCCCGTGACTTGCTGCAACAGTTCGGTCGATGCATAGCGCTCTTCGGCGAGCCGCGCGATCTCGTGGTCGTATTTCTTGATCTGCTCGTTTATCGACTCAATGCTCTCAAGCAAAGGTGAGATCGCGACGCGTAATGCTTCCGGGACGTTGACAAGCATCTCCGCCGACACGCTCTTCGGTGATTTCGTCGGCAACCTCGTACCAAAGCTCTTTAATAAGCCTCGAATTGCATTCACGCAGCTCGTCCTAGCACGGACTAGTACGTCGCGTCCCTTTATCGTCGCTAAGTCGGTTTGTTGCTCGACGGCGCGAAATGTGATGGGCGAAAGAAGAGTAGGATCAACGCGCGCAAGTCGGGCAAGGACTTCAGCGTCCGAGCGATCATTCTTACGCTGACTTTAGAGATCTTGCGAAGCTCCCAAGTATTGGCGACAATCACGTCGCGAGAACATTCATGCAGCGTTCGGCTGATCCAGCCTGCATGCGTACCGTTTTCTCGAGCCACTCGATGCGGCTTTAACCGCTCCGCATGCTGACAACGCCTCGGTGAGTTGTCGCAGCGGTGCCTTGCTGGAGAATTTCCCCATGATCATCAATTAGGCAATAGTGGCTTCGTCAATCGCCAATGTCGAGGCCCATGGTCGTGAAGATAGTGGGATCTTTGCGCTGCCTTGACTGTGTGATACGATTCGCCATGGGCCGGTTACCTTTCTGCAGTTCAGTCTGCTTGGGAGCGTCGCTGCATCCCGTATTAGGTGACCGGCCTGCTCATCCCATTTGTAGTCGACGAGCCACGCGTCGGCGCCATCGCGCAGATGCGGAAGCGTTTGGAAATACTGCACGTTGAGGAACTCGTCGCGGACGCGCGCGTTGAACGACTCGATCCACGCATTTTGCGCCGGCTTCCCGGTATCGATGAAATGCAGCAAGACGTTGTGGTCGATCGACCACTGCAGCATCGCGCCGGCGACGTTCTCCGGGCCATTATCGACGCGAAGGCGAGCGGGATATCCCCGCAGCTCGGCGATGTCGTCGAGCGTTCGAATAACGCGTCGACTGGTAAGCGAGAAGTCCGGATCGAGAGCGAGGCCTTCGCGGCTGAAGCGGTCTTCGATCGTCAGCAAGCGGATTTTGCGCTTGGTCATCAGGTATTCTTCCATGAAATCCAAGCCCCATTCCTCATTGAGCTTCGTTGGCGCCGGCGAGACATGGCCGCGGGCGAGTCGCACGCGCCGCTTCTTGCGCGGCCGAACTTGCAGCCCTTCAGCGCAGTACAGACGGCGAAGACGCTTGTGGTTCATTACGAGGCCTTCTCGCTTGAGCAGAATCCTTAGCCGCCGCCATCCGAATCTCGGTCGCTCTTGTGCGATGCAACGCAGCCGATCGCGGACGTGGTCCTCGCCGGGGCGCTTGCGTGGTTTGTATCGCATCGTCGGCCCGGGGCAGCTTGCGAGTCGACAGGCTTGGCGTTGGCTCATGCCCTCGGTTTCGAGCGCCCTCACCGCTTCTTTTTCGCGCTCGAGGGCCCCACCCGTTTTTTCGAATCACCTCGGACATCGCGCGGATCTCCAGCGCCTGGCGGGCGATGATGCGCTCCATCTGCGAGTTCTCGGATTCAAGCTCTTTCAGGCGCGTGAGATCGCTGACGTCGAGGCCGGCGTATTTGCCTCGCCAAAGGCGCAACGTGTTGACGTGAACGCCGTGCTTGCGAGCGAGTTCGACGGCGGGTCGACCAGCATCGAGCTCGTGAAGAATTGCGACAATTTGCGCCTCGGTGTAGCGTCGCTTGCGCATGCGGGTCTCCTTTGCAGGCCATCTTCGCCGGAAACCCACAATTCCCATTGGACTATATTCCGGGGCTCAAACCCGGCGGCATCGTGCGCGGGGCATACAACTTCTTTTTCGATCAGAATCAGAACCTGATCGAAAAGATCTACACCACTCTTTCGCAAACATCAAAGAGATCTGGTTCGGAAATTGACCGGTGGCACAGGTTGATACGACGGGGACGCATTGGACCTTCGCCGATCACCTCGGCACGCCGCTCATTCGACCAGTATGACGCCCGCGATCACCTGGCAGGTCGAGTACGAACCCTACGGCCGCGTCTTTGCGACGCGCGTGAACACGGCTGGCGCCTCGCTCCTGGCCTTCCCAGGCCAATCGTACGACTTTTCTTCCGACCGCAACTACAATAACGCGCGCTGGTATCGTCCTGTTTGGGGAAGGTACACGCAGGCTGATTCCTAGGACTTCGCGAGGGGCACGGGCCTTATCAATATGCTTTTGACAATCCTACTGCTTTGACAGACCGCTTAGGGTTGAATCCGCTCTTAGGCCCTGGTATCCCGAGATGGAATTTCCCATCCCAACCGAACCCAGGAAAGGATGGTCAATTCGCTCTTTATGGTAATTTCTGCGGCCCAGGGTATGCCTTTGATACTCGGTCGTGCAGAAACCGATTACCCGGTTGTCGCATATGACAACGGGAAAGGTGATGCCGTAGACCTCTTGGACGATTGCTGTAGGCGGCATGATCTAATGCCACGATGTGTGGGAAAAAGTGGTAAGTGCTTCGCGGGCATTCTGGGATGCAAGTGCGACTGCGACACAAAGCTCGCTGCTTGTTCCCGTGCCACGAAGCCTACTTTGAACAACTATCTTGCCAAGTTTATCATTGAGGGCACATTTCGGCCCGGTAACAGTCCCGCGTGCAACTCGTTTCATGCTCTTCAAAATCCACCTAATCCGGAACCTGCACCCCGTTAGTACCCGGATGAACCCCGATAATTCTCAAACCACAGCGTATGCTGGCCTCGCAGGAGCAGTATCAGGTGCCATCACGGGAGCCGTTTATCACCTCTTGCAACCAGCCCCACCCCTTTCCCAGGAGGACTGGGGTATCGTAACGACTGTGATCGATGGAGCGCAGAAGCCGCTATCGCATTGCTGGTCTTTGTCGGCCTGGCCTATGCAGTCTTTCGTTCGCGCCCAACGAACCAAGTTATGGGCTATCTCTCTGCTTTCTCGATGGGAACGTTTATTTTAAGGGGCGTGGTATCGTGGGCGCTGAACAGAACAGGTCAACCGGCTTCGTCGGGTCCTTTTATGGAGTTTTCCTCGGCGCCGGTAAATTGGGCAGTAATTGGCACAGTACTAAGCGCCTTTGTCGTTTCTCGACGCCCTAGGTGATCGGCTCGTCCTGCTTGAACCACGATGTGACGGACACGGCTAAGATGTCGTGTGCGTCGGACGCTTTTGCCTTCGCACCGGAACTGCGCGCGTCTTGGGGAGCAAGCGCGAAGATGATCGCGCTGAGCAGCGCGACAGGCAACGCGGCGAGCAGTATAAAGGCTTAAACTTGAGCTGTGTGCACTAGGAATTGGCTTTCTGGTTGGGCTCGAGGTCTCTCGACTGCGCGGCATTTACCCTTTCGATTCTTTTGCTTACTGCTTTGTCGGGACCGTGGTCCTAGCGGTCGTGGCATGGTTTGTCTCATTTTCTCGAAATCAATGAAGTCTGGGCGTCGAGCCCGCTGCCCTCTGTTTCAGCATAGCGTGAGACCACCTACCCGGACTTAATTACTGAGGGCGTGAAAGGTTTCACGCATGCAATCCAAGGGCACGATTTCGGATCCCGAGGTACCAGCCAAGGCTTCGCGCCGCCGATTCTCCGCAGCTGATAAGGCGCGGATTCTCGAAGAGTATGAGCAAGCGTCCTCCGTGGGGCGAGCGGCACTTTGCCGCCGCGAACGGATTTATTCATCGCATATCGCTGGTTGGCGAAAGCAGCTCGCTGGTGGCGCGCCGCTGGAGGCGAAACGCGGTCGTAAGCCCGATCCCAACGCTGTTGAGAACACGCGGCTGCGCAAAGAAAACGAGCGTCTGCAGCTACGCTTAGCTAAAGCGGAACGATTATCGCTGTCCAGGGAAAAGCCTACGCGCTCTTGCGTGCTGTAGTCGGCGAGAGCGCGGATCAGATGGACTTGCCGCCGTGGAACAAGTCGTTAGTGAATCTTGCCGTTGAGCGTTGGCGAACGCCAAGCGTGCGAGCAGATGGGGCATTCCCGCGCGAGCTTTCGACGACGTCACCAACTCGTGCCGCGCTCTTCTCGACAGCAGCGGCGTTATCAAGAACGGCTGGTCGAGCGCACTGAACGACGCGAGAAACGCGCCCGGCGCGGATCATCGTTAGCTCTGGACACCCGAGAGAACGAAGCAGTCTTGGACGCGGTTCACCAGCATCGATTCATCGATCGCAGCGTGCCCTATATTTACGCAACGCTCTTGGACGAAGGCGTCTATCATTTCTCGCTGTCCACGATGTATCGGGTTCTTCACCGCTCCGGGGAAGTCGGCGAGCGACGCGATCAAGCCACGCGTCCTGCGCACGTGAAGCCGAATTGTGCGCAACCGCGCCGCGCGAGGTTTTTGCCTGGGATATCACCAAATTGCATGGTCCGCAGAAGTGGACGTATTTTTACCTCTACGTCATCGTCGACATCTATAGTCGCTACGTCGTCGGCTGGATGGTCGCCGATCGTGAGAGCTCCGCGTTGGCACGCATGTTGCTCTCCGAAACGATCAAGAAAGAATGCGTAGATCCCAAGAAGCTCACCGTACATGCAGATCGCGGTAACTCGATGACTTCGAAACCAGTCGCGTTCTTGCTCGCCGATCTCGGTGTAACCAAGAGCCATTCCCGCCCGCATGTTTCCGATGACAACCCGCACATCGAATCGTTCTTAAAACTGCCAAGTACCAGCCGGAATTTCCCGCGACGTTTTCCAATATCGCAGAGGCACGAGCGTTCTGCCGCGCGTTCGTCGAATGGTATAACACGCAACATCGCCACAGCGCGCTCGCGCTTCTCGCTCCAGCTGACGTTCACTTCGGCCGCGCCGGCGCTCTCTTGGAGCGGCGGCAAGGCATTCTCGACGCTGCCTACACCGCGCATCCTGAGCGCTTCGTACGCGGCAAACCAAAAGCCGGCCAGCTACCCGTTGCATCGTATATCAATCGACCTGCCGAAATCGTCGACCAGGTCGCTTAACACACTAAACTCAACACTTACTGGACTCAAGCGTACTGAAAATTTCCGCTGTTAGGGACGCCGTAGAAGAACGACTGACCCCAGTCCCAAGCCGCATGAAAGCCGATCGCAAACCATAGGTTCCCGGTCAGCCAGAGCGTGAGGCAAAAGAACCCGAATGCCACGAGACCGACAGCGGTCTCGCCAGCGTTGAGGAGGTGAAAACCTGAGGAACAGCAGCGACAGGATCGCGGCTGCGGGCCAAAACCCGATACTCGACCCAAGCGTGTTCTGCACGTAGCCGCGAAACAGCGACTCCTCGGCCAGCCCGACGATCACCGAAGCGAACGCCCAGAGTAGGGCCCATTCGAAAATCGCCGTTGCACTTTGTTGAGCAAGTCCGTCGATATGGCCGCCGCCACCGATGACGATGATCGCAATCGCGAAGCTTATCGCAGCGAATCCCCAGAGCGTGCCCTCCCAGAACGCTCTCCCGAATGCGAGCCGCCATGGCACGCCGTACGATCCTAGCGCGCGATGCTCGAACCTTGCCATCAGCGCGGTCGCGAACGTGACGGAGATGAGGATGATGCCCTCGATCTCGGCCAACTCGATTGGGTCCGCTATCCCGCCCAGATAATGTGGAAAGCCGATTGTCGCGTTTTTCGGAACGAACGCGAAAACGATCGCGCGGAGCAGCGCGATTGGCACGCGGCAGTAGTATGAAGGCAAGCAGCCTCCAACCGGCCCGAACGTCGCCCGAGCCGAAGAAGACGTAGCGCATCACGCCCCTCCTCTAGGAAGCGACTCGTTGCGCCATGCCCCCGGCAGACTCAAATGTACCGCCCGATCATCTCCTTATCGGAGTCTGTTAGACCGCTCTGGTCTAGTATGTTTCTTAATTCAGTGTCGCTGGGGGTGTTGAAGCTCTTGTATACCGTGAGCATCGTAGTCAAGTACCCAACTGCAAATGCATCCCAGTTACGCAGCTGAGCCTCGTAGGTAGCGCGTCGCATTTTTGCCTCGTTGCTCTTCATTATTAATTCGTATTGCGCCCGTACGGCGGGGTTTGGGTCGGTCATCCTGGAGATGGGCATCACCGGCCAAGAGCCGACCTGTCTCGGATCGGACAAGTTAAGCGTCGGGTCGGATGCTTCTTGAATTGCTCGCAGGACGATGACGTATGCGCGCAGGACATCGCGACGTTCCCAAAAGTTGTATTCCGGTGACTTTTCGTCAATCTGCACGGCGCCTAGAGCCTTTACGGTTGCAGATAACTCGCTAATCGACCGCGACACCCTAAATTGCCAAAGCTTGTCCATCGCGAATGCAATTTGTTGCTCCGTTCGGACTGAAGCTGGTACGATTTGCGCCGATTGAGCATCCCTTATCGGATAGAACTGTCCGATGTCGAACAGGTGCCAGGCGCAAGATGGCTGCTCGGCCACAAGAGTTGATGGAGGCTGGTGCACGAGAAGCCGTACGTCTTCGCCTTGGGCCACGTCGAGTTGATGCTCGCATGTGGTGCGGCCGCTCTTTGTTACGCTGAACTCCGTCGCGCCGCTCGGTACGCCGGTGATTAAGAAATAGCCGCGCCGGTCAGTTGTCCTCACGATGTCTCCGCCCGGCCACTGCAAGCGAATGGTAGCACTTGCGGACGGCTGGCAGCAATTCGAGATCACGACACCGGTAACGTGCGAAAGCTGATCGTTCGGTATCGGACTCATTATATCTACGTACTCACTAAAAAGACAGTCAGAGGAATACCCATTTAGTACGATCCAGGCGCGGCTTACGTATCCCGCGGCAACGGACCCGTAAAAACTGCACTTCTCGTGGCCTGACTGAATTGTCACTACCGCTCCGCCTTCTGGTAACCCGAAGAAGGCGACGTGGCCGTTCACATCGGTAGTCGACGTGTTTTCATCCCCATTCGAAAAGACGATGTGGACCTTTGCGCCTGAGGCAGGCGGTTCACTAAGGGATCTGGCTTAATCAGAAACCTGAATGCTTAGAGAGCCTGACTGGCTTGCGTATATCATCTGGGGCGACGCGAGCAACAGCATCACAGTAAGAATGAGCGCGAAGAGATGTGTCGTCGCCGGACTATGTGCGTTGCCCGAAATAATGCTCACTTGAGCACCCTTAGGCGCCGCCGCAGTAGTGCTCGCCGTTCTCACCGACGTATGCTGCCTTTTGGCGATAATCGTACACTCTGTACTTTCGACCCCGGGAGTCGCGGTCCGGATTGCACCACCTGCTCGGCTCCGGGATCGAAAGGAGGCAGACCTGAACTTTGTCGCCAGCGCGCTCAGCCGCAATGATCGGATCGGTCCCGTATTTCGTTACCCCTGCTCTGACCGATGGCGCGTTCGGCCCTTGCGATCCCTCGAGCCCGAGGCGAGTGGAAAAGGTCACGGCGCTTCCGCTATCGCGTGACGGCTCGTGCGTCTTGTAGTCGTAGAGGCGGTACCCGACCCACTTGACCGTCGTCTCGACGCAATGGATCGTAGCGTAGTGCCAGGGGCCGCCGGACGCCATCCAGACATCTTGCTGAAGTTGTTCCTCTTCCTCGGGGGTGATTGTAGGCTGCGGTTGGGCAGAAGTGCCAAGAACGAGGACTAGCGCGAAGGTTAGCGCTGAAATGCGTTTCAAATCCAAATCCTGGCGCGGTCGGATTGGTCGAGCTGGTTTGCCGAGGCGATGCGAGTCCTCGCTTTCACGTGCATACTGCCCTTTGTATTGAAGGCCGGGAGTTCGGCGGCGCTGTTCGCGCGCCATTGATCGTTCCGGTTCATGAGCCGTCGGGTCCGTTGCCACGGGGCGCCCGCCGGGTCCGAGGCGTCCTCAAGCCCGCTTGCGAACACTCAGAGCCGCCTCTTAAGGGTTGAAACTTGAACACGATTTGGACGCAAGGGTCGCCCCAAGGTGCCCTAGATTGCCCCCGGAATGTGTCCAAATGGGTTCAACAGGAACCTCGGAAAAGCGAAAAAAGCCTGTGTTAAACTAGGGGAAAAAATTCGAGAACCAAGACTCCGCGCGAGTGGCGAAATTGGTAGACGCACTAGCTTGAGGGGCTAGCGCCCGCAAGGGCGTGCTGGTTCGAGTCCAGTCTCGCGCAAATTCTTATAGGACGGGCGTGTGCGGCGCTTTTCGGAGCGGCGGGCGGCCCTTTTGAGGCGCCTTTCCTGGGTGGTCCGCACTGAAGGACCAACCCGCCATAGCGGAAGTGCTCCGCGGCGCCGAACCACTGCTCATGGCTGGAACTTTGAGTCAATCAGCGGCGACGCTCGGCGTTGCGCGGAGCAGCCGTTGGCGCCATTGCGGCGCCTTTCTTCCTGCGCTCCATACCTACAGTGACATCAACGGGGGGACCAACACGTGAATCACGTTCGATGTCAGTGTGAACAGCGGCGGCTGACTGAGAGCGCCGAGGTATAGGTCCGCGGGTGCCCCTGTGTACGGATGGATAGGCGCGATAGCCGACACCGAGTAATCGCCCGGAGGCAGTTGGAAGGCATCTAGGAACACATCGTCCCGATCCGTCCGAGTATGATGCGGCTTGATGACCCAATCGGTGTATGGCTTGTAGCTAATGCATCTTGAACAGTCGTCTGCCGCGTAGTTAATGGGTGTCGGAGTTGGAAACGGGACGACTCGACCTTCGCTGTCGACGACGCGTAAGTCCGTTGACCAGTTCAGCGCGGGGTAAATGCGAACGGTGTGCCTGCTCGAGTTCTTGATAGTGCCAACGATGGCGATCCTAGTGTATCGGTCGTCGAGCCTGATGTTAAGCGACAGACCGTTCTGTTCCGGCCCAAACTCAGGTGCGGCATCTGGTGCAGCGACACCGCGTAGCCCTGCAGCGAGAGCGAGCACTCCGAGCGTGGCGCCAAGTCTTCTCATCGCCTCACTCTACTACTAGCGGAAACGCCTCGGCAACGTTGGTCCGGTTCTCACGAACCCCTGGCAATTTTGACGGGGCGCAACTTGAGAATGCGTAGACTGAGCAGTATGAGCCACTTCCGGATACGGACACCAACGGGATCGTCTGGAGCGGAAAGGAAGCAGCGGCACAGGCGTTTCCGCGGAGTTGCTCGTACAGCAGTGCTCAAAGCGTTTCAAGAGCAGGCTCGCTGACTACCGGACATAGGTACATTCTCACGCCGCGCCAAAAATCTCGCTGGGCGCACCCGAGTCGCGTTCGGGCGGCCGCAACGTTGCTTCCGATTCGGTGGCATGACGCCTCGCTAAGCCGGTTCCCGCGGTTCAAAGGCTATATCGAAATCTTCCGCTGCGATCAAAACTTATTTTTTGGTAGGAGGAAGCCGTGAAGAGTCCAGTTGTCGCGGTTGATCCGATGGCCGATCCGCCGGGCAACCCCAGGGTTTTGTTCGTATCGTTCCTGGCGTTTACGCTCGGTTTTGCGGTTTGGGGAATGTTTTCCGCGCTCGCCCCATTTTTGATTAAGTGGTACAACTTCAGCGCCACTCAGGTGCTCGTCCTGGCCGCGGTGGAACCGCTTTTCGCAGCCGCGGTCAGCATCCCGCTCGGCGTTTTGACGGACAAGTTCGGCGGCCGGACGGTTTTCACGCTCTTGCTTCTGTGCCTCGCCGTTCCCCTATTTTTCGGGCCCTTCGCCCACGGCTACTACTCCTTGCTGCTGCTGGGGTGCCTGCTCGGACTCGGAGGCGCGACCTTCGTGGTCGGCAACGCTCATGTAGCGTCCTGGTATCCAAAATCGAAGCAGGGTAGAGCCCTTGGCATCTTTGCTCTGGGCAATATCGGAATCACCGTCGGCATGATGACCGTAACTTTCCTAGTTACCCACGTCTTGCGCGGCCCGGACGGCTGGCGCCTGATATTCCCGATCTTCGCCATTCCCACACTCTTGATGGCGTTGGTCTACTGGTTTTTCACGTCCGATTCGCCGTACGGGCAGCACAAAGGTGCTTCGGTGCGCGAAATCGTCGCCGTGTACCGTTCGGGTGTAGTGGTCTGGCTGGTGCCCTACCTTTACTGGGTGTCCTTCGGCACGCTTACCTTCTTCGCGTCGGCGATGCCGACATATCTGGTCGACAAGTGGCACGTGGATGCTGTCCAGGCATCCATGCTGTACACCCCGCTGCTGGTGGTCTGTGTCGCCATCACACGGCCGCTCGGCGGCTGGCTGGCCGATCGTTTCGATGCATTGAGAATGCTGGGCTGGTTGTTCGGCATTATGGTCGTTCTGGCCGTGGTCTTGGCTATGCAGATTTCACTGCGCGTCGAGCTGTTCGCCATTTATGGGCTTGCGCTGCTATCCGGCACGGCCGCAGCGGCGGTCGTCAAGCTGATACCGCTCTACTTCAGGCAGGTGGGCGCGGTCAGCGGGCTGGCCAAGGCCGCCGGTGCGGCCTGCGGCTTCACCATGACGGTCACCCTGGCGGCCAGCAAGAATCTTCTAGGCGGCTACACGGTCGGCTTTGCCATCTGGGCGCTGATGAACGTCGCTGCGTTCTACATCGCGCTTTCGCGCGTTGGCTTCAGGCATGCAATACCGGACACTGAAGCCATTCCTTCGGTCCATTCAAACATCGACGTTGGGGTTCGGGTTCATGAACAGGTGTGAAGGCCGCGAAGAAGAAGCGCGGCGGCGCACTGTGCCAGTGCTGACATCGTTCGTTGGGCCGTGCGTGCTTGGCGCCGCAATCATCGTATGGCTCACAATGCCGGCAGCGTCCGCCGCGTCGACTCAGGTTGCGCCGCTATCGCGGATGCAAGAGAAGGCGCTGAAGCCGCGCGACACGTTTAAGGAATGTGCGAATTGCCCGGAGATGCTGGTGGTGCCGGCCGGGAGCTTCACGATGGGTTCGCCGTCAAGCGAGCCGGGGCGTTCGGCCGACGAAGGCCCACAACACAAGGTCACGATTGCGCGACAATTTGCAGTCGACCGGTTTGAGGTGACCTTCGACGAATGGGATGCGTGCGCGGCCGATGGCGGCTGCAACGGCTACAAGCCCTCCGATGAAGGCTGGGGCCGCGGCCGCAGACCGGTGATCAACGTTTCTTGGGACGATGCCAAAGCTTACGTCGCTTGGCTGTCGAAAAAGACCGGCAAGTCTTATCGGTTGCTCTCGGGGTCCGAATACGAGTATGCGACGCGCGCCGGGACGCAGACGGCCTATCCCTGGGGCAATGCCATCGGCACGAACAATGCGAACTGCCACGCCTGTGGGAGCCAATGGGACGCCAGGCAAACCGCGCCGGTCGGTTCGTTTGCCCCTAACAGGTTCGGTCTCTTCGATATGGTAGGCAATGTCCGGGAGTGGACCGAGGATTGCTACCACAACACCTACAGCGGCGCGCCGGCGGACGGCTCGGCGTGGATCGACGGCGCTAGCTGTTATCACCGTGTCGTGCGCGGCGGGTCCTGGCTCATCGCTCCTGCCTTCCTCCGCTCGGCGAGCCGCTACTGGTTCGCATCCGACTACCGGCTCAACTACCTTGGTTTCCGGGTCGCTCGGACGCTTGAACCTTAAATCTTTGTTCCTTTGGTGGTAACGGTGAGTTGATCGTGCCGGTCCGCATGCCCGCAGCGCAGAACGCCGCGGAGGCCCTCGAGCGGATCGCTGCAGGCGATGCCGATCTGCGTGCTTGGGTGCAAGTCGATCGGGAGGCGCCGCGTCGTCTTGCTGCGCGCGGTCCGTTGTCCGGGATTCCGTTCGGCGTCAAAGACGTCATCGACGTCGTGGGCTTTTCAACGCGCAACGGACTCGAGCTCGACACTCCCGCGGCTGCATTGGACGCGTGGTGCGTTGCCGCGCTGCGGGCCGCGGGCGCCGTGCCGGTGGGCAAAACGGTGACCACGCCGCTCGCGTTCAAAGATCCCGCTCCGACCCGTAACCCGCATGACGCAGCGCGCACGCCGGGCGGGTCGAGTGCAGGTAGCGCCGCGGCGGTCGCGGCCGGACACGTTCCGTTCGCGCTCGGAACGCAGACGATCGGATCGATTCTGCGGCCGGCCAGCTTTTGCGGAGTCGTCGGATTCAAGCCGACTTTCGGTACCATTCCGATGCAAGGGGTTGGACGGCTAGCACCGTCGCTCGATCACGTCGGCGTGCTGGCTTGCGACGTCGAAACGGCTGCGCGCTTCGCCGCGGTGTTCTTGTCTGGTATCGATACGCGCTCAGACCGGCCGCCGCGCATCGCCTTCGCGCCGCAAGCCAACGCCGAGCGCTTTGATGGCGAAGTGCGCAGCGCGCTCGCCGCGCTTGCCGAGCGCTTGCGAGCTGCTGGATGCACGGTCGAAGTTATCGACCTGCCGCCGGCGGTCGACGCCTCGATCGAACCGTTGGACACGATCTTAGCGGCTGAAGCGTTCGCGTCGCTTGGGCCGTTGCGCGCGCTGAAGTTGCCTCCGCAGATCGACGAACTCATCGCGCGTGGCGCCGGCATCGCGTACGAAGATTACCGCGAAGCTCTTGCGTCGTGCAGGCGAAGCCGCGGCGAGATCGCCGCACTCGTAGGCCGGTTTGACGCGCTGATGCTCGGCGCGGCTAATCCGGCGCCGGGCCGTGAGTCGACGGGCGATCCCCTACCGCTTGGTCCGTGGACGTACTGGGGTTTCCCCGCGCTTTCGCTACCGATCGCGAGTTCGGCCGAGGGTTTGCCGATCGGCGTGCAGCTCGTGGGCGGCCCAGGTTCGGATGCCGCGCTCTTGCGCGCTGCGCGCTGGATAGAACGAACGCTCGAAGACGAGACAAAGCTCGCCGGCCGTGCGGCTAAACTCCCAGGTAGCGGTGCATGAGCTCCTGGCTCGCATGGAGCTCGCGCGAAGGACCCTCGTAGACGACTCGACCCTTGCTCAAAATGTAACAGCGGCTCGCGAGCAAGAGCGCGGCGCGGACGTTCTGTTCGACGATCACGATCGTTCTGCCGGTTTCGTTCAGCTGCTTGACCGCTGCGACGAGATCGCGGACGATCAGCGGCGCGAGACCTTCGAAAGGTTCGTCGAGCAGCAACAGCTGCGCGTCGCGGATAAGCGCGCGCGCGATCGCGAGCATCTGTTGCTCGCCGCCGGACAGCGCGCGTCCCATACTCTTGCGACGTTGCTCGAGCCGAGGAAAGAGCGCATAGATCCGCTCCCGAGACCAAGGCGTCTTCGCGCTGAAGGCGGCCAGCTGCAGATTCTCCTCAACGGTGATGGTCTTGACGATCCGCCGCGTGTCGGGAACGAGTTGAACGCCGCGCTTCGCGATCTGATACGGCGGTAGTCCCGCGACGTTACGCCCGTCGAAGCGGATCGCGCCGCTGCGGGGCGCGAGCACGCCCATGATCGTGTTCATCGTCGTCGTCTTTCCCGATCCGTTGCGGCCCAGCAACGCAACGACTTCGCCTGGTTCGACGTGCAGCGAAAGGTCGAAGAGGGTGTGCGAGTCACCGTAATACGTGTTGATCGCGTCGACCTCGAGCAGGCTCATGAGACGTCCTCAATCCCTCCGAGGTACGCCTCTTGAACGCGCGGGTCGCGGCGAATTGCTTCCGGTACGTCGTATGCGATCGTCTTGCCGTCTTGCAGCACCATGATCTTGTCGGCGAGACCGAAGACGACGTCCATGTCGTGTTCGACGATGACGATCGTCAGCGTCTTGCGCAAGGTCTTGATCAATTCGATCGTGTCGTGCGTTTCGCGGGCGCTCATACCGGCGGCCGGCTCGTCGAGCAGCAGAAGTTCCGGTTCGGTGGCGAGCGCCAAGCCGACCTCGAGCCGTCGTTTCTCGCCGTACGATAGATCGCCGGCGCGCATCTCGGCGCGTTCGGTGAGCCGAATCTTGCTCAGCACGCTTTCGACGAGTTCGGCCAGACGCCCGACCCGGCGAACGCTCCGAAACACGTCGGCGCGAAAGCGACCGCGAATGGACGCGAGCGCCGGAATCATCAGATTCTCGACTACCGTCAGCTTGGGAAAGATCTGGGTGACCTGATAGCTCTTTGCGATTCCGAGCTGACAGATGCTGGCTGCGCCGCTACCGGTGATGCGCTGTCCGCGCAGCATGATGTCTCCGCTCGTTGGCGCGATCTCGCCGGCGAGCATCTTAAAAAACGTGCTCTTGCCGGCGCCGTTGGGACCGATCAGCGCCGTCACCGTGCCGGGTTCGATCGCAAGCGAAACCTGGTCGACGGCAATGAGTCCGCCAAAGCTCTTGGTCAGCTCGCGCGCTTCGAGTAGCGGGCTCACTTCTGCGGAAACCATCAGAGTTCGGCTGCCGCCTTCTCTTCGGCCAGCGTCTCCATCCGGGCAAGTTCTTCGGCTTCCGCCGCTTCCCGTCGCCGTGCGCGCCGTTGCGCAAACGCCACGAATCCGCCGACGATTCCGCGCCGGAAGCCGGTAACGAGTAAAACGAAGATCACCCCAAGGACGAGCTTCCAAATATTGGCGACCAGGTCGATATTTTGCAGCTCCTGGCGCAGGTAGAGCCACACTCCCGCCCCGACCAGCGGGCCGATAAGCGTGCCGGCGCCTCCGATCACCGTCATGATGAGGATCTCACCCGACTGCTCGATCGAGAACGCCTCGGGCGGCATGTAGTTTTGCAGCATCGCGAGCAAGCTGCCCGCGCAACCCGCGTACGCCGCGGCGATCGTGAAGGCGACGAGTTGGTACAGGCGCACGTCGTGCCCGACGGCCGCGGCTCGTTCCCGGTTCTCGAGGATGGCATGAAGAACTGCGCCGAACGGCGAGCGGACGATGCGGCGCGCAATCGCGAATCCGACGAAGTAGATGATCGCGACGAACACGTACATCCCGATTCCCGAACTGAAGTCGAGCGTCGTAAAACCCAGCGGGACCGTTGGCCTGGGAACGCCGGGAAGGCCGTTCTCGCCACCCGTGTAGGCACGCAGCGGCGAATTTTCGAGGAAGTAGAACAGCTGCGCAAACGCGATCGTGAGCATCGCGAAATAGATGCCTCTTTGGCGCAACGCGAGGGAGCCGATGGCCGCGCCGAGGATGGCCGCGCAAATCGTTCCGATCGCGAGCGCGGCGAGCGTGTTCGGAATGATGTGCTGCACCAGCAGGTACGACGTGATGAAACCGCCGCTCCCGAAGAATGCCGCCTGACCGAACGAGAGCAACCCGGTGAAGCCGAAGATCAGGTCCATTCCGAGTCCGAACAGACCGAAGATCAAGATCCGCGTCCCGAGGTCGGTTCCGGTGCCTGCCAGCTGCAAGATCCACGGGAAGACGATCAGGAACGCGATGACCAGCCCTTCGACCCACAGCCCCGTGCGATCGGCGACGGCGCGAAGCTTCACACGCGACCTTCGACGCCCAATAATCCCTGTGGTCGCACGATCAAGACGAGCGCCATCGCGATGTAGAGCATGACTTGCGACCAGTCGGACGCCCAGACGGTCGTGAGACTGATGATCTCACCGGCGAGCAGACCGCCGACGATCGCTCCCGAGAACGAGCCGACGCCGCCGATCACGATGACGACGAACGACTCCACCAGCAAGCCGGTTCCCATGTCGGGGTTGACCGCAGCGATCGGTGAATCGATGGCTCCCGCGAGTCCGGCGACCAGTGCTCCCAGCGCGAAAACCAGCATGAGCGTCCGGTTGACGTTGATGCCGAGCACGTTGACGATCAACGCATCGTCGATACCGGCTCGCACGATCAAACCCATGCGAGTTTTGAACAACAGGAGCCAAACGACCAACAGGGTCAGGGCGACGATGCCGACGACTTGCAAGCGATAGAGCGGATAGACGAGATCGGCGATCTGCACCGCGCCTTCACCCCAAGCCGGCGTCGAAACGAGCTGCGTTTGGCCCCCGAAGATCGTTCGCACCGTTTCGACCAGAACGATGCCCAAACCAAAGGTGACGAGAATCTGATCTTCGGCCGGGCGCCGATAGTAGAGCCGGATCAGCAGTCGTTCGATCACCACGCCCACGACAAAGGCCACCGCGATCGCAGCCACGATACCGATGACGAACGAGCCGGTTTTCGTGTATGCGACCCACGCGGCGTACGCCCCGAGCATGAACAGCGCGCCGTGCGCGAAGTTCACGAAGCCGAGCAGGCCAAAGACGATCGTCAGACCGAGTGCAACCAGAGCCAGCGTCGCGCCGAGCGCGACGCCGTTGAGGAGCTGCGCCTCGATGAGATGAATAGGCGTTGCTTCCGGCTCCGGTTTAGGTGTAGCCGGGCAACGTGCACCCGGTCAACTCGAGCGGCTGCATGACATCGGCACCCGGTACGAGTTCCACCAGTCGCAGGAAGTCGTCTTTGTTGGTCATCTCCGACGGCTTCTTCCCGATCACGACCGGAACCGGGCGGACCATTTGGTGGTCCTCGGCGCGAAAGTAGACTTTGCCCATCGTCAGGTCGAGCGGTTGACCCGACTCGAGTTCCTTGATGACCGCAACGGGATAGAACGTCTTCGCGCGGGCCACCGCGTTCGCCCAATACGCGACCTCCGTATAGCCGATGTGAGCTTGAAAGCGCGGCAGGAGGTTATATTTCTTTTGGAAGTCCTGGACGAAGAGCTTCGAGAGCGGGAAGCGATCCTGCATCGGGAACAGCCATTCACACGTGCCATAGACGCCGCCGAAAACCTCAGCGCCCACGCCGTCGGCGAAGTAGCCCGAGAGGTTCGGGACGACGAGCTTCATCTTCTTGAGAATGCCGAACTGCGCCGCCTGTTTGGTCGACGCGATTCCGTCGTTTCCATATTCGGAGTTGAGGAACGTGTCGGCGCCCGAGGCCGCGATGTTCGTTAGGAACGAGCTGTAGTCGCTCGTCGGAAACGGTGCGACGACGTCGCCGACCGTCTGCCAACCGAGTTTTTCGGTGAACTCACGCATCGAATTGGTCATCGAATGGCCGTAGGTGTAGTCGGGCGTGAGATAGATCGCCTTGCGGTTGCGGCCGAGCGCCTTGACGATCACCGGCGCGAGCGCCTTTGCGACCATGTAGGCGTCTTGTTCGGAGCGGAAGCCGTAGCGCTGGCAGTCTTTTCCGGTCGTGTCGTTGGAGACGCTCGCGCCGCTCATGAAGATGACCTTCTGTTGCTGCCCGAGCTTCTCCATGGCGATCACCTCGGAGCTCGCGACGCCGCCGGAGAACATGATGGCCTTGTCCTGGCTGATGAACTCGGTCGAGTGCTGAACCGCGATGTTCGGGTTCGTCTCGCTGTCGGCGACCTTATAGATGATCTGCTTGCCGAGCAGCCCTTTCTTCCCGGCGAGGCTCGGTATTTTTGCCATGACGCCGGTCCCGTTGTTGAGGTCCTCGACGGCGAGCTCGTAGCCGCGGCGCAGGTCCTGGCCATCTGCCGAATACGAGCCGGTCAAGGGGCAGGCGAACCCGATGAAAGCGGTATTTCCCTGGATGCCCGCCGGGAAGTTGCCGAGCGCCGGCTCATCGGCGGCCTGGGAGCCGAGCGGAGCCGAGGTCAGGGTCAGGCCGGCGGCGGCGATCGACGCCTTTAGGAAGGTTTCGCGATTTAGCATGAATGGCTGCCTCCGAGACAGGAAAGAATGCGAAAGCTCCTCGCCCGAATTCGATATCGGCGACATGTCCCTTCCGGCGGGCAAGCCGGGGACCGCTACGGCGGCCTGCGCCGGTCTGGGACAGCGTCCCGGCTGCGGCGAAACCTCCGCCCCGGTGCTTCGTAGTACGGACGGACGCCGCTTTGCACCGATAGGAGCTTCCCACCGTGTGGCTGACCCGTTTCGCGATCAGGAATCCCGTGATCACGGCGATGTTCTTTATTGGTCTCGCGATCTTCGGGGTGATGTCGTACTTCTCGCTGGGCGTCAACCTGTTTCCGAACGTCCAGTTTCCGTATGTCTTTACGGTCGCGACTTATCCGGGCGCGTCGCCGGCCGAAATGGAGAAGCTGGTCATCAAGCCGATCGAAGATCAGCTCAACGGCATGGAGAACCTCGACCGTCTGACCGCGACGGCGCAGGAGGGAACCGCCGTCGTCGTCGCGCGCTTCAAACTCGACACCGATCTCAACTACGAGACGATGGACGTCCAGCGCCGGGTGCAAACGGCGCGCATCTACATGCCGAGCGACATGGATCCGCCCTATGTCGATAAGGAATCGACGGCAAGCGATCCGATCCTCGAAGAGGCGCTCAGCTCCAAAACGCTGAGCGCGGCGCAACTCAGCGACATCGTCAACAACTCGATCGTTCCCGAGCTCAAGGGCGTCCAAGGCATACTCAGCGTCGACACCGCGGGCGATACCGTCCGCGAGCTGCACGTATTCCCCGATCAGCGCCGTCTGCTCGGGTCGAACTCGACGCTCGAAGACGTCTACAACGCGCTGGTGAACAACAACGCGAACCTGCCCGGCGGCCGCATCGATGCGCCGACCAGCGAGACGACCGTCTCGGTTCACGCGGACATCATCCACCCCACGGACATCTTGCGCATCCCGCTGCCCATTCCCAACGGCGCGCAAAAGCTGTTGACGATCGGCAACGTCGCCGCCGTGGAGGACGGGCACGTCGAACAGCGCCGGCCCTCGACCTATAACGGATCGCCTTCGATCCTGCTCGACATCGAGCGCCAAGCCTCAGCCGACACGATTTCGACGACGGTTGCGGCGCGTGCCGAAATGGCGAAGATCGCGAAGAGATATCCCAGCATCAAGTTCTCGGAGATCGACGCCTCGGCGGACTACACCAAAGCTTCGATCAACGGCGTGCTGCAAAGCCTCTTGGAAGGCATCGTGCTGACGGCGATCGTGATGCTGCTGTTCTTGCACGCCTGGCGCAACGCCCTCGTCGTCATGATCGCAATTCCGAGCTCGCTGCTCGCCACGTTCATCATGATGCGCGTCATGGGATTCACCGTCGACATCATTTCGATGATGGGCCTCGGGCTGACGATCGGAATCCTCGTCGACGACTCGATCGTGGTTCTCGAAAACATCACCCGGCACCGCGACATGGGCGAAAGCCCGCTCGACGCCGCCTATATCGGGCGGACCGAGATCGGCCAAGCCGCGATCACGATCACGCTCGTCGACGTCGTCGTGTTCGCGCCGATCGCCTTTCTCACGGGGATCGTCGGAAAGTACATGCGCGAGTTCGGTCTGGTTATCGTGGTCGCGACGCTCTTCTCGCTGCTCGTATCGTTCACGCTCACCCCGCTGCTCGCAGGACGCTGGTCGGTCAAACGGCGCAGTCCCGCCGTTCCGTGGTGGGCCGCTTGGTTCCAAAACGCTTTCGAGCGCACTCAGAAGGCCTACACCTCGTACGGGCTGCCGTGGGTGCTGCGCCATCGCATCCTCGTACCGATCGTCTGCCTCGTACTCGTCGTGGGTTCGATCTCGCTGGTGCCGCTCGGCTTCATCGGTTCTGAATTCATCCCGTCTTCGGCGACCGGCGTGCTCGACGGCTCGCTGACCTACGGCGTCGGAACGCCGCTGTCCGTGACGCAAGCCGGCCTCGCGAAGCTGGACGCCGAGCTCCGAAAGATCCCCAACGTCGACGCGGTTCTCAGCACCGCCGGCGCGAAGCGCTCGGGCTTCAGCAACTTGACCGGCGGAAACTACGCCGAGTTCACGGTCGTCTTGAACAAGAACCATCGCCGCGAGACCGACGCCGTCGTCAAGCAAGCGCGCAAGCTCGGCTGGGTCGTGCCGGGCGCGGACTATCAAATCGCAAGCGAGAGCGGCGGAGGTAGCGGCGCCGAAATCTACTACACGCTCAAGGGTCCCGACGCCGCGTTGAATGAGGGCGCGGAGAAGCTCGCGGCGCTGATCCGCGCGCAGCCGGGAACGGTTAACGTCACCACCAGCGCCGAGGCGCAGGGTCCGCGCCTCAACATTCACATCGATCCGTCGCGCGCCGAACTGCTCGGCGTCGCGCCGAGCGATGCCGCGCTCACCGCCCGCATCGCAATCGGAGGAGCGGTCCCCACGAAGGTACGCCTCGACTCAGGCTTGACCGACCTGCGCATCCAATTCGATACCCTCGCGCGCAACGATCTGCAGAAGATCACGCAGGCCATGGTCCGCGCCGCCGACGGAACGCTCGTGCCGCTCTCGAGCGTGGCTGACTTCACGGTGACCACGGCGCCCACCAAGATCGAGCGCCAAGATCGCGAGCGGGTGGTGCGCGTGTTCGGCGCGATCGATCACAACACGTCCGTAACCCTCGGCGACGTCCTGGCGCCGGTTCAGAAGGCGCTGAAAACGCCGGGCTTCATGCCCAACGGAGTCGATGCGGGATCCGACGACGGCGACTCGCAGCTGTACGCCGATACGTTCAGCAGCATGGGGATCGCCCTGTTGACCTCGTTCTGTCTAGTCTATATGTTGATGGTGATCCTGTACGGCTCGTTCCTCGAGCCGTTCATCGTGATGTTCTCGGTACCGGTAGCGATTGTGGGCGCGCTCTGCGGTCTTGCGATCCGGCATCAGACGCTCAACCTGTTCTCGCTGATCGCCATCATCATGCTGTTCGGCCTCGTGGCGAAGAACGGTATCTTGCTGGTCGACTACTCGAACCAGCAGCGGCGTAAAGGCTTGAACGTCGTCGACGCGATGAAGGCGGCGGCGGCGACTCGCTTCCGTCCGATCTTGATGACGACGTGCGCGATGGTCTTCGGCATGCTGCCGCTCTCACTCGGTCTTACCGAGGGCGCAGAAGAGCGCGCCTCGATGGGGACGGTGCTTATCGGCGGATTGATCAGTTCGCTGATTTTGACGCTCGCGCTCGTGCCCGTCATGTACACGTGGATCATGGGCTGGGTCGAGCGCCGGGAGCAGAAGCACGCGCGAGGTACGGAACCGGAGCTCGGCGTACCCGACTTCGAGCGGTCGCCGGTTAGGGTCTGAGCGAGCCACAACGCGCCGTCCTCGTAACGGCGGCGGCGCGCGGTTTAGCAAGAGGCATTGCGCGCGTACTCGCGGAGCGGGGCGACCGCATCGCGATCACGTACCGGCCGGGCGGAACGCCGCCGGACGCGACGCTGGCCGAGCTGCGCGCAGCCGGCGGCGGCGAGCCGTTCGCGATCGCGGCGGATCACGAAAAACCCGGCGAGACCGAGCGCAGCGTGCACGAAGCCGAAGCCAAACTCGGGCGGCTCGACATTCTCGTCCACGCGGTCGGACCGATCGTCGTCAAGCGTTTTGCGGAATCGACGCTCGACGACTACCACAGCATGGTCGACGGAAACCTTACGAGTGCGGTCGAGGCGGCGTTCGCGGTGCTGCCGGGAATGCGCGCCCGCCGTTTCGGGCGCTTGATCTTCTTTGGTATGAACGGTTCGGAGGTCACGAACCCTTCGTACAAGATGAGTCTCTACGCGGCTGCGAAGGCCGGCGTCGTCGCGTTCGCGCGTACCCTTGCGCTCGAAGAGGCGGCGAACGGTATCACGGTCAACGTGGTCCAGCCTGGTGACATTCGCGACAAGACGGAAGATCGGAACGCGGCGGCGGCCGTGCCCGCCAATAATCCCACGGGACACGCGGGCTCGTGGGAAGACGTCGCTTACGCCGTGCGGATCCTCGTCGCCGGCGAGGCCGAGTTTCTGAACGGCGTGGTGCTGCGCGTCAGCGGAGGTTCGGTGGAACCGCACGAGTGATCCGCGGCGTGTGGTGCGCGATCGCGCTGATCTTCGTGTTGCGCGCGATCGCCGCGTTCGCGCTGCCGATGACCGGGGACGAAGCGTACTACTGGGAGTGGAGCCGCCGGCTCGCTTTCGGATATGTCGATCACCCGCCCGCAGTCGCCTGGACGATCGCGGCCTTCGCTCCGCTCGGACACGCTCCGGGCGTCGTTCGTCTCGGGTTCGTACTCTGCGGCGTCGTCACGGCGCTGGCGCTCGCGGCCTGCGCGATCGAAATCTCGGGGGATCGCCGCGCGGGCGGGGTCGCGGCGCTCGCCATGACGCTAACGCCGCTCGCGTCGCTCGCTTTCGGGACTGCCACGCCCGACGGGCCGTATCTGATGTTTTGGTCGCTCGCGCTGTGGTTCGGAGCGCGCGCCTTCGGCCGCGACGAATTGATCTTTTGGCTGCTGCTGGGATTCGCGCTGGGCGGCGTGCTTTTGTCGCGCGTACTCGGTGTGGCGCTCATCTTCGGCGTCGTCGCGTACTCGCTCGCGCCGCAGCAGCGCGCAGTCTGGAAGCGCGGCATGCCTTTCGCGCTCGGCGCGTGCGTGCTCGTCTGTCTGCCGTGGCTCGTTTGGAACGCGCAGCACGGCTGGATCACGTGGACTTTCGCACTCTTGCACCGTCACGAAGAGCGCAGGCAGTTCACCCTGCCCGCGATATTGGCGGCACAAGCGATCGCTTACACGCCTGGGATTTGGCTCGCGGTGCTCGTCTGCGCGCTGCGGCCGAGGAACGCGTTTCTGGCCTGGACGGCCTTGCCGCAGTTCGCGCTCGTGATGGCGCTCTCGCTGTTCGAGCGGGTCGAGACGTATTGGATCTTCGGATTCTTCGCCTCGCTGTGCGTGATGCTGGGACTCGCCTACGTGCGGCTCGCACCTCGCAGTGCGCGGATCTGGGCGGTGGTGACGGCCGTGCCGGCGTGTCTCTTGCTCGCCTTGCTCTTCGCCGCCACGATCAGGCCGGCGCAGCTCTACACGCTCGCCGAACTTGCCGGGATCCACTTGCGCAACAGTGGCCCGTTCGAGATCATGAGCTACGCGGCCGTCGCGGATGACGCCAAGCGCTGGGCCGCGAGCAGGGACGCGATCGTGATGACCGACGGCTACGGCTTCTCCTCGGTAATCGACTTCGACGCAGGTGTGGCCCCCGTCGTGATCGGTTACGATTGGCAAGGCCGGGAGGCGCGGGCGTGGTATCCCGATTCCATGCGTCCGGCGCGCGCGTTGTTCGTCGACAAGGAGCCGCTTTCGTCGCGGCCGGACATCCGCGCGCACCTCGAGCGCGCGTGCGCACATGTCAGCGACGGCGGGAGTCATGCGTACTCGTTCGTGGATTTGCCGCCGCGCGAGTACTATTTCACGTGGTGCGACGCGCCCGTGCCCGACGCGCTCGCCATTCTCCGCTGGGAGCGCGAATGAGCGCGCTCGGGCATTCGATCGATTACATCCCGCTCACGCCCGCTGCCGGCCGCGCGCTTGCCGGCGCCGAGTTGTTGCGGCTCGCCACCGATCGCATGCGCGCACTCGGATATGCCTACGTCGGCAACGAGTTCGCTCCGGCGAATTCGGGCGTTCGCTTCGACGTCGTCGGCATCGCACGCCATACGCGCCAAGTCCGCATCTACGAAGTGAAGTCGTCGCGCGGCGACTTTCTGAGCGATTCCAAGTGGGAACGCTACCTGGACTACTGCACGCACTTCGCGTTCGTGGCGCCGGCCGGCGCGATCCAGCGCTGGGAGCTCGCGCGTGACGTCGGCTTGATCGAGTACGGGCCCCCCGAGTTCGAACGGATGCGCCGCGCGCGACGCTTCGGGCTGACGATCCTGCGCGAAGACTGTCTGCGCGCGGTGCGTCCGTCGCGGCGTTTGCGCGACCAGGTCGCCGACGCCGAATGGATCGCTCTGCTCGAGACGCTCGGGCTGGGATTGCGCGGCGGCGGCAGCAGCGACGAGAGCTTCGCCGAGGGTGCCGGCATTTGAGCGCGTCGCGCGCGGTGCGCGGGCTCGTTCTGATCTTCGCGTTCGCCGTCACGGGCTGTTCTTCGCCGCCGCAGAAGAGCGCGGCGACGGCAGCGACGCCGCAACCGACGCCGGCGCCGACTGCCTCGGCTTCGCCTCCGCCTTGGACGCCGAACCAGCGCGCCGCTTTGACGCAAGCGCTGGGCGCGACACTCGATGCGGACGTGCTGCAGGACGGTGCGGGTCTGGCGGTCGTCGGCGCCGACGGGACGACGCTCTTCGCGCATCGCGCCGGTGTGCCGCTCGCGCCGGCTTCGACGCTCAAACTGATCGTCGCGGCCAGCGCGCTCAACGCCTATGGGCCGCAGCATCGTTTCGTGACGCGTTTCGTCGCGCTCGCGCCGCCCGACGAGCGGGGCGAGATCCATGGGCCGTTGTGGCTCGTCGGCGGCGGCGATCCGCTGCTCGCTTCGAACGATTTGCGTGCGGGCGTCGGAGCGTTGGTTCGAGCCGGCGTCACACGAATCGGCGGTCCGATTATCCTGGACGAAACCGCGTTTTCAGGACCTGCCGTCAATCCACACTGGGAGAGCGACGATCTCGACGAGGCCTACGCGGCTCCCACGAGCGCCTTCTCGCTCGACGGAAATACCATCGAGTTTCACGTCGCCCCGGGCGCGGCGGGCGAGCCGGCGCTCGTGACGATCGAGCCGCCCAACGATCTGGTTCGTCTCGACGGTTCTATCGCGACCGTTTCCGCTTCGAGCGACTCGTTCGTGTCGATCGAGCGGGTCGCAGCGGATCCGGTCTCCGCGCCCACTCCGCAATCCAACGACTTTCACCTCGACGGTCACATCGCCGCGGGTGAGACCCAAAAGTTTTGGAAGCCCGTCACCAACGTGCGAGAGTACGTCCTCGGCTCGCTCAAGTTGATGCTCGCCGAGCGCGGCATCGCTTCCGACGGCCAACTCGAAACCGGTCCGGCGCCGCTTGCCGCGCAACCGCTATGGACGCACCGCTCGCAACCGCTGTCCGCAATCGTCGCCGAGATGTTGACGAATTCGAACAACCATAGCGCCGAACAACTCTTACGCACGCTCGCGCAACGCTACGGAAAGCCGGGAACCGATGCGAACGGCATCTCGGCGGAGCGCCGCGAACTCGCGCGGCTGGGCGTCTCGCGCGCGGGGATGACGGTGTACGACGGGAGCGGTTTTCGCCGGACGATCGGGTCGAACCGATCGAATTGGCCAAGCTCGTCGCGGCCGAACTGGCGGCTCCGGCCGGCGGTGATTTTCTGCGCGGACTTCCGCGCGTCGGACTCGAGGGAACCGTCGTGCATCACAATTTGAGCGACTCGCTTGGACGCGCGCGTGCGAAGAGCGGTCACATCGAAGGCGTCAACGGGCTCGTCGGCACGGTGCTGACGCACCATCACGGACGCGTCGCGTTCGCGTTCATCGTCAACGATCCGCGCTATCAAGCGAGCGCGATCACAGATGATGAAGACAAAGCGCTCGATCGACTCGCCGATTTTTAATGTGAGAGCCGTATGAGATTCTGCGGCTTCGACTAGCGAGTCGCTCTGCGTGCGGGTACAGTATTGACGTACTACCCGCTTGGGAGAAACGATTCACCATGTCACGGCTTTCTCAATTCGTTAAAATAAGTGTTGCCGGAATGCTGCTGTTCGCAGTGCCGGCACTCGCCGCTCCGGCGCCGGCTTCCGCGCAAGTCTCGATCGGCATCGGTCTTGCGGTGAACATCGGTCCACCCGTGCTGCCCGTCTACGTGCAGCCGCCCGCGCCCGCTCCGAACCTTATCTGGTGTCCCGGATACTGGGCCTGGGGCCAGGCCGGATACTTCTGGGTTCCCGGCACGTGGGTCGCGGCGCCTTATCCCGGTTATCTCTGGACACCCGGCTATTGGGGCTACAGCGGCAGCTACTACGCGTGGCATCCTGGTTACTGGGGCACGCACGTCGGCTTCTACGGTGGCGTGAACTACGGCGCCGGATACTTCGGCGTGGGTTACGTCGGCGGCGGCTGGGCAGGCGGCGTTTTCCGCTACAACACCGCGGTCACGAACGTCAACGCGACGTACGTCCACAACACCTACGTCAACAACACGGTCGTGGTGAACAACTACAATACGGTCAACCGGGTGAGCTACAACGGTGGCCCGGGCGGCATCGCCGCACAACCGACCGAGGCCGAGCGCTCCGCGATGCAAGAAGAACACTTGCCGCCGACGGCCGAACAGAAGCAGCACATCTCGGTCGCGTCGCACGATCGCAACATGCTCTCCTCGGTGAATCACGGCCAACTCTCGCCCGAACGTGCCGCCTTCACCCAACCCTTGAGCAAGGAAAACCGGCCGGCGGGTTACACTCCGCTCAGCACGGAAGACCGGCAAGCCGCGTCAGAGCACGTGATCTCGCAGCCACACAGCACCAGCGCATACGGCGGACAGTCGCTCCATCCGCAGTCGACCAACGCGCAGCATCCGGCGCAACCGGCATACGCGCAGCACGGGTCGCAACCCGCATACGCGCAGCACCCGCCGCAGTCGCATCCGCAGAGTAAGCCGCCGCAAAAAGCTCCGCCGGAGCACGATACGCAAAAGTAACATCCGTCGAGAAGCGGGTTCGGGGCAACGATCGCGAGCGTGATGCGCGATCGTTGCCCCTTTCATTTCGCGGAGCGGAAACGACGGTCGAGGGCAACCCGGGCGCCGAGGGGCTGTCCGCCCTTCGAAGAAAGGCCCGAGCATGGCTTCACCTGCAATTGGATACACGATCATCGCGCGGCTGGAGATGCCGTCGCATCCCGGCGCCTTCGGTTCGGTTGCTTCGGCGATCGGCGACGCCGGCGGCATCATCGGTGCCGTCGACATGCGCTCGGTCGGAAAGCATCACGTCACGCGCGACGTCACGATAACCGTTGCCTCGGATTCGGTCGCCCTGGCGGTGCGCAAAGCCGTCGAGCGTCTCGAAGGCGTGCGGGTCGTCAGCCTCTCCGATTCGACCTTCCTCGCGCATTTGGGCGGCAAGATCTCGGTGGAGCCGAAGATCCCGGTCAAAACGCGCGACGACCTTTCGAAAGTCTATACGCCGGGCGTGGCGCGCGTCTCGATGGCGATCGCCGCCGACCCGTCGAAGGCATTTCAATTGACGATCAAGCGCAACACCGTCGCGGTCGTGACCGACGGTACCGCAGTCTTGGGCCTCGGCGACATCGGACCGCTCGGCGCGGCGCCGGTGATGGAAGGCAAGTGCATGCTCTTCAAGCAGTTCGGGGGCATCGATGCCTTCCCGATCTGCCTGGATACGAAGGACGTCGACGAGATCGTCGAAACGGTCGTGCGCATCGCGCCGATCTTCGGCGGAATCAACCTCGAAGACATCAGCGCCCCGCGTTGTTTTGAGATCGAGCGGCGCCTCCAAGAGCGGCTCGAGATTCCGGTGATGCACGACGACCAGCACGGCACGGCGGTCGTGATTCTCGCGGCGCTGATCAACGCCGCGGCGGTCGTCGGGAAACGCATGGAAGATCTCACCGTCGTCGTTGCGGGGAGCGGCGCGGCGGGGACGGCCACGATGAAAATGCTGCTTGCCTCGGGTGTGCGCGACGTCATACCCGTTGACCGCGCGGGCGCGCTCAACCGCCTCGATCACTACGACAACTCACATAAGACGTGGCTCGCCGAGCACACCAATCGCGAGAACCGTCGCGGCGCGCTCTCGGACGTGCTCGTCGGTTCGGACGTCTTCATCGGCGTCTCGGCGGCCGGCACCCTTCGGCCGGACGACATCAAGCGGATGGCGCGCGACCCGATCGTGTTCGCGATGGCGAATCCGACGCCCGAGATCATGCCCGACGTGGCGGCGCCGTACGTCGCCGTCATGGCAACCGGGCGCTCCGATTTTCCGAATCAAGTCAACAACTTGCTGTCATTCCCGGGAATTTTCCGCGGAGCGCTCGATTGCCGCGCCAATCGCATCACCGACGGGATGAAGCTGGCCGCGGCGCGCGCCATCGCCGGGATCATCACCGACGCCGAGCGTGGCCCGGAATACGTCGTTCCGTCGGTCTTCGATACGCGAGTCGTCGACGCGGTCGCGCGCGCCGTCGCGGCAGCCGCTGTTGAGGAGGGTGTCGCTCGCCGACAACTGATGGTGACCGAAAGCGAGGAGATCGCGAGGCCGGTCTAACGGGAGGCTATGTCGGCCGAAGCGGATGGCGCGCGAATCCTGATCATCGAAGACGACTCGATCGAAGCCAAGGACGAGGCGTCGCAGCTTCAGCGCGCCGGCTACGACGTGCGGATCGCCTTCACCGGACGCGACGGCTTGCGGCTGCTCGACGAGTATCGTCCCGACGTCGTGCTGCTCGGACTCGCGCTGCCGGACATTTGGGGGCTCGACTTGTGCGCGACGATCGCGCAAACGAGCGATGCCTACATCCTGCTGACGAGCGGCTATAGCGCTGAAGACATCAAATCGACCGGCCTCGAACTCGGCGCCGACGATCTGCTCATGCGGCCTTTCGCGAGCGAAGAACTGCTGTCGCGAGTCAATGCGTTCTTGCGGCGGCGTGACCGGGCGCACCGTCTTTCCACGCCGCGCGTTCAGTACGGTGACATGGTACTCGTCCGCGAGCGGCAAACGCTCGAACACGCGGCCGGCGCGAGTGCCGACCTCACCCAGCTCGAGTTCGCCCTGCTCGAGTATCTCATCGACGCTGAGGGCCGCCTGCTCACCCGGGCGCAGATTCTCGAGCGCGTCTGGCACGACGTGTCGGGCGTCGCCACGCGCGTCGTGGACGTCCACGTGGGCTCGTTGCGGAAGAAGCTCGGCGAGATCGGGTCAGAGGTGCGGATCAGCTCGGTTCGAGGGATCGGTTACCGATTGGATGAGGGCTAAGCCGCCGCGCCGGTTGCTTGGGCTCGGGGGTCGCGACCAGCCTGAGTTGTAATTGCCCCCAGTAATGCTCGTAGCTCTGCGCCGGTTGGCCGTCCCGGCGGCGTTCTTCGCCTTTGTCCTGACGCCGCCGGTCGCTCTCGGCCAAAGTTCGTCCGCGCCAGCCGTCACCTTCGAGTCCCCCGCCGGGCTACGGCCCGCGGGCGAGGTCGATACGCTCGAACCATATTCGCGCATCTTGCCTTCGGGACGGCTCGTTTCGCCCGCGGGGAAAAGCGTCGTTACCGGCATGGGCGCGCTCGGCGTCGCGCTGACACCCGACGACCGCTTCGCGATCGTTTCCAACGGTGCGGAAGGTCAGAGCGACACCGTAAGTGCGCTCGACGGTCTTACGCGGGGCGGGTCGTCGCTAGCGGTGATCGACACCGCGTCGCTCGAGATCGTCGACCGGTACCGTGCGGACGATGAAGGTTTCTTCGCGGGCATTGTCGCGCTACGCGATCCCGTCAATCCACAAAACACGCTGGTACTGGCGTCGGGCGGCCGGCACAACGTCGTCTACGCTTTCGACCTCGACGCGATGGGGCACATCACGCGCGACACGCGTCACCGCATTGCGGTGCCCGCGCCGGACGCCCGCTCCACGAGCGCGGGCCACGCGTTTCCGAGCACGATCGCACTCGCGCCGGATGGATCGCGCGCCTACGTGGTCGACGAGCTCGGCGGCGAGGTCTTCGCGATCGATCCCGCCACGCGCGCGACGAGCGGAACCGCCGTCCAGGTAGGTTTCTTCCCGTTCGGCGCGGTCGTCTCGCGCTCGCAATTGATCGTCGCCAACGAAGGCTTGGGCGGCTACTCGCGGCTTGCCCGAAGCGGCCGCCGCTCCGCCGTTCGCGACCGTGCCGGAAGATCTGCAGCGCGCTTCGTCGCTCTCGTTCATCGCGCTCGACGCGAGCGGCGGCTTCGTGCCGCCGCAGTTGGCGCTGCCGCTCGATCGGCGCCCGGACGGGTTGCGAATCACGGGAGGCGCGCAACCCGCTGCGCTCGTTGCGATGCGCACGAAGCCGTACGCCTTCGTCGCGATGAGCAACGTCGATCGCGTTGCAACAATCTCGCTGCTCGGCGGCACACCCATCGTCGTGGGCGGAACCGAGCTGCGGCTCTTCGATCGCGGGCCCTACGGAACTCAGCCGAGCGCCCTCGTTTTGAGCAAAGACGAGAAGCGTCTGTACGTAGCGCTGGCCGGAATCAACGCGATCGCGGTGCTCGACACCAGCGATCCGAAACGCTTGCACCGGCTTGGCCTCATTCCGACGGGTTGGTATCCGGCAGCGCTCGCGCTCTCGCGCGACGGACGGACGCTCTTCGTCGTCAACGCAAAGGGAATCGGCCAGGATCGTGGCTTCATGGGCGAACGTCCGACCGCTCTGGACCCGCGCGGGAACGTCCTCGAAGTCGCGGCCGACGGCAGCGCGCTCTGGTCGACGCTGGAGCGCATCGATCTCGGCAACGTCAATTTGCACGTGTCGACCGCGCACGCGCTCGCGTATCAGCGAGCGGTTCGTCCCGCTCGCCACGACAAAGTCGTTCCGCTAATGGGCACGATGCGTTCGCGACTGATCCGGCACGTCGTCGTCATCGTCGAATCGGGCAAGACCTACGACGCGATGCTCGGCGACCTCACCGACGCGACGGGCGCTCCGTACGGCCCGGGCGATCCCGGTCTCGTCGCCTACGACCGGACCGTCACGCCGAACCTTCACGCCCTGGCTGCAACCTTCGGACTTGCCGGTAACTTCTACGCCGGCGCCACGGGCTCGGGCCCAGGCACGCAATTTGCCGCTGCGGGCATCGCATCGCTCTTCACCGAGCGCGGCGCGCTCGACAGTTCCGATAGCGCGCCTTTCGCGAGCTGTCAGGACCCCGAAGACTACCCGCGTTCGGGGTACATCTTCAACGGGCTCTCGCTTCACGACCGCAGTTTTCGCGACTATGGCGACTTCGTTCAGGTCACGGGCTACACGCCCGACGCCGCGGGCGCCGGACTCGGCGGCCGCTTCACCTTCGATACTCCGGCTCCGCTGGCGCTCGCGGGTCACGTGGACTTGCAATACGCGAGTTTCAATCCGCACGTTCGCGACACCGTGCGGGCGACCGAGTTCACGCGCGATTTCGACACGCTCGTGCAGGCCGGCCAAATGCCCGAATTCACGTACATTTCGCTGCCCGGCGACCGGGGCGTGCAGGGTAAAGACTTGCCGTCGCTCACCGAGCAGGTCGCCGACGGCGACCGCGCGCTTGGGACGATCGTGGCGTATCTCACGCATCTTCCGCAGTGGAGTTCGACGGCGATCTTCATCATTGCGGCCGACTCCGCCGCGAGTCGCGATCACGTCGATCTGCAGCGCACGTATGCGATCGTCGTTTCGCCCTATGCAAAGCGGCACTTTCTGGGCATGCGCCACGTCTCGACGGCCGGCGTCCTAAAGACCGAAGAAGAGATCCTCGGGCTGCCGCCCCTTGCGCTTGGCGATGCGCTGGCGACCGATCTCAGCGATTTCTTTTCGCCCAAGGCGGACCCGGCGCCGTTCGAGCCCAAATAGGGGGCATGGCACAGGCGACGTTCAAGGCGCCGTTCATCCGCGACGCCGTCGGGACGTTGCAGGCTGCCGTTGTCGTGCGCACTTCCCAGGCGATCGAACGCGAGCTGCCACTTCTTGGCGAGCCGAGCCCGATCGCGAGCCGGGCCCTCGCGCAGCAGGGTGTTCTTCTGGCGCGCCTCGCGGCGTGCGGGGTCGCAACCACTTTTCTCGATGCGCCCGAAAGTTTGCCGCTCGCCGCTCTGTGCGCCGACACGGCACTGGTCTTCCCGTCGGGCGCGTTTCTGATGCGACCGAGCGATCCGGCGCGGCGAGGCGAGGTTGCGGCGATCGAACCCGAGCTCGCGCGACTGAACGTACCGATCGTCGGACGGATCGAGGCGCCCGGACTCTTCGACGGTGAAGACGCGATGTTGCTCGGCGAAGTCCTGTATCTCGGCGTCCCGGCTTTCCGGCGCAGCGACGTCGGCATCGCGCGCATTCCTCGCGGCAACGCGCACGGGCGCGCGCAGATGGCCGCATACGCACTTTCCGCCGGTCTGCGCGTCGTCGAAGTTCCGTTTTCCGAGGAAGCGCGACGCTTGTGTTCGGTTGTTTCACCGATCGACAGCGAGACGGTGCTCTACTCGCCCGGACTCGTCGACGGTACCTCGGCTTTTGCGGCGCTCGAGCGCATCGAGGTTCCACTCGGCGAGGACTACGGGGCGGGCGTGCTGGTCATCGGCAAGCGCCGCGTTCTTGCCAACATTCGTTTTCGCACGGTCCTGCCGTTGCTCCGCAAGAAGAAGGTCGCCGTCGAAGCGATCGACCTGTGGGAGTTCGGCAAACTTGGTGCGACGCCGTCGGCATTGGTCCTCGCTCTCAAGCGCGGCTAGTGTTACGGGCCACTAATGCGGATCGCGATCTTTTCCGACATCCACGGAAACGTCCGCGGCCTCGACGCGTGCCTCGCCGATCTGGCCGAGCAAGGTGGGGCCGAGGTGCTCGTTGCGGCCGGTGACTTGTGCCTGGACGGTCCGCGACCGCGTGAGGTGCTCGAGCGCTTGCAGTCGACCGGTGCGAAGTGCGTGCGCGGCAACACCGACCGCTACATCGGCGACGTTCGGGCGTTCGACGCCGGCCGCCATGACCTCGGGGAAGTCGCTTGGCAGCGCGAGCAGATCGGTCCCGAGTGGACGCGCTTCTTGTTCGAGCTTCCCTTCTCGCTGCACTTCGGCGAGGACGCGGACGGGTTACTGGTCGTGCACGCCAATCCAAAAAGCGACGACGAACACGTTTGGCCGAACGCCGAAGAAGCGTTCTTGGAACGAGTGCTCGACGGCGTGGCGGAACGAACGATCGCGTTCGGACACTTGCACTTGCCGTACGTTCGGCGCTGGCGGGATCGCTTGCTCGTCAACGTTGCGTCCGCCGGGTTGCCCAAGGACGGCGATCCGCGCGCGAGCTACGCCATCTTTACACAGCGCCCGGACGGCTGGCAGGTCAAGCACCGGCGCGTCGCGTTCGACGTAGAGAAAGTCGTGCGAGACATCGAGAAGAGCGGCATGCCTGAGACGGAGCATCGCATCAGAGTCCTGAGGCGCCACCGGTACAAGGAGTTGGATGAACGGATCCCCTGAGCCGCTGCCGGCGCTGCGCGTCGAGCATCTGTGCAAGAGTTACGGCTCGTTCCGGGCGGTCGACGACGTTTCGCTTGCGGTCGAGGCGGGAGACTTCTTCGGGTTCTTGGGGCCGAACGGCGCGGGTAAGACGACGACGATCAATGCGATCGTCGGTCTCGCCAAGATCGACTCGGGCCGCATCGCGGTCTTCGGGCACGATACGGTTACCGACTGGCGCGTCGCGCGCCGGCTGATCGGCCTGGCGCCACAGGAATACAACTTCGACCGCTACCTCTCGATTCGCGACGTCTTGATCTACCAGGCCGGTTACTACGGTTTGCCGCCGCAGGCGGTACGCGGGCGGGCCGACGAGTTGCTCGAGCGGTTCGGCCTAACCTCGAAGTCTCGCGAGACCTACACGCACCTCTCGGGTGGCATGAAGCGTCGCCTCTCGCTGGCGCGCGCGATGATCCACCAGCCGGAACTCTTGATCCTCGACGAACCGACCGCCGGCGTCGACGTCGAGCTGCGCATCGAGCTGTGGGAGCTCTTGCGCGAGTTGAACGCCGCGGGCACGACGATCATCCTCACGACCCACTACCTCGAAGAGGCCGAGACGCTCTGCCGCAACGTCGCTATCATTGAAAGCGGCCGGATCGTCGCGATGGATTCTACGCCGAAGCTGCTCGCGCGGCGGGGACAGACGACCTTTAGCGTGACGCTCGATCGCGTTCTGGATCCGCTGCCTGCAGGGTTGGCCGGACTCGGCGCGCGCTTTGACCGCGCCACGAAGACGCTGCACATCGACGACCTTGCTCCCGGCGCGATCGCGCCGACACTGGCGGAACTCGAGCGCCTGGGTTGCGAAATCGTCAACGTCGACTTCACGCGCTCGAGCCTGCAAGACGTTTTCCTCGAACTGGTGAAGCGCTGATGTTCGCGAACCCCATCGGTTTCCAAACGCTCGTCAAGCGCGAACTCGTGCGGACGTACAAGGTCATCAACCAAGTGATTTGGCCACCGATCATCACGACGATTCTGTACGTCCTGGTATTCGGCTTGGGACTGGGCAGCCGAGTTCAGAGCGTCGACGGCGTTCCGTACGCGGCGTTTCTTATCCCCGGGCTCATCATGCTGCAGGTGATCGACCAAACGTACGGCGAGTCGTCGAGTTCGCTCTTCCAGAGCCGCTTCTTGAACGCGATCCAAGAGATGCTCATCGCTCCGATGTCCGCGCTCGAGATCGTTTCCGGCTACGTCGCCGCGGCGGTGCTGCGCGCGCTGATCATCGCGGTCTTGATCTTCGTGGTCGGATTTGCGATGGTGCACACTTTGCCGCAGAACTGGCTGCTCTTTTTCGGAGTCGTCGTTCTCGTCGCGATGTTGTTTGGTTCGCTCGGTCTGATTTGCGGGCTGCTGGCCGAGAAATTCGACCACATCGCCGTTCTGACGACCTTCGTGATTACGCCGCTCGTCTTCGTCGGCGGCGTGTTCACGACGTCGCAGTTCTTGCCTCCGCTCGTGAAGCACATCTCGTACTTCAATCCGATGTTCTACATGATCGACGCGCTACGCTACTCGTACACGGGGCACAGCGACGTGTCGCTCGGGATGTCGCTGGCGGTCGTCAGCCTGCTGACCGCGCTCTCGCTGGGGATCGCATTCGAGATGACCGCGCGCGGCTACAAGCTCCGGACCTGAGCGCACGGGGGAACGGGGCGCGCGGCGGGTCGAACTGTGCCGCATGAAGCGTCTCATGCTCAGCCTGCTCGCCGCGGGAGCCCTTGCGGCCGGCGCCTCGCCATCCCGTGCTGCCGAAGGCCCGCCCTCGCAACCCGCCGCCGCGCCGCCGGCCGGCGTAGTCGCCGGTGAAGGCCCTGACGGGACCTCAAATCGGCGAACCCGCGCCCAACTTCAGTCTGCCCACGATTGACGGGCGTACCGTCACCCTCGAGAGTTTCCGCGGGAAGACGCTGGTCATCAACGTCTGGGCGACGTGGTGTCCGCCGTGCAGGCAAGAGATGCCCGACGTGATTTCGAGCTACGCCAAGCTCCGCTCCAAGGGCGTCGAGTTTCTCGGCGTCGACACGACCGAGCAGGCGCCGATCGTGCAGGCGTATGCGATCGCGAAAGGTGTGCCTTATCCGCTCGCGATCGACTCGGAGAAGAAATTCGAGACGGCCTACGACATTCAATACTTTCCGACGACGTACGTGATCGATCCGCAAGGCATTCTGCGTGCACGCTACATCGACGTCATCGCTCCAGCGCAACTCGCCGCCTTTACGGCCGCAGCCGCGCAAGGCCAAAACGCCACGATCGTCTCGCCGCAGCAAGCCAAAGTCGACGCGCTGCTTGACGCAAGGAACGCCGTCCTTCAGCGGCGACACTGCCGCGATCGTCGCGGATGCCAAGAAGGCCGACGCGCTAATTTCAAAAGCCGATGACATGCTCGACGACAGCGACGCCGCTTCCGGAAATCCCAGCGACCTCCTCAAGACGCGCAGCGAACAGGCGGCTTTGCGCGATCGAGCGATCGCCGCGCTCGCACCGGTCGCAACGAGCGAAGCCGATAAAGAGCTGTTGGCGCGCTTGCGCGGCGATGCGGCGAGCGCACGGGAACAGTGGGTCGAGGCCCGCGACGACTATCAAGCCGCAGTCGCAATCGATCCGAAGGACGACGATGCGCTCGGCGGTCTTGCCTATCGCCGGCGCGCGTCTCAAGCAATACGATCTTACGATCGATGCCGATCAGAAGATCGTCGCCCTCGATCCCACGAGCGTCGGCGCTTTGATCGATCTCGGGAACGCCTATGCGTCGATGAAGCGCTTCGACGAGTCGTACGCGACGTTTGCGAAGGCCGCCTCGGTCGGAGAAGCGCAGGTCGCTGCGAAACCGGGCGACGTTCACGCGCTGCGGCTGTTGGCTTCGGCGCACCTGTACGCGGGCCGGGCTCACGTCAAAGGCGGCGATCCCGCCGGGGCGCGAGCGGAGTTCGAAGCGGCCGTGACCGTCGCCGCGCAGCTGCCTCCGAAGGACTCGCGTCACGACATGGATCTCGAGGAAGGTCAAGAGGGCATCGTGGCTCTGAGCTTGACGAGCCCGGCGAAAACGGCGCTGTCGTTGGCTCCGTGGACCGGCGCCGATTTGCCCGGCAGCGTTCCGAACACGATCAAATATCGGTTGGTCGTTGCGGGTACCGCCGGCAAGAGCATCGCGCTGAGTACCGCAGACCTGCCGAAGGGTTGGGTCGCGTCGTTCTGCACCGATCGCATTTGCGCGCCCTTCAAAGTCAAAGTCGACATCCCGGCATCCGGCGTGAAGATCATCGAATTCCAACTCGTTCCGCCGGACAAAAACGCGGCTCCCGGTAAAGTGCGAGTCATCGAAACCGACGGCGCCGACACTTCGAGCGTAACGACTTAGACGCATCACATCGACTTCACACTTTGGCGTTTTCGTGCCTCAGGGACGCTTGTCAGGCAGGGTCCGGGCTGCGCGCATTCGTAAGCGTTGCGCCAATGACCGGACTACGAATGCGCTACCGCGCTTCGCCGGAGAGCGCCGGCGCGGCGCGCCGGTCGGTTTCAACCTTCGCGCAAGCGTGCGGCTTTCAGGGCGACCGGCTCGGCGATCTCGAGCTCGCAGCCGGGGAAGCAATCTCGAATGCGATCGAGCACGGATGCCGGCTGCGCGGATTCTTCGAAGTGCGTTGTCGCTTCGACGGAACCTCGCTCATCATCGAGATAAAAGATCGTGGCCAAGGCTTCAACGCACCCGCGGAACCCCTGCCGGGTCCGAATTCCAATCTGCGCGGCTGGGGTCTCTTCTTGATGAAAAGCCTCCTCGATCGCGTTACGTATTTTGAAAGCGGCACGGGGGTGCGGCTCGAGATGAGTCTCCCTGCCGCAGGGCAGAACGAAGGCGAAGCGAGCCTCTAGACTCGGGGTTCGTCCTGCGTTTGCGGAAACTCGAGGACCTTACACGAATCGTTCTTTCCGTGCGGGATCGAGCAGTGTTCGCAAGCCTCGATCGCGTCTTGCGTCGCCTCCCCGAGCGCGACCTTAGCGTCGAGCAGTTTGTCCTTTTTTGCGGGGGTGGGCGCCTGTTCGACTGCAACCTCGGCACGCGCGTGAGCCTCGGCCGCCGCCCGCAGGTCGAAGATCGCTTCTACCTTTTGCTTCATCAAGTCCAAAATGCCACAAAAACGCCAGTCCTAAACCTTACGGAAAGAACGGGTTAATCGAGATCGCCCGAGTTCCGCGCGGGCAGGCCCGAACAGGCGACGCGCGCGCGTTCAAGGAACGTGTGCGAGATGCTGAAGGCCGGCGACCACGTCTACATCGACGGGACGAAAGAAGAAGGCACCGTCAAGGAAGTGCACGCGCACGAGGTCGTCGTGCGTGTCATAGTCCCCGGTGGCCACGAAGAACGGAAATACGCGTACGAGAGCTTGCGGCTCGACCCCACGATGAAGGAAGCTTCCGACTTTATCGACCACTGAAGGGCGCTCACTCTCCGCCTTCTGTCGGCAGCTTAGTGGCGAGCCAGCCACTGATACCCGCTGACATTACCTTCACATTGCTATAGCCCATCTTCTTGGCTCGGCGAGCCGCATTGGGTGCCTTTCTGCACATGGGATTAGAGCAATAAAACACCAGGCCAGATTCTTTGTCTGGCGGTAGATCGCTCTCATTGTAGTCGGCAGGATCAAGATTCAATGCGCCAGGAACGCGCGCCTTAATCCAGCTTTCACGAGAATTGACGTCGATGACAGTCACCTGCCGCTTTTGTATCATTTGATGCAGTCCATCGGGTGAAATGGCATCGAGCCCCATGAGTCGCGCAAACATGTTTCTTACTCCTGCTTGTTGATATTAGGTTAACCCGTTCTCAAATCGGTGGATCCCTTGAGCAGATTATCGGGTAGACCGGTGGGACCTACCACGGCTGCTAGAAGAACGGGTTATGCGCCTTTTCCTCGGCGACCGTCGAGGGTGGGCCGTGGCCCGGCATCAGGACCGTGGCGTCGTCGAGTGCGAAGATCTTCGTGCGCACGCTGTCGAGGATGTCGCGATAGGTGCTGCGATCTCCGAACGCGCCGCCGACGCTGCCGGCGAAGAGCGTGTCGCCGGTGAACAGCGTCGAGTGGAAGAGGAAGCACGACGATCCGTCGGTGTGTCCGGGCGTGTGCAGCATGCGAATCGCTGCGTTCTCGCCGAACGGTAACCCCTCGCCGTCACGGATCGGAAGGGCTTGCTTTGCCAAAGCTCCGATGGCGGCCACGTCTGAGCGATGCATGACGATTTGCGCCTGTGGAAAAGCTTTGGCGACGTCGCCCGTCGCATCGCAGTGGTCGGCGTGTTTGTGCGTGATGAGAATGTAGCGTAAGACGTACGGACCTTCGCCGATGGCGCGCATGAGATTTTGCGGTATGCCTGCCGGATCGATCAGCGCGGCGGTGCGTCCGTCTTCGAGAAAGAAGAGATAGCCGTTCGAGGGATGCGGATCTTGCGGATGGTGGCGCACGTCGGCGGGAATGCGCACGTGCGGTTCCCAGCGCTGCGCGGCCGCATCCGCGAGCTTGCCGGGGTCGAGGTGCAACGCGCGTGCGATCGCGCGGGCCTCCTCATCGCCGGGTACGCCGTCGCCGCGAGTCCAGGCGTCCAAGTCGTGGAGACTGAGACCGGTTTGGCCGGCAATCTGCGCGTCGCCGATCCCCGTGCCGCGCTTGGCCTTGCGAAGTATGTCGCCGAATTCGTCCTCGAGCACGGAAACCTCTTGCGGCGCAACCGGAGACAATTCCCCTGCGGTCGAACCCACCGGAATGGAACGGCTCATCATCATCGGCTCGGGCCCGGCGGGTCTGACGGCCGCGATTTACGCCGCGCGCGCGAACCTTGCGCCGCTCGTCTTCGCCGGCGCGCAGTACGGCGGCCAACTGATGTTCACGACCGAGGTCGAGAACTATCCGGGCTTTCCGAACGGGATCCTCGGACCCGAGCTCATGGAGCTCTTTCGCGCGCAGGCCGAACGGTTCGGAGCGCAGATTTCAAACGTCGACGTCACGAGCGTCGATTTCTCGCGCCGGCCGTTCCGCATCCACGCGGACGACGTCGAGTACGAGGCCGACAGTGTCATCGTCGCGACGGGCGCCAGCGCACGCTGGCTCGGAATCCCGGGCGAGGAGCATCTCCGCGGGCGTGGCGTCTCGACCTGCGCGACCTGCGACGGCGCGTTCTTTCGCGAGCGGCACATCGTCGTCGCCGGCGGCGGCGACTCCGCGATGGAAGAGGCGCTTTTTCTGACGCGCTTCGGCTCGCGCGTGACGGTCGTCCATCGTCGCGACGCGCTGCGCGCCAGCAAGATCATGGCCGACCGCGCGTTCGCGCATCCGAAGATCGAGTTCGTCTGGAGCACCGCGGTCGAGGAAGCAAAGGGCGAGCATCACCTCCAGGCGCTCGTGTTGCGCGACCTAAAGAGCGGCGAGCGGCGAGAGTTGGCTGCGGACGCGCTGTTCATCGCGATCGGTCACGACCCGAATACTTCGATCTTTAGCGGACAGCTCGAGCTGGACGCCAAGGGCTACATCGTGTCGTCCGATGGAGTGCGCACGAGCGTGCCGGGCGTCTTCGTCGCGGGCGACGTGTACGACATCCGCTACAAACAGGCGGTTACCGCGGCTGGACTCGGCTGCCGTGCCTCGATGGACGCCGAAAAGTATCTCGAAGACCTCGACGCTGAACGATCGGCCGAGCGGCTCGCCACCGCCACTCCGTAACGCGCGCGGACTACGCCGCCGGCGAGGCTCCGACCGCGGCTAAGATCTCATCCGTAGAGGGCGAGCCGCGCTTGTAGTAGAGGATCTCGCCGTCGCGGCCGACGCCGACGACGGTGCGGTTGATGAAGCGCAAGGGGCCGAGGCCGAGGACCGCGTCGTAGCTCTTCGCGACTTCGAAGTCCTCGTCAACCAGGAGCGGTGCGCTGAAGCCGTGCTTTGCGATGAAGCCTTGGTGCGATTGCGCCGTTCCGTTGTTCACACCCCACACCGTGACGCCGGCGGCCGCATATTGCGAGGCTCCGTCGCGCACGGCGCAGAGCTGCGCCGTGCAACCCGGCGTGTTGTCCATCGGATAGAAAATCAAAACGACCGGACCGCTCTTCAACGCATCCGCGAGGTGCGCGACGTCGCCCTTCTCCGTCTTTAGCGTGAAATCGGGGGCGTCGTCGCCGGCCGAGAGCTTGGCCATCAATCTCCTTCGTTTAGTGGAACAGTTGCGCTAGGGCGGCGTCGATCGTGTCGTAGCGGAACTGATATCCAACCTGAAGCGTTCGCTCCGGCAACACGCGCTGCCCCTGCGTAATCATTGACGCGCCTTCGCCCAGCAGCAACTTGACCGCGAACTCGGGGACGGGCACCACGGCGGGGCGTTTGACGGCGGCGCCGAGAGCTTTGGCGAACTCCGCATTGCGCACCGCGGTCGGCGCGGTCGCGTTCAGCACGCCGTCGGCCGTGACGGCGGCGCGAAGGAAGATGTTGACGCAGTCGTCGAGATGGATCCACGAATTCCACTGCCGGCCGCTCGCGACCGGTCCGCCGGCGCCGATCATGTAGATCGGCAAGAGCTTTGCGAGCGCTCCGCCCTCGAGTCCCAAAACGACCCCATTGCGAACCTTGGCGACGCGCATCCCGTACTGAGCCGCGCGATCGGCCTCGGCCTCCCACGCAACGCAAACCCCGGCCAAGAAATCGTGACCCGGTGGGCTCGATTCGGTGAACAGCTCGTCGTCGCTCGCTCCGTAGTATCCGATTGCCGAAGCCGAGACGTAGGCCTTGGGACGCTGCGCGAGCGTTCCCAACCCTTCGATGAGCGCGCGCTGCGCGTCGACTCGGCTAAAACGGATCTTTTCCTTGGCCTCGGGAGTCCAGCGCTGAGCGACCGGCTCCCCGGCTAGATTGACCACGGTGTCGGAGCCATCGCAGGCCGCGGCCGCAGCCGCCGGATCGCGCAGCGAGGCGGTGACGACCTCGTGTTTATTCTGGCGCAGGACCGCGCAGAGGCGGCGTCCGATGAAGCCGGACGCTCCGATGACGGTGACGCGCATCGCTCAGCGAACGCTCGCGAGCGCGTCCGCACCGGCGATGCGCTCGATGTCTTCGATCTCCTTCGGGATCGCTGCCGTGAGCACGTCGGGTTCGCCGCTCGTGCAAAGCACGTCGTCCTCGATTCGAATGCCGATGCCTTTCCAGCGCTCCGGTACGTCGAGATCGGGCTGAACGTACAGGCCCGGCTCGACCGTTAGCACCATGCCCGGTTCGAGCAGCCGGTACGAATCGTCGTCGGCTTTGTAGCGTCCCGCATCGTGCACGTCGAGACCGATCCAATGACCGGTCCGGTGCGGATAGAACTCGAAAAACTTATTCTCTTCGATCAGCGAATCGATCGAACCGGCGAGGAGTCCGACGTCGACCAAACCTTCGGTCAGCACGCGGACGGCCGCGTCGTGGTACGCGTTAAACGGCTTGCCCGTCCGCACGTGTTCGATCCCGGCTTTTTGCGCGCGGAGCACGATGTCGTAGAGTGCCCGCTGCTCGCTCGAGAACTTTCCGTTGACCGGCCAGGTCCGGGTCACGTCGCTCGCATAGAGGTCGACCTCGGCGCCGCTGTCGACGAGAACGAGGTCGCCGTCGCGCAGGACGTCGCGATTGACATTGTAGTGAAGGATCGTGGCGTTGACGCCGCTCGCCACGATCGAAGGGTAGGCGACGTCTTGCGCGCCCGCCAGCCGGTAGTGGTACTCGATGATCGCTTCGAGTTCCCATTCTCCGAGCCCGGGCCGCGTCGCGCGCATCCCGGCTTCGTGCCCGGCGAGCGAAACCGCGGCCGCTCGGCGCATGATGGCGAGTTCTTGTTCGCTCTTGCGCAGGCGCATTTCGTGGAGGATGACGCCTGGCTCGACGAAGTTTTGCGGCGCCTTGCCACCCCGGCGCACGCTGAAGCGTGCTGCGCCGACGGCATCCATGACGGTGCGGTCCATGCGCTCGTTCTGCGCTAGGCCGTAATGAAGCGTCGTCGCGCCGGTCAGGAGCGCCGGAAGCCGTTCGGCGAGTTCCGCTATCGGATACGCTGCGTCCATTCCCAGATCCGCGACGGCGCCTTCGACGCCGAGGCGGCGGCCGGTCCAAATCTCGGCCGCGCGGTCGCGAGCACGCAGGAAAAGGGTCACGGGCTCCGCCGCGTGCGGAGCTAAAACCAGAACGGCTTCGGGTTCGCTGAAGCCGGTCAGGTAGTAGAAGTCAGAATTCTGACGGTATTCGTATTCCGTGTCGGCGTTGCGGGTCGCATGATGCGCGGCGGGAATGACCGCCGCGGCGTCGGCGCCCATGCGGCGCGCGAACTCGGCGCGCCGGGTGGCGTAACTTTTCATATGGTCCTGGACGTTCGTGAGCCGGCCCGGGCGTCATGCCCGGCCGGCTCACTTCGTCGCGAGTGCTGCTCAGTGCAGCTTGTTGGAACGTACCCGAACGGCGGGGCCGCCGCCGACCTGGAGACTGAGGGTTGTCGAGCGCAGGGGTTGGGCGGGACCGTCGGTCTCAGTCACCGTGATCGCGCACGTCCCCGCGCCGTACGTGAGGATGTCGAACTCGGTGAACGGACCTTGCGCCGGGAAGATCGCGCTCGTCGAATACCCACCGCTGACCGGCGGGTTCTCCTGAGGCCCGCCGGGATCGCTGTAACCAGACGGGACGTCGCCGTTTTCGTCCGAGCCATTGTCGATCGAACACGGACCGGTCATGCTGAGCGCAAAGCCGCCGCAGATCTGCGGCGTGGCGCAGGTCGGCGAGGTGTTGGCCCTATACGTTGGGTCGTCGGCCACGAGGATGTCGACCTCCGAATTCCCCGGCGCCGCGGTCGTCGCCGGGGCGGGCGCGCCTGCGTTCGAGTTGCAATTCGTCTCGGCGGTCACCGGAAGACAGGATTGCATGTCTTGCACGTTGCCGACGATGACGTTTTGAACGGTCGGCACCGCGAAGGCTGTCGTCGTGCAAGCCGTCGTCCCGCCGGACGGGTCGCCGCAGGTGAATTCGCCGCCGGGCCCGTCGAGCCCGATGAAGCTGCGATCGGGAAGCGGTGAAGCGAGCGAAAACGTAACGTTACTCGTTCCGAAGGTGACGGTGGTTGAGTTGACGGTGCCCAGCGCGCAGTAATACTGCGGGATGCCCAAGATCGGAACGCCGGCCAGCGGCGAGGCGATGACGTTGGGAGTCGGAAACGCCGGATTGCAGCCCGAAGAGAAGAGCGTCCCGGAGCCGGCGCCGTTTCCGCCGCCGCTGTTGTAGGTAAGCGTCAGGCTCGGGCCGGGCGACGGCAAGACCGTCGCGTTCGAGGTGAGCGCCGCAGTGCCACCAGAAATTGCGAGCGGAATGGCGACCTCACTGGTCGAGCCCTCGGGAACGATGGCGAGTGCGGTTTCGGTTCTGGGCGGAAGCGTGATCGTCGCGACGTCGGAGCTGAAAGTGATCGATCTTCCGACTGCGGTGATGTCGCCGACCTTCGTCGACGATGCTATCGCCGGCGCCGGCTGTACCTGATAGAAGCTCACGCCGAAGAGCGTTCCGTTCACGCTGCACGGCAGCGTCAGCGAGAACCCGTCGACGCCGAGGACGATCGGGAAACCGAACGGGTTGAAGAGCGGGATCGTGAGGGTCGTCGGGCAGTTGTGAGTTCGCGAGAAACCGTGGACTCTGCTGACGGTCGCCATCTGCGGCTGCTGGACGCCCAGGAGCATCTTCGTGCCGGCAGGCACGCTGTTCGAGTGAAGGGAGATCGTGGCGTGATAGCCGCCCGAAAGCGGAAGCGAATACGTCGTGGGCGTGGCGGAAAGCACGGCGGCGACGGTGTTCCCTCCCATGCTGCCCATGCTCGACCCCATGGGCTGCTGGCCGTTGCCAGGCGCCGGCATTCCCTGCAGAGGCGAACTGGGGCTGTTACTCCCGCCGCATCCGGCGAGCGCGAGCGCAAAAAGCGCCACGACAGAAAGCGTACGTACTCGTAGAGATGACAAAATAACCTCCGGAATTGCGGATGGGCAGCCACAAAGGGTTTGAGACCACCCCTCGGTTGCCCCCTTGCGGAGGATGGTTCCTTAGCCCTAAAGCCCCTTAGAGCCGGACTGAACGCGGCGGCGCTGAACGTCCGCCCTGTGGAGTCAGCCGGAGGTCCTAGGGCAGTCGCGGTCGGGTTACCGACCGGCACCGTTGCCTTCATGTTCACCGACATCGAGGGCAGCACGGTCCGCTGGGATCGGGACAGGGTCTCGATGCAGCAGGCGGTCCGCCATCACGACGACCTGATGAGGGCCGCGATCGGCCGTCACGGCGGGCACGTGTTCAAGACGATCGGCGATGCCTTTTGCGCCGTCTTCGCGCTCGTCGAGGAGGCGGTGGCCGCGGCCCTGGACGCCCAGCGGACCCTTGCGGCCGCCGATTTCTCAGCGGTCGAGGGCATTCGGGTTCGAATGGCCCTGCACGTCGGCGCGGCCGACGAGCGCGACGGCGACTATTTCGGACCGACGCTCAACCGGGTCGCCCGCCTCCTGGCCATCGGGCACGGTGGGCAGGTTCTCGTTTCGGGTGCCGCGGCCGCGCTCGTCGCCGCCTCCCTTCCAGAGGACGCGACGCTGGTCGACATGGGCGAGCACCGGCTCAAGGATCTCGCGCAGAGCGAGCACGTCTATCAGCTGAGCGCAGACGGTCTTGCGACCGATTTCCCGAAACTCCGGTCGCTCGGCGTCTTCGACACGAACCTCCCGCAGCAACTTTCGAGCTTCATCGGCCGCGACAACGATGTCGCCGTCATCGAGAAGTTGTTGGACGGCGCGCGGCTCGTCACGCTCTTCGGCACGGGAGGTCTCGGCAAGACGCGCTGCTCGCAACAAGTCGGCGCGAAGGTTCTCGAGCAGTTCACCGACGGCGTCTGGTTCGTCGATCTCGCGCCGCTCGCCGACCCGGCCCTCGTGCCGAACGAGATCGGCACGATCTTCGGCGTTCAAGAAGCTGCGAACCGGCCGATGCTCGAGACGCTAACAGCGCACTTGGCGCGCAAGAACGTGCTGTTGCTCTTCGACAACTGCGAACACGTCATCGTCGAAGCCGCGCGAACCGCGTCGGCGATTTTGGCGTCTTGTTCGAAGGTCAAGATTCTCGCGACGAGCCGCGAAGCGCTCAAGATCGCGGGCGAGGTCGTGTACCGCATGCCCTCGCTGGCCGTTCCCGCGCCAAGCAGCGAGCTAGCCGCCGACTCGGCTCTTTCGTACGGCGCCGTCGCCCTTTTCGACGATCGCGCGCGCGCTGCCAACCATGCATTCCGCATCAGCGACGAGAGCGCGCCGGCCGTCGCCGAAATCTGCCGCCGCCTGGACGGCATACCACTCGCGATCGAGTTAGCGGCGGCGCGCATGAAGATCCTCTCGCCGAGTCAGCTCGCCCGCCAACTCGACGAGCGTTTCCGGGTTTTAACCGGCGGCGATCGCACGGCACTACCCCGGCAGCAGACGATGCGCGCCCTCATCGACTGGAGCTACGACCTCCTTTCCGCAGACGAGCAGCATTTGTTCCGCGACCTGTCGGTTTTCGCTGGAAGTTTTTCGTTGCAGACGGCGATGGACGTCTGCGCGACGCCCGAGTTGAGTGAATTCGAGGTGCTCGATCTTCTCTCGTCGCTGGTGGACAAGTCGTTCGTGCTCAGCGAGCCCGCGGAACCTCTCGCGCGTTACCGCTTGCTCGAATCGATACGTCAGTACGGTCGCGAGAAGTCGTTTGAACTCGGCGAAGCGCCAGGACTCGCGAGGCGGCATGCCGAGACCTACGCCCGGCTCAGCGAGCGGCTCGATCACGATTACGAAAGCGTAGCACTCGGGCCGTGGGTCCAGGAGGCGGAGAGCGAGCTCGAAAACGTCCGTGCCGCGCTGACTTGGTCGTTTGGAGGTTCCGGCGACCCGCTCGTGGGGCAGCGCATAGCGGCAACGCTGCGGCGCGTATGGGCCGCCTTCGCTGCTGCCGAGGCGCGCCGCTGGGCGGCCACCGCCATCGCATCGGTGACGGAGGCAACCCCGCCGCATATCGTCGCTCAACTCGAATTGGCCGAAGCGACGCTGGCCTCGATGATGAACCAGTTCCGCGCCGCGCGCAAGGCGGCGGAACGCGCCCTCGCGCTGTTCGAACAACAGAACGACGCGCGCGGCATCGCCAACGCGCAGCGCTGGGCAGGCCGGTCGCTCGTCTATCTCGGGGAACTCGACGAAGGGGAAACGCTCCTCGAAAAGGCGCTCGCTGCGCTCCGCGCTCTCGGGTTCAAACGCGAAGGCGGAATCCTGCGCGACCTGGCCTCAGTACGTTCGCTGCGAGACGACGTCGTCGGCGCGCGCCAACTCTTCGCGGAAGCGCTCAAGAGTTTTCGCGATGCCGATGACGAGTACAACGTGGCCGTGACGGCGGGAACGCTAGCCGAGGCCGAGTTTCGTTGCGGCGATGCGGAGGCGGCGGTTTCCGCGGCCCAGGAGGCGCTCAAAGCGGCGCGCGCACGGCGTCTTGAGTCGCGCCTCATCGCGTGGTCGCTCAGCAACCTGGCCGCCTTCTACCTGGCGCTCGGAGACTATGGGGAGGCTCGCGAGTACGCGCGTGCGGCCCTGCGTCTGCGACACGACGCGCAGATCGACATCGACGTCGCGTTTTCCGTTCAGCATCTGGCCGGCGTCGCCGCGCTGCGCACGCCGGGCGACTACCGGCTCGCGGCGACGCTGCTCGCGTTCGTTGACGCGCGTCTCGAGAAACTCGAGGTGGCGCGCGAATACACCGAGCAACTTCTCTACGATAAGATCACGGGCGCCGTGCGCGAAGCGCCGCAGGCCGAACTGGATGAAGCGAGCACGACGGGACGCGGCCTTACGGAAGAACGCGCCGTCACACTCGCGCTGACCGTCTGAACCTTCGCGCGTTTCCGGACGCCCGCCGCTCACTCGGCGGAGGCGAGGAACTCCGCGAGAACCGCGGCGGTCTCCGCCGGCAACTGATCGATGAAGAAGTGCCCGGCGGGTAGCGTCGCGGCCTTCAGGCGGGTGCATTTCTTGCGCCACTCGGCTTCCATGTCGAAGAGCTTGTGCATGCCGCCTTTCGAGCCCCAGAAGGCCAGGGCCGCACATTCGACCTTGCGCTCGAGGTCGGCCGTATCGAGCGCGAGGTCGACCGTCGCGGCGGCGCGATAGTCGGAGCAAGAGCCGTGAATCATGTCCGGATCGTTCCAGCAGCGGCGGTACTCGGCCAGCATCGCGGGATCGAACTCTTCGAGGCGCGTCGCGCCCCAACCGGCGATCGACGTTTCGAAGAAGAAGTCGGGATCCGCGCCGATCATGCGCTCGGGGAACGGCACCGGAAGCGACAAGAAGAACCAGTGCCAATAGGCGCTCGCCGTGCGACGATCCGTTTCCATGAACATCGCGTATGTCGGCACGATGTCGAGAACGGCGAGCGAACGAACGGCGTCCGGCCGGTCGAGCGCCATGCGGTGCGCCGTGCGTCCCCCGCGATCGTGGCCGACGACGTGAAAGCGTTCGTGGCCGAGATCGCGCATGAGCGCGACCTGATCGGCCGCCATTGCGCGAAACGAATAGTTCGCGGCGTCGGGCGCGCAGCGAGGCTTCGACGAGTCGCCGTAGCCGCGCAGATCGGCGCAGACGACGCTGAAGCGATCCGCCAGTTGCGGCGCGACCTTCGCCCAGAGCGCCAGACATTGCGGATAACCGTGCAGGAGCAGAACCGGCGGTCCCGTCCCGCCGGTGACGCAATTGATGGTGACCTCTCCGACGTTGACGCGGCGCCGCTCGAATCCGGCGAACATGCGCGTTGCCGGCTAGTTCGGATGCGTCGTGTACATCCCGGGGTTGTCCGGGGGAAGCTTCGGATTGGTCCAGGTCGTGCCGTTCTCGTACACGATGTGCAGCGGCGTGCAGATCGGCAAGCCCGTACTGATCGGGAAGACGTTCGGACTGATGCCGAACTTATGCTTGATCTCCGCGCCAGGGGAGAAGGTTCCGACATCGCGCACCATGGCGACGAGCCGCCCGTTTGCGATCAACCCGAACTCGATCGTCTTCATCGTATGCTGCGTCACGTTGACGTAATCGATGCCGAGATCGGCGCTCGCGCTCACCGGTGGCTGATAGTAGGTGCGGTTGTAGTAGCCGGGGTTGTAGTAATAAGGGCGGCCCGGATAATACGCCGGCACGTAACCCGGGCCGTAGGCGTAACCTCCCGGCGCACCCGGATTATGCTGCGGGTCGCAGCGGTTGACCCTGATGAGACTCGCCCCAGCGTGCGTGGTTGCTGCGTTCGCGGGGAGCGTCGCGACGAGAGGCAGCGCTAACGCGCACGCCTGCGCGAAGCACGAAAGGCGGAAAGAACGGGCAAAAATGCGCATGCCTTGAGCTTGGGCGAGGCGTCCCGGTCCTCCCGCCTATTGGGACGTAAACGACGACAGCAAGCGGGGAGAACAATTCGAGTTCAAATCGTTGAGGTAGACGTTGATCAAAGTGGCGGCCGGCAAGATATAGCCGTTTGCGGCGCTCATCTGGTAGATCGGATTTGCGAACGACGGAGTCTGATTCGGCGTAGGGAGCGGCGGCGTAAACATCGCGACCGGCGCGAGAGGGGTTCCAATCGAGCTGCCGTTCGGGACTACGATGGCCTGATAGCTGCTAAACAAAGCGTGCGTCGATGCGAAGATGATGCCCGGAAAATTGTCCGGGACGCCCGTGCTGCCCGGAGCTGGATACGCGACGATGACGGTTCCTTGCGGGGCGCCGCATGGCGGCCCGGGCGAGGAGTAGTAGTTCCCGCCGCACGCGCTCAAGAGAACGGTCGCAGCCGCGGCTGTGAGGCGCCGGTAAAGGTAGCGCATACGAGCTACGATTTGCCGCGGCCGCTTCGGATGCATGCGAATTTCATCCGGTTTTCATCGTTCCGGAATGCGAACCGAAAGCGGCAACGAGCGCTCGGCGGCTTTGCCGTGGCGCCGTGCGCGGTCTTAGATTCCGCCCACGAAACGGCCGGGAGCGAGCGTCCCCTTCGGGTCGAAGCGCTGCTTCATTGCGCGCATCTGCGGGAGCGCGGGAGGATCGTTCCCCCACATCGCGAGCCGGTCGCGGAGACTCTGCGGGGCGACGAGGACTTGGGTATTCGCGAGCCGGTCGTGCACGGCGTCGTCGAAGAGCACGGCGGCCCTGGTGAATTCGTCCGGCGAATCGGCGTTGAGGCGCGCGATCAGGTCGCCGGTGCGCAGATCCTCGATCGATTCGAGGCCAAGCACGTGATCCTGTGCGAGCTCTGCGAGGTACTCAAAGCGAGCCGGCAGATCGGAAGGCGCGCCGAAGTTGCGGTACGTCGCTCCACGCTCGCCAAGCGAACTCACGTAGGCATTTACCGAGCGCGTGAACGTCGCGCCGGCCTCACGGTCGACGATCGTCGTCTCGGGAACTCCCGCGGCGCCGAGCGCGGAGCGGAGTTCGCGGGTCGCCTTGTCGATCGTGGCTGCGGAGCCCTCGTAGAAGAGCAAGAGACGTCCGTCGAGCCCATCGCGTCCCGCGATCTCGGCGCGAAAACCCCGCACGAGCAACGCCGCGACCGGCTCGAACTCGAGCGCTGCGACGTGGTCGATCGCGCGCCGTCGCGTGCGTTCGGGTAACGCGGCGATCGCAGCTCGCCGTGCGGCCGGCAACGGCAGCGTCTTGAAGTTTGCGCGAACGATCGCGCCGAGCGTTCCCAGCGAACCGACGTAGAAACGGCTGAGATCGTAGCCCGTCGAGTTCTTGACGACCATGCCGCCGGCGTTTGCAACGGTGCCGTCGGCCAGTACGACGGTCGAGCCGATCACGAAATCGCGCGGGCGCCCGTAGGCGGCGCGGCGCGGTCCGAGCCAGCCTCCCGCGAGCACGCCTCCGACGGTGCTGCGCGATCCGAGCGGCGCGTCGAGGGGAACGAATTGGCCTTTGGCAGCGAGCTTAGCGTCGAACGTCGCGACGCGCATCCCGCCTTGCACGGCGATCGTAAGGTCGCGATGCTCGTAAGCGATCGTTTTCGAGAGCTTCACGAGGCTGACCGCGAGATCGTAACGGGAAGGTGCGTGACCGATGCCCTGCAACGTGCCGCCGCCGAAAAACACGACCGACTCGCCCTTCGCGTCGCACTCGCGCAAGAGTTCCACGAGCGCTTCGACCGATGCCGGCGTCGCGACCGCGCGCGGTGTGCGCGCGCCCAAGCGGAACGCCTCGGGGTCGGTTCGCGCGGCTACAGCCACGCGCCCGCGGCGACGGCGTTTTCCGGCATGCGAACCTCGCCGCAGATCGCTCCGCTCGGGAAGATTTTGTCGGGATTGAAGCAGCGGGTGGGATCGAAGACCTCGCGCACGCGAGCCATCGTCGCCAGGTCGTCGGTGCTGAAAACGCGCGGGAGGGCAGCGCGTTTTTCGTAGCCGATGCCGTGTTCGCCGGAGATGGTCCCGCCGAGCTCGATGCAGGCGCTCAAGATGTCGGTCCCTGCCGCGATGACGGCTTCGACCTGACGGCGCTCGCGCCGGTCGAAGATCAAGAGCGGATGGAGGTTGCCGTCGCCGGCGTGAAAGACGTTTCCGACGAGCAGCCGGTGTTCGGCACAGATCTCGTCGACGCGGCGCAACGCTTGAGGAAGCCGCGTGCGCGGAACGCAGGCGTCCTGAATGTAGTAGTTCGGAGCAATCCGTCCGATCGCGCCGGCCGCACCTTTGCGTGACGCCCACAGGGCTTCGCGTTCGCGTGCATCGGCCGCGGAACGCCACATCGTCGCACCGTGCGCGCGCGCGATCGCAGCGATAGCCGCCTCGCTCGCGGCGACATCGCCGCTCTCGCCCGCGATCTCGACCAGCAGCACCGCTCCCGCGTCGAGCGGAAAGCCGGCGTGATAGTGTGCTTCCACTGCCTGCGTGATCGTCTTGTCCATGATCTCGAGCGCGGTCGGTACGATGCCGGCGCCGATGATTGCCGAAACCGCTTCCGAGGCCACCTCCACGTCACCGAACGAGCCGAGACAGACGCGAATCGCGCGCGGGACGCGCAACAGGCGAAGGTCGACCGCGGTGATGATGCCGAGCGTTCCCTCGCTGCCGACGAGGACCGCGCTCAGATCGTAGCCGGGCTGGTCGCTGGAAACGCGCACGATTTCTCCCGAGTCGTCGACGAATTCGACACCGAGCACGTGATTGATCATCGAGCCGTACGAAAGTGCGTGCGGACCCCCGGCGTTCGTCGCGACGTTGCCGCCGATCGTTGAGATCTTCTGGCTCGAGGGGTCCGGTCCGAAAAAGAGCCCCGAGGGTTGCGTTGCGGTCGAGAGTTCGAGGTTGATCAAACCCGGTTGAACGCGAGCGCGCCGGTTGCGCAGATCCAGGGTTAGGATGCGGTTCATGCGCGCAAACGAAACGACGATTCCACCCGCGACCGGTGCGGCGCCGCCACACAAACCGGTTCCCGCGCCGCGCGCCACGATCGGTTCGCCGCACTCTCGCGCGATGCGAACGACCGCGCTGACTTCCCGCGCGTCTTTCGGCAAGACGACCGCGGCCGGTAAACGCTCGCCGCTATACGCGTCGAACGCGTAGACCGAAAGATCTTCGGGTTCGCAGCGGACCCCTTCGGCGCCGAGCGCGTCGGTCAGACGCTCGTGCAGGCCCGAGGCCGGCGCTGTCTCCATCCTCGAAGCTACGCAAGCCGCTCACGATGTTCCTGGAGCAGCGTCCGGCCGTCAGCTTGCGTTCGATGCGAACAGCTTGCGCAACTCGAGCAAGAGCCCGACGAACGCAAGAGTCCACGCTACGAGCGCTGCGGCAAACATTACCACCGGCAAGGGAGCTAGAAACGGCAGTCCGATCGCCGACTCCATTTGCAGCGTGGCCACGCTATACATGCCGAGTGGGAACACCGCCCCCCAGTATGAAGGATCGTAACGCAACGGGACGCGCTGAATGACGTACCGCCAAATGCCGAGCGCGACCATCATCGGGATCCACCACATCCCCGTCGCCCAGTAAAACACCGTGAAACCTTTGAGGAACGGCAGAAGGGACGCCAGAAACGGCGCGTCGGGTGTGTTCTGCACGAGCAGCGAACCCGCAAGAGTCGAGATCGCCATCGCGCCCATGGTGATCCAAGAAGGCGGCGTCAGATCGCTCGCCACGAAATCGAAGAAGATGTACCGATAAAAAATCAGCGAGATGATCCAAATGTAGAACATCCCGCCCCACAACCACATTGAGAGCGCAAGGAAGTTGAGCTCCAGCCGGTGAGGCTGGGGCAACTCCCGGGCGATCAGCGCCCCAAGGACCACGACGGACTGAGTGGCGACGACCGCCAGAAGCCACGCCCCGGTAATCCCGTTTTGAAGTAGCGGCTTGTCCTTCTTGACCGTGAACGCCACGAATATCGTGTACGTGAAAGCAATCCAGAGCACGATTGTGATGCCCAGGAAAACGGTTGCCACCGGTACGTTGCCGGCGATCAACCGGAACTGAGCGCCGACGATACCCGTCCCCGCGACCGTCGTAAAGAATCCGGTCCCAATCCGATGATCGGTCAGATTGGCGCCGAACTCGGGCCAGTAGCGAATAGCACGGAACACCGTCAACCCAACCAGCGCCGCGTACGCAAAGAAATTCAGCACGAAAAGCCCTACGGCTACGCCGGGCAGATGAAAATCCTGCGCCGCGATGGAGACGATGCCGGTGGCCATCACCAGCCCGAAATAGGCCGGCGGGAGATTTTTTACAGCAGCTAAGAACCTTGTCATGTTAGATGGCTCTTGGCCGGTTTGACGGCGGAGTTACGCCGGCCCTTGCGGATAGAGCAAGTACGGCGCGCGCAGCGTCGCGAAGGCACGCTCACCCGGTATCCACTGATTTAAGATTTCTTCGACGCCGTCGCCCTCGAGGAGTCCGCGCCGCAAGGAATCCGTCCCCCAGTCCTTGTCGAGACCCGTCGCGCTGTGAATCGAAATCGCCCCGGGCGCGATCTTGCGAACCGCGATCAAGATTTCGACGGCGGTGCGCACCGCGCGGAACGTGTGCCGGTTGACGACGACGAGCTCGACGCCCGTCAGCGTTCGGCCGCTCCAAAACCCCGAGAACGGCGTCCAGGCTGCAGGCCGGAAGAAGATGCCCGGAACGTTGCGCGCGTTGAGGGTCTCGGCGAGCCGCGCGCCGTCGAGTCCCAGCGCGCCGGCGTACTTAAAAGGTTTGGTGAAACCGGTGCCGTTGTTGATTCCGGCCCCGTCGATCAAGCCAGTCGCCGGATACACGAGCGTCGTCTCCCACTCGGGAATGTTGGGTGAGGTCTGCACCCAGTAGAGGCCCGTGTCCGGCCAAAACATCGCGCGCGTGTAGCCGCGCATCGGAACGACCCGCAGCGAGCAGCCGATGCCGAAGTGTTCGTTGAAGAGGCGCGCGAGTTCACCGACCGTCATTCCGTGACGGATCGGAATCGGAAAGAGTCCGATGAACGACGCGTAGGCCGGCTCGAGAACTGGACCTTCGACGATTGCGCCCGAGATCGGATTGGGTCGATCGAGCACCCAGACTTCTTTCCCGGCCGCCTTGGCAGCTTGCATGACCGACGCGAGCGTCCAAATGTACGTATACGCGCGATCGCCGACATCTTGGATGTCGAACAGAAGCACGTCGACGTCCTCGAGCATCTCCGCGGTCGGCTTGCGCGTGGCGCCATAAAGGCTGTAGACGGGGAGGCCCGTGCGTTCGTCGGTGTACGACGCGACGTAGGAGCCGGCGGGCCGGTCGCCGCGGAAGCCGTGTTCGGGCGCGTATATCGCCTTCAGGCAAATTTGCGGATTGCGCCGGATCGCGTCGACGATCGATTCCAGCTGCGCCGTAACGCCGGTTTGGTTCGTCACGGTGCCGACGCAGCGGCCTTTCAATTCCCGCCACGTCTCGCTCAGGAAGACGTCGTCGCCGAGCGAGACGTTGGCCGGCGGCAGTGAAGCCGCGACGGCACGGAGCGGGAGCGCGCGGCCCGCGATCGGTGCCGCGGCTAGGAGTTTGATGAGCCTACGACGCTTGATTCGAGCTTCCCGTCAGGCTTCAAAGAGCGAGCTGAGGTCCAGTACGAAATCTCGTTGCGCGGCGCCGAAGTAGCGCGCCTCGAGAATGAGATGCGTTGGGCTTGCCAGCAGTTCCGGATCGCGGTCGAAACGGCGGACTTCGGCGATGCAATTGAAGGGATCGATTGCGACGCTTAGTTTCGAGCCCCCTCTCATGTATTCGCCGATCTTCTCGCGAACGCTCGGGAGCCGATCGCTCGGTGAAAGCACCTCGAAAACAACGTCGGGACAAAGTTTGAGATACTTGCGGCGTTCGGCGCGATCGAAGGCGAGGTAGCGGGATTTCTCGACCCAGGCCGCGTCGGGAGAGTAGATCGCGCCGTCCGGCATCGTGAAGCCGGTGTTGGAGTCGAAAGCAAAGCCGGCTCCGAGCGCCTTGTTCCAGGACCACAACTGCCCGTAAACTTCGCCGCTATGTAAGCCGGACTCAGTTCCATTGGGCGAGACGATCAACTCCCCGCGACCGTTCCGCTCGAAACGGAATGGCGGAATTAGGCGCGAGAGTAGCTCGATGTCTTCGTCGCTGACTTTCGAGTCGGTCCGAAACGTGGCAATCATGCCGCCCGTCTCCCTTCGCCGCAGATTATATCACGCCCGATGCTTGGCGCGGCTAGCGGCTCAACGCCGGAGGTCGCGCCTATCAGGCGTGAAAAGTCTCGGTCATGCTTGATCTTTGGCTTGCCATCGGCCACCACCTCATCATTTTCGCGCTCTTTGGAGTCCTCGCGGTGGAAATTGTCTTGGTGCGGCGAGACATCAGCCTCGACGTCGTAACGAGGATTGCGCGCGTGGACGCCTGGTATGGCGCACTCGCCGGCGCCATTATCGTCGTGGGTTTCTCCCGGGCGATTTTCGCCGCGAAAGGCTGGGCGTATTACTCGCACAACGGATTTTTCTGGGCGAAAATGGCAACGTTCGCGCTCGTAGCCATTTTGTCGGTGCCGCCCACGATCCAGTACCTCAAGTGGCGCCGCGCCGGCGACGCGCCGAGCGGTCCGGCCGTCGGGCGCGTGCAACGGTTCTTGTACGCGGAGCTCGTCTTGTTTGCGTTCTTGCCCATCTTCGCTGCCGCGATGGCGAGGGGCTACGGCGAATTCTAAATCGAGCGAGCACCGTCGCTCGACGCAAGCTCAGGCGAACTCGGGTTTGATCGTTTCCGGTATGAGCCGCGCCGCGGCTGCGAGTTCGAACAGCGCGGCGATGGCGGCGATGCCGTCGTCGCCGACGTCGCGCGAGTAGTCGTTGACGTAGAGCGCGATGTGCGCGCGCATCACGTGTTCGTCCATCTCGAAGGCGTGTTCGCGAACGTAGGGTGCCACGCTTGCGCCGTTCGCGTCTGCATACGCGAGGCTGCGCCGGATCGTGTCGTCGATGTTCGCAAGCGCTTGGGGATCGAGGTCGCGGCGTGCCAGGATCGCACCGAGCGGAATCGGGTGACCGGTCTCGCGCTCCCACCATTGACCGAGATCTTCGACTTGCGCGAGACCCGCGCGCTGGTACGTAAAACGCGATTCATGAATGATGAGCCCGGCGTCGACCGCACCGTTCGCGACTGCCTCGACGATGCGGTCGAAGCGCATGGGAACCGCGTCGATCGGACGTTGCAGCGCGAGACGTAACAGCAGGTAAGCCGTCGTCATTTCACCCGGAATCGCGATGCGCACGTGCGCGCGAAAACCGGCGAGGGGTGGCGCGCTCCCATCGGAACCCGGGCGGGCGACGACCAGCGGCCCGCAGCCACGCCCCAGCGCCCCTCCCGCGCGCAAGATGCGGTAGCGGTCGAGCAAGTAGGGGATCGCGCCGTAACTGACCTTCGTCAACTCGTGGCGCCCGTTGAGTGCCGCTTCGTTGAGGGCTTCGACGTCGTCGAGGACCACGTTCACGGGCGGCGCTCCATCGATCAAACCGTTCGTCCAAGCGGCGAAGATGTACGTGTCGTTCGGACAGGGCGAGTAGGCGAGCGAGAGAGGTTTTGCGGAAGTCACGGTGCACCAGTGCCGTATCTCAAAGTAAAAGCCCTCGTCAACGCGATCCAAATGGGAGAACACGATGAACGCAACCTCGACGAAGATCGTTCCTGTGATCAGCTCGGGCACTGCCGGACCAATGGGGGCGTTGCATTTACCGCGCCTCTGGCTCAAACTGTCGCTCGGTTCGCGCAACATGTTGGCCGACGGCTACCACATGTGCGGTCAAGGCTTCGACCAGATGACGCTGAACGCGCTGGGTCTCGACAAGGACAAGACGATCGCTTTCATCCGCGACAAAAAGCCGACGTACATGCAATTCGAGGAGTTCGTCTTGGCGCAAAACGGCGGCACGATTTCGGTCGATAAGATCGCCAAGCACAATGCCGCCATCGCCGGTTACAACCACGGCGACGATGATTGTAAGAGCATGCAGGCCGATTCGGGAATCAAGAACCCTGACCTAAAAGATGCCGTGACGCTGAATACGGTCAACGATCTCGACGAAGTCCACAAACTGCTCTATTCCGGCGTCTAGGCGAGCGCGTCCAGGACTGCTTCGAGAGCGTTGACGGTCGCGCGCGCGCCGGCGCGAAAGTCCCACGCGCTCTCGGCCCGGTCTCCGACGTAATTCGAGATTCCGCGGATTTCGAGCGCTGGAACGCCGGCGAGTTCGCTCGCCCGGAGCACGGCGAAGCCTTCCATCGACTCGACGCCGGGCTCGTACGCGCGCGCGAGGCGCTCGCCGGTCGCGCGCGTTGTCGTCACCGCACTGACGGTAAGCCCGCGAGCCGTCCGGAGTCCGAGGCCGGCGCAACGCTCGAGCAAGCCCGCATCCGCGAGAACCCGGTCCGTAATGCGCGCGCCTTCCGGCAGCGTGAATTCACCGCCGCCCTCGAGGCCCAAGTCGGCCAGCACTTCCTCACGCACGAGGAGCGCCTCGCCGACCCGCGCCGCGCCGGGAAAGGCGCCCGCGATGCCGGCGTTGAGGACGGCGCTATAGCCGTTGCCGGCAAGCTTGCGCGCGACGCTCGCGGCAGCTTCGACGGGGCCGACGCCGCACGCGAAAACTTCAACGTCGTCACGTGGCGCGAGGCCGCGCAACTCTGCGTGAAGTGCGCACACGACGAGAATCAATTTAACGAATTCCGATGAACTTGTGCGTCTGCAACGAGAGCCGGTAGCGGCCGGGTTCGGCTTGCGCGGCGGCGAGCGCTAACGCGATATTGCCCGGTTTGTTCCCTTCGGGTTGCAGAAATACGGTCACCGGCCGCTCGAAGGACGCGAGCCATTCGTGCGGCACCCGGCCGTCAACGATCAATTTCACCTCGTTCGCGCGAGCCGCCATCGCGGGATGCAGCCGCTCTTTCGGCGACACCGTCAGCCAGACGTCGTCGGGCAGATCGACCGGAATCGTTCCGTTCGACTCGACGTGCACGCGCCGTCCGTCGGCTTGCAGCGCGGCGATCAACTCCGAACTCTCGGTTTGCGCCAACGGCTCGCCGCCGGTCAGCACGACCATCGGGCAGTCGCCGCCGAGTTTTCGGACCTCTGCGACGACCTGCGCGGGCGTCGCGAAGGAACGCAGCGCGTAGTCCGTGTCGCAAAAACGGCAGTTGAGATTGCAGCCCGCCAGGCGCACGAAAACGGCGGGCGTTCCGGTCCACATCCCCTCGCCTTGCAGACTGTAGAAGAGCTCAGCGACTCCGAGCATCTCCCTCGCGCACCACCGCGCAAGCGGTCGGCGTTTCCCACACGACGATCTCCGTCAGCCCTTTGAGGAGTGGGGCCAGCTCTGCCCAGATCCAGAGCGCGATGTGTTCGGCGGTCGGATTGGGGAGGACGTCGTTGAGCGAAGAGTGATCGAGGCGGTCGACGACGGCCGGTCGCACCACGCTTGAAATCTCATCGAAATCGACGACCATGCCTCGCGCCGGTCCGTCGCCCTGCAGCGGGCCTTCGATGGCGACTTCGAGACGGTACGAGTGTCCGTGCAGCCGGCTGCACTTTCCGGGATGATGCGGAAGCACGTGCGCCGCCTCGAAGCGGAACAGTTTTCGAACCTGCGTCAGAGCACCGTTGCGCCGCGAGCCATCGCCTCCAAGCGCTTCTTGAGGTCGACGAGGAAGCCGCTCGCGATCGCGCCGTCGACGACCCGGTGATCGAGCGACAGGCAGACGTTCATCATCGAGCGCACCGCGATTGCGTCGTCGGCCGTGACGACCGGCCGTTTGACCACCGCTTCCATCGTGACGATCGCGGCCTGTCCGCCGTTGATGATCGGCGCCGACATGATCGAACCGTTCGCTCCGGTATTGTTGACGGTGAACGTGCCGCCGCTCAAATCGTCGGCACCGAGTTTGCCTGCGCGGGCTTTCTCGATCAGCTTGCCGGCCGCGACCGCCAAGCCGCCGATCGAGTACTCGTCGGCGTTACGAATCACCGGCACGATCAAGTTGCTTTCGAGGGCCACGGCGAGCCCGATATTGACGTCCTTGTTCACCGCGATGCCGTCGTCGGTGAAGCGCGCGTTCATGAGCGGAAACGCTCGCAGCGATTGCACGACGGCGTACGCGAAGAACGGCAAGAGGGTCAGCGCGTAGCCTTTTTCACGCTGGAACCGCTCTTTTTCCGCCGAGCGCAAAGCCCAGAGCTTGGTCACGTCGACCTCGACCATCGTCCAAGCGTGCGGCGCCGTGCGTTTGGATTCGAGCATGCGCTGCGCGATGATCTTGCGCGCTTGCGTGAGCGGGATCAAGTCGCCGGGAGCCGCGGTTGCATACGTCGGCTTCGCCGGGCTGCCTTGACTTCGCGGCGGCGGTTCGAGCACGATCGTCGCCGCCGCGACGGCGGCCGGCCCTTCGCGACCGGCAGCGGCGAGAACGTCGTTGGCGGTAATCCGGCCGCTCGTTCCGGTTCCGCGCACCGCGCTCAGATCGATCTGATGTTCGCGCGCTAGTCGCCTGACCGCCGGTGAAACGCGGCGAAGAATATCCGGTGCGTTGACCTGCCCGTTTCCGCCGCGCGATGCACCGTTCGCGGGACGCTCCGCCTCGCGTCGCAACACAACCTCGCGTGCGTCGAGAGCGGGCTGAGAAGGTCGTGGAGGCGGCTGAAACGGCGGAGGCACCGCTGCGGCCGGCGCAGGCACTGCTTCGGGCGCGCCGGCCGCGGCACCGACTTCGTCGATGATCGCGATGGCCGCACCGGTGGGAACCGTTTCGCCTTCCTTCACGATGAGCTCGCGAATCACGCCGCTGACGGGTGAGGGAACCTCGGCGTTGACTTTGTCGGTCGAGACTTCGACGAACGATTCGTACTTCTCGACGCTGTCGCCGACTTTCTTGAGCCACTGCGCGACCGTTCCCTCGGTGACGGTTTCGCCCAGTTGCGGCATCGTAATCGTGGTCGCCATCAGAACGCAATCACTTCGCGCATGACCTCGGCCATGCGAGAGGTCGAGACCATAAATTCTGTTTCGAGCGGTTGCGCGTAGCCCATGGCCGGAACGTCGGGCCCGGCGAGACGCCTGATCGGTGCATCGAGATCGAAGAACGCGTCCTCGACGACCATCGCGCTGATCTCGGCTCCGATCCCGCCGAACTTGTTGTCTTCGTGAACGATCAAGAGCTTGCGCGTCTTCTTGACGCTGGCAAGGATTGCGGTGCGATCCATCGGACGAATCGAGCGCAGGTCGATAACCTCGATGGAAAGTCCGTCGGCGGCGAGCGATTCGGCCGCCTCGAGCGCTTGGTGAACGTAGAGTCCGTACGAGACGACGCTGAGTTGCGTCCCCTCCCGCTTCACGTCGGCCTTTCCGATCGGAATCGAGAAATGACCGTTCGGAACGGGTCCCTTGACGAGCCGGTACGTTTTCTTGTGCTCGAGGAAGAGCACCGGATCGGGATCCTCGATCGACGCAGTCAACAAACCTTTGATGTCGGCCGGGAACGAGGGCGCCACGATCTTCAACCCAGGGACGTGATAGAACAGCGCTTCGATCGAAACCGAATGCGAGAGCGCGCCGCGAACGCCTCCGCCGTACGGCGTCCGAATCACCATGGGACAGGTGTAGTCGCCGGCGGAGCGGTAGCGCGTTTTCGCCGCCTCGCCAACGATCTGATTGAACGCGGGATAAATGAAGTCGGCGAATTGAATCTCCGCGATCGGACGCAAGCCCTCCATCGCCATTCCGACCGCCACGCCTACGATCGACGCCTCGGCCAGCGGTGTGTCGATGATGCGTTCGGCGCCGAACTCCTCGATGAAGCCCTTCGTAATCAAAAAGACGTTGCCGCGCGCGCCGACGTCCTCGCCCAGGATGACGACGTTGGGATCTGCGCTCAACGCTTGATGCAACGTGTGGCGCACCGCCTCAACGTTGTTCATCGTCGTGGTCGCCTCGGAGGCTATTGCCATGGCTCGTAAGGTCCTTCGTAAACGTGAGTGTACAGATCGGCGGCCGATGGATAGGGCATCGCCTCGGCGCGGTCGGTCAACTCGTTGACCTCGCGCAAGACGTCGCGTTTGAGGTCGGCCAGCGCAGCCTCGTCGATGACCCCGGCGTCCAACAAGAGACGCTCGAAGCGCGGCACCGGGTCTTGTCCGCGATGGCGCTCGATCTCTTCGCGCGTGCGATAGGTTCTATCGTCGTCGTCCGTCGTGTGCGAGAGGAAGCGATAACAGGTCGCTTCGACGAGGGTCGGTCCGCCGCCGGTACGCGCCCGATCGAGGGCGGCCTTGACGACGGCGTAGACGGCGATCGGGTCCGAGCCGTCGACCTTGTGTCCGGGCAGACCGTAGCCGACGGCTTTTTGCACGATCGCCTCGATCGCCATCTGGTGTTGGCGCGGCGTCGAGATGGCCCACTCGTTGTTCTCGCAGAGGAAGACGATCGGCAGTTTTTGGACCGCAGCGAAGTTGATCGACTCGTGCCATTCGCCCTCGCTGGTCGAGCCGTCGCCGAAGGTGCAGAGGACCGCGCGGCCTTCTTCCTTGCGATACTTCATCGCGTACGCAGCGCCGACGGCGTGCGTGCAGTGCGCGGCGATGATCGAACTGATCGACATGATCCCGATCGAGTGGTTCGTGAAGTGGTTGGGGAACTGCCGCCCGCCCGAACGGTCCGCCGCGCGCGCGAAAAGCGAGAGCAAGACGTCGAGCGGGTCGAGCCCGACGCCTATCACCAGCCCGACGTCGCGGTAGTACGGCACGAGGATGTCCTTGCCGCGAACGAACGCCTCGGCCGCGCCGGCGTGGATGCCTTCGTGCCCCTCGCTCCCCGTCGCGAACGGGATCTTCCCTTGACGGTTGAGCTGGAAGCCGCGGTTGTCGAGCGTACGTTGCATGTGCATGAGCCGCAGCATCGCCCGTAACCGGTCGTCGCTGAGACCGTGCCGCTCGAGCTGCGGCGAAGGGACCACCTTGGCCATCGGACCTCCTCATGAGGGAAACCTGGAATACTCGCGGCCCGCGCTCCTTATTTCCTTTCGAGATGCGAAAAGCGGCCTTCCGGCCGGGGTTAGGGATTCGACTTTAGTCTCCGAAAATGTCGCCGGGTGAAGCGAATCCTTCGGTTGCCGGTCGCGCTCGGCTGTGCGCTGCTCGTGGGAATCCCGGCTGCACGGGCTGACGAAGCGCCGCCGCCGATGGAGATACTGCAGCACGCGCTGGAAGTCTGGAACGCGCGCCCGACGCCGGCGGCGATCGCGTACGACGTGAACTTTCGCGGGACTCGAAAAAACGATGAATTCACACGAGCGATGCACGTTCAATACGACGCGGCTTCGCGGAGCTACGCGGCGCGAGTGACCTCCGCCACGGGCAGCGAACCGCTGGGCGTGAACGCCGAGCGCCAACGGCTCTTTCCCGACGAAACCTTCGGCCTCGTTCCGCGCGTCCGAGGCGGGAGCGCGGAAGACGCTTCGCAGGTGCCGCTGCAAACGCTGGCGATCGCGCGCGCGGTGAGCCGGTATCCGTATGAGGTCAGCCTCGACGGAGTCGAATCCGTCCGCGGGCACCCGGCATACCATTTGCTTTTCGAGCCGCGTCGCGAAGCCGAGCGCTATCCGGTTCGCGAAGTCTGGATCGACGTGGCGAGTTTCGACGTACGCCGGATCGTCGCGCACGAGGTCGAGCACGCGGGCATCATTGCGGTCCCGTTTCTGCTTACGGTCGAGTACGGCGAGGCCGGCCCATACTGGCTGGTTCAAAGCGGAGAAGCCGGCGCCACGGCGCACCTCGTGCTGTTCACGCTCAGCGCCCGGGGTCTCGCGACGTACGCCAACTATCAGTTTCCGCAATTCCCGGCGAGGTGATCCTGGCGGGGGTGGGTCGGGCCGACCGTTGAAGTCGAGTTCCATGATCGCACCCGAAAAAGTTCCGACCGGCGAGTTGATCCGCGTTCGGCGGGAACTGCACCGCAAACCGGAACTTTCGATGGTGGAGCACGAGACCGCCGCCTTTGTAGCCGACGAGCTGCGGAAGCTGCCGCTCGACGCGCTGCGCACCGGTGTCGGCAAAACGGGAGTCCTCGGCACCCTGCAAGGCGGAAAACCCGGACCGGTGACGCTGTTGCGCGCCGACATGGACGCGCTGCCGATTGCTGAACTCGTCGAGTCGAGTTACGTATCCGAACGGCCCGGCGTCATGCACGCGTGCGGGCACGACGGCCACGTCGCGATCCTCTTAGCTGCGGCACGGACGCTCTGCGAGCGCAGGGCGGAGGTTCCCGGTACGCTCGTCTTCTGTTTTCAGCCCGGCGAAGAGGGCAGCGCCGGCAATCGCTTCATGATCGAGGACGGAGCGCTCGAGAATCCCCACGTCGACCGTACCTTTGCGCTTCATTTGTATAGCGGCCTCGACGTGGGGAAGATCGGCGTGCGCGACGGCGCCTTCTTCGCATCGGCCGACGAGTATTTTTTGACGATCAAAGGCCAAGGCGGCCACGGAGCGATGCCGCACATGGGGGTCGATCCGGTCGTGGCCGGCGCGTATTTCGTGACGATGCTTCAAACGATCGTCAGTCGCGAAGTCGCGCCTATGCACCCGGCTGTGTTTACCGTCGGTAAGTTCCAAGCGGGCACGACCTTCAACGTCATCCCCGACGAAGCAACCATGATGGGCACCGTGCGCTGTCTCGATCCCGAAGTTCGGGCTGCCATGCCGGTGCGTCTCGAGCGGATTCTCAAAGGCCTCAGCGATGCGATGCGCGTCGAATACGACCTGCGCTACCACTGGTCGTATCCCCCGACGGTCAATGACGCGACCGTCAACGATTTAGTGCGCGAAGTCGGGCGCGAGGTGCTCGGGGCGGAGAACGTCGTGGAACACGACATCATCATGTGGGCGGAGGACATGTCGTTCATGCAAGAGCAGCGGCCCGGCGCCTACTTTGTCGTCGGTGCCCGCGGCGGTGAGTCGACGGCCTTCCCGCACCACAACGCCCGCTTCGATATCGACGAACGCGCGCTGGAAGTGGGCTACAAGATGATGGTCGCACTAGGCCTGTCGGGCTAGGGCGCCGGCCGCGGCCTGCAAGGCGTCTTGCGCTTAGAGATGCTTCGCCGGATGATGAAGGGCATGGAGTTTCTCGCTCGGGACAGTCCGTTCCGGGACCGGCGCGACGCCGGCCGCCGCCTCGCGCAGCGTTTGCGCGAGCGTGCCGTGCCGGTGGAGCGAGCCGTAGTGCTCGCGCTTCCGCGCGGCGGCGTTCCGGTCGGCTACGAGATCGCGCTCGAGCTTGGTGCCCCGCTCGACGTGTTCACGGTGCGGAAACTGGGTGTGCCACGGCACGCCGAACTCGCGATGGGCGCCGTCGCGAGCGGCGGCGTTTCCATTCTGAACGAGGAAGTTATCCGGGCGCTGCACGTTTCGCGCGACGAACTCGTCGAGGTCGCGCGGCGCGAACTCGCCGAACTGGATCGCCGCGAGCGGCTCTATCGCGACGAGCGCGTCCAATACGACGTCGGCGGGCGAACAGCGATCGTGGTCGACGACGGTCTTGCGACCGGCTCGACGATGCTGGTGGCCCTCGCGGCGGTCCGCATCAAGAAGCCTGCCCGTCTCGTGGCCGCTTTCCCGACGGCCTCGCGGGAAGCGTTCGATGCGGTCGAGCGTGAGGCGGACGAGGTTGTCTGCTGCGAGGTACCGGAGCCTTTTTACGGCGTCGGCGCTTCGTACGACGATTTCGAACAAGTCGGCGACGACGAGGTGCGACGCTTGTTGAACCTTGCAGCTGAACGAGAAGGCGTCGATTGACTCCAAACGGCGGGGCCGCCGCCAAAAGGAAATCTCCGCGCCCGGAAGTTTGAGGCGGCGCTCGTTTCCCGGCGTGCGTCAAACGGATAAGAGTTGCGCGCGTCGTTCAACGAATGTCCAAGAGCGTGCAACGAATGGCGAATGACGCGCGGACGGATTCGCCTTAGAATTTAAGCTCAATGTGGCCTCTCCCTGAGGAACACGACGCGTGTGGTGTCGGCTTTCTGGCCGACCTCGGCGGTCCGGCTTCGCACGGTACCGTTCAGCTGGCGCTCGAGGCGGCGGGTTCGATGATGCATCGAGGTGCGCGCGCCGCCGATGGTCGCACCGGCGACGGCGCCGGGATCCTGTGCGAGACGCCGCGCACCTTGCTCGCCCGCGAACTGTCGAAGGTCAGCTTGCACACCGCTTCGCGGCATCTCGCGGCGATCTGCCTGTTCATGCCGCGCGAACCCGACGCCGCAGCCTCCGCGCGGGCAGCCATCGAGGCGCGCGTCCATGCCGTCGACGTCACCCCGCTGCGCTGGCGCAGCCCACCCGTGCACGACGAAATTCTGGGCGTGCAGGCGCTCGCGATGCGTCCGTCGTTCGAGCAGCTGATCGTCGATATGGGGCCGGGCAACGTGCGCGAGCGCATGCGTGCCGCCGCCCGCACCATCGAGAAGGCGCTGCGCGAGTTCGGCCCGAGCGCCTCGCTGCTGTCGTGCTCCGCCACCTCGGTCGTTTACAAGGCGCTGCTTTCGTCTGACGAACTCGGTGCTTACTTCGACGACCTGCGCGACGAGCTGTTCGCCTCGCGCTTCGCGCTTTTCCACCAGCGCTTTTCGACGAACACCTCGCCGTCGTGGCGGCTCGTTCAGCCGTTCCGCCACATCGCACACAACGGCGAGATCAACACGATCACGGGAAACCGCGCGTGGCTCGAGGCGCGCGGCATCAAGACGCTCAAAGGGGCGAGCGACTCCTACGACTTCAACACATCGGTCGACGCGATGGTCGGCGCCGGTTACCGCGTCGACGAAGCGATCGACCTCCTGCTGGCACCGGCGATCGAGCGCAGCGACGAGCGCCTGCGCGCGTACTACGACGCTCACGTGCCGACCGTCGAACCCTGGGACGGACCGGCCGCCATCGTCTTCGCCGACGGCGATACGATCGGCGCTGCACTCGACCGCGCCGGGCTCCGTCCGCTGCGCTGGTGCCGCACCGCCGCAAACAAAGTCCTGGTCGCCTCGGAAGCCGGCATCGTCGACTTCGGCGGCGATCCGATCGTGCGCCGCGGCCGGCTCGGCCCCGGCGGGAGACTGATCGTACGCTTCGCGTCGGGCGAGGTCGTTGAAACGGAGCAGTTCCGAAGCGAACGCCGCGCGCGCGCCGACTTCCGCGAGGTCGTCGAGACTTGGAGCTTTCCGCTGCACGACCGGGTCGAGGCCGGCCCCGATGAAGACATCGACGCGCATCTGCACCGCTTCGGCGCGACGCGCGAGGAGCTCAAGGACGTCGTCGGCGTGCTGGCCGCGGCGGCGGAACCGACCCTCTCGATGGGCGACGATGCGACGCCCGCGTTCTTCGAACGGCGCGCACCGGTCGCGGATTACTTGCGCCAGCGCTTCGCACAGGTAACGAATCCGCCGATCGATCCGCTGCGCGAGGCGCTCGTCTTCGACATGCGCGCCTGGGCCGGCTCGGGCGACATCAACGGGGACGTTCCCGGCGCGTACTCGGTGGTCAAACTCGAAAGCGCGATCATCTCCGAACTCGATTTCGACGCGCTCCGCTTCGACGCACGGCTCCGGCAGCAAGTCCTCGCGCTCGAACTCGGCGAGCTCTCGCTCCAGGCGCGTTTGCTCGGCCTCTGCGATCAGGCGGAGAAAGCGGTTCGAGAAGGCACCTCGCTCCTGGTTTTGGACGATCGGCGCGACGCGCCGATGGTACCCTGTCTGCTCGCCGCGGGAGCCGTACACCAACGCCTCGTGCAACGCGGCCTGCGCATGCAGGCTTCGATCGCCGTAGCCGACGGCTACGCGCGCGACGCGCACGCCGTCGCCGCCTTGCTCGGCGCCGGTGCGAACGTCGTGACGCCCTGGCTTAGTTTGCGTGCCGCCGTTCGCTCCGGCAGCGGAACGGCGTACGTCACCGGCTTGCGTGCCGGTTTGCTGAAAGTTCTCGCGAAGCTCGGGATTTGCACGCTGCGCTCGTACGTGGGCGCGCAGACCTTCGAGTCGATCGGGTTGCGCAACGAAGTCGTCGAGCTCTGCTTCCCCGGCATGGCCGCGCACGTCCCGGCGGTGGGCTTCGCCGAAATCGAGGACGACGTGCGCGTTTGGTTCGCCGAATCGCGCGACTCGCAAAAACCGCTGCCCGACCGCGGCCTGTTTCGGTACCGGCGCGAGGGTGTGCGCCACGCGTTCGACCCGAACGTCATCAAGACGCTACGCGCCAGCGCGATGCGCGGCGACTACGAAGCGTTCGAAAAGCTATCCGACGCGATGGAGCAGCGCGCGCCGGTCACCTTACGCGATCTCTTGCAAGCGATGCCTCTGCGCGATCCCGTACCGCTTGAGGAAGTCGAACCGGTCGCATCGATTACCGACCGGTTCGTGACCGCCGCGATGTCGCACGGTGCGCTCGCCTCCGAAGTGCATTCGGTGATCGCGCGCGCCACCAACAAGATCGGTGCGCGCAGCAACTCCGGCGAAGGCGGCGAACACCCCTCGCGCTACGGTCGCGGACTCGACAACGGGCGCAGCCGCATCAAGCAAGTCGCTTCCGGCCGCTTCGGCGTGGGTGCGACCTATCTCGCCAGCGCCGACGAAGTCGAAATCAAAATGGCGCAAGGCTCGAAGCCCGGCGAAGGCGGTCAGATTCCCGGTTTTAAGGTCACCGCCGAGATCGCGGAGCTGCGCGGCGCTTCGGAAGGTCAATCGCTGATCTCACCGCCCCCGCACCACGACATCTATTCGATCGAAGACTTGGCCGAACTGATCTACGATCTGCGCCGCGCCGCGCCGCAGGCGCGCATCGCCGTCAAGTTGGTCGCACAATCCGGAATCGGCTACGTCGCGAGCGGCGTCGCCAAAGCCGACGCCGACGTCATTCACATCAGCGGTCACGACGGCGGAACGGGCGCGTCGCCGCTCTCGTCGATCAAGCACGCCGGGCTGCCATGGGAAATCGGCTTGGTCGAAACGCATCACGCGCTGCTCGCCAACGGATTGCGCGCGCGCGTCAAGCTCCGCGTCGACGGTGGGTTCAAGAGCGGGCGCGACGTGATCATCGCGACGTTGCTCGGTGCGGACGCGTGCGGTTTCGGCACCGCGTTGCTCGTCGCGCTCGGTTGCATCTATGCCCGGCAATGCCATAAGAACACCTGCCCGGTCGGCATCGCGAGCCAGGATCCGGCGCTGCGCGCCAAGTTCGCGGGAACCGTCGAGGAGGCCATCGCTTTCCTCGAATTCGTCGCGCGCGACGTGCGACGCCGCATGGCCGCTCTCGGGGCACGCTCGCTCGATGAGTTGCTCGGGCGGTCGGATCTTTTGCGCCGGCGCGCGCTTGAGGATCCGCGCCTGCACGACGTCGACCTCAGCGCGATCTTGCGCCTGCCCGAGCGCGCCGAGACGCCGCGGCGTCCGGCGCTCGAACCGACGCATCTCGACGACTTAGTTCCCCGGCCGTGGGTCGCGAAGCCGTCGCGCGGTGCGCCGGCGCTTCCGATTCGTCCGGCAGACCGGGCCGTCGGCGCGCGCATCGCTCACGAGATCGTGGGGCGGCGCAGCGAAGGCAAACGGGAGGAAGAGGTCGCGGTGCGCTATCGCGGCTCGGCCGGTCAGAGCTTTGGCGCGTTTTTGACGCACGGCATTTCACTGGACCTCGACGGCGACGCGAACGATTACGTCGGCAAGAGCATGGAAGGTGGTCGCATCGTCGTGCGCGGCTTTGGCGAACGCGTCGAACCGATCGCCGGCAACGCGTGTTTCTACGGCGCGCGCGGCGGCGAAGGATTCGTGCGCGGGATCGCGGGCGAGCGCTTCGGCGTGCGCAATAGCGGCGCCGAACTCGTGGCTGAAGGCGCCGGCGATCATTGCTGCGAGTACATGACCGCCGGATTCGTCGCATTGCTCGGTTCGGCGGGCAAGAATTTCGCGAGCGGCATGAGCGGTGGCGTCGTCTTCATCGCGACGGGCGAGGAGCGTTTCGATCCGGCCGCGCCCGACCTTTCGCTCGGGCCGACGACCTGTCACCTCGCCGCCTGCCGTCCCGAAGACCCCGATGTGGCCCAGCTTCACGGGCTGCTGCTGCGCTACGCCGAGGCGACCGGCTCGCCGCGTGCCCGCGCACTCCTCGAAGATTGGCCGCGTGCGCTCGACCGCTTTGCCAAACTCAGCCCGGAAATACCCATGCCCGAGCCGGTCGAGTCAGCGCCGGTCTCCGAGTCGCTCTCGCGCTGAACGCGCGAGCGGGGCGCGCGCTTACTTCGGCTTCTTGGCTTCCGCGGCGGCTGCTGCCGTAGCCGCTTCGACCATGCGGCGCGCCTGGTCGGCCATCTTCGCCGCCGTCGTCCGCGCCTGCTCGGCCGACTCGCGTGCCGCGTTGGCGCCGATGGAGACGAACTCGTTCAAGTGGCCGAACGCCGTCTGCGCCTGCGCGGATGCGATCGTTCCCGTTTCGGCCGCGTGCTTGCCCAGCGTTGCCTGCAGTTCTTGGGCTTGGCGAACGGCTTCGTGAACCTGCGGCTTGATGTCTTCGGCCGTGCGGTTCATCGCATCGGCCATCTGTTTCTGGAAATCGCGACCCTGCGCGAGCAGCTGTTCGACGGCTGCGTTGAAATCGGAACTCATGAGATCTCTCCCGGCCGTCCGTCGTTGACCGTCAGCACCCAGCGCACAGCCCGCGCATATTGCTCGAGCTCACGGGTCGTTCGCTGCAGCCAACCAAAGGACGGGTCGTATACGGCTCGCTTCCCGCGTGAGTCGTCTTGCTCCCGCACGTACCGGCGTGCCGAATCGACCTGCCGTTCGATTTCTTCCCACTCCGTCCGCAAGGTGGCCTCGGAAGCATCCGATAAACGCCGGATGAGCGGCGGCGCAGACGTTTCAGGATGGCGCATCGCGAATTCGAGACGCGCCAAAGTGTACGCGCTCGACGTCGTGATGAATGACCCTAGGAGCTGGACGAGGCGTACTTCCATCGCCAGCCGTTTTTTCCATGAACCCGGGTCCCTTCCCCACCGGCCGGACCGGACTTTCGGGAGTCGTTGAGGACTGTGAGCGAACGCAAGTACGTCATCGTGGGCAACGGGTTCGCCGGCACCACGGCCGCGGAGCAACTGAGGAAGCTGGACCCCGCCTGCACCATCACACTTTTCACGGATGAGGCTTACCCACTCTACAACCGGATCGCGCTGCCGCCGCTCCTGCGCAAGCAGGTCACGGAGCAGAAGGTCATCATGCGCGATGCGGCCTGGCATGAGAAACACGCAATCGAGCTTCATCTGCGGACCCGGGTCGACCGGATCGACGCCGCGGGCAAAGTGGCGTACGTGGGTGAGACCGGCTATCCGTTCGACGCCCTCCTCGTAGCGACGGGGGGCCGGCCGAATCCCAGCACCGTGCCGGGCGCCGGCGGCGCGCAGAACGTTTTCAACTTCCAGTATATGGACGACACGAAGGCAATCTCGCAGCAGCTCGAGAGCGCCAAATCGGCCGTGGCGGTGGGCGGCTCGTTCATCGCGTATGAGTTGGCCGAAGCCTTCGCCTCACGTGGCGTCGAGACGCATTGGGTGCTGCGCGGTCCGCGCTTTCTGCGCCGGATGCTCGACGAGATCGCGGGCGAGATGATCGACGATGCGGCGCGTCAGGATGGCGTACACGTCCATTACGGCGAGGAAGTGCGCGAGCTGGTTCGTTCCAACGGCGCCGTCACCAAGGTCGTAACGGCCAGCGGGCTCGAGATCCCGGCCGACTGCGTCGGCTTCGGCCTCGGCCTGACGATCAACATGGAGATCCTGGACGGAACCGGGATCGAGACGAAGACCGGCATCGTCTGCGACGACCGGCTCGAGACGAACGTCAAGGGCATCTTTGCGGGTGGCGATGCCGCCGAGTTCTACGATCCCGTCGCCGAGATGAACTACCGTCTCGGCACCTGGAACAACGCGGGAGCGCACGGCAAGGTGGCGGCGATCAACATGGCCGGCGGCGACGAGCGCTACCACGACGTGCCCGAATATTCGTCGAAAATCTTCACCGATCAAACGATCACGCAGTTCGGCATCTCACCCGAATATCGCGACGACCTCGACATGGTGCGCAAAATCGATCGCGAGAAAAAGCACTTCCGGGCGCTCTTTTTCTGGCAGAATCGCCTCGCCGGCGCGGTCATGATCGGGAAAGGCAACCGTGCCGGGAAGCGGCGCTACGTCGAGGCCATCAAGTCGAAGGCGGCCTTCGCTCCGAGCGAATGGGAATCGATGCTCGACTGGACCGCCGACTAAGGGTCGACAGCCGGGCGCTATTGCGGCAGGATGTTGATGGCACGAGCAGCGGCGATCGCGATAACCACGAGCGAGACCGTCGACTGGACCATCATGCACATTCGGGCGCGCGTGGAGAGCGGCGCGGTGTCGGTCGGGCTGAACGCCGTCGCCGTCGTAAACGAAAGGAAGACGTAGTCGAGGAAGTTCAGCCCCTGGTTCGCCGGCTGTTGATCCGAGTGGGGAAACGCAAAATCCCCTTCGCCCATCAAGTGATAGACGATCGCAAAAACACTGACGTTCGATACCCAGATTACGAGGGACGTTTCGAGGAGCCGGATGCCATCGATCGTCTTCGCTTGATAGATGACGAGATAAACGACTTTGATCAAGGAAAGGATGGTGCCGGCGGCTAGGATGAATGCGGCTACGGCCATGACGCGCCGCTTCTGTTTGCGTTGCCCGGCTATGGTCGACACGAGCGAGAGCAAGAAGACGCCGACGGCAAACAGGCCGAGCACCCATTTGGTCTCCGGCGGCCCGAGGGTGTAGCGGTTCTGTAGACCGGTGAAGAGCACGACCCCCAGGAGGAGTATCGCGCTTTCGCCCCAATCGCGGCGTCGCGGCGGTGCGCTCAACGTTCGACCACCTTACTGCGTCTCGTGCTCGGGCACTTCGTGCGAAGGATCGGGATGCATCCTTTGCCCGCGCTTGTCGATGAAGTCGGCGAGCGGTCCCATGAAGAAATTGAGCGCGATGATAACCGCGGCTCCGAGAGCCGCTTCGTTAAAGAGACCGATTCCCGCCAGAGCCCCGATGGCCGCGCCCGACCAAAGCGTCGCGGCGGTATTGAGTCCGCTGACGCTCATGCCGTCCTTGAGGATGACCCCGCCGGCGAGAAAACCGACACCCGTCACAATGTTTGCAATGATTTGAACGTTGCTCTGCGCGCCGAACGACGGCGCGATGGTCGCATACAGCGTGGCACCAACGGTCACGAGCGAGCTCGTTTGCAGCCCCGCAGCCCGATGCCGGAGTTGACGCTCGAAACCGATCGCGAGACCCAAGATCGTACCGACGCACAGCCGGAGAGCTACCTCCACGCCGCTGAGGTAGTGTGCTACATCGTGCACGCTGTTGAAATTCGTCGCGGTTTCCTCCCCTCCAACCGGAATGCGCCGCCGCGTTGGCGTTCAACGCGACGGCGCATTTTTCGGTACTTACGCGGTATTAACTTCCGGCGTGGGAAGCGATCGCTTTTTCGATCTGAGCTTTGACCGCCTCCATGTTAAAGGACGCACCCTTCTGCATCGGCGGGAACTCGATGAACGTCTGTGCTCCCTGGGCGACGACCTCTTGCACGAGTACGAATCGCCAGAACTCGTACGCAAACCAGTTGTAGAAAGCGAGCGATCCGGTCAAGCCCGTTCTTTCGAAAGGATCGAGCCGGAGATTGCAGAGGATCGGCCAGTCGACCTTGACGGTGCCGCCCAGCCAGCCTCCGGGCTGATCGATGAAGCGGTACTTGTAGTCGTTGACGCGGACCGCGCCAAGGGTACCCTCGGCGAAGTAGAAGATCTCGTGCCGATTCGAGGGACCCTTACCGGTGATGACGTTCATTTGATCGTAGCCGTCGAGGTGGACCTTGTACGTGCGATCGCCGAGCTTCATGCCTTTCTGAAGCTCGGCGACGATGTTCGGGTCGCCCGCCGCGGCGACAAAGGTCGGGAACCAATCCAGTCCCGAGAAGATGCCGTTCTCGACCTTGCCGGCTGGGATCTTGCCCGGCCAGCGTGCGACGCAGGGCGAACGGAAGCCGCCCTCGAGCACCGTTCCCTTGCCGCCGGCGAACGGCGTCTGGCCACCGTCCGGCCAGGTAAAATTCTCCGTTCCGTTGTCCGTCGTAAACACGACGAGGGTGTTGTCGTCGAGGCCGTCGTCTTTGAGTTTCTTCATGACGGCGCCGACGATGTCGTCGAGTTGCGCCATGCCGGCTTCCGAAATTGACCAGCCATTCTCGGACGTGCGCAGCTTCTCATACTTAGGGGAAAGATGCGTGACGACGTGCATGCGCGTCGGATTGAGCCAACAGAAAAACGGCTTACCGGCGGCCTTTGCGCCATCGATGAACTTTAGCGCATGCGCCAGGATTTCGTCGTCAACGGTCTCCATCCGATCGGGGTAAAGTGTCCCCTCGTCCTTGATCTTCTGTTTGCCGACTTTTCCCCAGCGCGGATCGACCGTTGCGTCGTCCGTGTCGCTAGCCCAGCTGTGGATCATATTGCGAGGACCGATCTTGTCTTTCAGGTTCTGTGGATAGTTCGGATGCGAGGGATCCTCCATCGCATCGAGGTGATACAGATAGCCGAAAAATTCGTCGAAGCCGTGAACCGTAGGCAGATACTGGTTGAGATCGCCCAAGTGATTTTTTCCGAATTGGCCGGTGGCGTACCCCATCGACCGGAGGACCGTCGCGATCGTCGGCGCTTCATCCGGCATTCCAACTTTTGCCCCCGCCTGACCGACGGTTGTTAGACCGGTTCTGATCGGCAATTGGCCGGTAATGAAGTTGGCGCGGCCGGCGGTGCAACTCGCCTCGGCGTAGTAGTCGGTGAAGCGTATTCCTTCGGCCGCCAATTTATCGAGATTCGGCGTGCGGCTCGCCATCATGCCCTGATGGTAGCACCCGAGATTAAACCAGCCGATGTCGTCGGCCATTATCGCGACGATGTTTGGTTGCTTGGATGTAGCCAATGAATGTCTCCTAAGTCGAGTGAAACGATGCGAAGCGAAATGGCCGGCCACGAGGGTCGGCCTCGGCTAGCGCATAGCACCGCCGGAGGGCAATCGTAGCGTGCCGGGCGCAAACGCTCTATCCCATTTTGCCAAAGCGCCAAGTACTTTCGCCTCGGGGCGCCGGCCGGCCGGTGCCTTTTCCGGACAGTAAAATCCGGCCTCGCCCCGAAGCTGAACCGGACCTTGCAGACGGTGGAACGCGCGACCGCGCTCGACGAACTCGCGGCCGCCGTAGGGAAGAAGTACTGCCTGACGGCGCCCGCGGAGTTGCGGACCTACGAGTGCGACGGGCTGACCGGCATGCGGGTGCGTCCGCTGGCCGTCGTCTTGCCCGCCACGACGGCCGAGGTGTCGGCTTGCGCCAAGATCGCGCACGAGTACGGCTTACCGGTCGTACCGCGCGGAGCGGGGACCGGCCTCTCCGGCGGCGCGTTGCCCTCGGCCGACGGAATCGTCATCGGGCTCGCCCGCATGACGAGCATCCTGGAGGTCGATTTCGAGAACATGCGCATGCGGGTGCAACCCGGCGTGATCAACCTCGACATCACCAAGGCGATCGCGCCGTACGGCTACTACTATGCGCCCGACCCGAGTTCGCAGAGCGTTTGCTCGATCGGCGGAAATATCGCCGAGAACTCCGGCGGCGCGCACTGTCTCAAGTACGGCTTTACCGTCAACCACGTTGTGGCGGCAACCGTCGTTCTGGCCGACGGCCGCCTGGTCGAGCTCGGCTCGGCCGACACCGATCCGCTCGGCTACGACCTGATGTCCGTCTTGGTCGGCAGCGAAGGGATGCTGGGCATCGTGACCGAGGCCGTCGTGCGCATCTTGCGCGCCCCCGAAGCGACGCGCACGCTTTTCGCGACGTTTCCCTCCACCGACGAAGCGGGAGCCTGCGTTTCGGCGATTGTCGCGCGCGGCATCGTTCCTGCCGCCGTCGAGATGATGGATCAGCTGGCGATCGAAGCGATCGTGAAGGCGACCGGCGTCGACTGGCCGCTCGACGCCGGCGCGGCACTCTTGCTGGACGTCGACGGTCCGCGGGCCGAGGCGGAGCACACGGCTCACCTTGCGAGCGACATCGCGCGGCGCAGTGGCGCGCTCGAAGTACGCGCGCCGCGCGACGACGCCGAGCGGGCGCTGATGTGGAAAGGCCGCAAGGGCGCCTTCGCCGCGATGGGGCGCATCAGTCCGAACTACTACGTTCAAGACGGCGTTATCCCGCGCTCGGATATCGGGCGCGTGTTGCGTGAGATCGCCGAGCTGAGCGCGCGCGAGGGTTTCCGGATCGCCAACGTGTTCCACGCCGGCGACGGTAACTTGCATCCGCTCGTTCTCTACGATGCGCGCGTTCCCGGCGAGGAACATCGCGCCGAGGTTGTCGCGGGAGAGATCTTGCGGATCTGCATCAGACATGGCGGCTCGATCACGGGCGAACACGGCGTCGGTGCGGACAAAGCAGCCTACCTCGGCGAACTGTTCGACGATGACGACCTCGACGCGATGAACGCCATTCGCTGCGCGTTCGACCCGGAGCGTTCGTTCAATCCGAACAAAGTTTTCCCGACGCCGCGCCTGTGCGGCGACCGCCCGGGTACCTACGTTCCACACGCGGCCGAAGAATCGGATCGAGCGGGTCGCGGTTGACCGAAGGGGCGCAGAATACGGTGAGGCCCGGCAGCATCGCGGAAGCGGAGCGCGTCATGCAAGCGGCCGCGAGCGATCGCCGCGTGCTTGCCTTTGCCGGCGGCGGCACCGAGCTCGGTTACGGGAATCCACCCGAGCGGATCGACACGCTCGTGCGCACCGATCGGTTGAACGCCATCGTCGACTACACGCCCGCCGATCTGATCGTCACCGTCGAGGCCGGAGTGACGCTCGCGCAGCTCCAAAGTACGCTCGCGCCGCAAGGCCAACGGCTCGCACTCGATGCGCCGCTCCCCGAACGCGCGACGCTGGGCGGACTGCTCGCGACGAACGCCTTCGGTCCGCTGCGCGCGCGCTTCGGAACGCTGCGCGATCTGATCGTCGGCATCTCCGTCATCCGTGCCGACGGAAAGCGCGTACGCGGCGGCGGCAAGGTCGTCAAGAACGTCGCCGGCTTCGACCTTCCCAAGCTGATGGTCGGCGCGCTCGGCTCGCTCGGTATGATCGCGACCGCAACCTTCCGGCTGCACCCGCTTCCGGAAGCGTCGCGCTGGTTGCGCGTCGTCGTTCCCTCAGCGCTCGCACTGCGCGAGTTCTGCGCGGCGATCGTCGCGCGTCAACTCGAACCGAGTGCGGTGCTTGCGTTCCACACCGGACGCGCGTTCGAAGTCTGCGTGCTGTTCGAAGGTTTCAGCGCCGGGGTCGACGAGCAGAGCAGCGCCTTGGCGGCTCTCGCCGACGCGCGCACGTATTCCATCGACGAAGCGCCCGGAGATGCGGTCCCACGCGTACACGAGCGCGTACGCCGTCACGGCAGCCTGCGCATGCGCTTCTCGGCGCCACCGTGGGAGGTCGATCGCGTTACCGACGAAGCGCTCGCACCGCTCGAGAGCGCGCTCGACGCAGCGCGGGTGGTCCTCTATCCGACGCTCGGCGCGGGGTTCGTTTCCGGTGAGCCGCGCGAAGAAGGCCGCTTCGTGCGCGCCGTGCTCGACGCGCGCGCTTCCCTTGAAGCATGCGGCGGGAATCTGGTCGTTCTCGAGATGCCGGAGCAAACGTTCGCCGGTCCGCTCGACCGTTTTGGGACGCTCCCCGATTCGTTTTTCTTGATGAAGCGTCTCAAAGAACGTTTCGATCCGGAGCGTCGCTTGAACCCCGGCCGCTTTCTCGGAGGCCTCTAGAGTGGCGGTGGAGCAGCGGAGCCTAGACGATCTACTGGCGGACTGCGTCCATTGCGGATTCTGTCTGCCGGCCTGTCCCACGTACCGGTCGTGGCACGACGAGCCCGACTCGCCGCGGGGCCGCATCGACTTGATCGCGGGCATTCACGCCGGAACGCTCGAGCTCGATGAGACCGTCGTCGGCCACCTCGACGCGTGTCTAGGGTGCATGGGATGCGTCACCGCTTGCCCCTCCGGCGTGCGCTACGATCTCTTGATCGAGAGCGCGCGCGCGCAAATCGAGCAAGAGTACGAGCGCCCGACCGACGACGCGGCCTTCCGCGAAGTGATCTTTGCGCTGTTCCCGTATCCCGAACGCCTGCGCGTCTTGGCGCCGGCGCTCTATGCCTTCGAGAAACTCGGTTTGCGGGCTTTGGCGAATCGGCTCGGACTCTTCTCGATCTTACCGCCGCGCTTGCGACAGTTGGCCGAGCTCGCTCCGGCCTTGACCGTCTCGCGGTTGCGCGCCACGCTGCCGGTCTTCACGCCTGCGCGCGGCGCGAAGCGCGGGCGCGTCGCCTTGATCGCAGGTTGCGTTCAACGCGTCTTTTTCCCCAACGTCAACGCCGCGACGGTCCGGGTCCTGTCCGCCGAAGGATTCGAGGTCGTGATCCCACGGCCACAAGGTTGTTGCGGGGCCCTCTCGCTGCATGCCGGACGCGACCTCGAAGCTCGCGCTTTTGCGGCCACGCTGATCGAAGATTTCGCTGCCGAGAGCGAGGTCGACGCGATTCTGATCAATGCCGCGGGATGCGGTTCGACGCTCAAGCAGTACGGCGAGCTTTTCGCCGGCGATCCGCTGTTGGCCGCGCCTGCCGAACGCTTTGCCGCCAAGGTGAAAGACGTGAACGAGTTCCTAGCGAGCGTCGAGCCGGTTGCCGAACGCCGCTTCGCGCCGATCAAGGTCGCCTATCACGATGCGTGTCACCTGGCGCACGCGCAGCGGATTCGCGCGCAACCGCGCGAGTTGCTGCGCTCGATTCCCGGTTTGCAGTTGCTCGAGATCCCGGACGGCGACCAGTGCTGCGGCAGCGCCGGCATCTACAACCTAGTGCAACCCGAAAGCGCGCAAGAAATCGGCGAACGCAAAGTCGACAACCTGCTCGCGCTCGGCGCGGACCTGTTCGCGAGCGCGAACCCGGGCTGCACGTTGCAGATTCAATCGATTCTCGCCAAGCGAGGCCTGAGTTTACCGGCGGCGCATCCGATCGAAATTCTCGACGCGACGCTCGTGTGAAAACGCCCCCGTATGAGGAGCTGGTCGCGGCGTGGAAGGGGCTGCGGCTGCGTCGCCCCGGCCTGACCGTTCGCGAAGTCGCGACGGTCGGTTCGACACGCACCCTGTTGATCGCCGAGAGCGTGCCGGAGGGCGGGATCGAGACGGCTCGCGCGACGATCGCTCTGGCTTCGGGCGTGCACGGCGACGAACCGGCCGCCCCTTGGGCGCTGTTTTCGCTCGTCTCGTGTGGGCTTCTGGATCCCGCCTACGCGTATCGCATCTGGCCCTGCACGAATCCCAGCGGTTACCGTTTGGCCACGCGCGAGAACGAGGACGGTTTCGACGTCAACCGGAGCTTCTCGCGCGGGGGCGCGACCCCCGAAGCGCGCGCGATCGTCACGGCGAACCGCGACCGCAAGTTCGCGCTCTCGCTCGATCTGCATGAAGACTACGAGGCGGAGGGTTTCTATGCGTACGAGCCGCTCGTCGACGGGAAGGCGCCGCTCGGCGCGTTCGTCATTCGCTCGGTTGAAGACGCCGCCTTTCCGATTCAAGATCTGCACGCCTCGTTCGACGTCGTCTATCCGCCGTCCGATCATCCGAGTTCCGCGCGCCTCGAACACGGCCGCGTCGTCACCGACGCCCAAGCCGAAGCGACCTTCCTCGGAGGTCTTCCTTACAATCTCTTTCTCTTGCGCAACTCCGCGAAGCGCGCCATGACCTTCGAATCTCCGCGGAAGCTACCGTGGATCGACCGGATCGCAATGCACCGCATCGCGGCCACGAGCGCGATCGAACAACTGGGACGCCTTTAGCCTTTCGAGACCATGCAGCAGACGATCCGGCCTACAACCAGGCTGGTTTTTCTCCCGACTTGTTGTCGCAGAAATACATATATTGGCTGCGTGGAATGTACCATGCGTGAATGTCGTAGTGCGGGGCTTCGTAGCCCGGGTGTCCGTGCGGCTCGTACCAGAGGTCGACGTGGTCGATCTTGTAGCCGGGTAGCGGCTTCAGTTGGTCGTTCCAACTCTGGCCTTGCTCAAAGAGCTTTTTGGCGACCATAATCTCGGTGAAAGTCGCCTTTCCGTTGTAATAGCCGTAGATCGGACCAAGCGGCCAATTCTGCGGCTTCGCGTAATGGTAGCCCATCGTCGGGATGCAACCAAGAAAGGCTTGAGTGTCGGCAGGCATCACCGACGGATGATCCTTGAGCGGCGTCAAATAAAATTTCATTTGCTGCGAAGTTACGCCGGGCGGCAATTGCGGCGTGCCCGCACCCAACAAGCTGATGGTCGCCGCCAGAACGAAGAGTGAAGAAACAGTCTTTCTCACGCAATAAACCCTTTCTGCAGACGCTGGATTTGGTTTCGTGTGCTAGTACATCTCGCCGGTGATGATGTTCCTCATCTTCGGCGTTCCGAGGCCGGTTGCGAGATCGTATCCCGGCGTCGTCGGGAAGAAACCGTTGTTGTTGGTGGATTGAGCGACACCGGTGATGTCGTGGAAGTACGCGTGCGCATTGAGGTGAAAGAGGATGTAGAGGAGGTTGTTGGCGTTGCCGGTGCGATGGCCGTTGAAGCTATCGCGGTCGGCGATGATTGCCGACCAGATCGGTGACGAAAGGCTCGTGCCACCGTCCCCGAACCAGCCGGGCGGGGTTTGGTTGGCAGTGAAGCCGCAGTCGCTGCCCGGAGTGCCGGCGTTAGCGGTGCAGTACTCGGCGTACGGCGTGTACTCATCAGCATTCGCCGAAACGTCAGGGACCGAGCGGCACTGCGTTCCGTTGGCGGCGAGCACGCATTGCGTGGTGCCGTTGCCGTAGGTCGTGTACGCGTTGGCTATGCCCGGAGTGTGTTGGTAAAGGGGAGCACCCCAGAACTGGCTGTTGCCGCCCCCGCCCGCGCCCGTCGCGCCGCACCAGGCGGTGCCGGGAAAGCCGTCTTCGTTCGCGCTCTGGTTACAAAGGTCGCCGGTGTTCCAAACCGACTCGATGCCCGCCGGATAGGACGGGTTTGCAATGGTGTCGGGGTTGAAGGTTTCGAAGGACGTACCGCCCACGCTCGTCACCCACGGTTGCGCCGGCGGGTCGAGAACGGCTAGGCCGGTCGAACCGTCGCTTCTGATGCACGAGAAGGCACCGGTGTCACCCTCGGCGCCGAACATGCTCTGCCCCTGCAGAGCCATCTGTTCGAAGGTCGTATTCTCGGCCTCGGCGTACGCGGCACCGGCGTCGTTCTCGCACACCGACCAGCTCGAGCTGACCACGTCAGCAGTATCGTCGCTCGCAATTTGGACGAGCTCATCGAGCGAGGTCTGACCCGTATCGTCGTTCGGAGCATTGTAGACGAGGATGTGCTGAGCGGCCGGCGAGACTGCCAGCTGCATCTGGATGTCGGCGTCGACCTCAGCATCTCCGCTGTAGCCGCTGGCGCAGGTGTCACCACTCGGGCACACCGGGTCCAAAGGGCCGCCGTCGACGTTGATGTCGACGAGCGGCGGCGTGTAGCCCGCGCCGTAGAACTGGGTCGTCCACGCGACGATGTCCGAATGCTGGTAGCCCGCAAGCTCGAACACTGCGAGGTTGGCGCCGGCGCCCTGCGCCCGCGCACCGAGATTTGGCGCGCCGTACATGGAGTTGATCTGCGAGGGCGAGAGGCCGTTGCAGCCGGGTCCGCCGCCGTATCCGAACGGAAAGTTGATCCCGTTCACGTAATATCCGAACAGCTGCGCGACGGTCGGATAAGGTGCTTCGCAGCTGACTACGGCCGGTGATCCACGCTGCCGGGCCGACATCGAATGTTTGATCTGCGGCTGCATGCGCACGGTGCTGGAAAGGCCGATGACGCCCAAGATTCCCGGTGCCAAGGCCGCCGGAAGCTGCACGGCCGAAACGTTAGAGAAATAGGTGATCCCGCTTCGGCTGCGGTAGGTGCGCAGGCTGGTTCGGAACGCGTTCGCCACGGCGCTGCTCGATCCGACGGCGCGAAGCAAGAACGGCGATGACGACTGTTGCACGGTCAACCCGTTCGCGCGCAAGTAGCTTGCCACGGCCGCGCTTTCGGCGCTGCTCGGAGCGAAAAGGGCGTTGAAGCGTCCCTTCGGGAGCCATTGCTGGTAGGCCGAACCGTTCGGGTTCGAGACTCGCGTAAGCAGTGCGTCCATTTGCGGCTGATTTCGCGGTATCAGGACGACCTCGACCGTCATTCGTGCGCTTCTAAAATCGCCGAGACTGACTCCGGCGACGGGCCTCGCGCTTCCGGGAATCGCCGAGAAAGCCGAGGTGTTGGCGGCTGCCGGCGACGCGAGCAAAGTGCCGGCTGCCAAAATCGCTGCAAAGAACGCACAGAATACCGGGCGATGTATCATAAAATCGTCCCTTTCGATAGAGAACTCGAGATTGTTCCGAGAGACGTTAAGTATCGCAACCATCCGCAATGCCCTGCAGGGCACCATCGTTCGACTCGACTGTGCGCGGATTCAGCCTTCGAGCAGAATAATTAAGCTAGCGCCGTCGCCGCTGCGACGTACGGAACGACGTACGGACCTTCGGGCAGCACGGCCAGGATTGCGCCGCGGCCCGCGCGTTCGAGTGCTGCTCGCACCGCTGCGCTCGGGTCGTGGATCGGACGCAAGAGTGCGCCGCGAATTGTCTTATCGGGCAGCGACGAGTAGAGCTCGACCTCGGCGCTTAGCTGCACGAGTGCTTGGCTCTGCGCGGCCCACTGATCGTAGAGGCTGTAGCCCGGCGCTTCGATCATGTCGAGCACCTCGCGCGGCGACGAGCGCGAGCGCAGGATGTCTTTGAAGTTTCCGTGTTCGGGCAGTCCGTCGCTCAACTCGGCGCACATCACGATCGTTCCGCCGTTCTTGACGATCTGAGCCGCGGCGGTCAAACCTTTGCCGCACTGATACAGGTTCTGATCGAGCGGATAGCCGCCGTTGGTCGTCAAGACGACGTCGAATCGGGATGCTACGGCGCGTGCAGCCGTCGAGCGGCAGAAAGCGCATCCGATCGCGTGCGCGGCCAGGTAGTCGCCGCAGAAGAAGGCGGTGATCCGCTTGTGCCTGTCGAGCGTGACGTTCACGAGAAAGTCAGGCGGAGCCATCGCGGTGACTTCGCGCGCCATCGCCGCAATCGGATTGGCTTCGAGATTGATCCATGTCGAGCCGGGATCGCCGACCATCTGCGCGTTGTGAAAGAACGTCACCGTTTCGATGCCCGCGACGCCCGGCATAACGCCCTTCGCTCCACCGGAGAATCCGGCGTAAAAGTGCGGCTCGATGAAGCCCACGACGATGCGCTTGTCCGCGGCGAGGTATTCCTTGTTCAAAAAAGCGCGCGCTCCCCGCGAGGTCGTGCCGACGTGCGCGACCTGCTGCGGATCGTGCGCGTCGTGATCGACCACGCGCACGCGCGCCAGCGTCTCCGCGCCGAACATCTGCACGAGCTCCTCCGGCGTCGTGGCGCGATGCGAACCGGTGCCGATGATGACGGTGATTTGTGTCGAGCGGAACGTGGCCGATTTCGTCGAGCAGCCACGGAATTAACCGTTCGTTCGGGGTCGCGCGCGTGACGTCCGAGGTGACGATGACGACCCGGTCGGTCGAGGCGACGAGTTCGCGCAGGGCTGGCGCATGGATGGGATCGCGGACCGCGCTGCGGAACGCCGCCAGTTCGTCGGGCAGCGCCGGCGGGTCGGCCGGCTCGACGACCAGCGCGCCGTCCGGAACGTCGACGTCGAGGCCCGTCCGGCCGTAGGCAAGCTTCAGGCGCATGTCTCTCCATTCGCCGGGGGGCGCCAAGACATTTGCCCGGTTTCGTGAATCACAGAAGGCTATGCCTGAACGCGATCAACTCGAAGTCGACGTCCTGATCGTGGGAGGCGGCCCCGCCGGACTCGCCGCCGCCATTCGCCTGCGTCAGCTTGCGAAAGAACGCGGGAAGGACGATCTCTCGGTCATGCTGATCGAGAAAGCCGGAGACATCGGCAATCACGGAATCTCCGGCGCCGTCCTCGATCCCAAAGGGCTCGACGAACTGCTGCCCGGCTGGCGCGAGAAGGCGCCGCTCGAGGCGCCCGTTTCGAGCGACGCGATGTGGTACATGACCGAAAGCGGCAAGATGGCCGTGCCTGCCGCGCTGATGCCGCCGATGATGAAGAACCACGGCAAGTTCGTGGCCAGCTTGCAAAAGTTAACGAAATGGATGGGCGGCGTCGCCGAGGAGCTGGGCGCCGACGTGTTCCCTTCGTTTCCCGGACAGGAACTGCTCTGGGACGGCGACCGCGTCACCGGCGTGCGCGTCGGCGACAAAGGCCTCGATCACCACGGTCAACCGAAGGCAAACTACGAACCCGGGCCGGACCTGCTCGCGAAAGTCGTCATCATCGCCGAAGGTCCGCGCGGAACGCTCGCCAAGCAGGCGATCGAAAAACTGCAGCTCGGCGCGGAGCCGCGATCCGCAAGTCTACGCGGTCGGCATCAAAGAACTTTGGAAGTGCGCGCCGGGCAGCGTCAAACCGGGCAGCGTGATCCACACGTTCGGCTTTCCGCTGCCGAACGAAACCTTTGGCGGCGGCTTCATCTACGGCATGGCCGGCGACGTGCTCGATATCGGGCTCGTAACCGGACTCGACTACGAAGATCCGACGACCGATCCCCACGATCGCTTCCAGCGCTACAAGCAACATCCGGCGATCGCGAAGATGCTCGAGGGCGCAAAGCTGCTGCGCTACGGAGCGAAAGCGATTCCCGAAGGCGGGCTCTACGCGATGCCGCGCCCGTATGCGGACGGACTGCTCTTGACCGGCGATTCCGGCGGCTTCCTCAACGGCATGCGGCTCAAGGGAATCCACCTCGCCATCAAATCCGGCATGCTGGCAGCGGAAACCGCGATGGACGCGCTCGCGGCAGGCAAAAACGACGCCGCGACGCTGGCGAGCTTCGAGGACGCGTTCAAGAAGTCGTGGGCGTACGCGGAGCTGCGCGTTGCGCGCAACTTCCACCAGGGATTCAAGAACGGGCTCTTCGCCGGAATGCTCAACGCGGGACTCTCGATGTACGCGGGCGGCCGGGCGTTCGGGTTCGTCGATCGGCTGCGGGGTGAGGCCGGTTACGCGCAAATGAAAAAGCTGAGCGAGCGCGCGCCCAAAGCGGTCGATTCGCGCACGAAGATCGACAACGTCCTCACCTTCGACAAGCTGACCGACGTTTTCAACAGCGGAACGATGCACGACGAGGATCAGGTCCCGCACTTGCACGTTGCGGACACGAACATCTGCGCGCAGCGCTGCACGGTCGAGTACGGGAATCCCGTGCCAGTATTTCTGTCCCGCCAAAGTCTACGAGCCGCTCTTCGAGCGGAGCGGCGCGAACGGCGACGCGCAGTACGACGGTAGGCTTCAGATTAACTTCAGCAACTGCGTCCACTGCAAGACGTGCGACATCATGGACCCGTATCAGATCATCACCTGGGTCCCGCCGCAAGGCGGCGAGGGACCGGTTTACACCGGAATGTAAGCGTCGAGCGCGAGATCGTAGTCGATCGTCAGCGGGGCATGATCCGAAAAGCGTTCGTCGCGATAGATCGAAGCGGCGCGCACGGACGCGCTCAAATCCGGCGTGATCAACTGGTAATCGATCCGCCAACCTCGATTGCTTTCGTAGGCGCCCGGCCAACCCGGCCACCACGTGTAGCGTTTGGGTGCGGAATCGACTTCCCGAAAAGCGTCGACCCAGCCGAGCTTTACGACGTCGTCCATCCAGGCTCGCTCGTGCGGCAGAAAGCCGGTGACCTTCGCGTTACGCACCGGGTCGAACGTATCGATCGCTTTGTGCGCGATGTTGAAGTCACCGCAAAGGATGTAACTGCGGCCGTCCTTTCGCAGCGCGGCGAGCCGGGCCAGAAACCGTTCGAGAAAACCGTTCTTGACGCGCTGGCGCAGCTCACCGCTCGTCCCTGAAGGCACGTAGACCGAGGCAATGCTCAAACGGCCCCAGTCGAAGCGAACGAATCGTCCTTCGGCGTCCATGTCAGGCATGTCGAGGCCGCGCTGGATGTTCTCGGGCGGAACTTTGGCGTAAAGCGCGACGCCGCTATAACCTTTTTTCTGCGCGTCGACGAACGCATAGCTGTATTCCGAAAGGTCGAGCGCCTCCGGTGGAATTTGATGCTCTTGCGCTTTGGTCTCTTGGATGCAGAGGACGTCGGGCGCTTCCGCCCGCAGCCAGGTGAAGAACCCTTTGCGCGCCGCCGCCCGGATGCCGTTCGCGTTGAAGGTGGTTACTCGCATTGCGTAGTCTCCGTGCGTGTCGAGTCGACGCTCGGCGGACACGCGCCTGCGTAAACCGAAGATGGCGCGATGATCGTCGTCATCGGCGCCGGGCTGATCGGCCTCGGGATCGCGTACGAACTCGCCAAGCGTGGCGCGGAGGTGCGCGTCGTCGACGCGGGGTCGCCCGGTCGCGCTGCCTCCTGGGCTGGAGCGGGGATGCTCGCACCGTACACTGAGGCGCTTGCGGACGCCGATTTCGCGAGCTTCTGCGCGCGTTCGCTCGAGTTGTATCCCGCTTACGTCGAGGAGTTGCGTCTGCGCTCGTCCGTCGACGCCCGGTTGCGCCTCGATGGAACGCTCGAGATCGCATTCACGGCAGCCGACGCCGAGCGTCTGAGCCGACGCGTCGTCGAGTTGGAGCGCCGCGGCGTTGCCGCGCGCTGGCTGACCTCGGCCGAGGTTCGCAGCGCCGAGCCGTCCCTCGCGTCGTGCGAAGGCGCTGCGCTCATCGAAGGTCAGGGGCAAGTCGACAATCGCCGGCTCGGGCGCGCGCTCGAGGCGGCCTGCACTGCGCTGCGCGTACCGATCGATAAGGGCGCACATCGGGTCTCGATCGAGGCCGATGCTCGACGGGTCCTGGGCGTGCGCACGCCGGCCGGCTTCCGCCCGGCGAGCGCCGTCCTCAACGCAGCCGGCGCCTGGGCCGGCGAACTTGCCGGCGTGCCGGATGCGGCGCGCATCCCGGTCCGTCCGGTCAAGGGCCAAATGTTGGCGCTGGCAGCGCCGCGCGGGCTCGTCCGGCGAGTACTCTGGGTAGCGGGCGCGTACGTTGTGCCACGGGATGACGGGCGATTACTCGTCGGCGCTACCGTCGAGGAAGCCGGCTTCGACGTCCGGGTGACGGCGCGAGGCCAGCAGCGGTTGCTCGACGCCGCGCTCGCGGCGCTTCCACCGCTCGGCGACCTGACGGTCAGTGAGAGCTGGGCGGGTCTGCGTCCGGGTTCACCCGATGGGAAGCCTTTCATCGGCGCGACCAGACTGGACGGGTACTTCGTAGCTTCCGGCCATTTCCGGAACGGCATCCTTCTAACCCCGGCGACCGCGCTCGCCGCGGCCGACGCGATCGAAGGCAAGCCGCCGGCGCGCGACGTCGTGGGGCTTTCGCCCCGGCGCCTTCAACAAGAGGCGCTTGCCGCGGGCGCGAACCCTGTCTAAACGGTGAATGCAACGATCAATGGCGAGTCGCGCAAGCTAGCTGCTCGCACCACCCTGGGGACGCTTCTGCGCGACCTCGGTATCGCGACTACGGACTCGATCGCCGTCGCGGTCAACGCTCGGGTCGTGAGCCGGGCAGACGTCGAGCGGCACGAGTTGGGCGACGGTGACGAGGTCGAGATCATCCGTGCGGTCGCCGGTGGATAGTCTGCTCCGCGTCGGCAAGTACGAGTTTCGCTCGCGCTTGATCGTCGGCACCGGAAAGTACCCGTCGCTCGAGATGATGCAGCAAGCGCATGAAGCGAGCGGCGCCGAGGTGGTAACGGTCGCGATCCGGCGCATCAGCCTCGACGACCCGTCGGGCAAAACGATGCTCGACTACATCGATCGTTCTCGCTACACGATCTTGCCCAACACCGCTGGTTGTACGACCGCGCGTGACGCCGTCCTCACCGCCCGGCTGGCGCGCGAACTGCTGGGCACCGACTTGATCAAGCTCGAGGTCATCGGCGATCTTGACACGCTCTATCCCGACACGGCCGAGACGATCGCCGCGGCGCGCGAACTTGCCGCCGACGGCTTCACCGTTCTCCCCTACATCGTCGACGACCCCGCGGCGTGCCGCAAACTCGAAGAGGCCGGCTGCGCCGCGGTCATGCCGCTTGCAGCGCCGATCGGGAGTGGTCTCGGCATTTGCAATCCGCATTCGATCGCGATCATCAAAGAGCGCTCGGGCGTGCCGGTCATCGTCGACGCGGGCGTCGGAACCGCTTCCGACGCGGCGCTCGCGATGGAACTGGGCGTCGACGCGGTCCTGATGAACACCGGTATCGCAGCCGCCAAAGATCCGGTCGCAATGGCGCGCGCGATGCGCTTGGGCGTCGAGTGCGGACGCCTCGCTTTTCTTGCCGGCAGAATGGAAAAGCGACGTTACGCCAACGCTTCCAGCCCTCTCACCGGGCTCATCGGAGCACGCAAGGAATGAACGAAGAAATCACGCCCGGCGAACTCAAGTATTTGCTCGATTCCGGTGAGGACGTTTTGGTGGTCGACGTGCGCGAGGACGACGAACTCGTCAAAGCGCGCTTCGAGAACGCGCTGCACATCCGCATGGCGCAGATCCCCGACCGGATCGCCGAGCTCTATCCAAAAGATCAAGACATCGTCGTCCTCTGCCACCTCGGCAGTCGCAGCGGACGAGTCGCCTCGTTTCTGCGCGAATCGGGTTTCAGCAACGTCGCGAACTTGGCCGGCGGCATCGACGCTTGGTCGCGCGAAGTCGACTCGAAGGTTCCGACCTACTAGGAAGCCCGCGCCACGGGTTTCGCCGCGCGCACGAACCAATGCACGATCTCCGCGGCTTCGTGGGCAGCGTGCGCCCAGCGGCCGGCGGATTGCGCCGCGGAAGTTTCCTCGAGCGCAATCACCTCGAATCCGGCGAGGACGTCGCGTACGCCGGCTTCGTCGAAAAAGATGTGTGACACGCCGGCTTCCGGGCCGTCGCCCGGCGCGAAGACGCCGTTCTCGATGCGCCGGCCCTGACCGTAGCGCGGGTCGGAACGCGAACCCAGAACGAGATACAGAGGCGCACCGTCGTTGAGAACCGCGAAAACATTGGTCAACGCCGCTCGAACGCGGTTCCGGTCGCCGTGCAACAGCGCGTGCGTGCTGAGCGCACCATCGAATCGTTCGGCGAACGGGAGCGGCGCATCGTACGCACCGCTCGCGACGCGCAATCCGGCTTCGCTCGCATAGCGTTGCGAAATCGATGCCGCTCGCGAAGGGTCATCGTCCAGCGCGTCGACGCGCGCTCCTGCGGCGAGTAGCGGGCCCAAATTTCGACCATTTCCGACGCCCAGCAAGAGTACGCGCGGGGTGACGACCCTCACTAGCGCTTCGCCGAGCGCGAGGGATAGTGGATGCGCTACGTCAGTCAATAGATATAGGACCTTTGGCCTAGGCGAGGCCTCGCCGATGAGAAGGACGTAGAGTAAGTGTCATCCACGCTTGCTTCTCACAGAATGGGAAAGACTCGAATGCTTGAATCCGGCGTTAAGCTGCCGGTCGTTCGCCTGCCCGACGATACCGGAACGACGATCTCCACGAAGGACCTTTTAGGCAAGCCTCTCGTGCTCTATTTCTACCCGAAAGACGATACCCCGGGCTGCACGAACGAGGCCAGCCAATTTCGCGACATGTTTAAAGATTTTAAGAAGAAGGGCGCTCAGATCGTCGGCGTGAGCCGCGACACTGTTGCGTCGCACCAGAAGTTCAAAGAGAAGTACGGCATCCCGTTTCGCTTACTCTCGGACGTCGATTCGAAACTCTGCGACGCTTTCGGCGTTATTGTGGAAAAGAATATGTACGGGAAGAAGTCACTCGGGGTGCAGCGTTCGACGTTTCTATTCGACGCGTCGGGGAAACTGATCCACGTGTGGCCGAAGGTTTCCGTGAACGGTCACGCGGAGGATGTGCTGTCAAAACTCTAGTGGAGGCCTCTGCGCCGCTCTCGACCGCAACGCTCCGCGTGACGGTACTGGGATCCAGTTCTTCGATCCCTCGCCCCGGCAGGGCGTGCAGCGGCTACCTCGTTGAAGGCGGCGGCAGCGCCATCGCGACCGATCTGGGAACTGGCGCGCTCTCGAACTTGCGGCGCGTCCTGCCCTCGGAACGCCTGGATGCGGTGGTCATCAGCCACATGCACGCGGATCATTTCATCGATTTGATCCCGATGCGTTACGAGCTGAAGTACGGCCCCCGGACGACCGCTCGCCGCGTCAAGCTCTACCTGCCGCCGGGCGGCGAGGCGATGCTGCGGCGCATGGTCGAAGCTTTCGCGCGCGAATCGCGGCACGACTTCCTGGCCGAGGTTTTTGAGGTTCATACGTTCGACCCAGAGGCCGCTTTGCAGATCGGCGAGACGACCGTGCGCTTCGCGAGAACGGTGCATTTCATCCCGACCTTCGCGACGCGCTACGAAGTCGACCGCTCCGCGCTGTGCTACTCCTCCGACGCCGCTCCCGACAGCGCGCTCACCGAGCTGGCCCGCGACGCGAACCTGTTCCTGTGCGAGTCGACGCTCTTACCGAACGAAGTCGAACCGGCGGAGCGGGGGCACATGTCCGCGGCCGAAGCGGGCCTTATCGCGCACAACGCTTCCGTCGAGCGGCTGGTGCTGACCCACTACCCGACCGAAACCACGCCGGCCGAACTTCACAGCGAAGCCGAATCGCGGTTCGACGGACCGATCGCCGTCGCCGACGATCTGGACCGGCTCGAGATCGAGTAGCTCTAGGTTCCCTCGGCCGCTTCCTCGATCTGAGCGCGATGGATGCGCTCGAGCTCGACCTCTTCGGAGGAGGGACTCGGTACGGTGTGTTCGGTCAGGTCCTCGAGGACTTCTCTCACGAGTTCGGGGGAAGCTCCCGGTATGATTTCCTTGATGATCTTGGCTTTCACATCGGAAGTCGTAGCGGCTGGCTGATCTTCCATCACGTCACTCCTCTGGTAACGGCGCGGATTGGGCGACGCTTTCCCGCGGAATCGCGGCTTCAACCGCGGCACCCCAGGTTCCGCTGCGAGCGCGCTAGTTGTCGGTCTTGGCGTTCCCGCGTGGCAGGGAGAACTGCACGAGCGACTTGATCGGCGCGAGACCGCGACTGATGACGGCGTGGACGTGGACTTCGAGCCGGAGTTCTTCGAGGCGCGACTTGGCGAGCAGCACCTCGCGGCCGTTCGTGACGACGTCTTCAAGCAGCAGAACGCGCTGACCGGCCTCGTACGGACCTTCGACGTACTCGTCGGCGAACGCGCCGTACGCTTTGGGCGACTTGCGCACGACGATCATCGGAATTCCGGTCATCTGCGAAACCGCCGTCGCCAAGATGACGCCGCCGAGTTCGGTCCCGGCGATGAGACTGGGTTGTACCTCGGTCACGACCGGCGTAAAGAGGCGCGCGATCCGGCGCAGGACGTCCGGGTCGGCGAAGAGCCGGAACTTGTCGATGTAGTAGTCGCTCCGGATGCCGCCGGCGAGCAAATAGTCGCCGCGCGTCAGCGCGCGCTCGACGATCATGTTGACGAGCCAGCGCAGCTCGGGAATCTGGGAGAGGCGCGATTTCTGTGGATCTAGATCTCCCATTGGTACGAGTTCCATGAAGCCGTGACCGGATTCGGACGGAAGCCTTTGAAATCGGGGTTGATCGGTTGGATCTGCCGCGGCCACCAGATCGCGTCCACCGGCATGTCGCGCGTCAGAAGCGCTTCGATGACGCCGTATGCCGTCTTACGCGTCGGAATATCGAAGTTGGTCAGGGCTTTTTCTTCGGCCGCGTCGAGTTCGGCGTTGCAGTAGTGGGACGTGTTGTTCCCGTTCGGTGGTTGGGCTTTGCACATGTAGAGCGTCGACTGATCGGGATCGATGCCGGCCACCCAGCCGTTCCAGGACAAGTCGTAGTGGCCGTTTTGCAGGATCCCGCCTTCGGCCATCGTCGCGAAGAGGAGCGCCCCTAAGTAGAATTTGATCTCCACGTCGATACCGACGGCACGGAGCATGTTCTGAACTTGCACGACGGCCAGCCGCCGCGTGGCGTTGCTGTTGTTGGTGACGAGCACCAAACTCAGGCGCTGACCGTTCTTCTGCAAGAAGCCGTCCGGGCCGGGCGTCCAGCCGGCTTGCGCGAGGAGTGCCTTCGATTTCGCGGGGTCGAACGGGTAACGGGTGATGTTCTGCGCGTGAGCCCACATGAAGGGAGGCAGATCTTGGTCGGCCGCGGTAGCCGAGCCCGCCGTGAGGTCGTGCGTGAGCTTTGCGTTGTCGAGTGCGTACGCGATCGCTTGGCGCACGCGGAGGTCGTCGAGCGGCGGGTGCTTGAGGTTCATCTGAACCAGCTCGTACTCGTTCCGGTCCTGAAGCACGACCTTGATGTCGGGAACCGTCAGCAGGCCCTTATACTCGTTGGGCGAGGCCTCGAACTGCCAGTCGAGGTCGTGCGTGCGCAACTGGTTGAGCTCGGTGTTCTCGTCGGGGATGAATTTGATGATGATCTCTTTGAGCTTGGGCGTGCCTAGGAAGTAGTTTTCGTTCGCAACGAGCGTGATGTGGTCTCCGCGCGCCCATTCCTTGAACTTGAACGGCCCGCTGCCGATCGGCGCCGAGTTAAATGGGATGTGGTTGATGTCCGGGTACTTGCCGAGCAGGTGCTCGGGCAACACTTCAAAAGCGTCGTCGCTCTCACCGAAAACCGTGTTGACGAAGGGCGAGAACTTCTGCTTGAGATGAAAGACGACCGTTTCGTCGTCGGGCGTATCGACCGAGGAAACGAGATCGTATCCGTTGCGCCCGATGACGTTGTTCTTCGGATTCATGATGGCGCGCCACGAGAACGCGACGTCCTTGCTGGTGATCAAAACGCCGTCGTGCCACCTTGCTTCTTCCCGCAAGTGGTAGGTGACGCTCATCCCGTCTTTCGCGATCCCGCCGTTCTCGAGCGTCGGGACTTCGCTCGCAAGCGAAGGTACCTGCCTGCCCTGCTCGTCGGCGGTCACGAGCACGTCAAACAGCAGGCGGTCGATCATCCCTTCGGTCGTGTTGCTGGACAGGATCGGGTTGAGCGAGTTCGGGGCCGTTTGCGAGCCGATGCGCAGGACGTCCGGCTGCGTCCAAGCATGACGGCCTGCCGCGGACTCGCTACCGCTCCCGACGCGCGTACACGCGGCGAGCACGAAAAGGGACAGCGCGCACGCTAAGAGTCTCCGCACGACCTAAGGATATTAGTTAAACCGCTGCAGTTTCCCGTAGCTGCTGCGAGATCTTCGGCGGTGCGGGATCGAAGCGCTCGTGTCGCCAGCTGTACGTGCCGAGTCCCTGCGTCGCGGTCCGCAACTCGGTGATGTAGTTCCCCACCTCCGCCTGCGGAGCGCAGGCGACGACGCGCTGAAAACCACGGCGTTCGGAGGGCTCGAACGACAGCACCTGCCCACGTTTAGCGGTAATGCCGCTCAGGATCGCCGAGGCGCTCTCGTCGGGCACGATTGCCTCGAGGTGAACGACCGGCTCGAGGAGGAGCGGCACGCAGCGCGGCAAGCCCTCCCGCATCGCGAGCGCGGACGCCGTTTTGAACGACTGCTCGCTGGAATCGACGGCGTGAAACGCTCCGTCGATCAAAGTGACTTGCAAGTCGACGACCGGGTAGCCGGCGATGGGACCCTTGCCGAGCGCTTCGCGCACGCCTTTTTCGACCGCGGGAAAGAACTGTTTGGGAACGACGCCGCCCACGATCGCGGTCGCGAACGCAAAACCGGCGCCGCGCGGACGCGGTTCGATGCGCAGCGTGACGTCGGCGAACTGACCGTGGCCACCCGTCTGATGTTTGTAACGCGCGTGCGATTCGAACATTTGTCCGATCGTTTCGCGGTAAGCGACGCTCGGCGGATGCATCTCGAGCGCGAGATGATACTTGCGCGCTAGGCGCTGCATCGCGGTCGCGACGTGCACCTCGCCCAGACCCAACAGCTGAAGTTCGCTCGTGAACTGGGCGCGCTCGAGCCGCAGGAGCGGGTCTTCCTCGATGATGCGCGCCAGCATCTGAGAGAGCTTCGCCTCGTCCAGTTTCTCTTTCGGCTTGATGGCGACCGCGTACAGCGGTTCGGCGACCTCGGGGACCGGAAGGACCGTTTTGGCGCCGTTGTTGACGAGCGTGTCGCCGGTTTGAACACCCTCGAGCCTCGCGATCGCCACGATCTCCCCGGGCCCCGCGCTGACCGCCGGTTCTTGCTTCTTGCCTTGCAGCCGGTACAGACCGGCGGCGCGGACTTTCATGCCGTCGCGCGTCGTGTCGACGAGCGCCGCGTCGGCGCCGAGCGTGCCTGCGAACACGCGCACGACGGAGAGTTTACCGGATTGTGCGTGCACGATCGTCTTGCAGACTTGCGCGACGAGCGGTGCCGCCGGGTCGCCTTCCGGCGCCGGGAACTGCCGCTCGATCACTTCCAGCAGCGCGCTCGCGGAAATCCCGATGTCGGTGAGGCCCGCGCCGACGAGTACGGGAACGAGCAGATCGCGCGAGGTCTCGTCGCGCAGATCTTTGCGAACCTCTTCGAGCGGCGGCTCGATGCCGTCGAGCAATTCCTCGAGCAGATGATCGTCGAAATCGCCCAGCGCCTCGAGCAGTTGCGTGCGCGCCTCTTGCACCGGTCCCGCAAGCTCGGCTTCGATCTCGATCTCGACCGCGGCGCCCTTTTCGAGCACGAAGGCGCGCCGCTCGGCGAGATCGATGTAGCCGCGGAAGTGTTCGCCTTCGCCGATCGGGAGGTGTTCGGCAACGATGCGGTTCCCGAACAGCGCTTTGAGCTCGCCGAGCGTCCCGCGGAAATCGCTGCCCGGCTTGTCGAGCTTATTGACGAAGAAGCAATGCGGCATCTTGCGCGCTTCGAGAAACTCGACGAGCGCACGCGTCTGGCGAACGCGCGACGGGTCGGCGTCGATGACGATGACCGCCGCGTCGGCAGCCAGCAGCGCCAGCTTCGCCTCTTCGACGAATTCGACGAATCCGGGACAGTCGACGATCGTCAGGTCGATCGCCGGCGTCTCCGCGTGCGCGAAGCTCACGCAGGTCGACTGGCCGCGGTCGATCGACTCGGGCTCGTGGTCGGTCGTCGTCGTTCCGTCGGATACCGAACCGCGCCGTGGAATCGCTCCGCACTGCAAGAGCAGCGCTTCGATCAGCGAGGTCTTTCCCGCGTGATGCGGCCCGACGAACGCGACGTTGCGGCGACGAGCGATGTCTCCCATGGCGCCTTACCTCCGTTTAGCTTTTTTTGCGGGGCCTTTCTTGGCTGCGCTCTTATGGATGGCCGGCGCGCGTTTAGCGCTTGACTTCTTCCCGGCGGGACGCCGGAGCGGAGCGCTTTTCTTGACGGAGGCCTTGGCTTTGAGCGGGATCTTTTTCTTTACCGCCGCTTTGGCGGGCACTTTCTTGGTAACGGTCTTTTTGGCTTTGCGCGCGGCGGCCGCGGCCTTTTTCACCTGCGCGGCTTTCTTGACCGGCGCCTTGGCTGCGGGTTTCCCGCGGCCTTTCGCGGCGGCGGGTTTCGCCGCAGGTTTGAGCGCGGACACCTTTGCTTTGCCCGCCTTCGGAGCCGCGCCCCTGGCCAGGGCGGCTTTGCCGGCGACCTTTGGTGCGGTCGTTTTCGACTGAGCAGCGGCTTTCGGAACCACCGCTTTGGCCGCCGTCTTTACCGCGGAGGCGGCCTTCCCGGCCACTCCCTTGAGAGCGGCGGCCCGCTTCGACGCAGCCGCGCCGTCGCTGGCGAGCGAGGCGGAGCCCTTCGGGCCGGCGGCGGCGCGCTTCGCGGCGGCCGACTTCACCGCGGTCTTTACCGCCGATGCGGTGCGCTTCTCGCGCTCGACGTGTTCTTCGACTTCGTCCTGCAGGCTCGCACCGCCGTTCCGCGACGCGGCCGCCAATTCGGCGCGCCCGAAGCCGGTTACGCTGCTGCCGACCGGCGGCGGCGGCGGCACCGAACGCAGTTTGAGCAGCTCTTCGGTCGCCTTGAGTGCGACGCGGGCGAGACGCCCGTTGATCGGAAACGCGATCTCGTTGATCCCCGCGGCGTCAAGCAGGCGCAGCACCTCGTCGAAACCGCGCCCTTGGTCCTTCGGACTGTGCGCGTCCGACCCGACCGCGACTTGCACGCCTTTGGCTTTCGCCTTTTTCAGCAGGCGCAGGGTCGCGTCGCGATACTTTTTCAGATTGGCTTCGTCGCCTTCGAAGATCCGGTAGAAGAAGCGCGCGTTGATCTCGATCGCGGCGCCGCGCGCGAGGCACGCATCGATCAGCTGATCTTCGTAGCGGGACAACGTCTCATCGTTCGGCCAATTGCCGAACTTCGCCGGAACGTAGAAGTGGCCCACGATTTGACCCGGCAGCTTTTCGATGGCCTCCAGCAGCGTCGCCATGTAGAGTTCCCAGGTCTTGTCCGTCCCGACGATGTCGAAGACGTCCTTGAACTCCGGGTTGTCGAACGGCCACTGCCAGCCGGCACCGTGGTCGGGGTGATCGATCGTCAGGAAATGCACTGAGCGGATCATTCCGTCGGGCTTCATCGCGTCGACGATGTTCTGCGCGTCCGGCCGGCTGCGCGGGTCGTTGTCGACCTCGGCGCCGATCGAATAGTGCATCCCCTTGCGCAGTCCGTCGGAGACGACCGCGGCGTGGCCGAGTTCGACCCCGGCAGTCTCGGCCGCTCCGTAGAGGTCGCCGGCGGCGGCGAGCTTGAGCGCGCGCCGGACGAGATTCACGGCTGCGGGATCCTCGAAGGTCAGGTAGTTCATGTGGTCTGCGACCATCATGAAGCGCGGCGAGCCGCGCCGGCACGCGTGGAAGAACCATAAGAAGAGCATCCGACCCGAATACGGGATCGGCCGCTCCTCGGCATACGGTTTGTGCTCGCCCTTGGCGTGCCCGTGGATGTCCGGGATCGCGTCGATCCGCGGGTCGCGCTCGTTGTCGTTCATCGCTTCCCGCGCAGATTCGAGCAAACTCGCTCCGCGCCATCCTGAGAACAAAAAAAAGCCGGCACTACGGCCGGCGGACTTGGGGTGAGTACGAAGCGCAGACTAGGTCTGCGCACCTCCAATCATCGTGGTGTTTCGTTGATTGCCTTCGGAACTAACGATGATCACCTCCCTTTGGTCCGCCGTTATGCCTTCGTTTCGTTTATTTCTGAAGGAGCTGCGGACGTCGTATGGCGCTGGGAGTTGTGCCTGCGGGTATGCGGACCCTGCATTCCTAGAGCACGTTACGGCTTGCGATAGCCTTCCATGCTCAGGATCCTAGCCTTGAGCTCGACGCCGTAGCCGTACCGGTGAAGCGCGCCGGTGGAGTCGACAACCCGGTGGCACGGGAAGAACAGGGCGACCGGGTTGCGCGCCATCGCCTGGCCGACCGCGCGGGCGGCTTGCGGATGGCCGATCTCGCGTGCGATCCAGCCGTACGAACGGACCTCGCCGGGCGGAATCTCGGCTGCCTTGCGCAGTGCGGCGCGCTCGAATGCGGTCAACTCCGAGACGTCGATGCGGTCGAAGTCCACGCGCCAGGTGCGGAAATAGTTTTGGACGGCTTCGCGCACCCAGCCGGGAGGTTCGGCCGAGCGTACCGGCCGGCTCAAGCGCCGTTCGATCTGGGCGCGAACCTCCTCGACGTCCCCGCCGCGGTCTATTCCGACGAAGGTGATCGCCGAGTCGCGCCAGGCGATGAACAAATCTGCGAGCGGCGAGCCGATCCGCGCGAACGCGTCGGCTTTGGAATGACGGTACTGCTTGCGGACCGTCTTTATGTGATCCAGGATACGCGGCACGAGGCTCGGGGGCGGTTCGACGATCGGCAAACATGAGAGGCAGTAGGCGACGCCCTCGAACTGGCGGTAAAGGTCTTGGCAGTGGCGACACGATCGAAGGTGCACGACAGCGTGCTCGCTTTGCGGTTCGCCTCCGTCCCGCATCTCATCCCAGAGCAGTTCGACGTCACTGCACCGCATTTGCATCTCCGTTCGGCACGAGGCGCCCGACTTGCGGGCCGAGGATTCGCCGCAGTATGCGCACGGCTCGATGGACGTGCGACTTCACCGTTCCGATCGGCTGGTTCAAGATTTCCGCAATCTCGGGATGACTGTGCCCTTCGATAAACCGGAGCGTCGCAGCGGCTCGCAAGTGCATCGGCAATTGGAGCAGCGCCTGTTCCACCAGGACCATGTCGGCACCACGCTGGACGATCGCTTCCGGCTGCTCCGGCCCTTCCTGCGTGTGGTTGAGCAACGCATCGGGATCGGCCAGCGCGTCCAGCGCGACGTTCGTCGGGCGCTTCGAGCGCAATCGGTTTCTCGTTACGTTTAACGTGATCGTGTAGAGCCAAGGTTGCAGCCGCAGCTCGGCGCGCTGCTCCGGCGTCATTTTTCCGAGGGCGCGGAAAGCGCGCACGAACGCGTCCTGGACGATCTCCTCGGCATCCTCGCGATTGCCGGTCATCCGCAGGGCGAAGCCGTAGAGCCTCCTCTGAAACTCGTCGACGATCTTCTCGAAGCCCTCGGTCGACGGAATCGAGCCCGCGGATCGCGGCGGCGACGAGGCCGGCGGCGCCGGCCTGCGCTCCACGGTCCTCGCCGGTGGAACCACGCGAAACTCCTGATACAGGAGCGGGGCAAGAGCACTCACGAGCGCCTAGACCGCACCCCGAAGCTTAAGAGTTTCGCGGCTTCTTCGAGGCCTCTTTCGAATCCCGGGTTTCCCTCAGCGCGGGACGGGTGTGGACGGGGAGCTCGTTTTGGCCGTGTTGGCTTGGGCGGCTTCCACGGCGCGGATCGCGCGATGATAAACGATGGTCACGGGATCGGTACTGTTTTTATTGGAGAGCTTACCGCTGATCGTGACCGTTGCGTCGAGGGCTAAGAGGAGGGCGCTGTCGAGGTCGTAGTAGGCCGTGCCGCGCAGCGTGATCGTCCCGATCAGGACGAGGCCGGGACGGTCGGCCAGGGAGCCGCGCATGGGACCGCCGGCTTCGAAGCGGACGCCCAGGGCCTGGTGCGCCCCAATCGTGCCGGCCCGGATGCGTTCCATGCGGCCCTGAAGTGAGGCGCCAGTGATCGGGGACGGGAAGTTAAAGGGCAGCGTCCCGCGCAGGCTCCGCAGATCCGAGAGCGTGCCGCGGTCGAGTTGTACCGAGAACGGCTGATTGAGGACCGTCAGGTAGTCCGGGTCGTGATCGGCTGAGTCGACCACCTGGCCGTCGGGAAGCTGATCCGAGACGTAGTCGCTCACCGCGTCCGTATCCTCACCTTGTTCGCTGCGGACGTAGTGGCACTTCGCGTCGTAGCGCGTGGTGCGTCCGTGGCGCGAGGTGGTCAGGGTCTCGACACCCTGGTACGTGGTGTCGCTGTGGATGTCGCCGGCTCCGATGACGTACGAGTCCGCCCCGCTGACCGTATAACGCTGGTCGGCGAGTGCCACTCGCGCCTGTTCGCAAACGACCGCCAATGCGACCAGAATCACGAACGTTGCGCGCATCTTAGAGTATGGACGTGTTGGAACCGAGCGGGGTTTCACTATTTGCGCCGGCCGCAGGGATTGAGCGGAACGCCGACGACTTAGAAATTCCCAATGCCTTTGCTGCGCGCACTTCTTCTGGCTGTCGCCGCACTGGCTGTCTCGCTGAGCGGCATCCCGCGGGCGCCGGCGGCTGCTGCCGAGACCCCGCTGGCTTCCAAGCTCGAAACGCTCTACCTCACGGCTTTCGACGAGGCCATCAACCGCCACGCGATCCACGAACGCGACGGCACGACCTACGTGAAGACCGGCGACATCTCCGCCGAATGGCTGCGCGACGCGAGCGCGGTCATGGAGCCGTACATCGGCTTGGCCACCAGCGACCCACGGGTCGAGCAAGAGCTGCGCGGCGTCGTCGCTCGCGAAGCCCGGTACATTCTGATCGATCCGTACGCGAACGCGTTTTCGGCCAATTACCGCGTGGTCGAGCGAAAGTTCGAGGTCGATTCGATATTGTACCCCGTTTGGTTCGCAGCGCGCTATTGGCATGGAACCGGCGATCGTTCGATCTTCACTGCGGAGGTGAACCTCGCGTTCGAGCGCGTCTTGGCCGTTCTCCGCGACGAGCAACATCACGACCGGCGCTCTCATTATACCCACCCCGACCTGGCGAACGGCGGTCGCGGCAGCGCCGTCGGTTATACCGGAATGATCTGGACCGGGTTTCGCCCCTCCGACGATCCGGCGCGCTACCAGTACAATATTCCGGATAACATGTTTGCGGCCGTGACCTTGCGCGATCTGGCCGGCATCGAAGAGACCGTTTACCACAATACGCGCGACGCCGCGGCGGCGTGGGGCCTCTCGGTCGACATTCAGCGGGGCGTGGAGCAGTACGGCGTCGTCACTCAAAAAGGCGTGGGCCGGATGTACGCCTACGAGGTCGACGGACTCGGCCACTTCAACCTCATGGACGACGCCAACGCGCCGTCGCTCCTCTCGATTCCGTATTTTGGTTATCTGCCCAACGACGACACGGTCTACCTTAACACCCGGCGCTTCGTGCTCTCCGACCGGAACCCGTACTTTTTCGTTGGGAAGTACGCGCGCGGCATCGGTAGCCCCCACACGCCGCACGGCAACGTTTGGCCGCTATCGCTCGTCATGCAGGCCCTTACCTCGAACGACCCCGCCGAAGTCGAGCGCGTCTTAGGCTACATCGCCGCTTCTGATGTCGGCGACCACCGCTTGCACGAGTCGTTCAACGCCGACTGGCCCGAGTCGTACACGCGCGACGATTTCGCGTGGCCTAACGCTCTCTACGCGAAGCTGGTGCTCACGCACCGGGGCGGCGTCGCCGCAGCGCTTTCGCACTAGCGCACCTGACGCGCGCTAGGCGCGCCTAACGCCGGTCTTCGCTATCCCGCGGTCAGGCGGCGACGGCGTGGCTCGGTCGAGAAGAAGCGCAGGGTTGCGACTCCGGCGCAGAGCACGACCGCCTCGGCGTCGTCGTACAGCGTGCCGTCCACGTCGACCACGAACTTCCGGGCATCGAAACCGGCAAGCGTCGCGTGCACGCTCCGCTCGAGCTTATCGTCCGGCGTACGCGGCCCTAGGGATTGGCAGACGGCCATGCGCAAGATTTCAGCGAGACGCAACGGGGTGGCCTGCGCGAAGGCTTGGCACCCGGTCGAGGCGATCGTTCCGACGTCGATCGGAATCGCGATGCGAATCACCGAGCTTCGCTTCGCGTCCTGGCCTCCGGCTTCTTGCGAGGCCGAGCGCTCGCGGCGACGAACTTTCGGACACGCATGAGTGACAGCCCGCGACGCTCCAGGCAACGCTCGCGCGCGTCGAAGCCGAAGTACCCGCTCATCCCTATTCTCGCGGCGGTTTCGCTCGCCGGTTTTGTGATTGGCGCCTCGTTTGCGTATTATCAGCGCGCTCATGCAGGGCCGCCGCTGCCGCTCGCGACGCCGTCGTTGCCGCCGGCGATTACGCCGTCGCCCGTTCCGCCGGGCTCGGCGAAAGCTTCGCCGGTGCCGACCAAGTCACCGAGCCCCACGCCGGTGCCGAGTGCCTCACCCTCACCGTCACCATCGCCATCGGTCTCGCCGAGCGCATCGCCGCCGCTGCCGAGCGCGTCGCCGCTTTCCGGCGCCTCGGCAGAATCTAGCGGCACGCCTTCGGGCGGCGCGGCGTCGAGTTCGCCGGCGGTTTCTCCCGTCGCGAGCGTTGACGCCGACACCGACTTTGCGCGATTGGCCGCGGTCGTCGTTCGTCAGTACATCGCGGCGCTCGAGCGCGGCGACGATGCCGCGGCGTACGCCGCCTTCGGTGTGGCAGATGGCGCGAGCGGCGTTACCTTCGTCGAGAAACGGTTCGTCGACCGCACGACGCGAATCGCACGCGTATCGTCATCGGGAACCGACGACGCAGCAACCGTCGACGTCGAACTGGAGACCGGCGGGACGACTTATTTTGCGCAATATTTCCTGACGCGCAGCGCTTCCGGTTCGGCCGTGATTCAGCGTCATACGATCGCCAAAGCGTAGGAGCAGCCATGCCTGAAGAAGTCTTGATCGAGAACTTGCTGGATACCCACGAAAGCGTTCCCGCCCCCGACGCCGTCCGCGGTTGGGCGTCGATTCCCGATCAAGATGCGTGGAACGCGCGTCTCGCGCGCGATCCGCTCGGCTTTTGGAAGACTTGCGGCGAACGTCTGGTCTGGCAGACGCCACCCCACAAGACGCTCGAAGGCGGCCTCGGCAACGCGCTCTGGTACACCGGTGGCCGGCTCAACGCGACCGTATCGTGTCTCGATCGCCACGTGGCGACTCATCCGGACGCGACCGCCTACATCTATCTGCACGAAGACGGCCGCGAGCGGCGCATGAGTTACGCCGAGCTGCTCGCGGCGACGAACCGCTTGGCGAACGCGCTCGCGGCCGACGGCGTCAAGAGTGGCGACCGCGTCTGCATCTATATGCCGCTTTCGCTCGAAGGCATTGTCGCGATGCTCGCCTGCGCGCGGATCGGCGCGATTCACAGCGTCATCTACGCAGGGTTGGGCGCGACGGCGTTGCGCGACCGGATCGAAGACGCCGGGGCCGAGATCGTCCTCGCGGCCGACTGCACCTACCGGCGCGGTAAGGAGATCGACCTCAAGGTGATTCTCAACGACGCGGTCGGCAACGCGCCGCTCGTGCGGCGAGTCGTCGTGCTGCAGCGCAAGGCGTCGCCGTTGCCGCTCGCCGCGATCGAGCGCGACTGGGTCGACTACTCTTCCGGCCAGTCCGACGCGCGCGAACCCGCGATCGTCGAAGCAAATCATCCGCTCTTCATCCTCTATACGAGTGGGACGACGGGCAAGCCGAAAGGCGTCGTCATGACCCACGGCGGCTATCTCGCCGGAACCTCGGCCATGCTGCAGTACACGACCGACATTGGACCGGACGACGTCTATTGGTGTACGAGCGACATCGGCTGGATCGTCGGACACTCGTTGATCGTCTACGGCGCGCTCGCCAATCGGTACCGTTCGATCGTTCGCGAGGGCGCACCCGATCATCCCTCGCCCGCCGCGGTTTACGACGTCATCGCCGAACACCGGGTAACGAAGTTGTATACTGCGCCGACGCTGGCCCGCATGTTGATGCGCCACGGCGAAGAACTTGCGGCGAAGCGCAACCTGTCGACGCTGCAAGCGATCTTTTGCGCCGGCGAGCCGCTCAATCCCGAGGCCTGGCGCTTTCTTTTCGAGACGGTCGGACGCAAGCGTACCGCAGTCTGCAATCAATGGTGGCAAACCGAAACGGGTGCTATGATGCTCGGCTTCTTGCCGACCACCGCCGTCCGTCCGGATCGTAGCGGCAAAGCCTTCGGGCCGATCGACTTCGACGTGGTCGCGAAGGACGGCACGCCGGTACCGCCTGGTGCGGGCGGCCTGCTCGTGATCCGCAATCCTTGGCCGCACATGTTCTCCGGAGTTTGGGGCGATGCGGAACGGTACGCCCGCTACTTCGAGGAGATTCCCGGTTGCTACACCGCCGGCGACGTCGCTACGATCGATGCGGAGGGATTCGTGACGGTGCTCGGTCGCGCCGACGACGTCCTCAATGTGGCGGGGCATCGCATCGCCACGGCCGACGTCGAGAGCGCGCTCGTCTCGCACCAAGCCTGCGGCGAGGCGGGCGTCATCGGCAAACCCGACCCGATCAAGGGCGAGAGCATCAAAGCGTTCGTCGTTCTGCGGGTCGGCAGCTCGCCGAGCGAAGCGCTCCGCGCCGAACTGATCGAACACGTCCGCTATCATTTGGGACCGATCGGGACGCCGGGCGAGGTCGAGTTCGTCGCCAAGCTTCCCAAGACGCGGAGCGGAAAGATCATGCGCCGCCTGCTCAAGGCGCAGGAAGCGGGACTAGAAGTCGGCGATACGACAACCTTGGAAGAATGACCGGCCTTCAACGCACTTATTTGGAGGATTTTAGCCTATGACGAAGAGGATGCCCGCGGTCTGCATCGCGCTCGCATGCGCGCTGCTCGCGGCTGGAAGCGGCGGCGTACGCTCGGCGCTCGCTGCGGTGAACACGTTCCAAGCCGACATCATGAATCCGGCCGGCAAAGTCATCGGCGAGGCCAGCTTCATCGGCGTCGACAAAGGCGGCGTTCAAATTACGGTCGACGTCACCGGGCTAACCCCGGGCATGCACGGCATGCACATCCACGAGTTCGGGTCATGCAATCCGATGATCGACGAAGCGGGGAAGAAGACCGATTTCGGCGCGGCCGGCGGACACTTCGATCCGCAAGCCACCGGGCATCATCTCGGCCCCGAAGGCGCGGGGCACGCGGGCGATCTGCCGATGATCGACGTCAGCCAGACCGGGCACGGCCGTACGACCTTCTACGATGCCAAGCTCAGCGTCTCACCCGGTCCTACGAACATCGTCGGGCGTTCGATCGTCATCCACGCGAACTCCGATAACTACACCGACACGCCGCCGGGCGGCGGCAGCGGTGCGCGCGTAGCCTGCGGCGAGATCGACGCACCCAAAGCTCAGTAGCCCAACGCGAAGAGTTCGAGCAGCGCGTCCGGTTCCGGGCGCGCTGTTTGCTTCACGAGGACGACGAGAAGCGTCAGACGTGCAGGTAGCGGCGTGAGGACGTCGGTGTTGCCGCGCAGTTCGTCGGGCGTGCCTTCGAACTTGACGCTGCCTTGGTCGATCACATAGCAACGATCGGCTACGGAGAGGGCTGAGTAGAAGTTTTGCTCGACGAGAAGCGTCGTGATGCCCTTCGCCTTGATTTCGCGCACGACGTTTTCTACTTCGCGGACGATGAGGGGCGCGAGGCCCTCGGTGGGTTCGTCGAGGAGCAAAAGCTTCGTATCTTGGACGAGAGCGCGCGCGATTGCCAGCATTTGCTTCTCGCCGCCGGAGATCTCGTCGCCCTTGTTCTGCAACCGCTCCTGTAAACTCGGAAAGCGCTGGTAGACTTCGTCCAAGGTCAGGCCGGGACGCTGCGCGGCGACTTGCGCCAAGCGCAGGTTCTCGAGGACGGTCAGGTTCGTGAAGATCCGGCGTTCTTCGGGAACGAGCGAAATGCCGCGCCGCGCATTGGTCATCATATCGGCGTACGTGACATCGTTTCCGTCGAACGTCACGCGTCCGCTGCGCGCGGGGACCCAGCCCACGATGCTCTTGAGCGTCGTCGTCTTACCGACACCGTTGCGGCCCAAGAGCGCGACCGTTTCGCCGCGGCGCACGTGCAGGGTCATGTCCTTGAGGATGTGACTGTCGCCGTAGAACGTGTTGAGCGACTCGAGCGAGAGCAGCGTATCGACCCCGGCGACCGTGAGGCTCACTCGGCGTATCCTCCGAGGTAGGCTTGCTGCACCGCGCGGTTCGAACGGATTTCGGCGGGCGTCCCTTGTGCCAGCACGCGGCCCTGATGCAGGACGGTGATCGAGTCGGAGATTCCCATGATGAGGTCCATATCGTGTTCGATGATGAGAACCGTCATGCGCTTGGCCAAAGCCCGGATGAGCTGGTCGGTTTTGTGGACCTCCTCGATCGACATCCCCGCCACCGGTTCGTCGAGAAGCAAGATCTGCGGGCGCGTCGCAAGCGCGAGCGCGATGTCCAGCCGCTTCTTGTCGCCGTGCGAGAGGTCGCCGGCGCGCTGCTCGGCGAGCGACGAGAGGTCGACGAGGGACAGCGCCTCGAGCGCGATTTCGTCGACCGCGCTCAAGCGCCGCGAAGCGCGGAAGAATTCCGGCGCGAACGAGCCTTGAACTCTTGCGAGCGCCGCCAGGCGGCAGTTCTGCAAGACGGTCTCGTCGGGGTAGATGTTCGCCGTTTGAAACGCTTTGGCGATCCCGCGCTCGACGCGCAGCGGTCCGGGGAGATGCGTGATGTCCTGGTCCTTGAAGCGGATCGTCCCGCCGCTCGCATTCAAGAGTCCGGAGAGAAGGTTGAAGAAGGTCGTCTTGCCGGCGCCGTTCGGTCCGATCACCGCTCGCAGTTCGCCCTCCCGCACCGAAAAATCGATGTCGCTGTTGGCGGCGAAGTTTCCGAACTTCTTGCCCAGCTCGTTGGTCGACAAGATCGCGTCGCTCATCTACGACGCCTTCGTTTGGAGCGCGTCGCGCAGCAGGGTGCGAGCGCGCTTGCGTTTGAACGAGCCCAGGATGCCGCCCGGTAAGAAGACGATCACCGCAACGAACAGTATTCCTTCGATCAAGCGCCAGGCGTCCGTCTTACCGCTGATGACGTTCTGCAAGTACATGATGACCGCCGTGCCGAGCATCGGACCGAGGATCGTTTTGACGCCGCCCACGATCGTGTAGATCACGAAGTTGCCGCTCGTATCGACGGTCAACGAATCGGGTGCGGTCGAGGTTTCGTAGAGTCCGCGCAGGGCGCCGGACAACCCCGTCAACGCGCCCGCGATCGTGAAGGCTGCTAGTTTGTAGCGTTGCGGATTGAAGCCGACGAAGGTGCTGCGCTGCTCGTTCTCACGGATCGCAGCGAGCACTTCGCCGAACTGCGAACGGATGAGTACGCGCATGAACGCTACGACGAGGAGCGCGACGACTGCGGCGAAGGCGTACCAGTAGTGCACCTCGCTCACGTTTCCGAACGGCCCGAGATTTAGCGCAGGAAAGGTCGTCGTGAGATCGATGTTCGTGAAGAACCAGAGCGGAGGCGCGGTAATGCCCTGCAGACCGTCGTCGCCTTGCGTGAGATCGCGCCACTGGAACACGATGAAGTAGAACATCTGCGCGAATGCCAGCGTCAAAAGCGCGAAGTAGATCCCGTACAACCGCACGGTCAGGGCCCCGATCAGAAAGGCCATCACCGAGACGAAAAGGACGGCCAGCACGATCGCGAGCCACATATTCGGAAAGTGCGGAAAGAACTTCGTCACGGTGAGGAGCGCGACGTAGGATCCGACGCCGTAGAACATCGCCTGACCGAACGAGAGCAAACCCGCGTAACCGAGCAGCAGGTTGAAGCCGACCGAGGCGATGCCCACGAGCAGGATTTGCGTCGCGAGCCCTGGGTAACCGCCGATCGGGTGAAAGACGAACGGGAACACGATTAGGCCGACTGCGAGCAACCCGTAGTAGCGCAGCTCCCGCATCATCCGCGAATCACCTCGCTCTCGCCGAACAGCCCCGAAGGCCGCACGAGGAGCACGAGCGCCATGGCGATGTAGATGATAACGTCGCTGAAGGGCGGCGCGATCAGCGTCGTCAAGCTCTGCAGTTCGCCGACGATGATGCCGCCCAAGACGGCTCCCCAGAAGCTGCCCAGGCCGCCGATCACGATGACGACGAACGACGGCACGAGGAACGAGAAACCCGTATTCGGGTCGACGCTATAGATCGGGCTGGCCGCCGCGCCGACGAGTCCTGCCAAGGCGGCGCCGAAGGCGAAGATGACCGTGGACGCGAGGCGCACGTTCCCGCCCAACAGTTGCACCATCGTGCGATCGCGAATTCCGGCGCGCACGATGAGCCCGTAGTCGGTCCGTTCGATGAAGAGCCAGACCGCGATGACCAGCAGAACGATTCCCGCAGCGAAAGCGAGACGGTACGACGGATACTGCGCGAACCCGAGGTTGAGCGAGCCCGAAAGCCAGCCCGGAACGGGATACTGCCGCGTCGTTCCGCCGAAGATCAGGCGCAGCGTCTCTTCCAGAATGATCGCGATTCCAAACGTCACGAGGATCTGCGAGGTCGCTTCCTTGTCGTAGAAGTAGCGCAACAGGAATCGATCGAACACGACGGCGAGCAGCGCGACCGCAATCGGCGCGGCGATCAGTCCGGCGCCCAGACCCAGCCGCTCGGCAACGACCAGCCCGACGTACGCTCCCACCGTGTAGAAGGCGCCGTGCGCGAAGTTCACGAGGCGCAGCATTCCGAAAATGATCGTGAGACCCAGGGCGATTGCGACGTAAACGAGACCGCGGATGAAACCGTCCAGAAGCTGGCCCGGAAGCTGCGCGAAGATGGCGTCGATGGTCGTCAGTCTCCTGAAGCGGGGAACGAGAAGGACCGGCCCTTGGAAGAGACCGGTCCTCGGGTTGGGGAACTAGTTACGACCTAAGCGCTCTCGATCTTGCACTTACTCACGGATTGTGGGATGTTCACGGACTCGCCGCTGTAGATTTTCAGGACGTCCGCATAAGCGAAGGGGTCTTTGCGCTGGGCGAGAGGGACGCCTTCGATAACCAGGTTGCTGTTGATCCCCTGGTGGTCCCACGCGCGCCAGTATTCCGGTTCCTTGGTAGCGGTGAAGTGGTAGCCTTCCATTTTCGCGATGAATTTGGCGGGATCGAGGGACCCAGAACGCTCGATTCCGGACTTCCACTGATACATGTTCGTGTATGCACACTCTGCGCCGTTCGAAGGTGGAACGCCGTAGAGCTTGGTGAAGTTGTCGACGAACGTCTTCGCGGCGGGATATTTTGCGGCGTGATACTGCCAATAGAACGGTGCAGTCGTAATGACGTTGTCGAAGTTCGCGCCCGCGCCCTTGGCCATGTACTCGTCCGCCAAGGGCACGAGGATTTTGGCCGACTTGGTCAGACCGAACTGCGCAGCCTGGTTCAGGGCGTTGACCATATCGCGCCCGAACTCGGTGATGACGAGCACGTCGGGTTTGGCAGCCTGGGCCTGACTGAGCGCCGAGCTGAAGTCCGTTGTCCCCAGCGGCATCAGTACGTTCTTGATGAAGACCGCACCCTTGGGCACGAGCACTTCACTCAAACTATCGTAGTTCGAATGGCCCCACGCGTAGTCGGCCGTGATGTGGAACCAGCGGCCCGTGCCGTATTTGGCAAGCAACGTTTGTGCGAGCGCATGGGCTGAGCTGTAGGCGTCGCTATAGCGACGGAACGTATGGTAGTGGCAGTTCTCGTTCGTCGTCTCGTTGCCGTGCGTGAGCGTGGCCATGAAGATGACTTTCTTCTCTTGGCACAGTCCCGAAACGGCGATCGCGGTTCCGGTGCTCGAGCCGCCGGTGATCATGACGGCGCCGTCGCGCTCGATCATGCGACGCGCGTTCTCGACCGCGACGGGTGCCTTCGTTTGATCGTCGCCGACGCTCGTCTTGATCTGCATGCCCATCACGCCGCCGCTCTTGTTGATCTCGTTGATCGCCATGCGGTAGGCGCGCAGCTGATCGGCGCCTTGGTCGGAGTACGGCCCGGTTTGCGGCACGTCGAGGCCGACGACGACCTCGGTCATTGGGGCAGCGATGACGTTGATGCTGGCAAACGTCGCCACCGACGCTGCCAAACCGCCGGCGATGAACCGGCCACGGCTCGTCTTGAGAGCTTCGAGTTCCACGCGGGCTCCTTTGCGGTTGCGGTTGAGCGCGATGTGCGCGAAAATGAAAACGGTTTTCCCGAAACAGGGTCCTGGGAGATTCCCTCCCTTCGCACGGTCTCCCGCCGGAAAACTGCGCCAAGAGGTCCTGAGAGCGTCTGCCGCATAAGGCGTTCGCTAGATGCGTTTGCTCCGCTGGATTTCGGCTTTCGGGTTGCTCGTCGTTCTGACGGTCGCGCTCACGGCTGCCGGGAGTGCGGCGCCCGCGACGCAGATTACGAGCCTCCGGATCGACCCCGAGCCGAACGGCGGAACTGCCGTGAGCATTCAGTTCAACGGAACGCCGCCTCAGGTCACGCCCGTGGGCGTCGGAACCGCGCAGGTCACACTGGTGATTCCCGGCGTCACGGCCGGCCCGCTCGTCCCGCCGCTCACGAACGGCTCGGGAGCGATTCAAAGCGTCGCGATCACCCAGTCGGGCTCGAGCAGCAGTATCTTCATTCACCTTACCTCGCCGCAACAGGTTCGTTTCCGGGCGCTGGGTCTAGCCGTAGTCCTCGACGTGCCTCCCGTCAGCACGACCGACTTCCTCCAAGCGACGCCGGTCGCGCCGGTTTCGAACGGACCGGTGGCCGGTGCGCTGACCGTCGTGATACCGCTCAAGTACGCTGACGTCAGCGAGATTGCCGGCATTCTCGTGCAAGGCTCCAACGTCGCCTCGAACGACACGTTCACGCCGATTCAAACGAACATCGGCACCAACCAGCTCAGCGGCAGTACCTTCGGTGGCGTGAACGCCGGATTTGGAAGCACGACGGGCCAGCAAAGCTTCGGCGGCGGCGCGGCCTTCAACGCGGGATCGAACGGCTTAGCGCAGCGACTCAACGACAGCATCGCGATCGACCGGCGCCTGAACGCCATCATCTTGACCGGTACGCAAGAGACGATCGACATGTACAAGAGCACGATCGACAAGATCGACGTTCCGGTTCCGAGCGTCATTCTCGAAACCGAGATCGTCGAGCTGGACGAAACGGCCGCTCAGAACATCGGCATCGAGTACGCGCCCGGCGGCACCGGCATCGTGGTCAACGGCTCGCCGAATTCTTCGACGACGACCGGGACCGGCGGCATCCAGAACGGTCTGGTCATCACGACCGGTCAGAAACCCGCTGGACAAGTCTCGCTCGCCGCGAACCTGTACGCGGAGGTGAGCAAAGGCAGCGGTAAGGTGATCGCCAAGCCGCGCATTCTCGCGCAAAGCGGTCAGCAAGCCTCGATTCTTACCGGCGACGCCATTCCGATCATCACCTCGGTCGTGCTCACCGGCGCCAGCGCCGTCACCTCGCAGCAGGTCGCATATATCAACGTCGGCGTCGATCTGCAGATCTTGCCGCGCGTGAGCTCGGACGGCTACGTGACCTCGCACATTTACTCGGAGGTCTCGAGCGTCACGAATTTCGTGCAGGGCATCCCGCAGATCAGTCAGCGGACGGCCAGCACCTCGGCGACGGTCAAGGACGGCGAATCGTTCGTGATCGGCGGACTGCTCGAAGACAACGAGATCAAGAACCTCAACAAGGTTCCGTTCATCGGCGACCTGCCGCTGATCGGCGTGTTTTTCCGCTTCCTCACGACCTCGCACACACAGTCGAATCTGTATATCGTCGTAACGCCGCACATCGTCGGGAACATCGCGCACCCGCCCGGTCCGCAACCCTACGCGCCGCAACCGGTCGTGCCGGTCATCCCGGCGCCCGGAACGAGTCCCGCACCGTCGCCCGCAGTGAGTCCCGCACCGACCATGTCACCGTAGTCCGGAGAACCTCCGCGCTTTTGATGCTCCGCTAGCTTACGCGAGCGCTTGCGCCGATCAGTGAGCGCAGGTCGTCGCCGACGAGATGCTCGAGTCCCAGCGCGACCAAGAACGTGAAAATCTCCGTCGGTACGAGGAGGTCGAGCTTGTTGGGGACGGCAGGGAGGAGCAGCACCGTTGCCGCGGCCACGAACGTGAGCCCGACGAGAAAACTTGCGAGGCCCAGTGCGATCGAGCGTTTCTCGCGCGCGCGGCGCACGTCGCGCAAGACGGCGGCCGGCGAACGCGTGCCGATGTTCCAGATCGCCAGCGCGAGCGTCTCGAGAACGATCGCTCCGGTCAAACGCAAGAACGTTTCGGTTACGAAGGCGAGCTCGATGACCCGCTCTCCGCGCGATCTTCGTCCGGCCAGCCGGCGATTTCGCCGAGCGCCGCGCTCTTGAGGACTTTGAGTCCGAGCATCGCGCACTTCATGCGTGCCGGGCTGATCCCGATCCCGATGTCTTCGAGGACGCGATCTTGCTGGAGACGCGCCACGTCCTCGAGACGTTGACCGCGAACGTGTTCGCTCAACATCGAAGCCGCCGCCTGGCTGATCGCGCAGCCCTTGCCGGAAAAGCGCACGTCCGAAACCCGCCCGCCCTCGACCTTCAGTTCGAAACGCAGCTTGTCCCCGCATAACGGATTGAGATCCTCGGCGCTCGCATCGGGCGCGTCGAGGTGCCCGAAGTTCCGCGGATTGCGGTAGTGGTCGAGGATATACTCTTTGTAAAAATCGTCCATTTATATGGGGGTGAACCCCCAAACCCCCGGTGCGGACTCCCGCACCTGTCCATTGGCGTTAGCGCCGTTTGCGCTGCGGGTCACCGACCCGCTGCGCGCAAAGATGGTCGTGCTGAGGGTCACCGACCCGCTGCGCGCAAAGATTGTGGTGCTGTGTGACCCGAGGTTTCGGCTCATAGTTTGAAGATTTTGGCGGCGGAATCTAGGGCTTGCATGAGTTGTTCGACGTCTTGTTCGGTGTTGTAGAGGTAGAAGGAGGCTCGGGCGGTTGCGGGCCAGCCCATCTTTCGCATGAGCGGCATCGTACAGTGGTGGCCGGCGCGGATGCAGACGCCCTGCGTGTCGAGGATCGACGCGAGATCGTGAGCGTGGACGTCGCCGTAGTTGAACGAGATGACCCCCGAACGATCCTCGATCCGCTGCGGGCCGTAAATGCGAAGGCCACGTGGCTCGAGAGCGGCTAGGCGGCCGAGCGCGTAAGCGGTCAGCTCGGTGTCGTGCTGGTGGACCCAGTCCATGCCGACGGCTTTTAAATAGTCGACCGCGGTTCCGAGTGCGATCGCGTCGGCGACGTTGCTCGTGCCGGCCTCGAACTTCCAGGGAAGTTCGTTGAAGGTCGTTCGCTCGTAGCCGACTTCGCGAATCATGTCGCCGCCGGTCAGGAAGGGCGGCATCTTTTCGAGCAGCGCGCGTTTGCCGTAGAGGAAGCCGATGCCGGTGGGGCCGCACATCTTGTGACCGCTCGCCGCGAGAAAGTCGACGTCGAGCGCGCGCACGTCGACCGGAAAGTGTGGAACCGACTGCGCTGCATCGAGCAGCACGAGCGCGCCTGCGGCGTGTGCGCGAGGCACGATGACGTTCAGCGGCGCGACCGTCCCGAGCGTATTCGAAACGTGCGAGAGCGCGACGAGCTTGGTTCCTTCGAGCTTGCGGTCGAGGTCGTCGAGACGGTGCAGACCTTCGTCGTCGACCTCGATGAAGCGGAGCTCCGCTCCGGTCTTCGCGGCAAGCAATTGCCAGGGCACGAGGTTCGAGTGGTGCTCGAGCTGCGAGGTGAGGATCGCGTCGCCCGGCTTGAGGTTCTCGAGCCCCCAGCTGAACGAAACGAGATTGATGCTCTCGGTCGTGTTGCGGGTGAAGATGACCTCGGCGGGTTCGGCGGCGTTGATGAAGCCCGCGACCTTCGCGCGCGCGCCTTCGAATTCGTCGGTGGCGCGCTGCGCGAGCTCGTAGACGCCACGATGGATGTTCGCGTTGTCGTGCGTGTAGTAGTGCGTCAGCGCGTCGATGACGGCAAGCGGTTTTTGCGACGTCGCCGCCGAGTCGAGATAAACGAGCCGCTTGCCGCGGGACGTCTTTTGGGCCAGGAGTGGAAAGTCGAGCGCCAGCTGAGCGGCGCGCTCGTCGAGAGTCGTCGCGATCATACCGGCGCGTCCAACTTTGCCGCGAGCGTCGTGCGAATGCCGGCGCGCAGTCCTTCGCCGGGGAAACGCGCGACCGCGGGCTCGAAGAAACCGAGTGCGATCATGCGTTCCGCTTCCCGGCGCGCGATGCCGCGGCTCTCCGCGTAAAAGAGTTCGTCTTCGGAAATCGCGCCGACCGTAGCGCCGTGATAGGCCTTGACGTCGTTGGCGGCGATCTCGAGTGCGGGAACGGAGTCGATGTGCGCGCCTTCGGAGAGCAGCAACGCGTCGTCGCGCAGCGAGGCGTCGGAACCGTGCGCGTGGGCTACGATGCGAATGTTTCCGAGATACCGGCCTTGCCCGCGGCCGATTCCGGCGCTGCGCACGATCGTCTCGGACTTCGTGTTGCCGTCGGCGTGGACGACCTCGCTCTCGAGATCGACGTGCTGGTCGCCGTTAGCGAAGAAGAGCGCCGTGAGCGTGGAGTGCGCGCCGCGTTTGTCCGCGACGCTGCGGAACCGCGAGACGGACAGTTCTGCTCCGAGTTCCGCCAATGCCGCCTCGAGATGGGAGTCGGCGCCGAGCCGTGCGCGGCGGGTCATGATGCAGCGAGCCGGATGCGAAAGCCGTTGCTCGGCCACGAAGTTGAGCTGCGAGCGCGCGCCGAGAACGATCTCGGTAATCCCGCAGACGAACTGGTCGCCCGACATCCGCTCTATGACGGTCGCGCGCGCGCCTTCTCCGACGACGACGAGCGTATAAGGAAAGGCGGCGGCATCTTCGGCGCGATAGTCGATCTCGATCTCTTCGTCGAGCTGCAAACCCGCCGGGACCTCGACGTACATCCCGCCGTTGGAAAACGCGAGCGCGAGCGAGGCGAACTTGTCGTCGCGCGTGTCGACGGCCGTTCCGAGAGCGCCCGGTGCGGTCGTGCCGATCCGCCCGATGCGAACGCCGCGGCTTCGCGCGCGTTCGTTCGCGGAGCTGCCTTCGCGGAGGATGTCGGATCCGAACGGGACGATCGAAGAGAGATCGAGTTTGTTGAGATCGTGCTTCCAGCCGCGGCCGGCTCGCGAAGCGCTGCGCGCGGGCAACTCCTCATAGCGTGCGAGCGCATCGTACCGCATCGAAGCGGGAAACGCGCCCTGACTGCGCTGCTCGATCAGCGCCTCGAGGCTCCCTTTCGAAACGCCGAGGACCTTGCAGGGGCTAAGCGACGCCACCCGCGACCTCTTCGCGGACCTTATCGTAGCCGTCGCGCTCGATCACGTTGGCCAATTCAGGGCCGCCCGACTTCACGATCCGGCCATCCAACATGATGTGGACGTGATCTGCGGTGATGTATTGCAGGATGCGCGGGTAGTGCGTGATGATGAGAAACCCGATCGAGTTTCCGTAGTCGGACGCGCGCAGCGCGTTGACGCAATTGCCGACGGCTTTGAGCGCGTCGACGTCGAGGCCCGAGTCGGTTTCGTCGAGGACCGCATACTTCGGCGCGAGCATCGCGAGCTGCAGCATCTCGAGGCGCTTCTTTTCGCCGCCGGAAAAGCCGTCGTTCACGTAGCGGCCGAGAAACGCGGGATCCATTTCGAGCTCGTCGAGCTGCTCGAAGATCAGCTTGCGAAATTTGGCCGGCGGAAGATCGCCTGGGTGCAGCGATTGGCGCGCGATGCGAATGAAGTTGGCGACCGAGACTCCCGGAATCGCGGCCGGGTACTGAAAGGAAAGGAAAAGACCAAGTTTGGCGCGCTTGTCGGGCGAAAGCCCGAGCAGGTCGTCACCGTCGAGCGTCACCGAACCTGAGTTCACGTGGTAGCTCGGGTGGCCGGCCAGGGAGAACGCGAGGGTCGACTTTCCGCTTCCGTTTGGACCCATCAGAGCGTGGACGCTGCCCGGCGCGACTGCCAGGTTAATCCCCTTGAGGATCTCGTTACCTTCGACGCTCGCGTGCAGTCCTTCGACGCGTAAACCTTGCTCAGCCATACCCGGTCTATGGTAGGCCCGCGAGCCTAGAAAGTCAAGGAAAGTATGGACTATCTTCGCTTTTCGTGCTAAAGTCGCCAGGAGATACCATGCAGGACGCACGCTTCTTCCAATCGACCCGCGGCAAGATCGTGTCCGCGCTGCGGCGGCGGCACGCGGCTTCGGCTGTCGATTTGGCCGGCGAGTTCGGCCTTTCCACGAACGCGGTGCGCCAGCAGTTGCTGACGCTCGAACGCGACGGCTACGTCGCCGAACGTTCGGTCCGGCGTGGACCGACCAAGCCTACTCTCGAATATTCCCTGACCTCCAGCGCCGAGACGCTCTTCCCGCAGCAGTACGACCGCATGTTGACCGCGGTCTTGCGCGAGGTCAAGTCGTCGCTCGGCGAGGGGGCGCTCGACACCGTGATGGGCAAGCTGGCCAAGCGCGCTGCGACGAAGTTGCGCGAGCGCATCGGAGCGACCGACGTCAAAGGCCGGGTCGAAGAACTGGCCGTGGCGCTCCGCGACAACGGCGTCGTTACCGACGTGGTGCAGCGTGCCGACGGAACGATCGAGCTGCGCGAGCACAATTGTCCGTATGCGCAGTCGGTTGGCGAGCATCCCGAACTCTGCTCGATCATTCACACCGTCCTGCATGAAACGGTCTCCGGTTCGAGCAAACAAGTCGAGTCGATCGCAACCGGGGGTTCAGCTTGCCGGTTTGAGATCAAAGCAAGCTAACGAGAGGATCGCCCACGCGTGAATTTTGCGAAGTTTCAGGAGCTGGTCGAAAAGCGAACCGGGTTCCGCACGATGGAAAGCCCGATGGCCAGCGGCGAGTACTTCAGCGACTCGTGTGGCGACATGTACACCTATTATCTGAAGGTCGGCCCGGGCGACGTGATCGAGGACGTCTCGTATTTCACGACCGGCTGCGGCTTCGGCACCGCGACGTGTAGCCTGCTCGTCAACCTCGCGCAGGGCAAAACGCTCGATCAGGCCTACGCGATCAGCGAAGCCGACATCGAGGCCGAGCTCGACGGGTATCCCGAGAAGAAGAAAGATTATCCCGAGCGTTCGCTCGCCGCGCTGCGCGCTGCGATCGACGACTTCCGCGCGAAACGCGCGAGCGGTGCGATCACCGATCGCATGCTCGAAGACGCGCGCGCCGAACTCGCCGGCCAACGAGCCGCAACGCTTCCCGGAAACGGCAAGACGTCGCAGGACGAGCAGAACGAACCTTCGCTCGCCGCCGACGACGGCAAACTCCTGATCAAGCTTCGCTAATTACTCTGCCCGTTTGCGGGGGCCGGAGCGCGGTGCCGAGACAGCAACCCGCGGCGACGAAACCGAAACCCGCGGCGAGCGGACGTGCACGCCCGGTACGATCACGTGGCCGCCCCATGGCATGCGCACGCGAAAAGAGCTGACGCCCGCGTAGGTCGACGGGACAAAAATGTGGATGGAGCCGACGTGAGAGCCGTATCGGTGTCCCTCAACTCTCTCGCGGTGAACCTGAGGCTTACCCTCGACCTTGCCGACCGTAGTCTGCGCGCCGGCGGGAAGCACCGAGAGTCCCACTAGCGCCACCGTACAGACGATCTGGAGCGGGCGAATTTCGCTTAGGCTCATCATCCCGATCGTATACCCAGTCTTGGGTCCCTACCAAGCAATCTGACAGGTCAACGGCGCAATTGTGACCTTCCTACCAACCGTTTGCCTTTGAAGAGCTAAAGAGAACGTTTAGGCCCCGTCCCATCCCGTAGCCAGGTATGGACGCTTGCGGGCCTCCAAGCCAGCGCGATCCCGCGGGAGCGAGATAGGATGTAAAGGGCACAAGCAGCCCCCGCACTGTCGTCCACGATTCGGTGCTGAGTTCCCAAGAATAATTCTTCTCGTCCAAAGACGTCAATCCGACATCGTTCGAAACGTCCGCCATTCTCACCGAGTCGACGTTACTTGGCTCTAGCTCCTTCAAAGACAGAAGGTCGAATCGCTCGCCGCTCTCCAGCTGCGCAATCAGCTCAATCATCGCGTTCGCCGCGCGTTGCGGCTGGTCTCCGTAGACGCGTAAGATACGGCCTAGCTCAGCGTCAGAAATAACGTCGACGATCATATGTCAGCCAGGGCTACTTTCTTCGTTTAGCTCAACCTCATCCTATTCGGTCTCGCCCAGCACCTTGCGGCTCGTACACCTGCGCGGCAATTGCGACGAAAGCTGCAACTCGAATATAAAGCCCCATAATAAAGCTTTCCTCAGAGATCTCCAGAATTCCATCCAGTGCGTGCCTCGCGGGGTTCCGAACTCGGGTTGACCGGAGAACCCGCCACGGGACTATTCGAGGTTTGGAGACTGGAGACGGGGATTGACTAAAAACCGAGATCAGCACGCCGCGGCTCCGACGCCACACTCGGGCGCGCGGACATCGACGGTAAGCGTCGAGCGCGTCGTCGACTGTCCGTTCTCGTTCGCGCTCGACTCGGCGGCTCTGATTTTTCCGATATTGGAATCGCCGGTCGCCGGCGTGCGAATTCCATTCCGCGAGCTTGATTTGCCGGTTTCCGGCGCGCTGAGGCGTCGTGTGAAGACGAGCTTTCACCGACAAGAGGATTCGACCGAGAGCGGACGGCTGCACGACGAGATTGACTTCGAATGGAACGCGCAGTCGAGGTGGTTGCCCGATTTTCACGGGGTCTTTCGTTTTCGAATCGAGTCCTTGAAAACTCGCGTGATCATGGACGGCGAGTACGTACCACCGTTCGGAAGACTCGGTACGATTTTCGATCGCCTCGTGGGCCATCGGCTCGCACGCGCGACCGCAACCGACGTCGTCGACCGCCTCGCCCACGAACTCGAAGCTCGTTGGGCCGCGCAGACCCAAGGCTGACGTTTCGGTGAACGTTTTTTGAGGTCGGGCGTCGCTGGAATCTCCAGAGCGGCCGCAGCAGCTCTCGCTGCCGTCTCAGCGTTCGTACTCGCAGCGTGTTCGCAGTCTCGGTCGCAGCTCTATAATGCGATCAATACCAAAGCGGAACACGTGCAATCCGCAGTTCTGAACGAAGACCATGGCATACGTTCGATCGAATTTATCGACGCGCTGCGCTCGTCGAATATGTTTGACCTCGAAAAGGTCGTTGGATCGCGTGAGGAACTCAATCGTCTGATCGTCGCGGGAACCTCGCGCGTGGGCTTCGACATTCCGCCCAACTTCACCGCAGATCTGGCAGCCGGGCATCCGGCGGCGGTCGAGGTACTCGTCGACGGCTCCGATTCGACGATTGCCCAGCCGGCGTATTCGGCGGCGACGGCCATCGGAATCGCTTTCAACGGTGCGCCTCCGTCGCTTTTAGACGTACGAACGCGCGTGTTGTTCAATCCCGGACTGCGCAGCGCGAACTTTCTCGTACCCGGGCTCATCGGCGTGATTATGCAGCTCATCACGATGTTCTTAACATCGCTTTCGATCGTCGGCGAACGCGAACGTGGAACGCTCGATCAACTCTTGGTTACGCCGATCGGGGCGCTGGGGCTGATGCTGGGAAAGATCACCCCTTATGCGGTAATCGGCTTCCTCGACTTCCTGCTGGTTCTCGCTGCGATGCAATGGGCATTCCACGTGCCGATCGCGGGCAGCGTGCCGCTTCTCTTGATCCTTGCCGCCGGCTTCTTGCTGGCCGCGCTAGGGTTAGGTTTGCTGGTCTCGAGCGCGGCAAAGACGCAAGTGCAGGCGATGCTCGGCGTCTTTGCGCTCACGCTTCCGTCGATTCTGTTATCCGGTTTTTTCTTCGAGCGTTCGCTCATGCCGCCGATCATGCAGTGGCTGGGCTACGTTATTCCGCTCACCTATTTCCTAGAGATTCTCCGAGGTATCATTCTACGCGGGGCCGGCATCGCCGAACTCTGGCCAAGCGTGGCAGCGATGATGGTGCTTGCGACCGCCGTACTTACCGCCGCCAGCATTCGATTCGCAAGGAGCGCGCAATCATAGATGGAGACGCCGCTCGCGCGTCAAGTTCGCATGACCAGCCCGGCGACAAGATGATCGTCAGCGAGCTGGACGGCTCGCGAGAAACGGGTTTGTCGCGCGCTCGATGCCGATGGTCGTGGCGGCCCCATGGCCGGGGATGACGGGCGTTTCGTCGGGATAGACGAAGAGCCGGCCGCGAATGCTCGCAACTAAATCTTCAAGCGTCGAGCCCCCGAGGTCGGTCCGTCCGACCCCGCCGCGAAAGAGCGTGTCGCCGGTCAGCAGCATCTTCTTCGCATCGCCGTACGTCAGCGCGAACGAAACGCTCCCGTGCGTGTGTCCGGGCGTGTGCAACACGTCGAGCGTCGCGGACCCGGCGTTCAGCCGGTCCCCTTCGAGCAGCTCGCCGTCCAACTTGAGGAGCTGCGGCTCGGGGTAGCCCAGCCATCGCGCCTGCTCGCGTAGCGTCGCGTAGAGCGGCAAATCGGCCGGATGGAGCATGCCCGGCGCGCCGGTGCGCTCGTGCAACTCGCCGAGTGCGCCGATGTGATCCACGTGCGCGTGTGTGTGCACGAGGTGCGTAGCGCGTACGCCGAGAGCATCCAGCCGCGCTGCGATGCGTTCGGGTTCGGCGCCCCCGTCGACCACGATCGCTTCGCCGCTCGCGGGATCGGCGACGATCGTGCAGGTGCACGCGAGTTCGCCGACCGTGAGGTGTTCGATGACTATGGAATCCGGCATCCGAAATCTCGATAGTCTTTATTGAAGTAGCCGAGCGGCGCGCCGTCGCTCGCGCCGGTCGCGACGACTTCGCCGATGAAGACCGTGTGCGTGCCGACGCTGTGTTCTTCGGCCAGCGTGCAGTCGAGATATGCGAGCGAGCCGTCGAGTACGGGCGAGCCCGTCCCGTCGATGTGGTATTTGATCTCGGCGAACGGGTCCGGCGCGCCCTTCAGCGCGAAGCGGCGCGCCAGCTCCGCCTGCTCGAGGGCAAGGACGTTCACGCAGAAGTGTCCCGCGGCCGCGATGATCGGATGACTGCGAGCTTGACGGTTCACGCAGATCAGCACCATCGGCGGCTCGAGCGAGACGCTCGCGAACGCGTTCGCGGTAAAACCCTTCGGTTTTCCATCTAGGATCGTCGTCACGATCGTAACGCCCGTCGGGAAGCGGCGCAACGCCTGCCGGAAATCTTCCGGCGTCACTCGATACGCGCTCCGATTCCCGTTCCGTCGCCGACTGCGACGATCGTCGCGTCGAGCTGCGGATGGTTCAGGAAGTACGTATTGAATTCGCGGATCGCTTTCGTGTCGATCGAGTCGCCCGGCGATTCCTTTGCCGCCGAACGGCCGCTCCACAGCAGGTTGTCGACGATCACGAGACCCGAACGCTTCATGAGCGGAATGCACTGGTCGAGATACTGCTTGTACTCGTGTTTGAGGGCGTCGATGAACACGATGTCGAGGTTGTGCTGCGGAAAGCTCGGTAGGACCTCGAGCGCCGGCTGGTTGATGACCTGCACGGCGTCGCCCTTGCCCGCACGGTTGAGGAAATCCATCGCGATAGCGGTCCGTTCCCGGTTCGGATCGATCGTCCAGAGCTTGCCTGCCGGGGGCAGCGCCAGGGCCATCCAAAGGGTCGAGTAGCCGTACGCGGTGCCGATTTCGAGGATGCGATTGGCTTGCATCGCGTGGACCAAGACGGACAGAAGGCGGCCGGTATCCCGCGAGACGATGGGTATTTCGTCCGAGGTCCCCAGCTGCTCGAGCTCGAGCAAGAGTGGGGGAAGGCCTCGATGGAGTCGCGCGAGGTATTCCCGGTCTTCGCTTTCGGCCATTTGGTTTTGCCCCTTGTTTGACGGGGAACCATTCGTCGGCAAAGACTGTCTCGCCCGTTGTCGAACCATCGCGGTCCGACAAAATGGAACGACGGATTTGGAGGAGTTTATAATGGCGACGCTAGCGCAAGAATCGTACGCGCCGAAAAAGTGGAACCTCGCGGGTTTGCAGGGCATTTCCGACCAGACCCTGACCATGCACTTCGGGCTTTACGAAGGCTACGTCAAGAACACGAACCTGCTGAACGAGCAGATTGCGGCCATTACTCAAGCCGGAAATGCCGCCGGCTCGAATCCGGGTTACGCCGAATTGAAGCGGCGGCTCGGCTTCGAATACAATGGTATGGTCCTGCACGAATATTATTTCGACAACATGACGTCCAATAAGAACGGCGGTCCCGCCGCTGGAAAGCTGCACGACGCACTCGCCGCGGGCTTCGGTGACTTCGACTCGTGGAAGAAAGACTTCGCGGCGGTCGGCGGGATGCGTGGCGTCGGCTGGGCGATCGCGTTCCAGGATCCGAAGACCGGCCGGATTTCCAATCACTGGATCACGCTGCACGAAGACGGTAACGTGGCCGGCTACAAACCGATTCTCGTGATGGACGTCTGGGAGCATGCGTTCCTGCTCGACTACAAGCCGTCGGAACGCGGCAAGTACATCGAAGCGTTCTTCGCTAACGTCGACTGGAAGGTTGCGGAGTCGCGTTTGATCACACCGGCCTGAGGTGTCGCCGGTCCGCCTGAGGATCTTTCCGTTGAACACCGTGCTCTTTCCGGGCGCGGCGCTCAATCTGCACATCTTCGAACCGCGGTACAAGCAAATGGTCTCCGAATGTCTCGAAGGCGGCGAGCCGTTCGGAGTCCTACTTATCCGCGACGGCGATGAAGCCGGGGATCCTAACGTGGTGACGCACGAGGTCGGCACGACGGCCGAGATCAGCGACGTCAAGCCGCTCGAAGGCGGCCGTTACTACATCAGCACGACCGGTTGCAAGCGCTTCCGCGTCGAGCGCGTGATCGCCCGCGAACCGTATCTGCTCGTCGACGTCTCGTACGTCGACGAAGACCAGATGGAAGACCCGCCGGCGGTGGCCGCTTTGATCGAGGAGATCCGTCGAGTTTTCCGCGAGTATTTGCGGCTGTTGGTGGAGTTTTCGGGAATGGCCGCCGACATCGAACTGCCCGAGGATCCGCTCGACGCATCCTTCCTCATAGGCGACGCTTTGCAAGTGGCCGACTCGATGAAGCAGCGGCTGCTCGAATTGTGCGACACCGAGCAACGGCTCACGGTCGAGCTCGGGTTCCTGCGGCGCCTCTTACCGCAGCTGCGCTCGCTCCTCGAGCGCAAGCGCGAAGCTCCGCACGAAACGCGAATCGCAGCTCCCGGCGGCACGGCGCGAGCCGACCAAGAGAAGTTCTTCGGCAAGCACTTTAGCCAGAACTGAAACGCGAGCGCGCGAGCGCTTGGACTACTACCCTAAGAGAGCCGCCGTCGTGAAATAATCGCCCGCTTGAACGGGGGGCGGGCGGTAAACCGCTAAGCGTGTCGAACGTAGAGAAATGAGCCAGCGCGCCATCCTCTGCGCGGCCGCCATGTTTTTTCTCCTCACGCTGCGTGAGGTCGAGCCGCTCAGCGCGCGAACAGGCATCCAAATTGTCGGCGGGTCGTCCGCCGCGTTCACGCCGGGCACGCCGATAAAGCTGATGGTTACGGCTTTTTCATCGGCTTTCAGCGTCGACGTGTATCGCGTCGACCTCGAGACGTACAAGAAGGTCCGGGCGGGCGGATATGTGGACGCCGACTTCACTACTACGCACGCGCTTCGCCACGTGTCGCGGCCGCCGCAGCAAAACGGCTCGAGCGAAGAAGTTGTCTTTCCCCCGTTGCCGATCGGCCAGTACGCTGTCGTGGTCAATGCCGGCAACCATACGGCTCTGGCCGCGGTAGAGGTGACAACACTGGGTGTCTTTTCGGCCGGGAGCTCCGCGAACGCAGTGTTCTATGCCGTTGACTTGCGGACGTTCCGCAAGCGGCCCGACGTGAGCTTCGTGGAATCCGATGGCACGTCGTTCCGCGCGGATGCGAACGGCCTGCTTTCGCTCCCGCTTGAACCAAACGCGAAAACGACTCTCGTCGCTCGCGCCGACGATGGTTCTTTGGTCTTGCCGGATGTCGCCCCCGGTTTCGCACCGCCGGCAACGGTAGAAGCGTATTTCCAAACGGATCGCCCCCTCTATCGGCCCGGCGACCGCGTCGAATATCGGCTCATCCAACGCTCGACGACGAACGGCGAGCAGACTTTGCCGACCGGCGACACGGAGATAACGGTTTCAGACGCTAGCGGCAAGCAGGTCTTTCGCGAGAAGCGTACCTTTGGAGAGTACGGCACCGCGAACGGCGAGTACCTCATTCCAGTTGATGCAGCTTTAGGAAACTACACTATCGGCAACGGCTCGGGCTCTTGCCGCTTTACCGTGGCCGACTACGCAAAGCCGGAATACGTCGTCGATGTTGCACCCCGCGCCACAAATGTCGTGGCGGGAGACATCGCCGTTTTCACCGTGCGCTCGCGGTACTTTTTCGGGCAACCCGCGGCCGGCATGAAGCTTCATTACAAGGCGTCTTTTAACCAACGATCCTTCCCTTGGAGCGGCCGGTTTCTCCGGTTCGGTTTTGTAAATTACGTTTCGCCGCCGGGCCCGGCGACGGAGTCGGTCGAGGGCGATGCGGTAACGGGTCGCGACGGTTCCGCGAAAGTGTATGTTCCTACGGTGTCCGACAATGCCGGTCTCGAGCTCGAAGTCTCGATCGACGGACGCGACGACTCGGGAAAGACGGTTACCGGCAGCGCCGTGGTGCCGGTTACCCACGCCTCGTTCGAGTTGCCGCTCTCGTTCGGAACATGGTTTGCATCGACGAGCAGCGACGTCGCGATTAGCGTGAGATCGGTGACGACGCGCGGCGTGCCGCGTGCGCACGTGCCGGTTACGGTCTCGTTTTGGTTGCTCAAGTGGGACGGCCAAAGCCAGAGCAAGCTGCCCGCGGCGCCGGATGTAACGGTCACGACGGATGACGAGGGCCGAGCCGGTCTTACGTGGCGTCCTACGGAGGCCGGGTATGCGCTCGTCGAAGCTCGTGCAAAAGACGAGCGCGGAGACGAAGCGGTCGGCCGCGGTGAGATATGGATTGCCGGAGCGTCGTATCCGCCGTGGTATCGCTTCGAACAAACGACCCTTGCACCGCAAAAACCCGTGTACGCGCAGGGCGAACCGGCCCAAATCCTGGTCACGACTCCGCGGGCCAACGTTGATGCGCTCGTCGACGTCGCGTGGAACTCGGGCGATCGAATCTTCGTGCAACACCTGGATTCCGTTGCAACCACGTTCGAGGTTCAGCCGCCTCCGGCGAACCTCGCCCGCTACTTCGTTCGGGTGTGGATTCCGACGGCCGAAGGCATGGTGGGAAGCTTGACGCCGGTCAACGTAGCACCGGAACCCCATCGATTGAAGATTGGGATCACGGCGAGTAAACCGAAGTACGCTCCCGGCGAGACCGCGCATTTCGCCATCGCCGTGCACGACTCGGCGGGAAATCCCGCAGAAGCCGAGATCGGAGTGGGAGTCGTCGACGACTCGCTGCTGGCACTTGCCCCGAACGATCTGCGCGATCCGTTCGATGTCTTCTACAAGGGTCCGGTTGCGGAACGTAGGGTCGCGACATCTTGGCATTCAGTAAATACGGGTTTTTCGTTGCACACCTATTATGCAGTGCGAGAGATTGGCCACGTCACCGCAAGAACCCAGTCCGGCGCTTTCCAACCGACGCAAACTACGGACGCGTTCACGATCGACCAAAATCGCATTTTGCAGTCGACCGGAAAACTGGCTGTAACTAACGAGAATAACGTGCTGCTGGCGGTTCCAGGCTTCACGTTGACGAACACGGGGATGCCTTCGTTCGCGCAACTGCGCAGCGACTTCCGCGATACCGCGTTTTGGTCGCCCTCAGTCACGACGGACGCGCACGGCAACGCGATCGTGAGTTTTCGCTGGCCCGACAATCTGACGTCGTACACGACGGCCGCAGTCGCCGTTACGCAAGCGTCCGACGTCGGCAGCGGCCGCGGTGGTGCGCTCGTCACGAAAGACTTCCTCGTGCGGCTCGCGACGCCGCGCTTCATGCGCAAAGACGACTCGGCGCGCTTCGTCGCGAGCGCGAACGGGCCGAAGGGACAAGCGCATACGTTGCTCCGCTTTTCCGCCCCCGCCCTCGGCGTCGACGACATGACCGTGCGAGCGGCCTTTAACGGAAACGGCAGCGCGACATCCGATTTCAACGTCGCCGCGAATACGCTCGGCCCCACAACGATTCGACTCGCCGGAACCGCCGGGTCGCTCTCCGATGGGCTGCTGCGCACGTTGCCGGTCGAATCGAGTAATGTGCCCGTGCATGCGCGCTGGTCTGGCTCACTTCCGGCGAACGACTCGCTGGCGCTGATTCTGCCCGCGCACGCCGAACCGGGCGATCTCCGGATCGACCTTTCGCCCAGCATTATCGCGGAGCTCTTTGCCGGACTCCGGCTGTTGGATGTTTATCCGTACGGTTGCGTCGAGCAAACGATGTCGACCACCTTGCCGCTGATTCAAGTCGAACAGCTTGCGAAACAAACCGGCTTGACGCCGCCGGCGAATCCCAACCCCAACCTCATCGCACAACACGCCGTCGCGCGACTGGACAAGTTGCAGCACGGCGACGGCTCATGGGGTTGGTGGGAGCACGATCCCCCGAATCCGTACATGACCGCCTACGCGCTTTACGGCCTCGCCGAACTTCGCAAGGACGGCCACCCCGTCCCGGACGAGATGTTTCAACGCGGCGTCGCGAGCCTCAAAGCGCAAATTCCGCTTGAGGGCGACACGCGCGCCAACTGGGGCGGCGTCCAACCCGGCTCGATGTGGAACACCCGGGCGTACATGTTTTACGCGCTGGCCGACGCGGCTCCGCAAGAGGTCGACCGCGACCAGCTTGCTGCGGCTGACCGGCATGCCGCCACGCTGAATCCGTACGCGCTCTCGGCACTCGGACTCGCTCACCTCGAATTGAAGGATCGTGCCGGCGCCCAGCCGCTCTTCGAAGAACTGCAACGTCGCGCCATCGACGCGGGAGGCTCGACGCACTGGAGCGGCGGCGGCTGGCACTATCACTGGGAAGACGATCCGATCGAAACGACGGCGTATGCCCTGCGCTTCTATCACGCGATGGCTCCCTCGGATCCGCGCGTGCGGCGCGCGATCGCGTGGTTGCGCTTGCAGTCGCACGGGTCGTGGTGGTACACGACCAAGGATACTGCCGCCGCGATCGGCGCGATCGCCGCAGCAATGGACGTCGAGCCCGCCGAATTTACGCCCCACGAGACCGTGCGCGTGTTCCTGAACGACCGGCTTCTCCGCACGGTTGCTATCGATTCAACGATTCTCGACGCGGATCGCGCTAAAATCGACGTGCCGGCAAAGGATCTCGCTGCCGGTGGCCGCCTGCGTTTCGAGCGCTCGGGAACGGGCGGCCTTTACTGGGGTGCGGATTGGACGCGCTACGTTCGCGACGGCACCGCTAGCGAAATCGACCCGCGCGAAGCGGTCGAACTCGGCGCCGATACATCGGAAGATTTCACCGTCTCGCGCACGTATTCGACGGCCTCGAACGGACCGTGGAAGCTCGGCGACGAGATCACGGTGGACGTTACGGTCGTCGCGAAAAGCGATTCTCAGTTCGTCGCGATCGAAGACCCGCTGCCGGCCGGCCTCGAGTATCAGCCACGCCTACACTCGGCGGGCGACGATTGGAGCGGGCTCCAGTTCTTCGACGATCGCGTGGTCTTCTTTGCGGCCCGCGTCAATGCGAACAATCCGCTACACCTACGCTATCGGCTTCGCGCCTCGACGGTCGGTTCGTTCACGGCGGCAGCACCTACGGCCTACGCCATGTACGGACCGCCCGTTTCCGCAATCGGCCATTCGAATCGGGTGACGATCTTCCGGTAGCCGCTAACCTCCCGCGACAGGGGACGACCGCGAGGCGGCGCTCTTGACAGGATGTTTTGCTTTGCGCTAACATATAACCAGATGGTTAAATATCAATCGACGCTCGACGGGGTGTTCGCGGCGCTTTCCGACCCGGTTCGCCGCAAGATGGTGGAGCGGCTCACCCGCGGCGAGCACACGGCCGGAGAGCTGGCCTCGGGCTTTGCGATTTCGCAACCGGCGATCTCCAAGCACATCAAAGTGCTCGAGCGAAGCGGGCTGCTCAAGCGCAAGGTCGTGGGGCGCGAGCACCATCTGCGTCTGTCACCGCGCGCGATGCGCGGCGCGACGGACTGGCTCGACGCGCAAGAGCGCTTTTGGAATCAAACGTTCGATAGTCTCGATGCGTATCTCGCTCGGACGTCGGCAGAGGAGAAGAGAAACACGTGATGTCTGGTTCTCGCAATGGCGCTTCACGCGCGCCTCGCGCCGGACTCTTCGGCGCCTGGACCACGGCGGACGCGCCGTACAGCTGGTTTACCCCTTCCGAGCGGCCGGCGCCGCGCTTACGACGATGCGGGCCGGACTGGGATCGCTCGCTCGAATGTCTCGCCCGCTATTTGAAAGGCCAAACGCTATGACCGACACTGGTACTGCCCCGGCGCTCCTCATTCGCCGCACCTTCAAGGCGTCGCGGGCGCGAGTCTTCGACGCTTGGACCAAGCCGGAGCTCATGCGGCAATGGTTCGGTCCCGCCGGCATGACGGCGACCGAGGTCGCACTCGATCTGCGCGAGGGCGGTGCGTACCGCATCGTGATCCTCGACTCCGACGGCGACAGGAACATCGCAGTCGGAACGTTCACCAAAATCCGGCCACCGGAGCAACTTTCGTACACGTGGGCCTGGGAAGACGACGATCCTGCGGTCGAGGGCGCGACCGGCCCGCAGACCCAAGTGACGATCGATTTCATCGAACGCGGCGACGAAACCGAGATGGTATTCAAGCACGAGGGTTTCGCGACCGTCGAATCGCGCGACGGCCACAACCGCGGCTGGACCACGACGTTCGACAAGCTCGCCGCGCTTCTCGCGAGCTAGGGCGCGCTAAGCGATTCGGCGGCGGAGATCAGGTTCGTCATCAGAGCGATGTTGGTCACCGGACCGACGCCGCCCGGAACGGGCGTGATCTCCGCCGCCACCGCTCGCGCGCTCTCGAAGTCCACGTCGCCGAACAACTTGCCGTCGATCAGCGTCGTCCCGACGTCGATCACCGTGGCGCCCTCACGCAACCAGCTGCCGTCGATGAGATGCGGCTGGCCGGCGGCGACGACGAGCACCTCGGCGCGCCGCACGTGAGCGCGCAAGTCGACCGTTTTATGGTGCGTCACCGTCACCGTCGCGTCTTGCTGCATGATGAGCAAGGCCACCGGCAGTCCGACGACGTTCGAGCGCCCGACGATCGTGGCTTCGCGCCCGCGAAGCGGCCATTTCTCACTGCGCTCGAGCAGCATCATCACCGCCGCGGGTGTCGCCGGAACGAATCGGGCGCCCGTGGCAAACGCGAGCCGGCCCTGATTGTAGGGATTCGCGCCGTCGACGTCTTTGTCGGCCGGCATGGCGTCGGCGATCGCGCGGATCGAGAGCGCCGGCGGGAGGGGTTGTTGCAAAATGACGCCGTGAACGAGGCGATCGGCGGCGTAGCGCTGGAGCGCCGCGCGTACGCCGGCGTCGTCGATCGAAAGCGGAAGAACCTCGACGTCGACCACGGTCCCGATCCTTGCGGCCACGCGCTGCATTCCGGCGACGTACGAGAGGCTCGCCTCGTCCTCACCAACGAGAACGACGCGCAGCCGTGGGACGATTCCACGGGCACTGAGCGCGGCGGTCCGCGCGGCGAGTCCGTCGCGCAACTCGGCTGCGAGTGCGCGTCCATCGAGGAGGCGAGCGGGCATTGCAATCGCTTACTCGGCGGCGCCACCGCCTTCCGCCTTGCGAGCCGGGGCTTGCGCCTGCCGGCCGTTCGAGCTATACTAAACCAAATGGTTAAGTATTCGCCGGACGATCTCGACGCGGTCTTTGCCGCACTGTCCGACCCCACGCGGCGGGCGATCGTGCAGCGGCTGGCGGCCGGCGAGGCCTCGGTCTCGGAGCTTGCTGCGCCCTTCCACGTGTCGCTGCCGGCGGTCACCAAGCACCTCGGCGTGCTCGAGCGAGCCGGTCTCTTAACCCACCGCAGGGTCGGGCGCGTCCGTCGCTGCAAGCTCGCGTCGGCACCGCTTCGCGTCGCCGACGATTGGCTTGCGTTCTATCGCACCTTTTGGGATGCGCGTTTGGACGCGTTCGCTCAACACCTCGCCGCCGGCAAGGAACCTTCGCCATGACGCAGCCCTCTACGCGCGAACTTCAGGTTTCGCGCATTCTCGACGCGCCGCGCGACGAGGTCTTTCGCGCCTGGACCGATCCGGAACGCATCAAGCAGTGGTGGGGACCGATCGGAATGTTGACGCCGACCGCTGAGGTCGATTTGCGCCCGGGTGGTGCGTATCGATTCGTGATGGAGGGGCTCGAGGGCCCGACGCTGGTCGTCGCGGGAAGCTACCGCGAAGTCACGCCGCCGAGCCGGCTCGTGTACACCTGGCACTGGGAAAACGGGATCCCCGATTCGCTCGAAACGCTCGTGACCGTCGAGTTCGACGACCGCGGAGCGCAAACCGAGATCCGCATAACGCACGGCGGTTTCCCAGCCGAGGCAGCCACACCGCAGTACAAGGTCGGTTGGGAAGAAGCGCTCGCGAGACTCGCTACGTTCAATTTCAAGCAGTAGCTCGAATTCTCAACCACAACGATAAGAAGGAGAAGGCTTATGGCTAACTATGTATTCGTGTACAAAGGCGGCGGCATGGCGGCGACTGAGGCGGAACAGCAGGCCGCGATGGCGGCTTGGATGGCATGGTTCGGAGGCCTCGGCTCGGCAGTCGTCGATCACGGAACTCCCTTCGGTCCGTCGAAGTCGGTCGGGTCGAACGGAAACGTCAACGACGGCGGGGGTTCGCGCTTGACGGGCTACTCGCTCATCAAGGCCGAGAATCTCGATGCGGCAGCCGGCATGGCAAAGAAGTGTCCGGTCCTGGGCAGCGGCGGAACCGTCGAGATCTACGAAACCATCCCGATGTAACGCAAGGCAGGAGCCGCGGTTGGAGAACGTTCGTCGCGAAGTCAATTTAGGAAGGACGTTCTCCGCTTCGGATTTCGAGCGCGCCTTCGCGCGATTCAGGGAACTCTACAACGTCCGGCCGCATCGCGTTGTCTGCGCGCCGGACGTTTTGGCGCGTTACTGCGCGCTCTACGAGCGCGATCCCGCAACGGCGCACTTGCATTCGGCGCGCCTCTCGTTCGAGGGCGTGCCGCTCGTCGCCGCGATCTTGGCGCCCGGTACGATCGCCTTCGAGGGTGAAGTCGACGAAGAGCGTATGGGCGACTGGTAATGAAAAGCTACAAGGTCGCGGTGATCGCGGGCGACGGTATCGGTCAGGAAGTCATGCCGGAGGGAATCCGCGTCGTCGATGCTGCCGCCAAGAAGAGCGGCGTACGCTTCGAATGGGAGCACTTCGATTGGAGCTGCAAACGCTTTGCGGCCACCGGAGCGATGATGCCCGAGGACGGGGTCGAGCAGATCCGCAATCACGACGCGATCTTTCTCGGGGCGGTCGGCTTTCCGGGCGTTCCGGATCACGTTTCGCTTTGGGGTCTCCTGATACCGATTCGTCGGCGCTTTGCGCAATACGTCAACTTGCGGCCCGTCCGGCTGATGCCGGGAATCACCTCGCCGCTCGCGGGGCGCGCTCCGGGTGACATCGACTTTTGGATCGTCCGCGAAAATACCGAGGGCGAGTATTCGGCGGTCGGCGGCCGCTTCAACGAGGGCACCGACGACGAAATCGTCATTCAAGAGACGATCTTCACGCGGCGCGGCGTCGATCGCGTCCTGCGCTATGCGTACGAGCTGGCCAACCGGCGTCCGAAGAAGCATCTGACGTCGGCGACGAAGTCGAACGGCATTGCAATCACGATGCCCTATTGGGACGAGCGCGTCAAAGCGATGGCGGCGCAGTATCCGGACGTGCGCACCGACCAGTACCACATCGATATCCTGACGGCGCACTTCGTGCAGCATCCGGACTGGTTCGATGTCGTCGTCGGCTCCAATCTCTTCGGCGACATCCTCTCCGACCTCGGTCCCGGCTGCACGGGAACGATCGGCATCGCACCGTCCGCAAACCTCAATCCGGAGCGCGAGTACCCCTCGATGTTCGAGCCCGTTCACGGCTCCGCGCCCGACATCGCGGGCAAACGGATCGCCGATCCGATCGGACAGATCTGGTCCGGCGCGATGATGCTCGAGCATCTCGGTCATCTCGATGCGGCGGAAGCCATCGTGAGCGCGATCGAAAAAGTTCTTGCCAGCGGCCCGCGCACGCCCGACATCGGTGGAACGGCGCGCACGGAAGATGTTGGCAGAGCGATCGCCGAAGCCGTCACGCTCTAGGAGGCGTCAATGGATCAGCAGCCACCCTTCGAAGCCGATCTGGCGGAGCCGGAGCGGGAGGAAATTCTCGCGCAGGTTGCCGAGCAGCTCATTTCGGTTCGGACCCGGCTGGGCTACGACATCGAGTTTGCAGCCAAGAAGGCCGAGCTCGAACCGCAACGCTTAGCGGAAGCAGAAGACGCGGAATCGGCGCTGAGCGAAGACGAACTGCAACGCTTGGCCGAGGCGTACGACGTCGACGTGACGGCCTTTTTCGGCGGTAGAGTAACGCCGGTCCAGTACCTTCTCGGCCTATAAGCGCAGGCCCGCTCGAGCCTTACCCGTAAACGGAACTCGTTGCTCGCCGGTTATAGACCGGCGCTGAGGTTCATTTGTATGGCCGAACGTGTTCCGATGAGCGAATTGACCGGCAACGCGTTCCTGGACGCATTGCCCTTGGCTTCTCTCGACGCTCTGCGTCCATATCTCGAGAAGCGCTCCAATAACTCCGGCGACCCGATCGCCAACCTCGGTTTCCCGGTTCCCGAGGCGGTCTTTCCGATCGAGAGCGTCGTCTCGATCGTCACGACGATGCGCGACGGCTCCAGCATCGAAGTGAGCTTGATCGGGCGTGACGGTTTTCACGGCTTGTCCGCCGCGCTGGGTGACTCGCTGAGTCCGCACGACGCGATGGTGCAGATCCCAGGCAGCATGTGGGCGATGCCCGGCGCCGCACTCATTCAAGCCACGCGCAACGACCCGGCGCTGGCGGAGCGGGTGCTGCTATATGCGCAAGTCAGTCTGATTACGGTGGCGCAGTTTTCGGGCTGCAATCGCCTGCATCCGATCAACGAACGTGCCGCGCGCTGGCTCTTGATGGCGCACGACCGCGTCGCGAACGACGTGTTGATGCTGACGCACGAGTTTCTCGCGGTGATGCTCGGCGTCCGGAGGCCCGGCGTCAGTTTGGCTGCCGCTACGCTCGACAGGGCCGGGTTCATCGAGTACCGGCGCGGCCGGATCACCGTGCGCGACCGGGCCGGGTTGGAGTCGGCTAGTTGCGAATGCTACGCAATCGTTGCCGATCAGAGCGACCGTCTTCTGGGTTACGACATTCGCAAGAGTACGAAGGCGAGCGAGCATGCCGTCCACGCAGACGGTAAACCCCGATAGGGCTTTTCGACTCGGACGAACGATAGGCGACCTATGAAGTTCCGAGCCCTCTGTTTTGCTGCAATCGTGGCCCTGATTGGGTCGCTGTCGGGCGCCGGTCGCGCCGCGTCCCCGATCGTGGACGACGTTCTCAAGGCGACGCTGTCGAACGGTCTGCGAGTCGTCATCGTCCGCAATACGCTCGCGCCGGTCGTTTCGACCGACATGACGTACCTCGTGGGCTCGCGCGACGATCCCCAGAATTTCCAAGGCATGGCGCATGCCCAGGAACACATGATGTTCCGCGGTACGCCGAACCTGAGCACGAGTCAGCTCGGCACGATCGCGACGGCGCTCGGCGGAAACTTCAACGCCGAGACGTCCGACACGATAACGCAGTTCGAATTCACGGTTCCGGCGTCGAATCTCGACGCGGTCCTGCGCATCGAGTCGGACCGGATGCGCGACATTCTCGACGCGCAGTCCCAATGGGAGAACGAGCGCGGCGCAATCGAGCAAGAAGTGTTGCGCGACGAATCCACTCCCGGCGGCGATTTTTTCCGCGACGTGCAAGCGTACGTCTTCGCGGGCACGCCGTACGCGCGTCAGGGCGTCGGCACGATCCCGGCATTCAACCGCCTGACCGGGCCGGATCTCAAGAAATTCTACGAGCGCTGGTACGCCCCGAACAACGCCGTCTTCGTCATCGCGGGCAACGTCGACAAAGAGGCCGTCCTCGCCCAAGTGCGCTCGTACTTCGAGGGCATTCCGCGACGCGCGGTCCCCGCGCATCCGGTCGCGCATCTCGAGCCGCTCGAACAAAAGGTGATCCGCCGTCCGACTTCGTTGACGTATCCGCTGGCGGCGCTCGCGTTCCGCTTCCCCGGCGTCAACAGTCCGGACTTCCTGGCGGCGTACATGTTGCAGCAAATTCTCGGCTCGCCGCGCGGTCCGTTTCAACCCCTCGTCGACTCCGGCCAGGCGCTCGACGCGGAATGGATTTCGACGCCGTACGTTCCGGAAGGTCAAATCGGCATCGCTACCGCGGCCCTCGCACCGAACGCCAACCCCTACGATATGACCAAGCGTCTGGAAACGATCGTGCGTGATTACGCCGCGCACGGGGTACCGCAGGAATTGTTCGAGACGACGAAGCGGCAGTCGATCGTCAGCCAAGAGTTGGGACGCAACTCGATATCGTCCCTGGCGAACGACTGGGCGACGACGATCGCGCTCGACGACGAACCGTCGATCGTGCGCGAGCAGGAATTGCTCGCAGGCGTCACGCTGGCCGATGTGAACCGCGCCGCAAAGCGCTATCTCGATCCCAGTCACGCCATCATCGGTGCGCTGACGCCGTCGTCGAACGCAAATCAAAACGCTCCACCGGCACCCGCACAGCGCGGCCCGGAAAAGCCGCTCGACGTGCAAGGCGCGGTCACGAAGCTGCCCGCTTGGGGAAACTCGCTGCTCGAAAACGTCGCGGCGCCTCCGGCTGCCGCGCTCCCGTCGCAGACCCGGCTCGCCAACGGCATCACGCTGATCGTCCGCCCCGCCGAGATTTCGGATACGGTGCTCACCTACGGCATCGCACGTTCGAACGCCGTTCTCGAGGAACCGCCCGGCAAAGAGGGCGTCGCGAACATCTTAAATGCGATGTTCGCGTTCGGCACAAGAGACCGCGACCGTCAGACGTTTCAACGGGCGCAGGACGATCTGGACACGCAGATCGGTGCCGGCTTGAGTTTCGGCATGCAGACGACCTCGGCTTCATTCGATCGCGCGGTGACGCTGCTGGCCGAGGCCGAATTGCAGCCGCGGTTCGATGCGACGACGTTCGAAGCCGCGCGTCGCCGCACGCTCGAAGAGTTGGAAACCTCGCTCAACAGCACCGGAACCGTCGCTCAATTGCAGCTTGCCAAGAAGCTGCTGCCCGCGGGCGATCCGGCTTTACGCCAGCCTACGCCCGACTCGATCCTGAGCGTGACGCTCGACGACGTTCGCGCGTACTACGCGAAGACGTTTCGCCCGGAACTCACCACGATCGTGGTCGCCGGCAACGTCACGCCGGAGGCGGCGAAGAGTGCGTTCGAGCGCGCCTTCGGCGGATGGAAGACCTCGGGCGACCCCCCTTCACTCGAACTGCCGGCGGTGGCGCTGAACCCACCGGGCGACGTCCGCCTTACCGCCAAGTCGCTGAGCCAAGATGAAGTGACGCTAGCGGAACTCGTCGGACTCGACCGCTCGTCGCCGCAGTACGCGGCCATGCGCCTCGGAAACACGATCTTCGGTGGCGGCTCGCTGGGCGCCGAGCAGAGCCGCTTGTTCCGCGACATCCGTCAAAACGCGGGGCTCGTGTATTCGATCAATTCGGAGCTTTCGGCCGACAAGTCACGCTCGCAGTTCTCGATCGAGTTCTCGTCGTCGCCGGGGAACCTCGACCGCATCTCGCGCTTGATCGACGCTGAGATCGCGCGCATGCAAACGACGCCGGTGGACGATTTCGAGCTGTCGCTCGCCAAGGCCGCAGTCGTCCGGCGGACGATCGTCGATGGAGCCGCGCTCGCGACGATCGCTCAGGCGCTGCTCACCGACGCGCAGAACGGACGTCCGCTCGACCAAGATCGCCTCGACGCGCAAGCCATCATCGGAACGTCGGCGCAATCGGTGAAGGACGCGTTCGCTTCGGTCGTGCGGCCGTCAGGATTCGTGAAAGTTATCGTCGGACCGTAGCGCTACGCGCTACCGTCGGCTAAGCCGCAGCTTTCAGCCGCGTCTCTCTCATTCTCACGAATGGGCGGCGCCGCATCAGTACGACCGCTAAAGCTATGAGCGTCGCGCCTTGGCTAAACCAGACGAGTTCGATGCTCTTGAGTAGAATCATGATGCGCTTCCTTGCTTACTGAGATACCTTGTGTGTCGGCGAATTCGACAGACGTTTTGACTCGCTCCCGCTTATCTGGCGGGCGTTTGACGCATCCGTGCAGTAGCGCACATTCGTCTTCGTGCATCGCGTTTCGGCGCAGCGCGTGCGCCGTGACAGCGCTCACGTGTGCGCCGAATCACGCTCGACTTTTTAGAGGACCCGGAGGCCGACCCATCCGGCCAAAACGAGATCTGCGGCGCCGAGAAGCACGAGCATCATCTCCCGCCGCGTTAGTTCTATCCTCGTAAAGACGCGCCGCGAGAGCACGAGCGCTATCCCCAAGATGACGAGGATCGATCCAAGACTAAGACAGACCAGTTCGGAGCTCTGCGCGAGTGTCATATCGGTCGCTTCCTAGCTTGCATAGTTACCTTATGCCGGTCGCTGCCGCTTCGACGTCCCTTTCAAGCGACACCCCGTTTCGGTGCGGCATCGCCGCGTACAGTGCAGTAGCGCACAGGCCGGCGCGAAGCGAACGTGCGCCGGTTCATCAAGCAGGCAAGCGACGCCGCTCTTCAGCTAACGCGGGAAGTGAGCCGTACCCTTAGCGGTGCCGTTTGTTCGACGACGCTCGCGAACCGGCGCGCGAACGCTTGCGGATCGAGCCCCGCGATGGCCGCGAGTTTTTCGACGGCCGGCGATTCGAGGTCGGTTCGTTCGAGTCGCGTCATGAAGCGCCTCGCCGTTTGATAGACGTCGCTGTTGGTGTCGACGCGGCGAATGCGAATGCGCCCGGTCTCCGGGTCGAGCAAATCGTGGAGCGAAAGTGGCTCGACGCGGTTTTCTTTCAGCGTGATCAGCGCGCCGGAGCCGCCATCGAGCAAGTAGCGAACCGCCCCCGAGCCGAGCGCTCGCGTGTACTCGATGTCGAATGGGGTGGGCGGAGCGCAGCGCAGTTCGTAACCGATGTCCTTGAGAACGAACCCGACGCTGAGGCCGAATTCTTTGAGCCGCTGCTCGACGGCTCCGCGCACGACGGTGCCGATCGGTATGTCGGCGAGACGGGCGTGCCCGAACGAATCGCGCGGCGCCGACTCGAGTTTGGCGATCTCGGCTGCATCGAATTTCTCCACGAGCCCTTCCCCAACGATCGCGACGCCGTCCTCATGCCCGTGAAGCCTGCGCTTGAGGATCGAGCCGGCGATCGTATCGGCGATCAAATCGACGGTGGGGTGTTCGAACTCTTCGGGGATGATCGCGAGCGCGGCATAGGCCGCCGAACAGATACCGAGCGCGAGGGATCCCGAGGTGCGTCCCATCGCGACGGCGATATACCAGCGTCCCGTCGAGCGCGCATCTTCGATCAACGCTTCGACTTCGTGCGTTCCGGTGGCACGCGCCGTTTCGAAACCGAACGTCGGCGTCGAGCCTTGCAAGGGCAGATCGTTGTCGATCGTCTTCGGAACGGAGGCGATTTGGATCGAGCCCGCGGCCGCTTCGGCGATCTTCTCGGCACCGAACGCGGTGTCGTCACCGCCGATGCACACCAGGCGGCTGATGCCGAGCTCGCCGAGCGCGCGTACGGCGTTTGCAACCAGCGAGGGATCGGCGCCGGGGTTCACGCGCGCCGTCTTCAGCAAGGAACCGCCGCGCGCGTGAATGCCGCGCACCGCATCGCGGGTGAGCGGAACCGTGTGGTGCGTATCGCCTTGCGTAATCCAACGGAAGCCGTCGAGCAGGCCGACGACGTCGTAGCCGTTGTTGATCGCCTCGATGGTCGCCGCGGCGATTACGCCGTTGATGCCCGGAGCGGGTCCGCCCCCGACTAGGATTCCGAACTTGCCGTCGTTCATACCGTGGCAGTATTCGACCCACCACGCACGACGATCTTGCGCGGCGGCCGCGCCGGTGGTCTAGTGCGCCACGTTGAGGGGCAGCGTGATCGAGGTCCAGGCGCCGTCCTGACGCGAGGCGGTGACCGTCACCGGTACCTGGGGGGCGCCGACCGAAGCCGCAGATGTCGAGAAGGTGAAGAGCGCTTGCCATTCGCCGGGCCGGATTTGGCCCATGCTGATGGACTGCGTTCCGTACGACGCGGTGAGGTTCGTGACGTTCGTCGTCGTGATCGCGGTGATCGAGACGTTGGTTCGATCGATCACGGTCGAGGGACCGAGCGCCGCGTAGAAAATCGCCGGAGGATCGCTCGGACCAGCAATGTTGTTGTCCGGCCGCTTGCCGTAGACGACCAGTCCGCCGACTCGAGCGATGCCCGGACTCGCCGCCGGTTGGGGTTGAGCGGGCGCTTGCCGCGGCTGCGCCGGCGCAGCGTTCGTCTGCGGTTGCGGCAGTTGCTGCGAAGCTGGGAGTTGCCCGGACGGCGGGGGCAGCTTGGCATTGGGCGGCAGCGAGGGGAGCGCTCCCGGCACGGGGACCGCCGGCAGCTTCGCTCCGGGGCCCATCGAGTGCGACTCGACGTCGGCCTCGGTGATGACGTGCGGCGTCACGACGATGATCAGTTCGTTGCGCGTCGTGTTCGTTTGCTTGTTCGAGAACAGGCCCCCGATGACCGGGATGTTGGAAAGTACGGGCAGCTTGTTGATCGTGTTCTGCGTGCTCTCCTCGATCAGGCCGCCGATGACGAGCGTCTGATTGTTCTTGAGGTGCACGACGGTCTGCGTGTCACGAGTCGAGATTTGGGGGATGCCGTTCGCAACGCCGGAGAGACTGTTGACGACCGGGTGGAGCGAAACGGTGACGTCGTCGTCGGGCGTAACCAGTGGCGTAATGTCGAGCGTGACGCCGGTTTGAAAGGACTGAAGCTGGGTCGTCGCGATCGTGCCCGCGCCGCCGCCGGTCGTGGTCAGGATGTTGAGCGTGTCGCCGGCGCGAATCGTCGCGGTTCTCCCGGAAATCGTCGTGATGCGCGGATCGGCGAGGACGTGCGCGTTGCCCTTTTGGATCTGAAGGTTGAGGATCGCGGTGAAACTTAGGGGCGTTCGCGTCAACGGTTGAATGCCGATGTTTTCCGTCGGCTGATTGAAGACGTTCGCGAACGAGCCTGCCTCGGTGAAGGTCGACGAGATCGCGGGTGGATTCAATTGAAGTCCGACGTTGTTCGCGATCGTTTCGTCGATTTCGACGACTTCGGTATCGAGAACGACGAGCGGAGCCGGTACGTCCAGCTTCGCCAAATACTCCTTGGCGAGCCGCAGGCTCACGGGGTCGCCGATGAGCGCGATCTGTCCCGGCGTGCTGAGTGGACTCACCCTCACGCTCGGAACCAGTTGTTGCAGCGTCGTGATGACCGCGGTCGATGCGTCGGTCGCGGTTCCGCCGCCCTGACCTTGACTCGGGATCGCCGATTTCAGCGTGACGACCTCGAAGCCGGTGCCCGCGGGGCCGGCTACGATCGGTCCCGTCTGCTGCAAGCCGCCCTGTTGCTCGGTCTGGTCGAGTTGCTTGAGGGCATCGGCGATGCGCTGCTGCTCGGCACCGGTCGCGGTTACCGAGATGGCGTTGAGGTCGTGATCGACGACCACCTGAACGTATGGAAACGAGCGCGTGAGGAGGTCCGCGACCGAGGTCGCATCGAGCGTGTGAACGCGATAGACATCGGTTACGCGAGTGCCCGGAGGCGTCACGTCGATCTGCGCGATGAGTCCCTTCGCGCGCGCGATGGCGTCCGGCGGACCGGTGAGAATCACGGTCGATCCCGAAACGTCGGCGCGCACTTGCGGAACTTCCCGCGAGACCGCATGCGCCACGTCTTGCGGACGAGCGCGCGTGATCGTCACCGCCTCGCTGGCGGAGGGTGGAGTCAGCGCGGCGGGCGGTGGCGCGTCGAGCGACGCGACGAGTCCCTTGATCTGCGCGATGTCGCTGGCGGGAGCGCGAATGATGATCGAACGGTTGGGCCCCGGTTCGAATTCCGCGTGCGGATACAAAGCGCGCAGTTCGCTCGCAGTCTTGGTGGGATTGGCGGTGCGTAGCGTGATCGCGTCGACGCTCGGTGCGGTCGGGTTGTGGACGTCGAGCCCTTGCAGAACGGTGCGGATCGAGGCGAGGTCATCGGGAGAAGCGACCACGATGATGGCGTTCGCGTTCTTGTCGGCGCGAACGCTGACGTTCGGGTACAACGTGTGGACGATCGACACGGCGCGGTCGACCGGAATGAGCGTCACGGAGATGACGTTCGGGGACAGTTCCCCCGAGCCGTTCTGCGCGGGGCCCTCGCGGTAGATGACGATGACGCCGTTATCGCGCCGGTAACGGTAGCCGAGCGGCGAGAGAACCGCCGAAAGCGCTTGATCGAGCGTGGCGTCCGAAAGCGAAACGCTCACGACGCCACGCGCATCGGCCGGAATCGAGAGATTCGCGTGGTACACCTTGGCCAGCCGTGGCAAGACGTTGCGCAGCGGCTCGTCCTGCGCGCTGAATGAGGCAGTCGTGGCGGCCAGGGCCGGATTGCCGCAGAATCCGTTGGAAAGCAAGGCCAGCGCTACTGCAATGCAGATTGCGCGAAGCATCGCCGGGAGAACGAACCCGAGTCTAATGGCGGGCGCCGGGATATCTCATCATGCCGCGAGGTTCGGCTGCCCCGGGAGTGCCGTAGCGGATTCGATAGATGTTTCCACTGCTGTCGTCTGAGACGAACAGGCTGCCGTTCGGACCGACGGCAATGCCGGTCGGGCGTCCGATGCGCGCGCCGGTGTTGTCTTGGAAGCCGTCGAGAAACGCGACCGGATTGCCGCCGGAAGTTCCCCACGTCGAGTAGGGGAAGCCGCCGGGTTGTCCGGGCGTACCCCACTTTTGTGGGTTCACCGGCGTGTCGCCCGTCATCGGAACGTAGACGACCGCGGGCACGGCGACGAAAATGCCGGCCGAGCTTTCGTGCCACGAGCCGTGAAGCGTAAAGAACAGCCCGCCTTGATAGGCCGAGGGAAACGCATAGGCGGGTGCGCTTGCGCCGTATTTCGGATAAAACGTGGCGCCTTCCATCGTTGCATAGGCCGGTGCTTGGACCAGGCGCGTGAACATGCCGCTGCAGCTCGAGCCGCTGACGACCGGCCATAGATCTTCTTCACAGACCGGCCAATAGTAGTCGACGGTGCTGCTGCCGTTCGTTGCGTAGCGTTTCGACACCGGATCGATGAACTCGAACGGATGTCCGTCCGAGAAATAATCTTGATCCATCGCCACGCACGTCGGCGGCGGCGTTGCGGGCGGTGTGTAGCTCGAGCTGATGGCGCAGTCCTGGCCGGCTCCGCCCGCCCAAACCGTTCCGCTCGGACTTACCGTAAGGGCCAGCGGATTGCGGAAGCGTTTCGCGATCGTCACTTGACCGGCTCCGCTGAAATCGGTGCGGAGGACGACGGCGCGCGTCGGATCGGCTTCGGCGCAGGCGTTGCACGAGGATCCGACGCCCACGTACAGATTGGAGCCCGAGACGGCGAGCGAGGTCGTGTGGTGAACGTCGCCGTCCGTCGTGAAGTTCGTGATCGATCCTTGGCGAACCGCCACGATCTTCGTCGCCGGTTGCGCCGTCCTATCGCCGGTCGTGTATGGAATCTTGAAGACCGCGCACTCCATTCCGACGAAGATCGTGCCGCCGCTGGAACTCGGCGAGAACGCGATACCTTGGGCGTTCTCCTTGAGCGAGCGCGGGTCGCCGCACGTCCCGTCGGTGAGTGTTGCAAACACCGAGAGCGCGCCCGCGAACGATGGACCGTCGGCGTTCGGAAGAATGTAGACCTGATTGTTCGTGACGAAGGGCGAACCGGTCCCGATCAGCAGATCGCCGTTCGGAAGCGCCACCATCTGTCGCGGGAAGCCCGCATTGATGCTCGCAAACGACGCGAGGATCTGCCCGTAGAACAACGGGTAGTGAATCTCGAGCGCCGCCGGTAGACCGGCGGGTGTCGCCGAGCCGCTCGGCGCGGGGGTCGGCGTGCTGCCCGAAGGAGTTGGCGTCGCGCCACCAGTCGGAGTTGCCGTGGCCGTTCCGCTCGATCTCGGATTCGGCGTGCTGCCGCCGCCGCTGCACGCCACGAGCAGCCCGGAGGCGAGAAACGTGGCGAGCGTCGCGTGTTTGAGATTCATCGCAATCCTTCAGTTAATCCGAGACGGAGTCTAGGGAAGCTTCAACGGCGTTCCGGACGGTGTTGGAATCAGGCCAAGCGTGATCGTGCCGGCTCCGGTGGCGGGGAGACAAGGGCCGGTCGTCGGGCACACCGCGGTCGTGGCGCCGAAGTAGTCGCCGGGGCCGACTTTACCGTCGCCGTTGGCGTCGTACCAAACGCCGATCTTCCAGTGCGGAATCGGCGTCCCGCCCGGTGCCGGCGCGGCGGGGATATCGGCGATTCGGAACGTGTTGTTGACGTTCACGAGGATACCGTTCGGGTACGTCGCGTCGATAATCGCCGGAGCGACCGGCATCGAGGCTCCGCTATTCGAGTATGCGAAGACGACCAGATTCCCGGGATGAGGCACCGGTATTCCGGGTGGCGATTGTCCGGGCGCCGGAGTGGAAGAGGCGTTGACCATCCCGAGCGCACGTTGCGCGTTGAGACGGCCGCTGCCTTGATTCGGATCGCCGATATCGTCGGTCGAAGCTGACAGGATGTAGCTAACCTGCGCGGGCGTCAGCGCGCCATTCGAACTCAGCATGAGCGCCGCCGTTCCCGCTACTTGCGCGGATGCCCCCGAAGTGCCGAAGTAGTCCGCACGGCAGTCGGCCGGCGTGGCTGCGCCGGTGCATTTCGGATCGCCCGCAAAAGGCTGCGTCGTGTAGACGTTTTCAATGAAGTGAATGAGATCCGCGTCGCCCGAACCTTGAGGTCCCCAGCCGCCCGGCGCGACGAGCGTTAAACCTGCTGACGAGTTGGAGTAGGGAGGAACGAACTCGAAGTTTCCGCCGCCGTTGACTGTGCCCGGCGTCGCGCTGTCGTTGATTGCCGACGCTCCGACCGAGATGACGCCGTCGTACGCGGCGGGGAAGTCGAGTCCGGCTGCGGAGGTGCCGTCGTCGCCGCTCGCCGCGATGACCGTTACGCCGCTCGAGATTGCGAATTCTACGGCGTCGCGCTCGATGGGGTCGGGCCCCGCGGCGCCAAGGCCGCCGAACGGAAGCAGGATGACTTTGGCCCCGTTCTTGACGGCGTCGCGAATGGCGGCCGCTTCGTCGGACGTCTGTGCGGTCGGGGTCGTCGCGTTGTTGAAGATCTTGTATTCTTGGAGCGGAGCGTTAAAGGATACGCCGGCGAACCCGGCATTGTTGTTGGTCACCGCTCCCGCGACACCGGAGGTGAACGTACCGTGTCCGTCCGTGTCGGTCGCGCCGTCCGGGAAGACCTTCAGTGCGATGATTTTCTCGTTGAACGTCACGGCCGGAGCGACCTCGGTCTGGTTTGGATCGAAGCCCGTGTCGATGACGGCGATCGGAACCGAGCCCGCGCCATAGCCCCACGCAAACGACGCGGAGATGACGTCGAGATACCATTGGTCACCCAAGACGTAGTACGTGTCGTTCGGCGCGACGTTCCCCGCGTAGCCTCCGAGGGGATAGCGTAAGCGAACGTGGTCTGCGAGCGAAACGCCGGGCTGGCTCTGGAACGAACGAATCACATCGTCGACGTTGCGTCCCGGTTGGACGGTCAAGACGCGGGTTACCGCGGTGTCCGACTGCTCGACGGTCATCGCGCGAGCGATGCCGTGTCCGGCTTCGACGTCATCGAAGGTTCGGCCGCCCGGAAAGCGCGCTACGTCGTAGTGCAGGGCAATGTCGGTGCTGCTGTACATCGGAAGGTTCTGATAACGCGAAAAGCGGCGCATGACGCCGCCCGCGGAATGCCGCAGATTCGGTCTATGGGCGCCCGGTACCGCCGGCGGCAGAACCGTACCGGCCACCGAGCCCGAAGTATCCACCACCTGGTTGTAAAGAAGCGTATGCCCCGCGCCGGCGTTCTCGTTGATCTTGAACGGGTACGGCGAGGCGCCGGCAGTGGTCGAGGTCACGAGCACGGTGTGAGCGGCGTAGCTCAGCGTCGACAGCGTTTGGGGTGCGTTGCCGACCGAGGCTCCGTCGACCGAAACCGGGAGTCCCACCGGATTCGAGATGACGTTGTAGGCTGCAACGGCCAGCGGGCTCGACGAAGGTAACACGTACGCATACGGGCTCGGCGTCGCCGTCGCATGAGGTCTGGGCGAGCCGCCGCCTCCGGGACTCGGGGAACTGCCGCCCCCGCCGCTACAAGCTGCGAGCGCCATCACAAACAAAAATGCGACGCCAAAACTACGGAGCCGAAATAAACTCATCGTATCCTTCGCTATAAGACTCTAATCGCGTTCTAATCCGCTCGGGTCAGAGCGCGCATTTTCGGCCTGTTTGGCAGACCGACGCGCATTTGCCTGTCCGTTCCGCTATAAAGTCGGCATTCGACTTGAAATCTCAGCCCGCACAAGTGTGACGTCGGTGAAGTGTGACCCGCTCAACTCATCGATGTAACAGGACGAGCGTGCGCTTCATTCGAACCCGCCGATGGGCATTTACTCGGCATTCTTCGTGCTTTGGGGGGCTTATGCTTCGTCGTTTGTGTGCGGTTGCAGGACTCGTTGCGTGCACGATCTCGCCGGCTCTCGCGACGACGCCCCCCGCGTGGGTTCGGCCCGCAGCTCCAGTAGTAAGAACCTTTGCGATCTCGGAAGTTCCGGCCAGTTCGACGCTCGGCGCCGGTCGCGATGCCGGAATCGACGTGTCGACGTCGCACTTCGTTCGTCTGAGTGCGAGCGGTACGCTCACGGGCCGTTACGGTGCGTGCGGTCACAACTTCACCCCGAGCGGCTGCGCCGGCTTGCAAGGCACGCTCATGGCGGCTTTCGCGAATGCGGGCGGACGTCAGATCTCGGGTTGGCTCGAGGCTGGGACGGCAGTGACCTTGCCGGTGCCGTTCGGCGCGCAACGTTTGCTTTTGCGCGTGAACGGCGTTACCGGTCGCGAGGTGGGAACGTATCACGTCGTCGCGGATGCGCTCCCGACGTCGTCGCTTGCGGTAATGGGCTCCGCAGCCTCCGCCGTCCCGGTAGCGGCCGCGCAGCGCTCGGGAGGCGCGCCAGCGGCGCAGATCGCTCATCCCTCGATGGTTAGCGTCGCGTCGCTGCCCGCACCGAGTGCGAGCCGGCCCGGTGGGCACGTTACCGTCGACGCAGCCGGGACGCGAAACCCGGGTTCGGGGCCGCCATCGCTTCCGACGGGCGCCCCGCTTCGGCGCAGCGACGTGCAGTACGTGATGCGCCGCCTGGGCTTCAGCGATTCGCCCGATCAGGTTTCGTATTGGTACACGCACGGCGGCGTAGCGGCCTGGGTGACCAACCAAATCAACTATACGGCGATCACCGATTCGACGCTGCCGATTTTCGTCTATCCCATGCCGACGCTCACCGGCAACAACATGTTGTTTCCCGACGACGCATACAGCCAAATCGTCGAGAACCGGCTGATCCAGCAGCAAGTCGCAACGCAGCGGCAGCTGCTCGAGAAGCTCACGCTCCACTGGCTCGAGCACTTCTCCGTCAGCGAGGCCACGGTCAACAGTCCGGGCGCGATGGACCACTACGTCGAAACCGTTCGCGCCGATGCCCTCGGCAACTTCGCGAAGTTGGTCAGCGACGTCGCCAAAGAGCCGGCGATGCTCTACTGGCTGGACAACAACGGAAACAACGGCAACAGTCCTTCGAATCCGCCTAACCAGAATTTCGGCCGCGAACTGATGCAGCTCTACACGATCGGCTTGACTCAGTTGAACCCGGACGGCACACCGGTGCTTGACGGGAGCGGGAATCCGGTGCCGACGTACCAGCAAGCCGACGTCGTAACGGCCTCCGAAGCGATGACGGGATTCGTCGTCCACCAGCCCTCGGCGCTCGTCGGAGCGTGGCCGTCGTATCTCGAGACCGTGCAGTTCAGCCCGGCCAACCACTACAATCCGGTCAACAACGGCGGCAACCCGTTGCCGCCGATTTTCGGGCAGACGATCAGCGATCCGGGCGGCACGCAGTGCAGCTGGGTAGGTACGCTCCCGCCCGGTCAGGCCGCGAGCGGACCCTGTGTCGTCGACAATTTCGTCACGATCCTTGCAAGCCAGCCGACGACCTGTGCTTTCGAAGCGAAAGAGATGCTGGAGCGGCTCGTCAACGAGCAGCCCTCGCCGGGTTACGTGTCCCGCATTTCAAAAGTGTGGTGCGCGAACCTGACCGCACCCAACCAGATCGCACTGGTGGTCAGTGCGATCGCGAGCGACCCGGAGTTCTTGCTCGGGAAGTACACCATGGTGAAGGAACCGCTCGAGATGGAGATCGACGCGATCCGCGCGCTGCGCGGTCCCGACAATCCGGTCTCGGCGAACCCGATCACCGGTCAGAACGTTCCGCTCTCGGGCCCCATCGGCGATACCAACAACATGCAGGAGCGGACCATGTATCCGCCTACGGTCTTCTCGTTCTACTATCCGGGGAACAAGGAGGGCTTGGTCAGCAACATCGAGCTGCTGGCGCGCTGGTCCTCCGGGGCACACCTCGGCTCCGACGCTTACATCGCGCAGCCGACGAATCAACAAGACACGTCGCTCGACTTGACCACGGTCGCTCCCGCGGGAACGACCGCGACGACGGCCGACGTGAATAAAGCCGTCAACTACATCCTCGATGCCCTCGTCGACGGCGGCACCCCTGAATTGAAGACGCTGGTCACGAACTACATGATGAACTTTCGGAACAACGCGAGCCTGACTGCCGGGAACTCGTTTCAGGTCGGTCTCAAGGGCGCGCTCTGGATGGTACTCACCTCTCCGGAATACGAGGCAAACTAACGATGCTGTTCTCGCGCCGTAAGTTTTTGTGCGGCTCAAGCGCCATGGCTTTCTCGTCCGGGGCCTTCCTGCGGCTCTTGGCAAAACCCGCGGCGGCCGCTACCGGAAATACGATCGTCGTGGTGTACGAATTCTTGGGTGGCAACGACGGCTTCAACATGGTCGTTCCGCTGGATCCGACCAACGCACCGATCTACAATAGACTGCGCGCCAACATCGCAGTTCCGTTGAGTGCCATCGATACGGCTCAAACCTACTTCGACGCGACGCCCTCGCCGGTCGGAACCGGCAGCACCTACGCTTTCAACCCCGTCATGACGGAACTCAGAAGCCTGTACGCTTCGGGTCGCGTCGCGGTCGTCTCGGGCCTCGGCTTGGAGTCGGGGGTTGCGAATCGCGACGGACACCAGCAGGCGCAGTTCTACTGGTACAGCGCGGGCACCAACGACACGACGGCTGCGAATCTGGGCTGGGTGGGCCAAACGTTCGACTCGCTCGGCGGCAGCGGCAACATCTCGCCCATGGTCTCCGTCATGGGTGGCACGCCGATTGCGATGATCGGCGCGAAGACCTCACCGCTCGTCGTGGGAGGCGATCTCCAAAACTTCCAAGTCAACACGGGAAACGCGGGCGCTGCCAACGGTAAACTCGCGCTATCCGGCAACGACGCATACGCCACGACGGCAATCTCTTCGGAATTTGCTCGCTCGCTCGCGGCACAAACGACGAACTACGTGTCGGTCGTGCAGGCCTACGCGATGGCGGTCAACCCCGATCAAGTCGGCGGAGGACCCCTCAGCTCGCAGTATCCCGTTACCCCGGCCTACCCCCCTTACCAACTCCAGATCACGTATCCCGGCAAGGCCGCAACCACCAGCAACGTCAAGGTGCAGATGGCGCAGGTGGCCCGCTTGATTCTCGGTGGCGCGCCGACGCGAGCCTACTACGTCCGGCAAGGCGGCTACGACACGCACTCGAGCGAGGTCGCGCAGCAACCCTTGTTGCTGCAAGAGTTCTCGGAAGCGGTTTCTGAATTCTATGCCTACCTGAAGGGGCTCAACGCCAGCAGCAACGTCATCATTATGACGACGTCGGAATTCGGCCGCCTCCCGTACTCGAACGCCTCTGCCGGAACCGATCACGGCACGGCGAGCTTCCACTTCGTCATCGGCGACAACGCGACCGGCGGTTTCTACGGCACGGAGATCTATCCGAATCTCTCGCCGGGTCTCAGCGGGAACTATGTCGGCGTCGACATCGATTTCCGGTACTATCTCTCGGCCGTGATGCAGTACCTCGGCGTCGATCCGGCGGTCGTCATGGGGACGTCGTCCTTCACGAACCTGTCGGGTGCCGGCGCGAATTTAGGCAGTCTGATCGTCTGACCGGTCGGCTCGAGCCGGCCGGGACTACGCGGTCGAGCGGTGCGTTTCGCTCGGACGCAGGGCCTCGGATACGCTTTCGACGATCGCGATGTAGCGATCCATCTGCGTGACCTCGAAGATGTGGCGGACCCTCGAGCCGCTCGTTAGAACCACGCGCATGCGAGTGCCGAGTTTCTTGTGGGCTCGCAGAAGCATCGAAAGCACGCTCGAGTCGACGAAAGTCGCTTGGCTGAGATCGACGACGACGACGCCCTTCTCTCTGCTTGCCGATGCCATCGCCGGCTCAACGTGCGGAATCGTCGACATGTCGTGTTCGCCGGAAAGCTCGACGATCAGACTATCGTTAAACGAGTAGGCGCGGACGTTTTCCACGTTCCTTTACCTGCCGAGGTTCAGTTTTCGTCCCGCGAACAATACGCGGACATAAGATGTAGAAAGATGTAAGGATATAAGCGGATGATACTCCGATGCCCGGGAGTGTCAATGAAAGCGTGGCCTTTCTGGGAACATTCCAGAAAGGTTCAAGCTTCATGAATTTCGAGACAATCTGTTCGCAATCGAACTTTGTTTAGCAGCTAGGAGCCTGACGAAGAAGGTCAACGCGATTGAGCATGATTTGGAAGCGCTCCCGCGCCGAATAAGAGCACAACCGGAATCGGTGAAGCTTCGACGATCTGCATCGCGAGCGTCCGAACCTGCTCCGCATGAGCAGCTCGTGAGATCGCCAAGACGATCATCGACGCATCGACGTCCTCCGTGGCCCGCTGAAATTGGCCCAAGGGGTCTCCAGATACTCCTTCCCCTTCAATGACGGAGCAATGTGGGGCGAACAAGCGCTCAAAGCGCTCTCGCTCCTGTGCGACGACGAGCGCCGCTGCTTCGTGCAGGTCGTGCGCCTTCCAACGCTTGTCATGTGCCCTGTCCCAGAAGGGACTCACCCGTTCGGGCCATGCCAATAAGAGGACTTTGATGCGGTCGACGGAGCGCGGATCGATGATCTGCGACAGGAGCTCTGTCGCTTTGAAGGCATCGTCCGAGGTATCGGTTCCGAACAAGAGTGAAAACATCGCGTTTGACACCCACCGACTCAAAAGTACGCAGCTTGAGATATTCCAGCCGGGCGCTCGATCAGACGCGACCCGGTCCCGCTTAACGATAGCACAAGAAGCAGCACCTTTCAGGACCAGCGAGTGCGAATTCGCTCGGCGAAAGAGCGCCCCGTTGAGGTCGTTGTGCGATCGACCCTAAGAGTCGAAGAAGAGAACTTCGACCCAAGTACTGGCGCCCAACGGCAGACCTAGTACAACGCGATCTCTGCAGATCGATACGTCTTTTTTGTAGCGTCCGGTGAGAGCATCTTTTGCAGCGTTAGCGTTTATGATACCGTACCCTGTAGGGTATTGTGAACACGTGACGTGGTGGGGTAGGATGGCTGCGTGACTTGCGCAGCCTCTTGACTGGAACGGACGTTATGTATGGATAATTTTTCGGTTCGCGCCTTATCCGATGAAGCCCTTGACGCATTTCTGCGAGCAGAGAGCACGGCACGTATCGGCTACGTCGATCGCCAAGGACAGCCATACATCGTTCCGATCACATATGCATACGACGGCGACTCGTTCTACGGCTACAGCCTTTTGGGTGCCAAAACCGAGTCGATGGGCGTCCATCCACGCGTCTGTGTCGAAGTTGATCGCATATCAAACGCGACAAACTGGATTTGCGCCGTCGCTTTGGGCGACTTCGAGCTTTTGGAGGGGGCGCGCGCCATCGATGCGGTAGGGCGAATTGGAGATCGTCTTCGCACCATCGCGCGCGCTGACGAGCTGAGCGATGCCGCGGAGCAAACGTACGTCTCACGCGTTGGAGGGCCCGGTCTGGCGTATCGCATTCGAATCGTTCACAAGAGTGGGCGACAGGCGAGCGATGTCCAGCGGTAAAATCGGGTGGACCAAGGAACTGCGAGCGCCTCGGCGTGCTGCAAGGGTGCGAGGTCGGACCTAAGGTCCCGGAAAAAGGGATCGCTATGACGCGTGCCCCCGCCCCTCGATCTTGCTCGATCGCTCGGAGCGCCCCGGTAAGAGCAACGCCAAACTCGCCGCGGCTACGACGCCGAGCAAGGCGAAGCCGAGGGAATAAGCCCCCGTAAGCGTCTTTGTAACGCCCATAACGATCGGCGGAAAGAAGCCGCCGAGACCCCCCGCGGCACCGACGACGCCCGTGACGGCACCGACGCTCGTCGGGAATTCGGTTCCGACGATCTTGAAAATCGCGCCGGAGCCGGCGCCCAGCGCGACGGCCAGCGTCAAGCAGCATATCGTGAAGGGTATCATGTACGTGTAGGTGGCGCTGAGCAGCGCGCCTGTGGCCGCTACCCATACCAGGGAGAAACCCAGCACCCGCTCTGCCCCATAGCGATCGGCGAGCATGCCGCCGATCGGGCGCGCGACGACGGCGAGGAGCGCGAAGCCGGCCGCGCGGGCACCGGCATCCGGTTTCGAGAGCTCGTAAACGCTCGCTAAAATGCGCGGTAGGTATAAGAACATTGCAACGAAGCCGCCAAACGTCACGAAGTACATCAGCGTCAGCGCCCACGCGCGGAAGCTCGTGCGAAAGACATCGAAGGCAGCGAAGATACCCCCCGTCGAAGGCACAAAGTTTGGAGCGTTACGTCCAACGAGTGCGAAAACGACGGCCATCGCGCCGATCAGCACGGCGGCCAAGATGAACGGCGCCGCAATTCCGTACGTGCTTGCGAGCAGCGGTGCCGTCAGTCCGGCGATGACCGTGCCGCCCGTGCCCATACCGTAGATACCGAGCGCAAAGCCCCGGCGTTCCGGCGGATACCAGTCGTTTACGAAAGGAACGCCCACGGCGAACGACGCGCCGGAGACGCCGATCAAGAACCCGAACGTCAGCAGCGCTGCATACGATGCGTGCCAGACAGCGATCGCAAGCAGCGGCAAGACGACGACTGCCATCAGCCCGATGAAGACCACGCGGCCTCCGAAGCGCTGACTCAAGAAACCTAGTGGGATGCGCATAAGCGATCCGAGGACAACTGGGATCGCCACGAGCCATCCGATCTGCAGTTCGCTGAGTCCGAGTGACTTCTGCAGACTAGGTGCGAGTGGTCCGAAGAGCGTCCAACCGTAGAAGCACACCGTGAACGCAATGGTCGAGAGGACCAGGGCCAAAGTAGCCGAGCGTTCGTTACGTGGCGTGATCATGAGAAAGCACTAACTCCTCGTGACATCGATATAGCGCTCGAGCGCACCTAGCGCAAGCGACGGAGGGCAGTCAACAACCATGTGTTCGGAAATCGTCGTCATCGTTCGTACCACTGTCTTCCATGTCGGCCGGCAGGAGCGCCAGCTGACGGGTGCCGCGAATCCGCTGCACCTCGGGCGAGCATATCGCCGCGAGAAGAAGGCTTAAGGAAGAACCTGTGAGCGAGCCTAACGGTACAGACGTTCTCAAGCGGCCGGTCCGATTGCGGTGCCGCGCGATCAGATCACGGTGAAGGTTTCGCGTGATATATCTCGCGCTCGACGGACGGACCGGCAATATAAGAAAAAGCCCTTGGAGGTTGCTTCCGCACTGGCGTGGCGGGACGTTCTTCACGGTCTCTTCTCACGTTCCAGATAACTGCGACGTAGGATCGTGCCTAAAGGAGCCTTCCCTTGGACACCTTGACCGCGATCTACCAGCGTCGTGCGAAAGGTGCCTACGCGGACGAACCTCTCACGCAAGCCGAAATCAGCAACCTCATTGACGCCCAAAAAGATCACGCGCATGCGCCTCTCTCCCGTCGTTGAATACTGAGTCCAAGACTTCGGCCGTCACGACGCGAAGGCTTTTCAAGGCTTTCTCGTCCGGCAAATATCGTGAGTCAAGGGAGTGGAGATGTTCTCAGCTGCGGACCGCCAAAACCGAAATTGCGGTTCAGATTGGCGACGGATTCATGGCATCGGCGTTCTTGGGATTTTCGCATCGACTCGATCAGCCTCAACCCTGATAGTGTTATCAAAACAATGCAAAGGTTAGCCCTGCAAAAACCCATCGCAACCAGTCACCTCGGCTGAATGCCGTCGAAGGAATCGCCGCGACACACCCTGCGCTCAGGGCGTTCCGTTTCGGGCGTTATGGCGATCAATGCCGGCTCTGCGAGCGTTAAGTTTGCGATCTTCGACGTAAGCCACGATGAAACGCTCGTAGCTCGCTTCCGTGGACGAATCGAGCGCATCGGTGCAACTGCACACCTAACGATCGTTGGTGAACGCGGCGTCAGACTCGTAGATGAGCCACTTGCCACATGCGGGAGGCACGGCGATGCGATGGAAGAAGCGTTGAAACGTCTCGAGAAGCTTTACCGTACTCCGTCGCTTTGCGTCGTCGGACATCGCGTGGTTCACGGAGGCGACCGATTCACGCGGCCAGTTCTGATCGATCCGGCCGTATTCCAGGAACTCACACGTCTCGTCCCGCTGGACCCTTTGCATCAGCCGCGAAGCCTCGCGCTGATCGACGTCGTCCGAACGCTGTATCCGAATCTCGCACAAGTGGCGTGTCTTGACACCGCCTTTCATGCCGACCAGCCTTCGGTTGCAACGGTGTTTGCGCTGCCGGCGTCGTTAAGGGAAAAGGGTGTACGGCGCTACGGCTTTCACGGCATTTCCTACGAATACATAGCACGCTGTCTTCCGAACGCAATCGGAGCCGCCGCAGAGGGCCGCGTTATCGTTGCCCACCTTGGCTCGGGTGCGAGCATGTGCGCTATGGTAAGGCGCAAGAGCGTCGCGACCACCATGGGTTTTAGCTCCCTCGACGGTTTGGTGATGGGGACACGATGCGGCACAATCGACCCCGGGGTGCTGTTGTATCTGCTCGAACAGGGTTGGACCGCGCAGCAGATCTCGAAGCTTCTTTGGAAAGAATCCGGACTCTTCGGCGTTAGTGGCTCGAGCAGTGATATGCGCGAGCTTCTCGCCAGCAGAGGGGCGGCCGCCGAGGAGGCCGTCGAGCTCTTCATCTACCGCATCGAGCGTGAACTTGGATCTCTTGCCGCTGCGGCCGGTGGCCTCGATGCGCTCGTTTTTACTGCCGGCATCGGAGAGAACGCGCCGCTCGTTCGCGCGCGCATCTGCGAGCGGGCGGCATGGCTTGGCGTCCAATTGGATGCCGCCGCAAACGCCGAGAATGCACCATTCATTAGTAGCCCGAGCAGTTCGGTGGCCGTCGCCGTCATTCCAACCGACGAGGAACTGATGATAGCTGAGCACTCACTCCGCCTGGCCCGTGCACCGAGTTCCCCCGCGCAGGGCACGCCGCGAACGCCCTGACTTCGGGAAACACGGATTGCGACGCGGCATCAAGGGCCCAATCTTCTAGACGCTTGTGATAAATAGGGCGATGGCCGATGCGCCCATGAGGGCGATCGTCAACCAAGCCCACATGTTCGCCACAAGCGAGTTGCCGAAGGGACCCATGATGCCGCGATCGTTTGCGACGAGCGTGATTGCAACGAGAAGTGGTACCGCGGCGATTCCGTTGCCGACGGCGCACCAGAAGAGCGCCTGGATCGGATCGATGTGGAACACCGTCGGCATGGCTAGGCCAAGTACGACACCGAGCGCGAGAATACCGTAGAAGCCGCGCGCGTCGCTCGGCCGTGCGTCGAGGCCTTCGTTCCAACCAAGTACCTCGACGAGGGCATACGCTGAGGATCCCGCAAGCACCGGCACGGCGAGTAGTCCAGCTCCGATCAAGCCAAGTGCGAACAGTGCGCCGGCAAATCGCCCAGCCAGAGGCGTTAGCGCCGAGGCAGCGTCGGCGGCGGTGGCGATCTTGGTGAGGCCGTGAGCGCCCAGGGTCGCGGCCGTCGTGACGATGATGAAAAACATGATGACGTTCGAGTAGACCGCCCCAGTGTTGACATCGAGTGTCGCGTCCGCCAGTGCGTCTTTGAGCGGTCGGATCGCGAGCCCACGCTTCGCGGCCCGTTGTTGCTCTTCGACCTCGAGCGCGGATTGCCAAAAAAACAGATATGGCGTAATCGTGGTTCCTAAAACTCCAAGTAGTAACGCGATCCAGCTCGGCGAGAATTCGATGTGCGGAACGACGGCGTGCAAAAGAACGCTACCCCAGTCGACGTGCACGACGAGCGCCGTTGCGACGTAGGCGAAGAGGGCAAAGCAGAGCCACTTGACGATGCGAGAAAATGCTGCATAGGAAGAAAACGTTTCAACGAGCAGAATCGCTGCGCAGAAGAGCGGCGCCCAGATCGCCTGCGGTAAGCGCGGCATGATGAGTGCGGCTGCTGCCCCCATGCCGGCGAGATCGGCGCCGAGATTGGCGGTGTTGGCAACCACCACAATGAGGACGAGGCCTGCGACGACGGGACGTGGGAAGCGCTGGCGGAGGACCGTGGTTAGACCCTTCCGCGTAACGATCGCGATCCGTGCGCACATGCCTTCGACCACCGCCATCATGGGTGCCGTGAGGACGGCTGTCCATAGTAGCGAATAGCCGGCGGCTGCGCCCGCCATTGCATACGTCGAGATGCCCGAAGGATCGTCGTCCGCAGCACCCGTGATGACTCCGGGGCCGAGCGTGCGCATCCAGCGGCGCACGCCGCGCCTGCCCTTGGCGACCATCGCACCGCTGCGCGATGCGGGGCGAATCTCCAGCGGGAAACGGCTTGTCGTAACTTGCACGACGCGACCTTGCGCCGACGAGCTATTCCCTTCGCCGCCCGGCGGCTTTACGGGCTGAGCGTCCAGCGCCATTGCGCTATCTCCGGCAGATCGACACCATGCTCGACGATGTACGAGCGGTGTCGTGCGAGCATCTCTTCGAAATGAGCGATCGCGCGATCGAAGCGCTGGGGCTGAATCGACGCATGGTGCGACTCCGTCGCCCGCCGAAGCGCCTCGATCGCGAGATGGTAGCGGCTCGCGTGATTGCGCACGACAACGTCGAAAGGCGTGCTCGTCGTGCCTTCTTCTTCATATCCGCGGACATGGAATCGTTCGGGTGCCGGCCGGTGATGCAGCAATTCGTGAACCATGCGCGGATAGCCGTGGTACGCGAAGACGACGGGGCAATCGGCGGTAAAGATGGTCTCGAACGCCGTTGCATCGAGGCCATGCGGATGGTCCTGTGGAGCGGCGAGCGTGAACAGATCGACCACGTTGGCAAATCGAACGCGCAGCTCCGGCGTATGCTCGCGCAACAGCTGCACGGCTGCAAGCGCCTCGACCGTCGGTACGTCACCCGCGGCAGCGAACACAACCTGGGGAGCACCGGATTCATCATTGCTCGCCCAAGGCCAGATCGAGGCACCAAGCGTACAGTGGACCCTTGCGGCCTCCAGACTCAGCCACTGGGGCGTCGGGTTTTTTGGCGCGACGATGACGTTGATGTATCCGTGGCTTCGCAGGCAGTGCTCTCCGACCGAAAGCAATGAGTTGGCATCGGGCGGGAAATAGATTCGTACGATCGAGCTCTTCTTGTTGAGCAGTGCATCGATGAACGCCGGACTCTGATGGGAGAAGCCATTATGGTCCTGTCGCCATAAATGCGAGGTGAGTAGATAGTTTAGTGAAGCGGGAAGCCGGCGCCACGATACTTCGCGACTCATCTTGAGCCACTTCGCAAATTGCGCAGCCATGGAATCGACGATCGTGATGAACGCTTCGTATGAGGTGAAGATGCCATGGCGCCCTGAGAGAAGATATCCCTCGAGCCATCCTTGGCAGGTGTGCTCGCTCAAGATCTCCATGACGCGGCCATCGCGCGCAAAGCCTGAGTCGGGTGCATCCGTCGGCCAGACGAAGGCGCGTCCGGTCGCCTCGAAGACGGCGCCGAGTTTGTTTGAGTTCGTCTCATCGGGACTGAAGAGCCGAAAATTAGCCTCTTCCGCGTTCATCTTCATCACGTCGCGCAGGTAGGTCCCGAAGACGCTCGTCGCTTCGGCGTTCACAGCGCCCGGCCGATCGAGCGGAACGGCATACGAATCGATCTTCGGGAGCGCAAGCTCGCGGATCGGGTCGACCAAATTCGCGATGCGATTCCGACCCATGCGCAGGTGTACGGGCGGCAACGAGTCGACGACCCACCGGCGAGGCATTCCGTCGTCGAAGAGTTCGTGCGGCCGGTAGCTCCGGAGCCAGGTTTCGAGCGCCTGCAGATGCGTCGGATTCTGGGCTGGGTCCGCGATCGGAATGCCGTGGGAGCGGAAAGTGCCCTCGACTCGCTCGCCGTCGAGCCACTTGGGGCCCGTCATTCCTTTTGGACTGCGCAATATGACGATCGGCCACTTTGGCGCGGTGGCGGGCGAGGCGGCGCGAGCACGCAGCTGGATCCCACGGATCGCGGCATATGCCCGGTCAAAGGTCGTAATTAGTTCCGCATGCGGAGCGACGTCATCGTCGACGCTAACGAAATACGGCTCGTATCCTAGACCGCGAAAGTACTGATCGAGTTCGGTGTTGCTCATCGCGCCCATAATCGTCGGCGCCGAGAGTTTGACCCCATTGAGGTGCAGAATCGGTAGTACCGCGCCCGACGTTGCTGGATTGAGAAACTTGTTCGATTGCCACGACGCTGACAGCGGTCCCGTTTCCGCTTCTCCGTCACCGACAATGCAGGCGACGATGAGCTCGGGATGATCGAATGCGGCGCCAAAGGCATGTGAGAGACTGTAGCCCAGTTCGCCGCCCTCGTGAATCGCACCAGGCGTTCCCGCCGTGATGTGGCTTGGCGCGCCCTCGGGCCACGAGAAACGCCGCACGAATGCCGTCAGACCTGCGCGATCGGACGTCAAGTTCGGTTCAAATCTGTGGAGCGTCCCCTCGAGGAATAGATTCGCAAGCACCGCCGGCGCACCATGGCCCGGCCCGACGACGAGCATCGCTTGAGCGCCGGTGTCGCTGATCAAGCGATTGAGGTGCGCATAGATGAGGTTGATTCCGGGCTGCGTGCCCCAATGGCCGAGAATTCGCGGCTTGATGTGAGCGGGCGAGAGAGGCTCTTCCAACAGGACATTGTCCCGTAGGTAGAGTTGCGCGGCGCCGAGGTAATTCGCCGCGCGCCAATATGCATCCAGGCTCGTGGCGCTGACGTTGACGGGGCGGTTCGTGGGCTTCCGCTGAGCGATCACGATAAGGCTATCCTCTTGGGAGACGGTGCTGAACAGCGCCATCCTCTCACGCTGCGACGCGTCCCGCATGAACGCTCTTCGCATCCCCTTCGCCCGGTCTTCATGAGAGGAACTTATGGTAGTCCCATGAGCATTCTCAAGCATCTTCTGGTTCCGATCGACGGCTCTGAGGCTTCAGCGCCGGCCGTCGACTACGCGCTGCGCCTGGCGCAGGGCGAGGGCGCCGAGCTGACGTTCTGCAATGCGGTCGATATCACGGGAACGATCGCAGAGTGCTCGTCTCCATACGTCGCGACCGACCTAACCCCGATTCTTAACGCGCTCGAAGACGAGTGCAAAGCGCTCGTGCACGCCGCGCAACAAAAAGCGAAGGCGCTGGGCGTCACGGCTCACGGTTTCGAGCTTGCCGGGCCCCCCGCTGGCGCGATCGCAGAGGCTGCGCACGAGCGCGGGGTTTCGGCAATCGTGATGGGAAGCCACGGGCGCCACGGCGCTAGCCGGCTCTTCCTCGGAAGTACGGCCGAGGGCGTTCTTAGGCGGACCGATATTCCGGTTCTGATCGTCTCGCAAGCAGAGAGGGCGCTACCGGCGGATCCGCTCTCACGTATTTTGGTCGCGATCGACGACTCCGATCCGGCAGATGCGGCTTTAGAGTTCGCGCTGTCTCTCGCGCACCCGAAGGCGACGACGATTGTCTTGCTGCACGTCCTCCATCTGCAAACGCTTCACCAAATGGCAAATGCGCAGCGCTACGCGGTCAAGGACGCATTTGCGGAAGAGAAAGCCGATGCGCGTAAGCTGCTCTCCGCAGCCGCGGAACGCACCACGGCATGCGGCATTGCAACAGAGGTCAGGCTATTCGAGGGTGCGCCGGTCGAAGAGATTCTCAAACTCGCAAGGACGGAGCGCGCCAGCTTGATCGTGATCGGAACGCATGGCCGTCGCGGCATTCGCCGACTCTTCCTGGGCAGCGTGGCCGAGGAGGTAGCGCGAGAGGCTCCGGTGCCCGTTGCCGTTGTGCGGAGGCGGATGGTAGCTCCCAGCGTGACCGAACACCAGAAGCACGCTGCGCAACCACAGCTCGTCCCTTCCTAATCGCTGCGCGGTGCCGCGTAGAGCATTTCGATTAGCACATCGAGTTGCGCGAGCGCATCGAGAACGACGGTAATGCGCGGCGGGGTTGGCGCAAGTTTTCCATCGCGCCAACTCTCAAGGTGTGCAACGGCGATTGCAAGTTGATTGCGCATGTCGTGGACGATCGCGCGCGCATCGGGCCGGTCGCTCATCGTCGAGTGGTAAACCACAATCCAAGCCAAGTCCTACTTCCTCGAATAACGTGGCGAGCGCGAGACCGAGCGAGCAGGTTGCCTCGACCGACGAGGGAATACACGCGGGTGCCTCGGAGCGCGTTTGACCTAATATGGAACACGATCGCCCCCCTCGCGTCCTCGTTGTCGACGACGAAGCCGCCATCGTCGACGTCGTCGCACGATACCTGCGCGATGACGGCTTCGTCGTTTCTACGGCGAGCGAAGGTAACGAAGCGGTCAAGGTTGCGCTTCACGAGCGACCCGACCTAATCGTCCTGGACCTCAACCTGCCCGGCCTCCATGGAAGCGAAGTACTTCGCCGCATCCGCGCCGTGTACGACGCTCCGATCATTATGCTGACCTCGCGGGTTGACGAAGTGGACCGAGTGGTCGGCCTTGAGATCGGGGCGGACGACTACATCGGGAAACCTTTTAGCCCGCGCGAGGTCGTTGCGCGAGCGAAGACGGTTTTGCGACGAGCGCGCGGCCCATCAAGTGCCAAGCAGGGAGAAACGACCGATCGCGTCGTCCTTCGCGTCGGCGCAATTCACATCGATCCGGGAGCACATGAAGTGCGCTTGAACGGCGCGCTCGTAGCGTTGACGCCGATGGAATACCGCTTGTTGCACACGTTCACAACAAATGTGGGGCTCGTTCTTTCACGCGATCAGCTCCTTGACAAAGTCGGAACCGACAGTGAAATATTCGATCGCACGCTCGATCGCCACATCGCGAACCTACGCCGCAAGATTGAGGACGATCCCAGCCACCCCCAACGGATTGTGACGGTCCTCGGTGTCGGCTATAAGATGCCTGTGCCGTAGGTGCTAAGCCGGGCTTAGGCCGGCAGGACGAGGCCTTGCAGGGAGGCCGTTTTCTTCGCCTCATCGGCTAAATAGAGCGCTTCGGTCTCGTCGCCGATGCGCGATAGTAGGTTGCGCGCGCAGACGGCCGCGATGCGGGCACCGATCAGGACGTCGAATGCTGCGCCGACGGCGCCGAGCGGGGGTTCGTACGAACCTTCCAGCACTAAGAAAAACGAATTGTAGTCATCGGTTGCGTCCACTCGTATCGTTCCCGCAAAGAGTGGAAACGGCCCCTCTTCCGTCGGCGCCCAAGCAACGTTGTATTCAGGCGTCATCGCGCCTTCACGGCGATGTGGCGCAATCGTTACAATGACCGAGCGTTCAAGGCGAACGGGCGTCGACAGTCCGGGGATCCGCGCATCCACGCGCAGCGCGAGTTGCGCAGTATCGCCGTCGGCGTTGCCGTGGGCGCGGAAAAAGTCGGAGAGGCGCCTCGAAGCTTGGGCGACGGGGCATTGCACGAGCGTGCGTTGCTGGATCTTACTTTGCATGGTTCCTCCAAGTATAGACGGCGCTGCGAGCGACATAGATCAGTTGTAGCGCTTCCGCAGCCAGGCTGTAGGAAGGGAAGCTTCAACATTCTTCACCGGCCCTTCGCATCGTCCGGTGCCTCGCGGGAGTCCGCTCCCGGCGCGCCTCGACCGCCTTTGTCGCGTAGGAATGCGCAGATGAGGAACATAACGTCTTAGGCACGTCCGCTCTTCGAGGGGGTCGTCGATGATTCTGCGCGGACTTGTTCTCTGTGCCTTTGCGGTGTTCGCGGCATCATTTCTGCCGTCGCCTCGCGCCGTCGTAGCCGCAACGGCTGCAGAATCAAATGGTGCAGCGATCTTCATGCAGCACTGTTCGGCGTGCCATTCGGCAACCGGCCTGGGGAACGGACCTTACCCGCCGCTCGCCGGCAATTCTGATTTAAGCGCCGCCGACACCGCGAGTTTGATCAACACGGTCTTGCACGGACGCACGGGTCCGATCCAGATCAACGGCAGGACGTATAGCGGCACGATGCCAGCCTGGGAAAGCAGGCTTTCGAATGCCGAAATCGCCGCGGTACTGACGTACGTGCGCAGTACCTGGAACAACAAAGGCGCCGCCGTATCTGAGGACCAGGTCGCCGCTGCGCGGGCCCCGATCGCGTCGAGCGGAGGCCAACTGTTTGCGCAAAAGTGCGCGACATGTCATCAACCCTCAGGACAGGGAACTGCACAATACCCGCCGCTCGCGGGAAACCCCGAAGTGGTCGCCTCCGACGCGAAGGCAATGATCGCCATAATCGTCAACGGCCGCAGCGGACCGCTTACGGTGAACGGGAAGACGTACAATGGGACGATGCCGACCTGGAAAGGTCAACTCTCCAACGCGGATATCGCCGCGGTCGCGACCTTCGTTCGCAGTTCGTGGGGTAACAACGCTCCGGGCGTCACCGAGGCGCAGGTCGCAAGCGCCGGAAAGCAGGTTGCGACTGCGGTAGGCTCGTCGATCTTCGGTAAGCGATGTGCGACCTGCCACTCGGCCAACGGCCAGGGTGGGGGCGGGGGACTCTTCCCGGCCCTCGCCGGGAACGCGCACGTGACGGCAGCCGACCCGGCGTCGATGCTGGGAACGATCGTTCACGGCAAGAACGTGATGCCGTCGTGGAAAGGGCAGTTGTCGGCGGCCGAGATCGCGGCCGTCGCGACGTACATTCGCTCCGCTTGGGGCAACAGCGCCGGCCCGGTCAGCGAGCAAGACGTCGCCGCCATAAAGTGACGCACCCGCGCTTCTTCGCGGATGTGAAGGGGCGTATTCGCACCTTCTTCGCATTCGGACTTTAGGTTAAGCACTATGAACGCAAGAACGCTTGTCCTCATGGCTGCGGCGCTTTTGGTCTTGCTGGCGAGCATCTTCATTGCGCCGCGCGAATCCCAGGCGATGCCCGAGTTCGCCCAAGCCACCGGCCTCAAATGTAGCGCGTGCCACACCCTGGTCCCGCTGCTCAATGCGTACGGACGCTACGTCCAACGAACCGGGTACTCCGCCATCCCCCGTGATCAGATGGATAAGACGTTTCCGATCTGGATCGACGAGGCGATGAACTACGACTCGGCGGCCGGCGCGGGCACGGGGACGCCGCGCTACGACTTCGGCAACTTGGCGATCCACGCGATCGGGTACGCGCTTCCCGATGTCACGTACCACGTGCAGGTTTGGGTCGTGCAAGGCAGCGAGCCGGGTGGCGTCGACACGATGTGGGCCGCGTACAATCATCTCGGGTCTGAAAACTCGCACTTATTTGTCGGCAAAGTCGAGAATCCGGCGCCGTCGATCTACAGTCAGGACTCCGATCTTGACGGACCGCTTGCTTCAAGTACGGTCGTGGGTGAACACGACTGGGGCGCAACCTATGATAACCGTTGGGGAACGAAGTACGCTTGGATCAACAAAGGCCTCGACGTCGAAGCTGCCTATCTGCTGAGCGGTGAAGATCTGAACGGTGCCACCGACTTCGGTCCCAATGACAAGACGTTCCAGTATAAGATCGCGTACGCGACGCCGCGAAGTCCCTTCGATTTCGGAGTGTTTGGAAGCGTCGGCAGTACGCCGGTGAGCACGGGCCTCGACAGCTACTCATCGATGGCGGGTTACATGCAGCTCGATCCGACGCCGCAAGGACGTCCCGGTTTCTTTCTCGCCTACCAGGGTCAAACCGACACGAACCCGGGCCTCAACCCGGCCACGAACACTGCATATCCGTGGACGAGCAGCCGTGGCTTTAGTGCCGAGGTCATGGAAGAGGTTTTCCGCGGAAATTTGCTCTTCACGTTCCGCCACGACTTCAACGACATGTCGGTTACAGGCGGTACGATCAACGGCAACTCGATCAACGCGTCCTTCAATCTTCCCTGGACACCGTACCTTCACGGTTATCTCGAGACAAATCTGGGTGGAAACTCGGCGCTATACGGCGGCACCGGTGGGCCGCAGTGGAAGGGCATGCTTTGGTTGACCTTCCCGCTCGTGCTCTACCCGCCGGCACCGCACTAAACGCAATCCCCGCTCGCGCCGACTCACCCTCAGTTCCATCACAAGGCCAGCTCGCTAGCTTAGTGAAAAGGCAGGTTGCAGCCAGATTGCGCGAACGGCCGAACTGTGGGTAACGAAGCGATGTCCTCTGTCGGCCAACCCGAGCACCTAAGTCTGCTCCTCGATGCAGCTCCCGTTGCGATTGTTGCGGTCGATGAAGCCGGCCGGATCGTTCATTCGAACGCGCAGGTCGAGCGGCTGTTCGGTTACGATCGGGCCGATTTGCTGGGTATGCCGGTCGAAGACCTGGTCCCAGAGCGCTTTCGCGGCGCACATCCCGCCTTACGAGCGAGCTACGATGCGGCGCCCGCGGCGCGATCGATGGGAGCCGGACGCGACCTCTACGCTCTACGGTGCGACGGCACGGAGATGCCGGTTGAAATCGGCCTCAGTCCAATTTCCACGTCGCAAGGTCACTTCGTTCTTGCGACGATCATCGACATCACCGAACGAAAACGCGCCGAGGAGCTTCGCTTGCAAACCGTTGGCGAGCGACGGCGCCGTATCGATGCCGAAGCGGACCGTGATCGCGCGCTCGATGCATCGCAGCTCAAATCGCAATTTGTCGCGGCGATGAGTCATGAGCTACGCACCCCGCTCAATGCGATTATCGGCATATCCGAGCTCCTTTCGGGAAACGAATTGACGGATCGCCAACGTAATTACGTGGAAAAGATCAACGAGTCGGCCGAAGCGCTCCTTGGAATCATCAGCAACATCCTTGACTTCTCAAAGATCGAAGCCGGCAAGGTGCACCTGGACGTGCGTCGCTTTGAGCTCGAAAGTATCGTCTGCGGTGCGGTGGACGTTCTCGCGCAGACGGCTCGTCAAAAGGGACTGCGGCTTCACTGCTTCATTGACCCGGCGGTTCCGCCCGTGCTTGAAGGTGATGCGGATCGCCTGCGTCAGATTTTGCTCAACCTGATCGGCAATGCGGTAAAATTCACCACCGCTGGGCGAGTTGTCGTTCGCGCCTTGGCTGAGGGGAGCATCGGCTCGAGTGTGACTGTCCGCTTCGAGATCGATGACACAGGCATCGGAATTGCGAGCGACGTCCTGCCAAAACTTTTTGAACCATTTGTGCAAGCCGACGATTCAGCGTCGCGCCGGTTCGGCGGTACGGGCTTGGGTCTCTCGATCTCAAGGCGTCTCGTGGAACTCATGGGCGGAACGATCGCCGTGACAAGCGAGGTCGCCGTGGGCTCACGATTCAGCTTCACCGTGCGTTTTGACGTTGCCCCAGGTTCCTCACCCGTCCCGCACATCTTCGGCATTTCTGCCCTCGTCGCGACCGAAGATGAAATGCTGGCGGAGATACTGGAGTCCTACCTCAGCTCTTGGGCTATTCCGAGCGTCAAAGTACGGAGCGTTGAAGACGCGCTCAAGATCCTTGATGCGGGGCGCATAGCTGCAAGCTACATCGCAATCGTCGAGGTACCGGGGAACGGGTCTGCAGCGCTTAGCGACGCATTCGCCGGGCCATGCGGTCTCGAGCCCGGGCGAGTTATCACTATTGGGCCGGATGAGGCGCTCCGCCGACCCGTGCGCGCTTCCCGCTTCTTTGATCGAATCGTTGAGACCGTCTCGCGAGTGGACGGCGCCGGCCAAGAAAGGAACGAAGGAGCCCAGCGCCAGACGGCGTGGGAGAATCCGCCAACCGTGTTGGTCGCCGAAGATAGCACTGCCATGCATGAAGTTTTGATCAATCAGTTTGAGCAGCTCGGGGTTGGCGTGACGATTGTAGGCGATGGCGCGCAGGCTGTTGCGGCTGTCGAACGCGGAACCTTCGATCTCGTCTTTATGGATTGTCAGATGCCCAGCGTCGATGGTTTTGAAGCAACGCGCCTCATTCGTAACGCCGAAAAGGGAAGCGCGCGGCATATACCCATCGTCGCGATGACTGCGAACGCTTTCAAAGAGGACCGTGACGCCTGTCTTGTGGCCGGGATGGACGATTATCTTTCGAAACCCGTGCGCCTCAAGAGCATCAATGAAATGCTACACAAGTGGTACAGTCCTTCCGGAAAATAGAGGGAACACTATGCGCACCGCTCTGCTCGGGAGCCTACTCCTCATAGCAGCCGGCCTCTGCTTCGATCCGGCGAGCGCCGAACGGACGACGCCGGACCTGGATCCGTTGCTTGCCAGGGGGCGCTACCTTGTGGTCATCGGCGCCTGCAACGACTGCCACACACCGATGTGGCGCGACTCCGACGGGAACGTCGCGCTAAGCTCCTGGATGATCGGTAGCCAAATTGGCCTGCGCCAAGCCTGGGGCACCGAGTACCCCATCAACGTGCGCCAATGGTTCCACGAAATTACCGAGGACCAGTGGCTTTTCTCCGTGCGAACTCGTGGCGGGCGGATGCAGTGGCACGACCTGCGTCACCTTACGCTCGACGATCAGCGCGCGATCTACCGCTTTGTCCGCAGCATTGGTCCAAGCAGCGCACGCGTTCCTGAAGACGTCCCGGCGAGCCGCGAGCCGCGAACGCCGTACATCGATCTGCGCCTCCACACTCCCGCGCCTCAGCAGTCTCAAAATCATCGGTGACCTTCAGCCGTGAGGGCGGCGCGGCTTAGCGCGGGGCCAAGCGCGACGACGATAATCGGCGCGCATGCGATCGGAAGAAGAGCCAGCACGGGGTGATGCGTTGCGTCCCACAGCGCGCCGGCGCCGAGCGAAACGAGGAACGCGCCCGCGTACGCGATCGTGAACGTTCCCGCGGAGAGGCGGGCGACGTCGCGCGGGCCTGCGATGAGCGGCGGCAAGGCGAAGGTCACGATCAAAACGTAGGCGGCGCCGAACCCTACCAACGCGGCGCCCACGACCGTCCAAGCGCCCCCCGCCAGAAAGGCGAGAATGGCGAGCGCCAACAACCCTGCGACGCCGAACGACGATGCGGGCAGGGCCAAGATCCGAAGCGGCACGAGTCCCACCACGAACGAAGCGGGCAGCTGCGCGATGTTGAGCGCCGAGAGTGCGGGCCCGACGAGATTTCCAGCATTCGTCGCGTGAAGGTAGTCGGGCACGAAAGCGTTTGCGCCGAAGTACGCGATGCTGGCCGCGCCCTGCAGGATGCCGAGTTGCCACTGCAGCGGGCTTCGAAAATCCGGGAACCAGCGCGTCCCGGGGAGTGGATCGTGCGGCGGTTCGCCTCGCGTCGTAGCCATCAACAGCAGAGCGGTCAGCGCAACGAACGCGCCCCACACGACGAAGCTCCAATCCCAGCGATATGCGACGAGCGGCAGGACGAGCGGCAAGGTGAGCGACGCCCCCAGCGCTTCACCCGCGACGAGCCCGTTCGCCCAGACCGCCGTCGCCTGCGGCACGCGCGTCGGGAACCAGTCGCGCGAGAGCGCCGGGAATGCCGGCTGAATGAGCGCGATGCCGAGTCCCATCACGAACGTCGCCGCAAAGAGAGCGAAAACCGAATGTCCGGCTCCTCGCAGCGCCGACGAAATCGCGATCGTCCAAATTCCGATTACGAGAGCGTGCCGCGGTCCGAGCTTGGCGACCGAGAGCGAACCGAAGATCGACGAGAGCGCGAGCATGAGGACCGGCAGGTTCGAGAGCGCGGCCACGCCCGATTCCGAGAGTCCTAGGTCGCGATGGATGAGCGGAAGCACGGGCGGCAGCGCGAGCAGCGTGATGCGCAGATCGAGCCCGGTGATCCAGAGGAGCGCGAATTTCGGATTCACGGTGCGGTGTTCGCCGGAGATGCTACGCGGGCGGGTAAAGTCCTAGGAGGTTGCTCTTGAGAACGCGGAACCTGCGCCTCTGGGAACAACAACGCAACGTCAGGAGGAAGTTCTCAATTGCCGACGCCGGTTCAACTCGAGGAGCAGATCTACGCGTGCGAAGGGTTTCGCGTCCGGCTCACGCCGTTGAAGGTCGCGGATAAGAAGTTGCCTTCGTACGATTTTCTCGTGATGTCGCCGCAAAAATGGCGGATCTCGGATTGGAAAACCGTCCGGCTCCGCGCGTACGTTCCGTTCATCCGCGAAATCGCCGTGCTACGGGGTGATGGGTCGGTGGTGAAATCCGACATCCAACTCGGCACGCTGCGCGACACCTACTACCAAGCGAAATACGGCACGCTCGTCCCCGGGGAAACAACGAGTGCGACCGTCACGGAACTGCCCGAGCAAACGACGCCCAGGGGTTCACGCACCGGCGACGAGAAGCCGCTCGACTAGCTTTTCGGGAAATTCGAAACTCGGGCAGTGTCCGCAACGCTCGAAGATCTCGACTTCGGCCTGCGGATACACGCGTCGAGCGCTGTCGAGCGATTTAATCGGAACGAGGCGGTCCTGCCGCCCCCACACGAGCAAGGCCGGTCCACGATACTCGGCCAGCTTCGCGTGCAAAGCGGATAGATCGAGGAAATCCTTGAGCGCGTCGCGGTAGACGCGCCAGAAAGCTCGCACCATCGTGCGGTCGCGCGAGAGGGCGTACATCTGCGCGTGCAAGTCTTCGTCGATGTTCGCCGGATCGAAGACGGTGGTTTCGAGCGTATGCCGCACCCAAGCACGCGAAGGCCGCACGCCGTCAGCTACGCCCGTTATGATGCGGCTGCCGAAGACGCGAACGAGCAATTTCGGCGTACGCATGAAGCCTGCGGGAGCGATTAGCACGAGCCGGCGAACGTCGCCGGGATACGTCGCCGCGTAGTTCGCCGCGATCAAACCGCCCAGCGAGTGTCCGATGAGAACGAATCCGCGCAATTCGAGCGCCTCGACGACGGCGCGCGCCGCGCGCGTGAAATACGCGAGATCGTAAACCACATCGGGTTTGGACGACTCGCCGAAACCAGGAAGATCGAAACCGACGAGACGGTGCGTCCCTTCAAGCTCGGCTGCAACGAAGTCCCAGGCAGCCTGCGTCCAGTGTCCGAGTCCGTGCACGAGAAGAATTGTCGGCGCGTTCGAGTCGGAGCAGCCGGCTTCGAAGACCGCTACGTTGGTCTGTGCGTCGACAGGAACGTTGCGCCTTCGCCAAGTTACGTGGCGCCGCGCGGCTGCGGGGGGCTCTGGGAATTCCTCCGAAGTGGCATCCATGCGCAATGGTCTCTTTCTCGCTCTGACGGCAGTGGGCCTCATTGCGGTCGTGTTGACTATTTCGGCATACTTCAGCGGTGCCGGAGGAGCAGGGCCGCCGGCGGGACCATCGATGTTAGCCGGAGCACCTGCGCAAAGCTTTGCTCTCCAAACCCTTGAGGGTGGCACCTCGGCGCTCAACGACTATCGCGGCAAGGTCGTTTTGGTAAATCTCTGGGCGACGTGGTGCGCGCCTTGCCGCAGCGAGACGCCGGCGCTCGAACAGCTTTATCGCAAGGACCAGGGGCGCGGTCTGGTCGTGCTCGGCGTCGATCAGGGCGAATCGCGAAGCGCCGCGAGCAAGTTCGCACGCGAGTTGAACTTGACTTACCCGATCTTGATCGACACCGAGCAGCGCTACGGTCGCGCTTATGGGGCGATCGGATTGCCGACTTCGGTGCTCGTCGATCGCACCGGTCATATCGTTCACGGCGTCGACGGCGAACGGACGCTCGCCGAGTTTCAAGCTCTCGTCGATCCGGTGCTCAAAGCGCAGTGAGTCATCGCGCCTTCGCGATCTCGGTCGCAACGATCGCGATGGCCCTGGTCTTTGCGCAACTCTTCGTTCCGAGCTGGGCGGGTTTCCACACGTGGCAATACGCGGCGGCGCTCGCTCTCTGCGCCATCGGGTTGTTTGGATACATCAACGCCGCCCGCAAAAGGCAAGATGGTGAAACCGGTAATCGCCTGATCGTCACGATGATCGGAGCGCTCGTGACGATCGGCGCAGGGATCGCGTCGGGTCTGCTCGGTCCGGACAGCGAAACGGTCTCGCGCGCGCCGGCGACCGTCGCGCCGCTGCCCGACGTCAAGGCCGCGGCGTTCTTTCCGAATGCGGATGCTGCCACGATCCAGCGCGGGGACGCGCGAGTCGTGCTGCGCCGCCGCAACGGCTCGAACGTCGAACTGGCTCCGGGTGCGCCGCGCTTTTTCGGAACGACCGCGATCGAGCAACGCCCGCAAACGGTCGCCTATATCGATGCGACCGACCTGCAAGGCAATCACCTCACGATCACGCAGCCGACGAACCCCGCGTTCCTCTCGCCTATCTTGTTCTTTCCCCAGAACCTCGAAATCGCGAACCGGATGCTCCCGGCCGACACGTTCAACACGCCGGCGGTGCATCGCCAAATCAAAGCCTTCCTTTTCAGTGCGGCGGCGACGAAGAACTCGAAGTTCCACGGCGTGGACCCGGGTTTGCCGGCGGTCTTGTTCGCGGTGGACAACGATAGCGGCGACCTCGTGCCCGGCGGCATCGGATTCGTTCAAGGCGACACGGCGCTGGAGCTCGGTGGCGTGCGCTTGCGCGCGACGATCGGAACGTATCCGACGCTCGTCATTTCGGCGATCCCCGCACCCCTCGCGCTGTGGCTCGGCGGGCTGTGTTTTCTCGGCGGTTTGATCTTTGCATACGCGCCGTGGGGGCGAGGCCGTTCGCTGGCACCCGCGGTCGTCGCGCTCGTCTGCGCTCTGGCAGGGAGCGGAATCACTGGGTGCACGCGCCTGGGCACCGCCGGAACCGGTCCGGCGCAACTTCACGCGTGGACGAAACCCGACACGGTTCGCATCGGGCTTTACGAAGAGCCGGATACGCTCGATCCGGTGCTCGGCAGCATGGCCTTCGCGAGCGACATCTATCAGCTCGTCTTCGACGGATTGATCCGCTACGACGACAAAGCGCGGCCCATCCCAGATCTCGCGCGCGAAATACCGACGCAAGCAAACGGCGGCATATCGCGTGACGGGAAGACGCTGACCTACCATCTCGTGCGTAACGCTCGCTGGCACGACGGCGTGCCGTTTACCTCAGCCGACGTCGCGTTCACGTGGCGCGCCATGATGAACCCGAACAACAACGTGACCTCGCGCGCGGGATACGACAAGATCGTCACGATCGATACGCCCGACAAGTACACCGTGCGCGTCAAGCTGCGTCAACCGTATCCGCCCGCGGTCTATCTCTTCCGGGATCTCAACGGCGGCGCCATCGTGCCCGAACACATCTTAGCCGGGTATCGCGATATCAATAAGATCGCCTTCAATACCCATCCGGTCGGTACCGGGCCGTATCGCTTTCGCGCGTGGGCGCACGGGAGCGAAATGCGCTTCGACGCGAACCCCTCATACTTCGCCGGTAAACCGAGGATCCCACACGTCCTCGTGCGCTTTATCCCCGATCAGAACACGCTGCTCGACGCACTCCGGACGCACGAGATCGACGTCGACTACGGCGTTCCCGCACTGCAGGCCGAGCAAATGAAGAGCTTCGATGGAATCAAGCTCGCGAACGTCTCGACGTTGCACTGGGAACATCTCACTTTCAACACGCGACGCCCGCCGCTCGACGATCGTACGGTTCGACTTGCGCTCGCCTACGCGACGGACATCAACACGATTTATAGGAAAATCTATCGCGGACTCGGAACGCTCGGACCCGTGCACTTCAATCCGGATTTCGGTTGGGCCGATCCGGCGATCCGGTACTATCCGCACGACGTCGCGAAAGCGGCCGCGCTCCTCGATTCCGACGGTTGGAAAGCGGGCCCCGACGGGATCCGCCGGAAAGCCGGCGCGCCGCTCGCATTCTCCATCTCGACGGTGGCCGGCGTGAAGAATCGCGAAGCGATCGAGGTGCTCTTGCAGAGTGAGTGGCGCGAAGCCGGCGTCGATCTTAGCGTGAAGAACTATCCCGCTGCTACGTTCTTCGCACCCTTTGGAGCCGGCGGCTTGCTCTATACCGGCAAAATCGACGTCGCGCTCTTCACGTGGCAGAACACTGACCCGGACCCCGATGACGAACCCTACATTTCGCCGGCTAACGTGCCGCCGGCCGGTCAAAACGTATCGTTCTACCAGAACGCCGATATCGGCAAGTGGCAACGAGCGGCCCTGCTGACCTACGACGTGCCGGCCCGTCGCGCGCTCTACTACAAGATCCAGCACGTGCTGATCGATCAGGTTCCGGAATACGTGCTCGACTGGCTCCCCGAGATTACCGCTTCGAACGTCGACCTCAAAGGCGTCCGGCCCGTACCGGTCGGCTCGGACTTATGGAACATCGCCGATTGGTCGTACGGGCCCGGTTAGTTGCAGCGATGAGGCGGAACACTCGCTTTATGTCTGCGCGACCTTCGCCATTCCGAACTGCACCGGCCGCTTAGAATTACGACGACCGCACAAGTCGCCATTTGGGCACTCTGCGCCGCGAGCATCGGCGGTGTACTCGCACGTCCCCGCGGTATTCCAGAATGGGTCTGGGCTGTTCTTGGCGCGGCGCTTCTCGCGGTGTTCGGGCTGGTGCCGCTGGGCGCCGTCGCCAACGCGGTCCAGCGCGGCACCGACCTCTACCTTTTCCTCGCTGGCATGATGGTGCTCGCGGAACTCGCCCGACGCGAAGGTGTCTTCGACTGGGCCGCGAGTCACGCTGTGCGTGCGGCCGGCGGATCGCGCGTCCGCCTCTTCGGACTCGTCTACGCCGTCGGCTTCGTCGTTACGGTCGTGCTTTCAAATGACGCTACCGCTGTTGTCTTGACGCCGGCCGTCGCGGCCGCCGTCCGCAAAGCGAAAGCCGACCCATTGCCCCATCTTCTCGCCTGCGCGTTCATCGCGAACGCCGCGAGCTTCGTGCTGCCAATTTCCAACCCGGCGAATCTCGTCGTCTTCGCCGGGGCGATTCCGCAGCTCCCGCGCTGGATCGCCACATTCGCGCTGCCGTCGCTGCTCGCGATCGCCACGACCTTTATCGTTCTCGGCTTGATCTCGCGGCGCGCTCTGCGCGGACCGCTTACGAGCGGCATCGACGCCGAACGACTGCACGCAGCCGGCCGCTTGACACTGACCGGAGTCGGGCTTACTGCGGCCGCGCTCCTGACGGCCTCTGCTCTCGGAGCGCCGCTCGGCGCAGCGACGTTCGTTTGCGGGATACTTATCTTCGCGATCGTTTGCCTCCGCGACCGTCCCGCAATCGGCGACGTGCTCGGCTCCGTCTCGTGGTCGGTTCTCGCGTTCGTCGCGGGGCTGTTCGTTATGATCCAAGGCCTCGACTCAACGGGACTGCTCGAGCTGACGCGCGCGGGCATCAAGGCGCTCGCCGCGTGGCCGCCGGTGCCTGCGGTGCTGAGCGCTGGCGCCGCAACTACCGTCGCATCGAATCTCATGAACAACCTGCCCGCGGGGCTCATCGCCGGGACGAGTGCCGCAACGCTACACGGCCACGACGCGCTGCGCGCGGCGCTCGCAATCGGCATCGACCTGGGACCAAATCTGTCGGTAACTGGTTCGCTTGCGACGGTCCTCTGGCTGATAGCGCTGCGCCGCGAGAAGATCGACATCACCGCTTGGACGTTCCTGCGCGCCGGCGTGCTGGTGATGCCGCCCGCGCTCGCGCTCGCCGTCCTCAGCGTGCTACTGACGACCCGCTAGTAGCGTCCGTGCAAAACGGCATCTTCGCCTTCGATACCGGCCTGTACACGCCGGTTCTGCGCGCTTTGTACGAGCAACCGCAGGGGGTTGCCCCGGGAACGCTGCTTCGGCGGTTTTCACCTAGTGAAACGGGACCATTGGAAGCGCCGGACGGGCCGTCTGGGCGGAGTAATCGCCCGGTGACCTGGGAATCTAGGTCCAGAGGAAACTTCCGGTCGCTCCGGCGCAAGCTTAGGGGCAACAGGTTGCTCTCGTCCTTTTCGTGATTTTCGGAGGTTCACGTGCAGCGATCTCAGTCACGCCGCCGGTTCATCAAAGTATCGGCTGCAGCAACGGCCGGACTGGTTGCCGGCGTCCCCGTTTTCATTCCTAAACGCAGCGCTGCTGCGGAAGCGATCAACCTCGGTGTAAGTGAAGAACTAACCGGCGTCTACGCGTATCCGGCGAAGAACGAAGTTCGCGGAATGCAGATGGCCGTCGACGCACGGAACGCGAAGGGCGGCCTCCTGGGCGGCCGTCAGGTCAGGCTGATCATCGAAGATAACCAAAACAATCCGGGAACCGCAGTCGAGAAAGCCCGCAAGCTCTTTCAAGTGGACAAAGTCGATGCGTTGATCGGAACTCTCAACAGCGCCGTCTCGCAAGCGACGAGCAACGTTGCCTTCGAAGCCCGCAAGCCGTACATCGACTCGGGCGGTCATACCGATACGGTGACGGGCTCGCAATGTCACTGGACGACGTTTCGAACGTGCCACAGTACGTGGATGGAGACACACGCGACCGGACTGTCCATCGCGAAAAGGTTCGGCAAGAAGTGGTACTTTATCACCCCGGACTATGCGTTCGGCCACTCGCTCGAGACCGGTTACAAGGATCTCGAGTCAAAACTCGGCATCCAAATCGTCGGCGACGATCTGACCCCGCTCGGGACGAGCGACTTTAGCGCCTATCTCACGAAAGTGCTCAATGCGAAGCCGGACTGTCTTATCGCGATGGTGCAGGGCGACGACTTGATCAACTGCCTCAAACAAGCCAACTCGTTTGGACTGCTCAAGCGCATTCCGGTCGCCGGCCCGCAAGGCGAACTCGAAGTCTTCTGGTCGCTTCCCAAGGAGGCGCAGGTCGGCTATTGGGGTTTCGAGTGGTACTACAAGAGCGACATGGTGCTCGGGAAGGCGAACTCGCCTGCGCACGCATTCGTTCACGACTACACGGTGAGGTTTGGCGAACCGCCGACCGCGCGCAGCGCCTTCGGCTACATCACCGCCAGCCGCATGATGGATGCAATCGATCAAGCCAAGGGCACCGACGCGGTCAAAATCTGCAAAGCGCTCGAAGACAAGCACTTCGATGCGCTCTGTGAGGGCACGGCGTACTATCGTTCGGTCGATCACCAGCTGATCTGGCCGATGTGGTTTGGAAACGTTCGCGCCGGAGGGACCGCCAGCGATCCCAAGGACATCTTCAACGTACTCGACGCTCAGGACGGCGAGAAAATCGAAAAGTCTGCCGAGGATCAGGCGAAGATCTGCAACCTCGGCTATCCTTCGTAAATTCCACCTGCCGGGCGGCGAAGGGTCGCCGTCCGGCAGGATGATCAAGGAGCCCGCATGCTAGAGCGCCTCGTTCCGGAGCTCGTGAACGGCATCGTCCTCGGGGCCTTCTACGCGATCGTCGCGATCGGGCTCTCGCTTATCATGAACCTCACAGGGACCATCAATCTCGCCCACGGGTCGTTCCTGACGCTAGCCGGCTACTTCGCGTTTGCGCTTCTCTCACGCGGGATGAATTTCTGGCTGGCGCTCGGCATCGCGGCGATTCTCACGGTCATCGTCGGCCTCGTCGTCGAGCGAATGCTGATCTCGCCGCTCTACAAACGCATTCCGCTCTACAGTCTCTTGCTGACGTTCGGGCTGGCCCTGATTGCGGAAGAATCGTTTCGACTTATCTGGGGTCCGCAGTCGGTGCCGTTCTCGCCGCCCGCCTATATGCAGGGGTCGACGCAGATCGGTGACATTTTTCTCCCGACGTATCGTCTCATGATCATGGCGGCACTCGCGATCGTCATGGTGCTGCTCTTGCTCTTCCTGTATAGGACGCGTACGGGTCTGCGCCTTCGCGGTGCGGTTCAGAACGCCGAGATGATGGCGGCGCTCGGAATCAACACCCAACTGCTCTACATGACGAACTTCGGGATCGGGATCTTGCTGGCCGCGATTGCCGGCATCCTCGCGGCCGGGTTACTCGGACTCTCGCCGACGATGGGCAACGCGCTGCTGATGCCGGCCTTCATTACGGTCGTCATCGGAGGCATGGGTAGCCTGGCGGGCTGCGTCGTAGGCGGCTTGTTGCTCGGGCTCGGGATCAGCGTGACGACGCTCTACTTGCCGGCGTTTTCCGAGATTGTCATGTACGTCCTCATGGCGGCGGTGTTGTTCGTGCGACCACGCGGCCTGTTCGGCGAAGAGGGCATCTTCGGATGACCAGGGCCATGAACGCCGTGGGAATGTCGCTGCTCGCGATCGGGTTGCTGGCGCTCCCGGCGATCATGCCGGCGATCAAACTGAACATTTCGCTTGGAACGACGCTGCTGCTTTTCGGGCTCGCCGCCGCCAGCGTCAACGTTCTGGTCGGCTACACGGGCATGATGGCATTCGGCAACGCGGCGTTCTTCGGCGTCGGTGCGTACGGGTCGGCTCTGTTCTCGCACTACATCATGCCCGACAACATGCTCGTCGCGACGGCCGTCGGCGCGCTCGCAGGACTGGCTTCGGCGCTCATCTTGGGACCGTTCTTGATTCGCCGCCGGGGAATCTACTTCGCTTTGTTGACGGTCGCGTTCGGCCAGGTCTACTATTTCATCGCATATCGCTGGAGCGACGTGACGGGCGGCGAGGACGGTTTTTCGATCACGCGGCCGAACCTCTTCGGCGCGCACGGCGTGAGCCTCGACGGCATCGCGTACTACTACTACGTCCTGGTCGCGTTTGTGATCGTGATGGTTCTCCTCTGGTACCTGGTGCGCTCGCCGTTCGGGCTCACCCTCCGCGCGATCAGCCAAAACGAAATCCGAGTCCGTTATCTCGCGATCAACAGCGACCGGATGATCCTCCGGGCGCTCGGAATTTCTGGCCTGATCGCGGGGGTTGCGGGTTCGCTCTACTCGATGTCGATCAACTTCGCCTATCCGCTGTTGCTCGACTGGCACCAATCGGGCGACTTCGTGATGATGGTGATTTTGGGCGGATCAGGAACGCTCTGGGGCCCGTTCTTGGGTGCGGTCATCTACACGCTCGCGGCAAACGTGCTGAGCAGCTGGACGCAGACCTGGCAGATCATCATCGGCGCGACCTTCGTGCTCTGCGTGCTGTTCTTCCCCAAGGGCATCCTCGGCATCGGGGCGATGCTGCGCTCGGCGCAAGTTGAAGACGTCGAGGATATTCCTGAGGAGGCGATCGAGCGGCGCGAACCGGCCGTCCTTGTGGAGCGCCAAGGCTAATGGGCGAAGCCGCGCCGGTGATGCTGTCGGCCGAGAACGTCTCGCTCTCGTTCGGCGGCGTGCACGCCGTGGTAGGCGTCGACATCACCGTTCACGAGCGCGAGATCTACGCCATCATCGGTCCCAACGGGGCGGGAAAGACGAGCTTCTTCAACGCGCTCAGCGGATATTTCTATCCGGACGCGGGGCGCGTTTCGTTTCGCGGTGAGGAGATCACGCGCATACCGAACTACGCGCGCGTTCGTCTTGGAATGAGCCGTACTTTTCAAACGCCGAGCGTCTTCCCGGAGCTCACGGTCGAGGAAAACGTCCTCGTCGGCGTGCACAGTCAAATGTCGCTCGCCGGGCGCGCGCGGGTTCTCGGCAAATCGCTGCGAGCTCGCGTGGACGAGCGCGTCGACGAGCTGCTCGGGTTCGTGAATCTGCAGCGCGTGAAGAACCGGCAGGTCGCCGCGCTCTCGCACGGCAGTCAACGTTTGTGCGAGATCGCGATGTGCCTTTCCGCTTCGCCGGAACTGATTCTGCTCGACGAACCGACTGCGGGCCTCGCACAAGCGGATACGAGCCGGGTGATGGAGGTCGTGCGCGACCTGCACGCGCGCCTCGGGTTGACGGTGGTATTCGTCGAGCACAACATGCGTTTCGTCTCGGCTCTCGCGCAAATGGTGATGGTCATGAACCGCGGAAGCGTGTTGCGGCGAGGCACGCCGGCTGAAGTCTTGAGCGATCGGGAAGTTCGCGACGCCTATCTCGGCGCGGAGGAAGTCGCGAATGTCTGAGAACGCGATGCCGCTGCTCGACGTCGAGGGTGTCCACACGTACTACGGCAAGAGCCACATCCTGCGGGGGGTCTCGCTCAAGGTCGCGCCGGGCGAGATCGTCGCGCTGCTCGGCCTCAACGGTGCAGGCAAGACGACGACGCTTCGCAGCATCCTCGGCCTGACGCAGGCACGTTCCGGTTCGATTCGCTTTAAGGGAACCGAGACGCGTGGGATGCCGACGCACCGCGTATCCCAAATGGGAATCGGCTACGTGCCCGAGGGGCGACAGATGTTCGGCGCGCTCACGACGCTCGAGTCGTTGCAACTTGCCGAACGCGGTCAGGTCGCAGGCGGTTGGACGATCGACCGCGCGCTCGAACGCTTCCCAAAACTCGCCGAGTTACGCGGCCGCAAGTCCGGCAAACTCTCGGGCGGCGAGCAAGAAATGCTCGCGATCGCTCGCGCCCTCGTCGGAAATCCGGATCTGCTCTTGGTCGATGAACCCTCGCAAGGGCTTGCTCCGATCATCGTCATCGAGCTCTACAAGACGATCGAAGAGTTGCGCGACAGCGGCGTCTCCATTCTGCTCGTCGAGCAAAACGCGTTGCTCGCGCTCAAGGTCTCGCAGCGCGCCTACGTTATCGACGACGGCCGCGTCGTGTACGAAGGACCGGCCGAGCAGCTCCTCGCGGACAAAGCGCGCATCGGCACCCTCATGGGCCTCACCGACGTCGCCTAGTTCCGGCCTAAGGAGTAGATGAGAATGCCGCACACGTTCGAGTATGCGATCGTCGGCGGTGGTGCGGCTACGGCGACGGCGGCCGAGGCGATACGCGGGCGCGATCCAAGCGCGTCGGTTGCGATCTTCACGCGGGAGTGGGCGCCGCCGTACCAGCGCCCGCCGCTGTCCAAAGAGTTTCTGCAGAACCACGCTCCGCTCGCTGACGCCTTGATGTTTCCAGCCTCTTGGTATCTCGAGAAAAACGTCGAGCTGCACTCCGGCGTAGAGATCCTGCGGATCGATCCGGCGCGCAAGGTTCTCGAGACCAAGGCCGGCGAGGTGGCGTACCGGCATTTGCTGCTGGCAACGGGCGCGATTCCGCGTGCGCTCGAGATTCCGGGCGTCGATCTGGACGGCGTCTACACGCTGCGCACCTACTTGGATGCGGAACGTCTGCGCGGCGTGCGGTCGAGCGCGGAGCGCGTCGTGTTGGTCGGCAGCGGTTTCATCGGGATGGAGGTTGCGGCGTCGCTGCGCAGCGGCGGCTGCGAGGTAACCGTGGTGGAGAGAACGGGTACGTTATATAGCCGCTTCGGCGCAGAGGTTTCTGGGTATGCGAAGTCGCTCTTCGATGAGCACGGCGTGTCGATAATCTTCCACACGACGGTCACCTCGATCGAGGGCAACGAGCGCGTGCGGTACGTGAACCTCAGCAACGGTCGACGGATCGAGGCGGGCGCGGTCGTCATTGGTATCGGCGTGACGGCCGACACCGCACTCGCGCAAACAGCCGGACTGCGGGTCGACGATGGCATCGTGGTCGACGATCGTTTGCGCACCTCGGCATCCGGCATCTATGCCGCGGGCGACGTCGCGCGATTCCCCGGCATCGAGGGACACCTCATCCGCGTCGAGCACTTCGACAATGCCTATTCGTCCGGCGCGGCTGCCGGTTCCAACATGGCCGGCGCCGATCAGCCCTATCGCTACGTCCCCTTCTTTTGGTCGGACGTCTTCGAGCTCAGCTTTGAATTCGTCGGCGATCCGACCCCGGAATCGAAGATCGTCCAAGGGACGCTCCAAAGCGGTTCCTTCGTCGTCGAATATCGTGAAGGCAACCGCTTGCGCGGCGCACTTTTGGCAAAACGCCCGTCGGAAGAACGCGATGCGTACCGCGATCGGCTCGCTGGCGATTCTACGCCGTGAGATAAAGGCGGGCGCCGACGAAGAAGAGCATTGCGCCGACGACCGGCCTGAGATAGAGATCGCCGATGCGGAAGCTTAGCCGGCTTCCGAGGAGTACGCCCGCAGTCGAGCCTACGAGTAGAAGCAGGCCGATCTTCAGCGCGATCAGGCCCGCGGAGAAATAGAACACGGCGCCGGCGGCGGATATGACTGCGGAAAAGGCCAGGTCGCTTCCGACTAGCGTCGCGATTTTCGAGCGCCGCAGCATCAGGCAGAGCAGCGGCATCGTTATCGCGCCCGCTCCGACCGAGGTGGCCGTTACGATGGCTCCCACCAGCGCACCGAGTCCGACGAGCATGCCGCGATGCGGTGCGCGTTCCGGTTGGTTTTCGAGCGCGTTTCGCCAGAAGATGGGCAGCACCGTCAGGATCGCCGAGAGGCAAATCGCTAAGCCGATCCAGTGACGCGCGAGCGCCGCGAGCCCATCGAATCCGGCGTGGCGCCCCACATACTGCAGGCCGGCCACGGCGAAGAGCACGCCGGCGATGCCTCCGCAGGCCAGGTTGACCGCCACGGGGCGATCGAGGGTTCCCTGTCGAGCATGCGCGATCGCGCCGACGATTTTCGTCGGTGCGTTATAGAACAAGTCCGTACCCACCACGATCAGCGGATTCAACTTGAACAGCAGGAGAAGAACGGGAGCCATCAGCGCCCCTCCGCCGACGCCGGTCATTCCGACCAGCACACCGACCAAAAACCCGGCGAGGATAACTTCAGCCGCGAAGACCATCGGAGTGCGCTTCAGCCTCGGGCTAGGGAACGACCTTTCCGATCTGACTCGAGTTGAACTCGGTGAACCAGAGGTTGTTATCGGACCCGAGCGCGATGCCGAACGGTCCGCTGACGGGAGTCGGGATGGCGTATTCGGCGATTGTCCCGGAAGGCGTGATGACGCCGATGCGGTTGGCTGTCACTTCGGTAAACCAGACGTTTCCGTCGGGACCATTCACGATTGAAGCGGGCTGATTCGTGGTCATTCCGCGGGGCGGCGTTAGCGTGTAATCGGTGATCGTTCCGCCGGTCGTGATCTTTCCGATCGCGTTTGCATACGCGTCGGTGAACCACAGGTTCCCGTCGGGTCCGAGCGCGATCCCTTGCGGTTCCGTTTTCCCAGGCGAACCTGTGGCGTACGTTGCGAGCTCGACGCCGCCCGTCGATTCTTTGCCGATGGCGCCGTTCTCGTCGGCGAACCAGAGATTGCCATCCCGGCCGGCAACGATCCCGGCAGGGTTCGCCGTCTCCCCGTTCGGCGATTTGACGGCGTAACGCGTGATCGTGCCGCTCGTCGTGATCTTGCCGACAAAACCGTCGCTGTCGGTGAACCACACGTTCCCGTCCGGACCTTTCGTGACGAACGCCGGCTGACTCGGCGTCGGAATCAAATAGGTCGTAACCGCACCGCTCGTACTCATCTTCGAGATGCTCGGCGGGCTAAAGGTTGCAAACCAAAGGTTCGAGTCGCCCGCGGGACCCGCCGAGATACCGGAGAGCTGCGCGAAAGCGTTGGTCGTCGAAGGATACTCCGTCTCGACACCCGAGGGCGTGAACTTGCCGACTTGCCCGTGTGCGGAGAACGACGTGAACCAGAGATTGCCGTCCGGGCCTCCCGTTATCTGATATGGATCCGCCGTCACCGAAGCGAGCGGATATTCCGTAATCGTTGCGGGCGGCAGTGGCGTCGCCGACGTGGACGGCGTCGGTGTCGTGGACGGCGTCGTGCTCGGGTGCGAGGTCGGCGAAGGCTGACCCGTGGGCGTGCTCGTCGGACCCGATGACGAGGTCGACGTCGGCCTTGGCGTAGGCGTCGGACCGCCCCCGCTCGGGGTGCCGCCTCCGCCGCTGCACGCCAACAATGTCGAACACACGCCGCTGAAAACGACCAGGGTTGCAAGACGGTTCACGCATCGACCTCCGAGGCGATTAATTCACGAGATCGATGCAGTGTCCCGCGGCCCCGGCAGTCGTGCGGACTGTCACAGTTCCGCGCCGGTCTTCAGACTTTTCTAACGCGGGCCAATTAGTCTGCGAACATGCTCAAAGCCTTGCTTTGCTGCGTCCTCGTCGTTAGCGCCGGTTGCACCCCTGGCGCGTCGTCGGTGACAGGCGGGGGCTCGGGTCCGGCCACGACGATCGACGTGAATCTCACGAACGATCCGGGCGGCCCGACCCCCGCCGGTGCCGGCGCAGGCTACAAGCCACTCGTTACGACCATTGCGGTCGGGACCTCGGTGCGCTTTACGAACAGCGACGGTTTTCGCCATACGGCGAGTTCCATCGTGGGCTCGACCTTCCCGACGGCCTACCCATTCGATTCCAGCGCCGCGAATCAAAGCGGTACGACGATTTCGGGCGGATTCTCCAGCGGAATCATCGAGCCGGGCGCGACGTCCCAGACCTTGCTCGCCGACAAAGCGGGGACGTATATGTTCGGCTGTTTCTTCCACTACGGAACGCCCATGAGAGCGGTGATCGTTGTTCAATAGAACGTTCGCGCGCAGCGTGAAGACAGCGGCCCTCGCTTTGCTCGCGTTCGCGGCGCTTTGCGCGCCGCTGAATGCGATGCCGATCTTCGCACAGCGCTATCACTTCGTCTGCACGCAGTGTCATACGGCTCTGCCCGAGCTCAATGCGTTCGGCACGTACTTTCGCAACCACGGCTATCGTCTTCCAAAGAGCGTGCGAACCTACGGAACGACGATCGCTGCCATTCGTTACAACCTCGACTGGGAGAACGACCCCGCATCCGGTACGCGCCGGTTCTCGCCGGCGGCGTCGATTCTCGGCGCAGCCAACATCGGGGACATCGCCGCCTACATTCACTACAGTCTCGGATCTGACGGCGCGCCCGCCAACGTCTTCCTCGGTTATCTCGCAACGTACAACGAGCATACGCAGACGATCTACCGTCTGGGTCTCTACGAGCTGCCACTGACGCAGTCGTTCGCTCAGCGAATCGATTCGATCACCCAGTACGGCTATATGGGAACGACCGTCGGTCAAAACGACCTCGCGCTGAGCGCGCCGCGGCTCGGGCTCGAAGGCGAACGCGTCGTGGGCGCGATGCGGCTGGAGTTCAGCTTCGCCCTGGGAGAATTCAAGGGTTCGGCGTACGGCGGGAAGCCGGTCGACACCGGAACCGAAACGGTCGCGGCGCATCCCGAGATCGAACTGTTCGCGCAGGGCCCGATCCTCAACAACCATGTGACGCTCAACGCTGAGGTTTTCGAAGGCCAACGGGGGATTCACTTACCCGGGCTAGCACCGTTCGATGACCCCTACACGCGCGAAGGCTTCGGCTTCCAAACGGCGTTCCTCCGCGGCGACAAGCTGGAGTTTGAGGCTCAGCAGTGGTTCGGGCGCGACAACGACGCGAACGGTCCCGGCGCCCCCGTCAACTCGAGCGGCGGCTACGTGCGGCTCAAATACTTCATCACGCCGCACTTCTACGCCGCGGTTCGCTACGACGCAGCAGCGAATCCGACGCTCACTCGGGATCTGATCGAATACGTCGGCATAATGGTCGCGCGGCACTCCAGGGTCATCCTCGAACGCCGAAACAATCTCTCGGGTGCAGCTCCGACGTATGGAGGCTATTTCACGATCGCCGCTCCCTGGCCCCGAGGATACTGAACTCGCGCGCCGTCTAAGGCGACCGCTTGCAGGTCGCCTTGAAGTTGGGCTTCGTACTCATCGCGTCGTAACCGTTGACAACGTAGGTGTCTTTGCCGGACCGAACGATTTGCGTGTGACCCAGCTTACCGTCGCTGGTCGCGAGGTCCGTCCACTGCTCCGTGTTACCGCTCCATTGTTTGGCCACCGAGACGCCCCACTCGGAGCTGCTGTCGAGGAATGTCTGCACGTAGCGACGCTTACTCGCGTCGTATGTGATGGCGAAGGCGATGGCATACGGCCTCTTCATCTTGCCCTGTATCGGCACGAAAACCCATTGCCGCAACACGCCTGAGTCAGCGGCAAAGGTTGCCGACGCTTTGACGGGCGGAGTTCCGATCGGACCGGCAAGACAGGCCCAGGTCCCGACGTAGTACTGCATCGCTCCCATCCCCGTTGTCGGCTGGGCGCCAACCGGCGTAGCTAGAGCAACGGCCAAGGCGGCTAGAATCAAACTCTTCCTCAAGGACATCTCCCTTTTGTGCAAATGGTTTATCGCGCCCACGTGAAGCGGGGGCAGCGCAAACGAAAAGGCCGCCGATAGGATAGGCGTTCCCGTCATGTTCGGCAGCATAGCAGAACAAGACCCGTTGCGCCAACGGTAATCGAATCTGGACCCGCTGATTATGGTGAACTACGCGGGCGGGGCACTTTCGAGAAGCTCCCCGGAGTAGACGTCGGACTCGAATTGGAGCTACAGCTTGCAACGCAAATTGCAAAGATCGCGAAAGCTAAATTCGCGAGCCACGAAAGCCTTCGCATGGGGAGCCCCTCTTTCCGAGACAGCGCCAAGTTCTTCTCCGCCAAGGGCAGGCCTACCCGGGCCTGCGAAAATGCGCCGAAACTCGTTGGGCGAATCGCTCAGAACCGGCCGTCGAGGTTCTTTTAATGCGGACGCTCTCGTCGTTGCTCTCGCTGCTCGCCCTCGCTGGCGCACTGCCGGCTCGCGCCTCGTCGGACGATGCCTGGGCCGCGTTCCGCGCCGACGTCACACGTGCGTGTACGGCTCAAGCGAAGAAGAACTACGCCGATGCTGTGGTTGTGGTCGATGCATTCGGGTCGGCGAGCTACGGCTTTGCGCTCGTCTACGCGCACCTTCCCGCGCCCAAGGGCGCGACGCTGGCGCCTGGGCTCGCGACGATCGTCTGCGTGTACGACAAGAAGACAAAGAAGGCGGAGCTCTCGGGAGAGTTCCGAACCGTCAACCCATGAGGGCGGTCAACAAGAAGGTCGTTCCGGCCATTCCGCTTGGATTTGCGACGGGCGCGATTTCCGGATTCATCGTCGCCGGCGTTTCGTTCTATATTTCCGCCACGATCGGCGACTGCACGCGCTGCTGCCCGCTCGACGCGCCGCTCGGGATTCAATCCGCGATAGCCGGTATCGATGGCGCCGCTTACGGCGCGGCATTCGGCGTCGTCTTGGTTGCCGTCGCGGCCGTCGCGCTGCCGCGAGCGCTCGCCCGCACCTCGGCGTTGCGCCTCATTCTCTTTCTCGTAAGCGGTGCGTTCGTCGGTTCGCTGTTTTCGTGGATCATGGGTCCGGGTGGTCATGCCTGCGGCCAGTGGGCGCCGCTCGTCGTCAAACCCGCTCACCTGGGCACGCTGCATCTTTTCTATCGCGGACCGCATCTGTCGGTCGTGCTCTTCACCGCGCTCTGGTTCTTCGCCGGACTGGGCGGCGCCCCAAAACGCCCGGCAAAGCTCTCCGCCTGACTGCAATGTTGGCGTTGGAATAGTCGATGACGACACGCGTGCTGCTCCTCCTGCGCGCTGTCTCGCTGGCTGCTTCCCTGGTTTCCGCGTGCACTTTTCCTGTGAGCGCGGATTCCGCAGATATCCACTGTCTGCAAGAGATGTTGGCAACGGCCATTGCTGACGCACCCTCCGGCTTCAGTGAAATAATCGATACAACGCGTCGTGCGCCGGGGTTTGGTCTAAGCCTCTACCCCAAGGCGTCATGGTCAGCGCACTGCGTTTGCGTGTCCGAATCGGGAATTCTGCTAGCGCCGGTCGGCGAAACGAAATCAGCGTATTTCCGGGCGAACATTGGCCCTTATCCTACGAAACAAAGCGAATTCCGAACCTTCGTTGAGAAGAATTTCGCGATCGCTATTCCGAAAACTTATACGTTTTGGGGCGTCCTTGCACCGCAAGCGAGCCAACCCTATTTGGTAGTGTCTTGGACCAATCCCGAGCATAAAATCTGGGTGAATATCATGACCAAGGGTCAGCCCAAGGGGCAAACCAATGCTACCCTGGATTTCGAGGTTGGGCTTTGCGCCAACCCCGCGTCAACTCCGAAGCCGCTTTGTCCGCAGTCCCCGAATTTTTAGCTTAGGTCGAGTACGTCGAATCGAACGGATCGAGAACCCCGTCGCCGTTCGAGTCGTTCCAACCGAAGTGCCCGGGCGTTGCGGGACAGAGCTTCTTGGTGTTGTTGCGCATCAAGCAGTCGACGCTCGCTGCGTTGCCGTTCTCGCAATTCGTGTTAGCGGAATTCGAGAAGCCGGACTTGTCAGTGAGCGAACAGTGGCTCGCCGCGTACTCGTCGGGCGCGCCGGACGTGTGGCCGGTCTCGTGCGCGAAGACGAAGTGCGCGCCGGCGAGCTTCCAGTCGTTGAGAACGCCGGTCAGCTGGTAGACGACTTTGCGCGCGCCTGAGGTGTACGATTCCCACGCCACCGGATAGTTCGTCAGAAGGGCGGCGTACGCGTAGTCGGGTGTGGTGCTGAACGAAGCCGATGAGATGAAGGCGTCGACTCCGGCCATGCCGGCCGCCTGTCCCCACGCCTTGAGCGCGGCGTCACGCCAGGGAGCCTCGGCGGCTTCCCAATCGGCGGCGGCCGGAGCTGCCGCATTCGCGGGAACGGGAACGGTGGTCGGATCGAGCGTCAAGTTCGCGCGCCGCACGTTCACTTCGAAGACGAGGTGCGCACCCGCGGGCGCGAGATCGTAGTAAACGTTGAACGCGTGAATCATTGCGAGCGAGAGCGTTCCGTTGTTGTCGGGTGTCAGCTCCGCGGTCGAGCCGGTGGGACCGCCGACGAAACCGATGGCCACGCCGACAGTGCCGACGAGCGCGCGGCGTTCCTTATGGACAACGGTGACCGTCGGGAGCCCGGCGGCGCCTCCGCGCAGCGGAGTTCCGAGCGACGCGGCACCGCCAGCTGGGTCGGCCGACGCGTCGGCCGACGTGTCGACCGCGCCGTCCGTCGCGCCGGTCGGACCGTTGCTCGCAACGAGCGGGCCGCTTCCCCCGTCGCCGTCGTCGCCCGAGTTTTGGTTGCAGCCACCCGGCGGAAGCATCGCGTCGATGTTCATCGAGGAGTTGTAGAAGCCGGTGACCGCCGTCTGATAGTCGCTGCTGAGATACGTATTCCAGGCGCCGGCTAACTCGGTCGCGCCGGGATCGACGTCGAGCGATTGCGGCGACGGAATGGAGTCGCTCGTTGCGCAAGCAACCGCCGCATGACCGCTCATCGCGGTTTGCACGCTCGCGTCGCCTTCGGCGATAACTCCGTAGAATCCGGAGTCGCTACTCCAGATCTGCACCGGCGATCCGCCGGCCGACGTGATCGCGTCGAGAAGGTCCGACGGAAAGGTCGTCGTGTTCGTCTTGAGCAGAGCTAGGATCCGGCTCATGGATAAGCACCTCACGTGGAGCGGCGCGCCCATGGTCCGGGCGCCCCACGAACATATGATAGCGCGCGACCGTCCTCGAATCGTCCACATCGGCGGTTTTCTCAGCCATTTGCGGCGCGTTTCGTGCACCGGCTTTGCTCGCCGGTCGCCCCTCCACCAAGTTGACTGCCCGTCAATAAGCCGCTACGATAGGGATCCACCGCTGGTGTTAACGCATCGGTGGCGCACAGCTTATGCAAAAGAAGGGTAGCTCCATGGCGCTCGGTCGCGTGGGGCATTTGTCTCATCACTAGGGTGACGGTGGTGGATGCTCATCACGATTCACTATCCGATCGCGGACCTTCGTCACCTGGGTGATGAACCGACCGGTCGTCTCGATCGGCCAGGGTGGCCTTTCCCGCTCGAGGGAAAGCAATACGTTCGCTTCCTCGGGGCGATCATGCATCGCCCGCGCGGCGGCCTCAACGGTTGGGGTGAAGACTCTTTCTGCGTCGCGGACCGAGGGATCCGTTTCGTCGGCCTCGGCCCGTTCAAGAACGGCAGCACCTTGCGCCGGCATTTCGCGTTTCGTCGGTTATATTTCGATGGACGCTTGGCAGCGCGATTCGAAGTCGGCCTTGCGCTGACCAACGCGGGACCGGCGCAAGAGCCAATTAGCCTCGACGCCGAAGCGACCACGAAGTTCATCGAAGATTTTCTCGCCACACCCCTATCGATAAGCGACGCGTTCGGAAAAAGAACTCTTTGCGACGTAGCCTCTGCCGTCGATCCGCTGCGTTGTCTCTACTATCGCGCAACGACGAAGAAAAGCGCCGTTGCGTCGCGCCCGTCGCCTTCTTGGTGGGTCGAGGCCGGGCGCCCCGTGCTTTATCTCGAGCGGCTCGAAGGCGAGGCGATCGAGTTCCCCTATCGCGGGCGCCCGGGTCCGCCTCTGCGCGCGGAGTTCGGGCTCGCGATTCAATACCGGGAAGTATCGCTGAAGAAGGCACGCTTCCCGATGTGGGTTGCGACGTTAAAGCCCGGCTTCGATCGAACCGTCGCACGTCACCTTCGCTTGAGTCTCGTGAGGCTCCACGAAGAATACGAGTGTCTGGGCTTACTGCTCGACAATCTGACGTCGGCTAGAATCTCCGGTGATTCCAAGGTCTTCACGGACTGCTTACTTGAGTCGTTCGTTCGTATAGGGAAGAGCGAGTCTACGACCCGGAAGTTGGCCGGAAAAGACCGCGAGCTCGCCGATCTTTCACTCGCGGTCAGCGACGCGATCGATCCAGGTCGGCGCGACTCAATCTTAGAAAGCCTGGAAAAGGCCGATCCCTCATTGCGAAGCAGAGCGGATGCCCTGTACTCCCGAAAAGGCGACATCGTGAACAACTTTAACCTGCAAAATTCCTCCGACGTTCAGGTGAACGTCGACAATCAGGGGACAATCTCGAAGACCAATGTCACGACGATCGACAACATCAACCTGACGGAGCTCAGCGGCGAACTCGAAAAGTTGCAGAGCCATCTTGCGACTTTGCCCGACGGTCCCGAAAAGAAAGAAGCGACCGAGGATCTTGCAGCCGCCAAGGCGGCCTCGGATTCGAACAATCGGTCGAAGATTCTCGAGGCGCTCAAGCGGAGCGGCACGTGGCTCCTCGGCGTAGCAAAGGACGTCGGTGTCCCGATTGCCATTATCGCGATCAAGGCTGCTTTGGGTATGGCCGCAATAGCGTAGGGCTGGGTTAAGTTTTCAGAGCGAGGACGATTTTGGGACGCGGGCGGACTAGCATCGGCGGCAGGAGGTAAACCGCCATGGTATTGACCGTTTCTCAAATCGCCACGAAAGGCGCGCAGCTTCGCCCGGCTTTCAACGTTCCGTGGCGCCCCGCGCTGCAAGCGTACGCCGCGCAATATTTGGCTGCAGCGAAAGCAACCGACCTAGTCCAACCTTGCATGCTTGCGGCGATCGTCGCTCGCGAAACCGGCGGCCAGAACATCCTTCAGATCGGCATGCCGCCAGGGCCCGGTTGCGGTGTCGGCTTGACGCAGATCACAAGTGGCGTCGACTGGAGCGTTTCGTCCGCACCGACGTATCCGGGTTACGGACCGCTCTTGGATCCGCAAACCAATCTCCGCGTCTGCGCGCACGAATTCGTCGAGCCGCTGCTCACCATGTTCCCCGACAATCATCTCGCGGTGTTTGCCGCGTACAACGTCGGCGCGGGCAACGTGCAGCAAGAGCTCAAACAAGGCTTGAGCCCCGACGCTTGGACGACAGGACAGGATTACGGCGCCGCCGTCTTCCAATCGTGGATCGACTTCACGGCCGCATCGATGGGCGACACGGCCGATTGGACGAACTTCAAATTCTAGACACGGAGAGGCTCCGGTGTACATCCTTGGGGAAACGAGCGGTATGTACCGGCTTCTGGTTACGCGTTTGAGTTCGGGGGGTCGCCGCAGCTGCTCATGAACGACGTCAACGGAAGCCGGATCACTCAGCCGCTTCGCGATCTCGCGCATCAGACGCCGGCCGCGTGCTTCAAGGTCGTGGTGCGGGTCGTTCCGGCGGCAAACGTCGATCCGGCGAGCGGATACGGCAATATCGGTGCGACGCTGCAGAAGGTCGCATCGGCGATGCAGACCCTCCAGCTCGCGCAGGCAGAGGGCATCACCTGGAGCGGCGCACAGTCGGATTCTCCGTATCTGTACGCAACGCTGACCGGCGCGCATGTCCTCGCGCTCGACGGGCAGCTCGAAGCGGGGCTGCCCGTCGAGTTCCGTCGCGACCAATCGATCTTGGACGAGACCGGCGTCTTCAATCCCGAGGAGCTCGTTCAGCGAATCATCTCCGAGCCGCTGGCCTCGAAGATCCGAAACTCGCCCGACGACACGTTTGACTGCATCATCGTCTTGAACGCGGCGCACTCGGCGGGGACGCAGGCCGCACGCCAAAGCGTCGTCCGTTGCATCGAGGTGTTAGCCACGCGGTCGGGCAGTCCGATCCGGTACCGGGCCAACGACGACGCATCGCATCCGTACGTCTTCGCGACGATGACCGGCGCACAGATCCGTGGGCTCGTCGATCTGGATCGCAATCCGGGGACCGGCCCGGTCGCGATTCACCAAATTTGGGAAGACAGTCGCGTGCAGGGTCTCATCACGAAGTCGATCGCAACGGTGAAAGCCGATGCGGCGCACGTCGCCTACAGCGCCTCTGGGGTCGGAATCGTCTGGGCCGTCCTCGATTCAGGCATCGATGTCACGCATCCGCACTTCAAGGAAAATGGGAACCTCGTCCTCGATCCGGTGCGTCCGCTACGCCATCGCGACTTCAGCGGAACGCTGCCGCCGTCGACCGACGTGACCAAGGACGATCCGGGCGCCGTCGTCGATGCGTTCGGACATGGAACGCACGTCGCCGGCATCATTGCGGGAAGCTGGACCGCTCCGCCCGCGGCCGATCCCGCCCCGCGAGCGACGATCCTGCGCATGTCGCGCAACGGCTCCGGCGCCGACGAGCGCGCCCTCGAATTTCCGCCCGTGATCACCGGCATGGCCCCGAAATGCAAACTCGTGAGCATGCGGGTTCTCGACAACCAAGGTGGAGGCCAGGTCTCGACCATCATCGACGCGTTTGAAGCGATTCAACAGCTGAACTCGTACGGACGCCGCATCGTGATCGCGGGCGTGAACCTGAGTGTCGGGTATCCGTTCGACGCGAAGTGGTTTGCCTGCGGCCAGAGTCCGCTGTGCGTCGAGGTGAACCGGCTCGTCCGCTCCGGGGTCGTCGTCGTAACGGCCGCCGGCAATTCCGGCTACGGCACGTTGAGCAGTGCGTATCTGGGCGGCTGGGCCGCAACGCTCGCCCAAACGATCAACGATCCGGGGAACGCGGACCTGGCGATCACGGTCGGCTCGACCCATCGCGAAGAGCCGCATCTGTACGGCATTTCGTACTTCTCGTCGAAGGGTCCGACCGGTGACGGCCGCATGAAGCCCGACCTTGTCGCGCCGGGCGAGCGCATCATCTCGTGCGCATCGGCGCAGAGTCGCCTCCCCGTGACGATCTCGAATCCGGACGGAACGACGAAGACGGTTCCGGCCGACGGTTACACCTACCGCGAAGACTCGGGAACGAGCATGGCCGCGCCGCACGTCTCGGGCCTCATCGCAAGCTTTCTTTCGATTCGCAGAGAGTACATCGGGCAGCCGGAGACCGTCAAAGCGCTGTTCGTCGACAACGCCACGGATCTCAAGCGCGACCGCGCGTTTCAAGGTTCGGGACTGGTCGACGTGATGCGCGCGATTCAGGCAGTCTAGCGAGAGGATGACATGAACTTCGATCCGTTTGCGACCGTCGAGGTCCCGTTCGATAAGAACGCCGCAATCACGCCGCTCGGCGCAATCGACGGCACGGGAGCCGAAGCCGCGATCGCGGCGATGCTCCCGGGCATCGACGACCTGATCGTGATCTCGCACGGCTGGAACAACGACATCGACGAGGCGCGCGCCCTGTACAGCGGCTTCTTCACGAGCGTTGCCAAGGCGTGGAGCGCCGCGGGACTGAGTTCGGCGGATCAGCAACGCACGGGCGTCGTCGCGCTGTATTGGCCATCCAAGCGGTTCGACGAGAGCGACTTGATCCCGGGAGGCGCAGCTGCGGTTCAAGATCCCGCTCCGACTGACTACGGCGCAGCGATCGCGACGCAGATTGCGAATCTCAAGGACGCGTTCGGTCAGTTCGGGCCGGCCGAACAGCAACTCCTCAACACGGCCCTCCAGCAAGTGCCGGCTGCTGGACAGCCCCGCGGGTCAAAACGCGTACGTCGCGGCGCTGACGGCGCTGTTCCCGAAAACTACCGGTGAACCGGACGGTGGTCTTGACCCGGGCGCGGGCGCTCTCGCGAGCTCGAGCGGATCGCAGATCCTCCAGAACATTCAAACGCAGCTGGGCGTTTCGGCCGTCGCGACCTCGAGCGGCGGCGCCGCGGGGTTCAATCCGATCGCGGCGGTGCAGCAGGCTGCGAACATGCTCCTGAACCTCACGACGTACTACGTCATGAAGGAAAGGGCCGGCACCGTCGGTCAGAACGGCGCCGCGCCGCTCATCGCAAAAGCGCTCCAAGCAAAACCGTCGCTTCGGGTGCATCTCGTCGGACATAGCTTCGGGGGGCGCCTCGTCACCTCGCTTGCGAACGCGCTGCCGGATGGCGTGCAAGCCCGGACGATGTCGCTGCTTCAGGCGGCGTACTCGCACTACGGCCTTGCACCGGCGCCCCCGGATGGGAGCCGCCCGATCGGCGCATTCCGAGACGTCGTGACGAAGAAGAAGGTGCGCGACATCATTCAGATCACGCACAGCTCGCACGACTGGGCGGTCGGCGGCGCCTATCCGATCGCGTCCTTCATCGCGCGCGATTCGGCCTCGGCTCTTCCGACGATCGATACTCCGGATACCTCGAACAGCGAGTGGGGCGGAATGGGCGCCAGCGGCGCCGAGCAGACCGACGAAGCCTTCGACGACACCTTGCTCGACGGCGCGGCTTCGTATGCTGCGCTTCCCGCCGGGAAGCTCATCCGCAATCTGAAGGGCGACGCCTTCATTTCGAGTCACGGCGACGTGGATGGCCCGCAAGTCGCGTGGGCCTTCTTGCAAGGCTTCGCGCTCGCCCGGCCCTAGAAAGGAAAGAGATGGCAGACGATTCGAGCTCGAGCGGGAAAACAGGTGTCGCGTTTGTCTTATCGACGACGCGCGATCTCGCGTTTCTGATCGCGATCTTCATGGTGTTCGCGGGCCTCGCGTATCGCAATTACCTGTATGTTGGCCAGTTCAATCTCCCCAGCTACATGATGGACGCGTCGTTCAACACGTTGATCTTCGACGCGTATCGAGTCTTGCTCGAAAACTGGGGGAAGGTTGTTGTTGGGATTGTGGTGGCAGCGCTCGTGTTAGGGGTGACGTGGTTCGCGGGGAGTACCTTCCAAAAGGGAGCGCACCTCACGCTGGTGCGCGCGCTCGTTGCACTGGAAGCAGCGATACTCTTGATCCTCGCTTTCCCTTGTCTTGATACCCTTGCTCGTGACACGGCGGCCGCTCGCGTTCAAGAAATCAGCTCGGGAGCGGAAGCCGGCTCAAGCGTGCACATCAACCCTGCGTACGCCGGTGTGGCCGGTGATCTCTTGAGTGACGGCAGCCGGACGACCATCATCGATCAAACCAGCACGATTCTTTTCGTCTACTACAAACAACCGCCGGATCCGCGTCAGCCGAACGCGCCGCCAAATCCTCACGTCTACGTCGTCCCGCAAACTGCCGTCGACTATATCGACTCGATGCCCCCTGGTGGATCGCCGTAATGTACGCGCTCGCGCTGACTCTCATCCTAGCGATCGCCAGTCCACCCATCGGGTCGACGGCTCAAGTGCAGCTAAAGTCGAACGGACAAATCTACACTTATACGGGGATCTTAGTGAAACCCAACGAGCTCGCGCCGTGCTTCGCCCAATCGAAAAAGCAGGACGTGATACTATCAGGTTCCTACTCGATCGTAGTCTGGCCAAGACCATGTCCACAACTTCCACTGACGATTTCGCCAACCGCCGTCACCCGATATCTACAGGGCAACGTCACGCTCCTACAAGCATCTCAATCATCTTGAGATCTGGTGACGCGGTGCGTGGGAAAGAATTGTTGAAGACAACCTTCTCGGCCCATTCTTATTCTGCGACGGCTCGGCAGAGATTTTTCGCTCGAGCTTAGGGTCGATCCGCGCTCGAATGCATAGATGGAGCGCGGGCGCCGTTCGGCGGCCGGCAGTGCCTCGCCAGTGAGGTTGACAGAAAGCGTCTGTTAACAGCGCGGAAACGAAGGACGCGAGTTCACGCTCGTTGATGCTCAGCCACTCAGCGCTGGTAGGTCGTGGCAGTATCGCTGCCGTAAAGATTCATCCCCTTCGCAAATGGACGGCTTGGTGTCTTCGCGACTTAGACCGGAGTTCAGTACATATTTTGTCGCCATAGACCGGGATCGACTCCTGAGACGGCTGCTTTCGGCAACGCGATCGCGGGTAACTGTAATCGCGGCACCAGCCGGCTTCGGGAAATCCACCGTATTGGATCAGTTTGTGAAGCAGCACGTTGCTTTGCTCGGCGTGTTAAAGGTGCGCAAAGAGCACGCGAACCACGTAAGGTTCCTCGAAGACCTCCTAGCATGCTTCAAGACGCGGTCCAGTGCGGCAGCCCCGCGCAACGATCCGCGATCCTTCGGAGGCTGTGGTGACCACCGCAGGGACTTGCTCCAAGAGTTGGCGGTCACATTAAGCGACGCGAACGGCACGATTGTCATCGATGATCTACATCGAGCCATGCGGCGGTGCGGTGTCGGTGACCTGATCTCGGAAATCGTCGAACTAGCCCCGGCCTCGGTGCGGTGGGTGTTGGCGACGCGCAGCTCCCTTGATCTGCCGATGGCGACGTGGTTCGCGCAAGGAACAGCTGGTCTGCCGATTGACGAATACGATCTGCGCCTGACAACGAGAGAGATGCACGAAATTGCGGCCTCTTGGCGTCTCGAGTTGAGCGATGAAGCTTCATCGGCTCTTTTTTCTTTCTCGGATGGATGGCCCGCTGCCACTTCCTTCGCTTTGGCGGCATTTGTCAGATCTAGAAACGTCCAAGAAGCCGTCACCGCGGCCCGCGAACTCCTTTACAGTTACATCGCTCAGCAGGTATTTGATCCTCTAGACAAGAGTGACCAACGTTTCTTGAGCGACACGTCTTTGCTCCCGCACATTGAAGTTGAAATGCTCAGTAAAGCCGGATACGATGACGCGGCTGCAACGGTCCTCCGATTGCAAAAGGAGACGGCGCTGATAGATCACGCTTCGGAGCATATCTATCAGTATAAAGACTTGTTTCGCGCGTTTCTGGAGTTTCAACTAAAGCTTCGTGGCGGAAGTGAGTATCGGGCAACTCTCCGCAAGACAGCTCAGATACTGGAGTCGGGCGGATTGATGGAGCGAGCGCTCTCGATTTACGCAGACGCAGACGAGTTTGGCGATGTCGAGCGAGTCTTGATCGAGCATGGTCAGCGTCTTTTGGACCGTGGGTTCCTTGAAGAAGTGCGAAAACAGCTGTTCTCGGACCACTTTAACCGCGAAAAAGATCGGATAGAACTATCGGGCCTTAGGGCAGAGGTTCTTGCAAGACTGGGCCGCTTCGAAGCCTCGAACGCGATTTTCAGCAGCATTGTAAAGAAATGTAGTGGCGACCAGCGAGCTGATTTTGCCCAAAGATCGGCTGTGTCACTTATTAACCAATATCGACATTTGGAGGCCTGCCGCGTCCTTGGCTCAATTCCGCTTGCATCGGTTTGTAATCGTCGACTGAGGTGCCGCGTGGCAGCAACCTTAGCAGCTGCGCAAAGCGCAAGCGGCAAACACAAACTTGCCAACCAGTCTATTGATCGCGCGCTAAACTTAGCTTGTCATTTAAACGACACTGCACTCGAGGTTACAGTTCTTAACAGCGCTGCATTCGTCGCAACTCGAGCTGGGAAATTTGACACGGCGAGGGCTTGTGCCTCAAAATCAGTTGCCGTCGCGCAGCAGGATGGACTTCATAACCTAGCCGCGCGTGCATACTCAACGCTAGCGAACGTGTCCAGCGAGGCTGGAGATCAGGAACGAACGACCGAGAATCTGCTTCGAATGCTCGAATGTGCCGAGTTAGCTGGGGACCCAGCGGTAGCGCGGGTCGCTCTGATGGGCCTCTGCGATCTCGCTAGTGAGCGTGGTGACGAACACGCATTTTCCGAGTTAGAGGCTAAATTGGATGTTTTGGAAGGGCGTTCCGATCCGCGGTGGCAGGAGACGCTTTTGCCCGCCAAGGCAATGCAGCTCGCATGGCACGGGAAATATCAAGACGCGTGCGATTTACTTGGCGCTAGCGCATATGTTCATGCGAACCTCGAACAACAATTCTTGCGTCGCACAGAGATTGCTCTTTACGCCGCTGCGGCAGGCCTGTGGGAACAGGCGAAGCTGAAACTGTTAGAGATTGAGAACCTCGAATCGGGTCTAAATGTTGGGCAGCGGTTTTCGAACAGAATCGTGAAGGCAACGCTACTCTTATCGGTCACTTATGCGCTAATCGGTCGGCCACGACAGGGGGTCGAACGGCTACGAACGCTCGAACGCTCACGATTGCTCAAGACGACAGGCCTCTACTTTCTCTGGCGTGTCGCAATGATTTTCTCTGCCAACGCGAATGGATCAACTAACGACGAATTTGAAGCAGCGCTTAGCGATCTTCGATCGAGCGGCTTAGGCGGCTTTGCATTACTCATGGACAGTCTCGCCGTCACGCGTGTTGGCGTGCAGCATCGACTCTCGGGCCTGACTCCAACCGAAATGCGGATACTTCAAACGCTTACTAGGGGTCGATCTACCAAGTCGATTGCGGTCGAACTCAACCGAAGCCCTCGCACAGTAGATACTCACGTAAAGGCGATTTTGAGAAAACTCGGATGTAAGGGGAGAATCGAGGCGGCTCGAATCGCCCGAGAACACGGTCTGGTTTAGAGTCTCCGTACCTAAAAGTGGGTAGAGACAATCGTTTTAAGTTCATGTATCATTTTATTCGTCGATCGATCATGTCGTCAACGACTCAATAAGCGACTAGAATGGAGCGATACCTGATGCGTCCGTCACTACCGACGTGCCCTGAACGAAACAGCGCGCAACTCCTTATGCAGTTTGGACCGCTCGAAATCGATGAAATAGCCAGAGAGGTTCGCGTGTTAGGTCAAGCGATTCAACTCAAACCGCGCGAGTTTTCCCTGTTGGTCGCGCTCGCTTCGAACGCTGGTGTAGCCATGTCGCGCGAGCGTCTTCTCGATCTAGTTTGGGGATATGATTTCGAGGGAGGTGACCGTACATTAGATGTTCACATCCGTCGCCTGCGGATGAAAATCGAGGAGGACGTAAAATGCGGACCATTTTTGCACACGCTACGACGTTTCGGCTATAAGTTCTCGTTCAACGTCGAACGGAATCCAAGATTCACCGAACTTGCGCGTCGAAGCGATAAGGCCTTGACCTTGGCGGACGCGTCTCGGGCACCCGCCGGCATCTAAGTTCCGGTTCCCATTTCTAAAACTCTGTTAAGCTTGTGAACTGAAAGTCGTGAATCCTAATCGTCGGCGCGATGATCGAATAGCTATAGCCGGTCGTGCGGAAGGGCTCAGACGAAAACTCGGCTCGCGATAGAGCGTTGAGGATGCTCTCGTTGAAGCGCATGTTCCGCACGCCGCCGGTTATCTTTCCGCCCTCGATCAGAAACGTACCGTCACGCGTCATGCCGGTCATGATCGTTAGCCGGTCGTCGACTGGGCGAATGTACCAGAAGCGGCTGATCAGCAGCCCGCGCTCGGTTTCGGAAATCAGCTGAGCCTTTGATTTAGAACCAGCTGCAACAACCACGTGGCTAGCTTGTGGCCCCCACGAGTTCGGCGCGGGTAACCCGTGGCCGGTGTTCGGACGTCTGAGCTTCGCCGCCCAATATGCGTCGGTGACGATGTTCTTGGCGACGCCGCGCTCGAGCAGCGCTAACCGTCGCGTTGGCTGGCCTTCGAAGTCGAACGGCATACCGGGCGATAGCGGGTGTGCGTAGTCGTCGCTAATCGTGACGCCGTCCCCGACATATGGCTTATCGAGACCAGGGCTTAGAAAGGAAGAGCCCTCGTCGTACGTCTCAGCTGAGAAGTGGTGGAGTAAGTACGAGAGCAATTCTCCGAATGCCGGCGGCTCGAGGATCACCGTCCAGGAGCCGGGTTCGACGGCTTTAGGATGGCGCGAAAGGAGTGCCTTGTCGGCCGCGACCGTCCCAACGGTTGTCCCGTCGATTGAGGCGATGCTCGTCGAGTGCATTTCTGCAAAACCGGTCGAATCTGGCGCAACTTGCTTGACGTTGATGCCGGCATTGGTTCCGTCGAACGATGCGTCCGTTCCGCGTGAGTTGAGGATCGTTATGCCGCTGTGCGACGTCGTGACGTAGCCCGCAGCCCAAAAATCATGTCGCTCCGCTGTCGCAAACACTTCGGCTGCGATGCTGGCGCGGCGCTCGGCTGACGCGTTCGCTGTCCGCTCGTCGAACGCGTGAGGCGGCGGCGCGGCGACGGAATCGGCTTTCACCAGTCCCGGAAAGTCCGGATCCGGCGGCGCGAGGCGCGCGATCGCGGTCGCTTTCTCTACCGCGACCTTCAGCGACGACTCCCGAAGATCGTTGGTTTCGATGACACCGGTACGGCCGCCGACGATCGCCCTGATTCGCACCGTTACGTCCTGCGTGGCGATGTTTTGATGGATCGCATTCCGCGTGAAGCGCGTTAGACGCGTGTCGTCGAAATTGACCGAGACTTCGGTCTCGTCGGCGTTCGAAAATCCGAGAACGCGCTCGGCAAGGGCTTGCCGCGCGGCGCTATCCACTATAGCCGATTCCTACCTGTACGTCACGGAAGCGCGCGGGTGCGGCGCACTGCGCGGTGCGTCCGGCTTGCATGGGCTCGCCCTTGCCGCAGTTTGGTGTCCCCCACGCCCTCCACGAGTTCTTGTCGGCGATCGCGTCGCAGGAGTTCCAGAATTGCGGGGTCACGCCGGCGTAGGTCGGGTTCTTGAGCATCCGGCCGCGCTTGCCGTCGACGATCTCCCAGCCGATCTCGCAGCCGAACTGGAAGTTGAGGCGGTGGTCGTCGATCGACCACGAGCGGTTCGATTCCATATAAATCCCGTGTTTGATTCCCTCGAACAGCGCTTCGAACGGGACGTTGCCCGGCAAGAGGTTGAGGTTGCACATCCGGATCATCGGGATCCCGCGCCAGTTCTCGGAGCGAACGCAGGCGTTGCTCGCGCGGCCGATCGTGCGCGCGGTGTCGCGCGACATCTCGAAGCCTGCCAAGATGCCGTTGCGGATGATGTCGGACTGCACGCTTTTCGTGCCCTCGTCGTCGTAGCCCACCGTGGCGAGGCCGCGCGGGAGCGTGTTGTCGATGACGATCGTGACGGCGTCCGAGCCGTACTTCAGTTTGCCGAGTTCCGACGGATCGAGGAAGCTCGTGCCTGAGAAGTTCGCTTCCCAGCCCATGACGCGGTCGAGTTCGGCCGGGTGGCCGCACGACTCGTGGATCTGCAGCGAGACTTGCGAGCCGCCCAGCACGATGTCCATCGTTCCCGACGGACACTGCGGCGCGGTCAGGAGCGCGACGGCTTCCTCGCCGATGCGCGCCGCGTTCTCACGCAGCTTCGCCTCGTCGATGATCTCCCAGCCGCCGCTTTGGTAGAGCCCGACGTCGCCGGGATAGGTGCGGTCCTGCGCGTCGCCTTCGCCCACCGCCAGCGCCGAAAGTCCGCTGCCGGTCTGATAGAGCGACTGCGCGATCTTGGAGCCGGTCGAACTATAGAACTCTTTCTCGGTGTGCCAGAGATCGATCCAGGCGCGCCCGACCGCGACCAGCGGACCGACGTGCACGTCTTTTTCGGCTTCGAGCAGCAGCGCGACGCGCTCGCCGAGCGGGACGTCCGCGGGGTCGCGCTCGAGCGGCGTCGCGAAGCGGTCGACGTAGTGGTCCGTGGGTGCTTCGCCGAAGCGGCGCGTCGCGACCGTCGCCCCGGCCTTCGCGATCTCGACGGCGCGCGCGGCGGTCGCGTCGAGACCATGGTCGCTCGTATCGGCTGAAGCCGCGAAACCCCACGAACCCTCGTAGAAGGCGCGCATCCCGTAGCCGGTGCTCGTGCCGTCCTCGAGCGTCGCGACCGCGCCGTTGCGAACCTCGATCCGCTCGCTCGAATCTTCCTCGAAGCGCACGTCGGCGTAGCTCGCGCCGTGCGCCGCAGCGGTATCGAGCGCGCGCTGCGCGGCCGCTTCGAACCGTAGGTCGCGTTCAGCCACGCGGTGCGACCAGCGGCTGCTCCACGCCGCGCGCCCGGATCGCTTCCGCGGTGCGCAGGCCGGCGAAGACGTCGGTGAACGGCGCCACGATGCCGTTTGCGCTGCGGCTGCGATCGTAGGCGAACGCGGCCAGTTTGAGATCGTCGTAGGTCCCGGCGAGCACGACGCCGTCGGGATCGATCGCGGCGGCGCGGTTGCGATCCCGGTCGAACGCGATCACGTACGCGCGCAGCTCCATCGCTCGCGTGCGGCCGTACGAAACGCGCCACTCCGCCTTGCCGTGGAAATCCCACACGAACAGGTCGACGCCCGCGAGCCGCGCCTCGATGAGGCCGCGCGGATTGCAAAACCGGCCCGTGCCCGCGACGCCGTAACGCACGCCGTCGCGTTCGACGATCCGGGCGGGACCGTCGTCGGGCGCGATGACGATGCTCGCGTCTTCGAGTTCGGCGAGGCGCCGGTACTGCTCGAGCTTTGCCGGATCGGTCTCGAGCGTGAACGCGATGCGCACTTTTTCGGCGGGCTTGAAATTCTTATCGAAGACTGGGTCGAGCGTCGCGAACGAACGCTCCGGACGCGCCCCCACTTTAACCTCACCGCGTAGCACCGTCACTTCGCGTTCGCCGGCTTGCGCGATGAAGTGACCGTCGGCCGCCACGATCGCGCTCTTGCCGCAGAACGCGACGCTCTCTTCCTCGACGCCGGCCTTGTTGCTCGCGATGAACGGCACGCCGTTCTCGTGAGCGCGCACGTTGATCATCAGGTCGGCTTGCGCGTTCTCGAGGTTGCCCGGATCGCGACCGGTCGTGACCCACGCGGTCGGCATCACGAGCAGCTCGGCACCGCGCTCCACCAGCGTGTTCGGAATCGTCGGGATGCGGTTGTCGGCGCAGACCAGCACGCCGAGACGCCCGACCGGCGTATCGATCGGGTCGAGCGTCCCGCCCGCTTCGAACCACTTGCGGTCGAAGTGCCAGAGGAACTGCTTGGCGGCGAACCCCAGGTCGCGGCCGTCCGGGCCGATCACGCTCGCGGCGTTGAATTGGCGCCCTTCGTGCGTGCGCGCCGTGCCGTAGACGATGGTTGCGCCGTGACGTTGCGCGAGCGCGGCGAGGTCGGATTCTGTGCGCCGGGTCAACTCCTCCGGCACGGGAGCTGGTGCCGACCACGTAACTAGGGACCGTCCCTTCGGGAAGGACGATCAGTCTCGCACCGCTCGCTCCTGCGGAATCAACGAGTGCAAGAAAACCGGGCCAAGCCTCTTGGAATCCTGTGCGGCCAACCGCTTGCGTCTGCACGCAGGCAACGGGTATTCTTCGCTCAGCCACGGAAATTAGTCTCCAACGATACCCGCGTACTACTTGCTATGAGGGTTATAACAACGTGAAGCGAGTCTTTGGGCTTGTTTTTGTGTTCACTGCAGCTTCCTTTTTCGCGGGCGCGCCGCTGCAGCGCGCCGGCGCGCCGGGTGGGTTCGCGGCCCTGCCGGCCGATGCCGCGGCCGCCAAGCCCGCGTCGAAATCGACGACCAAGGCGAACTCAAAGCCGCAGGTGCATAAACTCAAGCTGAGCGACTACGCGCCGGCCGACGAGTACTTCGGCCCGATGAAGCTCAGCATTCTTGGCATTCGCAACACGATCCGCGACCTCGGACTCAAGTACGACAACGATCCGAGCAAGGGCGATGCGACGATCAGCTCGGTCGCGTTCGCCGAAAAAGCGATCAGGGATTGGCAGAAGAGGTACCCGCTCGACCCGCAGCTCCCGCGCAACATCTACTTCCTCGAGCATCTCTACGCGAAGATTCAGTCGCCGCAGGGCACGCAGAAAGCCTACGCGACCTCGACCTGGCTCTTCAGCTCGTACGGAACTTCACCGCAGGCTCGGCAACTGCACAGAGAGATCCTCGCCGCCAAGAACGCGACGCCGGCACCGATCGCGGCGAGTCCGTCAAATACGTCACAGCCCGGCTCATCGGTCGACATGCCGCAGAACCCGAACGTCACGCTCCCGACACCGGCAGCCTCACCCGCGGCGGCCGGACAGCGCTAAGTCCCGAGTCTTAGGGCGCGCTCGCGCGTGCTACAATGGAGCCGTGGGCAAGGCTTTTCTGCGCGCGCCTATTGGGCTTTTTCTCCTGCTTTCGATTGCCGCTTTTCCGCACGCGCCCGCTGCCGCGCAGGTTCAGGGGGGGCCCGTTTTTAGCCGCCAGCTGCCCCCACCCCCCTCAATGCCGCCCTCGTTTCAGGTCGACACGATGCACTCCGGCGGCATCGCATGGGACGGTGGCAATTTGCCGTCATGGAGCTGGCAAGACCAATTCACCCTGCTGCAAACCGCGCCGATCGTCGTCCAGAACGAAGCGTTCGTCATTGCGAATTTTTCGATCATCGCGCTGAACGTTTCGACGGGCGCGATTCTCTGGCAACAGGGGACCGGACACTCGTGGACCGGACTCGCGTACGACAACGGCAGGGTGTTCGCCAACCTCTCGAATGCGAACGCAGCCGGTGACCCCGTGCTCTACGCCTTTAATGCGCAGACCGGCGCGATGCTGTGGCGGGGCGCCGCGATAAATGCCTCGCCCTACGGCGGTGGACCGGTGGCAGCGTACGGTTTGGTGTACCTGATGTCCGGCTATCACCTAACCGCCTACAGCCAAACGACCGGCAAGAGGGTGTGGGACTCGGTGGCGCGGCTCATCGGTGGCGAGTCGACGCCGGCGGTCGGCGGCGGCGTCGTGTGGGTCACGGGAGCCGGTCCGCAAACGTATGCCTTTCTTGCCGCAACCGGGCAGCCGCTCTGGTACTACGGGACCGGAAACGACACGGGAGGAGGCAACGACACGCCGATCGTGTACGGCGGTTGGTTGTTCGCGACCGATAGTGATGTCGATGATGGAAATCTCGCAATACTCAACGCGCGCTTCGGCACGTTCAGCGAGCCAGAGCTCGTTTCGACGGCACCCGCATTCCAAGCTAATCGCGGCGTGCGCATAGACTACTTCGGATACGCGATCGTTTGTTTCGACTTGCAGCACTTCTTGCCGATTTGGAAAGCGAAACTTCCGACGTACACCACGTTGTCCATTCAAGACACTGCCCAGTACCAACCGTTGATCGTTGGAAATACCATCTACATCCTCGGCTACTCAGGCGCACTCTATGCGTATGACCTCAACACGGGAAAGTTTGACGGTGCACTGCCCTTAGGTTTCAATCCCGCGGCGGGCGGGGGCGGAGTGTCACTCCTTGGCATGGCGTTCAGCAATAGCGGCGTCCTGCTCGTGCCCAACGGCACGACGCTCGTAGGGATCAACCTCATCCCAAGCCATCGCGCCGGTCTTCCCGCCGCGGGCACGCGCCCGCACCTCGGGGCTGCGCCCCATTCGCTTTAGTTAGCGGCGCGTCGAAACGGGCCGGCCCGTGGGGGTCAACCGGTGAGACTGTACAAGATCTGCAGCTGGTATGGCTGCCCGGTCTGCGTCGTGTAGTTCGTGTTGGTCGAATCGTCGTAGACGACGGTGATCTTTCCGTTTCTGGCGCCTTGCTTGACCGTCTCGACCCATGTCCCTGGGTCGCCGCTGATCTGCATCGCGGATTGCTGAATTTTCTGCACGGTTGCCGAGACTTGCGTCTGAGTTCCGGTCTGATTCTGCCACGCCGGCACGACGTGCGGAAAACCGCAATAGATCTTGCCGTCAGCACCGGCAAAGGAGAAGATGATGACGACGCTGTCGTCCCATTCGATCTCGACACTAGTCTGGGTCGATTGCACGCTCATGGCAGCGTCCCTAAGGCGAGGAGCAAGTTCCCGGAGCCCAAGAGGCCGTCGTGAACGACGAACGGGTTCGGGTTGACGACGACGTAGTTCGCTGCGAACGCGTTGTAGGCATCCGAGCCTTTTCCGCCGAGCGCAGCCGCGTTCTTGGCGAACCACGCCGCGATCGTTTGCGTCAGCGTCGCGTAGTTGGTTGCGTAGAAGTCGTCCTGCGTGTTGTACACACCGCGGAAACGGAAGCTCGATTTGAGGTAGTCAAGCTGATCGGAGGCGCTTCCCAAAGCCGCTAGATCGGCATTGAGCTTTTGGGTGACGTAGGTCGTGATCCCCGCCAGCTCGTTTGTTCCGTTGATCGCCTCGAACAGAAACATCGCCTCGATCTTCGAGGGGAGGCGTGGCTGCCCGGACTGGCCCGCCATCGGCCCGATCGTGTTGCCGCCGCCGCTGTGCCCGGAAAGCACGACGCGCGCAACCGTCGGCGCCGCGGACCACACGCCCGCCGTGACCGCTGCGCTCAGGACCTCATCGAGAAACGAGTCGCAGTCGAACAGAGCGCCGCTCGGTGCGAAGCCGGAGACGAGCGTGCCTTGCGGCAGCACGGCGATCATCGCGCGCCCCGACCGGTCGAGTTGATCTTCGATCTGATCGACGAGCACGTCGCGCACGCTGGCCGCATCGGGCAGATTGGATGCGACGCGCTGCCGGTAGCCGATGTTGTGCCCGTGCAGATGTAAGAGCACGTCGACCGGTTGCGACGCATCGAGCGAGGCCGGGACGATCAGGATGGCGCGACCGGCCGCCGATTCGGCCGTCGCGGGATTGGGCGCGGGATCCTGATTGACTTGTTTGAGCCCTTGGAGCGGAATGCGGCGCACGTTGCCGACGCCGCGTTCGGCGCCGTTCCAGCCGCCCGCAACCGCGTCGCTCCAGCCGCCGATCGTCGCCGTTGCGGAGGGTGTGCCGCTCGGCGCATCGGTTGTCGTGTCGCTCGTGCTCGTGTCGCTCGACGTCGCGTCGCTCGACGCGGCGTCGCTCGAACTCGAAACCGGTGCGCCGGATGGGTCCGCCGCGCCGGCGTCTTGTATCGACGTGTCGCTCGGGGAAGTGTCGGTTGTTACGCCGCCGTCGCTCGCGACGGTTTCGTCCGCGCTCATGGAATGCTCCCGTTCGCTTTCCACTGCGTGATGAGCTCGTTCGACGCTTCGTAGTGCATGCCGTCGGGCGTCGGACTAAAGCCCGCGCCCCAGAAGAACTGCTCGGCGTGCATGTACGGACACAGGCTGAGCAGCCCTTGCGAGACGGTCGTCGAGCCGCGCGGTGTGAGCACGCCGCCGATCGTGAGATCGATCGCGGTTCCCCACGAGTGATTCGAGAAGTTCGTCGTCGAGCCGCGCACGTAGCGCACGCACAGCATACCTTGCGTTCCGAGCAGGTTGTAGAGCGCGGGTTCGGCGCTCTGCACGGCAGCGAAGACGCGGGTGAGCGCGTCGACTGCGGGGCCGAGCCCGGTGACGCGGAACGGCCCAACGCTCGCGGTCTTCATGAGTTTTTGCAGTGCCGCGGAGGACGGCCCGCAGCCAGGATCCGGCGTTCCCGGATTTCCCAGCGCGTTCAGCATCGTGGCCTGATCTGCCGAGCTGAGCCCGTCGTTGATGCCGGTTGGAATCGCGACCATGACCGAATAGTCGATCGGGGGCGCCGCCGGCGTACCCGCGTCGCTTGTCGTGGCGGTCGACGCGTCGGTGGAACCCGCATCGCTCGGCGTGGTGGTCGACGCGTCGCTCGAACTCGTGTCGCTCGAACCCGCGTCGCTCGATCCGTCGGTCGCTACCGTTGTGGTCGTCGTTCCGGCGACGGCGCCACCGTCGCTCGGACCGGGATCAGTCGTGCCGGCGTCGACGGAACTGCCGTCGCCCGAACCTTCTAAAAGAGCCATCGTTGTTCTCCTTGACGTTATGTCGATGAAGAGGAAGGGGCGGAGGGCGGCTTGGCGCCGGCCATCCGGACGTTGACGAGTTTGCCCAGTGCGTCGAACCAGAACGGCGTTCCCAGCGAAAGCGCGATTAACGTTGCGATCATGCCGGGATAGTGCGTGCCGAAATCTTGGAAGAGCGGGTGAAGGAACTGCTGCATGTTTTCACCCGCCAGCACCGTCGTGTAGGCCGCTTGCAGTTTCGCCGGATCGGCTTGTCCGTTCGGGAAGGCGCCCTGAATCGACGCGGCGGCCGCGCTGAGCGCAATCGGCGTGGCGTAGAGATGCTTGCCGATCTCGATGCTGTCCAGCCCCGTGCCGATGACCACGATCGCGGCGATGCCGATCAGCACGTACTGGGTTTGCCGGCGGTACCAGCCCGAGACGCGATCCATCTGGGCGTTGAACCACGCATCGGTGGCCTTGAGCAACTTCTCGTAGTCGTCGCCGGCGGTAACGAGCAGCGAGGAGACGCTGGCCCGTAGCGATTCGTCGGGAATCGCTTGGGCGTTCTGGCGGACCGCATCGAGAAACACTTTGGGCTCGGTAACGATGGCCGTCGCGGCCGCGCCCACAGCCGGCGAGCCGGCAGGCAGGGCGGCTTTGCCCGCGAGCACGCTCTGCCAGAAGGCCATCGAAAAATTGCGCGCGTCGACGTAGGACGGCCGGTTGGGCGAGTTCTTGCGGTAGATTCCGCTCTTGTCGTTTGACGAGGCATCGAGCAAGGGATGTGCAAAAACGGCGTCGACCAGCGGCACCGTCCCGCTCACCAAATTCAAGATGCCGAGGTAGAGCTTTTGTCCGCGCCAACTCAAGAGCGCGGCGATCTGCTCGTTGACGAACGAGCAAACGCAACTCAGGGCGACAAAGAGCGCGGAGAGGACGAGCGCGGCGTCGAGAATGCTTCCGATCTGTCCGGTCATGCCGACCTCCGGGATTAGGGTTTGTAGCTGGCCCAGTCGACGTTGTCGCCGCACGAGGCCGCGGTGAAGTTGATCCACGACTCGAAGACCGACGTCCCATAGTCGTGCCCCGTCGTCCAGGCGTCGGGACTGACCCCTTCCTTGAGCTCCTCTTGCACGTTGCCCGCACCGACGTTGTACGCGGCAAATGCCGCGATGTGATTGTCGGAAAACATGTTGAGAAGCGGTTCGAGAAACTCGACCGCGCAGACCTTAAGGTTCGTTTGCGGGTCGAGCAGCGGTCCGTAGCCCGGATAGGTTGGAGCGCTCGAGACGCTCCAGTCGACGCCGCTCGTAATCTGGGTCAAGCCGACCCCGCAGCCGGCGCCGGGCGGCATGCCGATCTGCAAAATATTCTGTCCGCCGGTTTCCCGGCAGACGATCGCGGCCAGCATGCACGGCTGCACGAGATCGGTTGCCTTCGCTGCAGCCGTATATTGTGCCGCATACGCGGCTAGCGCCGGGCGCCACGAAATCTTAAAGTCCGGGCGCTGCTGTGCGCCCTTGGCAGCAACTTGAGCGACGCTCAATAAAGCCATTGCGGTTTACCTCCTGCCCGCTCATCCTACACCGCAAGTGTCCTGAAAACGTCCTCGCCGTTTCGTCGCTTGCTCGCATTCATTCCAAGCGGAAACACGCGCGCGAAAGCGACGTTGAAAATTCCTTGACGATCTCTTCACCATTCCTTGACAATGCTGCGCTAGGATCGCTGCACGCGCTTTCGGACTCGCAAGGCGCGATCACGCAATCGAGGAGCACGTCGGACGAGCTGCACTCTCGGCCTATTTAAAAACGCCCGCCGCGTGCGACTTCGCGCGCGGCGCTTTCTCACGAAGTACCCCGCCGCGACGGATGCCCTACTGCGCGTGGTCGCGCAAAATTGTGTTCCAGATCACATCCGCCGTCAACACTTGCAACATCCGCGTCAGGCGTTCCGCATGAGTGCGCCTCAGGCAAGTGTGCGATTCCTGATAAGGCCGGATTTTCGATCGGCGCAAATTCAAGTTGCGGGACCGGCAATGCTGCCGCAGTCGCGCTGTTTGCTGCGGGACGTTTTGAGGACGCCCCGTCGCCTAGCATCACCCCAGAAGCAGTCCTTCCTCGAATCTCGGAGGCAGAACATGGCCCACGGGCGGTACTGAGCATGCCGAACTTCATGACGCTTCATACGTTCGCGCCACGGCCGGTTACCCAAGCCGCGCCGGTGACGGCGCCGACTGCCGTTATGCGGCCCGTGATGTTTCCGACCGCGGTTGCGACCTCGGCCACGCGCAGCACGTTCAATCCCTCGCTCATCTACATGCGCAACCCGTCCTTCGGGTGGTTCCTCGGCACGCCGCAGCCGCGCAGCGGTTTCGCGCTGCCGACTTTGATTTCACCCGTCGCGCCGCCCGTCGATTCGACGCTTTTCGAAGAGCCGCAAGACGCGACGAAGAAACACTATCTGCAGCAGTACGCGGTCGCGACCCGAGGCAGCGGCGGCTCCTCGCAGCGCTGGGTCACCTTCGCGCCCACCGCCGCGGGCTTCACGCTGATGGTACACCTCGCCGACGTCAGTCCCACGACGCTCGCGCAAGGGAACGCGGCGATCGTTCCGAGCGCGACACGCTACATGTTGACGGCGAACCTGCAAGGACAAGCCGCTAGCTGGGATTTCGGGACGGCTACGACTGAGGCCGGCGACCTCGTCCTCTCGCTCGTCGTCACCGATCCCGCGGTCCGCGATCAGATCTATCACGCGATGACCGATCAAGCGGCGCAAGCGAAACTAATTCTGCGGCGTTCGTTCAGTGTGGCGACTCCCGTGCCTCCGCCGGCATCCGGGCCGCCGCCGGCGCAGCCGCTCTATCGTGCCGCGGTCACGGCCATCGATTCGACGCTGCCGTTCAGCTTCGATCCGGTGCTCGACAAGAACGTGTTTGCCGGTTTGAGCGACATCGGAAGCGGAGCGCCATCCTGGAACATCCAGCAAGTCAGCTGGCAAGGGCGCTCCTATCCGTACTATCAAGACCTCAACCAACCGAATCAGATATATTTCTTGCCGGACTCGTTCAAGATCAGCCGGCAACCCGCCCCGCCCCACGCGCCGAGCATCGTCGTCAGCACCAACGGCGACGATCCGAACTCGCTCACCTTCACGCTGACCTTTCTTGCGGTTCCCGTGTGGGACCCCAACCGGCTGACTGCCGCCGCGCAATCGCTTCAGACGACGCTCGGGCTGGCGGCGCTTCCCACGCTCAGTCTATTCGAAGCGACCACGACGGCGCTTTCGCTGACGGTGCCTCCGAGCGACCCGTCGGCTGCGCCCGGCCTCGTCGCGCAAGCCGGCGCTCAGATCGACATCGCCGCCGGCATCAAGTGTTCGCTCGCGCTCTCGATGGCACAGTTCCGTCAAGTCTACGCCGCGCTGTTCGAAAAGGTCACGCAGCTGCTCTCCGGCGTCGTGAGCGTGACGGTCGGCTCGGACGTCGAACAGATTCCGTTCGAGTCGAGCGCTTCCGATTTTGCCGGCGACATCTTCGCCTCGACGACCTCGTTCGATCCGCTCAAGAACCAACTGACCGTCGTTCTGGAGAACGGCATCGAGAGCCCGATTCACGTTGACGCTTTGCCCGCCGTGCTGCTCAAAGGCGGCGTGCCGGTGACGAGCGTGACCCAACAGACCAAGCCTGCGCCGCCGCTCGATCTGAAGCCGGTCTCAAGCGCACCGGCCGCGTCGGGGAGCGCCGCGCCCGCGCCGGATACGTTGACGATCGTCATGCAGCTGGCTGCGGGACAGGCGATCGACAGCTCGTGTTCGGTGCAGTTCGACTACAGCAACACTCAGGTCGAGCCGGATCCGGCTGCGATTTGGGAAGCGATCATGCAGAACCAGGTCGTTGCACCGGTCAAGCGCGACATCAAAGTCATCCTCTTCAGTTCGGTCTTCGCTGCGGCCGCAACCGCCGCGCCGGTAGGCGCCGGCACCGCTCCTGCGGCGAGCAGCGCTCCCGCGCCGGCCACGTCGCCGCCGATCATGGCGGTGCAGGTCGTCTTCGCCGACGGACAAACCGCGAACTTCGACCCGTCGATTCCGGCCGTGAACGGCGTGATGACGCAGACGATCTCGCTTTCGGTGCCGGTCGAAGCGTACGTACTGCAGTCCGGCGATACGTCGAACTACACGTACCGCGTCGACGTCATCACCGGTGCCGGAACGACGCAAGGCACTCCGGTCACCTCGAATCAGGATTCGTTTTACGTGCAGGCCGGCTCGTAGATGGAGGCGCTCGCGGGTTTGCCCGATTTTGCAACGCTCGCGTCGAGCGACGCCGCCACCACGTTTGCGCCGTTCTCCGGCGGAAGCTACGCCGTGGTACCGCAGCGCGCGACGCTCGCGAGCGACGCGAACGGTAATCCCAAAGTGTTGCTCGAGCTGTTCGAACAAATGGGCGACTTGACGGCGAGCGGTTCGCACGCGGTGCTCGACCTGACGGTCGGCTGGGACTTTCCGCTCGATGCGGCGCTCGCTGCGGTGCGCTCCAGCGTCGCTGACGCGACCGTGCAGCCGCTCTCGATTCATTCGGGTTTCGCACGCCTCTATCCGACGACGACGCAAGTCGTGCCGGCGGCGGATCTCCTGACACCGGTTCCGCTGGGCTGGCTCAGCCCGGACGGCGCACGCTGGACGCCGCGGCTCTCGGCCGATGCGGGCGAGTTGGTCAAAGGTTCGCTCGCGGGCGGTTCGCTGCTCCTCGGCGTGCGGCTCGAATTCGACGCGGCAGGCGTCGCGCAGCGCACTCAGGCTTCGGTCCAGTTCGACCCGGTCGCACTGCTGACGGCGCTGTTGGCAGGGAAGACGTCGCGCACGATGGCGGTCGCCGACGTGCTCGCAGCGTTTACGCAAGCCACCGCTCTGCCGCTGAAAACCAGCGGAACGATCGCAGCCGAATTCGCGCAGGCCATGGCCGATCGCGTCATCGCCGCGTTCGCGTCGCTGACCGCGGCGCCCGGACTCAGCGATCCCGCGACCGTCGCCTTCGTCGACGTCGCGCAGTTGACGCCGGGCACGATCGCGTGGGATCTGAGCCTGCCCGCGCTCGCGTATCGACAATGGGTGCTCGAGCTGGACGCGACGAGCGATCTGCGGGCCGCGGTTGCCAAGAACGGGCTCGACTTCTTCGTCAAAGAGATCGTGGCGCCGCCGCTCGAGGCCGGCGTCTACAGCATCGACGTCACGGCCAATCTGCCGCCCAATCGAAACGGCGTTCCGGCGATCGGCGCGAACATTGAGTTGGCCGCAAACCCGCCCTTCCGCCCCGCGAGCTCGAGCGTGCAAGTCGTGCTCGCGGAGCCCTCGGACCGCGCTTCGGCCGTTCTGCATTTGAGCCCCGGCGAAGCGTTCGGCTACGGCGTGCGAAGTTTCGCATTGCTTGCCGTGCCGGGTGCGCTGCCGGTCGAACTCGACGCGCCTGCAGCCCGTCCGTGCAGCGACGCGTGGGTCACGCTGACGGCGGACGATTTTCTGGTAACCTTCGCGCACGTCACCGCAGCGGATCGGTTGCTCGCGCTCGCCACGCTGACCGTTGCGCTGCAATACACGTACGGCGGCCGCATCGCGGCGCAACAGTTCACGCTCACGCCGGCGACGCCGAGTCTCTCGGTCGGGATCCCGCGCGAAGCCGTCGATGCTTCGCTGCAACTCAGCGCGCAGCCGAACGACGGCGGCGCGCCGCTCGCGCTTGCGCCGACGCAACCCGGCCGCATCAACGTCGACCTGCCGCTCTTTCGCGAGTACGGTCCGCACACGATCGAGGTCCGGGCCGATCTGGGCAGCGCGGACGGCGCGCTCGTCCTCGAACTGCAAAGCGAAGCACAAAGTGCGGACGCCGCTGCCACGCCGGATCTCTTGATGCTCACCGCGATGCAGCCGAGCTCGACCTGGGGTTACGTCGCCGCGTCACCGTTTCATCCCGGTTATCGCTACCGCCGTTCGGCGGCGCCGCCGGCGCCGGCCGCGGCCTGGTCGCCGATTTTATCCCCGTTCCAACCATTGTTGCTCGGCGCGGACGGCACGATGCCGGCTTCCGCTCCCGTTCCGATCGCGGCAAGCTCTTAACTCTAAGGAGACGACATGCTCAAGCTCTATCCCGCACTCAACCTCAGCGACGGCGCCGGCTCGACCGTCACGGCCTATGCCGATACCGTCGATCAGACGATCTTCTACGTCATGCCCAACGAGCCGAGCATCCGCATCGACCCGAAGACCAACAAGCCGGTCGTCAACTTCATCGAGTACTTGATGCCGGTCGACCGTCCCGACGGCAGCAAGGGCGGCGGTTTCCTCATCTTCGACTCGTGTTTCGTCCTTTCGAACACGACCAGGAGCGCGCTCCAAAACCAACTCGACGCGATGCTCAAAACCAACAACGTCAAGGACGGACAAGGCAATCCCGCCACCGCGAAGATCTCCCTGCCGAGCTTCATCAAGGGCACCTCTTCGCTGACGCTGCTCGACAGCGGCGGAGCGCTCGTCACGAAGATCGAGAGCGCGGGCAAGCCTTCGCTGCTCGGTTCGCTGATCTGCTCGTTCACGGCCGAGCTTTCACCCGAAGGTGCAGCGGTCGTGAAAGGGGCGCTCAGCGGTCAGGGCGGCGTCATCCAGATCGCGTACGATCTCAGCTACGCGGCGGCGCTGCCGCCCGTCACCGGAAACGTCTGGTTCGACGCCGTCAAGTTCGCCTCGTTCTATCAGACGATCAACAAGAGCGGCGGCAGTTGGGACAGCGGCGACAACACCGAGAACGAGACGATGCGCGAGGCTTTCATCCAATCGGATTCGGGCGGCGTGAAGTTCGACTTCACCGGCATGGACATGACCGATCCCAACGTCGCCAAGATGCAAAGCGACCTTACGAACTGGGGTTTCCAACAGCTCAACATCGCAGCGCAGAACGTGCTCGGTGCGAGTGGCCAAACTTCGAGTTCGAGCAGCACCCCGGCGAGTTCGACCGGCTCGACGAGCAACGGTTCTTCCGGCTCGTCCTCGGGAAGCTCGAGCGGAGGCGTGACCGGCAGCAACACCGGCGCGGACCTCGGATCGGACCGCAGCGACGACGGGATGAAGAACGTCAGCCGTAACGAGTCGAGCCTAGCTGTGTTCAACTTCAACGAATACTATGAACAAGACGACAGCATCGTTTACGAAACCGTCCAGCAAGGCACGCTGCCGAACGTGCCCAACTTCAGCAACTATATCGAGACGATCAACGCGAACGACCCCTTCTTCGCGCAAATCCACGCGACGCTGATGGTCAACGCCGACTACCAGAAGTTCCTCATTCAGAGCGTCGACCTCAACTGCACCTATCCGAAGAGCACGCCGCCCACGGTCGAAGGTTTCCACTTCACCGGGCCGGACGACGTTCTCAAGTTCGACTCAGACACGACCGGCGGCGACATGCACTACGGCTACTCGTTCAAGGTCAATTACGTCGACGAGAATCAGCCGTATGCCTCGCCGGTCTACACGACGCAGGATCTCGTGACGACGATCGACGTCGGAACCTTGGGCGTCCTTTTCGTGAACATCACCGTCAGCAACGTCGACTTCACGAAGGTTCCGCAGGTTCAAGTCGCGCTCAAATATCCCGATCCCGATCCGAGCGGCGCGGCAGTGAGCCGTCAGTTCTCGTTCGATACCAACAATCGGACGGCGTCGATGGCCGTCGTCATGCTCAAGACGGTCGACAAGCAGTACCAATACCAGGTCACCTACGTTTTAGCCGACGGCACGCAAGTCGTCAAGCCCTGGCAGTCCGACAACACGCGCGAGCTGTTCATCAACAATCTGTTCATTCCGAAGACGGTGAGCTTCCTCGCCGAGGGCGACTTCACGAACGAAATCAACAACATCTTCCTGAAGATGACCTACGCCGACACCACCTACAACTATCAGCAGGCTTCCGAATACCAGTTCAGCTCCGCCAACCGCAGCCACGACTGGACGTTCCTCGTGATCCCCGGCAGCAACGGGCAGCTCAGCTACTCGGGCGTCGTAACGAACACCGACAACACGACGCTGGACATTCCGAGCACGACGACGACGGCGAGCCTCGTCACCTTCGGGCCGCCTAACCAGAAGATCGTCACCGTCACGCCCGATCCGGCGCTGCTCGATTTCACGAAGATCAAGCTGGCCCAGATCGAGTTTCAATACACCGATACCGCCAACAATCTCTCGCTCGCGCAGGAGATCGTGCTCAAGCCGACCGGCGCAACCCCGGCGACCTGGACCTTCTATACGAAGGATCCGACGAAGACCGCCTACACGTATACGGCGACCTACTACTTAGCGACGACGCCGCCGCAGGTGGTAAAGCAGGCGCCGGTCACGTCGAGCGACACCGACCTCGTCCTCACCGGACCCTAAGCGCCGCTCGCGATCGGAGCACCGTTATGCTGTACCTCAACTCGCCGTATTTTGTGATCAACGGAGTCTCGGTCTTCCCCGACGACAAAGATCCGTTGCAGTTCTACTACCTCCCGATGATGCCGCACCTGACGATGGTGACCGACCCGAAGACGAACGTCGCCACGCCACAGCTGCAACTGATCGAGTACGAGGGAGCTGCCGGAACCGGCGGATTCCTCAATTTCGACGTCAACATCGGGATCGATCAGGACGCGCTGAGCGAAGTGAGCAGTCAACTCCAGCAGCAGGCGAAGCTGACCGGGCAACCGCGGCTCTCGCCGGTGACGTTCGTCGATGGTTCGGTCGACCTGCTGATCCTCGGAGCGCAAAGCGCAAGTCCGCCGGCCACGGGCGGTGCGGCGGCGCCGTCCGGCGGACCGGCCGGCGCGAGTAGCGGCGCAGCCGCGACGGCGGTGATGGCGCCGGCCGCGTCCGGGCCGCAATTCGTGATCAAAGTGCAGAACGCGACGAAGCCCGCGCTCTACGGCGACAATCAAGCGACCTTCTCCGTCCAGCTCGACCAATACGGCGCGACGGTTCTCGAAGCGGCGCTGCAGGGTGAGATGGCGCCGGTCGCCGTCATCTATTCGCTGCAATTCCTGGGCCTGCGGCCTGCCTTTCACGTTCAACTCACCGCCGACTGGAACCGCGTGCAGACTTATCTCGATACTCAATACGGTGGCGGTTTTCTCTTTGTCTCGAGCGACATCGAGAAGACGGTCGATAAGCTGATCGAGGATCAGGTCATCAACATCCAGGTTTCGTCGTACACGACAGATTCGGATCTGGGAGCAACCGGCGTCTCGGACCGCGACCGGGCTGTCTCGGAATGCTACGAGCTGGTCAAGAACAATTTCTTTCAGTCGAGCCTGGCGCCGCCGGATCCCAATAAGCCCGACGATTGGGACAAGTTCACGAGCACCGTCAAGAACCTCAGCGACATCGCGCTGGCCGGTCCGTTGGGTCAAGCGGGTTACTCCTACAAGCACATCGACCTCTCGCAAACCGATCAGAAGTCCCTCGATTTCAACCTGACCGAGCAGACCGCGGTCCTGCGCACGATCTTTCCCCAAGGCCATCTCAACGGTCTTCTCAGCGAACTCAAACCGGGAACGGGCCTGGGGCAGTTCGTCGTCAAGGTCGATCTCGACAATCCGTATTTTCAGCGCCGCACGGTCAACGTGGTCACGCACGCCGACTTCGCCGGCGATTCGATCGCCTCGATCGACGTGAACCTCACCTACAACGGCAGCGTTCAGTCGGTCTCGTTGACCGGCGCGGCCTCGCAAGGTTCTTGTAACTGGAGCAGCGTGCTCTCGAACGGCCAGATGCAGCGCCCGGTGAGCTACACCTACACCGTCAACTTCATGAACGTCGATACGACCCAGCGGCCCAACAAACTCACGAGCGCGCCGCAAACGGTTACCGGCGACGTGCTCGACATCGAGCCGCGGGGCGACGTCTACGGCGTGACCGTCATTCCGGTTCGCGCGTTCGGCTTTCCCTGGGACCGCTATCCCAGCGTCGAGGTCGAGTGCCGCTACGTCGACGCGAAGAATGCCATCAACGAGCAGCCGAGCGCGATCATGACGAGCGCCAATCCCGAAGTCGATTGGCCCCTCTTCATGTGCGATCCGAGCCTGCGCAGCTTCCAGTACCGCTTGACCTACAGCCTCGTCTCCGGCGGGACGAGCGTCTCGCCGTGGGTTACGACCAGCGCCTCGAAGATCGACGTCGTCGATCCGTTCCCCTCAAAGCTCACGCTCAATGTGATCGCCGCGCTCGACTGGACCCAATTTCAGGAGGCGCTGGTTTTCGTGGCTTACCCCAGCAAGAGCAATCCCGCAGTTCAACAGACCTACACCTTGACCGCGAGCAACGCGGCGGCGCCGCCTTTCACCGTCGACCGGCAAGATCCAACGCAGAACCTGATCTACTACGAAGCGCAGCTCGTCCACACGAACGGTCAAATCTGGACCATTCCGGGATCGGTGACCTCGGATCAGTACCTGATGCTGCAGAACAACATGAAAGGACATCAGATCCTTTCGATCGCGCCGCAGCAGGTCGACTTCACGGCGAGCCAGATCGGTCAGATCGTGGTCGGCATTCGCTACGTCGACGCGACAAATGCGATCGACCTCAGCGAGTCGGTCACCCTTGCGACCGCTGCCGACGTGCGCAGCTTTGCGTACGACTACGTCGATCCGAACGTGGCGCCGCAATACCGCGCCGACATCCAACTGACGAACGGTCAGACGAAGAGCATCGACTGGACGCCGATCGCCGGCAACGCGCTAGTCATTCCTCTCAACAATCTCTCCTAAGCCGCCTCCCGCGGGAGCATTGAGAACGCCATGCTTTTATTCTCGAGCGACACCTTTACCGTCAACGGCATCACGGTGTTCCCGGATCACGCCGATCCGAGTCAGTTTTGGTATCTTCCAGGTCCCGTCGGCCTCGAGTCTGAGAGCGGCAGCGACGAACCGCAGTTCTTGTTGATCATGTACGCGCCCGACGTCGCCGGCACCGGCATACAAGGCAGCGGCTTTCTCAACGTGACGCTGGCCCTCAAAGTCAGCGACGATACGCAGACGCAGATCATCGGACAGATTCGAAACCAATTCCCGAACGTCGACACTCCGAAGCTCGCGCCGGTCTCGTTCGACTCGGGCACCGTCCAAATCGTCGCACTCGATCTGCAGGGTGCCGGCGGTACGAGTGCCGGCGCCGCGCCGGCCGGCACGGGGCAGGCCGTGGAGCGCATCCTAGGCGCGAGCAGCCCCGAGCTCTTCGGCAACAACGACGCGGTGTTCGGATTGACGCTGACCGAAGAAGGCGCGACGATTCTCGAACAAGCCTTTCAAGACGGCATGACGCCGGTCGGCGGGATCTACAACCTGCAATTCACCGGCGTGTTGCCGGCGCTCGACGTGAAGATCACCTGCGATCTCAAGCGCGCCTACGAGTCGTTCAGCGTCGATCTGACGGCGCAGGCGTACTTCGTTTCCGCCGGGATCGATGCGACCTTTGAGAAATTGCGCCAAGACGGCGTCATCCAGATCAACGTCATCAGCCTCAGCTCGGACGCCGCGACGCAGAGCGCCGAAACGTGGGCGCTGAACTTGTTCAAGGATCAGATCATGTCGACGTGGTTCACGCCGAGTTTGAGCCCGACGACGGCGGCAGCTGCCGACGCACAATCGGTCAGCACCGGCGCCAAGCCGTACGGCACGACCGGCACGTCGCCCACGACGTCGGCGCAAAGCGCGAAGCCCCCGACAACGACGATGGGGGGAAGCACTCCGTCGAGTGCCTCGAGCATGTCGTCGGCAAAACCGGCCTCGGGGTCGATGGGTGCTCCCGCAGGCGCTTCGGGTGGCGCGACCACAATGACCGCAGCGCCGCCTTCGGGTTCCGCGACGCCCGCAACTCCTGCGAAGCCCGCAGCCCCCGCGAAGCCTGCAACGCCGTCACCTGTTGCGGCAGCGGCGGCGCCCGTTGCGAACGCGATCGCGAAAGCGGCCGGTACCGCTGCCGGGGCGTCGTCGGCGGCTTCGCCGTTCGGCGTCGCGCTGCGGCTGAAGTTCGTCGAACAAGACGAGCTGAAAACCGTCGAGTACGAGTACAACCAAATGAACGCGGTGCAGCGGACGTACTCGCCTCAGGGCTACTTTGGTTTGATGCTGTCAAACATCGACCTGAGCAAGCATTTCCTCAAGGTTGCCGGGAACGATCCGTTCTTCAACAACTTCGCGGTGACGATCAACCCGCCGCACGATTTTACGGGCATCGGGTTGCTCTCGGCTCACGTCGGCCTCGATTACGGCGATCCGACGAGTGCCGCGGGCGTGAAGCATGGCGATTTTGTGTTCGATCCGGCGCACACGACGCAACAGACGTGGGCGGTCTTCGAAGGCCTGATTCAGAAAACGAGCTACACCTACACGATCGACTACGAGTTCGATCCCGAGTCGGGCTGGCAAGGTGAAAAGACTTCGTATACGTTGCCGCCCGTCACGACCGAAAACCGCTTGCTCACGCTCGACCCGTTCGACACGCTCGGCTTCTTGCAGATCTCCATCCAACCGGGCCGGATCGATCCGGGGACGGTCGATCGCATCGAGGTCCCGATTCAGTACACCGCAGCGAGTGGCTGGCAAGCCTCGACGACGATCGTGGTGCGGCCGGGCGCGGCGGCGCAGAGCTTCAATTTGCGGCTCGCCGATACGAGCGCGCGAACCTACAGCTACTCGACCAACTGCTATTTGAAGGACGGAACGCTCATCAGCCACCCCGCAACGACGACCACCGCCAGCGCGCTGATCGTCAGCGATCCGTTCGCCGGGGGCCTCAACCTGACGTTCCAACCCGCTTTCGATCCGAACGCCATCAGCCTTGCGGTCGTCGAGCTGTCGTACAAAGACTCCACCAACAACTACGCCTTCCAGACGACGTTTCAAATGAACGGGTCGAGCCAACCGGTGCAAGTGCACGTGCCGGTAATCGATCCGACGCAGAACCAATATCAGTACCGGATTACGCTCCTGGACCATGCCAACCAGAAAACCCAAGGCAACTACATCACCGCGCAAGATAGTCTCGTGCTCGTGAGCGCCGGTAGTTGAGCGAAACGGCGCTGCTGGAGAGTCCTGCGCGAACCATCGTGGATGCGGCGCGAGGTGCGGCCGCTCGCGGCGGCTCGCCGGCGTCAGCCGCGAGGATCGCGCAGGGGCTCGCTCGGTGTCTGCGGCGCTTCGAAGAATCGACGCAACCCGCCGCCGCGTGGAATTTCAGCGCTTTGAACGGCGATGGCAGTCCCGTCGAACTCGCTTTCTCCAGCAGCGACGACCGGTTACGGTATACGATCGAAGTGGGCGGCCCGGAACTCGCTGCGCACGTTCGGGCCGGCGCCGCGGTCGAACTCTGCCGGCTGCTCGGTGACGTAACGCCGCCGCACGAAGCGCTCGAGTTCTGGCACTCGCTTCAAACCGGCAAAGCGCTGCGCTGGGGAGCCTGGTTCGGCGTCCGCCAAGGTGAGCGCGCCGATCGGTTCAAGCTCTATCTGGAGCTTCCGGAGAACAGCGGTGCTGCCGCCGGCGCGGAGCGCTTTCGCATGACGCCGGACAGTCGCTTGATCATGCTCGGCTACGACTGCGGGACCGGCACGTATGAATACTATTTCCGCCAGCCGCCGATGCACGGTCTCCTCGATGTCGACCGGCTGCTGCGAGGTCACTTCCAAAGCGAGCGTCGCGGCGCGGTGCTTGAAGCGTTCGTAGCGCTGTGCAACGTGCCGGCCCGCACCGCTCTTCGCTGGATCAACTTCGGCTATAGCATCACGCCGCTTTCGGACGACCCAGAACCGCTGCTGACGCTGTTCGCGCGGTCTCGCTCGCTCGGGAACGTCGGACGAGTTCGCGAGTTTTTTCTCGAGCACGAGCGGAGCGCCGGCAAGCCGGCATCGACGTACCGCGATTTGCTCGGCTCGGTCCCCGTCGCGGAACTTCCCGATCACGGCACCGTCGGAGTGAGCGCGACGACCGGCGGGCGCGTCGAGGTGCGCGTCGGTATAAGCGGGGCGGCGCTCTCCACGCTATGCAGAGCGCGCTAACCCTCGACGAGCCGGTCGAGAACGCCGCGAGCTTTGTCGTCGCGGCACAGGACGCGGACGGAGCCTGGCGTGATTTCCAGCTGAAACCCGGCCGCTCCGAAGCCTGGGTAACCGCGTACGTCGGCGCGAGCCTGCTTCGCGTCGCCGGTGCCCTTCGTTGCGTCGACGCCGCTCCCGCGCTCGCCGGCGCGCGCAGCTTCATCAACGCGGCACGCGATCCGCGCGGCGGGTGGGGTTACAACACGCGCTGCGCTCCCGACGCGGACTCGACGGCCCGTGCAATTCTTTTCTTGCGCGCGATCGGCGACGAAGTACCGCTCCGTGACTACGCGGCGCTCGCCAAATTTCAACTCGACTCGGGCGATTTCGCAACGTACCGCGCCTCCGAAGGCCGGCCCGGCTGGTGCGCCGGACATCCGGACGTGACCGTCGTCGCGCTTCGCGCGTTGTCGGGCGTCCTGCCCGCCGGGCACGTGATCCTTCGGAAGGGCCGCGCGCGGCTCGCCGCCTACGTGCGCGAAACGTCGAGCACCGCTGCGTATTGGTGGCCGTCACCGCTCTATCTCGCGAACGAACTCTTGCGGCTGCAGCGGGAGGATGGCGGAGCGCCGCGCTTTGCACTTTCACGCTGCGACCTTTCGAGTGGGGTCTCATGCTTTCACGAAGCGCTCGCGCTTGAAATTGCCGTCCTTTTGGAGATGGGGGCGGCCCGCCGCGGCGCGATCTCACGGCGCCTCGCGGCCCGTCAGAACGCGGATGGCAGTTGGCCCAGCGCCCCCATCCTGCGGATCACCGATCCGCTTTCGTCCGCACTTGGAGACCGCCGCTTTCGTCAGAGCGAAATCGCGAGCGACGACCGCCGGATCTTCACGACCGCGACCGTCATGGCAGCGCTCCACGCCGCGGAGCAAGGGTCTCCCTAGAAGTGGATGCCGAGCCCCGCGTACGGGCCGGCGTAGGAATAACCCGCGGGCGCGGACTTGCGTCCCGCTCCGTTCTCTCCGAGATAGCCCACATCCAAATACACCGGGAATTTCGGAATCGTCAAGGTCGCACCGACGGCCCACTTGATCACGATGTAGTCGAGCACGTCGGACGCGCCGCTTCCGGTGGTATAGGTGCCTTGGATTGACGGATAGTAGAAGAAGCTCGCGTACGTGGAGAACGTGTGGTCGAGATCCGGTAGCTTGTTGAGCCCGATCCCGATGCCGGTTTCACGCGGATAGCCGTAGTTGCTCCAACGGGTCAAGTAGCCGAAGTCGAGATACACGCGCGGGTCGGCCAGCTTCGCGCCGACTTGCAGATCGACGTCGCTTTCGCGTGCGCTGAACGCCGGCACGTAGTTCTGTTTCCCTTGACCGCCGATGACGTTTACGCAGCCTTGGTTTCCGATCTGCGGACAGCTCGACGGCGGTGCTCCGGCGTTGTGCGGATACGAGAAAGCGCGGTAATCTTCGCCGACTTCCCACGGAAAGCCGAAGAGCGGAAACTCGAGCGCGCTCGCCAGACGGAACGCGTTCGAACCGGTGTTGCCGGGACTGAATTCGTTATACACCTTGGGTGAGATAAGGTAGTCGCCCACGATGTAGTGCTCGTAGGGTGAAGGCTTCTTCGGCGGAGGCGGTGCCGTCGGTGTGGGCAGCGGTGGCGCGGTCACGATCGGCGTCGGAGCGGGTGTCGGCGGCGGCGGCGGTGGGGCCGGCGGCGGCGACGGCGGCGCGGGCGGAATGTAGCGCACGACGACGAGCCGTTTCTCGGCGACCCACAAGACGTACGCGCCCATCCCTTCGGAGATCACGCGCACGGGCACGACGATCGTGCCGCGATACATCATCGCCGGGACGTCGAGCGGACGAACCTCTCCGTTGATCGTGACTTGCGGTTGGTCGAGCGTCAGCTTGACGTCGGCACCGGCCTTCGAGACGTCGACGCTCTTGGTGGCGGCGTCGTAGGTGACGGTCGCGCCCATCGCTTCGAACATCGAGCGCAGCGGCACGAGGATCGTTCCGTTGCGAACGAGCGCGGCCAGCACGCGATTCGATTTCTGACGGTCGGGTTTCGCGTAGACGTGCCGGTCGTTGAAAAGCAGCGGCACCTCGCCCGATGGCGGGGAGCCGAAATCTCCGCTCGGCGTCTGAGCCAGCGCGGGGTGCCTGAGTCCGGGGATTGCCAGCAATGCAACGGAGGCCAACGCGAGAAACCGTATCGCCTTCATACCGGGCGAACTACGACGATGCTGCGGCGCGCGCCTACCCAAACGAAAGAGCCCCGCCCTTTCTGAGAAAGGACGGGGCCCTTGGTTTGTTGCCGGACTATCCGGGGTTAGAAGTGGATACCGACTCCTGCGAACACGCCGTGATCGGTCGTGACCGAGGGAGCGTTCTGTTTCGGTATACCATGGTCTCCGACGATGCCGCCTTCAATGAAGATCGGCGTCCTCGGAATCGAGATGTCGATACCACCCTGGTACTTGTAGTACACGTACTGGAGCTGGAGGCTGTTGCCTGACGGGTCGGTGAAGTTGCCGCTAATCTGCGGGTAGTACAAGAAGCTACCGAAGTAATCGATGAAGTGGTCGTAGTTGGCCACCTTCTCGATACCGAATCCGACGCCCGTGAGGTGCGGGTAGCCGAAGTTGTTGTAGTTGTTCTCGTAGCTTCCCACGATGTAGAAGCTTCTGTAGGCTCCGATACCGATACGGCCGTCATCCGTGTTGTTGATGGCGGTGAATGCCGGCACGAAGGTCTGACCCGTGTTTCCGATGACGGTCACGCAGCCTGGATCGCCAGGGCATCCGGCCCCTCCGGCAACGTGCGCGTAGATGTACTGTTGGTACTGGAGTTCGGCCAAGAACGCGAGGCTTCCGATGCCGAACGTGGCGCCTAGACGTGCGCCGAGTGAGGTGTCGCCGCGTTGTCCGGCGCTGAGCTCGTTGTACACCTTAGGTGAGAACAGCGCGTCGCCCGCGACGAAGGCCTCGAATTGCGCCTTCGGCTTGGGAGTCGGGGTCGGTGGCGGCGGTGGCGGCGGCGTTACGACCGGTGGCGGTGGCGGCGGCGGCGGCGGTGGGGCCGGCGGAGGAGTCGGCGGCGGGGTCGGCGGGATGTACCGCACGACGACGACGCGTTTCTCAGGAACCCACAGAACGTAGGCGCCCATGCCTTCGGAAATGACGCGAACCGGAACGACGACCGAACCCTTGTAGATTTCGGGTGGAACGTCGAGCGGACGGCTCTCGCCGTTGATGGTGACTTCCGGCTTTCCGACCGTTACCTGAACGTCGGCGCCGGGCTTAGAAACGTCGACGGTCTTGGTCGACGGGTTCCAGGAAACCGTAGCGCCCATTTGCTCGAACATCGAACGGAGCGGTACAAGGACGGTGTTCCCACGCACCAAAGCGGCCAGGAGTCTTCCTTGCTTCAGTCTATCGGGCTTCGAGTAAACGTGTTGGTCGTTGTAGAGGATCGGGACTTCGCCGGACGGCGGTGAGCCGAACTGGGGGGCCGGTTGAGCCTGAGCCGGGCCGGCAGAGCTGACTGCCAGCGCGACGATCCCGAACGCGGCGGTCGCCACACCAGCAGCGAATCGCGTTACGAGTCGATTCAAATCGTTAACCTCCTAAAGATAGTCTGCGCGTTCTTACCCGCGCGGGGACGAGCCGAAACCGGCCTGCCGCGCACGGTCTAAGTTTTCACGACGGGCGCGCTTCCGCGGAACTTGTTCCGCCAGCCACGCTTGCGCGCAGCCTGGAATGAGCGCCCTGACACATGAACGACGCAACGTAGCCAGTGGTTGCGCGTCCTAACCATTAAAATAGCGGATTTTACTGCGAAATTGGTGTGACTTTGGTCGATATCTCTGCCAAGCGAGGCATCCATCGCCAGGTTTGCGAGGAGGGATGCGTGATTGTTCGTAACCATACAAAGAATCGCGCGAAGGAAGTTTTCATCACCCGCGTACGGCCGTGAGAGTTTTCGTCGGGCCCGCTCGTGCTGCGCCCGGCCGACCGCTCGCTGCTAGCTTAGTTTCTCTTCGAGGTTCGCGAGAAACTTGGGACGGTCGATGACGTAGCGTTCGTGCGTGCCTTCGGCAATCTTCTCGCGTTCGTCAAACGCCGTCACCGCGAACTGAATCCGGCGGCCGTCGACGCCGATGATCTCGACTTCGGTTCGAACGATCAAGCCGACCGGCGTCGGCGCGACGTGCGCGAGATCGATGTGCGCCCCGAGCGATACTTCGGCGTCCGAGAGGGTCGGCGCGAGACACTGGACCGCGGCGGCTTCGATCAGTTGGATCAGCATCGGCGTCGAGAGCACGTCGACCCCTTTGTTGCCGGCTTTTTCCGCAGTCATCCATTCTTCAACGCGAGTTTGGCTCTGATACCGCCGGCCGAGCTCGACTTTGGCCCCCATGGCGGGTCACATACTCCGGGAATCCCAGGCCTCCCGCCTGGGTGAATCGGTGAATCAAATCGGACCGAAACCGCGTAGTACCCGAGTGAGGCCGGACCAAGCGTCCGCCAAGAGAGGTTTTTCGATGAGGATTCGCGCTTTTGCACTGCTCGCGGCCGTGCTGGCGAGCGGATGTGGCGGCAAGGGTCACCAGCAGGCACCCCCCGCCCTTGCCGTCGACGTTGCTAAGGCGTCGCAGCGCGATATCGCGACCTACATGACCCTCGACGGTCAGATCATGCCCTTCCTCGACTCGACCCTGGCCTCGAGCCAATCCGGCACGCTGGCGGGCGTCTACGTGAACGAAGGCGACGTGGTTCACAAGGGCGAGCTGCTGGCCAAGCTCGACGACTCGCAGCTGCGCGCGCAGCTCGCCGCCAACGAGGCGACGGTGGCGCAGTCGGTTTCGAAGGTCACGGGCTCGGTGGTTCAAGCGCCGATCTCCTCGCAGCAGTATACGACCACCGTCAGTCAGGCCGAGGCCAAACTCGCCAGCGACAAGGCCGCGCTCGCCAACGCGCAACTCGTCTACAAGAGCAACGCGCAGCTGGTCACGCAAGGCTACGTCTCGCAGACGACGATGGAGCAGGCGCGCGCGAGCTACGTCGCAGCGCAGCAACAGATCACCAACGACGAAGCGGCGCTGCGCGCGGCGAAAGCCGGTTTGCAGTCCACGCAAGTCGATCAGGCGACAATTCAGCAAAACCGCGCAACCTTGCAGGCCGCGGAAGCCAACGTCGATCTCTTGCGCACGCAGATCGCGCAGTCGTCGATCTACGCGCCGTTCGACGGCGTCGTGACGGCGCGGCTGTTGGATCCCGGCGCGTTCGCCGGCCCGAACCAAGCGGTCGTCCGCGTCTCACAGCTCAATCCGGTGTACGTCAACGCCAACGTTCCTGACGAAGGGCTCTCGTACGTCCGCCCGGGAACGCCGATCAGCTTCAGTTCGCCGAGCTTGCCCGGCCGCACGTTCCATGGAAGGATCACCGACGTCAACGCGATTCCGACGACCGGCACGCTCTCGTATCGCGCGCGGGTGCGCCAACCCAATCCGGACAGCACCTTGCGCGGCGGCATGCTGGTAACCGTCACGGTTCAGAAGCAGCTTCACAAGAACGCCGTCGTCGTGCCGCGCACCGCGGTCTTTCAGACCGATCAAGGCGCCAACGTCTACACGGTGGTCGACGGGAAGGCAAAAGCGGTCCCGGTTCAGCTGGGATTACAGACAGATACTCTCAGCGAAGTCCGCGGCGGCAAGATTGATCCGGGCACCGTCGTAATCACGACGCGGCCCGACGCGCTCCAAGACGGTAGCGTCGTGGCGATCGGCGGCCCTCCGCCGGGGAAAGCGCAGCACTAACGCGTGAACTTTCTGACCGTACGCCGCCTTCGGACGGCGCTGACCATCGCGACGCCGGTGGCCGTGTTCGCGATTGCCTTGTTGGGAGCGCCCTCGGATGCGGCGCATCCCGTCGTGGCGCAGGCGACCTCGTCGCCGCAAGTGGTTGCGACCCCGCCGGGCTTTGGAAACCTGCCCGCCGGGGTGCCGACGCCTTACGCGGTGGCGACGCTCGCGCCCGCGGGCGAAGGCTCGCCCTTGCCGTATCCCGCCTACGGGACTCCCGTCCCGGGCGTCCAGGGAGTCGTGCCCGGACCTGATTCCGGCCTTCCGAACAAGATTTCGCTTTCGCAAGCGCAGGCGATCGGTTTTGCGCGATCGCCCTCGCTGGCAATTGCGCGGGGCAACGCCAACGTGGCGGCGGCCGAAGCGCAGCTCGCAGCGACCGGTTTCAATCCGGACTTGTCCGGCTCGGCCAATATTTCGCGGTCCGTCCAGCAATTCGGCGCGCTGAGCACGACCGGCGGATCGGGTTCGGCCACGCGCGCCGGTATCGGCAGCTTCACCGCCAGCAGCCTCGACCTGACCCTCACCCAATTGATCTGGGACGGCGGCCATCTTGCGGCGAGCGTCAAAGCGGCGCAGCACACGCACTCGGCCGACATCGACTCGTTCTTATTCCAGCTGCAAACCGTCGCTGAAAACGTCGCGGCCTCGTACTACAATTACCTCGCGGCAGAACGCACGGTGCAAGTCGACGTCGAGATCGTGCAACAGGACGTCGTGCAAGAGAACCTGATCCGTGCGCAAGTCCAGGCGGGAACCGCAGCCAAGATCGACATCGCAACCGCGCAGGTCGCGACGGCGCAGGCACGTTTAGCGCTGATCCAAGCGCAAGGCGCCGAGCTTTCGGCTCAAGCGTCGTTTGCGAATACGTTGGGCCTCGACGCGCGTTACAACATCCAGCCGATCGATGACGCGCCGGTCTTCACCAACAGCCCCGTTTCGACGGTACCGATTCAACCTTACGACGTCGCGATCAAGCGCGCGCTCCTGCTGCGGCCGGATTACGCCAGCGCGCTTCAAAACTACACGGCGGCCGAATACAGTCTCAAAGAAGCTCGCTTGACGAACTTCCCGACGTTGAACGGAACCGGAGAGACCGGTACCGGCTCGACCAATCCCGGCGGCGGCGCCTACCGCAACAGCAGCACCGTCGGGGCCGCGCTAACGATACCACTCTTCGACCAAGGCGTCCGCGCCGCCAACTCCGCGCAAGCCAAGGCGCAGCTCGACATCGCGGCAGCAAACCTGCAGACCTCGCTGCTTTCGGTGCAGCTGTCGGTCAAGCAGGCGCTCTCGAACCTCGTCAGCGCCAGCGCGGCGCTCGATCAGGCCCAAGTTTCCTACACCACGGCTCTGGTGGTCCTCCAGGCCACGCAGGCGCAGTACCGGGCCGGCGTCACTACCTTGCCGCTCTTGCTGAACGCCCAGGTCGGGCTCACGACGGCGCTCGGCGCGCAGGTCAACGCGGTCTACGCCTTGCGGCAAGCCGAGCAGGCCTATCTCTTCGCGCTCGGCTCGAACTACGACGTCAGCAAGATGAGGCCGTAGCCGGGCCGGTCCCGCGGGCGTGTAGGTCTTACGGCCCACGACGCAGTAGCGAACAGGGATGGACTTGATTGCTTCCCCGGTCGGGGTTTCCTGACCGTGCGTAAAGTCGCGAGCCTCGCCCTTCTCGCGCTCCTCGCTGCAGCTTGCACGCGAACGCAATCGGCGGAGCCGTCGAGCAGCAATCCGTGGACGCACCACGGCAGACTCGTGTACGGCGAGTCTCAGGACCCGAAGAACCTCAACCCTGTCCTCGCCAACAACGCGGCTGCCGGTGATCTCTCGATGTTTATTTTCTCGTACACCGTACGCTACGACGATCAGGCGCGCCCGGTGCCCGATGCGTTGGTCGAGATTCCCACGGTCCAAAACGGCGACGTCAGCCCGGACGGTTTGACGCTCAAGTACAAGCTGCGCCCGAACATCACGTGGCAGGACGGCCAAAAGCTGACCTGTCACGATCTCGAGTTCACTTGGCGCGTCGTCATGAATCCGGCCAATAACGGCGTGACGACCGACGGCTACAAGGACATCGACAGCATCGATTGTAGCGATCCGCTCGTCGCGGTGGTCCACATGAAGCGGGTGTACGCGCCGTTCTTGCAGCAGCTCTGGGCCGTCAACGGCAACGCACCGATTCTCCCGGCGCACCTGCTCGAGAAGTACAACGACAAGAAAGGTTCGTTCAACACCGCCGATTACAACTCGAAACCGATCGGCAGCGGACCGTTCATGGTCGATCGCTGGGATCGCGGTTCGCAGGTCGTCTTAAAGGCGTACGATGGCTATTTTCTCGGGAAACCGAAGCTCGACGAGGTCGTCTTCAAGATCATGCCCGACGAGAACACGCTGATCAATCAGGTGAGGACGCACGAGATCGACATGGCGATCCACGTGGGCGCCAATGCTTGGCCGCAGCTGCACGACATTCCAGGCACGATTGCCGATCCCGTGCACGTCTTCACCTACGACCACATCGACTTCAACATGAAGGACCCGATGTTCGCCAGGGATCCGCAGCTGCGGCACGCACTGGCGCTCGGGACCGACCGTCTGGCGATCCGCAACAAGATCGCCTTCGGGCTCGGAGACATGACCGACACCGCGCTCTCGCCCAAGATCTCGTGGGGCTGGACCGACAATACGTCGCACTGGCCCTACGATCTGGTCAGAGCGAGGACGCTGCTCGACGCCGACGGCTGGCGCGTCGGACGCGACGGCATCCGCGTCAAGAACGGACAGCGTCTCGCGTTCAACTACTCGACTTACACCGAAAGCAATACGAACAAGCAGATCGAGCAGTTCGTGCAGCGCGAATGGCACGACGTCGGCGCCGACGTCGCGGTGAAGAACGTGCCTTCCGCCCTATTCTTCGACAACACCGCCAAGGGAACGATTCAGGGCGGCCACTACGACGTGGCCGGCTATGCGTGGGGCGGTGCAGCCGACCCGGACGACAGCGCCATCTACTCGGCGCATAACATGGCGCCGAAGGGGCAGAACGGGCTGTTTTGGAACAACGCCGTCGCGACCAAAGCGATGGACGACGAACTTTCGACCGTCGATAACAAGCGTCGCAAGAAAGACTTCGTGATCGAGCAGCAGCAATTCGCCGGCGACGTTCCTTCGATCGTGCTGTTCTATCGGCTCGAGCCGGAAATCTACAACACCGATCTCAAAGGCTACCGCCCGTCACCGGTGATCTCGCCCTTCTGGGACCCGCAAGATTATTCGATGTAACCGGCCTTCCGTAGCGGCACTGGCGGCCGCCTTCGCTTGCGCGGTGTTCGTCGTGAGCGGTCTCGGCGTGCGTCACGCGCGCGCGGCGGACGAGTCACGCAAGAACGCTTACACGCAACCGCACGTGTTGCGCATGGCCGACGTCGGCGACGTCACCTCGCTCAACCCGCTGTTCGAGCAGCAGCTGGTCCAAAGCCGTTTGGCGTCGATGACGATGGCCTGGCTCGTCAAGTACGACCACAATAACAAACCCATTCCCGAACTCGCGAGCGAGGTTCCGAGCAAGGCCAACGGCGGCGTCTCGGCCGACGGCAAGACGATCACGTTCCACTTGCGCAAGGACGCGAAGTGGTCGGACGGCGTGCCCTTCGATGCCGACGACGTCGTTTTCACGACGAAGCTCGTGCTCGATCCGAAGACGCTCGTCACAAGCCGCGACGGATGGGACCGCATCCTCAAGGTCGAGGAGCCCGACAAGTACACCGTCGTCTTTCACCTCAAGGAAGCCTACTCGTCGTTCTTGCCGACGTTTTACGGAAGCGGCGGAGCCAACGTGGCCGTGTTGCCCAAGCATCTGCTCGAACACTCTGCCGACATCAACACCGATCCGTACAACTCCAAGCCCGTCGGCATCGGACCGTTCCGGTACGTCGAGTGGCGTCGCGGCGACCGCATCATCCTCGAGGCGAATCCGTACTACTTCCGCGGCCTGCCCAAGCTCAAGCGCGTCGAGTACCGGATCGTTCCCAATCGCGACACGATTCAGTTGCAGCTGCAGACCGGCGAAGTCGACATGTGGCCGAACGCATCCCGCGCCTATTACCCGCGTCTGCAAGCGATGCATAACCTCGTCGTGCTGCGCCAGGCCAGCTACGGCTACGGTCACTTCGATTTCAACACGACCCGTCCGGTTCTGCAAGACGCGCGCGTGCGGCGCGCGCTGGCGCTGGCGATCGACCGCGTAACGCTCCGCGACAAAGTCTACCACGGCCTGGGCATCGTTCAGGACGGAATATGGTCGCCGGTAAGCCCGTTCTTCGACTCGAAAATCAAGACGTCGACGTTCGACCCGGCCAAGGCGGCGGCGCTGCTCGACGAAGCCGGCTGGAAGAAAACCGCCGGCGACTACCGCGAGAAGGACGGTCAGAAACTGACGATCGACTTCGCCTCGAACACCGGTAGCCCGGATACCGACACGACCATCGAACTCATCCGCGGCTGGTGGAAGGCGATCGGCGTCGATCTCGAGCGCAAGAATTACGACCCGGCGATGCTCTTCGCGCAGCCGGAAAAGGGCGGAATTCTCTACGGCGGCAAGTTCGACGTCGCGATCTTCGCGTGGTTTCTCGGGCCCGACGGCGATATGTCGGGAATCTTCGGCTGCGAAAACATCGCGCCGCACGGGCAGAACATGATGCGCTGGTGCAACAAGACCGCCCAAGCGGCGATGGACCGCTTTAAACTGACCTACGATCTCTCCGAGCAAAAGACTTTGGCCGACATCGTCCAAGAACAGATCGTCGCCGACACGCCGACCTACGTTTTGCAAATCAATGAGGACCTGTTCCCTATGAATAGCGACATCAAGGGTTTCCATCCGAACGCGGTCAGTTCGTTCGACGACATGATGAACGTCGACATCTAGCAAAGGAAGTCCGCGTGGGAAAGATCGTCACGTCGGCGGCGCTCCTCGTGGTTCTCGCCGCCTGTACGCGAGTCGGGTCGGGGCCGGCCGGCACGGAGCGCCACGCCTACACGACGCCGCACCAGTTGCGCTATGCCTCGGCGGAAGATATCCAAGGCCTGGATCCGCTGACGCACTCGACGGGGACCGAAAGCTTCCTCGCAACTTTGACGCAGGCTTTCCTCATCAAGACCGACAGCAAAGGCAACGCGAACGTTCCCGAGCTGGTGACCGAAGTTCCCTCGCAGGCCAACGGCGGCATCAGTCCGGACGGCAAGACGATAACCTGGCACATTCGCAAGGGTGTGAAGTGGTCTGACGGTGCGCCGTTCGATGCCGACGACGTCGTCTTCTCGACGCAGCAAGTGCTCAACCCGGCTAACGACGTCGTCAGCCGCGACGGCTGGGATCTGATAACGAAGGTCGACGAGCCGGACAAATACACCGTCGTCTACCACCTCAAGAAGGGCTACTCGTCGTTCGCCGTGACGTTCTTCAGCACGGGCGGAGCGAACCCGTGCGTGCTTCCAAAGCACTTGCTCAAAGGCTACAAGAGCCTCAACAACGTCCCGTACAACGCGCTGCCGGTCGGCATCGGACCGTTCAAGTACCAGAGTTGGAAGCGAGCCGACTCGGTCGTCATGGTGCCGGATCCGCTCTACTTCCGAGGCACGCCGAAGCTGCAGCGCATCACCTTCAAGATCATTCCCGACCGGAACGTCGTGCTCGAAGAGATGCGCACGCACGAGCTAGACCTTTGGGTGACCGTTCCCCCGCACTTCGTCCCGCAGCTCAAGACGATCGCAAACGTTAACCTGTTGATGACGCCGAGCTACTTTTTCGATCACATGGATTTCAATCTCTCGCATCCCGTGATGCAAGACCTCGCCGTGCGCCAGGCGTTACGCTATGCAACCGACCGCGCGTATCTGAACGAAAAACTGCGCAATAACCTGTACATCATGAGCGAGTCGCCGATTACTCCAGCCAGCGACTACGATGCGAAACTCCCGCTCGTGCCGTTCGACCTCGCCAAGGCCAACGCGATTCTTGAGGCGGCGGGCTGGAAGCGCGGAGCCGACGGGGTCCGCGTGAAGAACGGACGGCGCCTCAGTCTGACGTATGCGTCGTCGCTCGGCACTCCGGACACCGACACGCAGATCGAGCTGGTCCGCGGCTGGTGGAAGCAGATCGGTGTCGACTTTTCCGTCAAGCGCTACCTGTCGTCGCAGTTCTTCGCCCCGGTCGCGGAAGGCGGCATCATCTACGGCGGCAAGTTCGACGTCGTGAACTTTGCCTGGGGCGCCGATCCCAACGAGGACATGTCCAACTTGTACGCCTGTTACCGTTTCCCGCCGAATGGGCAGAACGATCCCCGGTGGTGTAACGAGAAGGCGACGGAGGCTATGGATCGAGCGAAGGTTCTCTACGGATTCGACAAGCGCGAACCGTATCAAAAACTCGTCCAAGAGCAACTCTACGCGGACATCCCGACCGTGGTGTTGGATGCGCGCCGCGAGATCTATGCGTACAACGACGACCTCAAGAATTATCACCCCAATCCCGTGGCGTCGTTCGACAACTTCATGGACGTCGATATCTGAGCTTGCGCGCCTTCCTCAACGGGATCGTCTTTACGCTCGCATTTTTCGCGGCGGCCGGTTTCGCGGCGGTGCAACTCGGAGTCGTGCCGGCCAATGCCGACGCGAAACCGAGCGCGCTCGAAAAGTGGGCTGCGAAGCGCTCGCTCGGCGCCGCCGTCGCTCGCGACACGAAGAACTTGCAGAACCCGCTGCAGCCCACTGACGAGAACCTTACGGACGGCGTGCACCTATTTGCCGCAAACTGTGCGGTCTGTCACGGAGCCTCGGACGCCAAACCCTCGAAGCTCGCGCAAGGCTTCTACATTCAGGCGCCGCTGCTCGCGAAACACGGCGTCGAAGACGATCCGGTCGCCGAGACCTACTGGAAGGTCAAGCACGGCATCCGCTACACGGCGATGCCCTCGTTCACGACGACGCTGAGCGACGACGAGATCTGGAAGGTTGCGATGTTCCTCAGCAAGATGGACCATCTGCCGCCCGCGGTCGACGGCGTCTGGAAAGCGGTTCCGAGCGTAGCTTCCCCCGCGCCGTAAACGTCCGCGCCCCGGCTGTGCTATGCTTTGCGGGCGAGCGGCGCTTGCCGTCTCGCTTACTGAAAGGAGCCGGCTTTGCGTTTCATCGTTTGGTCGCTGGTACTCGTCTTCGCGTTCGCGGCACCCGCGCTAGCGCAATCGATTCCGGGACCGCTGAAGGTCACCGATAGCGGTCCGAGCGGAGCTCCCGGCTACGCGATCAAGGGGATCACCGGCTTTCAAAACGACACCGGCGTGTTCGGGTACGGTACCGTCGCGTCGAGTTCGATCAACATCGACGGCGTCGTGGGCTACGTGCAGACACCGCAGTCGGTCGGCGTCGTCGGCTGGGCACAATCGACGGGTACCTCTGCGTACGGTCTCTACGGATATTCCGCCACCGGCCCGGGCGTCTACGGATTCAACAACGACGGTGGTGCAGCTTCGATCTACGGCTACAATACGAGCGCCAACGGCACGGCGGTTTTTGGTAACTCGCCGAGCGGCACCGGCGTACTGGGAACCTCCGCGGCGGCCGCGAGCCCAGGCGTGATGGGAACCTCCAGCAGCGCCGACGGTATCGCCGGCACGACGAGCACGTCGTCGAGCGCGGGAGGATTTGCGGGTGTCTTGGGCGCCGATACGTCGGGCGTCAACAGCGATTACGGCGTGGGCGGGACGAGCACAAATGGCATCGGCGTATTCGGTAGCGGCCCGTATGGCGTTGCGGGAAGTTCGAGCGGGAGCAGCGGCGCGGGCGTGTTCGGGCTCGGCTTCCAGGGCGTTTCCGGCGTGAGCGAGAGCACGGACCCCACCTCGGCCGGGGTGGTCGGAATGGCTTTGGACGGCACCGGCGTCGACGGTTACGGTGCGCTCTACGGCGTATTCGCGCAGAGCTCCGGTGGCAGCGGCGCCGGCGTGTACGGCGAGTCGACCAATCTGACCGGCTACGGCATCGAAGGTTTCGGAGCGACGGGCGGCGTCGGAGTGTTCGGATTCGGTGCGAAGGCGGGAACGGGCGGCGTCTTCGAGTCGTCAACGGTGAGCGGGAACTCGGGGAACGCACTCGTAGTCGAAACTCCGGAGAATTTCGCTGCGGCATTGCTCGGTGTTGGAACGGGCGAAGCGGGAGTCTTCTTCGGAGGATCGGGGAAGTCGGCGCATCCGGCGATCGTCGCGCAAGAGAACACCGGCGGAACCGATTACTTCGCCGCCGTCAACGCGACGGGTTCGAGTGCCATAGAGAATTTTATCGTTCAAGCCGGGTCGTTGAAATTCAGCGGCGCGACGCTGTCGAGCGGCGCCAGTGACGTTCAGATGAGCGGCGATCTGTACGTGCAGGGGCGAGTCTACCAGCTCTGTTCGCAGGGATCGTCCCCTGCGTTCCCGGTTACCATGCCGTCTGGGAATTGCTCGTACGACAACGACCTCACGGCGGCCGTGCGCACGAGAAACGCAGCGCCCGTAACCACCTATGCCGCGCACCAAAGCTTGCCGACGATGGAAGACTTCGGCGAAGCACGACTCGTGAACGGTCAGGCCATCGTTCCGCTCGAGCGCACCTTCGCGTCGACGATCGATCCGAGCCGTTCGTATCTCGTCTTCATTACGCCGCTCGGCGACTGCCACGGGATGTACGTCGCGGAGCGTTCGGCGAGCGGGTTCGTCGTGCGCGAGCTGATGAACGGAAGGAGCACCGTCGCGTTCCAGTACCGCATCGTGGCTCATCCGTACGGCGACCGCTCGACGCGCTTACCGTCCGCAACGCAGGTTCAAGGTTCGTCGTCAGGTGTTAGCGTTGCCTCGATCGTCGAGCGTCCCGTTATGCCGCACGCGTTCAGGCGGGCGGCAATGCCTCCGATGCCGCATCTCGCGCAGCGGGCCGCTCTCATCGCGGCGCACCCGCTGCGCGCGATGAAGCTCGGCGTGCTGCCGGCTCGCCCGCCGCTACCCCAGGTCAAGGTGATTCTCAACCGCTAGCGACGCGCTCGCGTACGCGTTGCATGAGCTCGCGCAGCATAGGTACCGGAATCGAATGGCGGCCGGCCGCGCGGACGACGGCGCCGGCGATCGCGTCGAGTTCCGGTTCCTTGCCTGCGGCCACGTCGCGCGCCATCGAGCTGCTGACCTGCGGCGGAGCGGTCTTCAGCGGAGCCAGGGTGCGCGTAACGTAATCGGCGTCGAACGCCGCACCTTCCGAGCGTCCGACGGTCGCGACCTCGTCGGCCGCTCCCGTCATCAGCGCGAGCCAATCCGGATGGTCGCGAATGAATCCGAGCGGTTCGCCGCTGGCGGTCGTTGCGAGCGCGAACGGCGCGAGAAAGACGAGCTTGCTCCACATGAGGGTCGTTTCGTCCGCGATGAATTCGACGGTCATCCCCAGCGGCCCGAGCAGCGCGGCACTCTTCGCGAGCAGGACGTGACCGCGTTCGGCCAGGCGCAACAACGCGAACGGCGTGCCCTGGCGTACGATACCCGGTGCGAGCCGCTCGGCTTCGACCGCGATCGTCCCCGGGATCACGACGTCCGGCCCGAAAGCTTGCGCGAGTTTCGCAACGTGATCGAGGCCGTTGAGAAGGGGCACGACGCAATGCGGACGAGCCGCGCTAACCGAGCGCAAGGCTGCGTCCAAGTGCGCGGCCTTCGTCGTCACCCAGAGCACGTCGACGTCGTCGCCTGCCGGCAGGCTGCTCGCGACTTGCGCCGCTCCCGTCACGACCGATCCGTCGGTGCGCCGCAACGTCAGTTCGGCTGGATAGACGTCGACCGTTCCTTCGCGGACAACCAGCGTCACGCGGTCGCCGCCGGCGGCGAGGAGGGCGCCCATCAAACCGCCGATGCCGCCCGCGCCGAGAATCGCGTGCCGCTCGCTCATATCGTGACGCGCGACTCCAGCATTGCAACGATCAGGAAACCCGCTAGAGTGAAATACGCCGCCGCGACGCCGCCGCGCTGCAGCGGTGTTTGGGCGTAGTACTGCGGGTCGCTTTGGCCGCGCCACGCGGCGATCGCTTTGGGAATGCTCAGCAGCACGATGATGATGAGCAGCGGGTTATAATACCAATGATACGCGACCGCCGCAACGATCAACCCGATGAGCCCGAAGATCCAAACCCTCGGCGAGACCGAGCCGATGATGCGACCGCCGTCCAGCGGTAAGACCGGTATCATATTGAACAGGTTAAGAAAGAAGCCCGTGAAGGCGGCGGCGATCCAGAACTTGTTCATCGTTGCCTCGCCGTAGGTATAGCATGCGAGCGCGGCGACCGTCCCCATCAACGGCCCGGCTAGCGCGATGTACGATTCTTGAAGCGCGGAGGCGGGCCGGCCTTTCATCGTGATGAGCGCGCCGAAACCGGGAATGAAGTACGGCATGCTCGCGGGAACGCCGAAGATCCGCATGAAGGCCGCGTGACCCAGTTCGTGAACGAGGATCAGCAACACGAAGACGACTGCGAACGGCCAGCCGAAGAAGAGCGAATAGAACCAGATCGAGGCGACCAGCGAGAAGGAGCTAAGCAGAACTTTCGAGCCGATCAGGACCCACTTGAAACTGAGCAGCAGAAAGAGCAGCGACTTGAATTTCGCGAGAAGCACGCCCGCGGCAATGACCGCGGGACCGACGCCTCGCTTCCAGCCGGACTCTTTGCGAGGCGGCGGCGCGCTACCCGGCGGGAGGTATTCGCCCTCGTACGGCGCGTCCGCGGGGACGGTTGACGGAAAAGGACCTCCGGCTGAGGTAACGTTCGGATGATCGTGCACGATACTGGCCTTCGCGCTCGCGGGGCGCGGCTCCCTAAGTGGTCGCCCGCCTTTCCGGTAGGGCCGATCGAGCGCGTCTACCTGCATTGGTCCGGCGGGGATTACGCGACCGTATACCCGGTTTATCACCTGTGTGTTGCGCTCGACGCGCAAGGCGTACCGATCGTGTGCGAAACCAGCGACCTGCGGGCGAACATGCGCCGCCTCAGAGTGCACGGCGAGACGGCCTACGCCGCCCACACGCGCGGCCGCAACTCGTTTGCTGCAGGGCTCGCCGTTGCCGGCATGCAGGACGCGCGGCCCGACGATTTTGGTCCGTTCCCTTTGCGCGACGACCTGATCTCGACGTTGTGCGCCGTTGCGGCGCGGCTTTGCGCCTTCTACGGAATCGAAGTGGAGGCAGCCTCGGTGATGACGCATGCCGAAGCCGCGCTCGAAGACGGCTATTTCGGAAGCGGCGCGGAGGAACGTTGGGACATCGCGCGCTTGGCGCCCTCGCGAACTCCGTTGGAAGCGAGCGAGGCGATTGCGGTCGGCGAGTACTTGCGCGGCCGGATTCGCGCGGCGTGAAAACCTCGATCGGCATTCGCCTCGCCACCATCGGACTTTGGGTGCTCCTTGGGACCTTCTCGATTCTCTGGCTGTATTTGCTGTGGCATCCGCGAGTATTCTAATCTTAGGCGGCGGTTTTGGCGGCCTTACGACCGCCAGAACGCTGGAGCGAATGCTCCGGCCGGAAGAAGCCGCGATTACGCTCGTCAGTCGCGAAAACTTTTCGCTGTTCACGCCGATGCTGCCCGAAGTGAGCTCCGGAAACTTGGAGGCTCGCCACGTTGCAACGCCGCTGCGCGCTCAGTTGCGGCGCGCCCGTTTCGTCCTTGCCGACGTGCGCTCGATCGACCTCACCGCGCGTTCGGTCGTCGTCGAACACACGATCCTCGGAGCGGATCAAAAACTCAGCTACGATCAGCTGGTGATCGGCGTCGGCGCGGTGACGTCGACGTTCAATTTGCCGGGCGTCGCCGAACACGCGCTGCCCTTGAAGACGCTCGAGGACGCCGACCGGCTGCGCAATCACGTCATCGCGATGCTCGAACTCGCCGACGTCGCCGCAGACCCCGTCCAGCGCAAACGGTTGCTGACCTTCGTTTTCGTCGGTGGCGGATTCACGGGCGTCGAGGCGGCGGGCGAGATGGTCGACTTCTTCCGGAGCATCGTCAAATTTTACCGCTCGATCGATGCGCGCGAGATCGAGGTCGTGCTGGTCGAGGGTGGCGCGAAGCTGCTGCCCGAGCTGCAGGCCGGGATGGGAGAATACAGCGCGCGCGAACTCGAGGGTCGCGGCGTGCGGGTCTTGCTCGACGCGCTCGTCGGCGGCGCCGACGAGAGCGGGCTCATACTCAAAGACGGCCGGCGAATCGAAGCGGGCACGATCGTCTGGAGCGCGGGCGTGCGGCCTTCGCCCGTCGTCGCCGGGCTCTCGATCGGAACCGGTCGCGGCGGATCGATAATCACGAATCCGGACATGTCGGTACCCGGACATCCCGGTGTTTGGGCGATCGGCGATTGCGCTTCGATCCCCGATCCGCACGGCGGAACCTATCCGCAGACGGCGCAACACGCGATCCGCGAAGGTCCCGTGCTCGGTGCGAACATCGTCGCGACGCTGCGCGGAAAGCCGACGAAGTCTTTTCACTACGAAGCGATCGGCATGATGGCTTCGCTCGGGGCGCGCCACGGCGTCGCCGGCCTGTGGGGGAAATTCCTGCTCACCGGCTTCCCCGCGTGGTTCTTGTGGCGGACGTATTACCTCGCGCGACTGCCCGGACTCGACCGGCGCATCCGCGTCACCTTCGACTGGACTTTCGGGCTGCTCTTTCCGCGCGACATCGCCGAACTACGCGTCTATACGAAAGCGGCGCAACAGCAGGCCGCGCTCGAGGGCGGCATCATCATTTCGCCGGAAGTTAGGTCGCCGTGAGGACGAACGGCGCGACGTAGAGCGCCGCGCCGCCCCGAAACTCCAGCCACATTTTATACTGACCCGCTTCGTGCACCGTGACGTGCAACGTGAGGTCGGGGGACGAGCTTGCCGAATCCGGCATCGCCGGCATCGCCATTCCGGGCATCGATTCCATTTCGGCGGAGCCGGGTGCGCCCGGATGGACGTGGACGTACGTGAGATCTTTCGCGTCGAGGAAGACCGCGTGCGCCGGCGCGCCGAGATATGGATGCAGATCGCGCGCGGGCTTGCCGTTGCGCAGAATCCGAATTGTCAGGACGCTAGCTTTTCCGGCAGTCAGGGTCAGCGTGTCGAGCGTGACGACGTACGGCCCCGCCTGGGCGCGCGTGCCGCTCGGCGCGAGCGAACGCGCGGCTGCCGGCGCGTCGCCGCCGACCGCAAAGTCGAAGCGGAAGACCTGTTGGCCGAGTCCCAGCGGTTCGCCGTCGGCGTAGGCGTGGTACAGCGCGGCAACCGGAAGCGTTTGCTGGATCGTGAAATGCCCGTCGGCGCCGAGCGACGGGTGAACGTGCGAGAATTGCTTGAAATCGTCGCTGACGATGATGAGGTGAAGCAGCTTGGTCATGTCGACGGCGTAGTGGCGAATCGGCGCCGTTCCGGCGAGCGGCGTCAACCAGATGTCGAGCTTCTGAGTCAACGGATCGGTAGCGACGCTCGAGGCGCGCAAGAACGCCCGACACTTTCGGAGTGCCGGTTTGCAGGGCAAAGGTTCCGTCGATCGGACTCGCGGCCGCGAGCGTTCCGATGAGGAGCGATGCGCTCGCCACGAGGGTAAGAAGGTGTCTCAACGTCACTCCTCCATCTGCAACGGTTTCGGGCACGGCGGCGCAAGGCCGCTAGTAAGGCGGAAAGCGCGTCCTGCTGACGCGAAAGGCCTAAGTCGCGAGACTTCAGGGTAAAAGGGCAGCGCAAAGGCCGATCGGAAGTCATTTGCTCGCGTTACCGCGCGATCTGCTAAGTGGGGGTAGGTTCAGAATGGGTATCATCGGTTGGCTAGTCGTCGGCCTTATCGCAGGTTTCCTCGCGAAATACGTCGTGCCTGGCGAGGGACCCGGTGGAATACTAGGTGATCTCGTCATCGGCATCATTGGAGCGCTTCTGGGTGGCTGGATCTTCAGCTTCTTCGGGCACGCCGGGGTAACGGGCATCAATCTCTCGAGCATTATTGTCGCGTTCATCGGCGCCGTGATTTTGCTGTTCATCGGTCGCTCGCTGAGCAAAGCGCGCACGTAACGGCACGCGCCGCGTAGGTCACATTCCGCTCGGTGCGTGCCGGAAGTTTCCGTTTGCTTCCGGGGATGCTTCCGCGTGCGTCAAAAGTATTCGTATGGCAGAGTCCGACGAGGAGGCGCCGATTCGTTTCGTTGCCTTTCACCGGCCGGGCCCGGCGTGGCGTTCCGGGACGGAGTTCTCGGAGCAACCGGGTGTGCGCGACCACGTCGCGCACTACGGAGCCGCGCTAAAGGACGGTCATCTCGAGCGGGGCGGACCGTTCATCGATTCGAGCGGCGGCATGATGGTTTTCGCTCCCGGTGTCAGCCGCTCGCTAGCGGACGAAATCGCGCAAGCCGACCCCGCCGTACAAAGCGGACTCCTCGTCGTCGAAGTGAGGCCTTGGCTCGCGGCCTTCTCGCGGTGACGAAGCCATCGAACGGATGAACGGCTAGCCGAAGGTTCCCAGGAATGCGAGCGCCCACGCCGTACTAAAGGCCCGATAGTTTGCTCCGAATTTTAGGGGGCGAACTTTCTCCTATTCGCGCCGGCGCGAGGCAGAAGTGGGGGTCTTTTACTTTTGAAACGAGTCCTACGGCTTTGTATTCTCTTTCTCGCCGTCTTCGGTCTCGCCGCGTCGCCGCCGGCGACCTCGGGCCAGGTGAGAACCTACTATATCGCGGCGGACGAGATCGATTGGAACTACTTCCCGAGCGGAATCGACAAGATGATGGGCATGCCGCCCGAAGGTTATGCCAAGATCTTTACGCAGCACGGCCCTCACCAGATCGGCGTGGTCTACCGCAAGGCGGTGTATCGCGAGTACACCGACGCCACTTTTGCACACCCCAAGCCGCGCCCGCAAAGCGAACGGTATCTCGGGATCCTAGGCCCGCTGATTCATGCGGAAGTCGGCGATACGATCAAGATCGTCTTTCGCAACAATGGGACGCATCCGTATAGCATGCATCCACACGGCGTGTTCTACGCGAAAGCGTCGGAGGGATCGCCTTACGCCGACGGAGTGCCCGCGAGTGAGAAAGGCGGCGAGGCGGTCGCGCCCGGCAAGACCTTCACCTATGAATGGGACGTTCCGGAGCGAGCCGGCCCTGGACCGAACGATCCCAGCTCGATCGTCTGGTTCTACCACTCGCACGTCGACGAGCGCCGCGACGTGAACTCCGGCTTAATCGGAGCGATCGTGGTCACGCGTCAGGGCATGGCCCGGCCCGACGGCACCCCAAAAGACGTCGACCACGAGTTCGCGACGCTCTTCATGATCTTCGATGAGAACAACAGCTGGTTCATCAATCAGAACCTCAAGCGCTTCGTGCCCGACTACAAGCCGTCCGATAAGTTCAAGGCCGGGAACGTCGATCCGAACGGAAACTTCGACGCGCTGATCGGAACGGGAGTGCCGGTCGTCAACTTTCGCTCGTCGATCAACGGCTATCAGTTCGGGAACATGCCCATGCCGGTGATGAAGCGGGGAGACCACGTGCGCTGGTACGTCCTAACGCTGGGCGAAGGGTTCAATTTCCATACGCCCCACTGGCACGGCAACACCGTCCTCGTGAATGGAAGCCGAGTCGACGTCCTCAGCATCTCGCCGGCGCAATCGCTAACGGCGGACATGGTTCCCGACAATCCAGGCATCTGGATGTTCCATTGCCACGTGAGCGACCACATGGAAAGCGGCATGGTCGCCGATTACAAAGTCAACCCTTAGACCACCAGAACGTCCCGTCGTCGTTGATGCCGAACGGTATGGCAGAGGTCGTGCCAAAATCGTTACCCTTGATGACCGTCAGCATCTTTCGGCCGTTACGTTCTTCGCCGGTCGTCTCGTCACGGAGCTTCTCGTAGCCGGCCGCGATAACACTGCGCGCGAGGTTCGTCAGACCCACTGAGCCTGCGACTCTATCGGTACCTTTCTCTCCAGCCGCCTTGCGGTTGGGGTGTACGATGAGCAGCGCGACTTTGTTTGGACACTTTTGGATGACGTCGACGATGCCGTGAAGGGCCTCGCGCACGTCGTTATCACGGTACGCGTCTGCCTTCCCGGTGTAGCTCATCAAGGGGTCGATGACGACGAGCCGTACGCCGGGGTTCTCGCGCAAATGAGCAGCGATGAGATCCACGTGGACGCGCGAGAACGGCACGATTTTGCCCTTCTCGTCGCGAGCGCCCTCGATGACGTGCAGGTGAGTATCGTCCACGTCGCAGAGGCGAGCGCGCTTTTTGATGACTTGCGCGATTGCGATGCCCACGCCGTCCTCGAAACCAACCAGAAGAACGTCGCCCTGCTCGACATCCTGCATGCCGCCATCGACCGGCAGCTTCCCGCCTCTCGTGACGGCCGCGGCGGTAGCGACCGTGACGTACGATTTCCCGATGCCGCCGTCTCCGGCGAGGATGGTCAGGCAGTTGTAGGCTATGCGGCCGTCCCAGAGCCACTGCATGGGGAGCTCTTCAATGTCTGAAAGCGTTACGATTTGCAGCGGTCGGGAAGCGGGAAGGGTATAGCCGAGGGCCGTCAGCTTGCGACGAGCGGCGTCGGTGTCACTTGCCCAGCCGATGTCTCTCAGCAAACCGAGAACGCCGGACTTGTGGTTCTCGTTGTTGCAGCGCAGGCCCGAGCCTTTTTGCGTCATGAGATAGGCGCTGGGGTTTGTCTCCTCGAGGCTTTGATGCTCGTTCGCGAACGGGCACCGAACAGGTCGCGTACCGTCCGTCCGCCACTCCCCCGCGAAACTGAGATGACCGTCGAGCCGGCCGTCATCGACAACCCGTCGAAGGAGAGCCCCCCACTGCTCCATCACGGTCACGCTTTCAGATGGAGCCTTCTGTTGTTGATGCTGTTGCTGCGCCGAAGGCAAGGGGCTGAATTTCGGAAGCTTCGCTGCTAACGCCTCAAGCCGATCCTTCGTGTTGCCTCCGATTGCGAGCCAATCGCTAACGTCTCCGTTGTCGGGGATACCGGGCAGAGCCTCGATGACTCGAACATCGTGGCAGACGCGAGCAATGACGCCGGCTCGCTGATAGGCAGCCTCGACGGCCGCCTTGTCGTTGTCCGCGATGACGACGACATGCGTAGCTCCTTTGAAGTAATCGGCCCACTCGTCGGGCCACTTCCAAGCGGCGCCGCCCGCGCTCGTCGTGGCCGTCAGTCCGCGCTTGTGCAGCGCCAGAACGTCCTTCTCGTTCTCGACAACGTAGACGACGTTGCGCGCCCGATCGGCGATGAGAGCGCGCAGGTGGAACGGGATGCGGCGTACGCCCTCCAGGTTATCGATCCAACCGCCCTCGCCGTCAGGCCGACGCTGAAAAAATGACTTGGGCTCGGAGCGCACCGTTTGGTAAAGCGGATGTCCTGCTTCGTCCAGGTATTCGTAATGGTCCACGATGGTGCCGGTCAACATCTGTATGGGGCTTTTTCGCGGCGACGACGTTGCCGTCATTCCCTGGGAATTTCCCAGGTTCTCGCCCGTTAGATGCGGGTTGGGTCGAGGAGCCCGAGTATCTCTTGCGTCGTACCGGTTTCGCCCAATCTAGGGAAGATTCGCGTGACACTGTTGGCGTGAGCGTCGACGCTCGCGTCGGTCATGGCATCGATAACGAGCGTGACGTTGAACCCGCGCTCGTATGCATCGCGTGCGGTCGACTCGACTCCGATGCTGGTAGCGACGCCGGCGATGACGATCTGCGTGACGCCCAAGCCCTTGAGGTGCGCTTCGAGATCGGTGTTCGTGAAGGCTCCCCACGTGCGCTTCGTTACCGTGTGGTCTCCCGGCTGTTGATTCAACTCGGGGACGAGATCGGCCCATCCGGCGGGGCGTTCACCGGCGTTGCGCGCATGTTCCGTTCGGCCCGGCGCTGCGCCCTCAACGTTGACGAGCACGACCGGCAGACTTCTGCGGCGGAACGCGTCGGTCAACGCGCCGGCGCGTTTGACCACCCCCACGATCGGGTGCGCTGTCGGGTACGATAGAATTCCTTTTTGGAGATCGATGACGACAAGGGCCGTCTTTGGATCGAGCGCCGTCACTGCCATGCGGGGTTCTCTTCTGCAGCCAGAGATTCGATGAATTCGAAGTTCTCCCACAATCGCTCGCGCTTGAGATAGCGACGCTGTTCGAGCACGAGGGGCTTGAGATGCTTCCAGGTTCCCAGAATCATTTCGTCGCTGAAGTCAAGCAACACGTCCGAGTCCAACAGGCCGCCCTTGACCAACGTGCCGATGCGCTCCATATGACGCAGGAAGTGGATCTCTTTGTGCTTTTCGGGGTCCGGGATGCTCTGGATGGCTTCGGCGCGGTAGCGTTCGTCTTTCATCCGTTCGTCGTAGTCGGTCATAATAAATCGATAGGCGGCCATGACGTCGGGTGAAAAGAGTTCCTCAAAGATGGCGAGCGTTCCGTCGAGCTGCGTTGCGCGCCGAAGGTGTTCGAGCTGCGCTCCGAGTGCTTTGGATTGCTCGTTCAAGGCGTGGACTTGCCGAGCCGCATAGATGACCGTCAGGAAAATCACGAGCCCAGTAAAGGCCGTGCTTAGCGCGGTAACCGCCTCCCAATTCATGGGCCCCTCCTTCGAGCCGCGAGGGTGGGATTGCTTTATCGGCGTAGTTGGAAGTCATCCTGGGGAGGTTGTTATGCGCCCGGTTTTCAGACTTTTTCTGATTGCGGTCCTCTTATTTGCGCCCGGTTCTCGCGCATTTGCGGCAACGGACAATAGTGCCGCGACTCCGTCCTCTGCGCCGGCGAAGTACGACGCGTTCGTCAAGGGCGCGACGGTCGTGAATGGACTGCTCGGCGTCATCCGTAAAAACGGAAAGGTTTACTTAGCCGTCTCGACCGCGCAACTGGGCAAAGACTTCATCGAGATCGCCGTTCCCTCCACGGGACTCGGCGGCTTCGGACCGGCGCCGGGCGAGCCGTACGTGGCGCCCGCCCGCATCATGCGGTTCGAACGCGTCGACGACAACATCGTGATCCGTTGGCCGAACACGATTGCCAAGGTCGATCCGAATTCGCCCCAGGCCGCCGGAGTGCAGGCATCCCTCGCAAGCTCGATCGTCGCCATCGCGCCGATCGAAGCGCAGTCCGATACGATGGTGGCCTTCTCGGCCGCGGCTTTCTTAGGCGACGTCGCAAACCTCAAGGCGCAGTTCGATAGCGTCGCTAAGAAACCCGAAAACGCCTATCATCTCGACGCGGCGCGCACGTTTTTCACCGAGACCAAGAGTTTTCCGCAGAACACGATCCTGCGGGTCGATCAGACGTGGGCAACCGACACGCCCGACAAGATCGATAACGTCCCCGATCCTCGGAGCGTTGAGGTTCGGATGACGTACAACATCGTCGCGGCTCCGCAGAACGGGTATATGCCGCGGATCGCCGATCCCCGAGTCGGGTACTTCGAACAGCCGCTTTTGAATTTCCAAACCGACAGGAACCCTTCGCGCAACGTCTACTATGTGAGCCGTTGGAACTTCAATCCGCAAACGCCCGGCCAACCGTCGCCCGCCAAGAACGCCATCGTGTTTACAATCAGCAACGACGTTCCAACCGAGTACCGCGACGCCGTAAGGAACGCGTTGCTCGCGTGGAACGGCGCGTTTTCCCGCATCGGTATTCAGGGAGCCGTACAAGTGCGGCAGCAGCCCGACGACTCGACGTTCGACGTCGACGACCTCCGCAACAACATGGTGAGTTGGGTCGATACCTCCAGTCCGCAGTACGGAGCCGAAGCGCTGATCATCAACGACCCGCGTACCGGAGAGGAGATCAACGTCGGGATCAACGTGGACGCGGTCCTGGGACCCGGAGGCGCTTCGTTCTACCGCTACGTGGTCGCGCCCGCGCGCGGATTGCCCGACAACGAAGCCCTCGAAAAGAAGTTTACCTTGGATCTGATTACTTCGGTCGTCTTGCACGAATCGGGGCACGATCTCGGGTTACAGCACAACTTCATCGGCTCGGTGGCCTACACTGCCAAACAGCTACAAGACCCCGCCTTCACGGCCAAGAACGGCGTGGCCAGCAGCGTGATGGAATACGCGCCCGTCAACCTTTGGCCGAGCGGGACCCGGCAAGGAGACTACTTCCAGCTGACGATCGGACCGTACGACTACTACGCGGTGCAATACGGCTACGGCTATATTCCGAACGCGACGACGCCGGAAGCCGAGGTCCCCGCGCTCAACAAGATCGCTTCGCGCTGGTCCGACCCGGTGTATCGATTTGCGTCGGACGAGGACGTCTCGTTCGAAAGCGGTCACGCGGTTGACCCGCGCGTGCAGCAGGACGATCTCACAAATCATCCGCTCGAGTGGGAAAAGATGCAGTTGACGATGCTCCATTCGCTCATGAACGCGGTCGACCGGCGTTTCCCCAAGAACGGTGAATCTTTTGACGAAGCGCGGCGCGCCTTTCAGGCTCCGCTGAGGATGTACGCGCGTACTGCCGTCATGCCGGCCCACATCATCGGCGGCGAATACATCTCCCGCGCAGACGCGGGCGACCCGCATAGCACGGCCCCGATGGAGCCCGTCGCGCGCGCGGACGAATACCAGGCCTGGCGAGTTTTGCAAGATTACTTGTTCTCAGATGCTGCTTGGCAGTTCAATCCGAACGTTCTCAATCGGCTGACCTACAGTGAGATAAGTTCGCTTGGCCCCGACGGGACTTGGATCTACAACCCGACGCCGCGTCACGATGTGGCCGTGGTCCAGATCGCCGAACAAGCGCAGGAACGTGCCTTGAACGAGCTCTTCGCTCCCTTGACGCTTCAGCGTATCGACGAGCTTTCCACGAAGTACGCGACGGGAGCGACGATGACGTTGACCGACCTCTTCGATTGGACGAGAAACGGATTCTACGGCGACCTCGCAAACGGGTCGATCGCAAAGGCTGGAGTCGTCCGGCGCAACGCACAGATGCGCTTCGCAAAACGGCTCTCGCAGCTTTGGATCGCACCCGCGGCCGGCACGCCGCCCGACGCGCAAGCACTCGCGCGCCTTCAACTCGAGTATCTGCTTCACGACACGACGATCGCGCTGCGAACGAAGCTACCCGATCTGCCCCGCGCCCACGTCGAAGCACTGCAAGCCTTGGCGCGGCAAGCCCTGGAAGCGCACGCGACAATGGCCGCGCCCTAACTGATTGGACGGGCGGCAACCGTGAAGCTGAGTGTCGTTGCCTTCGCGAGCATCGCCACGGCTATGCTCGGCCCGCTGAACGCGACGGCTGCCTCCACAAGCGGGCCGGCCTTCTCGACGCACACGTTCAGGCACGGCGCGGCGACGCTGTGCTATCGCGTGGCCGGCAGCGGTCCGACCCTTGTGATGCTCGCCGGAGGCCCCGGTCTCTCGACGGCTTACATCGAATCTCCGGCTCGTCACTTCAGTAACGCAAATACCGTCGTGCTGCTCGACCAGCGCGGGACCGGATGCTCGAGTGTCTCGCCTGCGAATGCCGGAACGTTCACGCTCGCGAAGGACCGGGACGATATCGAAGCGCTGCGGCGCGAGTTGGGGCTCTCTAACCTGCGTTTGTTCGGTCACTCTTGGGGCGGGGAGTTGGCGATGGCATATGCGAGTCGCTACCCTTCCAACGTGTCGCTGCTCGTGCTATCAGATTCCGGGGGCGCAGATAGCGCGTTTATGCGCGCGTTTCCCAAACGCATCGAGCAAGCGCGAACTCCGGCGGAAAAGCGGGCGTTGCGGACGCTTCCGGCGGGCTCGCACGAAGGCTTCCGCGTGTACTTTGAAGCGTACATGTACGATCCCACGAAGGTCGATCTCGCGCTCGGCAATCTCTCGGCTCCCCACTACTTCGATCCCACGACAAACAAGCTGATGACGGACGATCTCATGACGACCTATCACCTCCGTTCCTCGCTCGGCGCGATTCGCGCCCCCACGCTGATCGTGCAAGGCGCCGAAGATCCGGTTGGAGCGGATACTGCTGCAGACTTGCACCGGCTCATTCCCAATTCGACGTTGCACACGGTCGCGCGCGCCGGCCACTTCCCGTGGGCGGAGGACCCAACCGCGTATTATACGATTATCGATGCGTTTCTGGCGGCGCCACCGTAGCCGTGAAGCTCCGGCGTTAGCGTGTCCCACCCGGTCGCCCGGCCCTGGGGCGGCATTGGCCAGGCGGGTCGGCCTGCTGAATCGGCTGGAAAACCAGATGGGATTGACAGCGGCGTCAGAGTTGGTATTATGGGTGGGATGAGTGGATCGACGCGGTCAACCGACCCCGTTTTAAGCGACCTCGGCGCGCACGACCATGCCATGGGGATGCCGATTCATGAGGTCGTCTGCGAGCTGAACGACCTGCTTGGTTCGACCACCGTCGCCGTCATAGCCGGCGTCACCGAGACCCGCGCGGTCGCTCAATGGATGTCCGAGAAGGGCCGCCAACCCCAGCGCCCGCACGTCTTACGCTTCGCGTTGCAAATCGCGACGATGATCGCGACGTCCCAGGATCGGGAGGTCGCGCGGGCCTGGTTCCACGGGAGCAACCCGCGGCTCGACGATGCTGCGCCCATGCTCCTGTTGCGCGAAAAGCCTCTGGCGGAGGTACAGGGTCCGATCACGGCGGCTGCGCGCGCGTTTGCGCTGCGCGTCTAACAGCTAGAATCCCGCTCTAAAGCGTTGGCCGTGCGGCAGGCGCGACACGCAGACGATTGACATCTTGTACGCCCCCCGGATGAGACGTATCATGCGTCTCACAACAAAAGTTGCGGAAGTCGTATGGGAGTTAACGTGAAAGCAATCGATGCTCGGAGCGAGGAGTCTCTTGTCGCGATCCGGGAAAGCCTGACGCGCGAAGAGATCCTGCACGTCTACAGCGATATCGACATGGTAAGCGGCCCCGCATTCGAATCGATGCTCGTCGAATCGTCCGCTCTGGGCAAGAAGACCGTAGTCGATCTGACGGAATGCCCGTACATGGATTCGACGGGTCTACGGCTGTTGGTCGTCGCGCACAAAGCGCTCGGAACGCGCTTGGAAGTTTGGGTCACCCTCGGAACTCCACCTGAGCGCGTTCTCGCGGTCAGCTGCGTCGATCGTCTGTTGTCGATCGTTTCTCATCCCGCGCCGCCTCTACGGCAGCGCTTGTTCGGCGCCCAGAGGTCCAGAGCCGACGAACTGCGCGAACTTCTCTAAGTCAATGTTTCCCCCGGACACGATCGCGACGGTTTTGCCGGAACCCGCTCGGCCCGACAATGCGGCTGCCACCGCGCAAGCCGAAGCGCCTTCCGCGATGATGCGGTTACGCTCAGCCAGGAGTTTCATCGCCTGCGCCGCCTCGGACAGACGAACGACAAGGCTCCCATCGAGCAGCGCGCGTCCGTACTCGAACATGTCGGGGAAGACCGTTGTGCTGCCGATGCCGTCGACAAACGACGGGGTGTAGTCGACCGTCCGCGGTTCCCCAGCCGCCAGCGATGCGGCCAGCGGAGCCGCCGTCTCGATTTCGGCTGCATAGATCCGTACTCGTGGAGCAAGCGCCCGTAGAACGGTAGCTATTCCGCACGCGAGACCGCCGCCGCCCCACGGAATCACGACTGCATCCAGATCCGGTAAATCCTCGAGCAGCTCCAGCGCGATCGTGCCGTTGCCGGCCATGACGTCCGGATCGTCGAAAGCATGAATGAAGGTTGCGTCGACGCCTGGATAGCAACGCGTTTCGAACGTACGCCACCAATCCGCAAACGGAACCGCGATAACGCGGCCGCCCAACCGCTGCACCGCTCGAATCTTCGTTGCGGGGGCGGTTTCCGGCGCCACGACCGTCGCTGGAATCCCCAACCTTCGGGCGCAGAACGCGACACCTTGTGCCATGTTACCGGCCGACGCCGTCAACACGCCGCGTTCGAGCCGCTCGCGCGGAGTGCGCGCCATCGCGTTGGCCGCGCCGCGAATCTTGAACGATCCAATCGGCTGCAAGTTCTCCAATTTCAAATAGAGGTTCGGTGGCTCTTCGGTATTGCACCGTACGAGCGGAGTCCGGAAAGCGATGTCGGCGATATTCTTCCGCGCGTCTTCCACCTGCGCCAGCGTAGCGCAGCTCATCTAGACGGTCCCGAGTTTCAGTTGGCCCAGCCGGCCGATGCCGCTGAGCGCGAGCCAGATTGAGTTGCGCTTGAGGTCGGGCGCCATGTTGCGGACGACCGAGCCCTTTGTCGGGATCGCGATCGAGACCGCGCGTTCCGTGGCTGGATCGAATCCCACCAGCGTGTCGGCGCGAGACTCGTCGTACCACACACGACCGTCGGAGCCGAGCGCGATGCCGTACGGTGCGCCGTCAGCGTGCGGTGAGGGCCAGCTGCGCAAGTGCTCGGTGCGCGGATCGAAGGCACCGAGTTTGCTCTGTTCGTAATCGCTGTACCAGACGGTGCCCGAGCGGTCGACGACGAGACGGCGCGGGCGCGCCTTCGGTTCGCGGAGCGTGAACTCACGCAAGGTTCGGGCCGTGGTGTCGATCCGGCCGAGCTTGTTCGTGCCGAACAGGGCCACCCAGAGCGAACCGTCGGGAGCCGCAGCGAGACCGTACGGAAGCGCGTTTGGCGTGGCGACGGCGTGCATCTCCGCCGTACCGCTCGCGGGGTCGAAGATGCCCCACTGATTTGCGACTTGAGCGGTGAACCAAATCTTGCCCTGGTGCACGAGCGGCGTATGCGGATCGTGCACGCTCGAGGGTAACGGGTACTCCGTAATTGCGAGCGAGGCAGGATCGAGCCGGCCGAGTTTCCCGACGCCGTTTTCGGTGAACCACACGATTCCATCGGGAGCTACGGTGATGCCGTGTGGCCCTGCGCCGGAGGTCGGAGTCGCGACGTCGACGACGCGTCCCGTCGTTGGGTCAAGCCGCCCGATGTGGCTGGTGGATTGGTCGGTGTACCAGATTGATCCGTCAGGTCCGAGCGCGGGATCGTGTGGAAACGCGCCGGCGCGCGGCAGCACGAATTCGACGACGTGTGGACCGTCCGCCGCCACGGCGCGGCGCGGGGCGAATGCAAATGCGGCCAGAGTGCCGCTAGTGCCGAGAGCGAAGTCGCGCCGAATCATCCTGAAGCGTTCGGCGGCGGCTCGTTCAATCATGTATAATTGAGGCATGCGTTGCTATTTCTTGAGACATGGGTTGGCCAGAGATTCTGGGGACTGGCACGACGACGATTTCAAGCGTCCCCTCACGCGCGAGGGCGTCGAGAAGATGGAGCGTGAGGCGCAAACGATTGCCGGCCTAGAGCTCGGTCTCGACGCTATCGTGACGAGCCCGTTCGTGCGGGCGCAGCAGACGGCCGAGATCGTCGCAAAAAAGCTGAAGATGCGCGATCGACTCGTTGAGGACGCCGACCTCGGACTCGATTTCGATCTCAAACATCTCGCGGCCGTTCTTAAGAAGCACGCCGGTGCGAACGCGATCCTGTTCGTCGGTCACGAGCCGAGCATGAGCGCGACGATCGGTCAGCTCATCGGCAGCGCCAGAGTCGAGATGAAGAAGGGCAGTCTGGCCGGCGTGGAGATGCTCGAGGGATTTACTCCAAAGGGTGAGTTGGTCTTTCTGCTTCCGCCAAAGGTGCTCGCCGCTAAGGAGCTTGCACGTAACGAACGATGATGCTCGAGCCGGCGAGCGTATGTCCCTTGAGCGCGAGGGTCAGCGCGTCGCGCGTGAGCCCGGCAGCGAGCGCGTCGGGAGCGAGGTCGGTTGCGAGAACCGTATACACGTAGTGGTGAGGGGCGTCTCCCTTGGGCGGACAGTAGCCGCGGAAACCGGTCGCGTTCCCGAGGTTCGTGCCGGAGACGTACTGCAGCGGCGTTTGCGAGCCGTAGCCGGCTGGGATGCTTGAGACGCCCACGGGGATTCCGTACGCGATCCAGTGTGCGGCTAAACCTGCGTGGCTCCAGTTGTCGATGTCCGAGAGGATGATCGCGTAACTCTTGGTCGCTGTGGGTGCGCCGGTCCAGGCGAGGGCCGGCGACTCGCTGGTTCCTCCGCCGCACGCCGGCTGCGCGCCCGCGAGCGGCGCCGGCCCATTATCCCCAAATTGAGGCGAGGTGACGACGAACGGCGCAGCTTGCGCCGCGGCGGCCGCGGCGAGGTTCAGTGAAATTGCAAGTACGAATCGCACGAACATGGTGAACTCCTAACACAAAGAACCGCCGAGCTTCGGTCCGATGAGACTGGTCGACCAAGCCTCTTCCCAGATAGGGCCATCTGAAACGCGGCCCCTCCCATAAAAGCCAAGACTCGGGGGGTCGGCGGCTACGAGTTCGCTAAGTTTGCCACGTTATGGCAAACGATGCAGAATTTCGAAAAGGCGTGACGCAAGCATACCGCGATCGCGTGATGGGCGTGCTCGGCTGGAAAATTCCGGCGGTGACGTCGGCCGCCGAACTCATCGAACTAGCAAAAAAAGCGGAGACCTCGGCGTTGGAAAAGGAAACCGGCTTACGAACCGATCCTCCTTTTCCGGGAGCCAGCGACGCGCCGCATGAGATGCCGAACGACGCGTGGGAGATGAACTGCGCGTGCCGGCTGTATTTGGGAAGCAAAGAACTGGCCGTCATCTTCATGACGTTCTGCAGCGGCAAAATGGCCTCCGTCGTCGTCAGCCCGGCCGGAACCGCGATCCCCGAGGACTATTCGCCCATCGCTTCCCGCTAGATGACGCGTGACGTTCGCAGGCTTGCGTGCGTGGCCGGCTGTTTAGGAGAAGGTCCCAATCTCCCGCGGTGTAATCTGCGAAGCCGTGCGAATTCGTTTACAGACTGAAAGCGCCGTGCTTATCGCGGCGTTGCTTATGGCCTTCAGCGCCGCGCCGAGGACGGTTTTTGCAGCACCCGCTGCTCCTGCCCCGATCGTTTGGCCGCTGTCGATCGCAGCGGGTGGCGGGACGATCCGGCTCTACGAGCCGCAGGTTCGCGCGTGGCCGAACTACACCCAGATGACAGGCGTCGCCGCGATCGCCGTCACCTTACCTGGAGCGGCGTCACCGGTTTATGGGACGCTCAGTTTTTCGTCGCTCGCGAGCGCCGACGTGCCTTCCGGAATGGTCGCGCTCGTGAATCCGAAAATCGATTCGACGAGTTGGCCGACCGCGAGCCAAGCGGACGTAGTGCAGCTCGATACCTTTCTCAAAGCGAACTTGCGGCTCGCCGGGAAGCCTTTTCTTCCGCTCGCAATGGTGTTATCGAGCCTTCCACCCTCGGCAAGGCCGCACACCATCCCACTGCGCACGAACCCGCCGGTCATCTACATGCGTCAATCGCCGGCCGTACTCGTGGTCTTTGATGGAAAACCGTCGTTTGCGCCGATCGCCGGGACGCACTTGACCTATGCGGTCAATACGAACTGGGAGATCATCCACGACCCAAGCCACAGCCTATACTACGTGCACGCAAGAAGTGGCTGGTACTCGTCTCCGGGAAGCTCTGGGCCGTTTACGCCTACCGTCGCGCCCGCGAGCTTTGCCGCAATCCCGACGACCGGTCCCCTGAGCTACGTACACGCGGCCCTGAAGGCACCGAAGCCAACCGGCGCCGTTCCCCACGTCATTGTCAGCACGGTGCCGTCCGCCTTGATCGATATCGCCGGGCAGCCGCGATTTGCGAACATCGCCGGCACGGAACTTCGTTACGTCACAAATACGAAGAGCGACGTTTTCTTTACGCGCAACACGACCACGTGGTACGTGCTCCTTTCGGGGCGTTGGTTCTCCGCTGCAAACTTGAACGGACCCTGGACTTTCGCATCGGGGAACTTGCCGGCAGATTTTAAGAAGATTCCGGAGGACAGCCCGCGCGGCCGCGTTCTCGTCTCGGTGCCGGGCACGACGCAGGCGTTTTATGCGTCAAGTGTGGCGCAGGTTCCGCGCGTAACCTCGGTCGATCCAGCCTCGGCGAAGTTACACGTAACGTATCGCTCGGGCGCGCCGGTGTTCGAACCGATCCCGACAACGTCGCTTCAGTACGCCGTCAACACCTCGACCGACGTCATCAAAGTCGATGCTACCCAGTACTTCGCGTGCAGTCAGGGCGTCTGGTTTCGCGCGTCGTCAGCACTCGGACCGTGGACTGCTGCGAGCTACGTTCCCTCCGTCATCTATACGATTCCGGAGAGCTCGCCGCTCTACCATGTCACGTTCGTTCACGTCTATAACGCGCAGGGAGCGGTCGCCACGGCCCCGACTCCGCCGCCGACGCCCCGCCCGGATCAGACCTACCACGACACGCCGGCCTCGGAGCTCTCGCAAGGCGATCGGGCCTCGTACTACTACGCCGCCACGGCGGGTTACGTTAACGGTTATGCGGCGGGCTGGGGCGGTTACGCTCAGGGGACCGGTTACTACACGCCGGGCTATGGAACGCTTTGGGTTTCCAATCCACCGACGTACGGGAACTTCAGCGACACGACGTACGCGCGCGAACAAGCAGAAGCCAATATGCCGCGCAGTGTGACGATGCAAGCTCCCATTCTTCCCGGCCACGGACCGCGCAGCGTTCCGGGTCCGGATACCAACGTGTACGCAGCCGACGACGGCGTGTATCGTGTCGTCTCGGGAGCCTGGCAGAAAAACTCGGCTGGCGATACCTGGGCGCCCTCAACGCTCCCGCCCGCATCCTTGCAACACGATGAGCGCGCGCGCCTCGCCGGTTACGCAGGCACAGTAAGTTAACGAGAGTCCCTGATGGCGATCGGGCGGGCGCTCTGATGCTCGAGTTTGACAAGTGATTATCGCGCAAATCAGTGACTTGCACGTCAAGCTGCCGGAGCGGCTCGCCTATGAGGTCGTCGATACGGCGGCGTATCTGCGCCGAGCGATCGCGCGCCTCAACGCCTTGGAGCCGTTGCCGGACCTCGTCCTTGCGACCGGCGACCTCGTCGACGGCGGAAAGCCCGAGGAGTACGCGCACTTGCGCGAGCTGACGGCGGCGCTCGAACCGCCGCTCTACCTCGTCATGGGGAACCACGACGACCGCGAGGCGCTGCGCGCCGCGTTTTCGGATCACGGCTACTTGCCGCGCGAAGGGCCGCTTCGTTATGTGCTCGAGTTGCCGTTACGGATCGTCGTGCTCGACGCAACCCGGCCCGGGTACGACGGCGGCGAGATGGATGCCGAGCGCCTCGCCTGGCTCGAGCTCGCGCTCGCCGGCGAGCGGCGGCCGACAGTCGTCGTGCTTCACCACCCGCCGTTTGCTAGCGGGATTGAGTCCATGGACGAGGACGTTTTTTTCGGGCGTGCTGCGTTCGAGGAAGTCGTCGCGCGCCACTCGCATGTCGAGCGCGTCCTCTGCGGTCATCTGCACCGTACGATGATAACGCGATTCGCCGGGACAATCGCCTCGGTTTGCACCTCGACCGCGCATCAACTCGTGCTTGCAGCGCATCCGCCGTTGCTGTTCACGCTCGAGCCGCCGGCGTTGCACCTGCACCGCTGGGACGGACAACGGTTAATCACCGACGTTGTTCCGATCGACGGCGATCGTCGCGCCTATCCGTTTCGCCGCGACGGCCGGCTGATCGAATAGCGACGTGCGCTTGCAGTTGCTCGTCTTTTCCGTTGCGTGGCGCGCTCTGTGCGGGGCCGCAGTTCTTCTGGCTTTCCCACTCAGCGCGCTCGCGGAGGAAAGCGAAGGCTCCGTCGCGGGCTCGGTTGCGAGCGTCGACAACCACGCAGTGGCTGGTGCTCGGATATTGCTGGATGGGCCTGCCCACCTAGCCGCAACCTCGGATGAGGACGGACACTTCGCGTTCGCGTCGGTGCTCGCGGGAACGTATTCCGCGCGGGTAAGTGCCGTGAGCTTTGCAAATCCCGCCGTCGCGACGATCGATGTGCGCGCCGGCCAAACGACCAGCCTCGTCTTTACGCTGGCACGTTCGGATTCATCGCTCACGACGATCGGACGCGTCGTTACCAACGGGCGCGACGCCGTCTCGACCTCGGCGACCCCCGTGACGAAGATCAATCCGCAAGCGTACGCCGATCAGGGCTTCACACGCGTCAGTGACGTTCTACAGGACGACGAGACAACGACGATCTTTCACGTGGCGGGTGGCGGCAGCACGGTGCTCCCAACGTCGGTCGCGATTCGTGGACCCGATCCGACCGAAACGCTCGTTGACGTGGACGGCCACCAAATCAATAACGGCAATACCGGCGATTTCGATCTCTCGTTGCTCGACCCGGCTGACTACAGCTCGATCGAGCTCGTGCGCGGCATCTCGCCCTCGTCGCTCGTCGGCCCCGACACGATCGACGGTGCCATCAACATCCGGACGATCGAGCCGACGGCGGACGCGCACGGCCTCTTTCGCCTGAACTACGGCTCGTTTGATTCCTTCGGAGCAACCTTGCAGACGACGGGCACGCTCGACGCTCGGCTCGGTTACGCGGTATCGTTACACCGCCAGGGTGGCGACGGCCAAGTCAACGAGTTCGTCTTTAACCAGCCGAGCGGCACGATTCAGCAGGTCGGCAGCGAGAACATCGGATCTTCGACGATCGCGAAACTTCGCTATGCCTTCGGTTCGGGCGCGGGCTACGCCGAGTTTTCGTTTCACGACCAAAGCTCGTTCCGCGACCTTTCGGCAGGCTTAACGACCTATGCGACGCCGGACGGAAGTGAAGCGGCGCCGCCCGGAATGCCGATCGTCGACAGCTTCGCGGGCACGACGCTGCAGACGCACAACTCGGCATACGGTCTCGACGTCTCAGTACCGCTCGGGGCCGCCGGTCCGAGCGGCGTTGCCGCCACTACCCTCCTCTTCCGACATTACGGTTCCGTGGTCGACGAGTCGGTCTTCGGGCCAGGCGCAGATACATCACCCTATCTCGACAACTCGCGCGATCAGCTGAACGACGAAACGCTGCAGTTAGAGCACCGCATCGGAAACGGAGCGCTGACGCTGCAATACGAAATTCGTAACGAGGAGCTGCTCACCGATTTTGTCTCCGGCGTGGTGAACGAGGAGGACGTCGTGCGACGCACCCCGGACGATTCGTCCGGATCGAGCTCATCGACTGCGGGTGTTCAAAGCCTCCCGCTGGGCCAAACCATGCGCTCGCTGGCGCTACGTTATACCTACAATCCGGACCCGGCGCTGCACTTCATTGCGGCAGCGTATTATAGCCAACTGTCGCTTTTCGGAAACTACCTTGACCCGCGCGTCGGATTCGTGTTTACTCCCGATTCGCGGACTGCGCTGCGGATCTCGGCCGGAACGACGTTTCAAGCTCCGCAGCTTCCGGAGCTGGTCGTCCCGAATCCGCTGCCGGTCGTCGTCGGGAATTACATCTCGGTCGGCAATCCCAATCTCAAACCGGACGAAGCTACCGAATACGGTCTTGGTTTCGATCGGATCCTGAGCAGCGGAGTAAATCAAACCACGCTGGCCGCAGACGTCTATCGCGTCAACCTGCGCCAGCCGGCCGCGCCCTTGAACTTGCCGCTGAATCCCCAATGCGGGCCTATCTCGGCGGGGGGCGATGGAACGCAATGCCCCCTAAGCTATCCGGTGAACGCGGGTGACGGCGTGTATCAAGGGATAGAACTCTCAGCACAGCACAACTTCGGTCCCTTCACGGTGCTACGTGCTGGATGGGCAGTCCGCAGCGCCTTCCTCACGTCGATTCCGGCGGAGATTCAAGACGGAACGCTCGTCGTCGGCGAGCAAGCGCAGGGGTTACCTTTGCACAAGTTTGTGCTGACGCTCGCGGCCGCGCCCCCGCTCGGATTTACTTACGGCATGGATTTCGTGTACGAGAGCCTGTACAACGAACTCAATCAGCCGCAGTATGCGACGCTTGCCGCTCACGTCGGTTACCGGTTCCGGTCTTACGAGATCAGTTTGAGCGGCACCAACTTGACCAACGTCTACGACGATGAGTTCACGAATCCAAACGGCGGCGTCACGTACGGTGGACTCAACCAGGTCATTCCGCAAGACGCTTACGCGCTGCAAGGCACCGCGTTCAATCTCTCGATTATCCGGCGTTTCTAAACTCCGGCGCTCACAAGCTGCGGAACCGCGCCCGGCCAGACCGTCCCGCTAGCGCCCAACCCCGTGCGTTAGAGGGGCGCCGTGCGCCACGATCTGCGCGATCGTTGAGAGCAAGGCGGAATCGAAGGCTTGAGGTTGGTCGAACATGACAAAGTGACGAGAATGGTCGATCATGACGAGGTGGCCATCGCCGGCATGCGCGAGCCACGTCAGGTACGCGTCGCGCTTGGCGATGAGTGACGGGAAACCGTTGTAGGGATCGATCTCCTCGCTGTAGGGCACGATCTCGGTGAACGAAACCCAAATGACGCCCAGTTTCGGCGTCAGGTCCATGGAAAGCGCAGCGCGCATCCACAGCGCGACGGATGTGGGGTCGCTGCGGTCGGCATACCGAGAAACGCTATCCACATCGCGCTTGCTCGTGATGACGTACTGCAGCTGAAGGGTGCGCAGGTTTCGCGCAAACGTTGCCGCGTCGACACCAAAAAACGGTTTCGAGCTCGCTTCAGCCCGCCGTTCGCGCGCCGCGGCCGTTGGCGCCACTGGATATCCGCCGTCGACGGCGACGATGCCGCGCGCCGCATCCGGGTACGATTCGCCAAAGAGGACCGCGAGCGTCGCGCCGAGGCTGTGACCGATGATAATCGGGCGGTCGAGTTTACGCGTACGTATGAGCTGCAGAAGGCTGCTCGTCGCGCGCTGCATCAGCGGGGGAGTATTGTCGGGCGCGCGCCCGTCGAACCCCGGTAGGGTTACCGCGTAGATGTCGTACGTGGGCGCAAGGGCAGCGATCTCCCTGTTCCACTGCCACGAACCGCAGTACAGGGCAGGGATGAGGGCAGCGCTCTACTTAAGGTAGGAGTTCGCTGCAATAGCGATTCCCTCGGCGTAGGGAGTCCCGACGAAGCCGAATTTCGTCGCGAACTTTGTCGAATCGAAGAGATACGGTCCGGAGCTTTGGTACAGCATTTCCAGCGACTCGCGCACGATCGGGTCGAACAGGCCCACGACTCGCAGCATCGGTTTGCCGAGCACGCGATACTTCGCGGGCACGCCGAACGCCGCGGCCGCGATCTGGATGAAAGCTTTGCCGGTCGGCGGGTCCGGTGTGGTCGGAAGGTGCCAAATTTGATTCCACGCCGACGCGCTTTCGATCAGCATGGCGACACCCTTGGCGGCGTCGGACGTAAAAGTGAACGAATGCGGGACGTGCGCGTTCACGAGCCACGAGGCCGTGCCGTGTTTTGCGAACGGTTCGAATACCAGAACATTCGGAACCCCGCTCTTCGTGCGTGGTCCGTAGAAATCGGCCGAGCGCGCGATCATTGCGGTGAGATCTCCCGCGTTTACCGCGTCCATGAGTTCGTTGGCGATGCGCGCGCGAATCTCGCCCTTCTTGCTGCATGGACGGTAGGGCGTCGCCTCGGTCATCGGTTTATCCACGTGCCCGTACATGTAGACGTTGTCAAAAAAGAGCATTTTGGTCCCGGTGCGCTTGCATGCGTCGATTGCGTTGCGCATGATGCGCGGCCAAAGCTCTCGCCAAGTCGCGAAATCGTACTTGAGTCCCACCAGCAGGCAGGCAACGTCGGCGCCCTTCACCGCCGCAAGCGTTTGCTCCGGATCGGCAAGATCGGCAGCGGCGATTTCAGCGCCGGCCATGGCCTTTGGATGTCGCGCGACTAGGCGAAGCGGCGTGCCGTTCGCCACAAGCAAATCGGCGAGCGCGGTCCCAATGGGACCCCCAGCTCCGAGAATCGCTACCATAAGGCAGCGCTTCGAAACGATCGAGGCCGATTACTCCCGATGCTTGCGGGGCGTTGTTAAGTGAGAAGCGTCGCCGCAACTTTCGTCGCTGAAGCTACGCTCCTGGAGCGGGCTTGTGCTGACACTCGTATGGCCCTCGCCGAGGTCGCAGACGGTTCGGGAAGCTCTTTCTTAGGTAGGACAAAGGCAGCGGATTTAGCTAAACAGTCGCGCATCGTGCCGCCACTTCGGAAGGGGGTCGCCTTGAGCAATCTGGTCGTGCATTTCGAGATTATCGGGAAGGACGCACCGAAGCTCCGGGATTATTACGGTGAGCTTTTCGGATGGCGGTTCGACACGAACTCGCCTGTAGCGGAGGACGTTTCCGAACCGGGCAATTATGGCTTCATCGATCGTAACGTGACACCCGACGGCGTCGGAATTCCCGGCGGCATCGGGGGAGGCGCCAATTACGCGAGTCACACGATTTTCTACGTCGGCGTACCGAATGTTACCGCCGCGCTGAAGAACGTCGAGAGGCTCGGTGGTAAACGCGTCATGGGTCCGGCGAGAAACCCCAGTGGCAAGCTCGTCGTCGCGCACTTTTGTGATCCCGAAGGCAATCTCATGGGCCTCGCTGGACCCGAGTAGGGCCTGCCTCGTGCAGCTACGGACGATTTGACTTGTCGGCCGATATTGCACCCGAAGGCGGATCGACTGTTTCACCGACGCTTGTTCCCTGGGCCAATATGAACGCACGCCCAGTACGACGATACACCGACGGAACTTACTAGCGAGATCGATCTCGTGCGGCCTTAGCTATGAACGGGCAATTGTAGCGTCTTTAATACGCCGTCATCGAATTGGCCATTGTCAACAGGTCTTGGGGAACGTTGACCACCGGGAAGGCCATCGTGTAGCGACGACCTCGCCGATCCCAGATAATAACTGCCGGGGCGCCAAGAGGCTCGCCCACATAACCGTGCAGCCCATTGCTGAGAGTTACCCTTTGGCTCGAGGAGAGAACGGACGTATCAATTGGGCCGATCGCCGGGTCCGAATCGATGAGTCCGGCGAAACAGCCTTCGGAGGGGCAACCCGCTATCGCTACATTGAGGTGAATTTCATATCCACGACTGCTCACATGAATTAAGATAGCCGTGAGCGTTGTTCCTGAAACTGGAAATTGAGGAACCCATGTGGGCAAGAGAATCGGCACTCTTGTACCGGCGTGAAGTGCTGCGAGAATCGGCTGGAAGAGCGGAATGGGCGTTCCAGCAGGTGATGCCGTGGGACGGGGTTGCTCTGCAAGCGCAGGCCGAGTTCCCGAAGAGACGCACTGAAGCACCGCGAGAATCGCCACGACACGGAAGGTCGCGCGCGCGCGGTTCCTCAGCACGCCGGTGCGAAGCCCATCACGCTAACACGAGCGAGTTCAGCTCCGCGGTGGTGCCGAGCAGCGCTCGCCGTTCGCCCCGTGGTCGCGCGGAGTCCGCTAACGGTGCCGCGCCGCATGGGCAAAGGCGAGTTGCAGCGCCGATCCCGTGAGGTAGATGGCGGTGGCAAGGAAGCCTCCGAGCGGCCATGCAGCCACATTTCGGATCGTGTGCGCAACGAGAGAGGCCGCGCCGATCGCGAGACCGACAGAAAAGATGTGAAGTCCGCCCCAGACGACGGCTCGTGCCGGATGCAGTGCGAGCGCTCCCTCTACCTCGACGAAGGCCAATCCACCCACAAGTGCGTATGCGACGACTGCGCCAATCAGAAAGAAAAGCGCCTCGCCGGTATTCGGAATTCCGCGCGCGTGGGAGAGCACGGCGCCACTCGTCCAGATAGTAAGAGTGTATCCGTACGGTGCGGCGCTTGCAACGACTGTCGCGCGGAGTGCGGATCTGTATCCCCCTAACACTACATGTTTGGCTTCTAGCGTGCGCCACTTTATTCTTCTCGAATGAGCGGGCCGAGAGTTCCTCTTGCGCTCGGCAAACGGCCATCGCTGCGAATGGCAGCAGCATCGATCTACGTATAAAGTGAAGTAGTACGTCAACGGGCACGGCTAAATAAGAAGCAAAGTGCCGTTTTGGCTCGGTTTCCCGGGTCGCTGAACTGCGCCAAGAAAAGCTTGCACGCAGGGCCGAGATGGCTCGGAAGGGTCGTCGACTTGGCGGAGCAGCTAAGCAGTCAGGAAACGCGTCCGGAGACGAGGCTCGCTAAGGAAAGAGCACTTGGTCGTCGAACGCACGCGGTGGTTTGGGGATACAGGTTGAGACCCTTTAGAAGAACGCAAATCGCCGCGGTGGCTCTCGTCTTGATCTCCGGCGCCGTGGCGCCGTCGACGCGGCCAGTGCTCGCCGACGTACCGTTCACGATCACGGCGAGTACCGGCGGAGCGAGCGCGCGAATCGACGCGACCGTCACCCGCAACGGCGTTACGCTACCGGCAGCGCCGCTCGCCGTCGCGTTGCCGCATGATGCGTCGTGGACGGTGCTCGATCGGACCGTTCCGTGCTTAACCGGCGCGGAGCTTCGCCAAGGTCACTCAGCGAGCATCCCGTTGACCGTCAAACCCTTTGCTCCAGGGCGGGTCGCACTGCACGCCGATCTCGGTGATGCCTTTACCCCGGGTCCGGCGGAAATCGTCTTTGTTCAGGAGGACCCGGCGTTCGAAAGCGGCTTGGCGCAGATCGTTGCCGTACGAGCGGTTCGAATCGGCGATACCGCTCCGGCCGTTTCGACCTCTGAGGGAGCCGCCGTCGCACATGCCGGCGATCGAGAAGTCGCACTGACCGGGTCGCGCTTCGGCGCCGTCGACGCGCTCCGCATCGGCGACGCGCGGTATTCAAAAGATACGTCGTCCACGTCGGCGGTGGCGTGTTTTACTGGGCCAGCCGTTGCCCAACCGATCACGCCAGGCGCCACGGTAAGCGCGCCACTCCTCGAGCGCAACGACGTCGTGCGCGTCTTCCCCTTAATCGTTCGCAACCGGCGCCCATTGCTCTCGCCGCCCTCGATCCTTCCAAACGAAAGGATCCACGTCTCGACCGTACCGACCAAGGTGACGCTCAGCTCGGAGAGCGCGCTGATGCCTGCGGCGACGCAAGTTGAGGTTCGTGTAGCGGTCTTGTTCCCGGCGCGCAAGCTGGTCGAGCGGTACCGGAAGTTGCATCGTTGCTAGTCGGTACGAACCAGCTAGACCTCACATTCGAACCCGAAGCTCTCCTGGGCAACGATTCCTTTGGAGCACTCGAGGTACAACTGATCGACGCTAGCTCGAAGGCTCGGAGCGTCTGGGTTCCGCTGCCCGGCACGTTCGTGCGCGCGCCGACGGTCGTCAAGATTGAATGCCCGACGCTGCACGGCGACTCATGCCGCTTGATAGGAACGGAGTTGGGCACGATTGACGAAATCGTCGGCGCATCCGGCGACCGTGTCAAAGCACCGTTCCAGCCGTGTTCGGTCCCCGACCCGCAAAGCGCCTGCATCGTCATCCCGCACTACAAACACTACGTCGTGCGCTCGATCGACGGACCGACCGATATTCTGCTGGATGACGACCTGATCAGGCCCGAACCGGCTGCGTCGCCCTCTGCCTAAGCCTCGCCCTCCGTCGTGCCGAGCATGAACGTGCTGATCTCAGGTGCAGGAATCGCCGGGCCGACACTAGCGTATTGGCTCGCCCATTATGGGTGGAAACCCGTGTTGATCGAACGCGCCGACAGATTTCGAACGGGTGGTTACGTCATCGATTTCTGGGGCTCCGGCTACGAAATCGCAAGCCGCATGGGGATCTTGCCCGCAGTGAAGCAAGCGGGCTACGAGGTCCGCGAGCTCCGCATCGTCGATTCACGCGGGCGGCGCATCGCCGGAGCAAACGTCGACGGCTTTCTACCCATAACCGGCGGCCGCTACGTCAGTTTGCAGCGCGGGGATCTGGCGGCGTCGATCTTCGGAACGCTTGAGGACCGCGTCGAAACGATCTTCGGCGACGCGATCGAGCGGATGGAGCAACGCGCAAACGGCGTTCATGTCGAGTTTGAACGGGGGACGGCATGCGATTTCGACCTCGTCGTCGGCGCTGATGGTTTGCATTCGCGGGTTCGCGAACTCATGTTCGGTTCAAAGGATCCTTCTGAGAAGTACCTCGGCATCGGCGCGGCCGCATTCGAGATAGATCGTTATTCGCCGCGAGATGAGCTTGTCTATGTGATGTACAGCGAGGTTGGCCGTCAGGCAGCGCGCTTCTCAATGCGCGACGATCGTACGATGGTACTCCTCACGTTCCTTGATCGGGACGGGGAACGGTTCCCCGATCCGAACGATCAGCGGGCGCTGTTGCACGACCGGTTCGCCGGTTGCAAGTGGGAGATTCCTGAAATGCTCAGGGCGCTCGATCGTGCCGGTGATTGGTATTTCGATCGCGTCAGCCAAGTCCGGATCGAGCCGCCACACGCGTGGTCTCAGGGACGCATTGCACTGGTCGGGGATGCCGCATCCTGCGTTTCGCTGCTTGCCGGCGAGGGCTGTGGGCTTGCGATGACTGCGGCGTACATTCTAGCCGGCGAACTTTATCGCGCCGGCGGCGACTATGCGGCGGCGTTTGAACGGTATCAACAGCGTTTTGGTCCTCTTGTCCGAGCGAAGCAGCGGGCAGCGCTGCGCTTTGCATCATCGTTTGCACCCAAGACGAGAGTCTCACTCTGGCTGCGCAACGCCGCGATCGATCTGCTTGGCATCCCATGGCTGGCGGACCGGTTGATAGGCGCTGAACTACGCGACGATATCGAGCTACCAGTCTATTAGCAGCAGCGGCTCGGCAATAGGGCTCGCTTCGTTAGCTCTTCAACCAACGAAAGGCATCTTCGACGAATGCCTTTGCGTCGCGATCGACGCAAAGTCCATGCGCAACGATCACCTTATTGAAATCCCATGAAAGCATCTTCTCGAGCGACGCTCGCGCGAGCAGCCTATTGGTGAATGACCAGCGCACGTCCCGCGGCACTCCGCCGTTCAAGACACCTCCAGCTCTTTTGACGAGATTGCTCACGAAGTCGCCGTCCTTAGCCCTATAGTTTTGAATGAAATCAGTTAAAATAAGCGTGCGTGACTTCTTGTGCAGAAACTCTGCCTCTTCAATAAGGCAGCTCCCCCTGAACACGAGCTGTTCCACGTCTCCTGCCCACGCTGCCGGCGGAGTGTCCTGTAGACTGCCCGCTGAGGCGACGCGCGCAAGCCCGCGTGGAATCTGTGCGATACGGGCGAAGGCGGCGCTCGCGAATCCACGCGGCATCTTCGGAGGCCCCCAGAGCTGCGCTTGGGGGAATAGCGTGTGCCATTGCGCTAGCCTCCAAAGGTGAAGCATTGTAGGTGCCACGAGGTACTGAACCGGTCCCAGCTCAACGATCTCCTCAAGCGTTTCGCGCGATACAGCAACGGGCGAGTTTATCCATAGCGATCCGTCGCCGAGCTTGACGATGATCATCCGAGTGGGGAGCGGCACAAAGAATGCGCGGACGGTCGGGCCTTCTGCCGTCCAAATATCGACGTTAACGCATTGCAAGACCGACGCGCCGTCCGATGCAGGACGCGAAGTGTTGGAATCGCGACTCATCGCCACTTCTTCGTCGAGAGTATCATAGTATCCGCATCATGGACCACGTCGGTCGGCCCCCGGCTGCTAGGCCTTCGTTTCAGGCAACCCTCTCCTATGCTCGGAGCGATCGCTAAGGCGGACACCAATGAACTTGAGCCGAAGAACTCGGCTAGCTGGGGGATATTCGGATAGGTTGAGAAGTCGGATCCCGCTCGTTGTCGCACTTACTACCACCATCTTTGCCTGCGCAATTCTCGGAAGTGCCCTCTGGAGCAGGTTTGCGGCAAATTCGCAGACTCTGCAACTGGACGGAAACGGGATTCGAACCAGTGCGTCCGAGCCCCAGGTCGCTTTGATAGACCAAGAGGGTCGATCGTTTCATCTTACCGACGAACGAGGCAGCGAAGTTGTCCTGTTTTTCGGCTATGCGCACTGCACCGACGTTTGTCCAATCACGTTGGCTAAACTGGTACGAGCCGACCGGCTCCTTGGGAGGGAGGCGCGAAAAGTTACGGTTGCGTTCGTCACCATAGATCCCCAACGCGACACGGTCTCGGCTCTTAAGCGATACGTCGACCGATTCGATCCGCATTTCTACGGGCTGACAGGATCCGAAGCTGCCCTCGACTCGTTCTACACGGCCTATCACGTCTGGCACCAGAAACTGCCGAATCACGGCAGCTCCGCCGGTTACCAGATGGCGCACAGTTCAGCCATCTACATGCTCGATGAAAATGGGCAATTGCGCGTCATTCACGACTGGAGTGACTCACCGGCCGTCTTGGCGCACGATATGCGAGCGCTGCTTCCATGAAGCGCGCCACGGCAGGTTCATGAAACGCGTTCACGCCGCCGCGACGATCCTTGGCAAGGTTTTCGGACGCTTGCTTCGGGCCTTGCAGCGAACCCTCGGACCCTGCGCGTTCGTTCGAGTGACCGCGATCCTCGGATTCGGGTTGATGTCGTGTGCTGCGGCCAGTGCCGATGGTCTGCTCCCCGTGCACGGGTTCGTGCTGGCGCCGGCGCATAACGGGCGCGTTCTGATGCGCTTGGATCCCGTGGTCGGCATGCTGCACGGCGGCATCTATGCCCTGGAGATCGCCGCGAGCGGCGTGCCCCCGGCCGGAACCGAAGTCGACGCGCTGGTCGAGCAACGGGGCGACGGGCTCGTGCTGCACGGCGCGCCCGTGCCGGCAGGACGTTTCGTGGCCGGCACGCTGAACCCGTTCGTCAAGCACACCCTCGGGGCGGGCGATCCAGCACCGCCTTACGCGCTCGTCGATCAGCGCGGGCGTCTGCTGCGCCTCGACCAGGTGGCGGGCAAGGTCACAATCCTCAGCTTCGTGTTCAGCCGCTGCCCCGATCGTACCGTCTGCCCGGCGATCAGTGGGAAGTTCTTCTACTTGCAGCGCCACCTCGACTCGCGCCGCTTCCATCTTGTCGAGGTAACGCTCGATCCGACGTACGACTCACCAGCGGTTCTCGCGGCCTACGGGCGGCAGTTCGACGCCGACCCGCGCATGTGGTCGATCGCAACCGGTGAGTCGGCGCAGGTCAAAGACGTCATCGACAGCTTCGGCGTCTCGTCGATTGCCGACGGCGCGACCAACTACATCCACGACGTTCGACTTATCGTGATCGATGGCCAAGGTACCGTACGCGAGGTTGTCCAGACCGCGGACTGGAACCCGGATGACGTCGTTGCGATCGCGCACAATTTCGCGGGTGAGCAATCGAATCCATTGCGTCGTTTCTGGTTCGCGACCATCGCCAACGTGGCCGCATTTTGCGGCGGAAATGGCTCGGTCAGCACCACCGTGCTCCTCGTCGTAATGATTGGCGCGATCTGCGGGATAACGATCCCACTTCTCATGTGGTTCCGCCGCAAAATCTTTTCAGCGTAGCGCGTTGAACGTTTGGTCGCGCCGTCGCAGCGCACCTCCAGGCTCGGGCGCAAATTCAGTTGTCTTTGAGCGCCTGTCATAGCTATGCACGGTCGCTGACCCCTCGTCTTCCAGCGGCGGCTCACTCTCGGCCGGAGTGTTCCGTCCGCTTGGCTAAGGTTGCGACCGACATGCCGCAGCTGCTGCCCGAGCTCATCGCCGCGCTCGGCGGGGTCGCTCTTGGGTTCATCGGCACGCTGATCGGCGCCGGCGGTGGCTTCATCCTCGTGCCGATCCTGGTCTTCTTGGAGCCGTACTGGTCGACCGAGGTGGTCACGGCGTTCTCGCTCGCGGTCGTCGCCGCGAACGCGACGACGGGCGCCGCCAGTTATTCGCGGCAAAAGCGCGTCGATCTGCGCAGCTTCGTGCTGTTCGCCGCTGCGACGACGCCGGGAGCGATTGCCGGCGCGTACGTTAGCGCCTGGGTGCCGCGCCGCCTCTTCGATCCGATGTTCGGCGTGGTACTGCTGCTCGTCGCGCTCTGGCTCTTCGTGCGGCCGACGCGGCGCGTTACGAGCGCGGCGCCGCCCGGCCGGGCCTCGCGGCATATGCTCGATACCGCAGGAAACCGTTACGATTGGTCCTTCGAGCCCGCGATCGGCGTTGTCGGCAGCGTCGTCGTCGGGTTTTTTTCGAGCCTGCTCGGCCTCGGCGGCGGCATCATCCACGTACCGCTGCTCGTGACGCTGTTGCACTTTCCCGAGCACATCGCCACCGCGACCTCGCATGCCGTGCTCGCCGTCACCGCGATCGTTGGGACGCTCGTGCACGTCATCCACGGCGACTATCGCAGCGACTGGACTCTCGTGCTCGCGTGCAGCGCCGGTGCGATCGCGGGGGCGCCGCTCGGTGCGCGCGCCTCGGCGTACGCCTCCGGCAAAACGATCTTGCGCGTTCTCGCGATCGCGCTCATTTTTGTCGCCGTCCGGCTGTTGCTTGTCGCGTTTGGGAAGTAGAGGATGTGATAATCGTATCCTGCGGCTGACCGCGCAGCTCTACTTAAGGTAGGAGTTCGCTGTAAGGGCGATTCCCTCGGCGTAGGGAGTCCCGACGAAGCCGAATTTCGTCGCGAACTTTGTCGAATCGAAGAGATACGGTCCTGAGTTTTGGTACAGCATTTCCAGCGACTCGCGCACGATCGGGTCGAACAGGCCCACGACTCGCAGCATCGGTTTGCCGAGCACGCGATACTTCGCGGGCACGCCGAACGCCGCGGCCGCGATCTGGATGAAAGCTTTGCCGGTCGGCGGGTCCGGTGTGGTCGGAAGGTGCCAAATTTGATTCCACGCCGACGCGCTTTCGATCAGCATCGCGACACCCTTGGCGGCGTCGGACGTAAAAGTGAACGAATGCGGGACGTGCGCGTTCACGAGCCACGAGGCCGTGCCGTGTTTTGCGAACGGTTCGAATACCAGTACGTTTGGAACCCCGCTCTTCGTGCGTGGTCCGTAGAAATCGGCCGAGCGTGCGATCATTGCGGTGAGATCTCCCGCGTTTACCGCGTCCATGAGTTCGTTGGCGATGCGCGCGCGAATCTCGCCCTTCTTGCTGCATGGACGGTAGGGCGTCGCCTCGGTCATCGGTTTATCCACGTGCCCGTACATGTAGACGTTGTCAAAAAAGAGCATTTTGGTCCCGGTGCGCTTGCATGCGTCGATTGCGTTGCGCATGATGCGCGGCCAAAGCTCTCGCCAAGTCGCGAAATCGTACTTGAGTCCCACCAGCAGGCAGGCAACGTCGGCGCCCTTCACCGCCGCAAGCGTTTGCTCCGGATCGGCAAGATCGGCAGCGGCGATTTCAGCGCCGGCCATGGCCTTTGGATGTCGCGCGACTAGGCGAAGCGGCGTGCCGTTCGCCACAAGCAAATCGGCGAGCGCGGTCCCAATGGGACCCCCAGCTCCGAGAATCGCTACCATAAGGCAGCGCTTCGAAACGATCGAGGCCGATTACTCCCGATGCTTGCGGGGCGTTGTTAAGTGAGAAGCGTCGCATGGGATCGAGTTCAAGCGGCGGCTTCGAGCACAGATTTCTCGTAAAGCGAGTCCGGCTTGAGCGATCGGGTGAGCTCGGACGTGTCGAGTGGCTCTGCGCCGCGCTCCCCCAGCAGCCGGGCAGAGGAAATCGGTCGGACTCATCGGGTCGATGATAGAGCCGCAAACGATCGGGTAATGACCTAATTCGTGAGAGCGCTGTCTACGCAATGGTCCCATAAAAGAGGTTGGATGAAGACCCCGTAAAGTGCGTGGGGAATGACATTCGTCAACGCTTCGCGCTTGATTACCTGGGGCGCCCTGATAGCAATTCCATTGGTTGCGATGGGGAGCGCCGCGGGAAAGGTCGGCCTCGTCTTGGACGATTGGTACGTCTGGCGGGCCATTGCGGAGGGCCGCTGGTACGGCGCGGATGGTTCGCGACCTCTCGGCTATCTGCCGATGGCCCTGGCGTATGCGTTCGCGCACAACAATATGGCGTGGCTGCTTTTCTTCAACATATTGGCACATGGCGTCGCGGCGATTCTGCTATACGAACTGGGGCGAATACTTCTCTCGAAGGCGCTCCCCCAGAGTGGTCGCTTTCTCGCCGCCGCCGCCGCCGCGATCTTCGTCATCTATCCATCGGATGTCTCGAGGTTCTTTGCGACAGCTTCGATCGGCACGCGCTTCGTCACCATTGAGATACTCGCTGCGGCGATTCTCTGGGCGTTGGCCATTCAGTATCAACGGCCATGGATCGTCGCCTTCGCCTTTATCCCGCTCGCCGTTGATCTTTTGCGAGTGGAGAGCGCAGTGCCGCTTCTCGCGTTGCTTCCGTTCTTGACGCTCGTTCGCGGGCGCAAGCCCTGGAGCCGTTCCTGGATCGTCCCTACGGCGCTCTGGGAGTTTGCCTTGGGGGCTTATCTTGTTTGGCATTTCGCCTTTGCGAAATTTCAGTGGGCCTTCGGACGGTTTCACGGGACAGCCGTCGACGTTAGGCCTGTGGAGCTGGTTTCGCCACTATCGATGCTCGGATTGTTCGCGGCGAGCCTGAAGTCGATCACGGTCGAGACGGTCAGCCTTGGTTTCTTGCGGCTTCACGAAGCACTGCAAACCGGCTCCGAAAACGTGGGGCTACCGATCACGGCCGCCGGCTTCGGAATAGCCGTCGCGCTGATTCTCTGGGTGGCGAACCGCGATGTGAGCGCGCCGGCGGAAGTCGCACAGTTTATGAATCCGCGCCGTTGGCTGTGGCTTGCTCTGTGGGCTTTGCTGATCACGTTCGCCGGCCTGTTGCCATATCTCGTCAACGGCGCGCACTACACCGTGGAGCGCACCCCGCCGCAAACGATCCTTTCACGGTACACCGCGATCGCGGCGTTAGGTTCGAGCTTCCTGCTCGTGATCGTCGCCTTGGTGCCGATCTACGCGCTGCTGCGACGTTTAGAGCGTGGTTGGACCAAAGTCGCGCGGATCGGTCCGGTGCTCAATCTTCTTACGGTGGGAGCCATTTGCGCTTTCGCGGTTGCCCTCGGCGTCATTCGTCTCGTTCAGACCGGCCATCAGTACGAGGCTGCGTGGAAGCAGAAAAAGGACGTATTTCGCGCAACTGTGCAAAAGAGCGGCGTTTGGCAGAAGGGCACGCTCGTCGTGCTGCACGACTTTCCCGCCGGAATCGACGGCTCGCTCTTCGAGCCATCCTGGGCGTACCGTTCAGCACTAGGCCTCTTCTTGGACCCCCCGCCCTCGGATCTGCCCGTCACAAACGATCCTTCTGATTTATGGATCTATCCCGACAATTCAGGAGAGACATTGGATTGGGCCGTTTCGGGTAAGACCCTCAGCGTCAAGTGGTTCGAACTGCGCGACCGCATCGAGTTTCCACTCGAGCGCGTCGTCGCGCTTGGGTACGACCCGGCCACTCAATCGATCTCGGTGCTCGACACGTTCCCTCGTGAGGATCTGCCGCCGGGGGCACCTAACGTGCGCTTGTATACGGGCATCAATCAACCCGAGCCGACCCGTCGAATCAGGAGCGCTACGTTCGAGATCCTCTCACCCTGGAGCAAACCGACGACATGTTCTAGCGAGGTCGCGGTTCGCTCCTCCGACGTCGCACTGGAGGAAGGCACCGTTTCGGCGTTCACGCTGCCCTCCGGTAAGCTGCTCGATCGGCGTTACGTTGCAGCGCACACCCCACTACACTACAGCTTCGATGCGCCGTGCGGCTCGAGCGGAGTCCTCCGCTTCGATCGAGGTGCGTGGCGCTTTGTCGATGCGCTCACGCGGACGCAGCCTTCAGAGCCCAGCACGTGGCATGCTTCAGCAGATGGTGCGAAAGTCGTCCTCAATACCGGCATCGGGCTGTTGAAACCTGCGGCACCCTAAATGAACGTCGGGCTCTCGAAGACCGGGAATTGAGGCACTTACATCGAGGCATTCACTCTGTTAGCGAAGTGCAATAGCCTCGTGTCTGTTACGGTCGGCTGAGGCGTTGTCTTGCTCGTCAAATCCGATATTCCCATCGCTGGATCAGACGGCTTGGCTCCGGTTGAAGAAATGGGAGGGATTGAGATCCAAAGCCCGCACGGCCGAAACGAAGTCTTGGCTAGACGAATTTGCAAAGCGGTCGTTGAATTCACGCCTCATGAACATAACAGGTATCGACGTTCACACGTATATGGTCAAAGATCTCGCGCGTGCGATCGCGTTTTACCGCGACGTGCTGCAATTGCCGCTGGCGACGATCGGTGAGAACGCAGCCGAGTTCGAACTCCCCGACGGCTCGGCGTTCGAGCTCTGGAACCCCGCCGAGACGAACTGGCCTTGGGAGCGCGGAAACGGAATCATGTTCGCCGTCGCGGACGCGCGCGAGGCGGTCGCCGAGCTGCGCTCCCGCGGCGTAACGATCGGCGACCCCATGGATAACCCCATGTGTTTCATGGCAATCGGTGAGGATTCCGAGGGAAACCAACTCGTGATCCACCAGCGCAAAACTCTAGCCGGCGAAGCTGAGCGGACGTAGAGGAGCACCGAACATCAATCAGTTTTCGCTCTCCTGCCCAGTCGCACGCGCAAGGAGTTCGCGGGCCCTCGGCGTCTGGCGGATTCGTAGATTCTGCAAAGCCAGCGACTGCGCCCGACGTTGGTCGCCACCTACGTCCAGCCAGAATTCGGCCGCATGATCGGCGACAGCCTCGATATGCTGCGCGATCAGTTCGTCATAGCGCGCCGCCGCTTGGTCGCGATATATGCGCGCCTCCGCCCCACGGCCAATGTCGTTCAGAATGCGCGCGAGCTGAGCCGCGTAATCGGGATCGTCGGAGAAGATCGTCAATGGCGCAAGCCGCGCGATTGCCGAGTCGGGCTCTCCGAGGGCAGCCTCGACTTCGGCCAGATGGCCCTGCACGGGAGCGTACTCCGGCAAGCGGCTATTGGCCGCGCTAAACCACGTGCGGGCGCGATGGAGATGGTGCCCCGATTTTCTTGCAATTCTCGGAGTCTATTTCGGGCGAAAGATATGATACGTTTGTTCCGGTTTTACCTGACGGAAACTGAACGGTCAGTTAATTCAGAAAATCGGGGCGTGAGCCGACCCGCGACTCCGTCGGACAATCCGAAGATGGAACGGTTCATACGTACGATCAAGAGCGAGGAAGTCTATCTACGCGATTACGCCGATTTCGACGAAGCCTCGCGTTCGATCGTGCGCTTCATTCATCGCTACAATGACCGCCGTTTGCACTCAGCCCTCGGTTACCGGCCGCCGGCCGAATTCGAGCAGCTCCAAGAAACCGACGACACCCTTGCTCCAGCTTAACTCATCGTACCAGAAATGGGTCGCACTACCCTTTGCCGCCGCGAACGGATTTATTCATCGCATATCGCTGGTTGGCGAAAGCAGCTCGCTGGTGGCGCGCCGCTGGAGGCGAAACGCGGTCGTAAGCCCGATCCCAACGCTGTTGAGAACACGCGGCTGCGCAAAGAAAACGAGCGTCTGCAGCTACGCTTAGCTAAAGCGGAACGGATTATCGCTGTCCAGGGAAAAGCCTACGCGCTCTTGCGTGCTGTAGTCGGCGAGAGCGCGGATCAGATGGACTTGCCGCCGTGGAACAAGTCGTAGTGAATCTTGCCGTTGAGGTTGGCGAACGCCAAGCGTGCGAGCAGATGGGGCATTCCCGCGCGAGCTTTCGACGACGTCACCAACTCGTGCCGCGCTCTTCTCGACAGCAGCGGCGTTATCAAGAACGGCTGGTCGAGCGCACTGAACGACGCGAGAAACGCGCCCGGCGCGGATCATCGTTAGCTCTGGACACCCGAGAGAACGAAGCAGTCTTGGACGCGGTTCACCAGCATCGATTCATCGATCGCAGCGTGCCCTATATTTACGCAACGCTCTTGGACGAAGGCGTCTATCATTGCTCGCTGTCCACGATGTATCGGGTTCTTCACCGCTCCGGGGAAGTCGGCGAGCGACGCGATCAAGCCACGCGTCCTGCGCACGTGAAGCCGGAATTGTGCGCAACCGCGCCGCGCGAGGTTTTTGCCTGGGATATCACCAAATTGCATGGTCCGCAGAAGTGGACGTATTTTTACCTCTACGTCATCGTCGACATCTATAGTCGCTACGTCGTCGGCTGGATGGTCGCCGATCGTGAGAGCTCCGCGTTGGCACGCATGTTGCTCTCCGAAACGATCAAGAAAGAATGCGTAGATCCCAAGAAGCTCACCGTACATGCAGATCGCGGTAGCTCGATGACTTCGAAACCAGTCGCGTTCTTGCTCGCCGATCTCGGTGTAACCAAGAGCCATTCCCGCCCGCATGTTTCCGATGACAACCCGCACATCGAATCGTTCTTCAAAACTGCCAAGTACCAGCCGGAATTTCCCGCGACGTTTTCCAATATCGCAGAGGCACGAGCGTTCTGCCGCGCGTTCGTCGAATGGTATAACACGCAACATCGCCACAGCGCGCTCGCGCTTCTCGCTCCAGCTGACGTTCACTTCGGCCGCGCCGGCGCTCTCTTGGAGCGGCGGCAAGGCATTCTCGACGCTGCCTACACCGCGCATCCTGAGCGCTTCGTACGCGGCAAACCAAAAGCCGGCCAGCTACCCGTTGCATCGTATATCAATCGACCTGCCGAAATCGTCGACCAGGTCGCTTAACACACTAAACTCAACACTTACGTGGACTCAAGCGTACTGAAAATTTCCGCAGTGTCTGATGAGAACCCTTGGTTTCTGGGCGGGATACTACATAACGACGCGCAAACTTCCGGTCCCCCCACCGCGCAGCCCCAATCGCGGCTCGATGACTCAGCCACATCGATACTACATAAGGGCCCTAAAACGTCCGGTCCCCCCGCCGCGCAGCCCCGATCGCAGGTCACCGATCGACATTACGTAAGCGTGCTGAAAGGTCCGGGCCGATGTTGCTGGCCCTAGCGCGAAGCGAACAAGCCGACAAGGCGGACTAAGCCATTCTGGCTATTCACATGCTCGCCGTAGAGTGCAAAGACTAAGAATGACTGGTTGTCGGGACGCATCTCGACATGATAGACCATCCGTTGACTCTCTGTCATCGCCGGCCCACTGTTCGCACCTAACAGAGGAACGGGCTGGACAGGGACAACGAACAGATTGTCTTGCCCTGAAACGACATCTGGGCCGCAGCTGACTATTAAGGGGCCGAGCATACCGCGCGTCGCTTCAATCCTTAGCTGCACTGCGAGTGCGCTGTCGTCGTTGCGAAACTGTCCGGTGTAAGTTATGCGCATGCTCACACCAGCCCATGAAATCTCCTGAAAGTTGCCTGGAGCGACCTCGAAGACTTGCACAGCCTGACCCTCCGGGACGGCCAACCGAGTGCGGCCGGGAAACTGTTCGGGAGCTGGCCACTGCATCGATTGCCAACGACGACTTCGAGTAACTTGTTTCTTCGCTTCCACCGTCGATTCGGTCTTCAAATCCCGCCTCTCCTCATTATCGTGCCACCTCAACACAAGCCCGAGCAGAAGAAAGACCCAAGCGTTGTCTAACGCTTGCGCCCCAAGGTGGCCGTATAGGTTGTCCTTGTTCGCCGCAAGCCATACGTCGACAGTGTGCGCTCGGTCGAACGAGTCAATGAGCCGTCCGATTAGCCACAATGCACCCAAGAACAACGTGAACAGCGTGGGTCGGGAAGGCCAAGTGCGCACCGACATTTAGGAGGATTACGACGCCTGACCACCATCTCATGTCTTAACGTTTATCGAAGGCGCACGCGCTTGTTAGATCGGTAGTGAATCGCTCACCGAGCCCCTACGACTTGGATCGAACAAAGCTTAGTGCCGAAGGTAGCCATATTGTACTCATGCGAGTGCTTACTGTTGCCAGTCGACGCTGCGGAAATTTTCAGTACGCTTGAGTCCACGTAAGTGTTGAGTTTAGTGTGTTAAGCGACCTGGTCGACGATTTCGGCAGGTCGATTGATATACGATGCAACGGGTAGCTGGCCGGCTTTTGGTTTGCCGCGTACGAAGCGCTCAGGATGCGCGGTGTAGGCAGCGTCGAGAATGCCTTGCCGCCGCTCCAAGAGAGCGCCGGCGCGGCCGAAGTGAACGTCAGCTGGAGCGAGAAGCGCGAGCGCGCTGTGGCGATGTTGCGTGTTATACCATTCGACGAACGCGCGGCAGAACGCTCGTGCCTCTGCGATATTGGAAAACGTCGCGGGAAATTCCGGCTGGTACTTGGCAGTTTTGAAGAACGATTCGATGTGCGGGTTGTCATCGGAAACATGCGGGCGGGAATGGCTCTTGGTTACACCGAGATCGGCGAGCAAGAACGCGACTGGTTTCGAAGTCATCGAGCTACCGCGATCTGCATGTACGGTGAGCTTCTTGGGATCTACGCATTCTTTCTTGATCGTTTCGGAGAGCAACATGCGTGCCAACGCGGAGCTCTCACGATCGGCGACCATCCAGCCGACGACGTAGCGACTATAGATGTCGACGATGACGTAGAGGTAAAAATACGTCCACTTCTGCGGACCATGCAATTTGGTGATATCCCAGGCAAAAACCTCGCGCGGCGCGGTTGCGCACAATTCCGGCTTCACGTGCGCAGGACGCGTGGCTTGATCGCGTCGCTCGCCGACTTCCCCGGAGCGGTGAAGAACCCGATACATCGTGGACAGCGAGCAATGATAGACGCCTTCGTCCAAGAGCGTTGCGTAAATATAGGGCACGCTGCGATCGATGAATCGATGCTGGTGAACCGCGTCCAAGACTGCTTCGTTCTCTCGGGTGTCCAGAGCTAACGATGATCCGCGCCGGGCGCGTTTCTCGCGTCGTTCAGTGCGCTCGACCAGCCGTTCTTGATAACGCCGCTGCTGTCGAGAAGAGCGCGGCACGAGTTGGTGACGTCGTCGAAAGCTCGCGCGGGAATGCCCCATCTGCTCGCACGCTTGGCGTTCGCCAACCTCAACGGCAAGATTCACTACGACTTGTTCCACGGCGGCAAGTCCATCTGATCCGCGCTCTCGCCGACTCCAGCACGCAAGAGCGCGTAGGCTTTTCCCTGGACAGCGATAATCCGTTCCGCTTTAGCTAAGCGTAGCTGCAGACGCTCGTTTTCTTTGCGCAGCCGCGTGTTCTCAACAGCGTTGGGATCGGGCTTACGACCGCGTTTCGCCTCCAGCGGCGCGCCACCAGCGAGCTGCTTTCGCCAACCAGCGATATGCGATGAATAAATCCGTTCGCGGCGGCAAAGTGCCGCTCGCCCCACGGAGGACGCTTGCTCATACTCTTCGAGAATCCGCGCCTTATCAGCTGCGGAGAATCGGCGGCGCGAAGCCTTGGCTGGTACCTCGGGATCCGAAATCGTGCCCTTGGATTGCATCGTGAAACCTTTCCCGCCCTAGTAATTAAGTCCGGTTGTCTCACTATACTGAAACAGGGCTGGTCTGTGACGGTACGGGCGTACTAGGCCGCGTCAGTAAATTCCGAGGACGTGCACCGAGCCGTCGATGTGGTCGAGGACTCGGGTTAGCGCTTCGCGTTCGATCGGCTCGACTTCGCAGTAGAAGCGGTAGGTGAACGGTTCGTCGGGTGAGGGGCGCGAGACGAGCGTGCGCAGGTTGAGATCGGCGTCGGCGAACGTCGAGAGCGCGTCGCGCAGCGAACCGGGCCGATGCGCGAGCGACAGTGCGACGCAAGCACGCGTCGGGGCGGCGACAGGTTCGGCATCGCGCTTTAAAAGGAAGAACCGGGTGAAATTGTTCGGCACGTCCTGGACCGCCTCGGCCAGCACGACGGCACCGTAGCGCTCCGCGGCAAGCTGTGACGCGATCGCGCCGACGCCGGGATCCTTGAGTTCGGTGATCTCCCGCACGGCGCCGGCGGTGTCTGCGACGATCACGGGGCGCATCTTCGGATGCTCGGCCAGAAACGCACGGCACTGTTCGAGCGCGACAGGGTGCGAGCGAACCTCACGTAGGCCGTCGATGGTCGCATGGGGCAAACCGATCAAGTTCTGCACGACGCGGTACACGATCTCGTCGACGATCTGCAGCCGTGCATCGTCCCAAAGCAAATCGTACACGCGCGGCACCGCGCCCGAGATCGAGTTCTCGACCGGCAGCAACGCGAAATCCGTCTCACCGGTTTGCGCGGCGCGCGCGGCGCCGTCGAACGTGCCGTAACCGCGCGTTGCGGCGCCGGCGACGAGCTGCCGCGCGGCGTCGTCGCTGAAAGCCCCCGGCTCACCCTGAAACGCGACCGTCGGCACGCTAGACGGGGGTGGTCGCGCCGCCGCCAAGACGCATCGCAGCCATGAATGCCCGGAAGACGACGCGGTAGTCGTCGTGCACGAAACGGGTCGTGCGTCCGCCGATACGATCGAAGCCGGGAATCAGTTCGGCGAAGTCCGCGTTCTGCGTCCCGGCGAAATCGATCTCGAGGGCTATCGGCGGTTCGAAGACGAAAGGCTTGGCTCGCGCGATGTGTTCGATAGCGTTGCGTGCGCCTTCGCGAATCCGCTGCTGCGCGAGCCCCGGCGAGAGCGAGTTCACCGAATAGCGTCCGATCGATTCCTTGACGATGACGCCGGTAACCCAGGGCAACGCCGCAACCGTCTCTTCCACGACCGCGCGGTCGCCCGAAATCAGAACGACCGGCACTCCGTGCACGCCAAGCATCGCCGCATTGAGCAGGGCCTCGTTGCAGCGCGTTCCGTTGATGCGCACGTTATAGATCGTGTCGGGCGAGTAGGTGTGGTCGAGCGTCCCGTCGCGCGTGCCGATGCCGGCGTGGTACCCGGTGAAGAAGCCGGCGCTGAACTGCGAACCGATGCCTTCGGCCATCGAGAAGGGTTTGCGGTTGCCGTAGATCATGCGCACGTCGTCGGGGAGTTCGTCCCACATCACGTTGCGCATCGCCGAATGCGAATCGTTGATCAGCACGCCCGTTACGCCGGCCTCGCGCGCGCCGTCGATGGCGGCGCGGACCTCGAGTGACATGTAGCGCCGGTACTCCGGATATTCGGCGGCGTTCTTCGGATCGACTTGCGTCCACGAAGCCACCGCCGCCGTGCCTTCCATGTCGGCCGAGATGTAGAGGTTCACCTCAAGCTCCGAGGTGCTTCAAGGCGTCGCGAGCATCGTCGGCGTGCGGGTCGTTTGGTGCGACCCTCAAGAATTTCTGATAAGCCTCGACGGCTTCGGAGCGCCGTCCGATCTGCGCTCGCGACGATGCCCTCGTCCAAAAGCGCGGGCGCAAAGTCGGGCTTTGCGTTCAGTACGATCTCGAGTTGCGCGAGCGCCACTGGGTCTTGGTTCGCACCGTGCAGGGCGCTCGCGTAGTCGGTCCGGAGTTCGGGGTTGGCCGGGTCGAGCGCGAGCGCGCTCTTATAGTAAGGAAGAGCCCGATCGAATTTGCCTGCGTCGAAGTACAACGAAGCGAGCCCGGCCAACGCCGAAACGTCGTGCGGGTTGCGCGCGACGCGTCCCTTCAGCTCGGTAAGCAAGCGCTGGACCGGCGCGGGAGGGGCCCCGGCGGCTGCCATGGGCGGCGAACCGCCGCCGACCGAATTCCCGGGCGCGCCGCCGCTTTGCGGGACGACGACTTCGCCGGGCACGGGGGTTGCTTGAATGTTCGAGTCGCCTTGCTGCGCGACGCCCGGTCCGAACGCCGAGCCGGTCGTGCTCAAGCCGATCCGTAAGAAGTACGTGAGGATCCCGCCGAAGACGAGCATCGTCACGACCAGGATCGGGATGTACATGCGCGGCGGAAGGCCGCGTGAAGGTCCGCGAGTCACGAGCAGGGATGTTCTCGTGGGCGCGTACAAAGCCTCGAAAGCGTGCTGCTCCCCGAATCCGAACTTCAGCTCCTGTTCGCCCAGCTCAACAACCAGCATTTCGGCGGCGAAATTCCGGCGCACCGGATCGCGTACAACGCTCGGTTCTCGAACATGGCGGGCCGGATAACCTACAAGCCGCCGCTGATCGAGCTCTCGGCGAAGCACTTCGAAAAGAATCCGGACGGGCTGCGCGAGACGCTCCTGCACGAGATGATTCACGGGTGGCTCTACGCGCGCGGGAAGGACCCGGGCCATAGTGCGGCTTTCAAGCGCAAGATGCGCGAGCTGGGCTTGAGCTCGATCTACCACGACATGGGATCCGCCGCACCGCGCAAAGAGAGCACGCGGCGCTTCATCTTACGCTGCGACGCCTGCCAAACCGAACTCTTGCGCAAGCGGCGCCCGCCCGGCAACGTCTCGTGCGGCCGTTGCAGCCGCCGCCGGTACGATCCGCGTTACAAGCTACGCGTGTTCGAGATCGTCGAAACGCGCGAAGTCGAGGAACAGGTTCGAGCTGCCCAGGAACGGCCGCGCCGCTTCTGGGAACGATTGAGCGGGACCCGCAGCAACTGAGGGAGTCTTTGTGAGCGAATTACAGGCCATCGGATTTACCAATTGCGAGGACGAGAAATACGGAAAATTGACCGTCATCGATATTCCCCATGAGGTCGCGACTCACGAACCTTGGTTCAATCAAACGCTGACGACGGTGAATGATGCGGTCGTTCGTCTTGGGATCTTCAAAGGCGAGTTTCCTTGGCATAAGCACGACGACCAGGACGAGTTCTTTCTCGTCCTCGATGGAGAGCTTTACATGGACGCAGAGGGCCGCGAGCCGGTGCTGCTCCGGAAGAACCAAGGCTTCAACGTCCCAAAGGGCACGATGCACCGCCCGCGCTCACCCGAAACGTCGGTTGTCGTGATGGTGGAGCGGATCGGCATAGTTCCGACGGGTGACTGAATCCTATGGCTTGGTTTGGGCGCTACGCGCGGGCGACGTTCGCCAACCCTTGGCGCTTTCAAACTATCCAACCCTCTCAGTTATCAGCAACGCGAATGCCCTCAGGTCGCGGGAATAGCTCAACCAAAGAGTTTCCTCTTCATGATCGCGCTTAAGCCAGCAACCTTATCGGCGCCTCAGTCAAGGTCGTCGGCCGTCAAAGGATTATAGGATCGATACGCTGTTGGCTGCGGCGTCGAACTCCCGAGGAGTTTGTCCGTGATCTCATCAAAATCGCAGCCATCGCCCGTCTTCGTGGGATAATCCCGGGTCTCAGGTCACTATGCACAAAATTCGTCTTGGCCGGCGGCACGACCTTAAACTGCGCGACGTCGTCGACGCGGATCTTCCTATTTTCTTCGAGCAGCAACGCGAACCCGAGGGCGTCGCAATGGCCGCCTTCACCGCGAAGGATCCGACCGACCGTTCCGCCTTCGAAGCCCACTGGTCGAAGAACCGCGCCGATCGCAGCATCGTCATGAAGACGATCGTGGCGGACGGACGCATCGCCGGCCATGTGGCAGCCTTTGGTCCTCCGAGCGAACGCGAAGTGACCTATTGGCTCGGGCGCGAGTTCTGGGGCCGCGGTCTCGCAAGCAGGGCGCTCGCCGCCTTCTTGCTACTCGTTGAGGAACGTCCGCTCTACGCTCGCGCGGCGAAAGACAACCTTGCCTCGCTTCGCGTGCTCCAGAAGTGCGGTTTTGAGGTCACCGGCCACGACGCCGGGTATGCGCACGCCCGCGCCGCGACGATCGAAGAAGTGCTCCTTACGCTCCGGCGCCGGTAGCGTCGAAGGGACACTCGGTCAGGTGCCAACTTGCGTCAGGGCGGGCGGAGCGAATGATTCGGCAACGCGCGGCCCCCTTCTCTCAGCAGCCTGGCACGGAGATTTCGGAGGGCAGAATCGCGCGTCGTAGTGCTGCGGAAGCAGATCGCACTTCGAAGAATGCGCACTCATTCGATCCTATTGAGGAGGCGCTTTGATGGATCCGGCGATGTCCTCCTCTAGCAGTAACGTGCAGGTCTTCATAGCGCAAGCTTAACCTCCGAAGCTTTCCGTTTGATTGCCGCCTGTTTGAGAGAAACTCTCAGTCTCAAATTATCGCCGCGGCCAGCTCCTGATGGCTAGATGAGCCGCGTGCGGCCCGGCGCCGTTTTTCTCCGGTGATCTCACGCACATCCCACTTCACTGAGCCGTTCGCCTATTGTTCATTGTTCCATCAGGACTACTGTTCAACAACGTAGTCGGTGGAGGTTGTTTCCTTTTACTGGCTGCGCGGTCGTCTTGCTTTCGGAGGGGCTGCTTCATGAGTGGTCGTGTATTCGTATTGCGCAAACGGTTAACGTGGGTCCTTGCGACGACGATGTTCGTCTCGTGGCTTCCGGCGAGCGCGGGTGCCCCACGCGACGCATCCGGAAAGGTACCGATCGTTTCAGTCCCGGTGACCCGCGCTCTTCCACAATCCCTTTGGCCGAAAATACCTCATGCCATTGGAGTATCGCCTAGAGATAATAATCCGTCCTCGATCCGACAACTGATCGTTCGTCCACTAATCGGGGTACCCGGTGTACTGGAGTTGACCCGGTTCCGTGGATAGTTGGGAATTGGACATTAGGCAGCTTCGCTCATCCGCCGCTCGTAGTTGCTGGGTGAGAGATAGCCGAGCGCAGAGTGCCGACGTTTGGGGTTGTACCAGCCTTCGATGAATTCGAATACGGCGATCGAAGCCTCGCGCTGGCTCTTGAAGCTGCGGCGTTGGAGCAACTCGCATTCCAGCGTCGCATTGAAGCTTTCGCACATCGCGTTGTCGTAGCAATCTCCTACCGATCCCATCGATGGTTGAATGCCGGCCTCGCGGCAGCGCTGACTGAAAGCAATTGAGGTGTATTGGGTTCCCTGATCGGAATGATGGACAACGTTGGAGGGCTGCCGCCGATAGATCGCCATATCGAGCGCGTCAAGGACGAGCTCGGTGCGCAGGTGATTAGCCATTGCCCAACCGACAACGCGTCGACTGAACACGTCGAGAACGATGGCAAGATATAGAAAACCGGCCCATGTCGGGACGTAGGTGATGTCGGCGACCCACAACTTGTTTGGACTATCTGCGACGAACTTGCGGTCGACCAAATCAGGAGCAGGGCGCGCGTCCGGATTTCGGATCGTCGTTGTCGTCCATTTGCGGCGCGAAATACCGTGAATATTGCGTTCGCGCATCAGTCGGGCTACGCGCTTGCCGGAGACGGAGATCCCGGCCTCGCGCAGATCGGCATGAATGCGCGGCCGACCGTAAATGGAATCCGACTCCCGATAGAATGCCTCAATCTTGTCGCCGAGCAAGAGATCGGATTGCCGGCGCTTCGACGGAGCCCGCAGGCGCCAAGCGTAGTAGCCACTGGGCGAGACCCCGAGAACCCGGCACATCATAGCGATAGGATATTCGGCCTGGTACGCTTTCACGAATCCGAAGACTTGTTCGGAATCGCATTTGTCTCCCGAGCGAACCAGGCCGCGGCTTTTTTTAAGATGTCGCGTTCCATTTCAAGCTCGCGCACCTTGCGACGAAGCTTGGTCATCTCCGCGCTCACCTCGGTCGTCAGACCGTCTGTGCGGCGGCCGGAATCGAGATCGTCTTGCTTTTGCCAGTTCACTATGGTCTGCCGGGCGACATGAAACTCGTTGGAGATCGAACTCAGGCTCCGACCGGAGCGGACTAACTCCAGGACCTTACGCCGAAACTCCGGCGGATACGTGCGGACCTTTGCCATGGTGGACTCTTTCTCCGTAAGGTGGAAAGTGTCCACGTAACCGGGTCAACTCCAATCAATGAACTTACAGGGTACAACCCCCTTTACAATCTTCGCAACTACGCGTTTGGTGTCTTGATCAAAGTGGGAAGTTCTGGCGCCGGCGGAACTGGTAGTGTCACAACAAACACCGTTGATTTCAATAATAGCCGTATGACGCGAAGCAGCGGCACCGAGGGAGGGGCCGTTACGAATTGCGTTACGAACCCACTTGCCACGAAAGGTGGGAGCACGTTCTCGGATGGTTACGCCTTCGATGCCGCTGGAAGAGAGAGTTCGGCCGGCCGGTCGCTGTCAATATTCTTCCCGGCCCTGATTTCACCGCCGCTTAAAGAACCATGTAAGAACGAAACGAGCACCGGGACGTTCTCAGCGTCCTACGACAATGAAGATCATGTGCAGACAAGGATGTACAGCACGTTTGCATTTACAGGATATGACGGGGGAGCCGGTGGGACTGATTCATTCGTTTGGGGCTTAAATGGCCATCCAGAGCAGCTCTCACGTGCCCCGATATCGGGTCCTACGCCGACGATGCTTCACTGGGATGGCGACGTCGCACTCTTTGCCTCGTATCAGCAGCTAATATTCGGCGGCGGGGGCGCTTATTCGACGCAGGTGTGCGCGTTTGTTGAGCAAGAGGCGCAGTGCGGAAATGTCATCGACAGAGACTCGGCGAGTTCAATGGTTGCGGTTCGGAACGCGACGTTGACGACGGGCTTATGCCCAAGCGCACTGTTTCCGGCAGATGGAATCCCATTGGCGACATGCGTTAACTACTCCGGTACGCAGATCTACTACGAACCAGCTGGCTTAGCGTATGTCAACGCGGACGGAATATCGTGGCAATCCGCCCTGCTGGGTTTGTCCAGCGCGGTTTCATTGGTTTTCCAGGGGACGCGCACATTCAATCCCGGCACGAGCCAGTGGACGTCGCCAGATGCGTACAAGGGTGAGGTCGATGATCCGATGTCACAGAGCCCCTACGTTTGGAACCGAAACAATCCGGTAAAGTATGCCGATCCGTCAGGTTTTGATCCGTTTGAAGCGGGGCAACAGGTGGCCCCCATCGCGCCGGCCACGGCACTGGGCGAAGCGCTAGCGGAAAAGGGCATTCAAAGCTACGTATCCCGGCTCGCGGCCGTCATTCGAGCTGCTGTCAAAGTGCCCGACAACGCGCCTCAAATTTCGGAAGCGGACGCTGCGCACATGTTTCGCAATGCTACAAATCATGTAATCGATAGTCCACTTAATCGAGCCCTTATTCAGCGCACTGCTGCGGATCCGGCGAATCTTATCCCCGGTTCGGCGGGCACAAGAATCCTTAAGGATGGTGCTATACTGCAGAAGTTCCAACAAACACTACAAAACGGGACACAGGCCTGGGCGTGGACACGAAACGGCGTGATTACAAATGGAGGTATAAATGCGGTTCCCCGAATTGTTCCAGGTCCTTAGATGTCGAAGTTAGGCAATGGGCCCGAACGTGAAGCTTCGTTCGACGCATGCCGACGACTTCTCGAGCTTTACTTATTGAACCATTACGACACCGGAATGGAGCAATTTACAATCGAGATGGAGCGGATGCCTGACGGAGATTCCGCTGATGCGGCGCTGACACAAACGTTTCGGCGGATTTGGTCGGAGCGCCATCCGAGTGACGATCGTGCTGCCCTCTCATGTTGCGCGCAATTCGTTGTTGAGGAGCTTATACGTCTGCGAAAACTGCCCGACGAGGAATTTGCAAGACAAGTTCAAGTCGCCGCTAACCAAGGCGCCGAGCCCGACCTTACGAAACTTTGGAGGAAGGCGCTTTTAGAGGAATAGATGTCACTCCAAACAGGCACGCTGATGTGCGGCAGGGGGGCGTCCCGGATAGCTTTAGGGCCTCGCGATACCCGGGAACGGCCGCGACGTTTCTGGGAAGGATTGAGCGGGTTCCGACCGGTGACTGACTCTTAGAACCCGAGGATGTGTTTAAGAACCAGAGTTCCGGCGGCGAGGAGCATCGCGTAGGCGAGCACCGTCAGCAATTGCGGTGAGGTCAAGCGGAGCGCCAGGCGCGGACCGAACTGGCCACCGATGAGCCCGCCGGCCGCCAGCGGCAGCGCGTACGACCAATCGACGTTTCCGTTGACGACGTGCCAAAGGACGCCCGCCGGAGAGGTCAGCACGATCGCGAGCGTCGAGGTCGCCGTCACGATCGCCGCGGGCATGCGCAGCAGCGCGATGAAGAAGATGACGAAGATGACGCCCCCGCCGACGCCGAAGAAACTCGCGACGAGTCCCATGACGACCCCGCATGCGAGCGAGAGCGAGACGCTGGTAGCGTACGTATAGCGGATTCCATCGGCGTCGACCAGCGTTCGCTCTTTTGCGTCGGGAGCGTTGACCGGACCGGTCGCGGGCGGCCGCTTGCGGCGCCACATGATGTCGAAGAAGAAGTAGACCAGCATCCCACCGTAGAGGTAGTCGAAGGCGGCAAGGCTCGCTTTCCCGACGAGATACGCGCCGAGAACGCTCGCCGGAATTCCGGTTATCGCGACCACCAGTGCGAGCCGCAGGTCGGCACGCCCGTTACGAAGATATCCGATCGAACCGCTGAGGCTGTTGGCGACGACCAGAACGAGCGAGACGGCCGATGTTTCCGCGGGCGGCAACCCGAAGATGAGTCGCAAGATCGGGATGACGATGAACGCCCCGCCGAGCCCCAGCAGAGACCCGATGACGCCTGCGACCGCTCCGATGGCCGCCAGCTCGGCGACCAGGAGCGGGTTCAACTCACGCGGCCGATGTAGCGCCGATCGCGCGTGTCGATGCGGATGACGTCGCCGGGATTGACGAAGAGCGGAACCTGCACGCTCGCACCGGTCTCGAGTTTGGCCGGTTTGCTCGCGCCGGTTGCGGTGTCGCCCTTGAAGCCCGGGTCGGTTTCCTCGACGCGCAGTTCGACGTGCGCAGGTAAGTCGACGCCGATCGGTACGCCGTCGTGAAACTGTACGTCGATCTTCATTCCATCCTTGAGGAAGTCGGCGGGATCGCCGATCAGATCGCGCTGCAACGTCACGTTCTCGAACGACTCGTTGTCCATGAAGTGGTAACCGTCGGCGTCGTTGTAGAGCATCTGCATCTCGCGGTTGTCGACCGTCGCCCGCTCGAGCTTCTCGCCCGCGCGGAAGGTGCGCTCGACCGTCGCGCCCGTCTTGACGTTCTTGAGCCTGGTCCGGACGAAGGCCGAACCCTTACCGGGCTTGACGTGCAAGAACTCGACGACAGTCCAAAGATTGCCCTCGATCACTATCGTCACGCCATTGCGAAAATCGTTCGAAGAGATCATCGTGGGCGGTCTTTAGTGCTATCCGGGCAGAGTCCTCGCATCGACAGAATCACTGCGGCGGAAGGCGATCTTATTCTCGCGTCCGGCGCGCAGGCGAGCGATGTTCTCGCGATGCTTCCAGAAAATCAATGCCGTCGCGGCCAGCACGACCAGACCGATGACGAGCGCTTGACCTTCGAGCCACCACAGGACCGCTCCCGAAACCACCGTTGCGACGAGCGACCCGAGTGAGGCGTAGCGCGAAGGGACGACGATCGCGAGCCACGCGATCGCGAAGCTGAGTGCGGCCAAAGGTTGCAGCGCGAGCAGGACGCCGAGCCACGTCGCGACGCCTTTGCCACCCTTGAAGCCGAGCCACGGCGAATAGCAGTGTCCGAGCGTCGCGCACAGTCCGGCCACGGCCTCCGGACCCGCTCCGCCGAACGGCGCGGTTATCCAGGTCGCGAAAAAACCTTTGAGCGCGTCGAGCGCGAGAACGGCGATGCCGGCCGTTTTGCCGTAGCTGCGCAACGCGTTCGCCGCACCGATGTTGCCGCTGCCTTCGCGCCGGATGTCGCTGCGATAGAATATCGCCGCGACGATGACGCCGAACGGAATCGAGCCGACGAAAAACGCGCAAACGAGCCAGACGGCGCCCCATCCATTCACGTGATGTCCGCCTCGCGTCGCGTGCGGAACTCGAGGCGCAACGGCACGCCTTCGAAATCCTCGCTCGCGCGAATCGTGTTCTCGAGAAAGCGCTGGTAAGAGTTCGTCACGAGCTCGGCGTCGTTACAGTGGAACACGAAGAGCGGCGGATGCGATGCGACCTGCGATGCGTAGTAGATGCGCAACGGCTTACCGCCCTTCGCCGGCGCGGGATGGGTATAGATCGCGTCGCGTATGAGCGTATTGAGGTGCGATGTCGGAATGCGCCGGTCCAAGTTGCGCGCGACGCGCATGACCAGCGGCATCAGGCTTCCAAGGCGCCGTTTGGTGAGCGCGGAAAGGAACGTCACCGGAGCGAACGCCGCGAACGGCATCGCGTCGTGGATCGCTTCGATCAGCTCGTCTTGCTGATACTCCTCGCTTTGCGCGAGTGCGAGGTCCCACTTGTTGGCGACGATAACGAGACCCTTGCGCTCCTCCAGCGCGATTCCGGCGAGGCGCCGGTCTTGATCCAGCACTCCCGTCATCGAATCGATCACCAGAATCGAGATGTCGCAGCGCGCGATCGCACTGAGTGCGCGCAGCGAAGAATAGTATTCGATCGAACCGTGATGGCGCGTCCGGCGCCACACGCCGGCCGTATCGATCAGCCGAATTTGATGTTCGTGAAACTCGAAGAGCGTGTCGATCGCGTCGCGGGTCGTTCCCGCGACGTCGGAGACGACTGAGCGTTCTTCACCGAGCAGTGCGTTGAGGAGCGAACTCTTGCCGACGTTCGGGCGGCCCACGATGGCGAGCGCCAATTCGGTATCGTCTTCCGGCATCTCGCGCTCGGGCGGCAAGCGTTCCACGATCGCATCGAGGAGATCGCCGGTTCCCTCGCCGTGAATCGCGGAAACGACGATCGGTTCGCCGAAGCCGAGCCGCGCGAATTCGCCGGGAATCGAGGCGCGTACGCGCTCGGACTCGGCCTTGTTCGCGACCAGGAGCACGGGATGCCGCGTGCGCCGCATGATCGAAACGACGTCGTCGTCGAGCGGCGAGAGCCCCGTCGACGCGTCGACGACGAAGACGATGACGTCGGCTTCGCGCGCGGCGATCTCCGCTTGCTCGCGCGTGCGGCGTATGATGTCGCCTTCGTCGCGCGGAGCGTCGACGTCGATGCCTGCGGTGTCGACCAAGCTGAACGTGCGGCCGCGCCACTCCGCCAGGGCGTAGAGGCGGTCGCGCGTCACTCCGGGCGCATCGTCGACGATCGCCAGGCGCTTGCCGACGAGCCGGTTGAAGAGCGCGCTCTTCCCGACGTTCGGACGTCCGACGATCGCGACGGTCGCGGGGCGCACGCGCGCGGGCAGTTCGAGAGCCATTTCTCATTCATTCGGCGGGCGGGGGGGCGAAACCGCGCCTCGCTGAAAGCTGCCTCGGACAGATGGTCAAGCTCCGCGCTCTCCTCGCGCTGCTGGGCGCACTCCTCGTCGGCCTTCCGGCGGCGGCCGCGGCCGCTGCGGAAACGTCGACCGGCGGCGTCTACGTCACGACGCTGCCGGCCGGTGCGGACATCTGGCTCGACGGAACCTACGTCGGGCGCTCGCCGGTCATGGTCGACGGACTGACTCCCGGGCGCCACACGGTGACGATCACGAAGACGGGTTGGACGGTGCGCGAGCTCGGCGTCGAGGTCGATCCGCAGAAGGTCCTCATGTCGAGCACCGACCTCGTCGCGGAGCCGCGCGTACCGGGACGCAGCCCGAACGAAGGCGATTTGAGTTTGCGCGGCGTCGATACCGGCATGAAGGTAACGCTCGACGGCGCGCCGCTCTCCGGCGATTTACGCCGTCCGATCGCGCTGCTGCCCGGCCCCCACCACGTCTCGCTGATCAGCGCGAACGGGCAGGTACAACGCAGCTTCCGCATTTGGCCCGATACGACGACCGAGGTGATCCTGCGGCCTCCCGCGGCGGGTGAAGGCCGCTCGGCGGTGGTCGCACCGGCCGAAGACTATTTGCCGTACGGCTCGTATGCGCTCGAGGGCACGAAGATCGTCGTCCGCTACGGCGGCCACGTGGTGGTCGCGCACGTGGATGTCGCAACCGTGCGCTACGACGGCGCGACCCTGACCTTCGACAGCAAGCCGCAGACCATCGGTGGACGCATCTACCTGCCGCTGGAGTTGCTTGAAAAGTTGACGGCCGACGCGTCGAAGACGAAGTAGATGGCCAATATCTACATCGAGACGTTCGGCTGCCAGATGAACGAAGCGGATTCGCAGTCGATCGCCGATCGGGCCGCCGCGGCGGGCTACGCCATCGTCGCCGACGCGAGCGAGGCGAGCGTGGTGGTGCTCAACACGTGCACCGTACGCGACAACGCGGAGCGTCGCGCCTACGGGCGGATGGCGCATTTCAAGGCGCTCAAGCTGGCCGATCCCGAAATGAAGCTGGTCGTCTGCGGTTGCCTCGCCGAGCAAGATCGCGACCGCATGAAGAAAACCGCGCCGCACGTCGACGCAATTTTCGGAACGAGCGAACTGACCCGTTTGAGCGACACGCTCGCAACCTGGCGCGCCGGCTTCGCGGACGAAGGACCGCAAGCGGAAGAACGCGCCTTGCGCCAACCGCTGGGAGGCGAGGCCGACTGCATCGCCGACGCGTTCTCGCATCTGCGCGCGTTCGTAACCGTCCAGCGCGGCTGCTCGTATTACTGCACGTTCTGCATCGTCCCGCACGTGCGCGGGCGCTTCGACCACCGTCCGCTCTCCGACATCTTGAGCGAAGTGCGCGCGGCGCTGGCCAACGGTGCGCGCGAGATCATGCTCGTCGGTCAGACGGTCAATTCGTATCGCGACGCCGCCAGCGGTGCCGACTTCGCGGACCTGCTCGAGATCGTTGCCGCGCAACCCCTGCTCGAGCGGCTGACCTTCGTTACGTCGCATCCCAAAGATTTCGGTGAGAAACTCGCGCGCACGATGGGGAAGGTGCCCCAGCTCAATCCGCGCTTTCACTTGCCGGTGCAGAGCGGTTCGAATCCGGTATTGCGGCGGATGAATCGCAAGTACACGGTCGAGCAGTACCGCGAGAAGATCGGGTTCTTCCGCGCGAACTGCCCCGACTGGGCCTTGACGACCGACTTGATCGTGGGCTTTCCCGGCGAGAGCGACCACGACTTCGAAACGACGCTCGAGCTCTGCGAGTGGGCCGGCTTCGCGCAGGCATACTCCTTCATCTATTCGCCGCGCCGCGGAACGCCGGCGGCTGTGTGGGAGCAGGTCGACCCCGGCGTCGCGAGCGGCCGCCTCGAGCGGCTCATGCAGACGGTCAATCGCGGCGTGCGAGCCTATCACGACCGCAAAGTCGGCAGCGTCGTTCGCGCGCTTGCACACGGGCCGTCGCGCAAAGACCCATCCAAGATCTCGGGCAAGACGACCGACAACGTGACCGTCGTTGCGCCGCTCGGCGAGCTGACGGCGGCGGAGATCGTCGCGCGGCCGTGGCTCGACGTCCGGATCGAGAGCGCGCACGTGTGGGGCTGCCGCGGAACGCTCACCGGCCTGGCCGAGCGCTTCGACGGACCGGCCGAGCCGGTCGCCTTTCGTCCGCTGGTCGATCTCATCGGTCTCGCGCAACGCTAGTGTACTAGGAGTGCCGGTTCCGGAGCGCCCGTCGCCGTGAGCGGATACTCGCCGATGCTCGAGCAGTACTTCGCCATGAAGGCGCGCCATCCGGACGCGATCCTGTTGGCGCGGGTCGGCGACTTCTACGAGGCCTACGGCGACGACGCGACGACGATCGCTCAAGCGCTCCAAATCGCGTTGACTTCAAAGGAAGCCGGCGGCGGACAGCGCGTCGCGATGGCCGGCGTTCCGCATCACGCGCTCGACGGCTATCTCGCTAAGCTCGTGCAGCAGCAGCGTATCGTCGCGCTGGCCGAACAGATGGAAGTCCCCGTGCCCAACCGCTTGACCCGGCGGGACGTCGTCCGCGTCGTCACGCCGGGCACGTTGATCGAGGAGACGCTGCTCGAGCGCGCCAGCAACAACTATCTCACGGCGCTCACGGTCGGCGGCGAAGCGATCGGCCTGGCGCTCGGCGGACATCTCGACCGGGCGCGCGCTGGCGACCGCTTTCAGCGGCGACGGGGCGGTCGAGGAGGTTCTGGCCGAACTGATACGCCTAGGTCCGGCCGAAATCGTCGCCGACGTCCCCGAAGAGATTCGCAAGGCGGTCGTCGCCGCGTTGCCGGCGGTGCGCGTGACTGCGCCGCCGCTCGCCGCGGTCGAACCGCGCGAGCGCGGTCCGGTCGAGGGCTTCTCGGACGACGAGTCGTTGGCGATGGAGCGCTCGCTCGGCGCGCTCGCCGCTTTCGTCCGGCGAGTCGGCTTCGACGTCCCGAGCGGCCTGCTACGCGAGCCCGAGTTTTACCGCGCGCGAACCTTTCCTCGGACTCGACACCAACGCGCGCCGGCACCTCGACTTGATCAAGGCCCAAGGCGCGAATCCAAAGGCAACGCTGCTGGCGACGCTCGACCGGTGCCGCACCGCGATGGGCTCGCGCCTGCTCGGCGCGTTGGATTCTCGCGCCGCTCGTCGACGCCGCCGCGATCGCGCGCCGCGCCGACCGCGTCGATGCGCTCACCCGCGACTACCCCGCGCGAGCTCAGCTGCAAGAACTCTTGGCGGGCGTGTACGATCTCGAGCGAATCGCGCAGAAAGTGCGTTTCCGGCGCGCCGGGCCGCGCGATCTCGGCTCGCTGCGTCGCACGCTGCAGTTGCTCGAACCGCTCTGCGGGGCGTTGCCGCCGCCGCTGGCAGCGTTTCGCGAACGGATCGGCAACCATCGCGAACTGCTAGCCCTGCTCGAGAAGACGCTGGTCGCCGATCCGCCGGCGACGCTCGCCGACGGCGGCGTGATTTTGCCCGGGGCTTCGCCCGAAGTGGAAGAGTGTCTGACCCAACGGAGCGAAGCGCGCGAGCGAATCGTCGCGCTCGAAGAACGCGAACGGACGCGCACCGGCATCAAGACGCTCAAAGTCAAATTCGCGAGCACGTTCGGATACGGGATCGAGGTCAGTAAATCGAACGTGGCGCTCGTTCCGCCGGACTACGTTCGCAAGCAGACCCTGTCGAACGGCGAGCGTTACGTCATCCCGGAACTCAAAGAGCTCGAGATCGCGATCGCGAGCGCGCAAAGCCGGCAGCTGCGCCTCGAAGAGGCGCTCTACGCCAGTTTGCTCGAGACCGTCGCGGAGAACGTCGAGGCCCTGTTGGCCGCGGCCGACGCGTTGGCCGAACTCGACGTTGCCGCGAGCCTCGCGCAAGTCGCGGGCGAACGCGGCTACGTGCGTCCCGTTTTCGTCGAGACGAGCACGCTCGACATCGTCGACGGCAGACATCCGGTCATGGAAGCGCTAGCCGGCGACTCGTTCGTTCCGAACGACTTGCATCTCGCCGAAGCGGCCACGCGTTTCGTGCTCTTGACCGGCCCGAACATGGGCGGCAAGTCCACGTTCTTGCGACAAGCTGCGCTGCTCGTCATCCTCGCGCAGCTCGGTTCGTTCGTCCCGGCACGTTCGATGCACTTGGGAGTCGTGGAAAGCGTCTTCACGCGCATCGGCGCGGGCGACGATCTCGCCTCGGGTCAGTCGACCTTCTACGTTGAGATGGCCGAAGCGTCGAACATCTTGCGGCGTTGCACGCGGCGCAGTCTGCTTCTGATCGACGAGGTCGGACGCGGCACGGGAACGATCGACGGCGTGGCAATCGCGGAAGCGATCTGCGAGTATTTGCTCGGTCTCGAGTCGCGCGCGCCGATGGTGTTGTTCGCGACGCACTTCCACGATCTCGTCGCGCTGGCCGAACGCTGGCCGCTGGTCGCGAACTTTCACGTGACCGCTGTGGGAAACACGGCGAAGTCGGGCGCGCCGGTCTTTTCACACCGCGTGCTTCCTGGGAGCACCTCGCGCTCGTTCGGGATAGAAGTCGCGCGAATGGCGGGCCTTCCCGCGGGCGTCATCGCTCGCGCGCGCGAGATCGCGAACGTTATCGGCGAGCGGCCGACGCTCGAGACGCAGGCTCCGCTCCAGACAAAACTCTCAGCTCCGGACCGGCGTGAGGAAACGCAACTGGGATTCTTCCCAGCGTCGTCCGAGGAAGGTTTGAGAGAATCAGCGCGATGACTCCGGCAAAACGGCCCCTCGGGCTCCTTTTTGCATTTGCAACCGCAACCTTCGCCGGCACGTTTGTCGCGCCGCAAATCGGGTCGTCAGCACTTGCCGCTGCGAATACTGCGCGGCATATTGTCGAGACGATCGAACTCGACGGCAACCTCACCATTTCTTCGGCGACGCTCCTCGGCCTCATGGACACGCACGTCGACAAACCGTTCGACCGGGCCCGGCTCAACGCCGACATTCGTAAGATCGACGGCTATTACGACTCGCACGGTTTCGGCGGCCAGCTGCCGACGCACGTTCTGGCCGCGCGATTCGATCCCGCCACCGGCGCGTTGACGTTGGACATTCGTGAAGGACTCACGGTGCGCCGCGTGTTCGTCGACTACGACCCGGTCGTGCCGCGCGCACTGCTTCTCGAAGCGCTCGCGACGCACAGCGCCGAAGTGTATTCCGACAATCTCCGGCAAGCCGATCTCGAGGGTGTGAGCGACTTGTTCGGCCGGCACGACTTGACGGTCGGTTCGTTCGCGGGTGGCGTCGACGTGCGAAGCGTCGATCCCGCCACCGGCATGGCCGACGTGCGCTATAGCATCGCGCCGCAGCGCATCGGCGCGATCGCTATCGACGGAAACGTGCGCACGGCCGACGCCCTGATCCGAAAGAAACTCGGCCTACGTCTCGGTCAGCTCGTCACGCAGAGCGCTCTGGATACCGCGCAGCGCCGCTTGAACCGCATGCACCGCTTTAGCTCGGTGGACGTTTCGCTTCAACCCGGTCCGGATCCGAACGCGCCGTCGCGCGTCACGCTGCTTTGGCACGTCACGGAGCGCGGCTAAGTCCGATCGTTTCGAGCGTTCCTTCGATCAGGCGCACGGCGCTACCGCCGACGTCGACGCTCTCGAGCACGCCGCCGGCCACGTTCAAGCGGCCGTGAATAAAACTCCGGCGCTGCATCTTCGTGCCTTGCTCATTCGTGAAGCGAAGGCCGTCGCGCCGTTCGAGTAAGCCGTATTCCACGAGATACGCGCCGAGCGGCCCGGTCGCGCTGCCGGTTGCAGGGTCTTCGCGGATTCCCGAGCGCGGAGCGAACATGCGGGCGTAGACCCCGCCCTCGACCGGCGCGAAAACGAAGACGCCGGCGGCGGCGCTGTCGGGTCCGAGGCGCAGCAGCGCGCCGACCTCCAGTTCGGCCTTATCGACCGCCGCGCGCTCGCGCAGCGCAACATAGATGAAGGGATTGCCCGCGCCCGCTTCCTGAACCGGCAAATCGCCGAGCAGATCGCTCGCGGGCAGGCCGAGCATCGCCGCGGCTTGAGCGCGGTCGTACTTCGCGCCGAAGCTAATCGGCGGCGTACGCAGCCAGGCGAGAAACGGGTCGGCGCGCCGCTCGAGCCGTATCGGCACCGGTCCGACGTTCTCTTCGAGGACGAACTCGTTTACCGAAGCCGGCACGCGCTCGAGCGAAACGAGCGCGAACGCGGTACCGATAGTCGGATGACCGGCGAAGTCGACCTCACGTCCCGGCGTAAAGATGCGCAGGCGAGCCGCGTTGCGCGCGTCGGCCGGCGCGAAGACGAACGACGTTTCCGAAAGATTCAATTCGCGCGCGATCGTTTGCATCGCGTCGTCGGAAAGACCGTGCGCATCGGGAAAAACCGCAAGTGGATTACCGAAAAACGGAACCTCGGTAAAGACGTCGACGACGAGATAGCGATACAGGTGCGAACCGCCCCTTCCGGCACTCAAGCGGGAGCTAGGTCATATGGCGCGCGATCATGACCTGTCGGTTGCGGCCGAGCGTGCCCTCGGCCTCACTCTCGCACGGGATGCGGGCCGCTTTCAGCAGCGAGCGGATCCGACGCTGGCCGGCGCGTACCGCGATCGGGAAACCTCGCAGACGGTATTCCACGACCAGCCGGATCACGGCGGCCAGACCCTCTTCGTGGAGCACCGCGACGTTACCGAGGTTCACGATCGTGTCCGAATCGCCGCGCGAGACGATCCCGTCCAGCGTTTCGCCGAACATGGTGGCGAGGGTTTTATCCAAGTCTCCAATGAGGTCGATGGCTGTGGCGGCGCGTGGCGCACCGGCGGGTCGAACGGGCGTTGCCTGCAACATACAAGAGTATCGCTCGTGGCGGCTGAGACGTTACTGAGAATGCGATGAGAGTTTCAAGCGAGCGACCGCGGTTCACAGGGTTCTCTCAGAAAGCGACCGTAGCATCGAAGTAAGATGAGCCAAGCTGCCGCACGCGTCCTCGTCGTCGACGACGAACGCAATATCCGCGAACTGCTGGAGATCGGCCTCGGCGACGAGGGCTACGAAGTCCGCTCGGCGCCCGACGGCCAAGTCGGCTTGCAGGTCGCACGTGAATGGCGTCCGGACGCCATCGTACTCGACGTCATGCTGCCCAAGATCGACGGCATTTCGCTGCTCCCGATGTTCCGGAAGTTAACCGAAGCTCCAATTATCATGCTCAGCGCGAAAGGTGACGTTGCAGATAAGGTGAGCGGCCTCTCGAGCGGCGCCGACGACTACGTCGCCAAGCCTTTCCAAATGGCCGAGCTGGCGGCACGTCTCGAAACCGCGCTGCGCCGTCCGAAGCTCGCTGCGCCGCAGGTCCTGCGCTACGCCGACCTCGAGGTGAACCTCGAGACGCGGGCCGCCCGCCGCGGAACTCGCAACATCTCGCTTTCGGCACGGGAATACGATTTGCTGGTCGCGCTCTTGCGCAGTCCGCAGCGGGTGTTCAGCCGCGACCAGTTGCTCGATCAGGTGTGGGGAACGGCGCGCTACGTCGGTCCGGGCGCAGTCGAAACGTACATTTCGTACCTGCGCGCGAAGATCGACCAAGGTTTCCCCAAACGCTTGATCCATACGCATCGCGGAGCCGGTTACTCGTTGCGCGAGGCTTAAAGCGTGTTCCGGACGCTGCGCACGCGTTTGGTTGCATCCTACGTGTTCGCGGCGATCGTGCTGGTCGTCGTCGCGACGGTCGCGGTGACGGCCTTCGCGCTGTCGGTTTTCGGAATCGGAGCGCGCGAATCGGTCGAGACGGTCGCGCGCGCCGCACCGGACGAAGTGCGGCTGGCCGAAGCGCATTACGGCACGCTGGCTGCCGCGACGCCCGAGATCGTACGGCATTTGGTGCGGCCCGGCGTCGGCGTCGCGATCCTCGCGACCGACGGGCGGACGCGACATTTTTTGGGCGGCGGCTTCTACGACGACGGACCGCAGTTTTTTGCACCGCCGCACGACCCTGCATCGCCGCAGCGCGACGCGCGCGCGCACGAGTGGCCGCCGCCTTTGCGCTTCGCGCCGCCGAACACCGATAAGGCCTCCGGTTCGTTCGCGGCACCGGGCTCGTACGGGCCGCCCTCGTTCGGGGGTCCTCCGCCGCACAATCCGATCTTCGAACGCATTCCGCCCTTCCCATTCGGCTTGAACTCGCTCTTGCACATCGATCCGCAGAGCGTCGTCGTGCCTGGCGGCGTGATCCGCGTCGTTGCCGATCCGCGGATGCTCGTCTCAACGGTGAACGCAGCCTGGATCGCGATGCTGCCGATCGGCGCGTTCGTCATTCTGGCCGCGTGGTTCTTCGGACGGATCATCGCGGGCCAAGCCTTGCGTCCGCTCGTCGAAACGACGGAGGCGCTCAAACGTTTCGCCGACGGTGACTTCACGCCACGCCCGGTCGTCGCTGCCGCTCGCAACGAAATCGGGGAACTCGTCCTTGCGTACAACGGAGCGGTGGCGCAAGTCAACGCCGCGTTCGAAGAGCGCCGCCGCGTCGAGGTGCACATGCGCCAATTCGTCGCGGACGCGAGCCACGAACTACGCACGCCGCTCACGGTCATCATGGGATTCATCGACGTCCTGCGTAAGCGCAGTGCGAACGAGGCCGCAATTTCGAGCAAGATCTACGACACGATGCTGACCGAGAGCCGGCGGATGAAGTCCCTGATCGACAAGCTGATCGCGCTGGCGCGGCTCGAGAATCCGCAAGCCTCGCCGGATCTCGGGGACGTCGACCTCAGCGAACTTGCCGAACAAACCGTCGTTGCGGCCAAAGCGCTTCGTCCCGAGGCGCGAATCGAAATGCAAGCGCAGCCGGTCGTCGTCCACGGAAGCTCGCACGAGCTGCGCGAAGCGATCTCGAATCTGGTCGAAAACGCGTTGAAATATGCGCCTGGCGGACCGGTTCGGCTCGATGTCCGGCCCGAAGGTGAGGACGCCGTCGTGCTCGTCTCGGACCGCGGGCCGGGCCTCGCACCCGAAGACCGGCCGCACGTGTTCGATCGTTTCTACCGCGGTCAAAACCGGGGCGAAACCGAAGGGCACGGGCTCGGACTCGCGATCGTCAAGCGCGCGGTCGAGCGTGCGGGCGGCACGATCGAACTCGATACCGCCCCCGGCCAAGGCTGCCGCTTCACGATTCGCTTGCCGCGCGCGCGCGGAGCCTACGCCGGAGAGGACCAGGCAATCGCCGTATAGGGCTTCGTGCCCATTCGGCTGCTCGATCGCACGACCGTCGGACAGATCGCCGCCGGCGAGGTCGTCGAACGTCCGCTCTCCGTCGTCAAGGAGCTCGTCGAGAACTCGCTGGATGCCGGCGCGTTGCGCATCGCGGTCACGGCGGAGCGCGGCGGTCTCGATGCGATCGAGGTCGTCGACGACGGCGCGGGCATTCCGCCGGACGAACTCGAGCTCGCATTCGCGCGTCACGCGACGAGCAAGTTGTTCGGCGCCGCCGACCTGACGCAAATCGCCACGCTCGGTTTCCGGGGCGAAGGGCTGGCGAGCATCGCTGCGGTCGCGCGGGTGAGGCTCGTTTCTCGCGCGCTCCCCGGCGAGGTCGGCTACGCGACCGACGCCTTCGAGCTGACGATCGCACCACCGGAACCGGTCGCGGCGGCGCCGGGCACGCGCGTGACGGTCCGGGACTTGTTCGCGAACGTTCCGGCGCGCCGCGAATATCTCCGCACGCCGGCGGCGGAGTTCGCACGCATCTCGAACTTTCTCGCAACGCTTGCGCTGGCGTATCCGCAGGTCGCCTTTGCGCTAACCCACGACGGCCGCAGCGTCTGGGTTTTCCCCGAAGCAAACTCGCTCGAGCAGCGGCTCGCGCACGTTTTCGGCTACGCTGCGGCGCGCGATTTGCTGCCGCTCGTGGCGCAACCGGACGCGCACGTGGCGTTGCGCGGTTTCGTCAGCAAACCAGGCGCCGACCGCGCCGACCGGCGCATGCAGCACCTCTTCGTCAACGGCCGGCTCTTGCGTTCGAACCTGATGGCCGGTGCATGGTCGGGCGGATATGCGACCTTCGCCCTCGCGCACCGCCATCCGTTCGGGGTGCTCGTTCTCGACGTGCCCGCCGATCGCGTCGACCCGAACGTTCACCCGACCAAGAGCGACGTGCGCTTGCGCTACCCGAACGAAATTGGCGACAGCGTCCGGCGTTCCATCGCCGCGACGTTGACGCGCGACGCGAGTTCGCGCCTCCACGCGGCGCTCTCGTTCGCGCCGCCGGGTACGCCGAACGGAAGCGCTGCGGCGCGCGCTCCCGAGGCTGCAAGCGCAAGCCTCGCGCCGGCCTTCGACCTGGAAGCGGCCGCCGAGCCCGCCCGTCCGCAAGAGCTGCGGATCCTAGCGCAGCTCGACGATACGTTCATCCTCGCGACCGACGGGGACGCGCTGGTGTTAGTCGATCAGCACGCGGCGCACGAACGCGTCGCGTTCGAGACGATCGCGCGACGCGGCGCCGAGCCGCGCAGCGAACCGCTGCTCATTCCGTACACGATCGAACTCGATGCGGACGACGCGGCGCGTTTCGAAGCCTCGCTGCCGAACCTGGCTGAAGCCGGACTCGAGGCCGAGCCTTTCGGCGAGCGAACCTTTCGCGTGAGCGCGACGCCGGCCGGTTACGCCGCGCGCGCCTTCGACGTGCGCGGTTACCTGGAAGACCTGGGTGACGAGGTGCGCGGTCTGAGCGCGCGCGAACGCGTCTGGGCCTCGCTCGCATGTCACTCCGTCGTGCGGGCCGGCGATCCCCTCGAACCGAGCGAGATGTCGGCTCTGCTGGCGCGGCTTCGACGCTGCGAGAATCCGATGCACTGCCCGCACGGCCGCCCCACGATCGTTCGCATCGAGCCCGAAGCGATCGCGCGCATGTTCAAACGCAGCTAGCGTGCTAGTGCCGGGAGTTCTCGTGCTGGGCGGCCCGACCGGGAGCGGGAAGAGCGCGCTCGCGCTCGAGTTGGCGCTACGCTTCGACGCGGAGATCGTCGGCGCCGACTCGCGTCAGATCTATCGCGGCATGCCGCTCGGAACGGCGGCCCCGAGCGAGGAGCAGCGCGCACGCGTGCGCCATCATCTGGTCGAATTTCTGGATCCTCGCGAACGTTATAGCGCGGCGCGCTTCGCGTACGATGCCCGCCGCGTCATCGACGAGATCCACGCGCGGGGTAAGCGCGCGATCGTCGCCGGCGGGACCGGATTCTACATTCGCGCGCTCAGCGGCGACGTCGAACTTTCGGATGTGTTCGACGCGGCGCTGCGCGACCGGTTGGCGCGCGAGGCGCGCCTTCACGATCCGGAGTTTCTGCACGGCTGGCTGACGGTTCGCGCTCCCGAGCGAGCCACAGCGATCGTGCCGCGCGACCGCTACCGCGTCGTTCGCGCGCTCGAGATCGCGCTCGGCTCGAACCTCCGGGAGGATCTGCCGGTCGCGGCCGATCGCGAGACGCCTTTCCCCACCTTCCACAAAGCCGTCCTCGAAGTCGAGCAAGAGATCCTCGACGCACGCATCGAGGCCCGGGTCGACGCGATGCTGGCCGGCGGCTTTCTCGAGGAGGCGGAGCGTATCGGCGCCGATGCGGTCGCTGCCGACGCCGTGGGGTATCCCGAGGCGCTGGCCTATCTCGCCGGATACTCAAGTGCCGAAGAACTTCGGCGGCATCTGATCCGCTCGACCCGCCGCTACTCAAAGCGTCAGCGCACGTGGTTTCGAGGCGAGCCGGGCACGCGGAGCGTTCCACATCACGATGCGCTCGAGACGCTTAGTCGCTTGGCGAGGGAAATACCGGGATGGGCCTGAAGCCGCGAACATGTCCCCTCGAGACGGAGTGCAACCTCAGACGCGCTCCGCCGCGCTGCAAGACTCGTACCTGGCCGAGGCAAAGCGGCAAGCGGTTCCGGTCACCGTTTACCTCGTAAACGGGTTTCAGCTGAAGGGAACGGTGAAAGGCTTCGACGCCTTCACGATCGTTCTCGACTACGAGCACCGTCTGCACTTGATCTACAAGCACGCCGTCTCAACCATCTCTCCGGCAGGCCCGTTCGTCTTCGGTGCGGCCCTTGAGGCCGACGCCCGGGAGATGCCGTGAACGTCACGCTGAGCGACATCTGGCCCTCGACGTTCGTCAAGATGAACGGAACGCAAAACGATTTCGTGCTCCTCGACGAGCGGCCGCCCCACTACGACAACTACGAACGGCTGGCGCGCGAGATTTGCGACCGGGGCAGCGGGATGGGCGCCGACGGTTTGCTCGTGGTGCTCGACAGCGAATCCGGCGACGCCGCGATGCGGATCTTCAACGCCGACGGCAGCGAAGCGGAGATGTGCGGCAACGGCGTGCGTTGCGTCGCCCGCTACCTGGCGGAACGCGGCTCGGGTGAAGCCTTTACGATCGTGACGCGCGCCGGTGCAATCGAAACGAAAATCCTCTCGCGCCAGCGCGACGAATACTGGGTGCTGGTCAATATGGGCGTGCCGGAGTTCCCAGACGACGGGGAAGAGCAGAGCATCACGCTCGCCGACCGCACCTGGACCTACGTCGCGGTTTCGCTGGGCAATCCGCACATCGTGGTTCCGGTGCCGAACGTGCAGTCGGTCGACGTCGAAAATCTGGGCGCCGCTCTGGCCACGCACGAGCGCTTTCCAGACGGGACGAACGTTCATTTCGTCGAGCAGACGGGACGCAAGACGCTTACCGTACGGCACTACGAGCGCGGCGTCGGCGTCACCAAGGCATGTGGCACCGGGGCGGTGGCCAGCGCCGCCGCGTTCATCAAACGTGGCGCACTCCGCAATCCGGCGATGGTCGTCGTTCCGGGCGGTTTACTGGCGGTCAGTTGGGAGCCGGGTAATCCGGCGTTTCTCGAAGGGCCGGCGGTCGTCGAATACGAGCGCACGATAACGCCGTGAAGGCAGCGGGACTCGCGTTTGCCGGCGCGACGGGTCGCGTCTACTTCGATGCGCTCCAACATCCGCTAGCCGACGGCGGCACGTACCGGCTGCCGGAGCGCGACGAACTGATCCCGGCGCCGGCGGGCACGGTGACGACGCTGCTGCCCGGACGCACCCCGCTGCTCGCGGGCGGTACTGCGGGACGCCGCACCGCGCTCGCGGTCCTGCTGCCCGCGGGCTACACCCGCTTGCTGTTGCCGGCCTACCGCACGAAATCCGGTGCGCCGCCGCTGCCGCTCTTCGGTTACACGTTCGCGTGCGTCGTCGACGACGAGCTGCACGTGGCCGCGATGCGCACCGACGAGAGCGAGGATTGGTCGCCACGAAACTTCGCGCAGGGCGAACTCGAAGCGCTCGTCGCGAACCGTTGCGCCGCCGATCCGGGGAACCGCGTCCTCGCGCAAGTCGGCTTGTGTTCGCTCGAGTACGGCTGCTTCACGGCGCAGAACGTCTTTCTCGAACGCGGCGAAGCGGCTCTCCCGGTCTCGCCGAAGTGCAACGCGCGCTGCGCCGGCTGCATCTCGGAGCTCGAACCGGAGGCAGGCTTTCCTTCGCCCCAAACCCGGATCGACTTCGAGGCGCCGGTCGACGACTTGACGCGGATCGCGCTGCACCATCTGGAACGCGTGCCGGACGGCATCGTGTCGTTCGGACAAGGCTGCGAAGGCGAACCACTGCTGCGTGCGACGACGATTGTGCGGGCGATCGAGCGAATTCGCGCCGCCACCGATGCGGGCACGATCAACTTGAATACCAACGGCAGCTTGCCGCAAGCGCTCGGCGCGTTGATCGATGCGGGGCTCGACGCCGTGCGGGTTAGCTTGAACTCATTTCGTCCAGAGGTGTATGCGGCGTACTATCGGCCGCTCGGCTACGGGCTCGACGAGGTGCTCGCCGGCGTGCGCCGCGCCGTGGATGCGGGCCTTCGCGTTTCGCTCAATCTGCTCACGCACCCCGGCATCACCGACGCAAGTGAAGAGGTCGAAGCAGCCGACGCCGTGCTCGCGCAAGTCGCGCTCGACATGGTACAAACGCGTACGCTAAACATCGATCCGGAGCGCTACTTCGCGCTGACGGGCCGTCCCACCGAACCGCTCGGGATGCGCTACGCGCTCGAGCGCCTTTCCCGGCACGGCGCGCGACTCGGCAACTTCACTCACGCCCACTGACGCCGGGGCCGGTGAAGAAACGGCCGCGCAAGAATTCGTCGAAGAGCGGAACCGTGAACGCCAGCTCGCCGTGGGCTGGCGCGTACACGATGCCTTTGTCGATGAGCGACTGGCGCACCGTTCCAAGACGCTGCTGCGTCATTCCGAGCCGCTTCGCGATCGCGCCGGTGCCGTAGGGTGAGTCGCCCGACTCGGCCATCGCTTCGAGGTAACGGCGCTCGGCGGGCGTGAGCTGCTCGATTCGCACGGAGAAGAAGTTTTCGTTGAGCTTGCGCTCGACGACCGGCGCAGCGCGCGCGACGTCGTCGAGGGTGATGACGTGCGGCCCGGGAGCCTCATTCCAGACTGCGTACGCGTACTCTTGAACGAAGTACGGGTAGCCTCCGGTCCGCTCGAAGATCTCTTCGAGCGCAGCCGGTGCATAGCGCACGCCCAAATCGCGCGCGGGGCCGAGAATTGCGCCGTCCGCGCCGTCGCGATCGAGCGCGCCGATGCGCGGAAAGGTGAAGAGGCGCTCCGCATACGACTTGGCCTTTCCGGCCAAGGCGGGTAGTTGTGGAAGACCGGCCCCGACGAGAACGACCGGTAAATCGGATTGAACGGTGCGGTGAATCGCCGCGATCAACGCGCCGAAATCGCGCTCGCTGAGATATTGCATCTCGTCGACGGCGAGAACGATGCCGGTCTTGCGATCCGCGGCGGCTTCGCCGAGCGCGACGAAGAGGTCGGCCAGATCGAGGTCGAGCTGCCCCGAGTCGGCCGTTCCTTTCTCGGGGTCGATGTCGATCGCGACCTTGAATCCGTGCGGTTCGGTTACCGAGAAACTCTTCAGCGTTCCGAGCGCACGCGTGACGAGTTTTGAAACGGGCCCTTCGTCGAGCTTGAGAAGCGCGCTGCGCAAGGCTTGACCCAGCATCGGAATGAAGCGGTCGTTCTGGGGCGACTCTATCGAGACGACGACGTAGCCTGCGCCCTCGGCAATGCGCATGAACTCGAGCAAGAGCACCGTCTTGCCGACCCCGCGGAGTCCGGTGACCAGCATGCTCTGGCCCGGCTGCTTGCGCTGCGCGCGGTGGACCGTGACGCGAAAGGAGCGCAGCAGCGCGTCGCGACCGGCAAGCTGCGGTGGCCGCGTACCGGCCCCAGGCCGGTAGGGGTTCCCGTTTTCATCCATCGGCGTTCCACGGCGTTGCCATGGCCGGAGTATAGATGAAACGGACTAGACTTCGCTAGACCGAAGTCGGAGGCCGCCCCGCGCTTACACGCGCAGGCCCAGACACGACGAAAGCTCGCGTTGCCCGAGCGGGGTGATCGACAAGCTTCGGCTGTCGAACTCTTGCGCAACCCAGCGTTTCCGCAGCGCGAGAGCGAGCAACGCCGCGCCGACCGCGCCGCCCACGTGAGGGCGCCGTTCGCTCCAGTCGAGACAGGCGTACGCGAACCTCCGGCGGCGCGCCCGCTCGCCCTCGAGATCGATTCCGAGTTTCTTGAACGCTTCGACGCCGTTCGAACCAACGTCGTAGTCGGTGGCTTCTTGCGTCGTCACGGCGAGCCAGTGAAGCGACATGAGCCGGTCGTGTAAGGCCACCGCCAGCGCACCCGCCATGTGATCGTAGCACGTCCGCGCGGCTCGCAAACGCACGGGCGTTCGCGGAACGAACGGCGCGCGTACCGCGCCCGCTAAGACGCTGAGATGTTCGAGCACGCCGGCCACGGCCGGATCGTACAAACAGTAGTAGCGATGTTTGCCTTGTGCGGTAGCCTTGATCAAGCGCTCGAACGTTAACCGATTCAAGTGCGCACTCGCCGTCGATGGGCTGACGCCCGCGACGAGCGCGAGTTCCGTACTCGTCCGAGCATGCCCATCCATTAAACAATAGAGGATGCGCGCGCGTGCGGGTTCGCCGATCGCAGCGGCAAGTCGAGAAGCCGCGGCGTCCGCGTCGTACTCGATGTCGAGATTCACACTGCGATTGTACCGGTTCGCGCCGGCCGACGCTTCGATGCTGAGCGAAGTGTTCGTTCGCGCTGAGGATTAGACTCCACAGAAGAGTGCGGCCGAAATGTGCCGTGCTCGGTCACATCGCCCCTTGAGGGAGGAGACGTATGTCAACGGCGTTCAAGCTCGCGCTGATCGTTGCACTCGTAGGCACATCGATCGGCCCCACCTTTGCCGCGGGCGGCCAGTTCGGCAACCTGTCGGGAACCGTCGTGGACCAAGCTACCAAAGCCCCGATCGTACAGGCGAAGGTTACGGTAGTGAGTCCGAGCGGTACCTACAAGGCCACGACCGACTCGAAAGGCACCTTCAACATCCTAGGCATGCCGGTCGACACCTATCTCGTCACCGTCGAGAGCTCGGGATACATCCCCGCTACGCTCACAGGCGTTACGATACTCGGCGACCAGACGCAAGGTCTCGGGGTCGTCACGCTCGGCAAGGAAAGAGAAATCGGTCACGTGACGGCTCGCTCGCAAGCCGGCGCGTTCCAGCCGACGCAGACGACCGACACGTTCACGGTCGACCAGAACCGCATCCTGCAGTCGACCGGTAAGCTGGCGACGACCAACGAGAACAACGTTCTGTTAGCGGTCCCCGGCGTGACCTTGACCAACGCGGGTATGCCCACGATTCGCGGCGGCGCCTCGCGCGAGGTCGGTTACCAGTACGACGGCGTCACCTTCACGGAACCGTTTCTCGGCAACAACGGGTCGAACGGCCTCGTCAACGGCCTCGGCTCGGTTCAGGTCGTCGAAGGCGCCGGCGACGCGACGCAAGGTAACGTCGGTTCCGGCGTCATCAACGTCATTCCGAAGCGGGGCACGTATCCGGGTTTTGGTTTCGTGGATCTCGAGGCGGGCGGCCCGAATTTCTCGCATCAGTTCGCGTTTGAGGAAGGCCTCGCGACCTCAAACGGCGCGATCTCGGACTACGTCGCGTTTACCGGCGCGCGGTTCGCACCGTACTTCGGCTATTCGCAACAGGATGCGGGCCCGCTAGGCAACTACTTCGGGGCTCAGTATCAGTCGAACGATCAGTTTACAAATAACTTCATCTTTAAGTTCGGTAAGAATCAAAGCCAATCGCTGCAGGTTCTCTACACGAACATCTCTGAGGTACAGATCGGGAACCTGGGCGGCATTCCGAACGGCGGCCAGCCCTACAACGCGGAAACGAATCCCAACGGTCTGGCGTACTATCCATACGACGCATTGAGTCAGGGTATTTGGCAGACCTTCACCGGACTTACGCCCGCACAGTATGCGAGTCTTGTCGGGTTGACGCCCGGAACGCCGGCGACGAACTCGACCATTCCGTCACCGCAGGTCAACGAGACGGTTCAGACGCGCTTTCTCAAGTTCGAATACGACAACAACTTGAATCCCACCACGTTCTTGGCACTGCGCTACTACAACTGGGCGCAAGACCTCACCACCGACAACTCCTTCAGCCTTGGCCCCGGGAGCGGCGGGGTCGCCGAGTGGGCCGAGTCCGGTGGCGCGACGGTCGGCGCCTCGCTCGATCTCACGCATCAGGTTGCGTCGAATCTTCTCGTTACGCTCAACGTCAAGGATGAGGTGCAGCACCCCGACTTCAACTTCTACGTGCCGCAGAACGGCTTCATACCGTCATCGCCGATTGCCGGCCTTTCGATCGCTTCGTGCGCGACCTGTCCGCAGCCGGCGGATTGGCTGCCGGGCGGCTACGTGTACGACTACTTCACCTCACGCGGAGAGGCGGTACCGCGGATTCCGGTCTGGGGCATCAGCTACAATAAGTCGTTCTTCCAGAATTACGGCACGGGAATCCGCTTCCAGTACACCCCTACGCCGGCAATGCACGTGGACGCGGGCGTGCGCTACGAGGGCCAGAACTCGCACTGGTTCAACCAGCTGGACCAGTACGGGCAGGGCATTCCGTCGACCACACCGGGAGGCCCATATTCGGTTTTGCCCTCCGCGTGGACGAGCAAGTTTCTCAATCCGACGGAATGGGAACCGCGGGTCGGCATCAGCTACCAGCTCAATACGTCGAACTCGGTTCGCGCCTCGTACGGCCGCTCCGCCGTGTTCATCAACGGGCAAACTGCCGGAACGCCGTTCAACCTGTACAATCTTGGACCGTTCACGAAGATTCCGGCGAAGCCCGGTGCGACGTGCATCGCGACGATCAGCGGAAACTCGTTGCCTTGCTCGTTCTACTCGCAGCAGTTGTATTGGCAGGGCGACAACATCGAAGCGCCCGACGGCGGCAACGCGGAGCCCGCGACCTACAACAACTACGACCTGAGTTACTCGCATGCGTTCGCAAACGGCTGGGGCTCGCGGGTCGTGGGTTTCTACAAGACCGGAACGAACCTGCCGGCAGCCGGCGTGATCGCGCTGATTCCGGGAGGTTTGGCCATCTTCGGTACCGACAACCAGGGCCTCAACAAGACGACCGGCGTCGAGGTCGACTTGACGACGCCGAACAAGGCCGTCGGCTGGTCCGGGTTCTGGGCGGCAACGTACCAGAACGTGCTCGGCACGACGCCGCCACTTTCCGAGAACGAGACGAACGTGCCGATCCTGTCGACGGCGACGCTCGCGCTCGGAAACCTCTATCGAGCCGGCTACGTTTCGCCGTTCTCGATGCGACTCGGTACGACGTACAAGACGCCGAGCGGCTTCAGCGCGACGCCGGTTCTGCAGTTCAACGCCGGGTACCCGTACTCGGCGGGCAACCTGGTTGCATCGTCGTGCAACGGAAAGAACGTCAATATCGCGCTCGTGAACTTCGGGTGCGGTACGCCGCAAGTCAACAACGGCTTGTACTCAACGAGCGGCGCCAATCTTTCGACCGCGTACTACGACCCGGCCGATCCTGGAACGAATTTCAATCCCAACATCGCTGCCACTCGTGGGGTCAATCAGACTGCCGCATACGGCGGCTTTCTGTCGGCGATCAACTTGCAAGCCGGGCTGACGCTGCAATATAGCGTGAAGTCGAGCACGGTCGGCATCCAGTTCATCAATCTCTTCGGAAACGGGTTCGTGAATTCGGTTCCCGCGGTCAACCCGTACTACCAACCGGTCACCACCGGTTCGTCGGGTCCGCAGACGGGGTTCAATGCCAACTGCTTGCAGTACGGCACGGCCCGCGGCTGCTCCAACATCCCGCGCGAATCGTACGCCTACAGCAACGGCGCCTACGTGCTCTCGAACGGAGACTTTACGGGTGCTCCCGACATTGCGCCGTTGCAACCGTTCGCCTTTCAAGTCTACTACCAGCTGAAGCTCTAGCCGGGAAAGGAACCGACCTTGAAAACCAAACCGAGGTTTCTTTCCGCGTGCGCCGCGCTCGCTCTCGCCGTGGCGGGTTGCGGACCGTCGGCGGGGACGACTCCTCAGCACGTCGTGAATGCATCGGGAAACGTGTTGCAACTCGCGGTGGGTACGGCCAACATCTATGGAACGCTCACCGGTCTCAACGTCGTCTCGACCTATCGACAACCCAAGGGTGGTCAACGCGCGGGCGATAGCGGTGCACTCACCGATTCACCGGTGTTAACCGTCCCGGGCGGCTTTGGGGCTCCGGCGGGATCGCCCGGAGCGCTCGACCCTGATTCAACCGTCTTGACCGGTCCCGCTCCTTCGGAGATTCCGAGCGGTACGACGGCCGGTTCGATGACCGCTTCGCCCCAGACCCCGGGTAACGCGAGCGTAACGACCTTCGGTCAAAGCGGCGGAGCGTTCGGCCTTGGTATCGAGCCGTTCAACTACACGTTCAACGGAATTCCGTGGGCGGTCGCTCCATATCCGGTCCCGTTGTACGACGCAACCTCACCCGACCCGAATCAAGTACCCGCAAGTTGGGGCGGCGTGCCCGCCTTCGACATTCTCGGAACGGGGCAGGCTCCGAACGGCAGCGGAGTCGTGCCGGCCGGCACTGCCGGAATCAGCGAAGGCCTCGACGTGTTCGAAGGCGTGATTCCGGTAGCGAACTCGCCGTACGCGTTGACGGTTACCGTCCGCGGGAGCTCCGGTACGTTTACGAAGACCGCGACGGCGACGATGACGACGACGGCACCCTTGCCGAACATCGCGGCGCCCGCGTTTACGCCGGACGCGACGGGAAACGGCGGCGCGTTTGCGATCGCGCTCCCGCCGGGCGTCACCGAAGGCTACATCCAGATCGTCGACTTCGGGACGTCGACGACGAGCGGAACGCCTCCGGCCCAGGTTCCGAATTGCAATGGAGCCTCCGCCGGCAGTCCGATCTACTACACGTTCGCGGTGACGACGAGCGGCACGTCCACCTTGAGCGATGCGGCCGGACCTGGTGGAGCGCCTACGATTTGCACGGCCGCGCAAAACACGGCCGCGAACGGCGGCAGTGCGTCGGCGGTCGACGTGGTCGGCGCGTGGTCGATCGGCTTCGACTACCCGGCGTATGAGTCGTCGTATCCCAACAGCAACGGGAATCCGGCGCCCGCCATAACGGGAGCTTCAGGGCAGTCGGACATCACGATCTCGAGCGTCGCGCTGTACCCGGCCGGATCGTCGATTCCCGCATTCCGGCGGCGTTCGTTTAGCGGTCGCCGTTAGAACGAAACTCTGAGAGGGGGAATGCGGTACCCCGAGCATCGGAACGCCGCACTCCCCTTCTGCACTGAATTGTTTAGCGGAATTGTTTAACGGAAGAGCCTGCGGCGCAACGACGATTCGGTCAGACTCGAAGCGTTCTTATCGCCTAACGGATAGAATCGAACACGGAAGGACGGAGAGTCACTTGCTATCATCTCGGCCGGTCGCGCGCAAGCTCGCAACCCGCGTGCGGCCCGGAGCACTCCAAACCGAAGGCGCGCTGGTCGTGAGCGACCTTGCAACTCTTCAATCGGCACTCGATGCTTGCCGAGCCAACGGACAAGAGGCTCCGCTCATCGTGCTACGCCCCAGCTCGCTCGCTGAGGGACCCCTCGAAGTGGGCGAGGTCCGGCTCGATCAACAGAGCCATCTGCTGCGCTGCGGAGAGCGCGAATCGCTGCTGCGCTCGAAACCGGTCGCCGTGCTGGCCGCATTGATGCGCAACGCCGGGCGCGTGATGTCGCGCGAGGCGCTCATTCAGCAAGTCTGGGGAGAGTTTCGCGCGGAACACGATGCCACGTTGCGCGTCTACGTCCATCAGTTGAGGCAGATCGTCGACGCCGAGTCGCCGCAGCGCCGGCATATCCTGACCGTCCGTTCTTCGGGACATCGCGGAGGTTACGTCTTCCGCGCGTAACGCGCTCCGGAGGGCAGGGCGCGGCGCAGAATCGGAGCGATCGCCCAGCCTTGAACGACGAGCGTCATGAAGACGACGGCGAAAACGGCGTCGATGACCGCCGCGCGCGAGGGAAAGTCTTGCGGCAGCCCGAGTGCCATCGCGACGGAGAGGCCGCCCCGCAGTCCGGCCAAACCGATGGCGGCTCGCCACCCGCGTCGCTCGGAGCCTGACGGGAAGTACACCAGGCCGTAGGCGAGCAGCGCGCGCGCAGCTAGAGCTCCGGCCAGTGTCGCAACGAAGAGCAGAGGTTCGTGAAAGATCCGCTCGAGGTCGAGCGTGAAACCGAGCAGCAAAAAGACGACCGAGTTTGCCACGAGCGCAGCGAGATCCCAAAAGCGATCGATCGCGGCGTCGATCGCCGGTTGCACGCGGACCCGCGAGCGAAGCATAATACCGGCGGCCGCGACCGCGAGGATGCCCGAAGCGCCCAGTGACGTCGCCGCCGCATAGCTGCCGTATGCTAAGAGAATCGTGACGGGAAGGGTCAATACCGCCGCCCTTCGCGGGCGGAGCACGATCGCAGCCACGTACGCGAGCGCGATGCCGGCGCCGATACCCACCAGTGCCATGTAGAAAAATTTCCCGATCGCAAGCGAGATGCCGCCTGCGGCACTCGTGCCCATCGCGAAGGGAACGATGAGTTGCACGAGCACGAGCGCGATCGCGTCGTTCCCGATCGACTCGCCTTCGACGATTGCGAGCAGATCGGCCGGCAAGTTCAAGCTGCGAAAGAGTGCGAGCACGGCGATGGGATCGGTCGCGGCTAAGATCGCGCCGATCGTCAATGCCGCGCTCCAGCCGATCGCGCCAGAGCCGTTCGCTGCTATGGCGACGACGCCCATCGTCACGAGCGTTCCCGGAACGGCGAGCATGAAGACGATGCGGGCGACACGGCGGAGCGCGGCCGCGTCCATGTCCCAGGCCGATTCGAAGATGAGCGCCGGCAGAAGAATGCCGAACAGAATCGGACCGAGTGCGATCTCGTGGGTCAGCGGAAGCATTCCGCCGGCCGCAATTCCCACGAGGGTGACGGCGACGGGCGGCGGGATACCCGCGTGCCACGCGACTTTCGCGAAGACGTACGCCGCGCTCGAAAGCGCGATCACCAGAAGGATCGCGGTAAGGTGCGGCATCGCTAAGCGCTGCTTTCGGTGTCCGTTTGGTTCGTCCGTTCGGCGGCTGCCAAAGGCAGGCGCAGCCTGGTAGCATCGTGGACGGCTCGTTCCGAGGTGACTCTTCCGTGTCCGTTCTTCTCGAGATCCTGGTCATCGCGCTGACGTTGCTGAGCTTCGTCTTGTTCGATCTGTTCGCTCGCGCTTGCGAGCGGATATAGTGCGCTGGTTACGAGCGTGTTCGATAACGTCTTAGGCCTCGTGTTGGCCGTGCTCGCCGTCGTCTATCTTACGTACGCGATGCTGCGTCCCGAAAAATTTTAAGGAGCCCTCACCGTGTCGGTTTACGGGTGGCTGCAGGCGATCGCGTTTTTCGCGCTCGTCTGCGCGCTGACCAAGCCCCTGGGTCTCTACATGACGCGCGTCTTCAGCGGCGAGCGTACGTTCTTGTCGCCGGTGCTTGCACCGGTCGAGCGCGGCTTCTACCGCGTGTGCCGCATCGATCCCCAGCGCGAGATGAATGCGACGAACTACCTGTTCGCGATCTTCGCGTTCAGCGCCGTCGCCCTCGTCTATTTGTACGTCTTACTGCGCACGCAGAAGTGGCTTCCGCTCAACCCGCAAGGTTTCGACAACCTCGCGCCCGACGCGGCCTGGAACGCAGCGGTCAGCTTCACGACGAACACGAACTGGCAGTTCTACTCGGGCGAGAGCACGATGAGCTATCTGTCGCAGATGGCGGGCCTCGCCTGGCACAACTTCGTCTCGGCCGGGTTGGGCATCGCCGTCGCGATCGCAGTCATCCGCGGCGTGACCCGCACCGACTCCAAAGCCGTCGGCAACTTCTGGGTCGACTTGACGCGGAGTCTGCTTTACGTTTTGCTGCCGATCAGTATCCTCGGCGGGTTGTTGCTCGTCATGCAGGGCGTTCCGCAAAACTTCAAGCCCTATACCGACGTGGTGTCGATCGAAGGCATGAAGCAGTCGATCACGCACGGACCGATGGCCTCGCAAGAGATCATCAAGGAGCTGGGCACCAACGGCGGCGGCTTCGTCAACGCCAACTCGTCCTCGCCGAACGAAAATCCGACCCCGTTTTCCAATCTGCTCGAGATGCTCTGCATCTTCCTAATCCCGGCCGCCCTGACGTACGCGTACGGCCGCTTCGCGAAAGATAGACGGCAGGGTTGGGCGCTGTTCGCCACGATGAGCGTGCTCTTTATCGTTGGGTTCGTCACGGCGTATTGGGCCGAAGCGGCAGGCAATCCGCTCGTGCAGCACCTTGGCGTCGCCGGCGGAAACCTCGAGGGCAAGGAGTGCCGCTTCGGGGTCGCGGCATCGTCCTTGTTCGCGACCGTTACGACCGACACGTCGTGCGGCGCCGTCAACTCGATGCACGACTCATTCACGCCGCTGGGCGGCCTCGTGCCGATGGCCAACCTGCAAATCGGCGAGGTCATCTTCGGCGGCGTCGGCACCGGTCTCTACGGGATGATCGTCTTCGTGGTGTTGACGGTCTTCATCGCGGGCCTCATGGTGGGTCGCACGCCGGAGTACCTGGGGAAGAAGATCGAGCGCCGTGAGGTCCAGCTCGCGATTCTCGCGATTCTCGTACTTCCGACGTTCGCGCTCGTCCCCGCGGCGATCTCCGTCCTGCTTCCGGCCGGCCTCGCGACGCTCGGCAACAACGGGGTGCACGGCTTCTCGGAGATTCTGTACATGTTCAGTTCGACGACCGAGAACAACGGAAGCGCCTTCGCGGGGATCGGCGGCAACACGTACTACAACGTCGTGACCGGCATCGTGATGATCTGCGGACGCTATCTGTTCATCATCCCGTCGCTGGCTCTGGCCGGGTCGCTCGCAGGAAAGCGCAGCGTTCCGGAAACCGTCGGAACCTTCACGACCTACTCACCGATCTTCGTCGTGCTTTTGATCGGCGTGATCGTCATCGTCGGTGCGTTGACGTTCTTCCCGGCCGATTCGCTCGGTCCGATCGTCGAACAGCTCTTGCTGCAGCAAGGAAAGACGTTCTAAAGTGCTTCCGCAAAGCCGGCTGGAGCGCCGCCCGCAAGAGCGCTCGCTGTTCGACCGGGCGATCCTTGGCCGAGCCGTGGCCGACTCGCTACGCAAACTCGATCCGCGCTGGCAGGCGCGCAATCCGGTCATGTTCGTCGTCGAAGTCGGAGCCGTGGCCACGACGCTGTTCCTTTTCCGCGACCTTATCGCGGCGGGAGGGAAGAACGCGGGCTTCGATTTCGCGATCAGCATTTGGCTGTGGTTCACGGTGGTCTTCGCCAACTTTGCCGAGGCCGTCGCCGAGGGTCGCGGCAAGGCGCAAGCCGATTTCTTGCGCCGCACCAAAACCGATACCAAGGCGCGACGCGTCGTCGACGGCGACGAAAAACTCGTCGCCGCGAACGAGTTACGCAAGGGCGATCTGATCCGCGTCGACGCCGGCGAGCTGATCGCCGGCGACGGGGAAGTCGTCGAGGGCGCAGCTTCGGTTGACGAGTCGGCGATCACCGGCGAGTCGGCTCCCGTCATTCGCGAGGCAGGCGGCGATCGTTCCGCCGTCACCGGCGGCACGCGCGTGCTTTCCGACCACATCCTTATCCGGATCACCTCCAACCCGGGCGAAACGTTCCTCGACCGCATGATCTCGCTCGTCGAAGGCGCGCGCCGTCAAAAGACGCCGAACGAGATCGCGCTCTCGATCCTGCTCGCCGGCCTAACCCTGATCTTCGTCATCGCGGTCGTGACGCTCGGGCCGTTCTCGATCTATGCCGGTACGGTTCAGAGCGTGACGGTTCTCGTGGCGCTCCTCGTCTGCTTGATCCCGACGACGATCGGCGGTCTCCTCTCCGCAATCGGCATCGCCGGCATGGACCGCGTCTTGCAGCGGAACGTGCTTGCCATGAGCGGCCGCGCCGTCGAGGCGGCCGGCGACGTCGACACCTTGCTGCTGGACAAGACAGGGACGATTACGCTGGGCAACCGCCAGGCGAGCGAGATCGTCCTCGCGGACGGCGTCTCAAAGAAGGACGCCTTCGTCGCCGCCTACCTTTCCTCGCTTCCCGACGAAACGCCCGAGGGTCGCTCGATCGTCGCCCTCACCGAACAAGAAGCCGTTTCGGCCGGCAACGGTCACCCCAGGCCAGGGGCGCAGTTCGTGCCCTTCAGCGCGTACACGCGTATGAGCGGCCTCGACCTTGCCGACGGCGAGGCGATCCGCAAGGGAGCGCCCGACGCGGTGCGCGCTTGGGTACGCGAACGCGGCGGCGACGGAGCCTTGGTTCTCAGCGCCGACGTCGAGCGCATCGCGCGCTCGGGCGGAACGCCGCTGTTGCTGGCGCGCGACAAGACCATCCTGGCGGTCATCCACCTCAAAGATATCTTGAAGCCCAACATGAAAAATCGCTTCGATCGCATGCGCGCGATGGGCATTCGCACGATCATGATCACGGGCGACAACCCGCTCACGGCTGCGGCGATCGCCCGCGAGGCGGGCGTCGACGACTTTCTTGCCGAGGCGACCCCCGAAACCAAGATGTCGCTCATCAAGCGCGAGCAGGGTTCCGGCCGGCTCGTCGCGATGACGGGAGACGGTACCAACGACGCGCCGGCGCTGGCTCAAGCGGATGTCGGCGTCGCCATGAATTCGGGAACGCAGGCGGCCAAAGAAGCCGCCAACATGGTCGATCTCGATTCGGATCCGACGAAACTGATCGAAGTGGTCGAGATCGGCAAGCAGTTGCTTATGACGCGCGGAGCCTTGACCACGTTCTCGATCGCCAACGACGTTGCGAAATACTTCGCGATTCTACCGGCGATGTTCAAGATAACCTACCCGCCGATGGAGGCGCTCAACGTCATGCGTCTCTCCACGGCGCAGAGTGCGATCCTTTCGGCCGTGATCTTCAACGCGCTCATCATCATCGCGCTCATCCCGCTCGCGCTGCGCGGCGTGAGTTACATGCCGCGCGGCGCCAATGCCGTTTTGCGCGACAACGTCCTGATCTACGGCTTCGGCGGGATCGTCGTGCCCTTCGTCGGGATCAAGATCGTCGACATGATTCTCACCGCGCTGCACCTCACCTAAGGGATCGATATGGAGACACCAACGCCGGCACTGACGCACGACAATACCTTAAAGCACCTGGGGACGGCCGCGGCCTATACGGTGGTGTCGGTGATGGTGCTGGGTCTCGTCTATCCGCTGATGATGACCGCCATCGCGCTCGCGCTCTTCCCAAGCCAAGCCGGCGGCTCGATGCTTACGGTCAACGGAAAGGTCGTCGGCTCGGACATCATCGGACAGTTGTGGACCAAGCCGCAGTATTTTCAAGGGCGCCCGTCGGCGGCCGGCAAGAACGGCTACGACCCCACCGCGACCGGCGGCACCAACCTCGGCCCCACCTCGAAGAAGCTCATCGATGCGACGAGCGACGCGATCAAAGCGCTCCGCAAAGCGAATCCGGACGCCACGTTGCCGATCCCGATGGACCTCGTGACCTCCAGCGCGAGCGGTATCGATCCCGACATCTCGCCTGAGGGTGCGTACTACCAAGCGCCGCGCATCGCCAAGGCGCGCAAGATGAGCGTCGACGCGGTCAACGCGATCGTCGCGAAGTACGTTCACGGCCGCGAACTCGGTTTTCTCGGCGAGCCGCGCGTCAACGTCCTCGAACTGAACCTCGCGCTGGACGGCTCGCCGCTCAAGTAGCCCTCGTTTTTCGCGTTTTCGCTCAATGACTAAACAGCGGGTAAACAAACGCGAGGATTAACAATTGAGCGAAGGAAGCGGCCTATTGCGATAGTCGACACGTATCGACTTCGCTCGGGAAAAAACTGAATCAAGAGGAGACAGTATGCTGAGACGCAGTCTCGGTTCGCTGATCTTCCTGTCTAACGCTCGTGGCGATCGTCCAGGGAACTTGGGTTCTGGCCGCAAGACCACGCACACGTTGAGCAGGGCGATCGCGGACACTGCGGTCCGTCAGTTCATACCTGACGCCAAATCCACGGCCGCGAACTCGTTGCCGGCATTAACGGCTGAGCCGCGGCGCATCGCCCTTTTAGGAGGGACATCTATGTCTACGGCGTTCACGCGTGAGCGTCGAGGATGGCTGGCACGCGCCTCCATCCTCGTCGCGCTAGTTTTTGCCCTCGTGGGCACGTCGATCAGCCCGATCATGGCCGCAGGCGGTCAGTTCGGTAATCTATCGGGATCAGTCATCGATCAGTCGACCAAAGCACCGATCGCGAACGCGAAGGTGACGGTCGTAGCTCCGAGCGGCACGTACCATGCGACGACCGGCTCGAACGGCCAGTTCAGCATTCTCGGTATGCCGGTCGACACGTATCTGGTCACGATCGAGGAGCCCGGCTATCTCCCCGCGACTTTCGCCGGCGTTACGGTTGTCGGCGACCAAACGCAGGGTATGGGGGTCATCCCGCTCGGCAAGGAAAAGGAAATCGGCCATGTGACGGCTCGCTCGCAAGCCGGCGCGTTCCAGCCGACGCAGACGACCGATACGTTCACGGTCGACCAGAACCGTATTCTGCAATCGACCGGTAAGCTGGCGACCACGAACGAGAACAACGTGCTGTTGGCCGTTCCCGGCGTGACCTTGACCAACGCGGGCATGCCCACGATTCGTGGCGGCGCCTCGCGCGAGGTCGGCTACCAGTACGACGGCGTCAGCTTCACCGAGCCGTTCCTTTCCAACAACGGATCGAACGGCCTCGTCAACGGCCTGGGCTCGGTTCAGGTCGTCGAGGGTGCCGGCGACGCCACCCAAGGCAACGTCGGTTCGGGCGTCATCAACGTCATTCCGAAGCGCGGCACGTATCCGGGTTTCGGCTTCGTCGATCTCGAAGCGGGCGGCCCGAATTTCAACCATCAGTTCGCGTTTGAGGAAGGCCTCGCGACGGCGAACGGCGCGATTTCCGACTACATCGCGTATACCGGCCAGCGATACGCGCCGTACTTCGGCTATTCGCAACAGAATGCCGGCTCGTTAGGCGCCTATTTCCAAAACCAATATACGTCCAACAACCAGTTCACCAACAATTTCATCTTTAAGTTCGGTAAGAATCAAGCACAGTCGCTGCAGATTCTCTACACGAACATCAGCCAGATACAGACCGGCAATCTGGGCGGCATCCCCAACGGGGGCTTGCCCTACAACGCCGAATCGAACCCGAACGGCCTGGCGTACTACCCGTACGACACTCTGACTCAGGGCGGGTATTACGGCCTCACCGGATATACGCCCGCACAGTATGCGAGTCTCATCGGATTGGCGCCCGGTGTGCCGGCTACGAATCAAACGATCAACCAGCCGCAGCAGAATGCGTCGCTGAACACTGGGTTCCTAAAGTTCGAATACGACAACAATCTGAATTCGACCACGTTCCTAGCGCTGCGTTACTACAACTGGGCGCAATACCTCGACAACGATAACTCGTACAGCATCGGGCCCGGCCTGTCCGGCATCTCCGTCCAGCAGCACGTCGGCGGCCCCACCACGGGAATGTCGCTCGACGTCTCCCATCAATTCGCCTCGAATTTGCTCGTTTCGCTCAACGGCAAGTACGAAGGCCAGCACCCGGTCTGGGATGACTACCAGCCGCAGATCGGTTTCTTCGCCGTCAATCAGTTCACCGACGCGGCGACCCAGCCCAATACGTCGGACTGGTTGCCGGGCGGCTACATCTACAACTACTTCACCAGCAAGGGTGAAGCGGTGCCGCGCATTCCGATGTGGGGAATCAATTACCAGAAGACCCTCTTCCAGAACTACGGAATGGGCGTTCGCTTCCAGTACACGCCGACGGCGGCGATGCACATCGACGCGGGTGTCCGCTACGAAGGTCAGAACGGTCACTGGTTCAACCAGCTCGACCAGTACGGGCAAGGAATTCCGTCTAATACGCCGGGTGGTCCGTACTCGGTTCTTCCCTCGTCTTGGACGAGCGCGTTCCTGAACCCGACGGAATGGGAACCGCGGATCGGCATCAGCTATCAGCTCAATACGACGAACTCGGTCCGTGCGTCGTACGGACGTTCGGCCGTATTCATCAACGCGCAGACCGGCGGCACGCCGTTCAACCTCTACAATCTCGCGCCATATACGAAGATTCCGGCCAAGCCGGGTGCGACGTGTTTCGGGGCCATCAGCGGAAACGCCGTCCCCTGCGCGTTCTACTCGCAGCAGTTGTACTGGCAAGGTGACGCCGTGGAAGCGCCCGATGCGGGCGGCTCGGAACCAGCCCTCTACAACAACTACGACCTGAGCTTCAACCACGCGTTCAAAAACGGCTGGGGTTCGCGTGTCGTGGGCTTCTTCAAAATAGGCTCGAACCTGCCGGCAGCCGGCTTGATCGCGCAGCTTCCAAACGGCCAGGACATCTTCGGTACGGACAATCGGGGCTACAACAAAACGACGGGCGTCGAGTTCGACTTGACGACGCCGACGAAGGCCGTCGGCTTGTCCGGCTTCTTCGCAGCCACCTATCAGAACGTGCTCAGCACGACCCCCCCTCTCTCGGTCAACGAGACGAACGTGCCGCTTCTGGCGCCAGCGACGCTCGCGCTCGGAAACCTCTATCGAGCCGGCTACGTTTCGCCGTTTTCGATGCGTCTCGGCACGACGTACAAGACGGCCAGCGGCTTCAGCGCTACGCCGGTCCTCCAAATGGACGTTGGATATCCGTACACGGCGGGTAATCTCATCGCCGCGACTTGCGAGGGGAAGAACGTCAACATCCAGCTCGTGAATTTCGGATGCGGTTCACCCCAGGTCAACAACGGACTGTACACCACGAGCGGTGCCAATCTGTCCACCGCGTACTACGATCCGGCGTTTCCTGGTACGAACTTCAATCCTAATATCGCGGGCACCCGTGGCGTCAGCCAGACTCCTGCATACGGTGGTTTCCTCTCGGCGATCAACTTGCAAGCTGGTCTGACCTTGCAATACGCGATCAAGTCGAGCACGGTCGGCATCCAGTTCGTCAACCTATTCGGAAATGGGTTCATCAACTCGGTGCCGGCAGTCAACCCGTATTACCAGCCGGTAACGACCGGCGTGTCGGGTCCGCAGACGAGTTACAACGCGAACTGCATTCCGCAATCTGCGGGCGGATTCGGTTCGGCTCGCGGGTGCTCCAACATCCCGCATGAATCGTACGCGTACAGTAACGGCGCGTACATCCTCTCGAACGGGAGCTTCACGACGGCCGGCGGCCCGCTCATTGCCCCGCTGCAACCGTTCGCGTTCCAAGTCTACTACCAGCTGAAGCTCTAACCCAAGACCAAACCTGAAAGCGGCGCCGGCTCGCGGAGCCGGCGCCGCTTTTAGTTTGCCGGTGCGAGCACGAGGAGCTGACGCGCACCGGCTTCGAGGAGCCTGCGCGCTAACGGAAGCCGGCCGGAGATCCAGAGCGGTGACTTGCGCGCGCCCTCGACCGTGATCGTGCCCCCCGATTCGTGCGTGAATTCGACGAGTGCCTTTGCCGGATCGCTCCCCAAGACGACGCTCCAACGCCCGCGAACGCGTCGCGTGGCGTCGGCCAGGGCGTCGACGACGCGCGACTGGCTGTCCGTGGCGTTCTTGGCGACGTGGACGACGTACAGATCGATCTCGAGCCTGAGCGCGATGCGCGCGCTTCGTTCGATCAGCTCGATGTCGCGTTCGCGAGCTTTCACGCCGAGCACGATCCGGGAAAAAGGTGCGGGCCTTCGCGTGCCGCGAGCGCGAACCACTTCCCGCAACGCGAGCTCCCGCAACGCGCCGAGGTTTTCGGCACGGAAGAAGTGCGAAAGCGCGTCCTCGATCTTCTCGGGTCCGTAGATCTTGCCGTTACGCAGGCGCTCGCGCAGCGTGGCCGGCGTCGTGTCGATCAGGATGACCTCGTCGGCAATGCTCAGGATGTCGTCCGGAACGGTCTCCCGGACGCGCTGACCGGTGAGACGGAAGACCGCGTCGTTGAGGCCTTCGAGATGCTGGATGTTGAGCGTGGTGATAACCGATATTCCGGCCCGCAGGATCTGCAGAACGTCGTCGTAGCGCTTGGCGTGGGCGTCACAGGCGGCATTCGTGTGCGCTAGCTCGTCGATGAGCGCGACCGCCGGGCGGCGCGCCAGGAGGGCGTCGAGATCGAGTTCGCTCGACTTGGTGCCGTCGCAATCGGCTAAGCGCCGCGGCAGGATTTCGAGCCCTTCGGCTTTCTTTTCGGTATCGCTGCGGCCGTGCGTTTCGATCAGTCCCCCGACGACGTCGATCCCCGCTTCCTTCATTTGATGCGCGCGGTCGAGCATCGCGTAGGTCTTGCCGCTTCCGGCGGCCGCTCCGAGATAAATCGTTAGACGGCCGTAGCCGATCCGCATCCGGTCGGCCGCTGTCTGCGCGATGCGCGAAAAGGTCAGTTCGCGGTCGCCGACCACGCCCGGCATCGGGTCGACGACGAAAACGTCTCGCTCGATCGAGCGGCTGACGAGTTTGCTCGCAAGCGCCCCGCGCGGCGCCGCGATCAAGGTCGCCTTGACGTCGTGGAGCTCGGGCTTGGCGGGGTCGAACGCTTCCAGCGGCACGACCGAAGCGTCGTACTGTTTGCTCAGTTCCGCCAAGGCGTCGATATTACGCTCGCCGATCAGCGCGACGTCGAGCGCGAGATCGAGTGCGTCGGCGACGCTCGCACTTTTACGCAGGAAAGCAGCCAGATCGCCGTCACCGGTCGCCAGCGCGAGCACCGTCGAGGTCTTGCGCGGCGTGACTTCGGGGACCGTGAGGTCGTCGATCGTGTGAAGCATGATCTCGCGCAGCGCGCGCAGGGTCGAAGGCCGAAAGATGCCGTTTCGAGCGCGCGCGATGTCGTCGCTCGGCACGACCGAGCCCGCCTTCAGACGAGCCTCGAGCTGTTCCAGCGACACGTCGAGCGCGACGACCTCGTCGGCTTCACGCAAGAACGAGAGCGGCACGATCTCGCGGACGGGGTGACCGATCAGCCCTTCGGCGGTGGCGGCCGCGGTTTCGAGGTGCTGAATGTTAAATGCGCCGCTGACCGAGATCCCCGCAGCCCGCAACGCGAGCGCGTCTTGCCATCGCTTGGCATGCGCGCCTCCGGGAAGATTGGTATGGGCCAGCTCGTCGAGAACGATCAACTGTGGTTTCAACTCGAGCGCGCGCTCGAAATCGAAGTCGCTGAACTCCGAGCCGCCGACTTGCACGGTGCGTCGCGGAATACGCGGAATTCTGGCAGCGAGCCGGTCGAGATCGGGACGGCCCTTCGTCTCGACCCAGCCGATCGATACGCGTAGCCCCGTCTCTTGGGCGTGGACGGCGTCCTCGAGGAGTCGCCTTGTCTTTCCGGCACCGGGTGCGATCGCGAGATAAACCGTCAGGCGCGGTGTGCCGCCGAATTCCTTGAGAAGCGCTTCGGGAGTCGGCCGAGTCCGTTGCTCGCTCACGGCCGATGCTTCTCGCTCGAGAGGTCCGAGCCCCGGGGAGGCGCGCCGGTGCTCGCGAACGCGAGGGTGTGCCCCGACGCTGGATTCGCCCCGCCTGCATCGTGCTGCTCGTCGCAGCGTTGATCCTCGATCTCGTAACGCCGCAGCTCTTCGTCGCGGCGATCTTGCTCAACGCTCCGATCGCGCTCTCCAGCCTCGCCTTCGATCCCCGCTTCAGCCGGCTCTTGGTCTTTCTCGCGCTCGTCGAGGATGTAGCCGCCGGATATTTCGACGGGCTCTTCGCGGGCAACCACTGGGACTCGATCGCGCTCGCGAATCGCGTCATCGTTGGCCTTTCGTTCTTGCTCGTGGGCAGTCTCAGCATCGCGACGCAACGCGCCGGAAAAGAAGCGGGCGAAGCGGCGGCACGCGAGCGCCGGACCTTGCGCGAGCGCGGGCTGCGGCGGGCCGTCGAAGCGATCCGCGCCTCGATGAACGTCGAACTGATCGAACGGGCGACCGTGCGCGAAGCGTGCGCCGCACTCGACGTCGATCGCGCCCGGCTGTACGTCTTCGAGGCGGGATTGGATCGACCGACCACCTTCGTCGCAACGCGCGGGAATCTCGAGATCGAAGAACTCCTCGAACGTCCGCCGAGCGCCGTTTTGTCTTTGCTGCAACACGTCTCCGACGAACGAACGATCTTGAGGCCGAGCGAGGGTGACGTGCTCGGACGGCTGCTGCTCGAGACGCTGGGTTCGCATGCCGCAATCGCAGCGCCGCTCCTCGAACACGAAACGATCTTCGGCGTGCTCGTCTTGCAACGCGATTATCGCGAGTTCGAGCCGGCGTTTGAGGAGGGACTGCTCTACTATGCGGACCAGGCCGCCATCGCTCTCGCCCAAGCGCGTCTCTTCGTCATGATCTCCGGCCGGAACGAAGAACTCGCTGCGGCCAACGCTGCGTTGAGCGAGCGGACGAACGTCATCCGCGACATCGTGTACGCCTTGTCTCACGACCTTCGCACGCCGCTGGTGGCAGCGGGGATGACGATGCGCCAAGCGTTGGCCGGTGCCTACGGCGAATTGCCGCGGACGTATCGCGAGCTGCTCGAACGATCGCTGCAGTCGAACGACGAACTGCAGCGCTTGGCCGAAACCTTGTTGCTCGTCTCGCGCTACGAGTCCGGCGATCAGTCGACGCAACGCGAGCACGTGGAGCTCGCCCCGCTCGTTCGCAGCGTCGTCGACGAACTCGAACCGCTCTGGACTGGAAAGCCGATCGCGCTCGCCGCTCGAACGCAGGACGCGGCGGCCACGCTGGGCGACGCCGGCGAGCTGCGCCGCGCGCTCGTCAATCTCGTCGCGAACGCGATTGCCTTTACGCCGGCCGGTGGCAGCATCGACGTGCAGGCCGTCGAACGCGGCGGATCCACGCAAGTCGTGGTTGCCGATACCGGCTTCGGCGTTCCGGAAAGCGAACGCAGCCTTCTTTTCGAGCGGATGAGCGGCACGCGGCGGGCGGGTGCGGGTTCGGGACTCGGTCTCTACATCGTGCGGCGCATCGCCGAGAGTCATGGGGGTTCGATCCTCTACGCGCCGCGCGAGGGCGGCGGAAGTACGTTCACGTTGACGCTCCCACTCCACCACGTGAAGGTCCCCGCGTGAGCGAAGCGCGCACGATCGTTCTGGTCGAAGACCACGCACTGACGCGCGCGGGCCTGCGAACGGCGCTGGATGCGACGGAGGACTTACGTGTCGTGGCTGAAGCCGGCGACGGTCCGAGCGGCCTCCAAGCGGTCGAGCGCCACAAACCCGATGTCGCGGTGATCGACATCGGGCTGCCCGGAATCGATGGGATCGAGTTGACCCGGCGCGTGCGGCTCGTCTCACCGCAGACGCGCGTCGCGATCTTAACCGTGCACGATCTCGAGAACGAGGTGCTGGCCGCGCTTTCGGCTGGGGCCGACGCGTATTCGCTCAAGACGTCGCGGCTCGACCAGGTCGTCGCGGCGGTGCGCGCCGCCGCCGACGGCGGCGTCTATTTCGATCCGAAGGTTGCAAGTGCCGTGATGCGCCACCTGGGAGCCGTGCGCGCGACCGTTACCGATTCGCCGTTGACGAAGCGCGAGACCGAGGTTTTGCGCATGATCGCCGACGGCCGCGGCAACGGCGAGATCGCGCTCGGTCTTTCCATCGGCCTCGGAACCGTGAAGGGCCACATCCGCGACATCCTCGAAAAGCTTGCCGCTTCGGATCGCACGCAAGCCGCGGTCGTCGCGCTACGCCGGGGACTCATTTAAGCTTGCGTGGACTAAGTTTGGGAGGTGCTCGTGGACTTGTCCTTCGCTAAGGATTCGCTTCAGCCGACGATCGATGCCCTGAACGCAGCGTGGAATCGCGCCGATGGCGAAGCCTTTGCCGCGCGCTGCGCTCCGGACGTCGATTTCATCAATTTGCTCGGAATGTATGTCAAAGGGCGCACCGCAGTCGTTGGGATGCACGGCATCATTTTCAAAGGACCGTACGCCGGGAGCACGCTCAAGTTTTCAATCGAACACGTCCGGGTATTGTCACCGAATGTTATCGTCGCGATCGTTCCAGGTGAGTTACACGTGCCGGCAGGGCCTGTGAAAGGGCTCATCCGCACGGTCGCGACGATGGTCTTCGAACGCGATGGAACGAATTGGTACGTGGCGAGCTTCCAAAATACAAAACGGGAAGCGTCGCAAGCGGATCTCACGAAGATCATGGCAGATGCCTTTGCGAAGGGAAGCTAGGCCGGAGTCTTAACTCCGACTAGCGCCGCGCGCACGTCTTCGCGGTTGACTTTTTTAACCATCACGATGACGTGATCGCCGGCTTGAAGTTCGGTGTCGCCGGTCGGAATGAGCAAATCGGTGCCTTTACGATCGATGGCGACCACGATGCTCGAGCGCGGCATGCCGACGTCGACGATGCGCTTGCCGTTGGCGGGCGAGTCGTGCGGGACGCCCAGCTTGACCAACTCGAGGGCGCCGTCTTTGAGCCGCGTGATGATCGAGAACTCGGTGTTCACTTGATCGTTGATCGCATCGAGGATCACTTCCGTCGACGAGACCAGCGTGATCGGCTTATCGCGGTCGATCGATTCGAAGATCGCCTTGTTCTTGGGATTGTTGACGCGTGCGATGCAGCGAGCCTTCGAACGTTTCTTGGCGATCAAGCAGATGACGAGGTTGTCCTCGTCGTCTCCGGTATCGGCGACGACGACGTCGGCGCGCTCGATGCCGGCTTGGTCGAGAACGAGCGGATCGCATGCGTCGCCGATCACGGTGACGTCGGATTCGAGAATGTCGGCCATGCGCTGCGCCTTCGACGGCACCTTCTCGATGACGACGACCTCATGATCCTGCGTCAGCAGCGCGCGCGCAAGATACGTGCCGACCTTGCCGCCGCCGGCGATGATGATGAACATCAGATGACCGCTTCGAGCGCGGTCTCCGATCGCGCAGCGAGGCGCGAGAAGAATTCCGAGAGGCCTTCGGGGGCCACGATCGCGTTGATTTCGTCGTCTTTGTGCAAGACGTCGTCGGGCGATGGAACGAACACGCGGCCGCCGCGGCGCACCGCGGCGACGCGCACGATGCCGGGCTTCTCGAGTTCGGCGACGCGCGTCCCGTCGTCGCCCTCACCGAGCGTGATCGTGAGCGACGAGAGCTTGCCGAAATCGAACGAAGGCGACGAGTCGTACGGCAGGTGAGCCAGTTTGTCGCGAATGATCTTCGCGCCGAGGGTCGTCGGACAGACCGTTTCGATTCCGAGCTCGCGGTAGAGTTGACCGCGGGGCGGATCGTAGATGCGCGCGACGATCTTCTTGATCTTGAACATGCGCTGCGCGATCAAGGCCGACATGACGTTCCGGTTGTCGCCGTCGGTAACGGCGACGAAGCCGTCGGCGGTCTCCGCGCCGCAACGCTTGAGGACGTCGTAATCGATTCCCGTCCCGACCTCGACTCGGCCGGGGAAGTTGCTGCCGAGGCGCTTGAACGCTGCCGGATTTTCATCGACGACCGTCACGTCGTGGGCTTCGGCGGTCAGAAGCTTTGCCAGGGTTGCGCCCACGCGTCCGCAGCCCACAATCAGGTATTTCATATGTCGAACTTCACTTTTCTCATGTGCGAGGCGGCGGCCCTGGGAGGGGGGCCGATAAGTGAAGGAGCGGGGTGTGCACCCGAGAACGGTCGAGGGTCGCGGCCGGGATCGGGGCGTAGCTCAGCTTGGTAGAGCGCTGCGTTCGGGACGCAGAGGTCACAGGTTCAAATCCTGCCGCCCCGATAAGAGGCCGTCCCTAAACGTGTTTACTCGATTCAGTTCCTCAGCCAAGCGTGCGTTACGCGCGGCCGAACAAGCGAGCCGGAACCACAACCACTACTACGTTGGGGTCGAGCACTTGCTGTACGCTTTGCTCGAGGAGCACGATCCCGGCGTGGAGCGCCGCTTGACCGAAATGCACGCCGACCGGAATTTTCTCCAACTCGAGGTCCGGCGAGCGCTAGGCACCGGCGAGGACCGGTTGTGGGATGGAATTTTGATTACACCGCGCGTGCGCCGCGTCGTGAAGCTTGCCGAAGAAGGCACGCCGCTGGAGACCGAGATCGAGCCGGGGGCGCTGCTCGACGCGATCCTCGTCGAGGGCGGCGGAATCGCCGCCGAATTGTTGCGCCGGTCCTGCGGAAACTTACCAGGTCAGACGCAGGTAGCTGGGTGATGAGGACGGTCTATCTTTGGAGCACCTGACGCATTTCTTTCTCGGCATGGTCGACCAAGCCGGGTATCCCGGCTTGTTTATCGTGATGGTGCTGGGAAACATCGGCGTGCCCGTTGGTGCCGAACTCGTGGTGCCCGCGGCGGGAGCGCTCGCCGCAACGGGGCATCTGTCCAGCGTGTGGCTCACGGCCTTGGTGGCGACGCTGGGCGAACTGGTCGGGTGCTCGATCATGTACGCGATCGGCTACTTCGGCGGCCGGCCCTTCGTCGCACGCTGGGGCAAGTATCTCAAATTGAGCGAGGCGAAGCTCGACGTCTTCCACGCGTTCTACGAACGTCACGGCAACGTCGTCGTCTTCGTTTGCCGCTTCATCCCATTCGTGCGCGGAGTCTCGTCGCTGCCGGCCGGTGTCTCGCGCATGAGCAAGCGCTATTTTCTCATCTATACCGCCGCCGGATCGGCGTTGTTCTGTGCGGGCTTGGCTTGGACCGGCAGCCTGTTCGGCAAGCATTTCGATGAAATCATGCCGCTGCTGCACCGCGTCTCGACGGGAGTGATCCTCCTCGTACTCCTAGCGATCGTGGCCTACGTTTGGGTGCGCGTCGTAAGCGCGCGGCGCCGCGGAGAAGTCGCCTCACGGCCGTGATCGGGGAACGCGCGCTCGAGGCGACGCTGGGGCAGCTTCCGGATGCCCCGGGCGTCTACTTGATGCTCGGTGCGAACGATCGCATTCTCTACATCGGGAAGGCGATCTCGCTGCGCAACCGCGTGCGCTCGTACTTTCAGGATAGCGCGGCGCACGCGTTGCGCACGCAGCGGATGGTGGAACGCGTCCTCGACGTCCGCTGGATCGTCGTCAATAACGAGATCGAGGCATTGATCCTCGAAGCGAACCTGATCAAGCGCCACCAGCCGCCGTTCAACGTGAGGCTGCGCGACGACAAACGCTATCCGTATCTCAAGGTGACGAACGAGCCGTTCCCGCGCGTGATGTTCACGCGCGTCGTACGCGACGACGGCGCTCGATACTTCGGCCCCTACACGAACGCCCACGGCATCCGAGAGCTGATCAACATCGTGCGGGTCGCCTTTCCGCTACGCACCTGTCGCGAACCGATCGACGGCAAGCGCAAGCGCCCCTGCCTGCAGTATCACATCAAGCGCTGTCTGGCGCCCTGCGTCGGCTTTCAGACGGAACCCGAGTACGACACGCTGGTCGACGAAGTCGTACTGTTCCTCGAGGGTCAGCAAGACCGGCTGTTGGAGCGCCTGCAGCACGAGATGAGTTCGGCTGCCGAGCGCATGAACTTCGAGGCAGCGGCCCGCATTCGCGACCGCATCGTCGCCGTCCGCCGCGTGACCGAAAATCAGAAGGTCGTCTGGCGCTCGCGGATCGACATGGACTTGATCGCGGTAGCCAAAGCGCAAGGTCAAGCCTGCGTGCAAGTCTTCCTCGTTCGCGGCGGGAAGCTGATCGGACAGGAACACTTCATTCTCGACGGCGTCGGCGACCAGCCCGACGAAGAGCTGATGGGCGAGTTCTTCGGCCAATTCTATACGGCGCGTGCAGCCCAAACGACGAGCGGCATCGGCGACGGATTCTCGCCGCTCGCGTTGCGCGAAGCGCGCGATAACGAGGTGCCCGTCGCGCTCAAGGCGCGCGCGCGCCGGCCGGCGACGCAGGCCACGATCCCGAAGGAAGTTCTGGTCGAGACCTTGCCCTCGGACCGGCCGATCATCGAGGCTTGGCTTTCCGAACTGAAGGCTCAGCGCGTACGGGTGCTCCGCGCCCAACGCGGACCGCGCGCCGAGTACATGCGCCTGGTGCACGAGAACGCGGAGCAGAATCTCAAGGCTTTTCTCGCGCATCAGGAAACGCAGGAGACCGCTTCCGCAAAATCGCTCGCCGAGCTCGCGGCGGCGCTCGATTTGCCCGAGCCCCCGCACCGCATCGAATGCTACGACATCTCGAACATTCAAGGCACGAACCCCGTCGCGTCGATGGTCGTGTTCGTCGGAGGGTCGCGCCAAGAAGAGCGACTATCGCCGCTTCAAGATCCACTACGACAAGGGCTCCAACGACTTCGCCATGATGCAGGAAACGCTGCGCCGGCGGCTGCGCTACCTGCGTTCCGACACGAATGCGCCCGGCGAGGAAGATCCGGCTAGCATCGCCGCGCGCGAGACCGCGCTCGATGCGCAACTTCGGCGGAAAGAAAAATTCCACAAGCGACCGGATTTGCTCTTGATCGATGGTGGTAAGGGTCAACTCAATGCGGTCGTCGAGGTGCTCGAAGAGCTCGATTTGTGGGGCATCCCGGTGGCGGGCCTCGCGAAGGAGCACGAGTGGCTCTACGTACCCGACCGCGCCGAGCCGATCGTGCTTCCGCCGGGCTCCCCGGGGCTTCACCTCGTGATGAGGGTTCGCGATGAAGCCCACCGCTTCGCCGTGGAGTACCATCGCAAGCGGCGCGGCAAGGCGATGACGCAGTCGGCGCTCGACGCGCTGGCAGGCGTCGGCCCGGTGCGGAAGAAGCGACTCCTCACGACGTTCGGCTCGATCGCCGCGCTCAAACGAGCCGGCATCGACGAGATTGCGGCCGTGAAGGGCATGACGCCGGCTCTGGCGTCGTCGATCAAGGCGGCTTTAGGAGAATAATTCGATGCACTTTATCATCAGTCTGATCATCAACGCCGTAGCGCTCTGGGTGGTCACGCTCCTGAACATCGGGATCCACGCGGACACCGTCACGGCGCTCATCATCGCGTCCATCGTCCTCGGCATCGTGAACGCGATCATCCGGCCGATCATGTTGTTGCTGTCGTTGCCGTTCATCATCCTCACGCTGGGTCTGTTCGTGTTGGTGGTCAACGGTATTGCGCTGTGGCTCGTGGGACTGATGGTGCCGGGCTTCCACGTCGACTCGCTATGGGCGGGCATCCTGGGAGCGATCATCCTAGCGGTCATTTCGTGGATCATAGGCGCCGTCGGCTTGAACAAAGCCGGAAAACCCAACGTGAAGGCCTGATTGCGAGCAGCGTGGCGCGTCCCAAGATCCTCGTCACCAACGACGACGGATACAAAAGCTACGGCCTGATCTCCGTCGCCGAGGCGCTTCAGGCCCTCGGCGACGTCACCGTCGTGGCTCCGGACGACGATCGCAGCGGCGTCGGCCATTCGATCTCGATCGCTTTACCGGTCCGCCTCAGCGAGGTTCGCGAGCGTGCCGTTCCCACGTACCGCTGTTCGGGAACGCCGGCCGACTGCATCGTCGTCGGAGCGTTCGATCTGTGCGGGGGGATGCCGGCCCTCGTAGTCAGCGGCATCAATCGCGGCGCGAATCTGGGCGACGACGTTAACTATTCGGGCACCGTGGCCGGCGCGGTTGAAGGGATCGTCACCGGCATCCCGTCGATGGCGGTTTCGCTCGTTGCGAGCTGGCCGCAACATGCGCGCGACCACCATTGGGACACGGCGGCGCATTACGCGGTCGCGACCGCGCGCGAGATCCTGGCCGACGGTTTGCCCCAACGCACGTTTCTCAACGTCAACGTCCCCAACGTCGTTCGGGAAGAAATCAAAGGAACGCGCTGGACGCGGCAGGGACGCAAGGCCTATCGCGACCGGCTGGACCGACGCACCGATCCGCGCGGCGGCACGTATTACTGGCTGTGGGGATCGTTCGATCCAAGCGAAATCGAGGAAGGGACCGATCTCGCCGCGATTCGCGACGGGTACGTCAGCATCACGCCGGTGAGCGTGGACCGTACGGATTGCGAACTGCTCGCCGAGCGCCGCGCGCGTCTCGAAGTGCGCACGGAGAGCGCGCCGGCCTAACGTCGTGTCGCTTTCCGACGTCCGTGCGCCGAAGCCGCTCGTGAGCGCGCTCGAGGGCGGTTTACATCAGATCCGGTTGCCGATGAAAGGCAATCCGCTCGGTCACATCAACGCGTATCTCATTCCGAGCGACGAAGGTTACGTGCTCGTCGACTGCGGCTGGGATACGCCCGACGTCTTCGAGGCGCTGACCGCGGCGCTCGCTCAGCTCGGACTCGGACTCGACGACCTCAAACTGCTCGTCGTAACGCACTTCCATCACGATCATTACGGACTCGCCGGCAAGTTGATCGAGCAGAACGGGATGCAGCTTTGGATGCACGAGCTGGATTGGAAGGTCGTCCAGTACCGGCTCGTCGATCTAGCCGCCGACGATCGCGAAAGCGACGCCTGGCTTGCCCGCAACGGCGTCGACGAGGCGACGCTCAGCGCCGGCGACGATTTCATGCAGGAGGCGAGCCGCCGCTTTTCGATTGCCGCACCGGATCGAACGATCGACGACGGCGTAATCGTTGCGGCCGGCCCGCATGCGCTCGAGACAATTTGGACGCCGGGTCATAGCCCGGGTCACCTGTGTTTCCTCGATCGCGCGCGCGGTGCGATTTTGACGGGCGATCACGTTCTCGATCCGATCACGCCGCACGTCGGCGCCTGGTATCCGCGCCGTGACGACGTTCTGGGCGACTACTTGTCCTCGCTCGAGAAGGTCGCGGCGCTTCCCGCCCAGCGCGTCTTGCCGGCGCACGGCGAGCCGTTCGACGGCTTGCAGCGGCGCGTCGCGCAACTCATCGAGCATCATCACACGCGCACCGGGCTCATTCTGGAAGCGCTCGCGATCGCACCCGCGAACGCGGCCGAAGTCGCCGAACGCCTGCCTTGGACACGGCGCCGCACCCCGTTCTTCGAAATGGACGCACATCAGCGTCAGTTCGCAGTCGCCGAGACCCTCGCGCACCTCGCGCATCTCGCCCATCTCGGGACCGTGCACGTCGTCGCCGAAGAGCCGACGATCCGTTACGGCACTTAGAAAGAGCAGGCAGCCTACATGGACGCACTCGATCTTCGCCAAGCGCCCCCGCGCCGGCCGCGCGCCGAACTCGCGGGCGTCGTATTCTTGCCGCGCTCGATCGACAAGGTCCGCGCGACTCTCCCCGGCGGCGACCTCGGGGTCTACACGATCTCCGGATTCACCGCGACGATGTTCGAGATGCTCGGCATCGCACTCGAGGACGTCACCGCCGCCGTACGGTCTGCGACGAGCGACGACGACGTTGCGGCGTACGTGCGCGAGCACGCGCGGCCGGGCGGCGTCGATGCGTGGCATACCTACGTTCTGGCGCGCGAACCGAAAAGCGGAAATCGCGCGGAAGCGCTCCTTGCGTATCCCTTTCTCGCCGATCGCCCCGATCTGCATCTGTCGCTCGACGTTCTGGAAGAGGACGATCGGCAAACGTTCCGCAGCGAACTGGCCGAGGATCGCGTAAAGGTCGCGCGTGAAGCAACGCTTGCGCTACAACCGCGTCCGTATTTGCCGGTACCCGTCGAAGAAGACATATCGAATCACCAGCGCGTCAGCGGACGGGTGCTGGCAAAAAGCGACCATTACGTCGCGATCGAGATCGCGCCCTCGTCGTTTGCGATACTCGAGCGTCGCATGCTCGATCACGATCCGGAGCTTCACGAGCACGTTCGCATACGACTGACGCAGGGTGGCGGCAAAATCGTGTCGCCGACCAAGAGCGAACCTGAGGCGCTTTAGGTAAGGCGTTCGGTGGCGAGGTCGAGGTCGTATTCGATCCTGCGGTAGATATCGTCCGGGATCGTGCCCGCGTTGCGCAGGTGCGTTATTTCGCGCCGCTCCGCCTCAAGGGCCTCGCTTTGGAGTTTATGATCGAGATTGACTTCGACCGCTTCGCGATTCCCGCCGGCCTCGCCGTCCACTTTCGTGTGACCTTCCAAGTGTCCGATGCGATACTCGTACTCAGAAAGGATCCGGCCTTCGATTTCCCATTCGGTCGTCGAATTGAAATCCGGTTCGAGTTGGCGTAGCCGGCTGATTCCCGCTTTCAACGCCGCGATCCGAACCTCGCGCTCGCGCCGCTCCAGGTCGTCTTCGCCGTGAATGCCGAGCCACTTGATGATCGGAATCAGCGAAAGTCCCTGGAACACCAGGGTCGCGATGATCACGCAGAAGGTGATGAAGAGGATCTCGCTGCGCGCCGGAAACGGATTCCCGGCCGCGTCGCGCAACGGAACCGCCAGCGCCGCCGCGAGCGACACGATGCCGCGCATCCCCGACCACCCGATGACGAACACGAATGCCCAGCTGGGCACACCTTCGACCCGGCTGATGCGCTTCCAGATCAGGCGCGGAAGGTAGGTCGCCGGGTACACCCAGATCAACCGTAGCACGATCACCAGCAGGCTGATCAAAACACCGATCCAGAGCTCGCGCAGCGCGAACGACGGATCGCGAACGATCTCGCGAATCTCGAGGCCGAGCAGTAAGAAGACTGCGCCGTTGAAGAGGAACGTCAAGAGATCCCAGACGGAGTACGCGACGAGCCGCGATTCGGGGACGAACAGCTTCGAGGAGAGCCGCGCGCAGAAAATTCCGGCGGCTACGGTGGAGAGAACGCCCGAGACGTGCAACGCCTCGGCACTTGTGTAGGCGGCGTACGGCGCGATCAGCGAGAGGACGTTGTCGAGCAGGTAGTCGCCGAGTTGAAGCTTGCGCAGCAGCTGGCTTATCCAAATGTAGATGACGGAGAACCCGAGCCCGACCGCGACGCCGCCGACGGCAACGACGAAGAACGCGATCCCGGCTTGCACCGGTGAAAACACCCCGGTAAGCGCCGCAGCAATCGCGAAGCGGTAGATAACGAGCGCCGTGGCGTCGTTGACGAGTCCCTCGCCGTCGAGGATCGCGATGATTCGACGCGGCACCGAGAAGCGCTCGAACACGGCGCCCGCGGCGACGGCGTCGGGTGGCGAAATGATCGCACCGAGCGCGAACGCCGCAGGCCAGGTCATGCCCGGAACGAGCCGGTGCGCCACCGCCGCGACGACCAGCGTCGTGAAGATGACGAGGCCGATCGCCAGCAGCGCGATCGGGCGGGCGTTGTGCCGGAACAGGTTCCAATCGGTGGCCCAACCGCCCGCGTACAGCAGCGGGGGCAGAAAGATCAGAAACACCAGATTGGGGTCGAGTACGAACCGGGGCACGCTCGGGATGAAGGCGAGCAGCGTCCCGCCGATCACGAAGGCGATCGGGTACGGGATGCCGGCGCGCTTGCCCAGGGCGGCGCAAGCTACGACGGCCGTCATCATCGCTAAGGCTATGAGTGAGAGCTGCACGCCGGGCTATCCAACCCGGGCTGCTCGGGAGGCGGTTGCAACCGTACGTTTCGGTCTGTGGTATAGTGGAGGGTGCCGGCCGCGTCCGGCGCTCTACCATGGGGCTGAGTAGCTTCGACGGGTCGATCCGTGGGTAGCGTAAGCAGGCGGAGTTGCGAGCACTCCTAAAACGATCGCAAGCGTTTTACACGCGAACAACAACTACGCACTGGCTGCCTAAACTAGGTTAGCCACGGTCCTCGCGGGGTCGCCGGAACCGCCGCGCCGACCGTCATAAAGTCCGGCTAGGACGGGGAAATCGCTTCGAGATCCGCCCGAAACTCAGAAGCTGCGGTCACCGATAGTCCGGTTTCGAGACGCCCGGTGACCTAAGACAAAATCGAAACTGAGCCTGGAGAAAGCGTTAGTCCGGCGATTCGGACTCGGGGGGCGGTTCCCCGACAGCTCCACCAATTTTCAGCGGAGGCACACTCACTACGGTGGTTGTGCTTTTTGCTTGCGATCGCACCCGTCTTTTTCAGTAAACGAGTCTTGGAGGAGCAGTCCGCGGGGAATTGCGTTACGGGTTGCCAATCCAGACCGCATTTCTCAGGCCGTTCGCTTCACCGCGCTTCCAATTTAAGGTAGCCTCCTTTGGGTGCATTTTATACCTCCATCCAGGTTCCAAAGGTAACTCACGATGAGCTTGGCGCGGTGCTTCGGCGCGTTATCGACGAGCCTGGTATCGCGGGTATCGAACTGTACTTCGGCGATGCGATCGACCGCTGGACCGCTGTCTACCCGAAGGTATGCGAGCAGATGGATAGACTGGCCACGCGCGTATCAAAGGAGCTTCAATGCCTGGTACTTACGCTTGGTTCGTACGATGAGGACGACTTTCTGCTCAACGCTAACGTCGCCGGGAAAGACCTTGGGTTTTTCAAGATCACGCTGGGAAAGAAGCGCACCGGAAAGCAGCGTGACCCAGTCGTCAAGCGCTTGGACCTGTTGGCCCCGTACTGTTCGCAGGCCGAGCGTGATGCGCTACTCGAGGTGCTTTCCGACACGCGCAAGGAAACATTCGGATCGGACCTGTTGCGCCGTTTCTGTAGGACCGTCGGGATTAGGAATGCAGCGACGAGTTTCGACTATATCGAAAGAGGCGACTACGCTGGCGATCTTGACGTCGCCTGCGAGTTCGAGCGACTCCCGAGCCGTCTTTAGATTTCTTCTAGACTAATGTAGCCACCGACGAGAAGGTACTCAGCGCCTTCGTCGTTCAACGCGCGCAAGAGATCGATCAAGTCGGAGTTCGGCTCCACTCTTTCCTCGCAAAGCTTCCAACTCGCGGACCAAGCCCCAGATTACCTCAGCGCGTGCGGGCGCTTCCAGCTGCTGTTCTCTCTCTCGCTCGATCCCGAGGGCCTTATCAAGCGTTCGAGCGAGCCGGACGCTCATCGTCTCGCGACGTTCATCGGCCCGTTTGCGATAATCCTCGTCCACGATAGCTTCTTCGACGCTCGGCGCCGATCATCTTGGCCTTCGAGCGCATGGCACGCGGTCCGGCTCGGGGAAATGCCCGGTCTGGAGACCTAAGGATCGAGGCCTACGACGGCGAGGTAGTCCCGAACTTCCTGGAGCGCTTCGATGGTAGCGGGGTCTCCCGGATTTTGTTCGTCGATCTTCGCGATGACGTGATACGCGTTCCGGATCTGCTCGGCCACGCCGTTCGTCGCGGACGTGGAACCGAATGCGTACGGCTTGGCCGTTCTCATCGCGCGAAATCTCGCACGTTCGGCGGCCAGAATTTGGACCCGATTGTATGCTGCTTGTGCGTCAAGTTTTGCCCGTCCAAGAGCGAGCAGTTCTTCAAAGCTCATCACTGAAACTTATCGGTACCATCCGCCGCGCACGTCACCACGCTTTGCCTTTCGTGTGCGCGGTCACGGCTTTTGCGCTAGGAGAACTCGGACGCGCGGCGATGGTCCGAGGAACCACTAGTGTTCGAGCGACTTTCGACCGAAATACTTAAGAGAGAAACCGTTCGTTGTTCGGACGCACCTGCAGCACGATTTTGCCTCGCGGCCGCTTTAAAGCTCCGCCGAGCATTTCGTGGGCGCGGCACGCGTCGGCCAAGGGACGTCCCAAGGGCCGACGCCGGTCTCCGGCGCGCGAGAGGACTTGCGCGTTAGCGCGACTTCGTAGGATGCACGAGCGGATTCTTGTACGCGAACGCCCCGTCGGGATTCGGCTTGACCCAAACGATCAGATCCCAAATCGTGGGGAATTCGAAGACGGTCGCGACCGCAGCGACGTTCGTGACCTTCCCGAGCTTGACGAGCGTCGCGGCATTCGGGTGCTGCAGGTTTCCCCCGGCGGCTACGAAGGCCGGATTGGGGACCCAGTGATCGTACGTGCGCGTACCCGCCGGTGTCTGGACGACGTAGTGCACGTGCCCATCGAACTCCGCCCAGCGTCCGGGATTTATTCCCCACAGCTGCGGACGCTGCGCGTCCGTCTTGAGCACGGAGAAGTCTGCTCCTAGTAAATGCCCGTTGACGTCGTACCAGAGTTGGCTGGGGTGACGGGAGTCGCTCGACTGCCACTGCAGGTTCGCGTAGCTTATCGCACCGGTTTCGTCCTCGTTGGTGTACCGGATATAGCCGGCTTTCTCCGCGTCGGCGGCCGTCGGAAAGCGTTTCGTGAGATCGCCTTGGATCGACGTGATGAAGGCAGCCTCCGTCGCCGAGGCAGGACCCTTTGCGGTCGGCAGCATGTCGGCGCGAGCCGCGCCGGCGCTCAGAACCGCCAACAGAAAGAGCGTCGCACACCGAGTCGTTCTCATAGCCGTCCTCCCGAGTCGTCTACCGCGCGCGTGGGGCCGCGCCCTGCGCTTGTTATGCTGAATCGGCTTACGTAACCCCAGCATTTTCGTGACGTCGCCGCGGAATAAGAGCGGAGGCTCGGATTGCCGGCACATGGAAGCTAAATTGAGCCGTGCACTCCGATCTCATCCGCCGGGCAGTCGAGTCGGTCGCTGGGTCGTGGAGCGACCTGGTGCATCGCGATGAGCGGCGCGGCGCGGCGGAACTTGCCGAGCGCGATGTGCCGCGACTGCGTGCGACGCTGGCCGCTTGCGCCGAAGCGCGCGGCGGAGAGACCTCGACGCGAAAGCGCGTCGCCGAACTCGCGCAACTCTACGCTCGCTTAGGGAACGAGGGGAAAACGCGTTTCCTGAATCTTCTTGCCGGGTTTGCGGTCCGGCCCTCCGTTTTTGCGGAGCCGCTCGCGGCACTTCCAAACGCGTCCGACATTCCGGCCGCAGCGAGCCGCTTGCGCGACGCCCTCGAACCCCCCTGGCTCAAGATCCTTCGGAGCTTTAATGTCCTCGAGGACGGGACGAAGTTTCTGGTCGATCTCCGCGCCGATCTCCTCGAACGCACGCGCGAATCCCCGGCCCTGCGGCCGCTCGAGGCGGACCTGCGGGAACTCCTCGAGACCTGGTTCGACCTCGGCTTTCTCGAATTGCGGCGGATTACGTGGGACGCGCCGGCCTCGTTGCTCGAGAAACTCGGGCGCTACGAAGCGGTGCACGAAGTGCGCGGCTGGCTCGCTCTCAAGGACCGGCTCGACACCGATCGGCGCTGCTTTGCCTACCTGCATCCGGCCATGCCGAACGAACCGCTTGTCTTCGTGGAAGTAGCCCTGACGGATCACCTTCCCGATCGGATCGCACCGCTGATCGACCCGAAGGCGCCGCGCGGCGATGCGCGCAGTGCCCGGGTCGCGGCGTTTTATTCGATTTCCGCCTGTCAGCAAGGTCTTTCGGGAATCAGCCTCGGGAACGCGCTGATCAAGGGCGTCGTCAGCGCGCTTTCCGCCGAACTCCCGCATTTGCGAACGTTCACGACGCTCTCTCCGATCGCGGGTTTCCGGAAGTGGCTCGACACGCAACCGGAGCAACCCGGCTGGACCGCCGACGTACGGGCTTTGCTCGAGCGCGTCGGTTGGCAGCGTGACGCCGCGGCAGAAGCGGTACTAGAACGTCCGCTGTTGCGTCTAGGCGCTCGCTACTTGCTGGAGGCGCGCGATCGCAACGGCGGCCTCGAGGATCCCGTCGAGCGCTTTCATCTGAGCAACGGTGCGCGGCTGGAGCGGATCTGCTGGCTGGGCGACCGCTCGACGAAGGCGTTGCGTGACTCCGCCGGTTTGATGGTGAACTACGTCTACAGGCTTGACGAGATCGAGGCGAACCAAGAAGCGTACGATGACTCGCAAGCGATAGCCGCATCGCGCCAGGTTCGAGAACTCGCGCGCGAACCGCTCGAAGTGCCGCGCCGAAAGCGATCGACGCCGCCGAACTCGGTTTCCACCGCTAACAGTTGACGTGCCGGAACTCCCGGACGTCGCAGCTTACATCAGCGCGCTCGAGCCGCGCATCCTCGGTCAACCGCTCGAGCACGTTCGCATTCGAGGAAATGCGTTTCTGCTGCGGACTGCGGATCCGCCGCTGGGCGCCGTCGAAGGTCTCGTCGTGCGGGAGGTGCGTCGCATCGGCAAACGCATCGCCATCGGTCTCGAGGGAGACCTGTGGCTGGTACTCCACCTGATGATCGCCGGCCGGCTGCACTGGCGCGCTCCCGGCGCGAAGCTGACGGGGCGCAGCGACCTCGCGGCGTTCGATTTCCCCGCGGGTACGCTCGTCTTGACGGAAGCCGGCAGCAAACGCCGCGCCTCCTTGCACGTCTTGCGAGGCGAGGCTTCGCTCCGCGCGCTCGATGCAGGCGGCATCGATGTTTTCAGCGCCGATCTCGACGCCTTTCGGCATGCGCTCAGGATCGAGAATCACACGCTCAAACGCGCGCTCACCGATCCGCGTAACGTCAGCGGCATCGGCAACGCCTACTCCGACGAAATCCTCCACGCCGCGCAACTCTCTCCGATTGCCCTGACGCAGAAGTTGACGCCGGACGAATGGGAACGGCTTTTCGCGGCGACCCGCGCCACGCTGCAGAAATGGATCGACCGGCTGCGCGATGAGGCCAAGGACCGCTTTCCCGAACACGTCACGGCATTCCGCAAGGACATGGCCGTGCACGGGCGCTTCGGGGAGCCATGCCCGCGCTGCGGCGAGCCGGTGCAACGCATCCGCTACGCCGACAACGAGACGAACTATTGCGTCCGCTGTCAGACGAGCGGCAGACTCCTGGCGGATCGCAGCTTGTCGCGTCTGCTGAAAGCGGACGCACCCCGCACGCTGGAAGAGCTCGAAGCGCTCAAGCGCCGCTGAGCGCCGTCTAGGCGGGGAAGAGCGTCATTTCCCGATCGTCGATCGCGCGCGAACCGCGCGCCTCTGTAAAACGAACGCCCTCGTGTCGCAGTAGCCAGGCTTTACGGTCGAGTCCGCCGCCGAAACCCGTCAGCGTGCCGTCCGCGCCGATGACGCGATGACAGGGAATGACGATCGCGACCGGGTTCGAACCGTTGGCAAGTCCAACCGCGCGCATCGCCCCCGGGTTCCCGAGGCCGTTTGCGAGAGCGCCGTAGGACGTGGTCGTTCCCACCGGGATCATGCGCAGCGCCGACCACACGGCTTCTTGAAATGCGGTGCCGCTCGTCTGAGTCGGAACGTCATCGAGTGCGTGCAGATCGCCGGCGAAATACGCTTCGAGCCGCTCGCGAATGCCGAGGCGTTCGGGACGTTCGCGCACGACAGCGTCACCGTACTGTTTCCGCAACATTCGATCGGTGCGTTTGGGGTGGTCGGCAAAATACAAGCCGCACAACGCTGCGCCGTTCGTCACCAAAACGAGGGTACCGAGCGGGCACTCGACCTCATCGCGGAAATACGTCATGCGCGTTCCTTCTACGATAGGAGCCCGTTATCCACGGAGACCCGCAGGGTCGGGACGAGCGCTCGCAGGGCGGCGCCCGACGCGACGAACGCGGGTCCGACGTACTTGGAAAGGTCCGCGGGCGGCAGCTGAAGATCGGCTTGCATCGGGTCCGGAACGGCAGCGACGCGAGCGATGAGCGTCACCGCCGTCGAAAACTGTTCGGGTGCGACGGCGCCGAAGTCGTAGGCGAACGTCGGCGGAAAGGCGTCCTGGGCGCGCAGACCTTGAAGCGGCCGGGTCAGGGTCAACATGAACGGCCCCTGCGAGTGAGGCTTCGCGCAAATCGAGCTCGGGGCGTGCGCGGGCGCGCCGCAATACCGGTTGAGAAGATATTGCGCCGTCTTGTAGTCATACTGAACGACGGCACCGGCCGCATTCGAAGCTCCCGCGCTCTGACTCGACTCTTTGACGGGCAAAAGGAACAGGTTGTAGCCGAACGGATTGCCGGTTACGGCTTGGCTGCCGGCGTTCGAGACGACGTTGTACCTCGCGACGAGAGTAGCCAGCAGGGCTTGATTGCGCGGATCGGCTGCGCCGCCGCCGCCCAGCAGTACGTACGTATACCGTCCGAAGTACGGCTCGCCGCTCACGTGCTCCGGATGACGCGCGTCGTAGGTGGCGAGCAACGCATCGTGTACGAGCTTCGGCGCCGGCGCCAACACCGGCGCCAGTGCCGGCGCTTGCGTGCCGGCCGGTACCACGGCGACGGCGATAGGCGACGGAGCGGGCGTCGGACGTGGCGTCGCGACCACATTCGGCGTGGGTTGCACCGGTACGGCCGTCGGAGCCGGAATGGCCGGTGCGGGCGTGGGCCGCGAGACCGGAACCGCGAGCGGAGATGGGGCCGCCGGCCGTCGTGTGGGCACAGGCGCGGGTGACGGAGGAGCCGCGGAGATCGTTATGCTGATCGACGTGTTGGCCTCGATGTCCATGTCACGCAACGTCTCGGGCGAAAAGCCGTCGTGCGAGGCGACGATGCTGTAGGTGTCCACCGGAATCTTCACGACCGCTTGGCCGTGTCGATCCGTCAGCCCAGTGAAGGTCGTGCCCGCATTTCCGGTGAGCACCACCCGCGCGCCCGCGACCGGTTCGTTGCGCGCGTCGACGACCGTCGTCGAAACGGTGACGTTGCCCGCAGCCGAGCCTGTTGCGGGGCTGATGGCAAACGCGCAGATCAATGCAAGCGCGCGGATGATGATACCGGCTCGTACGGTCAGCATCAAGCGATCTCGGCCTGGAGCGACGCGGCGTATTCGACGTAGACGTCCAAGGCCGCGGGATCCATCATCGCGTCGCGGCTGGCGACGTCGGCCGCCCGCGCGCCGGCGAGGAGGCGGCGCACGGGAATTTCCATCTTCTTACCGGTGAGCGTGTAGGGAATCGCGTCGACGGCGACGATCGCGTCGGGGACGTGACGCGGACTACCGTCGCTGCGTAACCGTTCCGAGATCTCGGCGCGAAGCGCGTCATCCAGCGTACCGGGCGTCGCGAGCTTCACGAAGAGCGGCATGAAGAATGCGCCGCCCGGGCGCTCCAGACAGACGACCAAGCTGTCGGCGACCGCCGGAACGCGTTCGAGGATGCGGTAGATCTCCGCCGAGCCGATGCGCACGCCGAAACGATTGAGCGTCGAGTCGGAGCGCCCGTAGACGAAGCAGCCGCCGCGAGCGTTGATCTTCACGAAATCGCCGTGACGCCAGACTCCGGGAAAATGCTCGAAATAGGTTTCGCGATAGCGCTTGTCACCGGGGTCGTTCCAAAAACGCAGCGGCATCGACGGTGCGGGACTCGTTACGACGAGCTCGCCGACTTCATCTTCGAGCTCGCGCCCGCGAGGATCCCAGGCGTGCACGTCCATGCCGAGCAGACGAGTCTGGATCTCGCCCGCATACACGGGTAAGAGCGGCGAACCGCCGACGAGTCCGGCGCACAGCTCCGTGCCACCCGACGGCGAGTTGACCCACAAGTCTTCCTTGACGTTGCGGTAGAACCAGGCCGTCGTCTCCGGCGAGACGGGCGAACCTGTCAGCAAGACGCCGCGCAGCCTTTCGGTCGCGAAGCGCTCCTTGGGCACGAGTCCGATCTTCTGCATGATTTGCACGAAGGCCGGACTCGCGCCGAAGCCGGTCGCTTCGGCGTCGTCCGCCAGTTGCCACAGAAGCTCGGGACCAGGGTAGGCCGGGTGTCCGTCATAGAGCACCGCCGACGCACCGTGCAGCAACGATGCGATCAGCGCGTTCCACATCATCCACCCGGTCGTGGTGTAGAAGAACGTTCGCCGCTCGGGACCTGAGTCGCTCGCCAGACCGGTCTTGAGGAGCTCGAGCGTCACGCCGACGTGACCGTGAACGATCGCTTTGGGCAAGCCCGTCGTGCCGGACGAAAAGAGAACCCACAGCGGATGATCTTCGGGAACTCGTTCGTATGCGAATGCGTCCGCGCGGCGCGCGTCCGATTCGCCGCGGGCGAGCAACGAATCCCAAGCGAGCGCGCTGCTCAGCGGCGGCGTCGCGCCGCGGTCGAGGTACGGCAGCCAGACGACGTGGCGCAGCGAGGGCAACGCTGCGAGGATCGCACGGATCTGCTCGGCTCGATCGAAGTTTTTGCCGGCGAAGCGATAACCGTCCGTCAAGAAGAGCACGCTCGGTTCGATTTGCCCGAAGCGGTCGATGACGGTTCGCGCACCGAATTCCGGCGCAGCGGAGGCCCAGACCGCGCCGATCGCCGTCGTGGCCAGCATGGCGATTGCGGTCTCGGGAATGTTCGGCATGTACGAAGCCACCCGCTCGCCGGGTTGGACACCGAGTTCGCGCAAGGCGCTTGCAAGCGCGCGCGTGCGCTCGCCCAGTTCGCTCCAGCTCGTGCGTTCTAAAGGCCGCAACTCCGAGGAATGGACGAGCGCCGACGCATCGGGCGCATGCGATTCGTGACGGAGCACGTGCTCGGCAAAGTTCAACCTGGCTCCCGAGAACCAGCGCGCGCCGGGCATCACGTGCCGATCGAGCACGCGCGTGTACGGCGTAATCGAGCGCACTTCGAAAAAATCCCAGATGGCGGCCCAGAACGACTCTAGATCGTCGACCGACCACCGCCACAGCGCGTCGTAGCCGGCAAACTCGAGCCCGCGTTCGCGCGCCAGCCAGTGCATGAAGCGCGCGACCGTCGAGCTTTCGGCAAAGCTTGGCTGGGGCGTCCAAAGCAGCTCGCCCTCGCGTACCAGGGTCTCCATTCCCGTCCGCCTTCGCCCAAGGCTCCGGCCCCGCTTGCCGGCTACGGTCCGGCCCTAGGGGACCTTGGCCCGAATGGGGTCGTCCAAGAACCTGTGGCGGCCATTTGCTTGACGGCGGCCGCCTGCCTGGCCGATATTCCTAGGAGTGGGAAAGGTCGTTCCTATCAGCGGGGCCCGGCAACGGTCCCTCGCGCTTGAGCGTTCTCAGCGCGACCGTGAGGTCGTGCGCCGGACCGCCGAACTCCTGGCCGCCGACGTATCGCTGCGTACGATCTTCTCGCAGTTCTGCACGCTGCTGGCGCGCTTCGTCGATGCCTCTCGCGTCTTCATCGCACTGCAAGAAGCCGGCACGCTGCGCATTGCGTACGTCCTCGATGAGGGAAACGCGGGCGAGGCAGCGCAGCGCGACGTGCCGCCCGATTCGCACGCCGCCGAAGTCGCGAGTTCGGGCAGAGCGATTCTCAAGCGCCGGCGCAGCGACTGGGATCAGAGCCGGCGCGCTGCGACGACGGTAAGCGGCGCACAACTCAAAGGCGTCGACGTCGTGGCGGCGATCTACGTACCGATCAAATTCGGACGCGACGTCATCGGCGTGCTGTCGGTACAGTCGAGCCGTGCGAACGCGTACAGTCAAGAGGACGTCGAACTGCTCGAAACCTGCGCGCTGTATTTGGCGGTGCGCATCCACGACGCGGGCGAGGCGGTCGCAAAGCGCGCTTTCGAAGACCTTGCGGCCGTCGACGGCTTATGCGGCGTCGCTAATCGGCGCGCTTTCGACGAAGGCATTCGCCGGCGTTGGGATGCGTGCGCGCTCGACGGCTCGCCGCTTTCCATGCTGCTGATCGACGTCGATTTCTTCAAAGCGTTCAACGACCGTTACGGCCACGTGGCGGGCGACGCATGCCTTCAACAGGTGGCGCACGCGTTGGAAGCCTGTCTCGATACGCCCGGCGCCTTGCTCGCGCGTTATGGCGGCGAGGAGTTTGCCGCGCTCGTGCCCGATTGTGCGGGGGCGAGCGCCGTGGATCTCGGCGAGCAGATGCGCAGCGCGATTTCGGCGCTTGCAATCCCGCATCACGGTTCCACGCTCGGCGTCGTTTCGGTCAGCATCGGGAGCGCCACGCTCGTGCCGCGCGACGGCGAGCTTACGGCGTTGTTGCAAAGCGCCGACCGCGGACTGTACACCGCAAAGGGCGCGGGACGTAACCGAGTCGCCGCTCCCCACTATCTCTCGTCGGCGCCGGTTGCCGAGCGACGCGACGAAACCCGCCATAACCTTCCGCTGCAGCTCACCCGCTTCTTAGGTCGCGAACGCGAGCTCGGCGAAGTCGCCGTCGCACTCGGTGAGCTGCGGCTCGTCACGCTCTCCGGACCTGGAGGGATCGGTAAGACCCGCTTAGCCATCGAAAGCGCGCAGCTCGTTCTCGACGAGTTCTCGGACGGCGTTTGGTTCGTCGATCTCTCCAACGTCTCGGACGCCAGACACGTCGAGCACGCCATCGCCGAAGTCTTCGAGTGGCACCTCGCCGGGGATAATCCGCTCGCTTCGCTCACCGGCCTGCTGCGCCCGAAATGCGCGCTCATCGTGCTGGACAACTGCGAGCACGTCGTCGCCGCCTGCTCGACGGTCGTCGACGTCGTGTTGCGCAACGCTCCGCACGTCAAGATTCTGGCGACCAGCCGCGAGCCGCTCGGGATCGCGGGGGAGCGACTCTATCGCGTGTCATCGCTTGCCGTGCCGCCGCTCGATCAACAGGTCAACGCGGCTTCGGCGCGCAGCTACGATGCGCTCTTGTTTTTTGCAGCGCGGGCGCAGGCGGTGGGTTTCGAACTCGACGACGCCAGTGCGCCCATCGTCGCGCAGATCTGCCGCCGCCTCGACGGAATTCCCTTCGCCCTCGAACTGGCGGCAGCGCGGCTTCGCTCGATGAGCATCGAGGGTCTCGCGGCTCGGCTCGACGACCGTTTCCGGACGTTGACCGGCGGAAGCAGGACCGCGTTGCCGCGCCAGCAGACGCTCCGGGCGCTCATCGATTGGAGTTACAATCTCCTCGACGCGCGCGAACGGCTGCTTTTGCTGCGGCTCTCGGTATTCGCCGGAAGCTGGACTGCCGACGCGGCGCGCGTCGTTTGTAGCGACGAAGCCATCGCCGCCGGGGACGTTGACGAGATTCTTACCGCACTCGTCGAGAAGTCGCTCGTGCTTCACGAGACGCAGGCCGGCGAAACGCGCTACCATTTCATGGAGTCGATGCGCGAATACGCGAGCGAGCGACTCGGCGGGGAAGCCGCGCTCTGGCGATCGCGCCACGCAACCTACGTCCGAACGCTGGCCGAGCGCGTCGAACGCTCGAGTGGCGCTCAGCCGACGAGAGTTTGGCTGCCCACTTTCATCCCGGAGGACGAGAACTTCGGGGCGGCGTTGGAATGGTGCCTCGACGAACACCAGGACGTGCCGACGGGTGCCGCGATTGCCGCCGGATTGATGCCGTACTGGGAAGCGACGAGCCGCACGCCGGCGAGTGCGCTGCGCTGGCTCGAGCGCGCGCTTTCCTTCGAAGCCGAAATACCAGCGCCGCTGGTCGCTCAACTGTGCTTGGCGACGACGTTCTTTCTCCGGCAGTCAAGCATCGAACCGCAGCGCGCGCTGGCGTTAGCCGAGCGAGCGAGAGCGATCGCGCACAGCGCAGGTGACGCGCGGCTTTCGGCGCTCGCCGCCCTGAACGCCGGCGGCGCGCATCTTATGCGCATCGACGTCGCGGCCGCGCAGCCGTTTTTCGAAGAAGCGCTCCGAACGGCGCGGGAAGTTCGCGACCGGTTGATCGAAGCCGACGCGCTCAACTGTCTTGGGATGTGCGCGGACTATCGCGACGATTTCGCGGCGTCGCGGACGCACTATAGCGAGGCGCTCGCGCTCGCGCGCTCGCTCGGTCACGATCGCAAGACCGCGCGCGCCTTGCACAACTTGTCGGCGATCGCCCAAGATGCCGGCGAGCTCGACACGGCGCTGCAATACGAGCGCGAAGCGGTGGCCATTCTCGAACGCTATGGAACTCCGCGCGCATTTCTCGTCGACCTGGCCGACCTCCATCTCATCCGCGGCGACGTCGAGACCGCGTACGCGATCTGCCGCGAGATCGTCGAAGGGCTCGTCGCGGGCCGGGAACTATGGATGGTGCGCGAGTGTCTCTTCGTGTTCGCGCAACTCCATTTCCGGCGCGGGCACGCCCCCAGAGCGGCCCGGCTGCTCGGCTTCATGAGCACGCTCGAGCAAGAGCTCGCGCCGCGGCAGCCGACGATCCAGGAGCTTTATCTGAAGTTCGACGGGTCCGTTCGGGGGGCGCTGTCACCCGACGCTTATGCCGGCGCATTTTCCGAAGGCGCACTCTTTACGATCACCGACGCGGTGGCGGAAGCGAATCTACCTCTCTAAGCGTTTGTGACGTAGTGCTCTAGGATGCGAAACGCGCACGGCCGAAAGCGAGGCGGTGCGCGTTTCCTACCCGGCGCTGCTTTTCGTTGCAGCAGTGTTGTTGGCAAACTGCTCCGGCGGCAGCAGCAGTGGTCCGCAAACGCCGGGAGCGCCGCGAAACTCGCCGACGCCGGCGCCCAGCGGAAGCGCCAGTGCGAGGCCGACCGGGGGTCCGAGCGCGACCCCGTCGGCGACAGCCACCCCGACCGCGATCGCTTCCGGAAGTTCGCGTACCTTTCCCGACACGACCGATGGGATCTTCGTCTACAGCGACCAGCTCGACACGAGCTCGGCAAGCGAGGCGCAATTTCAATTCGCGGCGACGCATTTTGTCGGCTCGCAAAAACTTCTCCCTGGCGACGCCGCCCACTTACGCACCTACAATTCGAACTTCTTAGTGCTGCACTACCGCCTGGGGCTTGCCTTGGGATACCGCTCGCCTTCTTCCGGCTGCGCGCCGACCGGCAGCTACCTTCAAATCATCGACGGCAGCTGGGTGCAGGAATGGCCCGGCGACTCGGTCGTGAACGCAAGTTGGTTCTTTCAATACGGCGGATCGGCACGCGTGTACAACTGTTCGTGGGGCTGGTACCTCATGGAGCTGAACGATCCCGGTTGGCGCGCGTGGTGGAGCGGACAAGTCATGGGTCAGCTCGCGCTCAACCAAGACGACGGGGTCTTTGCCGACAGTTACAGCATCCCGAATTATCTCGGACCCTACAACCCAGCGCTGCCGGCGGTCGATGCGACGTTCGAGTCCTCGTGGGCGACGCGCATGCATTCGTTTACCGACTACATGCGCACCCAATTCGCCGGCCGTTGGCTTTGGATTCCGAACGTCGGCTCGTGGATTACGACGCGCGATCCATCCGACTACTCGAACGTCGACGGGGCGATGCTCGAAGGCTTCGCCGAAGGGGGCAACGAGAACTACTACGCGCTCGGCGACTGGCAGCTGCAGATGAATCGCGCGCTCTCGCTGGTCAACGCCGGCAAGATCGTGATCGGTCAGACCTACCCGAACGGAAGCGACGCCAACGAACGGCTCTTCGTGCTTGGCACGTACCTTTTGATCAAGGGCCACCACACGTACGTGAACCTCGACAGCTACGGGCTGGCGATCCAATGGCAGCCGGAGTACGGGATCAACTTGGGCGCGCCCGTCGATCCGGTTCCGGCCAACATCTCGACGTTGCTCAACGCGAGTTGGAATTTGTACGTTCGACACTACGCGAACGGTATGGTGCTGGTGAACCCGAGCCCGGCGGACAGCGGTGCGCTTGCTCTTGGCGGGACGTTCTATCAAGCGCTTCCGACGACGGGCGGTCCGGTCCCGAGCAGCGGCATGCCGCCGGGCTCGGTTTCGTATTCGCCGGTGACTTCGGTCGATGTCTGTCCGCACTGCGCGGCGATCCTCTTGAACGCCAGTCCCTGAGTCCGGCGATCGAGCACGAGGGTCGCAGGGAAACGCACCACGGCGTTTCTATCCCACGGACAAGGGGGATTCACGTGGCCGTTCATCGTTCGCTCCGTGACGGCGTGCTCGTCGTCGAAGTCGACAACCCGCCGGTCAACGCGTTTTCGCCCGATATCTTGCTCGCTCTGATGAGCGCGATCGACGAAGGCGAGGCGGATCCCGCGGTGCGCGCGTTCGTGCTGGCGGGACGAAACGGAATTTTCACCGGCGGCGCCGACATCCGCTGGTTCGGCAAGACGCCACCGCCCGGCACGCCGCTTTTGCCCGAGGTGATCGCGCGCATCGAAGCCAGCCCGAAGCCGTGGATTGCGGCCCTTGACGGAACCGCCTTCGGCGGTGGCCTCGAGATCGCACTCGCTTGCGACCGGCGAGTTGGTTCGGCGCGGGCGCGCGTGGCGTTGCCGGAGATCAACCTCGGCCTATTGCCGGGAGCGGGCGGCACGCAGCGATTGCCGCGCGCGTGCGGATGCGCGGCGGCGCTCCGCATCATCCTTTCCGGTGCGCCGGTGCCTGCCGCCGAAGCGCGCGAATTGCGAATCCTCGATGCCGTCGAAGAGGGCGATCTCGTGGTTGCGGCCTGCGCGCAGGCCGCAGCTGCAGCGAGCAGCGGCGCGCGAACGCGGCTGAGCGCGCGCGAAGCGCCCGTCGAGGAAGGCGCCTTCGCCTCCGCGCGCGCGCAACTCGCGCCGCTCGAGCGGGGCGGTTTAGCGGCGCACCGTTGCGTCGATGCGGTCGAGGCCGCGACGACGCTGCCGTTCGAGCAAGGTTTGCGGCACGAGCGCGAGCTATTCGTCGAGCTGCTCGCATCCGAACAATCGAAGTCGAAGATCCACGTTTTTTTCGCCGAGCGCGAGGCGGCTAAGGTGCCCGACGTGCCGCCCGGCACGCCGGTTGCACCGGTGCGCTCGGTGTGCGTCGTCGGCGCGGGAACGATGGGGACGGGCATCGCGATGGCGCTTGCGAACGGTGGCCTCGAGGTGCGCGTCGTCGAAGCCGGCGAAAGCGCGCTGACGCGTTCCCGCGCGCTCATCGCGAGGATCTACGCAGCCTCTTCACGTAAGGGCCGCTTCGACGAAGCCGACGCGACCGAGCGGCTTGCGCGCATGCGCTTCGGTACCGATCTCGCCGTGGCGGCGGACGTCGACCTCGTCATCGAAGCCGTCTTCGAGGAGCTCGACGTCAAGCGCGAGGTCTTCGCCCGGCTCGAGCAGATCTGCCGGCCCGATGCCATCCTCGCGAGCAACACGTCGACGCTCGACATCGACGCGATCGCGCAATCCAGCTCGCGGGCGGGCGACATCATCGGCCTGCATTTTTTCAGCCCCGCGAACGTGATGCGGCTGCTCGAGATCGTGCGCGGAAGCGCTACCTCCGCACGCGCGATCGCGAGCTCGCTCGCGCTCGCGAAGAAGATCGGCAAGGTCGCGGTGGTCGCGCGTACGTGCGACGGCTTCATCGCGAACCGCATGCTCGCGCCGTACAGCCGCGAGACGCTCTTGCTGGTGGAAGAAGGCGCGTTTCCGCAAGACGTCGATCGCGTCATGGAAGGCTTCGGTTTTCCCATGGGGCCCTTGCGGATGTACGATCTGGCAGGCTTGGACGTGGGCTGGCGCATTCGCAAACGCCGGCTGGCCGAGGGGAAGCTGACCGCGGTGCGCGAGTCGGAACTCGCCGATCGTCTCTGCGAACTGGGCCGCTTCGGTCAAAAGACCGGTGAAGGCATCTATCGCTACGACGACAGCCGTAAGCCGATCCCCGATCCCGAAGTCGAAGCGCTGATCTTCGCCGAATCGGCGCGCCTGGGCATCGCTCGCCGCGTCGTTTCCGACGACGAGATCCTGACGCGCTGTTTGCTGGCGATCGTCAACGAGGGGGCGAAAGCTCTCGAAGACGGTACCGCGATGCGCCCCGGCGACATCGATATCGTCTGGATTTACGGTTTCGCGTTTCCCGCGTACCGCGGCGGTCCGATGCACTACGCCGACACGCTTGGAATCACGCACGTCCGGGACGAACTCGCGCGCCTCAGCGAACTACACGGGTCGCATTGGCGGCCGGCAGCACTCATCGAAAGCCTAGCGGCTCGCGGAGCGCGTTTTGCGGATCTCGGCGCCTACGAAGCAACGGCAGAAGCGACGGGGGCTGCGGCAGCCGGCCGGGAACGCTAACTCATGGACCTGACGTTTTCGCCGCAGGAGCGCGCCTTCCGCGCGGAGGTGCGCGAGTTCATTCGTAAGGAATTGCCGCAATCGACTCGCGCCAAGATCGTGGCGGGCGAAGAGTTGAGCAAAGACGACTACGTCGGCTGGCAGCGGCGCCTCAACGCGCGCGGCTGGTTCGCGCCGAGCTGGCCGGTACGATACGGCGGCACCGATTGGTCGGTCGTCGAGAAGCACATTTTCGATGAAGAATTGGCGCTCGGCAACGCGCCCCGTCAGATTCCTTTCGGCGTTTCGATGGTCGCACCGGTCATCATCGCCTTCGGGAACGACGCGCAAAAGGAACGCTATCTGCCGCGCATTCTTTCGAGCGAGGATTGGTGGTGCCAAGGATATTCCGAACCCGGCTCGGGTTCGGACCTCGCCTCTCTGCAAACCCGCGCACAGCGCGATGGCGACCATTACCTCATCAACGGAACGAAGACGTGGATCACGTTGGCACAATACGCGAACATGATCTTCGTGCTAGCGCGGACCGATCCGACGGTACCGAAACAAAAAGGCATCTCGTTTATCTTGGTCGACATGACGACGCCCGGCGTTACGGTCCGTCCGATCGTGACGATCGACGGCGGACACGAGATCAACGAGGTGCATTTCGAGAACGTACGCGTCCCCGTTGAGAGTCTTGTCGGCAAGGAAGGCGAGGGTTGGACCTATGCCAAGTTCTTGCTCGAATACGAACGGAACGGTACCGCCGGAGTGGCGGGTTCGTCCCAATTGCTCGAGCGGCTCAAGTCCCTCGCAGCCCGACAAGACGCCGGTGGCGGGCGCCTGATCGACGACGACGGTTTCGCGCAGAAAATCGCGCAGGTCGAGATCGAACTAACCGCCCTCTCGTACGCGCAGTTGCGCTCGCTGGCCGCCGAGAAATCCGGCGCGAGTCCGGGGCCGGAATCGTCGTTCATCAAGATCACCGGAACCGAGATTCAACAGAGGATCACGGAATTGATGATGGACGCCGGCGGCTACGCTTCGTTCGACCCGGCAACCCACAGCGCGCTGTGGTATTTCAATTTCCGCAAAGTGTCGATCTACGCCGGTTCGAACGAAATTCAACGCAACATCATCTCCAAACGAATCTTGGGGCTGTAAAACGATGGATTTCTCGCTATCGGCCGACCAGGCGATGATCAAGGAGAGCGTCGACCGCTTCGTCGCCGACGCTTATTCGTTCGACGCTCGCACCGCGCTCGCGCAGAGCGAAGAAGGTTTCAGCCGCGAGCATTGGCGCACGTTCGCCGGTCTCGGTTGGCTCGGCATCGCCTTTCCCGAGGAGCGCGGTGGCTTCGGCGGCACGCCGGTCGAGACGATGATTCTCATGGAGGCGTTCGGCAAGGGACTCGTCCTCGAACCTTTCGTTCCCGCAGTCGTAATGGGCGGCTCGGCGCTAGCTCTCGGTGGTACGAGTGCGGCCCACCGCGAGTTGCTCGAACGGCTTATCGAGGGAGAACTGTTGCTCTCACTTGCCTACGCCGAAAGCGCGTCGCGTTACGACCCGTCGATCGTCGATACCCGGGGCCGTCGCGACGGCAGCGATCTGGTGATCGACGGGGCGAAACTGGCCGTACCCTACGCAGCCGCCGCCGACAAACTCGTCGTGTCGGTGCGCACGAATGGCGAGCGAACAGACTCGAGCGGAATCTCGCTCGTGCTCGTCGATCGCGATGCAAGCGGTCTCTCACGCAGGGATTACCGCACCGTTGACGGGCAGCGCGCATCGGATCTGCGATTCGCGGGAGTCCGCGTCCCGGGCGACGCGATCCTCGGCGAGACGGATGCCGGGTTGCCGCTGTTGGAGCGAGTGCTCGATCACGGGTTAGGAGCGCTTGCGGCTGAAGCGGTCGGTCTCATGACGGTCATGCAACGCACGACGCTCGGCTATCTCAAGACGCGCGAACAGTTCGGCGTGCCCATCGGCAGGTTTCAGGCCCTGCAACATCGGGCCGTCGACATGCTGATCCAGTTGGAGCTCGCGCGCTCGATTTGTTATTACGGGACGATGGCCCTAGTCGACGACGACGACGCGCGCAGCCGCAGCCGGGCGCTTTCGGCGACGAAGGTACAGATCGCTCGTTCCGGACGGTACGTCGGCCAACAAGCGATTCAACTCCACGGCGGCATCGGGATGAGCGAAGAATACACGATCGGGCACTACTTCAAGCGCATGTCGATGATCGAGCTCGCGCTGGGCGACGTGGACTACCATCTGCGCCGTTACGTCCGCCTGGGTCGCGAACTAGCCGACAGTTCTGCGCCGCCCGCCGGGGAACTGGTACCGGCGGGCATGGTGTAGCTCTGTGGCCCTATTTGAGCGATCGCAGGTAGGCGACGATCGCCGTCGCGTCGGGTTGGTTGAAGCGATAGCTCGGCATCGGCCCGAGCGCCGTCTTTCCGTTGGGAAGTTTCGTAGTCCGCAAGAAAGTAATTGCATCGGCGTCGGTCTTGAACATTGGAAGTCCGCGTAATGAGGGCATAGACTTCGCCCAAGGGACGCCCGGCGGACCCGGAATCTCGTTCGGGCCCCCGACAAGGCCGGGATGGTGACAGTCGCTGCACTGTCCCGCGTCGCCGACGAGATATTGTCCGCGAGCGATGAGGGCGGAGGTCGCATCTGCGGCTCGAGCCGTCTGATTCGCCGCGAAGCTCGCCGCGACCACGAGGCTCCGGCGGCAATACTCGTCAGAACGCGAGATATGGACAGCATCATAAGATCCCTCCGGCGTAAGAGCAGCTAACGTGCTTCGCGCCTGCAGCCGCATGCCCTTGGGGAAAGCGAGATCCGCGAAGCGACGTCTATTGAGTTGAGAACGAGCCGAGCGTTGCGGTCGCAGAGGCACATGGACTCGTCTCGCCAGAATCGTACACGACGTTATACGTTGCCGCCGCCTGCAGCACCGGAAAACTTACCGCCGACGGGGATGCGGTGACTCCCGGAAACCTCGGCGTCGCTATCGGCGTTGGTAACGGGCTGGGGACCTCAGTGGGACTCGTTTGCACCGTCTGCCCGTCGGGTGCTTGTATAAGGACGACGTTTGCTGTCGGAAGCGGTACTAGGGACGACTGGTAGATGAGCACGCCGACAGTGTCCGGGACGCCCGTCGAACCGGGAATTGGATACAACAACTGTGGCGGCGACGGAACTTCCGCAGCACACGGCGTCGGATGGCCCTGCGACCCGGAGCAACCGCCGAGCGTCGCAATTGCGGCAGCGACGTAGAAGGGCGCTAAGATTCTCGAGATTCTCAACATTCTCGGCCTCCGCAAAGTCGCTGAAGCTACCTAACCGAGCGATCGCGATCTCTTACTTCGAAGTCGGCCCGGCTCGAGCCGTCTGATTCACCGCGAAGCGGCGTCTATTGAGTCGAGAACGAGCCGAGCGTTGCGTTCGCGGGGGCACATCGACCCGTCTCGCCATAGTCGTACACGACGTTATACGTTGTCGTCGCTTGGAGCACCGGAAAGCTTACCGCCGACGGGGATGCGGTTGCGCCGACTAGCAGCGACCTCGGTGTCGCGATCGGCGTTGGTAACGGGCTAGGGACTGCAGTCGGACTCGTTTGCACCGTCGGCCCGTCGGGTGCTTGCATCAGCACGAGCTTTGCTTGCGGAAGCGGTACTGCGAACGGCTGGTAGATGAGCACGCCGACCGTGCCGGGGACGCCCGTCGAACCGGGAATCGGATACAACAGTTGTGGCGGCGCTGGGACGACCAGAGGGCACGGCATCCCTGGAGGCGTGCTCTGCGACGCGGAGCAACCGCCGAGTGCCGCGATTGCGGCGGCGACGTAGACGGACGCAAAGATTCTCGACCGACGTTTCACGGCGACGGGCTCGGTGAGGGCGACGGGCTCGGCGAAGCGCTCGGCGATGGTGATGCGCTCGGCGAACCCGACGGGCTCGGAGAGGATGACGGGCTTGGACTAACCGGTTGGGCCGGAATAACGCCTCCGTGCGATTCGCCGCACCCGGCGGCCGCCAGGGCAACGAGCGCGAGGAAGGCCATCGTCAGAGCAGCGAGTCGATTCATAGGAGTCCTCTAGCCTCATTTTCCACGACGCGCAGTTTGGCCCCTTTTGGCTATTATTGACTGATAAAGGCTAGTATTCCCAGGAACGAGAAAACTCGCAGTCATGGGCCGGGCCGTCGCTGTGAGGTCAGCGCCAAGTCTCGAGCGCGCGCGAGAGCTGTTTCGCGAGGCGCAATTTACTCGCGCGGCCGAGTTGCTCGATCGGGCCGAGGCCGGCGGGCCTCTCGACGCGGCGAGTGCGATCTTGCGCGCTAGGATACGGCTCGTGCGCGATCCCGCCGGGGCGCTCATCTACCTGACCGAGCGAGCGCGATCGCTTACTTCGAAGCCGGTCCGCGGCGAAGCGACGGTTCTGCAAGGTGCGGCACTCGCGCGGTTAGGGGATCACGCATCGGCTGCAGCCTGCTTTCGTACGGCGTTAGCGCTTTGCGCAAAGGACCCGTCGCTTTCGGCCACCGTTCGCTACCAGCAGGCCACCAGCTTGTGGATGCAGCGTAAGCTCGACGAGGCGCAGCGCATCCTGAGTCGGGTCGACTGGAGCGTGGCAACCGATCAGGTTCGCGTTCAGCACTACGTCTTGCGAGGCGCGATCGAAGCGTCGCGCGGGAACATGGCGGAGCAGGGCGGCATCTTACTCGAGGCCTTGCGTTTCGTGCGGGAGGAACGCGAACCGAGCGTTCTTCATTGGGCCTACTTGGTGAGCCAGATTTCGTACCTGGCACGCGAGCTTTACAGTCCGTCCCTCCGCGCAGCCGCTTACGAAGAACTGCCCAAGGTCCCTTGGACGACGGATATTGCGGATACCCACTTCACGACGCTCCGCGCGGTAGCTTGGTGCCACGCGCTCGAAGGCGATTACTTCAACGCATTCCGCCGTTTAAAGGAAGCGGCGCTCGTTGCCCCCTCGCCGGCCTGGCGAGTGATGTCGCTCTGCGACCGTTCTTACCTCGCGCGCTGTCTCGGTGAGACGCGATGGGCCGAGCAAGAGAGGAGCGACGCTCGCGAGCTGGCGACCACGGTCGACTGGAACGCGCTCGACGGCGAAGAGCGATTCGCGCTCTGTCTCTTGGCCGAACTCTTTGCGGAAACCGATGGCCCGCTCGCGCTCGCGCAGATCGCGGAGTATCGCAAAGCCACAAGACAGTTCTCGTCGATTTTAGCTTCGGCAGACGACCGTCGAGTCACGGCACTGGAATCGTATTCGCTCGGCGTCGTGCAGCAGTCGTTGGGCGAGACGGCCGAAGCGATCCGTCTGGTAACTCAGGCCTACCAAATCTACGATGCCGTCGGATATCGCTGGAGGTCCGGAAGAGCCGCGCGGGTTCTCGCGCAGCTTACGGGACAGCCGGTCTGGAGGGAACGCGCCGCAAGCGCTCTCGACGCCTATCCGCGCAGTTGGCTGATGGAGGCACGCGCAAAACCGCACGTCCCAATTCTTCCCGGTGTTGCTTCGCTGACCGCTTCTCAGCAAGCGGTGTACGAGCATCTCGTGCGCGGGCTCTCGACCAGAGAAATCGCGCTGCAGCTCCAGCGGAGCGAGTTCACGATACGCAATCACGTAAAAGCAATTTTCAAAGCGCTCGGGGTAAAGTCGCGTGCCTCACTCATTGCGCGCGCCACCGGCACTCAGGAGAAAACGACTTGACACAAGAGCATGCTGTCACGACTAGGCTCGGCGTTTTGCTGTTTGCGCTGATTCCGGCCGCTTGCGGCAGCAGCGCCAACTATTGCCGATCTTGTGTATCCTATCCGGGCGCCGGCGCGGTCCTCAGCGCCACGCCGTCCGCTTACACATTTCCCCTGGACGATAATACGCCGGAACCCATTATCGTCACGAGATCGTCCGGATCGTTTGCCTCTCTGACCTTGAGTGTGGCGGACCCTACGATCGTCGGCGTAACGACTCCGACACTGGGAGGCGCAACCGCGAAGTTCTCCATCCTTCCGATTGCCCGCGGCTCTACGGTCGTGACCGCGACCGACGCTAGCAGTGTATCGACGACCGTACACGTCACGACGGCACTCTGCGGGCGTCCGGCCTCGCTCCTCGCCGCGCAACAAGTGTTACCTCCCTCGGGCGCGTCCGGCGTTTCGCCTTCGATCGGGACGCTGTACTTCGTAGCCTACTTTCCGATCGGCACGAGTGGCATAGTTCCTGGAAACCTGCACCTGATCGCCGGCCAACACGGCACGCTCGAAGGCAGCGCGTACGCAGCTGCGCTGCTCCCGCCGGGCTCGGCATTGCCGACGCCCATTCCGATACCCGCTAGCAGTGCGATCGTCAGCGCCACGGTGCCGATGCTCGCGCCGGGCCAGACCTATCAGACGCAACTGTTCAGCGATACCTGTCAGCCGGCAGTTCTGGCTGGATCTTTTTCCACGTAGGCCCGGACGAACTACTCGTGTCTGCGTTTGTCAAACGAGCGGGCGGATCTGGTTATCGCTTTCCAGCGGCGGCGCTGCGCTAGACGGATCGCGTGGTCGGTCTTGCTCGCCTCGAAGAGCGCCTCGCGCGAGAGTTTGCGCCAGCTGAAGAGACGTTCGGCGTCGAGTCCGTTCAGAACGGCGCAACCGGGCTCGCTCTCGTGCCTGCAGTCGCTGAAGCGGCACTGCCCGGCCAGCGCTGCCACGTCTTCGAAGGTCGCATCGACCGCGTCGTTGCCACCCGCGAGGCCGAACTCGCGCATCCCGGGCGTATCGACGAGCGCCGTCCCGTCGGGTAAGCGAAGCAGTTGACGGCGCGTCGTCGTGTGCCGGCCGCGCTCGTCGCCGGCGCGCGTCGGGCCGGTGTCGAGCAGATCTTCGCCGAGTAAGGCATTGAGCAGCGTCGATTTGCCCGCGCCGCTCGAGCCGACGAACGCGAGGGTGCGCTCCGCGCCGCGGTACGCATCGAAAGCATCCAGGCCGAGGCCCTCGAGTGCGGAGAGCGCAAGCACGGGCCTGCCGGCCGAAACGCTTTGGGCGGCGTTGACGTACGCCTCCACGTCGTCCGTCAGGTCGATCTTGGTGAGAAGAACCGCGGCGGAAACGTTGCAGCGCTCTGCGCCGGCGAGGTAGCGCTCGATTCGGCGCAAATTGAAGTCGCGATTGCAGGCGACCGTGACGAAGAGCGTATCGAGGTTCGCCGCGATCGGCTGAAGCGTGGAAGTACCGCCTGCGGCGCGGCGCGCGAAGATATTGCGCCGGGGTAGGAGCCCGCGCACGACGGAGGTTGAATTACCGGCAGCGAGCTCGAGCGCAACGTAGTCGCCGACGGCGGGCAGATCGCTCGCCTCGCGAGCGCTATGTCGCAATGCTCCCGCCAAGCGAGCGCGGTCGTGCGCTTCCGACCCGCTCTCGTTGAAGAAGTACACGGCGTACGCGTCGCGCTCTTGGCTTTCGACGCGAGCCGGAAGAAGCGGCGGCTCGACGAGCCGCGTTATGGCGATGGGAAACAAGACGGCGGTCCTCTCTGGACACGGTGCGAAGTGGGCAGCGTGGGAGGACGCGAAGTACCGCGGTGTTGACCGCGCTAGGCCGTCAGCGGCCGATCGTCAGAATCGGTCTACGGCGGACGAAGCGCGGCGGCGCAGGCGGGCATCGCGCCCGGGCGTTACAAGCTCCATGCGGCAGCGCTCCTTTCGTAAGCGTTCGGGGTTCTGGCTGGAGTGTAGCCGCCGAGGACGCGAGCGTCAAGTTTTGCGAACCGGACGGGACGTGGGCGCCGCGCTAAACAATTCACCCGGGACCGGAAAAGGCCAAGCAGTCGCCGAAAGGCTCTCGTTATTCTTGCGTTTTTCTCGGCTTACTTAGGAGGTTTTCCATCGTGCGCTTTTCGCGTTTCCCGGCAATCTTGGCGGCGCTTCTCGTCGTTTTGCAACTATCGCCGGCCCTTGCAACGACGTCACGTTATGCCGCTCAGCAGAACGTTTCGAGCGACGAGCTTCTGCGCTGGATCTACAACATTCCGTTTCCGCAGAATTGTCCCGACGCTTCGCAAACCGTGAAGGACCTGCGTTTTAAACCTTCGACCGATGTGGCCACGATGCAAAAGACGATAAAGGCGATGCTGGATTGCACGAATACGAATTGGGCCAAACACCACGTCGGCCTACAGAATTCCGCCTACTTCGCAGCAGCCGCAGCCTCGTTGATCGCAGCCCGCCAGGAACCACCGAAACAAGCGCTCCACGACGCAACTTTTGCGAAAGAGATTTCCTCGGCACTCGTAAAGTATACGCAGCAGCCGAACGAAGTGCTGCCCTCAGTCTATCGGACGAACTCGAGCCGGATGCACGCCGACGCGGTCGCGCTCATCCCGGCCATTCAAGCAGCGCACGCAGGGTCGTCCCCGTAGCGCAGCGCTCGCGCTAAGACCTGCGGTGGAAGAATCCGTCGAAGACGACCTTCGGTTTGCCGCCGGCATCGGTCGTGGTCCAGAACTCTTCGACGACGCCCTGCGGCAGTGACCGGAAGATCACGCGGTTTTGTTCCACAACGCCCGGCTTCGGATAGCTCGGGCCCTCGAGCACGAACGTCGACCCGTCGGGATTACCCTCAAAGACTAGCACCGTGCCTCGGTTGTCCATGAACGTCTGGACCCAACGCCGGCGCGCCGCATCGTAACCGGAGTATCCGGCTCCCCGCGAGCCGCTGCCGCCGAACCACTGTTCCCAGACGACGCAGCCGCCGAATTCCTTGCTGACGCGATCGGTTGCGAACTGCTTGCCGTTCTTGTCGGTAACGATCCAATCGCCGACGAAGAAATCGAGCTGATGATAGACGCTGCCGCTGCACGTTGCGGTGGCTCCGGCGGGCGTCATCGTCGCGTAGAGGATGAGCGCGGTGAGCGCGACGCGTAGAAAACCCATCCTAAACCTGCCTCCGGGTTCGCGCTTTTTCCGGGGATAACGTCCGAAGCCGACGCTCTCCTGCCGTTTGTTTAAGTGAGGAGCCGCAGCGGCCGGCGCCTTTCGAGCAATGGAATCCAAGTGCCGCGGATGAAGTCAAACGGGCGAACCTTTTCCGCGTCACGAGGAGCACGGCGATGCGCGTAACCGGCAATACGATGCTGATAACGGGCGGTAGTTCGGGAATCGGTCGCGCCTTGGCCCACGAGTTTCACGCGCTAGGAAATCGGGTGATCGTGTCGGGTCGAAACGCGGCGGCGCTCGAAGCCGTTGCGGCCGCACACCCCGGCATGAAGTTTCTGACCGTCGACATGAACGACGCGGCCGTGCGGACGGGCCTGATGGGCGAACATCAGGCGAGCGATCCAAACGCCATGCCGCTCGCGGACTACATCGCGGAGACCATGAGGATTCTGAGGTCGCAACCCGGCGTGACGGAGGTCTGCGTCGAACGAGTCAAGCCCCTGCGCTCCGCGGGGGAGAGCGGCCCAGAAAAATACGAGGAAATGTTCCGGGCATTCAACGACCGCGTTACCTCGGCCGCGCACGCCTGACTCCCAGATGTCTTTATACGAAGTTTTCCGAGCGCTGCATCAGGAGCAAGAGGCGTTCATCATGCCGAATGCCTGGGACGGTGCGTCGGCGGTGCTTCTCAAGCGCGCCGGATTTCGCGCGCTTGGGAGCACGTCGCTGGCGATCGCTTTCGCACTCGGCCGGCAAGACGGCCGCCACGCCGTCTCGCGCGGGGAGGCGATTGCGAATGCTGCGCTGCTCGCGAACGTTTCCGGCCTTCCCGTAAACGGGGATCTCGAAGATGGTTTCGGGCCTGAACCCGAGGACTGCGCGCGCACGGTGCAAGCTGCGCTCGATGCGGGTTTGGCCGGGCTCGGAATCGAGGACACGACAGCCGACCCGGCGCGGCCGCTGCACGCATTCGACGTGGCTGTCGAGCGCATCCGCGCTGCGGCTGGGGCGGCGCGAAACCGGATCCTGCTGACCGGCCGCACCGACAACTTCTTGCTCGGCAATCCGGATCTCGACGACACGATTCGTCGCTTAACTGCGTTCGCCGAGGCCGGAGCGGACGTTTTGTACGCGCCTGGTCTTCCCGACATGGCCGCGGTGCGCTCCGTCGTACGCGCGGTCGCGCCAAAGCCCGTGAACGTGTTGCTCAGTGCTCGACTCGGAACCGCATCGCTGAACGAGCTTTCCGCGGCCGGCGTGCGCCGCGTCAGCGTCGGTGGCGCGCTCTACCGCTGCGCGATGAGCGCGCTCGACGCAGCGGCGAAAGCCCTGCGGAGCGGCGACCTCTCGGCGACCGCCGCCGCAATCTCCGGCGACACGATCGCAGCGCTCTTAGAGACGTAGCCGTCGATCAGACAACCGCGCCGGAAAGCGCAGCGAGGCTCCGCTCAACCGAGGCGACGAGCGCCTCTTGCCCCTTCAGCGCGTAACGCGTGGTGAGTTCCGAGCCGGGGGTGTAGGCGACGCTCACCGCCCCCGCTTCCTCCCAGACGAGCAGTTTCAAAGGAAGATCCAGCGCCGCGAGAGGGTCGGCTTGCATGAGCAGCGTGCCCCCCTTCGGATTGCCGAAGACCATGAGCGAAGTCGGACGCAGCGACAGGCCCGCGCCGGCCGCGGCGGCGCTCTGATCGATCGTTATGAAGATCGTGTTTCCGGACTCGGAGATCGCGCTCTGAAGTCGCGAAACCGTTTCGTCGAACGGATAGCGGCTTTTCCGAACGATAGGTGCCACGCGAGCGTTCGCTCCTTACCCTGACGGCAGATCAGGAGGATGACGTTCGGTCGGACCGCCGGCGATGGCCTTCCGCGCCCGCAAGGGGGGAGGTCGCCTTGGTAAAGGAAAAGCGCAACTTCGTTAGGACGGAGGGATCATGTTCAAGGGTTTTCGTGATTTTCTCTTGCGCGGTAACGTCATCGATCTCGCAGTCGCTTTCGTGATGGGTGCCGCATTCACCGCGGTCGTTCAATCGTTCGTCAAGGACGTGCTGACGCCGTTCATCGCCGCCATCGTCGGAAAGCCGGATTTTTCGGGCCTGGGTTTCGACATCAACGGCACGCATTTCCCGATCGGCTCGTTCATCAACGCGCTTATCTCGTTCATCCTCGTTGCCGTGGCGGTCTATTTTGCGGTCGTCGTTCCGATGAACCACGCCATGAGTAAGCTCAACATCGCGCACGGAACCAAGCCGTGTCCGGAATGCGCGAGCGACATTCCAGCCGGCGCGAAGCGTTGCAAGTTTTGCGGTCAACCGGTGCTCGCAACCACGTAGCCGAGGAACCGCACATCGAGAAGTTTCGCGTCCAACCCGGCAGCCAAATTCGCCTGAAGAAGATCGACCCATCGTATACGGGCAAACACGACTCTCGCAAAGAGGCCTCACCCGAACTCCAAGAGCAGCTGGAGCGGCTCGAAGCGCTACAGTACCTGTTGTACGCCGACGCAAGCCGATCGCTTTTGGTCGTGCTCCAGGGACTCGATGCTTCCGGCAAGGATGGAACGGTCCGGCACATCTTTAGCGGAATGAACCCGCAAGGCACGTCGGTCTTCGCGTTCAAGGAGCCGACGCCGCAGGAACTCGCTCACGATTTTCTGTGGCGGGTGCACAAGCACACGCCGGGCAAGGGCGAGGTGGTTATCTTCAACCGTTCGCACTACGAGGACGTTCTGGTCGCGCGCGTCCACCGGCTCGTCCCGGAATCGGTGTGGTCGAAACGCTACGCTCTGATCAATGACTTCGAAAGCATGCTGGTGGAAAGCGGCACGTGCATTCTGAAGTTCTACCTTCATATCAGCCCGCAGGAGCAGCTCGCGCGGTTCAAACAGCGGCTCGACGACAAGATGCGCAATTGGAAGATTAGCGAATCCGATTACTCGGAGAGGAAACTCTGGCCCCAGTACGTCGAGGCCTACGATGAAGCTCTCTCGCGGACGAGCACGAAACACGCTCCCTGGTTCGTCATCCCCGCGGACCACAAGTGGTTTCGCAACCTCGCGATCTCAAAAGTCGTGGCCGACGCGATGGACGATATGAAGCTGAAGCTCCCGCCCGCGAGAGTCGACCTGCGCGACATCCGCCGCAAATATCATTCCGCGGAAGCCGGACAGCGGTAGGTAGGACGCCCTTCCGGCTGGGCCTGCGACTTCGTCCAGCACTGAACCATTGTGAGGGAAAAGCGGTCCAGCTCACTCAGAGTGTGAGCCCCGAGCTAATCGGCGTGACCGGCTAACAAGCCCTCTTTGGCCTGCCGAACCTAGTATGGCACCGGCGTGGGCACTTCGCGGCGACAGACTTTAGTCGGCCGTTGACTCAAGTGTGCCGGGCATCGATCGCCAGGGGGTACCTTCCTTTGTTGCAGCAGGGACGCCATCGCAACGAGCGGGCAACGAGCAAAGCACGCCCGGCGGACATCCTGATCGCGGGGATACGCTCCCAGCAGGCTCGCGTCGGCATCGTGGGGCTGGGGTACGTAGGTTTGCCGCTGGCCGTCGAATTCGCCGCCGTCTTTCCAACTCTGGGATTCGATCTCAATCGCGGCGTGGTCGCTTCGTTGTCGCGAGGCGAGACGCACATCGGTGACGTCGACGCCGCCATCCTAGGCCGCCTCGTTGAAGAAGACCGGTTCGCCGCAACCTGCGACTTCGAGCGGCTGAGCGAGTGCGATTGCGTCGTCATTTGCGTACCTACGCCTCTGACCGCGGACAAACAGCCCGATCTCTCATACATTCTGGCCGCGGCTCAAAGCATCGCGCGCTTTCTGCGTCCCGGCCAGTTGATCGTGCTCGAATCCACCACCTATCCGGGAACGACCGACGAGCTGCTGCTGCCGCTCATGGAAGAGGGCGGTCTCAAGCTCGATCGAGATTTCTTTCTGGCATTTTCACCCGAACGCATCGATCCGGCGAACGCCCAATTCGAACTCCGCGAGATCCCGAAGGTCGTCGGAGGCGTCTCCGCAGCGTCGGGCGACGTCGCGACCGCGCTGTACCAGCAGATCTTCGACTGCGTTCATCGCGTGAGCACTGCGCGCGCTGCCGAGACGACGAAGCTTTTGGAGAATACGTTCCGTTCGGTGAACATCGCGCTGGTGAACGAGATGGCGCTCCTCTTCGAGACGCTCGGCATCGACACACGCGAGGTCATCGAGGCGGCCAGCACCAAGCCGTTCGGTTTCATGGCCTTCTCTCCGGGGCCCGGGACGGGCGGCCACTGCGTGCCGATCGATCCGCTCTACCTTTCGTGGAAGGCCAGTCGTCACGGCTTTGAATCGCGCTTTATTCCTCTGGCGGACGAGATCAACAGCGCGATGCCCGATCACATCGCGCGCATGGCAGGCGACGCGCTAAAAGCTGCCGGTAAAACGTTGCGCGGTGCGCGGGTTCTCGTTCTTGGTGCGGCGTATAAGCGAAACGTGCCGGACCTTCGCTGCAGCCCGTCGGTCACCGTCATGGAACGCTTGCGCGCCGGTGGCGCAGTCGTCAGTTATCACGACGTTTTCGCGCCGGTCGTCGAACTGAGCGATGGAACGCTGAGAAGCGTCGAACTCACCGACGCCGCCTTGCAGGATGCCGACTGCGTCGTCATCGCGACCGCGCACGGCACCGTCGACTATCGGCACGTTGCCCGGCTTTGCGACCTGGTCGTCGACACCCGAGGAGTCGTGCCTGTTGACGAGCATGCCACCGTGGCGGCTCTTTGAGAAAGGTTCTGATCACCGGAGGCGCCGGATTCATCGGCTCGCATTTGGCGGAGCGTTGCATTGCCCAAGGCATCGCGGTCGTTGCGATCGACGACCTCTCGACCGGTCTGCTCGATAACCTTCGGCCCGTCGAAAACTCACCGTTGTTTCAATTCCGCATGGGCGACGTCCGGAACGACAGCTTCGTCGCCGATGCGCTCGACGGCTGCGACACGATCGTGCACCTGGCCGCGCGGATCGGGTTGAAGCTCGTCGTGCAAAGTTCGCTTGCGACGCTCGAAACGAACGTCGAAGGGACTGAGAGCGTCTTTCGCGCCGCGCGCCGCACGCGTCCGCGGGTCATCCTCGCCTCGACGTCCGAAGTGTACGGTCTTTCGACGCGGATACCGTCATCCGAACAGGATCCTATCACGATTGGGTCGCCGGTCAGAAACCGTTGGAGCTACGCGGCATCGAAAGCGCTCGACGAGTTCATCGCGCTTGGGAATCACCGCGAATACTCCGTCCCGACGACGGTCGTTCGTTTATTCAACACCGTCGGGCCGCGCCAAAGCGGCCGATACGGGATGGTCGTCCCGACGTTCGTTACGCAGGCCCTCGGCGGCGAGCCCTTGACGGTGTATGGCGACGGCGCCCAAACGCGCTGTTTCTGCCACGTCCGCGACGTCGTCGGAGCCTTGATTCGCCTAGCCGGTGAACCTTCCACCGCAGGCCAAGTGTTCAATCTTGGGAATCCCCAGGAGGTGACCATCAACGAGTTGGCGCGGCGAGTCATTTCCATGACCGGCTCGTCTTCGCCGATACGCTACGTTCCTCACTCGGCGGTCTACGGCGAGGACTTCGAAGAGATTGCGCGTCGCGTCCCGGACATCACGCGAATCCGCGCGGCGATCGGTTTCGAGCCGGTTTTCGGGCTCGACGACGTTTTGCGCGAAGTCATTGCGGAGCGCAGCATACCGGTCGCCGTGTGAGACTGGCTGCGTTTCTCGCGTTCGCGCTCCTTTCGCTCGAACCGTGCGTGGCCGCCGAAGCGCCGCCGCTTCCCCAGCAGTCGCCCGAGCCGGTGCAAACGTCGAGTCCGGCGTGGCTCGTTTCCGTCGACACCGTTCAAGAGGTCGCTCAACTGAGCAACAAGTACCCCGACTGGACGTCGACGTACTTGTTCGCGAAAGAGCACGGCCTTTTTGGCCGGCCAACCTATTACCAGTACTGGAACGACGACGAACGGTACGGGTTTCACGATCTCCAATTCGGCGCAGGCGGCGCCTTCTTTGTGACCCCTAAGACCTTGGTCGGCGTGGAACTTGCAGAAAGCCCGACCCACAACGTCCTGCCTTCCTTCGTCGGCGCGCTCGACGTCGAGCAGAGGTTCGGCGACGGTTACGGCGCGATAGCAACCTATACTCGGCGCACCTACACCACGACCAATGCCTCGATCGAAAACCTGCTGCTGGACCGTTACGTCGGCATTTACCGCTTCACGTACGGCATCTCGCTGGCCCAACTGTCGGGAACGCCCGGCACGGCGATCACGCAGACGCTGAGCGCCACCGCCTACGAAGCCAGGGGCGGCGATCTGACGATCAGCGGCTACGCGGGCCGGGATGTCGAAAGCACGGGACCGACGTCGGTTCTGGTGATGGACGTCGCGGGGGTCGCGATGTACGGTCACGCAATGGTCGCAAAGGGTCTGGCCGTCTCCTATGGCGTCGAAACCTGGGAGCAAGGAAATCTTTTCACTGCGGCCGGACTACGGCTCGGATTACGATATGCTTTCTGATCTCGCTCCGTTGGTTCAAATCGCGTTCGGGCTGAGCGTCGCGCTGCTGCTCGCGAGCATGGGCGTGATCGTGGCAACGCTGTGGGTGCAGCGCGCCGTCGAAGCCGCGGCTCGTCGCCGCGCTCTCACGTTTTCGACTTGGCGCGAAGCCCTTGAGGACGGCAAGGATGCGACGCGGTTTCTGAGCGCGCCGGACCCGCGTGACGCGTTCGTGGTCCTTTGCATGTGGTGCGATCTCGTGCAGGATAGTTCGTCCGGTGCCGACGGTGATCGCCTGCGCCGCATCGCGCACGAGTCCGAGCTCGATCGGATTGCGCGCAGCTTCCTCCACGGACGCGATCCGGCTGGGAAAATCGCCGGCGCGCGCGTCCTGGGTTACCTCGGGGAGTCATCGGAAAGCGCAGCATTGAAGGCGCTGACCTCCGCATCCGATCGCGACGTCGCCCTTGCCGCTCAAACGTCGCTGCGCGCAATTTCGGCAATTTCTCCCGGCGGCGTCTAGTATGCTCGTTTACCGCGAGCACGCGGTAACGGACCCTTTGACGCAGATCGTAATCCTGGCGATCGAGATCGTGCTGCTGGGTTACTTCGCAGGCGTCAACGCGATTTACGTTTGGACCGCCTTGACCGCGTTGTTCAAGCTCCCGGCTTCCGTTCGGCGCGAGCAAGCAACGATGACGCAGACGCTGACGTCGCGCGAAGCACTCGGCGTCAGCGTAGTGGTTCCGGCCTACAACGAATCGGAGCACGTGATCGCAACGGTTCGCTCTCTGCTGGCGATGACGTATCCGCTCTTCGAAATCATCGTCGTCAACGACGGCTCGAGCGACGATACCCTCGAGCTGCTACAGTCGGCATTCTCGCTCGAAACTACCGAAGCATCGAACGCCGTTCCGGCGTTCCCGACTGCAGCGATTCGCGCCGTCTACCGATCGGCGAGTCACCCCACGTTGAGCGTCATCGACAAGGTAAACGGCGGGAAAGCCGACGCGCTCAACGCGGGAACGAATCACGCGCAGTTCCCGCTGCTCTTCTTCGTGGACGGCGACTCATTCTACGTGCCGCAAACCCTCGACCATCTCGCGCTACCGTTCCTGCGCGACGACACGACCGTTATTTGCGGCGCCGGGATCGGGGTCGCGAACGACTGCACGCTCCGCGACGGCGTGCTGACTGACGTGCGCCTCCCGCGCAGTACGGTCGCGGCCTTTCAAGTCTTGGAGTACTTGCGCGCTTTCTTTGAGGCGCGTTTTTCGTGGGCCTCGGTCAACGCGCTGGGTACCGTGTCTGGGGCATGCGGGATGTACCGCAAGGACATCGTGTTCGAAGCCGGCGGCTTTCGGACCGACACGATCTGGGAAGACATGGAGATGACGATTCGCGTGCACCACTTGCTGCGCGCGGCGCAGCGGCCGTATCGCGTCGCCTTCACACCGTTCATCGTGTGTTGGACGATGGTTCCCGCGACGGTCGAATCCCTGTGGAAGCAGCGCGTCGGCTGGCACCGTCACTTGAGCGAGTCGATGTCGCTGCACAGGAGGCTCTGCTTCGCGCCGGGGGCCGGCGCGATCGGCTGGGCCGGCCTGCCGTATCTCTTTTTCTACGAGTGGTTGGCGCCGGTCGCGGTGCCGATAGGCTTGACCTTCGCCGGAATCATGTTTTTTCTCGGATATCTCGCGTTGTGGGCGCAAGTCGTTCTGCTGATCCTCGTGTTCGCGCTTGCTTTGCCGGTGTCCGCGCTCTCGGTTCTGATCGAACAACGCTGTTTCGGCTTGTACCGCTCGGGCGACGTCGTGCGCTTACTGATGCTTTCGGTTTTGGAACACGTGGGCTACCGGCAACTGATGACGCTCGCGAATTTCGCCGGAATCTGGATGTGGCTGTTTCGCCGCACCGTCCAGCGACGTCAGGTCATCGGGCCGCTCGTTCGGCGCTACGATCCGAAGGTCTCGGCGGACTGGCGTCGCGAAAGACCGGGCGCATGAAGGCAACCCTCGCACTCGGTATCTTGTGCCTCGTTTTTGCCGTCGCCGTTTCGAGCGCGCCCTCGCCGACCGGCGCGCAAGCAGATCCGGCGACCGCCGCGGCGACCGCGACGCTGCCGCCGGGCGCGGAGGGCCAATTGATCGCGTACGGCCGCGACCTCATCACCGATACGCGGAAGCTCATGCCGAACAACGTCGGCGCGCGTATGGACTGCGCGGCCTGCCATCTCAACGCGGGTACCGTTCCGCACGGTGGTTCGTTCCTCGGAATCTACGCGAAGTTTCCGCAATGGAATCGGCGCTCGGGACGCTTTATCGCGCTGCAAGATCGCATTGCGGAGTGTTTCCTCTATAGCATGAACGGCCGCCCACCCGCCTATTCGAGTAAAGAGATGATCGCGATGACGGCGTACATCGCGTTTCTCTCGCGCGGAGCGCCGGTGGGGACCGGTTTCCCCAATCAGGACTTCGTGACGGTAACGGCCTCGCATCCCGCCGACGTGGCTGCGGGGGGCGCGCTGTTTAACGCCAAGTGCGCGCTCTGCCACGGCGCCGACGGCGCGGGGAGTGCCGGCATTCCACCGCTGTGGGGTCCAACCTCGTTCAATACCGGCGCGGGCATGAACACCAAGATGCCCGGCTTCGTGAAAGCAAATATGCCCCTCGGCCAGGGCGGCACGCTGACGGACCAAGAGGCGATCGACGTTTCAGCGTTCGTCAATTCGCATTCGCGGCCGGTGTTCGTGCCGGATCGCTCGATCGATTTTCCTCCCCTTCCCAGCAAGTTTTTCTAGGCGGGCGGCGGCCCGAGAGCGTTGATGATTTGGGTGGGCTCCATCATACCGCTCGTGGCACGAGTGCCGGGCCATCCAAAGGCGGGCACGCCCCGGACTCCTGCGGCGAATGAAGCGGCGATCGACGCATCAACCGCAGGCGCGAACGCATGCGTTTTCCACGCGGCTTCAACCTCGTCCGGCGTGACTCCGAACACCGATGCTTGGGCAGCAATGACGGCGGGATCGGCAATGTTCGCGCGGTCGACGAAGAACGCGCGCGACACCGCGTGGTGGAACCTTGCAGCGGCGTCATCGCCCCGGCGCGCTCGCACGAGTTCCATCGTCTCGAGCGCGAGGCGCGAGTTCACGTTACGACGGGGAGGATCGAGCGGCAGGCCGACGTTGCGCGCAATTCCGATGAGTCGCTCGCGGATGGCGGGCCATTGCGCGTCGGTGAACGGCTTGTCCGCGCCTTCCGGCGGCGTGCCGGCATGGAGCTCGAAGGGCAGCCAGCGAGTGCGCACCCCGAGTTGCCGCGCAGCCTCCTCGACCCAGACCGAGCCGAGATAACAAAACGGTCAGACGACGTCCGACCAGACGTTCAGGACTCGATCGGCGCTCGTCTGTTCCATACTACGTGACGGCTTCGCGCGGATCTCGATGCATTCCCTCGCTGCGTAAGCGGCGGGCGAAGAGCGCGAAAAGCCGTTCCCAATGCCGCTCGGCCGAAGGTTTGTGGTAGGCGGGTCGCTTGGGGAATGCAAAGCCGTGCTCGACGCCGGGGTACAACTCGACCTCGGCGTTCTTCGCTCCGGCAAGCGCGCGGCGCAGCTCGTCCACCATTTCGACTGGTACCCAGCGGTCGGTTTCGGCGCAGGCGAAGTAATACTCCGCGTTCGTGCGCTGCGGAGCGAGGTGAGGGCTGTCCGGCCGATCGGTTACGAGCGAAATTCCGTAGATCGAGGCCGCCGCTGCGATGCGCTCGGGGTAGCGCAGCGCCGCTCCGGTCGCATATTGTCCGCTCATGCAGTACCCGACGCAACCGATCGGCGTGGCGCTCGGTGCCGCCTGCTCGCCGGCGAAAGCGATCAGCGCGTCCGTGTCATCGCCGACCATCCGAATCGACAGAGAATCTTTGAGCTCGGTCATCCGAACGCGCGAAGGATGGTTCTCCTCGAGCGAGATTGGGCCCAATTCGGTGACGCCGGAGCGATAGTAGAGGTTCGGCAACATCACGTAGTAGCCGACGGCGGCGAACCTCCGCACCATGTCGCGGAGCTCTTCGCGGATGCCCGGTGCGTCCATGAAAAAGAGGATGATGGGGAAAGGAGCGTTGCGTTCCGGGCGGCAGACGAACGTGTCCATCAGGCCGTCGCGCGTTTCGATCCCGACGTACTCTTCGATCATCGTTCGTGTATACGAGCGCGGTGCTCGGCGACGCCTGCCTGAGCGCTTCGCCTGTAACAGGGCCGGCTCGGACGCGCCGCAAAACCAAGCGCCGATGTCCGCGATTCACTGTGAACCGGCGGCGATGCCGGCCGAAGGCGGTCCCCGCAAGCGATTCCTTGGACTCTTCGGTCCCGGCTTCGTCGCGGGCTCGTCCAATAACGATCCGACGACGGTGGCCTCGCTCGCGGTCGTCGGTGCATCGACCGGATATAGCCTGGCTTGGCTCGTTCTTTTGATCCTGCCGATGCTGGCCGTCGTGCAGGCGCTTGCTGCCGCGATCGGGACCGTTGCGGGAACGGGATTCCAAGCAGCGCTGCGCAAGCGCTACGGCCTCGGGATCGCGCTGGTCTCTCTGTTCTGCATCGCGCCCGTCAGTTTGCTGACGCTCGCCGCTGACATCAAAGCCGGCGCCGAAGCTTTGAACCTTTTGGTCGGCCTGCCGAGCAGTTGGCTGATCGCCCCGATCGCGGCGATCACCGCGCTTTTGTTATGCACGAGACGCTACGCGCAGATCGAGCGGATCCTCGCTTTTGCGACGCTCGGATTTTTGGCATATGTCGCGAGCACGGTACTCGCGCATCCCGATTGGGGACAGATCGCGCGAGCCGTCGTGTTCCCGCGATTCAGCTGGGACGCCGTGCATATCGGGGGAGCGGTCGCGCTACTCGGAACGACGTTGACGAGCTACGTGTATCTCTGGGAATCGATCGAGGTCTCGCAGCGGAAAGAGTCCGCGGCGAAGCTCCGCTTCGTCCAGCGCGACGCGGTCCTCGGCCTGATCTTTCCGGTCTGCAGTTTCTTTTTTATTCTGGTCGGCACGGGCGCGACGCTCGGTGTGAGCGGACATTCGGTCGAAACGGCTGCCGATGCGGCACGCGCGCTGGAGCCTCTCGCCGGTGCGTTCGCTCCGATCGTGTTCGCCGTCGGACTTCTCGCCTCGACGATCATCGCGGTTCCGGTGATCGCGGCGTCGATCGGTTACGTCGTCGCCGAATCGTTCGGATGGCAGCGCGGCCTCGACGCCAAGCCCTCGGAAGCACCAGGTTTCTACGGCGTCGTCGCGGCCGCCATCGCGCTCGGAACGCTTGTCGCCTTCGTAGGTTTTGCGCCGATCGCGTTTCTCGTAGCCGCTTCGATCGTCGGCGGGATCGCGACGCCCGTGACGCTGGTCATGCTGATCGCGCTCGCGCGCGATCGCACGCTGATGGGCGAATATCGCATCGGCGTCCCGCTTGCTCTCGCGGCCGCCGTCGTGACTCTTCTCGTCGGAGTCAGTGGCGTCGTCTACCTAGCAACGTCAGCGCCGGATGCCTTAGCGATCGTCCACTTCGCGAAGATCGGCTGGTGACGGGGCTCTTACTCCGCGAAGGGCGAGTTCTGTTTTAGCAGAGATTCCGCGAGGTCGATCTCGTACTGGGTATGGCGGAACGCGCGGTCGCCGATTTGGCGTTTGCGCCGCAGCGCTTCGAGCGCAGCGCGTTCGGCTTGATGGATCGCTCTCTGCAGGGTGTGGTCGATCGAAGGGAGATCGGATGGTTTCTCATCGCCGGCTCCGCCCTCGATCATCGTTTTGGCCCGCGCGATTCGTTGATCGAGCGTGCCGATCAGACGTGATGCCACTTCCCATTGCGCGGTCGTTGTGAAACCAGCCTCGAGTTCGCGCAGGCGTTCGCGTCCGGCCGTGGCCAAGGTCAGTTGCGCCAGCGCGAGATCGCGCTCGAGAAGGCCGTCCCGGCCGGGGCCAAGCCGGCGCACGATGAACGGAAGCGTCAAGCCCTGCCCGATCAAGGTGATGACGATCGTCGTGAAGGCCAAGTAGAGGATCAGCGCGCGGCCTGGAAAGGGCTGGCCCGCCGCCGTGACGGCCGGGATCGCGAGCGCCCCTGCCAACGTAACGATGCCGCGCATGCCGGCCCAGCCGGTGATGAAGAATTCGCCCCAGGGTGGATGCGGCCCGACTGCCGCTCCCTGCGCCTTGCGTCGACTCCAGCGGAACGAACCGCCGGCGAAAACGGCCAGCATCCGCACCGCGACGATAACAGCCGCAACTTCGAGCGCATAGGCTAGCAACGTCGAGGCCCGGAATGAGGTAAGCTCTGCGAATACCGAGCGCAATTGCAATCCGACGAGGATGAAGGCAAAGCCGTTCAGGGCGAACGTGATCGTGACCCACACGCTGGTCGCCGCGATCCGCTGGTCCGCATCGAAGATCTTGTCCGAGCGCGCACTCAGGAAGACTCCACCCGAGACGGCGGCGAGCACGCCCGAAGCCTGCGCTTCCTGTGCCGGCAAGTACGTCATGAACGGCGTCACGACGGACAACAGCACGCCCATTAGCTCGTCGTTCAAGTTCGCTCTTTGCATCAAGCGGGCGACTCCGTACATTGCCCATGCGACGAGAATCCCGATCGCGACTCCCGCAACGACAACGTAGATGAAGTCGACGGTAGCGGGTGCGAGCGAAAACGTTCCTCTCGAAACGGCCGCAACGGCGAAGCCATAGATGACGAGCGCGACCGCATCGTTGACCAAGCTTTCGCCGCTCAAGATCGCTTCGGACCCGCGCGGAAACGGGATCTCCTGAGCTATCGCTTCGGTCGCGATGGCATCCGATGGTGAGAGGATCGCACCGAGGACGAAGGCCGAGGCCAGGGGCAGTCCCATCCAAGCGTGCGCGAGGTACGCGACCGCTACCGTCGTCATCACGACGACGGGGAGCGCGAGCCACAGAATCGGAATCAAGAACTCTTTGAACGCCTGAAAATCGGTGGTCCAGCCGCCGCCGAACAGCAGCAGCGGCAGCAAAACGAGGAAGACGACGTCGGGCGCGAGCGTCACCGGGTGCAGTCCCGGCAGTAGCGCGAGGAGTCCGCCGCCGACCAGCATCACGATGGGGTACGGGACCCGGACGAGCCGCGACACGATCGCAAAGAGCGTGATCGCGAGAAGCATCCAAAAGACGAGCGCCGGCGTGCTGAGGCTCATGCGAACGTCAGCGCGGCATGCTGACCAGGTAGAGCACGTAGATCACCGCCAAGGATCCGTCAAAGGCGGCGATCGCCGTCATCCCGAGCGTCCGTTTTAGCGGTCCGAACAGGACGAGAAAGAGGATCCCGAATTTTTCGATCGCGGCTGCGATGAGCACCGGAGCGCGCAGGCCGGGTTCGTACGCCACGACCTTGAGAAGCGCACCGACGACGAAGATCAGGATGCCCCAATGCATGACGAAGAAGAGGATCGCTGCGTCGGGATTCTCGACCTTGAAGATCAGGCGCAGCAGGGGTTTTGGAAACAGGAACGCACAGGCTCCCGCAAGCGCGGTCAGCACTCCCGAGACCACGAGAATCCACTCGATGTTGGACCCGAAAAACTCGCTCAATCCAGCTCGCATTCTAAGGGCAGCTAACCGGAGCCGTTAGGCTTCGCTCGCGGCTTTTCCCGGCGGCGTAAAAGACTTGCGAACGACGGGAAGAAGCCACGCTCGAAGGAGAAACCCCCGAAGATGCCACGCTTTTCGGCGAATCTCTCGTTTCTGTACCAAGAGGTTCCGTTTCTCGAGCGGATCGACGCCGCCGCTTCGGATGGTTTCACCGGCGTCGAGTACATGTCGCCGTACGAGTTCGAAATCGCCGAGATCCGGCGCCGGCTGCGCCGGCACGGCATCGAGCAGGTGCTTTTCAATTTGCCCGTCGGAGACTTCGCATCGGGCGAACGCGGCTTCGCCTCGGACCCGTCGCGAACCGGCGAGTTCCGGCGCGGCGTGGAGGCGGCGCGCGTCGCGGCGCGCGAACTCGGATGCACGCGGATCAACTGTCTCGTCGGTAAAGCGATTCCCGGTCTCGATCCGGCGCTCGCTCGCGCGACCCTGCTCGACAACCTTCGATTTGCGGCGGGCGAACTGGGCAAGGAGGGTATAACGCTCGTGATCGAGCCGCTCAACCGTATCGAAACGCCCGGATTCTTGATCGGAACGTCGCCGGAAGCGCTCGCGCTCATCGACGCAACGGGCGCGCCGAATTTGGGCTTGCAGTACGACATCTACCACGCGCAGCGCGCCGAAGGGAATATTCTGGCTACGCTGCGCGCGCACATCGCCCGCATCCGGCACGTGCAAGTTGCCGACAGTCCCGGCCGCAACGAACCGGGCACGGGCGAACTCGCATACGAGCGCATCCTGCCCGAGCTCGACGAGCTCCGCTACGAAGGCTGGGTGGGACTCGAGTACAAACCGTCGCGCGCCACCTCCGAAACGTTCGGCTGGATGCACGTGCTGCGCGCCGGCGGAGTAGTCGCATGAGCGGCAAACCCACGATCGGGTTCGTAGGCCTTGGAATCATGGGCAAACCGATGGCGCGCAACCTGTTGCGCGCCGGATACCCGTTGGTCGTTTCCAATCGCTCGCAGGGTCCGGTCGACGAATTGGTAGCGGAGGGTGCACTGCGCGGCGGCTCGCCCCGCGAGGTTGCGTCACGAAGTCAGGTCGTCATCACGATGCTGCCCGATTCGCCCGACGTCGAGAGCGTCGTCCTCGGCGCGGACGGCGTCGCGCAGGGACTCGCCGGCGGCGCGCTGTTCATCGACATGAGTACGATCGCTCCCGCGAGCGCACGCAGCGTAGCGGAAGCTCTGCGCAAGCGCGAGATCGACGCGCTGGACGCGCCGGTGAGCGGCGGGGAGCAGGGCGCAAAGAACGCGACGCTCTCGATCATGGCCGGTGGCAGTGAGGCGGCCTTCGAACGCGCCAAACCGATCTTCGAGGCGCTCGGGAAGAACATCGTGCACGTCGGCCCAAGCGGCGCCGGTCAAGTGACCAAGGCGTGCAATCAGATCGTCGTCGGCGTCACGATCGAAGCGGTTGCGGAAGCGCTGGCCCTGGCGGAAGCATCGGGCGTCGACGCTGCAAAGGTGCGCCTAGCGTTGCTCGGCGGTTTCGCGCAAAGCAAGGTTCTCGAAGTGCACGGTCAACGCATGCTCGACCGGAATTTTGACCCCGGTTTCAAGACGAAGCTTCACCGCAAGGACATGAACATCGCCTCCAACGCGGGCGACGAACGAGCGCTCGACCTCGTCGCGGCGAAGCTCGTGCGCGAACGCTTCGACGAGCTCATCGCGCGCGGCGAGGGCGAGCGCGATCATAGCGCCTTGCGGACGCTCTTTCCGCTATAGTGTCGCGCCCCAGAGATTCGTCGCATAACGCGGCGCGGCTTTTTGCCCGTATCATCGTCGCTCGTCGCTCAAATGACTCGTCATTCCACGCTCCTTGCTCCTCGATACGAACAAAAATCCACCGCCGATTTATGCAACGAACCTCTGGGGCGCGACACTAGCGGGTCAAGGACGGAGTGCGGCGACTCCCACGATAGCGCCGCCGAGGATCAGAAGCGCGGGGTTGATTTTCGTGCCCAGCGTCGCGAGGAAAACGGCAAGCGCGAGTGCTGCGGTCAGCCAGCCGCCGATGGCGCCTTTTCCGAGGGTGATCGTGCCCGCGACCGCAAGGCCGACGGCGACGGGCGCCAGACCATACTGAATCGATTGGCGCCACGGCCACTTGGCGAGCTTCTCCCAGATATTGCCCACGACGAACGTCAAGATTCCGGTCGGAACGAAGAACGCCGCCGCCGCGATCAACGCGCCGGGGATGCCGGCGATCCGGTCGCCGACCGAAGCCACCATCATCATGTTCGGACCGGGCGCCATCTGCCCGACGCTGTACAAGTGGATCAGCTGTGGGAACGTCAGCCAGTGATGCACGTCGACGACGAGCGTCTTCATTTCGGGAAAAGCCGCCATACCGCCGCCGACCGTGAGTAACGAGAGGTACGCGAAAACGCGCGCTATTGCAGGGAGCTGATCCATTTGCCCTCCGACTCCGGCTTTGCACCACCGGGGCGGTGGTGGAAGATCGCAAGCGCGCCGACGCCGAGCAAGACGATCGGAACGGAAAGCTTGAACTGGTTGATCGCCACGATCGCGAGAACGATGATGAGGGCGTCGAAGAAATCGCGCACGGACTTGCGTCCGAGTTGGTACCACGTCGCCGCGATGAGGCCGACAGCCGCCGCGGCGACGCCTTTCAGCGCTGCCGTCACGAGCGTCCGGTCGCCATGCTCGCCATACAGAATGCCGGCAACCGTCATGAAGACGAGGCCGGGGAGACACATTCCCAGCATCGCCGCGACGGCGCCGGGCCAGCCGCGTAACCGGTTGCCCGCAAGAATCGACATGTTCGTCGCGTTGAGGCCGGGCAGCGTGTTGCTGATCGACATCAATTCGAGGAACTGCGTGTCGCTCAGCCAGCCGTTCTTTTTCACGAGGCTGTTACGTAAGTACGCGACGACGCCTCCGCCAAAGCTCGTCGCTCCGATCGTAAGGAAGACGCTGAAGATCTTCACGAGGGAGACGGACCCGGCCGCAGGCGCCGGGCGTTCCGCTACCGTCGCGGCATCGCTCATGATTTGTCTCGCTTCGACATCGTTCGTTCTCCCTAAGCGCGGCGAAGGACGGGCTGAAGAAGCGCCGCATTCCGCACGAGCGTGACCTTCTTTGCCAAACGCCCAGCCTCCGGCCGGCGCGCCTGCCGGCGGCTCGGATCCGTGGCGAGACCCACCCAGGCGCCGCTCGGGGCACGGTTGAAAAAACCCTTCATGAATCGTGCTCTCGCCAATGTTACGTTTGCGGCGGCGTTGTCGATGCTCTTGACCGCACAGGCGCGAGCAATCAATATCACGCCCGATGCGACCGGCGTCCAGATTCCGGTGCGTCTGACCGAACGTCTCTCCTCGCAAGATGCGCAAAGCGGGCAACGCTTCGGCGTCGTGACGACGCGCGAAGTCAAGGTTGGAGAAATCGACGTGCCGCTCGGAACGAAGGGCCACGGCGTCGTCGAGAGCGCACAACCCGCACGCGGTCAGAAGGCTGGGAAGCTGGTGCTCTCGATGCGCAGCCTCGATCTTGCGGACGGGCGCACGATTCCCGTGAACTTTAGCCTCGCGGATCCGCCCAAATCCGACGATGCGAAAGGTGCGCCCATCTCGCTCGGCAAGGGCGTCGTGACCGTCGGCGGTTACGCGAGCTACGGCACGAACGTCGTTTATGAAAAAGGAACCGCGTTCACGGTCGCCCCCCTTGGAGCGAGCGATTTCCAGCCCGCGCCGGTCGCCAGCTGAGAACATTGTCGGGAAAGGATAGTCTGCTCCCGGCCAAGAGCTATGCTAGTGAGGCGCACCAGGGCTTGACGTAAGGAGTCAAAGATGGCAGTGGCGGCGACGATCACCAACCGCGAGTTCAAGCTCCTGCTGAAACCGGAGCGTTTTCCCAATCGCAAGGCCCTCGTCGAGCTCAACGAGCTTGTGGAGGCTAGCGCGGCCCGGCTTGGGGTGCGGTACGAGCCGTTCGACTCGCTCGACTCACAGATGCGGATCGTTCAGTTTTATGACACGCCCTCCCAAGACTTACGAAAGAACAAACTGATCTTCCGAATTCGTCAAGTCCGGCAAGGCGGCTGGCCCGACGACAGCTGGGAAGTTACGTTTAAATGCCGTGCTCCCGAACTTGGGGCTGCAGCGAGCTTCGATAGTTCTTCGACGTTTCCGCAGCAGAAGAAGAAATTCAAGGAAGAGATTCTGCGAGGCGATTCGCCAGGATCGATGACGAGCATCTATTCCAACAACTGCATTCTCGAGTCGCCCGCACTGGATCCGACGGTTCCCTTGGAAAAAATGGCCGATTCGTTCCCGCACGTGAAAACGCTGGGCTTAGATGGAAACGCGCAGCTCTCGATCGTGAACGGTGCGAAGATCTTTGAAATAGAGGCGAAACTCGGCAGCTTGTTTTTTGGTCACCACACGACGGCGACCGCCACGCTCGCGCTTTGGGCCCGGCCGACGACCGATCGCTTCGACCCGCTCATCGCGGAGTTCGGCTGGTCGTATCACCCGGTCGCCGACGCGAAGGGACACGAAGCCGATCTCGCCGCCGATGAGTTTTTCAAGGCGATCCAGCTGCCGCTGCGGGATTGGCTAACCAAAGGCACGACGAAGACCGCGCTCATCTACGGCGACGACGGCAGCTAAAGAGGCCGAGGTTCCCGCCGCAGCGGCGCGAAGGCGAAGACGGATGCCGCGCAGCCTCCTCTTGGCGCTCCTCTTTGCCGCGTTTCCCGTCGCGGCGCTAGCCCAGTTGCCGATATCGATCCCGTTGCCGTCTTCCTCGCCGGCGACCGATTACGGTTTTCAGATCAGGCGCGTCGGCAATCTCGACACCGCGACGATCACCTTCCAAGGCACGCGCTTGTTTACCATTGCGGCACCCCTCGCGCCCGGTTCGAACGACGTACCCCCGATCGTGCAACGCGTCGAAACGATCCAAGACAACCTAAGGCGCGTCGTTCCGCCATCAACCTCGGGCAACGTGTTCGATCCTTCGGCGGCACGCTTCGAACCCGAGACCTTCGAGGTCGAGATCGGCAGCGAGAACGGCTACGCGACGCTCTACGCGACGGACGGACGTCACAAGGACGTCGCACCGCTCATGACGCTGACGGAGTCAGACTCGGCGTATTACGCCTTACCTTCCAAACAGCTTGCCGAACAGTGGCAGGCGGCGCTGCAGGCAGCGCTCGCCCCCGCCGTGTTAGCTGCGCAGCCGGAGTACATTCGCACCCAGGTTCAGAGGCTGCCCTTCGTCGTCGGGGCCGCGATTCTGCTGACGATTCTCGCTTCGTTCGTGCGACGCTGGTTGAATCGGCGGCGCGATGCGGTCGAGGCGCGCGTGGAAGCGCTGAGTGACGACGACGCGACGGAATCCAGGGAAGCGGACAAACTCCGCCTGCAAGACAGTTTGCTTACGACGGGTAGATGGATCCTCGGCTTGCTCGGGCTCGCCATGTGGCTGCTCGTCGTCCTCTGGGCGCTCACGATCTTCCCGTCGACCCAGACGTTCGCGCGCGAGCTCGCCTCGCGGATCATTCGCATCCTTATCTTGTGGGTAATCGTCCTCGTCGTCGAGCGAATCTTGACGCTCGTGTTCGCGCGGATCGCCGAGGCATGGGAGGGCAATCCGTTTCTATCGCCGCCCGATCGCGCGCGGCAGATGCTGCGGCGCCCGACGCTTCTTCGCGCCGCCGAGAGTCTGAAATCGACGATCTTGTACGCGATCGCAATTGGAACGACGCTCTCGATTCTCAGGGTCAACATGACTTCGGTACTCACCCTCGGCGCGGTCGCGGCGTTCGCCCTCTCGTTCGCCTCGCAAAGTCTCATTAAAGACTACGTGAACGGTTGGCTCATCTTGGCCGAGGACCAGTTCGCGCTCGGCGACTACGTGACGATCAACGGCACGACCGGGTCGGTCGAAAACCTCACCTTGCGCCTGACGCAGATCCGCACCGACGACGGCAAACTGGTCAGCATGCCGAACAGCGCGATCGTCGCGGTCGAAAACGCCACGCGGGGCTGGTCGCGCATCGATTTTCGCGTCGCGGTGGCGACGAATTCCGACGTCACCAAGGCGACCGGCTTGTTGAAGAAGACGCTCGACGAACTCGCGGCTGAGCCCCAGTGGCGAAGCGTGGTCCTGGAACCGCCCCAGATTCTCGGCGTCGAGTCTGTTTCGCACGCCGGGATCGTGTTGCGAGCCTGGATCAAAACCGCGCCGGGCGAACGGGGACCGCTCGCGCGCGAGCTGAACCGGGTCGTCGACGAAGCGTTCCGGGCGAACTCCATCGGCATCGCGCTGCCTCAGACGCAGCTCATCCAGTCCCAAGCCGGCGAAACGGCGTAAGGTCTCTTTCCCGCCTAAAAAGAAGGTTTAGAAGCGCACGGCCGGTGGAAAATTACCTTACTGGCTACGAAGGAGTCTATCGAGCCATGAGCCGCGCATTCGTCAAGGAACTCGAGGACGCGCCCGAGCGGGAGCCCGCGCTGAGGCCGGCGGCAGAGCCTGCGCCGATCACGTCGCGCGGGCAGGCGCGCCTGGCCGGAGCGCTGGCTGCGGCCTCCGACCCGGCGGAGCGGCAGCGCCTCGAGGAGACCCTGGCGCGCGTCTACGTCGTGCCTCCGCCCGAGGATCGCACCGTGGCGGCCTTCGGGGCGACGGTCAGCGTGAGCGGTGAGGCCGGCGAGGAGCTGCGCCGTTTCACCATCGTCGGACCGGACGAAGTCGACATTCCCGCCGGCAACATCGGGCCGGATTCACCGCTCGCGCAGGCGCTGCTGGGCGCGCGCGCCGGCGACACCGTCGTTTGGCAGCGTCCCGCCGGCAATCGCAAGCTGACCGTTCGCCGGATCGAGTACAGCTAGCCGCAAAACGAGCGCGCTCTTACAGCCTGCGTTCAGAGCCGGTAGAGAAAGCGAATCCTCGGTGCCAGCACGTAGTTGAGCTGAACGAGGACGATGAAGCCGATGCTCCAGTAGGTGTTGAAAACGCACAGCACCGCGCCGAAGGCATAGAGCGATTGCGCGATTCGGATGCGGCGCTCGACCGCGGCTTTGACCTCCGCCGGAGTTCCGTCCTTGACGAGATCCGCGCGGCACGCATAGGCCCAACTGACGTAGAGACCGATTCCCATCAGCAGGATGTTCAACCAGTAGACGATCAGGGCGGTGCGATAGGTTAGATACTCGGCGAGGAGCGCGGTGGAGAAGGGCGTGAGCGAAATCGTCATCAGAAATCCGATGTGGATCCACGTCAGGTTGCGGTCGGTTCGGGAGAACAAGTTGAATTGCGTCTGCTGACCGACCCAAAAGATGCCGAGCGTCATGAACGTCATGACATATGGGACGAGGCGCGGTAGTTCGGCGACGAGCGCTCTGCGCAAGCCTTCCTCGCCGTGGATCGCCCCAAGATCCGGTACGTGCAGATCGAGCACGAGGAGCGTCATCGCGAAGGAAAAGAGGCCGTCGCTCAATGCCGAAAGACGGTCAAGGTTTTGGCCGGCAAAAAGGTTATACTTAGCGATCATGCACGTTTGTAGCCCTAAGCCTCGTCGCTTCGTCGGTGCCTTGCTGCTCCTCTTCTCAACCGCCGCCGGTGTTTCTGGCGCCGCGGAGGCCGTGCGCTGGGTCGGAACGAGCACGACTGCCATATCGATCACCGGCGACGCGCGTTTTACGCCCACTAGGATCAGCTTCTCGGGCGGCCGTCAGCTCTCGATCGCATATCTCAAGGACGTCTCCGGGCGCGTTTCGTTCGTCGGCGATGCGCACGCGAAGGATCACGCCACTCTCTATCGCGTGACCTCGCCGTTCGACGTCTTGCTGAAAAATCATAACCCGCTCTGCGGTCAAAAGCCGACCTACGTCTCGGTGATGATGGTTCGCGAAGCGTCCGGCGGCGTAGCCTATCTCACCGTCTACAGCGGAGCTTCGCAGCCGACGGGCGCGGCGAATGACAAGATCTGCGCCGGATACACCTACAGCATTCTTCCGTGACCGATGCGTTCCGGCTGAGTATTCTCGATCAGTCGCCGGTCGTATCGGGCGCGCGTCCGCTGCGACGCAATCGCGGCGACGATCGACCTGGCGCGTCGCGCCGACGAGCTCGGCTACCGGCGCTATTGGCTAGCTGAACATCATGCGATGCACGGCTTGGCCGACGCCGCGCCCGAGGTGCTGCTCGCGCGTTTGACGGCGGAAACCACCGCCATCCGGCTCGGCAGCGGTGGGATCATGCTGCCCCATTATAGCGCTTTCAAAGTGGCTGAGTCGTTCCGGATGCTCGAGGCACTCGCGCCCGGCCGCATCGATCTCGGGCTGGGCCGCGCGCCAGGCGGAACGCCGCTCGTCTCCGCCGCGCTCGAGAGCCGCGATCCGGCGGTCTTTCCCGCGCAGGTCGCAGCGACGATCGAGTATTTGCGCGGAACCAAAGCGCCCGGCCAGCGTGCCGCGCCGCTTCCCGCAATGCCGAGCGGCGCGAGCGTACCGCAACTCTGGCTGCTCGGCTCTTCCGAATACGGTGCGCGTCTGGCATCGGACTTGGGTTTACCGTATGCATACGCCCACTTCATCGGCGGCGATGCCCCGCACATTGCGCACGCCTACCGTGCGCGCTTCGTTCCCGCGCCGGACCGGCCCGACCCATACAGCATGATTGCACTCTTCGCGATTGCCGCGCCCAGCGATGAAGAAGCGGAAGAACTGGCGTGGCCGATCCGCTTATGGCGTTTGCGCGTCGCGCGAGGCATTTCGTCGGAGGTCCCTTCGCTCGAAGAATCGCGCGCCTATCCGTGGACCCCGCGCGAGCGCGACGAGGCCGTCCGTTCGCGGCGCATGGTCGTCGGAACGCCCGGACGTGTGCGCGACCGTATCCTCGAGCTGGTAGCGGAGTACGGCGCTGACGAAGCGATGGTCGTCACGATTACGCCCGACTACGCGTCGCGCCGGCGCTCCTACGAGTTGCTGGCCGAAGCCTTTACCTTGGCGCCGGCAGCCGAGGCTCGCGCCTAAAAAAAGGTTCCGCCGCCGTTCTTCCGCAGTTGAAGTGTCTATGTCGAAAACGGCCCCTGCCCGCGCCGGCGTTCTCGTTACCGGCGCGTCGACCGGAATCGGCTTCGCTACCGCCAAGCGGCTCGATGCACTGGGCTGGCAGGTTTTTGCCGGGGTCAGAAACGACGCCGACGCCGCTCGCCTGCGCGAACAACTTTCGGAGCGCAGCGAGCCGGTCTTCCTCGACGTCACGGATTCCGCGCAGATCGAGCGGGCGCGCGACCTGATCGGCGAGCGCAGCGGCGGCCAACTTGCCGGGCTCGTCAACAACGCGGGCGTCGTCTTTCACGGTCCGGTGGAATGTCTTACGATCGAGGCGTTGCGCCGTCAGTTCGAGGTCAACGTCGTCGGAGTCGTGGCAGTCACGCAGGCCTTTCTGCCGTTCGTCCGAGCCGCCCGCGGGCGCGTCGTCGTCGTCGGATCGATCTCGGGCCAAGTGGCGTGGCCCTTCAACGGCATCTACGCGGGATCGAAACATGCGGTTCGCGGGCTCGTCGAATCGCTGCGCATGGAACAGCGCGGTTTTGGAGTGCGCTTCGCACTCGTCGAACCAGGCGCGTTCGCGACCGCAATCTGGACGAAGTTCACCCCCGAGAAGTACATCGACTTGCACGGTCTCGAACCGCACGTGGCGGAGCGTTACGCCGCGGTGATGCCGATCGTCAACAACGCGATGACGGCGATCGGCAAGCGCGCGGCGAATCCGGAGCGTTGCGCGGCGGTGATCGTGCGCGCACTCACCTCGAGGTTCCCACGCGCCCGTTACGCCGTCGGGAACGACATCTGGTTCCAGCGCGTGTTCTCGGCACTGCCGCCCGGGCTCAAAGATCCCGTCATGGCGCGCCTGATGGACCGTTTTCTGCGACCCGAAAGCGATGCGGGGGGGAATGAAGAAGCGCTGGAGCGAGTTTCATCCAAACGGAGGGAAGCATGAGCGCCTCGATTGGGACCTTGACCGTCACGAGCACGACCTTTGCGGAGGGCGCGATCGTGCCGCGCTCGATGCTCTTCGATCAATTTGGCGTCGGCGGGGAAAACTTGTCGCCGCAGCTTTCGTGGAGTGCAGGACCGGCGGGAACCAAGAGCTACGCGGTCACGCTGTTCGATCCGGATGCGCCGACGACCGTCGGTTTCTGGCACTGGCTGCTCATCGACATCGATCCTTCGATCTTATCGCTCGCGCAGGGCGCCGGCAAACCCGGAAGACAGCCCGCCGGAAGCGTGCTCGGTTACACCGATTTCGGTGCGCCGGGATATGGCGGAATGGCGCCGCCGCCCGGCGATCCGCCGCACCACTACCAATTCAACGTCTACGCGGTCGACAAGAAGCTCGGCCTCAATGAAGGTGACACCGGCGCCTATCTTATGTTCAACCTGCACGGCGCAACCCTGGCGCACGGAAGGCTGACCGGCCTCTTCGGCCGCTGATCACATGCTTGGCGGGGTCTTGAGGACTTCGTAGCCGCCGTCGATGACGAGCTGGATGGCGATTGCGGCGACGATGATGCCGACGAGACGACCGGTCGCGTCGACTCCCGTCGTGCCGAGAACCTTCGTGATCGATTCGGAGCCGACCATCGCGAAATAGACGAGGAACATCACGATGAGCGCGATGATGCTGATGGCAAGGTAGATCATCGGGTCGCCGTGCGTCTTGCCGAACAGCGTGACGATCGCGGTCAGAGCGCCGGGACCGGTGATGATCGGGATGGCGAGCGGAAAGACCGATGGGTCTCCGCTAGGATGGGGAGAGGCCTTTGCGTCTTCGGCTTGGTCCGTGTCGGTCTGGACGGCGAAGACCATGTTGAAGGCGACTTTGAGCAGCAGCAGACCGCCCGCAATCCGGAAGGCGGCCAGGGAGATTCCGAGCGCATCGAATAGGAAGCGACCGATGAGCCCGAAGCCGAGCAGGATGACCCCGGCGACGATGCTCGCGCGCAGTGCGATCGCGTGCTTTCCTTGCGGAGTGCGGCCGGTGGTAAGCGTCGCGAATGCCGCCGCAGCTTCGACCGGATTGAGCATCGCGAACAGCGTAACGAAAGCGTACAGCGTAAGGCCGGAGCTCATCGGCGCCTATCTTTCAAAGCGTGGCCCGAGTTCTCATTTGTTAGGAGATTGCGGAGATGGAAAAAGTCGCGGTGGTCACGGGAGCGGGCAGCGGCATCGGACGCGCGGCGGCGATCGCGTTGGCGGAGGCCGGTTTCGTCGCGGTGTTGGCCGGCCGCCGGGCCGACGCGCTCGACGAAACGGCATCGCGCATTCCGGCGGGCCGCGCCTTCGCAGTCCCCACCGACGTTGCCGACGCCGCATCGGTGCGCGCGCTCTTCGCTGCGGTCGCCGAACGCTTCGGGCGGCTCGACGTCCTCTTCAACAATGCCGGCCTCTCGGCGCCGGCCGTTCCTTTCGACGAGCTGAGCGACGAGCGTTGGAATTCGGTCGTTTCCGTCAACGTGAACGGTGCGTTTTACTGCGCCCGCGCCGCCTTCCGGCAAATGAAGGCGCAGTCGCCGCAAGGCGGCCGGATCATCAACAACGGCTCGATCTCGGCGCACGCCCCGCGTCCGAATTCCGCGCCGTACACGACGACGAAACATGCGATCGCGGGTCTGACCAAATCGCTATCGCTGGACGGCCGCCCATACGACATCGCGTGCGGTCAGATCGACGTCGGGAACGCCGCGACCCCGATGACGGCGCGCATGCAGGATGGCGTCCCTCAGCCCGACGGAACCCTGCGGGTCGAACCGACGATCGACGTCGGGCATGTCGCGCGAGCGGTCGTCTTCATGGCGACGCTGCCGCTCGACGCGAACGTTCAGTTCATGACCGTGATGGCGACGAAGATGCCCTTCGTGGGACGCGGTTAGCTAGAAGTCGCCCTCCATCAAGGCCGCCTGCGGGTTGAGGTTGGTGAAGACCTCGTCCTCGACGATCGTGTCGCCTGCGAAGGTCACGCGGCGCACCGGTAAGTGCGTCGTTTTGGACAAGTAGAGTTCGCGTTTGGTGGCTCCGAGCGAGTCGGTGTAGGGCCCGGTCACGGTGTCGTAAGCGACGCCGTTCCAAGTCTCCTCGGCGACGGTGATCGTCGCGGCCGATTGGATCCAGCTTGCCATGTCCGCAAACGAACCTCCCGCGATCGTTCCGCCGCGCAAGTCGACGGCGCGTGCATCGTGGATCGAGATGTTCATGTGGATGCCGCTCAACAAGCCGCCCTGATGTCCGCTGACCGTGTCACCGCCCTTCCAGACGGCGCCGCCGCCTTTACCCGGGCCACCCGTAATGTCGCTTCGCGCAAAGTGCGGTTTCAGAAATGAGTAATGGTACGTGCGATCCTGAGTCTCGGTGCCTTTGGTCTCGTGCACCTTGATGTCGACCGTGTAGCTCTGCACCTTCGACCAGGCATCCAAAAAAGACGCGGCTGCACCGGTCGGCGCTGCTCCTAAGAGCGCGCCGGCGAGCGCGAGGAGCGTTGAAACTGCGAGAGTTTTTCTCATGGAGCCTTGGGTTTCTGGACCGCGCTGGCCGGTCCTACGCTACTACCGGGAGCGTAGGGGTCGGTCTTGTAGATCGTCGTGACGTCGACTTGGGGAATGCTGTACCCGTACGACGCATCGATCTGCGCGATGAACGTGTTGGCGACGACGGCGTAGCCCGTGTTCGACGGGTGAAGGCCGTCGAGGCTGAAGAAGCCGCCGCCGTACTGCAGGGTGCAGCACTGGGGCGGATTAATCGGAAGGCCTCCGGCGGTTTCGATGGCGGCAAAGGCGCTGTGGATGTCGACGAGCGCCGCATGATTCGCAGTTGCCGCGTTCGCGATCGAGGCGTTGTACTGCGTGTTGAGCGACTTGACTTCGAGCGCGACCGCATCCGAGACGAAGTCGCCCGTGGTCAGCACCGGCGGCGGGCCCGGCGGTGAGGCGGCAGCGGCGGCAAGTGTCTCGAAGACCGCATTGATCGTGAAGTAGCCGTTCGCGCCGACGCCCGTTTGGGTGATCTCGGCGTTTGCGTAAAAGGTCGCCGGGCCGGCCGCCAGCGCTAAAGCCTCAGCTTCGGTTAGACCGGGATTCGCCAGGATCAGCGCGTTTGCGATGAAGTTTTGCAATGTCGTCTGATACGCCGGCTGCGGGATGAACGCCGCCGCACCCATCACGTCGATTAGGTTGGAGATCGCGACCTTCGAGCCGGCGCGTTGCAAATTCTGGATGATTTGGGAGAGGTCGGCTTGCATCGACGACGGCGACGTTACCGGCGCTGCACCATTGCTGAATGCGACCTTGAGGAGATCGTTCGACCCGAGCCACACGGTTGCGAGCTTGGCATGCAGCGAGGTCGCTGCCGAGACCTGGGTGACCCCGCTTCCGAAGCCGGCTAAGATCGGCCAGAAGTTCTGGCTCTCGCCGTTGACCAGCGAGTTGAGCGGCACGTATGCAGCGGGGATCGCAGCGCACGTTCCGATCGCGCCGTTCATGTAGAGCGCTTCGTGGACCGTCTGTCCGGGTATGCCGAGATCGTACGGAGTGAGCGCTGGATTGAGGCGCAGCGTCAGCGCCGTCGAGAACTTGTTGGCGGGTAGCTGCGTCGTGTCGCACACCGTCGTGACGGTAAACGGGAAACCGCTCGAGGTAGGTGCGAGAAGGTCGCCGATCGCGTTCGGGCCGATGAGCGGCAACGGCGAGACGGTTGGGTCGCTCATTGCGCCGATCCCGACGACGTTGGCCTGTTGCCAGAGCAGCGAGAAGAAGCCGTGCTCTTGCGTCGCCTGCACCGGGCCGATCGTCCCGAGGATCGGACTCGTACCGAGGACGGGAAGGTTGACGCCGACGAGTCCGTCAGACTGCTCGCCGGCGGTCAAGCTGTCGCCGACGCCGGCGATGCTCAGCACTTGCACCGGCGGGAAGGGGTGGGCCTTGGCCGGCGGGATCAAGGGATTCGTCAGCATCTGGCCGCCGCTTCCGCTGCAACCCGCGAGCGCGAAGGCCGCCGCGAGGATCGCGGCGTGTCGAGAGTGCGTCATAGTGGAATCACCGTTGGACTACCGATGCCGAATTGGAGCTGAATCGTCGTGGCTTTGAGGCCGGCGAGCGAGGGGATCGTATTGCCCGGAGCGTTGCACGGGATGCGCTGACAAGTCAGGCTCGTGATGCCGAGCTGCGAGTAGTTCGTCGGACCGCCCGTCGCGACGTAGATTTGCGTGTAGAGAAGCTTCGTGAAGTGATGCGACAAGCCGTAGATAAAGGTCGGCGTGTACTGCGGGTACGGGTCCGAGGGATTGTACTGGATGAGCCGGGACGGTTGGAAGAAGAACGAGGTGTCTTTGGCGGCCCGGTACTCGAGATATGCGAGCTCGAAGATTTGCATGTGGTTCGTCTGATTCACGCCCGCCGGATGAAGCAGCCACTGCGCCGCGACAGTGGCGGTGCCGAAGAAACGCGGGCTCGACAAGAACGGAACCGTGAGCGGCAAGAACCACTCTTGTTCGGTGCGCAAGTGCAGGGTGGTCGGGAATCCGTTGTACTCGATCGTCTGGACATCGGTACCGTTGTTGCCGACCCAGCCCCAGTGTGCGAGATACGTCGGGCTGATGACGATCGGAAACTTGCCGGCGATGTTGATGAGGTTCTGATCGACCGCAATGAAGAACTTGTCTTTCGTAGTCGCATTCGCGTTGCCGGTGTTCTGGAACGTCTGCGGAATCGTTCCCGGACCGGTGAAGCCTTGGACGAAGAACGGAACCGTCTTGTTGGCGAACCCTACGGGGAACTGCGGAATCTCATAGTATCCGACCTGAAGCCGATTCTCGCGCGTAAATCCATAGCCGATTCCCGCGTCCATACCTCCGGGTAGGCGCGCATCTTGATAGCCGAGATTTCCGTACGGGTACGAAAACGAAAAATCGAAGTTGAACGTGAACCCGAGCGGCAGACCCGGCGTCTTCAGCGGTCTCTGCGACGTTCCGACCGGGGTGGCTTGGGCGACCTCTTGCAACGGCTCTTGCAGCTGCGCTTGCAACTCCGCGTCGACCGGAAACATCATGCCCTTGGTGATCGCCGTCGCGGTTGCGGTATCCGAAAATGCCGGAAGCGGAGCGAGCACCGTCGCGCACAGCATCGCAGACGCGAGTGCCGCTCGAGTTCGGTTCATGACTGGGATTCCCTCAATTCAAAGACGCAGCGCTCTCGAGCGCAAGCTCGCGATCAGCCCTCGGGCAAAAAACGTACGTTCGGGCCTACGGCGGTCGCTCCTCGAAACCTGGCAATGGCTTTCCGAGACCGGCGCGCCGGCTGAGAAACGTCATCGAAAGATACGCGCCGATCCACGACCCGACCGCTGCGAAGCCCACGTAGATCCAGTTCTTCGTGTAAGTGATGACGGCAAACGATGCCAGCAAATACCAGATGCTGCTCCAAGTCGCCGCTGAGACGCGTCGCCGCGCGGAAACCGAAGCCGTGAACATCACGTAGACGGCGTCGGTCGCCGCCGTGCAGACGAGCACTCCGAGTCCTAGCCACGGATCGACGTGCATAAAGTGCCCCGTTCTATAGAATGCCGATGCCGCGCGAGGCGACGATCGCGATCGTGGCGAGCGATGCCGTCGCCTGGGACATCATGAGCATCTTTGCCGTGACCGTCAGCGGCATCGTGTCGGTTGGACTGAAGGCTGTCGCGTTCGTGAACGCCACGTACAGGTAGTCGAAGAAGTTTGGCGACCAATCCGGCTTTGCGGAACCCGGAGTTATCATCTGCGGGAACAGAAAGTCCGGCTCGTCGTGCTCGGGGGAGATCCGCTCTTCGGGTCCGCCGCGATCGAGCTGCCAGTACCAAAGTGCGAACACGAGCACGTTCGTGGCCCAAATCGCGACCGACGAATAGATGAGCTCGAGCCCGTTGACGGCTTTGGCGTTGAAGAGCAAGAGCCGGATCAGGAGGATGAGCGAGATGATGTTCGAGACGCTCACGACCCCGATCAACGTCAACGCGGCCAGCTGCCGCATTTTCGCGGCGCGTTCTACGAGCTTACGGTGTGAGACGAAAAAGAGCGGGATCAAGAGCGCGAGTTCGATAACGGGAATGAACCAAGGCGGCCCGAGCGTGAACTTGCCGGGTAAAACGAAATTCAGCGCAGCCGCGCACAGAATCGCGACTTGTGCGGGGTGACGCGACTCGGGTACCTTCGCGGGCAATCCCCAGTTCGGGTCCAGCCTGGCAGTTGGCAAACGGGTTAACCTCCGGCTACCGGCTGCTCCGCGGCGCGAACGGCAGCTTCCCACGCCTCATACGCGCGCTCGCTTTCGGTGCGGACGCGTTCGAGATCGCGCTGCAGCTCGACGATCGTTGCCGGGTCGTCGTAGAGTTTGGGTTGGGTGAAGAGAAGCTCGATTTCGGCGCGCTGCCGGTCCAGATCGGCGACGCGCCGTTCGGCGGCTTCGACCGCGCGCGTGCGCCGCCCCGCTTCGAGTTTCGCTTCGTGCGCCGACTCGCGCCGGCGCTCGCCGGCCGCCGCCGGCGCGGAACGTTCGCGCTCGGGCGCCGCGCTCTGCTCGTGCGCGCGCCGCTCGAACGTTTCGTAGTCGCCGTCGAGAAGCGCCGCGGTTCCGTCGCCGATCGCGATCACGCGTGTCGCCAGCCGCTTGAGGAGGTAGCGGTCGTGCGAGACCACCAGCAACGCTCCGTCGTAGTCGGCCAAAACATCTTCGACCGCTTCGCGTCCCGCGATGTCGAGATCGTTGGTCGGCTCGTCCAGAAACAGACAATCGGCGCGTTGCGCCATCAGACGCGCCAACATGATGCGGCGCCGTTCGCCGCCGGAAAAGTTTTCGACGAGTTTGTCGCCGGAGGCGCCGCCCAGGTTGAGCCGTCCGAGCAGTGCGCGGGCCTGTTCCGGCGTGACGCCCAGCTGCATCACCGCTTCGACCGCCGTCGCGCCCGCGGGCAAATCGTCGACGGTGCGCTGCGAGTAGCCGGCCATCGCGAGACCCGTTCCGTAGCGCACGCTGCCCCGGTCGGGCACGAGCTCGCCGCTCAGGATGCGCAGGAGCGTCGTCTTGCCCGCACCGTTGGGCCCGACGATCGCCACGTGTTCGCCGCGGCCGATGGTTCCGCTGAAACCCTCGAAGAGCGTCCGGTCGAAGGCTTTGCTCACGTCCTTGAACTCGATTGCAAAGCCTTTGGTCGCGCGCCGCGCCGGGCTGAGGTCGACTCCGATGCGCCGCGCTCCTTTGGACGGTGCGGCGACCGGCTCGATCCGCTCGAGCGCCTTTTCGCGGCTGCGGACGCCGCTATAGTTGTGCGAGCCGTGCGTGCGAAGCTCGTCGATCACCGCGCGTTGCCGTTTTCGTTCGGTCGAGACGGCTTCGTAGTCGCGTCGCGCTTGCTCCCGGCGCCTTTCGCGTTCTTCCAAGAACATGCTGTACGCGCGTCCCGGCTTTACTTCGTACGTCGAAAGCGTTCCATCCTCGAGTTCCCAGATCGTCGAGGCGACCGTCTCGAGAAAATACCTATCGTGAGAGACGATGAGATACGCGCGCGCGTCGCGGACGACGAAGTTTTCGAGCCAACGCGTCGTATCGATGTCGAGGTGGTTGGTCGGTTCGTCGAGGACGAGCCAGTCCGGATTTTCGAGCAACGTTCGCGCGAGTAGCGCGCGAGTGAGCTGGCCGCCGGAGAATTGGTCGAAGGGCCGATCGAGTTCTTCGTCAGCGAAGCCGAAGCGGTTCAGCGTCGCGCGCGTCTCCCACTCCTCGGCGAAGCGCTGCTCGATCGCACCTTCGAAGGCGAGACGAAGCGTTGCCGGTCCCCGTTCGGAAGAATCTTGCGCGAGGTAAGCGAACCGCGTGTGTGCCGGACGCACGACGCTGCCGCCGTCCAGCTCGTCGAGCCCCGTCAGCAGGCGCACGAGCGACGACTTTCCGGCGCCGTTCGGTCCGACGAGTCCGATCTTCTCTCCGTCGCGAATCGCGCCCGAGAGACCCGCGAAGATCGTGCGCGCGCCATAGTGGCGCTCGAGGTCCGTGAACCGGATGAGTTCCGCGCGGCGTATCAGTGGATTCGATAGATCTTCAGAATCTTGACGGGCGTGACGAGCATCTGCTGCTCGGCGGGAAGCCGCGCGATCTCCCGGACGAGAGCCATGTTCTTCGTGACGAAGCCGAAAGCGGCGTAGCCCTCGGTCGAACCCGACGGATCCAACTCGACCTGAGGCCCGTCGCAGATGAAGAACTCGCTCGTGGCCGAGTTCGGATCGCTCGTGCGAGCCATCGAGATCGCGCCGTCGATATTGTGCAGGCCGGTCTTCGTACTGTTCTCGAGATCGATCGGCCGGTCGGACGGCGACTCGCGCGACTTGTTCCCGCCTTGGATGACGAAGCCGGGAACCGCGCGGAAGAAGGTGCCGCCGTTGTAGAACTTCGCGTCGACGTAGTGGAGGAAATTCTTCACGGTCACGGGGGCGTGGACCGGATCGAGCGCAACCTCGATCGTTCCGCGCTCGGTGACGATTGCGATTTTGACCGTGGCGGGGGCTGCAGTCGGCGCTGCGACCGCGGCCCGAGAGGTTCCCGTTACGAGCGCCGGAATGGAGAGGGCCGCTGCGAGGCCCAGGCTGAATCGCACACGTTGCATGCCTTTGAGCTACTTGCAGGTGCCGCTCCTCACCTTGCGTGAGGTGCCCGGCGGCACGTCGAATGACTCCGCCGTGGAAGTCGGAGGTGGGCCGCTAGCCGGCGTGCGCGTGCTCGATCTGAGCAGCGTCATCATGGGACCGCTGGCGACGCGCATTCTGGCCGACTTCGGCGCGAGCGTCATCAAGGTCGAGCCGCCGCAGGGCGACGTGATGCGCCTCGCACTTCCGGCGCGAAATCACGGGATGGGCGCCCTCTTCATGCATCTCAACCGCGGCAAACGCAGCGTCGTGCTCGATTTGAAGACCGAAGCAGGACGTGACGCTCTCTTGCGTCTTTGCCTGCGAAGTGACGTCTTCATCCACAACACGCGGCTCGCGGCTCTCGCGCGGCTCGGTCTCGGCTACGCGGACGTCGCGCGGGCGAATCCGGCCATCGTCTACGTCAGCTTGGTCGGGTACGGACAAGGTGGGCCCGGCGCGGCGCTGCAGGCTTACGACGACCTGATACAGGGCGCTTCGGGCCTCGCCTCGCTCTTCGCGCTGGACGGCGGGGAACCGCGCTACGTGCCCAGCACGATCGTGGATCGCATCGGGGGTTTGAGTGCGGTCAACGTCGTGCTCGCCGCGTTGCTCCACCGGACGCGGACCGGAAAGGGTCAAGCGATCGAAGTCCCGATGTTCGAAACGCTCGCCGACATCGTTCTGGGCGATCATCTCGGGGGCGAGAGTTTCGTTCCGGCGGAGGGTCCGATGGGCTACGCGCGGCTACTCACCGCGATGCGCCGGCCCTACCGCACCCTCGACGGATATCTGTGCGTCCTCGTTTACAACGAAGGGCACTGGACGCGTTTTTTCGAGGTCAGCGGCAACGGGGAACGGTATCGCAGCGACGCGCGACTCAATCAGCCCGAGCGACGGCGGCGAGATTATCACTACGCGTACGGCGTGGTCGCCGAAGTGTTGGCGACGCGGACGAGCGCCGAGTGGCTGCCGCTGTTACGGAGCGCGGACGTGCCCGCGGCGCCTTTCCAAGAGCTCGAAGAGGTCTTGCACGATCCGCAGCTCGTCGCGACCGGTTTCTTGCGCGAGCGCGAGCATCCGACCGAAGGACGCATCCGGACGATCGGCGTTCCCTCAACGTGGAGCACGACGCAGCCTTCATCCGAAGGCGATGCGCCGACGCTCGGCCAGCACACGGACGAAGTCTTGCGCGAATTGGACAGTGCCCCCGCTTCAACGCGCGCGCCGCGGTAGTCGCACGACGAAATGCGAACCGCCGGTGAACGCGATCGTTCCGCCGTGAGCGCCGGCGATCCAGCGGCAGATCGCTAGGCCGAGGCCGCTTCCCGGCGAGTCCGCGGATTTCGCGAACCGTTCGAAGAGGCGCGGACGTATCTCCGCGGGCACGCCCGGGCCGTCGTCGTCGATCTCGAGCTCGACTTCGGCGCCCCTCGTCGTCAAGCGCACTTCGACTCGCGACTCCGCGTGACGGGTCGCGTTGTTCAAGAGGTTGCGCACCAGTTGCAGTAAGCGCCGTTCGTCGCCCTCGACGATCGCTTCGCCGCAATCGCAATCGATCTGCACGCCGGGTTTGGTCTCGTGGATCTCGCCGACCGCTTTCGCGACGATCGCCGCGAAGTCGACCGGTTCCTTGATGAGGGCTTCGTCGTCGCTCCTGCGCGCGAGCGTCAGCAGATCGCTCACGAGCGTTCCCGCATCGAGCGCGCGGCGTGCGACGGCGGCAAAAGCCGCGTCGCTCGGGCCCCCGTCGCGTGCGGCTTGAGCGACGCTCGCGATCGCTCCGAGCGGCGTTCGCAGTTCGTGTGCCGCATCCGCAGCAAAACGCTCTTCGCGACGCCTGGCCTCGACGAGCGGTTGCAGCGCAGCGCAGGCCAACCCGTACGACGCCGCCCCGACGATGATGAGGAGGGCGCCGTCGAGCAGCCCGATTGCGAGTGCGATTTTGCGTTCGGCCGCGTCGAGCGCGCTGCGTCCGGCTTGCGTATCGAGCGCGGGCGCGAGTGCGTCGCGGTAGTTCGCGGCGATCAGCTCGAAGGCTAAGACGCTCAGTGCCGCGATGACGAGCGTGAACACCAGCATATATGCCAGCGTCAGCCGGACGACTACCCGGCTTTCGGTGCCTTCTCTTCGAGCCTGTAGCCGATTCCCCACACCGTTACAATCGACGCGGTTGAGCCGCGGCCCCGCAACTTGCGGCGCAGCTGACTGACGTACACGTCGACGATGTTACTCGAACCCGTAAAATCGTATTCCCAAATCCGCTCGAGAATCTGAGCTCGCGAGAGCGTCATCCCGCGATGGCGCGCGAAGAGCTCGAGGAGGCGGAACTCGGTCGCGCCGAGGTCGACCGGCCGGCCGGAGACGGTCGCGACCCGAGCCGCGGGATCGATCGCGAGCGTTCCGACCGCGAGCCGGTCGCTCGCGGGAGGCCGCTCGCCACGCCGCAGCAGGGCACGCAGCCGCGCCGCCAACTCTTCGTCGACGAAGGGTTTGATCAAGTAGTCATCGGCGCCCGAGTCGAGCCCGCGAATGCGGTCCTCGACCGCGTCGCGTGCGGTCAGGATCAAGAGCGGCGTTCCGACGCCTTCTGCGCGCGCGCTGCGGCAGACCGAAAAGCCGTCGCGTTTGGGCAGCATCACGTCCACGATGGCGAGATCGTACGTACCGCGTAGCAGATAATCGAGTCCGACCTCTCCGTCGGCTGCGACGTCGACCGCGAACCTTTGACGCGCGAGCATCGTGCGGATTGCGCCGGCGATCTCCTGATCGTCTTCCACGAGCAACACGCGCATCGTTAATGCTCCACGGCGTCACGCAGCGAGGCGGCGAGGGTCCGCAGGACGACGTCCTGTGCGTTGCGTGCGGCGTCGTCGAAGGCCACGCGAGCAGCTTCGCGCTGTCCGGCATGCAACAGAACCGTGCCGAGACAGAGTTGGGCGCGAGCGTAGTTGGGGGCCAGAGTCAGTGCGACGCGCAACTCGCGCTCGGCGTCCGCGTAGCGATCGAGCTTGATCTCGGCGAGCGCGAGATCGTAGTGTGCGATCGCATACGACGGGTTGCGAGACGAGAGTTTCCGGAAGTCGGCGAGTGCGGTATCCGCGTCGCCGGCGGCGAGCGCCGCCAAACCGCGGGCATAGAGCGCCCGAGCGGAATCGGGCGCGAGCGCGACGAGCGCGTCGGCGGCTTTGCGCGCCGCGGGTAAATCACCGCGCATGAGTTCGACCGAGATCAAGTTCGAGCGAGCTGCGAGAAACCCCGGATCGCGCTGAATCGCCGCCTCGAACGATGCGACCGCTGCGTCGAGTTGACCGAGCCCGGTTTGCGCGATTCCGAGATCGTAGTACGCCGTCGAGGCTTGCGGCTCGTGCGGTTCCAAACTCAAGACGTGAACGAACTCGTCGCTCGCGGCATGCCAGTCCTCGCGTCCAATCGCCGCGAAGCCCAAACCGATACGCGTTTCGATCTCGCGCTGATTGGCGAGCGCGTGTAACGCGGCGGGCGAAGTCGTGCGCGGGACCGGCGTCAGCGCGGGATAGGGCTGCGCGGCTGCGCCGGGCGGAGTGAGCGCGAGCGCAACCGCGAGGGTGAAGCCACGAAGGCGCATGCGCGACTAGTCCGGATCCTGCGGCAGTTCGGCGGACCGAACGCTCGTCGCTTTCGCGGCCTGTTCCGGCACGCATTTCCAGCCATTGCGACCCAGCGCGTCGATCGGCCCCAGCAGCGCGGGCGCCGCCGATGGCACGAGCGTCGTACGGGTGAGATCGGCGAGGTCGGGCACCGAAGCGCGCGCGACGGTCAAGCCTGCGCCACCCAACAGGGCCGCACATACGACCAACACAAGGCGAACCCGGCTCGCGCGCATATGACCCCCATTGTGCCGAATTTGCATGAACATTTCCTGAAGGCAGCGCTCTTCTGCCTGGTGTTCGTGGTCGCAGCCCCCTTTGCCGCCGAAGCCGCCACCCAACTTTTGGTAGGAAGCGTTCGCGACTCGGATGGGAATGCGCTCGGGGGCGCCTCGGTCAGCGCCCGCGACAGCACTGGAGCGGTCGTCGGAAGCGATCGGACCGCCGCCAATGGAACGTTCACGATCGTCCCGGAGCGGACTCCGGCGACGCTCGACGTGAGCTGCGTCCACTGCCGAAGCGTGCACCTCGTCCTTGGCACAAGCACGAACCTCGCCATCGTCGTCCTGCGCTACGCCGCGCTCGACAGCGGCGTTCCGAACGCCGCCGACCTGAGCGCGTTGCCCTACGCGCGTCCGGCCGACGTTCTGGGACTGATACCGTATGTTTTGCCGGCCGCGGGCGGAAGCGACGTCTCGGACCGCGGGCTGCAGCACGGACATGGGTTGATCCTCGATGACGGCGCCCCGGTCTACGATCTTTCGACGGGCGAGTCGGCGCTGATCGATTTTCCCGGCCGCTACCTGCAGCAAATCGATGCAATCTCGGCCGACAAAGCCTTTCGCTATGGATCCTATGCGGGCGGCGGAACGTTCGGGCTCGATCAACTCACCGACGCCACGCTCTTGTCCGGCGACGCGGGTCAACCTGGAACGCTCGCACTCGAACCGCGTTTCGGCGCCATCGTTCCCGCTGCGGGTCTCTCCGACGAGGATGGCTTGGTGCAACGGCGTGCCGACTTCGACGTCGACGCGCCTGTTGCGGGCGGAGCGCTGCGCGCCGGCGTAACCGCGGCCGATAGCGCGGCCACGCCGGGCCCCTTCGATGCCTATCGTAACATTCAGCTCGCGCGCCTCTCGTATTCGACGGCGTCACGCAACTACGTTACGTCGTTGGCTGCGACGACCGCCGGCTGGAGCGAGACCGACGGGCTCGCCGACGCTTCGAGCACAGCCGGCAGCGAAACGAGTTTCAATGCCCAGCTCGAACGGCCGAACGCAATCACGGTCGCTGCGGGCGGGAGCTTCACCGAGCAAACCGGTTACGATCAGGTCACCGCAAGCGCCCCGTTTCTAGCGGGAAGCGTGACGACGGTGACCGCTTATCTCGAAGCGCACGGCGATGCGCGCGCCGCCGGATTCTTCGCCGGTCTCGGTTTGTCCAACGTCGATCAGCATGACTCGTTCGGCAGCTCGTCGCAAAGCAATACGGAGCTCGTGTTGCTGCCTTCGTTGGAAGTGCACGCAACCTCCGGGATGTTCGGTGTGAGCGCAGGTATTTCGGATTCGCTCCGCGCGCCGACGCTGGCGGAAGCGACGGCCGCGCGCAGCGACGTGCTCGAGCGCGGAGATTTACTCGACGCGACGCTATACTTCGACGACCGCGCGCGATTGCGCGTCGAGGCGACCGTGTTCCAAGAGTATTTGTCGGGCGCGGCGACCCAGCGCACCGTCGGGGTCGGCGGCTCGCTCGTATGGCAGGTCGCTCCGCGCCTCGCCTTGCGCTTCTGGACGCTCAACGATTCGGCGCTCCTCTTCAACACTCCGGATTACTACCTGCCCTCTACCGCGCCGACGGGGCGGCAGGTTCTTTGGATGACCTACCAGGCTCCGGCGGGGATCCGCTTCGATGCGATCGCGCAACGAAACGTCACGAACGGCGCCGCGCTCGGACTCGACGGCGATGTCGTCGCCCCACTCTCGCCGCACCTCAGCGCCGTGGCCGGTACCTCTCTGTTCAATGGGAAGCGATTCTACTCGTTCGGACTTCGCGTCCGCTAAATCGAGCTCGATCTTCAGAGTTCGTTAATTTCTGAGGCTTACGCTGCGGACGTCACCCTCGTCCGTGGAGAGACTATGCGCTTTCGGTCGCCTCGCTTGCTCGCCCCTGTCCTGATGGCTTTGTATTCGTCACTGGCTTTACTCTCGGCGTGCAGCTCGAACAGCAGTCCGGCCGCACCCACGCGGCCGACTGCGCGGCCGACCGCCACCGCGACGGCCACCGCCACAGCCGGCGCTCCCACACCCACGCCGACGGCCGGCGTTCCTACGCCCACGGCAACTCCGACTGCGACCGGCGCGACGCCGACACCAACCCCAGCCGCAACGGCTACGCCGACCGCGGCTCCAACAGCCACGCCAACCGCGCAGCCGCAGATCATTCACGTCGGCTTCGGCCACGCCGCGACGACCGATCCGACGTTCGGAGTGGTCAGGTACTACTCGCCGACCAGCGGCGCCGCTGCCATCGTCACCGTGGTGCACGGTTCGCAAGTGGTCTTCCTCAACGACGACACGGGTACGCCGCATACCGGTTCCGGACTCGGGACCAGCGGCTTCCCCACGTCGTTCGACAACACCAGCGGTACGACGCAAAGCGGCACGACGATCGATAGTTCGCTGACCTGGTCGACCGGAACGCTGTTGGAGGGCAACATGTCGCAGGTCTTCACGGTCGGCGCGCCCGGCGACTACTACTTCGGATGCGCGTACCACTACAACTCGAACGGGATGCGCGACGTACTAGTCTCGACGTAACGGACGATTCCCCGTGCCGGGCGGCTTGGTGGCTGCACCATGCTGCCCGACGCCGGGTGTCTCCGTTCAGAGTTCTTTCATCTCGGTATTGCACGCTTTGGAGATGAAGAATACAGCCTTTGCGTCCGCACTGTTCGCATTGCTTCTCGCCGGTTGCAGCGGCGGAGGATCGTCGATGGGGGGCGGCAACATGGCGCCCGCACTACCGCCGCCGACGACACTGCCCGCTTCCACCACGCTCGCGGAGGCAACGATCGACGGGGTCGGAACGTTCGTCAATTCGGCCTCGTTCCCGGTCTACACGTTCAGCGCCGACGGCTCCAACTCGTCGGTTTGCACCGCTGGGTGTCTCTCGGCTTGGCCCGCGGTTCTTGCGCCTTCAGGATCGCTTTCGACGGGATTTACGTCCTTTAAGCGAAGCGACAACGGGCAGATGCAGCTCGCGTACAACGGCCAACCACTCTACACGTTTGTGGGTGACGCCGCCGACAAGGCGACCGGCGTCGGCGACGTCGTTCCCGACAACGGTGCCAGCGGTGCTTCCGGGACGTTCGAGCTTGTGGTCGCGTCCACTACGGGAACGCCGGCACCGACGTCTATGCCGACGACCGCCCCGTACAACGTCCATCGTTAACCTTCGGAGTAGAGGTTGAAGCACGCGCGGGCGGCGCTGGCCGTCGCCCTGACGCTGCTGTGCGGCGCGATCGCGCACGCCGCACAGGACCCCCGCGCGATCCCGCTCGTCGACCAGCGCGGTGTCTCGTTTACGCTCGCCGACCTCAAGGGTCAACCGGTGGCGGTCACCTTCGTCGCGTCGCGCTGCACCGACGTCTGCCCGATTTCAAATGCAGAGTTCGCAACGCTCGCACAACGACTCGAACGCGCCGGAACGAAGGCCACGCTCGTCACGATCACGCTCGACCCCGGATACGACACGCCCTTCGTCATGTCGCGGCTCGCGCACGAGATGAAGGCGGATCCGCTCCGCTGGCGGATGGCCAGCGGCTCGCCTGCCGACGTCACCGCACTGATGCACGCCTTCGGCGTTACTGCGAAGCAAAATAAAGCGGGTATCCCTGACGCTCACAGCAGCTTCGTCTACATCCTCGACCGGAATGGCCGGCTGCACCGTACGTTGCTGCTTTCGACGCACCTCCCCGACGACGCGGCCCGCGCGCTCCAATCCTAGCGGGGCGGGCGCGCTAGCGGGCCGGCGTTAAAATCCGGGCGCGGGTTGCCAAAGCGAAAACTCGGTCTCTTGGTCGTCGCGACAACGCGCGCCGTTCCCGGTAGGCGAACTGTATTCGCTTACGACTTCTCCGCCCAGTTCGCGTACGCGAGCCATCGTAGCGGCCAGGTCGGGAACGCGAAAATAAAGGTGCGCGAACGAACGCGCTCCGTCGCTCGTGAAACCCATCGGCAGGGCGGTGTTCTTCACGTGAGCGTAGCCCGCTCCCGAGAGCCCCGGCTCAAACTCCCAACCGAACAGTGCGCCGTAGAACTTTTTGGCCCCCTCGAGTTCTTTGACCGAAAGCGTGAGGTAACCGAGTTCGATCGCCATCGATGCTCCCTCGCTGACCGGCTTGTGTGCGCTCCGGCATCATTCGCCGGAATCGGGCCGCTTCTTAGGGAGTAGCCGTCGTATCCGGCGCGGGCGCCTGGAAGACGTCGATGGCGAGGATACGGAAGGCTTGCAGCGGGCCGGAGCTCGCGTGGAGCGCGTAGCGCGTGGCCGTTTTTGGAGCGATCCTGATGCAGGCGGTCTTGCCTTGGCGGACCGCCTGGGGAATAGGCAGGTCGCGCGTTTGCGCTGCCGAGGTCGCCGTCAAACGCACCCGCGTCGCGTCCCGCACGCTCATGCACAGGTGCGTCGTGCCACCCGCGGTCAGCAGCGTGCGCGTGGCGCCGAAGGCCAGGATCTCGGGCTTCGTATAATGTGGCGGCTCAGCGGGTGCCAACGCGACCGTACGCGCCTTCTCCGGAGTGCGCGGCTTGGCTGAAGGCTGCGAGGTCGCTCGCGCCGCCGCCGACGGCGAAGGGTGCGCGCTCGGCGCGGGCCGGGGAGTAGGAGCGAGCGTCGGCGCGGGAGCCGCCGCAACGACTTGCGCCTTGTGGGCCGGTAGTTTGCGGTGCGTGGCTTTGTTCTCGCGCGGGTGCGAATGCGGAAGCGTTTCTTGCGCGATCGGTTCCGCGCTGGCGATGCGTTCGGTCGCCGCGCTCGCCGGACGGTCGGCGATGCCGGCCGCGGCGTGGGGACGCAGTGCGAAGGTCGCGCCGAGCACGATCACCGCTGCCGCCGCCGTCGCAGTTACCGCGCCGGCGACGATCCTGGCCTTGCCGGTATTACCACCGATGACGCCGAGGTTGTGTTCGGTCAAGCGCATCGCGGCTGCATCGCGGGCCGCCCGGCGACGCGCCAGCGCGGCGCGCAGCATCGACTGTGCGTCCGAAGTTTGACCGAGACACGCGAGACGCGTTCCCGATTGGTGCAAGACCCACGATTGTACGCCGTCAGCGCCGGTGCGTCCGGCTGCAGCCGAAACCAAATCCAGCACCGTGCGCCACTGATTCCACGCGCCGCACCGCGCGAGCGCGTTACCGGTCGATTTTCCGAGGTCGATCACGTCGCCGAATCGATCGAGTTCGCCCGCGCGTTTGGTCGCGGCGACGACGGGCTGCAAGCGGCTTGGATCTTTCGTCGTTGCGATCGTGCCCGCCAGCGTCGGCGCGCACGAGTTGAGCGCGCCGCGGAAGACAAACTCTTCGGGAGCTTCATATCGCGCCGCGAGTGCGGGTGCGATGCGCCAACCGTCCTCGCGCTCGATGACCAGGCCCTCGCTCGCGAGTTTCCGAGCGCCGGGATCGTCTTTGTCGATCGCCGCCGTGCCGAAGATGCCGATCGCATCGAGCAGGCTGCGCTGCCGCGCATCGAGCCGAAGGATCGCGTCGCCGAGAAAACCGTCGAGAGTGGCCGGCGACGTTACCGTATTTGCCAGCTGCGCGACCGGATGGCTCGAAGCGAGTGCCGCGATCTGTTTGACGCGCAACGGGTTGCCGCCAGCCGCGTGCGCCAGCGTCCGAGCCGGCTCCATTTCGCTCCACGACATGGGGTGCGCGGTGCAGAGGAGCCAGGTCGCGTCCTTTTCGCTGAGCGCTGCCAGCCGGAAGGTCGTGAGCGCGGGGAGGGGTTCGGTCGCGGTCGCAAAGATCAGCGCTTCGGGAACGAGCCGCATTAAACGCTCGAGCTCGAACGGCGCTTCCGCATCGTCGAGCGCTAAACCGACGCGCTGATTGCGCAGCTCCTCCACCCAATCGTTCGAAGCGGGAAGCTGCGGGGGCTCACCGCCGGGATGGAGCGCGCGAAAGATTTGCGCCAAAACGTCGTCCCACGGCTGTCCCGCCACGCGTACCCGCACGAAAAGGTCGAAGCGTTCGCGCAAAACCGGGTCGGCAGCGAGCTGTTCCAAGAGCGCCGTTTTGCCGGAGCCGGCCGGTCCGACGAACGCGAGACCCGCGCTCCGGCCAGGCCGGAAGGCGCGTGCGGCTTCGAGCGCGGCGGCACGTCCGACGAATAGCCTCGGGGGGCGGGTTTGCGGACGCGCCGGCGACCCGAGGGGCCGGATCGCCTCCAACTTGTCGAGGCGTGCGCCCACCTCTTCAAAGCTGAGGACGAAGGGACCGACGCACGCGGTGGGTAGGGATGAGTTGTTCAAGAGTTCTTCTTTGGGAGAAGCGGTTGCCGCTCACCGCTCGGCGTCCGTGCCGCCAGGTCGATTGTTAGCTCGCGCACACCCCTCAAACGGCTTGGGTGCCCTTTAGACCTTTTCGGCCTAGACGGCATGGCATATAATGAGGACATGCATTTCACGAAGAGTTTGTCATAGCCCGCGGTACCTTCACAGCGCGGGGCCCGCGTCCCGCGACTGAGCCCTCAAAAGAGGCGCCCCTTGAAGTTTTCGGCACAATAAAGCAAGTATTTCCGAGTACGACCTTCGCGGTCGAGTTGGAAAACGGGCACACGATCCTCGCCCACATCGCGGGCCGGCTCCGCCGCCACCGCATCAAGATTCTTCCAGGCGACCGGGTCGATCTCGAACTCTCCCCATACGACCTGACGAAGGGTCGCATCGTCTACCGCTACCGGGCCGGCGAAGCCCGGCGTTCGACCTAGCGCGAGGGCTTCGCACCGGGCTTCCGAGCCGGGATGCGGCGCGGCCTGCGGGTTGCGCGAATCGCCGCCAGCCGTTCGGCGAGCGGCACTTCGAGCTTGCCCGCGGGCTTGCGAGCGTAGTCGAACGCGTCGAGTTTCACGCGCTCGAGCCGGGTCGAAATGTTGCGTTCGATCGCGCGGATCAACGGCTCTTCGTCGGGGGCAACGAAGGTGATCGCCTCGCCGCTCCGTTCGGCCCGCGCCGTGCGGCCGACGCGATGGACGTATTCGTCCGGTGCGACGGGTACGTCGAAGTTGACCACGTGACCGAGCGCCGTGATGTCGATGCCGCGTGCGGCGATGTCGGTTGCGACCAGCACTTGATGCCGGCCGCTCTTGAAATTCTCGAGCGCTTGCGTGCGCTGCGTTTGCGAGCGATTGCCATGGATTCGCTCGGCGTTGACACCGTTCGCGACGAGGAACTGCGCGAGGCGGTTGGCGCGGTGTTTCGTGCGCGTGAAAGCGATGGCGCTCTTGACCGTGCCGCGTGCTAGGAGCTCGACGAGAAGTGAAGACTTCAACTCCTGGGCGACGGGATAGACGAATTGCGTGAGGCCTGTCGCGGGTGTGGAGGGACGCGCGACGTCGATCGAAACCGGCCGGCGCATCATCTCTTGCGAGAGTGCGACGATCGGTTTGGGCAAGGTTGCCGAGAACAACAACGTTTGGCGCTGTTTCGGTACGCGCGCGACGATGCGCCGGACATCGGGTAAGAAGCCCATGTCCAGCATGCGATCGGCCTCGTCGAGGATCAAGATCTCGACCGCGTCGAGCTTTGCATACGGCTGACGGAGATGATCGAGGAGGCGGCCCGGCGTCGCGACGATGATTTCGACGCCGGCGCGCAGATCGCGCTCTTGCGCGGCCGCTGGAACGCCGCCGTACAGAGCGGCAACGCGCAAGCCCGTTCCGCGGGCTAAATGGGCGAGGTGTTCGGTCACTTGCGCGGCAAGCTCGCGCGTCGGCGTCAAGACCAGCGCGCGCGGACCGCGCTTCTTCGGTTCTCGCGAAAGCCGCTCGATCGAGGGCAAGCCGAAAGCCGCGGTCTTGCCGCTGCCGGTCATCGCGCAGGCGAGCACGTCGTGGCCGGCCAGCGCGGGCGGGATCGCGTCTCGCTGGATCGGCGTAGGCACGCTGAAGTTCAGCCGCTCCAGATTGCGGCGCAACGCCGGGCTCAGACCAAAGTCGTCAAATGGCACCGGGACAGCTTACGCTATCGGAGGCTCGCCGTATACAGGGTAAGTCGCTCGCGGCCGTGCTTTTTCTCTGAGGTGCCCCTTACGACGCCTTGGCGATGCTTGCCGCGAGCCGCCGCGAGTCGAGCTTCGCGCACTAGTACGCGCCGGCCGGCACGAGGCGTGGACGCAGTTTGCCGAGCACTGGTCCGAGCGAGAGCCCTTGGGCGACGAGCGTGATCAGCACGACGCCGAAGGTTGCATCGATGATCTGCGGCCGGAACGTCACGGAGTCCGGAAGGTTGAGAGCCAATGCGATCGAGAGAGCGCCGCGCATCCCCGACAACGCGATGACGTGCCGCCAGGCGGGCGGGGCGCCGGGTTTCGTCAGCGGGAAGGCAACGTAGGACAAGAAGAGGCGCCCCAGCGTTACGAATGCGGCTGTCGCCAGCATCAGCACCGGTTCGTGCAGAACCCGGTCGAAGTTAATTCGAATTCCCATCAAGATGAAGACGATGGTGTTCGCGAAAAACGCCACCGCCGCCCACAGCGTGCCGATCTCGTCCGCATCCGCGTCAGCTGGAAAGCGGGTCCGCAGGCGCAGCACGATGCCCGATGCGACGACCGCGAAGATTCCCGACATGTGAACCATTTCGGCCCCGAGGTAGCTCACGTAGACGGTTACGACACTGGCGACGAAGTACAGCCGCATGTCCTTGGTCGCGCGCAAGACGAACGCTATGACGCCGGCGGTAACGCATCCGATCAACAATCCGCCGCCGCCGACCAAGAAGGTTTTGCCTACGAACTCGAAGCCGGAAAGCGGTTTACCCGAGCCCACGACGGCGATGAGCGAAGTATAGAGAACGATAGCAAAGCCGTCGTTGAGCAGCGACTCGCCTTCGATGATGGTCGCCAGTTCGTGCGGCACGTTGAGCCGCTTCATGATTGGGATGACCGCAACCGGATCGGTCGCCGCCAAAATCGCACCGAGCAAAAGGGCCGGCAAGAACGGGAGCAGATTGAAGAGCGAAAGCCCGAGCCCAACCAGGAGCGCCGTCAAGCCGACACCGGGCACCGCCATGAGTAGCACCGGGCGCCAATTCTTGCGGAGCAGCGGCGTGTCGACGTTCCAAGCAGCTTCGAAGATCAGAGCGGGAAGAAAAATGAAGAGCAGCGACGAGACGAAGTGCTGCTCGATTCCCTTGAGCTCGAGCGGCGTCGCTGCGAGCAGTAAGGCGACGCTGTACGGAATGCGGATGCGTTCGGCAACGATTCCGATGAAGAGCGCCGCCGCGAGGAAAAGCACGACCTCCGTGACGTGAAATTGAACCGGTTCCACAGCGCCTCCTCAACCTAAGACTGCGCGCGCTCGTGTTTGACCCGTCAAGATTGCTCGCCTGGTTCGAGGGGATGGGAGAGCAGCGGTTCGAAGCACCTCCTGCTTGAGAAGTGGGAGGTTCTGCCATCATGCCGCTTAGTCGACGTTGCGCTGCCGAAGCGATCGGCACGTTTTGGCTCGTTTTTTGCGGTACCGGCAGCGCCGTGCTCGCCGCGGTTTTTCTCACCCCGAACGGCGTTCCGGTTGGCATCGGCTTTGCCGGCGTCGCTCTCGCATTCGGCTTGACGCTGCTGACGATGGCGTTCGCGATCGGTCACATCTCCGGCTGTCATATCAACCCGGCGGTAACGATTGGACTCTGGGCGGGAAAGCGCTTTCCAGCCCGCGAGATTCTGCCCTACGTCGTGGCGCAGGTCGCCGGCGCGATCGTTGCCTCGGGCGTGCTGCTAGCGATCACGCAATTCGCGGTCGTTCCGGGGCACGTCCAGCCGACGGGACTCGCGGCGAACGGTTACGGCGAACATTCACCTGGGGGCTTTGGCGTCGTTCCGGCGCTCTTGACCGAGATGATCCTGACGTGCGGTTTTCTGTTCGTGATTCTCGGTTCGACCGACGCGCGCGCGCCGAAGGGCCTCGCTCCGATTGCGATCGGCTTGGTGCTGACGTTGATTCACCTGGTCAGCATCCCGGTGACCAACACGTCGGTGAATCCGGCTCGCTCCACTGGTCCGGCCATCTTCACCGGCGGGTGGGCGCTCGAGCAACTCTGGCTTTTCTGGGCCGCTCCGATCGTCGGCGCGTTGATCGCGGGTTATCTCTATCGGAGCGTTGCGGGTGACCCCGAGACCACCTAGTGGCCTTCCGTTGCAGGCCACTAATACGGCGTGATCGATTTCCACACGCACCTGCATCCACCGCGGCTGTTCGCGGCGATCCGGCGCTGGTTCGCCGAGCACAGCGATTGGAAGATCGAGAACCAACCCTCCGAACCTCGCGAGGTAGCCCGGGCGCTCGCCGCCGCGGGTGTCGAGCGCTTCGTGTTTTTCAGCTACGCGCACCGGCCGGGAATGGCGCGCGACATCAACGCTTGGCTGGTTCAGACGGCGCGCGAACTGGGCGGCGTGGGCGTTCCCCTCGCTACGATCCACCTCGACGATCCGCTCTATCTCGATGACTTGGATCGCGCGCTGGAGGCGGGCTGCGCGGGGATCAAGATTCACGAGGACGTCCAGCACTTGAAGCTCGACGATCCGCGCTTCGATCCGGCGTACGAGCGCATCGCAGCGCGGCGCGGCTTCGTCGTCGCGCACGTCGGTCCGATCCCGTGGCGCTACCTGCCGGGAGAAGGAGCCCGGCGCGTCGAGGACGTGCTGGCGCGTCATCCGGGCTTGACGTACGTCGTCGCGCACATGGGAGTCCCAGATACGCAAGCGTACGGCGAGCTCTTCGAGCGTTACCAGTCCTTGTATCTGGACACAACGATGATCTTCGCGCGCGGTTCACCGCTCGAAATGCCGGCCGCGGCCGCCGCGCCGGGTCGCTTTCCTTCGCGCATCCTCTACGGGAGTGACTTTCCGAACGTTCCGTACCCTTACTCGCGCGAACGGGACGGTCTCGCCGCGCTCGGGCTCGAAGCTTCACAGCTCGACTTGATCCTGCGCGGAAACGCCGCACGTCTGCTCGCCGAGTTCGAAGGCGCGCGTTAGAGCGAGTCGCGGCGCGGGAACGAAGAAGGACGTCCGATGAAAGATCCGTCGATCCATCAGCATATCGAAGAGCTCGTCGCCGAGGAACATCGTTTGCTCGAGCTGGCCGAGGACCACCCGCTCGGTGAAGACGAACGGGCGAGGCTCGCCGAGGTCAACGTGCAACTCGATCGCTACTACGACTTGCTGCGCCAGAGGCGCGCGCGCCGGGAATTCGGTCAGGACGAACGCGCGACGGCTTTGCGCGACGAAGAGACCGTCGAACGCTACTTGCAGTAGCGAACGGGGGGCGGCCGCCGCCGCAGCGAACTTCGCCGGTCAATGAGGCCGCGCGCGCTGGTTCTCGTCGCGCTGCTTTGCCTGGCCGCGTATGCAGGATACCGTTTCTTCGCCAAACCGGCCGGTCAAGCGACCGGGAACACGATTGCCGTTTACTATTGCAAAACCGACGGTCAAACGCTGGTTCCTTGGAACATTTCCATCGGCACGCCGCGCGAGGTGAACCAGTTGGCGCGTTACGCGACGGCGCAAGCGCTCGTTGGACCGCCTCCGGACGTCGAAGCGATTCGCTTTCCTCCGGGAACGATCGCGCGCAGCGTCGTCGTTGCAGGGAAGACGGTCACCGTCGACCTGAGCGGCGATTTCGCGGCTAACGGCGGCGGAAGCTTTGCCGAAAGCGGCGAGTTTAAAGCTCTCGTCTGGACTTTAACCGCGTTGCCCGGCATCGACGCGGTCCAAATCGAGATAGGCGGCGCGCGCGTTCCTACGCTTCCGGGAGGGCATCTTGAGCTCGACGAGCCGCTTACTCGGCAAAGCTGGTAGCGCGTCAGTCCTCGCGCTCGCGCTGGCGTGGGCCGCGCTCGCTCCGGCGCGCGCTCTCGACGCGACCGATCTTTGGTTCGCGGGGACACGTCTGATCCTCGAACATCCCCAGGTCAGGGCCGGCGAGATCGCCGTTTCGAGCGACGACGCGGGTCTGGAACGAATTCTAGCCAAGGCCGGCGCGACGCTCGCCTACGATCCCAAAACGAAAACGGTGACGATCGTGAGCGCTGACCGTCGCACGATCGCCTTCACGATCGACGATCCGCATTACGTCGTGGACGGTCTTGCGCAGACCGCGGACTTCGCTCCGTACCTCAGCGGCAAACTCGTCTATCTGCCGCTCGATGCGGTCGCGCGCGCGTTGTACGTCGACCCGCTGCCGGATGCGGGCGAGACGATCCTGCAGCCGCAGCTGGCCTGGCTCGAGGCGCGTTCGGACGGTCACCTTACGGTCGTCACCTTGCGCGGCGCGACACCCCTTCGCTTCAAGCGTCTGGCCGACGCGGGCGACGGCTCGCTGTCGCTCGCATTCTTGGGCCTCGCTTCGCCGCTCGAGCGCAACCGTCAAGTCGGCGGCGCGGGGTTACGCACGATCGGCATCAGCGTCAGCGGCACGCCGCGCAATCCGACGACCGTCGTGACGTTCGGGGCGGTGCCCGGCGCGACGATCGCGCTTGTGCCTTCCGCCTCCCCGAACGAGGTCGCAATCGCATTCGGTCCGCCCGGCGCGCAGTTCGGCGGAACGCCTATGCCCCCGGCCGGCGACGCAACGAGCGCGGTCAACCCGCTCAGCGTGCGCGACCCGCGCATACCGCCGGCGACGCCGCTGCCTTCGAGCCGGGCAGTGAGCCGCACCGATCCCGAAGTACCGGGCGGCGAAGATTTCTTATCGGAGCAATCCGGCGGCGCGCAAAACGTACCGCCCTTCGGAGGGCCGGCAACGCCGGCGGCCTCCGCGCCTCCCGCCGCTCAGATCACCGCAATCGAGATCGTCCCTTTCGGTCAAGGTTCCAACGTGCGCATCACGATCGAGGGCAGTCTCGCCTACGAATGGCACCGTCTCTCCGACAACCGTTGGTACGTCGACCTGCAAAACGCGCAACTCGCGCTGCCCGCGCAAGAACAAGCGCTGCCCTCCGGCTCGTTGCTTGCGGTTCGAGCCCGGCAAACCGCGACCACGCCGGTTCCGACCGTACGGATCGCGCTTACGCTGAGTTCGCAGCGTGAGGTCGACATCGTTCCCAACGACGGCGGCTTGACGCTCGCGGTCAATCCGGTCGACGACGTTTCCGGACTCCGCACCGGAAACGGTCAATTTGGAACGGGCCCGGCCGCTGTGGCGCCGCTTGCGGCCGCACCGCCCGACGACACGCCGGCCCCGCTCGAAACGCCTTGGAAGTTTGCTCCCACTCTCAACCCCAAGCTGATCGTGATCGACCCGGGCCATGGCGGCAGCGACACCGGCGCGGCGCACAACGGTCTGACGGAAAAGGACCTCACGCTCGACATCTCCATGCGCCTCCGCGCGCTCTTACTGGCACGCGGCTGGCAGGTTAAACTCACGCGCAGCGACGACAGCGACGTGTATGCGCCCAACGACTCGGCCCACGACGAGCTTCAGGCGCGCGACGACGTCGCGAACAACGCGGGCGCGCGGATGTTCGTGAGCGTGCACGTCAACAGCTTCACCTCCTCGGGCCTCAACGGCACGACGACCTACTATTTCAAGAGCGGCGATCTGTCGCTCGCGGAAGCGATTCACCGGCGCCTCATCGCGTCGCTTGGAACCAAAGACGACGGCGTGCGCAAGGAAAACTTTTACGTTCTGCATCATGCGAGAATGCCCGCCGCGCTCGTCGAAACTGCTTTCCTCTCGAATCCCGACGACGCGGCGCTGCTCCACTCCCCGGCCTTCCTGCAAAAGGTCGCAGCCTCGATCGCCGACGGGATCGGCGACTACGCTTCCGGCACGACGCCGCCGCAAACGGACGGAACCTGACATCCTCGGGATCTTTGACTCGGGGCTCGGCGGCCTCACGGTCTTACGCAGCCTGCGCGCACGCTTGCCCGACATCGACCTCGTCTATCTCGCCGATCAAGCCCACGTCCCGTATGGCGACCGCACGAACGAAGACCTCGCGCAGCTGCTCCGGGCCAACATCGGTTACCTCGACGCTGAGCGTGTTTCGGGCATCGTCATGGGCTGCAACACCTCCTGTGCGATCGCCGCGCAATTCGGCTGGCCGCCTGCCGGCGTTCCGATCTTCGACTTGATCGAAGCCGCCGCCGAAGCCGTCGCGCGGACCGGCGCGCAACGTATCGGCGTCCTGGCGACGACTGCAACCACGAACTCCGGCGCTTACGGGAACGCGATCCGCCGCATTTCCGCCGGGCTCGACGTCCAAGAGGTAGCCGCTCCAGCTCTCGTTCCGCTCGTCGAAGCGCAAAAGCTTTCGGGCCCCGAACCCCGCGCCGCCGTCGTCGCCACCCTGGCCGCGTTCGCGAACCCGCTCGACGCGCTGGTGTTGGCTTGCACCCACTACCCTCTCCTCGACGAACACTTCGCAGCGGTGTTCGGCCCGAACGTCATCCGCATCGATCCCGCCGAGAGCCAAGCGCGACGCGTCGAAACCTTCGCGCGTTCCGCGAAACTGCGCGGCAGCGGCCGCACGCGCTACGTCACGACTGGTCCGCTCGAGCCCTTGCAACGCGCCCTCGAAGCGCTCGTGGGTCCGCTCGGCCGGTATGACGAGATCGTCGCTTTGCCTGCTGCGGCGAGGCGTCCGGACCCTTACATCAAGCGGAACGCGTGATAGAAGGCGAGCACCGAGAGCAGCCCGAGAACCATTCCGGCCAGCACCTGAAGGATCGTATGCGCGCGCAGATAGACGCGCGACCAGCCGACGAGTGGGATCAGGACCAAGAACGGCAGCGGCTGCTGTCCGTACAGGTAGGTCAACCCGACGAGCGGCGCGGTAATTCCCAACGCGTGAGTCGAGATCTTCCAGTAACGAGTGATGTACTGCACGACGAGCGCCGCGATCGTGTACGCCGACATCGTCGCGACGAGGACCGCCGGAGCGTGCACCAGCCAGAGCGTGAGCGAGCCCAGGGCGTAGAAGAGAACGAAGGTGAAGAAGACCTTTTCCCGTTCGCCGCGGACCGACATGTCGAGGTCGGCGATGCGATCGGTGGCATAGAGCCACAAGACGTACAGCATCGGTCCGATCGAAGTGAAGAAGGTGCACAGGAACAACATCCGCCAAAAGCCGGCGGTGTCGGCCGCCGAGGCGTGCGCCAGGATCACGAACAGGGCGAGCGCGGTTAGGAACGGGTTAAAGATGGTAGAGACGATGCGCGCCAAGTCGGTCAGCACCCGGCGCCGGCGGCTTAGCGGGATGGGGACTACGCGCGGTACGGGACGGAGCGACATCGGCTTTTGTGTGCTGCGGGCCACGCCGGCGACCCTTGTCGGGTGGGGCGAAGCGCCTCGCGCCGCATGGGGAAAAGGCGTGGTGGCCGTCTAAAGGAGCCCCAATGGTTATCGAGCGGATCAAGTCGCCCAAGGACATCAAGAAGCTCTCGCGCGCCGACATCAACGTTCTCGCGGGAGAGATCCGCGAAGTGCTGGTGGACGCGTGCGCGAAGAACGGCGGTCATCTTGCGCCGAACCTCGGCGTCGTCGAGCTGACGCTGGCCCTGCATCGCGTGCTCAACAGCCCGCGCGACCGCATCGTGTGGGACGTCAGTCATCAGGTCTACGTGCACAAGATGCTGACCGGCCGGTACGACCGGATCATGACGATTCGCAAGGGCGGCGGTCTTTCCGGCTTCGCGATGCGCAGCGAGTCGGAGTACGACGTGTTCGGCGCGGGTCACGCCTCGACGTCGATCTCGGCGGCGCTGGGCATGGCGCAGGCGCGCGATCTGGCCGGCAGCAACGAGACCGTCGTCGCGATCATCGGCGACGGTGCGCTCACCGGCGGCTTGGCCTACGAAGCGATCAACAACGCGGGCCAGCTCAAGAGTAACTTTCTCGTCATCCTCAACGACAACGAGATGTCGATCGCTCCCAACGTGGGTGCGATCGACAAGTACCTCGGAACGCTGCGATCGAAGCCGCTCTTCAACTTCGCGCGCGAAAAAACGAAGGGTCTGCTGGAGCGCGTTCCCTTCGGGGATACCGCGCGCAAGGCGCTTTCGACGTGGGAAGAAGCCGCGATGCGCTTCACCTCGAGCGAGCCGAAAGCGGCCGTGATCTTCGAGGAGATGGGTTTCCGCTACGTCGGGCCGATCGACGGACACGATTTCGACGTGCTCGTCGACGTGATCTCCAACGCACGCAAGATCCCCGGCCCCGTGCTGCTGCACGTCAAGACCGTCAAAGGCAAAGGCTTCGAGCCGGCCGAGCTCGATAAGCGGACCTTCCACGGCTGCGGTCCGTTCGAGCTGGAAAACGGCAAGATCGTTTTCACCGCCGGCACGCGCCCGACGTTTTCAGACGCTTTCGGTGAAGCGCTAACCGCGATCGCCGACCGCGACAAGAGCGTCATCGGAATTACCGCCGCGATGCCGGACGGCACGAAGCTCTCCAAGTTCGCCAAGAAGCATCCGGACCGCTACTTCGACGTGGGCATCGCCGAAGCGCACGCGGTGTGCTTCGCGGCCGGGACCGCAACGGCGGGAATCAAGCCGGTCGTCGCGATCTACTCGACCTTCTTGCAGCGCGCCTACGATCAGGTCGTGCACGACGTCGTGGTCCAAAATTTGCCGGTGGTCTTTGCGATGGATCGCGCCGGCTTCGCCGGCGACGACGGTCCTACCCACATGGGTCTTTACGACATCGCCTATCTGCGGACGCTGCCGCACATGACGATCATGGCTCCCCGCATCGAGGACGAGGTCGGGCCGATGCTCGAGCACGCGCTCAGCCTCGGTGCGCCGGTCGCGCTGCGCTATCCGCGCGGAAACTCGAACGGAAAACACCTCGAGCCGCCCGCTCCGATCGTGCACGGTCGCGCGGAGGTCCTGCGCCGCGGCGAGGGTATCGCGCTGCTCGCGCTGGGTAATACGTGCGACGTCGCGCTCGACGCTTACGACCTGCTGCCGGCCGACGCTCCGCGCCCGACGGTGGTCAACATGCGCTTCGTGCGTCCGCTCGACGAAGCGCTGCTGCTCGAGTTGGCCCCCACGCACAAGCGCTTCATCACGCTTGAAGAACACTCGCTGGCCGGCGGCTTCGGCTCGGCGGTCGTCGAGTTCGCCTCAGACCGGGACCTCGGCGTTTCGATCATGCGGATCGGCGTTCCCCACGTGCTCATCCAGCATGACAAGCAGCCTCAGCAGCGAGCCACCTTCGGACTTTCGGGCGAGAGCCTGGCGGCCCGGATCAGGGCTTTTCAGGAAGCGGCATCGGTCCGCTAGGCGTCGAACAGGCGCCGATTGTCATGAGAAGATCGTTCCTATCATCGTGATGAGTTTCGCTTCGCTTCTTGCCGCCGCCACGGCGGCTCCACCGAGCTTGCCGAGCTTACCGATTCCGGCGAGCCATGGAGTACCCAATCCGGCCGCGACCCTTTCGCCGGCGTTGCTGCAGCAGATCCAGAATTTGCAGCACCCCTCATCGGCACTCGCCCGCAATTTTCCGTGGTTGACTCACACTTTTGCCGCCGGGTTCTTGATCTGCGCGGTCTCCCTGGTCGTGCTCTTGGCGATTCAGACGACGAAGCAAGAGGGTCTAACCGGCACCATCGGCGGGCGCGTCGAGGCAGCCTATCGCCCGCGTTTGGGGTTCGACCAGCAACTGCAGCGCATAACGAGCATCGTCGCGATCGGCTTCGTCTTTTTCGGACTCATCGTCAGCTTGAGCGGCATCTAGTGTGCTAGTTTCCACGCCGAGCGACGGGGCCGGACGGTAGGAGCGGCCGGCTTGGCACTTCTCGAGGTCAAGAATCTCCGGGTCCGTTTTAGGACCGACGATGGCCCCGTGAGTGCGGTCAACGGTTTATCGTATTCGGTCGAGGCCGGCTCGACGCTCGGCATCGTCGGCGAATCGGGATCTGGAAAATCGGTCAACGCGCTCTCGATCATGCGCCTGATCCCGACCCCGCCCGGCCGGATCGAGAGCGGCACGATCACGCTGCGCGGCGAGAATCTGCTTGCCAAGAGCGAGCCCGAGATGCGCAAGATTCGCGGCAAAGACGTCGCGATGATTTTCCAAGACCCGATGACCTCGCTCAATCCGGTCTTGACGGTCGGCGATCAGATCTCAGAGGCCGTCCGGCTGCACCTGAAACTTAACAAACGCGACGCGCTCGCCAAGACGATCGACATGCTCAGGGTCGTTCGCATCCCCTTGCCCGAGAAGCGCGTCAACGAGTATCCGCACCAGCTCTCGGGAGGCATGCGCCAGCGCGTCATGATCGCGATGGCCCTATCGTGCGATCCCGAGGTGCTGATCGCGGACGAGCCGACGACCGCTCTCGACGTGACGATTCAGGCGCAAATCCTCGACTTGATGAACGAGATGCAGGCGCGTTTGGGGTCGGCGATCATCATGATCACGCACGACTTGGGCGTCGTCGCCGAGACTTGTCAGTACGTCCTCGTGATGTACGCGGGAAATCTGGTCGAATATGGAACCGCCGAGCAGATTTTCTCGGCGCCGAAGCATCCCTACACGATGGGTTTGCTGGCCTCGTTGCCGCGGCTCGACGAGAGCTCGCGCGGGCGCCTCGTGCCGATCGAAGGTCAGCCGCCGAACCTACTACGGTTGCCGCCCGGCTGCGCCTTCGCGCCGCGCTGCAAATACCGGATGCCCGTCTGCGACAAGCCCGTACCGCTCTACGATTTCGGAACGGGTCACATCGCGCGCTGCTTTTTGTACGACGCGGCCACGGAATCCGAGCGCACGCTCAAGGTCGTCTCCGCCCCCAAGATCCCGGATTCGGAAGCCGGAGCATCGCTTGACGCGGTGATCCCGGCATGACGGTTCCCCCCAACGGCAAGAGCAGCGGCGCGCTGCTCGAGGTTCACGACCTCTTCAAGTATTTTCCGATCAATGCGGGCATTTTCTCGCGTCACATCGGCGACGTGAAGGCCGTCGACGGCGTCGACTTCTCGATTCAGAGCGGCGAGACGCTGGGGCTTGTGGGCGAGTCAGGCTCCGGCAAGACGACCGCCGGCCGCGTCGTGCTGCGCTTGCTGCCGGCCACCAAAGGCCAGGTCATCTTCGAGGGCCGCGACATCCTCGAACTAGGACGCGAAGACGTTCGCAAGCTCCGCAAGGAGATGCAGATCATCTTCCAAGATCCGTACGCCTCGCTCAACCCACGCATGACCGTGCGCGACATCGTGGGCGAACCGCTGCTGATCCACGGCATCGCCAAGGGGAAAGAGGCCGACGACCGCGTCCGCGAACTGCTCCGGCTTGTCGGGTTGCAGCCCGACCACGCGAACCGCTATCCGCACGAATTCTCGGGCGGTCAGCGGCAACGCATCGGCATCGCCAGGGCACTCGCCGTTTCGCCCAAATTCATCGTCGCCGACGAGCCGGTCTCGGCGCTCGACGTCTCGATCCAGGCGCAGGTCATTAACCTGCTGCAAGACCTCCAGGGACAGTTCGGGCTGACCTTTTTGTTTATCGCGCACGACCTATCGGTCGTGCGCCACATTTCGACCCGCGTCGCGGTGATGTACGTGGGGAAGATCGTGGAGATCGCCGACCGCGACGACCTTTACGAGAATCCCCTGCACCCGTATACGCAGGCGTTGCTCTCGGCCATTCCGATTCCCGATCCGGGCGTCGAGGGGCGCCGTAAGCGCATCATTCTGACCGGCGACATCCCGTCGCCCGTCAATCCGCCCTCCGGCTGCCGCTTCCACACGCGTTGCCCGATCGCGTTCGAGCGTTGCAAGATCGAGGTACCGGCGCTCCTGACGTACGGCACGAACCACCAAGCGGCGTGCCACTGGGTCCAAGAGCACGGCGGCCAGGCACCCGATATAACCGGCCCGGTGCTCGCAGCGTCGTAAAAAAAGAGCGACCGCTGTCGCGATCGCTCCTCACGGAATCCGCTTCCCGGGACTAGGATTTCTTCTTGCGGCGGCCCTTGCGGCGAACGGCCTTCTTGACGGCCTTGCGGCGAACGGCCTTCTTGACGGCCTTTCTGCGGACGGCCTTCTTGACGACCTTTCGGCGAACGGCCTTCTTGACGACCTTCCTGCGAACGGCCTTCTTGACGGCCTTCCTGCGAACGGCCTTCTTGACGACCTTTCTGCGGATAGCCTTCTTAGCCACCTTGCGACGAACGGCTTTACGGACGATTCTGCGCCGGACGGCTTTTCGTAGCCCCTCGATCGCCTCTTCGTGGTCGGTGTTTTCTGGCTCCAAGAATCCCTCCTCGCCCGCATGGGCGATCGGAAATGTGCGAACGCCGACTCGCTGCCGACGTCTTTGTGTGCATCTTATACTGCATCACGAATTTATGCAACATTTGCGCGTTGCGCGCGTGCGAAAACGTGACTCGCGGGCACGTTGCCGGCGCCGTTTTTTGCGCCGGGCTTGACGGCGGCGCTATACTAAGGGCGTTTTCGCCAAGCCGTCGGGACCCCCGGGGGGCGAACTGAGGAGAGTTTGAAAAAGCCGCTGATCATCGTCGAATCGCCGACGAAAGCGCGTACGATCAAGAAGTTCTTGCCGCCCCGGTACGTCGTAAAGGCCTCCGTCGGGCACGTCCGCGACCTCCCGAAAAGCACGCTCGGCGTCGACGTCGAGCACGATTTCGCCCCGCGCTACTTGACTATTAAAGGGAAGGGCGACGTCATCAAAGAGCTCCGCAGCGCGGCCAAATCGGCGACCGACGTCTACCTGGCGACGGACCCCGACCGCGAAGGCGAAGCGATCGCGTGGCACCTGGCCGAACTCCTCAAGCTCGAAAACCCCAAGCGCATCGAACTCCACGAGATCACCAAGGATGCCGCGCTCAAAGCGCTGGCGGAACCGCATTCGATCGACATGGACCGGGTGAACGCGCAGCAGGCGCGCCGGATTCTCGACCGTCTCGTCGGCTATAAGATCTCGCCCTTGCTGTGGGCGAAGGTGCGCGGCGGGCTCTCCGCCGGGAGGGTGCAATCGGTCGCGGTCAAGCTGATCGTCGACCGCGAGCGCGAGATCGAGCGCTTCGTTCCGCGCGAATACTGGACGATCGGCGCACAGTTTCAAAAGCCGGGCGACGAACTGGTCTTTCCCGCCGACCTCAGCGAGGTCGACGGCGAGAAGGCCGAGATCGGCAATGGCGGCAGGGCCGATCAAATCCTGGCCGATTTGGAAGGGGCGAGCTTCGAGGTTGCGGCGGTCAAGCAGCGCGAAACGCGCCGCAACCCGGCCGCGCCGTTCACGACCTCGACCTTGCAACAGGAAGCCTCGCGTAAGCTGCGCTTCCGCGTCCGCAAAGCGATGCAGGTCGCCCAGGCGCTGTACGAGGGCGTCGATCTCGGGACCGAGGGGACTCAGGGCCTCATCACCTACATGCGCACCGACTCGACGCGTATCGCCGACAGCGCGCGCGACGCCGCGAAAAGCTTCATCGAGCAGACCTATGGTGTCGCGTATCACGGGCCGCGCACGCACAAAGTGCGCGAGGGCGCACAGGACGCACACGAGGCGATCCGCCCGACCGACCTTCGGCGCACGCCGGCATCCTTGGCCGGCGTGCTCAAACGTGACGAGCTTCGGCTGTATCAACTGATCTGGGAACGTTTCGTCGCCTCGCAGATGGCTGCCGCGGTCTACGACCAAACCTCGGTCGACATCGCAGCCAGACCGCTGCGCGGTAACGCCCGGTATCTGTTCCGCGCCACCGGAAGCGTGCTGAAGTTTGCCGGCTACACCGCCGTCTACGAAGAGGGCAAGGACGACGACATGGCCGACGCCGCCGCCCCGAAGAACGGCAAGGCTTCGCGCATCCCGCTTCCCCAGCTCGCCGCAGGCGACGGGCTCGACAAGAAGTCGATCGAGTCCAAGCAGCACTTTACCGAACCGCCGCCGCGTTTCACCGAAGCCTCGCTCGTGAAATCGCTCGAGGAAAACGGCATCGGCCGGCCCTCGACCTATAGCTCGATCGTGGAGACGATCCAGACCCGGCGCTACGTCGAGCAGATCGAGCGCCGGTTCCACCCGACCGAGATCGGAATTGCCGTCAACGACCTGCTCCAAGAGCACTTCACCGGCATCATGGACCTGCGCTACACGGCGAAGATGGAAGGCGAACTCGACCAGGTCGAAGACCAGAAGATGGACTGGGTCGACGTGCTGCGCGCCTTCTACGGGCCCTTCGAACACGATCTCGAAGAAGCCGAACGCAAACTCCCCAAGCTCGAGATCAAAGACGAGCCGACCGACGAGGTCTGCGAAAAGTGCGGGCTGCCGATGGTCATCAAGACCGGGCGCTTCGGGCGCTTCATCTCGTGCACGGGCTATCCCGAGTGCAAGACGACGAAGCCGATCCTGAAAGAGACGGGCGCGCTTTGCCCCAAAGACGGCGGGAAGGTCGTCGAGCGGCGCTCGCGCCGCGGCCGCACGTTTTACGGTTGCGCGAACTACCCCGCCTGCGACTTCGTGTCATGGGATCGCGTCGTTCCCGAGCCGTGTCCGGTCTGCGGCAGCTACGTCGTCGCGAAGTCGAAGCGCGGGGTGTTGACCTTCGAGTGCCACGCCGACAAGACGCACGACACCGGCGCGATCGGCGAAGCGCCTGAAACGGAACCGCAACAGGTCGGAGCGTGAGCGCGCTGCTTCGGATCGTCGGCGGGGGTCTCGCCGGATGCGAAGCGGCGTGGCAGGCGGCCGAATGCGGGCTCGACGTCGAACTGATCGAGATGCGTCCGCACCGGCGCGGACCGGCGCATCAGAGCGACGCTTTAGCGGAACTGGTTTGCAGTAACTCGCTGCGCGGGGCGGCGCTCGAAAACGCCGTCGGCTTGCTCAAGGAAGAGCTCGCGCGCCTCGATTCGTTGATCGTGAGCTCCGCGCGGAACTGCGCGGTCCCGGCGGGCGGCGCGCTCGCCGTCGACCGGTTGCGCTTCGCGGCCGAAGTCGAGTCGCGTCTGGGGGCGCACCCGCGCATCCGCATCCTGCGCGAGGAAGTCCGCGCGATCGATACGTTGCAGCCGACGATCGTCGCCTGCGGACCGCTACCCTCGCAAGCGCTTTCCCAAGCGATCGACGCGCTGCTCGCGCGCGTCCCGGCCGAAGAAGGTTCGAGCCGTCCCCGTTTGCACTACTACGACGCGGCGTCGCCGATCGTCGCAGCCGACTCCATCGAGCGGGACCGGATGTACGCGAAATCGCGTTACGACAAAGGCCCGGGCGAAGACTATCTCAACATTCCGCTCGATCGCGCGCAGTACGCGGCCTTCGTGCACGATCTGCGTGAGTTACCCAAAGCGGAGCCCAAAGAGTTCGAACGGGACGCCGCGGACGGTAAGGTTCCGTACTTCGAAGGCTGTCTGCCAATCGAGGAGCTGGCGGCGCGCGGTGACGAGACGCTGCGATACGGGCCGCTCAAGCCGGTCGGCCTGCGCGACCCGCGCACGGGAGCGATCCCGCATGCGGTCGTGCAGCTGCGCAAAGAGAACCTCGAGGGCAGCGCCTACAACCTCGTCGGGTTTCAGACCCGCTTGACCTGGCCTGCCCAAAAAGAGGCATTCGGTAAACTTCCGGGACTCGAATCGGCGGAGTGGTTACGGCTCGGCGTCATGCACCGCAACTCGTTCATCGACGCTCCGCGCTTCTTGACGCACGATCTGCGTCTGCGGGGTTTCGAACGAACTTGGTTCGCAGGGCAAATCACCGGTGCCGAGGGCTACGTCGAAGCGGCGGCGTGCGGCCTCATCGCGGCGCGCTCGGCAGCCGCGGTTTTGCGCGGCGAATCGGCCGCTGCGGTTCCCGCCGGCACCGCGCTCGCCGCGGTCGTCGGACACTTGCAGAATGCGGCCAGCGCGGATTTCCAGCCGGCCAACGTGAGTTGGGCGTTTTTCCCGCCGCTGCCGGGTGCGCCGCGCGACAAACGCGAGCGCCGGCGGGCAATGGCGGAGCGGGCGCTGACCGCGCTCGAAGCTTGGCGGCGCGTTCCGGCACCGGCCTAGGACCCGAAACGTCGCGCCGGCCGCTCCGGCAAGAAACACCGGTCGCCTCGGCGGATACAGCGGCTTGATGCGAATTCGCTCGACCACGATTCTCGCCGTCCGCAAGGACGGAAAGCTGGCGCTGGCCGGCGACGGACAAGTGACCTTCGACAAAACGATCATGAAGCACGGTGCGCGCAAGGTGCGGCGCATCGCCGAAGGCAAGGTGCTCGCCGGTTTCGCCGGGTCGGCCGCGGACGGAATCACGCTGCTGGAGAAATTCGAAGGCAAGCTCTCGGAGTATAAAGGCAACATCGTGCGCGCCGCGGTCGAACTCGCTAAGGACTGGCGCCAAGACCGCGCGCTGCGCAGGCTCGAGGCACTCCTCGTGGTCGGCACCGCCGAGCATCTGTTCGTGCTCAGCGGGACGGGCGACGTGATCGAGCCCGACGAGGGAATCGCCGCGATCGGCAGCGGAGGTCCCTACGCGCAAGCGGCGGCGGTGGCGCTGCTGCGGCACAGCTCGCTCGACGCCGAGTCGATCGCGCGCGAAGCGCTCAAGGTTGCATCCTCGATCGACATCTACACGAACGAAGACATCGTGGTGGAAGTCGTTTGAGGCTCGCTGGGACCGCGAGCCTGCTGTGTGCCGCGCTTCTCGTTCCCTGCGCGGCGCGAGCGCAGATTCCTGAGTCGCCACAAGCGGCGCTCGTGCATCATACCGTCGGCACGAACGATGCCAATGCGCAACGCCTCTTCGACGAAGGCTTGACGCTCGTCTACGCGTTCAATCGCGAGGAGGCGCGCAAGCGCTTCGAACGCGCCTCGCAGGCCGATCCGAATTTGGCGATGGCGTATTGGGGCATCGCGCTTGCGGTGGGCCCGAACCTCAACGAGCGAATGTCGCCCGGCGATATCGAGGTCGCGCAGGCGGCTCTAAAACGTGCAGCGGCGCTCGAAGGCTCGGCCCTACCCGAGGAACGGCGCTACATCGAAGCGCTGCAACTCCGCTATCCCAAAGATCCCAAGGGGAAAACCGACGCGACCTACCTGGCCTACCGCGATGCGATGCAGAAGCTCTTCGCCGATTTTCCGTTGGACGACGACGCGGCCGCGCTGTCGGTCGAAAGCGCGATGGACGTCGACGCTTGGGGGTGGAACGGCACGGCGCCGACCGGTGCGACGGCAGGTCTCGTGGCGACGCTCGAAGCAGTGTTGCGCCGCAATCCCGATCACATCGGCGCGAATCACTACCTGGTGCATCTGCTCGACGCTCCGGTCGTGGCCGAGGGTGCCGAGCCGAGCGCGCGCCGGCTCAGCGTCTTGCCGGTCGAGCCCGCCGCTTCGCACCTCGTGCACATGGCGGGACACACCGATCTCGATCTCGGGCTCTTTCCGGAATTGTTGCGTGAAGAGCGCGAAGCGGTCGCACTCGATCGCGCATATGCCGCTTCGCTCGCCGAGCAGCCGAACCAACTTACCTACTTCAAACACAACCTCGACTTCTACGCGGGCGGCGCGCTGATGCTCGGCGACGCGAGCGAAATCGGCACCGCGCTCGACCTGGCTCAAGCGCAAGAAGCCGGCACGGCGTTGCTGATCGAAGCGCGCCTCGGGCGCTGGAACGACATTCTGGTGACGCCGAAACCCACTCGCGGTTACGCGATCCTGACGTGGTCGTACGCGCGAGTCCTCGCGTACTGCGGGCTCAAGAACCCCTCCGACGCGCGTGCGGCGCTCGCCGCCTTCGAGACGGCCATCAAATCCTCGACGCGACCCGATTTCCTGGACCCGCTGCATCGCATGGCTCAGGCCCAAGTCGATGCGCTGCAGGGCGACATCCCTGCGGCGACGGCTGCGTTGCGCGGCGCGCTGCCGGAGATGGCGCAGAATCCGCCGGAAGTGTACGCACCGTGGTTCTATCCCGCCGGCGAGTGGCTTGGATGGCTCCTGCTCGAGGACGGCGACTATCCGGGCGCGGAAGCGGCCTTCAAATCCGATCTCGTTCGAACCCCGCACAACGCACACTCGCTGTACGGTTTGATGCGCACGCTCGCTCGTGAGGGCAAAGCCGGCGATAGCCGTCAATACGCCGACGAGCTCGCGGCGAACTGGCGCGGCTCGCTCGATGCGCTTGCGATCGCGGAGATCTAGGTGGAAATCGTCGATTTCGTTCGCGCGAATCGCGACCGGTATCTCGCGGAACTCGGAGCGTGGGTCGCGTGTCCTTCGGTCTCCGCCGACCCGGCTCGTCATCCGGAGGTACGCCGCTCGGCCGAAGCGGTCGTCGCGCGCATGCGCGCCGCAGGGCTCACCGAAGCGGAGGTCCTCGAAACGGACGGTCTTCCGATTGCGTATGGTTCGTGGCTGCACGCGCCGGGAGCGCCGACGATGCTCATCTACGGCCATCACGACGTTCAGCCCGAGGACCCGCTCGAGCTTTGGCAATCGCCGCCCTTCGTCGCCACGGTCCGCGACGGCAGCGTCTACGGTCGCGGGAGCGTCGACGACAAGGGGCAGGTGCTGATGCACCTGGCAGCGCTCGAAGCTCACTTGCGTGTTCGCGGCTCGTTGCCGCTCAACGTCAAAGTCGTCGTCGAGGGTGAGGAAGAGATCGGTTCGCCCAGCTTCGAGGCTTTTCTGGCACGCGAGCGCGAGCGGCTGGCGTGCGACGTCGTCGTCGTCTCCGACACCGCGGTCTTCGCGGAGGACGTGCCCTCGCTGACCGTCTCGTTACGCGGGCTCGTGCACTGGGAAGTTACGGTGTATGGTCCGTCGAGCGATCTCCATTCGGGCTATTTTGGCGGGCTCGTCGTCAACCCGATCGAGGCTCTGGCGCGTATGATCGCCACGTTGCGCGAGGAGAGCGGCCGCGTCGCGGTTGCCGGTTTCTACGACGGCGTGAGCGAGCCCACGCCCGGCGAGCACGGCGAGATCTCCTCGCTTCCGTTCGACGGCGAGCAAGAAGCTCGCGAGCTCGGCGTGGCGGCGCTGTTCGGCGGCGAACGCGGTTACTTGCCGCTCGAACGGATGTGGCTCCGGCCCACGCTCGAGTGCAACGGTATCTACGGCGGTTATCAGGGCCCGGGTGCGAAGACGATCGTGCCCAGCTTCGCCACGCTCAAACTTTCGGCGCGGCTCGTCGCGGGACAGAGCCCCGCTCAGGTCAAAGCGGCGGTGCGCGCGCACCTCGAGCGCGTCGCACCGGCCGGAGTTCGCGTCGAGATCGCAGAGGACGGTGACGTGCGGGCCGTGAGTACTTCGCGCGATCATCCCGCCGTGGCGGCTGCCGCGCGCGCGATGGAGCGAGGTTTCGGCAAAGCGCCGGTCTTCATCGGGACGGGCGGCACGATCGGGCCGGTCTCGAGTTTCGACCGCATCTTGCACCTGCCTCAGGTGCTGATCGGCGTCGGTTTGCCGAGCGACCGGATTCACGCGCCGAACGAGCGCTTTTCGCTCGACCAATTCTTCGGTGGAATCGAGACGATGACATACCTCTACGACGAACTCGCGGAGTGCGCGCAATGACCGCCGCGCGCGAACTGACGCCTCGCCAGATCGTGGCCGAACTCGATCGCTACATCGTCGGGCAGGCGAAGGCCAAGCGCGCGGTCGCGATTGCAATGCGAAACCGCTACCGGCGCGAGCAGCTTGCGGGTGAGATGCGCGGCGAAGTGATTCCGAAGAATATCTTGATGATCGGTCCGACCGGCGTCGGAAAGACCGAGATCGCGCGGCGTTTGGCAACGCTCGCCGGCGCGCCGTTCGTGAAGGTCGAAGCGACCAAGTATACCGAGGTCGGTTACGTCGGGCGCGACGTCGAGTCGATGGTGCGGGATCTGGTCGAAGCCGCGATCCGCGTCGTACAAGACGAGCGGCGCGCCGAGGTGGAGCAGGCCGCCGACGCGGCCGCGGTCGAGCGCATCATCGATCTCCTGTTCCCCGAAACGCAGACGCACTTGCCGTCGCAACCGATGACCTCGTTTGCTTCCACGCTCGGCTCGATCTTCGGTAATACGTTCGCGCAGCCGGCGCAACAGCCGGCGCAACCCCAAGCTGCGGCGACGGCGACGGGCGAGGATGCGCGCAGGATCCGCGAGCAGGCGCGGGCCGACGTTCTGCGCGGCTTTTACGACGTGCGGCTCCTCGACGTCGAAATCGAAGAGACGCCGCAGCTTCCGATCGGCGTCCTCGGCGGGATGGACCCCTCGATGGGCGGCGGCGCCGACGTCGGCGAGATGCTCGGCGGACTTCTGCCGAAGAAGAAGACTCGCAAGCGCATGACGGTTGCCGACGCGCGTCGCGTCTTCGCGCAGGAGGAAGCCGGAAAACTGATCGACATGGATGCCGTCAAGCGCGAGGCGCTGCGGCGTGCCGGCGACAACGGGATCATCTTCATCGACGAGATCGACAAGGTCGCCGGCCGCGAAGGCGGACGCGGTCCCGATATCTCGCGCGAGGGCGTGCAGCGCGACATCTTGCCGATCGTCGAAGGTAGCACCGTTGCGACGAAGTACGGCTCGATCAAAACCGATCACATCCTGTTCATCGCGGCGGGCGCCTTTCACATTAGCAAGCCCTCGGATCTCATTCCCGAATTGCAAGGCCGCTTTCCGATTCGCGTCGAGCTCGACTCCCTGACGGCGGAAGATTTCAAGACGATCCTCACGCAACCGCGCAACGCTCTCACCGAGCAGTATCGTCAGCTGCTCGCGGTCGAGGGCGTGACGATCGAATTCCTTCCCGACGGCGTCGCGCAGCTGGCGGCCTATGCGATGCAGGTCAACGACCAGTCCGAAAACATCGGCGCGCGCCGTTTGCACACGGTCTTGGAACGGCTGCTCGAAGACGTCTCCTACGCGGCGCCCGAGGACGCAGGCACGGTCCGGATCGACGCCGAGTACGTCCGCTCCAAGCTAGCCGACATCGTGCGGGACGCCAACCTCAGCACGTACATCCTTTAGCAGGGTGCTAGGGCCGCCGGCCGGCGGCCGCGCCCAGACCCCCGACCGAGGGCGCAGCGCCCGCTTGGAGGCTTGGTTTATAATGGGTGTCGTGCCTTACATCCGCGAGATTATCAAAGACGGCCACCCGACGCTGCGCAAGGTCTCCAAGCGCGTCGCTGCGGCCCAAATCGCCGACCCCTTGTTCCAGCAGTTGATCGACGACATGTTCGAGACGATGTACGAGGCGCCCGGCATCGGCCTCGCGGCGCCGCAGATCAACGTCGGAAAGCGCATCTTCGTCGTCGATCTGGGCGACGACAAAGAAGAGCACGGCCCGCTCGTCTTCATCAATCCGAAGTTTACGACGGTCGAGGGCGAGATCGCCTCGATCGAGGGCTGCCTCTCGATTCCGGGAATGATCGGCGATCTGACGCGCTACGAGCGCGTCGTGTGCTCGGCGCTCGATCGCAACGGGAAGCGTTTTGAAGTCGAGGGCAGCGAACTGTTCGGACGCTGTTTGCAGCACGAGATGGATCACCTCGACGGCGTGCTCTACGTCGACAAGGCGCAAAACGTGCGCCCGGCCGTCACGGACGAAGAGAAGACCGCACTGCTCGAATCCGAGGCCGAAGCCGTTTCCGCCTGAACGCGTCCCGCTGCGCGGCGTTTTTTTCGGCACGAGCGACTTTGCGATTCCGGCCCTGCACGCGTTCGCGTCGGCGCTCGAGTGCGTGCTCGTCGTGACCCAGCCCGACCGTCCCGCAGGCCGCGGGATGCGCCTTTTGCCGGCGCCGGTCAAACGCGCGGCCGAAGCGCTCGGCCTCGAAGTCTACGCGACCGAGCGCATGCGCGATGCGATGCCGCGCCTGGCCGGCGTCGCCGCCGACCTGTTCGCGGTCGCCTCGTACGGAAAGATCTTGTCCGCCGCGATTTTGGGGTTGCCGAGGCTGGGCGCGCTCAACGTGCATCCCAGTCTGCTACCGCGTTACCGCGGCGCGACGCCGCTGCAAGCTCAGCTGCGCGACGGAATCTCCAGCGGCGGCGTTACGATCATCATGATGGATGCCGGGATGGACACAGGCGACATCGTCTTACAGGAGCGCAGTGAGATCGGTCCGCGCGAGAATTACGGCGAACTCCACGATCGATTCGCTCGGCTCGGCGCCGAAATGCTCGCGAAGGCGGTGGCGCAAGCGGCGGCGGGAACGTTGCAGCGCATTCCGCAAGCCGGTCTCGCTCCGGCCGCGGCGATCGCGGAAACGGCGACGCGCCCGCTTTCGAAAGAGGATCTCGTTCTGGATTGGAATTGGAACGCGGTGCGCATCGTAAACCACGTGCGTTCGCTCGCGCCGCTCCCGGCGGCGCGCGCGGAACTCGCAGGCGAACGCGTCAAGCTGCTCAGCGTCGCTCCGGCCGGTCTGCCTCGGCCTGCCGGCGCGCAGGCCGGCGAACTGGCCGGCCTGCACGGGACCGCGGCGCTCGTCTGTTGCGGGGACGGCATCGTCGCGGTCGAACGTCTCGTGCCGCCGAACCGCGACGCGATGGACGGCGCGCGCTTCGTCCGGGCGCGTTTGACGGCATGAGCGCAGGCGCTGCGACGGCGACTCGGCAGAACGCGCGCGAGCTCGCGCTTGTGGTCGTTCGCGACGTCTTCGGTCCCGAAGCGCGCGGCGCGCAAGCGGCCTTCGACGTACGTGCGCGCCGCTCGGGAGTCGACGCGCGCGATCGCGCATTTGCCGCCGAACTCGCGTACGGCGCGATCAAGGGCCGCCGCCTGCTCGACTGGTACTTGGCGCCGTACCTCGACGGACGCGGGCGGACGTTGCCGCCGGCGATCCTCGAGATCCTGCGTCTGGGCGTCTATCAGCTTCGTTTCATGGCCGGCGTCGAAGATCACGCGGCGGTCTTCGAAACGGTCAATCTCGCACTGCGTCACGGCCACAAAGGCACCGCCGGTCTCGTCAACGCGGTTCTGCGCCGCTTCATCGCCGACTCGCCCGCGGTTCCCGATCCGAGCGATTTCGAACGCGAAGCCGATTACCTGGGAACCGCGTATTCGGTGCCGAGCTGGATCGCCGCGGCTTGGTCGGAGCAGTTCGACGGCGCGTGCCGGGCGGTGCTCGCAGGAATCAACGCGCCCGCGCAACGCGCGGTGCGCGTCAACACCTTGCGCGCCGAGGTCGCGGACGTCGCGCGAATTCTCGAGGAGCGCGGCGCGAAGGTGCGCGTTTCGCCCTTCGTTCCGGAGACGCTGATCGTCGAAGGGGACGCGATCGCCGACGACCCCGGCGAGCGCTGGCTCGTGCAAGGCGAGAGCGCGTGTTTGCCGGTCGATTTGCTCGATCCCAAACCCGGCGAAACGGTGCTCGATTTGTGCAGCGGCCGCGGGCACAAGAGCGCGCAAATCGCGGCCCGGATGCGCGGCGAAGGGAGTCTGGTGTGCGTTGAAAGCGAACCGCGCAAGGCGCGCGCTTTGGGTGCGACGCTCGAACGCGCGGGGGTCACGAACGCCGCGATCGTCGAAGGCGACGCGCGCGATGCCGCAGCGGAACTTCGCGCCGACGCGGTTCTGCTCGACGCGCCTTGCTCGAGCCTCGGCGTGCTGGGGCGTCATCCCGAAGCGCGCTGGCGCAAGAGTCCCGGCGACGCGGCGCGTCTCGCGGGGTTGCAGCACGGTTTGCTTCGCGCGGCGGTCGCGCGAACGAAACCCGGCGCGCGCTTGGCGTACAGCGTTTGCACGACCGATCCGCGCGAAGGACCGCTCCAGATCGAGGAGTTCCTCAGCGCCGAACCGGCGTTCCGGCGCGCCGCGCTACCCGAACGCTATGCCGAGTTCCGCACCGCCTCGGGCGACGTCGCCGTCGCGCCGGGCATAGCCGGCCGCGACGGCTTTTTCGTCGCGCTGCTCGTCCGCGAGCCGTGAGTTTCTTCGTCCGGGTCGAGACCATTTGTGCGAACGCCGTCGAGCGTGCGTTTGCCGTCGCATTCCCGAGCGCGATCGAACCGGTGCAGATCGCCCGCAAGCTTGTCGCCTCGTTCGAAGCCGGTTCCTCCGGCCGCGGGCAGCGGCGCTTTGGCGTTCGGTTGAATCCGGCCGACTTCGCCCGCTTCGCTGCCGACCGCGAGTATCTCGAGCGCCGCTGGAGCGAGATGTTGACCCGCTTGGCCGAACGCTCGCATCTCCCCCAGGCTCCGCCCGCGGTCACGATGATCGGCGATTCGTCGGTACCCGCGGGAACCGCGGCGATCGCGGTCGAGGTCCTGCCCGAGCCCGTGCGACTCGCCTTGCGCGTGCGCAGAGGCGTCCCGCCGGGCGCCCGGCTTCCGCTGCGCGGCACGCTTGTCGTCGGGCGCGAGGCGGGGGCCGGTCTGATTCTGGCAGACCGGCGCGTGTCGCGCCGCCATCTCGAGATCGTCGAGTCCGGCGAGGGCGTGCGCTTTCGCGACCTCGGCTCGTCCAACGGCACGCTGCTAAACGGAGAGCGACGGAGCGAAGGCGAGCTGCACTGCGGCGACCTTCTCGAGTTGGGTGACAGCGAACTGGCAGTCGAAGCCGACGAAGCCGCCGGCACGTGATCCCCGCTGCCGCAGCCCGCTTGGAAAGCTTCGAACTCGTCTGCGCCGGGGCGCTCTTCGCGCTGCTCGCCCTGCCGATCTGGCGAAGGCGGCGCGTGCGCGACGATGCGATGACCGCGATGCAGGCGGTTGTGCTTCGCGTGGAGGAAGAGGGCCGGACGCGGACGGTGCGCGCTCCGGTGCCGATCACGATCGGGAGAGCACCGTCGGCTACGCTGGTCATCCCCGACGCGCGAGTGAGCCGTTTGCACGCACGAATCGACCTGATGGACGGTGCCCTTAGCATCCGCGACCTCGACAGTCGCAACGGGACGCTGGTGAACGCACGGCCTCTCGACGGTGCGGCCGGTTTGCGCGACGGCGACGAGATCGACGTCGGAACGACGCGCATCACCTTCTGCGGAGTCGGTCCGTGGAAGTAGCGGTCGGTTCCGAAGTCGGCCTCTGGCAAAAACATCAAAGCGACGCGCACCTTACCGAAGCGATCGCGCCGGGCGTGACGTTCTTCGGCATCGCCGACGGTTTCGGCGAGGTCGCGCGCAGCGTGCCGACGGCCTCGCTCGCGCTTTCGACCGTGCGCGACTACCTGCGCCGCCGCCAGCGCCTGGGCGCCTTCGGAGCGCGCGCCGGCTCCCCGGGAAGCGTGCGCGCCTTGCTGCTCGCCGCGCTCGATCACGCCAACGCCCGGCTCTTCGCGCAGAGCGGCAGCCACGAAGATTTCGTCGGGAGCGGAGCTTCGCTGACGGCGGTGCTCATCGTCGGTCACCACGCGTTCATCGCCCACGTCGGCGATGCGCGCGCTTACCTGCTGCGGCTCGGTCACCTCGAGACGTTGACGGCCGACGACGCGATGTTCGCCGACGCCGCGGTCCCCAGCGCCAAGAGCTCGCTGCCGGCCAAGCCGCGCATGCGCGGCCTGCTGTGGCGTAGCCTCGGAACGCAGGCGAAACTCGAAGCCAGCATCGCGCACGTCGAATTGCTCGCCGGCGATCAGCTCGTGCTCTGCACCGACGGAATTCACCGTTCCGTCGACGCAGACGACATCGGCGATGCTTTGCTGAGCACGGCGACGCCGTCCGACGCCGTCGCACGTCTGCTCGCAACCGCGAAAGCGCGCGGAAATACGGACAACTGCACGCTGATCGTCGGGCGCGAATTGCTCGTCGCCAACTCGCCGATCGTCTCCGGAGCCAATGGCCTCGACCGGGCCGTCCGCGCCATCATTTCGATCGCACTGATGCTTGCGGCACTGCTCTCGTTCGGCTACTTCGTACTGCGCTCCGGACCGCTTACGCACTGACCTTCGCGCAACGTCCGCTCGCGCTGTTCCACCGGATTTGGCCGATGGCGTTGGCGCTGACGATCGGCGGCTTCGCGTTGCGCCTGCCGCCGGCGGGGTCGATCGGACCGCCTTGGGCGCTCGTCGCGCTCGCGCTGGGCGCGCTCGCCTGGGTAGCGCTCGCGCCGGTGGGCGAACGGCGCGACGACGTCTTGCCGGCGCTCGCGGTATTGCTGGCGGCGCTCGGACTCACCACGATCGCGCGACTCTCGAGCGAACTCGCGCACCGACAGGAAATTTGGCTGGGAATTTCGCTCGGTCTGGCCATCCTCGCCGGCCCGCTCTTCGCCAACTTCCGGCGTTTCGCGGCTTTCAAATACATTTGGGTCCTGGGTTCGGTCGTTTTGTTTGCGCTCGTCGCCGTGTTCGGACAAGAAGTCAACGGTGCGAAGCTCTGGATTCGCATCGGGCCGATTCAATACGAGCCCGTCGAGATCATCAAGCTGCTCATCGTCCTGTTCATGGCGGCCTATCTAGCGGAGACGGCCGACGTGCTCGCCGCCGCCAAGCCCTGGTCGCTGCGCGCGAACGCGAAGTACCTCGGGCCGCTCATTCTCGGCTGGGGCGCTTCGATGGCAATCCTCGTCTTCGAGCGCGACATCGGCATGGCGAGCCTTTTGCTCGCAACTTTCGCATCGATGCTCTACGTCGCTACGCGACGCGTCGACTTGATCGCCGGCGGCGCCGCGATCTTCGCTGTCGCCGTGTGGTGGGCGAGCCGGCACTATCCGTACGTCGTGGCGCGCTTCCAAGCCTGGCGCGATCCGTTCGCCGATCCGCTGGGTCACGGCTACCAAGCGCTGCAAGCCTTGTTTTCGCTGGCAGCGGGCGGCCTCTTCGGAACCGGCTACGGACTCGGCCACCCGGGGTTCATTCCGGCGGTCGGCACCGACTACGTGTTCGCCGCCTGGAGCGAAGAGTTCGGGGCGCTCGGCGGCGCGATGCTGGTGGCGCTGTTCTTCGTGCTCGTCGTGCGAGCGCTGCAGACCGCCCAAGCGCAACCCGACATTTACGCAAAGCTGCTCGCGACCGGCCTGGCGGCTACTCTCGGTTTCCAAACGTTCATCATCGTGGGCGGCGTGCTGGCGCTCTTTCCGCTCACGGGAATCACGCTGCCGTTCGTGTCGTACGGGGGCAGTTCGCTCGTGGCCAACTTCTTGCTGGTCGCGCTGGTCTGGGCGATCTCGAGCGAACGCCGCCGCCGGAGCACTGAAACAAAACTGATCCGGGCGTAGTCCTGGATCTCGTATGCAGCAGCGTCACATCGGCCGTAACGGCCCGCTCGTCGGTGAAATCGGCCTCGGGACCATGGGCATGTCGGAGTTCTACGGCAGCACCGACGAGGCGGAATCGATACGGACGATTCACCGTGCCCTGGAACTCGGCGTCACCCTCATCGATACGGCCGACATCTATGGTCCGTACACGAACGAAGAGCTCGTGGGCCGGGCGATCGCCGGAAAGCGCGAGCGCGTTTTTCTGTGCACGAAATTCGGAATCGTGCGTGACCCTGCCGACCCGATGGCCCGCGGATATAACGGGAAGCCGGACTACCTGCGCCGCTCGCTCGATGCGTCGCTCAAACGTTTGGGCGTCGACTACGTCGATTTGTACTATCAGCATCGCGTCGACAAAGACACTCCGATCGAAGAGACGGTGGGCGCGCTCGCGGAACAGGTTGCGGCCGGTAAGATCCGTCACATCGGGCTCTCCGAGGCGTCGGTTAGCACGATTCGCCGGGCACTGAAAGTTCACGCGATCGCTGCGGTTCAAAGCGAGTATTCGCTTTTTAGTCGCGACATCGAAGACAGCGGCGTCGTCGCAGCATTGCGCGAACTCGGCATCACGCTCGTGGCGTACAGTCCGCTCGGACGGGGTTTTCTCAGCGGCAAGATCCGTTCGCTCGATCAGCTCGAAGCCGGTGACTTCCGGCGTTTTGCGCCACGCTTCGCGCACGGCAATTTCGAGAAGAATCTGGCCCTCGTCGACCGGGTCGGCGAAATCGCCGCTGAAGACGGCGCCACGCCGGCGCAAGTCGCGCTCGCCTGGGTGCTCGCTCAGGGGGACGGGATCGTTCCGATCCCGGGTACTTCCCGCGTCGCCAGGTTGGAGGAAAACGTCGCGGCGGCGAGCCTGAAGCTGAGTGCCGGGCAGCTGCGCCGCATCGAAGAAGCGGCCCCCAAAGGCGCAGCTTCGGGCGACCGTTACCCGGACATGTCGGCCGTCAACCGCTAAAGTTCTAAACTTCGTGCGCTGGGTCACTAGAGAAAAGCGCGCGCTCGCGTGAAGATCGGCTAGTGACGCAGGTTCTTCTGCGTCCTCAACCGGGCTTCTGCCGAACAAGGATGTTATGAGGCTGCTTCGCTTTCTAAACTTCGCGTGCGCTTTCGTTTTGCTCGGAGCGCTCGTCGCCGGTCCGACAGCCACTCTTGCGTCGAACACGGCCGCCGTCTCGACGACGATTCTCGACAGTCAGAATCAGCCCGTGGCGGGCGCCCGCATCGTATTCACCGGTAGAGCCGGCACCACGTTCGCGGCGCACACCGATAAGCACGGACACGTCTCGATCAGCGTTCCGCTCGACACGTACACGATCGTCGCTTCGCGCAACGGGTACTCGTCCGAGAGCCTCATCGGGATGAACATTGCCGCCGACACCGCGCTGAGCATGACGATTTTGGCTATGGCTCCGATACCACCGGCCGCCCATCCGCAGGTCGCAAGTTCCGCGCAAACGCACCCTGCCGCCGCTCCGGCGCAAGCGCATAGCGCCGCCGCTCCGCAGGCCGCCGCTCTCCCCGCAGCGCCGATCCCGCCGCTCGTACACGACTCGCTGCTCGCGACGTACAACGCCCACCAGCCGGAACACGTGCGCGGCGAACCCTACTACGGACGGTATACCTACGTTTTGCTGGGCGGGAACGGAAAAACCGATCCGCGCAACCGGGCGCTCGTCGCCGCACTCGTCGCGAAGTACGGCGTCGCCTCAAACGGCGGCAAGCAGAGCGTGTTCGGCAATCCGTTCGGCTATAACATCTTTTTCTTACCGGTGCTCGGATCGAGCCACCAGGTCACCGCGACGTCGGACACGACCGATGCGCTGTTGGCCGAGTACGACTACAAGACGGCGCGTTACCTCCACGACCGGTATTGCGCGGCGGGCTCGCACGCCGCGAGTTCGATGTGCGCCAAGCCGATGGCACAAGGCCCCTTCTTGCTGACCTTCACGCGGCCGCTCGAAGGCCTGCGCGCGCGCGACGCGTTTCCGGCGGCCTTCACCTACGATCTCAGTGGGGTTGGGCCCGATCAGTACGCCGCGGCGGTGACGCTCGTGGCACGCGCGACGAGCGTTCCCGAGCCGATGCAAGCCGACGTCGAACTTCCCCCCGCCGATTTGACGAAATACGTGGCGCCGACGCTGGTCGCGACCGGAGATGCGATGCGCCGCATGGTGCCGGCGGCCAAAGTCTACGTCGACGCCGGACTAGTCACCTGATTTCGCCGGTTCGGCGAGCGTAGCGCCGGCGAGCGGTTCGCCCGGCCCGCCGGGCATCTGGTATTTCTGACCGGCTAGGTGCGCCTTTTCGCGCGGCCCGAGCGCCGCTGTCGCCGCATGCATAGGGCTTTGGCACAGCCTGGTCGTAGCGGCTGGTATTATGGATACAAGGAGCCGGCCGAGGGCGCTTCCGCGGCGCTCTCTCCACGTCGGCCCTCTCGAGCCGCTCCCGAGTTTTGCCGACCGGGCCTACGACGCGCTCCGAGGCGCGATCGCGGCGATGAACATTTACGACGGTCCGGAGCCGGTTCGCCTCGACGAGCGCGAGCTCTCGCAGCGGTTGGGAATCAGCCGCACTCCGATCCGGGAGGCGATTGCGCGACTCGAGCACGAGGGGCTGGTCTACAGTCTCGCGCGACGCGGCGTCTTCGTCGCGCGCAAGAGCAAGAGCGAGATCGTCGAGATGGTGCGGGCCTGGGCGGCGCTCGAAAGCATGGCGGCGCGTCTGATCACCGAGCGAGCCGGCGACGCCGAGATCGCCTCGCTGCGAGGTTTCGTCTCCGACTTTGACGGCGGACGCGTGCGCGCCCACATCGACGAATATTCCGAAGTCAATATTCGCTTCCATCAGACGATCCTGGAGTTATCGCGCTCACCGCTGCTGGTGAGACTGGCCGACAACATCCTCGTGCACGTCCGCTCGATCCGTCACCGCACGATCTCTGAAGACGAGCGGGCGACGCGTTCGGTGATCGATCACATGCACATCATCGAGTCGCTCGAAAAGCGGCGGACCGAAGAAGCGGAGCGCCTCGTCCGCGACCACGCTCTCGCGCTGGCCGAACACATCGAGCAGAACGTGGACTATTTGGATTGATGCAGGAGGACATGCCGTGACCGCGTCTGCGACCGCGTCACCGAAGGTCGAGTCCGTAAAGGCCGAACCGGAGCGGGTTTCGGGAGGACATCTCGTAGCGAAAGCTCTCAAGAACGAGGGGATCGAGGCGATCTTCACGCTGTGCGGTGGCCACATCATCGATATCTACGACGGGTGCATCGATGAGGGCATCAAGATCATCGACGTCCGTCACGAGCAAGTGGCCGCGCACGCAGCCGACGGGCTCGCGCGCGTGACCGGAAAACTCGGATGTGCCGTGGTGACTGCCGGGCCCGGAACGACGAACGCGATGACCGGCGTCGCGAACGCTTGGCGAGCCGAAAGTCCGATGTTGTTGATCGGCGGTCAAGCGGCACTCAGCCAACACCGGATGGGCGGCTTGCAAGATCTGCCGCACGTCGACATGCTTCGCCCGATCACGAAGTTTGCGACGACCGTTACCTCGACCGAGCGCATCGCCGACATGGTCGCAATGGCGGCCCGCGAGAGCTTCAACGGCGCCTTTGGACCTTCGTATTTGGAGATTCCGCGCGACGTGCTCGACGCGAAAGTCGACTTGACCAAGGCCGTGATTCCCGAGAAGGGCCACTACCGGGCCTCGACGCACGGTGCCGGCGACCCGGAAGCGGTCCAGCGATTGGCCGCGATTCTCAGCACGTCGGAGCGTCCGTGCGTCCTGCTCGGCCAGCAAGTTTGGACCTGCCGTGCGACCGAGTCGGCCGTGGCCTTCGTCGAGACCTTCAACGTTCCGGCCTACATGAACGGAGCCGGACGCGGCACCTTGCCGGTCGGCCATCCCTTGCACTTTCAACTGACGCGCCGCGACGCGTTCGCGGACGCCGACGTCATCGTCATCGTGGGCACGCCCTTCGATTTCCGCCTCCGTTACGGCCGCAGCCTCAAAGCGCCGACCGTCGTGCAGATCGACATGAACTACGCCACGATCGGGCGTAACCGGGACGTCGCGCTCGGCATCGCCGGCGACATCGATACGATTCTCTCGGCGGTGACGGAAGCGGCCGGCAGACAAGCTCAGGCCGCCGCGAACGCGCGAAAAGCGTGGGTTTCGGAATTGCGCAAGCGCGAGTCGGCTGCGGTCGAGGCGCGCATGCCCAAGTTGCTCGACGACAGCCGGCCCATTCACCCCTACCGTCTGGCGTACGAGCTCGATCGCTTCGTTACGGAGAACACGGTTTTCGTCGGCGACGGCGGCGACGTCGTCACCTTCGCGGGAAACGTCGTGCGTCCCAAGGGTCCGGGGCTCTGGCTCGATCCGGGACCGCTGGGCACCCTCGGCGTCGGAACAGGCTTCGCGATGGCCGCGAAGCTGGCCAATCCCAAGCGCGAGGTGCTCGCGCTTTTCGGCGACGGTTCGTTTGCGATGACGGGCTTCGATATCCAGACCGCAATGCGTTTCGGCTTACCCTATATCGCGGTGATCGGAAACAACTCGTACATGAATCAAATTCGTTGCGGTCAGATCCAAAAATACGGTGTCGAACGTGGCAACGTCGGCAACTATCTCGGCGACGTCCATTTCGAGAAATTTGCCGATATGTTGGGAATTTTCGGCCGTGCGGTGCGCGAACCGGGGGAGATCCGGCCAGCGCTTGAAGCTGCTCGTGAAGCCGGCACGTGCGCGATCGTCAACGTCTGGCTCGATCCCGAAGCGTACGCGCCGGGTACCGAAAATCAGACGATGTACAAGTGACGGGGGAGAAGCGCATCATGTCGACCGTTCTGGGCACCACTCCAACGATCAAAATGCCCGACACGCGTTTGCTGATCGACGGAAAGTTCGTCGAGTCGGCCTCGGGCAAGACCTTCGAGACGTTCAATCCGGCGACCGAAGAAACGATCGCGATGGTTTCCTTCGCGGGCAAACCGGACGCCGACCGCGCGGTTGCTGCAGCCCGCGCCGCTCTCGACGGACCCTGGTCGAAGATTTCGGCCGCCGAGCGAGCTCGCATCCTGATGCGCTTGGCCGGGTTGATGCGTGCCAACGTCGATGGACTTGCAGAGCTCGAAGCGCTCGACGGAGGAAAGCCCGTAACCTCGATCAAGCGGGCCGAGCTGCCGGCCGCGATCGACTGCCTCGAGTACTACGCCGGCTGGTGCGATAAGATCAAGGGCGACGTCGTGCCGATCTCGCCGTCGGCCTTGAACTATATTCTGCGCGAACCGGTTGGAGTCGTCGTCGCGATCGTGCCCTGGAACTTCCCCTTGATGAATACGATGTGGAAGATCGCGCCGGCGCTAGCCTGCGGTTGCACGCTGGTTCTCAAGCCCGCCGAGCTCACGCCGCTCACCGCGCTGCGGCTCGGCGAGCTGGCGCTGGAAGCCGGCGTTCCGCCCGGAGTGCTGAACATTTTGCCCGGACGCGGCACCGATGTCGGAACGGCGCTGGTGGATCGCGGCGACATCGACAAGATCGCCTTTACGGGGTCGCCCGAGGTCGGTAAGACGATCATGCAAACCGCCGGCAAATATATCGTGCGCGTCGGGCTCGAACTCGGTGGAAAGTCCCCCAACGTCGTGTTCGCGGACAGCGACCTCGAGGCTGCGATCAAGGCGGCGGCTTCGGGGGTTTTCTACAATGCCGGTCAAGTCTGCTCCGCCGGAACGCGCATCGTTGTTGAAGAGTCGATCTACGACGAGTTCGTCGCGGGCCTTAAGGAACGTGCGAAGTCGCTGCGGATGGGGGATCCGCTCGACCCGAAGACGACTCTGGGGCCCGTGATTTCGCAGCGCCAGCTCGATCGAGTGAGCGGGTACATCGAGGTCGGGCAGCAGGAAGGCGCGCACCTCGAAAGCGGCGGTAACCGTCCGGACGGCCGGGGACACTATATCGAGCCGACGATCTTCACTGGCGTGCGAAACGACATGCGCATTGCGCAGGAGGAGATCTTCGGGCCGGTCGCCTCGGTCATCAAGTTCAAGACCGAAGACGAGGCCGTCGCGATCGCGAACGGCACGGCGTACAGCTTGGCGGCAGCGGTTTGGAGCAACGACGTCACCAAGGTGTTGAGCGTCGCGCACCGGCTCAAAGGCGGCACCGTGTGGGTCAACACCTACGGCCACACTGATACGCGGCTGCCCTGGGGCGGCGCCGGGGGTGAGTCGGGCATCAGCCGCGATCTCGGCGAAGCGGCGCTCGAAAACTACACGGAACGTAAAGCCGTCTGGGTAAATCTGCGGCGTCCCACCAAGTAGCTGCAGTATAGGAAGGTACCGGGTGGCATGGGATTCTCGTCGCGCGCGGCGTCCGTCGCGTTGCTCCTTGCTTTCGTGACGGGCTCGACGCTGGGGAGCGCTTCGCCGCAGCCGGCCTCGACCGAGCCTTTTCTGTGGCTCGAAGACGTCAACGGCGAGCGCGCCATGACGTGGGTGCGCGCAGAGAACGCGAAAACTCTGGCAGTGCTGGAAGCCGATCCGCGTTTTCCCGGTCTCTATGCCGCCGCCGTGCAGATTGCCGAAGCGAAGGACCGCATTGCGTTCCCGCGATTCTTGCAGCACGACGTCTATAATTTTTGGCAAGATGCGGAGCACGTGCGCGGCATTTGGCGCAAGGCCTCGCTCGGGAACTATGAGAGCCCGGAACCCGCCTGGCAAACCGTTTTGGATCTCGATGCCGTCGCGAAGAGCGAGAATGCGAACTGGGTGTTCGACGGTGCCGCTTGCGAGTCGCCGGCCGAGCGTCGCTGTCTAATTGCGCTCTCCGACGGGGGCGAAGACGCGACGACCGTCCGCGAGTTCGATCTGGGAACGCGGAGCTTCGTCAGCGACGGGTTCGCTCTTCCCCACGGAAAGCAAGACTACGACTGGGAAACGGACGATTCGATCCTGGTCGCGCGCGAATGGAATCCAGGTGAGTTGACGACCTCGGGCTATCCGTACATCGTTAAGCGACTCAAGCGCGGCGCGCCGCTCTCGGAAGCGGTTGAGATCTTTCGCGGTTCGAAGGAGGATGTCGGCACGAGTCCGGCCGTCTTCCACGACGGTCAGGGACATCGCGCGACGTTCGTCGTACGCAACCTCACGTTCTTCACCAGCGAGTACTACCTCGTCGATTCTCAGCGAGTGATGAAACTCGGGCTTCCGCCGAAAGCCGAGCTGAGCGGAATGGTCGACGGCCGCGTGCTGATCGAGCCGAAGGAAGACTGGATCGTCGACGGGAGCACCTTTCCGGCCGGTTCGCTCGTAGCGGTGGACCTGGGCGCTCTAGCCGCCGACCCGGCCCATCTCAAACCGGCGCTCGTCTACGCGCCCGGCCCGCGCGAGGCGCTCGAGGACGTCGAGACGACCAAGTCGCGCGTCGTGGTCACGACCTATGAGGACGTCAAGGGACGCGCGTTCGTTTTCGCGCCGCAAGCGGGTGGGACTTGGAGCAAACACAAACTCGACCTCGCCGACGATTCCGCAATCTCGATCGTCAGCACCGATGAGAATACCGATGACGCATTCTTGGCCGTCACGGGGTTTCTCTCGCCGACGACGCTTGAACTCGCAAACGTGCAAACCGCGACCGTCGCGACCGCGAAAGCCTCTCCGGCGAGGTTCGATGCATCCAAAGACGTCGTCGAGCAGTTCGAGTCGACCTCGAAAGACGGGACGAAGATCCCGTACTTCGTGGTGCATCCCAAGAACATGGCGCTCGATGGTTCGAATCCGACGATTCTCAATGCCTACGGAGGCTTTGCGATTTCCTCGACGCCGTCATATTCGGGAGCACTCGGAAAGCTATGGCTGGAACGCGGCGGGGTTTTCGCGCTGGCAAACATCCGTGGCGGCGGGGAATTCGGACCCGCGTGGCACGAAGCCGCGCTCAAAACCCATCGCCAAACGGCTTTCGATGACTTCGCATCGGTCGCACAGGATCTCATCGCGCGCAAGATCACGAGCCCGCGGCGCCTCGGAATCCAGGGCGGCTCGAACGGCGGCCTGCTGATGGGCGTCGAATTCACGCAACACCCCGAACTCTACCATGCGGTCGACATTCAAGTGCCGCTGCTCGACATGCTGCGGTACGAAAAGATTGCGGCCGGCGCGTCGTGGGTCGGCGAATACGGCAGCGTATCGAACCCCGACGAGCGAGCCTTCCTCGCCTCGATCTCGCCGTACGACAACCTCCGAGCGGGGGTGAAATATCCGGAGCCCTTCATTTGGACGACGACGAAAGATGACCGCGTCGGCCCGCAGCATGCCCGCAAGTTCGCCGCGAAGCTGTCGGCGATGGGTGTCCCGTATCTCTTCTACGAGGTCATTGAAGGCGGTCACGCTTCGGGCTCAAACTTGAAGGAAAGGGCGCGTACCAACGCCTTGGAGTTCATGTATTTCATCCGGAAGCTGATGGATTAGGGGTTCTTCCATGCTCGTTCGTTTTCAACGTCTGCGAGCCGCGAGCGCGGCGAGTTTGGCCGTCGTCTTTGGGCTCGGGTTGGCCGCAGGCTCTCGAGCGCTCGCCTCTGCGCCAGCCTTGACGGGGGGCGATCGCTCCGCGACCGTCACCGTCGGCGGAAGGCCGCTTTCGGCGGACACCGACCACGTCGTTGCATTCGAACGCGACAAGACGCTCTATGTCTGCGTGCAAGATCTCAAGCAGATGGCTTCCGGAACGATCTCGCACGACGGCGCGACCTACACCCTCAAGTCGTTCAAGGGCGATTCGAATTCTCGAACCTTCGTTTTTTCGGTGGGAAGTTCGACGGTGACTGCCTCCGGGAAACCCTTCGTGCTTCCGGCTCCGGTGGTGAGAGCCTACGGCCACGTCTACATCCCGCTGTCGTTCTTCGGCACCGGCGCGGTTCGCACGCACGTGAAGATCAGTCCTGACGGGCGCACCGGCGACATCATCCTCCCGCCCGGAGAGATGTAGCCTAGGGCGCGCGCGGGAAAGCAATGACCACGACGCAGCTCGGATTGCGGAGAATTCTTCGTTCGCGCCGAGCTTGACAACGAGCGCGGTTGCGTAGTATGGATATTGGCATGTCCGCGTCGAGGCTCATGTGTTGTCTGTGTTTTCGCTACCTGATGCAGCGAACCGGCGCAGCGTGACCTGACCCCGTCCCGGGATCAACGCCGCCTCGCCGATAGCGAGGCGGCTTTATTTTACCGCTTTCCCATCTCAAACGGAGGCGAACATGACCATCTCTTCACGTCGCGCGTTCCTCGCCGGAGCGCTTGCAAGCTCGGCGCTTCTGAGCGCTCGCCGCGCCGCCGCAGCTGCGCCGGCCGAAATCGGCATCGATTACGCTTACTACAACCCGCCGAGCCTCGTCCTCAAGAAGTACGGCTGGCTCGAGGACGCGCTCAAGCCTTCGGGTACCCGTCTATCGTGGGTGCTCTCGCTCGGCTCGAATAAGGCGAACTCGTTCCTGGCCGCAAACTCGGTTCAATTCGGCTCGACGGGAGGGAGTGCGGCGTTGCTCGCGCGAGCCAACGGCTCGCCGATCAAGACCGTCTTCCTCTACTCGCAGCCCGAATGGACGGCCCTCGTCGTCGCCAAGAATTCGCCGCTGCAAAAACTCACGGAGCTGCGCGGGAAGAAGATCGCCGCGACGAAGGGCACCGATCCGTATTTCTTCCTCCTGCGTTCGTTGCAACTTGTGGGGCTCGCGCAAAGCGACGTCGAGATCGTCGAGTTGCAGCACCCGGACGGGCGCGTCGCGCTGGAGCGCGGTCAAGTCGACGCTTGGGCCGGGCTCGATCCGCATATGGCGGCATCGCAACTCGACGCGGGCTCGCGTTTGTTGTACCGGAATCCCTCGTTCAATACGTTCGGCGCGCTCAACGTTCGCGAGGACTTCTTGAACGATCGACCGGAGCTCGTCACGCTCGTTCTCAAGCAGTACGCTCGCGCACACGATTACGCGGCGAAGAACGTGGACGACACCGTGAAGATCGTCGCCGAGGCCTCCGGCTTGGAATATCGCGTCGCAGCGCTTGCACTCTCGCGAACGAAGTATCCGAATCCGACTCCCGGCGCCGATTACCGTCACACGCTCGAGGGCGTCATCCCGATCGTTCGCGCGAACGCGCTCGCGCTGCCGAATGCCGATCTGGAAGGAGCTCTTGCGGCGCTGGTCAATCCGGCGCCGGCAACGACTGCGCTGCATGGCTAGGCGGTTAGCTCTGGCGTACTCGCTGCCGCTGGTGTTGCTGCTCGCGTGGGCGCTGTTAACGAGCGTCGGCGGGGTGAAAGTGTACCAGCTCGCCTCGCCGGCCGACGTCGCGCGCGAACTCCAGGCGCTCTTCGCGAACGGGTTGCTCTGGAAGAACGTTGCCGCCTCGGCGCAGCGCGTCTTCCTCGGCTTTGCCGTCGCGCTCGTTCTGGCGGTCGCGACCGGCAGCGTCGTCGGCCTCTCTCGTCGCGCCGAGGCCGCGCTGGACCCGACGCTGCAGGCGATGCGGGCCGTGCCTTCGCTCGCGTGGGTGCCGCTGTTACTGCTCTGGCTCGGCATCGGCGAGACCGCGAAGGTCGCGCTGATTGCCATCGGCGCGTTCTTTCCGATCTACGTGAACCTGGTCGCCGGAATCCGCAACGTCGACCGCAAGCTGATCGAAGTAGCGGGCGTCCTTGGCGTGCGGGGAGTCGAACTGGCGCGCCGCGTGGTGCTTCCGGCGGCGCTCCCTTCGCTGCTGGTCGGCGCGCGCATCGGGCTTACCCAAGCCTGGCTATTCCTCGTGGCAGCCGAACTGCTCGCCTCCACGCGCGGTCTCGGTTTCATGCTCACCGAGGGTCAGCAGATCTCGCGGACCGACGAGATCCTCACGGCGATACTCTTGCTCGCGCTGTGCGGGAAACTATCGGAAAGCGCGATGCGCGCGCTCGAAGGCCGGCTCCTGTACTGGACCGACGGGATGCCCGTGTGAAACCGGCGATCGTGGTGGTCGGGCTCACCAAGCGCTTTGGGGAGCGCACCGTTTTCGAAAACCTCGACGTCGCAATTGCGCGCGGCGAATCGATTGCGGTCCTGGGCGCCAGCGGCTGCGGCAAGAGCACGCTGCTGCGCTGCATCGGCGGCCTGGCCCGTCCCGACGGCGGCACGGTCTACGTAGAGAGCGAGATCGGTTTCGTGTATCAGGAGCCGCGCCTCTTTCCGTGGCTGAGCGTTGAGAAGAACGTCGCGTTCGCAGCGCGCAGCAATCTCGAGCGCCAGCGCGTCAACGAGGCAATCGGTCTCGTCGGCCTCTCCCCGGCCGCGCACCTCTTGCCGAAGGAACTCTCCGGGGGCATGGCACAGCGCGCTTCGCTGGCGCGCGCGCTCGTGCGCAGCCCCCGGATTCTGCTGATGGACGAACCGCTGTCGGCGCTCGACGCGCTGCTGCGGCTCGATCTGGGGGCAGCCCTCGGGCAAATCGTGCAGCGTATTGGAGCGACCGTCGTGCTGGTAACGCACGACGTCGATGAGGCGCTCTTTCTGGCGGATCGCGTGCTCGTGCTGGAAGGCACGCCGGCGCGAATCGTACTGGAGCTGCCCGTTCCTTCGGAGTTGAGACGCTCGCGTACGGCGGACCTCACCCCGCAGCGGATTGCGCTTCTGGAAGCGCTCGGCGTAAGCGGCGTCACGCGCGAAACGAGGCGCATCGTTCCAATGCGCTCCGCATAAGGGCCAGGCCGGCGTTTGGTTCCCGGCCTCCCCGCCTAGGTGTAACCCCGCTCGAGAGGTTGGATTCGGCAGGAAGCCCACGTTCGACCTTAGGATGCTTTGCCTATGAAACGCTTTCAGATTTTTCTCATGCTGGCGCTCGCGTTCGCAGCAGGCGCGCTCGTTTCACGAATTCCCGGGACGGCTCAGGCGGCGGGCCCGGTAGTCGCGACTTCGATCGACTTGCATAGCTTGACGCCGGCCGATTTTCCCCCGCCGAATCCGTTGCTACCGAACCTGCGCAGCAAGACTCTCGTGCAAGTCGATTCTACCGCGATCTCCTATGCGATCGGTACCGCGCCCAAGCATATGCACTCGGGAACGACCGAAGTGCAACTGATCCTGGAAGGGACCGGAACGGAGTGGCTCGGCGATAAACAGGTCCCGATCGCACCCGGGACGGTCCTCGTCATTCCGCCCAACGCGGCCCACGGCGGATTCACGGGGGGGCCGTTCCGCATGTATAACGTCAAGACTCCGCCCCAAGATCCATCGGACTACCACCTAGTTCCGTAACGGTCGTTACGGTACGACTACTGACCGCACAACCCGCCATCGGACCTGGCTACTACTGGCATGAGATGGGAAGAAGCAGTCCCGTTCGAGGGGAAGCGAGTGCGAGCGATATTGCTCGGCAAACTCTCCGATCCGCACGACGGTATCCTCGAGCTTTATGAGGAGCCTCTCATTAGGGTTCGTCAGGAATCCGAGATGTGGCATATCCGAGACGTGACGAGTATCGAACTCCTCTAGGCGTCTCGAGCATCGGCGAGCTCTTTTTCGAAGAGCCCGTCGATGAAGGCTGCCATCGCGGGGTCGACGGAGCGCAGGCGAGCCCGCGTGGCCTTCGGCCAAGGCGATCTGGCGTCGTTGACTTCGACGTATCCCCGCAAGGACTCGGCGAAATACTCGTCGAGTCCGGTTGCTGCGTACGGTGTGACGAACTCTTTGGCATTCGCAAACGAACGGCGAATCTCGAGATCGTAACCGGAACGGTACACGCCGCCGCCGAGCGCGCAATCCAAAGCGTGACCGAACTCGTGAGCGACGGTCATCGGGCTCGGGGAACGCAGGTAAACGGTGCGTTCTTCGACGACGAACAGACCGGCCGGCGGCACCGGCCACGCGTCGACGTCGACCGCCAAACGGCGTAGCGCAGCCGAGGCGTCGCAATAGCGCTGGGCCGATTCGAGCGGAACGATTCGAACGTTTCGCCGCGCGGCATAGCGTAGCGCGGGCGCGCCGAAATGAGCGAGCGCTCGCGCTATCTCGCCGAGTGCTTCCTCCGGCCCCGCACAAACCAGTTGCGCCGCGGGATCTGTGAACAGGCACATTCGCGAGATCGTAACCAGCCGGCGTGATGCGGGGGCGGCCGGTTTGTGAACGCCCGGCGTTCCCGGCCGGTTCCGCGAGCGCGTTATGTGACGCGCGGGTGGATGAAACTCGACCCGGGCGCCCGAAGGCGATTTCTACCTGAAGGTGTCGATGTTTAGACCCAAGGCTTTTTTCTTTGCGCTGCTCGCTACCGGCGCGCTTTGTCTGCCGCTCGTTGCGGATGCCCAGAGCAAAGGATTCGTCGCGACCGTTCAAGCGACGAAGCCCCTCGCATACTATCGGCTCGAAGCCCCGAGCGGATCGAGCGCCATCGGTTCGACGACCTATACTTCCTCAGGTGGTGTGACGAGCGCGACCCCGGGCGCCCCAATCGGGGTTACGGGCAACCACTACGCGCAGTTCAACGGCATCGACGGCTTCATCAACACGACCCGGATGGGCGGCATCGGCGGCGGCGCGAGCATCATGGCGTGGGTGAAGCTTTCAGCCTTACCTTCAAAGACGGGACGCATCGTCTACATCGCGGGCGAATCGCAAAACGGCAACGATCTCGACCTTCAGTTCGAGCCCGACAACTCGCTAAAGTTTTACACGGCAGCCGGCGATCACACGACCTTCGTCCCGCCGCCGGCCTCGCTCGCAGGTACGTGGCATATGATCGTCGCCACGATGAACTGCTCGGCCGGAACGCGCGCGATCTACTGGGACGGTAAACTCGCCGCCGCGGATAAACAGTGCGGCACGCCCACGAAAAACAACGAGTTCGCGATCGGCGCGAGCCCGGTGTTCGGCGGACGCTGGTTCACCGGCGGCATCGACGAAGTGGCGCTGTGGAGTTACGCGCTCAGCGCTGCGCAAGTCGCGGAGATCTACGCCTCCGCCAAAGTCCCGTCGAGCTGAGGGGGGCTTTCAACCTCCGCTAGAGCGCGCCGCACAAAGCGTGGCGTGGCATGCAGAACAGACTCCCTCGACCGTGATGTCGTGCGAAACCGCGTGGAAGCCCTCCGGCAGCACGAGGTCTCGCAGGCCGACGCAATCGTTGATTTCGTAGATGCGGCCGCAGGAGAGGCACGAGAAGTGATGGTGGTGCGCTTTGCCCGCTAGTTCGTAGAATACGCCCCGTCCGGGCACTTCGATAGCGCTGAGAGAGCCGTCGTCGACGAGCGAACGGACGAAGCGGTACACCGTTGAGAGGCTGACTGCGTTGCGGCCGCGCCGCGCGGCGGCGAGCACCTCTTCAATCGACAAGGGGCGTTCGGCGTTCTCGAACGCGGCCCGCATGTTACGCCGCTGCCGCGTGTTGCGCTCGAAAGCGCTCGGTAAAGCGACTCGCCCCGAGGCGGAATTCTTGCGGCTCGCCATTGCAGGGGATCGTTCGGGCCACGCGCTACATATCCTCTTAATGATAATGCCTAGTCAATATCAATAATGGCCGGGAAGCCGAACCTGACTGCCGGAGCGCTGCACTGCGTGCGCTGCGCCGCCATCGGTCTGTGCTTGTTCTGCGCGTGTGCCGCCTGCGCGCTCGCGGTCGACACCGGCGTTGCTTTGACCGGCACGGTAAGCCACGACGGCGTTCCGGTTGCGGGTGCGGTCGTAACGGCAACGGGCCATGACCGGACCGCGACGACGAGGACCGACGCGAAAGGGCGCTTTTCGTTCCGGGGGCTCAGCCCGGGGAGCTACGACGTCGCCGCCGCGAACGGCGCGTTCCATGGGCACGTTCGCGTCGATCTCGGAAGCGGCGGCGCGAGCGTAGCGCTGGTTCTGGGAGCGCCCTCGGAGATCGGGCACGCGGCGGTTAGCCGGGCGCAATCGCAGGTGCTCCACGGCAGCGGCAGCGACGTCGTCTTGAACCGCACCGATCTGACGCAGCTCCCCTTCAACAACGACTTTTCGGACATGGAAATCCAGATGCCCGGCGCAGTTCGCGGCGCGAACGGCGTCGTTCACATCAATGGCGACCACGGCGTCATCAACTACACGATCGACGGGGTCGCGCTGCCCCAAGAACTCAACCGGGACATCGGCGGCGAGATAAACCTCAACGACCTCTCGAGCGTCAACCTCATCGAGGGCGCGTATCCGGCTCAGTACGGACTGCGCTTCGGGTCCGTGTTCGAGATGGCCACGCGGGCCGGTACCGGGGCACCCGGTTTCGACGGATTCGCATCGTTCGGCTCCTACACGGCCGTCCAATCCTCGCTCGGTTATCATTCACCCCTTCCCGGCGGCGGCGGCTTCGCTCTCGCGTTGAACGGCGAGAAAACCACCCGCGGACTCGATCCTCCAAATTTCGACTCGCCGCACAATGAGGCGAGTTCGGTAGGCCAGTTTGCCCGCTTCACGTTGCCCGCCGGCGGGGCAAATTTCGCGAACGTCACGTTCATCAACAGCAACACTTCGTTTCAAATTCCGAATGACGTCGATCACGGTCAGCCGGCCTCAAGCGACGACAACGAAACGCAGGCCGACACGTTCCTGGCGGTCCAGTTTCACCACGCAATCGGCGACACGGGCGTCGTAACGTTCGGACCGGCTTACGCGGCCTCGCGCATCGAGGACTTCGGCGATCGTGCGAACGATTTCACGTACGGTGAGGCGCTCAACTTAGCCCCTCCGCCGTTTGGCAACGGTGGCCGAGCGACCGATTGCGCCGACGCCTTGCGCGTGGCCCCGCAGAATCCGGCCGCCTTCCCCACGATGTGCGGCTATTCGCTGGCCGACACGCGGACCGCGCTCGACTATATCGTGCAGGCGGATTACAGCCAGAGTCTGGGCCGTCATTCGCTCGCCGCGGGCGTCTCGTACGACCTGGCACGAATCCTGAAATATTACGCGATCACGCTCCAGCCGGACAACTACCTCGCTCCGATCCAAACGCCGAATACGCCCGGCGTTCCGACGACCGTTGTCGACGACGTCCCGAATCTCGGAAACACCTACCAGTCCTACGTTCAAGATAGTTGGCGCATGAGCGATCTGTGGGAGGCCGACTACGGCCTGCGCTACGACTTTTTCACGATAAGGTCGAGCGAGTTCGCGCAAGGATTCGGCGCTTTCAGCCCGCGTCTCAAGATAACGCGGTTCTTCGGAAGCCGGGCCAACCTTTACGCCTACGTCGGGCGCTTTTTCGAACCGTTTTCGCTGGAGAACGTGAGCCCATCGGCGGCGTTTCTGCTCGATCTCCCCTTGCAGCCGCAAGAAGCGCAGTTCGACCTGAAACCCGAGCGCGACACGCAACTCGAACTGGGCGGCCACCTTCCGCTGGGTGCCGGTGATCTCGGCTTCCGCGTTTGGCAAAAGAACGCAAACGACCTCATCGACGATACTCAGGTGGGGGTTACGCTCCTCCATCAAGACATCAACTACGAACTCGGCCGGTTGTCGCAAGAAGCGCTGAGCTACGCCCAACCACTGCCGCGAAATGGGCGAGCGTACTTCTCGGTGGCGCATGTCGTTTCGCTCAACAGCGGCTGCGAAACGCAACTGCTCGCGCCGTGCTTCGGCGCGCCGGCGGGCTACACTCCGGCCGATCACGAGCAGAATTGGACCATGGCCGGAGGCGTACTGCTGAACGACCGGCGCGGGGGCTGGTTCTCGGCCGACGGAGAGTACGGCAGCGGCCTATCGTCCGAAGCCTGCCCTCAGAATACGCCCGGGAACTGTAAGAAAACGCCGCATACGACATTCAATCTGGAGAAGGGCATCGGAATCGCTCCCAATGCCGCGCTGACGCTCGGCATTTCGAACCTGCTCAACGACCGCTACTTCGTGACCCTCCTGAACGCGCAAGGAAATCACTATGCGCCGCCGCGGACGTTTTCGCTTGGAATGAGATTTCGTTGACGGTCTACAGCGAGAAGACGACGACCGTCGGACTTCCCGTCAGCGGAATCGAACCGCCGCTGTTGCCACTGGCGGCCGCGACGTATTGTTTGCCGCCTTCGTCATAGGTGATGACGCCGCCCGAGAGCGGACCGCCGGTGTTGAAAGCGTAGAGCGTCGCACCGCTGCGCGCGTCGAGCGCGAGAAGATTCCCGTCGAGGTCGCCCGTGAATAGGACGTTCCCGGCGGTGGGCGTCAAGGCTGCGTACATCGGTGTCGGGCGCTTGAGCCGCCACGCCATCGTCCCATTGCTTGGGTCGACGGCGTTGATCCAGCCCGACCACATCGAGATCGGGTCGTTCGTGCCGAATCCGTTCGCGAGGCCGGTGTACGGCACGGTCGCGACCCAAGTCGGCCTTGGGCCTTGCTTGTACACGGCGCACCAGTCGATTGCATTCACGTAGAGCAAGCCCGTGAGCGGACTGTACGCCGGTCCGTTCCATTGCACGCCGGCGACCGGACAGGCGCGTACGCCTGCCGGCGTGAGTGGAACGTTCTGGTTGAGCAGCGTCGTCACCGGCAGCTTGAAGACGAGTTTCCCGTCGTCCCGATCGAGTACGTAGAGCACGCCTTGCTTGCCGGTGGCCGCGACCAAACGCCGGCCGCCGTTCTCGAAGAGGCTGACGTCGGTCGTATCCCAGTCGTGGAAATCGTTCGGGACCATTTGGTACCACCACTTCAGCGTTCCGGCGCGCGCGTCGATCGCGACGACGGAATCCGTATAGAGGTTCGCGCCGGGCCGAATCGCCGGATCGAAGTCGGGTCCCGGATTTCCGACCGGCACGAAGATGGTTCCCGTCTTGGTATCGAGTTGATAGGTTACCCACGAGGCTCCGCCACCGTGACGGCGCGACTCAGGATCGCGCCAGGACACCGCATCCGATCGAACGAGATCGAAGCTCCAAGCGAGACCCCCATCTGCGACCCTGAAAGCCATCAGGCGGCCGTGGATGCCCCAGTCGCCTCCCGCCTTGGCGACGTAAACGAGACCGTTCCACACGATAGGTGCGGCACCGATCCCCTCGCCTATGCTCCAATCCGCGACTTGTCGTTCCCAGAGCTGAATGCCCGTCTTTGCGTCGAGCGCGTAGAGAAACCCGTCCTGCGTCCCGCGAAAGATGCGTCCTGCGGCGATCGCGACGCCTTTGTTGGTCGCATTCATTTCCGGACCCTGCGCCGGATGGTGGTGGCTCCAGCGCTTGCGGCACGTCGTCGCGTCGATCGCGTACGTTCCGAGGTGCGTCGTAACGTAGAGCACGCCGTCGTACTCGACGGGACCGCTCGAGAACGTGCCGATCTCGCCCAATTGAAACATGCAGACGGGTCGCAGCGTCGCCGCGTTGCCGGTGTTGATTTGCTCGAGCGACGAAAAGCGCTGACCGCTGTAACCTTTGTTGTACATCAGCCAGTTCGCGGAGTTGTCGCTGTCGTCGAGTTCCGCTTGCGTCGGTCCGGCACTGCCCGGTTCGCGGACCTTCCCATACAAGGTACCGATCCGAATCGCAACGGGTGCGAGCGGCGCGCCGGCCTTCGTCGAGGCGCTGAGCACGAGCGTGCGCTCCATCGGCGACTCCGGGGTGAACGTCTCGGTACCACTCGGCAATCCATTTCGCGACAACACGAACGCCACGAGGTCGGCGTACTGCTGGCCGGTCAACGTGCCGCCTTTGCCGAGCGGCATGTTCTGTTGAACGTAGCTGTAGAAGGTCTCGAGCGACCTACCGTTCCAGCGTTGATAGAACGAACGGCCTGCCAGGGCGGGTGCGCCGCCGTTTTGCAACGTCGTCCCGTGGCAGACGGAGCAGCTTTGCGCGTACTCAATGCGACCCGAGTCGGTCTGGGCTCCGCTGAACCACGCGGTGCCGTCGGCAGACGCGTAGTGCGGACCCCCGAACCACGCTGCGACGCTAATTGACACGAAGACAGTGATTCGAGCGCACGTTGAGCCGCGAGCCGGCATGAACCCTCGCTTTTTCCCAGCTTCGTGCGCAGTTCTCTGTGACTGCGAACCGTCCTTCGCATCCAAAGAAGGGAGGTGGCTACGTTCGTCTGCAAAGAGCGTCGTCACATGCCGGCATTGTTGCTCGCCGTCGCCGTCCTCTTCGGGACCGCAGTAAATCCGCTGACGATCGTCGATGAGTTCGGTAAGCCGGTCGTCGCGGCGAGCGTCGACTTCGTCGACCAGCACGGCAATCACGATGTCGAAAAGAGCGACGTTTCCGGAAGAGCCGAGGCCCGCGCGAACTTCGTACCGGTCGAAGCTCAAATCTCGGCGGACGGCTTCGTCGCGCAGCACGTCGATCTCCGCGACTCGCGGGGAACGGTCACGCTCACGAGAGCTCTGACGGTCGTCGGCAGCGTGTCGGTGGCGACGGGATCGCAAAGCAGTTTGCACGAGCTTCCCCTTGCGGCATCGCTGCTCGACCGCAGCGCCATCGTACTGTCGCCCTCGCTTTTCACCGACGGCCTGTTGCGGCAGCTGCCCGGCTTCGATCGAAATCGAAGCAACAGCGCTTTTACCAACTACGGTCAGTTGCGCGTCTCGTACTTGGGGGCCGGTACCGACCTCGGCGCCGTCTTCGTCGACGGTCTGCCTGCCCAAGACGGGTTCGGCGGACAGATCGACTGGCTAGCATATCCGGTGCAAACGCTGCAAAGCGCCGAACTGCTGCGCGGCGCGGGTTCGGCGCTGTACGGCTCAGGCGCGGTGGGCGGCGTTCTGGACATAAAGACCTTCGCGCCGCGAGTCGGCTCGGGGCTCGTCGAAGCGCGGGGTGCGCTGGCCGCGGGCACCAACGCGAGTTACGACGACGGCGCGCAAGTCAGCGTCCCGGTCGGTGCGAACTTCGCTGCCTCAGCCTCGACGGTCGGCACCGGGATGAGCTATTTCGCACTACCGCCTGCGTACGCCGCGCCGATCGACCACGCCTCGATCGGCTCGAGCTCGTCGACGAATTTCAAACTTCGCTACGACGACGGTCTTACCAGTGTCGAAGCGAGCACGCTCTTCGCTTGGGATTTCCAAGATGAGGGCCGCACCAACTACACCTTCAACCGGAACCTCGACCAGGACGGCGTCATCGCCACTCGTCTCGTCGGCGCCGATCTCGTGAAGTTCTGGTTCTACGACCGCAGCGTCAACATCGTCAACATCGACGATCTCTTCCCCACCCATCCAGGCCAGTTGCGCTACGTGCAAAACGTTCCGACCCACGAGGAGGGGTACGCGGCGGCTCTCGAAGCGCCGCTCTCCTCGACGACGGCGCTCGACGTCCTGTTCGAGCAACGTTACATCGGCGGCTACAGCCAGCAGCAGGGTCCGACCGGTGCGCTGCAAGCGGACGGTTTCGGCACGCAGATCGCGCAAGCGGCAGGTTTGCAAGCGACTGTCAGGCTCCGGCATTTCGAGCTGATTGCGGGCGCGCGCGGCGATCTCTCGACGTACAACGATCTCACCTTGATCACAGTATCGTCAGGCACGACCAACACGACCAGCATTCCGGGCTATCAGGAGGGCGCGATCTCACCTCGCGCCGCCTTACGCTACGACATCTCGCCGGTGTTGTCGGCGCGTCTTTCAAGCGGCGGCGGTTTTCGAACGCCGTATCTCAACGAGCTCGTCCGCGGCTTCAACATCGGCGCGGTCGCCATGTTGCCGAACCCCTTCCTCGTTCCCGAGCGCAGCACGACGGACGACGCCGGTCTCGACTTTCTCGCGGGCTCGCGTGGACGGCTCGCCTTCGACGTCTTTCAAACGCAAGTCAACGACGCGATCGACTTCGTGAGCATCGGTCCCAACCTGATGAAACGTGAGAACATCGAGAAAACGCAATCGAACGGAGAGACGCTCACTTACACCGAGCGCCTCGGGGCGTGCACGCGTCTCAGCGTGTGGGGGAACGCGCAAAACGCGCGCATCGTAAACGGACCCGGCGAGACTCCGGGAAAGCAGTTGTCCTACGTTCCCGACAACTCTGCCGGATTGACCGTCGACGGAGCGGGAAACGGACCGTTCTCGTTTTCGCTGCAAGGATCGTATGTCGGTCAAACCTACGCCGACAGCCTCGAGCAGCAACCGCTCGGTGCGGCATTGCTGTTCGGCGCGACCGCGCGCGCTGCGCTCCTCTCGGGACCGGCGCTGGTTTTGACGGCCGACAATCTAACGCATCAACAGTACCTCTCGACGATCGACCGGTTCGGACCGCCGCGCACGATCCAATTGGAGGTCGCCGTGCCGCTCGGACAACCGACCGGGAAGGTCGCGACGGGCTGCGGACGGTCGTTACACTCGTGACGGCACGCACGTGAGTTCGGAACTCTGTTACGCGACCGGCATCGTGCTCGCGGCAGTCATGGGCGGCGTCATGGCGCAATCGTTCGCGAAGGAATACGGTTGGCGCAAAGTCTTACCCCTGACGATCGTCTTGGCGCTCGGCGCGGGGATCGCGATCGGCTGGGCCCTTACCGGAGAGTTCAACCTCATCTCGATAAGCAGGGGCGACACAAACCAATAGGGCGCGGTGCCCTCACAGAAAATGACCGTCTCGTACCGGCGCCGTAACGGAGGAGGTTGAGTTTTCGCATCCTCGCATTTGCGCTACTGTTGACGGCCGCGTCGCTTGGTGCCGGCGTTGTGCCGGCTCGGGCGGAAATCGCGGGCATCGGACCGGGCGCGATCGCGGCGATCGTGCGAGACGCTGCGGGCAAGCCGCTCGCCGGCGCGCACGTCGTCGCCAGCGGACCTGCGATACGCGAAGCGGACACCGGTCCTTCGGGATACGTCGCGCTACAGGCGCTGCCTTTGGGAACGTATTCGCTGCGAGTCGAGCGCGCCGGTTACGATCCGCTCGAACGTACCGTGGACGTCAGCTCCGCGGTGACTGCGACGGGTTGGAAGGTCCTGGCGTTGCGTTTGGTCCGTCTCAGTTTCTCGACGCTGCGGGCTCCGGCCGGTTCAACGATCGAGATGCAATCGATTGCAAACGACGACCCCAACGTCGCGCATCAGCTCGCATCGGTTAGCGGGGTCACGCTCGTGCCGAGCGTCTCACCGCTCGCCGGTGGAGTTTCGCTCGACGGCACCGATCCGCAAGATGCCCGTTTCGCGCTCGACGGGATTCCGCTCGCCGGCGGCGGCAGCCAAGCCGCTTTGCGCGCGCGAAACGCGCTCGCGCTCGATTCGATTGCCGTCGCGCCGGGCGCCTTGGGGGCCGACGGAATTTCATTGCGCAGTGCGATCGGCGGAACGGTCAACTATCAGACCGCGCCGATCGGGGCCACGCAAGACCTCACGCTTGGCGCCGGTTACGATTCGAACTTCGGAAGCTTCCAGATGCTGCGCTACGGTCACAGCGCGGGACCGCTCGGCTATTCGTTCGAGGCGATCACCGGGAGTGGCGACAATCGCGCTCAGACGCTCAAGGCGGCCTACGACGTTTCGCCTGCGACGACCGTCGATCTGGGGGTATACGGCTCGCAAACGAGCGCGGATGCAAGCGCGGGTCTGCCGGCGATCAATGCTCCGGCCTATGCCCTCGGCGTGAGCACTTCGGTCGAGGGCGGAACCGTTCGCCTGCGCACCTACGGCAGTTCGCTCGGCGACGACCGAATTCGCGGCGATCAGTTCGCTTACGACCTGCCGGTCGCCGGCGAATTGATTTCGGTTGCGTACGACCGCAGCACGGAGACGGCCGCGCTGGGAACGCTTTCGCAAACGCAAACGACCTCGAGTCTGCTGCTGCGCGGCGAAGCGCCACTGACCAAGTCGTTACGCTTCAGCGTCGCCGACGTTTTGTCGAGCGGCAGCTCGCTACCTGGACGGAGCGATCCGCAGTTCGGCCTCGCGTACCGCGCGACCGCTGGGCTTACGCTGCAGGCTTCAGCCGGAAGTGCGTATGCGACGCAGCCTTTTGCGGGCTGGAATCCCGCCCGCCCAGCGGCGTCGAGCGCTCCCGAGACGGCCTTTGCGTATCACCTCTCTGCGGGTGCGCGGCTCACGTCGCTCGACGTCCTTTCGGTCGACGCGTTTCGCATCGATCAGACCAACCGCTACGCAAGCTTGAGCAACGCGCGCAGCACCGGCCTGAACTTCGGCCTTTCTCACGCAGCCGGCACGACCGGTTTTAGCGTCGGGGCGTATGCCAGCGTCCTGCGTTCGTACGCGTACGGCAGCGCCCAGCCGTATTGGCGATACGCCTCGACCGCCGATGTAGCATCCGGCAGCGCGCAGTTTGCGGGCCTGCCGTACACGAGCGGCCGCGTGGAAGTCGCCTACCAGCGCAAGGACGGCCTGACGCTCCACCTCGGCACGTCCTACTACGGAGCTAACAACGGCCTGGGGCCAAGCGCCACCACGCTCACCGACGTCGGCGTGGGAATGCCGGTCGGGAAGCTATTCAACGCCCAGCTCGGCGTGCGGAATCTGTTTGGAAGCGTTCCGCCGCCCTCGTCAGCGTTCTTGTACGGCGGTCCAGGCGAGCTGACGTTTTCGCTCGGACGAAGTCTAGGTCGATTGTGAGAGCGGGTCGCGGAAAAGTCCGGGAAAACGGGAAAAGCACGAGCATCCTTCTTTGAGATAGGAGCGTTTCGTGGAGACAAGCGGTTCCCGTCCGATGCACGTGATACGCATTCTCGACAGCACCGGCGACACGCGCCTTTGCTTCGATCCGAGCGACCCTGCGGCGGTCGCCGAAGTGGCAGCGCGCTTCAGAGACTTGATGGAGCGCAACTTCGTCGCTTTCGACGTCTCGACGCAGCCGGGTCGCATCCTCACCACCTTCGATCCGCAAGCGAGCGAAGTAGTCGTTTCGCACCGGTTCGCAGGCGGCTAGTTGCCGGTTTTCGTCGACCTGCTGGCTTTTCTCGGCTGTCTCGCTGCGAGCGCGGCGATCTTGGCCGGCGGGTGGTACGTCGTTAACGTCGCCCTTCCACGACTGGGACAGGGTCTTTGTGGACGCCGCACCTTCGGGGCGGAGGCCGAGGCTCGGGCCCGCGAGCTGTTCCTCTCGAAACTGACGTCGCGGCAGCGGCGCACGTGGCTCGCCCGGCGGCGTTTTACGGTCGAAAGCGCAAGCGGCATGCGTTATACGATCGTTCCGTACGATTCTTACAACATTCGGGCGCCGGATGCGCTCTTTTGCTTACAGGTTCTCGGCGCGACGCCGGTCTACGATAAACTCCTCGCGCAAAAACTTTTGATCGAGTGCGACGAACCGTTGTTCTTGGCGACGGCGAACGTCCGGACGTACTCGAACGAGTGGGCGCCCCGTCGCGAAGCGGCGCGGCGCGCCTGCCGCGAGCGCGGTTACGCCGTCGACGAATCTCCTCGCTCGGCCGGAGTGCTCGCGGCTTCGGAGAGAACGCCGTAAGGGCGCGCGGTGCCGAGGTGCGTGCGCACCTCCCAAAGCTCGGGAAAGAACTTCTTGGACAGCGTCTTCTCCAAATAGGCGACGCCGAGCGAACCGCCGGTGCCGGGTTTGAGGCCGATCATGCGTTCGACCATCCGGACGTGGCGTCCACGCCAGAGTAAGAAGCGCTCGTCGAACTCGATGAAGTCTTCGAGCAAGAGGTAGAGGTCGTAGCGCTTCTCGGCGTCGTCGTAGATCGTCTTGAGGCTTTCGATCAGCGCGTCGTGCGGCTCGACGCGGTAGCCGCGCTTGGCCAACAACTCGAGGAGTGCGTCGTGCAACGTTGGCGAAGCGAGCCGGCGTTCCAATTCCTCGCGCTCGCGGCCGGTCGGTTCGAGAAAACGCAGATACCCGGTCCTTTGCGCGCCGCAAAGAAACTCGATTTCACGAAACTGCGCCGATTGGAACCCGCTGGCGGGATCGAGTCCGTCGCGAAACGCGTTGAACTCTTGCGGCGTCATCGTTTCCAGAACGTCGATTTGATGCTCCAGCACTTGCTGGATCGCATGGATGCGCCGGAAGTTTTTCTGAACTTTGAGCAGGTCGTCGGAGGCGAGGAAACGCATCGCCGCTTCGATCTCGTGCAACAGCAACTTGAACCACAGCTCGTACACTTGATGGATGACGATAAAGAGCATCTCATCGTGGTGAGGTGGATCGCTCAGCGGATGCTGGATTGAAAGAAGCTCGTCGATTTTCAAGTACGAGCCGTAGGTCAGTTTATCACTCACGACCCACTCTTCGTCAGCGGGATGGGCGAACCCGATAAACGACCCCCGCTTGGTCGTCAGCGACGAATAAACTGCCCTGCGAACCGACCGCGATGCCGGTCGGGCGTCCGATGCGCCGCCCGAAGCTGCCCTGAAAGCCGCTCAAGAACTCCCGCCACTGAACGTTCGGATCGTTCCAATCGACTGCCCTCTCGGGTTCGCCGTCGCGGAACGGGACGAAGGCGACGCGGGGCGGGACGGGCGGCGGATGCCACGAGCCGTGCAGCGCGACAAAGGCTCCGCCGGCGTACTCGGGCGGAAACGCATATCGTCCGCTTTCGTGCAGCGGGTAGAAGACCGCACCGATCGGCGTGTCGTAGGCAGGAAAGACCACGCGCGATACCACGACCTGCGAGCAGTCGTCGCCGGCGTGAACGGGGCGCCGGTTTTCGTAACAGATCGGCCAGCCGTAGTCGGGCGTGCCGGCGTAGGCCGTGAACGGATCGAAGATCTCGTAGGGATGGCCGTGCTCGAGTTCGTCTTGCCCTGCGACACCCGCCCAGACCGCCTCCGTTCCGGGCTGGACCGCGAGCGCGATCGCATTGCGGATGTGCTTGGCGACGACGTGCGGGTCGCGTCCGTCGAGTTCGGCTTCGAAGATGCTCGCGCGCGTCGGATCGCTTTCGGTGCACGCATTGCAGGATGAACCGACGCTGTAGAAGAGATGCCCCGCCGCGACCGCGACCGAGGTGGTGGTATGGGCACCCGAACCGCCGGGCCGGACGCTCTCGATTTTGACGGGTCGCTGCGCCCCGAGCGCGCCGGGCTCGTAAGGGACGCGCCAGACGGCGAACTGACTGCCGACGTACAGCGCGCCCGGCCCGAGCGCAACGCCCGCCGCCTGCGCATCGCCGACGTCGACCAGAAGTTCGGCCGGCGATGGCGTACCCTCGGCGTCGCGGATCACGAAGACCCTGCTGCCGCCGGTGCCGACGATCAGGTCGCCGTCCGGCGCCGCTAGCAGTTCGCGCGCGAGGCGCACGTGCGCGATTGTTTCCACTCGAAAACCGGGTGGTGCATCCGGTCCGGCCGGCTGCGCGGAAACACACGAAAGGACACCGGCACAGGCGACCGTCGTCACGGCCGCCCGAACGGTGAAATGAAAGAACATCGCCTCCAGCGTACCCGCCGGAGACGGCGTTCTCAAGCCTGGGCCGTATGGCCGAGCTTTATGCTGGTGAGGGTCCGGGACCACCCCGTCCGCCGTGCATCCATTGGCCTGCGCCGGCCGGCGACAGGGAGCGGAGCAAGATCGTTCCGGGATCGGTGCTCGAGGGACGTGCGTTCATGCCGCCGGGGTGCTGTTGTGCGAATTGCGCGCGGTGAGCCTCCATCTGAGCGCGCTGGTCGGCCGTCAGCGAGCTCTCGAATTGAGCGCGCATCTGCGTGCGGAGCGTGAGCATTTGCGCCTTCGCAGCTGCGTGGGTCCGCAAGATCGACTGGCCTTCCGCTTGAGTGAGGACGGCATCGATCTGGCGCGCTGCTAAGGCGGGATTCGGGTTTTGAGCGATCGCCAATTGTCCGATGACGTTGGCGACTGCGGTGCGGTGTGCGGGGCTCAGCGAGCCGAGCATCTGGTTACGAGCCTGCGCGTGGATCTGCACCATCTGCGTGCGGGCCTGCTCCATGAGGGCGCGCATCTGCGCGTTCGGGGTGGTTCGCGCAGGCGCCGGCTGCGCCGGAGATTCCTGAGCGAAGGCGAGGGACGGGGAGAGCAATAAACCGAGGGAAAGGATTGCGACGAGTCGTTTCATGGCGCCATCATACGCCCGCTGCTTTAGGGGAGTCTGAGAACGATGAACTCGGAAAAGATGGAGTGCGGGCACGACATGTGCGAGTGCATGGTGACCGCCGACTTGATGGATTCCGATCCGGCCGAAGCCTACTGCAGCGACTCCTGTGCCGCGGCCGAGGAAACGGAAGAAGGCGGCTCGATGTGCAATTGCGGGCATCCGCCCTGCGATACACCTTAGGGCAAGCTTAGAGTCCCGCCGGCCGCCGGTGTAGCGCCGGCCTGTCCTATAGGAGTACCATGCCGAACCGCCGTCCCCACGAGTCGCGCCTTCCCCGGGCGCTCGCGGGCCTCGACGAACTCGCTCTCGACCTGCGCTGGTCATCCGCTCACCGGGCCGAACGGATCTGGAGGCGGATCGATCCGGATCTGTGGGCCGCCTCACGCAATCCTTGGGCGGTCATCACATCCTGTAGCGACCTTGAATTCGAGCGCCTCGCGAACGACGGCGATTTCGTCGCGCTCGTCCAGGACTCAATTCACGACCGCGAGCGCCGCCTTAGCGATCCGATGTGGTTTCAAAACGAGCGCGCGCAAACGCCCTTGCGGTTGGCTGCCTACTTCAGCATGGAGTTCGGCTTGAGCGAAGCTCTTCCGATCTATTCGGGCGGCCTCGGCGTTCTGGCGGGCGATCTGCTCAAGGCCTCGAGCGATCTCGGCGTACCGGTCGTCGGTGTCGGTTTGCTGTACCAAGAGGGTTATTTCCGGCAAGCGCTCGACGCCGGCGGAACGCAGCACGAGTTGTATCCCGCCAACGATCCGAGCGAGATGCCGATCGAACGCGCGCGGGACCTCGCAGGAGGGCTGTTGCGCATTCCGCTGGAGTTTCCCGGACGCACCGTCTACCTGCGCGCCTGGATCGCGCGAATCGGAAGGGTTGCGCTCTACCTGCTGGACAGCAACGATCCGGCGAACAGCGCACTCGATCGCGGCATCACCTCGCAGCTCTACAACGGCGACCCCGAGGTCCGCTGGGAGCAGGAGTACATCCTCGGCGTCGGCGGTTGGCGCCTGATCCGCGCGTTGCGCCTCGATCCGGACGTGCTCCACCTCAACGAGGGACACGCCGCGCTTGCGGTTCTCGAACGCGCGCGCGGGATCGTTGACGACAACGGCGTACCGTTTTCGGTCGCGCTACCGGTGGCTCGTGCCGGAACGATCTTCACGACGCACACGCCGGTCACCGCCGCGTTCGACCGGTACGATCCCGCTCTCGTTACGCGTTATCTCGGGCGGCACTTATCCGAACTGCGGGTCGGCGTCGATGAGTTGCTGTCGCTGGGTCGCGAGCCGGACGCGTCGCCGGACGATCCCTTCAACATGGCCTATCTCGCCATTCGCGGCAGCGGATACGTCAACGGCGTCAGCCGTTTGCACTCGAGGGTGAGCCGCCCGCTCTTCTCGGCGCTCTTCCCGCGCTGGCCGCAGTCCGAGATCCCGGTCGGTTGCGTTACGAACGGCGCGCACTTGCCGAGTTGGGATTCAACGGCCGCGGGTCCGCTCTGGACCGAAGCGGGGAAGGACGATCCGTCGCGCGGCTTACTGATGAACTTGGTCGCGCCGTTGCCCGGAATCGAGCACGCCGCCGTGTGGGAGATGCGCGGCGAAAATCGAGCGCACCTGATCGAGCGCGTTCGGACGCGTCTGACCCGCCAAGCTTTGGCGGCCGGCGCGCCGGCCGAGCGCATCGAGCAAGCGGGGCGCGTGCTCGATGACGAAATCTTGACGCTCGGGTTCGCGCGGCGCTTTACGGAGTACAAGCGCCCCACGCTGTTGCTTGCGGACGAAGAGCGGCTCGTGCGCATGATCCTCGACGCCGAGCGTCCGATTCAAATCGTCGTCGCGGGAAAAGCGCACCCGCGCGACGAGCAGGGGAAGGCGATGATCCGCGAGTGGTTCGCTTTCTCGGAGCGGCCCGACATCAATCACCGCGTCGTGTTCGTGAGCGATTACGATCTCAACGTCGCAGCCGAGTTCGTGCAAGGCGTCGACGTCTGGCTCAACACGCCGCGCAGGCCCTGGGAAGCCAGCGGAACGAGCGGGATGAAAGTCCTCGTCAACGGCGGTTTGAATCTCTCGGTCCTCGACGGCTGGTGGGCGGAAGCGTACCGGCCTGACGTCGGATGGGCGCTCGGCGAGGGTCTCGAGCACGGCGGTCCCGACCCCGACTTGGACGCGCACGAAGCTCGCGCGCTCTACGACCTGCTCGAACGCGAAGTCATCCCGCTCTTCTACAAGCGCGACGCGAGAAATAGGCCCGAAGCCTGGATCGAGAAGATGCGTTGCAGTATGGCGACGCTTTCGCCGCAGTTTTCGGCATCGCGCATGGTGCGCGACTACGTCGACACGTACTACCTCCCGGCTGCCCGCAACTTCCGCCGGCGGCTCGCGGACCGCTGCCGCGCCGGCTGGGAGCTGGATCGTTGGCATTCCACGCTCGAAAAGCACTGGGGCGATATCGCATTCGGCGTGCCGCATGTCGAGCGATCGGGCGACGGATTCGAATATCGCATCGTCGTGTCGCTCGGCGCGATCGAGCCCAGCGCGGTCCGCGTCGAGTTGTACTCGGCCGGCGGCGAGGGAGATCGTCCCGAGCGCATCCTCATGGAGCGCTCGGTTCCGATCGACCATGCGGCCTTCGTCTATGTCGCGCGCCTGCCTGAGGACAAGCCTCCGGACGCCTTTACGCCGCGTGTGATTCCGAACAACGATGAGGCTTCGATCCCGCTCGAAGCCCACGAGATTCTGTGGCAGCGTTAGCTCGACCAGAGAGTGACGCGCGACCACAGCGCTCGCCGCTTCCGCATCCCGCCGGCGCACGGTTTGCGGACGCCGATCTGAGGGTAGTTAAAATCGCGAGATTGGTATGATCGTTGCCGCTGCGATTCTGGCCTTGGGGTGGCATAGCAAGCCTCCAACTCATTCGATTGTAGCTGCAATCGGATGCGAGACTCGCCTCGTCAAGATTGTTACAGCGTCTGATGACTTCCAAGAATATGCTGTTGAACCGGCAGCCCTGACACGCAAGTGTCTCCCCGTCACGCGGCGTCTTGTACTTTTGAACTATGACTCGGGGAAGAACGTCAGAGCAAAGCTTGCGTTCGACTCAGTTATCGACGCGGAGCTAAAATTCGGTGTCGAGGACATTTCTCGTGGTAAGGTTGCGAGTGGCGAGTCGCTCTGGCGCGCTGCCATCGCGGATCAACACACGGCACACCCCGCGAACCCATTCGACGACCCGACTGTGGCCGTGCCGAATCCTGGGCTGCGACTCATTGCGACCGGGAACTTTGCGAAGGGGTTCGCTTGGTTTCACCTTCAGTATACTCAGTGGAAGGTCGGCGAGGACCCGCATCTGACGGATTCCGGGTACTACGATTTCCTCGTCGCCGGGTTGCTCGCAGGAAGCGAGGGTCGTTATTCGGCGGCGAAGGCATTTTTTGAAAAGTGTCTTCAACTTTTCCCCAACGGCTCCGACGCCTCGCTGTACCTGGGCATGTCAGAATTAGCGCTTCGAAATGAAGCGCTGGCCAAGAAAGCGTGGACGGAGAGCATCACGAGACGCGCTATGGCACAAAATAGTGTGCCGCCGGGCTACTGGCCCCAATTTGGGGTCTCAAGTGCCTACCTTTGGTTGACGCTATTCGAGGCTGGGCATCGCGCGCGCAACGTGAGCCAGCGGACGCCGATCTGATAGTAACCGTCGGTGCGACCGGCGAAGCGTTCACGGCTCGGCGTTGTGCCGGCTTTGGAGGTTCCGTGAACGCGAAGCTCCGCTTTCCAGCTGCCTTCCTGTTCGGGTCGATGGCGTTCTCGCTCGCGACTCTCGGGGGCAGCGCTGCGACGACCACTCAGAATCTCACGCTGCAGGCGACGCTCGTCGCCGCGAAAGCCGGCAGCGCCGTGGCGCCCTACTCAGGTACGCTTAACATCTCGATCAACCCGCAAGGCAACATCTCCGGCAACTACACCCCGAACTCGATCAGTTATTCGCCCAAACAAGCGCACGTCGTTACCGTGACCGGGACGCTGCAAGGCACGAAGCTTCACCTGAGGTTCGGGATGGAGGGCGGGATCCAGGTCGACGGAACCTTCGAAAACGGTAAGATGACCGGGACCGCGTACAACGACGCCCGGCAATTCAACTTTAAGGCTTACGTCGAAAAATAGATCGAGAGCGTCGCGAGACCGCGGCGCCTACGTCGCTTGCAGAATCTGCAGCGCCCGGTCGAGTTGCGGGTCGTTTCCGGGTTGCCCCGTTCGCGCGTTCGTTGGTTGGGCAAGAACGACGTCGGGCGTAATGCCCACGCCATCGATGTTCCGGCCGCTCGGCGTAAAGTAGCGCGCGACCGTCAGCTTCATACCGGCTCCGTCGGGCAACGGGAAAGCTTCCTGGACGAGTCCCTTCCCGAAGGTGCGCACGCCGACGATGGTTCCCGCGTGCGAGTCCTGGATCGCGCCGGCGACGATCTCCGAAGCCGAAGCCGTGTCGCCGTTGACGAGCACGGCGAGGGGTGCCCCGATCGTCGGCGTCTTCAGCGCTTTGTAGACCGTCGGGGGGCCGCGCCGCTCTTGCGTCGAGACGATCGTTCCCGCCGCGATGAAGTGTGAAGCGACCTGGATCGCGCCGTCGCGATAACCGCCGCCGTTGTCGCGCAGATCGAGCACGTAGGCGCGTGCGCCGCGTGCCCCGAGACGCGCCAATACGGCGTCCAGTTCGCTGCCGACTTGCGCGCCGAAACTCGTCAGGCGGACGTAGCCGATGTCGCCCGGTAAGAGGCGTCCCGTCACGTCGGGCGCCACGACTTGCGCTCGAACGACTTGCACCGACTGAGGCAGTTCCTTGCCGTCGCGCACGATCCCAAGTTTCACTGCGCTACCCGGCGCACCGCGCAGCAGCGCGCGCAGCGCGTCGCTTGAAAGGCCGGCGGCCGGCTTGCCGTCGATGCTCGCGATCAGATCTCCCTCGTCGAGCCCCGCTTTCTCGGCCGGACTCGCGGGGAAGACTTGCGCAATGCGCACCGCCCCGCCCGCGCCGTCGAGCGCGAGCTGAACGCCGATTCCGCCGAACTTCGACCCGTCGAGAGACTTGACGAAGCTGTGATAGGCTTCCGGCTTGAAGAGCACGGTGTACGGATCGTGCGTCGACGCCAGCTCGCCCGCGACGGCTGCATCGATCAGGTCGGTGCTGCGGATCGCTTTTTGGTAGTGACGGACGGCGAAGACGACGTCGCTGACCACGCGATCCTCGGCCTGCCAGCGATCGATGTTGGCAGGGGCGGAAGGGATGACCGGATTCTTGACCCCGCGCGTTTTCAAGTAGGCAATGAGCCCGCTCCGCGCGCCCTCGAGCAACTGGACGCCGGTCAACGGCCGGTAATACTGCGACATCAGCGTCGTCCAAGCGATCTCGAGCTCGATGATGTCGAGTCCCGTGAGCGTGCTTTGCGCGGGCGTGGAGGCCAGCGCGAACGGGGCGCGCGCCAGCAAGACGAGGGCCAGCGCGGCGGCGCCGATCGTTCGGTTCATCCCAAGCACGTTCCCGGCCGGCCGGGAAATCTACCGCGCGAGCGAGAGCGCCGGCGAGGCTTCGCCCGTTTCCGCCAGTGCTGCGAGCAGACGCTCGGTAAAAGCCTCGGTCGACAAGAAGGGCTCACCCTCGCGCACGAGGTCGCGCGTGCGCGCTCCGTCGCGAACGGTGCGCTCGACGGCGTTCTCGATGCGTTGAGCGCTCGTTTCGTCGCCGAGGCTGTAGCGGCAGAGCAGCGCTGCCGACAAGATCGCGGCGATCGGATTGGCCACGCCCAGGCCTGCGATATCGGGAGCGCTTCCGCCGATCGGTTCGTACAAGCCAAAGCGTGCGCGCTCGTCGCCCTTCGTTCCGAGGGTGGCGCTGGGAAGGTTGCCGAGCGATCCGGTCAACATTGCGGCCTCGTCGCTCAGGATGTCGCCGAAGGTGTTCTCGGTGAGCAGCACGTCGAAGCTGTGCGGGTCGCGCAGCAGCTGCATCGCGGCGTTGTCCACCAGAACGTGCGTCAGCCAAACGTCGGAATAACTGCTGTCGTGAAGCTCGGTAACGACCTTGCGCCAGAGTCTGCCGCTCTCCAGAACGTTGGCTTTGTCGATCGACGCGACGTGGCCCCGCCGCTTGCGGGCGAGCTCGAAGGCGACGCGCGCGATGCGTTCGATCTCGGGGCGCCGGTAGACGAGCGTGTCGGTCGCCGTTTCGACGCCGTCGATGTGACGCGTCTCTTTGGGTTTCCCAAAGTAGAGACCGGAGGTCGTCTCGCGCACGACGACGAGGTCGATGTTCTGGGCCAACTCAGGTTTGAGCGAAGAAGCTGATTCCAAGCCGGGAATCGTTTTCACCGGACGCAGGTTCGCGAACAGATCGAAGTCTTTGCGAATTTGCAGGATCGCGAACTCGGGACGCTTTCCCGAGGGTGCCGCGTCGTAGCGCGGATCGCCTACGGCGCCGAAGAGAATCGCATCGCTGCGCCGGCAGAGTTCGCGCGTCGCGAGAGGGTACGCGGTTCCATCGCGCTCGAGGGGTTTGACGCCGACTTCGCCGTGCGCGTATTCGACGTCCGGACGCAACGCGAGAAGAACTCGCGTCGCCGCCACGGTCACCTCGGCGCCGATGCCGTCGCCGGGCAAGATCGCGACGGTTTTCGTCACGCGCGAGCCTCGAGCCAAGTACGAACTTTTCCGACGCGCTTTGCCATGAACTCCATATAGCCGCCTTCGAGCAGAAACTGCTTGCGCAAAGGGTCCAGCGAAAACTTCAGTATCGTACCGTCGGCGTGAACGATCGTCTCGTCGACGAGGTCGATGTGCAGGCGTTCTGCGGACAAGAGGCCGTCTACCTGCGCCGGGTCGACCACGATTGGCGCGAGCCCGTTGTTATAAGCGTTCTCATGAAAGATTCGCGCGAAGCTGGGGGCGATGACGGCCAGGAATCCCCGGTCTTTGAGCGACCAAGCCGCGTGTTCGCGCGAACTCCCGCACCCGAAGTTTTCGCCGGTCACGAGGACGTTCGCCTTGGGATGCGCGCTTTCGAGAAGCTCGAGGCCGCCCGGCATGCCGCGAAAGAGATGGCGGCCGAGGCCCGTCGTCTCAATCCCGGTCAAAAGATGGGCCGGGATGATTTGGTCGGTGTCGATGTCGGCGCGGTCGAGCGGCAAGACGTATCCGTCGATGATCATGGCGCCGTCGCCTCCGCTGTGACATTCATCACTTCCTCGGGTCCCGCGATTCGGCCGAGCAGCGCGCTGGCCGCGACGACCGCCGGCGAGGCGAGATGCACGCGGCCGCCGGCGCCCATGCGGCCGGGGAAGTTGCGATTCGTCGACGAGATGCAGCGCGCGCCCGGCGCGAGCACGCCCATCGACATGCCGAGACACGGACCGCACGTCGAGTGCGTCCACAGCGCGCCGGCATCTTGAAAGACGTCGTGTAAACCCTCGCGTTCCGCGGCGCGCTTGACGGCCTGCGATCCCGGCGTGACGATCGTTGGAATCTTGACCGTGCGTCCGCGCAGCACGTGGGCGGCGGCGCGCAAATCCGAGAGACGCGAATTGGTGCACGACCCGATGAAGGCTTGATCGAGTTCGAGGGAACGCAGCAGCGTGCCGGCCGTAAGGCCCATGTAGTCGAGGCTCGCCGCGCTCGCACCGGCCGGCACCGTACCGTCGAGCGGCACCGATTCACCCGGATTCGTGCCCCACGTTACCATGGGCCGCAACTCGCTTACCTCGAGGACGATCTCGCGGCCGTAGCCCGCGCCGGGATCGGCGCGAAGCGCGCGCCAGGCCGCGACCTTTCGCTCGAATTCTTCGCCGGATGGCTGGTTCTCGCGACCGCGCAGATACGAGTAGGTCGTTTCGTCCGGCGCGCACAGACCCGTGGTGGCGCCGGACTCGATGGCCATGTTGCACAGCGTCATGCGCTCGTCCATCGAGAGCGAGTCGATGGTCGAACCGCCGTACTCAATGACGTGATTCGTCGCGCCCTTGAATCCGATCTGCGAAATGACGTACAGGGCCAGATCCTTCGCGGTAGCGCCGTGCGCGAGCCGGCCGCTCAATTCGATCCGAAGCGTTTTGGGTCGCTGCAAGATCAAACACCCGGCCAGCATCGCGCCCGCCTGCGCCGTCGTGCCGATTCCGAGTGCGAACGCGCCGAAGGCCCCGAGCGTGCAGGTGTGACTGTCGCCGCAGGCCAGCGTCATGCCTGGCTCGACGTAACCGCGCTCGGGCGCCACGACGTGACAGATGCCGTTTTGACCGATATCGTACATCACGATGCCGTGACGCTTGGACCAATCGCGCAAGACCTTGGCTTGAATCGCGGTCTCGGTGTCCTTGGCCGGCGAGACGTGATCGTAGATGGCGACGATGCGCTTGGAATCGAAAAGACGGTCGCCGAAGTTGCGTTCGATCTCGAGCGCTCCGGTCGGCGTGGTGATCTCGTGAGCCACGATCCGGTCCACGAAGACCAGCGCGTTGCCGCCCGGCAACTCTTCGACGACGTGGGCCTGCCAGATCTTATCGAAGAGTGAGTGCGGCATGTTCGACCTCCGGGAGTGCGGCAGAACGCTCGAGCGCGGACAGGATCGCGTCGAGCGATGCGGTGACGATATTGGCGTTGCGGCCTACGCCGAAGCGTTTGAAGCCGGCGATGTCGAGTTCGACGTAAGCGATTGCAACCGCGTCGGCGCCCGAACCAAGTGCGTGCTCGTGGAAGTCGGCGATCGCCAGCGCAACCCCGGTCTCGCGGCCTAGGGCGTCGACGAACGCATCGATGGGACCGTTGCCTTGACCCCGTAAAGGACGCAACTCGCCATCGCGCCGGAGCGTTGCCTCGAGGCTCACTCGTCCACCGGAATCGACGCTCGCGCGGTGCTCGGAAAGGACGAGGCGCCGGCTGCTCGTGAGATACTCGCTCACGAAAGCCGCCCAGATCTCCGGCGACGCGATTTCAGACTCGCTGGCCTCGCTCAGCGCCTGAATCCTCTTGCCGAACTCGACTTGAAGCCCGCGCGGAAGGTCGTACCCATAGTCGTTCAAGAGAACGTAGGCGACGCCGCCCTTCCCCGACTGGCTGTTGATCCGCACCACGGCTTCGTAGCTGCGCCCGATATCGTGCGGATCGATCGGAAGGTACGGCACTTCCCACAACTCGCCGGCCGAGTCCCGCGCCGCGAAGCCTTTCTTGATCGCGTCCTGGTGCGAACCGGAGAATGCGGTGAAGACGAGTTCGCCCGCATAGGGATGACGCGGATGAACCGGCAGGCGATTGCAGTATTCGAAAGCCCGGGCGATCGCCGGCACGTCGGAAAGGTCGAGTTCCGGAGCGACGCCCTGCGTAAACAGATTCAACGCCAACGTCACGAGGTCGACGTTACCGGTGCGCTCGCCGTTGCCGAACAGCGTACCTTCGACGCGTTCGGCGCCCGCGAGCAGCGCGAGTTCCGCCGCAGCGACGGCCGTCCCGCGGTCGTTGTGCGGATGGATCGACAGGACGACCGAATCGCGGCGCGACACGCGGCGCCCGAACCACTCGATCTGATCGGCATACACGTTGGGCGTGGACATCTCGACGGTGGCCGGCAAATTCAAGATGACCTTCGTCGCCGGCGAGGGTTGCCAGACGTCGAGCACCGCGTCGCATATCTCGACCGCGAAATCGGGCTCGGTCGCCGTAAAGCTCTCGGGAGAATACTCGAAGCGCACCGTGGTTTGCGGCATTTCGGCTGCGCGGGCGGCGATCGCGCGCGCTCCGCGCACCGCGATCTCGACGATGCCGGCGGGGTCGAGTCCGAAAACCACCCGCCGCTGGAGCGTCGAGGTGGAGTTGTAGAGGTGCACGATCGCGCGCTGAGAGCCGCGCAACGCCTCGAAGGTGCGATCGATCAGCTCTTCGCGCGCTTGCGTCAAAACCGCGACCGTCACGTCCGGCGGGATCAGGCGTTCCTCGATCAGTTCGCGGACGAAGTCGAAGTCGGTCTGTGAGGCGGCCGGAAAACCGACCTCGATCTCTTTGAACCCGAGACGGACCAGCAGCTCGAACATGCGCCGCTTGCGGCTCGGCCCCATCGGTTCGATCAGCGCCTGATTGCCGTCGCGCAAATCGACGCTAGCCCAGACGGGCGCTTTCTCGAGACGCCGTCCGGGCCAGGTACGGTCGGCGAGCGGTTCTGCGTCGAACGGCCGGTATTTGTGAGTAGGCATCGAGTGCATCGCGGATCCTTGAAAAAGAAACGAGGCCCGTCGCTTGGCGACGGACCTCGTGAAGAGGGCAAAACGGCGCTGAGCGTTTACGCTGGAGGCGTACCGCTAAGGAGGAGGCCCGAAATCAGAGCCTGGCCGTTCATAGGCGGCAACGTAACACGGCGCCGGAGTTCGCGTCAAGCGCCACAGATCGCAGCTGTCTGCTTGACTTCCGCAGCCGTCACGTGGTACACACTGCCTCAGATGTTCCGCGCAGTGCTCCAAATCGTAGTTAGCCTTATTCGCCAGCCATCGGTTGGGCGACGGAGAGCTATCGCGTAGGACACGGAACTCGAAATATACGCGAAAGCCCCTCGCCAACCGGCGAGGGGCTTTTGCTTTTGCAAAGGGGAGCTCAGAGTGCTCGAAACCGGCCGATCGACCGGCGCACGCCTCGTTCTCGACGTTCTCGCCGATGAAGGCGTCGAAACGATTTTCGGCTATCCAGGCGGCGCGATCATGCCGTTATACGATGCGCTCTTGGGCCACGGACTGCTGCACGTCCTCACCCGGCACGAAGCCGCGGCCGCTTTCGCCGCGGGCGGCTACGCGCGTTCGAGCGGTCGCGTCGGCGTCTGCGTCGCCACCTCGGGCCCCGGCGCAACGAACTTGATCACGGGCTTGCTCGACGCGCAGATGGATTCGATTCCCGTGGTCGCGATCACCGGTCAAGTGCGCACGGCGGTCATGGGAACCGACGCTTTTCAGGAAGCCGACGTGGCTTCGATTGCCGGGCCCGTCACGAAGCGCAGCGTGTGCGTGCGCGACGCCGCCGAGCTCGAACGCACGCTGCGCGCGGCCTTCCGCGTGGCCCGGGGTCCGCGTCCCGGTCCGGTGCTCGTCGACATTCCGCAGGACGTCTTGAAGGCGGCGGTCGCGCCGTTCGATCCGTTCGGGCGCCGTGCCGCCTACCCGCCCGCGCAACGCCCGGACGACGCGTCGCTGGATGAGGCCGTCGCACTGTTGCGGCAGTCACAACGGCCGGTTGCGATCGCCGGCGGCGGCGTACGCAGCGCCGAGGCGGTACACCTTTTCCGCAAACTCTGCGCGCAACTCGATCTTCCGCACACCGCGACGATCAACGGACTCGGTTGCGCGGCGCCGGGCGATCCGCATTTCCTCGGCATGCTCGGGATGCACGGTTGGAAGAGCGCGAACATCGCCGTCGCCGAGGCCGACGTCGTGCTCGCGCTCGGGATGCGCTTCGACGATCGCGTGACCGGCCGGCCGGACAAGTTCGCCCGCAACGCCCGTTTCATCCACGCCGACGTCGACGCTTTGGAAATCGGCAAGATCGTGCCCGTTGCAGTTGGGCTGCGCGGCGACTTGCGCCAGACGCTCACGCATCTGCTGCGCCGGCTCGGAGCGTGCGAGATGCCGGTGTTCACGAGCTGGGCCGAGCGCGCGCGGTCGCTCGGCGGAGCGCTGCCCGTCGACCGGGCGCCCGAGAACGATCTTTCCGCGACCGACGTCTTGGATCGCTTGTTCGCCTCGCTTGCACCCGGCACGATCGTGGCAACCGACGTCGGCCAGCATCAGATGTGGGCCGCCCAACGGCAACGCGCCGGCGATCCACGCGATTTCCTGACCTCGGCGGGACTCGGCGCGATGGGCTTCGGCCTGCCGGCTGCGATCGGCGCCCAATTCGCGCATCCGGGACGCGAGGTCATCGCAGTCGTCGGCGACGGCGGCTTCCAGATGGCGCTGGCCGAGCTGGCGACGCTGCGACGCTACGATTTGCCGGTCAAGATTTTGCTCATCGACAATCGCCGCCTCGGCATGGTGCGGCAATGGCAAGAACTTTTCTACGAGCAGCGTTACTCTGCAACGGACCTGTCCGACAATCCGGACTTTGTCGCGATCGCACGCGGATACGGCGTGCGCGCCGAGGCCGTCTGCGAGCCCGGCGAACTGGATGGGGCGCTCAAGCGCTTCCTCGAATCTCGGGAGGCGATGCTGCTCCACTGCGAGTGCTTTCCCGCGGAGAACTGCTGGCCGCTCATTCCTCCCGGCGGCAGCGTCCACGAGGCTCTCGGGCCCGCGGCGGAGCCCGAGCAGGTGCTCGCGTGAGCATCACGCTCGAACTTCACGACTGGCGCGTGCTCGAGCGCGTCGTCGGCTTGATCGGCCGGCTGGGTTGCGCTTACACCCGCGTCGACGTGCGCGCCCGCAACGATCGTTACCAGGCCACTTTGGAGTTGGTTGGAGCGCCCGACGCGCTGCGCCGGCTCTACGCTCAACTCATACGCCTCTGCAACGACGATAAGGAGATGTCCCGATGAAGCCCCTCTACGACGGCGACGCGAAGCCGGAGAAACTCCGCGGAAAGACCATTGCGATCATCGGCTACGGTAGTCAGGGTCGCGCCCATGCGCGTAACCTGCGCGACAGCGGCTGCGACGTCGTCGCCGGACTGCGCGAGGGTTCGTCCTCGCGTCACGCGGCCGCCGAAGACGGGATTCCGCACGACTCGGTCGAGGCTGCGACGCGCCGCGCCGACGTCGTCATGCTGCTCGCACCCGACGAAGAGCAACCCGCGATCTTCAAGAAAAGCATCGAGGCGAACCTACGGCCCGGCGCCTATCTCGCCTTCGCGCACGGCTTCGCAATCCACTTCGGAACGATTGCGCCGCCGCCTGGGGCCAATGTTTTTATGGTCGCGCCGAAGGCGCCGGGACGGCTCGTGCGCAGCGAATACGAAGCGGGCCGCGGGACGCCTTGTTTGATCGCGGTCGCGCAAGACCCGGCCGGCGACACGCGTGAGGTGGCCCTCGCTTACGCGAGCGCGATCGGCGGCGGACGGGCGGGCGTCCTCGAAACGACCTTCAAGGAAGAGACCGAGACCGATCTGTTCGGCGAGCAGGCCGTCCTGTGCGGCGGCTTGACGCGTCTCGTAACCGCGGGATTCGAAACCCTCGTCGAAGCCGGCTACGCCCCCGAAATGGCGTACTTCGAGTGCCTGCACGAAGTCAAACTGATCGTCGACTTGATGTACGAACGCGGCATCGAAGGCATGCGCGACGCCGTCAGCAACACGGCGAAGTACGGCGACTACACACGGGGTGATGCCGTGGTGACCGCGGAGACGAAGGAGGCGATGCGCAAACTCTTGAGCGACATTCAGTCGGGAGCGTTTGCGAAAGAGTGGGTCGCCGAGCACGCGGCGGGCAAGCCGCGCTTTCGTGCGTTCCGCACGAGCTGGGCTACCCATCCGATCGAGCAAGTCGGTAAGAAACTGCGCGCTCTCATGCCCTGGATGCAAACGCCCGATCGCGCACCGGGACCCGTCGAGGCGGGCGGTTCGCCGGCACACGGCTTTCGCATGATGTGAGACGCGGGATGCCGCTGCCGTGAAGCGAAGCACCCCGCATGAATCGCATTGAGAAGCCCGATACCGAATGGCGTACGAAGCTCGATCCCGAGCGTTACGCAGTCCTGCGTCAAGCTGCGACCGAACCCCCTTTCAGCGGCGAGCTCAACTTCAACAAGGCGGATGGAACGTATCGCTGCGGTGCGTGCGACGCCGAGCTCTTCAAGTCGAATGAAAAATTCGATAGCGGCAGCGGTTGGCCGAGCTTCACCGCGCCGATCGCGGCCGGAACGGTCGAGCTAGTCGAAGATCGCTCGCTCGATAGGTCGCGCACCGAGGTGCGCTGCGCGCGCTGCGGCTCGCATCTCGGACACGTCTTCGACGACGGTCCGGCTCCGACCGGGCAGCGCTACTGCATCAACTCGCTCGCGCTGCAGTTCGCTCCGGAGAACGAAGCAAGACCCTAATGCGGTATCAGCGAGACGCGACGACCAACTGCGGAAACTCTTCGCGCAGGGCTTTCAGTTTTGGCTTGTCGTTAAATACGACGTACGGATAGTAGGGGTTGCGCGCGACGAAATGCTGGTGGTAATCTTCCGCGGCATAGAATCCCTTGAGGGGAACGACCGTCGTAACGATAGGATCTGCGAACACCTTGGCTACCTCGAGTTTCTTGATGTACGCTTCGGCGAGCTGCTGCTGTGCGGCGCTCGTATAGAAGATCGACGAGCGGTATTGCGATCCCGAGTCGGGACCTTGCCGGTTCAGTTCGGTCGGATCGTGTGCGACCGCGAAATAGACCTTGAGGATCGCTCCGAATGAGATCTGGTGAGGGTCGTAGGTGATCTCGACCGATTCGGCGTGCCCCGTCGTTCCGGTGCTCACCATCTCGTAGTGCGCGGTCGCGGCGGAGCCGCCGGCGTAGCCGGAGACGACGCGCGAGACGCCCTTGAGCTGTTCGAAGACCGCCTCCATGCCCCAAAAGCAGCCACCCGCGAGAACGACCTGTTCGCTCGAAGTCCCGCTTTCGGCCGGACTGGCGGGCGGGTCAGGGAAGCCGGCTCCGATCGTTCCGCCGAGCAAAGCGAGGCTCAAGAGTGCGGTAACGGCGGAGCTGAGGCGATTCTTGCTCTTCATCTTATAGAAGATACCATCGCGGGGGCCCACGGGTTGCGAGCCGGCTTACCAAAACAGTGTGCGAACAGCGTGCGACAAAAGGCACAGCGCCTCGGGCCGTTCATGCGCCATCGGGCGTTGCCGATAACCGTCAAGAGCGCCGCTGGCGCCTTACGCGTCGACGAGGTACGCACCATGTTGGTTTTTCGCGGACTTTCGGCCGCAGCGCTCGCGGCATGTTTTGCCGCTACCGGATGTTCGAACTCGGCGGCGCCCGTGGCGCCGGCCGCCCTCGAACCGCCCGCGGCGCAGGTCGTTCGGCCCGCTTGGGTCGTGAGCCGGCAAGGTCCCGCGGTCGCGTCGCCGTTCGTCTTCGGACCCGATCTTGTTGAGGCGGCCACGCAAACCCGGAAAACCCTACCGCTGACGCCGGCGTCGCCGAGCTGCACGCCGCTGACGATCGATTTTCCGGGACATGGAACGGTCTCGCTGACGGCCGCGGTGGTCGGGCCGATATCGAACGCGACCGTCAACGCCGCTGGTTGCGACATCGGCATCTATCTCGACTCGAGCGCGAACGGTGCGTCTCTCGTTCGCGACACGATCGTCGACGCGAATCAATTTGGAGTGCTCGCGATCGGAACGCAGAACCTGGGGATCTCGGGCTTCAACATTTCGCGCATCGGGAATCACGACCCGAATGGAACCTACGATCCGAACGGCGTTCAAACGGGCGTCGGCCTGTACTTCGAAGGCGTTCGCGCGGTCGTCACTTCGACGTCGATCGGGCAGTATCAGAAGAACGGTACGGCCTTCAACGGCGGTTCGAGCGTTGCCGTCTCAAATACGACGGCGATCGGAGCCGGCAGCGTCAACTATATCGCGCAAAACGGCATTCAGTACTATTACTCGACCGTCGTGTCGGCGAACCGGAACTTCGCGAAATCGAACGTCTACAACAATCCGAACGATCCCGTCTACGATCATCAGGCGACGGGCTTTCTCGTCCTGTGCACGAACCTCAAGTACGTCGGCGAAGTGAGCGCGTTCGAGCGCATCAACGTGGCCAGTCAGAACGACTACAACTACTACGTCAGCAACCAGGGCTGCTAGCGCACTAGGGCTTCCGAAACCCCTCGCAGGGACACCGGCTCCCGCGAAGTAGTCAAGAGCCATGAAACAGACCATTAGTTCCGCGGCAATTGCCGCGGTCGCCTTCGCACTGGGCCTTATCGCCGCGTGGAGTCCGGCTGCGGTGCGCGCCGCCGCAGCACCCCTGCAACCGACCGTCATCGATTTGGCCGCGATTACCCCCGAGAGCCTGCCGCCGCCCGGCGCGGCGACGCCTAACCTGCGCTCGAAAACGCTGGTGGTCACCGACGGATTGACGATCGCAGTTCAAATGGGGACCGTCTTCAAGCACTATCACGCCGACGCGAACGAGATTCAAGTCGTGCTGGATGGTTCGGGATCGGAGTGGCTCGGTGAAAAGCAGGTCGCGCTCTCGCCGGGGACGTTGCTGATCGTCCCGAAGGGCACCGCGCACGGCGGCCTCGTCGACTCGGGGAAACTCAAGCTGCTTTCGATCAAGACGCCGCCGCAGGATCCTACGGACACGCATCCGCTGCCGTAACGGCAACCCGCTAGGGAAACTCCAGGCGTTCGAGTTCCAGCCAGTCCGCTAGCGCGCGCAATTGCGCGCGCAATGCCGCTTTGGCCTCGCGCGATGCATGCGGCTCGTGATGGACGCTGCGCACCATGAGGACACCGCGTGCCCGGTCGGACTTGAGATCGACTCTCGCGGTCAGCCTATCGCCGTAGAGAAACGGCAGCACGTAGTACCCGTGAATTCGCAGATGTGCGGGCACGTAGATCTCGATGCGATAGCGAAAGTCGAAAAGCCGTTCGGCCCGAGCGCGATACCAGACGAGCGAGTCGAACGGCGAGAGCAGAGCGCGCGCGTCGACCCGGCGCGGAAGGCGGGCGCCGGCGCAGAGGTAGGCCGCCTGCTTCCAGCCTTCGACGGCAAGCGCGAGAAGTTCGCCCGCTGCCACCAACTCGGCGACCCGGGCGCGAGCGTCGCTTACTCCGAGCCGGAAATAGTCGCGCAGATCGGCTTCGGTCGCAACCCCCAGCGCGCGCGCAGCGATTCGCACGAGGTTTCGTTGCGCGTCGGCGCGCGCCGGGGCGGGCAACGCGACGATTTCGACCGGCAGCACGCGTTCGGTAAGATCGTACAGCCGCTCGAAATTGCGCCGGTGCGCCGTCGTGACCGCGCCCGACCAAAACAAGTACTCGAGGACCGCTTTCGCATCGCTCCAACCCCACCAGCTTCCGGTGCCGCGCGCGCCGTCGAAATCGGAAGCGGCGATCGGGCCGCGTTCCCGAATCACCTCGAGCACGCGCTCGATCAGTTTCGGTTGCTCGTGGGCGATGCGCTCGATGCGTTTCCACGTTCCCAAGCCGAGCTTCGCTTCGTCCATACGCCAGCGCAATAACGGCTGCGTCGAAAGCGGCAAGAAGGACGCCTCATGTCCCCAGTATTCGAAGAGGGCGCGGCGTTTGCCGTAGGCGGCGCGCTCGAGCAAAGCGTGCGGGTACGGCCCGAGTCGCGAGAACAGCGGAAGATAATGCGAGCGGACCAGCACGTTGACGCTGTCGATCTGGACGACGCCGATCTTATCGAAGACTGCGCGCACGTGGCGAAGGTCGACCGGACCGGTCGGTCTGGCGTCGCCGAAGCCTTGGGCCGCCAGGGCAATCCGTCGCGCTTCCGCCGCCGAGATCGTCTCGCGAACGCGCCGCGGCGGCCGCTTGGTCGCGACGGCCCGCGCACTCCAACTCATCGAGCCTTGTATAATGCGAGCCGGGCCGGCCTTCCTATCGGTCGCCCTTCGCGTGCGTGCGCGGGGACGCAGGCGGCGGGACGTTCCGGGCAAAAACCGCCTGCAGACACCGGCCTTTTAGGGAAAGGACCAACCATGAAGTCGATCGCCTTTCTTATTACGCTCGCTCTCATCGCGACGGCGACCTCGAGCGCCCTTGCCCAGAACTATCCACCCAATTACAACTACAACAGCAACGGTTCGCGCGAAACATCCGGAACGATCGCGGTCGTCAACGGGACGAATATCAAATTGCAAGACGGTCGGAACATCTTCTTGAAAAGTGGAACGACGATCAATCCGAGCGGCACCAGTCTGAAACCCGGAATGCAGATCTACGTTTGGGGCGTGCACGGCGGCAACGGCGCGATCAACGCGACGCGCGTCGACGTGCAGAGCATGACGCCATATCCTCCGAGCGGCGGGAACGGTTCGCGTGAAACTTCGGGAACGATCGCCGTCGTGAATGGGACGAACATCAAGCTGGAAGACGGCCGGAACATTTTCTTGAAGGACGGCACGGTCATCAATCCGAGTGGAACGAAGCTGCAACCGGGGATGCATATCTACGTACAGGGCGTCCGGGGCGGGAACGGCGCGATCAACGCAACTCAAATCAACGTTCAACCCGGAAACTACTACCGGTAGTTCTCGGCTCGAGGCTCAGCGAGGCGCAGCCGGGTTAATCTTGACCGGAGGGAGATTCGGATACGGCGCGGGGTTGAAGGGCGTCGGGCTCGTCTGCGGATTGGCGATGATGGCGTTCCCGGCCTCGTCGCCCCAATGCTCGACTTTGTCGAAAACTTCGTGATTCTCGAGGTCGCGCACGAGAAGCGCGCGGGGCGGACGTTGTAGACCGTTCGCTCCGCGCTCGATCGACTGCGAGTTGCCGCGCGTGAACAGATAGCGGAAGCGGCTCCCGACCGGCACGGCGAGCACGACGCGGAAGTGTTGCGAATCGATGCGATCGAGCCGGACGGCGAGTGGATTCCACGAGGTTTCGCTCGTTTCCATGTAGACGTGATCGCCCGGCAACGTCGTGGTAGGCACTTGCACGACAAACGAGACGGTAACGCGTTCGTTCCTCAGTTCGGTGAGGGACGGTGTCGCCGGCTGCGCGAGGGGCGTCAGCATCGAATAGCGTTCCACGTCGGTAAGCGGCTCTTCTGCCGGAAACGGCTCGGCGGACAGCGCGATTTGGCTGACCGCGCCGCTCGCGTCGAAAGTCAAACGAACAAAATCGCCGAGCTTCGGCTTGACCTTCGCGGCTCCGCCTTTGGCGTCGACTAGCGAAATGCCCGGCGCGACCTTGAACGCCTCCCCGGTCGTCAGCAAGACGTAGCCCTTTTCGTAACCGAGGAGTTGAGCGGCGACGCGCAACGTCGTGGCAGCGAAAACGGGTCCGCACCAGGCGCCGGCGAGCGCGTTCGACGTCCACACGGCGAAGGCAAGAAGACAGGCACTCGGGACGCGCAGACGCGCGTTCACGGTCGAACCGCAAAGATGAGACCGCTCCAGTCCGCACCTTGGTAGTTAAAGAAGTAGGTGTTTTGAAAGTCGAGCGAGAGCTGATCGTTGATGCGGATCCGCGCGCCGGCGTAGAGTTGGTAGGGCGGTTGTCCGAGATAATTCGGATACGGATTGATTCCCAGCACGGGCTGCGGCGCCAGCGCGAAGAAGTTCGGAATCGGTGCCGGGAAATCGGTATGTTGTGAAAGCGTAGCGGCCAGCGACAAGCGCGCGCTCGGCGTGTAGGTCGCTCCCAGCGACAGCGTCCGGAAGGTCGCGAGGCCCTCGAAGGCCGCATAGCCCGGTCCTTGCGGCGGAGCGAACGACGGATACGCCTGGCGCTGGGCGCCGGGATAGATGTCGGCCACATTCTCGACGCCGTATCCCAAGCTCAGCGTCGCTTTACCGGAAAACGATTTCGTCAACGTCGCGGAGGTCGTCGTCCAATTCGTGTAGTGCGGCAAGGAATACCACTCGCGCTGGTCCGTCGCCAGCAGATCGAGGGACAGGAGATTCCCCGGATCGCTTCGGCTGCCGAATTTCAACGACGGCGCAAACAGCGCCGCATCGAGGTAATCGAACCAGAGCGTCGTGTAGGTTACTCCGCCGAAGGTTTGCAAACCGTACGGGTCGTGGGTTTGGCCGTAGCCGCCGGCGAGGTTGAAAGCGGCCGGTCCGAGCCGCAAGTCCGAGCTGCGCAGCCCGAGCTGGATGCTGGAGGGATGCGTCGGATCGTACGCCCCGATGTCGAAGCCCGGCCCCGGGCCTTGCGAGGCTTCGTTCGCGAACGAATAGTTCAGCTGCAAGTACGAATACGGCAAGCCTTGCGTGACCTCGGCATCGGAGTAGGAAAACCAGTTGAGGTCGTTCGTCGCATCCGGCGATAAGAAGTGCAGCTGGCTCGAGGCGCGTACTCCGAGGTTTTCGGCAGGTTGTGCGTAGGCGATCCCGCTTATGATTCTCGAATCGTTGCTCGAGTTGAGCGCTACGACTGCCCAGCCGTTCGGCGAACTGAGGTTCTGCTCGAGCGCGCCATAAACTTTGTTGACGGTGTCGTAGTTGAGCAGGAGGGAGCTCGTCGAATTCGCATTTCCGGCAAATTTGTACTGGGCACCGACGCTCGCTCCGTTCAGCGCGTCCTGTGCGAGGTTCGGGTCGCTGCCGAAGTTGATGTAGCAGATCGGCAGTGGAAAATAGTACTTGTAGCCTCCGAGGATCTGCGTCCGGCACCCGTCGAAACGGATGTATTCTCCCGCGCCGATGGTGACTTTGGTTCCGATGAGAGACGCGGGGCTATTCTTGAGGTCGGGAAAGGCGAATGCGTCGGCGGCCGCTTCGCCGCCGCTCTCGGCGTTCGTGAAACGATCGTCGCGAAAGGTCAGACGTTCCGGGGTGCCATCGAGGGAAACGAAATACGAGGTGCCGTTCTCGAGGTCGGCTGAAAGCGCGGCGCCCTCATAGGTTTTCTGCAACGTGGTGATGCGGACGTTTCCGGAGACGACAAAACGGTTTAGGCGCAGATCGATCACGAACGAATCGGCCGCGATCTTCGAGCCGTTCCGTAAATCGATCCGGACGTTTCCGTAGCCGGTCATGACGTACAGATTGTTGTAGAACGTGAGCCGGTCGGATGTCACCCGGAATATCGAGGCGGCGCGTGCCGCGGACGCTGTCGCTACGAGGAAGAGGGTCAGGCCGAGCATGAGAAGCAGGGTCCGGCTCGCCGAGTAAGCCACGGGGATTTCTTTGGAGACGAAAGCGGTACGTCCCGCCTTTGGGCGGCTTCTGTGGAAGCTTGGCCTGAGGGGAGCCATGGCAGGCTCGTTTGCCGCGCGGTGCAGAACGTTGCGCCGATGAGACGTTCGATTCTCGGGACCGTATTGTTCGCGGCATTGCTGCTCTGGTCGCGCGCGAGCGCGCAGCCGTTGATGACCCCGGCCTTGCCGCCGCCCTCGTCCGAACTGCTCGCGGCGGTCGACGCGGCGCGTTTCGGACCGATGAGCGCGCTCGTCGCGTGGGCGACTCGAGCGCAACCCTCCGACGCGAGCGGAGGTCCGTTGGAAGCGCTCGAGACGCAGGTGATGAACCTGGCCCCCGGCGACCGCGACGCGCTCCTGTACTGGCTGCAGTCGCATGGCCGCGCAGCACTCCACGCCCGGGGTGCCAGCGACGCTCAGATCGGTCCCGCGTACTTTTCGATCGATTACTCGGTCGTCCCAGGACCATGGCCTGCCACCGTCGTGCCTCTGTCGCTGCCCAATCCTCCGCCTTTGCCGACGCCGACGCCGGCCCCGCAGCACCACACCGGATTCTTTAACACGCTCGCGAGCATGATTCCGGGCGGACAGGTTCCCATCGCTTCGTCATCGAGTTCGTCAACGACCACGACGAACAATGCTGACGGGTCCCAAACGACCACCTCGCAGGGCTCTTCGGTGAGCGTGGGGGTCGATACGCAAGCGTTGATCAGTTCGCTTGTCGACGCTGCCTCGGCGCATTCGCCGCCGCAGGCAGGATCTGCGTGGCGCGCACTTCTGTTTGCGGGTTCGACATTGGAAGCAGACGGCGGTCCGTCGCAAATCGTGGTCACACACGGGTTTGCCGCCTCTCGAGCCGACGGTACGGAGGGCGTGGCCTGCCTTTCGTTTACGAACACTGCACCGAAAACGGCGACCGAACTCGACGTCGACCTCGAAGTTTCCGACGCATACGCCTTCGTCAAGCGGGTCGTAGGGTTGCGGCGCATCGGAACGTTCGCGTCCGGTGCCTCCATCGCAGGGCCGACTTCCGTCGCGGACGCGAAATCTTCGCGGCCGAATTGCGTGATCGACGGTGAAGGCAGCTTAGACGATCCGACCGATCCGTTTGCGGGTGCGGCGGCGGTGTTTTATACCGTGCGTCAGGTCAAGTACGCCGACGGAACGTCCTGGCTTCTGCCCGGCGCCAATCCGTGGCCCGAGTCCGCCCCGCTAGGGGGTCGTGCCGGCGAGTAGCGCTTCGGGCTCGACGCGCGGAACTCGTTCGATCGCGCCGATCGCGTACAGCTCTTCGACGTAGCGCCGCAGACCCGCGCGAGCGCGCGCATCGAACGCGAAGTTGAGCGTTTCGTAGTAGGCTTCGTAGAAACCGGCGGGACGCGGGCGAAGCGCCTGCGCCGCCGCGACGACGTCGGCGGGATGCGCCGCACCCCAGCGTTGCGCGGCCACCAGCGCTGCGATTCCCTCGACGACCGCGTTCGGTCGCGCGCCCAAAACGTCGCGCCTGACCGCCCACACGGCATAGACCATGTCACAGCCCGTCCACGCATGCCAGATGCGGCCGAGATCGTGGATGTGTGCGGCCGGAAAGTTTTGCAACGCATCGATCGCCCGGTCGCCGATGAGCAGCGCCGGTTCGCCACGCTCGGCGGCGCCGTACGGATCGTCGCTGTCGGCGAAGTTTGCGCGAACGCCGAAGCGCCGCTCGAGCAGGACGCGCAGCAAATTTCGCCCGCTGGCCGACTCACGCGTGACGGCGATCGTCGCCGCCTCGAGTTCGTCGAGGGGACGCGGGCTGATGCAGAGGACCGACCAGACGTCCCTGCGCGATCCGATACAGAGCTCCGGCAGCAGCGCGAAGCGATCGGCGTGCAGCGCGTACGCGAACGCGCTGACCGGGCTGAGATCGAGCCGGCCTTCCAGCAACATCGCGTTGAGTGCCGACGGGACGTCGGCGACGAGGGATCCCGGAAAGCGGACGGCCCCCGCGTCGAAGGCCGCGTAGATCGGGAGGTCGTTCGTGTAGACGATACGACCGGCGCGCAGCTCGGCGTGGCGAGGCATCCGTCCCGAGATTGGCGTGGGCCTCAGTTTTCCCTCGCTCGGCTCAAACCTGGACCGGTACGCGCGCGGCCGGAATCGCTGCGTCGTCGAACGCTCCGGTCAGCTCTTGACTCTGCGTCCGGTCGAACGTGACGCGCAACCCTTCGCCGAGCAAACTAAAGCCTAGCAGGGCGAAAACGATCAGCAATCCGGGAGTGATGATGAGCCAGTATGCGCTTCGCGCGTCGGGCGTCAGCGCGTCTTGCAGCATGTTGCCCCACGACGGCGTCGGGACTTGAACGCCGAGCCCGAGATAGGAGAGCGAGGCCTCGAGCAGGATGAAGTCTCCGATCGCGAGCGTGCCGGCGACGACCACCGGACCGAGAGCATTGGGGATGAGGTGGCGCAGCACCAGACGCGCGGGGCTGGCACCGAGCGCGCGAGCCGCCTCGACGAAGTCGCGCTCGCGCAGCGAAAGGACTTCGCCGCGCACGAGCCGCGCGACGCCCATCCACGAAAGCAGGCCGATGATGAGCACGATGACGACGAGTGCGAATTTTCCGGTCAACGCCTCGACCGTAATGATGAGAAAGAAGGACGGAAAGGCGAGGAGCGCGTCGACGGAGCGCATCATCGCCATATCGACGCGGCCCCCCGCGGCACCCGAGATGGCACCGTAGAGCGTGCCGATCGTAATCGCGACGATCATGGCCGTGATGCCGACCGTCAGCGAAACGCGCGCGCCGTAAAGCGACCGTACGAATTCGTCGCGACCCAAAAGATCGGTTCCAAACGGATGTTGCAGCGAGGGCGGCAGGGGATGCCCGAGCAGAGCGTGATCGATCGCGATCGGCGACGCGGGGTCGAGCCACGGCCCGAAGAGCGCACCGAAGACGAGGACCAGAACGATCGCGAGGCCCGCAACCGCCGAACCTTCGCGCATGAAGCGGCGCACGAACGCGCTCATCGCGTGCCGGTCTCAATCATAACGGATCCGCGGATCGACGAGCGCGTAGAACACGTCGGCTAGAAGATTGCCCAGCACGACCAGCACCGCCGAAAGCATCGTGATGCCCATGACGGTTGGATAGTCGCGCGCGAAAATCGAGTTGATGCCGAGATAACCCATCCCTGGATACGAAAAGACGTACTCGACGAAGAACGCTCCGCCGACGAGCCCCGGTAGCGTGAGGCCGAGCAGCGTCACCGTCGGAATGAGCGCGTTGCGAAGTGCGTGCCGGTAGATGACGATCCGTTCCGCGAGACCTTTGGCTCGAGCGGTCCGCACGAACGGTTCGGACAAGACCTCGAGCATCGCACCGCGCTGGTAGCGCATCCACGAAGCGAAACTTACGAGGGCCAGCGTCACGACCGGAAGGATCAGGTGTCGCAGCCGGTCCCCGACGTCGTGCTCGCCGCCAAGCGACGCCACGCCGGAAGCGGGAAGCCAGCGAAGGTGAACCGCGAAGACGTCGATGAGCACGATTCCGAGCCAAAAAACCGGAATGCCGTACGCGACGAAGCCGATCGCGGTCGATCCGATGTCGAACCACGAGTTACGCTTGGTTGCGGCGTATACGCCGGCTGGGAGAGCGATCAACAGCGTCAACAGCAGCGCGAGCGTGAGTAGTTCGAGCGTGACCGGCAGCTTCTCGAGGATTTTCTCCACGACCGGCCGGCCGTCCACGTACGAGTTTCCGAGCGAACCTTGAAAGATCAAAGTTTTCAGCCAGTAAAAATACTGGACGTACCACGGTTTGTCCAGGCCGAGCAGTTGGATGAAGTGTTGCCGTGCCACCGGCGTCATGCGGCGAGCTTGCTCCGCGATGATCGCGCCCGGACCGCCCGGCGCTAAGCCCATGATCGCGTACGAGATCAGGCTGACGAGCAGCAGCAGAGGAACCGCCCCGATAAGCCTGCGGACGATGAACGAGGTCAACTGCTAAGAGTCCAGTCGTACTCGTTCCACCAGAACGGAAGCTCCGGCAGCATCAGCTTGCGATCGATGTGGAGCCGGGGCGAATAGGCCGCTTCAAAGTAACGATCCCAACCCCAGAGCACGGGCAAGGTCTGCGACGTCACGCGCTGCAAGTCGTCGTAGTACGGTTTGCGCTCTGCATCGCCGACTGCCGCCAGTCCTGCAACGAGGTCGCGATCGGCCCGCGCGTTGCTGTAGCCCATGTCGTTGTTCCCCGCCGGAGCAAACTGCGAGGAGTGGAGGAACGTGTATTCGTCCGGATCGGTGATTCCGCCGAACCCCGTCAGCGCGAGCTCGTATTTGAAATCGTTCGTGTTGTCGATGAACGTCGCGTAGTCGAGTTGCTTGATCGAGACGTCGATGCCGATCGCGCGCATATCGGCTTGGAACTCGGCGGCCTCGTCGGTCGCCGTGTCGTTTCCGTTCGACATCGACAACACGAAGGCGAGCCGGTCTTTTCCCTTGGCACGAACGCCGTCGTCGCCGAGCTTCCAGCCCGCGGCGTCGAGAATCGCGCGCGATTTGGCCGGGTCGAAAGGATAGTGCGTTACGTTACCGTCGTGCCAATACCCGAGTCCCACGGGCTCGATGCTATCGTCGACGACGGCGTCGCCGTGCAAGAGACCCCCGGTCACTTGCTTGCGGTCCCATCCGTACATCATCGCTTGCCGCACGCGCAGATCGCTGAGCCCCGCCACTCGCAGGTTCGTCATGACGAAGTAGCTGTAGAGGCCGGGAAGGTGGACGAACTTGAGCTTGGGGTCCTTCTGGAGCAGCGAGAAGTAGTCGGACGTCCGCATGCTGTCGACGAGGTCGGCGCTGCCGTCTTCGAGCGCGTCCATACGCGCCTCGTTGTTGAGCACGATGCGCATTTCGACTCGCGCGATCTTCGGGGAACCGCGCCACCAACGCGGATTTCGCTCGAAGACGATGTGGTCGTCGTGCTGCCACTCCGACACGGTGTAAGGCCCGGTCCCGATCGGGTGCTGGCCGAATGAGGACTTACGCAACTGAGCCGCCGGAATCTTCGCGAGGATGTGCTCGGGCAGAAGCGGCGTTGCCAACGATTGCGATTCGAAGAGCGCGTTGCGCGTCTTGAGATCGAAGCGAACGGCGTACGGTCCAAGCGCCGTGATCTTGCCGACGTATGCATACATACCTGCGTACGGAAAGCCGGTTGCCGGATCGAGCATCGCCTTCCAGGTCCAGAGCACGTCCTTCGACGTGAACGGCGCACCGTCGGACCAGACGACCCCGTGACGCAAGTAGACCGTCCAATGCAGTGCGTCCGGCGTGTGCGTCCAGCTCGTCGCCAGCCACGGAATAGTCGCGAAGTGAGCGCCCTGGGTCGCGAGTCCTTCGAATACGAAGCCGCCATACAATTGCGCCGGTTCGCTGTTGGCGTACAGCGGATCGATCGTGTTGCCGTCGGCTGGTTCGACGACCACGAGCGTCCCTGGATCCCGATGGGAGCCGGCCGCGCTCGCGGCGCATCCCGAAAGCGCGCCAATCGATGCGGCTACGAGCAATCCGCGACGAAGGCGGCGGAAGAAGCTAGACGTTTGAAGAGGCCTCCATGAGACATTGGTTGCTCAGAACAACGTCTCAAACGGCTCGTGCGTTAGCCGCTGGGCGTTCACCTTCCGCGCGCGTGCGCGGATGGGACGGGTATGACCGGCGCGCTCGCCCAGGGAGGGGTCGTCGGAATCGCCGGAGCTCCGCTCGTCGTAGGGTTGATCGTGTTGCCGCTCATGCTAGGGGCTGGACCGCCCTGCACGATGTTCGAAGCCCCGAAGCCCCAGAAAACGTTCGTGCTGACCACCGGCGTCACGCTGAGTCCGGCGGCGACGCTCGACGCCTGATTCGAGATCGCGACCGCGGACGAACCATAGGCATTAACCATCGTCCCTCCGGAGATGGTAAGGCTATTGCTCGGGTACGCGGCCGCTAAACTCTCACCGCCGTAGTGAATCATATTGGAGTTCTGCGCCAGCGGGCCTTTCTCGATAAAGCTATTTTCGATGAGCGCGACACCGGCATTCGGAATGTCGATCTCATAGCTCGCCGTTCCGCTCGGACCGTCCGCGATGACGCTGTTTTGAATCGTCGTGGCAAGAGCGCGACTTTTCAGGTCGTGCCCGACGTTCGCGTCGTGCGAGTAGTCGTTTGTGAACGTGAGCGAAGCGACGGCGTTGATGTAGAGGTTGTGCGAGAATCCGTCGCCCGCGCCATTGCGCGCGAATTCGGTGTGGTCGATCGTTACCGTCGCTCCGGTCACGGCGTCCGCGAGAATGCCGTCCTGGTTGTCGTGGATGTAGCAGTATTGGACGAAGAGGTTGCCGCCTTCGAGCCGTATCGCCGCGCCGTTGTTCCCTTCGGCCGCGGAAATCGTAACGCCGGAGATCTCGAAGTTCTTCAGCGTCAGCCCTTTCTCGACGGTGAGTGGTGCTTTCTCGTTGGGCGGCGCCGTCGTGTAGAGCTCATGCACCATCCCACCGACGCCTTGGATCGTCACGTTCGCACCGATGTAGCCCGCAAAGTCGTTGGTGTAGGTCCCCGCGACGACGTCGATGGTGTCGCCGTCTACCGCCGCGGCAGCCGCGGCAGCTAGCGTCGCGTACTGCTGCCCCGGACCCACGACCAGAACGGCGCCCGCAGCCGTCGCGGTCGGAGTTGCGGTCGCGCTCCCGGAAGCGGTCGCCGTTGCCCTCGCCGTTGGAGTGGACGTAGCGTTCGCATTGGGCGTCGTCGTCGCGCCGGCCGTCGCGGTCGGTTTCGGGCCCGAAGGCGCATTGCCGCTGCCGCCCCCGCCCGAGCAGGCGATGAGCCCGCTCGCAAATCCGAGAAGAATCAGTCCGGGTCGCATGGCCATTCCGCGCGTATTCGAGGAGGGCGGTCGATGCGGCCTCGCTGCGTGAGATCACGAAATGCCGAGGTGCCGCCGCGCACCGTGCCAAAGCGGCCCGACATGCATCACATCGACGTTCACGTTCGCGATATTCCCAGGACGAAGCGGCTGTTTGACGCTCTGGCTCCGGTCATGCGGTACGTCCCCCGCAGCGAGTATGACGAGTTCGTCAGCTACCGTCACGTCGACCGGGCGCGTCCCGCCGTCGGCTTCCTCCTCGATCCGGAACACGTCGCAGGCTCGATGCGCGTCGCCTTCGCGGTCGCGACTCAGAGTGCCGTCGATGCCGCGGCGGAGGCGGCCCGCGCGGCCGGCGCATTGCGTCTCGAGGGGCCGGGGCTGCATCCTGAATACGGTGACGACTACTACGCAGTCTTCTTTGAGGACGCCGATGGAAATAAGTACGAAGTCTGTCACGACGTCGAAGGATCGTGAATCGCGTCTTCGTGCATGCCGGTACGCACAAAACCGGAACAACGACGTTGCAGATCATGCTTGGAAGCTGGGACGCGCGTCCGCCCCATCCCGACGTTTTCGTCCCCCTTCGCGGACGCTTTCCGTCGCCGGGCGTGGCCGGGCATCATAACGTCGCCTGGCAATTGAATCGCGACCCGCGCTTCAGAGCGGAAGATGGAACGCTCGAAGATCTCACGGCGGAGGTCTCCGAACGCAAAGCCCGCGTCACGGCGATCAGTTCCGAAGATTTCGAGTATCTCCATACGCGCCCCGAGGAGCTGGAGCGTCTCGCCTCGACCTTTCGTCAGGCTGGATACGAGCCGAGCGCGGTTCTGTATTTGCGCTCGCGCGAGGAGTACGCGCAGTCGCTGTACGCCGAACTCGTAAAGCACGGTTTGGCGTGCGGGTTCTTCGACTTCATCCGCTCTTTACGCGCGGAGGGCGTCTTTACGTACGCGGCCAACTGGGCGTTTTGCTTCCGCTACATCGTGCTGACCGATCGTTTCGCCGATGCGTTCGGGTTGCGGAACGTCATCGTCCGGCCGTATGCTCGCGGCGTCGACGACGTCGCGCTGGAACGCGACTTCGTCGCGGCTCTCTTGGGACACCACGAAGCTTCACAGGTCGTCGTCCCGGGCATCGGACGCGCGAACCCGTCGCTCGACCTGTTAGGCGTCTTGCGCGCGTTGCACGCGAATCTGCCGGACGGCGGGAGAGACGCGCCGGATCCCCTTGCGCTCGCCGCCGAAGTTCTCAACGACGACGAGCGGGGGGTTCTCGCCCTGAAGTTCGCGCCGCTTGACGAGACGGACGTCGCGGCCTTTCGGGAGTACTTCGCGGACGACGACGCCGTGCTGCGCGAACGATACGGAATCGAGAACCTCGACGCGAGCGACCCGAGGCCGGCACAAACGGCGCAGCTTCAGAAGCGCCTCATGCTTGCGGCCGAGGAGAGATGGGATCTCGACCGGCCCCGGGGCTCATGAAGCGCGATCAGTAACCGAGATACGAGCGCCGGATCCTATCGTCCGCAAGCAGGTCGGCCGTTGGGCCCGAAAATGCGATCCGGCCGGTTTCGAGGACGTACGCATGGCTCGCCGCCTGCAGCGCGAGCGTCGCGTTTTGCTCAGCAACGAGAATGCTGACGCCGTCCTGTCGATTGATCTCGCCCAGAAGTGCGAATATCTGCCGCACGACGATCGGCGCGAGTCCGAGAGAGGGTTCGTCGAGCAGCATGAGACGCGGCTTAAGCATGAGTCCGCGCGCGATGGCGAGCATTTGCTGCTCGCCGCCGCTGAGCGTGCCGGCCACTTGGCTCTTGCGTTGTTCCAACCACGGAAAGTAGGTGAGGGCGCGCTCGTAGCGTTCCTTGACGCGCGCGCGATCTTTGAGCAGATAAGCGCCGAGCATCAGGTTTTCCCAAACGGTGAAGCCGCCCAGGGTTCCACGGCCTTCGGGGATGTGCGCGATACCGAGGCGGGCGGAGTCTTCAGGCCCCCCAGCTCGCAGCGCGACGCCGTCGAAGACGACCGAACCGCTCGTCCGTATGGCTCCGGTGATCGCGCGCAACGTGCTCGACTTGCCGGCTCCGTTTGCTCCGAGCAACGCGACAATGGCACCGGGTTCGACCGCGAGATCGATGCCGTGTACCGCTTCGATCTCGGCGTAACGGGCTCGGAGGTCGCTTACAGCGAGAAGCGGCACGCTAGACCGTACCGAGGTAGGCTTCGATGACGGCGGGATCGCCTTGCACGGCCTCGGGCGTTCCGAGCGCAATGACGCGTCCGGAATCGAGCACGACGACACGCTCAGACACACCCATGACGAGGCGCATGTGATGTTCGACCATCAGCACCGTCGTATTGAAATCGCGTCGTATGCGGCCGATCGTTTCTCCCAAAAGCGCGACTTCCTCGGCTCGGAGACCCGCGGCCGGCTCGTCGAGGAGTAAGAGTTTGGGGGCCGCGGCGAGCGCACGCGCCAACTCTACCGCTTTGCGCGTCCCAAACGAAAGACCGTGAACGGGACGCGCCGCGACCTCCGCCAAGCCCAGATAGTCGATGATGCGGACGGCTTCCGCACGAGCCTCCCGCTCGCCCGAGTTACTTTTGAAGCGCGAATGTGAGCCAACCAGCACGTTGTCGGCCACCGTCATTCGGTCGAACAGCGCAAGGTTTTGGAACGTTCGCGCAATGCGGCGCCTCGCGATCGAGTGCGGCGCGCCGCGCAGCAGATCTTCGCCCTCGAACTCGATCGCGCCGGAACCCGGCTTGTAGAATCGCGTTATGCAGTTGAAGCACGTCGTCTTGCCGGCGCCGTTGGGTCCGATGAGACCGGTGATGGAATTTTCGGCTACGTCGAAAGAGACGTCATCGAGCGCCGTTATCCCGCCGAAGCGAACCGTGAGGCCTCGTACGGCGAGAAACGGCGCCACGATGCGAGCTCAGCGTCTCGCTTCGATGATGGGACCGAAGGATTCGAGCTTTCCGCCCTGATAGCGGAAGAGTTGCAGCTGGGTGATCGGAAAACGCTGGGTGGGAGTGGTTTCGACGTTGATTCCCGGCAAAACGAACGGATTGTTCCGCTCGTTGAGATGCGTGGCGGCGTCCATGATCTTGTCCCGGGTCAGATTCTTTCCGGCCTTCTGGAGCGCGTCGACCATCGTATACGCGACGCCCATACCGTACACATAGAAGCCGTTCGCCGTATCTGCCGAAGGCTGATACTTTGCCATGATTTGCTTGAACAACATGATACCGGGGTCAGACGCATATTTCGGATCGGTGGGATCTTTGAGGTAGAGCGCCGTGATCACTCCGTTGGTCGCGTCGGGCCCACCCTTCTCGGTTGCGGGACGCATGACGGTCTGAGAAGCAGATACGTTGTTCAAATAGATCGTCGGGTGCCACGATTGTTGCGCCACGGCGATCAAGGCTTGCGTCGCGAATTTCGGCGTTGCGAAGATGAAGAGCGTGTCCGCCCCGCTGTTCTTGAGGGTCGCGATTTGCGAGGTGACGTCCGGATCGGTGACTTCGTAGCTAGCGCTCTTTACGATCATGCTGGTCTTCGAACCGAGTCCGCGGTTCAGGCCGGCGATGTAGTCCTGGCCGTAATCGTCGTTCTGATACAGGATCGAGATCTTGGCTTTGGGAGCGTGCGCGAGAATGTTCTTCGCATAGACGATCGCTTCGGATTGATAGTCGGATTGCCAACCGATCGTCCAGGGGTACTTGGTATAGTCCGCGCCCCACGTGCTTGCGCCGGTTGCCACGAAGAGCTGCGGCACCTTTTGATCGTTTAAGTACGGTCGCAGTGCCGTGTTGACCGGCGTTCCGAGCGTGTTGAACATCGCAAAGACGCGATCTTGTTCGACTAATTGACGAACCAATTGCAGAGATTGCGGCGGACTGTAAGCGTCGTCGACATCTTTGTAAATGATCTTGCGTCCGTTGACGCCGCCGTTGTCGTTGACGTAAGCGAAGTAAGCTTCGGCGCCTTTTCCGATGGCACCGTAGGCTGAGGCCGGCCCGCTAAACGGATGCGTGCCGCCGAGCAAGATTTCGGTTGGAGTAATGCCTGGTTCGGTCTGGCTCCAGACGCGCGACGTCCCGGCACATACGATGAGGGCGACGAGCGTGATTGAAGCGGCGATGCGGCGAAAGTAGGTATTGCGCATGGAATCGTCTCCTGGCTTAAGCGGCTAGGGTGTTCGCACAGCGGTCTTGCGAAAGATGCGTCCGATGGCGCCGGCGATTCCGCCGGGTAGCACGATCATAACGACGATGAGGGCGATGCCGTAGACGAGCGACGGCGCCGCAGCGTTGATTTTCTGAGCCCAAAGCGGTAAGAACTCGATGAGGAATCCGCCGAGGAGGGCGCCCCAGAGCAGGTCGAGGCCGCCCAGAACGGCGCCGATGATCAGCGTCAACGAAAGCGCGAAACCGTAAGAGTCGGGGCTGACGTAGGCAGTAGCGATGGCGAGAATGCCGCCCGCGATGCCTGCGAAGGCAGCGCTCCACGCGAAGGCCAGCGTCTTATAGACTTGCGGATTCACGCCGAAAGCGACGGCAGCGGTCTCGCTGTCGCGAAGTGCGCGCAGCGAACGTCCGACCCGGCCCCTCAGGACGAACCACGAGACCGCGAACAGCACGCCGAGTAACGCCCAGGTCCAAAGATACGTCCAGCGTTCGGGCGTTAGAAATGCATGCAAGGATGTCGGTACGGAGACCGGCTTGAGCGTGATCCCGCCGACGCCGCCGGTCAGGTCTTTGAATCGTTTGAGGATCGACGGCACCGCCACCGCGAGGGCGAAGGTCGTTAAGGCCATGTAGACGCCTTCGAGACGAAGCGCGACCAGACCGAGCGAGATGCCGACGACGGAGCAGAGCAGCGCGGCAATTGGAATCGATAGCCAATCCGGGGTCTCAAACCGATGGCTGAGGATTGCGACCGTGTAACCTCCCAGCGCGAGGAACGCACCATGCCCGAGCGATATTTGGCCGCACAAGCCGATCAAGATGACGAGTCCCAAGATCGCGATCGCGTACGCGCCGGCATAGGTCAATTCGAACGCGCTGTATGAGGGCACGAGCCACGGCACGATCGCGATGACGAGGACGATCGGGCCGACCGCCCAGGCGGTTGCGCGGTCGATCTTCGCCGTCTTCATACGCGCGCCACTCGAACGCGGCCGAACAGCCCGGCGGGCCGCACCAAGAGCACGAGGATGATGATCAGGAATGCGACGGCGAGCCGCAAGTCTGAGCCGATCCAATCGACGTAGGTGCCGAGCAGGTTGAGGACCACGCCGAGCAAGAGCCCTCCGACGACGGCGCCGATCGGGCTTTCGACACCTCCCAGAACCGCCGCCGCGAAGGCGTACACGACGACGCCTTGCATCATGTTTGGATCCAGGAAAACGAGCGGCGCGATCATGATTCCGGCAATCGCGCCGACGACCGCGGAGAGTCCCCAACCCAGCGCCAGCATCCAGCTGACGCGAATCCCGAGTACTCGGCTCGCCTCAGGATGCTGGGCGGCGGCGCGCAGCGCGAGTCCGAGTTTCGTCTTGCGAAACAGGAGCGAAACGAGGCCCATCGTAGCCAGCGACACGGCGATGATCCCCACGTCTTGCGCGTTGAACGACACGTCACCGGCGTGAAGGGGCGTGGTCGGAAACGGACTCGGGAACGACTTGATGACGTAGCCCCAGATCCAGCCGGCCAGACCGTTTAGCGTGATGAAAAGGCCGAGCGTAACGATCACGATCGTTAGCTGGCCGGCGCGTTCGACCGGACGGATCACGAGGCGCTCGATGACGACCGCGCCCACGAAAGCCACGACGAGCGTACTCGCAAAGGCGAGCCACATCGGGACGCCCATGTCGACCAATTGCCACGCAACGAAGGTCGTGAACATCGCCATCTCGCCCTGTGCGAAGTTGATGACGTCCATCGAACGGTAAATCAAAACGAGCGCGAGAGCGAGGCTCGCGAAAATGGAACCGGTCGCTAACCCGCTGACGATCTGCTGCGCGAGTTCGCTCACCGGCGTGCTAGCGCAGGGTAGGCCGCAAACGCATCCGCGCGCTTTCGCGTCCGGCCGTAGGCGCACCCTCGCTTCGCGCCTCTACATGCATTGCGCCTCTAGTCGCTTCAGGGGCTGACCGCTGCGGCATGCGGCGTCGCGCACAGCGTCGACAGCGACGCGACTGCGGCCGGGTCCGCCGCGCCCGTCGCCGGATGCGAGTACAGGAGCATGAATGAGGAACTCGAGGATTGCGTTGCAACCATCTGAATGTCGGCCGCAGGTACTCCATGCGGTTTGGCCGTCGCGTCGAAGAAATATGCCGGGTTGCTGCACAGCGTTCCGGTCTTGCTGGAGTGGATCGTGATGCCCGCGGGATTGACCGTCGTGTTTACCGCGAACGTCGCCCACGATTTCAGATCCGCCTGAGGATCTCGCGAAAGCGCTGCGATGCTCTCACTGGGTCCTTTCGGTGAGAACCAGACGCCGAGAAGCTTCGCATTGAGAGAATGCCAACCGGCGGGCAGCGGCTTGCGTTCGAGCGATTTGGAACCGCAGAAGTTTGCCATGAACTCGTCGATCGCGTGGTCGGCTTTGACCGAGGCGGGATGACGGTACGCGGAGACGTACGTCGCACCGTCGAGCGACTGCATTTGCTCGGTCAGAATTTCGCTCGAGTCTTCAACTTTGATGTCGGCTCTGGCCGCCGGTGCCTGACAAACGGGGTCGGAACTCGAGTCGATCTCCGTGCCGAGCGCGTTAGACCCGGCTTTCAGTGCTTGCGTCAATTGCGAATCTGCGATTGGAAAGCTGATGCGAATGACCCCGAACGAGGACGAGCCGTTGACCCAACTGAGGAGCACGTCGGGTATCATTGCGGACGGTAGCGGTTGCCAGCCCGCCGGGGGTGTAAAAGGAAGCGGGCTAGGATCCGCGAGGGCGCCCGTTCGTGTCAGTGCGATGCCGAACGTCAGAGCGGCGGTTGCCGAGCCGAGCCGGCGAAGCGTTGTTCCATGCATCGCTGCCCCGTTCGATGCGCGCTGAGGTTTTCCGTGGAGCAACGTCGCTCAGGAACGCGCACGGGGTTGCGCGCCGGGAAAGCCTGGCCGTAGAATATGTATCGATGGGAAGGCCGCCGGAAGCCCGATTCCGTCCGACGACGGCTATCTCGATGACTCAGGCGAGGTGAGTCTGGCCAGACCCAGCGGCACCGTCACGTTCCTATTTACCGATATCGAGGGCAGCACGCAGCGCTGGGAGGACGCGCAGCCGGCGATGCGCCTAGCCACGCGCCGTCACGACGAGCTCCTGCGCGAGGTTATGGAGCGCCATCGCGGCTACGTCTTCAAAACCGTCGGCGATGCGTTCTGCGTCGCCTTTAGCGATGCGCGTTCGGCGCTTGCAGCCGCCGTCGATGCGCAGCGCACGCTAGGCGCTGAGGATTTCGCGACGGTCGACGGGTTGCGCGTGCGGATGGGGTTGCACAGCGGGGCGGCCGAAGAGCGCGACGAGGACTACTTCGGTCCGACGGTCAACCGGGTCGCGCGAATCAGCGACGCCGCGCACGGTTCGCAGATCGTGCTTTCCGGGATCACCGCGGAACTGGTGCGCGGCGACCTGCCCGCCGGCGTCGCGCTGGTCGACTTGGGAGAGTTTGCACTCAAAGGCCTCGCTGCGCCCGAGCGAATCTTTCAAGTATGCGCCGAGGGGTTGCCGGCGGAACACCCGCCGTTGCGTACCGGCGGCTTCGTCCGCTCGAATCTTCCGATCATGCTCACGACGTTCGTGGGTCGCGAACCGGAACTGGCGGAGCTGCGCGGGGTGCTCGCCGAGCAACGTGTGGTCACGATCGTGGGCACCGGAGGCGCCGGCAAGACGCGTCTGGCGATCGAGCTCGCAACGTCGATTGCCGAACGTTTTCCGGACGGCATTTGGTTCGTCGATCTAGCGCCGCTGACGTCCGGAACGCTCGTCGCGGATGAGTTCGCCGCCGTCTTGAACATCCGCGCGACCTCCGCGTCCGCGGTGCTCGAGCGCCTGGTCTCGTCGCTGCGAGCGAGAACGACGTTGTTGGTGGTCGACAATTGCGAGCACGTCATCGACGAAGCGGCGCGCTGTATCGCGCACCTGGTGGCGCACTGTCCGCAACTCCGCGTCATCGCAACGAGTCGCGAATCGTTGCGCATTGCCGGCGAGCACATCTTTGCCGTAGAGCCGCTCGAAGTACCGCCGCCGATGACGGGGACGCCGAATGCGGATTCGGTGTTGGCGTACAGCGCTGTAGCGCTGCTGGTCCAGCGGGCTGCGGCATCCAGCAGTTTTCGCCTCACGAACGAGAACGCCGTGGACGTCGTCGAAATCTGCCGGCGGCTCGACGGCTTACCGTTCGCTCTTGAGCTCGCTGCGCCGAGGCTCCTGGTCTTGTCGCCGGCCGAGTTGCTGGCGCGTCTCGGGGAGCGCTTCCGGCTGCTCCGCAACGAGCAACGCGGCAGCTTGCCGCGAAGGCAGACCCTGAGCGCCCTGATCGAGTGGAGCTATCGACTGCTCGGCGACGATGAACGGACGCTGTTCCGCAGCCTTGCGGTCTTTCCGGGAAGCTTCTCGCTCGACTCGGCCGCCCGCGTATCGGGAGACTCCGGCGAGAGAACGCTCGACCTTCTGTCGTCGCTGGTCGATAAGTCGATGGTAGTGAGCGACGCGGTCGCCACGAGCACCCGCTTCCGGCTGTTCGAATCGACCCGCGCTTTCGCTCAGGAACAGTTGCGGCTCGAAGGTGAGCGCGATGGCACGCTGGAGCGCTTCTGCGAGGCGATGCTTGCCCTGGCGCGTGAAGCGTTGCGTGTGCTCCCGTTCTCACAGGAGCGGCCGTGGCTCGATTCCATCGAACTCGAACTCGACAACCTGCGAGCTGCGCTGACCGAGACGCTCGAGGCCGGCCGCGACGTTGCGGCGGGAGCAGAAATCGCGGCAGCGCTCGGTTTTTTCTGGCAAGGCCGTCGCCCACAAGAGGGATCGCATTGGCTGCAGCTGGCGCGCGAAGCGGCCGGCGCGTATCCGAAACCTTTGGAGGGGCGCGTCTTCCTCGAGTCGGCGCGCGTCGACGTCACCACGCTGCAGACCGTGCCGTTCGCGCAGCGGGCGGTCACCGCATTCCGCGGTGCCGCCGACTCGGCGGGCTTGGGCCACGCGCTCGAGTATTTGGGGCAGAGTCTGATCAACGTCGGACGCTTCGCCGATGCCGAGCGCGCCTTGAACGAAAGCGTAACCTTGCTCAGCGCCCAGAACGCGCCGGGGGCCGGCGCTCGTAGTCGCGTGCTCCGCGGAGTCGCCGCGTTATACGCGCGACAGGACGATGCCGCAGCCGCAGGCGATTTGAGCGATGCGCTGGCCGAGCTCGAAGCCGGCGGGCGCAAGCGGGATGCCGCCCTTGCCTTACAGGGCTTGGCGCACGTCGCGCTCGCGCGCGGACGTTACAAGGAAGCTTCAACCCTGACGGCGCGCGGCTTGCGCTATTGCGAAGAACTCGACGATCCGCGCGGCATGGGACTTCTCCGTTTCGAGCTAGCACACGCACTCTTCCGTGAAGGAGCGGTCGATGAAGCGCGCGCCAATGCCGTCGAGTCCCTGAGACTTCTGCGCGATGCGAGCATACCGATGGCCTTCACTCAAGCGTCGGTCGTACTCGCCGCAACGCTCGAAGCCGGCGGCCGCTTGTCGGAAGGCGCGCGGGCTCTCGGCTTTGCACGCGCCCATACCGACGGCGTCGCCTTTTGTTTGATGCCGCGGATGCAGCTGCTCTACGACGAGACGTTGGAGCGCCTTCGCTCACGCACTACGGCCGCGGCATTCGAAGAGGCCATGAAGGAGGGCGGGGCGCTAGCGCCCGAGGCGATCGCACGAGGGGACCAAGAGGAGAACGCCGTCGTAGCGACAAGCCGTTTGCCAATGCCGTAGGAGGAAAAGCCACCGTGGTATCCATTGCTCAGTTTTTGTTGGGATTGGCACAAAACCCGCGCCAGAGCGAAGCGTTTCGGGCTTCCCCCTCCGCCGCCCGCGCTGCGATGACCGCCTTCGGACTCTCGGCCGCTCAACAGAACGTCGTGCTGAGCAACGATCCTGCCCGCATCGCGAAAGCGATCCAAAGCGAGCTACACGCCAACACTCCGGCCGATGTCGAGCGTCTCATGGTTCCGATCAGCTTCTGCTTCGCTCCGCCTCAAGGGCCGTAACTCCGGCACATTTCCGGCGAACGCGACGGCGCCGAGGAGGCAGAGCGTTTTCAGTCGCGCTCGCGAACCTTCCGGATCCGGTCCGGCGCAGAGCTGATCGACCGTCATCGGCCGCTCCAGACTGCGCGCGAGCGCCGTCGTTTCGGCATCGACGACGAAGCATCCGTAGGATGCGGCATCGCGAGTCCCGATGAGGAGCCGATGTTCGCGAGGGAGATCGAACGCAACGTCGTCGCGCTGCAACCGCTCGAGCAAGACTGCGCCGTCGCGCGTTTTGCCGAGCGCTCGAACGCAGGAGGCTGACCCGATCGGCTGATTCGCAGCCGGAGTAAGTACGGATTCGCGCCGCTCCGGGCGCAACTGCGCGATGGTCGTGACGTAGCGAACCGCCTCCGCCAAGGGATGGTCCGAGCCGAAATGAGCGTCGACGTAGGTGGTGAGCGATACCGCTAGCGGCAAACCGCTTTGCACGCTGAAAGCGCCGTAGGCTCGCACGAGATGGGCGAGCGAACCGTGCGCCTTTGCGAGCGCGCGAAGCAAACAGCGATCGAGCGAATAGAGACCGCGATAGCCCTCCACGACGACGATGTTTTCGCTGCGCGCGATGCCGCTATCGTAGTAGTAGTGGCACACGAAGTTTTTGGGATCGCTTGCGGCAAGCGCGCGGTCCTCTTGCTCGATCGCGGGGAAAATGAAGTCCGTCACGTGACCGTCGTAGGCCAGGGTTTCGGCAAAGCGGACGTGCAGCGCAGTGCCCGGTTCCGGAGTGAGCATGTGAAGCTGCACGTCGAGCTCTCGCCCGTATCGAGCGATGCTGTCGTCGATCATCGCCAGCGTTTCATCCTGATCGGCGCGGGTCTCGTCCGGGTATCCCGTAATGAAGGACGCGGTCGTTTGAATTCCGAGGCCGAGCGACGTGATGACTCGCGGATGATATAGATCGAGGTTGAGGTTCTTCTCGACGACTTTCTGCAGTCGCCGCGAGCCGGTCTCGACGCCGTAGTAGATTGCGTTGCATCCGGCGCTCGCCATGTCGGCGAGTAGCGCATCGTCGACGCAATCCATGCGCGCCGAGCAACTCCAAGTATACCCGCGGCCGCGGACTGCATTACAAAATTCACGAATCTTACGGGCGTTGACCGTGAAGAGATCGTGATTGAGCGTGAATGCGCGCACCCCGTACGTGTCGTGCAAGCGGTCAAGCTCGTCAACGAGCCGTCCGCTTGACTTGAGACGGTAACGGCGTCCGAAAAACGTCGCCGTCGAACAGAAGGTGCAATGGAACGGGCAACCGCGACCCGCGTCGACCCGTAGCATCGCGAGGCCGAGTTCGCGAATCGGGTACGCGTCGTAGGCGGGGAACGGCAGCGCGTCGAGGTCGCGCAACTGCGGTGGATCCATCGAGCGCTCGATCTCGTCGCGGTTGCGGTACGTGATGCCTGGAACCTCGCTGAGCGCGGTCGCCCCGGCGAGCGCGTTCGCGAACGGGACGATCGTCTCGTCGGCCTCACCGCGCACGACCGCCGCGAAGACCGGATAACGCGCGAGAATCTCGCGGTCGAGAATCGTTGCGTGCGGTCCGCCGAGTACCAGAGCCAGATCGGGCCGGCGCGCGCGCAGCTCGTGAGCGATGCGAATGGTGCAGGCGAAGTTACAGCCGAGCGTCGTGAATCCAACCGCATCGGGCTGGAGAGCGAGAATCCGATCGGCGACGGCGGCGTAGAAGCCGCGTTCCAGTGCGATCTCCCGGCTGCCGATGGCGATCTTCGGGTCGTACAGTACGCCCTCGTGGCCGCCGGCTCGCAGCGCCGCGATCAACCCGATCAGTCCCAGATGCGGTTGCAGCTCGACGCTGACGTCGTCACCGTTTCGCTCGATCAGGACGTTATCGATGAGCGCGAAGCGCATGGCCGAGCGTTAGACTTCATCGACGGTTATCCTTGGTCCCAGCAAAGTATCAGAAGGCGAGCTGCGCCGAAAGAAGTGTGGAGCATCGCACAAGCGAAGATGCCTGCCATGAACCTAGCGCGCTTTTCACGGCGCCTGCTGTTTGCAGTCGCGGTGGCCTTCGTCTTGATGCGGGTCCCGGCGATCGCGCAAAATGTCCCCCACTGGAACGTCACGCTGCCGGCCGATCCGGGCACGGCCACGCAGACGGTCAGCCTCGCTTCGGGCACGGTGACGATCGACCGCAAGTTTTCCGAGGGCAGCTTCCGGTTCGCAGCGCCCCTGAAATCCGTCGTGTCGATCACTCAACCGTACGTTTACAAGAAAAACTGGCTGATCGATCTTCACCTAAGCAAGAAGATCACCGCCACCAACACGATGAACGCCGGCATGGTGCAAACGCGAGATACGGACGAAGTCTCGATCCTTTTCTTGAGCAAGAGCGATGCCGCCGGCGCGCGCGCCTACCTGCTGAACCTAATCCAGCGCTAGGCGCCGCCGCGACGCGCAGGTGCTGTTGGTGAAAAGATGAATCCACGCCGCGAGGCGCTCGATGGTGCCGTAAGAAGGATGCAGGACATGCGGGCTTCACTCTGTCTAGCGTCGCTAGCGTTCTTCGTTACAGGCTGCGGCAGCGGCGCTCCGCCGAACACCGTGCCGACCTGCACTACGGGATCGGGTGTCCTGCTCGTCGCTCCGGTGCCCGGAAGCACCGTGTCCAGTTCCACGGGAACGATCGTGATCGTATCGCAGGGTCCGATATTTGCCACAAACGTGGGCCTGGCCGTAGCGGCATCGAATCCTCAGACGGATCAACCGAACTCGCCGCCGTCGACGGCCTATCCGCTTTTCGGACCGATTGCATCGCCGACGCAGCCTCCGGCAAGCCCGGCTCCGACGTCAAGCGCTGCTCCGAGTGCAACGCCCACCGCAACGCCAGCCGTAACGCCCTCCCCATCGGGACCGACTCCAACTCCAAGGCCTGTTCCAACCCCCGTACAAACGCCGCCGATTTTCTCGAACCCGGTTTACTACGAAGCTACCGGCTTTATGCTTTCGAGTAAGCAAACCTATACGGTCGAGGTGGCGGGAGTGGGAAAGAACGCGTGTGTCAATGCTCTCATACCGGGTGCAGTCTTCTCGACGCAATAGCGGCGTGACTACCTAGTACGTTCCGTTGCAAGGCGGCGTCGTCGGCGCGGTGAGACCGAGGACCGCGGCCGCTTTGTACATCGCACAGCGATAGTTCGTCGCGACGAGAGGTCGCGGAGCCGACGCGCCTTGGCTAGGCGGTAATCCGTTGGCACGCAACCATTCCGACGGATACAACTCCAGAATCTGGGCTTTGTTGTTGATCGCATATTTCAAGATCGTCTGAATGTTCAGCGAACCGTTCTTCGACACACCTGGGGTCGTTTCGGTTATCGTCTGAAATTCGATCGGCACCGCGTCTGCGAACGACGCATGAACGGGTGCACACCAGTAGAGGTTGCCTGACGAATGCGATTCGCTGCAGGGTTTGATGACCGGGTTCGTATCGCCCAAGTTCTCGGTACCGAACCCGATGCCGCTCGCGGCCGCAGCAGCCGCCACCGCGTTCGGGAGCGCGTAGCCGCCAAACGGGCCGATCGGCTGATGTGTATCGCCGGTGTAGCCGTTCAAAGCGATCATCATCTGCTTGCTCGAGCCCACGGCTTCGACGGCCGAAGAAATCGCTTGAATCACGTGCAGGCTGTGGGTTTTCCACGTTGCGACCGAGAGCGAAGGGCTGAGCGACGAAGACGTCCATGCGTCCATGCATTCTGGTTGAAGCGCACTCCAATCCGAACTGCCTTTTTGGCCGTCGTACCCGTGACCGGGAAGCGCTTCGGTTCCGAAGCCTTGGGCGAAGCGCATGTATCCGATGTGGGCGCCGATCGGCGACTCGCCGCTGAAATGGGCGACCGCGGCCGCGATGAACGTGGCCCAATCGGCTTCGAAGGTGGGGTCCGGATAGTACGGCTGGCTGGGAAGCCCGGGTTTGCCCGGCATCGGAGAGCAACTTATCACGGGAACGCCGTCGCCGCCGGCGCTGACGGGATCGGTCACGTAGCTCGGCGTCACGTCGTTCACCGTGCCGATTTCGGGACCGTCCGCGAAAAGCAAATTGACTCGCAAACCGGCAGTGACGTACGGCGCCGCGATGTTCGTGGGCATGGCGGTCGCACCAGGCGCGGGCGAAGGCAGGTTCGGAGGAGCCGCGGATCCGTCGACGTACGACCAATCGTACACGCCGCGCGCGGGATTCACGTCGCGCCAGTTGATCACGAAACTCACACCGCACAAGGTGTGGTCGGTTCCTATGACGCTCAGCAGCGACGTTTGGACGAACGCGCTGAAGTGATTGGGATTCCAGACGTACATTCCATGCGGCTTGTTCGCTGCGCGAACGTTCGGATCGGAACCGACGCAGGATGTGGACGAGGTTGCCGCGTCGGCCGTGATCCGGTCGGGCTGGCTAAAGGATTGCCGAAAACCCTGGAATTGAGCGGGAGCGTTGCCGGACGGCAACGCTCTGGAGCCGCCGCAGGCTGAAAGCAGGCAGGCTGTTGCGAGTGCGGCCCAAGCTGTAGATAAACCCAAGCGTTTCGTGGTCTGCATGGTTGCTTGCTCGGCACTTCGGTAAGCGGTCGCGCAAACATTGCCGGACGGACATCACAAAATAACGGGCGCTGCCCCGGGCCGGGGCAAACCGGCCTTACTGAGATTCGAGTTTCGCCACCTGGTCACAACTGAAGACTGGAACGTCTGCCAGACACGTCATGATATCGCCGATCGTCGCGGTTGATGCCTTGGGATATCTCACGTAGAAATCGTCCAAGAGCGCTTCGTAAGCTCCAAAGGTCTTCGAGAATTCGGGAGCCAGCGCATACGATTCGTAGTGTCCCGTTGCGGATTTCTTATAGACGATGGCGTCGACGGTTGCGAGCGTCGCAGCCGGCACTAAGTTAGCGGCGACCGCGCTTTTGAGGGCCGCAATTATCCGAACGCCTTCCGCGTCCGATCCGCGCAGCCAGCCGGTCTCGTAGGCGTCAATGCTCGCGTGAACCACGTCGGCTCGGGCATCGCGCTGCACGTCGTGCCACCAGCCGGCGTCTGCGGAGACGCCCGGTGCAGCGGCGGATGCGTGCCCGCTCAAGACTCCCGCTGCGAACATAATGGCGCCAACACTGATGGATAACCCAGCTGTAAATCGGTTGAGTCTCATCGTTCTCACTTTCTCTGGAGCGCTCGCTTTCCGTTTCGTATCTGCCGGGAGTTGACCCGCTTTGCGCCCGCCCGACCTTTGCCGCCGTCGCCCGGAGGTCGCCCCCGCGGAGTCAAGAGCCGGCGGTGGCGCCGGCGCCTGAGAGCGCAAGAGCGCCGCTTCGTGACGGACTTGCGTTGTATGCCGAGAACCCTTTTTCGCGTAATTTGCAGGGCCTACCCCATGGTTCCGACTCTCCCATCGCGGGCGCGTTACACAGCTGATCCTGCGCAAAGCATTCCGGCTGCGCTCGTTGCAATAACGCTCGTCGTTCTTGCGCTCGGCGTGTTCTTTCGTTTTTACCATTTGGACCGAAAAGTTTACTGGGGTGACGAAGTCTATTCGTCACTTCGCATGTTTGGCGATACGGAGGCGCAACTCGTCGCGCGCGCCGGGACGCTCAGCGACGCGCACGCGCTGTGGACGATACTTCATCCGGCGCCACCGGCAGGGTCGAGCGACCCGTTTGCTCCGGCTCGCGCGCTTGCGCTCGAGGAACCGCACCATACGCCGATCTACTACGAGCTCGCGCATTTTTGGGTCGGATTTGCGGGAAACTCAGTTGCTGCGACGCGCAGTCTCTCGGCTTGGCTGTCCTTACTGGCGCTTCCGTGCGCGTTCTGGTTGGGAAACGAACTCTACCGCTCTCGCGTGGCGGCTTGGACGGCGGCCGCCCTATTCGCGGTTTCGCCGGTAGCCGTGCTCTTCGCGCAACAAGCCCGCGAATATGCGCTCTGGACGGTGGCGCTCCTCGCGCTTGAGGCTGCGTTTCTCCGGGGGTTACGGCTCGACAGTCTCGGGTCTTGGACGCTTTTCGCAATGCTCGTAGCATTTGGGCTGTACGTGCACCCGCTCACCGCCCTTGCGCTCGGCGGCTTGGCGCTGTACGCGGCGCTCGTCGAGTGGCACGACCGTGCAAAGCTGCTCCGTTTCGCGGCGGCGACCGCACTCGGATGCGCCGCATTCGTTCCATGGAGCATCTATCTGCTGCGCGATTTGAACGTGGTCACGGGATCGCTCCGGACGACGTTTCATTCGCCCGGCAGCCGGACCGCGATCCTGCGTGCCTTCTTGAGCACGTTCCGACTGGATTTCATCGACTTTGATTGGGAAACGCCCTCACCGGTTGCGGCCGTGAGTACCGGCGCGTCGTTGCTCTTGATCGTGATCTCGCTCGCCGGCGTGATCCGACACCGGCCGCTGCGCGCGTGGCTGTTCGTCGTCATCATGCTGCTCGCGACAACGCTGCCGCTTTTGATTCCCGACTTGCTCGAACATGGCCAACGCATCCGGGAACAACGTTACTTGATCCCCGCTTTGGTGATGGTCGACCTTTGCGTTGCGGGTTGGCTGAGCTCCATGCTCGCCTCACCCGTGAAAGCGCGTTCCGCGCTCGGCTACGCGTTGCTCGTGGGACTGCTTGCAGCTGCCACCGGCTCCTGCGCCGCCAGCTCCGCTTCCCAAACCTGGTGGAGCACGCAAAGCGACAACTCCATCTCGGTCGCTCGAGCGATCGACCGGTCGAAGCGGCCGCTTCTCATAAGCGATGGCTACCTACTCTACCCGCTCGTCCTTTCGAACTATCTCGATGCAAACGTCCAAGCCGTTTTGTGGCCGAAGTGCTACGAATGCCGCAATCCCGTGCAAGCGGTTCCCGATGCCGGCGCGCTGTCGAAGCGAAGCTTCGCGACCATGTATGCGATCGGCCCATCGCCGGCGCTGGAGCGCCTTCTGGCCGCCTTCGCCGCACAACATCCAGCAGTCGTTTATCGATGCGTCAACGTCCACGACAGCTGTTTGAGCGATCTGAACATCGAGTTACGCGGCCAAGGTGCGCCGCCACCGGACCTTCTGCGGCGCTAGTGCGATAGGGTGATCTTGGTCGGAGTCTGGATGACGTGGCCGTCAACCGTCTCGTTGACGGCGTAGACGGTTACGTGCGTCTTTCCAAGAACCAGTTGCTTCGGCCAGCCGGCGCATGGAAAGTCGGGGCACCACGGCAGTGCTTTCCCTTCGAACAACGGCTTCTTCATGTTGTCGAACCACAAGACGTGATTTTTCCCATCAATCGTCTTGACAGTCATGTTCGTGCCTTGATTGCCGCTTTCGTAGTCCGTAATGACTCCGTTAAGCGTATCGGCCCGTGCAACGCCGGCGACCGCAAGCACGAGGATCATAGCGAAAAAGTTCGCTTTTAGAAGACGGTTCATAGCGGCTTCTCCTTAGCGGCCCTGACGGTTGAGTATCTCGCAGCCCTCGCAGAGCCGGTAGTTAGCCGTGCCGTTGCGCCGCTCGTTCCTCGGAATGTCGCGACCTACGGGACAGGCACTGTTATCGTGATAGACGCGTCTCGGTTTCTTAACTTCGTTGACCGAATAAAACGCCATTGATCGTGGCATCGATTGCCCCTTCGTTGCGTGGGTCCTCGTGGGCGGCAGGCCGGTGCCGCAGGCCTCGCGCACACCCGAAGGGGTTGGATCGATCTTCCGTGCTTCCCGCTCCGCCCCCGGATGGGACCCGAACGTAACTGCCCCACTCGTGCGAAGTCGGATTGGAGAGAACGATGCTGAGCACGCGCATCCTAGGAAAACAGGGTCTCACGGTCTCGGAGTTCGGTCTTGGCTGCATGGGCATGAGCCAATCGTACGGCAGCGCCGAAGAACGTGACGAGCGCGAATCGATTGCAACGATCGAGCGTGCCCTGGAGCTTGGCGTAACGTTCTTCGACACCGCCGAGGCATACGGACCGTTCGCGAACGAGGAGCTCGTTGGGCGAGCGTTACGACGCCGGCGCGATGATGTCATCATCGCAACCAAATTTGGCTTCCGATTCGGAACCGAAGGCATAAACGGCCTCGATAGTCGCCCGCAGCACGTGCGCGAAGCGGTGGAGGGGTCGCTTCGGCGACTCGCCACCGACCGCATCGACCTGCTCTACCAGCATCGCGTCGATCCGTCCGTCCCGATCGAGGAAACGGTCGGCGCGATGGCCGAGTTGGTCCAGGCAGGGAAGGTGCGGTTTCTCGGTGTCTCCGAAGCCGGCGAACAGACGATCCGCCGCGCCCACGTCGTGCATCCGATCTCGGCGCTTCAGAGCGAGTACTCGCTGTGGGAGCGCAACCTGGAGTCGTCCATCATTCCGCTGTTGCGGGAACTGGGCATCGGTCTCGTTCCATTTGCACCGCTCGGGCGTGGGTTTCTCACGGGATCGGTAAAGCGGGCGGAGGAGTATCCGGGGGACGATTTTCGCCGTAACGATCCGCGTTACCAAGGCGCGAATTTCGATGCCAACATGCGCGCGGCGTCTGCGGTGCGCGACCTCGCAGAGCGCAAAGGAGCGACGCCTGGGCAGATAGCGCTTGCGTGGTTGCTGCACAAGGGCCCCGACATCGTTCCGATTCCCGGAACGAAGCGGCGGCGCTACTTGGAGGAAAATGTCGGAGCGGCCGGCGTCGCCCTCAGCCCTGAAGAGATGGCGGAGCTGAACGCGGCCCTCTCGCCGGATAAGATCTCCGGACCCCGATACGGCAAGAGCCAGATGGAGATGGTCGACCGCTAGCGGTGGCCGCCGGACCCCGGTCGGGTCGAGGGGGCTTGACAAATCTCGCGGGCACGGTTAGCTTTTGCCTTAGTCATATGACTAATACACCTGCCTGACTGGAGGCCCTTATGGCTGTTGAAACTGCCGCAGTGCCGGCAAAGTCGCCCGACCCGGACAAACTCAACGCGTTCATCGGGAAGATGCTGAACGACTTGGGCGCGGCGGCGAGCGCCGTGCTTCTCATCATCGGCGACAAGGTTGGACTCTATCGCGAACTCGCTAAGGGAGATGCGCTCACCTCAAGCGAGTTGGCGGCGCGCACCGGAACCGACGAGCGCTACGTTCGGGAATGGCTTGCAAATCAAGCCGCAAGCGGGTACGTCGACTACGATCCCTCGACTCAAGCCTTCACCCTTCCGCCCGAGCGCGCGTTCATGCTCGCCGACGAGGGAAGCCCACTCTACATTCACGGCGCTTTCCAAATCGTCGAAGCGATGATGGCGGCGGAGCCGAAGATCAGCGAGCGATTCCGTAGCGGTAAAGGGTTCGGCTGGCACGAGCATGACCCCGTGCTGTTCGAAGGAACGGAGCGCTTTTTCCGCCCCGGCTACAACGCTCACCTCGTCGCCGAGTGGATTCCTGCGCTCGACGGCATCGAAGCAAAGCTACGCGCCGGTGCCAAGGTAGCCGACGTGGGTTGCGGCCTCGGGGCCTCGACGATCATTATGGCGCAGGCATATCCGAAATCCAAGTTCTATGGCTTCGATTACCACGCGCCATCCATCGACTTGGCCCGCAAGCGCGCGCAAGCCGCCGGAGTCTCAGATCGCGTCACCTTCGAGGTCGCGAGCGCGAAAGATTTCCCCGGTCGCGACTACGATCTCATCGCGTACTTCGATTGTTTGCACGACATGGGCGACCCGGTCGGAGCGGCCAAGCACGTGCGCGACGCGCTCGGGCCGGAGGGTTCGTGGATGCTCGTCGAACCCTATGCCGGCGATCGACTCGAAGATAACCTCAATCCCGTCGGCCGGATCTTCTACGCGGCCTCAACGCTCCTGTGTACGCCTGCCTCGCGCTCACAAGAGGTTGGCCTGGCGCTGGGCGCACAAGCAGGCGAGGCACGTCTCGGCAAGGTCGTGCATGACGCAGGTCTGACGCGCTTCCGGCGCGCAACCGAGACACCGTTCAACATCGTGTTCGAGATTAAGCCCTGAATCGCAACCGGGTCGGTGTCTCGGCTTCGCGCCATGAGACCGAGCAGGCGTTCCTCGATGCCGCGGAGCGCCTGCTCGTGCGTGACGGTTACGCTACGATTACGACGCGGAAGCTCGCGCTCGAAGCCGGTGCGAATCACGGCTTGGTGCACTATTACTTCGGCTCGATGGAAGAGCTGATGATGCGCGTCCTCGATCGATTTACGGAACGGATCCTGACGCGTCAGCGCGCGATGTACGCCGCTGCCGGCGTCCCATTCATCGAAAAATGGCGCAAAGCGATGAATTTCATCGACGACGACCTCGCTGCCGGTTACCCGAAGATCTGGTACGAGCTGCAAGCCATGTCGTGGAACCATCCCGAATTCCGCGAGCGGTTGCGCCACATCCACGAGCAGTGGGACGTCGTCTTGACGGAGGCGTTGGGCAATGCGCTCAAAGAGTACGGTGTCGACCGGCGGAAATTTCCGGTCGAGGCGGTGACGACTCTGGTGCGGACTTTTAACGTGGGGCTGCTGCTCGAGCGGCTTGGCGGCATCGACACCAACCACGCCGCAATGTTGAAAATGATCGACAATCTACTGCAGCGTTGGGAGAAGGAGCGCGTGCGGTGAGAGCCCTCGAGCCGTCACTTTCGGGGGTGGCGGTGCGAGACGGCGTACGGATCGCGTACGATGTCTACGGCAGCGGCGACCGAACGATCGTATTCTTTCCGGCGTGGTCGATCGTCCACTCACGCATTTGGAAGGCGCAGGTTCCATATTTCGCGAGGCATGCCCGAGTGGTCACCTTCGACGGACGCGGTAACGGCCGTTCCGATCGCTCGCCCTCGCTTGATTATTCCGACGAGGCGTTTGCAGCCGATGCGCTCGCCGTCATGAACAGCACCGGGACGGCGCGCGCGACGCTCGTGGGGCTCTCCAAGGGCGCTCGCTGGGCGCTGATGGTGGCCGCGCGACACCCGGAACGGGTCGAGCAGCTGATTTGCCTTGGCCCGGCGGTGTCGCTCGCTCCGCCAAACGCCGGCCGCGCCGCTGCTACGCTTACCTTTGAAACAAAGCTCGACGCCCACGATGGCTGGGCGAAGTACAATCGCGATTATTGGACCGCGCATTATCGCGACTTCGTCGAGTTCTTTTTCAACGAGGCACTTCCCGAACCGCATTCGACCAAACCGTTCGAGGATGCGGTGGAATGGGCGCTTGAAACGACGCCCGAAACCCTCGCGGCGACCGTCGTGGCGCCTGAACTTTCCGCTGACGAGACCCGCGAGCTTGCCGCGCGCGTGCGCTGTCCCGTGCTCGTCATGCACGGCAGTGCCGATCACATCGTGCCATGCGAGCGCGGGCGCGCGCTCGCCGAAGCGACCCACGGCCGTTTCGTTCTGCTCGAAGGGAGCGGTCATATACCGCAAGGGCGCGTTCCCGTCCGGATCAATGCGGAGATCCGCGATGCGCTCGGGCCCCGCCCATCCGCCAAACCGCGCACCGGCCGGCGGAAACGCGCACTCTTCATCTCGTCGCCAATCGGGCTTGGTCACGCGCAACGCGACGCCGCCATCGCTGCCGAACTTCGTTCGCTACGTGAGGACGTCGACATCGAGTGGCTCGCGCAAGACCCGGTGACCGCTACCCTGCGCGCGCGCGGCGAGACGATCCATCCCGCCAGCGCAGCCCTTGCTAACGAGACCGCCCACTTGGAGAGCGAGTGCGCCGAACACGACCTGCATGCATTCGGTGCGCTCCGCCGGATGGACGAGATCCTGGTCAACAACTTCATGGTCTTCTACGATTTGATCCGGGAAGAGCACTACGACCTCGTCGTCGGTGACGAAGCGTGGGATGTCGATCACTTTCTGCACGAGCATCCGAACGAGAAGCGAACCGCGTTCGTGTGGATGACCGATTTCGTCGGTTGGCTGCCGATGCCCGACGGCGGCGAATACGAGCAACGCATCACGGCGGATTACAACGCCGAGATGATCGAACACATCGAACGTTCGCCGCATCTGCGCGATCGGTCACTCTTCGTAGGCGAACCCGACGATATCGTCGCGGCCTCCTTTGGACCGGGCCTGCCGGCGATCCGTGAGTGGACCGAGGCGCACTATGATTTCCCGGGGTACGTGACCGGTTTTGTGCCGCCGACCGAGGCCGAGCGCGAAACGTTGCGCGAGCGTTTCGGCTATCGCCCCGACGAAGCGATCTGCATCGTTACCGTCGGCGGATCGGGCGTCGGCAGCGCACTGTTGCGGCGAATCATCGGCGCCTATCCGCAAGCGAAGCGGCGGGTACCCGAGCTGCGGATGATCGTTGTCGCGGGCCCCCGCATCGACCCCGCAAGTTTGCCGCACTACCCCGGCGTCGAGCTGCGCGGATACGTGCCCGAACTCTACCGGCACCTCTCGGTCTGCGACATCGCGCTCGTGCAGGGCGGTCTCACCACCACGATGGAATTGACCGCGGCCGCGCGCCCCTTCGTCTATTTTCCGTTACGGCATCACTTCGAGCAAACGTATCACGTCGCGCATCGCCTCGAGCGTTACGGGGCGGGGCGCCGCATGGATTACGCTGAGGCGGATTTCGATGCGATCGCCGAGGCGATCGTGGATCAACTTGGGCGGAAGCCGGTCTATCGCCCCGTACAGAGCGACGGTGCTGCGAGAGCGGCCGCGCTCATCGCCGAGGTGCTCTGAGCCTTAGGCCCAACTCGACGTCGCGCAACGCCGGCCGCCGGCGCAGTAAAGGCTCTACCGCGAAACGAAGCTGCGCCCATGCGCAAGTCGGGTATGCTTTGCACCGTCGTTTACGTGGCAGCCGTTCTCGTGGGCACGATGCGAGCTGCTCTTCCGAATCCGACCGATCCGCCGGCCGCGAGTCCCATCGGGCGATGGTACTGGTCGTTACCCGGTTGGGGATGCTACTCGCCTCCTTTTCCCGCAGGGTATCAAGTGAGGGTGCCGATCGGTCCCGAAGTCGATGCGTTCCTCGGCGGCGGACAGTCGCAATTTACGGATGCGCCGCTCGACGCGGAGTTCACGCGCGTCGGTGCGATCTACGATCCTGCACACCGGGTTGGGCTCTTCAACGAACACGGACAGGACCGCGGGAGCTATCTCTTGATCGCCAACGTCGGAGCGCCGCCGGTCGCCGTGAAAGAAAAAGACTTGTCGGCTTTGGCAATGGGGGGCAAGGTCCATCTTGGCGACACAGTCGAGAAAGTCCGCGCCGCATTTAGCGCGCCGTCGGCGTTTCATCTGACGACGATGTCGGGTTGCGCGTTTCCGCATGCGGCCGCGTACAGTGCAGCGATTTTCTATGGACCGCCCCACCATCCGCCCGCAACGGATCAGATCTGCAAAGATATCGGCCCGGATATTAAGCGCGAGCAGGTCCTAGGATACGTCATCTTCCACGCGAATCGCGTCGCCGTCTTAGTGTGGAACCGCATAAACTGCGCCATCTGATCCCCGTTCGCACTTAAATGCGACAAGCGGGCGCGCGTATCTGCATCTAACGAGGGGCTTCGCTGACGGTCTCATCAGACGTCAGCCTTAATTGGCCCTATTGCGCGGGGGGAACGCCGTCGCCGAACGATAAGATCGGCTAATGGTAGAGATTAAGAGTATCGCACCAATACGGTGCGGCATAGTTCTCGCAGTGCTGTACGCGCTTCTGGGGTTGATCGAGGCGCTTTTCTTGATACCGATCATGAGTCTCACGCCCTCGGAGGGCCAGAACGCTTTACCGCCGGGTATGAGGGCGATGTTTGGGGTGGGTGGACTCATTTTAATCCCGCTCTTCGCCGCAATTGCCGGCTTCATCGGCGGAATCATCTCGGCACTCGTTTATAATCTGGTCGCCCGCTGGACCGGCGGCTTGGAAGTGCGCATCGAGCAGGTGGCCGGTGGAATGGAGCAACGGCCGCTTTCGTCGTAGTTCGCGCGTTCGTTACGTAGGACGCCGATATGCCTGCACGATCGGAGGCAGCATGAATCGCGTTGCTCGGTATGTCGGGTTGGTCTTGTTGGTCGCGGTCGTAGTCGTTATCGCGGTCGTCGTTCCGCGCACCGCCGAAGCAGCGCCGCCGACGATCTGGTGTTCGACGCCGCTCCTCACGGATAGTGAGAAGGATGTGGGTACGACGATCGCTGCGTACCAGCGCGCACGGCGTGAGCTCTGCGCCGGCGACTTTGCGGCCGCTCGCGCCGGTTTCGCGGCGATTCTCCCGACGATGAGAACCGGGTTCCAGACCGATGGTACTCATTGGATCGACTTCGGGCGCAGTTACTTCTATGCGTTGCTCGCGTCGGGGGACGCGAACGGGGCCCGCGCGTTCCTCACCTCACTCGAGAATACGTAGAAGGCAACCTCAGCCGAACGGTTTTTTTGGAACGAAGATTATCCCGACTCGCTCGCGGCCTACGTCGCCGACGACGGGCGCGTTTTGCGCGATCCCGACCAGCAAGCCGAACACAAACTCAATCCGCTTCTAACGGAAGCGTTGCAAGCGGATCGCGCGGGGCGCGTCGACGATGCGATCGCCGATATGAAAGCGGACCCCGACACCGGCAGCCTCTATCGGCTCATGCTCGGCAACTTGTACGCGCAGAAACGAAGCTGGCCGGAGGCATTCAGCGCCTGGGTCGCCGCGGCGGCGGCCGGACCCGGATTCCCGCAGCCGGGTTGGTACAGCCTCGATGAGTGGAACATCTCGGCACTCGAGATGATCTACTACTACCGCGCGCACGCGCCGCACTGATGCGAATTGCGGGGAATCGTGCGATCGGCCTTTGACGCAGACGACGGCGGCAAGTATGGCACGCGCTGCGCGGAGCTAACGCGATGCTCGGAACCGTCGCAGGGTATACGAATCGCTCGGTTCGAATATCTGCAAACCGTTCTGCTCGCATCATCAAAGACGGTTTTTTCGGGAAAGGGGCTAGATTGTGAAACACGCACTTGTTCGCATTTCCTCGTTTTTGGTTGTTGCGGCGCTAGTCACATCGAGTGCATCGCTTGCAGTGGCTCAGACAGTCACCGCAGCGGACGCGGCCAAGATCGCGACCGACGCATACATCTACGGTTACGCGCTTGTGACGATGGAGTATACAAGGCGGTCTTTTGTGAACGTAGCTTCTGCCGGCCCAAAGTCCGCTCCAATGGGTCAACTAGCGAAGTTCCGCGAGTATCCCGCCGCGGACGACCACCGCGTCACTGCGCCGAACGCTGACACGCTTTATACGACCGCGTTCTTCGACGTCTCAAAAGAACCTTATGTCTTGAAGATTCCTGATTCGCATGGTCGTTACTATCTCATGCCGATGCTCAGTGGATGGACAGATGTTTTTCAAGTCCCAGGCAAACGTACGACCGGCACCGGCGCGCAAGCGTACCTCATCAGTGGGCCGAACTGGAGCGGCACGGTTCCGGCCGGACTAAAAGAACTGAAATCTCCAACCGGCATTGTCTGGCTTCTAGGACGGATTTATTGCACCGGCACTCCAGCCGATTACACGGCCGTCCACGCCATGCAAGACGCGATCGTGCTCGAGCCACTCAGTGCGATGGGTAAGCCTTACTCGCCGTCCGCGGGCTCCGTTAATCCCGCATGGCAATCAAAGCTTTCCGTCCGCGACCAAGTTAACGGCCTGACTACAGACCAGTATTTCACCGAACTCGCGGCATTGATGGTCGACAATCCCCCTTCGGCTGCCGACGCACCGATGGTCGCCGAGATGGCGAAGATCGGCATCGTTCCTGGAAAACCGTTCGTATCGAGCGCGTTAGGACCGAGCGCCGCAACTGCGCTAACCGGTGTGCCGAAGGCCGCGTTCGCACAAATCATGCGCTATTTCACGAACGCCGGAGTTATCAAGAACGGCTGGCAAATCATGACCGAGACCGGACTGTACGCGACGGACTATACTCAGCGGGCGTTCGTCACGGCAATCGGACTAGGTGCTAATCGTCCTCAAGATGCTGTCTATCCGACGAGCGAAGCTCCTTCGGCCACTGAGAAGTACGACGGCTCGAAGACTCGCGTGATGCACTTTGCCAAAGGCGCATTGCCGCCGGTTAATGGCTTCTGGTCCCTCACTATGTACACGCCGGACTATTTCTTCTATCCGAACTCGCTCAAGAAATACACCCTGAGCGCGCGCAATACGCTTAAGTCCAACGCAGACGGCTCGACCGACCTGTACATTGGCCATACACAGCCAAGTGGCTCTCCTCAGTCGAATTGGCTGCCATCTCCGGCGGGCGCGTACGTTCTCATGATGCGCCTCTACTGGCCAAAAGCGACGCCGCCGTCGATTCTAAACGGGACATGGGCTCCGCCCGCTGCTGCGCTAAAGTCCTAGGCCATCGGCGCTGGTCACCGGCGAATACAGGCGCCGGCGCGCATCGATCTTTCCGAAAAGGCAGACGTAGAAACGCACGCGGAAGCGATTTATGCAACGGTGAGCGAAGCGAAGATGCCGCCTCCGAAGTAAGCGGGGCCTTTCTGGGCCGCTTTTGGTACAGGACGAGCGCACCGACGCAAGAAGCTGCGATAGCGCAGTTCGCCAAACGCGGTGGTTTCTTAGAAATCCAAGCGGACGGCTTTTGCTGTGCGTCTACGCTCATTAACGGATGGAATCCACCACGGATCGACCTCCAAAGAAAGGGGCCAAACCATGAGATACCCTTGGGTACGATCAGTGCTCGTTGGGGCAGTACTTTTCGGGGCGAGCAGCTTGCCCGCAGTTCCGGCAGCCTCGGCGACCTCTTTTTCGGTGATGCCCAGAAGCGTGCGGCCGACGTCCGACGTCGCCATCGGCGCCTTCAAAAGCGCGAACATGTCGGTCGAAGTTGTCCTCGCGCCGCGTAATGCATCGCAGCTCGCCACCCAGTTGGCCAACCTCTACAGCCGGAGCAGCCAGAGCTACGGGCACTGGCTAGCGAAGGGTCAGTTCGACGCGCTTTACGCGCCCGACAGGGCGCAGATCACCGCAATCGCGGCGTACTTGCGGGCGAGCGGTTTGGTCGTCGGGCAGTCGTCGTCGCCGTTTCTCGTTCGCGCCAGCGGATCGAGCAGCGCGGTTTCGGCGGCATTCCGTACGAGCCTAGTCACGTATCGCAATCCGCGCGGGGTCACGTACTTTTCGAACGCTTCGGCGGTGCAGCTGCCGACGAGTTTAGCCACCGGTGTCCTCGGCGTCGTCGGTCTTTCCGACACGGTGCGCGAGAAATCCCAAGTGCTACGTCCTTTGAACCACCAAACGCCCGCGACCCCAAGCTGTGAGGCACCGTACCCGACCACCGCGCAGCTGTTCAATGCTGTCAACAACGGCGTCGGATTCCCGTTCGGCTACGGCGGCGCTCCGGGATGCAACGGCCTGACGCCGTCGCAGGCCAACTCGATCTATGGCGCGCCGAACGTGGGACCCCGTGGCAAGGGGGCCGGCGTCAATGTCGCCGTGTTCGAACTCTCGGCCTACCAGCACTCCGACATCGCGACGTGGGCGCACCAATACTACGGGCCGAGCTACACGCCGCCGCTTGTCGACATCACCGTTGACGGCGGCCCGCTCAGCCCGATCTGCCCAACGGGAGACACCTGTCCCCCGAACTTCAACTTCTACGCCGGCGACGTCGAGGTCGACGCCGACATCGAGATGTCGCTGGCAATCTCCCCGGACGCGCGTCACCTCATCGTGTATAACGCGCCCAACGACTTCACGGGCCAGACCGAACTGGACGAGTACACTCAAATCGCAAACGATGACATCGCCGATACCGTCAGTTCGAGCTGGGCGGTTTGTGAGAACGATGTCTCGGCCGCGGTTGCCGAGGCCGAGAATGAGACCTTCGAGCAGATGGCGTTCCAAGGGCAGAGCGTGTTCGGTGCCGAGGGCGACACCGGAGCATTTTCATGCATCAGGAGCGACGGCACGACGATCGTCGATCTGCTCGATCCTCCGGCCCAGCCGTGGGTGACGAGCGTCGGCGGTACTTCGCTTGAATCGTTCAACCCGGGTGCGAATCCAAACCCAGGCTATCCGGCAGGCATCGAGACGGTGTGGAACGTCGACAACCTCTGCAACGAAAGCGCCGATGAAGGCAACTTCCCCGGACTCTTCTGGTGCGGCGCAACAGGCGCGGGTGGGGGCGGAAGCAGCCAGTGGTGGGGCCGTCCTTTGTACCAATTCGGCCGTGGCGTCACCAACCCGTTCACGACCTATGGCAACGGCACGACGCAATGCGCCTTGGCGGCAACGGGCACGCCGTGCCGCGAGGCTCCGGACATCTCGCTCGACGCTGACGAGTATACGGGCTATTCCGAGTACTGCACCGGCAGCGCCGCCACGCCGTTCAGTTCGTGTGTCGGCGGCGGCTTCTTCGATATTGGCGGGACGAGCCTCTCGTCGCCGTTCATGGCGGCGATCATCGCTGACCGCGATAGTTTCCAGGGTTTCCGTAGTGGCAACGCGGGGTTCCTACTCTATTTACTGTACAACCTGGATCCTAAGGGCTATTTCAACGACATCACCGGGATCGGTCAGAGCACCAACAACAACGGGCTCTTCCCGACGACGCGGGGCTACGACGAAGCGACCGGCATCGGGACGCCTAAAATGTCGGCGATTATCACCCGTTCCCTCTAAGTACGAACCGAACGCGATGTCGATGTCGTAGAACAACTTCGGCCAGATCGACGGAGCTCTGCTTCGCAGACGAAGTCAGAGGCCCCCGTCGCAACGGGGGCCTCTCGACATTTGACGAGGCTGATGCGCGCCGCGCAGTAGCGCGCATTAGGTCTGCGGTGAGCCTTCGGGTGTTGCCTCGAACTTGTACTCGCGCGGAACCTGGGGTAGGATCTGGGCGAACGGTTCATCGACGTACGTGTAGCCGACGATCTTGCCGTCCTCGTACGTACCGTTCAGCTGAATCACTCGTGACTCGCCGATGTTGAGCCAGATTTGGTCTCCGGTGAGCCCACCTAGCACGTCGTACAGCCGGCCGTTGGCGGGCCGGTAGTCGCCCTGGATTTTGCCGTCGGATGCGATACGCAAGTGCATCGTACCCTCGATCACGCCCGCCCCATTCGGGTTTTCTTGAACAAAGTTGGTGTGATACGTTACCAAACCGGTCGACCGCTGACCAACCGCGCCCGCCGTCCCGGTAAGGAGTGCCGTGGCGACGACCGCCGCGCCAATCGAACCAAAGAGTTTCATGCATGCAGTATACCCATCGCAACGCGCATCGCTTCGCCTGCTCTGCCGGGCAGGCCAAAGCACGCGTTTCTGAGCGAACTCCCAGCAATAAAGCCGCGGAAGGTTGTGCGTTCGACGTTGCCCTGGACCATGAACTATGAGTTTGGCGGCGTTCGCTCGACCGAAGCTGGCTATGACGTGTATGTCGTGGAGCGCCAGGGTTGCGCGCGATGCTGACGGCAGCGCTTACGGTCGTACGAGAATCACGGTCCCGAAACTCGTGACCGCCGGCTCGCCGGGCAAGTGTGACGGGTCTGCCCGGTCGGCCGCCACCAAAGCTCGATTAATGGGGGTATGATTGCGTGCACGGAGGACGAGGGAAATGAGTCTTGATCCGGGTCTTGATCCGCTCGCGGCGAGCCTTTTGTTTGGCATAGTATTCGGGCTGCCGGCTCTCGTCATTGCCGTCGTATCTGTGGCGACTGCGCGATTTCGCCCGCATGGCTAAATGGCTGAGGTGCGCCTCCCGGCTACCGGTTGAGTTTCCCGCCGGGACCACCTTTTCTACATACCAGTGCCTCGGTGAGCCGCAGCTCGCCGTGATCAGTAGCAGAGCCACTGAAGAGAGTGCGACTCGCAGACATGGCATGCGCACGTATTTCGATCCGCCGACATAGCACGCCCGCGGAGCTTATGGCGGGACGGAGAGGCCGGTGGGTTCGTTGAGCAGCGTGTTTGAGCCGGATATCGTGAAGAGGGGGTTGACGATTCCGGACGAGGTGGCGCCGAAGACGACGATGGGAAACGCTCCGATGAGGCTCGACTCGTTGAGCGCATAGACGTTGCCGTTGGCATCGACCGCCATCGGGCCGTGATACGGCATCGCCGGCGATTCGAAGATGCGTTCGGGGGTTACGTTGCCGTTCGCACCTGGCGGGAACACGTAGACGACAGCCTGCCCGTAGTCGAGGATGTACAGGGTGCCGTCGGCGGCGATTCCGATCGGGACCGGTTCCTGGAACGTCACGTTCGATCCGGAGATGACGCGAACGGGCGCAACGTTTCCGTAGACGCCCGGAGCGAAGACGAGGATTTGCGGCTTTCCGCCCGGTCCGTTCATGGAGACGTAAATGTAGCCCAATGCGTCAACGGCCATGCCGAGGGGAGTGCCGTTCGCGGCGACGATCCCGGTCGCGGGGCCGGCAATCTCTTGGTATTGACCGCTGGCGGTGCCCGTCGCTCCCGGCGCCAACACGAAGATTCCATAAGTGTTGTCGTCCAGCTGTGCGTTGACATAGACGTTGTGACTCGGGCCGACGGCGAGCGTCTCAGCGTTAGCGAATGGGCCGCCTTTATATTGCGCGACGATCGCGGTTGTCGGTGAGGCGTTCAGGCCGATCGCGCTCGATGCGAAGCTTACGAGGGCGTACACTGTACCGCCGGTGTCCGTTCCGCTCGCAAAGACCGTTCCGTTGGTATCGGCAGCGACCACGCCGCCGCCGGCGGCGAGCCACGTGCTGGTCAGACGGGCCGGCGTCGCATTGTTGACCGATCCCGGGGGGAAGATGTCGATCTCGCCCGTGCTCCCGCTGTTCGGTGATTCGTAGGCGTAGAGGCTGACCGGAAGGCTCGTCGGCGGAGCTGCCAGGAGTGACACAACGACGCTGCTCGTGACGGGGCTGCCGCCCGGATTGGTAACGCTCACGTTCAGATTCACCGTACCGCCTTCGGTGACGGGCGTCAGACTAAACTTGTTCGGACTTCCCGCGACGGGCGCGACCGTCAAGCTCGACGAGCTGCTCGTCACCGTCAGCGCCGGTGCGCCAGGACCGACGATCAGGTTGTCGTCCGCATCGAGCGCAACGACGGCGAAGTTGGCCGCTTCGCTGCCGATCAACACGTATCCCGAGCCTTGCTGCGAGACGTTCGATTGTCCGGGATAGGGAGCGATGAGCACTCCCGCGGGGACACCGTCCAACGTCACGCCAACCGTGTTGGCGCCCGAAGCGGCGATCGTCGCAACTGCGGTATTCTCGGAAAGTCTGTTTCCCGTACCGCTCAGTCCGTCGTAGGTGACGAAAGTGAATGTATCGCTACCCGGCAGTGCGGAGACGGTCAGCGTGCAGACCGGATAATCGCCCGGCGACGTCGTGCAGTTTGAGGCCCCGGGCAAGAGATTTTGCGCGACCGTCGGTTCGCCGTTAACGGAGATCGTGATCGATTGCGTCGCCGAAGAGACGTAGGCTGGCGCGCGGCCGAACGGAACCGTTTGCGCGCGAGCGGGGGACGACGTGCGCCCTGCGCGGTTCGTCGATGAAGCGCCCGAGGGGCCGTCGATTTGCACCGTGACCGCGACCGATCCCGGCACCGGCGTCGACGAAGGAACCGCCGTTGCGGTGGCACTTGCTGCGGGCGACGGCGTACTGCGCGGCGTCGACGGGCCCGAGGACGAGCCGCCTCCACCACTGCAGCTCGCGAGCGTCGCAGCGAACGCCAGCGCCGGCAACGGAAAGACGCGCAAACGCCATCGTGGTCGGAAGATCACGCTCGCGAGCTTACGGTCCCGATTGTGGGCCACCTTTCCTGCGGCGCGCGATGTGCGCTCGCGCGCGCAGCGATCGTGCGCTGCTGCACGTTAACGTTCGTTCAAGTCGCAGACGTTGTAGTGCGTTCATCGGGCGAGGCTGCAGGCGTGACAGGCGAGGTGTCCGGCGCGGGCGTCTGAGCGGGGAGAACGGGATTGCCGCCGAGCGCGACAGCAATCTCATTGTCCATCTCAAAAAGCTCGAGACCGCCCGCCACGATGCACGTTACGCGGCCTTCCCGATCGAAAAATGCATGCGTAGGGTAACCGAGTCGACCAAAAGCCCGATACACGATTTCCTTTGGGTCCATTGCAATTGGGAACGAGATCCTATAGCGGTCGCGAAAGTCGCGCACCGGCTGGGCCGGTTCTCCAACATCGATGGCAATCGTGCTCAAGCCGTACGGCTTATAGTGTTCCGCTAGTCGTACAATCCGAGAACATTCCTCATTGCACGGTGCGCACCACGTGGCGCAAAAATTCAGCCACACAGCGGTCCCCCGCGTTGAGGAAAACTCAAAGACCGCACCATCGCCGTCGAGCAAATGAAGGTTGAAGTCGAAACCCGAGTTCGAGGCACCCTTGCGCAAGGGGGCGCAGTACGGACCCGGCCGCGGCGCGCGTCCGGAGACCGCTCGGGCGGGCAACCCCGATGTAGCAGCGACAGCGGCAAGCGTCCCAAGAACAAAGATTGACCGCGAGGCCACGGAAGTCAAATCCACGGCCGGTGCGGATTTATCCTTGAACGTACGCAACGAGTGAGCCCAGTCGAGGGTCGACTCTACGGCTCTGGGAATTGAGCGAAGAACTCGTGCGTCCAGCCGTCTCGGCGCCGTGAGCGGCAGATGGTTCGCCATCCTCGCCGCCGGCAGGCTGGGTTCAATCCGTTTGGGGATGCCGAAAATCGATCGAAGCGAATGGGAAAAGCGAGTGGATCTTCAAAAGAAGACCATCATGATAAAGCACATTGCATATATCGCGTATCCATCGGACGACGTTGCCGGAACGCGGCGCTGGTACGAAGAGAAGCTCGGCTTGCGTTTTGCCAGGCCGTACCTCGAGGATGGCGTCGAGAAGTACAATGAAGCTCACCTCGGCGACGGCTGCTTCAGCCTTATGGCCGCGGAATGGACAAACCGCGCCGCTGGGTCCGCCGCCAGCATCTATTTCGAAGTCGACAACCTTGAGGAGTCAGTCGACTCGCTGCAAGCGAGCGGGATAACGATCGAAGATCGCTTCGAGGGAGCCGTCTGTAGGCAGGCGTCGTTTTGCGATCCAGAAGGCAACCGGATCACGATTCATCAGTCCACGAGTCCGTCGTAGTTTTGGCGGTGCCGCGCTAAGGCTGCGCGCGCAAGGTGAAACACCGCGCGCGCCTCGTGAGTACCGGCTGGGAACCGCTCCGTCGTAGGGAGGATCCTCAGTGCAGCTCGCCGCCCTCTTTACTCTGAGCGCGCTCGTCGCGCAGGCGACGCCCGCGCCGAGCGCGGGCGACCTCGCGTTCCGGCACGGAGATTTCGATGCCGCGTTCGCAGCGTACTCGTCCGCGGTGGCCGCGAACCCGAACGATGCCGGCGCCGTGCTCGGGCTCGGCACGATCGAGCTCTACCGCAACCACCTGCCCGCCGCGCGGACCTACCTTATGAAAGCCACGCAGCTCGATCCGTCCAACTCGCGCATCGCCGCGCGCTTGCGCGCGCTCGAAGGCCGCGAACCGAATGCTCGGGACTTCCGGATCGCGATGACGACGCCGGAGGTGGACGTCCCATTCGTCGCGACCGATCCGCTGCCGCTGGTGCGGGTGAAGATCAACGGCGCCGATGCGCTGCTCTTCATCGACACCGGCGCGCCCTCGATCGCTCTCACGCCGGCGGCGGCAGAGCGCTTGCACGTCCCCACGCACGCCGCCGGCGAAGGCGTGTTCTTGGGCGGAAAGACGGCCGAGGTACGGGAGGGACGCATCGACTCGTTCGCCGTCCCGGGGTTGACCGTGAGCGGCATCCCGTCGAACATTCTGCCCGGCGAGCTACAACTTGCGGGGCACCAACTCGACGGCGCGATCGGCACGGCGTTCCTGTACCGGTTTCTCTCGACGATCGACTACGTCCACGGCAAACTGATCCTGCGGCCGCACTCTTCGTCGGCCGCCTTCGAGGCTGCCGCTGCCAAGAGCGGCGACACGATCGTCCCGATGTGGCTGGTCGCCGATCACTTCATCTTCGCGCGGGGACGCGTCAACGACGCGCCGGAGGCGCTGTTCAACATCGATACCGGCGGCACCGATCTCGGCGTGCAACTGACGAAAGCCGCGCTCGACGCAGCGCACATCACGCCGGATGCCTCGAAGGGCGCGGAGTTCACCGGCGGTGCGGGCGAGGCGCGCGCGCTGCCCTTCACGGCCGCATCGGTGTCGCTCGGTACGGCGGTGCGCAACGACATGCCCGGGCTCTACTTCCCCGACGGCGACCAGTACAAGCTCTTCCCGTTCGAGGTCGCAGGCACGCTCTCGCACGTATTCTTCCGCCCGACCGCGCTCACGTTCGATTTCGACGCGATGAAACTGATCGTGCCAAACGAATAGTGTCTAGCGCTCGCGGTTGCGTTTCGAGCTCCAGACAACGAAAAAACCGCGTGGTTACGCGGTTTCGAGTTTAGCCCCAACGGGATTCGAACCCGTGTTACCGCCGTGAGAGGGCGGCGTCCTAGGCCTCTAGACGATAGGGCCATGTCTTGGCTCCCGGGGGTGGACTCGAACCACCAACCCCCTGATTCAGAGTCAGGTGCTCCGCCAATTAAGCTACCCGGGATCGTTTTAGTTTAGTTCTATAGCTATTCTTTGCGGCGAACGTTTCGGTTTGGCTGTGGCAGTTGGGACAAGAGCATCCGCAGATTTTCGATGCGGTGGTCGTCTCGGACGCCGTTGACGTGGTCGATTTGGATGGACAGGGGCTTGCCCCTCCACTCGCTGATCCCGCACTCGGAACAGACGTTTTTGAGTATACCAGCCTCTAGCAAGCGTCTCTTGATCGTGCACCTGTGGCGCGAGTTTAAGATGACGTGGAGCGGCTTGCGCTGCGGCCGCGGCATCATCCGGCCGGCCTTCACCGATTTCGACCAGCTCGCTCGGCAGAAGCCGAAGCGCGCTATGCACTCCTCGAACGTGTGTCCTTCGTCGTAGAACGCCTGCACCGCTACCCAGTTATACCGCTTTATGTGGCAAGGCTGCGGCCGAATGCGGCCACGGTACATCGCCCGGTACCAGACTCCCATCGTGAACCCGAATTTGGCGCAGCAGGCGTTTCTATCGTTCCCGGCGTCGTGAAAACGCTGCACTTCCGGCCAATTTATCCTTAGCCGCGACACCGAACGTATGTTCGACTCAAGGTAACCGAACTCCTTTTTGTTTGCCGGTCGTTCGAGTGCGCAGCGATCGTGGCATGAATGCCAATCGACGGCCTGAGAATCTGCCAATCACGCAATCACGCGTTGCCCTCGCTTTGAAAGCACCTGACCTGGGCAATACCGAAGAGTCTCTGTCCGAAGCTTACCTTTAGGGAGATTCTTTGCAGGCTGTTATCCTCGTCGGTGGTGAGGGCACCCGGCTCCGCCCGCTGACCTACGGCACGCCCAAGCCGATGGTCCCGCTGCTCGGAGTGCCGTTCTTGGAACGCACGATCGAGCGGCTGCACGCGGCCGGGGTCGACGACGTGATCCTCGCCGCGGGCTATCTGCCGCAGGCGATCGAGGATCGTTTCGGCGACGGCTCGCGCCTCGGGGTGCACCTAGCGTACGTCGTCGAGGAGAGTCCCCTCGGAACAGCCGGCGCGCTGCGCAACGTTTCGCACCTTATCACCGGCGCGTTCTTCGTTTTAAATGGAGACATTCTCACCGGCCTCGATCTCCGTGGAATGCTCGAGTACCACCGCCGCAAAGGCGGACTGGGAACTCTGCATCTGATACGGGTCGACGACCCCTCGGCCTTTGGTTGCGTCGTTCACGACGCGGACGGCAAAATCTCGGCGTTCGTCGAGAAGCCGCCTCGGGGCCAGGAGCCCAGCAACGAGATCAATGCGGGCACCTATCTCCTGGAGCGCGCGGTCCTGGATGCCATCCCCCCGGGAAAAGTCTCAATCGAGCGGCAGACGTTCCCGCAACTAATCGCGGCCGGTGAGCGGTTTTACGCATACACCACGAACGACTATTGGCTCGACGTGGGGCGGCCCGAGCAGTACGTTCAAGCGCACCGCGACGTGCTTGACGGCAAACTGAGCCTCGGAATGCTCACTGAGCCGCCCTCCAACGTGCGCAAGCCGAGTTATGTCGGAGAGGACTCCGAAATCGACGAGAGTGCAACAGTTGGCCCCTACGCGATTCTCGGTGCACGCGTGAAAATCGGTCCAGGTGCAATCGTGCGTGATTCGGTTCTCTGGGACGACGTCGTCGTCGATGCCGATGCCGAAATCGATGGTGCGATTCTTGCCGATCGGGTCCACGTCGGAACCGGCGCGCAAATCGGCACCGGATCGGTCATCGGACATCAGGTGGAAATAGATTCCGGCACCACGGTTGCCCCTGATTCAAGGCTTTCTGCCCATGAAGTCGCGAACATCTAGATGAATATCCCATCGGTCTGCTACCGTTCTCCTGGTTTGCCGTTCTCATTAACGGGTAATTTCTCGAGAAGAAAGCACGCGAGGAATTTACTTGCTGGAACTAGCGCCCGCTAATCTGAACCCACGGCCACCGCGTACGCTCTTCGTCGGATCGTTTCCGCCGCGAGAGTGCGGCATCGCCACATTCACGAAGGACGTGGTCGACAGCTTCGACCGCGCATTTGGGATTACGAGCGGCGTGATCGCGATCGACGAGCCTGGGGGCGAGATCCGCAACTACAAGTCAGGCGTCATCGCGCGTCTCTCGCAAGAGGATCGCGCGTCGTACCGGCGTGCGGCAATGTTCGCGAACGACGACCCCGCGGGTCTCGTGAATATCCAGCACGAGTACGGACTCTTCGGTGGACCGGACGGCTCGTGGTTCCTGGATTTCCTCGAGGACCTCGAGAAGCCGGCGGTCACTTCGTTGCACACCGTGCTGCCCGATCCGTCGCCGGCGCATCGCGAAGTCGCGCGTCGCATTTGCGATCTCTCGGATGCCGTCGTCGTGCTGTCGCAGACGGGCAAAGATATCCTCGTCAACACGTACGGCGCAGACCCCGACAAAACGCACGTGATTCATCACGGCGTTCCGGACGTTCCCTTCCGTTCGACCGACGCGCTGAAAGCGTCGTTCGGCGTTGGACAGCGCATGGTCATCTCGACGTTCGGTTTGATCAGTCGCGGCAAGGGTCTCGAGTACGGGATCCAAGCGATGCGCAAAGTCGTCAAGCGCCATCCCGAAGCGCTCTACTTGATCCTGGGGCAAACGCATCCGGGCGTGCGCCGTAACGAAGGCGAATCGTATCGCGAGTCGCTCGTGCAGATGGTGGCCGATTTCGGGTTGCAAAACAACGTTTCGCTGGTCGATCGTTATCTCGAGTTCGACGAGCTGGTCAGTTATTTGGGCGCGACCGACATCTATTTGACGCCGTACACGAACCCGGTGCAGATCGTGAGCGGAACGCTGGCGTATGCGGTGGGATTGGGCAAGGCGATCGTTTCGACGCCGTACTTGTACGCCATGGAGTTGCTCGCGCACCAGCGCGGTTTCCTGACGCCGTTCCACGATCCCGAAGCGCTAGGGGACGCCGTCCTCGAGTTGCTGGACGACCGCTGGCTCCGCCGCGCGACCGAGCGACGCGCCTATCGCTTTGGGCGGCAGATGACCTGGCCCCAAGTGGCGAAGGGCTACGGGCGGGTCTTTGCGGAGCTGGTTCCTGAGGTTTTCGAAGCAACCGAATTGGTGCGACCAGCCTAGGATGCGCCCTACGCTCCAGCCGCCCTCGCTCGACCACCTGATCGCGTTGAGCGACGACGTCGGCGTGATTCAGCATGCGGTCACCGATCTGCCGAACCGGGAAACCGGCTACTGCACCGACGACGTGTCGCGGGCATTTCTCGTCGCCGTCGCGGCAGCGCAGTACGACCGCTTGCGCGAGCCGGCGGTCCGGCTGGGCCGGATCTACCTCGCCTTCCTCCACCACGCCCAGCGCCAGGACGGCATCTTCCGGAACTTCATGGCCTACGATCGGACCTGGCTCGACGAGACGCGGAACTGAAGATGCGAACGGCCGCGCGATCTGGGCGCTCGGCTATGGAATGCGTTATGCGCCGCGCGACGAGTGGCGGGACGTTTGCCGCCGCATGCTGGAGCGGGCGCTTCCCAACGTCGTGGGTATGAACCACTTGCGCGCCCGCGCATACGCCGGCATCGGACTCACGCATGCGTTCGAAGCCGTAGACCGGCGGCACGCCGGCATCGAAGCAGCTCTGCGCTCGATCGCGCAGGATCTCATCGACCGCCGCAACGCCGTTCGCTGCGACGGCTGGGACTGGTTCGAAGAGCGGATGACCTACGACAATGCTCGCTTGCCTGAGGCGCTTCTCCGAATAGGTTCGGTGCTTGACGAACGCGGCTGGGTCGAGGCGGGCCTCCGCACGCTGAACTTCTACGAGTCGGTCGTCGTCGACGAGGGCGTGTTTATTCCGATCGGAAACGACGGCTGGTACGCACGCGGTGGCGAGCGTGCGCGCTTCGGGCAGCAGCCGCTCGAAGCCGCCGCGATGGTCGACGCGTGCCTCGAAGCCTACGGTTTAACCGGCCTACTGCGCTATTTGCGCACCGCGGAATCGGCCTTCGGTTGGTTCCACGGGAGCAACTCGGAGCAGCTCGAGGTCGTGCGCGGCGCCGGTTGCCGCGATGGACTCGAACGGAACTGGGTCAACGAGAACATGGGGGCCGAATCGACCCTCGCGTACCTCGCGAGCGCGCTCGCCGTCGCGCAGCCGTCCCGCAACGTCCTGCGCATCGCGCGCTAGAGAATCCCGAGGTTCCTGGGCGCGCCGCGTAACCGTCAGGTTGCGCCGAGGCGCATAGGCCGTCCGCGGCGAATAGTTACCGTCTGATGATTGTCCAAACTGACGCTCTTAGTGAGGTCCAACGGAATGCTGTCGAGCAGACCGAAGGGCCTGTCCTCATTTTTGCAGGTGCCGGAAGCGGCAAGACCCGAGTCCTCACTCACCGGATCGCCTACCTCCTCAGCGAAAAAAGTGTCTTCCCGGATCGCATCCTCGCCGTAACCTTCACGAACAAGGCGGCGAGCGAGATGAAGTCTCGTCTCGAAGCGATGATCGGCTCCAAGGCGCGCGAACTCTGGGTCGGAACCTTCCATTCCGTCTGCGTGCGCATTTTGCGCCGCGACGGCAAGCGCATCGGCATTGCGTCCAACTTCGCAATCATGGACGATACGGATCAGCGTGCGATCGTGCGCGACGTGCTGCACGATCTCGACTACGACGAGCGTCAGATCTCCCCCGGCGCAGCCCTCGATGAGATCAGCAAGGCCAAGAACGCGCTGCTCTCGCCCGACAAGTACGAGTCGCAGAACACGTCGTTCTTCGGCGAACGGATGGCCAAAGTCTATCGCGAGTACGACCGGCGTCTGCGCGAGAGCAACGGCCTCGACTTCGACGATCTGATCTCGCAGACGGTTCGTCTGCTCGAGCAAGACGAAGAAGTGCGCACGCGCTATCAGAACAAATTCCGGTACATCCTGGTCGACGAGTACCAGGACGTCAACTTCGCGCAATACCGCCTCTGTGCGATCTTGGCGGAAGAGCACAAGAACCTGACCGTCGTCGGCGACGACGATCAGTCGATCTATTCGTGGCGTGGCAGCGATTACAAGAACATCCTGCGCTTCGAAGAGGATTTTCCGGGTGCGAAAATCTTCAAGCTCGAGGAGAACTACCGCAGCACCGAAGCGATCCTGAACGTCGCTAACGAGCTGGTCCTCAACAACCAGTCGCGTTCGGCCAAGGTGCTCTTCACGAAGCGCGCGGCCGGCGAACCGGTCACCGCCTACGGTGCCGAGACCGAACGCATGGAAGCGCGCTACGTCGTCGAGAAAATCAAAGAGCACGTACGCGATGGAGCCGCCTATCGCGACTTTCTAACGCTCTACCGTACCAACGCCCAGTCGCGCGTCTTCGAAGAGACCCTGCTGAGCGAAGGCATTCCCTATCGCGTCGTGGGCGGCGTCGGATTTTACGCGCGCACCGAAGTCAAGGACATGATGGCGTACCTGCGCTACATCGTGAACCCCTCGGATGCGGTCGCCTTCCGGCGCATCGTCAACGTTCCGCGCCGCAGCATCGGGCAGCAAACCCTGGCCAGCTTGGTCGATGCGGCCAACAGCGCCGGCGTTTCCGTCGGTCAGACGATCTTCGACAAGGAAATGCTGCGCCGCGCCGTGCCGAAGAAGCAGAAGGAGCTCGAGCGCTTCGCCGAGCTGATCACCGACCTGCGCTCGCGCGTCGAGCAGCTTTCGATTTCGGACTTGCTGGTCGCCGTCATGGAAGAATCGGGTTACATCCGCGAACTGCAGAACGAAGACACGAGCGACGCCCGCTCGCGTCTGGAGAACCTGCAAGAGCTGATCGGCGTCGCGCGCGAATTCGAGGGCCGGGAAAGCGACAGTTCGCTCGATCAGTTCCTCTCGGACATCGCGTTGATCAGCGATCTGGATACGCTCGACCCGGACTCGTCGTTCGTCACGCTGATGACGATGCACGCGGCCAAGGGGCTCGAATCGCCGATCGTCTTCCTGACCGGGCTGGAGGAGGGCGTTTTCCCTAACCAGCGCGCCCAAAACGACATGGCGGAGCTCGAAGAAGAGCGCCGTCTCGCCTACGTCGGCGTGACCCGCGCAATGGATCGGCTCTACCTCTCGTACGCGATGCGCCGCACGCTCTATGGGAACACGTTCGCACACCAGCGCTCGCGCTTCTTGGACGAGATGCCGAGCGTCGAAGTGCTCGGCGGCGTCGCGCCGCTTCCGCGTCCGGCCGGTGGACGCTGGCGCGAGGTCTCGATTCACGAAACCGCGGGTGCCGGAATCCACTTGGGTCTCCAACCCGGCGACCGCGTGCGTCATCCGAAGTGGGGCGAGGGGCTCGTTGCTGCGGTAACGGGTGCCGGCGGTGACGGTCTGCTGACCATCAACTTCCCGAACGTCGGGCAGAAGATGGTCATGCTCAAGTACGCTCCGCTCGAGAAGGTTTAGCTCTGGTCGAGACCGCCCGCGCCGCGCGCCTGCGCGTTGCGGTGGCGGGTGCGCTCGGACGAATGGGGCGGGTAGCTTGCCACGCGATCGATTCGGCGCTCGACCTCGAGCTCGTCGGCGGCTTCGCGCGCGCGCGCATCGGTGAGCCGCTCCAGCCGATCCTGAATCTTACGCGGCCGTCCGGGTCGATCTACGCCGAGATCGACACGCTGATCGACGCGGTAGAGCCCCAGGTCATCGTCGACTTCACGCTCTATCCGGCGACCGTGGCCATCGCGCGCCGAGCAGTCGGTCAGGGGGTTTCGCCGGTCGTCGGGGCGAGCGGCTGGACCGAAGACGACGAGCGCGGTCTTGCCGAGCACTGCCGGACCCGCGGCGTGGGCGCCGCGCTGATCCCGAATTTCGCGCTCGGAGCCGTGCTGATGATGCGTTTTGCCGAGGAAGCGGCCCGTTATTTCCCGACGGCCGAGATCATCGAACTGCACCACGACCGGAAGCTCGACGCGCCGAGCGGCACCGCTAAGCTCACGGCCCGCCGGATAGAAGGGGGCGCGCGTCGAAACGAAGTTCCGATCCACAGCGTGCGCTTGCGCGGTCTCGTCGCCCACCAGGAAGTGCTGTTTGGCGGCGACGGCGAGGTGCTGACGATCCGGCACGACTCGCTCTCGCGCGAATCGTTTGCGGCAGGCATCTTGCTCGCCGTCCGCGAGGTCCGCAACCGGCGAGAACTGATTGTGGGACTGGACGGTTTTATGAAAGAGGACGGTTCGTGAAGGTAGCGGTGGTCGGCGTAACCGGGATCGTCGGTGAAACGATCTTGCGCGTTCTCGAGACGCGCGCGATCGCGATTGACCGATTGGACGCCTACGCATCGCGCGCCCGTCCCGATCCGGTCGTCTTCCGCGGGGAAGGCAGGCCGATCGCCGCCGCAACGCCGCAGGCGCTCCACGATGGCGCGTACGACGCCGTCTTCTTTGCGTCGAGCGACGACGCCAGCGCCGAACTGACGCAACCTTGTCTCGACGGGGGCGCGGTCGTCATCGACAACAGCGCAACGTTCCGCATGGCGCCGGACGTGCCGCTCGTCGTTCCCGAGGTGAATGCCGACGCCGTTCGCGAGAACCATCGCATTTTTCCGGTCGCCAACTGCACGGCGATCGTTCTCACGATGGGCATCGCGCCCATCGAGCGGACGAGCGGACTGCGCAGCGTGCGCGTCGCGACGTATCAAGCCGTGAGCGGCGCGGGCCGCGCCGGTCTCGAGAGGCTCGACTACGAGGAACGAACCGAAGGTGCGCGCAGCGAAGCCGGCGGGGATTCACCGTTCACCGCGCCGATCTTTCGCAACGTGATTCCGCAAGTCGGTTCGTTCGACGAACGCGGCGACTCCGGCGAAGAGCGCAAGGTCGTCGAGGAAACGCGCAAGATCCTCGGTCTGGCAGATTTGCACGTCGCGGCGACGACGGTTCGCGTTCCGATCCGTTTCGCGCACAGCGAAGCGGTCTTCGTCGAGACCGAGCGAGAGACCGACGTCGCCGAACTCGGCGCGGCCCTCGAAAAAGCACCGGGCATCGTCTTTCACGGCCAAGGCATCGTGACGCCGCGCGAGGTCGAGGGTCAGGACCGCGTCCACGTCGGGCGGCTGCGCGCGGAAGGCGATTCGCGCCGGCACTTCCAGCTCTGGATCGTCGGCGATCAGACGCGGAAAGGCGCGGCGACCAACGCCGTCCAGATCCTCGAACTCCTCGTGGAGCGCGGCATCGCCGGGCGGCGTCCGGCCTTGCGCGCGCAAGCCTCCTAGGAGCGTTGGCGTGAGGTCCGAGCATTAAGACGATCGTTCAGAAATTCGGCGGGTCGTCGCTCGCATCGGCGGAGCTGCGCGAGATCGCGGCCTCACGCGTTCTCGAGGCGCGGGCACGCGGCGCTTCGCCGGTCGTCATCTGCTCGGCGATAGGACGTGCTCCCGAACCGTACGCCACCGATTCGCTCTTGGCTTTGTTGGGGCCGAGCCGCGGCGGCGCCAATCGCGACCTGTTGCTCTCGTGCGGCGAATCGATCGCCTGCGCGATCTTTGCCGAGCTCCTGACCTCCTGGGGCGCCGACGCGCAAGCGATGACCGGCGCGCAGGCCGGGATCGTCACGGACGACACGTTCGGCGACGCCAAGATCCTGCACGTCGATCCGTCCAACATTCGCGAGTTGCTCGTACGCGGCGTCATTCCGGTGATTGCCGGATTCCAAGGCGTTACGGCCGGCGGTGCGGTCACCACGCTCGGCCGCGGCGGAAGCGATCTGACTGCGATCGCCCTCGGCGACGCCCTCGAATCCGAGGCCGTCGAGATTTTTACCGACGTCAGCGGCGTCATGACCGGCGATCCGCGGCGCATCGCGGGCGCGCACACCGTCGATCGCGTCAACTACGCCGAGATGGTCGAACTGGCCGCCGACGGCGCGAAAGTGATGCACGCGAACGCGGCCGAATACGCCCGGCTGACGAACACTCCGTACGTGGTCAAGGGTCTGCGCAGTAATTTCGGCACGACGATCGATGAAGGGGCACGCCCCGATTCGTTGCACCCCGTCAGCGGGGTGACCGCGCTACGCGACGTGACGTTCGTGCGCATCATTCAGGGCGACATCGACGATGCCGAGGCGCGCAGCGCACTGGAGCTCGAAGCGTTCCGCCGGCTCGCCGAGAGAGACGTTTCGGTCGACATGATCAACGTCAACAACGCCGGCATCTTTTTCATCTGCGACAGCGAAAAAGTCGACGCGGTACGGCGCGAGCTCGGGGATCTCAATCTCGCGGTGCGGGTGCGCATGCACTGCGGCAAGATCTCGATCGTCGGCGCGGGAATGCGCGGTACGCCGGGCGTCATGTACCGCGTGGTTCACGCGCTCAACGACGCCGGTATCGAGATCATTCACTCGACGGACTCGAACATCACGATCTCCGTGCTCGTGGCCGAGGAGGATGTCGCACGCGCGGAGCAAGCGATTCACGACTCGTTCCGGCTCGGCCGGGGTAGCGTCCCGGCGCCGGAGCTTTCTGCGGGAGGCAGCCGATGAGCATTTCCCGAGCGCCACGCGTCGGCCGGTTGTTGACGGCGATGGTGACGCCCTTCAACCGCAAGGATCACGTCGATCTGCCCGAAGCGGCGCGTCTCGCGCGTTTTCTGGTCGCGCAAGGCAACGATGGTGTAGTAGTCAGCGGGACGACCGGCGAATCGCCGGCCCTCGAGGACGTGGAGAAGCTGGACCTTTTCAGAGCTTGCAAAGAGGCGCTCGGAACGAGCGGCTCGGTCGTGGCCGGAACCGGCGGCAACAATACGCACCACTCCGTCGAATTCAGTAAAGCGGCCGAAGCTTGCGGCGCCGACGCCATTCTCGCGGTCGTTCCGTACTACAACAAGCCGACGCAGGACGGCATGTTGCGGCACTTCGGCGCGATCGCGGAAGCGACGCCGCTGCCGGTCATCGTCTACAATATTCCGGGCCGCACCGGCGCTAACATGTTGCCTGCGACGCTGCTCGAGCTCGCGAAGCGTCACGGGAACATCGCGGGCGTCAAAGAGTCGAGCGCCGACTTCGCGCAGTTTTCGGAGATCCTGCGCGACCGGCCCGACGGCTTTGGTTTCTGGTGCGGCGACGATTATCTCTTCATGCCGTCGCTGGGAATCGGCGGCGACGGGTTGGTCAGCGTCGCGGCGCACTTGTGCGGACGCGAATTGCGCGAGATGCTCGACGCGCACGATGCGGGCAACGTCACGCGAGCAGCGGCGATCCACCTCGCACTCTCGGAACTGTTCGCAGCGCTCTTTGCGACGACCAGCCCGATCCCGGTGAAGTGGGCGCTCAACGAACTCGGATTCGCTTGCGGACCCTGTCGCTCACCGCTCGGGACGATGCCGGCAGCGCTCGAAGAACGGCTGCGTCCGTTGCTCGCACCATACCGGGAGCGAGCCCGCGCGGCCGGTTTGGCAGCGGTCTCGTAAGAATGGATCACGCGACGATCCTCGGGTGCCGCGTCGACGCGCTCGGCACGGAAGCTGCCGTGCAGCGCATCGTGGCGCTGGCACGCGGCAGCGACCCGTCGCTCGTCGTGACGCTGGGAACCGAGATGATCGTTTGCGCGCAAAGCGACAAAAAGTTTCGCGCGGTCGTCAACTCGAGCGCTCTGTCGTTGTGCGATACGGTCGGCGTGCTGATGGCGGCGCGCCTACAAGGTGCGCCGCTACGCGAACGCGTGGCCGGCGTCGAGCTTCTGGAGCCGCTCTGCGCGGCGCTCGCACGCGAAGCGCTGCCGGTCTATTTCTTAGGCGCGAAGGGCGACACCGCGTCGCGCGCGGCGGCGGCGCTCGTGGCTCGTCATCCGGGCTTGCGCGTGGCGGGAGCGCGCGACGGATACTTCTCGCCGAATGAGGATGCCGAAGTGACGCGAGCAGTTCGCGCGAGCGGTGCGCGCGTGCTCCTGGCCGGCCTCGGCTCGCCCCGTCAGGAGTTCTGGCTGTCGAGCCGTCTCGCCGAGACCGGCTGCGGCGTGGGCATCGGCGTCGGCGGTTCGCTGGACGTCATCGCCGGCAACGTAGCGCGCGCGCCCGAAGCGTGGCGGCGCCTGGGCTTGGAATGGCTCTACCGGCTGGTGCGCGAGCCGTCGCGCTGGCGCCGCCAATTGGCGCTGCCCAAGTTCGTGCTGCTGGCGTTGTTCGAACGCGCGACCGGAAAGCCGGGATCCGCTGCATGAAGGGCATGATTCTCGCCGGCGGCCTCTCGACGCGGCTCTATCCGCTCACCAAAGAGATTCCCAAGCCCCTCGTGCCGATTGCGGGAGAGCCCAATACGGCGCACGTGATTCGCTACTTGCACTCGTTCGGCATCGACGAAATCGCGATCAACGTGCACTACCTCGGCGACGCGATCGAAGAACGCTTCGGCGACGGCTCGGACTTCGGCGTGCGACTGGAGTACTTGCGGGAACCGGAATTGCTAGGCAGCGCCGGCGCGGTCAAGCAAATGGAGAGGTTCTTCGACGAGACGTTCGTCGTGGTGGGCTGCGACGATCTGACCGACCTGGATCTGTCGGCGGTGATCGCGTTTCATCGCGAGCGGGAGGCACTCGCGACGATCGCGCTCGTGCGCGGGGAAGACGTTTCGCACTACGGCGTCGTAGTGCTCGACGCGGAGGGGCGGATTACCGGCTTCCAAGAGAAACCGGCGCCCGGAACGGAGAAGTCCAAACTCGTCAATACGGGGATCTACGTCTTCGAACCGGCGATCTTCGAGCATATCCCCGCCGCGACGTTTTGGGACTTCGGAAAGAACGTCTTCCCCGAGTTGCAGCGCGAAGGCGCTCGTTTTTACGGGCTCGAGATGCCCGGCGCGTACTGGTGCGACATCGGGACGCCGTCGGAATACCGGCGCGCAACGCGCGACGTGCTCGAAGGCCGCGTGCGCTTGCCGGGGCGGGCGCGACGTGGTATCGCGCCGGATGTCGTTGTCAGCGAGGGCGTGCGCATCAGCGGTGCCGTGCACATCGGCCGGCGCGCGCACCTCGGCCAGGGCGTGCAGATCGACGGACCGAGCGTGATCGGCGACGACGTCGTATTGGGCCGAGACGTCCATATCGAGCGTTCGATTCTCTGGGACGGCGTGACCGTCGGCCGAGCTGCGCAGATCAGCGACAGCATCGTCGGCAACAACTACGCGATCGGCGCCGGCGCTTCGCTCGCCGGCGCAATCGTCGCCAACGAACCGGAACCGGCGCCCGCGGGAAGCTAAGCGGCGGCTAGATCCGGAGCTTGACGCGGCACCGCCCGGGCCTTATCATAGACTAGTTCAACTAGTGGGACAGCATGAGTCAAATTGGAACCGGGAACCGCTGGAATCTTCAGGACGCGAAGGCCCGCCTGAGCGAGCTTGTCGATCGCGCGCTGACGGGCAAGCCGCAGTTGATCCGGCGCCGCGGCGTCGACGCGGTCATCGTGGTTCGCGTCGAGGATTTCACGGCCACCACGAAGCCGGGGGTGTCGCTGCTTGAATTTCTGGCTTCGCGGCCGCATCCGGACGTCTCGCTCGAGGTCGAGCGGAGCCGTGAAGTGAGCCGCGACCTCGAACTGTGAACGGCGGCTATCTGCTCGATACCAACGCGATTTCCGAGCCCTTGAAGGCTCGACCGAACTTCGGATTCGTGCAGTGGTTGTCGAGCGCTGACGAAGCGACCATCTTCCTTAGCGTGTTGACCTTCGGCGAGCTTCGCAAAGGTGTCGAACTCGCGCCGCGCGCCAAGCACCGAGATCTCGAGCGTTGGCTCACGGTCGAGCTGCCGCAACGCTTCGAGGGGCGCGTGCTCACGTTCGACCTCGCCGTGGCCGATCGCTGGGGCAGCGCAGATGCCCAAATGAAATCCAAGGGCCGATCGGTTCCAATCATCGATTGCATGTTAGCGGCGACAGCAAGTGCGCACGGCCTTACGATGGTCACGCGGAACGAGCGCGACTTCGCCGGCCTATGCAGGACGTTCGACCCGTGGACGCGATGAGCGCCCGCCGAGCGGCTTCTGCGGTTCCGCCCGCAGCCACATCGCTCGACGACGCGATCGTCGCCAACGAACCCGAGCTCGCCCCCGCCCCGTAGTAGATCACGCGGTCGTTGTGCGTCGGGTACGTACCGCGGTGTTGCAACCGCGTTCATGTGGCGCGCCCCGTAAGCTCGCAAAGCCTAGAGTGAGCTTCGCTGTGCGCCGCCCTTGCCGCGCCGGCTCCTGGGCGCGATGGGATTGCGTGGTCGAACGGCTCCTCGCTTTCCTTTATCCGGCAAACTGCGCAGGCTGCCACGCGGAGGGCGCAATCCTCTGCGCCGGCTGTCGACCCGCACGCGCTGCGGCGCGGAGCTTTCATATCGGCGGCGCGCCCGCGCTCGCGCTCGGTGCGTACGAGGGACCGTTGCGGCGCGCGGTGCTCGCGCTCAAAGCCGGGCGCCGCGATCTTGCGCCGGTATTCGCGGCGCTGCTCGCCGCGGCCGCGCCCAACCTGCTGCTGCCTGGACGCGTCCTCATCGCCGTCCCGACGACGCGCCGGCGGCGTGCGCTCCGCGGCTTCGATCAAGGCCGCTTGCTGGCAAGCGAACTGGAGCGCTGCTGCGGCGTTCCCTCGCTTTCGCTGCTGCGCGCCGCGGGAGAGGCTCAGCAGGGACGCTCGCGCGCCCGGAGGCTGCAGGCTCGCGGACGTTTCGCGTGCGAAAGTGCATCGCTCGCGAGGGGTCTAGCGGTTCTGCTCGTGGACGACGTCGTCACGACCGGCGCGACGCTCCGCGACTGCAGCGCCGCGCTGGAACGCGCCGGCGCCCGGGTCGAGGGAGCGCTCGCGATCGCTCGCGCCGAACGTCCGAGCCTTCTTGGGGAGCAGCATGAAAGCGATTTGGAACGGAACCGTCTTAGCCGAGAGCGACGAGACCCACGTGGTCGAGGGGAACCACTACTTTCCCCCTGGTTCGATAAGACGTGAATTCTTCAAGCCGAGCTCGAAAAAAACGCATTGTCCGTGGAAGGGCGATGCGAGCTATCATACCGTCCTCGTCGACGGCGCCGAGAACGCCGACGCGGCATGGTACTACCCCGAGCCGAAGGACGCTGCCAAGCACATCAAGGATCACGTTGCCTTCTGGCGCGGCGTCGAGGTCAAACCGTAATCGACGCAGTCGATCGCATCTACCTGGCGCGAGCCTGCGAGCTTGCTGCGCGCGGAAAGGGCAGCACCTCGCCGAATCCGAGCGTCGGGGCGACGCTCGTGCGCGACGGTGTCACGCTTGGGGAAGGCTTTCACCGCAAGCGCGGAGATGCGCACGCCGAAACTGAAGCGCTGGATGCGGCGCGGGATGCACGCGACGCGACGCTGTACGTCACGCTAGAACCGTGCGATCATCAGGGTCTGACGCCGCCTTGTTCGCAAGCGGTCATCGATGCGGGCATCGCGAGAGTGGTCGTGGGCGCGCTCGATCCGCATCCGAGAACGGCCGGTCGCGGGGTCGCGCGACTCCGCTCGGCGGGCGTTGCGGTCGAGGTTGCGCGCGATCCGTGGGCTCTCGACCTGGTCGAAGATTTTGCGGTGTGGGCCCGGCGCGACCGGCCCTACGTGCGCCTCAAACTCGCCGCGTCGCTCGACGGATACGTCGCGCCCGAACCTGGTTCGTACTGGCTCACCGGTGAAGCCGCGCGCGCGTACGTCCGCGAGCTCCGCGCGACGCACGACGCGGTGATGGTCGGGGCGGGAACGGTACGCGTCGACGATCCGCAGCTAACCGTGCGGCCCGCGCACGCGCGCCGCACGCCCTACCGGCGCATCGTCGCGTGCGAAGACGCGCCGGTCGAGCCCACGCGGAGAATCTTCGAGCGGGTCGAGGGCTACGCGCCGACGATCGTGCTCGCGCCCGGTGGTTTGAGGGAGCGCTTCGCTTCGCTCACCGGTGTCGCCGAAGTCGTTTTCGTGGGAGACGGCGAGGCGCGGACGCTCGACCTCGCCCTTGCGCTGCACGCGCTCCGCGAACTCGGCGTTGCGAGCGTGCTCTGCGAAGGCGGTCCGACCTTGGCGGCGCGGCTGCTCGAGCGCAGGCTCGTCGATCGCGTCGACTGGCTGATCGCACCCCAACTGCTCGCCAACCCGCGCGCGGTTCCCGCGCTCGCCGGCACCCGAGCCGAAGGCGCGACGCTGCGCTTCGATCGCGTCGAACGCATGGGCGACGACGTGCTCGTATCGCTGCGTCCGGATGAGGAGAATTGATGTTCGGTGGTTTGATCTCGTACGTGGCGCGGGTCGCCTCGCTCGAAAACGACCCGCGCGGCGGCGCGCGCTTGCAAGTCGAAGCGCCCGAAGCGATGGCGGAAGACGTCGCCGACAAAGATTCGATCGCGGTCAACGGCGTCTGTCTCACGGTCGCGTCGCACGACGGCCGCCTTTGCGCCTTCGACGTCGTTCCCGAAACGCTCGAACGATCGGCGCTCGGAACGTTGCGCGCCGGCGACCGGGTCAACTTCGAACTTTCGCTCCGGTTGGGAGAACGGATCGGCGGACACTTCGTCTACGGTCACGTCGACGCCACGACGCGCATTCTCACCAAGGCGCCGGAAGGCCAAGGGTTTCGAATCAGTCTCGAACTGCCGCCCGGGCTCGAACCCTTTCTGGTCGAGAAAGGCTACGTCGCCCTCGACGGCGTGAGCCTCACGATCGCTGCGCTTCGGGCCGGCCGTTTCGAGGTCGCGCTGATTCCCGAAACGCTCGCGCGCACGACCTTCGGCGCGAAAACGGCCGGAGACCGTCTGAACCTCGAAATCGATCCGATCGCCCGCTATGCCTGCGCCGCAGCTTCGTACTACGCTCGCGGAACCGATGCTGCCCACGACGAACTGGCGTGGGCTTATGATATTTAGCATCTCTCGCTCGTGATGCGCGCGGCGTATCTCGTCGCTCCCGGCCACGTCGAGTTGCGCGAGGAGCTCATTCCCGCACCCGAGCCGGGCGGTGCGGTCGTACGCGTGCGCGTCGCGCTTACCGACGGAACGGACTTGAAGGCGTTCCGGCGCGGGCATCCGCAGATGCCGCTCCCCACCCGCTTCGGACACGAGTTTTCGGGTGACGTCGTCGCGGTCGGCGCGGGCGTCGAGAACTTCGCATCGGGCGACTCGCTCCTCAGCGTGCACTCGGCGCCGTGCGGCGCTTGCTATTGGTGTCTGCACCGGGAAGAAGAGCTGTGCGAGCACGTGATGGCGACGAAGATTCTCGGAGCCTACGCCGAGTACGTCGCGATACCGTCCCACATTTTGAACCTTAACGCGTTTCGAAAACCCGAAAACCTGAGTTACGAAGCGGGCGCATTTCTCGAACCGCTGGCCTGCGTCGTCCACTCGCTGCGCATGCTCGACCTAGCGCCCGGCGCGGCGTTCGGCATCGTTGGAGACGGCGGCTTCGGCATCTTGCACGCGCTGGTCGCGCGCGCATTCGGGATCCCACAACCGGTGCTCGTGGGGCGGCGCAGCGAGCGGCTTGCCCTCGCGCGGTCGCTCGGCATCGCGCGCACGATCGACGCGCGCGAGCTCGACGCGCGCGTCGCGATTGCCGCTTTGACGGAAGGCCGCGGGCTCGACGCGGTGCTCGAGAGCACCGGCACGCAAACCGTGTGGGAGAGCGCGCCGGGCTTGGTGCGGCGCGGTGGCACCGTTTCGCTGTTCGGGGGTTTGCCGGGCGGCACGCAGGTCTCGTTCGACGCCGCGCGCCTGCACTACGACGAAGTGCGCCTGATAAGCCCCTTCCATTTCACGCCGCGTGACGTGCGCGAGGCCTTCGAGCTGCTGGCAAACGGAGCGGTCGAGGTCGAGCCGCTGATCTCCGAACGGTTTGCTCTCGAACGCGTCGGGGATGCATTCGCGTCGCTGGATGCCGGGCACGGCGTGAAGTACGCGATCGTCCCGTGAACTTGCCTCGCGCCATGCGCGCCGCGGTCATGTACGACGTCGACGACATCCGCATCGAAGAGCGGCCGCTTCCACGCCTCGAAGCCGGCGACGTCTTGGTGCGCGTCGCCGCGAGCGGCGTTTGCAGCGGTGACTTGATGCCCTGGTACGTGCGGCGCAAAGCCCCGTTCGTGTTCGGGCACGAGCCGGCCGGAACGATCGTGGCCGTGGGGGCGGACGCGCCTCGCGGGCGCGACGGCCGCACGTTCGCAGTGGGCGACCGCCTTTTCGCACATCACCACGCCCCCTGTTTTACGTGCGCGTTTTGCGAGCGCGGCGAATACGTGCATTGCGCGGTCTGGCGCGGCAGCGCGCTCGACCCCGGCGGCATGGCCGAGTATTTTCGAGTGCCGCGCGCCAACCTCGGCGACGCGCACGTTCTGCCGCCGGAGCTGTCTTTCGCCGACGGTGCGCTCGTCGAACCACTCGGCTGCGTCGTGAAATCCTTGCGCCGCGCCCAGCCCGCAGGCGGATACGAGGGACGCACGCTGTATGCGATCGGCGCGGGCGTCATGGGACTCATGCACGTCGCGGTGGCCGCAGCTCGCGGCGCGCGCGTCTTCGCCTCGGACTTTCATTCGAAGCGGCTCGAACTCGCGCGCGAACTCGGAGCCGAGAGCGGCTTCGCGCCGGAGAGCGCACTCGAGGCGCTGCGCGCGAAGACCGAAGGACGCGGCGCCGATGCTGTGATCTGCGGACCGGGCAGCGCGGCCGCGCTCGCTCACGCGCTCGAGGCCGTCGCGCCCGACGGCGCGGTCTTGATGTTCACCCCGCTCGAACCCGGCGAACGCTTCGCGATCGACCAGAACGCGACGTATTTCCGCGACGTGCGGCTGATCGCGTCGTATTCGTGCGGCCCGGACGACACGCGCGAGGCGCTGGACCTGCTGCGGACCGGGGTCGTCTCGGCTCACCGGCTCGGCGCCGCGAGCTTTCCGTTCCCGGAAGCCGGTGCGGCCTACGACGCCATGCGTCGGGCGGAGGTGGTCAAGGCGATCGTAACCTTCGAGGATCCCGGAACGTCTTAGCAGTTGTCAAGGGACCGCAGTAGTAATTGACGCTTGTTAAGCGAAGGGACGGAAGATGAGCACTTTTGCCGACGCGCTGCGCGGAGCGATGGATCAGACCGGCATTTCGGCCGCCGAACTCGCCGGGCGGTCCGGCCTCACGGAGGGCGCGATCTCCTATCTGCGGTCGGGTCGCCGCACGCCGTCCTTCCGCTCCATCCAAGCGCTTTCGAGGGCGTTACCGGAACTCGCCGCGCACCTGGCCGACCACCCAATCGAGGAACCGGTCTTCGATTGCATCGACGACGCCATCGCCGACATCCGCGCCGGCAAGATGGTGATCGTGCTCGACGACGAGGACCGTGAGAACGAAGGCGACCTCGTCATGGCGGCGCAGATGGTGACCCCCGACGCGATCAATTTCATGCGACGGGAAGCGGGCGGACTTATCTGCGTTCCGATTCTGGGGCGGCGTTTGGATGAGTTGCAGATTCCACAAATGGTTTCCGACAACACAGCGCCGCACGAAACCGCATTTACCGTTTCGATCGAGGCGCGCAATCGCACGACGACGGGCATCTCCGCCTTCGACCGCGCCGAAACGATCCAAGCGCTGCTCGATCCCGCCGCCAAGCCTTCGGACTTCCTGAGGCCGGGCCACACGTTTCCGTTGCGGGCGCGTGAAGGCGGCGTGCTGGTGCGCGCCGGCCAGACCGAAGCAGCGGTCGATCTCGCGCGGCTGGCCGGTTTTTATCCGGCCGGCGTCATCGTCGAGATCATGGACGAAGACGGCACGATGATGCGTCTACCAAAACTACGTGTTTTTGCGAAGAAACACGGTCTGCGCCTGATCACGGTCAAAGACCTCATCGCTTTTCGCATGCGCACCGAAAAGCTGGTGCAGCGCATCGCCGAATTCACGCTGCCGACTCGCCACGGTACGTTCCAAGGGATCGCGTACGAGACGAGCATCGATCGCGTCGCTCACGTCGCGATGGTGATGGGCGAAATCGGCGATGGCAAAGACATCCTCGTCCGGGTCCACTCCGAGTGTCTGACGGGCGACGCGTTGCATTCGTTGCGCTGCGATTGCGCGGCGCAGCGCGACGCGGCGCTCGACTTGATCGCGCGCGAAGGCCGCGGCGTCTTCCTTTACCTGCATCAGGAAGGCCGGGGGATCGGGCTCGCCAATAAGCTGCGCGCCTACGAACTGCAGGATCGCGGCGCCGATACCGTCGAGGCCAACATAGCCCTAGGTTTGCCGGTCGATAAGCGTGACTACGGTCTGGGCTCGCAGATCCTGGTCGATCTCGGTCTCAAAGAGATGCGTCTGATCACCAACAATCCGAAGAAGATCGTCGGTCTCGAGGGATACGGTTTGGCGATCGTGGGACGCGTGCCGCTCGATATTCCGCCGACCGCCTACAACGCGCGCTATATGGAAACCAAGCGGGAGAAGATGGGTCACATGCTCGACGCGGCCGAGGTCGCGCCGCTCGAGATCGCGGGGTGAGGGGCGTCGCCGGAAGCGCCGCGTTGCCGCGCGGTGCGGGCAAACGCGTGGCCATCGTCAGCGCGCGCTTCTACGAAGAGCTGGCAGATTGGCTGGAGGATGGCGCGCGCCGCGCGCTCGACGCGTGTGGCGTGGCGGCGGTCGACCGCCTTTTCGCGCGCGTGCCCGGTTGCTTCGAGTTACCGCTCGCGTCCCGGCGCTTGATCGATACCGCCGACTACGACGCAATCGTCGCGCTGGGCGTCGTGATCCGGGGCGAAACGCCGCACTTCGAGTTCGTTGCCGGGGAGTGCGCGCGCGGACTCATGGACGTGCAGTTGGAAACGCGCGTGCCGATCGGTTTCGGCGTTCTGACGACCGACACGCTTGCGCAAGCGGAGGAGCGCGCCGATCCGAAACGCGGTGACAAAGGATACGAAGCGACGTTGGCCGCCCTTTTCGTCCTGGAAGTCGCGTAGGTGAAGAACGGAGCCGTCGGGGAGCCCTTCGAGCCGGTCTGGTGGGAGGCCGGCGGGGTCGGTTACATCGATCAGCGCAAGTTGCCGGACGAACTCGAGCGCGCCCGCGCCGAAAGCGTCGACGAGGTCGTGGCCGCGATCGCGTGCCTGGCGGTACGCGGAGCCCCATGCATCGGCATCTTCGGCGCCTACGGCATCGCGCAGGCGCGACGGCAGTGCGCTTCCGACGCGGAATTCGCCGCTGCGGCCGAACGCATCAAGCGCGCGCGCCCGACCGCGATGAACCTCGCTTGGGCCGTCGACCGCGTGTTGGGGGTCGATGCTCGCGACTATCTTGCCGAGGCAGAAGCGATACACGAGGAACAGCGCGCCGTCGACCGCGCGATCGGCGAACACGGCGCCGGGCTCATTCCCGACGGTGCGAACGTGCTGACGCACTGCAATACCGGACCGCTCGCAACCGGAGGCTCCGGCACGGCGCTGGGCGTGATCGTCGCAGCTCGTCGTGCCGGCAAGCGCATCCACGTCTACATCGACGAGACGCGACCGCTCTTGCAAGGCGCACGCTTGACGACGGTCGAGCTGCAGGCGGCCGGCGTGCCCGCGACGTTGATCGTCGACGGTGCGGCGGCCGCGACGATGCGCGCCAAGGGGATCGCCTGCGCGATCGTCGGCGCCGATCGCATCGCGCGCAACGGCGACACGGCGAACAAGATCGGCACCTACGGCGTCGCGATCGCCGCGGCGCACCACGGCATCCCCTTTTACGTCGCGGCGCCGCGTTCGACGATCGATTTTTCTATTCCGACGGGTGAGGGCATCGCGATCGAGGAGCGCAGTCCCGAAGAGGTTCGCGCATTCGCGGGCGCGCGCAGCGCCCCCGCCGAAATCCCGGCTTACAATCCGGCCTTCGACGTAACGCCGGGACACCTCATTGCCGGAATCGTCACCGAATACGGCGTCGCGCGGCCGCCGTACGCGGAGTCTTTGCCCGAACTCGCCGACCGTCCACGCTTTCTCTTCGCGCGCAGCCCGGGAGCTTAAGCAGCATCAAGTTCTACGAGTTCATCGACAAAGCGCCCACGCTTCCGAAGGTCGTCGTCGTCGAGGGCGTCGAGCACTTGCTGGCCGAACGCGCGCTCGCAACGCTCGTCGAGCGTTCGCTCGCGCCCGCCGAGCGCGACCTGAACGTGGAGCGCTTCGTCGCGACGGAACTCGATTCGTTCGGCCGCGTCGAGGCGGCGGTCGCCGCGTTGCCCTTTCTCGGTTCGATGCGGATCGTGATCGTGCGCGGAGCGCACGAACTGCGGGCCGAGCCGCGCCGGGGTTTGCTCGCAGCTGCGGCGACGGTTCCGGCCGGAAACATGCTCGTGATCGAAGATTTGATCTCGCCGTCGAGCAAACGGCCGGAGCCCCTGGCCAAGCTCTTGGGTCGCGGTGCGCTACGCATCGACACGACGCCGACGGACGAGACGCGCGAACGCTTTCTGCGCGAAACGCTGGCCGATCTGGGGGCAAGCGCTTCGCCGCCCGCGTTCGAAGCGCTCCACAGTGGCGATGGCGACCTTGCGGCACTGCGCACCGATTTGGAAAAGTTGGCGCTGTCGGGTACGCGCATCGAACTGGCCGACGTCGAACGCGAGACCCTCGCTGCGGTCAACGTCAAAGCGTATCACTTCGCTACCGAGGTGCTCGCGGGCGACGTCGGCCGGGCGCTGGAGATCGCCGGCGAACTCTTCGGCGAGGACCCACGCGGTGCGGCGATTCCGCTGCTCTCGGCGCTCGCTGTCGAGTACGGTCTGGTTTGGGAGCTGGCGCGTCCGGGCGGAAGCCTGCCCGCGCGCGCACGCTGGCGCGAACGGGAGCTGCGCGCTATCGCGCGGCGCCTGGGAGCGCGCCGCGCCCGGCTGGGCTTCGAGCGCGCGGTCCGCGGTTTCGGGGCGATCGTGACCGGACGCGCCGACGACCCGCGACTGGTCGTGGAGCTGGCGGCCGCGGCCGATACCGCAGCGCGCTAGCGGCTCCCTGCTCGCCCTCCCGTCCAAAAGGATTGCGGCAGCACGGCGAGCAACGTCGGCCCGGAGATGCGGCGTCGGCCTCAGACGACGTGTGCATGCTCGTGTCTCGATTGCTGAGTGGAACGTATCGAGGAGTTTTCTCCAATGCGCACGATTTTAGCTCGACTGGCTCTCGTTGGAGTCTTCGGGATCGCTCTGAACGGCTGTGGGGGGTCAACAGGGACATCACTGCCGACGGGTGGACTTCCGAACGGCGCCGGCGGCGGCTCGGTCCAATCAACCAATGGCAATGGTCCGCCCCCGCCCGGAACCGAACCCGTGCTCGCTGTCGACGGCGGCAATCCACCGGGCACCGCAGGCACACTCCCCTATAAGGGAGCGACGATTGGCTACATTGCAACCATAGCCACCGACGTGATCGTGGCACCCAATCCTAGCGCCTCGCCCCCGGCTCCCGGTTCGCATACGATAACGTACACCGAAAACAGTCAAGCGGTCCAAGTCGTCAAATATAGCGGAACGGTTCCGAACTTGACTTACCAATTCGGAATACCCGGTAACACCGCGACGTTCAACTACAACGAGATCGACGTCGTCGGCGCGACCTACGCGGGCGCTCCGGTTCCGTCGAGCATCGCAATCGAACTGACCGGCGGCTCCGCGACGTCGTCGTATGACGTGCGGCTCATCTGCGGCGGTCCCGCACTCTCGGCGACAGCCACGACGTACCGCTGCCTCTTCCCAACAAACGGGATCGACACAGCTCCGAGTCCGGCACCGCCGTACTACATCGCAAACTCCTACGGCGCGCCGAGCGGCTCGTACACGACGACCTTCACGGCAGCCACGACTACCGAGCCGGCCGTCTATGGCCGTCCGGCGGCATCCGGGGCCCCAGCTGCCGTTCTCTTCCCCGCGGATTCGGGTCTGTTCACAGCGCAGGCGCCGGGCGCACTGTACATCGTGCTAAGCTTCGCAGCACCAAATACGACCGGGGGAGCCCTCTCGTTCGCAGGTCTGACGGCGGTTCAGTAGGCGATTCAGTAAACGAACCGGGCGAGGTCGCTCGCTCGCGAACTCCGACGAGCCGGACGTCTGTCCGGCTCGTCTCTTTTTCTCCTCAAGGCCGCCCCTGCGCGCGAGGCGAAAGCCGGACTAGCGATGGATGAGCGGACCTACGCCTCGCCGTTTTCGTGGAGGTACGGGCGACCAGAGGTGCGCGAGCTCTTCTCCGAGCGGGAACGGCGGCGGTTGTGGCGCTCGGTCTGGATCGCGCTCGCTCGCTCGCAGGAGCGCAGCGGGCTCGTGACGCGCGCCGAGGTCGAAGATCTTGCAGCCCACGCAAACGATATCGATCTCGCTGCGGCGCTCGCAATCGAGCGCGAAATCGGTCACGATTTGATGGCAGAGATCCGCGTCTTCGCTTCGCAGGCGAAGACAGGCGGCGGGAAGCTGCACCTCGGCGCGACCTCGATGGACGTCGAAGATACCGTCGAGACGTACCGCATGCGTCGCGCCCTGGCGCTCGTCGGCGAACGTCTGCACGAATTACTGCGCGCCTTCGCCGCGTCGATCGAAAAGTACGCCGAACTCGTCTGCATGGGCTACACGCACCTGCAGCCTGCCGAGCCGACGACCTTCGGCTACCGCTTGGCCGCGTACGCGCAGGACCTGCTGATCGACGAAGCGCAACTGCGTGTCGCCTATCACGCGCTCACCGCCAAAGGCATTCGCGGGGCCGTCGGGACCTCGGCGTCCTACGAGCGGCTGTTGCGCGGAAGCGGCCGGCGCGCGCGCGATCAAGAGAGCGAGGTCCTCGACCAATTCGACCTGAGCGCGCGCGAAGTCAGCACGCAAACCTATCCGCGCAAGCTCGACTACCTGATGGCGAGCACGCTCGCCGGGCTCGGCGCGTCGCTCTCGAAATTCGCAGCCGACGTGCGCATCCTCTCGTCGCCCGGCTTCGGCGAAGCGTTCGAACCGTTCGGGACCAAACAAGTCGGCAGTTCCTCGATGCCCTTCAAACGCAACCCAATGCTCTCCGAACGCATCGACTCGCTGGCGCGGCTCCTCCCGGCGTACGCCGACGTGGCCTGGCAGAACGCCGCGACGAATTACCTCGAGCGGACGCTCGACGACAGCGCGAACCGGCGCACGATCCTGCCGGAAGCGTTTCTGTGCACCGACGAAATCGTGGGACTGGCACTGCGCGTCGTCGCAGGCTTGCGCCTGGACGAACGTCGCATCGCACAGAACCTGCGCACCTACGGGCCGTTCGCGGGAACCGAAGCCGTCCTGCTCGAGGCCGTCAAGGCCGGCGGTGACCGGCAAGTCTTGCACGAAGCGCTGCGCGAAGCAGCGATGAAGGCGTACGATGCATTGGCGGCCGGCAGCGATAACCCGCTGCCGCGGCTGCTCGTCGACGACGAGCGTCTCACCAGGTTGCTCGATCCCGCGGAAATTCGCGCGTTGCTCGATCCGAGCGATCACACCGGTGACGCTCCCGAGCGCGCACGCGCGCTCGTCGGGCGCATCGCCGATCTGCCGCCGTTCCCCGCGCCGCGCACGCCCGCCGAAAGCGTCCCATGAACAAAGGCCCCGAGATCGCACGCGGCAAGACCAAGGCCCTTTACGAGAAACCCGGACAACCCGACGTTCTGATCGTGCAGGCGCTCGATAGCATCACGGCCGGCGACGGTGCGCGACGCAACGTGATCCCCGGCAAAGGGAGGGTCGCGGCCAAAACGAGCGCGCGCGTTTTCCGGCTTCTCAACCTGTGCGGCCTTCCGACGCACTACGTGAGCGGCGGCGAGGATGACGACGACAACGAGATGCTGGTCCGGCGCTGCACGATGATTCCGCTCGAAGTCGTCGTGCGGGGCGTCGCGGCCGGCTCGTTCGTCAAGCGCAAACCCGGCGTGGCGCGCGGTTCGATCATCGTGCCGCGGCTGGTCGAATTCTTCGTCAAGGACGATGCGAACCACGATCCTCTGATCGAGCCCGACGAGATCGTGGCCCGCGGCCTGGCGTCGCCCCAAGAAGTGGGAACGATGGGCGAGATCGCGCGCATCGTTTTCGAGATCCTGGCGCACGCCTGGCGCCGCCACGAGACGCTGCTCGTCGATCTGAAGATCGAATTCGGCCGTTTGATCGGAACCGAGGGCCGCGGAAATCTCGTGATCGCGGACGTGATCGACAACGATTCGTGGCGCATTTGGCCGCAGGGCCGCGAAGAGCTGATGCTCGACAAGCAGCTTTATCGCAATCTGGCGGAGGTGACGCCTGCGGACTTGGAGCGCGTGCTCGCGAACTACGAAACGGTCGCGGAGTTGACCGGAACGTTTCCGGTCGCGCGTCCCGGCACCGTGGGCCTGATTGCGGACGGACCGGAGGCGGTCGGCGGACTCGACGCGGTGATTCGCGCGCTGGGTCAATTCGGCTTGACCGTGTTGCGGCGCGTCGTTTCGAGCGAGCTTATGCCGGCTTTCGTGATGCAGACCGCGCAACAACTCGATGCGACCTTCGCTCGCTTGATCTACGTGGCGTCCGGCCCGCAGCTGGCTGCAATGCTGCAGGCCGCGACGCCCAATCCCGTCTTCGATGCGAGTGACGGGAGCGCGGAGGCGACGGCCGCGGCGTGTGCCAAGGCGCTCGCGCTGGACGATACCGTTCTGTTCGGACGGGTGATGCTCGTTCAGGGGCACGCGCGTTCCGCGGTGCTCCAAGCCGACGCGCAACTCAACGCTCCGCGCCCCGTTCCGCAAGGCGCCAATCTTGCCTGATGCGCCGGCAGCTGCCGGCGGGCGGCTGCGGGTTTGCGACGTTTCGGATCAAGAACTCGAAGCCGGCGCGCGGACGAACGGCCTCGCGCTGAACAAGAGCGAGCTGCGCAAGATCGCCGAGCGTCTGGGTCGCGATCCGACCCTCGTCGAGGCGCACGCTTTCGACGCGCAGTGGAGCGAACATTGCTCGTACAAGAGCTCGCGCTCGTATCTTAGCCGTCTTCCGGTGAACGGGCCGGACGTGATTCTGGGTCCGAAGGAAGACGCCGGCATCGTGCGCTTGGGTTATTGGGACGGCGCCGCGTACGGCATCGTGATCGCGCACGAGTCCCACAACCATCCGTCCCAAGTCGTCCCCTTCGAGGGCGCCGCAACCGGCGTCGGCGGCATCGTGCGCGACGTGTTGTGCATGGGCTCGCGCGTGATCGCGCTCGCCGATCCGCTGCGCTTCGGTCCGCGCGACGACCCGCACGCGCGCTACGTCGGACAGGGCGTGGTCGACGGCATCGCGGCGTACGGCAACGCGATCGGCGTCCCCACAATCGCAGGCGACGTCTACTTTCACGAAGGCTTTCGCGACAACTGTCTAGTCAACGTCGTCGCGCTGGGATTGGTCAAGGAAGACGAGGTGATCCACTCCGCGGCGCCGCCCGGCTCGGCGGGTTGGGACATCGTGCTCGTCGGCAAGGCGACCGATTTCAGCGGATTCGGGGGCGCGGCATTCTCATCGCTCCTCCTTGACGAGGCCGATGCCGAAGCGAACAAGAGCGCGGTCCAAGTGCCGGACCCGTTTCTCAAGAACGTGATCATGCGCGCCTCGTACCGGGTCTTCGACGCGTTGCGCGAACGCGGTTTGACCGTCGGCTTCAAGGATCTCGGCGCGGGTGGCATCATGGGCTGCACCGCCGAAATCGCCGCGAGCGGCGGCTTCGGAGCGATCGTCGAGCTCGACGATTGCCCGACGTCGGTGTCCGATTTGCCGCCGGCCGTCATCGCGGTCGGGGAAACGCAAGAGCGCTTGTGCTGGGTCGTGCCGCCGGAATTCACGCCGGAGCTGCTCGCGATCTATAACGAGGAGTTCGCGCTGCCCCTGATTGCGCGCGGTGCGCAAGCGGCGGTGATCGGCAAAGTCAGCGCGGAGCCGGACTACGTTTTGCGTTATCGCGGCGAAGAAGTGATGCGCGTGCCGATCGATTTCCTGACCGGCGGGATCCGCTACGATCGGCCCTGCGAATTGCCGGCGCCGAGGTCGCCGAAAGGTGGAACGCTCGGCGCCGAAACGCTACCCGGAAAGCTCGACACGGCTCTGCTCGAACGGGTGTTGGGGCATCGCGACGTCTGTTCGCGTCGCACGATCTACGAGCGTTACGACTCGGTCGTGCGCGGCGCGACCTCGATTCCAAGCGGTTATGCCGATGCGGGCGTGCTGGTGCCGATACCGGGGGCGCCGCTCGCCGTCGCGCTCGGCGTCGGCGGCAATCCGCGCTATTCCGCGTACGGAACCGAACTTGCGGCCGAGCACGCGGTGTGCGAGGCGATCCGCAACGTCGTCGCGGTCGGTGCGCGTCCGCTCGGACTCACCGATTGTCTCAACTTCGGGGATCCCGAGGACCCCGCGCAGATGGGCGAATTCGTCGCGGCGGTCGACGGTATCGCGCGCGCGGCGCGCGAACTCGCGGCGCCCTTCGTTTCCGGCAACGTCAGCCTCTACAACCAATCGGTCGCCGGCGCGGCGATCCCGGCTTCGCCGATCATCGCCTGCGTCGGAGGCCTCGCCGACGTTTCGCGCTCGCTCACGCCGGGCCTCAAGCGCGCGGGCTCGCTGCTGCTCTACCTCGGACGGCGCCAGAAGCGCTTCGCCGGCTCGGTGGTCGCGGAAGTTCTCGAGGCACGTGCGACAGAGCTTCCCGTCATCGATTACGTGCGCGAGCGTTGCGATATCGGATTCGTGCTCGAAGCGGCGCGCCACGGGTACCTGCTCGGGGCGCACGACGTCTCCGACGGAGGTATGCTGACGGCGCTCTGCGAGATGGCCTTCCTGTCGCCGTTCCACGGCCTCGGTGCCGAATTGCGCTCGGGCGATCCCGGAGCGCTCCTGGGTGAGTTCGGCGGCTTCGTGCTCGAAGCGGACATCGAGCGAATCGGCGCGCTCCACGAGCTCTACCTCGAACGCTACGGAGCTGACGCAGATTGGGACGGTGCTCGTCTCGGCTACGTCGTTGCGCAGAATGCGATCAGGCTGCCCGGCGCGACCTTCGATCTCGAACGTTTGCGCGAAGCTTGGTCCGCGCCGCTGCGCGATTTCTACGACGAGGTGCCGCAGTAGTGAGCGCTACCGTCGGCATCATCGTGTTCCCCGGAACGAACAGCGAGGAAGAAACGCTGCGCGCTTGCCACGCCGTCGACGTGTCGGCGCAGCTCGTGCCCTGGAACGCCGACCTCGACGAGGTGCGCAGCTTCGACGCTTACGTGTTGCCGGGCGGCTTTGCTTACGAGGATCGCGTGCGGGCCGGCGCGATCGCCGCGCACGATCGCGTGATGAGCGCGGTTCGGGAAGGCGCGGCGGTCGGCAAGCCGGTGCTGGGCATCTGCAACGGCGCGCAGGTCTTGGTCGAAAGCGGGCTCGTGCCCGGTATCGGAGGGCACACGCAGCCGCAAGCGGCGTTCGCCAAGAACGCGCCGCTCGGAAAGTTTCGCTCGACGCACGTGCACGTCAAACTCGTCGTGCCCCCGGCGCGCAGCGCGTTGACGGCAAGCCTCGCGCCGGGCGTCGTATTTCCGGCTTGGGCCTCGCACGGTGAAGGGCGTCTTGCTGCCGAAAGTGCGACGCTAGCGCAGCTCGAGCGGGAAGGCTACGTCGCCTTCGTCTATTGTAACGCGAAAGGTGAGACGGGGGAGCACGCCGTTCCGAACGGCTCGGCGCTGGGCGCGGCGGGGCTTGTGAACGCGCGCGGAAACGTGCTCGCGATCATGCCGCATCCGGAGCGCGACGCCTGGACCTACAATCATCTCGACGAATCGCGCGAGCGGGCGCGCGGCGATGCCGGCGCGATGCTCGCGGCCTCGGGCGGCATCGTGCTGTTCGAGGGTCTGGCGCGAGCGCTCGCGCAATGAGAATCGTGCGCTGCGTCGAGGTCAGCTTGACGATCCCCGACAACGAGGCGGAGACCGCGCGCGAGACGCTCGAACGGCTGGGCGTTCCACTCGACGCCCTCGTCCGCGCCGACCTCTATCGCTTCGAACTCGAGGCTTCGGCCGAAGAGGGTCTGGTGCGGACGCTTTCGAGCCTCGAGACGATCTACAATCCGGGAAAGCACGCGCTTCGCGTCCGGGACGACGCGGAGCCGCAGCCGGGTGAAGTTTGGATCGACGAAATCCGCCCCGCAGCTCTCGCAGCGAGCGGCCCGGTCCGAATTGCGGGCCGCGAGCTCCCGGGCGTCTGGAGCGTCGAGCGCTTTACCGCGTGGCGGGTCGAAGGCTCGGGCGGCGTTCCCGCGGCAGAGGCCGCTCGCCGCGCAACGGAAACTTTGCTTTGCAATCCCGCGTTTCAGAGAGCATTACTATGATTGCACCCGAACTTCTCCCCACGCCCGCTCAAGCGAAGTCGAGCGACTTCTACACCGTCGCGACGCTCGGCTCGCATTCGGCGCTGCAAATCCTCAAAGGCGCTCACGACGAGGGTTTCAATACCCTCGCGATCGCCAACGTCGAAACGCAGCGGCTCTATAAGTCGTTCGCCTTCGTCGACGAGGTCATCGCGATCGAGCGTTACGAAGACTTCATGTCGCTCGTCCCCGAGCTCGAGCAACGCAAGATCATCATCGTTCCGCACGGCTCGTTCGTCGCGTACCTTTCGCTCGAAGAGCACAAGCGCATGTCGATTCCATACTTCGGGAACAAGGCGGTGCTCGACTGGGAAGCGAGCCGCGAGTTGCAACGCGAGTGGCTCACGCGAGCCGGACTCAAGGTTCCGCGCCAGTTCAAGAGCGGCGCCGAGATCGACCGGCCCGTGATCGTCAAGCTCTACGGCGCGCAAGGCGGCAAAGGCTATCTGTTCCTGCGCGACGCCGGCGATTTCGAAAAGCGCGCCGCGGAGCTCGCGCGGCGAAACTACGTGCTGCAAGAGTACGTGATCGGGGTTCCGCTCTACATCCACTACTTCTACTCACCGCTTAGCGGCAAGCTCGAGATCATGAGCATGGATCGCCGCTACGAAACCAACGTCGACTCGCTGGGGCGCATTCCCGCCGCCGCTCAAGAAGGTATGAACGTCGACCCGAGTTACGTCGTCGTGGGTAACCAGCCGCTCTCGCTGCGCGAGTCGATGCTGGCCGAGGCCTATCGCATGGGCGAGGAGCTCGTGCGTGTCAGCCAGGAGATCTGCCCGCCCAAAGGCCTCTTCGGTGCGTTCTGTATCGAAACGATCATCACGCCCGACACGCAGTTCTACATCATGGAAGTTTCGGCGCGCATCGTCGCAGGCACGAACCTATTCATCGACGGCTCGCCCTACTCGTACTTGAACTATAGCGAGCCGATGTCGACCGGCCGCCGCATCGCGCGAGAGATCAAGAACGCGCTGCTCTCGAATAACCTGCACGCCGTGCTCGACGACTCGGGTCTTGCGTAACGGAGCGATTGCCCTCGCGCTGAGCGCGCTCGTCCTGTTCGCCTCTCCGGCCGCGGCCGTCATCACGGTGGATCCGCAAGCGCTCTACGTAACGATGCGCCGCGCCTACGACCGGGGAAACGCCCGGGGCTGGCCCTTCGTTGCCGAGGTCGCATACTTCAGCGCCGTGCTCGACGCGGGACGTGCCTACGCGCTCTTCCGGCCGACCGATGCGCAGTACGCCGAGGTGGCGGGGTTGACCGTCGACGTCGCCACGCAGTTGCACTACGACCCGTTGACCAACGACGATGCGGCGATGTGGTACGTGCGCGAGGCCGCGACCTGGGTGCAGGCACGCGGTGACGCCGCGGCCGCAGCCAAAGCCACGGCGCTCTTGGCGCGTCTGGACGCGGCCGCGGATCCCGCGGTTCTGGCGCGCCAAGCCGACGACGACGCGGCGGCGAACGTCCACTCCTTTCACGGCGAACCGGCCACGTTCGTAGCCGAAGTCGTCGCCGAAGTGCGTGCCTACGCCCTGACGCGCGATCCCGTCTATCGCAGCGCGCTGTTGCAGCATGCGGCCGAACCTGCCGTTACGTTCTCGCTGATTCCGGTCGCCGAACGCGCTCAGCTCTTCGCGATCGTTTCGGCGACCCTGGCCGATCCGGCCGCGAACCCGGTCGATAACGCTGACGCGCGCGCTATCGTGGCGCGACGCAACCGCACCTCGGCGGCGCGCTTGGCGAACGATCCGGGCAGCGAATCCCACTCGGTCGCGCTGACCCGCACCGCGCCTGCTGACGAGTATTTCGGCGAGATCCGAATCTCGCCGATCGGCGTTGGGGACGAAATGCAGCGCATCGACAAATATCTGGATTCCGGTTGGGGCGAGCGCATGGCTCCCGACGCATTGCACCTGGCCACGGCGGTCGAAGACTGGCAGCACCAGTACCCGCACGATCGAACGCTCCCAAAATATTTGGCCGGACTGTACCGCTTGCTGCTGCGCGTCGGCGCGTCGTCGACGCTGGCCGAGGCGCAGCGCGTCCGCGAGGTTCTGGTGGTCGAGTACGCCGGCTCGAACGAGGCCCGCTTGCTCGACGCGTCGTAGACTCTCGCGGTGCCGGAACCCCGAATCTCCGCCGCGCTCGCGCGTTACGACCGCGCGCGGTTGACGCTGGCTTCGGTCGGCAGTCACTCGGCGCTCGACGTCGCGCAGGGGGCGTTGCGCTGCGGACTGGAGAGCCTCATCGTCACCGCGCGGGGTCGCGAGAAAACGTACGCACGCTATTTCGCGCGCCGCTCCGATCCCGAGCGCGGCTGCGTTACCCGCACGCTCGAACTCGATGCCTTTGCCGATATCCTGCTGCCCGACGTGCAAGAAAGGCTGCTCGCGGCCAACGTACTGTTTGTTCCGAACCGTTCGTTCGAAGTCTACCTGCGCGAGCGCTACTCGTACGATCGTATCGAAGCCGAGATGCTCGTTCCATTTTTCGGAAACCGTCGCTTGCTGCGCGCCGAGGAACGCGCCGAGGCGGACAATCAGTATGCCCTCCTCGCACGCGCCGGAATCCGCCATCCGCGCGTCTTCACGTCACCGGCCGACATCGATCGTTTGGTTATGGTAAAGGCCGCTCACGCGCAGATCGGCTTCGAGCGCGCATTCTTCCTGTGCTCCTCGGCGGCGGAATACGAAGCCCAAGCCGAACGCTTGCGCGCTGCCGGAATGCTGACCGTCGAAGGTCTGCGTGCGGCCCGCATCGAGGAATATGCGCTGGGGCCGAGCGTCAACTTGAATTTCTTTTATTCGCCGCTGCTCGAAGAACTCGAATTGCTGGGAACCGATACTCGGCGCCAAACCAATCTTGACGGCTTGCGCGGTTTGCCGCCCGCCCAACTGGCATACGCCGCGAGCATCCCCGTGCGCATGGAAGAGGCGGGCCACATCGCCACGACGCTGACCGAATCGATGCTCGAGCCTGCCTTCGAACTCGGCGAGCGCTTCGTTGGCGCGGCGCGCGAACTCAATCCTCCCGGCGTGATCGGACCTTTCGCGCTCCAGTGCATCATCGAGGCGGGACCGCCCAAAGCGTTCGTCGTGTACGACGTTTCGCTGCGGATCCCAGGTTCGCCGGGGACGCGCTACACGCCCTACAGCGCGTACCGCTGGGGGAGGGACGTTTCGGTCGGCGAGCGCATCGCCATGGAGGTCGTGATGGCGCGCGACGCCGAACGGCTGGGAGAGGTCGCTACGTGATGGCGGCCCGTCTTCCTACGTACCGCTGACGGTTTAATCGGAGGTCCCCCTCGATGTTTTCTTGGCGCACTCTTCCAACGCTGCTGGCCGGCTTCGGGATCGCGATGACCCTGCCGGCTCAGGCTCAAATGGCACAAATGACCACCAAGCCCCTGACGCCCGCGAACATGGTATCACCCGAGCTTTTGGTCAAGCGCATCGACGCGAATTGCGCGGTCTTCAAACAGGTCCTCACCACTACGACGCCGACCGAGGTCGCGAGCGTCAAGGGTTCGACGTGGGCGGTCGTTGACGCAGCGCACAAGTCGAGCGTCGAACACACGCATTCGTCGATCACCTACGCGCAGGCGTGGAAGCAGTCCGGAAATTTGCAGTGGGTCCGCTGGGCCACGTTCAACGCGTCGGGCGCGGAACGCGCGACGCAGCTTTGTTTCCGTTCCGACGGAACGCTCGCGCGCGCGCGCCAGGCCGGAACCTTGCCCGGTCTCGATGACACGGTCCATGCGCGTCAAGCCTACTTCAATACCGACGGTTCGATTATCAAAGCCGACTCGCTGTTCGTTCAGAACGACCCGGCGCTGTACAAGAAGGTTCGTAACCTGCCGTTCGCGGCGCTCGTAAAGTAATTCGATCCGGGCATCCCCGCCGTCGCTCGAGCGTCGCGCGGGGGTGCCGCTCCTGCACGGCGAGAAGCGGTGGCAGATGGCCGTGAGTCCCCAAGCAGTGCCGCGGACGCGTCCGGCGACCGTCGTCATTCTCGATTTCGGCGCGCAGTATAGCCAGCTGATCGCGCGCCGCGCGCGCGAAGCGCGCGTGTACTCGGAGATCCTGCCGCACGACGCGCCGTGGACTCAAATCGCGGCACTCGAGCCGGCCGCGGTCATTCTGACCGGCGGCCCCGAGAGCACGCTCGAACCGGCCGCGTTGGGCGTCGATCCGGCGCTCTGGAACTCGGGAGTTCCGATCCTCGGAATCTGTTACGGTATGCAGTTGATCGCGCGCGATCTCAAGGGCGAGCTCGCGCGCTCGACCTATTCGGAATTCGGGCCGGCCGAACTCGAGATAACGCACGATTCACCACTCTTAAACGGGGTTCCGCAGCGCACGCGGGCCTGGATGTCGCACGGCGACACGGTCGTCGCCGCACCGCCCGGCTTCGAAATTCTCGCGCGCACCGAGCGCTGCGCCGTCGCGGCTCTCGGCGACCCGCGCCGGCGGATCTACGGCGTCCAGTTTCATCCCGAGGTCGCACACACCGAAGCCGGCAAGCGCGTCATTGCGAACTTTCTGAACGAGGTGGCGGGCATCGCGCCGAGCTGGGAGATGGGGTCGTTCGTCGATGCGAAGGTCTCGGAGATCCGTGCTCAGGTCGGCGAACGGCACGTCATCTGCGCCCTGTCGGGCGGAGTCGATTCCGCCGTGGCGGCGACGCTGGTCGCGCGGGCGGTCGGCGAGCAGCTGTGCTGCATCTTCGTCGATACGGGACTGCTGCGTCGAGGCGAAGGTGACGCGGTGGTCGCCGCGTTCCGCGACATGCTGCACTTGAACGTCGTTCGCGTCGACGCACGCGAGCGTTTCCTGGCACGCCTAGCCGGCGTGATCGATCCAGAAGAGAAGCGCATCCGGATCGGACACGAGTTCATCGCGATCTTCGAAGAAGAAGCAGCCAAGCTTCCCGACGTCGGCTTCCTCGTGCAAGGTACGCTCTACCCCGACGTGATCGAATCGAAGACGCCGGGCTCGAAAGCCGGACATAAGATCAAGTCGCACCACAACGTCGGCGGGTTGCCCGAAAACATGGCGCTCGACCTCGTCGAACCACTGCGTGCGCTTTTCAAAGACGAGGTTCGCGAAGTTGGGCGCGTGCTCGGCCTGCCCTCGGCGATCGTCGAACGCCAGCCCTTTCCCGGTCCGGGGCTCGCGGTGCGGGTCTTGGGTGAGGTGACCGCCGAGCGGCTCGACACGGTGCGCGCCGCCGACGCGATCGTCACCTCGGAAATCGAACGCGCCGAACTGTCGCCGAGACCCTGGCAGTATTTCGCGGTGCTCACGCCGCTGCAAAGCGTCGGCGTCATGGGCGACGGCCGGACCTACGCGAACTTGGTCGCCGTCCGCGCGATTACCAGCGAAGACGGAATGACGGCCGACTGGGCTCGCTTACCGCATGCCTTGCTCGAGCGCATCAGCACGCGCATCGTCAACGAAGTGCCGGGCGTGAATCGCGTCGCCTACGACATCACCTCCAAGCCTCCCGCGACGGTCGAGTGGGAGTGAACCCCGTCGCCGCTGCCCTTTCGTGAAAATTCTGGTCGTCGGTAGCGGAGCACGCGAAGACGCACTCTCGTGGCGTTTAGCGGCATCGCCGTCGTGTAGCGCCATGTTCGCTTCACCCGGAAACGCGGGCACGGCGCTGCGCGGTGAGAACTGGCCGATTCCCGCAACCGACGGTAAATCGCTCGTCGCGCGCGCACTGGACGCGCAGATCGACCTGGTCGTGCTCGGACCCGAAACGGCGATCGCGTCAGGCGTCGGAGACCGTTTTCGCGAGGCGCGGATTCGCACGTTTGGCCCGAGCCGCTCCGCCGGGCGGTTGGAATCGAGCAAGATCTTCGCCAAGCGCTTTCTCGAGCGCCATCGCATTCCGACGGCGCGCGGCCGGGTCGTTCGTTCGCTTTCAAATGCCGAACGCGCGCTGGCCGACTGGGCCGGCGGATGCGTCGTCAAAGCCGACGGACTCGCGGCCGGCAAAGGGGTCGTCGTGGCCGACGACGCGGCGCAGGCACTGGCCGTGCTTCGCGACTGGTATGGTGCTTCGGGAGTTCCGGGCGGCGGTAGCGACGTGCTGCTCGAGGAAAAGCTGGAGGGGCGCGAGGTCAGCGTCTTCGCGCTCGGCGACGGTCGCACGTTCGAACCGTTCGGCGCAGCTTGCGATTACAAGCGGGCCGGCGACGGCGACAGCGGACCGAACACCGGCGGCATGGGTGCGTACTCGCCGCCCGCGGGATTTCCCGACGCGCTGCTCGACACGGTGCGCGCGCGCGTGCTCGATCCGGTCGCGCGCGGCCTTGCCGCTGAAGGCGAACGCTACGTGGGCGTCTTGTATTGCGGCCTGATGTGGACCGCAGAAGGGCCGTCCGTCATCGAGTTCAACGTGCGCTTCGGCGATCCCGAGACGCAGGTTTTAATGCCGCGAGTGCGCGGCGATTTCGCACAATTGCTGGCGAACGCGGCCGACGGGCGCCTCGACCTCGGCGTTGCGTCGCTGAGCGCCGAGGCGTGTGCCGGCGTCGTTCTCGCGACGCCCGACTATCCGCGCACCTCGACGCCGCTGCGCGATCTGCCCGGAGATCTGCGCCTGGATGAGGGCTGCGTGGCATTTTGGGGTGGTTCGTCCCGGCGCGGCAACGTCGTCGACTCTCCCGGCGGCCGCGTCGTGACGGTGACCGCGCTCGGGCCGAACCTTTCCGCCGCGCGCGAGCGCGTCTACGCGGCGGTCGGCGAGCTGGCGGGCCGGTTTGGCCCCGGGGTGCTTAGCTATCGCAGCGATATCGCGAGGCCGGCGACGATCTCGATCTAACCCTTCGAAACTCGGACCGCGCGAAGCGGGTCGTGGGGGATGCGATGTTTCAGTCACAGTCACCGCGCTATCAGGCTCCCGCGCTCGGTGCGACCGCGGTTCCCACCGGCGCGCTGCTCGGTCAGGTCTTAGGCATCACCGGCGTCGGATTTCTGATTACGAGCGTGGCGGCCTATTTGGTCCGCGACGTGCCGTACGGGGTGAGCCTCGTGGCCGCCATCGTCGGCTTCGTGCCGTTGATCGCGCTCAATTTCACGCGCGCCAATCAGGCGCTCTCGCTGGCGCTTTTCTACATCTTCACGGGAATCGAAGGCGTTGCGATCGGACCGATCGTCGCCAACTACGCGCGCGTCGATGGTCCGGCAACCGTCGTCAACGCCGCGTCCACGACGGGGCTCGGCATGCTCACGCTTGCGGCGATCGTTTACCTGACGAGCTTCGACTATCGTAGGCTCGCCGGCTGGGCGTATGCCGCCTTAATCGTGCTGGTCATCGCCGGCTTCGTTTCGATCTTTTGGCACTTCATGTCGCCCACGGCGTACTCGTGGTTGACGCTCATCGTTTTCTCCGTGCTGGTGCTGGTCGATTTCGCGCGGATCCGCGCGGGCGGCAGCGGCGCCAGCGCGGTGCAGCTCGCAACGTCGATCTACCTCGACGCGATCAACATTTTCCTCGCGCTTTTGCGCATTTTCGGCGGACGCGGCCGGGATTGAGTCTGCTGGGGGTTTGGCCCGCGGGCGGAGAATGGAGAAGAGATGGCCCGCTCGTACGATGAAGAGGCCTCGCTCCCGGCCGGCGACACCCTCCATGAGGCGTGCGGCGTCGTCGGAATCTACGCACCGGGCCACGACGTCGCGCGGCTGGCATATTTCGGACTCTACGCGCTCCAGCACCGCGGCCAAGAATCGGCCGGAATCGCCGTTTCGGACGGAGCCTCGATCGTCTGCCACCGCGAGATGGGACTCATCTCGAGCATCTTCGACGAGGAGATCCTCGGCAAGCTGACCGGCTACATTGCGGTCGGCCACACGCGCTACTCGACGACCGGCTCGTCGGTCGTCGTGAACGCGCAGCCGCTGCTCGAACACACCGAACTCGGCGAGATCTCGCTCGCGCACAACGGCAACCTCACGAATACCGAGGAGTTGCGTGCGTCGCTCAAGCCGACCACGACGCTGCAAGCGACCTCCGATTCCGAAGTCTTCGCGAAGCTCATCGTCGAGGCGCCGGAAAGCGACATGGTCGGTCGCATCCGGCACGTCATGACCAAAGCCGAAGGCGCGTACTCGATCGTCATGTCGACGGAGAAGGCGCTCTACGGTTTCCGCGATCCCTGGGGCGTTCGTCCGCTCTGCTACGGACGCAACCCGGGCGGCGGATACGTCATCGCCTCAGAATCGTGCGCGCTGGCGACCGTGGGCGCAGAGTACATCCGTGAGCTCGAGCCGGGCGAGATCGTTTGGATCGACGGCGATGGCCTGCACGTCGACAAGACCAAAAAACCAAAACCGCAAGCGCTGTGCATGTTCGAATATATCTACTTCGCGCGGCCCGACTCGGTGCTCGACGGCCGTTCGATCTACATGGCGCGCGTCGAAATGGGGCGGCGTCTCGCTCGGGAGCATCCGGTAGAAGCCGACGTCGTCATGGCGGTTCCCGACTCAGCGATCCCCGGCGGCATCGGCTTTTCGGAAGAGTCGCGTCTGCCCTACGTCGAGGGTTTGATCAAGAATCGCTACATCGGGCGAACCTTCATCAGCCCCGATCAGCCGATGCGGAATCGCGGCGTGCAACTGAAATTCAATCCGATCGTCGAGAACCTCAAGGACCGCCGGGTCGTCGTCGTCGACGATTCGATCGTGCGCGCAACAACGACCCCGCGTATCGTGAAACTCTTGCGTGATGCGGGGGCGCGCGAAGTGCACGTTCGCATCATGTCTCCACCGATCATCGATTCGTGTTATTTAGGGGTAGATATGGCGACCCGCTCGGAGCTGATCGCTGCGAACTTGAACGTCGAACAGATTCGCGAGAAAATCGGCGCCGATTCCCTCGGATACCTCAGCAAAGAGAGTCTCTTGCAAGCGACCGGCCGCAAGCGCGGCGAGATGTGCCTCGGTTGTCTCACGGGCGAATATCCGGAGACGTACGATGCGCGGAGAGTGCCTGAGTCGCGCGAGGCCTCGCCGCCGCTCACCATCGCGCGGAACTAGCAGGGCGCGCCTAGCGCGCCTGCTTCACCGCCGCAGCTTGGGCTGCGCCGTTGGTCGCGTGCGCCGCTCCGCGCGCGAGATCTTCGGCTAGTGCGACGAAGGCGCGGACCGGCGTCCCCGTCGGACCTTTCGCTTGATACGCCGACTCGCTGTCGAGGTACGCGGTACCGGCGATATCGAGGTGAATCCAGGGCGTCTTGTCGACGAAGTTGCGCAGGAAGGCGGCGGCGGTGAGACTTCCAGCGGGGCGCCCGGTCGAATTGCGCAGATCGGCGATTTCGCTTTTGACCGCTTGCGCGTACTCGTCGTAGAGCGGCAATTCCCAATAGCGCTCGGCCGTGTGCTTGACGACGCTCAGGAAGTTCTTCGTGAACGCCTCGTCGTTTCCGATCGTGCCGCTGGCGGCGTGCCCGAGCGAGATCACGATCGCGCCGGTGAGCGTCGCGGCATCGACGATCTTCGTCGCGCCGAGTTCGCGTACGTAGCAAAGCGCGTCGGCTAGAATCAGCCGGCCTTCGGCATCGGTGTTGATGACCTCGATCGTCTTGCCGTTCATGGCGCGCAAGATGTCGCCCGGTTTCATGGCGCGATGCCCCGGCAGATTCTCGCTTGCCGGAACGACGCCGATGACGTTCAGCTTGAGTTTGAGCTGCGCGATCGCGCCCAGCGCGGCAATCACGCCGGCGCCACCGCTCATGTCGTACTTCATCTCGTGCATGTTCTCGGCCGGCTTGATCGAGATTCCGCCGGAATCGAAAGTCAAGCCTTTGCCGACGAACCCCAGAACCTCTTTGTTGCCGGGATCCCCGTTGTAGCGCAGCACGATCATCGCAGCCGGTTCGTCGCTGCCACGCGAGACACCCAAGATCGATCCCATGCCCTTACGTTCCATCTCGGCTTCGTCGAGCGAGTGAAACTCGAGCCCGTTCTCCTTGGCGATGGTTTGGGCCGCCTTCGCGAGGTGCGTCGGCGTCATGTCGTTCGCCGGCGTCAGGGCGAGCGTGCGCGCGAAGTTGATCGCTTCGCCCAAGATGCGTCCGTGTTTCGCGCCGGCTTCGAGGGCGCTGCGATCGAACTCGTGCGAACCGGCGTTGCCGACGATGGTCAAGGCTTCGATGACGATCGGCTTGTCGGGCTCGGTGCGATATGTCGTGGTGTCGATCGTCCCGGCGATTGCACCTTCGACGATAAAGCCTGCGGCGTCGTGCGAATGATGTTGCGCTTCGAGCGGCAAGGTGATTGCGATGTCGTGCACGTTGCGCTTGCCCAGATAGCGGACCGCGGTCCCCGCGTACTTCACCAGCGCGTTTGGTTCGAATTTGGCGCGATCGCCGAGACCGACCGCCAGCACGCGTTTGGTGCCGAGGTCCGCCGCGCGCAACAACGCCACCTCGTTCGCCGCCCCAGTGATCTCTTTGGCCGCTAAGACGTCGGCCAGCGCGCCGCCGAGTTCTTTGTCGGCGACTTCGGCCGCGCCGTCGAGCTTGCCGTCCGAGAAGACCGGAACGACCAGGGCGCCCGAGTGGAGAGTGCGGGCGGAGCCCGGCGAGACCGTTACCTGCATGAGAACCTTTCGGTGAGTTGAACCGCTACCTGCGATGAACGATTCGGACGGCTTACTGCGCGACGAGAAAGCGCCCCTGCGCGACGCTTACTCACACTCCGGCGTCGACATCGCGGCTGGCAACGAAGCGGTTTCCCGCTATCGTGAGATTACCGCGGGGTGGCGTCACCCCAAACAGCTGGGCGGTATCGGCGGTTTCAGCGGTCTCTTCGAGTTGCCGGGCGACCCGCGCAAAGCGTTGGCCGCCTCGAGCGACGGGGTCGGCACGAAGATTCTCATCGCCGCGCGTCTGCGCCGCTACGGAAGCGTGGGCGCCGACCTTGTGAACCACTGCGTGAACGACATTTTGGTCGTCAACGCCACGCCGCTTTTCTTCTTGGATTACCTTGCGGTTGGAAAGTTAGAACCGGAGGTTGCGGCGGCGATCGTGGCCGGCATCCAGTCGGCTTGCCGCGCAAACGACTGCGCGCTGCTCGGCGGCGAAACCGCCGAAATGCCGGGGCTCTACAAGAGCGGCGACTTTGACCTGGCCGGCACGATCGTCGGAATCGTCGCTTTGGACGAGGTTCCCGACCCGCTGCGAGTGGTACCCGGAGACGCGATCCTGGGTCTGCCGGCCATTGGACTGCACACCAACGGTTACAGCCTCGCCCGCGAACTGATCGCTGAGGCCGACTGGCTTGCGCCCTTTCCCGCCGCCGGCCCGGAGGCGACCTTCGCCGACGCGCTTTTGGCCGAACACCCTTCGTACGCGCGTCCGGTTCGCGCGATCCAAACCGTCGCCGACGTGAAGGTCATGGCTCATATCACCGGAGGCGGTTTGCTGGAGAACGTGCCTCGCACGCTGCCCGCGGCGTGCAAGGCGCGCTTCGAACAGTCGCGTTGGACGGTGCCGCCGCTCGAGGCGGAGCTGGTCCGGCGGGGAAACCTGACGCACGAGGAGCGCTACCGCGTCTTCAATATGGGCGTGGGCTATACGCTCGTCGTGCCGCTCGGCGACGTCGACCGCGCCCTGGCCGCGGCGCCTGGAGCCAAGGTCGTCGGCTGGGTCGAGGAACGCAGGGAGGGGGAGGCGGCGGTCGTCGTCGAGCCGCCCCGCGCTTGAGACGCGCCACGGTTCTGGCCTCGGGCAATGGGAGCAATTTCGAAGCGGTCGTTAAGGCCTCGCGGGAAGGTTCGGTGCCCCTTGAAGTCACCGCCCTGATCGCAAACCGGGCCCAGGCCGGGGTGCTGGAGCGGGCGCGCCGGCTCGGCGTACGCGCCGAGGTCGTGGCCTGGGAGCGGCCCGCGGAGTCCCGCGTCGCCTACGACGCCAGGCTCACCGAGGCCGTCGCCGCAACCCAGCCGGAGCTCATTTTGCTGCTGGGCTGGATGCACGTCTTGCCGCCCTCGTTCATCGAGCGTTTCCCCGAAGCGCTCAACCTGCACCCGGCCTTCTTGCCGCTCGACCCTCGGGCTAACGTCGTCCGGTTTCCTGACGGCAGCGAAGGCGCAGCGTTCCGGGGTGCCCACGCGCTCGACGACGCGCTGCAGGCCCATAGCGATTGGATAGGGGCCAGCGTCCATCGAGTCGGCGTGTCGGTCGACCGGGGCGACGTGCTCGCGCGTGCGCCGCTACGGATCGGACACGAGGAGAGTCGCGACGCGCTCGAACGCCGGCTGCATGCGCTGGAGCACGAGGTCCTGGGTGAAGCGATCCGGCTCTGGGTCGCATCGAAGGCCTGAACTCTCCACACCTTCCACAGGCGCTTCGTCGCGAAATTGTGGAATGTCCGCGCCCTCGCGCCTCGCGGGAGCCCGGCCCTAGGATGCGATCGGGCGGAGTTGTTCGAAGGGCAAGTTCGGGTCGGCGCTGAGCTTGCGCGGGTCGGCCAAGCGGATCTCACCTTGCCGCTCGGCAGCGGCTGCGATCATCGCAGCGTTGTCGGTACAGTAGCGGAGGTGCGGAATCGCCGCGGGAAGCCCGCGCCGGCCGGCCCAGGCGCCGAAGGCCGCCTGCAGGACCGAGTTGGCCGCGACCCCGCCCGAGAGGACCGCCATCCGGTACGGTTCCGCATGGATCGCTCGCTCGAGGCGATCGATCAGCACGTCGACGACCGCGGCTTGGAACGCGGCCGCGACGTCGGCCGGGCGAGCCGCCGCACCGGCCGGCGAGTCGAGGAAATACTTGACCGCAGTCTTGAGGCCTGAGAACGACATGTCGAGCGAGCCCGCGTCGGGCCGGTTGCGCGGGAAAGTGTAAGCGGACGGATCGCCCTCTCGCGCTAGCCGGTCGATCGCCGGGCCGCCCGGAAACGGAAGACCCAGCAGCCGCGCCGTCTTGTCGAACGCTTCGCCCGCGGCGTCGTCGCGCGTGCGTCCGATGACGCGCAGCGCATTCGGCCCCGCCACGTGCACGAGTTGCGAGTGGCCGCCCGAGACGAGCAGCGCGAGGAACGGATATTCCGGCTCGACTCCCGAGTCGATGAACGGCGCGAACAAGTGACCGTGCAGGTGATTGATCGCGTAAAGGGGTTTCTTCGCCGCGACGGCGAGCGCTTTGGCTGAGGCGACGCCGACGACGAGGCTCCCGATCAAACCTGGGCCGGCCGTCACCGCGATGCCGTCGATTGCGGCTAGCTCGACGCCGGCGCGCTCGAGCGCGTCCTGTACCGCGGCGCTGAGCAAGGCCACGTGCTGCCGGCTCGCGATCTCGGGCACGATTCCGCCGAATTTCGCGTGAAATTCGTCTTGGTTCGTCGAGACGTTCGAGAGTGCGTCGCGCGCATCGCGCACAACGGCCGTCGCCGTGTCGTCGCACGACGTCTCGATTCCGAGAAGCAGCATCGGCCGAGGTTTCGCGCCCCTTGCGCGTCTCTCCGCCGCGCGGGAAGTTACTGCTGCGCGGGCGGTTGCTGCTGCGCGGCCTTCGCTTTGTCGAGCGCAGCTTGGAGCTGCGTGCGCTGGGCAGGCGTCAGGATGGCGTTGAGCTGCTTGAGCATCTCGGCGTGCGACATGGGCTGACCGTTTACGCGCGCCGCCTTGGCTTGCTCGTGTAGCTTCTGGATCTGCGCTTTCTGAGCGTCCGAGAGGTCGAGCGTGGCGAGCGCGGTGCGCATCGGATTCACGTGATGCGCATGCGCCGGCGGTGCCGGCTCGGCCGATGCGGCGGGCACCGGGCTCGCGCTCGAGCTCTGCGCAAAAGCCGGCGCGGAGAAAAGGGCAAGCGCGACGGCGAGAGACGGAAGAAGACGTAAAAGGTTCATGGTGAGCACAGCATAGGGGAGCTCCCTGAGAATCCGCATTGAAAGCAGGTTAGACCTTGCGGCTGACGCGATCGCGCAATTCCCGCGCGAACTCTTCGAGCGGAATAGCCGGCCGCTTCTCGTCCAGGCCGCGCTCGTTGGGCGAGACGGAACCTTCGGCCGCTTCGTTCTTACCGACGACCAGAATGAACGGAACCTTCTGGGTTTTCCAATGTCTGATCTTGTAGTTGAGGCGTTCGCTCGACTCGTCGAGCTCGATCCGAAAACCTTCGGCTTCGAGTCGTTCGCGAACCGAACGCGCATAGTCGATGACCTGCTCCGAGACCGGCACGACGACGGCCTGGACCGGTGCCAGCCAAGCTGGGAACGCGCCGCCGTAGTGTTCGATCAAGACGCCGAAAAAGCGCTCGAGCGAGCCCGCTAAGGCGCGGTGAATCATGACGGGCGTGTGTTCGGCGCCGTCGCTTCCGCGATACTCGAGCGCGAACCGCTCGGGCATCATGAAGTCGACCTGCACCGTGCCGAGTTGCCACATGCGCCCGAGCGCATCGTGCACGTTGAGATCGAGCTTCGGTCCGTAGAACGCACCGCCGCCCGCATCGATCTCGTAGGGCAGCCCGCGCGATTCGAGCGCCTTGCGAATCGCTTCTTCGGCGATCGCGTCCGTATCGCCGCGGTTTTCGCGGGTCGAGAGAAAATACTCGACGCGATCGAAACCGAAAGCTTCGATCAAGCGGATCGCTTCGTCGGCCGTCCGCTCGTACTCGCCCTGCAACTGCTCGGGCGTACAGAAGATGTGTGCGTCGTCCTGGGTAAAGCCGCGCACGCGCGTCAAGCCGTGCAGCGTGCCGCTCCGCTCGAAGCGATAGACGGTTCCGAATTCAGCGTAGCGCAGAGGAAGGTCGCGATACGAGCGCGGCCGGCTCTTGTAGATGAGGATGTGTCCGGGACAGTTCATCGGTTTGAGCCGGAAACGCTGACCCTCGACCTCGAGCGGTCCGAACATGCCTTGCGCGAAGTTTTCGAGATGTCCGGAGATTTCGTAGAGACGTTCGCTGACCACGTGCGGCGTCACGACCTGATGGTAACCGCGCTCGCTCAGACCTTCGCGAATGAAGTTCTCGACGATGCCGCGTACGACGGCGCCCTTCGGATGCCAGAAAACGAGCCCCCCGCCCGCATCCTCCTCGATCGAGAAGAGCTCGAGTTCTTGGCCTAGCTTGCGATGATCGCGCTTTAACGCTTCCTCGAACATGAGCAGATGCGCGTCGAGTTCGGCCTGCGTCGGGAAAGCGGTGCCGTAGATGCGCTGCAACATCGGGTTGTGCTCGTCACCGCGCCAGTACGCTCCGGCGAGGCTCGTCAGCTTCAGCGCGCCGATCGCTCCCGTCGTGTGGGCGTGGCCACCGCGACACAAATCCGTGAACGCTCCGATCGTGTAGAGCGTGATCTGTTCGCCTTCGGGAATCTCGCGCGCGAGCTCGAGCTTATACTCGTTGCCGGCGAACGCCGCGAGCGCTTCCTCGCGGGTCACGCGCCGCCCGGTCATCTCGTAATTCGCCGCGACGATCTCGCGCATGCGATCTTCGAGACGGACGAGATCCTCCGGCGTGAACGGCTCGTTGCGATCGAAGTCGTAATAGAAGCCGTTTTCAATCGCAGGCCCGATCGTCGGCTTGGCCTCGGGGAACAGATCCTGGACGGCGTAAGCGAGCACGTGCGCGGCAGTATGACGCAGCGCGGGAAGGGGTACGGCGTCGTGGGAACCGTGTTTATCGGCGACGGGCAGCATCCCGGGGCAGTTGGCCGTCGGCGCGAGACGCGCCTCCGCCGCAACCTTCCCGCCCGGTTCCATTGCTCAACCTCCGGAGGTAGACGAACGTGGAGTCAACGCTAACGATCGGCGGCGACCTGAGCGTGCCCCGTATGGGTTTCGGCGCGATGCGCTTGTGCGGACCTCGCATCATGGGGCGGCCGGCCGACGACGCGAACGCGCACGCGGTCCTGCGGCGCGCCGTCGAACTCGGCGTGCGCTTGATCGACACGGCCGACGCCTATGGACCGTTCGTCAACGAAGAGCAGATCGCCGAAGCGCTCGCCCCATATCGCGAAGGCGTCGTCATCGCGAGCAAGTGCGGCACGACGCGGCCCGAAGGCCGCTGGGTTTCCGACGGGCGCCCCGCGCATCTTCGTTGGGCCTGCGAAGGCAGCCTGAGACGCTTGCGGCTCGAGCGCATCGATTTGTACCAGCTCCACTCCCCCGACGCGAACGTGCCCTTGGCCGAATCCATCGGGGCGCTGGCCGAATTGCAGCGCGAGGGAAAGATCCGCCACGTCGGCATTTCGAACGTCAGCCTCGCGGAACTCGAAGAAGCCGCGTCAATCGTGCCGATCGTTTCGGTGCAAAACGCGTACAATGTGGGGAACCGTGAGTCCGAGCCGCTGCTCGAGGCATGCGAGCGCAAGGGAATCGCGTTCTTTCCGTACTTTCCGATCGATGCAGGCGACCTCGCCAAGGCGGGCGGGACGCTGGCACGCATCGCCCGTGCGCACGGCGCGACGACGGCGCAGATCGCCCTCGCATGGCTCTTGCAGCGCTCCCCGGCGCTCGTGCCGATTCCGGGAACTTCGTCGCTCGCCCACCTTGAGGAGAACGTCGCCGCCGCGCAGGTCGAACTGACGCAAGCGGAGTGGGACGCCTTGGATGCCGGCTAAATTGCGCTAGCGGCTCGTCGCGGCGCTGCGCAAGGCGCTGATCGTCGTGCGGGTGTTGATCGCTTCGGGATCGACGCGAAGCTCGAGCAGCGCGGGACGGCCGGCGCTTTCGGCGCGTCCGAAGGCGGCCGCGAAGTCTTCGGTGCGCTCGACGAGTTCTCCGTAGGCGCCGTACGCCTGGGCGAGCGCGACGAAGTCCGGATTGACCAAATCGGTCGCGAAGACGCGGCCGGGGAAGTGGCGTTCTTGATGCATACGGATCGTGCCGTACATTCCGTTGTTGACGACGATCACCACAAGCGACGCGCCGTACTGAACCGCCGTTGCAAGCTCTTGCCCGTTCATCAGAAAGCAGCCGTCGCCGGCGAACGCGATCACCGTGCGTTCGGGGTAGCGCAGCTTCGCCGCAACCGCCGCCGGAACGCCGTAACCCATCGCGCCGCTGGTCGGCGCGAGTTGCGTGCGCGGGCGCTTGAATTGAAAGAAGCGGTGAACCCAACCCGAGTAATTGCCCGCGCCGTTGGTGAGGATCGCGTCTTCGGGCAAATACTCCGAAAGGTAACGTACCGCGTCGCCGAGATTCAACGTGCCGCTCATCGGAGCAGGCGCGACGTTGGCCTCGTAGTCGGCGCGGGCTTCGGTGGTCCACGCCTTCCAGCGCGGAGCTTCGATCTTCGGCAGGGTGCGCAGCGCCGCGGCGAAATGCGCTGCGCCGGCGTTGATGGCGAGATCGGCACGATACACGCGGCCGAGCTCGCCGGGATCGGCGTGAACGTGAACGAGGCGTTGCTTCGGCCGTGGCGCTTCGATCAATGTGTAGTTCGAAGTCGGCATCTCGCCCAAGCGCGCGCCCAGCGCGAGGATCAGATCGGCGCGCTTGATGCGCGCGCCGAGGGCCGGGTTGATCCCGACGCCGGCGTCACCGGCATAGTGTGGATCGCGATTGTCGAACAGATCCTGTCGCCGGAACGAGCACGTCACCGGCAACGAATTGTCGCGGACGAAAGCGTGCAGGGCTCGGCACGCCTGCTCGTCCCAGCCGCTCCCGCCGAGAATGACGAGCGGACGTTCCGCCGCGGCGAGCATTTCGTGAAAAGCGCGCAACTCGGGTTCGGCGGGGTAAGCTTGTACTTGGAGCGCGGCGGGAACGTCGGCGACTTCCGCCTTTTCGCTCAAGACGTCCTCCGGTAGCGCCAGCACGACCGGTCCTTGCCGCCCCGAAAGCGCCGTTGCAAAGGCGCGCTCGACCATTTCGGGAATGCGCCCGGCCGAATCGATCTGTGCCGCCCACTTCGCGAGGCCCCCGAACATGCGCGGCAGATCGACTTCTTGAAAAGCTTCCCGGCCGAGATTGGCGCGCGCGACCTGCCCCACGAACAGAATCATCGGCGTCGAATCCTGCATTGCGGTGTGCACGCCGATGCTGGCGTTGGTCGCGCCGGGGCCGCGCGTCACGAAGCAAATCCCGGGGCGGCCCGTCAATTTGCCGTAGGCGTCGGCCATGTTGGCCGCTCCGCCTTCTTGGCGGCAGACGATCACGCGAATCTGCGGCGTATCGGCCAGCGCGTCGAGGACGTGCAAATAACTCTCGCCGGGGACGCAGTACGCGGTGTCGGTCCCGTTCCGCGTCAGCGCGTCGACGAGCAGCCGCGCTCCCGATCGCATCGCCATGCGGCGTTATCCGCTTTCGCCAAGAAAAAACCCCGCGCGAGCGATATCCTTCACATTTTCTGACATGTGGGAGAGTTTTTGTGGGACCGAGCTGGAAGAGGTCGGAAAGAACCTCACCAGCATTTCACGGTGAGCCTTCCAAAGCCGCGATGCGAGGCTGTCTTGCGCTGCTCTCCTCGAGTTTCGTTTTCAATCGTCGTCGCTGCCGCGATTCTGTGCGCGTGCAGCGGGCACGGCCAAACGCCTGCGACGCCCTCGAGGACGCCGAGCGCCTCGCCGGCCGCGTCGGCTTCGGGCGGCGCGTCACCCACACCCGCCCCGACGTCGACGGGCACGACGCCCGCGACGCTCGACGATTGGCCGCTCGACGAGCACGACTCGGCGCGCAGCGGCGTTAGCAACGAGGCCGGAACGCCCGGGACACTAGCGCTGAAGCAACTGTGGCAAACGAACCTCGGCGACATCGCCGATACGTCGCCGATCGAGTGGAGCGGGATGCTCTTCGTAACGGTGCATAACGGCACCACGTACGGCATCTCGGCGTCGTCGGGCGCGAAGATCTGGACGTTTACCACCTCGGGCAGGAACATAACGACCTCGGAGCCCGCGTACGATACCAGCGCCAACGAACTCTACGCCGGTGGCGTCGACGGCAAGATCCACCGCCTCAATCCCTTGACCGGTGTCGAGGACACCTCGCACGGCTTCCCCGTTACGATCACGATCGCGACCGCCACCGAAAAAGACGCCTCTCCGCTCAATGTCGCGAACGGGTATGTCTACGCCCAGACGTCGGGCTACAATGGCGATGCGCCGCCGTACGTCGGCCACGTCGTCGCGATCAGCACGTCGACGGGGCAGTTGCACGTCTTCAATTCGCTCTGCTCGTCGCAGACGACAGTGATCAATCCGTCGACGTGCGCTCAAAGCGACTCAGGCTTATGGTCGCGCGCCGGACCCGTCGTCGACCCCGATCCGGAAATGGGGGATGCGGTGTTTGCGGCGACGGGTAACGGCGACTACGATCCCCCAAGCGGCGACTACGGCGATTCGATGCTCTCGCTCAAGCCCGACATGTCGTCGCTCATCGGCTACTACGCGCCGGCGAACGCGCTGCTACTGCAGGAAGAAGATCTCGATCTCGGAAGCACCTCGCCCGCGCTCATTCCGCGTCAACCGACTAGCAACACGCCGCTGATGGCCGTGCAAGGCGGGAAAGACCAGCTGCTGCGTCTTGTCGATCGCACGAACCTGACGGGTTCGGCTGCGGTACTGCAGACGATTTCGCTCGACGCGAAGGTGTATAGCGCGCCGGCGATTTACCAAGCTCCGGGCGGCCCGCTCTACGTCTACGTCGGACTTCCCGACGGCATGTACGCGTACACGCTGACGACGTTGGGCGGCTCGAGCCAACTCACCCAAGTCTGGAAGACGAGCCTCTCACTGGGTGGTGAGGGGACCTCCGCAGCTGTCCGGGCCGGCGTTGTCTACGTCGCGGCGAGCGGCCAACTCGACGCTCTCGATGCGACGACGGGTGCAGTGCTCACTAGCGCCACGATCGGTGGCGTTCATTGGGAGAGCCCGATGATCGCGCGCGGCGTCGTGTACGTCACCGACGAGAGTCATAACCTCACGGCGTTTCAGATTATGCCGAGCGCCGCCGCGGAGCCCCGAGCGCGCGTGCTCCCCGCGTCTCATCGATGAGTCGCTGAGACGCTCTGGTCGTCATCACAAAAAGAGAAACCCTTATGGCGTAAGGGTTTCAATGGTGGGCACGCGAGGTTTCGAACCTCGGACCTCTACAGTGTCAATGTAGCGCTCTCCCCCTGAGCTACGCGCCCCCGGAATCTACGGGAGTATACACCAAACGTGCGTGAGCGCCTGCCCAATCGTCGAGATCGTTGAGCTTCACGCTGTTCGAGAAGTTCGCGTCGGTGATACCAAGTGCGGCGCGCCGCGCGGCCACCCGGTCCTCGGGCATATCCGCGCCGAGGATGGCGGCATTGTGCGCTTCGATCGCCTCTTGGGTGAGGTTCGAAGCGTGCGCGCGCACCCAGCGCTCGAGTGCGAGATAGTCGGGCTTTTCCGTCGAGATGTATTCGACGAAGCTATCCCGGTCGATGCCGAGATTCGTACAAAGGAACTCGTCGAAGCCGCCTTCGCCGTGACGGTAGCCTTCGGGAAGGCGCCCGCACGCATAGAGCAAGATCTTCAGCCAGAGTCTCGGCAAATGCGCGACGCCGAGCGGACCTGCGACGCTCGAACTGATCAGCGGCGGTTCGGCGTTCACGAGCGTACTCCGAAGGTGAGCGCCGTCGAGGTGGCCGGCGCGGGAGTTGCCGGTGTGGGCGAGGGCGCGGGCGCGTAGAGACCCCGCCGCGAGCGAGCTTCGACGCTGCCGTCGCTATGGGGTTTTGCGAGCAGCGATTGAAAAATTCCCAAGCGCCCGGAACGGAAACCCTGCGCGCTTCCCGCCATGTACAAACGCCAAACGCGATAGGTCCGCTCGCTGCTGGCTGCGATCGCCTGCGCAGCGTTCCGCTCGAGGTTCGCGACCCAGGCGCGTGCGGTACGAGCGTAGTTTTCGCGAAGATTCTCGACGTCGCGAAGTTCGAAGCCGGCGCGCTCGGCGAAGAGCAGCGCCTCCGAGACCGGCAACAGGTCGCCATCGGGGAAGACGAAGCGGTCGATGAAGCCCGAGGTGCGCTCCCCGCGCCGCGCATGCGACTGGTCGGCGATGCCGTGATTGAGAAACAAGCCCCCGGGCCGCAGCGCGCGGAAAGCCGCTTCGAAGTAGAGCCCGGTCCGCTCGCGTCCTACGTGTTCGATCATGCCGACGCTTGCGATCCTGTCGAACCCGAGCTCGCCGAGGTCGCGGTAGTCCCAAAGCTCGACCGTCGCACGGTCGCTCAGGCCACGCGCCGCGATGCGCTTACGCGCCTCCTTGCATTGTCCGCGGCTGAGGGTTATGCCGAAGGCTTGCGCGCCGAATTTCTCGGCCGCGCGCATGACCAGAGCCCCCCAACCGCAGCCGATATCGAGCAGCCGTTGGCCGGGCTCGAGTTGCAGTTTCGCGAGGATGTAGTCGATCTTGGCCAGTTGCGCCTCGCCGAGCGTTTCGGCGCCGGTGTCGAAATAGCCGCACGAATAGACCAGATTCTCGTCGAGGAACGAGCGAAAGAAAGGGAGCACCTGATCGTAATGGAAGCCGACCGCCGCCGCGTCGCGGCGGCGTGAATGACGTAGTCCGCGCATGCGCGGCCCCGCGTCGCCGGCGATCTGCCGCTCTCGCGGCAGCCGGGCGAGCGTTGCCGTTAGCCGCCCGAGCGAACGGCGCGGTACGTGCGAGAGCGCGCTCATCAGCGCGTCGACGCCGGCTTCGAGATCGCCGCTGACGTCGATCAAACCGTTCGCGAAGGCTCGGCCGGGGTTGAGGTCGACGGGCGGCGCAAAGGCGGCTCGCAGTGCATAAGGCGCGTTGACCGCGAGCGTAAAGCGTGCTTGACGCTCGGCTGCCACGGTTGCGCCCGTCCAGAGCCGAACGGAGAAATCGCGCGCGTAGCTCTCCCCGAACAGGAGCTGCAGCGCTTCGAGGGTGAGCGCGGCGCTACGATCCGGCATCGCTCACCACACGGCTTTCACGCGACGCCCACCGGCGCGGTTTCGAACGCGGCGATAAGTTCGCGCCAGACATCCGGAACGACAACCGTGGCATTCGTGACGTAGTTGAAAGCGACCATCGGCGTGTGCAGATGAGCGCAGCGGACCTGTTCCCCTTCGTTCCAGATTTCATACGAAATGTCGAAGGATTTGCGTCCGATGCGGCTCACCCGGCAACCGATCGCGACCTCGTCGTGGTAGAAGAGCGGACGCTCGTACACGATCTCCAACTTGGCGATGATGATGCCGCGCTCGCCGCCGATGTCTTCGTGAAGAATCTCGGCGAAATACGAGCTGCGGATCTCCTCGGCCCAACGGACGTAGGCAACGTTGTTGACGTGTTGCAGCATATCCACGTCGGAAAACGGGACCGGGAAGCGGTGGACGTAGCGGTAGTCCTCGAGCATGTGGGATGCTTATATACCCCGCTTGCCCGGCCTTCCCAGCCTACGCCTACGTTCGAAGCTTTACAATCGAGGCGGTAGGAGCGACGGCGTCGCGGTGCTGATCTCGAACGCAGTACCGTCGCCGGCGACATTTGTCGAGAAGCAGACCGGCTGCGTGCCGCATTTAAAGATCGAAAGCCGAGCGAGCTTCGGAGCACGCACGCGGCGCGGCCTCTTCCGCGCGAGGGCGGAACGGCGCCGGAGCCGTGGAAGAGTCGAGGCGCGGGCGCGTAGCTCAGTGGGAGAGCATCCGCTTCACACGCGGGGGGTCGTTGGTTCAATCCCAACCGTGCCCACCATTTGAAATGGTTCCGAATTCCGCACCGGAGCCGCCTTGACAAACGTTGTACGCTAGAGCGCAGGCTGCCGGGCCTCCCCGGGCGAACGCGCCCCACCTTGAGCCTGGCGTTGTAGCTCAGTTGGTTAGAGCGCCGCCCTGTCACGGCGGAGGTCGAGGGTTCGAGCCCCTTCAACGTCGCCAGTTGCGACGCGCCGGATTCGGAAACGGGTCCGGCGCGATCATTCTGCCGGCGAGGATCGATGGACGTCATGGAAGCGCTCCGCACGCGGCGGAGCATCGGAAAACTGGGCGGCGACGTGCCGGACGAAGAGATCCGGGCGCTCATCGAAGCCGCCCTCTGGGCGCCGAACCACCGGCTCACCGAGCCGTGGCGTTTCACCGTTTTAAAGGGTGCTGCGCGCGAACGGGTCGGTGCGGCCTGGGCGTCGGTCGTCGAAAACGAAACGAAGCTGAGCGGAGAGGCCCGCACGGGCGCGCTCGAGCGCGAAGCCGGCAAACTCTTGCGCGCGCCGGTGGTGATCGTTGTCAGCGTCCGTACCGACCCCGACCCGGTCGTTGCCTCCGAAGATTTCGCAGCCGGCGCGGCCGCGGTGGAGAATCTTCTCTTGGCCGCCTACGCGCGAGGATTCGGCGCGATGTGGCGGACTGGCGAAATGGCGTATCGTAATGAGGTAAAAGCGGTACTTGGCCTCGACAACGGGGACCGGATCGTCGCGTTCGTTTACCTGGGTCGCCCCGCGATGGAGCCGCCGCAGGGCCGGCCGCGGCAGATCGAATCGGTGGTGCGTTGGCTTTCCTAGGAGGACCTATGGGCTCGTTGCGTTTTCTGACCGTCGCTCTTGGTTTCGTTGCGCTCGCTGCATGCAGCAGCCAACCCTCGACGTACATGCCGCCAAACAGCGGCCCGCGCTTCTACATCACGCAGATGGGTCTCTTCATCCTCGGCTACCCCACGACTGCCAACGGAAACCCGACGCCTCCCTTACAGATCTCCGGAAGCGGGACGCAGCTGCAAAGCGCAACCGGAATCGTGCGCGACAGCTCGGGCAAAATCTATGTCGCGAACACGAACCAGAACCAGTTGCTCGTCTTTCCGCCGAACGTGGGCGGCACCGTTTCGCCGGTCTTTCAAGTCTCCGGGAACAGCACGCAGCTGAACTCGCCGTTCGGTCTCTGCATCAGCTCGGGCAACCTGCTCGTTACGAATCAAGTCGGTAACGCACTGACCGGATTCACTTTGCCGGCGAACGGCAACATCGCTCCGGCATTCACGATCGGCGGTTCGGCCACCGGCCTCAGCACCCCTGATGGCGTGGCAGTCGATTCGACCGGAAAGATCTATATCGCGAATTTCGCCGGGAACTCCATCTCGGTTTTCGCGGCGGGCGCGATGGGGAACGTCGCGCCGCTGCGCACGATCTCCGGAGCGGCAACGGGTCTCAACGGTCCGGTGGGAATCGCCTTTGACAGCGCGGGTAACCTCTACGTCGTCAACGATCTCGGTAACAGCATCACGGTCTACAGCCCCGGAGCGATGTCGAACGCGCCGCCGGCCCGAACCATCAGCGGCAATCTCACAGGTCTGCAGACCCCCGAGTTCATCGCGGTCGACTCGAACGGTCGGATCTACGTCAGCAACTTCGGGGCGAGCGGCTTCCCCGGATATGTCGTCGTCTACTCGAGTGGTGCCAGCGGTAACGCGGTGCCCGCCCAAACCGTCGGCCCCGTGAGTCAAGCGGTCGGAATGAGTCTCTAAGGACGCCGCGCGCGGCGTCGAGACTCGAACCACACGCGCAGGCCCGGAACGTGGTGCGTAGCGCGATCGTATGCATAGCGGGCGATCGCCCAGGTTGCAATCGGGACTTCCGACCCAGGCGACTCCGCGAGACACGACAGAAGCCGCCGGTACGAGCCGGGCTCGACTTTGTTCGCGCGATTCAAGAAATAGAAGGCATAGTCCGGGAAGTACGCTTGCGCGCCGTCTCGGGCTTCGTATCGTTCCGTCGGCGCGTCGCCGCCTTCCAAAAAGCGCGCGATAGCATGACCGAAAAACGTGCGATCGGCCCGCAGTCCCGAGAAAGCACTCGTGGGTCGCGGATTGATTTCGATCGCGAAGAGGCGTCCGGTCCGATCCTCGACGACGAAATCGATGCCTGCCATTCCGTGGAAGCCGGTCGCAGCACCGATGGCGCGGACGATCGGTTCGAGCGAGCTATGCCGCAACGTGCGATGGACCGTCGCCGCGGAGTGCGCGTGCGGGAACGCGCACTCGGTAAAATACGCCTTGTACGCAAGCGGCTTGCCGCGCTCGTAGAGGATCGCTGCGCTTGCGTTCGAGCCGCGCACGAAGCGCTGCAGAAGCACCTTACCGTAGCGCTCGAGCAGCGTCTGGCACGTACGAAGAAGAGCCGGTTCGTTTTCCGCGATGCGAACCTCCGAGCCGGCAAAGCCGTGGGGCCCTTTTACGACGACCGGGAAGCCGAAGTTCGCGGCAGCCTGGAGAGCAGCACTCAAGGTCGTGGCGAGGCAGCTTTCCGGCACGGGTACGCCGAGCTCCGGGGCCCGCTGCGCGAACCCGTGCTTCGAGCTGACCAGAGCGATGAGATCTTCGCGGAACGGATCGACGGGAAACCACCCACGCAGCGACTCACGTTCACCGCTTTCCAGCAGGGCGCGAAAGAGTGCGTCGTCGCCGATGACGATCCAATCGAAACGTTGCCGCGCAATGAGTTCGCGCATCGCAAGCGCAGCGGCGCGCGGGTCGCGCGAGCACGTCAGCTTGTGCCGGACGTGACGGCTCAGGTTCAGAACGCCGGGCGAAAGACCTGTGACTGCGAACTGCTGTACGAGAAGGGACGGCAGCATCGCGGTCGACCACCACGACTCGCAGGTGGCGACCAGACACGTAAGGTCCCGCTTGGAGGCGCGCTCCGAACCCATCTCGGGCGAACGCTCAGCTACTTGCACGACGGCCGTTCGTCGCTAGGTACGAGCGGAGCCGGCCTGCCGCGAACCTCGCTCCGTACGCGAAACGCAGCAGCGGACCGAAACTGTTCGCCGCAGATAACCCAACGAAGAACAAACCGGGAACCGAAGATTCGAAGTTCCGCGTCAAAAGCGGTGCGTCTGCAAAAACCCGAAGCGAAGACCGCAACTCGTCGCCAAGGAAACCGAGGCGTCCGAGATCGACGCGGTATCCGGTGGCCGCGATCGCGTGGTCGACCAGGACTTCGCGCCGCAGACCGTCCTTGGCGCGGAGGTGCAGCGCTACGCGCCCGTCGCGCACCTCGCAGCGCTCGATCGACACCGCCAGAGTCGTCGGAACGTTCGGCACGAACTTGTCTTTGGTAAACCAGCAAGGCGCGGGCCCGAGCTGCGTTCGCACGGCGCGCGCGCGGAATCGGCGCGGAAACATGAAGAAGATATCCGGCAAATCGGTGAAGAAGCGTGACTTCAGCCCACAACCGAGACCGGAACGCGGATAACGAAGGCGGCTTACGAACGAGCGCGCGACTTGCGGAGGCTCGTGAAAGGCCAGCCGTTGAGTTCGTGCGACGAGTTGCGGAAATGCGCCCGCTTCATGCAGCGCCACCGATACGTCGACCGCGGAAGCGCCCGCGCCGATGACCGCAACGCTCTTGCCCTTCAGGTGGGCGTACTCGTGATTGCGCGAACTGTGCGTGACGAGGTCGGGCGGCAACGCGGACAGCTCCGGCGGCAGATGTTCGTAGTGACTGATGCCGACCGCTACGATAACGCGACGTGCCCGGACGCTCTCCCCGTCGTCGAGCTGGAGTTCGAATGCGCCGGGCGAGCCCGCGACGCGAAAGACTTCACGTTGGTCGAGATCGGGCAAGAACGTCTGCTGAAAGGCCAAGCCGTACGCGCAGAACGTCTCGAGCGCCACGGGAATACCGACGTCGGCATAGTCGACACCGGCGTCGCGACAGAACTTTGCGAGCGTGAACGCTCCTTCCGGATCGTAGATTCCCGACGCGAAGCCTTCGGATTTCAGGCACATGCCTTTGGGCATATGCTTGCGCCACGTGTCCATCGGTCGCCCGAAGATTCGAACGTCGAGGCCGCGCTCGCGTAAGAACGCTGCAATCGAGAGTCCGTAGGGTCCGGCGCCGATGATCGCTACATCGGCGATGTTGGCCAATTCGAGCTCCCTCGGTGACTCGGTAAGCGAGATAGCGTACTATCCCGCTACCCTCGCCGCGACCTTTTGCGAGGCAGTCACTAATTTGAAGCGTCGCCGACTCGTCAAACTTGACAGACCGGACGGGGTCGAGATCTCTTTCCGGCGCCTATCCTTTGCCTTGCGGCGCGCTGCTTATCAAAGCGCCTTCTGTCGATCTTCAACGACAAACGACAGCCCCGCCCACCCGAACTGCATGTATGGCAGCAAAAACCATCGCCCGTCTGCAGGAAACGACTCCAGCAATGCTCGACGCTCGCCCGCAAGTTGCTCCGACGAATAGCAGAAGTAATCGTCGAATCCGAGAATCATACCGTGCTTGAGTCTGGGTCGCAAGAAATCAAGGACAGCCTTCGTGCTCGAGTATAAATCGCAGTCGATATAGGCGAGAGCGACGTCGTGAGGTTCTCCGGTCGCTCCGATGGCCGGAAGCGACTGCTCGTAGAAACCGGGAACGATGCGATAACGCTCGCGCGGAATCTTGCTCGCCTTGCAGATTGCCGCGAATTGATCGACCGAGGTCGCCAGTCTCCCCTCGACCCAAAACGGGTGACTGTCCTTGGCATCCTTCAGCGCCGGAAGGCCTTGGAACGAATCGAAGGCCCACATCATGCCCGGGAGATCGTGTCTTCGCATCTCCTGATATGCGAGCGAGAACGTGCTTCCACCGTGGCATCCGAACTCAGCGTAGTCGCCACCGATGTGGTTGAACGAGAGTGCTCGGAACGCATTGTAGAAGAAGGCCTGTCGCCAATGCCGCTCTTGGACGCCAATGCGGAAGTAATACTTATCGCTGAGAGCGCGAGAGATCGGCCGGATTATTGGTCGTACAATGCTCTCGCATCGTTCGCGCAATCGAGTGCGCAAGGTCAGCCCGGTTTACTCCCGGTAAGCCGAAAGCACGCAGATCTTGGTCTTGCGGCAACCATGCTCGATGGTTCTACCGAGCCCGGATTATGTCATGCGCGGGAGCGAATCCGGCCTGCAATTCGTCGAATTTTTCGTGGTGGCAATGCCGTGTAAGCACGCGGTACGTCGGTCGTGCTATGGAAGCGCGCACCGCGGTCTCCGAGTCGGTCTCGCCGACGCGAACATTCTCTCGTCCCGGTGAGCGCCTGGGTATGGGTGCTTGGAAAGGGGAAACCCCTTCGGTCGGGTCTATGGCACGTCGATTAAGCGAGCAAGCGAGACTCTCAGCCCGATCCTGGCCGGCTTGGGGTTTGACTGTCGTAGTCCTGATCGGGGTTTGGTTTCGACTTTATCACCTCGACTATAAGGTCTACTGGGCTGATGAGGTCTATAGCTCGCTTCGAATCGTTGGATTGACCGAAGGGGAGCTCGTACGACGCGCCGCCGGCTTGGCGACCATGTCGGATCTTTCGAAACTTGTCAGGCCTACAGCCGAGCAACGCCGGCCGGTCACAGAGACAATCGCCTCGCTCGCAAGCGAGGACCCCCAGCATCCCCCGCTCTACTACGTCGCCGCACACTTCTGGACGAAGTATGCCGGCACGTCGATCGCTGCGATGCGGAGCCTCTCGGTAGCGATAGGTCTACTGATGCTACCTCTGATGTATTGGCTTTGCAAAGAGCTTTTTCGGTCGCAGCGAAGCGCCTGGCTCGGCACGAGCTTGATCGCGGTCTCACCGATATTCGTGTTGTATTCACAGGAGAATCGCGAGTATATTCTTTGGGCGGCGGCAACCGTCTGGATGTCCGCATCCCTCCTTCGTGCCATGAGCTTGGAAAGCGTGAACGCGTGGGCGTTGTACGCCCTCAGCTTTACCGTCGGCTTGTATACGTATCCGTTGACGTTGCTGGTGGCTCTCGGTCATGGGATCTATGTTCTCGCGGTTACAGGTTTTCGTCCGACGAGATCCTTGGCCGCCTTTATCGCGAGCGCTTTCACGGCGCTCGTTCTGTTCAGTCCCTGGTTGTACGTCTTGTACCAGCATCAGCAACAGATTGGGGCCGCATTGACTCCGTCCGCCAAGACTGGAATGCAGGTCCTAAGCGAGAGAACGTCCGCGTTTCACGCGCTGAGGAGGTTTCTGGGACAACTGCGACTGGCTTTCATCGACCTCGACCCGCTTAGGACGGCGGGTTTACAAGTGGCAGGAGCCGTCGCCGTTCTCGGTCTGATTGCGTACTCGTTGTACTGCATCTGTAAGCTGACGTGCAGCCGTTCCTGGAAGTTCGTTCTCGCTCTTATGTTTTCCACCTCGGTCCCGATACTGCTGCTCAACCTAACGCTACCCGATCGTACGTCAGTGCCACGTTACTATATGCCGTTGTACGTCGCAATCGTGCTCAGCGTGGCCGGCTGTCTTGCCTCAGAATTAGATGCGGCCCGGTCAGCCTCTCGACGCGCTTTTTGGAACCTCGCCGCGACCCTCATATTTTTCAGCTGCATCGTTTCCCTAGCCCTGAGCGCGCGCGCCGAAACGTGGTGGAACAAGCTGAACGACGAGTCGAAGACGGTCGCCCGTGTGATCTCCCGGTCTCCGCACGCCTTAATCATCAGCGACAATCGAATCGTCCACAGCGCGGTCTTAAGCTACTACCTTGGAGAGAACACCGCCGTCATGCTTCGCCCAAGGTGCTATCTTTGCGACGCCGAGGATCCTGGTTTTACGCGAAACGACCTCGTAAGCGCCGAACGATTCCGAAACGTCTTTCTTTTTGGACCGTCCCAAGAGCTGAAGCGCGCCATTCAGGCTGCTCCAATTGAGGGAGCCGCTGTCCACTGTGTCGGCGTCAATGCGAACCTTGAGTGCGCCGGCAACCTCTGGATCTTGCCGCCCGGCTGGTGATCGTTAGCGGGAAAGGCGGAACATCTAAGCCCACCGAAAGCGACGTTCGCGTCCGACTTGCCACGCGGATCGCACGGGTGACGACGGAGGCCCGAGCAGGCAGCGAAAACAAGATAAACTTCTAACTGCGCCGAGATAGCTCAGTCGGTAGAGCACAGGTCTGAAAAACCTGGTGTCGCCAGTTCGATTCTGGCTCTCGGCACATCATTCAAAACGCCCGTCCACCAAGGATTGGGCGTTTTCTTTTGTTTCTGAGCAATCGCTGACGGTGCGGTGCACTACGTTGACGTTTGCCGAAACCTGTTGAACGTAAAGTGAGCAGGTCCACGCGAGAAACTACTTGAGCGCGGCCCCGATAGTTTGGAACAGGTACGCGACGAGGCCTAGGACGCCGCATAGGATCGCAAAGAGGGTGAGCGCGATCCACAGCGCAGGTCGCGACTTCCAGATTCGGACAGGCGGCGGCATAGCTATTGCAAACCCACCGGAAACCCGCAAAGCTCGCAGCCTGGTATGCGGCGCGACGGCCGATGTTCCGGCCCCGGCTGCAGCATCTCCGTCGGCACGAACTCGATCGGCGTGATGTTCTCTTCGAGTTCCGCAACGAGGCGAGCTGCCTCCTCGTCGGAAAGCATCCCCGGCACGCCTCCGTAGGACGCCGGGTAGTACCAGCCGTCGACCAGCCGGGCCAGTCGATCGTCGCCGCGCCGCGCGACCTCGGCGCCGAGTTCGCGCGAGGTCAAGCGCGACTTGTTCCCGGGAAGCAATCCTCGCGCGCCCAAGGCGTTGAGTGCGCGTAACCAAAGCGCTTCCGTCGTCGCGCTCACGTTCGCGCTCCGCGACCGCGACGCGAACTGTAGCGCACCATGAGAACCGCCGCGAATCCCAGCAGCGCGACCGCGTCGACGGCGATCGCCCACGGCGCGAGCAGCGCCCACAATGATGCCGGCTCGCTCGCGGCGGCGCTCGCCGCGCCGGCGTCGTTCCCGGCCGTCGAGACTGGAAACGGCCGCGCCGCCGGGGCTGCGATCGTTGTTTGCGGAGCCGCGCGGTGCACGCCGATGCGGATCCAATGAAAGTGCGGCACCAGCGTAACCGCGTAAGCCAACAAGAGCGATGCCGCCAGCGTCACGAGCGGGACCGCGGCGAGCCACAGCAGCGACCGCAGCTGCGGATTATTCAAGCCGGCAGATGATGGCATGGTCGTGCGAACGATCGAGCAGCGGGACGATACTCTGCGGGATCGACAAGAGCCCGCCTGGGCGCGCGATAAGTTCGGCTCGGCGGATTCGGCCCGCAATGATGCAAACGCCGAGGTATGCGACGGCGATCGCGGCGATTTCGACGGGAACGTGCGGCGCGATGGCCGGAGCATTGAAAGCGAAGGTGTAGGCACACACGATGAGCAGCGTTGCGAACGCGGCCCATGTCAGCACCTGCGGACGGCGCTGCCAAACGCGTCCGCTTTCTCTGACCGCGAGTGCACCCAAGCCCACGGCGAGGACGGCTGCCATCGGGGCGGCGAAGAGCGGATGCGCGCGCACGCCGAAAAGCACGCCGACGGCCAACGCGAGCAGTGCGATGCGCCCGGGCCCGCGGGCGGCGTAGAGCGTGGCTCCGGTGAGCAACGCAAGGGCGAGGACGATGGGGTCGGGACGAGTCCAAAGCGCCGGTATCGCGATCAGCGCGCTGCCGACGAGCGCGTCTCGCAGCGCAATCGTGTTTCCGGGGCGCGGCGACCACGGAAGCGCGCGCGCCGCGGCGACTGCGAGAGCAGCGAAAGCCCACAACGTCAGCCAATCGCGGTGTGGGTCGAGCGCGCCGCCAGCGGTCGCTGCCACGTACGCGGCCAACGCGACGATCGTCGTCGCGGCGTGCAACAGGCGATCGGCGGTTAGCACGCTCAACCGTACCTCGGCTTGAGCTTCCTCCGTATACCTGGCGATCTGCGCCTGGGTCCGGAGCAGGTACGGCTCTTTGTGGTAGAACGCTGGATCGACACGCCTGAGCCAGTCTCTCACAACGACACGACCTCGCTGGTGAAGACGGGAATGTGGCCCGGCGTTAGCGTCACCAAGGGAAGGCGCTGTTGCTCGACTTGTTCGCGCGGGCGCAGGCTGACGAAGATGACGGCCGCGCCATGGCGGCGCACCTCGCCGAGCAGAACTCGCCCGAGCGTCGCGCGGTCGCCCGCGAGGTCGAGTTGCGCGAGCTCTTTATCGAGGCGATCGAGGTCCGCGTCGAACGGCCGCAAACGCAGCGCCACGACGTCGTGCACTCCGCGCTGATAAACAAATCGCACCGTGAGTCGCCGCGCCGCAAACGTCCGGCTCAACGCAGAGACGAAGCAGATGGCTTTCTCCAAGCGATAGCGGTGAAGCGTGGCGTCACCGTCGAGCGGCGGTGCCGTGTCGAGCACGAGGCTGAGATCGTCGCGGCTCGGGTCTTGGAACTCCCGCACGTAGAACTGGTCCGGATCGGGCGTGCGCAGCGACAGGACGCGATGGATCAGCTTCGGTGAGTCGCCGGGACGGTATTCGCGTGCCCCGACGTACTCTTCGATCGCGGCGGGAAGCGTCTGGGATCGTCCGATGGCGACGTGCCGGCCGGCGAGCAGCGCGTCGACGAACGGTTGCAGGTGATAGATCGCCGGAAGCACCGTGACCCTGTAGGTGCGCTCGAAGACCACGGTCGCGCGGAGCGCGCTTCCGGGCAGCTCGACGGCGGCGCGAAAGGGTCCGACGACGAGCGTCCCGCGCCGTTTCACCGTTACGTCCCAGTGCGACGTCGCGGCGCGCCGGGTCTCGAGGAGGGGAATCTCAGCCCAAGGACCGGACTCGATCACGTCGCCGGAGATCGAGAATCTCGCGTTCGTCAAGACGCCGAGCGCTGGGAACGCGTGCCCGTCGTGGGCGAGTGTGAGCGTTAAGGGGAAGGTACTCATCGCGCGCGTTCGCGATGGAATATCGACCCGGGTCGTGCGCAACGCGCGTGCGGTCGTATACGAGAGCATCGTCGCGAAAACGATCCACAGGAATGGGAAGGCGACCACGAACGCAGCGAGGGGACGGAGTGCCGGGTGCAGCGCACCGGCGATCGCGGCGGCCACGAGCGCCACGGCGAACACGGCGATGCCGATCGGCGGCGCGATCGTCAACTCGATACGGGAAGGCCATTCCATGCGTCCGGCGTTCAGCTCGGCAAGTCAACGGTGTCGACGAACCGCTTCACAATCCGCGTCTTCCATTCGGTCATGCTTATGAGCGATTCGGGCATGACCTTGGGGATCAGCCGGTGTGGCAGGGCGTAGACGAAGAGCGCTTTGACGTCGTCGGGAATCACGTAGCCGCGCCCCTGAACGAGCGCGTAAGCGCGCGCGAGCTGCATCAACTGGAGAGCGGCGCGCGGGCTCGCGCCGAGGGCGAGCTCGTCGGAAAGGCGGCTCTGCCGTACCGCGGCGATGATGTAACGCAGCAGCCGCTCGTCGACGGTAACGCGGGTTACGAGTGCCATCAGTTCGCGCACGCGGTCGATCGTGAGCACCGCCTCCACGCTGGTCAGCGGATCTTCGACCATTCTGTCGCGAAGGATTTCGACCTCTTCGTCTTCGTCGGGGTAGCCCGGCGACAGCAGGAGCTGGAAACGGTCGAGTTGCGCCTCGGGCAAATCGTTCACGCCGGAGTGTTCGATGGGATTCTGCGTCGCGATGACGATGAAGGGATCGGGGAGCGGATAGGAGCGACCATCGACGGTGACCTGCGCCTCGCCCATCGCTTCCAACAGCGCGCTTTGCGTGCGGGGCATCGCTCGATTGAGCTCGTCCGCGAGCACGATGTTTGCAAACACCGCACCCGGGACGAACGCTTCCTTGCGCGGGTCGACGTAGCCGGTGATGTCGACGGGGAGCAGGTCCGGGGTGCATTGCACGCGTTTGAATTCGCAAGAGATCGAACGCGCCAGCGTCCGTGCGAGCATCGTCTTTCCAACGCCCGGGCGATCTTCGAGGAGCACGTGGCCGCGCGAAAGGAGCGCAGCGACCACAAGCCTGACGACCTCACGCTTGCCCACGAAGACGCGTTCGATGTTCGCGATGAGACCTTCGATGTCGGCGTACGCGGCCTCGAACGTGCTGTCGCGAGTCACGCCGAAGTTCCGTGCGGCTTGCGAGCGGTGAGCGGTAGGCTGCCGAATATGAGCGGCGCGAGCCACCGGGTCAACAGTGCGACGATCAGCGTGAAAACGAGGATCGCCGCGGCGGCGAAAATCGTCCAAGTGGACGTGAGGTCCAGCATGAGCCGCCGGCCGACGCCTCCGAAGAGTGCGGCGATTCCGGCGCTGCGCGGTTCGAAGAGATACAGCGCGAAGATCACCCCGAGCCAGCGCGCACCGCCGCCGATGATGCGGCCCGGTTCGGCGCTCCACGTGAACTGCGGCAAAAGGCGCGCGGCAAGAGCGCGTACGAGGAAGTCGGCTTCGGCGGCCAGGGCGACGACGGCCACGACGGCCGAAATGGCCAACACCGTGCCCGGTAGGGTGAACCCGGTCTCATAGCCAGCCGCGACAAACGGTAGCGCGACGAGGAACGCCAGGGCGCCGACGGCCGCAGCGTCCGCTACCCGCGCGAACGCTTCGGTCCGCGCGTGCAACCGCGCGCAGCGCGAGCACAGAAGGGGCGCACCGGGTGAAGCCGGCCGGCGGCTCAAGACGAGCACCGCCGTGAGGATGGCGACTACCTCGAGCACAAGGAGAAGAACGAACGGCACGTAGCGCGGAACCACCGGCGCAGTCGAGGGCTCGAGAGCGAGCCGATACGACTCCTGAGCGCCGGCGACCGCCGGCACGAGCTGGGCCAGCGCGCCGAACGCGATGGCGCAGCGGAGCGCGACGCCCCGGCGCGCTATCCTGAACCTCCCGCGCATGGCGTTCGCGCCGGGGACGAGCCCGAAGAACTCTAGCAGCTTACCTTAATACCTCGGAATCCGCTTGCCGGTCAGCTTGCATCTGCTCGCTGGTCCGGTTCGGTGAAAACAGCGACGATTTCCGATTCCGACGAGCCGCCGGCTCCCCTTTCCCGGGTCGTGGAAACAGGCGTTCGTCTCGCGGGCCATCCACCGGAGTTCCGGGTGCGCCGTGACGCCATCCTCCAGGAACTCTGGGACGGCAGTTATTGGAGGGCGGCCGGGTTCACCATCCGGAGTATGCGGTGAGGCTCTTGGAGAGGCCGAGAAAGCGCTCGCGGTGGATTGCCGCTTCCGGAAACAAGCTGCGCATTTGCCGCGCGTCGAGCAAACGCACCGAAGCGACGATCTCCCTGGCGCGTGCTCGGTCGCGTTCGCGCGGTAGCCAGCCCAGCCTGAACCGGGTCAAGAGAAACGTGCGGACGGCGAGCGGCATGAACTGAAAACCCGGGAACAAGAAGTGCGGTTCGATGGGAAACCACGCATTCGGCGTCTGGATGAAGTAGCGCTTGGCCACGCGGCGCACCTCGGCCGCCATTTTGCGCTGGTCTTCGAACGTACCGACGTGCTCGATAACCGAATTTGAATAGACGACGTCGACGCTTTTATTCGCGAAAGCGCTGAGGTCTCGCGCGTCGCCGACTCGGCTCTCGAAACGCGGATCGTCGCTAGGCTCGATCTTCACGTTGAGAATGATGACCTTGACGCCATCTTTCGCAAGCTCCAAGTTTCTCCAAAAGTCCGAAGTGCCGCCCACGTCGAGTATCGTAACCGGGTGCGGCAGCCGTGCCAGCAGGTCGGAAAAGAAGAGCAGTCTTCGCGCGCGCAGTCGAGCGGCGAGCGAGTGAGGATCGCGATGGTCGGCAATGCGGGCGAAAAGCGGCGCGCCTGCTTTTCGTCCGCCGGGCGGCGATTCGCGCTCCTGAGTACGGCTCTGAAAATCCAGCGGCATTAGGGCGTCGACCGTTGAGGCGCGTTCCGCAAAAGAGCCTCTACGACGCGTTTCGGTTCGAAAAGATAGGCGAGCGCGTAGAGTCTTTGCAGCCAGGGCGGGTCGTCGCTCAAACGCGACCGGCGCTTGAGCGCGACGACGAGTTGGTTGGGCCAACGCCGGGCGACGACGTTCAAGGCATCAGTCGGACGATCGAAGATTTCGCGGAGGGCCCAGCGTTCGTCGGGGCCGGCGATAGCCCAACGAATCCACGTCTCCAAAACGACCGGAACCAGCCAACGGGGTAGCGGTTCGATGCGTTGGGCACCTTCCGCCGGCACCTCGCATCCAAGCAAGTCGCGCGCCAGACCGATCGCGCAGCCGATCCATTGCTTCTGCGGTTGTCTCTGGCCGAAGCATCTTGCCCAATCGAACTCCCGAGTCGCCGCTTCGACGCTGACGCCAATGTCGCTCAACCAGAGAGGGTTCGAAAAGCAGTGCTTGAGCCCATGGAGACAGATCGCTCGAAGGTGATCCTCGGGAGAGAGCACGCGGACGACGCTGCCCGCGAGGCCGACGATCCGACTGCGAGCGTAGAGTCCGCTCCAGTCGCCGCTGTCGAAAACGGAGATTTCCGCGTGAACGAAGTCGACGATTGCGCCGGTCCCCTCGTTCGAGCGAAGCGTGGTTTGTGCGAGCTCCAACTCCTCGGGAGGCACGATCAGGTCGATGTCTTCGTAAGGTCGCGGGGCGCATTGCGGATAGAGTCGCGCGATGTCCCATCCCTTGAGGAGAATCGGTTCGACGGAAACGGAACGCAGCGTTTCGAAGACCGAAATCAGACGCGACTCCTGAAGCTGCGCCCGCAATGCGGCATAGCGGTACGCGTCGTGTAGCGCTTCGGCGCCGGCGAGCGACGCAAAATCGGTGTCGCGAAGGCGCCACCAGGCGAGCGCTGCCGCGTTCGTTTGAGCGAGGAGCGGCAAGGCTTCGTCAAGACTTTCGGCCGAGACGAGGAGAGGCGGCGGCGAGGAGCGCCAGGACCCGGCCAGCACCGCCGCGATCGCTTCGGCGGCTGGACGCAGTTCGGCGAACCGCACTTCAGGCATCGAACGATCCCGAGATGAAATCGATGATCTGGGCCGCTTCGCCGCGAGTCCCTTTCAAGAAGTGTCGCTCCCGCGACGGCGCGCTGCAGCGTGCTCAAGGCGGTTTCGGGCGCGTATCGTGCGGACATCGTATATCCAAACATCTCGAGCACGGCGCGGCCCGGAGTGAGTCTACGGGGCCGCCACCGGGCTCCGCTCTTGTATCTGCAGAAAGCAATGAGGCCGACCGTCAGCGGCTCGCGCCCGATCGTACCACCCAACTCGTTCACCGCAAGCCGCGTCTGGGTGCGTTCACCCGGTTTGCGCATCTGTAACGCGCGCGGATAGGGATGCACGCGACCCTCACGGTCCAGCACGGCGTATTCATCCGAGTAGTATAACGCGCCGGCGCGAACGAGCTCGGCAACGAGCGTGGTCTTACCGGCGAAACTGTATCCAGGAAGCAAGATGGCCCGGCCTCGCCAGCCCACCACCCCTGCATGCACGAAGACATGCTGCGGCGCGCGCTCGGCGATGCGCACGGTAAGATGCGGCTCGAAGCTTTCGAGCACCCGATCCAACGCACCGGGCCCGGCAATCCGTTCGCCGTCGATGCGTCAAGACATGCCCCGCACCCGACGGGTCCTCGGAGAAGCGGTACGATGCGTCGACCTCGGAAAGGTCCACCGGCTGCGAGCCGATAGGCAACAAGCTTGCCGCGCGCTCGAGCACGTGCTGCTCGTTCGCGACGATTTCGACCCGTACGCCATGCGCCACGAGAGACAGTCGTTCCGATCCCAGGCCGGTCGCCCCGCCTAAAATGAACGTTGCCGCTTGTTGTGCGAGACGATTCCACCCGCGAAGTACGTGTGCTCGTCCGTATCCATTTCGAAGAGCAATACGGGTTGCGGCACTTTGCTGTAACTCGCGGTCACGATCGGGGACTCGACGGCTCGGCCGGTTCGCGCATCGTGTACCAAGAGCGGGTCGCCCATCTTCAGTTCGAGCGCCTGGGTCCCTTGGTAGTCGCCGAAACCGCGGATGAGGGTGTGCGTCGGGCTGCAACTGACGACGTCGCCGCTCTGGGCCACGAACGTGTAGAAGCCTGGGGCCGTCACTTGCCGTACTGATGCCACCGTTCCCGGAACGAATTCACCGGTATCGGCGCGCACGCCGAAAAGCAAATCGCTTTCCGCGATATCGTGCGCTGCCGCGAGAGTCCCGTCGGCGCGCAAGATCTCCGTCGAGTAGAGCACGCAACCGCTGGTTGGCGGCTCGATACCATACGCCTTCGCGGGAGTCGGCGCCATGATGGCCGTCACGAGCGGGACTGCGACCGCCGCGGCGACGCCCGCGCGGCCGATGCGTCGCATCACCTGTGCGCGGGTTATCGCTGCAGTTTCGGCCGGAGCGTGGAAACCCGGCTCGAGCAAATCGTCGGCGCGGAAACGCTCCAGAGCGAACGACACGAACGTGTCGTCGAGCGGCATGCCGAGCGACCGAGCGGTGCGCTCAGAGATTTCTGCGACAGCTGTGACGCCGTCACACATCTTCCAGATGAGCGCGGAACTCGCGTTCAAACAGAGCGCTTTCTTCGATTTCTCGTCGTAGATGAGTAACTCGTTTTCGAGTTCTTTGACGATCAGGTCCTGACGGGAGCGAGGAAAGTTGCCTATCATGTCTCTCCTGGTTACGCGGGAAAAGGCGTGCGTGGCCCCTTGTGAGTGTCTGGACTCATCGACTATACCGTGCGGATTGCCGGCGTGACAATACACCAAACTTGGGGGTTCGTGCGGCCCGAATGGGGAGAGGATCGGATTCCACCGGCGGGGCGACCGAACTGCCGGATGCTCGGGAACGACGCGTCGCTGGCTCGAGGAATCTCTTGGCACCCGCACGCTCACTTGCACTCCCCGAGGCGCTGCAGCTCCCGCTCATCCTCAGGCTCGAATCGGCTCGCGAATATGCGGAGCGAGATTCGCTGCCGCGTGGTAGTATGCGCGCAGATAGAGCTCTCCCGATGTGAGCGGTGAGAGGTTTTCAGCGACCCACGCGCGTGGCTCGTAGGTATCTTGTCGCGCTAGGAAGCGCTCGAGCGCGCCCGGGAAGTCGTTTGAATCGGTGAAGCGCGCGCCGCACTGCGGGGAGAAGTACGGCACCGAACTCGCGGGAATTTCATCCGGCTCCCACTTTCCGCGATTCGGATCGAGCCAAGAACCTTGGTCCCAAGCGAGCACCGGGACGTTGCTCGCAAGCGCTTCCTGGTATGCCATGCCCTGTGTTTCGTGTTCGCACAGGAAGAGCATCGATTTGCTTCGTTCCAGAAGCTTCTTGTACGTGCCGAGCGTGTAGTGGCCGTAGGTTATCGTTTGAAAGGCCAATCCGCGGTGGCGCAGTTCGTCGAGCAACGGTTCGCGCAGGCTGGGGACGAGCGTATCGCGGTTCCAGCGAATCTTGTCGTAAACCAGCACGTCGATGTCTTTATGCCGGCGGCCCTCAGGCCAATGCGCGACGTCGATTCCGCCGAACCACAGAAAGAGCCGGCTGCGATCGTACCAGCGAGCAAAGAGGTCGCCCATCCAATCGCAGAGGACGAGGTACGACGCGTTTCGCGGATCCTCGAAGAGAGCGAGGTTTTGGAGCGGATGATCGAAGATGCCCGGACCTAGTACAGCTGGGTTCGGAAGGCTCCGATGCTCGAGAACGTGACTGTAGCCGCATAGTCCGATCGGAAATTCCGGATTCCGGCGAGCCAGTCCAAAATCGTTGACGTGAACTCGCTGACCCATTTTGGCGAGGGCCAACTGCAGCAACCTGAACGACATCTCGAAACCGGAAACGCGCTGGCGATTCGGGCGCAGCAGGGCGACGCTTTTGCGCAGGGCGCGCCGAAATTTCCGGTCTCCCCGCAGCAACGTGTCACGATCGCGATCCTCAAAGAACAGAAGAACGTCGCGACCGAGAGTCAGACCCATGCAGCCAACCTCCGACCGGTGCCTCTATGCGCGTCTAGGTTTGAAAAGCCTGTCAAGAATCTGGATGCGCGAACCGATCGTCGAGCAAGCGGAAGGGCGCGGCCGAAGAGGATGTGCGAACGGTAGCGTACCATCCAAACAGCCGAATGCGCGGAAACCTTCGGAACGGCGCCGTTATCGCTCTGACTCTCATCGTATTGGCCGGCGTATTTTTTAGGCTTTATAATATCGATCGGAAAACGTTCTGGGAAGACGAGATGCTAGGGGCCATGCACATGCTCGGCTATACCGAAGGCGAGATCGTGCTCGCCTCCCCGGGCATACGCGACGCGGAAACGATGCAACAGTATTTCACGCTCCCCGCGGGCGATTCACTCCAGGCAACAGTCCGGTCGCTCGCGCTCGAAGATCCGCAGCATCCCCCCCTGTATTACCTGCTCGCGCACCTCTGGGTGAGATTTTTCGGCTCGTCGGTTCTTTCCATACGCAGCATTGCGGTGCTGATGGGGATCCTCGTCCTTCCCTGCGCCTATTGGCTGGCGCGCGAATTGTTCGGCGCTTTCGACGTCGCCGCGGCCTTCACGATGCTGCTCGGACTGTCGCCCTTCTACGTTCTGTACTCGCAAGAGGCGCGCGAATATAGCCTATGGACCGTTACGACGCTGCTCATGTGCGTCGCGTTCCTTCGCGCGCTCCGCCTTGGGGGCGCGGTCGCTTGGACGCTCTATGCGGTGTCGTTCGCAGTTAGTCTCTACGTCTTCCCGCTCTCGGCCTTCGTCGCCCTCGGCCACGGACTCTACCTCTTCGTTCGCGTGGTCCGCGAGCGCGCAAAATTCGGAGGGGCGGCGATCCTCGCGTACGCGATCGCCGTTTTCGCGGCCGGCATAAGCTTCGTCCCCTGGCTGACCGTCATGTTGACGAGCGCGAGTCTGCGGCGCGGAATGGGTGGGATCGCGTCCGAGAAGCTCTCGCTGCCTCAAATCGCGCTCGTTCTATTGAAGGACGTCCGCGGCGTGTTCTTCGATATCGGAAGCTTCCGCATCGGGCCGCTCGCCTCGTCGGCGCCAAACGCACTCCTTTTGATCGTCAGCGTCGTACTGGTCGTTTACGCTCTGTATTTCGCGATTCGGCGCAGCCCGTTCGAGCGCTGGGGTTTCATCGTCGTAGCGCTGTGTTGCCCGCTCTTGCTTCTCGTCGCAAGAGACGTGCTCTATCACGGATCGTTCGTCTATCAAGCGAGATATTTCATCCCGGCCCTCCTCGGGTTGCAGCTCGCCGTCGCCTTTTTGTTCGCACGCAACATGACCGGCGCTGGGCAGTGGCGCTGGAGAATCACGTTTGCAGCACTTCTGGCCGGCGAGGCGGTCTCGTGCCTGATCAGTTCTCAGGCCAGCACGTGGTGGAACAAAGACTACGAACGAAGTCCCGCGGTCGCGGCGATCGTCAACGGCACGCCGGATGCCCTCGTCGCGAGCGCATACTACGTGCCGAGTATCCTAGACTTGAGCCTGTACTTGAAGCCCGGCGTCGCACTGCGACTGGACTTGAAATGCGCTCAGTGTACGCTCGCGCAAGCCGTTTCGCTTCCGGAGGTTCCGCTCGATCGATCGGTCTTCGTGCTTGGAGTTCCCGGCGAAAACAAGGACGGGATGCGCCTGATCGATGCGCGCCCGCATCCGGTCCGCGCCGACGCCCTGAACATGTTCGCGGCGCTCTAGCGGCGGAAGGTCTTCCTTAGCGCCTCACTCGCGCGCTTGCGGATGGGGATGAAGACTTCCATCGCCTTCGCTTTGCGCGCGTCTCGGGCCGGATGAGAACCCGGCGCGGACGGTCGCAGCCCGATCGAGCGCATGTAGTGGTTGAAGGCGCGCGTGCGGCCTATCGATCGCGTCATATCGGTCTCATACGAGAAAACGTAGGAGATCGACCGGGTTAGCCGCGTCTCGACCCAGTGCGGGCAATTTTGAGGCTGATGCATTCCTTTGCCGGCGACGAGCCGAAAGACGTGTTCGCTACCGGGATCGCGGCCCTCGAGGTCGACCTGTCCGATGTTGACGATTCCCATGACGTAAAAGCGTTCGAGCTCTTCTTCGGAGAGTACGGAAGGGGAATAGAGATGGTAAATTTTCTCTCCCGAGATTTGAAAGAAGAACGATAGCTCGGGATCGAAATGAAACGGCGTGATCGCCGCAGCCGAGCTTATCAAGATCGACGAAGCGAGACGGACGACGCGCTCGCCTCGCAAATCGCCGCGCCTTTCGACGACCTGTTCGAAGAGCGCCTCCATGAGATCGCGATAGCGCGGATCGTAGTTTTCGGGCATCTTTAGCAGAATTCGCTGATTGATCGAATCGAGACGGTCAAAAGCTTCGACCGGTGCGTATTCGCCGCTCGGCACCGAATAGAACGCAGTTCCGGCCGAGTTAGCCCCGGCGGCTACGAAGTAATCTCGTTCGTAGCGCGCCGCGAGCTCGCGCAGCGACGCTTCGCTGAAGAGGTCGAGCTCGCTCAGGTTGTGGTCGTAGCCGAACGGTTCGCGATCGTAATCGCGTTCGAAGGTCTCCCGGTCGGCAAAGAACCCCACGCCCTCGCGAATCATGGCCGAGCGCTTCGCGACTTGAGGAAGTACAACCCCGTGTAGGCCGCGACCGAGTATTGCGGCGAGAGCGGGATATTGCACGAGATGTCAGGCGACGCCCATTCGTCGCGCAGCTCGTAACCGAGTGCTTCTACCGACGCGACGAAGGATGCCCGATTGAAGAGATGGTACGGGCAGAACGCGACCCCCATGTTGTGCAACGTGACCCGCGACGGCTTATCGTAGAGAGGGACCTTATTGAAAATAAGGTGCTCGGGAAGCGACGCCGCCGAACTTAGGCGGGCGAACGGGTCGTCGATGAACTGCACGACTCCCGATGCTAGAAGGATGTCGGCTTGCCCGAGTTCGTCCATTTCGGCCGTAAAGTGAAGTGCCGTTGCGGACTCGCGCGCGGCGACTTCCCGGCCGAGTTGGAGGACCGCCGGAACGTCGTTCACGACCCAGCGCAGATTTTCAGGGTACGTCAAATACGAACTGAAAGCGAAGTACTTGATTCCGACGTTCCCGCCCCAGTCGAAAACCGTGAAGGAATCCCGCAGAAGCTTTTGGAGCCAAAAGAGAACGGGATAGTCGCTCGGGTAGACGCCCAGCCATTCGGCCATCATACGCTCTGCCGAGGGCGCATTGTCGTATCCGACCAGACGGTGCGCGGGTACCGCCAGTTCGGCCGAGGCGAAATCGGGAAAGACGCCGCAGAAGAGTCGGGCATTCCCACCGACCGAGTTGAAGTAACGCCGGTAAGCAGTGTTCAAGGCGCCGCCGAGCAGCGGCCAGCGCGTGGCGGTCGCAACGAACGCTTTGAGCGGACGCTTTACGTTCGTCACGGCCGCTTTCTCGTTTGCGTCAGCGCCGAAATGAGATTCGAGCGTAGCGCGCGAGCCGCGCCGTAAGCCGCGCTCTTCAGCGTAGCGGAGGTTCGCGAGCGCTCCGGCGGTAACGGCCGAAGGCCCGCCTGGCGCAGCCAATAGTTCGCTCGATAAACGTCGCCGAGCACGGAATCGCGGTAGTGAAAGTTGATGCTCAACGAGATCGAGACATCGGGGCCGTTCTGGACCCAGTGGGGCGCATTGACCGGGATGTGGACGCCGACGCCGGGCACGAGCGCGAACTTCATCGCTCGATCTTCGTATTCGGGCTTATACACTGCCGAATTGTTGTCGATCGCCCAGAAGCGCTCGATTTCGTCCTCGGGAAGTACGTCTCGATCGTAACGGTCGAAAACGCTCAGGGTCTTGCTGCCGCTGATCTGCAGTAGACAGTTGCATTCGCGATCGATGTGGTAGCTGCTGATTCGATTCGGCGAATTGATGAACACGATAGCATTACGCAATTTGATCGTTTCGCGCAGGTCTCCCCCGGCCAGCGTCTCGATTTCGTTCATGCACGCGTCGAGCAGCTGCGCGTACTCGGGATCTTTCTCGGCCCGCCGAAGAACGATCCACGCTCCCGCGGTTTCGATCCGATTCAAGAGGTAGTCGAGGGGCAGGTCGCAGACGGCCGTTTGATCCCAACGCTGGTCGACGCGAATGGGGCCGGCGTCGTAGTACACGTCGCGCGGGTCTTCAGCCAGCTTGCGAGCAAGTTCCAGGAGGCGGTGCGGCTCGAAAAGCGGATGACCGGCAAGCCGGTGCGCGAAAGCGAAGCTCCGGCGGTCGAAGGCTTCGCGAAAGACGTCCTCGTTCGCATCGAGCCAAGGCGGCCCCGCGATGCGCTCGATGTTTGTGGCCTTCACGCCGCCTCACACAGGCCGGCGAGCGTTTCGACGACGGCGGCTTCGAGGCAATTGATGAAGAAGTGGTCGCCTTCGAATTCGATGCTCCGAAATCGCTTGGACGTGCAGACCTTCCAAGCTCGTACGTCCGGGCCGGATACGAGGAGATCGAGTGCGCCGCGGAAAGCCGTAATCGGTAGCGCGATTCGTTCCGGCCGGCGTTCGCTCCAAGTCTGCGCGAGCCCCAGATCGGCCCGTAACGCCGGTTCGAGCGCGGCGCGCATCGCCGGGTCGTCGATGATCCCGGCCGGTGTTGCGTTCAACGCGCGTACCCACGACCAGAGTTGAGCGCTCGAGGCGTCGTGCGGCGCGGGAAAACGCGCCTGGCGGCCCGGCCCGCGGCAGGCTGAAACTACGAGTGTCAAGTCGCTGCCACGTCCCTGTTGCTCGAGTTCGCAGGCGAGTTCGTATGCGAGCATTGCGCCGAAGCTGTGTCCGAAAAGAACGACGGGAAGGTCGAGCAGCGGGCGTAGAGCGACGCTTGCGTCGGCGATGAGCGGAGCCCAGTTCTCGTACGGCGCTTCCGCCAAGCGCGACTCCCGCCCCGGGAGTCGCATCGCGACGATTTCTACGTCGGGCGGCGACAGTTGCGCCCACCGTCGGAATATACCGGGACTGCCTCCGGCGTATGGGAAGCACACGACTCGCGCCCGATACGTGGAGTCCGGTTTCGGACGAAAAAACCATCCGCTCACGACGCCGATCCTCGCCGGCGCTCGCGGTTGCCGCCCGCGTGGGTCAGTTTCGCTGCCGGATCGAGCGTCGCCCCGGGAACGAGCAGCGGCGAAGGTTCGCCCTTGACGTACGCTCCGAAGAAACTCAGCAGATAGCGGGTGAGGATGTTGCTCATCCGCCTAGGATCGATGCTCGCTCGACGGTACCACTTCAGCGGCGAATAGGCGGGTGCATCGGTAAAATCGACGTGAGTCGCACCATCTACGAGCAACGCGTAGCCGTCGTACGAGAGCGCCGCCTTCTGCAGTGGCTCATCCGCGACCGTCAAGATCGATTCGAAACGGTGTTCGAGATCGGCGGAAGTAAGATCTGCCTGCGTCGGAGGCGGCGCGTTGTCGCTGATCAGCATGTAGGGGCACATCCGCGCATTTCGAGCATCGAACAGCCAGCCATCGATGTTGACCGCGGCAGCGAAGCGTTCGTCGCGTCTGCAGGCCTCGAGCGCGACGGCGCCACCGAACGAGAAGCCGACGATGCCCGCATCGGTCAGGCGTAAGCGATTCGTAAAGCGGCCTGACGGATCGCGCCGGTCGAGCAGTTGCAATTCGTCAAGCACGTCCGATGCGCGGCGCGCCTCGTACGCGAGCCGCACCGCGGCGAGACGAACCGTCGCTTCATAAGAGCGTTGCGAAGTGAAGTCGGCCGGCGCGACGAAGCTCGCCGCAGGCGGGTCATCGTGCGAGGGATCGCTTATGGCTGCGACCACGAAGCCGTTGCTCGCGAGATCTTCGGAGACGATCGTGTTGTCGGTGCGTTGGCCTCCCCAACCTGCGACGTAGACGACGACGGGGAACCTTTCCGTCGCTCCCGCGACGGCTACGTCTCGCGCGGCATGCGATCGTACCAGACGGTGATAGAGGAAGCTCTTGAAGCCTGGCACTCCGGTTCCGTACGGCGCGCGGTCGTTTGATTTGCGGCCCGGGTACCAGACTTGCACTTCATAGGTGCCGGGCGCGACGCCGCCGCTCGTTTCGCGCACGAGCGTGAGGGTGGTGACGCCGACTGGAAGAGGGCCCGAGGGGCGCGGCAGCGCCGAGCTCATCCGCTGTTCCGTCAGCACGGCCACGACCGTGACGACAATCGCCATCGAGAGAATGGCCGCGCGCAAGAGCTTAACACGTCCACCAAGCAGACCCGCGCCTGCCCCCGTCAGACTTTCGCCTGGCGATGCGGCGTACCCCGAAGGAAACGGCGCGCGACGCTAGCGCCCGAAAAGGCGGCGAGCTTCAGACGATCTTGCCAAGGCGAAACGCCCGGCGCAGCCGGACGAACGCCGGCACGGCGAAGCCTGCGGTTCACTTTGTAGAGCCGCGCGAGCCTCGCGCCCGAGCGCAGATTGAAGTTGAGGCTTAACCCGACCGCAACCGCGTCGCCGTTTTGCGCCCAGTGAGGCGCGTGGAGCGGAATGTGTATGCCGTAACCAGGTTCGAGCTCGAACACGCTGGCCCCACTCTGCCGCTCGGGTTTGTAGTGGGCCCCGTCCCAGTCGCCGGTATAAAATGCCTCGAGCTCGGAATCGCTGAGGACGTCTCTGTCCTTGGGATTGAAGACGTTGAGCGTTTTCCGGCCGCGCACTTGAAGCAAGAAATTCACCTCGGCGTCGATGTGGTACGAGGTTATTCTTCGAGGTGAACTGATGACGAGGGTGGCGCGAGCGATTTCGACGTCGTCGCGCAACTCGCTACCACAGCGTTCGACCGTCTCGTCGATGATCGCGCGAAAGATGTGACCGTTTTCGGGATCCTTCTCGCAGTGTTTCAGCAAGACGAGCGAATTCGATTCGGCCATCGTCTCGAGCGTCTCGCGTAAGGTAGGGCGCCGCGACCCGACGTGCTTCCACCCGTCTCCGATTCCGGCATCGGCAGTCGAGTAATAGGCGGCGTCCGGCAAGCGCTCCGCCATCTCGACCAATTGCGGCAAGTCGAAGATGCTCAGCGCGTCCTTGTCGTGCTCGAACTTAAAACTCTCGCGATTATATTTCGCGGCGAGAGACGACGAGCAATCGCGAGTGGAGAGCATAGTGAGACCCCGGGCAGTGTTGGCGAGGATAGCGTGAAATCCAACTGGGCGGCAATCCCTCAAAATCGGGATCCACCCCCCGTTTGGGGGGTGCTAGACCGCGACGGTAATCGCCGGCTCGGGTCTTTCGGCCCGGTGTTGGGGCTCCCAATCCAATATTCGCGCGACCATCGACACGCGGTTGCGCGCGCCGGTCTTCGAGAGCAGGCGCTTGAAGTATCCCTGGACGGTGTGTTCCGAAATCCCGAGCGTTTCGGCAATCTCGCCGGTGCTGAGTCCGTCCAGGATCAGCTTCAGGACCGAGGTTTCGCGGCGAGTCAGGAGATGCCGCCGGGCCGCGCGCGACAAACTTTCGCGGTTCCGGTCCAGTTCGACGGTGAGCACGAACATCGTGCCGCCGGAGCCGACCAGGCGCGCCGCGCGCAAGACGTGCTCCTCGTCTAAGAACGTCGTCCGCAGCGGTGGAAGCGCGTTACTGCCGGCAATGCCGCGCAAGAAGGTTTCAACCTCAGGCTGCAGGGTGTCTGAGTTCGCCATAATCCGCGCCAGATCGCTCTCGCCGGACGGATCCGCGGAAGCGTACCTTACCCGCCCGTGCGGATCGGTCACCACGAATGTCGGAGAAGAAGCGTTCGAACTCAGCACGGCGCACCTCGATCTATCTCTCGCAGCTTACACGCTCCGCGTCCATCGCCGTCCTTAACTTTCTCTTGACATTCTTAAGGGCATTCTCTTAAGGGCATTCAATGTAGGGGAGTTTGAAACGCGGTGAAGCACGAGCGTACAGTGACTAAGCCGGAACGCATAGAGGCTGATGGCTCCCCCATTTTGGGTTATCCAATTTGGGCCATTGCGGGTGCTGTGGTTTCGCGTTAGTGTTGGGTCCTGCCGTGGGTCGAGCGGTTTTTTTCTCGGCTCAACGTGCTGCGGAGGGCCTCAACCGTGAAAATTCGAGCGATGTTGAGCGCTCTGGTCGTCTTTGGCGTACTGTTCGCTGCGGTGCCGGCCGCTGCTGCGGTGCATGCCGGCGATCAGTTGGTCGTGACGGTCTACGGTCATCCCGAACTCTCGGGACCGGTCGACGTCGACGGAGCCGAACGCATTTCTCTCACGCTGGCCGGGACGATCGACGTTGGGGGCTTGGATCTGAACCAGATCGCCGAACGCATCAAATCTGCGCTCGAGCCTTATGTAATCAAGCCCGCCGTCGACGTTCAGCTCAAGACGCAGTTAGCGGTGCTCTACGTCTCCGGCGGCCCAGGCGGCGTTTTGAAATACCAGCCCGGCGAGACGTTGTCCGCCGCCCTGGCGGATCTTCCGGTGAACGGGAAGCCGACCGTGTCGACGCTATCGACCGTTGCGAACGAGGGCTCGGGCCGCAACCTCGACCAGCTTGCTTCCTCGCGGATCGATCTACGGCGCATCGGAGTCCAACGCGACGGGGCGAGCTTGGGTATCTTTGACGTCGCGGCACTTTCGTCCAGCGGGCAAAGCGGCCCGGTGCTTCATGCCGGCGACACGATCGTGCTCGTCGATAAGCCGGTCGCCGTGCGCGTAGCCGGCGACGTGCAGGTTCCGAGCATCGCGCATCTTTGGACCGACGAACCCTTGTCTGACGCAATCGTGCAGGCCGGCGGCTTGAACGCCTCGGCCGCCACATCGCACATCGCCCTCGCACGCGGCGGCACGACGCAATACGTCGCCCTCGGCGATCCGGTTTTCTCGCAGCCACCGGCGAAAGACGATTCGCTTTTGGTGTCCACGGCCCCGCGAGTAGCGGTTGCAGGGCTCGTCGACAAGCCGAGCACCGTCGTGCTCAAGACCAATTTTTCGCTGCTGAACGCAATTTTCGCAGCGGGTGGCCCGACCAAGTGGGCAGACCTCGGCAAGGTGCAAGTCGAGTCGAACGGGACGCGCACGTCGTACGACATCACAAAGCTCGTACACGGCGATATGTCCCAAAATCCGCAATTGAAGGACGGCGACCTGGTCTTCGTACCCGAGGGTCACAAGATCGACTACAGCGGGATTTTCCAAAACATCGTCAGCGCCGTTTGGCTTTTCAAGCCATGAGTCCGGTATCGGCTGCGGGTGAGGTCGCGCTGATCTACCGCCCGAATCCGGCTGCGTACCGCGCACGTCGCGTCGTGGATGTCGCGCTCGCACTGGGCCTTCTCGTCGTGGCGACGCCGTTTATGGCTCTGGCCGGCCTCGCCATCGCGCTCGAAGACGGCGGACCGGTCATCTTCCGGCAGCGCCGGGCCGGTCGCTTCGAGCGGACTTTCACGATTTACAAACTACGCACCATGCGGAAGGCCGATTGTCGCGATCAACAGTCGCCGACCCAAGGCCGAGACCCGCGGATCACCTTCGTCGGACGCTTCTTGCGAAAAGCGTCGATCGACGAGTTACCTCAACTCTTCAACGTGCTGCGCGGCGATATGTCCTTGATCGGGCCACGTCCCGAAATGCCGCTGATCATCGGGCGTTACGAACGCTGGCAGCACCTGCGTCACTTGATCACGCCCGGCATCACCTGCATTTGGCAGGCCACTTGCCGGTCGCGAATCCCCCTCGACCATCCCGACGCGACGGCCCTCGATATCGATTATATACGTCGCGCTTCGCCCGCGCTCGATGGCTCGCTCCTCGTGCGCACGTTCCTTTCCGTCGTGCTGCAACGCGGGGCTTATTAGACTATGAATCGACCGATTTGCATTATCGGGACCGGGTACGTCGGGATGGCTTGCATGATCGGCCTCGCCGAGCTGGGATGGACCGTGCACGGCTACGACATCGCTCCGGAGCGCATCGAGCGGCTGAGGGCGGGAACGCCGCCCTATCGCGAGGACGGTCTCCAGGAAGCCCTCAAAAAACACGTCGACAACGGGCGGATGCATTTCTTCAACTCGCTCGACGAAGCTGCGCGCAGCGCCGAGATCGTGCTCGTCGCGGTGGGTACGCCCTCGCGCGACGACGGCTCTGCAGATCTCTCGGCGCTCGACAACGCGCTGACCGAACTTGCGGGCGTGAACTTTGCGGCCTGGCCGACGATCGTCGTGCGTTCGACGGTGCCACCCGGTACTTGCGACGCGTTCGTGCCCTTCGTGGAAAAATGGGGCGAACTCGTCTACGCTCCGGAGTTTTTGCGCGAAGGCTCCGCCGTTCGGGACTTCCTGAATCCCTCCCGGATCGTCGTCGGTGCGCGTAAGTCGTCGATCGGCGTTCCGTACGTGCGTCTCTTCGAAGCCTTGCAGAAGCCCGTCATCTTCACCTCACTCTGCAACGCCGAACTCGTGAAGTGCTGTTCCAACGCCTTCCTCGCGATGAAAGTCACCTATGCCAACGAAGTCGCGAACCTCTGCGATGCCCTCGGTGCAAACTCCGACGACGTGCTGCGCGGCATCGGGTACGACCCGCGAATCGGACCGGACTTCCTGCGCCCCGGCATCGGTTTCGGTGGCCCTTGTTTTGAGAAAGACGTCAAGAGCATCCGTCACGTCGCGACGAAACTCGACTCGAGTCGTGAGTTGTTTTCGGCGACGCTGCGCGCCAACGAGCTCCAGCCCATGCGCGTCGTCGAAGCGTTGGCGCAAGAGATCGGCAACCTGGACGGCACGATGATCGGCGTCTGGGGTCTCGCCTTCAAGGCGGGGACCGACGACATCCGCAGTTCGCTCGCGCTTCGAATCGTCGAAGAACTGGCGCTGCGCGGCGCGACCGTTACTGCTTACGATCCGGCCGTGCATCTCGCGCCGCTGCCGCCCGGAAGCCGTCTCGTGCGGTCCGCCATCGAAGCAGCCGACGCGGACGCTCTGGTCGTCTTGACGGATTGGCCCGAGTTCGCGCTGATCGATCCGCTCTTGTTCGCGCACTCATTGCGGCGGAGGACCGTCATCGACGGTTGCAACGTGCTGGACCCCCGGCGCGTCGCGTCCGCGGGTTTAGTCTATCGTGGAATCGGCCGGACCGCGATGCCGGCTCACGCTCGCCTTTCGTACGCCTCGGCCCTGTAGACGGGAGAAACTATGACTTACGTTCAAGCCGCTACCGCCAGTCTCAAAGACGCCTCCGAAGCCGTCTACCGGCATCGTTGGCTCGTCGTCGGCGTCTTCTTCGTGCTGATGCTGGCCTCGCTGTTCTTCATCGATAAGATCCCGCGCTCGTATAAAGCGAGCGCGAACGTCCTCGTCGTGAACGGCAACTCGCGAAACGACCCGACGCTGTCGTCTCCCGACCTTCCGTCGATCGCGACGAGCACCGTCGTGCTCGAGCAGGTCCGGCACAACCTGGGTCTGAGCGTGACGCTTCAGGCGATGAAGAACAGCATAACGGCCAAGTCTCCACCTTTCAAGTCGAGCATCATGCGGATCGAATATTCGGACCCCAGCCCGCAGTTTGCCGCGACCGTAGCCAACGGCGTTGCCGACGAGCTCGCTCACTACTACAACCAGCTGTCGACGGTTCGCTACGACAACGACTTGAATTCGCTCGACAGCGAACTCGCAAAGCAATCGACCAGGATCCAAGACATCGATGCTCGTTTGAAGGCCTCGGGAGCGGTCCAGACGTCGACGACCGATGACAAAGCGATCGGAACGCTCGTGGACCAGGTGAACGAACTCGAAACGCAACGGGCTCTCGCCAACGCGAATCTCCAAGGAGATGCCGCCTCGGCGCAGGCAATCGCCGTCGACGCGCAGACCCGCGCACAGATCGCCCGGCGAGAGATCTTGCAAAACGATCCGTACTACCAAACCCTGGTGACCGGCGCAGCGAAAGAATCGGCGGCGTTGGCCGACGTTCGCGCCCAGTATACCGACCGCTATCCGGGTCTCCCTGCGCTTCAAGCGAAGGTCGACAGCCTGAACGCGGCGGCTTCTCAAGAAGTCGACCACGCGCTCTCCAATCCCCACGCCTTCAGTCCTTCGGTCGTCGCGGCTATCGCCGATCAGCGCAAGGCCGAAGCGCTCGTCGTGGCGGATCGCGCGAAGGTTTCGGCACTAAGCGACGAGATCGCGCGTCAGCAGCACCAGCTGTCCGAGCCCGTTTCGCTCGAACTCCTGCGGCTGCAGCGCGACGCGGCTCTTGCGGAATACCGCACGATCGCCTCTCGCCGCGCGCAGTCTCTGGCGGATCGCGCGGACGCGCTCTCGCTCGGATCGGTCGTTGTTGTCGACCGAGCGATACCCTCCCAGGCGCTCCTTGCGATCGGTGAGCGGCGTATTGTCGCCGTCTTCGCTCTGGTAAGCCTCCTGCTCGCGCTCGGAAGCGCATTCCTCGCCGAACAGCTCAATCCGCGCCTGCGCCGTCAGGCTCAAATCGAGAGCCTCTACGGCTTGCCGGTCGTCGCTACGTTAGGGAAGAACCGATGAACAAACACAAGGACAGCGAACCCCAAGACCTGACCGAAGTCGAAGCACCCGTCAACTCGCAGGTTCAACTTCTCCGCTCGCGCGTCGAAGCGGAGTTGAAGAAGCCCGCGGTCCTGCTGGTCACCTCGGCTCATCTCGGTGACGGTAAGACCTTGACGGCAGACTCGCTCGCCCGGTGCTTTGCGAAATCGGGTCATCGCGCGGCGCTCGTGAACGAGAATCGCTCCGGCACCGGAAATTCCGATGGCGTAGTGCCCGAGCCTAACCCGCAGGGTCACGTTACGATAATGGAGTTGCCGCCGGAATGCGACAACGCGGTTTCGCGTGAAGGCTTAGCGGCCTTTGTCGAATCGTTGCGCTCCGACTACGACTACGCGATCGTCGACTCGGGAACGTACTTGAGCAGCAACTCGGCGATGGCGCTCACGCAGCTCGTCGACGGCATCTTGCTGACGGTACGAGTCGGCCGGCCGTCCAGCGACGAGGACGAGATGATGGTGCGCATGGTCGAACACTTCCGTGGCAACGTTATCGGAGTCGTTGCCACGGACGCCGGCGCGATCGACGAGTTCGAGCGAAATCGTCCTCGGCAAGAGCTGACCGCGCCCGCTCGGCCTCGCAAAGTCGGAAGAAAGCCCGCGCGCGCCCTCGTCACCTCCGTCCTCTGTGCCGGCATGCTCCTCATGCTCAACGGTTCTTCGGACGCGGGAACGGTAGTGGCGGCTGGTCCGGATCTCGGCGGCTTCCAAACGCAAGTCGCGCAGGTAGCCAAATGGGCTCACGACGCGGTGACGCACTACGGTCAGAAGTCCCCGGCGTTGGTCGCCGCACGCGAGCAGCAGAACGCGCTGGGACACAGACTGCAACGCTCCATCGCATCGTTTTCAACCGGAGACTAGAGGGGGTCCACAACTACATGCTCTCCTTGGTGACCGGCGGCGCGGGTTTTCTCGGCAGCCACTTGGTGAACGCGCTGGTCGACGAGGGTGGTCGGGTCGTCATCATCGACAACCTCTCTACCGGGCACGTGCGAAATCTCGAACACGCGCTTTCTTCGGGACGCGCGACGTTCGTGTACGCCGACGTCGCGATGCCGGCCGAGCGTCTTAGCGAGGTTGTCGCGAAGGCCGTGAAAGGAAAGCTCGAGCCGCATCTATCACCTGGCGTCGCCCGCCAGTCCGGAAGCGTACGGAGCCGATCCTTGGGGAACGCTCGCGGTGAACGGGCTCGGCACGATGGCGCTCATCGAGGTCGCGCTCGAACATTCGGCGCGCTTTCTGTTCGCTTCCACCTCGGAGGTCTACGGCGACCCGCTCGTTCATCCGCAGCCCGAGAGTTACTTTGGAAACGTCGACCCGATCGGCCCGCGCAGCCAATACGATGAAGGAAAGCGCTTCGGCGAAGCCGCCGTCGCCGCTGCCGTCAGATCGCGCGGTCTCAACGGCCGGATCGTGCGGTTTTTCAACTGCTACGGGCCGGGAATGGCCGAAAGCGACGGGCGCCTGATTCCGGCCTTGATCGAGGCGGTGCAGACCGGACGGCGCATGCCCATCCACGGAACGGGACAGCAGACGCGTTCGATGACGTACGTAAGCGACGCGATAGCGCTCATGCGGATCGTCATGGAACGCGAGCAAGCGAAGCTCTCACCGGTCAACGTCGGGAGCGACGACGAGCGCAGCGTCGACGAAATCGCTCGGACGCTCGCTTCGATCGCCCACGTGGAATACGAGCCGATTCACCTCCCTGCACGCGAACAGGATCCACAGCGCCGGCGCCCCGATCTCGCGCTCGCTCACAGCTTGGGATGGTCGGCCTCAACCTCTCTCGAGGATGGATTGAGCGCGACGTACCGGTGGTTCCGCGAAGACCGTCTTGCGTTCGCATAGCGTGGACGCATGCAGACGCTAGGACCGACCGGCTTAGATTCGCTTTCGGTGAAGATTGCCGGGGCGGACGCCACGATTCGCGCACCCCGTTCGGTCATCTCGATCTTGCATCAGGTTCTGTTCCACGCGCGCACGCTGCCGGACTCGGCCGCGATGCGCGTCAACGTCGAGGTCTCCAGCGATGAGGTCTCGTGGCGCATAACCGGTAGTTCGGAGTCGAGCCGGAAGATTCTGAGCTCGAGAAGCGCTCTGCCACAAGTTGCGGGAGCGGTCATCTCGTCGCTCGTCTCCGATATCGCGGAATCGACCCGCTTGAACGTCGTGCGGGCGGCGGTGATCGAACGCGACGGACGGGCCGTCGCCTTCGTCGGCGACGATTGGGAATCGTGCATTACGCTTGCTGCGCATTTGCACACCCGCGGCTGGCGTCTTTTGGGCGGCGACTACGCGCTCGTGGATCTTACCGATTTGACCGTGTTCGCGACGCGCAAGTCGCTCTACGTTACGCTGTCCTCCGCGGACGAGTTCCCACTGACCTATCGGCGAGCAGTCGAGGCGTCCCCGTGGTATTCGACCCCGCACGACATCGCGTTCTATGCGGTCGATCCGTCGCTTGCGGTCAAAGGCACCTCTCCCTGGGCGGAGGCCGGGCGCCTTCGAGCGGTCCTCAAGCTCGATGGCCACGTATCTGAGTATCCTTCGCTCGAACGGGCCGGATCGTTTGCGTTCGGGGACGGCTTTCGCAGCGAACAACTGGAACGCGCGGGCGTCGCGGTTGCCGAGATTAAGTTGGGCGACTTCGTAACCACTTGCGACCTGCTTGAGCGCTGGCTGGAAGCGCAGCTCGCCGGCTGAGCGGCGCCTGATGCAAATTTTTAAGAACTGGCTGGCTTACATCATCGGGAGAATCCTTCCCGCTGCCATCGCTTTTGCCGGCATCGCAATTTATACTCGGCTCCTCGACCCGGGCAGTTTCGGCATCTACGCGCTCCTCTTGAGTACCTCGTACGCAATCGGACTCGTCGGATACTCGTGGCTTCGCGTGGCCGCCCTGCGGATGGTCGCGACCGCTTCGTCGGAGGCAGAACCGAATCTGCTCGCGACGATCGGCGTGGCTTTCGGCGCCTTGTCGCTCGGGGTGTCGGCCGTTATCGTTCTCGTCCTCCGTATCTACGATCCGAGCGTGGGATGGCCGCTGACGTTGCTCGCGGCGGGTTGCGCGGTCATCAGCGGTTGGTACGAGCTAAATATCACGCTCCTGCAGTCGCGCTTGCAGGTCTTGGGCTTTGGGTTGCTTCAGATGGGGCGCGTGCTCGGGACGCTTGTCGCCTCGCTCGTGCTCATCATGCTCGGGTGGAAAGCAGCCGCTCTTCTCGCCGGATTCTTCGTCGGCAACCTGGCGGCGTTCCGCAGAATCGATCTGTGGAAACCCGCCTTGCGAGGACGCCTCGATCGTGACCTGCTGCGACAGTTCTGGCGCTTCGGCTGGCCCTCGAGCGCGAGCTCCGTCGGCTATTTCTCGAATACGTTCCAGCGCTTTACGCTCGAAGCGTTCGGTGGAAGCGCGCTCGTCGGCGTCTATGCTGCGGCCAACGATTTCTCGCAGCAAACGGTCGGTTTGCTGATGGGGACCGCCACGCTTGCCGGACAGCCCCTCGCCTTTCGCGCCCGCGACAACGGCGCGGAGGATCAGCTATCGGCGCAGATGCGCAACAACGCACGGCTGGTGTTCGCCGTCGGACTACCGGCGGCAGCGGGACTCGTGGTTCTGGCGGGTCCAATTTCCCGGGTCTATCTTGGTCCTGGCTTTCACCTGCACGCGGGCGCGGTCATGGCGCTCGCCGCAATAACGATGTTTCTCTCGTCGCTGCGGGGCGGTTACTTCGAGCAAGCGTTTGAGATTACGTTCAAGACTCGCGCCGTTGCCGTCAACGCATTTCTACGTGTGGCGCTGACGATTGGGTTCAGCCTGTGGCTCATCCCGCGAAACGGTGTGGTCGGGGCGGCGCTCGCGTTGCTCGCGGCCGAAGCCATCGGGCTCGTCTTGAGCGTCTTCTGGGCTCGGCGGCTCATGCACGTACCGATTCCGCTGGGCAGCTTGCTCAAAATCACTTCGGCCACGGCTCTGATGGTGGGCGCGGTCGAGCTCATCGCACGGCAGCCGACCTTCCTTGGAATCGCTCTCGCTATCGTAGCCGGCGCAGTCGTCTACGCTGGAGCGATCGCAGCCCTGCACCTGCGCGGCATTCGCGCCTATGCCGGGACGTTGTTGAATCCGGGCCCGCAGACACTGCCGTGAGCGTTACCGGATCCCTCGCGGAGGCGCCCCCGGCGAGCGAACCGCTCGTCTCGGTCATCATTCCGGTTTATCAGGGCGAACGGCTCATTCTCGGCGCCGTGCGCTCGGCGCTGCGCCAGACGCATCGGGAACTCGAAGTGTGGGTGGTCGACGACGGTTCGTCGGACGGAACGCAAGCGCGACTTGCGACAATCGACGACTCGCGATTGCACGTTTTGCGACAGGCGAATGCCGGGACGGCGGCCGCGCGGAACGCGGCGCTCGCGCGCGCGAGCGGCCGGTACGTCGCGTTCCTGGACAGTGACGACCGCTGGTTCCCCGAAAAGATCGCGACCGAAATCGCGGTGCTGCAGCGCGCTCCCGAGCCGATAGCGATCGGCTACAGTTCGCACTACGCCGTGGACGACCGGGGGAGGTTCCTGCACCTCGGGCCGATCTACCGGCATTCGGGTAACGCTTTCGATTTGCTGCTCGACGGCGATGACTTTCTGATGCCGAGCCTGTGCCTGTTCGACCGCCGAATTTTCGAGGCCGTCGGTAACTTCAATACGGCGCACTATCACGAAGACTACGATTTCATCCTGAGGGCCAGCCGAGAGTTCCCCATCTATCCGACAGGTCGCAGGCTCGCGGTGTATCGCCAATCGATGGCGGGCAAGTATCGCGCGATCTTGAAAGACTACGAGCGCGCGCGAGATGCCGAGCTGAGCCTTGTCCAGGAACTTGGTCCGCAACTTACGCCGAGTGAAAGGCACCGGCTGCGCGAAAGCGTCATCCGTTCGCTCTACTTGAGCTTCCTCGTGTACGGCTTTGAAGGACACGCACGTCGCTTGCGGGAGGAAGTCGGTCCTCCGAAACTCCGCCGAAACGCGAAGGGCCGGCTCGGCTCGGTCTTCGCAAAGACCGGCGTGAATTTGATCGCTCCCGCGCGCCGGACGATCCAAGCCTATAACCGTTTGACCCGGCAGCGTTCCTGGGAACGACGCGTCGCGCGCGCAGGCCTCGATCTGCGCTACGATGGGTAACCTGGACGTTTGCAGCACGGGGCAATCCGGTGCAGCGGGGCGGAATGCGCTTCGCGTTTGCATCGCGATTCCAACTTTTCGCCGTCCGGCATTGCTCGAGCGCTTGCTCGGCAAGCTTGTGGAGCTCGCGCCCCCTGCAGCCTGCGACGTCGAAGTCCTTGTGTTGGACAACGATACGGTGCCCTCCGTGCGCGAATTGGTCGAACGCAGGAGCCACGACTTTCCCCTAAAACTCTCTTACGCGCACGTCGCCGAACCAGGGCTTTCTTCGGTACGGAATATTGCGCTCACTCGCGCACGCGACGGGTTCGATTTCCTCGCGATGATCGACGACGATGAAGTGCCGTGTCGGGAATGGCTCGTCGAGTTGCTGCGAGTGCAGGCGGCGACGGGAGCCGACGCCGTGGTCGGCCCGGTGCTGCAACTCTTGCCCGCGCAGGCGCCTGCCTGGCTGCAGCGTGGCCATTTTTTCAACCTCCCGATCCATCCCGACGGCGACTTCATCGTCGACGGCTACAGCGGGAACTGTCTCATGCGAGTGGACTCGATCGAAAGCTTGCGACTCGCCTTCGATCCTGCGTTCAATTTCGCGGGCGGCGAGGATTTGCTGTTTTTTCGCCAACTCCACGCGCGCGGCGCCAAGCTCGCCTACGCGCGCTACGCGGTGGCGGAGGAGTCGCTTGGAGCCGAGCGTTCGACCGTTACCTACGTCTTGAAGTTGAACTTCCGGCGCGGCAATACTCTCTCGCTTTGCGACCGGCATATGGGTGGTCGCAGAAGACTCGCGATGCGCGGCATCAAGGCCTACGCGCGGGTCGTGCTGGGTTCCGCGACGCTCGTTCCCTTCACGCTCTTGCGCGGGCGCCGCGGCGCGGTCGCAGCGCTCTGCAACGTCGCCCTCGGGCTCGGAGCCATGGCGGGACTCTTCGGTTTCACCTACAACGCGTACGGCCGCGCGCGACCGCGCCAGGAGACGGCGCGCTAGCTGAAGCTTAGCCGCGCAACCCGATGCCGATCTCCGATTCACGCATCGGCGCAAGCGCCGGGCGTGCGCGCTTTTTTCCGGGCTGAGGTCCGCTCGAACTCGCTGCGCTCGCTCGAACCGGGTAAAGGAACGCCGCGACGAAGAGAATCCATTCGAGCGTATTGAAGCTGCCCAGGTAGGTCTCGGTGTAGCTGCCGAGTACGAGGAATAAGATCAGCAGCAGAGGCCACAAGTTAACGATATCGCGCTCGCGTAGGTAGAGCTTGATCGCGCGGATGAAGCCTGCGAGGGTCAAGAGCAGCAGCGAGCAGAGGCCGACGTACCCGGTATCGAGGCAAACCTGCAGAAAGCTGTTATGCGCGTGGTACGGCGACCAGCCGCCGGCTTCAACGACATAGAAGCTAAGGTAATCTTGCGAAACGCTCGAGCGGAAGAAGGCGTCATATCCGTAGCCCAAAAACGGGCGGGCGCCGATCGCCTCGACGAGAACCGGCCAAAAATCCGCGCGTCCCGTCAAGGTATCGCTTCGGCCAAGGAGCGCATAAAGAGTTTCCGAGTTAAAACCGGTCCATGCCGCGCCGGCGAACCCGAGGGCGCCCGTAACGATGGCAGCCAGCCGTGCGAAGCCGCCGTACATAGGTGAGGTGCATGCGATCGTGACCAGGCCGATGCCAAGAACGGCGATGCAATCGAGCAAGGCCGTTTCGGAATTGGAGCCGATGAGAAGCGTCGTGCAGAGAACGAGTCCGCCGGCTGCCCAGAGTTTGGACTTCACGCCGCGCCGGAGCAAATAGATGAGGAAGACGACGATTGCCAGGGCCATCGCCGCGCCGAGCGCATTCTTTTCGGCGTAAATGCCCTCCCACGAACCGCTGCCCCAAAACATGCGTCCGCGGCCGGGTGAGGCGAAGATCAGGAACAAGCTCACGAGCGCGCTCGCCGTAAAGAAGAACATCAAAACCTTGAGGAACTCGGCGAGCCTGAGGCGGGCCACGATGTAAACGGCGACGATCGTGGTACCGATCGAGCTCGAGCGAATTCTTGAAAGTGATCTCGGGCTGGACCGACCACAGCGTTGAAAAAAGGCACAACGCGAGGAAAATGAAGAGCGGCGCGGAGCCTGAGAGGAGAGCCCGCAGCCGGCTGCGCAGCGTCACCAGGCGCGCAGCTGCGATGAGATAGGCGGCGCCCCAGCAGATCTCATTGAGTTGAGAGTTCGCTAGGTCGACCCCGTCTTTGCTTTGAAAACCGCTGAGCAGCGTCAGCGAGAGCATAGCGTAGATGAGCCAAAGATCGAGGCGATCCTCGCCCGCTCGCGCCTTCGTCTTTACCATCCGAGGAGCCTTAACCAAGCTCCGTTACGTTCGGCGTCGCCGGAGCCAATCGCTGCCTCCCCGGCACGAGGTCACACGGGCTGCCGAAAGCAAGGCTCGCCGCCGCACGAGCAAGAATCGTCGTCTCCTGAAAACGTTGGAACCTCGTCACAGGGTTAGGATCGCGGGTGTCGGCATCGATGCGCTGAGCTTCGATTCGGTCGTCGATGCGATCGTCGCGCACGCCGCCGCTCGTGGCGAACCGGGGTACGTCGTTACTCCGAACGCGCATCACGTCGTGCTCTTTCAAAGCGACGACTTGCTACGGGAGGTCTACGCCGGCGCGTTTCTGAGCGTGCCCGACGGGGTGCCGTTGCTGTGGGCGGCAAGATTGCTCGGAACCCCTTTGCCCGAGCGCGTCAACGGCACGGACTTGTTCGAAGTGCTCGCGGCGGAAGCCGCAAGGCGAGGCTTACGCGTGTTCTTACTCGGTGGCCGGAATGGGGCCGCCGATGCGGCAGCCGCGACGCTCCGCGGTCGCCACCCGAAGCTCGAGATTTGCGGAACGTATTGTCCGCCGTTCGGCTTTGAGAAAGACCCATCCGAGGACGCGAGGATATTGTCCGCGGTCCAAGCGGCGCGGCCGGATCTGCTATTCGTCGGCCTGGGCGCACCGAAGCAAGAATATTGGATGTACCGGAACGGCGAGCGGACCGCCGTCCCGGTTTCGCTGGGGATTGGCGTCAGTTTTGAGTTGGTGGCGGGAATCGTCAATCGCGCACCGCGCTGGATGCAGCGCGCCGGGCTCGAGTGGTTGTACCGCCTGTGCGTCGAGCCGCGTCGATTGTGGCGGCGCTACGTCGGGGGCAACGCGGTCTTCTGTGCGCTCGTCGCGCGCCAGCTGCTAGCCCGGCGCCTCCCGTGCCGGGAAGCGGCCGCCGGACGGGACCTCGAGCGCAGGTAGCGTTTCGAGAAAGTAAGGCTTCCGGCCGTAGGACAATCCCTTAAAGTGGGGGGTTTTTGCGCCGCTCGGCCAGTCTACGGGCAGGCAGTGAACCAATTTAGGGGATGTGCGACCGCTCGTTTGTCGATACAATGAAGCCTTCAGGAGGGCAGCTGGGCGAATGCGTTTACCCGGGCTCTACGGACGCGAGGCCGATTTCCCATGCTGACACAGGCGCCAGACACTGGAAAGCCCGGCGAGCGCCAGACGGCTTTGAGTTTCGGCTTCGGAACGCGCACCGAGTACGAGCGCGCGGCATCGATCGACCAGGTTTTCGCGTTGCAGGTGCTCGCGAATCCTCAGGCGGTCGCGGTCGTCACTGCCGAGCGCGAGATCACCTACGCTGAACTCGAAAGCGCAGCGAATCGAGTTGCAAACCATCTGATCCTTCGCGGGGTTCGTCCGGGCGCAAGCGTCGGGGTCGCACTCGACCGCTCGCCGGACCTCCCCGCGGTTTTGCTCGGAATCCTGAAAGCCGGCGCGGCGTACGTGCCGCTCGATCCGTCGTATCCGCGCGAGCGCGTCGCGGCGATGATCGCCGACGCCGCGGTCGAGCTGGTCATCGGCGAATCGGACGTCTCCAGGGCGAAGACGGAGTCGGACGAGCGCCCGGCGATCTCCAGCCGGGGGCGCCGCTGCGCTGGCATACGTCACGTACACGTCGGGTTCGACTGGACGACCGAAGGGCGTCGCTATCGAACACCGAGGCGTCGTTCGCTTGGTGCGCAACACCGACTACATCGACCTTACTCCGGCCGATACGGTCTTGCACTACGCGCCGCTCGCGTTCGACGCATCGACCTTCGAGATCTGGGGTCCTTTGTTGAACGGGGCACGTCTCGCAATTCCTGCGCCGGGGTTTCAGGCGATGGACGAGCTCGCTGCAACCCTGAACAGGTTTGGAGTGACCGCGATCTTTCTTACGTCGGCACTCTTCGCGCGATTCGTCGACGCTCCGGGTCCGCGGCCACCATCGCTGCGCCATCTCATCACGGGCGGAGAAGTGCTTTCGGTATCGCACGCCCGGCGATTCCTCGACTCGTTTCCCGCCTGTCGTTTGGTAAACGCGTATGGACCGACGGAGAACACGACCTTCACGACGATGTATCCGATCTCTCGGCCGGATGTGAGCCTTGCGAGCATTCCGATCGGACGCCCGATCGCAAACTCGAGCGCGCACGTTCTCGACGCAACCTTGCAGCCGGTTCCCGTCGGTGAGGTGGGTGAACTCTGCGTCGGTGGCGATGGCGTCGCGCGGGGATATCTCAACCAACCGGATCTTTCGGCGGAGCGCTTCGTCGCCGACCCGTTCGCGGGAGATCCCGCTGCGCGTTTGTACCGGACCGGCGACCTGGCGCGTTTTCGCGCCGACGGCGCGCTCGAATTCCTGGGGCGAACCGACGGTCAGGTTAAGATACGCGGCCATCGCGTCGAGACCGGCGAGATCGAGGCTGCGCTGCGCGCGCATCCGGCGGTCGTCGAAGCGGCGGTCGTCATCGCGGTGCGCAACGACGAAAAGGATCTCATCGCGCACGTGTCCGTCAAGCACCGCGTCGAAGAAGCCGAGCTTCGAGCGCATCTGGCGCGAACGCTGCCGAACTACATGCTGCCGCACCGCATCGCGATCCACGACGAACTCCCGTTGAACGCGAGCGGCAAGGTCGATCGGACTGCGCTGGGTTGCGAGCCGCTGCCGCCGTTACGAACGGCGCCGGCCGGAATCCCTGGCCTTTCGGGCGATCCGAAGCTACGCGCGCGCGAACGTGCGGTGGCCGAGATTTGGCGTGAGGCGCTCGGTCCCGGCCAAGATCCCGGTCTCGACGAGAATTTCTTCGACGTAGGCGGCGATTCGTTACGTCTGCTCACGGTGCACGCGCGTCTGTCCGAGCACTTCAAGGTCAAGATAAAGGCGACGGATCTTTTCGAACACACGACCATCCGGAAGTTGGCCACGTTCCTCGCGCAGCGGGAGGCCGGCCAGTCATGAGCCTGCAGATTCCGCTCGAGAGCGTTCCGCCGAGCGAGAATACGGCTCGCGCCTCGGATCTCTTGACGTCGCTGTTCTCGGCCTCGGTCGTGGCCTGCGAGCTGCGCGGAGAAGGCGACGTCACGTCGCTCTTGCCCGAAGAGGCCGGCAGCTGCCAGCCCTTTCGTGCTAAGCGCTTGGCTGAGTTCGCGGCCGGACGCTCGTGTGCGCGGCTTGCGCTCGGTGCCTTAGGGTTTCCGCAGTTCGCGCTGAGGGCGAATTCCGACCGGACGCCGCGCTGGCCCGAAGGGGTCGTGGGTAGCATCACGCACACCGCCGGCTTCTGCGGCGCCGTGGTGGATTTTCGCGCGAACGTCGCCGCCCTCGGCGTCGATGTTGAGATCGTCGCGCGAGTCGGCCGCGAGCTTTGGCCGCAGGTTTTCACCACGGCCGAGTACGCGGCGTTGGCCGCGCTCGACGAGACGCAACGCGAGCGCTTCGCCGCGCTCGTCTTCAGCGCGAAAGAAGCGTTTTACAAGGCTCAATTCGGTTTGACCGGGCGCTGGCTCGACTTTGGGGACGTGATCGTCGAGGATCGTCCGGAAGGCCCGCGCGCGGGTTCGCTCGTCGTTCGTGCCGCGTCGCCTCGCGCGGGCTCGCTCCCGCGTGGACTCGCGGCCGCGGGGCGTTATCGCTTTGAGGGCGCGTTCGTTGCAACGGGCATCGCGCTGAGTGCCGAAGACGCGGCGATATTGGCGCTGTCGAGTCCGGCGGGCGTCGCATGAACATCGCACGAAACGAGCGCGACTCGGCGGCATGCGCGATCGCCATCGTCGGTTGCGCCGGACGTTTCCCGGGCGCGGCCGACGTCGCGACGTTCTGGAAGAACCTCTGCGACGGAGTGGAAAGCATTCGTTCGTTCGACGAGAGCGAACTCGAGGACGGCGTCGCGGCGGATGTCCGTGCGCGCCGTGAGTACGTCAAGGCACGTGGAATCGTCGACGGTGCGGATAACTTCGATGCGGGCTTCTTCGGGATGCTCGCACGCGAGGCTGAGACGACCGACCCGCAGCATCGCGTGTTCCTCGAGTGTTGCTGGCAGGCACTCGAAGATGCCGGCTACGATCCGGCGGTGTATCCCGGTTCGATCGGCGTGTTTGCCGGCTCCAGCCTCGGTTCGTATCTGCTGCGGAACGTTCTCGCCGACCCTGCGGCGCTCGAGCGTTTCACCCGCGAGTATCAAGTCGGGAGCGTCGCAGAGCTGATCGGGGCAGGCTACGATTTCCTGGCGACCCGCGTCGCGTACAAGCTCGATTTGCGCGGGCCTGCGATGACGGTGCAATCGGCCTGCTCGACCTCGCTGCTGGCCGTTGCGCAAGCCTGCCAGGCACTCATGGCGCGTCAGGCCGACATGATGTTGGCCGGCGGCGTGTCGATAACGTTTCCGCAAAAGCGCGGTTACCTCTATCAGGATGGCGGGATGGCGTCGCCCGACGGACACTGCCGAACCTTCGACGTGCGTGCCGGCGGCACGGTCTTCGGCGACGGCGCGGCGGTGGTCGTCTTGAAACGGCTCGAAGACGCGTTCGCCGACGGCGATTCGATCTACGCGGTGATCCGCGGCTTCGGCATAAACAACGACGGCTCGAACAAAGTCGGGTACACCGCGCCGAGCGTCGAGGGTCAAGCGGCGGCGATGCGCGCGGCGCACGCGATGGCGCAATTCGACCCGCAGACGATCGGGTTCGTCGAATGTCACGGTACCGCTACGCCGCTGGGCGATCCGATCGAGGTGGCGGCTCTGAACCGCGCTTTTGGTGCGGGCGGTGCTCCCAAGAGTTGTGCGCTGGGCTCGCTCAAGACGAACGTCGGACATCTCGACGTCGCTTCCGGCGTGACCGGCTTGATCAAAGCCGCGCTCGCGATCCGCGCCGGCCGGATCCCGCCGACGCTGCACTTCGAGACGCTCAATCCGGAGATCGATCTTGCGGACGGACCGTTCTTCGTCAACAGCGAGCCAGTCGAATGGCCCAACGCCGCGCCGCAACGCCGCGCCGCGGTCAGCTCGTTCGGCCTCGGTGGAACGAACGTGCACCTCGCGCTCGAGTCGGCGCCGTCAGAGGCCGTCGTCGAAGCGACCGGAGCGCCGCAGTTGCTCGTGCTGTCCGCGCGCAGCGAGCCGGCCCTCGAGGTTGCGCGCGCTCGCCTCGCAGAACGCTTGCGCGAGCCACAAGGCGTCCGGCTCGACGACGTCGCCCACACCTTGCAGTCCGGCCGTCGTGCCTTTCCGTTTCGCGCCGCGGTAGCGGCCGCGACGGCATCCGAGGCCGCCGCCGCACTCGAACGCCCGGAGCGCATCGCAACCGGCCGCGCCTCGGCTTACAAGGCGTCTGTTGCGTTCATGTTCCCCGGCCAAGGTGCGCAATATATCGGAATGAGCCGGGACCTGTATTTGCGCGTCGCGAGCTTCCGCGCGACGATCGATCGTTGCGCGGATTTCCTGCAACCGGCAATCGGCCGCGACCTGAGCGCGGTCCTCTACGGGGACGGCGATCCCGCCGCGCTTACCTCGACGGAGGTCGCGCAACCGGCGCTTTTCGCGGTCGAGTACGCTTTGGCTGAGTTGATTCGCAGCTACGGGATCGAACCTGTCGCGACGGTCGGCCACAGCGTCGGCGAATTCGTAGCGGCATGTTTGGCCGGGGTCTTCTCGCTCGAAGATGCGCTCGCCGTCGTCGCGGAGCGCGGAAGGCTGATCCGTCAACTGCGACCGGGATCTATGCTCGCGGTTCGCGCCGGGGAAGAGGAACTTCGATCCTTCGTCGACGGGTCGCTCGACTTCGCGGCCTTCAACGCACCGGAGATGACCGTGGTTTCCGGAGCGAACGATGCGATCGCGCGTCTCGAGCGGCGCTTAACCCAGGAAGGCCTCGCGAACCGCCGCTTACACACCTCACACGCGTTTCACTCGTCGATGATGGATCCGGCGCTCAAAGCATTCGAGCAACGCATGTCGGCGGTGCGCTTCGCCGCGCCTTCCTCACCGTACGTTTCGGCTACGACGGGCACCTGGATCGCGGCAGCGGAGGCTTCATCGCCGGCGTATTGGGCGCGTCACTGCCGTCAACCGGTTCGTTTCGCCGACGCCGTGCGAACGCTCGTCGAGGCCGGGGTGCAGACGCTGGTCGAGGTCGGTCCGGGTTCGACATTGTCGACGTTCGCTCTGCAGGGAGCGGCAAAGGGAGGCCGCGCTACCGTGCTGCGCTCGATGTGCGGCAGCGAGCGCGAGCGACCGGACTTCGAGATGCTCCTCGACATGCTCGGACGGCTCTGGACCCAGGGCGCGAGCCTCGACTGGGACGCGATTCATGCGGGTGCGTCGCGCTCGCGCGTGTCGCTTCCGACCTATCCGTTCGAACGCACTCGTTATTGGATCGAACCGGCCGTCGCATCGGAAGCGCCTGAACGCTCAGAGTCCGCTCCGCCGTCCACGCCGCCGGAAACCGTTCGCCCGGAGCACGAGACCGTCGCTCACGTCAATGGAACCTCGCCCGCTGCGTCGCGTACCTCGGGCGTCGAGAGCGAGCTGATCGCGTTGCTCGAGGACCTTTCGGGCGAAGACCTGAGCGGTGCACCCTCCGGTGCAACGTTCCTCGAACTCGGCTTCGATTCGTTGTTCCTCGGGCGCGCCGTCCAGCAAATTGGGGCTCGGTTCGGCGTGAAGGTGACGTTCCGGCAATTGCTTAGCGACATCCCCTCCGTCCAAGCGCTGGTCGAATACATCGGGGCTCAACTTCCGCCCGAAGCTGCGACGCGGGTCGCGGCCGGCGCGGATGCGCCGGCTGCGGGTTCCGTCGAAGCGCTCATGCAGCAGCAGTTGCAAGCCATGCAGCAGCTGATGCGCGAGCAACTTACGGCGCTCCAGTCGCTCGGTCTCGAAACGCCGGCAACCGCAACGCCCGCTGCCGCGTCTTCACTTCCTGCGGCGCGCGGCGCGGAGACGAAGGCTGCCGAGCAGCCGTCGCGCTTTGAACCGTTTCGCATCGCCGCCGGCGGCGGCGCCGAGCTTACCGGCGAGCAGCGCGCGCACATCGCGGATCTCGTCGCACGAACCGTAGCGCGGACGCCGGAATCGAAGCGTCTCACCCAACGGTATCGCGCCGTCTTAGCCGACCCGCGCGTCGCGGCCGGTTTTCGGACCGAGTGGAAGGAGATGGTCTACCCGATCACCTGCGTGCGCGCCAAGGGCTCCCGCTTGTGGGACATCGACGGCAACGAGTATATCGACCTCTTGAACGGCTTCGGGCAAACCGCGTTCGGTCACACGCCGGATTTCGTAGTTGATGCGGTCGCCGCGCAATTGGAGCGCGGTTTCGCGATCGGGCCACAGACCGAGCTCGCCGGCGAGGTCGCCGAGCTCTTCTGCAAGCTCACCGGCAACGAGCGGATGACGTTCTGTAACACCGGCTCGGAGGCGGTCATGGCTGCGCTGCGCGTGGCCCGCACGGTGACCGGCCGGGATCGCGTCGTGGTCTTCGAGGGTTCGTATCACGGGCAGTTCGATGAAGTGCTCGTCAAGAGCGCGAGCAAGTCGCGCCGCTCGCTTCCCATCGCGCTCGGGATTCCATCCGAAGCCGTCTCCAACGTGACGGTGTTGCCCTACGGCACGCCAGAGAGCCTCGCGTGGATCCGCGAGCACGCAAACGAACTCGCCGCGGTCGTCGTCGAATCGGTCCAGAGCCGTCATCCCGCACTGCGGCCGGCGGAGTTCCTCGCCGAAGTGCGTTCGATTACCGAAGCATCCGGCAGTGCCTTCATCTTCGACGAAGTGGTCACAGGATTCCGCATGCATCCCGGCGGGATGCAGGCGATCTTCGGCATCCGTGCCGACCTCGCAACCTACGGCAAGGTCGTCGGCGGCGGTCTGCCGATCGGCATCCTAGCGGGCAAGGCCCGTTTCATGGATGCGCTCGACGGCGGCATGTGGGAATTTGGTGACGATTCGTTCCCGCAAGTGGCGCCGACATTCTTCGCCGGCACCTTCGTGCGGCATCCGCTCGTCATGGCAGCCGTACTTTCGGTCTTGCGTCATATCGAGGCGCGAGGACTGGAGTTACAAGAAACACTCGGGCGACGCACGGCCGGACTCGTGCAACAGCTCAATGCGGAATTCGAACGGCGCGGAATCGCTTCGCGCATCGAGACGTATGGAAGCCTGTTCTACTTGAACCTTGCCGCCGAAGACCGGCTGGCGGGCTTGTTGTTCTATCACCTGCGCTTGCGCGGTATCTACGTGCAGGAAGGCTTCCCGTGTTTCCTCACGACCGAGCACACCGATGCGGATGTCGCGGCAGTGGTCGCCGCGTTCGCTTCGAGTCTCGAGGAACTTGGGGACGCCGGAATTCTTCGCGCTCGCGCCATACCGGCCCAAACCGGGCCTGCGCGCGAGGTCGCGGTCCCGCTGAGCGAAGAGCAGACGGAGGTCTGGCTCTCGGCGCAGATGAGCGACGAGGCGTCCTGCGCGTTCAACGAATCGGTGACGTTGCGCCTGCGCGGCGCGCTCGACCGGGAGGTTTTCGGGATCGCCTGGAATCGCGTCCTCGCGCGGCACGACGCTCTTCGCGCGTCCTTCGGCACGACCGGCGAAACGATGCGCATCGCGCCGGCCGCGGACTTCGCTTTTACGCTGCGCGACTTCTCCGAAGCTTCCGAAGCCGATCGGCGCGCCGTACTGCGCGAACTCATCGAGGAGGACGCGCGGAAGCCGTTCGATCTCGGCAACGGTCCTTTGGTGCGCGGCAGCCTGGCACGTTTGGGCCCCGACGAGCATGCCTTCGTATTCACCGCGCACCACATCGTGTGCGACGGCTGGTCGATGAACGTGATCCTCTCCGAGCTCGCAGAAAGCTACGAGGCGACGCGCCGAAAGGCGGAGCCGAAGTTGGCCGAACCGCTCAGCTTCGCATCGCACGTGCTCGGGCAGGCACACCGCGACCCGGCGGCTGCCGCGAAGACCGAAGCCTACTGGCTCGATCAGTTTGCCGAATTGCCGCCGCTGCTGGAGCTTCCCGCCGACCGCCCGCGTCCCGCGCTCAAGTCGTTTCGCGGCGGTACGTGCACGGCCTACATCGAGCGAGACGCTTACCTCGCACTTAAAAAGAGCGGCGCGAGGCATGGTTGTACCCTCTTCGCGACCCTCCTGGGCGCCTTCGAGGTTTTGGTCGGACGGCTGAGCGATCAAAATGACATCGTCGTGGGCGTACCGGCGGCCGGTCAATCCTTGCTCGACGAAGAAATCCTGGTCGGGCATTGCGTCGACTTCCTGCCCTTGCGTGCGCGTTGGAATCGAGAGACGACGCTCGCGCAGCTCTTAGGGGAAGTCAAACAGCGAGTCCTCGATGCATACGAACATCAGCAGTACACGCTCGGCACGCTCGTCCGTAAACTTGGACCGCAACGCGAGGCGAACCGCACGCCGCTCGCGGAGATCCAATTCAACCTCGAGCGTTTGGCTGAAAACCTGCCCTTCGAGGCACTCTCGGCGAGCGTCGAGCCGAACCCGAAGGCTTTCGTCAACTTCGACCTTTTCTTCAACGTCGTCGAGTCGGACGACGGCTTGCGCATCGATTGCGATTACAATAGCGATCTTTTCGACGCGGCAACGATCGACCGCTGGTTGGTTTACTATCGGACGATCCTGCGCGAAATCGAACGCGATGCCGGGCAGAAGGTTACCGCGTTCCCTTATCTGTCCGAGACTGACCGGATCGTGCTCGCTCGATTGAACGACACGCTGAGTGACTACCCTCGCGACTTGACGGTGCACGAGCTCTTCGATCGAGCCGCGACGCAGAATTCCGGCGAGCCCGCGTTGCGCTTCGCGGATGAGGTGCTCACCTACGCGCAGCTCCAGAGGCGTGCGAACCAAACGGCGAATCACCTGCTCGCAAGAATTGGAGCGCCGGGGCAACGAGTCGCGGTTTGCGTCGAACGCTCGTTGGATTTGACGGTCGCTCTTCTTGGAACGCTCAAGGCCGGCTGCAGTTACGTGCCGCTCGACCCGGCGCACCCGGCTGCTCGTCTGCGGCGCATCGTTGAAGATGCGGGCGTTACGGCGATCTTGAGCGACGGATCGGCCGATCCGGCTATGATACCCGCCGGCATGACGGTCGTCGATATGCGCGAACTCTTGGCGGCCGACGATCTCCCCGATTCGCCGCCTTCGGCTGTCGTCAAGCCGGACGAGGCGGCCTACGTCATCTACACCTCCGGATCGACCGGGACGCCGAAAGGTGTGGCGGTGACGCATCGCAGCGTCGTCAACGTTCTGACGTCTTTCGCCCGAACGCTCGGACTCGGCCGCGCTGACGAGCTCTTGGCTGTAACGACCGTTTCGTTCGATATCGCGGGTTTGGAACTGTTCCTTCCGTTGATCGCAGGGGCAACGGTTCGCGTTGCCTCGCGCGAACAGGTCGCGGACCCGTTCGCGCTCGTGCAACTGCTGCAAGCCTCAAAGGCGAGGGCGATGCAGGCGACGCCGGCGCTTTGGACGATGCTGCTTGAGGCGGGCTGGCGCTCGCGCGCCGGCTTCACGATGCTCTGTGGCGGAGAAGCGCTTTCGTTCGAGCTGGCCCAGCGTTTGCTCGCGGGCGGCGGGACGCTCTGGAACGTTTACGGGCCGACTGAGACGACGATTTGGTCTTCGTGCGTGAAGCTAGAGGCCGGTGCACCGATAACGGTCGGGACGCCGATCGCGAACACCCAGTTCTATCTGCTCGATCGCAACGATCAGCCCGTTCCGGTCGGGATCCCGGGACACTTGCACATCGCCGGCGAGGGAGTCGCGCTCGGATACGTCGGCCGTCCCGAGTTGACGGCGGCGAGCTTCGTGGACAATCCGTTCGGCGACGGCCGCATGTACCGCACGGGCGACGCAGCGCGCGTGTTGCCGGACGGTCGGATCCAAATCCTCGGGCGCCTCGATCATCAGGTGAAGCTGCGCGGCTATCGCATCGAACCGGGCGAGATCGAGTCGGTCATTCTGGGCGGCGGCGTTGCCGCAGCGACGGTCGTCGTGCGCGAGGACGTCCCCGGCGATAGGCGCCTGACGTGCTACTACGTGCATAGACCGGGCGGGCCTGACGAGGGCGCACTGCGCGCGCTCGTCGCCGAAAATCTTCCCGAGTACATGCTCCCCGTGCAGTGGATCGCGTTGGATCGCATGCCTTTGACCGTCGCGGGGAAAACGGATCGCGCCGCGCTCCCCGCTCCCGAGGCGGGGGCGCTGCCGGCGGAGTTCCGTGCGCCCGCTACGGCGACGGAGATCGCGTTGGCGGAGATCTGGGCGAACGTTTTGCATCTCGAGCGGGTTGGACGGGACGACGATTTTCTCGCGCTCGGCGGCGATTCGATTCAGCTTTTCCAAATCACGGCACGCGCGAACCAAAGCGGCCTCGCCGTTGCCGCGAAGCAGTTGCTCAAACATCGCACCCTGTCGGCTCTAGCCCGCCATCTCGACGAAAATCCGGAAGCCTCGACGCCGCAGACCTCGACCCACAAGCCGTTCGGGTCCCGCAAGGCCGGGGCTACCGCAGGCCGGTGAGAAAAATGCCGGCGTGAAGAGTCGCTCGCAAAATGAGGGCGACCCCAAGGAATCTGCCCCTGCGGGCGAGGCGGTCGCGACGCGCCGAGTGCGTTGCTCGCAATCGCAGAAGCGCTTCTGGTTTGAGGAGCAGATTCAGCCCGGCAACCCGGCTCTCAACGTAGCAGTACGCTGGCGCCTCGAGGGCGAGGTTTCGCACGCGCACATCACCGAAGCGTGGCGCCTGCTCGTTGCGCGTCACGAAACGCTCCGGACGTATTTCGAAAACCACCAAGGCGAACCGCTCCAGGTGATCGAGCCTTCGGTCTCGCTGCACATCCCGATCGTCGACCTCACGGCGTTGGCGGAGCGGGAAGCGTTCCAAGAAGCGGACCGCATCGCGCTACTCGAGGCGCACAAAACCTTCGACGTGAGCCGCGCTCCGCTGCTCCGGGTCACGCATGTGCGCGTGCGCGAACGGGTGTCGGTGCTGCTCGTCACCGCGCACCACACGGTGTGCGACGGCTGGTCGGTGGGGGTTCTGGCTCGCGAATTAGGTTTGATCTGCGTCGATTTGCAGGCCGGCCGGGTTCCATCGCTTGCACCGCTCGAAGCGACGTATGCGGACTTCGCGGAATGGGAGCAGGACTGGCTCGCCGATCCCTCCGCACTCGCCGTAGAACGCGAGACGCTGAAGCAACGGCTAGACAATCTCCCCCAGTTCGAAATCTTGACCGATAAACGGCGTCCGCCGATTCAGACGACGAACAGCGAAATCGCCACGCAACTGCTGGAGCGAGACTTGACGGACTCCGTCGCAGCTCTTGCTCGGAGCCACGGTTGCACGCTGTTCATGACCGCATTTGCGGCGCTGCTCGTGCTGTTGCACCGGTACAGCGGCGAAGATGACATCCTGGTCGGGACGCAAATCGCCGGGCGTGACGACAGTGCATTCGAAGATCTCGTCGGCACGTTCGTCAACACCGTGCCGTTGCGTACGGACGTCTCCGGAAACCCCAGCTTCACCGAGCTACTCGAGCGCACGCGCGATACCGTGACCGATGCCTTCGAATTGCGGCACGTGCCCCTCGAACAGATCATCGAGATCGTCAATCCCAAGCGCGACTTCAGCCGGAACATCCTGTTTTCGGTGAATTTCATCTTCCAACGTTCGTTTATCAAGAACGACACGTACGGCAGTTTCAAATTGGTCGACATGCCGTCACGCTCGGCCGGTCCGATCTACGATCTCAACTTCTTCATGGTGGAGCGACCCGAAGGCTGGCGGGCGTCGTGCGAATACAACAGCGATCTCTTCGAGCGGCCTACGGTCGACGCGATGATCGCGCGCTTTGCGGCGTTGCTGCAGCGCTTGTCGGCCGACCCGGCACAGCGAATCTCCGACGTCCCGATGATGAGCGACGAGGAGCGAGAGCAGGTTCTCGCGCTGGGCCGGGGCCCTAGGAGCGCGTACGAGCGGGACGCGACGGTGCCGCAACTGTTCGCACGTCAAGCCGAGCAAACGCCGTTTGCGGCGGCCTTGGTCGAAACGAGCGGTTCGGTCACGTACGCGGAGCTCGACGAACGCTCGAACCGCTTTGCGAGATATCTTCGCGATCGAGGTGTCGCGCGCGGAACGCCGGTCGCCGTCGCGCTCGAGCGTTCGGCGCGGGTTCCTTTTGCCCTCATCGGTATCTTGAAGGCCGGCGGCATCTACGTGCCGCTCGACCCGGCCTATCCGGAACGCCGTTTGCAGTTCATTCTTGCGGATGCGGGTGTGCGCGTCGTCGTGAGCGAGGGCCCGAGCGCGCAGCGCTTCGGAGGAGCGGACGTCACGTTGATCGACCTCGAGCGCGATGCCGGCGCGATCGCTGCACAGTCAGCGGAGGCGCTCGATGTCGGGCTCGGCGCGGAGTCGCCGGCCTACGTCATGTACACCTCGGGTTCGACCGGTGAACCGAAAGGGACGACGATCCCGCACCGCGCCATCGTCCGTCTCGTCCGGAAGACCAACTACATCGAATTCATGCCGTCCGATACGGTCCTTTCCTACGCCCCGCTCGCCTTCGACGCCTCGACCTTCGAGGTTTGGGGTCCGCTGCTCAACGGTGCGCGACTCGCGATCCCTCCGCCGGGGCTTCAAACGATGGAAGAGCTGGCGTCGACGATCGACCGTTTCGGCATCACGCTCCTTTGGCTCACTGCTGCGCTCTTTACGCGCTTCGTTGACAGTCCCGAAGCGCGCCCGCGGTCGTTACGCTGCGTCCTGACCGGCGGCGACGTGACCTCACCGCTTCATGCGAAGCGCTTTCTCGACGCGTTTCCGGCCTGTCGTTTGCTCAACGGGTACGGACCGACTGAAAATACGACCTTCAGCACGACGCACGCAATATGCGAGCAAGATTTCGAGATGTCGAGCATTCCGATCGGCCGGCCGATCGCCAATTCGAGTGCGTACGTCCTCGACGCGAGGTTGAACCCGACTCCGGTCGGCGTGCCCGGCGAGTTGTGCGTCGGAGGTGACGGCGTTGCTCTCGGATACCTGAACCGCCCGGCGCTTGCGGCGCCCTCCTTCATTGCCGACCCGTTCTCGAGCGAACGCACCGCTCGCCTGTATCGCACCGGCGACCGCGTACGCTTTCGCAGCAGCGGCGTGCTCGAATTTCTCGGCCGTTCCGACGAACAGGTGAAGATTCGGGGCTACCGGGTCGAACTAGGAGAAATCGAAGCGGCGCTCGCGTCGCATCCGGATATCGAGCAAAGCGTCGCCGTCGTGGGCCGGGATGCCTCGGGCGACAAGGTCGTTTGGGCTTACGCCGTGCCGCGCTCGGGACTTGCGAACGTCGAGGAGAGCGAGCTTCGGAAGTGGTTGGAGAGCCGGCTACCGGCGTTCATGCAGCCGTCCCAGATCGTCGTTTTGACCGAGTTGCCCCAAACGGAAAACGGCAAGGTCGACCGGCGCGCGCTGCCAGCGCCATCCAGGGATGCCGTCCCCTCCTCGGGCGAGAGCTACCGCACGGAAACCGAGGCGAAAGTAGCCGGATTGTTTTCGGAGTTGCTCCCGCAAGCCAACATCGGGCGCGAGGAGGATGTCTTTTCCTTCGGCTTTCACTCCTTGCTGGCGCTTCGCTTCGTTGCGCGCGTCGAGCAAACGTTCGGGGTCAAACTCGAACTGCGCACGCTCTTCGAGCGCGCCACGATCGCGTCGATTGCGGAGTACGTCGACGCGCTTGCAGCTCCCGCTCGGAGTTCGCCGGACGAGATTCCGATTTTGACCTTGAATCGCGGAGGGCCGGCGGCGCCCGCTCGCCTTTATGCACGGCGATCTTTTTGCGAACGGCATATACTGCCGTAGATTGGCAGCGGCACTCGGACCCGATCAGCCGGTCCACGCGGTCGCTCCGCACGGTACGGCCGGGTTGCCGCTGCTCGATACGATCGAGGCGATGGCGGCCGACTATGCGGCGCGCATCCGAGCGATTCAGCCACAGGGACCGTACCGGTTGGGTGGTTTCTGTGTCAGCGGACTCGTCGCGTACGAGACGGCGCGGATTCTCACGACGCAAGGCGATGAGGTCGATCGCCTCGTGCTCATCAACGCGTCCCCGATGCCCACTCGTTCGATCCCGGTCCTCGACGGTCTCCTGCGGCGCATCGCGACCAATGCTGCGCTTTCGCCGAAACTCCGCGATCGGCTTTGCTACAACCTAGCTCGGGTTCATGCGGCGAGCGTGTCGGGCCCCGCGGCCTTTGCCAAGTTACTTCGATATGCCGTTCGTGCGGTGCGCTTCGGACGAAATCGCGAGGACGTGGCAGCCCTCGCACCCTCCGAGCCTTTTGCGCAACGGCGCGGGAAGCGCGAGACGGAGAATTCTTTCAGACACATCGCTGCGGGGTTCTCGTATCACCCACGGCCGTACGATGGTGAGGTGACGCTTGTCTGGGCGGAAGATCAAGAAATGGTAGAGGATGATCCGACGGCCGGCTGGGGCGCTGTGGCCCGCTCCGTCCGGATCGTGCCGATGGGCGGCGGTCACGTCGCCGGACTCAACGAGCGAATCGGAGAGCTTGCGCTCGTTCTGGAGGAGACACTGGATGACTGAATCGGCAGGCGGTGCACGGATCGCAATCGTGACGCCGAGTTTCGCGAGAGATTTTCAAATGTGTCGCGCTCTCAACGAAAGCATCATGCGTTTTTGGCCGGCGCCGACGAGGCATTACGTGATCGTGGATCGTCGCGACATTCCGATGTTCAAGCCCCTGCGAGAACGATCGGACCGTCGTGGCCGCGGTTGAGGACGTGATTCCGCCCGGGTATTTCAAGCTCGAGTTTACAAAGCGTTGGTGGTTCTCGACTCCGGCGCTGCGTCCGGCCCTCGGCTGGCTCGTTCAGCAGCTCGTTAAACTTTCCGCGGCATCCTTTGCCGACGAAGACGTTCTCGTCAACGTCGATTCCGACGTTCGGTTCATCCGGCCGGTCGATCCCACGCGCTTCACCCGCGAAGGAATGACGCGCATGTACCGGCTTCCGAACGGAGTCGTGGCCGGCATGCAGCACGTGAAGTGGAATCGCAACGTTTCGCGGCTTCTCGGCGTAACGCCCGAATCGATCCCGATGGCAGACTACGTGGGCAACGTGATCAGTTGGAACCGGCTTGTCGTGCTCGAAGTGTGCAAGCGGATCGAGCACGTGACGGGGGTTCCATGGCACGTCGCGTACACGCGTGCACGATCGGTGTCCGAATATCTGACGTACGGGCTTTTCGTCGATAAAGTGCTCGGACGCGAGGCGGCCCGAGTTTGGATCGACGAGCGCTCTTGGTGTCATACGTACTGGGGCCCGGGACCGCTGGCGGCAGCCGATCTGCCGGCCTTCATGGAAAAACTCCGAGACGACGATATCGCCTTCTCGATCGAGGGTTATACGGCGACCGCTCCCGAAGTGCGCGACGCGGCCATTGCGATGGCGGTACGTGCGGCCGAATCGACGCCGGCGCTTGGAAGTGCGGCCCGATGATCGCGTCACAAGCGGGAGCGCAGCCGAAACTTCTGCGTGAGGCGCTTGTGGGCACCTCGTTCCACCACATTGGCGTCGCGTGTTACATCGCCAAAGTTCGTGCCGCGGCGGAGTCCGCCAGTGCGCGATGGCGACGTTCCGCGGAAGACGATTGCACCAACTTACGCAACGCAACGCGCACATCTGCGGTCAACTCGATCAAAGGAGCGACTCGACACAGCACCATTACAAGCATAATCACTGTCAAACATGCAACCAAACACTAGGGTACGCGTACCGCGCCTACGATCGACCTAAGCGCGTGCGTAAGTCCTTACGAGGTTGCCGAGAGGGGCCTAGGTAGGAACCTCGGAGGCTTCCGGCATTATTAGTCAGCTTGCAAGACTCACGATCTGCCCCAAAAGACGAGCCATCCGCTTCAGTCACCAGCACAAAGACCCCGGTCCTTGTAGCAATCGTGCTTATCGGCTTGGCGATTATAATCTTGCGCTCGCCGTCATTTTTCTATTCCTCGGTGGGACTCGACGAGAGCCTTTATTTCTTGATGGCACACGACATGTTGCGCGGATATGCTCCATACACGCACACGTTCGACAATAAGCCCCCGGGTATCTACCTCCTCTTCGCCGTCGCTCTGACAATATTCGGAGAGACGCCGCGTGCGTTGCGCATCGCCTCTTGCGTGGCCATTGCGGCCGGCGCATATGCGATGTACAAGCTGACAACCTCCGCGACGGGAGGGCGGCGGAACATGGCGTTCATTGCTGCTTGGGGGTACGTGCTGTTCACGTCGCATCTGAGTGGATTAGAGGCGAATACCGAGATCTTTTTCATGCCACTCGTTGCCGGCGGGCTCGCGCTCGTTTGGCCGGTGAAGGGCCGCGCGGAGAACGGGTCTTGGGCACGATATGCGACGGCGGGACTACTGCTCGGCCTGGGAATGTGCATCAAAGAGTCGGTGATCTATGACGTCATCGCTGCACTCGTAGCGATCGGCTTGTTTAGTTCGCGCGAATTGATCTTGAGAAACGTTTCGATTTTCATCGCAGGGATTGCATTCCCAATCTCGCTCGTGCCGTTGTGGTTCTCAATTACCGGGCATTTGGATGACCTATACCGGTCTTCTATCGAAGCGAACATCCGGCGCGCCGGCCTGGGGTTTTCAACGCGGGAGAATTTCGCGAGGTTTCTAAGAGCGCTGGTGACGCTCTTTCCGCTCTTAGAGCTCGCGCTTCTATCCCCGTTGTATCTGCGTTTTGCGGCCCCGAAGGACACGGTCCTCGGACGTGCAGTGTTGATCTCATTGCTATGGTTTACGATAGACAGTCTGGGCGCGCTGTCCCTCGGAGTCTATGAGTCGCACTGGATCCTACCACTGATCGAGCCGCTCTTAGTGTTAGGATCAATCGTGCTGGTGGGCGGCATCGATAGACTTTGCGAGGGCCGGGCGATGCGGCGACGGGTAGTCGGTATATCGCTTGCAGCGATCGCCGCGTTTCAGGTCGCCAAGCCCCTCTATCTCGCGTACGAGATTGTGGCTCACCGCGAAAGCAGCGATCCAAAGTATGAAGATCGGGTGGGCACCATCGTCGAATACCTCAGGGGCAGAGTTGGATCGGCCGACTGCGTCTTTATCGTGAGCCCTGAATCTGCGTTCGAGTATGCGTTATCGGGCGCAACGATTCCAACTCGCTACGGTTTCAGCTATTTTCTAACCAACCAGTATGGCCTGCGCATCAGTGCAGTCAACGTGTCGCGAGAAGTGAGAGCAATTTTTCGCTGCCCGCCGAGGATCGTCGTGCTGCAGGTTCCGAGTACGCGGCTCGATCTCGAGCCGCATTTCTATTCGATCGCAGGGTTCGCCACGGGGTCTACCTTAGACAGGGGAGACGTGCGACCGGATTTGTTCGTGCCGTGGTTTCGCGTGATCGATCTCGCAAGGCGAGAAATGGGGAAGCAGTACGGGGAGCCGAAATCCGTCGGCGGGGCCTTAATCTTCGAGCGAAAAGAGCCTCTTAACGCAGATACTCCATCACCTCGAGCATGGGCTGGTAAACCAAATCCGAGTACGCCGGTGCCTGCGCGGCTCTCGCGCTTTCGCGATCCTCGTAATTGCTATCAATGATGCAACGAAACACTAGCACGAACTGGAAGTCGGTGCGTAGGCCCGGATCCACTGAACGTACATGTACTGGGGCCACGGATTCGAGAACGCCTGCGAACTCGGATCGAGCCACGAACCGGGGATGCCCACCTGGAACATCATCATGAGTTCCTTATCCGGCGACCCTTGCGTCAGATTGGGCTGGCCGATATGTCCGGGGATCGGATACCCATCGAGGAAGAACGTCGTACCCGACCAAGGCGACCCGTTCTCCACGTAGACGCCGCCCGCACCGCCCGAGTAGTTCGTGGGGAAGGCCGGGCCGCCGGACTGAACCAGTACGCCGTAGTCGTGATAGCTCGAGTTGAAGTTGCTGCCCGAGGTCGATAGCCAAGGGTAAACTCCCGTCGCCCCTGCGCCCGTCGTATTATTGCCGGCCGGGCAGCTGAGTCCGCAACCGTAGGCTATGCCGGGGCCGCCCGAGTTCCACAGGATGTTGCCGGCGTTGAGTTCGTAACTGTAGACCGCGCCGAACTGCTCTTCGATGTCCCATTCGCTGCGCAGCAGTTGACCGCCGTTCGTGCCGACTCCGCCCGTTTCCAGCATCCACCACGCAGGGGAGAGGTCCGGCAACGGCTGCGGCAAGCGCACGCGTGCCACGAAGAATCCATACTGCTGATTGACGTTCGCGTCGAGAGTTCCACTATAAAACTGCGGGAAGGAGTAGGCCCGCAAGCCGCCTTCGTCGTTCGAACCAGGCGTAATCGTCGTCCCGGTGGTGCCGGAATAGATGTGGACGTTGGAGATGGTCCACGGGTTCGAGCCGCCCGTTCCGTTGCCGGACGTCGTTGCGCCGCCCGAAGTCAAGGTGCCGACAAAGGTTATCGGCGCGCCCTGATACCCTATGCCGACTTTCCAACCGTTCTGAGCGCTGTTCACGTTGTTCACGTTCAGCGTTAGGGAGCCACCCTCACTCGGAACCGAGAAGGCCGACTCAGCACTCGCGACTATCCACTGATCGTTCGCCATGACGGTGAGCGACGTCGCAATGGGCGACGGCATGGGCATGGCTTCGATGCGGAGGGCCTTGGGAGATCCGGACACAGCGCCGTCGGCGACGACCGCGAATGGATCGTACCCAGTTCCGTCCGAGTTGTCGCCCATGTACGTGTCGTACTGATGGCGTCCCCAAGACGGGTAGAAGCCTGGTCCCCAGGTCGCTGTTGGCGGGTGCGTGCGAGTCTTGATACCGCCCCAGAACGATCGGTCGAGTCCGCTCGTTCCGAATTCGCCTTCATTCGCCGGTAACACGGTATTCGTAAAGCTGACGTGATTGATGCAGGCCTTTGTAGCGTTGTACGTGAGCGGGAGCGAAGATCCGCCCGGTCCCGGCGTTGCGGAACTTCCGGGCAGCGGCGTAGCGCCGGGCGGCGTCTGTTCGCCCGGTGTGCCCGGTCGGCTCCCGGCTGCAGGCAGTGTCGTGTTCGAAGCGCCGCCACTGCATCCCGCAAACGTGACCATGGCGCCGAATCCAAAGAGAAGGATCGGACGTACGAACGTTCGCCCTATGCGTAACGCTTTCCGATACTGCTCGTGAATAATCGAACGCAGCGCGACACGTGGATTCAAGCGAATCGGATAACTTCCCACAAGCGCGAAGTGGCGGGGGTATATCGCAACATAAAGACTGCCACTTACAGATACGCTTAGCGCGACAGTCTTCGAGGCAAACATGAACTCGAACCTCGTTAAAATCCATCTGTGACAGAGCACACCGCCTTTCCTTCGCATCGAACAACAAATACGTGACGAGCAACGCTGCCCAGGCAAGCAATCGCTGGATACGAACTGACAATTCTTACCAAAAAGTACGGTGATTCAGACGGCGCGCGAGTGCGCGACAATTAGTTCATGAGCAAACGAATTCTTGCAGCGACTGAGACTCGACGCTAGCTGACACCGCCTAAGGGTACGGAAGCGGTCACGGCTGGCCGGCGCGCTCCCGCAAGCGATAAGACACACGATGCGCTCTTCACGCGGATCTTAACGATTTCATGAAGCCTGAAGCGGACCGAAGGCCAGGTCGAGGTGTTGCGGGCGCATCGATGCGTCGGCAGCCGATGCCCGCGTCCGAGAGCAACGGCAGTCGCCGATCCCGGGTCTGCCCGTCGGGCTCCGCGAGACGCACGGCTGTCGCGCTCGTCGGTCGTGGGGCCTGCGGGCCTCAGGGCCTCTTCCGGTCGAGGGTTCCCGGGTGGCGCCGTCGCTTCGGACAGCGAACAATTAAGCGTCAGATCAGTCGCCATGCACCCAAGGAAGTCCTCCCGGCCCAGGAGGTCCTGCAAAGTGTGACGTTTGTGTGATGCCGAAAATGCACAATTGTGTGGTGATGTCGCGCACATTCTGTTAACGTTAACGGCAGACGCTAGCCCAGGGTGTCGACGGCGGTTCCTTTTACCCTCGTCTCCCAACCGGCGTCGTCGTCGCAGCGCCTACTAAGGTCTTCTTTGCCGTTCCCTCGGGTTGAGCGAAAGATGGTTTTCCTTGTTCCAGCGACCTATCGAAGCGCCGCGGTCGAATCTCATGATCGACCGTCGTAGAGAATCGAGTTCTGACTATCTCGGGCTCATCGTTATCGATGCGCTCTGTCGCGTGAAATTCCACTTCTGGGACGGCGGGCTGTCGGCGCAAACCAAGGCGCTGATGCTTGACGACGACGGTTCGTTACGTCCGGACATTCGGGCGCGGGTCGCCTCGATGATCGACGAACTCGTTTCGGGCAACTCCGACGAACGTCGCATAATTCTCTTGGGCGAGAAGCATACAATTCGGATTTCGCCGCTCTTCGGATCCGAGGAGAAGGCGTTCGGCATAATCGTGGAGGCGGATCGCGACTGCAACAGCATTTCGCGCGCGGCGGGCCGCTTCTCGCTCACCAAGCGTCAGGCGCAGGTTCTGGCTCTCGTGCTCGAGGGCGCAGGGGCCGCGGAAATCGCTCGGGCGTTAACGATCTCCGAATATACCGCGCAGGGGTATCTGAAAAGCCTCTTGAGTAAGACGGCTTCCAGAAACCGGGCTGCGATGGTCGCGAAGGTTCTCAACTGGAACCAAGACGGTGCGAGCCGTGCGAGGACCGACGAGGTTCCCACACGCGCTCCGGAGACGGCCGGCATCCTCTAACCGCTTCGGCGGCCGGCGATGGACGGCCTAAAGCGCGCTAGATCGAACTCGATGAACCAATCACGCCCTGCCGACACATTGGCGAACGAGCGAACGTTCCTAGCCTACGTGCGAACCGCGTTGGCGTTCATCGCGTTCGGTTTCGTCATCGCACGCTTCGCGCTCTTCACGCGCGAAATCGCCGTCGTCGCGCACGTCACAGAGGCGGCACCGACGATGTCGACGATATTCGGAACGATCATGGCTCTCGTCGGCGTGGCCTGCGCGGCCTACGGAGCGTATCGTTACATCGCCACCGCGCGGGCGCTTCGCGACGGCGCTAACGCGACGCTGCCCGACGAGGCCGCCGTGTTCATCGCCGGAACGATCGCGATCATGGGCTTCGTCGTCACGTGGGTTTTGCTGGCCGTCCGCTAGCGTCGACGGCGGCTAAAGCGGGCCAGAGCGCTTCCCGACCGTGCGGCGACGAGAGGTCGAGCTCCGGACCGACCGGTACGATGCGTGTCGGGTTGATGTCGTCGTGAGTGACGTAGTAATGACGTTTGATGTGATCGAGGTTGACCGTGTCACCCACGTTGCGGAATTGGTAAAGGTCGCGCAAGTAGCCCCACAAATTCGGATAGTCGACGATGCGTCGCAGGTTACACTTGAAATGCCCCACGTACACCGCGTCGAACCGAATCAGCGTGACGAACAGGCGCCAATCGGTTTCCACGGGCGAGGCACCGAACAGGAAGCGGCTCGAGCCTAAACGGGCTTCCAGGCGGTCGAGTTCCTCGAAAACCCGATAGGCCGCCGCTTCGTAGACGCGTTGCGAGGTCGCGAAGCCGGCGCGGTAGACGCCGTTGTTGACGGCCTCGTAAATCGTTGCGTTGAGGGCGTCGATTTGCCCAGCCAGCACACGGGGGAAGAGGTCGATGTCGCGCTTCGCGAAGGCGTCGAACTCGATTTCGAGCATCCGCATGATATCGTCGTCGTTGTTGCTGACGATGCGACTCGTCTTCTTGTCCCAAAGGACCGGCACGGTCACTCGACCCACGTAGTTCGGATCCGTGTCGCGGTAGGCTTCGGACAGATAGCGGAAGCCGTTGACCGGGTCGCTCGAGGAGCCCGGACCTTCGCGAAACGCCCAGCCGAGATCGTCCCGAATCGGATCGACGACCGTCATGCCGATGGCTTCTTCGAGGCCTTTGAGCATCCGTACGATGATCGTGCGATGCGCCCACGGACACGCGAACGAAACGTACAGGTGGTAACGCCCGGATTCGGCGGGAAATTCTGAATTCGCGTCGGCCTTGACCCAGCCGGTGAAGGCGTCGGCTTGGCGCACGAATGCGCCGTCGAGTTGTTCGTCCGGAAACTGCGCGGTGCTCATGCGAGATACCGGGCGAGCGCCGGCCTAGTACTCCTCGGCGTTGGAGAGAATCATTTCGCGTGGCGCTCGCATGCCGTGTTTGTCGTCGCCGTGTGCATCAGCCGCTACGACCAGGGCATCTTCGTCGCCGGCGATGAGAACTTCGCCGCACAGCGGGCAAGTGACTTTGAAGGCCATTCGATCTCCTCTAATGCCAGAGCGCTGACTAGCTCACGGACTAAGCAGCAGTGTCGAGATTTTCCGTTAGCTTGAGTTTGACGACCGTACCAGCTTTGGCGATGATATCGCTCTTGAGCGTGGAGACCAGCGCGACCCCGGCCGCGGCGCCGGCTAGACCGCCGTGACTCTTGCCCGCCATCATATGTCCGGCGACGGCCCCGCCGATGATGATGCCGGCGTCGCGAATGTGGTGCGTTGCCGGTTCGAACACGGTGAACGAGACGAGCTTAACAGGCAGGGGCACGGTGTGACCGTCGGCAAGGCGGACGTCGTCGACGATCACCGTCATCGTTGCTTTGTGCGTGGGACCGGCCGGGGTTACGTTTTCCAAGTGGCCTTCGATCGTGCCGCCTTTGAGCTGAGGCGGATTCTTGTGCCAGAAGCCGTCTTTCGGCGAAAGTGTGAATTTGTCGCCGTCGTGATTCGTCTTCGAACTGAGCGTCTGCATCAGCACGCCGTCGATCTCGGTGCCCTTCTTGATGACCGTCGCCGTTTGGTCGGCCTTCGACGGAAGGGCGGGTGCTACGAGCGCGGCGGCCATACCCAGTGCCAAGAAAAATTCCTTCACCCTAAACTCCTTAATAATGTAAGCGACGCTCAGTCGCCGCGTGTGATAGCATACCTGCATGAGAGACGGCGACAATAGCGCGGGAGAAGAGTCCGTCGGCTGGCCCGAGTACCACTTTAGCGGCCATCGCAAGCGCTATCCCGAATTCGATGCAGCTTCGATGCGAGCTATCCTAACCTTGCGCATCGCCGCCCAGCACGTCGAAAACGCGCTGGGCTCCTGGTTCTTGGATGCCGACCTCACGCCCCAGAAATTCGGTGTCCTGATCGTTTTGCAGGCTGAGGGGAAACCCATCTCCCTCTCCGACCTCCGCCGCTATCTCGGAACGACTCAAGCCAACGTGACGGGTCTCGTGGCCGGTCTCGAGCGCGACGGCTATATCGAACGCCGCGCCAGCACCGAGGACCGCCGCGTTTCGTACATCTCGCTCGCACGAGCGGGCAAGCGCATTTTGAATTCGATGCTCCCCGGATACTTCGGACGAAGCAAAGCCGCAACGAAATCGCTGACGCAATCGGAGAAGCGGCAGCTGGTCGCGCTGCTCGATAAACTCGCGCGCGGATTCGACCCGGGCGAAAGTTAAGGCACTGTAGTAGGCGTTGGAGACCCTTAGGGTCTCACTTCCGGAGAGGGTTCCACGGTGATCGCGAACGCCGCCCTCCGGCCCGCCAAGCCGACGATTTGCGCGGCGCACGTCCCCGGCTCGAGCGCGACGACGGTCAGCCAGTTCCCGAGTCCCGTGATCGCCGCAATTCCTTTGCAGTTACCGTCGACGGAAAACGGCCCGGCGTAGGGGCCCTGGGAAACATGAACGGTCACCGCGGTCCCGTGGGCCAGGATCGCGCCGGCGCGGCTCAACTCGACGGGCGTCCTCGCTCCGGCGAGAGCGATGGGCCCCAAGGTCGTTCCGACCTCGACGGCGACCCGCGCGATCACTCCGCCCGCGGCCGTCAGCGTTATCGTGCAGCGACCCGGAGCGAGGCCGTTGACCTTGAGAGCGTCGGGCAGCGCGACCGGAACCGCAATGCCGGCGCAACCGTCGCTCAGTATGCCGAATGCCCCTCCGGCAGGCGCGCGGACGGCCGCTCGGGCGACGTCGCCGGGCGCCAGTACCAGCGCCGGCGGCGACACGACGATCGGAATCGGGGTCGGCGCTCCCGGCGGAGCGGCCGGTTCGTCGCCCACCGCGACCGCCTGCAGTGCGACGCTAAAGGCCGCCGCACACGCGACGGCTCGCAGAAGCGCGGTCCAAGGGGTCGCGTTCAGCGCTCGACGACCTCGATCTCGAGCGAGATCGCGACGCTCGTGCCCGCGATCAAGTTTCCACCAGGCGTCGCCTTCATGAAGTTCATCCCAAAGTCGCGGCGGTCGAGCGCCGTGGTCGCCGAAAAGCCGATCCTGCGATGTCCGCGCCCATCGACCGTCGTACCCACCGTGCTGCAGTCCAAGACGACGCTCTTCGTTACACCGTGCAGCGTGAGGTCACCGGTCACCTTGAAATCGCCCGAACTGCCGGCTGCAACCTTGGTACTCTTAAAAACGATCGTCGGGTACTTGGACACGTCGAACCAATCGGGACTCCGCAGGTCGCTGTCGCGGTCGGTATTCTGGGTGTTGAGTCCGCTCGCGTCGAGCGTCGCGCTGATGCTGTTCGGGAGCGTTGCGCCGGGCACGATGTTCACGATTCCCTCGGTAATCGGGATCGTTCCGCGGACGTTCGAGACGACGAGGTGCTGCACTTTGAACTCCGCGCTCGAATGCCCGGGATCGATCGCGAAAACCGCTGCGGCGGGCTGCGCGGCGAGTGGCGCGGCGCGCAGCGAGAGCGTAAGCAGCAGCAGCGTCACTGCGGCTTGAAAGAGCGAATGCTTCATTACGGTCCAGAACGCCGTTCTAATTGCCAGAGTTCCGGTGTTTCGCCGGAGGGGGGAGGCTTCGCGCTAGGCGAGAACCCCGACCCCTCGGCGTGCAGCGGGCGGGTGTGATGTAATGGTAGCCTGCGACCTTCCCAAGGTTGACGCGCGGGTTCGATTCCCGCCACCCGCTCACGGATCGGCGACGTAGCCAAGTGGTAAGGCAGAGCTCTGCAAAAGCTCCATTCCCCAGTTCGAATCTGGGCGTCGCCTCCAGTCCGTTACCTCTCCGCGGAAGCGAGGGCTGACGTTCTCGCCCGGCGGATCATTCCGTGTCTCGACGTGCGGGCCGGCAGAGTCGTCAAGGGCGTGCGTTTCGTCGACCTAGCCGACGCCGGCGACGCCGTCGAACTGGCGCGCCGCTACGAAGCGAGCGGCGCGGACGAGCTGGTCTTTCTCGATATCATGGCGACGGTCGAGGGACGCCGCGCGCTGCTCGAACTCGTGCGCGCGGTTGCGGCCGAACTGACGATCCCGTTTTCGGTCGGGGGCGGCGTCCGAAACGCCGAGGACGTGCGCGAATTGCTGCGTGCCGGATGCGACAAGGTTTCGATCAACAGCGCGGCGGTGCGCGCTCCGCTGATACTGCGGGAAGCAGCCGCGGAGTTCGGAAGCCAGTGCCTCGTGCTGGCGATCGACGCGAAGCGCGACGCGGAACGCGAGCGTTGGGAAGTCTACATCGACGGCGGCCGGCGGCCGACCGGGCTCGACGCCGTCTCTTGGGCGCGCGAAGCCGCGGATCTCGGAGCAGGGGAGATCCTCGTGACGAGCATCGATCGTGACGGCACGAGGTCCGGTTTCGATTTGGATTTGACGCGCAGCGTTCGCGAGGTGGTCGACGTACCGGTCATCGCCTCGGGAGGAGCCGGCAGCGCCGCGGACTTCGCAGCGGTCTTTGGCGAAGCCGAAGCGGATGCCGCGCTCGCGGCGTCGCTCTTTCATTTCGGCGAGCTGGACATCGGCACGCTCAAGAGCGAGCTGGCGAAACGCGGAATTCGCGTGCGTCCCCTCGTAGCACCGGCTCATGTCGATCGATGATCTGGCCTGGGGTCGCGACGGCCTCCTGCCGGTCGTGATCCAAGACGCTCGCAACGGCACCGTGCTGACGCTGGCCTACGCGAACCGCGAAGCGCTCGAGCGAACCATCGCGGAGCGCACGACCTACCTTTATAGCCGCTCTCGCGCGAGGCTCTGGAAAAAGGGTGAAACGTCGGGCTACACCCAGCAGGTCGCGCAGGTCGCCTACGACTGCGATAGCGATGCTTTGCTCTATCGCGTGGTCCCGAGCGGACCGGCGTGCCACACCGGTGCGGCATCGTGCTTCGAGAGCGGATCGCTGCTAGACGGGCCGGAAGCAGATACGTCCGGCGAATTCACCCGCGCGCTCGAGCATTTGCGCAACACGATCGCGGCTCGCCGCAGCGCCTCGCCGGAAACGAGTTATACGGCAGCCCTCTTGCGCGACGGCGTCGATCGAATCGGCAAGAAGATCGGCGAGGAAGCGACGGAGGTCGTGATCGCCGCGAAGAACGGCAAGCCGGGCGAGATCGCCTGGGAAGTCGCGGATCTCCTCTATCATACGCTCGTCCTTCTGGAAGAACGCGGCGTCGCGCTGGACGATGTAGGCCGGGAACTGTTACGGCGCGCGGAGTAACGGCGACCGCTTCGCTAACGCTGCTCGAGCTGCGTGGCGTCGGTCCCGAACTCGCCCGGAAGTTGGCCGCGCTCGAGATTCGGACGCCGCTCGATCTCGCTTTCGCTTTCCCGCGCGATTACAAAGATTGGCGCAACCCGTCGCCGCTCGGCGAAATCGTGCGTCGCGCGCTGGCACGCTCCGCCGCGGGCGAGACTGAGTCGAGCGAAGAGATCGGGATCGGCCGCGTCGTGCGCACGAGCGAATTCCGGGGACGAATCTCCATCGTGTCGGCCGAGTTGGAAGACGACTCGGGCCGCCTGAAAGCGACCTGGTTCGGGAGGCGCGGATTCGCCGGGAAACTCGCAGCGGGCGATCGCGTGTTCGTTCACGGCCGCGCGCAGGTCAAACGGACGCGCGGCGCGCTCGGCGTGGAGTTGAACGTCCTCGAGCACCGCGTTCTGCGCGAAGGGGAAGAGTTTTCGGGGCGAGTCGTGCCCGTTTACCGTGCGACCAAGGAGTTGTCCTCGCGCGCGATCGCGCTTACGATCGAACGGAATTTCGACCCGCTCGGCGCACTCGTGCGCGAGACGATCCCGAACGAAGTGCTGCGAAAGCACGGTTACGGACCGCTGCGCGAAGCGTGGCGCGCGGCGCATCGGCCGGAATCTCCCGAAGAAGCGCGGAGCGCCTCCGAGCGCCTGATCTTCGAGGAATTTTTTCGCATCGCGCTGGCCGCCGCAGTGAAGCGCGCCCGCCGCAGCGCTGCGGGCGGTGCGCCGCAGCTCGTGGCGCCGGCCGGCCTGCTCGAGACGTTCGAGGCGGCGCTGAGCTTCTCGCTGACCGCGGCGCAGCGCCGCGTGATCCGTCAGATCTGGACGGACATGGCGCGCACCGCGCCGATGAACCGTTTGTTGCAAGGCGATGTCGGCAGTGGCAAGACTCTCGTGGCTGCGGCCGCGATCGTGCTCGCGGCGCGCAACGGCGTGCAGAGCGCGCTGATGGCGCCGACCGAGATCTTGGCGGCGCAGCATGCCGCAAAACTCGCGCCGCTGCTCCTGCCCTTCGGAATTCGCGTCGATGCGCTCTTCGGAAGCCTCGGCGCGCGAGAACGCGAGCGGACGCGCGCCCGTCTGGCGAGTGGCGAGTGCGATCTAGCGATCGGAACCCACGCGCTGATCGTCGAGGACGTCGAATTTGCCGACCTCGGGCTCGCGGTCATCGACGAGCAGCATCGTTTCGGCGTAGCCCAGCGAGCCGCGCTGCGCTCGAAGAGCCGCGCGCCGCACACGTTGCATATGACCGCCACGCCGATTCCACGCACGCTGGCGCAGACGAAGTACGCCGATCTCGACCTGTCGGTCATCGACGAGTTGCCGCCGGGACGCACGCCGATCGAAACGTTCGTCCTGCGCGAAAGCCGCAAGTTCCTCGCCTACGAGTTCGTGCGGAAGAATGTCGCGGCGGGCCGTCAAGCCTACGTGGTAGCGCCCGCGATCGACGAGTCCGAGTCCGCGCTCACGAGCGCGCTCGGAGAGCTCGAGGTTTTGCGACGCGACGTTTTCCCGGATTTGCGCGTCGCCTTATTGCACGGCCGGCTACCGTCGCGCGAGAAGGAAGCGGTCATGTCCGCTTTCACGCGGGGCGAGAGCGACGTGCTCATGGCCACGACCGTCGTCGAGGTTGGAGTCGACGTCCCGAACGCTTCGCTGATGGTCATCCTCGACGCGCATCGATATGGCTTGGCACAACTGCATCAACTGCGCGGGCGCGTCGGGCGCGGCGTCGCGCGATCCTACTGCGTGCTGATCGCGCCCGACGACCGCGGCAGCGTCGAACGCCTCGAGGTCCTCTCGCGCACCACCGACGGTTTCGAGATCGCCGAGGCCGATTTACGCTTACGAGGGGAGGGCGAGTTCGCCGGGACCGCGCAGGCCGGCGGCGGCGCGCTCCTAGGAAGCGTCGCCGGCGATTTCGCGCTCTACATGCGCGCGAAGGCCGACGCCGACGAGTTGGTAGGCGGGGACCCGGGGCTCGTCCGCAGCGAGCATGCAGGCTTGCGCGAGCTGATCGACGAGGATGCGAGCGTCCGCGCGACGCTCATCAGCAGCTGAACTCCGCGCGGGTGCGTCGCATCGAGTGGCCGAAGGGGCCCCGATGCTTTGCGTCGGCTTCGACCTCGACCACACGCTCGGTATCGACAACATGCTCGAGCGGCGCGTCGCTCTTGCGATGCTAGGGGAGCTCGCGCAAGCGCAGGCCGTCGTCTACGACTCGACGGAAGCCGAGGAGGCCGTGGACGAAATGCTGCACCGGTATCGCACCGGCGGATTGCCGGTCGAAACGGTGCTGCCCGGTTTCTTCGATCGTTTCGTCGAGCTCGGCGACCGCGCGCCGGACATAACCGAGCAATTCGAGGAACGCGTGCTGGCGCTGGCGCCGCAAACGGTCGAAGCGCTGCCGGGTCTGCACGAAATGCTGGCGACGCTCGAAAGCAACGGCGTACCCTACGCGATCCTGACCAACGGTTGGAGCCCGCTGCAAGAGGAGAAGGCGCGGCTGGTCGGCTTCGATGGCCCGGTCTTCGTCAGCGAGCGAATCGGCTTGCGAAAGCCGTCGCGCGAAGCGTTTGAGTTCTTGGCAAAACATTTCGGGGCACCGCTCGCGGCCGTGTGGTATGTCGGCGACGATCCCGCGATCGATTGCGCCGCATCGCGCGCGCTGGGAATGAAGTCGGTCTGGTTCGATTGGGAAGGGAAGAGTTATCCACAGGAACTCGAGCCGCCGGATTTCGTCATCCATTCGTTGAGCGAGTTGCCCGCGTTACTCCAAGGTCAAGATTAAGGAGTAGCGAAGCCCGCGTCATGATCGTTCGCCCCTTTCGGGTTGGCGGGCTGGGACGGCCGTTGTGAAAATCAGCGGCGGCGAGCTTCGTAGCCGAATCTTGCGAACGCCGCCCGGCGACGAGATTCGTCCGACGCCGGCTCGCGCGAAGGAAGCGCTCTTCTCGATCGTCGGCGAACGCATCGCGCAAGCGCGCGTTTTGGATTTATATGCCGGAACCGGCGCGATCGGATTCGAAGCGCTCTCACGCGGTGCCGCGCACGCGACCTTCGTCGAATTGCGCGCGCCGACGGCAGCGGCGATCCGGCGCGCCGCCGAGCAACTCGGCGTTTCGGAACGCGCGGCGGTCGTCTGTTCCCCGGTCGAGAAGGCCGCGCAACGCTTGACGGGCCGCTTCGACTTCGTCTTTGCCGATCCGCCGTACGCGCTCCCGCCGCCGCACCGCACCTTCGGAACGCTGCGGCAACGCGGCGCGATCGACGCGCAGACGGTGCTCGTCTACGAGCACCGCAGCGATGGGCCCGCCTTCGCGAGTCCCGGCTTCTCGACCGCTCGCGAAGCCCGCTACGGCGAGGCGACGCTTCAATTTTTGATTGTAGAATCTTGAACGGTCAGAGCAACCAAAAGCATGCGATCTATCCCGGGTCCTTCGACCCGCCGACGAACGGACACCTCGACGTCATCGACCGCGCCGCGGCGATCTTCCCGGTCGTAACGGTTGCAGTCGTGGTGAACCCGCAGAAACGTGGGCCGCTCTTCTCGCTTGGGGAGCGCGAGGAGATGTTGCGCGCCTGCACCGCCCCCTACCCGAACGTCCAGGTCGCGCACTTTCGTGGCTTGCTGGCCGACTTCGTGCGGGAATCGCGCGCCGACGTGATCGTCAAGGGGTTGCGCGTCGTCTCGGATTTCGAGAGCGAGATGGCTGCGGCGCATATGAACCGCTCGCTGTCCGGCGTCGACACGATGTTCCTGATGGCCGACCAGTCCTATTCGTTCGTAAGCTCGAGCCTCATCAAAGAAGTCTTTCTGCAGGGCGGCGATATCACCAAGTACGTTCCCGAAGTCGTTTTGTCGTTCATGATCGCTAAGCGCCACGCTCAAGGGAGGAAATAGAATTGTCGATCTATCGCGTCATCGATAAACTTGAGGGATACGTCCGCGAGGGGACCTGGTTGCCGCTCGGCCACCGCATCTTGAGCGAGGAACGGTTGCTCGAGTACATCGAGAAGATGCGCTCGACGTTGCCCGAGGAGGTCGGCCGCGCCAAAGTCATCGCGACCAACAAAGACCGCGTCATCCGCGACGCGCAAGAAAAGGCGCAGCAAATCGTCAGCGAGGCCGCGACCGCGCAGGCACAGCTCATCGATCAAACGGACATCGTCCGGCAAGCCAGGACCACCGCCGAGGTCGTCCTGCGCGAAGCCGAAGAGAAGGCGCGGAAGATCCGGCAGGGCGCCGACGCTTACGCAGGCCAAGTGCTTGCCGATCTCGAGATGCGCCTGTCCACCGTGCTCGGGTCGGTCAAGAAAGGACAAGAAGCTCTCGTTCCGCGGGCGGAGGCGGCCGCGAGCGGCAGCGGTCCTCTGGCTGAAGCCGCGGCGAAGAGCAAACGTGTCGCTTTCGACGCCGCGACCGAAACGGCGGAACTCGAGTCGCTCGAAGTCGCACCGTAGAATCGCAGAGGTCAGACGGGTGGCGCTTGCACTCCGTGAGCGAAGGCTTCGAGGCGCTCGCGATCGAGCGCGCGCACGCGGCCCCGATCGAGTTCCACGGCACCTGAGTTCTTGAGACGGAGCAATGCTCGCGCCGCCATGTCGCGCACCGTACCGGCGGCGGCGGCGATCTGCGCTTGCGACAGGTTTTCGACGCCGGAGAGCCCACGCGCCATGCCGGTCGTCGCCGGCGCATAGGATAGGAGAAATTTCGCGACACGTTGCAGGACGTGCGCGAAGGCGAGGTCGGCGATCGTGTCGATCGAACGGCGGCGCGCCTGTGAGGATTCGGCCAGAAATCCGATCGCCAGTTCGGCGTCGTTCCGGCAGGCGTGCATGACCGCTTCTTGCGGCAGGAGCACGAGGGCGCAGTCGGTCAGCGCTTCGGCGCGCGTCGTCGAACCGCCACCGTCGAAGGTACCGGATTCGTTGAGCGGGTCTTGCGCCACCCGTTCGCCCAGCGAATGAGTCTTGCCGTCGGGCGAGAGCAGGGTCAGGACGACTTTCCCGCTTCGCACGAAGCCGAGGTACGGCCACAGTTCGCCCTCATCGAAAATCGTCTCGCCCTGTTTGTAGCTGCGTTCGCTGAGCGTTGCGGCCAATTCGCGAATCGTCGTCGCCTTCGCGTTCGAAAAGGGCGTCGAGTGGGCAAGGAAGGTCGCGTCGTCGGCTTGCTCGTCGACGCGCTCGATTCGGATCGTCCAGCGTCCCGAGCCCAGGTTGCGCGCATCCCACGAAAAGCGGCCCGGGCGATGCTGGAGGAAGTCATTGCGCAGCGCGCGCGGGTCGGTCTCTTCCGGCAACTCGAGAATCCCACCCAAAGGAAGCCGGTCGAACGCTTCTTGGATGATGACGTTGCGGTTGGTCGTGGGAAGCGTCCGGCTGTCGAGCACGATCGACGGGACGCGCTGGGTCGCCATCGGCACCTTTCTTGGCAAGCGAGGCGACCGCGGCCTTCCCGGGTCAGCGTCCGGTGAACTCGGCGCGCCTCTTTTCCAAGAAAGCCTTCGTCCCTTCGCGGAAATCCGATGTTGCGATGAGCGATGCGAAATTGAGCGCTTCGATTTCGAGTCCGCTCGAGACGGAAAGCGAGGCGCCGCCCTCGATCGTGCGCTTCGTTGCCGCAATCGCGAGCGGGGCCTTTTCGGCGATCAGGTTTGCGATGCGTTTGGCTTCCGTTAAAAGAGCCGCGGCGGGCACGACCTTCTCAACCAGTCCGGCTCGGAGCGCTGCGTCGGCGTCGATCGTTTCGCCCGTTAAACACAGGTACATCGCCATGCCTCGGCCGAGCAAGCGAGTGGTGCGCTGCGTCCCGCCGTAGCCGGGCATCAGGCCGAGGTTCACTTCGGGTTGTCCGAACTTTGCGTTTTCGCTCGCGATCCGGATGTCGCAAGCCATCGCCAGTTCGCAGCCGCCGCCCAGAGCGAAGCCATTGACGGCAGCCAGGATTGGGAACCGCGCGCGTTCCATCTGCAGCGTCACCAGTTGCCCGAAGCGTATGAACTCGTGCGCTTCGCGGGGGTTCGCGAGCGCGTTCAACTCGCCGATGTCGGCACCCGCAGCAAACGCGCGCTCGCCGGCACCGGTCAGGATGACCGCTCGGACCGATTCGTCTGCTTCGAGCGCGTTCAGCGCGTCGTGCAGCTCGCGAATCATTAAGACGTTAAGGGCATTAAGGACTTTGGGCCGGTTTAAACGCAAGAGAGTGACGGCGCCCTCGCGCTCGGACTCGATCGTCTCGTAGGTTTTCACGCGCTCGGTTTCCGGGTAGGTCCTCAGCGCACCTCGCATTGTGCTATACTCGCGAGGATTGCTGCCGCCCAAACGCCCGGCTAGCGCAGCCAAGTCGAATCGATTGGAGAACGACAACCCATGCGGGCAGCCTACCATGAAGCTCTCGAGCAGGCGCGACTCGACGTCGTGCGCCTCGGCGCGCTCGTCGGTGACGCGCTTCTCGCCTCGGTGAACTCGCTCGAGAAGCGGGACACCACGCTGGCGGCACGCGTCATCGCCGGCGACGACGACGTCGACTCCTTACGTCGCAGGGTCGAGGCGTCGTGCATCGAGATCATCTGGCGTCAACAGCCGGTCGCCGGCGAACTGCGCCAGGTTTCGGCGATGTTGCAGATCGTTACCGACCTCGAACGGATCGGCGACTACGCCGTCGAGATCTCAAAGAACTCGATCAAGCTCTTCGACGTCGCGATCCGTCCGGCGCGCGTCGAGATCGGCCGGATCTCCGCGATCGCGATCGAGATGCTGCGCGAAGCGATGCGCGCGTACACGGAGGGCGATGAGAAGACCGCCGACATCGTCATCGATCAAGACGACGAGGTCGACAATTTGTACCATCGCGGCATCGATGCTTTGCAACAAGAGATGCAGGCGGATCCCGACACCGTACGCGCGGGGACCATCATGCTCTTCGTACTCACGAACATGGAGCGCGTTGGCGACCGCGCCCAGAACATCGCTTGGCATACAAAGGAGATGTTGGGAGCCGCCTAGCAGGCTGCCGGGTGAGAACTCCGCCCGCCGCCGTTCTCTTCGCCGGCTTCACGCTCGCGCTCGGTTTCGCGTCCGCCTTTGCGGCCGCGGACGTTCGTTACTCGCTCGAATTGAACGCGCGGGGAATGTTGCCGTCCAAAACGCCGGATGCGCTCGAGCGCAACGGCGTCGTCTTTATCGACGCCGCGCGCGCTACGCGGATCTTCGACGGACTCGTGACCTATTCGGGCGACGCGGTGCATCTTACGATCCAGCACGCGACCGGCGATTTTCACGTCGGCCGTACCGCGGCCCGCGTGTCGGGCGCTCAAGTTACGCTGCCGGGCGCGCCGTTCCGCGCATACGGTACGATCTACCTGCCCATTTCGACCGTCGCCGTGCGCCTCGCTGGAGCGCGCCTTCATCTCAATCGGCAGACGCACGTCGCGCAGATCGTCGTCAGGCCGCCGCGAACGCCCTTGCCCAGCGCGAGCGAACCTTCGCCGCAGGTGTCGCTCACGGACGAGGGGGGCGCGTTACAACCTTCGCTCGGTCAGGCACTGCGCTTGACCGCCTCCGGTTCGGTCGACGCCGCGGGCTTGCACGTTCGCGTCGACATCGCAAACGGTTCGGGAACGCCGGTGGTCGCGACATTCGCGAGCGGTGCGCACGTAGCTTTTCTGGTCTTTCGCAACGGCGCGGAAGTTTGGGATTCGACCGCCGGTAAGATGTTTATCCAAGCCGAAACGACGCTGACCTTCGAACCGCACGCCACGCTGAGCTTCAGCGACGTTTGGCCCGGGTTCGCCACCGCCGGACCCGGAAGCTACGCGCTGCGCGCGAAGCTCCTCACCGAAACGCCGCTGCTTTCGTCGCCTGCGTCACTCGGCACGCTCCCGGCACCGACATCGACCTGAACCGGCCGCCGCTCCGCGGGGAAGAATTTGCGCCGGGGCAGGGCATCGCCTACCTGAACCACGCGGCTGCCGGGTTGCTGCCGCGCCGCACGCGGGATGCGATGGTCGAACTGATCGACGGTCAGATGCAACGTGGGGTGCTCGGTTTTCTTTCCGTCGAGATGCACCTCGATCGCTTCCGGCGGCGCGTCGGCGACTTCATAGGCGGCGGTGCCGGCGAGATTTCGTTCTTGCGCAACACCGGCGACGGCGCGAACGTCGTCGCGCGCGGTCTCGATTGGCGGCCCGGCGACGAGATCGTCATCTGCGCGAACGAGTTCGGCGCGAACGCGATGCCTTGGCTCGCTCTGCGCGAATCGGGCGTCGTCGTTCGTTTCATCGACGCGCCGGGCCGGCGCATGACGCCGGAGCTGCTCGACGCGACGATGACCGCGCGCACGCGCCTGGTCGCGGTTTCGTGGGTCAGTTTCGCCGACGGCTATCGTCACGACCTCGCGGCGCTTTCGGCGGTGGTGCACGCGCGCGGCGCAATCTTTTGCGTCGACGCGATTCAAGCACTCGGCGCCTTCCCGCTCGACGTCAAGCGAGAGGGCATCGACGCGCTCTATGCCGGCGGAGCGAAGTGGCTGCTGGCCGTGCCGGGCGTCAGCTTCCTGTACGTCGACTCGGCGCTGCGCGAGCAGCTGCGCGTGCGCTGGCGAGGCTGGCGCGACGTCGCCGACATCTGGGATTTTCTCGAGTACGATCAAGCGTTGGCGCCGGACGGCGCGCGCTTCGAGGGCGGCACGTTGAACTATCTCGGGATCGCGGCCCTCGATGCGTCGCTTTCCGTCATCAGCGAAGCCGGCACGGCGGCAATTTCGCGGCACGTACTCGGATTGACCGATCGCTTGGTGAGCGGCCTCGAGGAACTAGGCGCGGAGATCGCCAGCGACCGGAGTCCGGGGCGCGCCTCCGGGATCGTGACCTTCACGCTCGCAGGAGTCGATCCGTTAGAACTGGGACGCGCGCTCGGCCGCGAGGGCGTCGTCACGACGTACCGGCGGACGGGAGTGCGCGCCTCGCCGCACGGGCACAACACCGCCGCGCACATCGACGCACTGCTCGACGTGGTCGCCCAAGCGAAAGCGAAGACGCTCGTTTAGCTCTTTCGAGATTGTGATGCACCGCGCAGAATGGCGACTCTCACTACCGAACCTCCGGAAATCGCCGATCTTCCCTAAGCGAAAGCCCGCTGCCTGACGATAGAAGCGCAAAAGGCACCGTTGCGAAGGGCGAGATTGTGCACGCTGAGATAGGACTTGCGATGTTATTCGGTGCGGGCGCAGCGGCGTTCGGCACCGCCGCGATCGGACTTACGCTGGGCGCGACGCTCGGCGTGGCACTCGCTTCCGCCTTGCAGAAGTTGCGCTGACCTTTTAGTAACCGCCCTCGACGACGTTGCAGGGCGACATGATCGCGTCGGCCATGCCGTGGATCAGGCGTTTGTCGGCGGCAGCGATCGTCGCGAGAATTCCTCCGAGCTGCACGGTGTCGCCGGTTGAGAAAAAGTACGGGGTTAGGCGGACTCGCCCGTCGAGCGTCGCGATATCGTCTTTGGCACGGTCGAAATAAGGGGCCGTGACCCGTTTGCCCTTGTGAAAGCGCTGCAGGATGTACGGTGTGCGGTCGAAGGCCGCCAGCCCGTCCCGTAGTGCCGCGGCCCACTCCTCTTTCGGGAGGTCGTTCGCGACCTTTACGCCGCGCGAACCCCAGGCCAGTTCGGAGAAGCCGGAAGGCTTGACGACGTAATCGCGCTCGCCTTTGCCGAGCGGCACGAGCTGCATCCAGTCGTTGACCGGTTCGCCGGCCGCGCGCAGTCCGTCGATCGAGGCTTGAGGCGGCACAGGTCGCGGATCGAGCACCCAGGTTTGCGGAAAGATGACTTTGAGGCGTTCGAAGGCGTCGCCGAGTTCGGCTTTCCAAAGCTTCGCCAAGAGCGGATGGTGCAAGAGCGCGAAGGCAAGTTTCTCTTCGAAGTGCGCCTTGGGCGGCGGCGTCATCTTGACGCGGTTGTGACGCGCCGCGTACAAGATCAACTCTTGCTTGGGAACGTTGAAGAGGTCGAACAGCTCGAAATTCCGGTAGATGGCGTCGAGCTTTTCTTCGCGCCCACCCTCCAAGCGGACGAACAGCGCCTCTTCGGTGAAGACGATCTCTTCGGGCCGGCAGACGAACGTTTCGCCGAGACCCAGCGCGCTGATCGCTCCGGCGAGCCACGTCAACTCGGGGCGGTAGTCGTTCGACTCCTGCGAAACGACGATCGCCGTTACCGGTTTGTCTTTTCCGGTCAAGGCGGCGAGCATGGCGGACATCCCGCGCGCCATTCCGTCGACGTCGCCGATCGTGTCGTAGCCGAGCTCGCAGTACGCGCGTGCCATCGCCCCGACGAACCCCATGCCGCCCGGAATGCTGTCGAGTTCGGCTGCGATGAAGCCGCCATCGGTCAAAATGAGATCCGGACGGATGACGCCCGGTACCTCGCTCTTGAAGCGATTTTGGCGGCCCAGCTTCACGATCGACTCGGGTTTTCCACGGTCGAGGTACCCGGCGATGAAGGCCGGAGCGGTGCCGCGAGCGCTACGCTGGTAAAGTGCCCCTAGCGTGCGGTAGAAAGCGAGAAGGTCGGGACCGAGGCGTTCGATGGCTGCCAGGGTGGCCGGCGCGAGTCCGAAGGGCTGCGGGGAGAGCCTCCAGGCCACCCGGCTTTCCTCGACTCCGACGCCTCCGTAAAGGCCCGCCGGGATGTGTTCGTTGAGGAAGAGCACTTGGTCGCGGCCTGTCATCGTCGGGTCGAGCGCGGTACAGCCCATGGCTCTCGCTATGCCCCTCGGCCTGGACGGCTACAGTAGGGAATCTTCGCACTCGAGAAGGCGATGTACAAACGCCTCATAAACCGCCTAAAAACGCTCGGGGACGCCTCTGGTTGCGCAGCGGGGTTATTTCAGAACGACGGCGCCCGGAATGAGGAGCGCGTGTTCGAGCTTCGCGCTGCCCGGCTTGTAGGCGATCGTCAGGTGGAGCGTCTTGGAGATTCCCAAGCGCGCGAGCGAAACGTCGTCGAGCGTGCGCGAAACCTCGGCGCCGGCTAAATATTCGACGCTGGTCGTTTGCGAGAACGAAGCGTCGTGCGTGGAAAACGTCTCGACGATCGAGGCCGAGCCGGGCTTCGGCGTCGCGGGCGCTTTCGCAAAGGGTCCACCGGTGCAGAGCTGCACCGTGAGCGCCGAGCCGTCGATCGAAAACGTATCGCTCGAACAACCCTCGGGAACCGCAGCTTCGGCCGGGCCGAGCGACAAGGCGAGCGCGAGTCCGAGGGTCGTCAGTCGTTTCCCCATCCGAGCCATTATAGCGCCTCGGCGTCCGGTTCGGCGCCTCCCGAAGGAGCGGCCTCAAACGAGCCATAACGCTGCCCGTCGCCCATGCGCATCGACCTCATCGCCCTCGACCTCGACGGCACCCTGCTCGATCCCGAAGAACGGGTCTCGGAGCGCAACCGGCAAGCGATCCGGCGCGCCCTCGAAAGCGGCGTTCGAATCGTCCTCGTGACCGGGCGTGGCGTCGATCTTCCGATTCGCATTTCGAGCGAACTCGACCTCAACTTGCCGGTGATCTGCTGTCACGGGGCGCTCACCAAGGACTTCGGCGCGAACCGCACGCTGGTGCACTTGCCGGTTCCATTACAATACGCGAAGCCGATGGTCGAGTTCGCCGAAAGCACCGGGCTCTCGATCGCGATCTACTACGAGGAACTGTTCTGGCGTCTCGAAGGGACCCACGCGTTCATGCAAGACATGAGCGGGCCGCACTGGCGCGAAGCGAAGAGCTTCAGCGACGTCATGCACGAGGCGCCGACGTTCATCCGCTTTCTCGGACACGATTCGGTCGAAGCGATGCGTCGCGAGTTCGGTGATTTACCGCTAAACTTCCGCTATGAGACGTGGGGCGATTTCGCGGAGTGCGCGGTCCTCAGCCGCGAAGCTTCGAAGCGCAACGCGCTGGCGCGCCTCTGCGCCGACTTTCAAATCTTGCCGGAACGCGTGCTGGCCGTGGGGGATTCGCGCAACGACGTGCCGATGTTGCGCTGGGCCGGGGTAGGCGTAGCGATGGGAAACGCTCAGCCGGAAGTTAAAGAGAGCGTTCGTTACGTCACCGCGTCGAACTCGGACGACGGCGTCGCACTCGCCATCGAGCGATTCCTCGGGGTGCCGCAAAAGCGGCCGGCGTGAACGAGCGGGAACCGAGCCTCGAGTACGAGGCTGCGCTGCGCGTGATCTTGACCGCTGGGGACTGGGAAGGTCTGCGCGACTTCTCGCGCGAGCACAACGCTCTTCCGGAGGACGTCTACGACAAGGACCGGCACTTTTGGGAAGTCATGCTGCACAAGCTGATCTGTAACCGGATCGACTTGCTCGGACTTCACGAAGAGTCGCGCGCCTGGCTCGCGGCGCGCGACTACACGACCGATCTCGGCGGTTACTGATGCGCGTGCGCGTCGTCGCGTTCGCGCGCTTGCGCGAGCTCCTCGGCGGCGAAGCTACCCTGCTGCGCGACGTCGCGGAGGGGGCGACGGCAGGGGCCGTCTGGGATGGCCTGGCAGCCGAGTTCCCGCCTCTGGCCGAGCTCGAGCGCTCCACGCGACTCGCGCGCAACGGAAGCCTCGTCGACCGCTTTGCGCGCCTGAGCGAAGACGACGAGCTGGCGTTGCTTCCGCCCTACGGTGGCGGCTAATATTATTAGGATGATCGAACTTACCGAGCAGCCCCTCGACCTGGAGGCATGATCGCCGCGGTGCGCAGCGACGCCTGCGGTGCCGTCGTGACCTTTTTGGGCGTCGTGCGCGAGACCTCGGACGATGAACGCCGCGTCACCGGGTTGACCTATCAAGCTTATCCCGAGATGGCGTTGCAAGAGATGCGCGTCATCGCCTCCGAAGCCGCGAGCCGCTTTGGGGAGGCCCGCGTGGCGGTCGCGCATCGCATCGGCGTTCTCGCGCTCGGTGAAGCCTCGGTGGCTGTCGCGGTCGCGGCGCCGCACCGCGCTGTTGCTTTCGACGCCTGCGAGTTCGTTATCGACGAGCTCAAGCGCCGGGTGCAAATCTGGAAACAAGAACACTACGTCGAAGGGCCCCCTACCTGGCGCGTCAACGCGACCGAGACGTGAAACTGGAACTGTTGAGGCTGCGGACCGCCGCGGGCAAAAACGTCGCAGCGCTCGACTACGAACCGCGGCGCGCTCGCGCGGTGGGCATTGCCGTCGGCCACGGCTACTCGAGTTCGAAGCAGAATCTCGACATGTTGTGCGCTTTTTTGGCGGCGCACGGGTTCAACGTGCTCAGCGTCGATTTTCCAGGGCATAAGCTCGGCGCAAGCGGCGGCCGCCTCGAGTCCGTCGACGACTTGTTCGCGACGCTCTCGAGGGCGGTCGAGTACTTGCGCGAACGCCACACGCCGCTCGTCTATACGCTCGGGCATAGCATGGGTGCCGCGACCGCGCTCGTTGCGGCGGCGAACGATCCGAGGGTCGCCGGGGCAGTCTCGATCGCGACCGGACTCGGACGCCCCAGCGCGCTCGAAGCGTTGTCCCTGCGCGGAACGGTCGATTTGCGTTCGGCCTACGTCGACGGTTTGACGCTTCCCGATATGGCGGCACAGATGTCGCCGCGGCTTAGCGCGGCGCTACCGCGATTGGCCGGACGACCGGTTCTTTACGTTTCCGCGGAGCGCGACATGATGGTCACCCGAGACAGCGCCGAGGAGCTCTTCGAACGCGCGCCGGAACCGAAGAGCTTCGCCAGCATCGATAGCGATCATACCTACGCCGGCGAGAACGCGCGAGCGACCGTCCTGGCTTGGTTCAACGAGCGGCACCCGCGCGAGGAGATCGCCGAGCCTCCAGCTCGCGCCGAAGCACTTTAGTGCGGCGTGGTATGCTTCCAGCATGAGCACGCTGGCCGGACGGCGCGAGCTGCGGCGCTACAGCCGTCATCTGTTGATCCCGGAAGTCGGGCTCGCCGGACAAGAGAAGCTCGCGCGCGCGCGAGTCTTGTGCGTCGGCGCCGGAGGCCTTGGAACGCCCGTGCTGCAATATTTGGCCGCGGCGGGTATCGGACGCATCGGCATCGTCGACGACGACCACGTCGACGAGACGAACCTGCAGCGGCAAGTCATCTACGCGACCTCGGACATCGGCCGGCCGAAGGCCGCCGCAGCCGCCGAGCGCGTCGTCGCGATCAATCCTGGGGTCGTGGCCGATCCGATCGCGCTGCGCCTCGACGCGAGCAACGCCCGTGAATTGATCCGTCTGTACGACGTCGTGATCGACGCGACCGATTCGTTCGCTTCGCGCTATCTCATCAACGACGCGTGCCGTCTCGAGGGCAAACCGGACGTGTACGGGTCGATCTTTCGCTTCGACGGACAGGTCAGCGTTTTTGGCCCTGAAGGTCCGTGCTATCGCTGCTTGTTTCCGGAGCCGCCGCCTGCCGGCAGCGTGCCGAGTTGCGCGGAGGGCGGCGTGCTCGGAGTCCTCGCCGGTCTCGTCGGCACGTGGCAAGCGAACGAAGCATTGAAGTTCATCCTCGCGATTGGCCGTCCGTTGACGGGCCGGCTGCTCCTGATCGACGCTCTGGACGCCCGAGTCCGCGAGGTTGCGATTGCGAGCGATCCGGCGTGTCCGCTGCACGGGGCGTCGCGCACGATCTTCGACGTCACCGATGAGTCGGCGCCGGCGCTCGAGCCTGGCGTACCGGAGATCGAGGCGGCCGAACTGGACGCTTTCTTGAGCGATACCGCCGGCGCGCTGCTACTGGACGTGCGCGAACCGCACGAAGCGGTGCTGGGCCGTCGCGCCGGATCGATCGACATCCCGGCGACGCAGCTCGAAGCGCGCTTGCACGAACTCGACTCCGCCCAAACCTACGTCGTCGCCTGTCGTCTGGGACAGGTGTCGCGCTGGGCTGCGCAACGTTTGCATGAGGCCGGTTTTCGGCGGCTGCGTCATCTGCACGGAGGGCTGCTCGCCTACGGAGCACTGGATGCCGCCTTCGACGTCTTTTAGACGCGCGCCGGCTTGGGCGCTCGTCGCTTGCGTGCTGTGTTGCGCGCAACCGCAACCCGCCGCCGCGCAAAGCATCGTGCCGACTCAAAGCGAACGCGAGGCGTACGAAACCGGGCGCGCCAGCGCGCGAACGGTTCTGGTGTTCCAGTACCCTCAGGTGTGTGCGATCGTGCTCGAACGGCCGCGCTGCTCGCGCGATCTCGACCGTTTCCTCGCGCGTTTTCCGAGATTCCCGGCAGCCGACGCGGCGCGGCTGCGAGCGGCTTTTGCGAACGGCTACTTCGCGAAGTTGGACATGCGTTACGGCGAGATCGACACCACGTTCGTCGCCGAGCCCGAGCGTCTCAAGGATGCGCACGCGGCCTGGCTCATCGAAGCCGGCATCGCGTCGGTCGAAGTGCCCGCTGCCCTCGATCAAGTGCATCAAGTCATGGCCCTACCGAACGCCCTTGCGCTAGCACGCGACGCAGGGGCCGCCGGAAGCTTTCGGTCGCTCGTGCCGGACGCCATCGTGGATGCGGAAGCGCACGTCACGCCCGATCCCAAGGGGACCGTTCCGCTCGGCTTGCCCGTCGATCAGGCCCTCACCTATCAGGCTGCGATCGTCAAAACACTCGCTGCGACGTTTCCCCCGCAGGCCTTTCCGCACATCGCTTACGCGCAGGGCCGCCGCGGCGACGCGCAGCTCGGCGTGGCGGTCGCGACCCTCATGGAGCTCTCCGAAGTGCCGCGAATGCTCGCCCAGCCGGACGCGCAACACTTCGTCGACGAGACGTTCGTACGACTGATCGAGACGTCGCCGGTCGACGCGACGCGCTTGCAAGCGCTGCGCGCGGATTTCGCCGTGGGGCCCGAGATCGACCGGCTGTACCGGTCCGGCGGGGCGATCGAGAAGCTCATCGCCGTGCAGCGCCACCTCGACCAAGGCACCCTTCGAGCCCTGCTCGTCGGACAGCTGAGTGCCCAGCTCGCCTTCAACGCCGATGTCTATCGCGACGTCAAGTTTAGCAACACGTTCCGAAGCCAGGTGGAACGTTTCGACGACGCCGACGCTTCCGTCCCTGGACTCGATCGCTTGCGCGCCGCCTTGCGCGTCCCGGCGGCAAAGGATTGGCCGCGGATCAACGCGGCTGCCGGCGCGATCGTCGAACGTCTCGTGCAATCGTGAGTGCGCGTTCGGATAAAGAGTTCGTGGTTCGAACCGCGCTCGCGGCGGGGGCTTCGGCGGTCGCAGTCAGCGCAGCCCGTCCCGACGGGGCGGCGGACGCGCGCATGCGCGCGGCTTTTGCGCGCGGCGATTTCGCAACCTGGAACTACGACGCGAGGTACGCGGCGACGGCGACGCAGCCCGAACAGCTTCTGGAAGGCGCGCGCAGCGTGATCTGCCTCGCGATCGCCTACGCGAACCCCGCGCCGCAGCGGAACGCAAAGCTCGCGGGTCGCGTGTCGAACTACGCGTGGGCGGGCGACTATCACCGCGACGTGCGCCGCATCCTCGGGCTGGTCGCGTCGGCGCTCGACGCTCGCGCCGGTGCTTGCGTAACGCGAGTCGCCTGCGACACGGCGCCGTTGGCGGAGCGGGCGTTTGCGGAACGAGCCGGTTTAGGCTGGATCGGCAAACACACCAACCTGATCGTGCCGGGCCACGGGTCGTTCGTATTCTTGGGAGAGATCGTGACGACGCTCGAACTCGAGGCCGGCGTTCCGCTCAAGAAAAGTTGCGGAAGTTGCACGCGCTGCGTGACGGTCTGCCCGACGGGAGCGTTGCGTGGTGACTTCACGATCGACGCGACGCGTTGCATCTCGGATCTGACTCAGCGGAAGGATTCGATTCCGCTCGAGTTGCGTCCGCTCGTCGGCGATTGGATTTGGGGATGCGATCTGTGTCAAGACGTATGCCCTCCGACGCGACGCGCTCAAACGCGAGGCGCGCCCGCGTTTGCAGCTGCCGGCGTTGCGGCGGCGTTTCCGGATCTGACTCGTCTGCTCGCGCTGCGCAGCTCCGAATTCAAACGAAGCTACGCGCGCAGCGCAATGGGCTGGCGCGGCGCGGCGGTGTTGCGGCGAAACGCCGCGGTCGCGCTCGGGAACGCGCTGGACCGCGCCAGCGTGCCGGCTCTCGAGCGAGCGCTCGCGGCGGACCCGCACCCGATGGTTCGCGGGCACGCGGCTTGGGCGCTGGGACGGATCGGGTCGCCACGGGCGCTCGCTGCTTTGTCCGCTCGTTTCGTCCAAGAAAGCGACGGCGAAGTCCGATCTGAGATCGGCTGGGCGTTGGAGCGCTGGAAACCTTCACGGGCGGTGAGGCGTTGAGCCTACGGGAGACTATGTTGTGATGGCTCAGCTTCGAATCGGAATCGTTCTCGCAGCCCTCTTGGCGAGCGGCATGCCCGTACTCTCGGCACCTGAGAGTTCACCCGTCCCGATTGAGTCCCTCGATGCGAGCCCGCTCCTGCGCCGCATGGTGAACCTCAACCCGACGCTGAAGACGTACAAGGCGACCATTCATCTTGACGTCGCGCTCAAATCGTTCGTGCCGCTCAACCCGTCGCTCGACGGAAACGTGTACTTCAAGCAGCCCGACAAAGAAGCGGTCGTCTTCGATACGGTCCCCTCGCTCGCGAGTCAGTTCAAGAAGGTCTATCCCCGCGTGGACGCGGCGGCCAACTGGCTGCGCATCTATGACGTGACACAACTCTCCGACGACGGAACCCAGACCGTCTTCCGGCTCGTCCCCAAGAAGAACGGCCGCGTCGAACACCTCGACGTCAAGGTCGACGACTCGAACGCGACGATCAAGGGGTACACGTGGACCTATAAGGACGGCGGCTTCATCACGTTCGAGCAAACCTTTGAAACGATTTCGGGCAACTTGCTGCCCCAGAAACAGACGGGACACGTCGAACTCCCGTCCTATAAGGCCGACGTGACCTCGGCCTTCTCGAACTATCAGCTCAACGTTCAGATCGCCGACTCGGTCTTCGACGAGAAGTAGCGCCGGAACGGAATCCGGTCGCCGGGCGCAAAGTGAGGCTTTGGAGGGAATCGGTCACGAACGCACGCCCTGCTACGTTACCAGAGCAGCCCCTCGCCGTGGGAGCCGGAATGGATAGCGTCTTCGTCCTCGGCGTCGACTCGACGCTCGAAGCGGAAGCTCGAATCGAACGCTTGGTCAGCGAGCATCAAGTGAAGCTCGCGCGTTACGTCCGGCGCTTCGTGGGAGAGCAAGAGTTGGCGCTGGACGTCGTTCAGGACGTCTTTTTTGCCGCTTTCCGGATGCTGCGCGCCGACCCGCGCCGGCCGCTCACGGCCGGCTGGCTTTACAAGACGGCCACGAACCATGCCCTGACGCACCTTCGTAAGAAGAAGCGGCGCGGCGAGACGCTCCCGCTCGAAGAGGCGCGTTCCGCGTTCCGCTTGGACGAGCAATCGGCAGCTTCGCTCGATCTTCAGCGCGCGCTCGATGCGCTCGCGCCCGAACAGCTCGAGTCGGTGATGCTGACCGCGTACGCCGGATACTCGTCGGCCGAAGCTTCGCTCATCCTGGGGATAAGCGCCGAGGCGGTACGCCAAAGGGTTTGCCGCGCCATGCGCACGATGCGACGCACGCTCGGGGAAACGCCGTGAGCCGCGAGCACGCAGCCTTCGAGGCACTCGCAGGCGCGGTCGCATTGGGTGAAGCGAACGCTGCGGAGCGCTCGGCCTTCGCCGAGCATGCAGCGGCGTGCACGATGTGCGATGACGACGCGGGAACGAATTCTCCGCTCGAGCGGCTGCGCTCCGCGCGCGACGCGGAGAGCTGGCGCCCCGAGGTAGGCGACCCATTGCTGGCGCGCATCCGTGAGACGCGCTCGAAGAACGTGCGCCGGACGTTCGGGGCGCTCGGATACGCCGCCGGGCTTTCCATTGTTCTCAACCTCGCTGTGGCTTCGGGCTTTGCCGATCGCTTGTACGATCGCTTCGAAGAAGCGAGCCGGCCCCTTCCGCAGGCGGCGGCAGCGCCCCGGATCGGGCGGGAACCGGTGCGCTCGGGCGCGCTCGTCTCAGCCGTTCCGCATTATATCCAGCGTCCGCTTACCGCGGCGATCCCGAGACGTACATCGCGTGCTCACGCGCGCGACGCCGGCGGCCGTCTCGGCGACGTTCCAGACGTTCTCGCGGGACTCGTACAACCCGCCGCGGTGACCGCCTCGCGCGACGTCGCGGAGGAACGGTTCCTGCTCTGCGATCGCGGCTCGGACCTCGGGCCGCCCGCCGCCTGCGAAACGACGCGAGCCGACCAGCCTCGCTGAGTTCTTTGCGGTAGGTTCGTGTCGCGCCGACCGCGGCGCGAGCATGGGCACCACCGATTCGAGCCGAAGAAAAGCGCGGACCGTTCCGTCCACTTTTTGCCGTAGGAGTCGTTGCTGAAGCGCTTGATGACCGTCGCCGTTGCGTGCGCGCTGGCGAGCGTAGCCTTCGGGGGATGCTCGAGCGCAAATCGCGGCGTCGCGAGCGACGCAGCCGGTGCAAGCAAATCGACCGCAGCGCAGGACGGCGTACTCGGACAAACCGTCTTCGCAGAGAACTGTGCCGGCTGCCATGGCGCGAACGGCGAGGGTGGCATCGGTCCGTCGCTCAAGAACGAGAGGTCGCGGAAGAACTATGCGGCGGCAGTAGCTTGGATCAAGCATCCCAGTCCGCCGATGCCGGAACTTTACCCCGGCACGCTCGGGGAGAAGGACGTCGATAACGTGGCGGCCTACATGGAGTCGCTGTAGCTGCGCTCTTTCTTTTTGCGCGCGATCTTCGCGTAGGGGATCACATAGGGCTCGCGGAGGCGGGGCGCTTCGGTGCCGTCGTTCCCGCGCTGGTCTTCGACCCGGCGACGCGCGAGCGCATCGCGCGATCGCCGCGACGAGCGAGCTTCTACTGCGGCGCGGTCGCTGCGCTCGCGTCCTCGTTGGCGGCGCGCGGTTCGCGGCTGATCGTGAGGCGCGGCGCGCTCCTCGCGACGGTCAAGCAGCTCGCGCGCGAAGTCGGGGCCGAGGCTGTGGTCTGGTCGGCCGCGTACGACGCGGCGACGCTCGAGCAGCAACGTCAATTGCAGTCAACGCTCGAAGAAGCCGGCTTCCGGGTCGTCGTCGCGCACGACGCGCCTGCGCTTCCACCCGATGAGACCGCGGCAGCCCGGAGCTCCGACGGCGGCCGCGGCTACCGCGCGCTCGTGCCGTATATCGCCGTCTGGCAGGCTCAGCCGCGCGCGCCGCTGGCGCCGCCCGTGCGCTTGGTCCGAAGCGAGGTGCGTTCCGACGCACCGCCGACGCACGTCGAGTTCGGCGTGGTGCCGAAGGCCGACGATCCCTCCGAAGAACGCGCGCTTGCCGCGCTCGACCGGTATCTCGAAGGTCCCGGCCTGCATTACGCCGTCGCGCGCAACGTGCCCGCCGAAACGACCTCGCGTTTCTCCGAACACCTCGCCTTCGGGACGCTGTCGGCACGGACGATTCTGGCTCGCATCGACGAGCGTCTGAGCGATCCGTTCTTGCTGGCGGAGGAGCGCCTGTCGTTGCGTTTGCTCACGCGCGCGATCGCGCAGCGCGACTTTTTCCTGCAGCTGGCGTGGTTTTTCGAAGACGCGCCGGACCGTCCGCTGCAGGCGAACATGGCGGCTTTTCCGGCGGCGCGCCGTCATCCGGCTCTCGAAGCCTGGAACGAAGGCCGAACCGGCTATCCCCTCGTCGACGCGGGCATCCGGCAGCTGCACGCCACAGGTTGGATGCATCCGCGCGTGCGCACGATCGCTGCCTCGTTCCTCTGCTTCGATCTCGCGCTCGATTGGCGAGTCGGGCGCGACGAGTGGGAACGTCACCTCATCGAGGACGCACCAGCCCTGGCCGGAGGCAACTGGCAATGGGTCGCGGGCGTGGGAGCCGACTTAGCGCAGTTTCCGCGCATCTACAATCCGCGCAAACAAGCGCGCGCGCTCGATCCGCGAGGAATCTACGTGCGCCGCTGGGTTTCCGAACTGGCCGCGGTGCCGGACTCCGACGTCCTCGACCCCGCTTCAGCGCAGCGCAGACGTCAAATCGCGTTGCCCTTGTTCGATGGGACGGCGTATCCCGAACCGGTCGTCGAACACGAAAGCGCGGCGCGAACCTTCCTCCGACGGTACGTAGATTACCGGGCGCGCGCCGTCTCTTGAGAGCGCGCTTCGCGCATGTCGAGCCAGTCGCTGATGATGGGGATGCGCACGTCGTCGCCGTGCCAAACCTGCACGCCGTAGATCACGCTCAGCACGAACCAGATCGGAAAACCGAGCACGAACAACGGGAAAGCGCTCCAACCCAGAACCGGGATGTGCGCGATGACGCCGAGCGACAGGATCAGTGCGTACGATCCGAAGTTGAAGGCCAGCGATTGAAGCGCTTGCCGGCGAACTTGCGGCGAACGTTTCGGGTCGAGAAGTGCGAGCGCCGCAAGCGGCCAGAGCGGATAGCCGAAAGCGAGCAGTCCGCGCGTCTCGGGTGACATGACCGCAAGCGTCGCGGTGGTGCGGGCTTGCGGCGCGCGGTTCGATTGAGGCGGTGGCGGCGGTGGCGGATTGGAAGGTCCGACTTGGCCCCCGAGGCCGGCGCGAGCCGACTGCGCCGACTTGATCCGCTGGTCGAGACGGCAGCCGGGGCAGAGCCCCTGCTCGTCGCGGCAGGTCGCGCATATCGTCTTTTGGCAGTCGCGGCAAACAGCTACGGACGGAACGGCTTTGTGGAAGTAACAGTCCACGCGGGTATCTCCGGCGAACGAGTGTGACGTGCCCATGTACCCCGCAGCCGAGGCGAAGGTTTCGCGCAATCGGATCTTGCGCCGCCTGCTCGACGAGGCCCGGCCCTACTACCCGCGCCTGGCTCTCTCCCTCTTGCTGGGAGTCGTCGCAGGCCTCGGGCCGCTCGCCTACGCCAAGGCCTTTCCCCTGATCGTCTCGCGCGTGATCGACGATCGGCGGCACGATATGACGATCCTTTACGAGGTGATCGTCGGGCTGTTCGTCGTCAACTTGGTCTCGAACGCCGCCTCGTACGGTCAAAACTATCTGACCGCCTGGAGCGGGCAAAAACTGATCGCGAGCCTGCGGGTGCGCATGTTCTCGCGCGTCTTGCACTTGCCCCTCGGCGAGTTCGACAAGTGGCGGCCCGGCGATTTTCTCGCCCGTTCGACGAGCGATCTCGCCCTCATGACCGATGCCGTCAGCATCTCGCTCCCGCAGATGGTGCAGACCGTGATCACGTTCGTCGGCGCGCTCGCCTACATGATCTACACCGACTGGCTGCTGGCGCTCTTCCTGCTTGTCTTCGCCCCGGTGGTCAACTTCGCGGTAGCGACGTTCACGCGTCTGATTTCGAACAGTACCCGAGGCGCGCAACAAGGCATCGCCGATCTGTCGGCGGGGATGTCCGAGGTCTTCGCGGGGGAGAGGATCGTCAAGGCGTTCGGACGCGAGGATTACGAAGTGGCGCGCTTCGCCGATCTCAACGAGCGCTACTTCGGCGCGTACATGAAGCTGACGCAGCTGGGACAGACGCAAACTCCGGTCGTCGCGATGATCATCGTCGTGGCGCTCCTGGCCGTGGTCGCCTTCTCGGCGCGCGAAGTCGTCGTCGGGCGAATGGACGAGTCTTCCACGATCGCTTTCTGGACGGCCGTCGTTCTCGCCATCAATCCGCTCAACCGCTTCTCAACGTATTTGGGCGACCTCTCGAAAGCGCTGGTCGGAGGCGCGCGCGTGTACGAAGTGCTCGACCTTCCGATCGAGCGCGACGACCGGCCCGACGCCGTGCACCTCGAACGAATCGAGGGCGAGTTGCGCTTCGAGCACGTGACCTTCGCTTACGGCAACGCCGCGCCGGTGCTGCACGATCTGAGTGCCGTGATCGAGGCTGGCGAAATCGTCGCGCTCGTGGGACCGTCGGGAGCGGGCAAGACGACGATCGTGAATCTCGTGCCGCGCTTTTACGAACCGCAAGTCGGACGCATCACGCTCGACGGCACCGACCTTGCAAAGCTCCGCCTCGCGCAGGTGCGCGGGGCGATCGGGATCGTGCCGCAAGAGGCGCTGCTGTTCAGCGGAACGATCGCCGAAAACATTCGTTACGGGCGCCTGGACGCGACTCAAGACGAGGTCGAAGTCGCCGCGCGCGAAGCGAATGCCGAAGAGTTCATCCTCGATTTGCCGCAGGGCTACGAGACGCCGGTCGGCGAGCGCGGCATCCGCCTCTCCGGCGGACAGCGCCAGCGCATCTCCATCGCGCGGGCGGTGCTGCGCGATCCGCGCGTGTTGATCTTGGACGAGGCGACCAGTGCGCTCGACAGCCACTCCGAGCGCCTGATCGAGATCGCGCTCGACCGGCTCCTGCCGGGCCGCACCACCCTCATCGTCGCGCACCGGCTGTCGACGATCCGCCGCGCCAACAAGATCCTTTATATCGAAGCCGGGCGCGTCGTCGAGGTCGGATCGCACGACGTCCTGCTGGCACGCGGCGGTCGCTATGCCCGCCTCCACGCCACCCAGTTCGCAACGTAGCCGAAGGCCTCAGTGCCCGGCCAGGAAGCCGCCGGAGAAGGCCCGGCGAGGCCGCCCGAGGCAGGGCTTGCTTCGTTGGGCACAAGGACCTATCTGACGCTGCGGGGTGCTACGAGTCGCGGGCGAATGGAGGCAGTCCACCATGTTGGTCCTCACCCGTAAGCCGAACCAGGCCATCGTCATCGGGGACGACATTCGGGTCGTGATCGTTTCGGTCGACCGGGACCAGGTGCGCTTGGGCATCGAAGCGCCGCGCGAGGTGAGCGTCCACCGGGCCGAGATCTACGAAGAGATCGCCCGCGGTGGGGAGCGCCAGCCGCGTCAAAAGGTCGGCTGACGGCCGCTGCAGGCTAGTCCTGCGACCTTTGAGCGCCGCGGCGGGCTGTGCTATACTCCCATAGTTGCCCATTTCATCCGGCAAGGAGGCTGGATGCGATGATCCCGTATGTCGTCTGCGGCAGGGACGCCGCCGGCGAGGGGTCAGAAAGGTCCCTTTCTTGACGTCCGTTATTTCAATGAAAGCGCTCCTCGAAGCGGGAGTGCACTTCGGTCACCAGACGCGGCGCTGGAATCCGAAGATGAAGCCGTACATCTTTCAAGAGCGCAACGGCATCTACATCATCGATCTGCAGAAGACGGTGCTGATGCTGCGCGAAGTCTATGCGACCGTCAAACAGATGGCTCGCGACAATAAAGTCATTCTCTACGTCGGCACCAAGAAACAGGCGCAGGACGTCGTGAAGGAAGAGGCTGAGCGCGCCGGCACGTTCTTCGTCAACGAGCGCTGGCTCGGCGGGACGTTGACGAATTTCGCGACGATTCAACGCCGCATCGCACGTCTGCGCGAACTCGAGGGCATGCGCGCTCAAGGCACCTTCGACATGCTTCCGAAAAAGGAAGTGCGGCGGCTGAGCGACGAGCTCGCGAAGCTGGAACGCTACCTCGGCGGCATCAAAGACATGCACCGTCTGCCCGACGCGGTCTTTATCGTCGATCCGAAGAAAGAGCGCATCGCCGTCCTCGAGGCGCGCAAGCTCAAGATCCCGATCATCGCCGTCATCGATACGAATTGCGATCCGGACGAAATCGACTATCCGATTCCCGGCAACGACGACGCGATCAGAGCCGTCAAGCTCATGGTTTCCAAAATCTCGGATGCGATCATCGAAGGCAAGACCGAAACGGAGAGCGCCGGCTACGACGAAGGCGACTACGAGGAAGCCTACGCCGAACCCGAGCCGGCCGCCGCGGAACCCGAACCGGTGCAAGCCGAAACCGTCCCGGAAGAGGCCGCCGTTTCGTGAGTTCCACGACTACCTATAAGCCGTCACCCGATGAGATCAAGCGGCTGCGCGACGAAACGGGCGCCGGAATGATGGATTGCCGCGCGGCGCTCGTCACGTCGAACGGCGACTACGACTCTGCCAAGAAGCACCTCATCGACTCGGGTGTGTCCAAAGCCGCGAAAAAATCCGACCGGGTCGCCAAAGAGGGCCTCGTCGTCTCGTACATCCACCACAACGACAAAGCCGGCGTGCTGCTCGAGGTCGACTGCGAGACGGATTTCGTCGCCCGCAACGAGCGTTTCAAACAGCTCGCCCACGATCTCGCCAAGCACGTCTTCGCGACCAACCCGGCCTTCGTCGACCGCGCGGCGGTACCGGAGGAAAAGCTGGTCGAGGTCAAGGCGGAATTGGCGAAAGAAGTTCCGGCGGGCAAACCCGCCGAGGTCGTGTCGCGCATCATCGAAGGAAAGCTGAACAAATGGTACGGCGATCACGTGTTGGTCGATCAACCGTTCATCATGAACGAGGATCAGACAGTGGGCGAATTGATCGGGTCGGTCGTCGGCGTGCTGGGAGAAAACATCCAAGTCCGGCGCTTTACGAAGTTCGCGATCGGTGAGTCTTAACGCCCCTCCCGCATACCGGCGGATTCTGCTGAAGCTCTCGGGCGAGGCATTCTCGTCGAACGAGAGTTCGGTCGATTTCACGACGACGGCCGCGATGGCCGAAGAAATCGCGGCGGTCGCGCGCGAGGGGATTTCGGTAGCCGTGGTCGTAGGCGGCGGGAACATTTGGCGCGGCAAGGCGCACGAAGCGGGCGGCATGGATCGCGCTACGGCGGATTACATGGGCATGCTGGCCACCGTGATCAACGCGCTCGCGCTCCAAGATGCGCTGGAGCGCACCGGCACGCCCTCGCGGGTTCAGACGGCGATTCAGATGCAACAGGTCGCCGAGCCCTACATCCGGCGCCGCGCGATGCGGCACCTCGAGAAGGGCCGCGTCGTGATCTTTGGAGCCGGCACGGGGAACCCGTATTTCACGACCGACACGACTGCGGCGCTGCGCGCCGTCGAGATCGGCGCCGACGCGATTCTCAAGGCGACCAAGGTCGACGGTATCTATAGCGCCGATCCGAAACTCGACCGCAGCGCGACTCGTTTCACCAAGCTCGCATACCTGGAAGTCTTACAGATGGGTCTCGAGGTGATGGACAACACCGCACTGACGCTCTGCATGGACAACGAGCTTCCGATCATCGTCTTCGACATGAACGTCCCGGGTAATATACGCCGCGTGGTTTACGGTGAGCCGATCGGCACCCTCGTCGCCGGCGGCCCGCGTCCAGCGCGCAGCCTCGTAGGAGAAACGGCAAATTGAGCGCGATCGACGACATCTACAAACAGACCGAGGAGCGCATGCACAAGGCTCTCGACTCGACCCGCAGCGAGTTCACGGCGGTCCGGACCGGACGCGCGTCCACGGGCCTCGTCGACCGCCTGCACGTCGAGGCCTACGGGTCGTCGGTTCCGCTCAAGCAGGTCGCGTCGGTCAGTACGCCCGACGCGCGCACGCTCCAAATTTCAGCCTTTGACCGTTCGACGGTTGCAGCGATCAAGAAGGCGATCGAAACGAGCGATCTCGGGATGACGCCGAACGTCGACGGCCAGCACATCCGTCTTTTGATTCCGCCGCTGACCGAAGAGCGCCGCAAAGACCTCGTCAAGATCGTGCACAAGAAAGCGGAAGACGGGAGGATAGCGGTGCGCAACATCCGTCACAAGAGCGTCGACGAGCTCAAGACGCTTCACAAGGGTTCGAAGATCACCGACGACGAGCACAAACGCGCCACCGATCACGTCCAGAAGATCACTGACAAGTACATCAAGGACATCGAGGGCCTGACTCACAGCAAAGAAAAAGAAATAATGGAGGTCTAGCCGCCAGGGGCGCAAGTGCCGACTTGGCTGGGCGGTTCGGTGGCCGCCGCCAAGTGGCCCCGGCTGCCGTAGTACGATGGCCTGGGCCGGAGTGAAGTATTAGCGCCGCGACTGTGGAAAACGGCGCGGATGGCCGTGCTGACCCTTTTGCCCGAGGTTGCGGCGCGCGCGGCTCTAGCTGACCGCTCGCTCGTCCTTCGCGTCCTCGCGCCGCCGTATCCGGCCCTCGGCGTCGGGACGTTGCGCGTCCTACGGGTAAGGGAGCAGGGCGCTTCGAGCGAGATCGTCGCAGGCTACGAACGCTACGAGCGCCTGGAGAACTCTCCCAAATGAAAGCTGCGCCGGCACCGTTGCCCGCGGAGGTCGATGCCGCCGCGATGCCGCGTCACGTGGCGATCATCATGGACGGAAATCGCCGCTGGGCAAAGGCACGCAAGCTACCGGTCATCGAGGGGCACCGGCGCGGGATGCTCGCGCTGCGCGAGATTTCGCGCGCGGCGAGCGATTTTGGAATCGAAACGCTGACCGTCTACGGTTTCTCGACCGAGAACTGGAAGCGCGAAAAGACCGAGATCTCGTTGCTCTTCGATTTGGCGGTGTACTTCGCGCAGAACGAGCTCGCCGAGCTCAACCGCAACAACGTCCGCGTCGTCGTCATCGGACAATTTCGCGCTCTGCCGCGTGCTTCGCGCGAAGCGCTGGAGCGCTTGATGGAGAGGACCGCAAAAAACGACGGGTTGCAGCTGAACCTTGCGGTCAACTACAGCGCTCGCGCCGAACTCGAGCGGGCCGTCGAGAAGCTCGCGGGCGACGTCGCTGCCGGGAAACTCGAACCGGAAGCGATCGACGACGCGACGGTGTCGTCGTACCTGTACACTGCCGGAATGCCGGATCCCGACCTTCTGATCCGCCCCGGAGGCGAGTCGCGCCTCTCGAACTTCTTGTTGTTCCAAGTGGCGCACGCCGAACTCTACGTCAGCGACGTCCTTTGGCCGGACTTCGGGCGGCCCGAATTCACGCGCGCGATCGCGGAATACCAGTCGCGCGTGCGTTCGGCGGGAGCGAGCTGACGGCTACCGCGTCGCGCACGCAGCGCATCCCCGAACTGGCCCGTCGTACGATAACCGGAACGCTACTCGGCGTCGCGGTCGTCGCGTCCGCGGCTACGCTGCAAACGTTCACGCTGGTTCTCTTGTTCGTGGCGCTCGCCTCGCTGTGGGAGTTCGCGCAACTTTCGGCACGCAAGGGTCCGGGGATCGTTCTGCCGGTGGCGGCGCTCGGGGTCGCCGGCTATATCCTGTTGACCGCATTCGGCTTGCAGCATCAATACGAGCGGCCCTTGCTCGGCGCGACGATCATCTTGTCGGTGGCATTCGCGCTCATCGGCTCGCGTCAAGGTTACCTCGCGCGTTGCGCCTTTACGCTGTTCGGCGTTCTCTACATCGGCTGGCTCGGTTCGTATTTCATCGTGCTTCGCACGCTGCCGCGCGTCGGCGCCGAACTCGCCGTGGCGAGCATCTTGCTGATCGCGGCGACCGACATCTTTGCGATGCTCGTCGGAACCTCGATCGGCCGGACGCCGCTTTCGCCGATCTCGCCGCGCAAGACGTGGGAAGGCGCGATCGGCGGCCTCGTCGCGAGCTGCGCCGTCGGCGCTGCGCTCGGACTGGTTCCCCAACTCGGACTCGAATGGTGGCAGGGTCTCTTAGCCGGTGCGATCACAAGCATCGCGGCTCAAGCCGGCGACCTCGTCGAATCGGCGCTAAAGCGCGACGCCGCTGTAAAAGACGCCGGTACGCTGCTCTGGGGTCACGGCGGCATGCTCGACCGGTACGACTCGTACATCTTCGGCGGCATCGCCTTCTATTTCGCAATGTGGTTAACCGGCCACATCCCCCCGCATTAAGTGCCGTCCACCTGCGTCATGAAAACTCAATTCCAAAAGCTCCACACTCTTTGCGCGCAGCGGGTCGGTGACCCGCAGCGCAAACGGCGCTTGGAGCACGGACGGGTGCGGGAGTCCGCACCGGGGGTTTGGGGGGTTCACCCCCCGTATCAATGAAGAACGTCGCGATTCTCGGCTCGACGGGATCGATCGGAACGCAGGCCCTTGACGTCATCGCGCGCCACCCGGACCGCTTTCGCGTCGTCGCCTTAGCCGCCGGAAAGCGGACGGCCGAGTTGCTCGAACAAGCGCGACGCTTCTCCCCCGACTTCGTTGCGTGCGGCGACGTGAACGCGGTAGAAGGGCTGCGCCTCGAGTTGCCCCCTGCGATGCAAGTCGCTCACGGTGCGGCCGGTCTGCTCATGGTGGCGGCTGAAAGCGGAGCCGACGTCGTGCTGGCCGCGACTGACGGCGCGGTGGCGTTCGATGCGGTTTTCGCGGCGGTCGAACGCGGCAAACGGATCGCCGTCGCGAACAAAGAACTGATCGTCGCCGCTGGCGAATTGCTGGTCGCGGCTGCGGCGCGAAGCGGAGCCGAGATCATCCCGGTCGATTCCGAGCACAGCGCGATCTTTCAGTGCCTCGTCGGCGAACCGCGCGAGCGCATCGCAACGCTGGTCTTAACCGCTTCCGGCGGACCCTTCTGGTCGCTCGATGCCGAATCGATTCGCAATGCGTCGCCGGCCGACGCGTTGCGCCATCCGACCTGGCAGATGGGCACGAAGAACACGATCGACTCCGCTTCGTTGATGAACAAGGGGTTAGAAGTGATCGAGGCGAGCCGGCTCTTCGGAGTACCGGGCGAACGAATTGCCGTGCTCGTTCACCGCACCAGCGTCGCGCACGGATTTGTGATCTTCACCGACGGCAACGTCAAGGCTCAGTTGGCACCCCCCGACATGCGTTTGCCGATCGGCTACGCGATGGCGTATCCTGACCGGCTACCGGACCGGCGAGAGGCCCAGGACGCTCTGGCGATGCTGGGTTCCCAGGGCGACGAGCCTGCCCGCCTGGAGTTCCAGCGGCCCGACGACGCGCGGTTCCCCTGTCTCGGCCTCGCCTACGAGGCCTTGCGGCGGGGCGGGACGGTTCCGGCGGCCCTGTCGGCCGCAAACGAGATCGCCGTTGCCGCGTTTGTAGAAGGTAAGATCCGCTTCGGGGAGATTCCTGAGGTCGTCGGGGCAGCGATGGCGGCGACGCCGGACGAGCCCCTCTCGCTCGATTCGCTTCGCTCGGCCGACCGCCGGGCGCGGGAGCGGGCGCAGGTGGCGGTCGAGGCGCGCTCCGCGGCTGCGGCGAACTGAACCGAGAACCGAAAATAGGAAGATGATGCTACCGCTGACCCTCGCGCTCGCGACCCCGATCCCCGGCCTCGAGGGGCTCGGAAAAATCCTCGTCTTCCTCATGATGCTGTCGATTCTCGTCGTGCTGCACGAAGGCGGTCACTTCTTGATTGCGCGGCGCAACGGCGTGCGCGTCAACGATTTCGCGGTCGGCTTTGGGCCGACGCTGCTCAAGTGGACCTCGCCGCGCAGCGGGACCAATTACCGTTTGAACCTGCTCCCGATCGGTGGCTATTGCGCGATGCAGGGTGAAGACGGCCGCACGAACGAGGCCGAGCAGCAGCGGGCCTTCCGTGCCACGGGCAGCCCCGCGCAAAGTGACAATTTTCAGAGCAAGACGACGTGGCAGCGTCTTGCGATCGTGGTCGCCGGCCCAATCGCCAATTTGATTCTCGCCTATGCGATCTTCGCGATCGGTGCCTTCGCGTTCGGAGTTCCGACGAACGGTTTCACGGCGCAGGTCGGTCCCGTGAAGCCGAACTCGCCCGCGATGCGCGCGGGCTTGCGCATGGGCGACGAGATCGTTGCCATCGACGGCGTTCGCTTGGGGAGTGGCGATGCGATCGTGGAGAAGATCCGGAACTCGGCCGGCGTCCCGCTCCAACTCACCTACTCGCGGGAGGGTGTCGAGTCGACGGTGCCCGTCACCCCCGATAAGGTAAACGACGGCGGCAAGGCAGTCGGACAGATCGGATTCCAACGGACTCCGATCTACAAGCGGGTCGGTCCGATCGACGCGTTCGCGGTCGCGGGACTCGAGATGCGCGACCAGACGGTGGGCCAACTCGGCGCGCTGGCCGATCTGATCGCGCACCCGATCCAGCGCGGGCCACAGATGAGCGGCGTGATCGGCATGGAACGCGCGGCCTCGGCCTATCAGGACATCGGCTGGGGACCCTACTTACAACTCGCCGCGGCGATCTCGATCGCGCTTGGCATTTTCAACCTGCTGCCGATCCCCGCGCTGGACGGCGGAAGGGCGCTGTTCATTCTGGCCGAGATGCTGCGCGGCCGTCCGGTCGATGCCGAAAAGGAAGCGCTCGTTCACGTTACGGGTATGGCAGTTCTCATGGTGCTGATGGTTTCGGTCGCGTTCCACGACATTGCAAACATCGTGAGCGGGAAGGGAGTCTTCTAACTCGCTATGGTTCGTTTGCGCCGCAAGTCGAAACCGATTTTGCTCGAGAACAAGTCGTCTTGGTCGAAGGACGCGAAGAAAGTCTGGATAGGCGGCGACCACCCGGTCGCCGTTCAGTCGATGACGACGACCGACACCGCCGACTACGAGAAGACGCTCGAACAGATCTACGGTCTCGCGATGGCCGGCTGCGAAGTCGTTCGCGTGACGGTCAAGGATGCTCCCGACGCCGCCGGCATGCCGCACATCGTGGCGCGCTCGCCGGTTCCGATCGTAGCCGACATCCATTTCGATCACAAAATGGCGCTGGCAGCGCTCGAAGCGGGCGTGGCGAAGCTGCGCCTCAACCCCGGCAACATCACCGATCGCACGAAGACGCGCGAAGTCGTGCAGCTCGCCAAAGACATGGGCACGCCTATCCGCATCGGCGTGAACATGGGTTCGCTCGCGCGCGATCTCGAGGAGAAGCACGGCCACACGCCGGAGGCGATGGTCCTCTCGGCGCTGCGCCACGTCGAGATCCTCGAAGAACTCGGGCACACCGACATCGTCATCTCGCTTAAGGCGCACGACGTTCCGACAACCGTCCACGCCTACCGTTTGGCCGACCGCAAGCTCGCGGAGCGCGATACGCCCTACGCGCTCCACCTCGGGATCACCGAAGCCGGCCTGCCGCGGGAAGGAACCATCAAGAGTTCGATTGGCCTGGGCATCCTTCTCTGGGAAGGCATCGGCGACACGCTGCGCGTTTCGCTTGCGGCCGACCCCGTCGAAGAGGTTCCCGTTTGCTGGGGAATTCTCAAGGCTCTCGGGATCCGCGAAAAAGGATTCGACATCACAGCTTGCCCGTCGTGCGGGCGCGCCGAGATCGAAGTCGTCGACTTGGCGCGCTCGGTGGAACTGATTGCCAAAGAATACTCGGCTCCCGTGAAGGTTGCGGTCATGGGTTGCGTCGTCAACGGGCCCGGCGAATCAAAGATGGCGGACGTCGGCGTCGCGGGCGGCAAGGGGAAGGGCGCGATCTATCGGAAGGGCGAGCTAGTAGGAACGTTCCCGGAAGCCGAGCTCCTCGGCGCGCTGCGCGTCGAGATCGAAAAAGTGATCGTCGATCAGTATCCCGATTTCATCCACGAGACCGCACATGGCAAGCAACTCGCCACGACTCCCTAGCCGCCGAAGCGTCTTTGCCACCATCGCCATCTCGGCTGTCGCCGCGGCGATCGTTTCGCTTTCGTCGCCGGCGTCGTTGCGAATCGACGGCCAGCGGATGATCTCGGACGTTCCGCCGGTCACGACCCCGAAAGGCGAGGTCTTCGTTCCACTGCGCGTCGTAGCCGAAACGCTGGGCGCTGAAACGAACTACGATGCCAAAACCGGCCTGATCGAACTAACCCGAGCCGACGACACCTTGCACATGAAGGTCGGCGAGAAGATCGCCACGCTCAATGGAAACCGCATGACGCTCAAACACGCCCCGTTTTCGGTCCGCGGCAGAACGATGGTTTCGCTGAGCGTCATCGCACGCGCTTTCAACACGAAGGTGCACTACGACGGCGCGCATGCGAAGATCGACGTAATGACGCCCGGACTGATCGAAGCCGGTGCGCAAGAGGACCAGCCCTGAACGGGGAGCGCGCGCACTCGGACGACGATCGCGAGATGGCTTTCGCGCTCGTCGACCGTACGCTTAGCGCAATCGGCGGCCTCGACGACAAAGACCCCCTCGCGGCGCTCGACATCGTCCTGGCGATGTATCAGCGAGCGCTCCTGAAACTGCGCAGCTAACAGCCTAAACCCGCGGGAGTTTGCCGGTGAGCAATCTTCCGGCCATCACGAAGTCGCCGCGCAGCGAGAGCAGCGGGTGCTTGAACGTCTTGGGCTGGTTGCGTTCGATCGCCCAATGCGAGAGCCACGCCGGAAGGTAGCCTGCGGCGAGCCCGGCCAGCAGCCACTTCGGTTTGCGTTGCAGCGCGGCAGCCGCCACGATCGTCACGCCGGCGATCGTCCCCGCCGCGTGGATCACCTGGGTGCGCCGGTCGGAGTGCGCCGCGAGATAATCCGGCATGAACTCCTCAAACGTCATAGATCGTAGCCCTCCGTGGCCGACCAGGTGAGTTCCTCGGGCCGCGATTTGCGAAATCCGTAGGCGAAGTAAATGACCAGTCCGATCAGGAGCGAGATGATGAAACGCTGCCAGGTCAGCGTAGTGAGACCGAAAACCGCGAGAAACATCGAAAACGCGATTCCCAGCAGCGGGAAGAGCGGCACGAAGGGCGAGCGGAACGGGCGCGGGATGTCGGGCCGCTTGTAGCGCAAGAAGATCACGCCGGCGCAGACGATCGAGAACGCGAACAGCGTGCCGATGTTGACCAAATCGAGGAGAACGTCGAGGGGCACGATCAGCGTTAGGAACGCGATCGCAACGCCGGTGATCATCGTCATCAGGATGGGGGTCTTCGTGCGCGGGTTGACGCGGGCGACGAAGGACGGCAGCATCCGGTCCCGCGCCATGACGTAGAAGATGCGCGACTGTCCCAGGAGTGAGGCCAGCGCGACGCTCGTGGTGCCGGCCAGAACTCCGATGGTGATCGCCCAGTTGACGAAGGGATTGTGCAGCGGGGCAATCGCGGCCGCAAGGGCGGCCTTCTCGTCGACGTGTTGCCAGGGCACGATTCCGACCAGGACGATCGCGACGACGCAGTAGATGACCGTTCCGATCAACAGCGCACCGATCACTCCGACCGGAATGTCGCGCTGGGGCGTGCGCGTTTCTTCGGCGGTCGTGGTTGCGGTGTCGAATCCGATGTAGCTGAAGAACACGAGCGCCGCAGCGGGAATGATGCCGACCCCGTTTCCTCCCGAAAACGGCGTCAGCGTGCCCCAACCGAGCGGAGTGAACGGAATCAGATTGCGGAGGTGAAAGAGCGAGGCGCCGGCGACCACGAAGACGATCAACGCCAAGATCTTCAATACGACGAAGGTGTTGTTGACGGCCGCCGTCTCGCGAATTCCGAGCGAGAGCAGCACCGAAAGCAAGAGCACGAAGGCGGCGCCGATGAGGTCGTACTGCGAATGCGCGAAGTCCCAGCGGCTCGCGTTCCACCAGGCATGCGGGTCGAACACAAAATGGGAGGTCTGCGCCCACGCGGGCAGCGCGATGCCGAAGGACAGCAAGAGTCCCTGAAAGGCCGACGAGAACTGCTGCGCGACCGGGGCGGCAGAGATGCCGTACTCGAAGAGGAGGCTAAATCCGATGACCCACGCGACGAGCTGACCGAGCGTCGCGTACGCGTAGGTGTAGGCACTCCCCGCGATCGGAACCATCGCCCCGAGTTCGGCATAGCAAAGCGCCGCGAAGAACGAGGCGAGTCCGGCGAGGACGAAGGCCAACACGATCGCCGGGCCGGCCAGCTTTACGCCCGGACCGATCGTCGTGAAGATGCCGCCGCCGATCATCGTACCGAGGCCCACGGCGATCAGGTCGCGCGCGCGCAACACGCGGCGCAGGGGGGCCGGACGCGATGCGTCGCGCAGCGACTCGAGCGACGTCGTGGAAAAGAGCCTTCCGACGAACGAGTCGCCCTTCTTGGGTTCGGCCATTGCGCCGAACCTTACGCCGGAGGGCTCGTCTTTGCATTCCAAAGATGTTCGGGCGTACCGTAGGCGGCGTTGATCCAACGCGACCAGACGAACATCGCGTCCGAAAGCCTGTTGAGGTATTGCGCGCTCTCGGCCGAGACGGGTTCCCGCTCGCCCAGCGTCACCAGAAGGCGCTCGGCGCGGCGCGCGACGGTTCGCGCCTGGTGCAGAAAGGCGCCCGCGGCCGAACCGCCCGGGTGGATGAAGTTCGCAAGCGGCTCGAGGTCCCTTTGCGCGCGGTCGATGGCGCGCTCGAGCGCGCCGGCATCGGCCGCGCCGACGAGCGGCATGCTTGCGTGACGATCGGCGGGCAGCGTCGCGAGCTCGCTACCGAGATTAAAGAGGACGTCCTGGGTCCAGGCGAGCCACGCATCGAGCTCTGCGGCACGCGCCGCTGCGCTGGGGGGCGCGCCGGCCAGAGCGCTGCGTGCCAAGCCGATGACGCTCGACAATTCGTCGATCGTGCCGTACGTATCGATGCGCAGGGCGTTCTTCTTGACGCGCTGTCCGCCGACGAGTCCGGTCGTCCCGTCGTCGCCCGTGCGGGTATAGATCCTCGTCGATTTGGGCATCCGGAGGGCTTCGCTGCGCGCGCCGCCGAGGACTGCGAATCCTTCGCACGAAGACCTGCGGCTTGTCATGTCCGATTTCACTCGCGAGCAAACTCCGCTCGTCAAAGAGATCCCGCCGAAAGCCGACGACCTTTCCGAATGGTATCAAGCCGTTTGCTACAAGGCCGAGCTGGTTTCGCTCGCGCCGGTGCGCGGCTGTCTCGTTCTGCGACCCTACGGCTACGCGCTATGGGAGCGGCTGGCGGCGGAATTGGACGCGCGCTTCAAAGCGACCGGTCACGAGAACGCATACTTCCCGCTGCTGATCCCCGAGAGTCTGCTCGCGCGGGAAGCCGACCACGTCGAAGGGTTCGCGCCCGAAGTCGCCTGGGTCACCGAGGGCGGCGGGGAAAAGCTGACGGAACGCCTCGCGATCCGGCCGACCTCGGAAGTCATCATCGGGACGATGTACGCGGAGTGGGTGCAGTCGTACCGCGACTTGCCGATCTTGATCAATCAGTGGGCCAACGTCGTGCGCTGGGAAAAGCGCACGCGGCCTTTCCTCCGCACGCTCGAGTTCCTCTGGCAAGAAGGTCACACGGCGCACGTGACGGAGAGCGAAGCGGCCGAAGAAGTTTCGAAGATGCTCGACGTCTATGCAGACGTGGCAGAGAACGTCTGCGCCGTGCCCGTCTACAAGGGCGAAAAGAGTGCCAGCGAACGCTTCGCTGGAGCGAATCACACGTTCTCGATCGAGGCGCTCATGCCTGACGGGCGGGCGCTGCAGAGCGCGACTTCGCACGAGTTGGGGCAGAATTTTGCCAAGGCGTACGACATCAAGTTCACGGCGGAAGATCAATCGTTGCAGTACGCCTGGACGACTTCGTGGGGAATGTCTTGGCGAATGCTGGGCGCGCTGCTCATGGTTCACGGCGACGACCGGGGCCTGCGGCTTCCTCCCAAGATCGCGCCGCTCGAAGCCGTGATCGTTCCGATTCAGAAGGGCGATAGCAGCGACGTCATGGCGACCGCGCGGGAGCTGGACGGCAGGTTGCGGGCCGCGGGTTTGCGCGTCAAGCTCGACACGCGCGACCTGCGCCCGGGCAATAAGTTCGCCGATTGGGAAATGCGCGGCGTTCCGCTGCGCCTCGAAATTGGAGCCCAGGACCTCGCGGCGGGAACCGTCACGGTGGTGCGCCGCGATCGGACGAAAGGCGAGCCCGGCGCAAAGACCGCGTTGCCGCTCGGAGACGTCGCGGGTGCGTTGCCCGAGTTGCTCGGCGAGATTCAGCGCAGTTTGTTCGAACAAGCGCAGCGGTTCTTGCGCGAGCACACCTTGACTGCGCCGGATACCGCGGAGTTCTACCGCCTCTTGCGTGCGAGAGCCGGCATGATCGACATTCCGTGGTGCGGCCGGCCCGATTGTGAGGCTCGCGTGAAGGCCGACACGAGCGCGACCACGCGGAACCTCCACCCGTTGCTCGGCGCCGCGACCTGCGTTGCGTGCGGCGAACCAGCGACGGTCCGGGCGTACTTCGCGCAGAGCTATTAGTGTCGCGACGCGCAGCCGGACTCTTGGCAAAGGCGTTCGCGCTCGGTCTGCTCGGAGGATTCGCATTGGGCGCTGCGGCGCCGCGTCCGCACCCCTCGCAGTCCCCGCCGGGCCGCGCCATGGTCGAGCTCAACGCGAACGCTCGGGCCGAGGGGAACCGCCGCGCGGATGCAGTCGATCTGGGGCGTCATCTGCTCGCGACGATCTGGCCGGCGCAAATCCTCAAGGTCCGCGTCGACGGCGTCGGTCCGCACGAGGTCGCGGGCCTGATGGTCTCGGGGGTCAAGTTCCACGGCCGGCTCGACGATCGCGGCTTCAGCGACGAAATCGCGTCGCTGGTGAAGCGGACGTTCGCGTCGTCCCGCGTGGAAGAGGTCGACATCTGGGCCGTCGAACCGATCCCATTCGACAAGCTCGAACCGGTGAGCGGAGACTACGCGGAGCCGACCGATCGCATCGTTTTCTCGATCACGGTGCGACGTAACGAGAAGTCGTCGGTCAATTCACGCCTCAAGCAGGGCAAGAACGTGTTTTGGGCACCCGACTTCCACGCGCGCCTGCACCCGGGGCGAACCCGCGAAGGACCGTTGCGGGGGTCGCCTAATCCGACTAATTCACCCCCCTCTACCTAAGTCAGCCGGAGACCGATTGTACCGTAAGACCACCCTACCGAACGGCGTCCGCATCCTGACCGAGCAGATGCCCTCCGTTCGCTCGGCTTCACTCGGCATCTGGGCCGATGTCGGCTCGGCCGCGGAACGATCGGAACAGCGCGGCATCTCGCACCTGGTCGAGCACATGCTGTTCAAGGGGACGGAGCGCCGCACCGCGCGCGCCATCGCCGAGGCGATGGACGGCGTGGGCGGCAACTTGAACGCATTCACCGATAAAGAGTCGACCTGCTACTACGCCAAGGTCATCGATCGTCACGTCCCTCTCGCGGTCGACGTTCTCACCGACATGTTCTTGCACTCGGTTTTCGATCCGGACGAGATCTCCAAAGAGCAGAAGGTCGTTCTCGAAGAGATCCGGATGTACGACGACTCGCCTGACGAAATGATCCACGACCTCTTCATTCGCACGATGTGGAGCGGTTCCAACCTGGGTGAGCCGACGATCGGATACGCCGAGACGGTCTCGGCGATCACGCGCGAAGACTTGAACCATCACCTGCGCGCCCGCTACGCTCCCAACACGGTCATGGTCGCGGCGGCCGGTGCGATCGAACACGAGCCGCTGGTGGAGATGCTTGCGAAAGCCTTCGCCGACTTCTCAGGCAGCATCGAAGCGCCGGTCCCCGAGCGGCCACGGCCCACCCCGCAGCCGCTCTTCAAGACGAAGGACACGGAACAAGCTTACGTCGTCCTTGGTTCGCGCGGACTCTCGGTGCGGGACGATCGCCGCTTCACGCTTTCGGTTCTCGATACGATCCTAGGAGGCGGCATGTCGAGCCGTCTGTTCCAAGAGGTTCGAGAGAAGCGTGGTTTGGCGTACAGCATTTACTCCTTCCAACAAGGATATCGCGCCGCCGGACTCTTCGGCGTTTCCGCCGGCACCGCTCCGGAGAACGTTCAAGAGTGCGTCGACGTGATCGTCGGTGAATTCCAGAAACTTGCGCGCAAGGGCGTCGACGCCGCCGAGCTGACGCTCGCGAAAGAACACATCAAGGGTAGCCTGACGCTCTCGCTCGAGAGCACTTCGAGCCGCATGATTCGCCTCGGACGCAGCGAGTTCAATCTCGGTCGGAACGTGACGACCGAAGAGCTCGAAGCCGCGGTGGACGCGGTGCAAGCCGAAGAGGTTCGTGCGCTGGCGCGCGAGCTTTTCGCGCCGGAGAATCTCGGCCTCTGTGTGCTCGGGCCGGTCGACGAATCGACGATTCGATGGCAGCGTAGCGCGGCCGTCGCGTGAATCTGGCGGGGCACACCCTGCCATTCTGGTCGGTGCAGCTCGTTATCGCCATCGTGCTCAACGGCTTTCTGCAAGCCGTGCAAGTCGGAGCGTACGCGGCCCGCGTCGCGGGCGTCATGACCGGACGCATCGGAACCTCGATCTCGCTCTTCAACCTCTTCGTGACGGCCAGCCGCTTCGCGAACATGTTCTACGCGCCGATGCTCGGAACGCTCGCCGACCGGGCGGGGTACGTCCTGCGCGACCCCTCGCTCGCGCTGCTCGAGGCGAATCAATTCGAGTGGCAAATGCGAACGATCGTTTTCGCCGGGACGGTCGGTACGCTGCTCGGCGCTATCTTTCTGCCAACCTTCGTCTACGTCTTCGAGCGAGGGGTCGGCGCGTTCGAGCGGCGCGGCTCGATTCCGAGCTCGCTCCTGCGGCTCTCCGATCCGCGCGTGTGGTTCGACATCGTGCGAACCGTCCGGATTCCGTCGCTACACCTGTTCTCGCGCTATTCGCTGAAGGACGTCCCGGCCAAACTGCTGATCGGAAACCTGCTCGTCACCGGAGTGTACGCCATCGGTGTCGTCGCTTCGTACTATGCGAGCATCCTGCGGCCCGAGGTCGCGCGCACCGCGCTTTCGGCCTCGGGATTGGTCAACGGTATCGCGACGATCGCGTTCGCAGTGATCGTCGATCCTACTTCCGCCTACATCGTCGATCAGGCGGCCAAAGGCGAGCGAACGCTCGCTCACGTCAAATCGATGGTCTTTTACTTGGCGCTGACGGCTGTCGTCGGAACGCTCCTCTCGCAAGCCATCCTGTACCCGGCGGCGTGGTTTATCGGCGGAGCCGCGAAAGCCGTCAGCGCGATCCATTAAGTCCACTCCCTTAGAGGAAGAAACGTGAACCGATTTGCTCGATTGCTCGCTCTTGTGCTGCTGCTCGTCCCGCTCGCCGGTTGCGCCGGCGGCGTTTCAGATTTCATCGTTGAGCAGCGCAACTCGCAAGGCGACAGGGCGCTCGACCGCGGCAATCTGAGCGATGCCCAGTTGGCGTACCGTCTCGCGCTCCAGGTCTCACCACAAGACACACATGCCCGAGCCGGGATGGCCGCGGTTCAGCTCAAAATCGCCGCTGCACTCTACCAGACCTCGAAGATCGACGAGGCGCTGACGGCGCTGTCGATCGCGCAGAAGTACGATCCCGAGAGCGTGAGGCTCGCCGAACTGCGCACCGAGATCGGCGAAGCGCGGATCAAACGCGAGATCGTCGTCTCGAACTATCCGACCTTCGCCGAGACCGGCCGGAGCTTGAGGCGCTCCTACATGCAGTTGAAGACGCAGACCGCGACGATCGTCGCGGCGCTCGAACGCTTCGACTACACCTACGACTCGCAGGAACTCACCAAGGCGATTCGAGCCTCTCAAGTACTCGATGGTGAAGTCACGCGCTTATCGTCGCGTCTTGCCGCCTATCGTCAACTCGTGGCGTCGGGTTCGACCGAGCGCAGCGGCGATGCGGCGCTCGCGCCGGCGGCCTCCTTACTGCCGCTACCGTAGCCGAGGTTGCGTCCCGGCCCCCTACACCACTCGGCCCTCTTTACAGGCGGTAACGGGAACCCGTACAGTCAGGAAAACTGGATCGAACGAGGTAGCTCTTCTTATGGCTGCGACCATGTCGCTTACGTCCGGAACCAATCTGCCGCTGCCGTCGCCGACAGGGTGGATCGGCCATCTCGAGGGCATCCCGATCGTGCCGCCCGACGGCTCGGGCGCGCCGCCCGGTCTGACCATCGAGATCTCGGCACAACCGGGAACCCCCTTATACTCATTTCTCGACGGAGCCGTGGCGTCGGGCAGACCCCTCGGTCAGGGCAGCATCGCGGTCGCGGGATCCCTCACGATCGCGTTCGCCGACGGAGTCGTCACCATGAGCAGCGGCGTCAATCAACAGTTCATCCTGACGCTCTGGCCCGAATCGCTGAGCTAAGAAATCAAGAGTTGAAATGGGGGTTACCCCCCCAAACCCCCGGTGCGGACTCCCGCACCTGTCCACGCTTCGACCGCCGTTTGCGCTGCGGGTCACCGACCCGCTGCGCGCAAAGATTGTGTAGTTGCTGTCGACGGCCCGGGCGTTAACGCCTCAACTCAATATTTTGCGGCTGAGGGGGAGTGCGAGAAACGCGTCTCGCGCGTCGGGATCCATCACGGAGGCGTATTCGCCGAGTTCTCGTACGGCGCGTTCGCCGAATTGTTTGGCGTCAGCGCTTCGCTCCGCGCGTGAGGCGAAGATCTGCGCGATGACCCAGGGTAGATAGAAGGGCCAGACGAGCCCCGCAACCTCCGCCTGCGGCGCGCGCGCGAGTTCCTCGGCGAGTTGCAGCGCGTCGTCTTCGCGTTTTGCGAGCAACATCGCGAAAGCCAATTCGACGCGGTCTTCGAGCAAATCGATGGAGCGCAACGCCGAGCGCATTGCGATGGCGTGCTCGAGGTGGGCGATGGCGAAGTCGAGATTTCCCGCTTGACGCTCGACGATGCCCATATTGCCGAGAGCCACGGCCTCGGACATGGGAATTCCGAGCCGCCGCGCGTCGGCGAGGGCGGCTTCGCCCCGCGCGCGAGCGGTTCCGAAGTCACCCCGGGCCGCCGCAATGAAACTCAAGTTGACGTCGCAATTCGTCCGGCCGCGCGCGTCGTTGAGCGCTTCGTAAGCCTCGCTCGCGCGGATCAGCAGCAGCTCGGCGTTCGCCAGACGCCCCAGGCGCAGCTCGAGCCGAGCCGACTCCAGATACGCGTTTGCAAGACCTTGACGGTTGCCGATCGACTCGCAGACCGCAATCGCACTCGCGAGCGAGCGCTGCTCGGCCACGAGGTCGCCGAGCCGCGATTCGATCAAAGCGAGCGCGTTGAGCGTCTCGGCTTCGCCCAGGCGGTCGCCGATCTCCCGGTAAATCGAGAGCGCCGACTCGCTGAGAACCTTCGCTTCGGGATACGCTTGACGCGCCGCCGCACCGCGCATCGCTTGTGTCGTGGCGCGCGCCAACGCTTCACGGCGCCCGATCGCCGTCGCCGTATGCTGCGCTTCGCCGAGGTATGCTTCCGCGTCTTCGAGCCTGCCCTGACGCGCTGCAGCCTCGGCCAAAATGCACAGCGCCTCTAAGAGACCGGTCCTATCGCCGGCGTCTTCGGCAAGTTGGCGCGCGCGCGTCGCCTGCAGCGTCGCATCCGGGTACGCGGCCGTCGCTAAATCGCGCTGCGCCTCCGCGAGCCCGGCACGCAGCTCCCAAGCCGTGCCCGCACCCTCGGCAACGGCGGAATGTAAATGGTCGAGCCATTGCCGCTCGTCCTCGATCCGGCCCGTCGCGCGGTCGAGCGCTGCTCGCCGGATGAGTATCTCGAGACGCGCGTCGCGGTCCCCAAGGCTTGGTTCGATCAGCGCGAGCAGGTCGAGATCTTCCAGTTGCGCACCTCGTTCGCCGCGCAAGCCATGGAGACGTTCGCGCAGGAAGAGCAACGGCAGGCGCAACGCCGAGTCTTCGGCGAGTGCGAGACCACGCGTGTCGTACGCGAGCGCGTCGTCGGTCGCACCCAGCGCTAAGGCCGCTTCCGCCGCGCTCAGATAGTGGCGCGCCGCGAGTCCGGGCACGCGCCCACGCTCGTAGTGAAAGGCCAGGTCGGCGCTACTCGTACCGCTGCGCTCTTCGAGAACGCGTGCGACCCGGCGATGCCGCCGGATGCGCACTTCTTCGGGCAGCTCGTCGTAGATCGTCGTCTGCACGAGCCTGTGGCTGAATTCGTAAGAGTAGCGTTTGGACGAACCCGCTTCGCGCACGATGCTGCGGTCGAGCAGCTCGTCGAGCGCTTCGAGGGCGACGTCTTCCGTCCACGAGGTCACGTCGCGTACGAGTTCGACGTCGAAGGTCACGCCGGCCACCGCGGCGCTATCGGCGAAGGTGCGGGCCTCGCCACCGAGTCGCGCCAGGCGCGCGGAGATCGTGGCGCGCACGCCGGTTCCCGTTCCGTCCCCGCCCTCGAGGATGTCGCGGATCGCCTCGCTCAAGAATAGCGCGTTCCCTTCGCTGCGTTCTTGCAGCGCATTCGCGACGTTTTTTCCGGCGGCGGTGAGGGCCGGAACGAGTTCGACGAGCTGATCGATCGCGCTGCGCGGCAGCGGCGTCGGCGACAAAAATTGCACGAGGCCGCGCTCGCTGAGGCGGCGTCGCAAGCGGCGCAGGGGATGGCTGCGCGTCGTTTCGTCCTCTCGATACGTTGCGACGAGCATCACGGTCGAGCCCGACGTGCGGCGCGCGATTTCTTCGATGGCGGCGAGCGTCGCTTCCCCCGCATGGTGCAAATCTTCGAGGACGACGAGCGTCGGCCGCCCTCGTCCGATCGCTTCGAGCGTCGCGACGAACGCTTCCTGAAGCCGCGTCTGCTCGCGATCGGCCGGCAATCCCGGCAGAGCCGGCAAATCGTTGCGCCGGGCGCGCAGTTCGGGCACGACTTGCGCGATCGCAGCCAGCCAAATCGGATTCAGCGCGATCTTCACCAGCACGGGCAGCACCGAGGCGAAGGCTTCGGCGAGCGCCTGATACGGTGCGGCTTCCGGCACGCCGGTCATTCCGCGCAACACCCGTGCCCCTTGATTCTCGACCTCGTACGCGAACTCGTCGAGCAAGCGGGTTTTGCCGATCCCCGCCTCCCCGCCGGCGAGGACGAAACCACCCGCCCGCCGGCTGGCCCGGCTCCACGCGGTGCGCAGTTGCGAGAGTTCGTTTTCGCGATCGACAAACGGGAGCGCTCGCCGGTCGAGGTGTGCGACCGGTGCGTCTTCGCTCGGCGCAAGCGGTTCGACGAGCTCGGCATTACGCGCGATCCGTTCGCGGACGGCGACCGTTTCCGGCATGGGCTCGACGCTCATTTCTTGACGCAGACGCTTCGCGAAAGCGTCGAACTCGGCGAGGGCACCGGCGCCGTCGCCCGATTCGTAGCGCAGTGACATGAGGGTCCGCAAGGTGTCTTCCCGCCAGGCGTCGGCGGCGAGGATTCGCCGCGCAAAGCCGATCGCGGACCCCAAGTCGCGCTTGCGGCGCCGGTCGTCGACGAGCTGTCCGAGAATGCGAACGTAGATGCTGCGCAAACGTTCGCGTTCGCTGAAGATCCAGTCTTCGTAGTGTCCGTCGAGCAACTCGCCCGCGTAAAGGGCGGCCGCGCCTTCGGCCGACTCGAGCTGCGGTTCGTTCGCCAGGCGCTCGAACTCGATAACGTCGAGCCAAACCTCGGCTTCCGGGTTCCACTGGACGTCGGCGGCGTCGACGAGCAGCCAGGGACGCTTCGGCGCGCTGGGCGGCAATGCGCGCGTGAGCAGATAGATGTTGCGCCGGAGGTTTGCGAGCGCCGACTCTTCCTCGTCGTCGGGCCAGAGGGTGAACGCGATTTGCTCGCGGCCCACCGGACCGCGGTTTCGCAGCGCGAGGTAGCCTAGGAGCGGCAGGACCTTGCGCACGGCCTTGAAGCGGAAGGGCGTACCGTCCACTTCCACGCGTGTTTGTCCCAAGATGTACACGCGCAGTTGCTCGCCCTTCTCGGCCGCTTTCGTCATGGAAAGTAGCTTTAGGGGCGCTCCCCAGAAGTCCCCACGCCCGCGCTCCCCTTTACGGACTCGGGCTTGCGGGACGCGCCTTCTCGCGACGCCGGAACTCCCGCCAGCGGGCTTCGGCGCCGGGCAACTGCTTCGCGTAATCCGTTTGGTACACCGGCCACTTCGCGTCCGGGTTCGAAAGCGGGAAGCGCTGCAGCCAAGCGTAGAGGTCGGCGTTGTGCTCGAGACGGTTCTTCTCGACGGCGACGAAATAGCGAGCGCCCTTCGCGATCGCGCTCTCTTCGTCGAGCGGCGTCCACAGGGCCGCGTCCTCTTCCCATCCCTTGCGGTTGATGTAGTAGAGAACCGACGGATCGTAGTGGCCCATGACGATCAGCGTATCCGGCGCGAGCGACTCGTCAAGCGCCTTGGCCGCGCGATAGACGCTGCGGTCGTAGGCGTAATAGCCGGCGACTGCGGCGCGGTTCGCGACGACGGCCGCGATGACGAAGAGAGCTGCCAGCGCGAGAGCCGTGCGACGCGCGAACGGCGTCGCGGGCAGCATCCCGAGGAGGCGGGCGGCGAGCCCGCCACTCCAAAGTGCCGCCAGCGGCAAGAAGAGGTACAGGTAGTAGTCGACGCGTTCGACGGTAACGACGACGAACGTGTAGGCCAGCGCGCCGCCAAGCCAAGCGGGAAGAAGGGTTCGCGAACGCGGTGCGAGCGGCACGAAGATCGCGGCTACGAACGTCACGAGGCCCGTCCAGCCGAGCATGCTCGCGCCGAGCATCCCGAGCGCGTCGCGCAGAAGGCGGACCTTGTGACGAAACGCGGCGAACGAACCGAACGCATCCCGTAGCGCCGGGAGCACGTGAAGTCGAGTGATCCCGCTCGCCCAATGCCATTCGGCGATGCGGGCGGCGTATGCATCGTAAGCGAGATACGGCGTAAGCGCGACGAGCACGAAGAGCCAGGACTGCGGACGGCGCACGGTGCCCGAAAGACCGAAGCGCTCGAACAGCATCGCGACGAGCGGAACGAGCGCCACGAGCGCGACCGGTTTCGCCAGGATTGCCGCCGCTGTAAGCAGCGCCGCCGTCGCGAACCCGCGCCGGCCGCCGCCCTCAGCGAAGATCCAGTAGGCGCTCGCGAACAGTGCGGCGGTCAAGAAGAAAACCATCGCCGTGTCGGGCGTGAATGTTCGGCCGTAGTACGTGCTGCCCGGATAGATCGCGAAGAACAAGGCCGCGCAGAGTCCTGCCAGCGCGGAGCGGAACAACCAGCGGCCGAAAAAACCGACGCCGGCGATGGTCGCAAGACTGAATCCGATCGAGATCAACCGCCCGAAGACCTCGTGGATGCCGAAGATCTTGTACAAGCAGGCGGCCAGAAACGGCACGATCTGCAGTTCGAGCTCGACGTAGTTCGGCGGCGGGCCGTCGTAGTCGGTCTGAGGATGGAACGGATTGAAGTCCAGCGTCGCAAAGTTGCGCGCGATCGCCGCAGTATCGCCTTGACGCCAGCCCGGATGATCCAGCAGCGGGTCGTGGATTCCTTTGAGGCGCAGAACGAACCCGAGCAGAACGGTCGCGACGAGGCCGATCTGCCACCAGCGGCGAGCGTCTATCGCCCGACGTGCCGAAACGTCCAATACTTATTGAGGAAGAAGTTGACGAAGACGCCGCTGGCCGTCGCCGCGAGCCAGACCGTATGGTGATGGTGAATGCCCAGGTGCTTTTCCATGATGTCGACGACGACGTTGCCGGCGAGCAGCGCGATGAATGAAACCGTGAGGAACTGGGCGCCTTCGCGGCCCGCGTGCCGCGTCGAGCGAAACGTCCAGCGACGGTTGAGGAAATAGTTCGAAACGCCGCCGGCCATGAACCCGACCGAAAAGTCGACCCAGACCGGGAGATCGGTGCCGCGCTGCAGCGCGGTAAAAATCGCCAGGTTGACGAGAGCTCCCGACAAGCCGACGATTCCGAATTTTGCAAACTGACGCACACCACGGCGCTGCGTGATGCGCTCGACGAGCCCCGCTCCGCTCACGCGACCCAGTACCAGTCTGCGAACAGGACCGTGAACAAGCCCAGGAGCGGCAGCGAGAACGCAACGATCGCATTGTTAACCCACGGACGCTTGCCCCAGAGCGCGAAGATGATGAACATCGGGAAGAGGACGAGCGCGAAGCGCGGCATGCTCATCAAGCTCGAGGTCGACATCGGTACCAGGATCGAAAGCGCCATATAGGCCCACAGCGACGGGCGCAAGTGACGGAAGCCGGCCAAGAAAACGGCGATCATCAGCGCGGTGAAAAAGAGTTCGATGCTTTGTCCGGACACGATCGAAGCGACCTTGGCGGTGGCGATCGTGTGAATGCTGTGCCAGACGCTCTCGTAGGGCCACGCCAGATGCCGGTTCCAATGCGACTGCACGTGTGAAAAGTACAGCGGATCGCCGCGTAAGACCCAGAGCCAAGCCATGTAGGCGAACAAGCCCAGCGGTATCAGCGCCGTGCCCACGAGAACTCGTACGCGCGCCGCGTCCGTCGCGAAGTGGCGCTTCCACGAAGCCCCATCGCTCGAACTGAAGACCTCGATGGCGTACGGAACGATGAGCAGGACGCCTTCGACGCGAGTCAGGGCCGCCAGTCCGCCGAGAACGCCGGCCGCGATCCATTTGTGTTCGCAGATATAGTAAAACGAAGCAACGGTGAGGGCGAAGAAGAGCGATTCGGTGTAGACGGTCGAGAAGAAGACCGCGGTCGGAAAAATCGAGATGTAGAAGACCGTGCGGTGAGCGACGGCGCGATCGAAGAGACGTTCGACCAGCTTGTAGCAGAAAAGTAGACCGAAGAAGAACGCGACGTTCGACACGATCATCCCAGCTAGCAGATCGCTGCCGACGAAGATGCCGGCGAATTTGATGAGCAGCGGGTAGAGCGGAAAGAATGCCATGTCGGTGCCGTAGTAGCCGTGTTTGGCGATGTCGAGGTAGTGCACGGCGTCCCAGCGGCCCCAGACCGCCAGCAACGGGTTCGTCGATTCGGCGACGTGCGCGCCGGCGCGCTGACCGATCATCGCTGCGGCGAGTTCGGCGACGGCGATGATCGAGATGCGGGTCGATATGAAGATCACCAAGACGTCTCGCACGGTCGGCACGAACCGCGCGGCGACGACGATCTTGACGAGCGCGAAAAGGGCGGCTGCAACGGCTGCGGAGCGAGCCGGCGCGCCGAGGCCGAGCGGCAGAAACAGCCCCGCCGGAAACGAAGCGAGCATCGCCCAGGAAACCGAATCCCAGCGCAGCGCGGTGACGACTCCGACGCCGGCCCTGCCCGCGAAATACTCGGCATAGGCGATCCAGCCGGCAAAGGAAAGCACCAAGCCCGCCGCCATCGCGAGTACGAACGTGAAATCTCCGCCGGCCGCAAGAATGCCGGAGTGCGTAATCGCGACGTACCAAAGGAAGAAGCCGATGCCCGCACCGCCGGCCGCGACCAAGAGAACGGCTAGGGGTCCGCACGCCGCAACCGGCTCGAGGTAGCGCGAGCTGCGGCGAGTGAGCGTCTCGGTAAAAGTGGCTTGGGCGGACATCGGCGGCTCCCAGATTCTGTGTCGGCAGCGGGGGACCCCCGCCTCAGCGTCGCACGGCTCCTCAGGGTGGAAGCCGCCACCGACCGAGCGGCCAGCCGGGTTGTAAGAGAACGTGAAGAGCTTGAACTACGATCTCGTGGTCGTCGGCGCCGGTTCCGGCGGCTATGCGGCGGCCCGGACCGCGCGTGAACTGGGGGCCTCCGTCGCGATGGTCGACCGCGGCCCGCTCGGCGGATTGTGCATCCTGCGCGGGTGCATGCCGTCGAAGACGCTGATCGCCTCGAGCGACCGCGCTCAGGACGTGCGGGAAGGCCCGGAACTCGGCATCGACGCTGGGAAACCGAAGATCGACCTCGCGCACATTCAGGCGCGCAAGGACGAAATCATAAAGGGCTTCACCGATTACCGCGTGGGCGGCATCCTCTCGTTTCCGACCTTCAAAGGCGAAGCGCGCTTCCTCGGCCCGACGACGCTGGCGGTCGGCGACGAGACGGTTCTCGAGGGCAAAAACTTCGTCATCGGAACCGGCAGCTCGATCGCTCCGGCCGTCGTGCCTGGCCTCGAAGAAGCCGGCTTCATCGACAGCGACGCCGCGCTCGAACTCTCCATTCTTCCCAAAACGATGATCGTCTTGGGCGGCGGTTTCGTCGCCGCCGAACTCGGACAGTACTTTGCGCGCCTGGGCGTTGGGGTCACGATGATCATTCGAGCGCGCCATCTTTTCTCGGCCGAAGACAAAGACGTCGGCGACGCGGTAACGCTGTACTTTCGGGGTGAAGGGATCAGAATCGAATCGAGCGCTCAGCTCTCCCGCGTCGAAAAGCGCGGAACGAAAAAGATCGTGCACTACGTCCAAGACGACCAGAGCAAGAGCGTTGAAGCGGATGAGATCTTCTACGCGCTCGGGCGCTTGCCGAACGTCGCCGGGCTGGATCTCGAGAAGGCCGGCGTGCAGTATCACGCGGTGACCGGCATCGAAACGAGCGACGACATTCGCACCTCGAACCCGCACGTCTTCGCGGTAGGTGACGTTACGGGCTGTTTCGCGCTCGTCCACGTCGCGATCTATCAAGGGGAGATCGCGGCCCGCAACGCGGTCACCGGCGGCAGCGAGAAAGCCGACTATTTCTTACAGAAGGCGCACTCGATCTTCACGGATCCGCAGGTTGCGATTGCGGGTGCGACCGAGAAAGATCTGCAAGCTGCCAAGACGCCGTATGTGGTCTCGTCCTATCTCTTCAGCGATCACGGTAAAGCGATCGCGATCGGCAAGACCAAGGGCTTCGTGAAGCTGATGGCTTCGCCGGGCGACGGCAAGCTTTTGGGCGGTGCGATCGTCGGACCCGAAGCGTCAGACTTGATCCACGAAATCATCGTGACGCTCTTTTACGGCGGGTCGGTGTACGATTTGATGAAGATTCCGCACCTGCATCCGACGTTGGCCGAGATCGTGACCTATCCGGCCGAAGACCTTGCCGTACAGATCGCACAAGGCCCGCCGCAGATCGCAGCCGCCGTGTGAAGCTGGCGATCCTTCAGACCAAACCGCGCAAAGGTGACCTCGCTGAGAACTTCGCGCAACTTGGGTCAGCGTTCGTGCAGCTCGCGGCCGAGGACCGTCCCTACGACGCGATCGTGCTGCCTGAGGCGGCTTTGACCGGGTATTTCCTGGAGGGCGCGGTGTACGAGTCGTCCTTTGAGGCAAACGAGTTGGCCGAACGAATCTCCGCGTTGTGGCGAGCCGCTCCGGGCTCCGAGCGCGCGCCGGTCGACATCGTGCTCGGATTTTACGAAAACGCCGGCGGTACGTACTACAACTCGGCGCTCTACCTCAGCCTCGACTCGCGCACGCACGAGATCGTGCACGTGCACCGCAAGATGTTCTTACCGACCTACGGCGTCTTCGACGAAGAGCGATTCCTCTCGAGGGGACGCAGGTTGGACGCCTTTGAGACGCGTTTCGGGCGCGCCGCGATCTTGATCTGCGAGGACGCGTGGCATGCACTGTTGCCCACGATCGCCGCGATCAAAGGCGCGCGGCTCTTGTTCGTCCCGAGCGCTTCGCCGGGCCGCGGCCTCTCGCGTGCGGGCCGGCTCGAAAGCGTCGCACACTGGCGCGAACTCTTGCGCTCGTATGCCGTCGAACACGGGATCTACATCGTCTACGCCGGTTTGGCGGGCTTCGAGGGCGGCAAGGGGATGACGGGTTCGTCGATGCTCGTAGCGCCGAGCGGCGAGATCGTGGCCGAGGCGCCGGCGCTGGGCGCGCACGTGATTCGGGCCGAGCTGGATTTCGCTGAAGTCGATCTGGCGCGCGCGAGCTTGCCGCTGCTCGGCGACTTGAACGCCGTGTTGCCCGATCTGCTTCTCGACGACGAGCTGGTGGAGCGCGTGACTTCACATTCAGTGGCCCCGTCGCCATGACGAGCCGGCTTCCGGTGATCGACGCGACCGTCCCGCGTTTGCCCTCGCTCGAAATCGACGGGCCGCTCGCGGCCGCGTGGCTCGAAGAGTTTCTGCGCGACGAACTGATCGAGCGTCGCGGCATCCGCAACGCCGTCGTCGGACTTTCGGGCGGCGTCGATTCGGCGGTCACCGCGTTCCTTTGCGCGCGCGCGATCGGTCCGGAGCATACCTACGCGATTCGCATGCCCTACCGGACGTCGAGCCCGGATAGTTTAGCCGACGCGCAGCGGGTCATCGATGCGCTCGGCTGCCGCTCCGCGACGATCGACATCAGTCCCGCGGTCGACGGCTACTTGCAATTCGAACCACAGGCCGACGCCCGCCGTCGCGGGAACATCATGGCGCGCACGCGCATGATCGTGCTCTTCGATCAGTCGCAGAAATTGGGAGCGTTGCCGATCGGGACCGGTAACAAGACCGAACGGCTGATGGGATATTTCACCTGGCATGCCGACGATTCACCCCCGCTCAACCCGCTGGGCGATCTGTTCAAGACGCAAGTCTGGTCGCTAGCGCGTCATCTCGGCGTCCCGCGAGAAATCGTGGACAAGGCGCCGAGCGCCGACCTCGAAGCCAATCAGACCGACGAAGGCGATCTGGGCATCAGCTACGCCAAAGCTGACGGAATTCTCTCGTTGATTCTGCTCGGCTACGACGACGGCCGAATCGCAGCGCGCGGATTCTCGCCTGAGGAGGTCGCGCTGGTACGAGCGCGCGTGGACGGGACGCATTGGAAGCGCCACCTTCCGACCACGGCCATGCTTTCCGACACCGCGATCAACGAGTTCTACTTGCGGCCGGTCGACTATTGAGCGTTCCCGTGCACGTCGAGATCGTTACGATCGGGACCGAGATCTTGCTCGGGCAGCTCGTCGATACGAACTCGGCCCTCGTGGCCCGCGCGCTGGCCGATCACGGCGTCGACGTCTATCTCAAGCACTCGGTCGGCGATAACGCGGAGCGCCTCGAAGCGCTGTTGCGACGCGCGCTCGAGCGCGCCGACGGCGTTATCACGACGGGAGGCCTCGGTCCGACGGTCGACGACCTCACGAAAGAAGCCGTCGCCGCCGCAGTCGGAACCTCCCTCGAGCTGCACGAGCCCTCGGTGCTCGCGATCGAGGCGCGTTTTGCGGCGCTCGGACGAACGACGCCCATCAGTCCGAACAACCGCCGTCAAGCGATCCTGCCGGCCGGGGCGGTCGTTATGGACAATCCGCACGGAACCGCACCGGGCTTCATCGCGTTGCGGGCCGACGGCAAATTCGTGGCCTGCATGCCGGGCGTTCCGCGCGAGATGAAGCCGATGCTGAGCGAACGGCTCGTACCCTGGCTCGTCACCCGCTACGGGTTGCGCGATGCCATCTACACGCGAACGCTGCACACAGTCGGCATTTCCGAATCGGACGTCGACTCGCGCATCGAGTCGCTCTTTCGCACGCTCGAGAACCCGAAGATCGCGGTGCTCGCGCACGAGTACAAAGTCGACGTCAAGATCATGGCCAAAGCGCGCGACCGGGCCACCGCCGACGCCTTGATCGGCCCGGTCGAAGCGGAGGTGCGCGAACGCATCGGACAAGGCATCTTCGGCACCGACGACGAGACGCTCGAGTCGGCGATCGTGGCGGGCCTCGCGGCGCGTGGCGCGACGATCGCGACGGCCGAATCGGTGACCGGCGGCGGAGTTGCCGACGCGCTCGTGCGCGTCGCGGGGGCTTCGGCCGTCTTTCGCGGCGCGGTCGTCGCCTACGACAACGCGCTCAAAACCGAACTGCTCGGCGTTCCGGAGGCGGTCTTGCGCGAACACGGTGCGGTCAGCGAAGAGGTCGCGCGCGCGATGGCGCTGGGTGCACGCCGCCACCTCGGCGCCGACATCGCCTTGGCGACCACGGGAATCGCGGGACCGACCGGCGCAACGCCGGATAAACCGGTCGGCCTGGTCTGGTTCGCCGTCGCGAGCGACGACGGTGACATCGAGACTCGCAAGGCGACGCTTCCCGGCAACCGCGACGACATCCGCCGCCGCGCCGTCATCGCCGGCTTGAACTTGGTTTGGCGTCATCTCGAGCGAGATCACGCAGCCGAGGTGCGCCGGGCCTAGCTGCCGTAGCCGATCGCTGCGAGAACGCGCTGGGTCGCAAGGCCGTCGGCGAAGGTCGGATATTCGGCCGGCTTGCCGTCGATGGCGTTCGCGAACTCGTCGAGAAGCGAGACGAAGGACGGCAAGTTGCCATGCGCCGCCACAAGGTTCGCGTGCTTGTCGGGAGCCAGTTCGAGTTCGGCGGTCTCGTCGGCGTCGACCGTATAGAGCCGGCTCTCGATAACGTTCGGGCCGCTCGCGACGGCTGTCAGCTTTTCGCCATGCACGGCGAGAAGCGACGAATCGACGGCGTGCGTCGCGTCGGCAGCGATTCGCGCGACGAGGCCGTCACCGAAATCGAGTACGGCGAAAGCGCCGTCGTCGACGTCGACCGAAAACGTCTCGCCTTCGTAGTGCCGCACGGGATTCGCGGTGCGCAGGTAGCCGGTCGCGCGGCGGGGAGCCCGCCCGGCAAGCCAGTTGGCTTGATCGACGAGGTGGGAGACGATCGCGCCGGCCATCCCGCCGCCGCGGCGCTTTTCGAACCACCAGCTGTTCGGGCGCTCGGCCTCCGCGCGCAAGCGCGACGAAAAAACGTCGATCTCGATCTCACGCAGAGGCCCGAGGTGGCCGTTTTGAACGAGCTCGCGCACCGCGATCCTTGGCGTCACGAAGCGAAACTCGTGCGCGATCGCGCAGACCGTCCCGGCGCGTTTCGCAGCCGCAAGCATCTCTTCGCACTCAGCGACGTTCAAGCCGAAGGGTTTCTCGCAGAGGACGTGCTTGCCGCGCGCGAGGGCGGCGACGACCGAGGCACGATGATCGAAGGGCGGCGACGCGACCGAGACGACGTCGAGCTCGACGCCGTTCAACATCTCGTCGGTCGAAGCGAAAGCGTGCGGAATCTTCCGTTCGCGCGCGATCTCGGCGGCTCGCCTCGGCGAGGCGAGCGCGACGACTTCGAAGCGGCCTTGCGCGGCGTACGCCGGGGCGTGGACGATTGCGCCGAAGCTCACGCCGGCGATCCCGACGCGAAGCGGCTTCAAAGTGCGAATGCGCGCGTGCGCAAGGCGTCGGTCAGCAGGTCGAGACCGCGGCGCAGCTGTTCGCGCGTGATGACCAGCGGCGGCGCGATCGTCACGCACTCGCCGCGCAGCCCCGACTGCAATAGGATCAGACCACCCGCGAGCGCGCTCTTCACGCAGGCGTTCGCCGCCGCCGGCTCCTTGAACTCCATGGCCCAGAGCATGCCGCGTCCTCGAATGTCGATGACGATCGGATTGTAACGCTCGATTGCGTGCAGCCGCTCGGCGATCGACGTCTCAAGTTCGCGTGCGCGATCGGGCAACGCCAAGCGCTCGATCTCCCCGAGGTTCGCAAGCGCCGCGGCGCAGCCCATCGGGTTTCCGAGAAAGGTCGAGGTGTGCAGCGCCTCGCCCTGTGACGGTTCCCACGCCTCCGCGACCTCGCCGCTCAAGATCGCAGCCGAGATGGGGAATCCGCCGCCCAGCGCTTTGCCCACGCACAGAATATCGGGACGCACGCCTTCGCGTTCGCAAGCAAAGTAGGTTCCGGCTCTCCCGAAACCGGTGAAGATTTCGTCGAGGATCAGGAGCGTGTCGCGTTGGGTGCAAAGCCCGCGCAGCCCGCGCAAGAAGCCTTCCGGCGGCAGGATCACGCCGGCGCGGCCCTGGATCGGCTCGACGAGAACCGCCCCGATCGTGCGATCGCGTTTGAGCGTTTTCTCGACGCCGTCGAGCGCGCGCTCGAGCGTGCCGCGTTCGCGTCCGTCCGGATAGCGCACGAAGGTCGTCGTTTCGCGCAGCTGCTTGAGCCAGGGTTTGCGAAACTTTGGAATCCCCACGACTTCGAGCGCGCCATATGAGAGGCCGTGATATGCGCCGCCGAAGGCGAGCACGTTCGGTTCGCCGGTCGCGAGAACCGCGCTCTTGAGAGCGAACTCGATCGCTTCGGAACCGGTCGAACAGAGAAACGTCCGCGGCCGGTCGAGCGGCGCCAGCGTGGCGAGTTTCTCGAGTAGCCGGGCGCGCACCGCGGTCGGGTGGACGTCGCCCATTCCGTGCGGCAAGCGGCCGGCCTGCTCGGCGATCGCCGTCACGACCGCGGGATTCGCGTGTCCGGTGAGCGCCACGCCGAAGGCCGAGGTGAAATCGATGTAACGGTTATCGTCGACGTCGGTGACGATCGAGCCCGATGCCGATTCCCAAAAGATGGGGAAGTCGTCGGCGAGGTAGGTGACGCCGCGCGGTTCGGTGCGCGCGAGCGAAGCTGCGAGCTCGCACGAACGCGGACCCGGAATCTTGGTGACGATCGCTTCCAGCTCGCTCATCCGTCGCGATAGATCGCCTGCACGAAGGGCAGCACGCGCTCCTTGGCTCCATGGTTGCCGGCGATCGGCGGTGCTTGCAGGCGGCCGAGCCGCGTGATGCGCGCCGCCCCGCTCCGAAGCGCGACGTCGTAAACGTCGGCGCGCTCCGCCGGGCATGCCGCAAAGCCCTCGAGCGGGAGGCGATGTCGTTCGATGAACGCGAGCGCTTCCCCCGGGCCATCGACGGAGTAGAGCGCGAGCACGCGACGCACGAGCGGCGGGGGCTCGTCCGTCCAGGGATCGAGCGCAACGACGAAGTTTGCGGCGGTGACGAGCGCGGGCTCGTTGCCCTGGGCGTTTGCGAATTCGAGCCGGCGCCGGAAGGCGAGACTGGGGGCGTCAGGCGCAAGCGTGGCGGGCGGAAACTCGACCGCGAGCGCGTCGAACGCTCGTCCTAAGAGGCGCGCGAAGTCCGCGGGTGCAACGGCAGCGCCGCGCTCGACGAACAGCGCGTGGAGCGAAAGGCAGCCCGAGCCGTCGTACAGGAGCGCATCGCGTGCCGCGGCGCGCGCGCAGTCGGCTGCCGTCATCTCGCTTGCGAGCGTTTCGCGGGCGACGTAACCGGCGCTGCTTCGCCGTCCGAAGGGCTCGAAGCGCGCTTCGGGTTTGAGTTGCGCGCGAATCGCGCGCAGCGCGTCGTCTCCACCGAACGCCACGACGACGTCGGCGTCGGCCAGGTGAAGGCCGGACAGCGCAGCGTCGGAGCCGCTCCACGCTGCAACTCGCGCCAGCGTTCCGAGTTCGGGCCGCTCCTCCACGATCGTTTGCACGAAGCCTGCGACGAAATGATCGTCGCGATCTTTGACGTCGACGTGAACTTTCGCGCAGAGTGCGAAGAGCAGATGCGGAATGGCGACTCCGATCGTCGTTTCGCTCGAAACGATGGCGGCCCGCGCGACGCCGCGAAAGAAAACGTCCGGCCGTCCCCGGCGCCGGGTGAAACCGTCGAGGGACTCGAGCGAACCCAGTTCGCTTTCGATAACCGCGATCAGCGAGTCGCGCGTCACGTCTTCGAACAAGCGGTCGAGCGCGTACTCGACGACCGGCTCGCTATAGCCGAGCCGAGTCGCGAGCGCAGCGGTCGCGCGGACGCGCTGGGGAAAATCGGCGTTGCGCCAACGCGCGGCGGCGTCGGCGAGCGCGTCGACGATCTGACGCGCGCGTAGCGGGAAGTCGCCGGCGTTCAGCGGCGCGCGAGCAGTTCTTCGGCGTCGAGCGAACAGCCGCGCGGCGCGGCGTCGCTTTCGCGGCCGAGAAGCACGATGCCGGGACCGCTGAGGTATCCGCGATCTTCGGTTGCGACCGCTACGACCGACGAGCGATTACCGAGATCGAGGTGCTGCAGAGAACCGGTCTCGCCCGGCGCGACTTCGCGTCCCTCCGCGTCGACCACCAGGCTGCGCAGCCATGGTGGCGAGACCTTGACGCGCCGGACGCGGTCACGCGAGGCGGGCTCGTCGTAGTATTGGCTCACGAGTTCGGTCATGCCGTACTCGGCGACGATCGACGGCTCGGGGATCCCGAACGCGAGCGCGAGGCCGCGGTAAAGTTCGTCGCGCGAGACGCTGCGCGTGCGGCCTTTGAATCCGCCGGTCTCCATGATCCGCGAGCCGCGCGGCAGCGCGAAGGTCTCGCGCGTGGCCTGTAGCGCATCGAGTAGCGAGACGAAAGCGAAGGCCGTTCCCGCTAGGCAAACCGCCCGATCTTCGGCCAGCGCGAGCTGCAGAGCCGCCCTCAAGCCCGCCACGTCGACGCGATCCTCGTCCAGAAAGTAGCCGGCCTTGCCGTCGCCGCGTAGCACCCCAACGTGCCCCAGCATGTAGCCCAGCGACGAATGTTTGTGGAAGCGCGGGTTTGGCACGAGGTTGAGATAGCGCAGTTTGGGCTGGTCCGCGAGCATAAAACGGTCGAAGCCGGCCAGCAGAGAAACGTCGTACAACGCTGCGCGCTCGAGGTAGTGCTTGCCGGAATTCGCGGCGGTCGTCCCGCTCGTGTGAAATTCGCACTCGGCCTGGCGCACGTCGAACGTCGCGAGCGTTGCGTCCTTGAATGCGCTCGAGGGGACGGCCGGAATTTCGCGCCAGGTGCGTGGCGAGCGGCCGGCGTCGAAACCGCGGGCGCGCGCGAAGCGCGCGTACGGTTCGTTGGCTGCGATCTGGTAGGCGAACGTGGCGCGCGCCAGTTCGTCGAAGCGGCGCTCGTCGCAACCGGGACCTCCTCCTCTCCAATCCGCGACGATCGCCAAAAAGGCGTCGTCCAGCTCGCGCGCGTTCACCGCGCCGGCGCCACCCGGCGCGCGGTGATCAGGCCCGAATTGTGGCCGCCGACCGAAAGACCGCCGTCGAAGCGTGCCGATTCCACCTTGATGCAGCGATCGACCACGACGTCGAGGCCGGCTTCGACGGCCAAGCGGATCGCTTCGTCGTTGATGACTCCGTACTGGAACCAGATCGCTTTCGCGCCCGCCGCGATCGCTTCGCGCGTCACCTGCGGTGCGTTGGCCGGCTTGCGAAACACGTCGACGATGTCGGGGGCGCCGCGCTCGGCGGCATAGGCGGCGAGACTCGGATAGGCTTTGACGCCATCGATCTCTTGCAACGCCGGATTGATCGGCGCAACGTCAAGCCTTCCACGCGTGCGCAAGTACGAGAAGACGAAATAACTCGGACGCGTGACGGTCGCGGAGGCGCCGACCATTGCCACCGTGCGCGAGCGCGCCAGCAAATCGCGTCGCTGCGAAACGGTGGTTAGGATCACGCGCGGACCTCAGCCGCGGCTCGCGCCGCGCGCAAGCCGTTCTCGAGATCCCAGATCAAATCGGCGGGATCTTCCAGGCCGACCGAAAGCCGAACCATCTCAGGGGTGACGCCGGCAGCGGCCATCTCTGAGTCGCCGAGCTGCTGGTGCGTCGTGCTAGCGGGATGGATTACGAGACTCTTCGCGTCGCCGACGTTCGCGAGATGGCTCCAGAGTTCGAGCGCTTCGATAAAGGCGCGACCCGCCTCGCGTCCTCCGCGCAGTCCGAAGGTAAAAATCGCGCCCGCGCCCTCCGGTAGATAACGCCGCGCGAGCGCGCGGTACGGACTGTCATCGAGCTCGGCGTAGTTGATCCAAGCGACTTCGTCCCGCCCGCGCAGAAACGCGGCGATCGCGCGCGCGTTCTCGACGTGGGCGCGCATGCGGAGCGGTAAGGTCTCGAGTCCTTGCAGCATGAGCCAGGCGTTCATTGGCGAGAGGCAGGCTCCGACGTCGCGCAGCACTTCGACCCTGGCCCGCATCAGAAAAGCGAACTCGCCGAACGTTTCGGCAAAGTTCATATCGTGGTAACCGGGACTCGGTTCCGAAAGGAGCGGATGCTTTCCGGCGGACCACGGGAACTTTCCCGACTCGACGATGATGCCGCCGATGACGGTACCGTGGCCGCCGATGAACTTCGTTGCCGAGTTGGTGACGATGTCGGCGCCCCACTCGATCGGCCGGCACAGCGCGGGCGTGGCGAAGGTATTGTCGACGACGAGCGGGATCCCCGCGTCGTGCGCGACGCGCGCGAGTGCCGACAGGTCGGCCACGTTTCCGAGCGGGTTGCCGATCGTTTCGGTAAAGAGCAGTTTCGTATTCGGGCGGACGGCAGCCGCGAAGGCGGAAACGTCGTCCCCTGTGACGAGGCTGCAGTCGATGCCCATGCGCTTGAGGGTTACGTTGAATTGCGTGATCGTGCCGCCGTAGAGGCTCGCCGCCGCGACGACGTGGTCGCCGTTCTGCGCGATGCTGAGCACCGCGCTCAGCTGCGCGCTAAGACCGCTCGCGGTCGCGACGCCGCCGAGGCCGCCTTCGAGGCTCGCCATGCGCTCTTCGAAGGCAGCCACGGTGGGATTTCCGATCCGGCTATAGATGTTGCCGTAGGTTCGCAACGCGAAGAGCTCGGCCGCGTGCTCGGTCGAGTCGAACACGAAACTGGAGGACAAGTAGATCGGCAACGCGCGCGCGCCCGTGGCCGGATCGGGCGGGGTCCCGGCGTGCAGCGCGCGCGTCCGAAACCCGAACTCGTGATCGTCCATGCCGATGCCTTCGACGCAGGACAGCGCGCTCGCTATGCCTCGAGCGGAATCTAGTAGTGCGTACCGGAGGACGGCGTCGCACCGCTCGTCGGCTGAGCGGCCGGCACCGTATCGCCGCGGCGGAGGATGCCTTTGGGTTGCGCCTGGCGGTGCTCGGCGGTGAAGGGGATCGGGTCCTTGCCCTTGCCGTCGTCGATCAGACCGATCATGTCGGAGGCCGCCTCGACGAAGCCGCTGAGGTTGTAGTCGCCGTCGGGCCCTTTGACGATCATCTTGAAATTGCGGCCGTCATAGCTGCCCTCGAGCGGGTAAAGCTTTCCGTTTTTCCAGCGCCAGCGGCCGCTCAAGTCACCCGAAGGCGACTGCTTGAGGTCGAGATACGAGTAAACCGTCCTATCGATATATTGCTCTTGGACTTCCCACGTGCCGTCGAGGGTCGCGAAAGCGGGCGAGGTCGGCGTGGGTGTCGGCGTGGCGCCGGCCGGGGTGCTCGGCGCGGCCTTGTGGTGCTTTCCCTTCGGAGCCGGGCTCGGCGTCGGAATGGGCGTCGCGCTGGGCACCGGCGTGCCGGGACTAGGCTGAATCGCGGGTCCGGGTGCCAAGGGGGTCGCGTTCGGGTTGGGCACCGGCGGCGGCGGCGGGGCTTGCGCACCGGCTCGTGTTGCGAACGCGAGGCTCACGCCCAGCGCCAGCGCAAGCCCGACCCGCAAGGTTATGGAAAAATGGGACCGCGTGGAGCGACGCTGCTTCAATCTGCCTCTCGAGAACCGGCCGGCTAAAAAGCCAACGCAGCGCGTTCGAGCCTGGTTCCTCGGGTTCCGCCCCTCGGCCGCGAGCGTCTGCGAGCTTGGAACTGCCGGCGAGCAAGCTGCTCACTTTGCGCTCTCAGAATTTTCAGACATGTAGGATACCTCGCAGCGCTGTTGCAACTCGCAAAGCCATGACGGAATCTGGACGGCCGGCAGTTTTTCTATTGTGCAGCGTCCTCGCGTTGGCGCTCGCTGCGTGCGGGGGCGGCGGCGGTTCCAGTTCGACGCCGTCGCATCCGACGGCGCCACCTGCGACGCCGACGCCCACACCGGTGCCAAGCGTCGTCGTAAGCACCCGGCCGTTGGCCAACGGCGACACGTTCTCGTATTCGGGTCAGACGTCGCAAACGTTCGTCTACGAGGGCGCCTCGCCGAGTCCGGCCGCAAGTTCGATCGCAAATGTCACGCAATCGGTCGCCGTCAGCGCGCCCGCGTCGTTCAACGGCGTCTCGAACTTGGCCGATTTCACGACGCAAGAGACCGATACGACGCCGCTCCAAACGACGACCATAACGACGAATACGTACTACGCCGAAGTCGCCTCGGGCTCGGGAACGAATCTGGTTGACTACGGATACAACTCGAGCGACAACTTCGGCGAGACGCTGCTGATCCAATACGGCGCATCCGGAGCGGCCGCGCCGCGCATCGTCGACGAGTTGCCCGAAGTTCCGGGCGCGTCGTGGGGCAACAACGCGGCCGAGTCGCTCAACGAAACGTCGCCCGGCAATCAAAGCGCCGTCCGTAGCGTGAACGCCGACGGTTCGTACACCGATACGACCACGTTCCCAAGCGGTTCGCAGTACACGCCTCCGCCCGCGCCCGTGACCGCCACGATCGTCGAGAACAGCGACGGTTCGGGTTCCTACTCGTTTCCGTTCCTCGGGCCGCCGAACACCGTGGTCGCCTTTGGCTCGCCCCAGCCCGGCCCGTCGCCGATGATTCCGATTACGATCACTCAACCCGGCTTCACGCCTCAGAGCGGCACCGTGCCGGTTTGGTTCACGCTGCCCCTCGCTCTCTCCACCGAAACCGATACCAACATGGGAGCGCAGAACATCCCAAGCAGTTGCGGCGTACCCGCGACCATCGGTCAGACTGCGAACGCGGTCGTGCAGCAAGTGCACACGACCGATACGATTCTCGGGACCACCGAGACTCTGCTGCAGACCGTTTACGTCGTTCCGGATTTCGGCGCGGCGTGCGTCGTGCTGAACGACCAGCTGCTGAGCTACTACGACTACAGCGGGCAAAGTCTCTTCTTGATCAACTTCAGCAACACGCCGCTCGAGACGACGACGGTTTCGACGACCCTCGGCTTGACCGCCGCCGCGGTTTCGCCGTCGGCGCGCTCCCGGACCCTTCAGGCGCAAGCGACCGGCTTCCGCATCGCGAACGCGCGCGCGAACTTCATCGCGACCGTCGAGCGCATCAAGCTCGCGCGCGAACGCACGCTGCTGACCCATCTGCACCGTGCCCTTTCGGAGAGACTGCATCGATGAAGAACCTCGCGCGATGTGTGGCCAGAATTCCGGCGTACCTCGCCCTGCTCGGCATGCTCGCGTGCAGTGGAGGTCACTCGTCCGTACCGGCGGTGGGAAACGGCTCATCCCCCGGTGGCCCGGTCAGCGGCGGCGGCGCGGGTGCAGCCACCTCCGCGGTGTACGGGGCGAACCTTCTGCAAGGCGCGAGCTACGTTGGGCGGGCGCAGATGAATTCGGTCGGCCTGGACGTCTGGATTCAGATGTCCAACGCCGCGGGCTTGGCAGCCTACGCCAAAGCGGCGAACGATCCGCATTCGCCGCTTTTCCGGCACTGGCTTACGCCGCAAGAGATCGGCGCGCGCTTCGGCGCGGCGCAAGCCGACTACACGCGCGCGGTCAAGTACCTCAACGGCTACGGGATCACCGTCGAGACGTATCCGCAGCGTCAGATGATGCGTGCCTTCGGGCCTCAAAGCGGCGTCGAGGCCGCGCTGGGGATAACGTTCGGCCTCTTTAAAAAGGGAAATCAGACCTTCATCGCACCGAGCAGCGCGCCGAAGCTGCCGCTCGGGCTGCGGATCGCCGGGCTGACCTCCGTCGCGAAATACCGCTTCCGGGACCGGAATATGGTTCCGGTTCGCGCCGGAAACGGACTGCTGCAGGGTTATTCGCCCCAGCAAATCGCCAACGTCTTCGACTACACCGGCGCGGCTCAGGCCGGCTTCACCGGTGCGGGCATCACGATCGGCATCATCGGCACGGGACCGATTACCGACAACACCGGCACGCCCGGGGACGTTTCCGAGTTCTGTTTCATGTTCGGGCGCAGCTGCGCGCCGGTTACGCAAGTGTACAGCACCGATGCCAACGTTTCGCCTGGTGACGGTTCGCCGGGCGGTTCCTACTCAAAAGGGCTCGTGCCGCCGCCACCGGTAACGGCGCCGAACACTTCGGCCTGCACGGCGCAAGGCGTCAACCTCCTTGCCAGTCCGCCGGTCTATCCGACGGATTACACCACGTGCAATCCTGAAGACGGCGAGGCGCAGCTCGACACCGAACAGGCCGCAAGCCTCGCGCCCGGCGCGAGCGTCCAGTTTTACATCGCGTACAACCCGCACGAGTGCTTCACCGCGGGCGGCCCTTTCACGACCAACTGTCCGAACCCACCGGGCGGCGCGCCTAGCCAAGAACTGGGCATCTTCCTCACCGACGACGAGATCCAAGAAGCGATCGGCACCGGAACGGCGGACGTCATCTCGATGAGTTTCGGCGGCGACGAACCTGACTCGCTGGGATACTACTACGATTCGAGTGGAAACGGTTTCGGCCCGGCCGAGTTCAGCGCGCTCGCGGCCGAAGGCGTCGCAATCTTCGCCGCGTCCGGCGACAATGGCGCGCAAGCCTGCTTGGATTCGACGATCGAAACCAACCCGAACGCGGAGTGCGTTTCGTATCCCTCGACCGATCCGAACGTGGTGAGCGTCGGTGGTTTGAACACGCCGCTCGACAGTTCGGGCGCGCTGACCGGGCCGATGACCGGCTGGGGGCAGCAGACGCAAACCGGCGGTTCGGGCGGAGGATGTTCTGAGACGTTTCCTCAGCCGGCCTTCGAGAGCGCGCTGACACCACCCGACCCATGTACCGCACTCGTTGGAAATAAACGGAGCCAGCCCGACGTTTCACTCGACGCGGACCTCAACACCGGCGTCGCCGTCGTCTTGGACGCGCTGCCGAACTTAGGAGGCCGCATCGTCGCACCGATCGGCGGCACGAGCGTTGCGACGCCCGAGGCCGCGGCGATGTGGGCGCTGGTCCTTTCCGCTTGCAAAGCTACGGCCGGCTGCGGGAGCGGGCCCGGCGCGTACCCGTACCGGCTCGGCAATCCGAACAACTACTACTACAAGGTCTATCAGAACCAGCTGTCCAGCTACAGCAGCGTGTTCTACGACGTACTCTACGGCGCCAATGGCGCGCCGTTCACCCCAAACGGCACCCCGGGACCGCGGGCCACGCCGACGCCGCCCTTCGCACCGGGGTACAACGCCGGACCCGGCCTGGATCTCGTGACCGGCCTGGGAGCGCCCTTTGCGAGAAACCTCGTCAAAGCGGTCGCCGGGGTCTAGGATGCTCCCCGTATCCCTAGCCTGCGGCGCAACCGCGCCCCTTGCGCCCTCTGTTATTATGGAACGGCTGTGAAAGAGAAGATTCATCCTACGTGGTACCCAGAGGCGCGCGTTCACTGCGCATGCGGGAGCGTGTTTACGACCGGCTCGACGATGAAGGAGATCGGCGTCGAGATCTGTTCGGCATGCCACCCGCTGTTTACGGGGCAACAGAAGTTCATCGACACCGCCGGCCGGGTCGACAAGTTCAACCAGCGGCTTGCGGCCGCCGAGCAGAAGAAGAGCGAAGCCGCCGAGCGGAAGCGAAAGAAGACCGAGGCCGCCGCGGCCGACGCCTAACCTTCGAGGTTTCCAATAGACGAGCCGCAGCCTTTGCGGCTCGTTCTTTTCATCATGATGTTCAATCTCGACCGTCTGGAGACTCTTTCGAACCGGTTCGATGAGATCGAAGCGGAGCTCGCCAATCCCGGCGAAACCTTCGATCAAGTCCGCTTCACCGCGCTCGTCAAGGAACGCGCCGCGATCGAGCAGACCGTGAGGATTTATCGCGACTATCGTGGCGTTCTCCAGCAGATCGAGGCGAACGATGAACTGCTCGGCGATCGCACCGATCCCGAAATGCACGAGCTGGCCGAAGAAGAGGCCAAAACTTTGCGTGAGGCGCGCAAGACGCTCGAGGCCAATTTGACGGAACTCATGCTGCCGCGCGATCCGAACGACGGCAAGGACGTCTTCGTTGAGATCCGGGCCGGAGCCGGCGGCGACGAAGCGAGCCTGTTCGCGGCCGAGCTGGCGCGCATGTACGCGCGCTACGCCGAGACGATGAAGATGAAGGTCGAAGTCCTTTCGCAGAGCGAGAGCGAGGCCGGCGGGTTCAAGGAAATCGTCCTGGGCATTCGCGACGGCCAGCCTTACCGGTTCCTCAAGTACGAGAGCGGCGTGCACCGCGTGCAGCGCGTGCCTGTGACCGAGTCGCAAGGCCGCGTGCATACGAGCACCGCGACGGTCGCCGTGCTTCCCGAAGCCGAGGACGTCGAGGTCGAGATCAATCCCAAAGATCTCCAGATCGACACCTACAAAGCCTCGGGTGCGGGAGGACAGCACGTCAACAAAACCGAGTCGGCGATTCGAATCACGCACCTGCCGAGCGGCGTCGTGGTCAGCTGCAGCGAGGAGCGTTCGCAACTTCAGAACCGCGAGCGCGCCATGGGGATGCTGCGCAGCGTCCTGCTCGACCGCAAGCGGCGCGAAGCCGAAGAGGCGGTCGGGAGCCTGCGCAAGAGTCAAGTCGGAACCGGTGACCGGTCCGAGAAGATTCGCACGTACAACTTCCCGCAGGACCGCATCACCGACCATCGCATCAACGAGAACTTCGGTAACATCGAGGGCGTGATGAACGGCGACCTCGGCCGTCTCGTCGCGCGCTTGCAACAGGATGAGAAGACGCGTTTGCTGGCAGGCGAGATGGCGAGCATTTCATGAGCGCGTTGATGCGGCTGGTGCGATGATTGTGAACCTTGAAAGGGCCGTTCAGATACTGCTGACGGGCGCCCTCGCCTTGTGCTCCTGCTCGGGCAATTCAACTACCAGCTCAGCAAGTTCTGAAAAACAACCTACGAACCAAGCGCTTCAGTCGCAGAGAGGCGCGCATCCCGAGATCCCCCGATCCACCGGCAACCCGCGCCACGCGACAGTTGAGAATAGGGAGGCCGGCTACGGGGTCAGCGCGAGTTCGATTCGTTTCCCAAAGGGCGAACTTTCGTACGAAGCCAGGCCGCCGCTTGGGCATCTCACCAATTATATTCTTGTGTATTTCACGTATGCCGACGCGACGAATACGGCGGTCTTCGAGGCAGACGTCCAGGTGCTACCCGTGCAGGCGCATCTGAAGGGATACACAGGGGGCGGGGGATTGTCCGCGGCAGTGCTCCAAGAGGTTGATCCCAGTATGCCGGCTGCGGCGGCGAAAAATCTTTATGCGCAATGGAACTCCACGCCATTCTAACGCGCTCGGCGAGGACAGCTTTGCGACGCCGCCTTCGGCAAGTGAGCGTAGGCCGCATCAACGAGAACTTCGGTAACATCGAGGGCGTCATGAACGGCGACCTCGGCCGCATCGTGGCCCGTTTACAACAGGACGAGAAGACGCGTTTGCTCGCCGGCGAGATGGCGAGCGTCTCATGAGCGCGGAACGGCGCGATCGCGAGGCGCTCGATCTCGTGGCGCGGCGCACTTTCGCCGGTTGCGCGATCGTCGAAATCAGCCTCGAGATGCTGGCGCGCCGCCTCAGCGTCAATCTTTACGGGAAAGTGCGCCCGGATGAGGATGCAACCTATCGCGCCGGCCTGACGTTCTTCGGCACCTCGGCTTTATCGGTGGAGAATGCGGCCGGCGCGTTTCCGCAGAGCGTGGGATTGAGTTCGCTCGAGCTTCGCTATTCGGACGAGGATGACGAAGGCACCGCGAACCTGAGCGGAGCTTCGGGTTGGTCGCTCGCATGGAAATTTGACGGCTTGGCCTACGAAGAGCATCCAGCCGTGCTCGCTTCGCTGGCCGACGATTTCTAAGCGATGCCTTGTAAGCGACGATCTCTCGATGATCCCGAGATGATCTCTACGAGGTGATCTCTAAAGGAAGGCCGGCTGTGAGTCCGGACCGTCCGTGACGCCTTGGCCGCTGCGCGCCGGCGCTTGGGCGGAACGCCCGCAGCGCTCGTCGACGCGAACGTTCTGCTCCGCTACGCGTCCGGCAAGGACGGAGCCTGGCTCGTCGCGCACGCCGAGGATCCGCTTGACGCGCCGGCCTCGGAGCGCTACGAGCGCGCGCTGGAGCGGCGCGCGCGAGGCGAACCCGTCGCTTATATCACGGGCGAATGCTGGTTCTACGGGCGCCGCTTCGAGGTGTCGCCGGCGGTGCTCGTTCCCCGGCCCGAAACCGAACAGGTCCTGGAAGCGGCACTCGCATTCGTCGACGGCCATCCCGAACGCGTTCGGCGAGTTTGCGACGCGGGCACCGGCAGCGGAATCTTGGCGATTTCGCTTGCACGCGAGCGTCCCGCACTCGCGCTGTGCGCGATCGATCGCTCGCCCGAAGCGCTCGCCGTGGCACGGCGCAACGCGCGCGCGCACGGCGTCGATTCGCGGATCGAATTCCGTGAGGCCGATCTCTTCGCCGGCGAGACTGCGCGCTTCGATTGCATCGTGGCGAACCTGCCCTACGTACCGACCGCCGATCTCGCGCTCGCGCCCGATCCGACGTCGTTCGAGCCTCAACTCGCGCTCGACGGTGGCTGCGACGGCTTGGAGGTCTATCGTCGCTTCCTCGAGCAAGCGTCGCCGCGCTTAGCGCCGGATGGTGCGATGTTTCTCGAAACGGGGCCGGACACGGCCTCGGACCTGGCCGCGCTCGTCGCGAGGAACTTCCCGGGAAGGACCTGCAGCGTGTTGCGGGACTACGCCGGGCTCGACCGTGTCGTCGCCCTCGCAGGCTAACGCGGGGCGGGAGCGGCGAACCGTTTCCGCGAAAACGATCCTCCCATCGTGGCGAAGTACATCTTCTTTACCGGTGGGGTCGTCAGCTCGCTCGGTAAGGGCATCACGGCGGCTTCGCTCGGCCGGCTCCTCAAGAGTCGAGGCCTGAGCGTTTCGATTCAGAAACTCGATCCGTACATCAACGTCGATGCCGGCACGATGAACCCGTACCAGCACGGCGAGGTCTTCGTGACCGAGGACGGCGCCGAGACCGACCTCGATCTCGGGCACTACGAGCGTTTCATCGACGAGTCGCTCACGCGCGTCAACAACGTGACGACCGGTCAAATCTACGCGTCCGTCATCGACAAAGAGCGCCGCGGCGACTACCTCGGGGCGACCGTTCAAGTCATTCCCCACATCACGAACGAGATCAAAGCGCAGATCACACGCGTGGCCGAAAAGAGCGGCGCCGACATCTGCATCGTCGAGGTCGGCGGAACGGTCGGCGACATCGAATCCTTACCCTTCCTCGAAGCGATCCGCCAAGTTCGTTACGACGTCGGCGACGAGAACGTCATGTTCGTGCACTTGACGCTCATGCCGCTGATGGGTGCCGCCGGCGAACTGAAGACCAAGCCGACGCAGCACTCCGTGCGCGAACTACGCGCGATCGGGATCTCGCCCGACGCGATCGTCGTGCGAACCGGAACCGAGGACCCGATTCCGATCGAACTCAAGGAGAAGATCGGGCTGTTCTGCGACGTTCCGCCGCGTAACGTCGTACAGAACGGCGACGCCCCCACGATCTACAAGGTTCCGCTCAACCTCGAGCGCGAGGGCCTCGCCGAGGCGGTTCTGCGCAAGCTGCGCCTCGAACCCGCTCCGCTCGACATCGAGCAGTGGGAAGGCATCGTCGAGCGGATCACTCACCCATCGCGTCACGTCAAGATCGCACTCGTCGGAAAGTACGTCGAGCTCAAAGACGCCTACATCTCGATCAACGAGGCGCTCTACCACGCCGGCATCGCACACGACGCGCGGGTCGAGATCAAGCGCGTCGACTCGGAAACGGTCGAAGACTCCGGAACTTCGGTTCTGCACGGGATCGACGGCATACTCGTGGCGCCCGGCTTCGGATCGCGCGGCGTCAAGGGGAAGTTGCGAGCGATCCAGTTCGCGCGCGAGCGCAAGCTGCCGTTCCTCGGAATCTGCTTTGGAATGCAGCTTGCCTGCATCGAATTCGCGCGCAACGTCTGCGGGCTTTCCGACGCCATGACGACCGAGGTGGACGAAGCTACGCCCGATCCGGTTATCGACTTTCTGCCCGAGCAAAGGAATCTCGAGTTGATGGGCGGCACGATGCGCCTCGGCGCGTATGAGTGCAGGCTCGAACCGGGAACGCTCGCTGCGCGCGCCTATGGAGCGCTCGACATCAGCGAACGACACCGCCACCGTTACGAATTCAACAACCGTTACAAACCGCTCTTCGAAGAGCACGGCCTGATCTTTTCGGGCCACCACCAGAGCGGACGCGCAGCTCTCGTGGAGTGCATCGAGCTTTCGCCGTCCCTGCATCCCTGGTTCGTCGGAACCCAAGCTCATCCCGAATTCAAATCCCGTCCCACGCGGCCCTCGCCGCTTTACCGCGACTTCATCGGCGCGGCACTCGCGCATGGCGCCTGGCAAGGGGACGGAGACGTTGCGGCTTCACCCGCCGTCCGATCCTCCTGACTCCGAGCGACATCACCTTCGTCATCCTGACCAAGAACGAGGCGCAAAATCTGCCGCGCACGCTCGCCGCGGTTCCCCTCGATTCGCCGGTGCTCGTGTTGGATGCAGAATCGAGCGACGAGACGGTGCCCCTGGCGCGCGAGCGCGGTGCGCGCGCGATCGTCCGACCGTGGGAAGGCTTCATTGCGACGCGTCGCTTCGCGCTGTCACAGGTGGCGACGGGCTGGACCTTCATGCTCGACGCCGACGAGGCGCTGGACGCCGCGCTCCGTGCCGCGCTGTTCTCCGCGCAGCCGGATGACACGACGCACGGTTACCTCGTGCGCAGGCGCACACTGTTTTGCGGGCGCGTCATCACGGGCAGCGGCTGGGGCGACGAGGTTTTGTTGCGCCTTTTTCGGACGAGCGAAGCCGAGTTGATCGCGAACCCCGCTGCCGGCGGCGAGGCCGAGCTCCACGAGTTTTGGCGCGTGCCGGGAAAGGTCGAGCGTCTCGCCGGGTCGCTCCTCCACGACTCGTATCCGACGCTCGACGCGTACCGCCGCAAGTTCGGGCGCTACACGTCGCTCGAAGCGCAGGGCATGCGCGCCGAACCGCTGGGCTTGGCGCGCACGCTCGCGGTAGCGTTCGTGCGCGTCCCTTGGCTCTTTCTGCGCCGCGGCGGGTGGCGGGATGGTTGGCGCGGCGGCTTCATCGCCTTTGCCTCGGCCTTTTATCCTGTCGTCGTGTACCTCAAAGCACTGCGGCGATGAGCGCCGCCCGCCTCGACGTGGCGCTCGACGTGCCCCGCACGAGGCACATCTCCGCCGGCATGCAGGCGTATGCGAGCGAACTAGCCGCGCGCTTGCCCCGCATGGCGCCCGATCTGAGCTTTGCCGAATTCTCGCACGGCACCAGTTTCGGGTTCGAAGAACAGATCGCGCTTCCGCTGCGCTTGCGCCGGGCCCGTCCCCGCCTCGTCCATTTTCTCTCGATGTACGCACCGTATTTGGCGCCGCGGCCTTTCGTCTTGACGATTCACGACCTGATCCACCTGAACTTTCCTGCGTTCCACAAGCGCAGCGTGGTGCCGTACTATACGCTGGTCGTGCGCAGTCTGTGCGCGCGCGCGGCGCGAGTGATCACCGACGACGAACGTACCGTCGAAGATCTCGAACGCTATCTTGGGGTTCCCCCGGCGAAGGTGCGGGTCGTTCCGCTCGGCGTCGACGACGCGTTTCTGTCCGACGTGGAACCCGAGCCGGCTCCGCGACCGTACTTCATCTATGCGGGTAACCACCGGCCGCACAAGGACCTGGGCACGCTGCTGGCTGCTTGGGCCGCGCTCGATCCTGCCGTCGAGGCCGATCTGTACCTCACCGGCAGCGACGATTTGCCCGGCGTCCGTCCCGAGCGCGCGCGCGGACGGCTGCAATTTCTCGGCGACGTCGACTCGCAGCGTCTGGCCCGCTTTTTTCGCGGCTCGGTCGCGCTCGTCCATCCGGCGCTTCGTGAGGGCTTCGGATTGCCGCAACTCGAGGCGCTCTGCGCCGGAACGCACGTGATCGCGTGCGGCGATGCCGTTCCGCGTCCGCTCGCGCCCTTCGTCGAGCTTTTCCCGGCGCGGGACGCCCAATCGCTCTCGGCGCTCATGCGGCGCGCGCTCGCGGCCCCTCGCGCGAGCGAAGCAGCCCGGCGCTTCGCTCGAACCCTGACGTGGGATCGGTGTGCCGCGAAGACCGCCGAGGTGTATCGCGAAGTGTTGGAGCAAACTCCAGGTCGATGAAAGTCCTTCGGTTCCTCGCGTTTGCGTGCGCCGCCGTGCTCGTCGCGCCGGCGGCGTTCGCGGCACCGCGACCGTCGCCGACCCCCGCCGTCGAGCGGCCTACGCGCTCGATCGCGATCGTCATCAACGGCGAGCAGCTGCCCGAGGACGATCAGCCGCGGGTCGTTGCGGGCCGCGTGCTCTTGCCGTTGCGCGCCGTCTTCGCGGCGCTCGGCATCGCGATTTCGCGCGACGGCCCGACGATTCTGGCGCGGCTGCCGAGCGGTAACATCAGGCTGACCGTCGGCAGCAGCGAAGCGACCGTCAACGGAAAGACGGTCGGCCTCGATTCCCCGGTGACCGAATATAAGGACGCGCTCTACCTCCCCCTGCGCTTCCTCAGCGCCGCGCTGGGAGCGACGGTCAACTTCGACCAGCACGCCGGTCGCGTCGAGATCGTGTCCGCGTACATCGGACGCAACAACGACGCGACGCAGTCACGGGCCGGTGGCGGCACGAGCGTGCAGGGCGTCGTTGCGGAAGTCGACGCCGACTCGGCGCCTCCTTCGATTACGGTCGTCGAGAGCGGTCACCCGCGGACGATCAGCATCACCTCCGACGCGAAGGTGTACGTCGAAGACGTCACCGTCCACACGCAAATGCACGCGCAGATCTCGGACATCAGGGTCGGCGATCAATTGCTCGTGGTTCTGTTGCACGACGGACGCGTCGCCGAAGTCCACGCGTACTACAAGTCGCAGAGCGGAACGATCTCGGCACTCTCGCCGGTAGCCTTCGTGCTCGCGAACGGACGCGTGGTGACGCCGGGACGGAGCACCGAGATTTCGCTCAACGGCGCAGCGGCACGCATCGCGGACTTGCAGGTCGGCGACACCGTCACCGTTCGCAGCAACCCGGAAACCGGCGAATTACGGCAGATCATCGCATCCCGCACGAACCCGGCACCGAACGGATCCGGCGCGCCTTCCGCGACTCCCGGCGTTGCGGTCACGGTGACCGCTTTCGCGCTCTCGCCGCTGCGCCCGCTGCATGCCGGCGAGACGCTGGAGGTGACGATGGCGGGGACGCCGGGCGGGCGCGCGAGCTTCGACATCGGCGACTACTTGAACGGTCTCGACATGACGGAGGTCAGCCCCGGAAACTATCGCGGACGCTTCACGATTCCCGACCGCTTCAACGTGACGAGCGTGCCGGTTTTCGGTCACCTGAGCGTCGGCGCGAGCGTCTCGACGCGGGTCCAAGCCGCCACCACGCTTTCGGCCGCGACGACGCCGCCGGCGGTGACCGACGTCGCGCCGCCGCCCAACCAAACCGTCAATAACAGCCGGCCCAGCATCTACGCGACCTTTGCGGCTCCGACCGAGATCCCGCTCAACGTCTCGAGCCTCACGCTTATCGTCAACGGGCATGACGTTACCTCGTCGACGACGCGCTCGAGCACGTTCATCACCTACAGCCCGGGGGTGGACTATCCCGACGGACCGGTCAAGGTCAGCGTCCGCGTTACCGACACCGCCGGCAATACGACCGAACGCAGCTGGTCCTTCACGATCAAAACGAAGTGAATTTAAAGGCGCTTCCCGCCCCTTTTGCGTTGCTCGTGATCTTGCTATGCGGCTGCGGCGGCTCGCAGTCGGGTGCAACGCAAGCACCCGAACTCGCGGTCGCGCGCGTCAAGGACGCGGTTGGCCTCGATCCTTCACACGAGACGGACGGTATGTCGCTCAACGTCACGGCGGAGATCTTCACGAATCTCGTGAAGTTCAAGCCGGGGACGTTCGAAGTCGTCCCCGACATCGCGCAGTCGTGGTCCTCGAGCCCGGACGAGAAGCGCTGGACGTTCACGCTCAAGCCCGGCCTGAAGTTTTCAGACGGCAGTCCGCTCGACGCGGCGGCGGTGAAATTCAACTTCGACCGTTGGCGGCTGCGCGGCGATCCGTATCACGGGGCTTACGCCTACCCGTACTACGCCAGTATGTTCGGCGGTTTGCCGGGCGTGATCGTCGGCGTCGACGCTCCGGCGCCGAACCGGGTGACGATGATGCTCGCGACGCCGTTCGGTCCGTTTTTGCGCAACCTCGCGATGTCGTCGTTCGGCATCGGATCGCCTGCTGCGATCAAGAAGGACCCGCACGAATTCGGTCAAACTCCGGTCGCCGCTGGACCGTACGTGCTCGCCGAATGGGTGAAGGACGACCACATCACGTTGCAGGCAAACCCGCTGTGGGCCGGCCCGAAACCGGCGTACGCGACCGTGATCGTGCGCGACATACCGGATCAATCGACCTCGGTGCTCTCCATGAAGAAGGGCGACGTCGACATTCTGGTCGACCCGCGTCCCGACGACGCGAAGGAGCTGGCGCAGCAACCGGGCGTCAAGCTCTACCAGCAGCCGAGCAACAACGTCTCGTACCTCGCTCTGAACGTCGAGAAAAAACCGTTCGATGACGTATTGGTGCGACGGGCCATCGCCTATGCGATCGACGAGAAGGCGATCGCCGACGGATTCTACGCGCTGGGCGCGGTCGTCGCCGACAATTGGACGCCGCCCGGGATGCTCGGTGAGAACCCGGCCCTCAAAGCGTATCCGCAGGACGTTGCAAAGGCGAAGGCGCTGCTGGCGCAAGCCGGTCTCCCGCACGGCTTCGCGACGCAGCTCTACTACACGACCTCGCCGCGACCGTACATGCCCGAGCCGGAGCGCATCGCCGAAGCGATTCAAGCCGACCTCAAGGCGATCGGCATCGACGTGACCCTCGAGCCCTTCGAATTCAGCGTGTTCTTGACCAAGACGCGCAACGGCGAACACCCGATGTGTTTGATCGGCTGGACGGGAGACAACGGCGACCCGGATAATTTCTTCTATCCGCTGCTGGACCAAGACAGCGCGGTGAAAGGCCAAGCACAGAACTTCTCGTTCTGGCGCGACCCAAAGTTTCACGCGCTAATGCTTGCCGGCCAACGCACCGTCGATCAGCAGAAGCGCGCCGCGATCTACCGTCAGGCAAATGCGATGGTCCACGATCAAGTTCCCGCGGTCGCGCTGGTTCATTCGATCGTCTCGTTCGCAGCCAGATCGACGATCGAGGGAATTGTTCCGCGACCCGACTCGATCCTCAACTTCGAGTCGATGAAACCACAGGCCGGCTCGTGAACGGCGAAGAGGCGTGCATCTTTTGCAGGATCTTTCGAGGCGAGATCCCGTCTTCGGAGGTTGAGCGAACCGACGACGCGCTCGTCTTTCGCGACCTCAATCCGCAGGCGCCGTCGCACGTGCTCGTCATACCGAAACGTCACGCGGCGAACCTGGGCGACTTCATCGCCGCGGCGACGCCGCAAGAAGTCGGCGATCTGTTTGCGCTCGCCTCGAAGACCGGACGCAACTCGTCGCCGAACGGCTACCGTATCGTCGTCAATGAAGGGCGCGAGGCCGGTCAGACCGTCTTCCACCTGCATCTGCACGTCTTGTCCGGGCGCGCCATGCACTGGCCACCCGGCTGAACCCGCCTCGAGTCGAAGGGTTTAGCGAATGACGGTCGGCGGCCCCGAGTCCGGCGGCGGTGGCGGTGGGGCGTAGCCTGCAGCTGCAGCGGCGCGCGGAACGCCGCCGCGCAGCATGTCGTAGAAGCGCGCCATGACGAGCGCCGAGTAAGCCGCGGCTAAGCCGCCGACCGCAAACGAAACGATGAAATTGACGATGGGAATGTGCGCGGCGATGGCGTTCGCGAAGCTCGCCACAATCGAGGCGCCGACGATGCCGACGAAGGCGATGAGGCTTGGGCCGACATTCTGCGAGGCGATACGAAACGAGGTCGACACCGCGCCGGTTCCGCTTTCGCGACCTATCATGACCGCGGGGGTTACAAACATCAGAAAGTAGGCCGCTACAAGAACGAGCGGAATGCCGATGAAGATAAAGCAGAGCGCGATCGGCACAATCATGATCAGCGCCGAAACGATGAAGGCCACGACGAGGTCTGGTAAGCGCGCAGCGGCGGCGCCGAGGCTCGCGCCCAAGTCGACCGGACGCCCTTGCCAGGCATCTTCCGAAGCGCTGATCACGATGGCTTGCGAGAAGATGAGCAACAAAAGCCCGATGATGGCGAGGACGGCTAGGATCAGCGCACCGGTCCCAAAGCCGGCCATCGTTCCCAGCCCGCCCGCGGCGGCGTGGCCTACCACCAGCGCGCTTACCATCGAGAGCACCCCGACCACCAAAACGATTCCGAGCAGAAGCGATGCGATGGCGGTCGGAAGCGCGAGGATCCAGTTCTTGGAAAGCACTTCGGCCGCGCGCTGGAGTTGGTCGACCGGGCTGCTGACTGGCTGAACGCTCATGGCTTAACCCTCCGTGAATTGACGGGGCTAAGGGGCTGTGTTAGTGTTTCGTAGTTCGCCTAAGGGCGGAAGTTTCAGTTTTTTGCTGCGCACCGGCGCAGGCGGGAGGGGGTGTATTTCATGGAGATTCGCATCGCACCGGGAGAGACAATCGAGAGTGCCCTGCGCCGCTTCAAGAAGGCAACCCAAAAGGCCGGCGTCCTGGCCGAGGCCCGCAAGCACGAGCATTACGAGAAACCCAGCGTCCGGCGCAAGAAGAAGTCGGCCGCCGCCCGCAAGCGTCGCGCCTAGTGACCCCGCGATGACGCTCAGCGAGCGCATCGCCGCCGAGCTAAAAGAGGCGATGAAAGCGAAAGATCGGGTGCGGATCGATACCCTGCGATCCGCGCTTTCCGCTTTCTCGTACCGGAAAATCGAGGCAGGACGGGAGTTGAGCCAGGAAGACCAGATCGAAGCGGTGCGCAAGCAGGTCAAGCAGCGCAACGACTCGATCGCCGAGTTCCGCAAGGGCAACCGGCAGGATCTGGTCGAGCGGGAAACCCGGGAGCGCGACATTCTCTCAGAGCTGCTGCCGGCGCTCAAGACGGCCGACGACATCCGGCCCGCGGTCCGGGCTGCCTTGGCCGGCCTCCCGGCCGATCAGCGAAACCAGGGTGCGGCTATGAAGCTGGTGATGCCGGCGCTGAAGGGCGAAGCCGACGGGGCGACGATCCGGCAGGTAGTTCTCGAGGAACTCGCGGGTCACTGAGAAGCCCGCTCACGCTGCAGGCGGCGCCGTAACTTCCGCCAACCGGTTCGGGTAGCAGGCTGTGATGAGAAGATGGCTTCGTCTAGCGGTCTTCAGCGGCACGGCGCTTCTCGGCTTTGCCGGGCTCGCCGTGGGCTCGTTTGCTGCGGGTAGCCATCCGGTCGTAGTCGTGCCGATCAACGGCGTCGTCGATCAAGGGATGGCCCATCTGGTCGCCCGGGCGGTCGCCGAGGCCGACGACGAGCATGCCGCCGGCATCGTCTTCGACATCAATACTCCCGGCGGGCTGGTGGACGCGGCTTTTCAAATCCGCGACTCGATCCTAGGCGCCAAGGTGCCGACCCTCGCCTTCGTGTCGCAACGGGCCTACTCGGCCGGGGCGTTGATCACGCTCGCCAACCACACCATCGTGATGGCGCCGGGCTCGAGCATTGGCGCCGCCGAGCCGCGCCCGAACGAGCCGAAATACGTCTCCGCGCTGCGCGCTGAATTCGCATCGACCGCGGAGCGCACGCACCGCAACGAAACGTTGGCCTCGGCGATGGTCGACAAGAGCGTCGATGCGCCGGCCTACAAAAAGTCCGGGGCCATTCTTTCCTTGACCGCCGAAGACGCGAAGCGCGCAGGAATCGCCGATGCGATTTCGCCGACGCTCGACGGGGCACTTCACGACGCGGGCATCAGCGGAACGATCGAGCGCGTTCAATACAGCTGGGGCGAATGGCTGGCGCGTTTTGCCACGACGCCTGAAGTCAGCGGCATCCTGCTTTCGATCGGCGTCCTCGGGCTCTTCATCGAGATGCAGACGCTCCACGGAATTGCGGGCTTGATCGGCGTCGGTGCGCTCGGACTGTTCTTCGGTTCGCACGTCTACGCAGGGTTCACCAATAGCTTCGTCATCGCGCTGGCGCTGCTCGGCGTCATCGGACTGCTCTTCGAACTGCACGTCCTGCCAGGGCACGGGGTGGCCGGTACGATCGGGGCGGCCGCCCTCTTGACCGCGGTCGTCATGGCCTTCGGCTACCCGTTCATGTTTGTGGCGGCGCAAGCCATCGCGATTGCGATCGTGCTCTCAACGTTCGCGCTGTGGGCCAGTTCGCGGATGTTCCCCGAGAGCGCGTTCCTGAAGCGCATCGTGCTTACTGCCCGCCAAGGATCCGATTACGTTACCAGTAGCGACTTCGGCGCTCTCGTAGGGCGGCTGGGTTTTGCGGCTTCGTATCTTCGGCCGGCGGGGGTTGCCAACGTCGACGGACGGCGCGTCGACGTGCTGACCGAGGGTGATTTCGTGCCGGCCGGGACGGCCATCCGCGTGACGCGCGTCGAGGGCGCACGCATCTTCGTCAAGTCGGTAGCAGAGGAGAAAGCGTGATCACAGCCGCCGCGTTCGTTTCGGCAATCGTCTTCGGGGCGATAATCCTCTTCTTTGTCATCCTTTACTACTTCCCATTCGGATTGTGGATTCGCACGATCGCGGCCGGCGTGCCGCTCTCGATGATCTCGCTGATCAGGATGCGCCTCATCGGCATTCAACCCGGAGTGATCGTCAACAATCTCGTGCGCGCACGCAAGGCCGGCTTGAACCTCACCGTCGATCAGATGCAGTCGCACTACCTCGCGGGCGGCAACGTAGAGAACGTCACGCTCGCCATGATCGCGGCGCAGCGCGCGCAAATTCCCCTCGAATGGCAGCGCGCGGCGGCAATCGATCTGGCCGGGCGCAACGTGCTCGAAGCGCTGCAGACGTCTGTCAACCCACGGGTCATCGAGACGCCGGTGTTCCAAGGCGTCGCGCAGAACGGAATTCAGCTGAACGTCAAAGCGCGTATCACCGTCCGCTCGAATCTCGATCGTTACGTCGGTGGAGCGGGCGAACCGACGGTCGTAGCGCGCGTCGGCGAGGGCGTCGTCTCCGCAGTCGGCGCCGCAATCGACCACAAGGAAGTCCTCGAATATCCGGACCGCATCTCGAAGGCCGTCTTGGCGAAGGGCCTCGATGCGGGCACTGCCTTCGAAATCGTCTCGATCGATATTGCCGACGTGGACGTCGGGAAAAACATCGGCGCCGAACTGCAGACCTCGCAAGCCGAGGCCGATCGCAAGATCGCACAAGCGAAAGCGGCGGAACGCCAGTACAGCGCACAGGCTGCCGAACAAGAACAGAAGGCCGAGACTCAGGCGATGCGCGCCAAAGTCGTCGAAGCCGAAGCGCAGATTCCGCAAGCGATCGCGGAAGCGTTCCGCAACGGGAATTTGGGCGTGATGGATTACTATCGGCTCAACAACCTCAAGGCGGATACCGAGATGCGTTCGGCGATCGGGACCGGCGTGACGCCACCCGAGGCAACGGGACTGTCCGTGCCACCGACGACGCCGCCTCCGCGTTAAGCTGCGAGGATAAGCAATCGTGCTGAACGCGCTCGGTGGGTTGATCTTTGAAGCAATTCAAAAACAAGCGGCTGAGGCGAACCGGGCGCAGGGAGCGGGAGGACAACCCGGCGTGCCACCGCCGAACCGGACCATCGTGCGGCCCGCGCCGCAGATGGGAACCCCGGCGCCCGTTCGTCCTGCCGTCGCGGCCCCGCCCGTGGCCATGGGTAGAATTCCCGACGCGCTGCCGTACGATTCGCTGCCGCAGCTCGAGCCGCTCGTTCCGCTCGCGGGCCCGGTGTATAACAACCCGTTGCTAGCAGCGTTGCGGGGCGGTCCGGCACTCATCGGCGGCATCGTCGTCGCACAAGTCTTGGGACCGCCCGTTTCCCTGCGGCCACACGCCGCTCCGACCGATACCCTTTGACCTCAGGCTGCATTCAAGGTAACGTAGCGGCGGGAGGTCGATTCTGCCCGAAACTCAAGTAGAGCGCGTCTTCGAGCTTGCCGGGGTCCAGGATCCGCTGCGCTTTTGCGGCGAGCTCGATGGAAACTTGACCGCGCTCGAGGGCATCGTGCCCGTGGTCGTTCGGCTCGAAGGCGATCGCTTGCGAGTGAGCGGTGAAGCGAGTGCGGTGGACCAAGCTCACGCCGTGCTGACGCGGATGCGCGACGCGGCGAACGGCGGCGCGCAGCTTACGCCGGACGACGTTGCTCTCGCCGCGCGCGATACGATCCGTCCGGACGGCGACGCTTCGAGCGCGCATCCGAAGACGCTCTTCGTGTCGAGCCGAGGCAAAGAGGTTCGCCCGAAAACCGCGGGCCAACGCTCGTTCGTCGAATCGATCGAGGCGAACGCCCTGACGATCGGGATCGGACCCGCGGGTACGGGCAAGACGTTCTTGGCGATGGTAATGGCCGTCAAAGCGTTGCGCGCGCGGCAGATCTCGCGGCTGGTCTTGACCCGGCCGGCGGTCGAAGCCGGCGAACGGCTCGGATTCTTGCCAGGCGATTTCAAGGAAAAGGTCGATCCGTATTTACGGCCGCTCTACGATGCGCTCGCCGAGCTGATCGACGATGCCGTGGTCGAGCGATTCATGGATCGCGGTACGATCGAAGTCGCTCCGCTCGCGTTCATGCGAGGACGCACGCTCTCCGATGCCTTCGTCATCTTGGACGAGGCCCAGAACGCGACGCGCGAGCAGATGAAGATGTTCCTGACGCGACTCGGTGGCGGTTCGAAGATGGTGGTGAACGGTGACGTTACTCAAATCGATTTACCGCGCGGCGTCAAGTCGGGATTGCTGGACGCGCATGCGCTCTTCGACGGCGTGCCCGACGTCGGCATCGTCGAACTCAACGAAACGGACGCCGTCCGTCATCCGCTGGTCGGTCAGATCATCTCGGCGTACCAGCGTCTGGTTTGATCTATCTCCGCAACTCGACGCGCAAGCATCGCTTGAATCTGCGCGCGCTGGAGAAAAAGGCAAGGACGCTGCTCGCCGCAGCCGGTGAAGCGAACTCGACGCTCTCGCTGTCGTTCGTCGGCGATGCCGCGATGCGCCGGCTCAACCGGGAGTCGCGCGGCAAGGACCGGAGCACCGACGTCCTGAGCTTTCCGCTCTTGGAACCGGTGCGGTCAGGGACCCGCGGCGCGGGCGGCTTGGTGTCGGAGCGGATGTTGGGAGACGTCGTCATTTGCGTCGATGCGGCGGTGCGGCAAGCGGCTGAGTACGATGCGCACTTGGATGCGGAGTTGGCACGCTTGATGATTCACGGGGTGCTGCATCTGTTGGGACACGACCATGCGGAGCGGCGGGAGCGCGTCTTGATGGAGCGCGAGGAGCGACGGCTGGCGCTCAGCATCGGGTTGCGCTGGCCATACCCTGGGGATGACGGTGGCGGGCAGGTCCCGAAAAGCTGAGGTCGATGCACCCCGTACGACTCCCTCCGAAGGTGAAGCCGATCAGCGACAGCCGGTTCTGGAGCTCGTTCAACTATGCGTTTGCGGGGCTCTTGTATGCGACGCGCACGCAGGCCAACATGCGGGTGCACTTGGCGGCCGCGGCGGTCGCGCTTTTGGCGACGCTGTTCCTGCGCCTCGAGCGCGCTTACGTCGCGCTCGTGGTCATCGTCATCGCGCTGGTCCTCGCGCTCGAATTGATCAATACGGCGATCGAGGCGGTCGTCGACCTGATGACCGTGGCGCACCATCCGCTGGCCAAGGTTGCGAAGGACGCTTCGGCGGCGGCGGTCCTCGTCGTTTCGATGGCGGCCGTCATCGTGGGATACCTCGCATTCTACGAGGGCATCACCCGAAGCGGAGCCCAGGTTTCGGTGGCGGTGGCCAGCGTCCCCCGAAATCTCGTCGTCGTGGTGATAGCCCTGGTCGGCATCGCAACGATCTTCGCAAAGGCCTTAGCCGGGGGCCGGGGTTCGCCGCTTCAGGGTGGCGCCGTTTCGGGACACGCGGCGCTCGCGTTCGCAGGTGCGACGCTCATCGCACTCCTCAACGGGACCCTCGTCGTCGGTCTGCTGGCGTACTTCTTGGCACTGCTCGTAAGTCAGAGCCGAGTCGAAGGCGGAATCCACAGCGTGCGCGAGGTCGTCTACGGGGGCGTACTCGGCTTGGTCGTCAGTGGAACGGTGTTTTTGCTGTGCCGGGCCTGAGCGAGAGGTCGCTTGCCGGCATGCCGCACGGCGCCTGGCCGGCCCGAGCGATGTGTTATAATGGCCGCGACTTGAACACGGACCCACCGCTACCGGGCCGGCGGCCGCCGGGCGCGCGCTTGCTGTAGATGCCGCCAATCGACCTCGGTGGCCACCTGCCCGAAATTGGGGCGCTCGTGGTCCTGATCGCTGCCTCGGCCTTTTTCTCGGGCTCGGAGGCTGCCTTGATATCGCTGTCGCGGCTGCACGCTCGCGGCATGCTCGAACGGCACATCAAGGGCAGCGACGCAGTTCTGCGCCTCCTCGAGGACAGGAACCGCTTTCTGACCTCGATTCTCATCGGCAACACGATCGTGCTGCTGGCGGCCGACTCGCTCGCGACGGTGCTCTTCGTCCACGCGGGCGTGCCCAACGCCGCGCTCTGGTCGACCCTCATCATGACGGTCTTGTTGTTGACTTTCGGCGAGATCATTCCCAAGACGATCGCCGTTGCGAACAACGAGCGCTGGGCCGTGCGCCTCGCGCCGATTCTCGAACGCGTCGCCTGGGTAATGACGCCGGTCAATAACACGTTCTTGTTCGTCACGAATATGATCGTGCGGCTTTTCGGCGTGCGGCCGCCGGCCAAAGGGCCGTTCGTCACCGAAGCCGACATCCGCAACATCGTCAACGTCGGTGCGGAGCAAAAGGTGCTCGAAGAGCAAGAGCGCGAGATGATCCACTCGATCATCCAGTTCGGCGACACGATCGTTCGCGAGGTGATGACGCCGCGGCCCGACATGGTCGCCGTCGAAGTGAACGCTTCCGCCCGTCGCGCGCTCGATCTCGTCATCGCGGAGGGATACTCGAAGCTGCCGGTCTACGACGAGACGGTCGACAACGTGATCGGCGTGATCCACGACCGCGAGCTTTTGATCGCGCTCTCCAACGGCACGCTGGCGCAGTCGCCGATTCGGGCCCTGATGCGCCCGATCACCCTGGTACCCGAGAGCAAACGCGTTTCGGAACTCCTGCGCGAAATGCAACGCAGCAAGTTCTCGCTGGCGATCGTCGTCGACGAATACGGCGGCACGGCCGGCCTCGTCACGATGGAAGATCTGCTCGAAGAGATCGTGGGAGAAATTCGCGACGAACACGACGAGGGTGAGGAAGAGCCGATCCGAGTCATTTCGTCCGAAGAGTCGATCGTCGACGCGGGAACGAACATCGAAGACGTCAACGCCCGTCTCGGACTGCACTTGCCGCACGAGGATTTCGAAACGATCGGCGGCTTGACGGTCGGACTGTTCGGTCGTTTGCCGCACGAAGGCGAGGAAATCGACGCGGGCGAGCACGTTCGTTTGAAGATCGACCGGACGCGCGGACGGCGCATCTTGACGGTGCGTGTCTTCAGCAACGGGAAACCTGGAACGGCCGGCCCCTCCGCCGACGACGCGCAGGAAGCCGCGATCAAGGCGGAAAGCGCGCTGCCGTGACCGAGGGAGAGCTGATGGCGGCGGCGCACGCTGCGCGCGAACACGCCTACGCTCCGTATTCCGCGTTTCCGGTCGGCGCGGCACTGCTGTGCGAGGATGGCACGGTCGTTACCGCGTGCAACGTCGAGAACGCTTCGTACGGACTCTCCGTGTGCGCCGAACGCTCGGCGATCTTTGCGGCGATCGCGGCCGGAAAGCGCCGCTTCACGATGCTCGCAGTGGCGGCCGAACACTCCGGCGCGACGCCCCCGTGCGGGGCCTGCCGCCAGGTTCTCGCCGAGTTCGCTCCGTCGGCTCGCATCCTGTATTCGCGCGGTACCGGCTTCGAGGAGAGCGCGCTGGCCGAATTGCTCCCGGCGGCGTTCGAACTGCCGTGAGTTCGCCCGCGCGCACGTACAAGACGCGCGCGATCGTGTTGCGTTCGCGAAATCTCGGCGAGGCCGACCGCATCTTCACGCTGTTCGGCGAACGCAGCGGCAAATTCGACGCCATCGCGAAGGGCGTCCGGCGCACGAAGAGCCATTTTTCGGGACGGCTCGAGTTTGCGAGCGAGGTCGCGCTGGGCATGCACCGGGGCCGTAATCTGGACGTGATCACGAGCGCCGAGATCTTCCGCGCGCGCTGGCCGTCGATCGTCGATCCTGCAGTCTTCGCCACGGCGCACGTGCTGGCCGAATTGATCGACGCGTTTTGCGAACCGGACCTCGCGCTGCCGGAGGTGTACGCACTCCTACGCGGCGCCCTGCGCGCGCTGGAAGATGCGCCGGACCCGGCGGCGCTCGTCCCGCGCTTTCAATTGCGCCTCTTGGGCGCTCTCGGCTTCGCACCCGAGACGGCGACTTGCATACGCTGCGCCGCCGCGCTGGCCGGACGTCCCGGCTGGGCGGACCTCGAAGCGGGTGGACTCGCCTGCGAAAGCTGCCGCCCGCACCGGTCCGACGCACTCGGCCTCGAGCCGGACGACGTCGCCAACCTTCAGTTACTGGGCGCCGAGCGCGGCGGTGCGGTGCGTCCTGCGGTGTTCGCCACCGCTTCGAGCGCGCGCGCGGTCGATGCGTTCGTGAACTATCATCTCGGGAAGCGTCCGAAGTCGAGCAGGCTGCTCGACGATCTCGCATCGGTGGGCGCGCAACCGCGCCGTCGTACCCCGGCCGCAAGTTAGTGGCGCGAGTTTGCCGCCGATGTCGATCCTAGCGCTCGACGTCGGCGAGCGGCGCATCGGCGCGGCGGTCAGCGATCCGAGCGAAAGATATGCGCTGCCCTTGCGGACGCTGGAACGCAGCGGCGGCTTGCGCGACGACTTGAACGCGATCCTGTCCCTGGCACGCGAGTGTGGAGCGACGACGATCGTGGTCGGTGACCCGTTGCGCTTGTCGGGCGAACGCGGCCCCGCCGCGCAAAAGATGGACGAATTTGCGGCGAGTCTTGCGAAAGCGTTCGGTGGTCCAGTCGAGCGCGTCGACGAGCGCTTGACCACCGCCCAGGCGAACCGGACGCTCCTCGCCTCGGACGTCTCGCGTAAACGCCGTAAGAACGTGGTCGATCAACTCGCGGCGGCGCTCATACTGGAAGCGTATCTGGCGCGGCGGCGTCGCGCCGCCACGTAAGTGTTCCCGCGCGTGAACCTTCGACGCCTGCTGCGCGCGGTCGCGGCCGTCTTGCTCGCCGTTTTCGGGCTGTTCGTTTTCTGGTTCGTCCGCGCCACGGCCTACGACCGTTCGTTGCCGGCTGCTCCCACGGTCACGCTCATCCCGCAAGGAACGAGCGCGCGCGAAGTCGCCGATCTGCTCGCCGCGGACCGCGTCATCGCTTCGAGCGATGCCTTTCGGCTCTTGGTGCGACTGCGCGGCGCACAAACGCGGATGAAAGCCGGTGAGTACCGTTTCGATGCTCATCGGACGCTCGACGAGGTCTTGGGCCAGCTGGTCGCGGGCGGCGAGCAGGTCGCAGTCTGGGTGACGATCCCGGAGGGCTTCACGGCACGGGAGATCGCCTCGACGCTCGACGCGCGCGGTGTGGGCGAGGCGGCGGGTTTCGAGAGTTACTTCCTGACGACGCCGCTGCGGATCGACGGCGCGAGCTCCAAATCGCTCGAGGGCTTTCTGTTCCCGGAGACCTATCTCGTGCCCGTCGGGGCGACGCCCGCGGCGGTGGCGAAGATAATGACCGATCAATTCCGCACCGAGCTGCCGCGCGACGCAGCAGCTCGCGCCAAACATCTGCACCTGAGCGTACCACAGGTCGTTACGCTAGCATCGCTCGTCGAGCGCGAGGCCCAGGCCGACGACGAGCGGCCTCTGATCGCCGGAGTCTACTACAATCGCTTACGGCGCGGCATGCCGCTGCAGGTCGACGCGACGATCGAGTATACGTTTCCGCACCACAAGGACGTCATCACCTACGCCGATCTCGCCAGCGACTCTCCCTACAACACGTACAAACATCGCGGTTTGCCGCCGACCGCGATCGCGAACCCGGGCCGCCCGTCGCTCTGGGCCGCGTTTTATCCGCGGCCGTCCGACTATCTCTACTACGTTTCCAAGCAAAATGGACATCACGCGTTTTCGCGAACGCTGGCGGAACACGAAGCGAACGTCGCCCGCTACCTGCGCTAGGAGGGAGTCACGGACAACCACAACGGTGAGAGCCACGAGGGCAAGGTCGAGTTGAACGACGTCATCGTGGTGGGGACGACGGATGGGAAGAAGGTCGAGTACGAGATCGTGGGCATCGTCGAAGACGAAGAACAGAACGGTTACGCCGTCGGCTATAGCGAGGCGATCGATGAGTTCATCGTCACCGATGAAATGGGCGCGCTGCTCGCCGATGACGAGCTTGCGCAAGAGATCCTCGACGATTTTCGCGTCTTTTCGGAAGAGGCCGCCCCCGCAGAAGAACCCGAAAATTGAGCCGCCGGACGTACGGGTAACTTGGCGCGCGTCCTGTTTCTCTCGGCGAGCGTAGGCGTCGGTCACACGGCCGCAGCGAACGCCGTGCGCTCGGCCCTCGACGCGATCGACTCGCAGATCGAAACGCAGACCGTCGATTCCTATAAGTACGCGGCGAGCATCTTTTCGAAAGTCGTGGCGGACGGCTACATCGGCATGGTGAAGACCGTCCCTCAGCTCTATCGCTACATCTACGATCGCGCCGAGAACGCGACCCACGTGCCGGCATTCCGGCGTTGGGTCAGCCAATACACGGCCGCCAACCTGCGGGCTCTGGTCAACGAGCGCAAGCCCGACGTCGTCGTGTGCACGCACGCCTTTCCGTGTGGCGTGATGTCGGAATACAAACGCCAATTCGATCCCGCGTTGCCGGTCGTCGGCATCGTGACAGATTTCGTCGTGCATCCATTCTGGATTTATCCGAACGTCGACGCGTATGCGGTCGCAACCAGCGAGATGCGCCAAACGCTGTTGGCTCGCGGCGTCGAGCGCGAACGGATTCTCGTTTCGGGCATTCCGGTCGACGCGCGCTTCGAACGGCCACGCCTTCCGGCCGGCGAACTGCGGGCCGCGCTCGGCTTACCGGCCGACCGCGCGAACGTGCTGATGATGGCCGGCGGCCTCGGCATCGGCCCGCTCGAACTGATGATGCGGGCGCTCGGGCAAATCGAGCTGCCCCTCGCCGGAACGATCATCGTCGGACGCAACGGCGGCCTCGAGCGGCGCGTGTTGGCGGCCGCGGAGCGCACTCAATATCCGTTGCGCGTCTTCGGGTTCGTGGACAACGTCTACGACTACATGCACGCGAGCGACGTGCTGCTTTCGAAACCGGGCGGCCTCACGTCGTCCGAGGCCTTGAGCGCACAGCTGCCGATGGTGCTCGTGAAACCCCTACCCGGACAGGAAGAACGCAACACGCGCTATCTCGTTTCGAGGAGAGCAGCGATCCGGGCCCGCGGCGAACGCAATCTCGCTCAAGCCGTCGTCGAGGTACTGACCTCGCAGGAGCGTCAGACGCAGTTACGCGACAGCATGCGAGCCTTGCGGCGCCCTGCAGCGGCGCGAGCGGCGGCCGAACGCATCGTCGAGTTGCTCGAGCGCCGCAGGTTCATGCGCGCGGCAAGCGCCAAATAAGGATTGACCCGGCGACGAACTCGAGCAACGCGAGCACGATTGCGAGCCGCGGCCCGAGACCGGCGGACCTCGCGTTTGCGCGCTCGACGAGCGGCGCCGTCAAGAGGGGAGCGACGATTTGCGGCACGGTCGTCGCGACGTTCCAAACGCCCATCGCCGTCGCCATCGCGCCGCCCGGCAGCACGATGGAGGCGAGCGCCCAATCGGCGCTCACAAACGCGCCCCAGGCCGCACCCGCCAGCACGGCGCAGGCATAGGCGACCGCAACGTTCTGCGAACCGGCCAGAAACGCCAGAGAGATTGCGATCAGCGCCACTGCAATGCTGACGACGAGTCGCTTGTCGTAACGGTCGGCCGGCCGCGCCGCTGCGATTGCTCCACCGATAGCGGCGACCGTGAAGCAGATGAAGATGAGCGCGGTCTGCGTTTTCACGGCATCGCTGCCTTGCACGCCGAGCGAGTCGCGCACGAAGAATAAGAGGAAGCCCAAGAGCGTAAAGAAACCGACGTTGATGAGCCCGCGTGATACGAGAAGGACGCCCAGTGCGCCGCGCAAGCGAAGTGGCGCGGCCCGTTCCGGGTTCTGTTGCGGCAAGCCGCGGATGGCGCCGAGAGTAAGGGCGGCGGTAGCGACGAGGGGTGTCGCGAGCGCGAGCGCGACGATTCGCAGGTCGTGCACGAAACCCGCCACGAGCAAACCGAGAACGTTCCCGAAGGATTGATATCCGCTCATCCACGAGGACGCTTCGCCGCGACGCCGCGGTGCGACGTAGTCGGCAATGACGGCCTGATACGGACCGCCGGCGACGTTCATTCCCAACTGCAAGAAAAAGAAAGCCCCCGAAAGCTGGAGGAGGTTCGGCGCGAGGAAGAACCATCCCAGCGCGACGACCGCGATCGCGACGCCGGCGCCGAAGAATTCGCTGCGGTGTCCGACGACCGCGCGGCGCCGATCTGCGGCAACGCCTGCGCCGAGTTGAACGAGCGTCCCGACGAGCGCACCGGCCGCTGCAATCGCGGCGTAGGCGCGCAAGCCGTTGCCTGGTTCGAGCTCGATGCTGCGGCTCTGCAGCGAGACCGCCAAGAGCGCGCCCCACACCAGTTGGATGCCGGCGTTGAACGCGCAGAGCCGCGCGGGGTCAGCCGCGCGCGGCACGAGCGACTGCGTAGCGATAGTCGGTCAGCGTATCGATGTCGTAGCAAAGGTCGGGTCCCGAGCCTCGCACCGCCCGTGCCCGAAGACTGAGGCGCTCGAAGGCGCGTGCCTCGATGTCTTCAACCCGCAAGCGCCCCAGGGCAAATCGCACGAGGAGGCGCGTCCCGAGCAGCCGCGCCATCCCAAGCGAGTTCTTGCGCGCCGCGAAGAGCTGCTGTGCTACCGTCAGAACGCGCGACGCGACGCCCGGACCGAAATAAAAGACGCTGCCGTTGACGACGCGCTCGCCCGCGAGGTTCGCGTCGTGGGCCGGTGCGCCGGGGAACGCTGCGCGATACGCGTCAGCGTCGGCGAGAGGCATCGCTAGATCGGCTCCGCGAGCGGCCGCGAGGAAGGCTGCGATTGAAGCGGCGGCGACGAATGGAAGATCGCTGGCCAGGAGCAAGAGCGGCGCGTCGGCGGCCTCGCCGAAGGCACGCCGCAAGTTTTCGCCGCCGTCAATCGACTCGTCGACGACCGCGTCGACCGTGCTCGCGCAGTGGCCGCGGACCTCGGCTCCGCCGATCACGGCGACGCGCGCCGCGCCGCTGCCGCGCGCTGCTGCGATCGCCGTGTCGAGGAGCGTTCCGGCGCCGACGCGCGCCAAAGCCTTGATAGGGGTCCCCAGCGCGGCAGCGAGTTCGCCGTCCACGCGGCCCCCCGCGGTTATTGCGGCAACCATCGGCGCGTCCGCATTCCACGTTCCGCGCCGATCACCCACCGCTCGGCAGGTTCGGGAGCCATTGCCCCCGGGCGTAGGAGTTCTTCGAAGCGGTAAGGATATTGCGAAGAGTGGGCAGCAACGAACTCGGTTGGGAACGTTCCAGCGCATGATCGCTCCCGCCAGGCGTTCGCTCTGGCTGACTGCTGCGGCCGCCTTCCTCGCCTTGCTGCTTCTCGTTACGTCCGGTTTGCTCGCGCGTCGTTACGTCGCCAACGCCTTTTCGGCCTATGAGGCCGCCTATCAGATCAAAGAGCTGACCGACGCTGCGGTGAAGCTGCAGCTCGACCAGGAAACCGGGATCCGAGGGCTCGCAGCGACCGGTGACCGCGAGTTCCTCGAACCGTATGCGGAAGCGTTCGCTCCACTCCAGCGGACGTTCGCGCGGTTACAAAGCGCGCTTCAGAGTGCCGGCTATGCGGACGCGTTACCCTTTCTCGACGACGCGCGTAAAACGAGCGCAACTTGGACGCAACGAGTGGCGAAGCCGGTCTTGGCGAATCCGCGCGGCAACGCGCTGCGCGTCCAAGCCTACGGCAAGCAGCTCATGGATCGTTATCGCTCAGATTTTGCGAGCATCGATTCCGTCCTCGAACTTCACAGCCAGAATATTACCGTGGAAGTCGGGAAGTCGATCGATCGTATCAATATCTTCTTCGGGATCTTCATGGGATTGCTCGCGCTCGGCGCCATCGCTTACGGGGCATTCGCGATCCGCGCCGCCGCCAGGCTAGCCGAACAAGAACGGACCGCCGCCGAAGAACGCCGGGAGCGAGCTGAATTGCACGCCGCCTACGAAGCTGAGAAGCGCGTCGCGGACACGTTGCAGGAAGCCTTTACGCAGCGCCCTCTGCCTTTGCTCGAGCCGCTGCGTTTCAGTGCCAGCTACGTTCCGGCGACGGAAGGCACGAAGGTGGGCGGGGATTGGTACGATGCCATGGCGCTCCCCAACAACCGTGTGCTCTTTGCAATCGGCGATGTCACCGGACACGGAATCGAAGCCGCGGTTACGATGAACCGCGCGCGGCAGTCGCTTATCTCGGCGGCACTGCTGGATGCGGATCCCGCTTCGATGTTGAGCCGGGTCAATGCCGAGATCGCACGACAAGGCTCGCGACTCGTCACGGCCATCGCCGGCATCGCCGACGCAAGAACGTACGACTTTGCCTTTGCGATCGCGGGGCATCCACCGCCGATCTTGCTCGAGCCGGGACGCAGTCCGCGTTTTCTCGAGTGCGGATCGGTCCCGCTGGGAGCGCTCGCGTTCGCGGGTTACGTCACCCGGCGCGTTCAAAGCGTGCCCGGCGCGACGCTCGTCTTGTATACGGACGGCGCGGTGGAACACTCACGCGACGTCTTGGCCGGCGAGGCGCTCCTGCTCGAGGCCGCGGCGCAAGCGGCCGAACGTGGCGAATACGATCAAGCCGCCTTCATCCACCGCGCAATCTTTGCGAACAGGGCCGTCGGCGACGACGTTGCGATTCTGACGATCGGGTTTGGCATTGCGAAAGACGCTGCGGCCGTCATCTCGGCCGACAACGCGCAGACTGCCTTCAGCGGACGCGCCGAGGAGTTGCGCGCGAGCGAGGAGGCCCACCAACGCCGGGCCGGCATTGAAGGGATCGCTTCATGAAGCCCGCCTACATCGGGGTGATCGTCTTGAGGGGCGAGCTCGAGTTGAGCCGCAAGGGCGAGATCCGGAGCGCGCTGCAGCTGAGCGATGAGGCGACGTCGTTCTTGATCGATTGCAGCGGGGTAACGTACGCGGACTCGACCGCCTTAGCCGAACTCATGCGCTTCCACCGCGAAGCCGATACCAAGGGAGTGAACGTTGCGCTGCTCATCGGGAACCGGCAGTTCGCGAGGCTCCTGGAATATGCGGGATTGCCCGCGATGTTCCAAGTTTTCGAGGACCGCGCGGCTGCGCTGACCTACCTCGGGACACGGCCGACAACGTGATCGGACGCTCGGAACTTCGCATCGTTCGCAGCGCCGATCCGACGGCGCCGCGCGAGCTGCGTCACGCGCTGCGAGCCTTCCTCGATGTCTTCGCGCTGAACCCCGACTTCCTCGAAGACGTCTTGCTCGCAGTCGGCGAGGTTTTGGCGAATTCCGTCGAGCACGCGTACGACGATCCTTCGCATAACCATATAGAGATGCTGGCACGTTTCGGTGAGAACGGCACGCTCGCGATCGACGTGTACGACGAGGGCCGGTTCATCGAGCGCGAACGCCTGCCCGATCGCGGTTTCGGGCTTCGGATCGTCCGCTCGATCGCGCGAAACGTCACGATCGAAACCGGCCACGGCACGCGCGTCCAGATGACGTTCGATGCGGCTCGCCTGCAGGCGGCTCGCTAAGGAGGGAAGGCGCAGGCACAGCGCGTGGCGGCCGAGAATCGGCCGTCCTGGCGGCCGCGGTGCCGTCGACAACGGAAACGAAGGAGCGATTTGGAGTCTGGGAGAGATGGCCGAGCGGCTGAAGGCGGCGGTTTGCTAAACCGTTATACGCTGTTAAAGTGTATCGAGGGTTCGAATCCCTCTCTCTCCGAAGTGTGTCTCCAAAACGCGTGCGGTCGTAGCTCAATTGGATAGAGCAACAGGCTACGAACTTGTAGGTTGGGGGTTCGAGTCCCTCCGACCGCATGTTGAGCAAAGCGCCGCACGACGGCGTTTCTCGCTTCTTTGGAGCGCATTGCGGTGCAACCGATCGCCACTCGCGACGCATCGAGAAGCGAGAAGCCCGGCTCCCGTGCAAGGAGCGCGCCCGCCCTGTCTCCAAGGCCTGGGTTGCCGAGGAGACGATGTTGCACGCGGCCCGGCTCGGTAGCTCAGCGGTAGAGCGGGGGACTCATAAGCCCTAGGTCGCAGGTTCAAATCCTGCCCGAGTCACCAATCTCATCGCGCGAGCGAAGTGCAAGCCTAGAGCTTCGTTAGCGCAAAGCCCGCACATCGCGGGCTTTTTCCCGTGGCTGTTCACATGCCCCCGGAGACCGATGGATAAAGCTACGATCCGCGTTTTCATCTCGTCGCCTGCGGACGTACGGCCCGAGCGTCTGCTCGCGGAGCGGATCGTGGCTCGACTCGATCGCGAGTTCGGTTATCACGTTCACGTCGAGGCGGTGCTGTGGGAACGCGAGCCGCTGGTCGCGACGCACCACTTCCAAGATCCCCGCAACATCCCCGTGCCTCACGACTCGGACGTCGTCGTCGTGATCCTTTGGTCGCGGCTGGGTCTCTCGCTGCCGGAGGACGAGTATCGCGGCGCGATTTCCGGCCGGCCCGTCACCGGAACCGAATGGGAATTCGAGGACGCTCTCAAGGCGGCTCGCGATACCGGCGCCCCGGATCTGATGCTCTATCGCAAGACCCACGCCGTTAGCGTTTCGCTCGACGACGATACCGAACTCGAGCGACGGCGCGAGCAGAAGCGTTTGCTCGAAGGCTTCATGGGCCGCTGGTTCGGCTCGGCGGAGAGCGGCCGCTTCACGGCTGCGTCGCAAAGTTTTGAAACGACCGAAGAGTTCGAAGAGAAACTCTATACGCACTTGCACGCGATCCTGGAGCGACGCGTCGGGGCCGAGGATCCCTCGGCGGCCATCCGCTGGCATCAGCCGCCCTTCCGCGGGCTCCTGTCTTTCGAATTCGAACATGCACCGGTCTTTTTCGGCCGCACGCACGCTCGTAATGAAGTTCGCGAACTTCTCGCGGCCGAAGAAGCACGCGGTCGAGCCTTCGTTCTCGTGTTGGGCGCGAGCGGTTCCGGGAAGTCGTCGCTCGTGAAAGCCGGGGTTCTGCCCGACCTCATGCTTCCCGGGATGGTCGGCGACGTCGCGCTCTGCCGCTACACGGTCATGCGCCCCTCCGACAATGCGTCCGATCTCGTCGGCGCGCTAGCGGCTGCGATCCTGGCTGCTACCGCGCTGCCCGAGCTCGAAGGGCTGCGCTATACCGAGCGGCGGCTCGCGGCGTTGTTACGGGAAGCACCGCAGCAGGCATCGGTTTGTATCGAGCAAGGCCTGGCCGCAGCCGGCAAAGCGGCGCAGCTTACCGAAACCGCTCAAGCCCGTCTCATCATCGTGGTCGACCAACTCGAAGAGATCTTCACGATCGCGACGTTGACCGATGAGGAGCGTTCGCATTTCATCGCGGCGCTCGAGGCGCTCGCTGCCTCGGGCTTCGTCTGGATCATCGCGACGATGCGCAGCGATTTCTTCGACCGCCTCGAGAGCTTTCCGGCCTTGGCGGAACTCGCCGAGCGTGACTCGCGTTACCTCTTGCTCCCGCCGAGCGACGCTGAAGTCGGTCAGATCATTCGCGAGCCCGCGCGCGAAGCCGGCTTGCGCTTCGAGGTCGATCCGAGCGACAATACGTCGCTCGACGAGCGTATTCGCGTTGCCGCGAGGGAACGAGACGCGCTCCCGCTGCTCTCGTTCGTGCTCGACGAGCTTTGGCGCCAGCGCACCGATCGCGGAATGCTGACCCTCGAGGCGTACCGGAGTCTCGGTGGTTTGGAAGGCGCGCTGGCGCGGCGCGCCGACGGCGAATTCGAGGCGCTCCCGCAAGAAGTCCAAAGCGCACTGCCGCGCGTCCTGCGCGCGATCGTAACGATTGGAGCCGAAGGGCAGATCGCGGCTCGCTCGGCGCCGCTCGCGCGGTTTCCGGCAGGTACGCCGGAGAGGCGCTTGATCGATGCGTTTGCCGCACCCGACGCGCGCCTCTTCGTCACGACCGCCGATCACGCCGGTGGTGAGCCGATGGTTCGAGTCGCGCATCAAGCGCTGCTGAGCCACTGGACTCGCGCGCAGCAATGCATCGAAGAGAATCGCGCGAGCCTCCAGCTCGAAGCCAGAATCAGCGATGCCGCTTCGCGCTGGCGGGCGGCGGTGCAAAAGAATCGCAACAGCCTCCTGCTGGCTCCCGGGTTGCCGCTGGAGGAAGCGACGGACCTCATGCGTCGCTGGGGCGACGAACTTCCCGCCGAGTTGCGCGATTTCATTGCGCAGTCGGATGCAGCGGCGAAAGCCGCCGCGCGACGGCGCTGGACCATTGCCGCAGCCGTCATCCTCGCGCTTGCGGTTCTTTCCGTGGTATCCACCGGGGCGTTCTTCATCGCTCAGCGCGAACGGAACGACGCCCTCGTTTCCCAGTCGCATTTCCTGGCACGCGACGCGCAAAACGCGGTGAACGGGGGCGACGCGGTGCTCGGGATGCTCCTCGCGCTCCAAGCGCTTCCCAAGAAGATCGCGCATCCGGATCGGCCCTTCGTCAGCGATGCCGAGTACGCGCTCGAGGACGCGGTTGCAAATCAACGCGAACGCATGGTACTGCGCGGCCATACGGACGCGGTCAATTCCGCGGCCTTCTCGCCCGACGGCCGGCGCCTGGTTAGCGCCTCGAGCGACAAGACCGTACGCATCTGGGACGCGACCAGCGGCGCGCAGCTTGCGGTACTTCACGGACACGGAGATGTCGTCAATAGCGCCGTCTTCTCGCCCGACGGCCGCCGCGCGGTCAGCGCCTCGAGCGACAAGACGGTGCGCGTCTGGGACGCGACGAGCGGCGCCCAGCTTGCCGTATTGCGCGGACACGGAGATGCGGTCAATTCCGCTGCGTTCTCGCCGGACGGCCGGCGCGTGGTCAGCGGCTCGAGCGACAAGACCGTGCGCATCTGGGACGCGACGAGCGGCGCGCAGCTTACGGTACTTCACGGACATCAGGATGCGGTAAATTCCGCGGCGTTCTCGCCTGACGGCCGGCACGTCGTGAGCGCATCCAGCGACGACACGGTGCGCATCTGGGACGCGACGAGCGGCGCGCAGCTCGCCGTGCTGCGCGGACATCAAGGCGCGATCTACTCGGCGGTCTTCTCACCCAACGGCCGGCGCATCGCGAGCGCATCCAAAGACAAGACCGTCCGCATTTGGGATGCCAGGGACGGAGCTCAGCTTGCGGTGCTCCGCGGACACGACGAAAGGGTTAACTCAGCGGCCTTCTCGTCCGACGGCCGCCGCGTGATCAGCGCCTCCAACGACCGAAGCGTGCGCGTATGGGATGCGGCCAGCGGTGCGCAGCTCGCCGTCCTTCGCGGACATGAAGATTGGGTCAACTCCGCGATGTTTTCGCCCGACGAGCGACGCGTGGTCAGCGCTTCCCAGGATAAGACCGTGCGCATGTGGAGCACGTCGAGCGCGGCCGAGATCGCCGTACTGCGCGGGCACTCCGATGCGGTCTACTCCGCCGCGTTTTCACCCGATAGCCGCTTTGTGGTCAGCGCGTCGGGTGACAAGACGGTGCGCTTGTGGGATGCATCGAGCGACGCGCAGCTGGCGGTGTTGCGCGGACACAACGGTGCGGTCTTCACGGCTCTATTCTCGCCCGACGGCCGGCGCGTGGTGAGCGCATCTGAGGACAAGACGGTGCGCCTGTGGGACGCGCTCAGCGGCGCGCAACTTCGCGTGCTCCGCGGACACGGAAATTGGGTCTACTCCGCGGCCTTTTCGCCGGACGGCCGGCGCGTGGTCAGCGCATCCAGCGACAGAACCGTGCGTCTCTGGGACGCTTCGAGCGGCGCGCAACTCCGCGTGCTGCGCGGACACGGCGATACCGTCTATTATGCCGCGTTCTCTCCGGACGGCCGGCGCGTGGTCAGCGCGTCCGCCGACAAAACCGTGCGTGTGTGGGATGCCTCGAGCGGTGCTCAACTGAACGTGCTTCGCGGACACAAGAATTGGGTTTTCTCCGCCGTCTTCTCGTCCGACGGCCGGCGTATCGTCAGCGCCTCGCGGGACGACACCGTGCGCATCTGGGATGCGACGACCGGAGCTCAGCTCGCCGTGCTCCGCGGACATCAGAACCGCGTCAACTTTGCCGCGTTTTCACCCGATGGCCGGCGCGTGATCAGCGCTTCCCGGGACCAGACCGTACGCCTTTGGGACGCGCAGAGCGGGGCTGAGGTTGCCGTGTTGAGCGGACACGACGATTGGGTCGACTCGGCCATGTTTTCGACCGACGGCCGGCGCGTGGTCAGCGCGTCAGGGGACCGGACGATACGTTTATGGTCGGTGCCGCCGCACGACCAAGCCCTCATCAACGCGGCGAACAGCGCCGTCCCACGGCGGCTCTCCGACGCGCAGCGCGCTCAAGAATTTCTCGAAAGCAGCCCCTGACCGGGCGCGTAACCCGTGGGCCAGAGTTGCCCTCTGCATCGTTGAACCTCATGAGCGGGTTCTGGCTTTTCGAGGTGTCGAGCCAGGATGCGAGAAGCTGGGGCAGCCTAGCGGAAGGTCACGAGCCCCGGGTCGCGGGTCGGGTCGACCCCGAGTCACGAACTTTTACGAGAAGGTAACAGCGTACGATGTCAACGATCCCCTGCGATTTCTGTCCTCACCCGGTTGACCGCGGTCAGATGGAAGAAATCGAGATCTCGCACTACGTCCCGGACTCGTCCGGGGACGATTTGGCATACGCGCGCACGTACTTCTTCGGACACCCGGATTGCGTGCGGAAGTTCTATCGCGGTCTCGTCGACCACAAGCTCGATTTGTTTAAGCACCTCCCGACCTCGACCGCGCCGGTTGTACCGGAGGAGCCGAAGTAGGCGCCGGTTCCCTTTGCGCCCGTAGCGTAGCTGGATAACGCGCGGCCCTCCGAAGGCTGAGATCGGGGGTTCGAATCCCTCCGGGCGCACGATTCTTCCTCGAGCGGTGTGAGCGAACTCACCATCCGAGAGCGTGAGGACGATCACGCGATGCGGAAGCTGTAACGCTGAGCGTATGAGCGAGCAACGCCGGCCTTGCGACCTGGTCATGAAGGGGGGCGTGACCAGCGGGATTGTCTATCCGTCCGCGATCTACGAGATTTCGCGAGCCTTCGATTTGAAGAGCATCGGCGGCACCTCCGCAGGGGCGATCGCGGCGGCGCTTGCGGCCGCCGCACAGTACCGCCGGATCCGGCGCGCTGGAACCGACGATCAGGAGGCGGGCTACGAGCGGCTTGCGCAAGTGCCCGACTGGCTCGGCGACGGCGGCCACCTATTGGGTCTTTTCGCGCCGAACCGCGCGACCCGGCGTCTTTTCAACAGCATTGCCGGCGTCGCGCTGCCGGGCCGAAACTTGGCGGCGCGCCTCGCGAAGATTCCGCTCGAATATGCGCTCGCCATGGTGCTCGGCGCTCTGCCCGGCGCGTTCGGTCTCTTGGCAGCGACGCAACTCGAGGCGCGCGGGGCCGTCATCGCACACGCCATCGTTTCGATCGCGGTTGCGCTGGCCGGCGCGTTCGTCTGTTCCATCGTCGCTTTCGCCATCGAAGCGTTGCGCGCGCTGCCCCGGAACGGCTACGGTTTGGTGAGCGGAATCGACGATTCCCGGAACAACCCCGATGCGCTCTGCACCTGGCTCGCGCGCGAACTCGAGTCGACGGCCGGATTGCCGCCGGGTATCGCGCCGCTGACTTTTGCGATGCTGTGGGATCCCGAAGCGGGGCCGAACGTAAAAGGCGCCGACGATCCAGCCGGCGAGCGCGCGATCGATTTGCAGATGATGACGACGTCGCTCACCGAAGGACGCCCGTTCAATTTGCCTTGCCGACTCGACCGGTATTACTTCAACTCCGAGGAAATGGCGCGCTACTTTCCGCCGCACGTCGTCGACTGGATGGAAAAGAAGGCGCGTCCGGGCGCGAAGCCCTTTGCAAAACTTCACGCGCTGCCGCCGATCGGCGACCTTCCGGTCGTCGTCGCCACGCGGCTCAGCCTCGCGTTCCCGCTGCTGCTGAGCGCCGTGCCGTTTTACGCCGTCGACTACGCCGACGATCCGACGGGCACGCCGCAACCGGTATGGTTTTCGGACGGCGGTCTCTCGAGCAACTTTCCGATCGCGCTCTTCGACGCGCCGCTGCCGCGCCGTCCGACGCTCGCGATCAACCTCGGTTCGACGACCGACGAGAAACGGGGTGAGCCCGCACCCGGCGAGGACGCCGGGGTCATCCGCTACGCAAGCTCGAATCGGAGTGGGCGGCTGACGCCGTTCAATCCGATACTCGGGCTCTTTGGTTTTTTCGGCGCGATTTTCGACGTCATGCAGAACTGGTCGGATACGACGCTCGCGGAGTTGCCCGGTTTCCGCGACCGCATCGTGACGGTCGAGCTCACGCCGGCCGAGGGTGGACTTCACTTGAACATGGACAAGAAGCAGGTCGACGATCTCAAGCAACGCGGAATTCGGGCCGGCCGTTTTCTCGTCGGACGCTTCGCGGCGCCCAGTACGCTCGCGCCCGGAACGGGAATGTCGTGGGAGAACCACCGCTGGTTGCGCTACCGGACCAGTATGGCGACGCTGCGCGCGTATCTCGAACGGTTCGACGCAGGCTACGGCGAGCCGGTTCCTCCCGACGTCCCGTACGACGCGCTGATCCTTTCGAGTGATCCGAAAGCTCGCCCGAATCAAGTCTATCCGCTGCCCGACGATCCCGAAGTCCGTAAGCGCGTGGCCGGACTGACGCTTGCCATCGATCAACTCGCGCAGGCGCTCGATCGCGAGGGCGCGATCGCAGAGCATGCGCCGCGTCCCGTTCCCGACCTCGTCGTTCGTCCGCGCTTGGATGCCTGAAAGCGACGCGGCGCGCATGCGCCGTGCGCTCGAACTCGCCGATGAGGCGGCGCGGGCCGGCGAGGTCCCAGTTGGAGCGGTGTTGCTGTGTGGCGGGCGCACCTTCGAGGGACGGAACGAGAAGGAGCGCCGTCCCGATCCCACCGCGCACGCCGAGATCCTCGCGATCCGCGCGGCGGCGGAAGCGCTCGGCGTGTGGCGACTCCCCAAAGCGACCCTCTACGTCACCAAAGAACCATGTGCGATGTGCGCCGGCGCGATCGTCGCCGCGCGCGTCGAGCGAGTCGTTTTCGGATGCCGGGATCCCAAGGGTGGAGCGGCGGGCAGCGTCATCGACGTCTTCGCGTCGGAAGCTGCCAACCACCGCGTCGAAGTCGTCGCCGGAATTCTGCGGGACGAAACCGCCGAACAACTCCGTGCGTTCTTCGCGGAGCGCCGTCCTGGCAAGAACGGTTTCTAGGGCTGCGTGCGCTAGCCGGCTGCAAAGGGCGCAGCGGAGTCGCCGGGGAGCAGGAGTTGCGGCACCTGCGAGAACGTGTAGCGCTTGCGCTCGTCGTGCAAGTCGAAAAGGAAAACCATATCGTAGCGCGGTCCCGGCCAGGTGACCGGAACGTCGCGCGCGTTACGCACAGGAAGCGCCGCGGCCAGCAGCGGGATGTGCTTGTGCTCCCACGCCACAAGAACGATGCCGCCGCTGCGCAGCAGCGCTGCGGCGAGTCCCGTTTCGTCACCGGCCGGAAAACACGTATCGACCGAAACGTTCAAGCGCGCGGCGAGCGGTGAGAGCGTTTCGTACGGCCGCAGGCTCTTGGTGTCGTCGAGCACGACGCCGTGTTTCGCCTTGAGGTACGCGCCGGCATAGAGCGTCGTTGGTTTCTCGATACCCGGAGCGTTCGGTTCGGCGAAGAAGCGTACCAACGCGCCGGCGCGCAACCAACCCTGGATTCGAAGCGAATTCGGGTCGCTCGCTCCAGCGGCGTCGACGCCGCCTTGGGTGTCCGTAGGTTTCTCGGCGTGCCGGATCAACATGATTTTGCGCGGCGGACCCGGTATTGCGGGCGCGGGCGGCGGAGTGCAGCCGGGAATGGGTTCCGGAACCTTCGCAGCGCTTGCCGCTACTGCACCGAGCGCGCACAGCGTCGCGCCGGCAGTCAGGACGAAGCGTTCGCGTGAGATGCGCACCGAGGCGGCGCTTTCGCGGCAGGGGCGCCAGGACCGCTTGCGTCTAGCGTGCTAATAGTGGGCTGGTTCGCGCGCCGGGCCGCCGGGAGAGGTGGTCGAGTGGTTGAAGGCACCCGCCTCGAAAGCGGGAGGACGTGATGAACGTCTCGGGAGTTCGAATCTCCCCCTCTCCTAGTTCCGGTTCCGGCCTCTAGCCCTTCGCAGATCCGATCGCGATCACGAGCTTGCCGAAGTTTGCGTTGGCTTCCATCGCGCGGTGCGCATCGGCGAGCCGCTCGAGCGGGAAGACGGTATCGACTTCGGCGCGTAGTTCGCTGCGCGCGAAGAGCGGTAGGAGGCGCCGCTCGAGCACGCGCGCGAGGGCGATCTTTTCGTCGAGCGGACGCGTCTTCATCACGGTGTTGATGAGGGAAACACGTTTTACCATCATCGCGCCGAGCGAAACCGAGACGCGCTGTCCGCCGAGCGTCCCGATTTGGATGATGCGGCCGCCGGAGGCAAGTGCCGCGACGTTGCCCTCGAGCGTCGGTTCGCCGATGAAGTCGAGGATGAGGTCGACGCCGCGGCCGCCGGTCGCTTCGACCGCGCGTTTCGGCCAGCCCTCGTCGAGCACGAGTCCGGCGTCCAAGAGCTCGCGCGCACGCTCGAGTTTGCTCGCGGTCCGCGACGTTCCGAGCGTGAACGCTCCCGCGCGCTTTGCCAGCGCGGCGCCCGCGAGGCCGACGGAGCTCCCGCACGCATGGATGAGGACGTTCTGCCCGAGCCCGAGCCCGCCTAGCGTGAAGAGCGCGTCGTAGGCCGTGAGGAACGCCTCCGGGATCGCCGCAGCGTCTTTGAGACTGACGTTCCCGGGCAGAACTGCGAGCGTTTGAGCCTGCGTTGCGAGGAGCTCGGCGTGCGCGCCGCCCGCAACCAAGCCGCAGACGTGCTGACCCGGGTGCAAATTCTTCACGTGCGCGCCTACTTCACGCACGATGCCGGAAAACTCGAGGCCCGGAACGACTTCGCTCGCGCGCTTGCCGCCGCCGTAGACGCCCATCCGGTCGAGTACGTCGGCCCGGTTCAGGCCCGCGAACGCGACCTCGACGAGCGCGTCGTCGGTGCCGCAGACGGGCTCCGGAACATCGCGAATCGCAATGACTTCCGCGCCGCCGGTTCCCACATACACCGCCGCGCGCATCAGACGAGCCGCGGATCCGGGGCACTCGCCGGGAAGGCGAAGTCGTCGTACACCGCATCCGCGCTGAAGTGCAGGCGGCCGACGTGCAGCGGGCCGTGCAGAGTTTCCTCGTAGTGAACGTGCTTCACGAGCCAATATCCGGAGAAGGTTCCGTAGTCGATCGTGAAGCGGATGTCGTCGCCGCCGCTGTACGTTACCTGGGTCGGCAAACCGCTCGTGTTGTCGATGTAGACGCCCGCCAGATAGAAGGTGTTGTCCGGTTTGGCGGCTTGCTGTTTGACGTAGTCGAAAGGCTCGAGGGTCACGTGCGTCTGTCCGTTCGGCGCATCGCTCGAATCCTTGGCGAAGTACGCTTTGTACTGGCGCAGGCGGAAGACGACGACGTCGGCCGTACTCGAGGTGTTGTCGTAATGAAGCGGTTCCACGTCGCTCACGTACGACGTGACGTCCTGGTGGAGACCGATCTTCCAATGAAGCACGAAATACGACAAGGCGTCGAAGCTCGGCGTAATCGGAAATCCGCGCCCGAGCTGCGTGCTGCCGCCCGGAAGATCGACGATGACGGCGCTGTCGTCGCGCGTGCGGACGCTTACCGAGCGGAGGATGTCGCGCTCGCGGCCGAGCGCGGGGACGCTCACGTGGGTCGCGACGCGGTAGGTGACGAAGGCTGGCGCTTGCTCGACGATCGCCGCAGCCGCGTTGGCGCAATGCTGAAAGGCGAGGTCCGGTGACACGGCGGCGATCCGAATACTCCTTTTCCCAACTCGAGTCGGAGGACGAAGTGGAACGAGAACGGTGCGGGCGGGTCCGGGGGTTCCGGGCGGTTACTTTCGTCACGACGGCGGCGTTCTTCTCGCAGAACGTTCACGGGGGTTAGCTGTGGACGAAGCATTCGTCGTGCGCAATCGCGTTGCGCTCTCGTGCAAGGGCAGCCACGTACTCGTGCATGCCGCCGAGAAGAAGGCGGCGCTCATGGGGGTGCCCATGTGCATCGCGGTCGTGGACGCAGGCGGGGACCTGCTTGCGTTCGCGCGCATGGACGGCGCGCGCCCAGGCTCGATCGAGATCGCCCTGACGAAGGCCCGCTCCGCGGCGCGCCGCTTGCGGCCGACGGGGGAGGAAGCAGGAGGGGACGTTCTGCTGGGCGTGCGCCTCGGGCTGGCCTCGCGGCTCAACGTAACCGGTATCGCGGGCGGCCTCCCGATCGTGATCGACGGTCAAGTGGCCGGTGGAATCGGCGTTAGCTCGGGTACGTCGGACGAAGATATGCAAGTCGCTAAAGCCGGGCTCGAGGCCCTCGGAGGATGAGTTTGAACGCCGCGTTGATCGTCGAACCGCAAGAGCACGAGTTGATCTGGGGCGGTCACGCGCTCGTGGCACGTTACGGCAAGACCGGCGACCCGCACGCGAAGATCGGCGAATCGTGGGAATGCTGGGACGAAAATCGCATCGAGTCGGGCGATTTCGCCGGGAAGACGATCGCCGAGTTGCGCGGCGAACTTGGGCGCGCGCTCGTCGGCGCTCTCGACCCGTCCCGCGCGTTTCCGGTCTTGACGAAATTCATCGACGCGCAAGAAGCGCTTTCGGTGCAGGTTCATCCCGATGACGCCTACGCCCAGCGCGTCGAACATCAGCCCAACGGCAAGACCGAATGCTGGTACGTCTTAGAAGCCGAGCCGGGAGCGTCGATCGTTCTCGGTTGGAATCGCGACACGTCGCGCGGCGAATATCTCGAACGCGTCAAGGACGGATCGCTCGGGGACCTGTTGCGACCCGTCGAGGTCAAACCACACGACGTGTTCTACCTGCCCGCGGGCACGCTCCATGCGATCGGCGCGGGTATCGTGCTTTTCGAAACCCAGCAGGCGAGCGACTTGACCTATCGCATCTTCGACTACAACCGGCTGGGTGCGGACGGAAAACCGCGCGAGCTCAACGTCGACAAAGCTGCCGACGTTCTAGATTACCATCGCTCGGAGGCCGGCGCGCTGCGAAACGTGCGTTACTCGCTCGACGGCCTCGAGCGCGCGACCCTCGTCGCGGATCACAACTTCATCCTCGAACGCGTCGAAGTCGACGACGAACTGCGCGGACTCGATCTCGAGGGCATGCCCCTCGCCGTGCTCGCACTCGATAAGCCGGTCGAACTCGAAAGCCGCGGCACGTGGGTTCGTTTAGATCCGTACCAAACGGCCCTCGTCCCGGCAGAAATCGACGTCGTCATGGTGCGCTCGGTCGGCGCGAGCGGAGCGCTCTTGACTGTCGCACCGACGCACGACGCCGAGACGCTGTCGCGCCGCTTCGCTCGCGCCGCGGTGCCGGTCGACCAAAGCTCGGCCTTCTTCGCGCAATTCCCGTGACCTGAGTGAGCGAGGGGCTCGACTTCGGACGCGCCGTCTGTAAGGACGAAAGCGTCGCCGAGCGGCGCGAATGGCTAGTAACCAACGGACTGGGCGGCTTTGCTTCGGGCACGCTCGCCGGTATGCTGACGCGTCGCTATCACGGGTTGCTCGTCGCAGCGCTGCAGCCGCCTCTGGGCCGAACCCTGCTCGGAACGCGGTTTGACGAAACGGTCCGCAGCGCAACGGCGGAGTATTCGCTCTTCGTCAATCGCTGGGCCGACGGAACGCTCGAGCCACGCGGCGATCGACTCATCGAACGCTTTCGCCTCGACGACGGCGTGCCGGTGTGGAGCTTCGCGCTGGCCGACGCCCTTCTCGAGAAGCGCGTTTGGATGGAGCAGGGGGCGAATCTAACCTGGGTGCGTTACAAACTCGCGCGCGCCGCGAGCGACTTGACGCTCGAGATCAAAGCGCTCGTCAATTATCGCGACTTCCACTCGCTCACGCGGTCGGGCGACTGGCGCATGGAAGTCGAGCCGGCTGCCGGCGGCGTGCGCGTCATCGCGTTCGGGGGAGCGGTCCCGCTGCGGATCGCTTGCGAGCGCGGAGACGTCGAGTTCGCGCACGAGTGGTACCTCAACTACGAGTTGGCGCGCGAACGCGAACGCGGACTGGATGCGCTCGACGACCACCTTCACGTCGCGACGTTCCGCTTCACCCTCGCGCCCGGCGAAAGCGCGACCTTGTCGCTCTGCGCCGGCGAAACGCCCGAAGCGCGCGGCGACCCGCTCGAGCGCGAACGATCGCGAACGGGCGAGAAACTGCGTCTCTGGCGTGGCGCGCGATCCCAAGTCGCGCGCGCGGCGCCGGCCTGGTTCGAGCGGCTCGTGCTGGCGGCCGCACAGTTCATCGTGCACCGTGCGACGCCGCCCGGGACCACGGTGATCGCGGGCTATCACTGGTTCGGCGATTGGGGACGCGATACGATGATCGCGCTGCCCGGACTGACCCTTGCGACCGGCCGGCCGGACGTTGCCCGCGACGTTTTGCGGGAGTTCGCGAAGCTGGTCGACGGCGGCATGCTGCCCAACACGGTTCCGGGCCCCGGCGCAGCAGCGGAGTACAACACCGTCGACGCGGCGCTCTGGTTCGTCGAGGCCGTGCGCGCCTACGTCGCCGCAACGCGCGATCGCCCGTTGCTGGACGAGATCTATCCGGTGCTGCGTTCGATTCAGCAAGCGTACGCGGCTGGAACGCGTTTCGGTATCCATGAAGATCCGGCGGACGGGCTGATCGCCGCCGGCGAGCCGGGCGTTCAACTGACCTGGATGGATGCGAAGGTCGGCGACCACGTGATCACGCCGCGGTACGGAAAGCCCGTCGAGATCGCGGCGTTGTGGCTGAACGCGCTCGCCACGCTGGCGGACTTCGCCGCGACACTCGGGGCGCGCGACGACGGCGCGCGCTTCGAACGTGCTCTGCAACGAACGCGTGCCGGCTTCGAACGCTTCTGGAACGGTACGCGCAGCTTCTTATTCGACGTGCTCGACGGACCGAGCGGTTCCGATGCGGCGTTTCGCCCGAATCAGCTGTTCGCGGTTTCACTCAACGAGAGCGCGCTTTCGGGAGAGCGACAGCGAGCGGTGGTCGGAGCGTGCGCGCGCGAGCTCGTGACGACCTACGGGCTGCGCACGCTCGCGCCCGGCGAAGCGGGATATTGCGGGGCGTACCGGGGCGACCCGGCTCAGCGCGATAGTACGTACCATCAAGGTACGGTGTGGCCTTGGCTGATGGGACCGTTCGCGCTCGCGCACGCGCGCGCGTACGGCGACCCCGAGACCGCCGCGTCGTTCGTTGCGGCGCTTGGACGACAACTCGACGGGTACGCTCTCGGAACGCTCGGCGAACTCGCCGACGGCGACGCGCCCTACGCGCCGAAGGGCGCGATCGCTCAAGCCTGGAGTGTCGCCGAAGTGCTGCGGGCTTGGAGCTTACTCGCATCTCCGGCCGGTCGTGCGTAGGCCGATTCGACCCGCCGTGCGAAGCTTCGGCGCGTGTCTTACGAGTCTAAATCTTTTGAAGCGTTCGCGGTGGGCGACAAAGCCACGTTCAGCAAGACGATCGGCGAAGCGGAGATCGCACTGTTTGCCGCGGTGAGCGGCGACAACTATCCGGTTCACGTCGACGAAGAATATGCCAAGACGACGCGTTTCGGACGCAGAATCGCGCACGGTTTCTTGACTGCGAGTCTTATCTCGACCACGAACGGATTGCTGCTGCAGAAACCCGGCGGGATTTCGGTGGCGCAGACGCTGCGGTTCTTGCGCCCGGTGTATCCAGGGGACACGATCACGGCGTGCACCGAAGTGATTGAGATCGACGCGAAGAAGCGGCGGCTGCGCTGTCGCACCACGTGCACGAACCAACACGGTGTGCTCGTCGTCGACGGCGAGGCGTTGGAGCAGAAAGACCCCGCTTGAAGGCGACGCTCTTCGCCGATGGCGGCTCGCGCGGAAATCCCGGACCGGCTGCGGGCGGCGCGGTTGTGATTGCGGATGACGGGCGGTTGCTGGCTGAAGCGGGCGCGTACCTCGGGGTCGCGACGAACAACGTGGCTGAATGGCAGGGCCTGCTGGCCGGGCTCGAGGCGGCACTCGAACTCGGGGTCGAGGATCTCGTGGTCCGTCTGGACAGCGAACTCGTCGTGCGGCAGCTAACCGGCGTGTACCGGGTCAAACATGCCGACTTGATCCCGCTGCACCGCAAGGCGCAGGCCCTGCTGCGGCGCTTCCGTTCCGTCGAGATCGGTCACGTGCGGCGAAAGGACAATGCCGCGGCCGACGCCCTCGTGAACCGCCTGCTCGACGAGGCCGCGGCAGGCCGCTGAGGAAACTGATCCCGGGTCGTGCGCGTCAATCCCGTCCCGCCCTTGGTGTTCCTCGCAGGTTTGTTCGCCGTCATATTGGGCGCATGGTTCATGGTGACGCAGGAAGGGGGACGCTACGCCGCCACACGCCGCGTCGCCGCATCGCAGTCGGAGATCCGGATGAGCTTAATGATTCATCATCAGAACGGCCCGATCGCGCTGGAAGAGTATCGCATGGACGACATTAACCGGCTCTCGACGAGCGAATACCGGGCGGTCAATCGGAAAGGCCTCTCGATTCGCGTCGAAGCGCTCCCGCGTGAGACGACGGACGTACCGTTTCTGTTCGACCAGCTGGTTGCCGACGGCATTTGGGAGTTACCTACCAAGCCGCGGCGAGGCGACACCGCGACGAGCTACGCCGTGGCGGTTTATCAGCTGACGAACGGCAGACACGGCTCGCACGATTTCGCGTTTACCGATCCGCACTACTGGGCGACGACGGGTGGGCATCAGTATACGATCCATCTCGACCGCAACAAGCCCGTGCCGGATTTATTGCGGATGTCGAGCACGGTGCTCGTCGAGCCGCGTTATCAGAAGATCGTCGACGCATTCCAGGCGTACGGCAGCGACGCGTTCCGGGCGAAAATCGCGGCCGCGCAAGCGAAGTTGCTGGGCAAAACGTGAAAAAGTACGCGCTTCTGGTGGGCCTGCTCGGGGTAGCGTTCTATCTCGGGTACCAGGCGGTCGAGGCGCCGGCCAACCAGATTTTCGGACGAACGGTCGTCAACGGCCCGCTCGACCGGCGCGAGGTCGCATTGACCTACGACGACGGCCCCAACCCGCCATACACCGACCGCATCCTCGACGTGCTGCGCGCCGAGCGCGTGCATGCGACTTTCTTCGTCGTGGGCCGAGCCGTCGTCGCCGATCCTGCGGTCGTGCGTCGCATCGTTCGGGAAGGTAACGCCATCGGCAACCACACGTGGGACCATCGGCATCTGCTCGTGGAAACGCCGGCGACGATGCGGTCCGAGCTCACTCGAACCGACGACGCGATCTTCGCCGCCGCCGGCGTGCGCACGCGCTTGCTGCGGCCGCCCTTCGGAGCGCGAGATTTTGCGGTGCTCGGTGAAGCGCGACAGCTCGGCTATACGGTGGTGATGTGGTCGGTCCCGCTTCCCAACGATTGGGAGCAGCCGGGCGGGGAGACGATCGCGGAGCGCGTTCTCGACAACGTTGGCGACGGAAGCATCATCGTACTGCACGACGGGAACCGCGGCATCGTTTGCCGGGCCGCCCATATTTCGTCTACCGTCTGCGATCGCTCGCAGGACGTCGCAGCCACGCGGCTCATCGTCGAACAGCTGCGGGCACGAGGCTTCCGGTTCGTCACGGTTCCGCAATTGATGGCTGATACGGCGCGCGAGAAGGTCCTCGCGCTCAAGCGTAGCGACGTCCGTGCAGCTCGATGAATCCATCCTCGTGGCGTCCGGCGGGGTCGTGATGCGTCCAATGGACCAGCGGCCCGCGAACCGCGCCCGGCACGAGCTCCCCCTGCACGACGACGCGGTCGCCCGGCGCGATCGGAACTCGCGGCGCGATCAAAACGTTATCGACCACTTCCACGCGGTGCCCGTCGTCGCTCAGCACGTCGAAAGCCTCATGCCATGCCTGCGTCCCGCTGCCGAAGAAGAAGCGCGGCTTCGATTCGGCGGTTCCGTTGAAACGGACTTCGGAGGGAGCGGCGGCGGCCAGGCCGGCGGCGAGCGAGTTCATTCGCACGTTCGATCACGCGCTCGAGTTCGGCCGGCAAGCCGGTGGTAATTCTCCTCGCCGCGGCGTTCATGTCGCTCGGTCTGGTCAACCTCGACTTCGGACGCAACTGGTGGCGGGGTCAGTGGTTCCGTCTCGCGATCGGCTTCCCGCTCTTGCTGATCTATGCGTACGTCAAGATGCCGCCGCTGGTTTTTCCGCAAGCGCTGACGCTGCTGCTGCTCAGCTTCATTCCGAACGCCGCTTACAGCGTGCTGATCGCGGCGCGCGACGCGGTCGTGGCACGCCGGGTCGTCTCGATCAGACGTACCCCGCACTGGCCGTATCTGATCGGGCTTGCGCTTCTCGGCGCGTTTGCCGGCGTACTTGCGCTGGCGCCGATCGTCGACGCGAGCGGGCTGCGCGACGTGGCCGACGTGAAGATTTCCAACACGCTCCCGCCGAGCGCCGACCTCAAACACATCCGAGTCGTGCCTGAAGAAGCGGCGATCTTTGCCGGCGACAAGGTCATCGGTCAGCTCGGTTCCTACTACCGCGTCGGCGATTTCAACGTGCAAGTCGAGAGCGGACGCCTGGTCTGGGTTGCGCCGCTGGAGTTTCAGGGGCTCGTGCAATGGCTGGCCCGGCGCACCAGTCCCGGCGTCATCGTCGTCAGCGCCGAGAATCCCGATCAGCCTTCTGAACTCCGCCAGCGCGCGCCGATGCGCTACATTCCGTCAGCGCTGCTCAACGACAACCTCTATCGTCACGTGTACATGACCTACGGCACCGAACAGATCCTCGAGATGACGTTGCAGCTCGACGCCGACGGCGCTCCACAGTACCTCTGCACGCTCGGAAGGCCGACGATTGGTTGGAGCGGGCAGAAGGTGACCGGCGTCGTCATCGTCGATCCGGCGACGGGCCGGATGGAGCGCATCGACCGGCGCGACTTCGCGACATTGCCGAAGTGGGTCAGCCGCGTGTATCCCGACCAGCTCGCGCTCGCGTATAACGAGTGGTTCGGCCGGTACGTGCACGGTTTGTGGAACTACCTCGTGACCAAGCGCGACGTGCACGTCCCGGCGCGCGACGAAGTGTTCGGGATGCTGGCAGGCCCGCGCTTCGTCTGGTTCGTCGATCACACGTCGCCCGCCGCCGACCAGTCGATGACGGGTTTTACCTACATGGACACGGTCAGCGGCGAAATCACCTACTATACCTCGTCTGGCGGAGAGTTCAATTCGCGCGGCGCCGAATACGCGGTCGCCTCGAACCCGATCGTGCGCCAGGGTAAGCTCATTCCGACGCAACCGCTGCTGTACAATGCCTTCGGGCAGAATACGTGGGTCGTGCCGCTGGTCGCGGATTCGGGAAAGTACCAGACCCTCTCGCTCGTGCAGGCTAAAAACGGGCACGTCATCGTCGGGTCGAGCTCGAGCAGCTCCCCGCAGGACGATGCCTTCGCTCAGTATGCGGCCTTCCTCGGCGTCGGCACTCCGGGAGCCCCCGGGGTGGTCAGCTCGGTCGGCGCTGAGTCCTTCTTCGGTCAGATCGACCGGATCGGTGCCGGATCGAACGGGATGTTGTACTTCACCCTGCGCGGCAGCCGCCGCATCTTTTCGGTCGACGGGAACGTCGATCCGGCAGTCTTGTTGACGAAGGCCGGCGACCGCGTTTTCTTTCGCAGCGCGTCGAGCGAGAACGGAGAAATACCGAAAGTCGCCGACTTCCGCAACGCCTCTTTTGCCAAATGACGACGATTCGAACCCCGCGACTCTCGCTGGAAGCAGTGACCACCGAAAACGCCGTCGTGCTCTGGCGCATCATGCAGGGCGCTCAGTTGCGCGAATTTCAAGACGTACCGCGCTTCACGCGGCAAGAGTTCGAGAAACGCGTCGCCGCAAGGCCCAAGAGTTTCGACGGGCGCGCGGTGGGCCGCTTCGAATGGCTGATCGTGTCCAGGGATTCCGGAATCGCGTCGGGCTGGATTTCGCTGCGCGTCGGAGATCAGGTGCGCGGCACCGCAGAACTCGGTTACAGCATCCTTGCGCCGCAGCGGCGCCACGGCTATGCGCGCGAAGCGAGCGCGGCGGTGGTCGATGCGGCGTTCGAGCAAACGGAGCTCGAGCAGATCGAGGCGTGCTGCGTGCCGGCGAACGTCCCGTCGCGCCGATTGCTGCTGGGTCTCGGCTTCGGCGAGGCGCGCCTGCAGCGCAATGGCGCGATCGTGCGCGGGCGGCCGGTCGACATCGTCGTCTTCGAGTTGAAGCGCGAACGCTGGTCGGAGCTTCGCGCCGCTCAGGACGGGTCGGCGAACTCGATCGTGATGCCGGCGTCCGCGAAGGCGAAGTAGCGGCGCGACTCGCCGCGCAGCGTCGCGAGCAACGGTTCGCGCACGACCGCGACGCTCAGCCGCGCAGGCAATTCGGCCGGCGCCACCCAGGCCAGATCCACGACGTGCGCGTCGTTTCCGGTAAGCCGCGGCTCGCCGCCGGCGCTGACGGCGAAGGTGACATTGAGGAAGTGCTCGCCGGTGGCGCGGTCGTAGGACTCGCTGAGGTAAAGAAGTCGCTCGACGCCGGCTTCGAGGCTCGTCTCCTCGGCGAATTCGCGGCGCAGCGCTTCCTCGAGAAGCTCGCCGTTGCGCTGGCGGCCGCCGGGCAGATTCCAAAGAGGAACCGGCTGATTCGGATAGCGCGATGCAACGAGCAGCACGCGGCCCGCGCGCTCGAGCAAGCCCGTCACGAGGGTGATGTGCGCGCCGGTCCGGTTAGAAGGCGAGCGCGGAGCCGTCTTCGCCCGGCAGTACCGGCATTGCCATGTGCCGGCGCTTGAGCGGGTTGTAACCGGGCACGCTGTTCGGTTGCTGCTCGGATTTGCGCTGCGGCGAGCTGAGCGGACGGAGGGGCTGCATCGGCTGGCTGACGCGCAACGGCGCATGACCGATCGGCAGCTGCAGCGATGGGCCGGGAGCCTGCGACTGCGCGGCCGGTAAGGCGCCGTGGCCCCTCTGCGGCGCCGGATTGGCCTGAGCCGCGGAGGTTGCCGCTAGCACGGTAAAGAGCGCGAGGGCCGAGCGCGGACGAAGCCACATGGCGCGCTAAAGCTTCGAGCCGCTGGGAAGCGGTCCCCTCTGGGAACGCGGTGCGAAGAAGCCGGGACGTTCGGCGTAACGCAGCTTCACGCGCAGGCCCTCGTTCGCCGCGCGCAGCGCCGAAACCAGGGTCGTTCTAGGAGTTCGCCGTGCGCGTAAGGCAGCGTCGAGTGAGGCCAGGTCGGTAACATACGTCCGTTCGAGTTCGGCCACCGTCTCTCGCGCGGCCGGCGGATGCGCGCCGCGAAAGGGGCGAACCTCGCCGGCCTTGACGAGATAGACTTCGGCGTCGGCCCGATCGGCGTCGGGCGGTCGCGGCACTTTATTGCCGAGCGCAAAATAGCGCAAATGTTTTTCGGCGAGCATCCGCGGCGGGACGACGTTCCCGTAGTGGTAGTAAACGTACGGAATCACCACGGTCTTGCCCTCGAGGCCCACGAGCTTCTCGTGCACGGCGCCGACCCAGCGCAGGCGCGGCGAATAACGGAAGAACATCATGCGTCGCGCGACGTCCGTGATCCAGTCAAACGTGCCGAAGAAGTGGTACGTGTACCCGTCCAGCTGCGCGACGTTCGGTCCGAGCCGCGGCAAGATTTTGCGAGCGATGTAGGGCAACTCAGGACCGTGGACTTCATCGGCGTCCAAGAACAGTACCCAGTCGGGCGGTGCCGTCAGCTCGCGCAGTCCGGCAAACGCGCGGTTTCGCATGTCGGCGAAGTTGACGAACGGGTTGCGCCGGACGTGCAGCGCTCCGCGCGACGCGAACGCGCTCGCTTCGAGGATGTCGAGGTTCGCGCTGCGCTCTTCGCCCGAGTTGTCGTTGACGACCAGAACGTCGACGACGGGCGCGATCGCTTCCAGGGCGGCACCGAGGTAGAGTTCCCGCGCGGCTCCGACGCAAAGGGCACAGGCGATGGTCACGGTTGAACTTTTCGACATCGGCGACGAGGATCGGCTCGGCCGGGCCGTCGCGATCCGGCAGCGCGTTTTCGTCGAAGAGCAGCGGGTCCCGCTCGAAATCGAGATCGACGATCACGACCGTAACGACGCTGCGGCGGTCCACGCTCTGGCCTTGCTCGACGCGGAACCGGTCGGGGCAGGGCGGTTCTACGTCGTGGAGCCGGGCGTTATCCAAATCGGACGTATGGCGGTGTTGCCTGGGGTGCGCGGCAGCGGGATCGGGAAGGCCGTACTGGCCGCACTGCTGGCCGAGGCCCGGCGGCGCGGCTTCCGCGTCGCGCGGCTGCACGCGCAGGTCCACGCGGCCGGCTTCTACCGCCTGGCGGGGTTTACCGACGACGGACCGGAGCTCTGGGACGCCGGCATCCTCCATCAGCCAATGGCCAAAAAGATTTGAGGCCCTTAACCTTTTTGGCCAATGGATGTGTTATAGTGCCTGCGTCAGACAGTTACTCGGCGTCACGCTGTCTGGCTCGAAACCCGCGCGGTCCGGTTGTTAGCAGCGTAGCTCTATCTCAGGTACTTAGCGAGTCGAACTAAACTGGAGACGCCAGGAGATCCTCGTTTTGTACACTGATGAAACCCTGAGTTGCGTAGACTGCAATTCCCCCTTCGTTTTCACGTCGGGCGAACAGCAGTTTTTCGCAAGCAAAGGCTTCCAAAATAAGCCCAACCGCTGCCCGGACTGCCGGGCCGCCCGTAAGCAGCAGCGTTCCGCCTCCGGCGGGGGCGGCGGCTACGGCGGAAGCGCGCGTGGGGGCAACGGCGGCGGGAATCGCGAGATGTTCGTGACTACCTGCAGCCAATGCGGACAGACGGCCGAAGTGCCGTTTCAGCCGCGCGGCGACAAGCCGGTTTACTGCCGCGACTGCTTCCAGTCGCGTACGGCATACCGGTAACTAGCTAGGCGACCAAGCCGGCAAGTAAGCATTTAGACGCCCCGCCCCGTCTCCGGACGGGACGTGGGCGCCTTGACGCGACTCGACCTGCGTGGTATGCTGTCCGCCTGTGCCCGGAGGGTTCTCCGGGTCCATTTCCCGTTGTGCGCTTCGTTTTTGAGAGTTAAAAAAAAGAATTAATGGCGAAATCGATGCTTCCCAAGTCGTCTGCATCTAGCAAGGCGCCTGCCGGGAAGGCGACCCGTGCGAAGCGTTCGGGAAAAGGCGAGGAGGGTGCGGTATCGATCGCGCCCGCGCCGATTTCTTCGAGTTTTTCGCCGGAAACTCAAGCATTTACGGTCGAGCGCTACGCGGACCCCGGTCCGAAACGTTCCCGTTTCAGCTTCGCGAAGATCGCGGACGTTCTCGAACTCCCCGATCTCATCGAGTTGCAAAAGGCTTCGTTCCGCTGGTTCATTACCGACGGTCTCAAAGAAGCGTTCGACTCGATCTCGCCGATTAAAGATTTCACGGGCAACCTCGTACTCGAGTTCGGCGAACACTCGCTCGGCGAACCGAAGTACTCGGTTGAGGAGTGCCGCGAACGCGACATGACCTACAGCGTTCCGCTGCGGGTCCGCGTTCGTCTTATCACCGCGGAGTCGGGCGAAATCAAGGGTATTCCCGACCAGGAAATCTTCATGGGCGACTTCCCGCTCATGACCGACAAAGGCACGTTCATGATCAACGGCGCCGAGCGCGTGATCGTGAGCCAGTTGGTCCGCTCGCCCGGCGTCTACTTCCTTAAGGACGTCGATACGAACAATCGGCCTACCTATAATGCGACGATCATTCCAAATCGCGGCGCATGGATCGAGTTCGAAACCGATAATGGCACGAAGAACGATGAAACCGAGGGTACGCTCGGCGTCCGCATCGATAAGAACCGCAAAATCTACGTCACGACCTTCGTTCGCGCGCTATCGCGCCCCGATCTCGGCTTCAACTGGGAGAGCGACGGAGCGATCTTGGCGTTGTTCGACAACAGCCCCCTGATCGTCAACTGTCTCGAAAAAGACAAGGACGTCAAGACTCGCGAGGACGCGCTCAAAGAGATCTACAAGAAGCTTCGTCCAGGCGAGCCCGAGAACGCCGAAAACGCCGAAAAGCTGATCGAGTCGCTCTTCTTCGACGAGAAGCGCTACGACCTCGCCGGCGTGGGACGCTACAAGCTCTCGGGCAAGCTCGAGCGCGAGTACAACGCCGCGGGACTCCGGATTCCGCCCATCGACAAGAAGTGCCTCGTGCGCGAGGACATGATCGCGGTCATCCGCCGCCTGATCAAGGTCGCGACGAAGCAAGTGCACATCGACGACATCGACCATCTCGGAAACCGGCGCATTCGCTCGGTCGGCGAGCTGCTGCAAAATCAGTTCCGCGTCGGGTTGCTGCGCCTCGAGCGCGTCGTGCGCGAGCGCATGACGGTTCAGGACATCGAGACCGTCACGCCACAAGCGCTGATCAATATCCGTCCGGTCGTCGCCGCGATCAAGGAATTCTTCGGATCGAGCCAGCTCTCGCAGTTCATGGACCAGACGAACTCGCTGGCCGAACTGACGCACAAGCGCCGCCTCTCGGCCCTCGGGCCGGGCGGTCTTTCGCGCGAGCGCGCCGGCTTCGAAGTTCGCGACGTCCACCACTCGCACTACGGCCGCATCTGTCCGATCGAAACGCCTGAAGGCCCGAACATCGGTCTGATCGGGTCGCTCGCGACCTTCGCGCGCGTCAACAAGTACGGCTTCATCGAGACGCCCTATCGCGTCGTGTACGACGGGGTCGTCTCGAACGAGATCCGCTACCTGACCGCCGATCGCGAAGACGAATACATCATCGCGCAAGCCAACACGCCGCTCGACTCGGACGGACGGATCAGCGCCGAGCAAGCCGTCGCGCGTTACGCCGAGGAGTACGTCACCGAACCGCCATCGCGCGTGCAGCTCATGGACGTCTCGCCGAAGCAGATCGTCTCGGTGGCCACCGCGCTGATTCCGTTCCTCGAGCACGACGACGCGAATCGCGCTTTGATGGGCGCAAACATGCAGCGCCAGGCCGTGCCGCTGCTGCGTCCGCAGGCGCCGATCATCGGCACGGGTATGGAATACCGCGCGGCCAAGGATTCCGGTGGTTGCGTTTTGGCCGAAGAGGCCGGTGAAGTAACCGACGTTGATGCCCGTGCGGTGGTCGTCAAGAGCGACGAGACCGGGCTCGAGAAGTCGTACGAGTTGCTGAAGTTCACCCGCTCCAACGCGGGCACGTGCATCAACCAGACGCCGATCGTGCAGCGCGGCGACCGGGTCGTGCGCGGCCAGATTCTGGCCGACGGCCCGAGCTCCGAACAAGGCGAGATGGCCCTCGGCCAAAACGTCATGGTCGCGTTCATGCCCTGGGAAGGCTACAACTACGAAGACGCGATCCTCATCTCGGAGCGCATGGTCAAGGACGATCGCTTCACCTCGATCCACATCGAGGAGTACGAGTGCGAAGCGCGCGACACCAAACTCGGACCCGAAGAGATCACGCGCGACATTCCCAACGTCGGTGAAGACGCGCTCAAGGATCTCGACGAGAACGGGATCATTCGTATCGGCGCCGAGGTTCGCCCCGAAGACATCCTCGTCGGCAAGGTGACGCCCAAGGGCGAGACCGAGCTGACGGCTGAAGAGCGCCTGCTGCGCGCGATCTTCGGTGAGAAGTCGCGCGAAGTGCGCGACACCTCGCTGAAAGTTCCGCACGGCGAAAAGGGCAAGATCATCGACGTCAAGATGTTCTCGCGCGACAACGGCGACGAGCTGTCGCCGGGCGTGAGCCATCTCGTGCGCGTCTACGTCGCCCAGAAACGAAAGATTCTGCAAGGCGACAAGATGGCAGGGCGTCACGGGAACAAGGGCGTTATCGCCAAGGTTCTACCCGAAGAAGACATGCCGTATATGGAAGACGGCACTCCGGTCGACATCGTGCTGAACCCGCTGGGCGTGCCCTCGCGCATGAACCTCGGACAGATCATGGAAACGCACTTGGGCTGGGCCGCGCAGATGCTGGGAATGCAGATCGCGACCCCGGTGTTCGACGGCGCGCACGCCGAAGACATCGCCGAGTGGTTGCAGGATGCGGGTTTGCCGGCCGACGGTAAAACCTGGCTGCGCGACGGCCGCACCGGCGACCGCTTCGGCCGTCCGATTACGGTCGGCATGATCTACATGCTCAAGCTCGCGCACCTCGTCGACGACAAGATTCACGCGCGTTCGACCGGTCCGTACTCGATGATCACTCAGCAGCCGCTGGGCGGAAAAGCGCAGTTCGGCGGACAGCGGTTCGGCGAAATGGAAGTCTGGGCGCTGGAAGCCTACGGCGCGGCCTACACACTGCAAGAACTCTTGACCGTGAAGTCCGACGATGTCGTCGGTCGCGTCAAGACGTACGAAGCGATCGTGAAGGGCGAGAACGTCATGGAGCCGGGCGTTCCCGAATCGTTCAAAGTCCTCATCAAGGAACTCCAATCGTTGGCGCTCGACGTCAAGGTGCTGACCGAGAACCGCGAAGAGATCGAGATCAAGATCCAAGACGACGACATGACCGAGACCGCCAAGGACATCGGCCTCCTCGTCGGCGACGAGGATCCGCGTCTCGCGCAAACGGTCGCGGCGCAACGCGAAGCCGAGCAGCTCCGCGCGGCCGAAGCGGTCGCGGGTCTAAGCGGCCTCGCCGCCGAGATCGCTGAGTCCGACGAAGAAGCCGAGGAGGATGAGGAAGCTGAAGCGAGCGATGAGGAAGTCGCCGCCGCAACGGTCTCGCCGCGCAGCATCATCCCCGCCTCACCGGATCTCGAGGAAGGCGGACTCGGGCGGATCGCCGGTTTGCCCGACGAGCTGACCGAAGAAGTGCTCGAGGAAGAAGCGGTCGTCGCCGAAGAGGACGACGTCGACGAAGGTTACGTCCTCGAAGAAGAAGAGGAAGAACCCGAACCCGACGACGACGACGAAGAAACCCCGCTGGGCGTCGAGGACGACTACTAGGCGAACTCGGCTGCCGGACGGAATCGCCGTGCTGCTGATTGCAGCGCTCTTTCGCCCGCCGGCCGCCGCGCAGTCCAGTCCTGCGAATCCGTGCCTGCGCGTGCCGGCGCCGGCCTATGGCAACGTTGCGCCGACCGCCGGATCGCCTGAGCAAACGGTCCTCACAACGACCGCCGGACGGCTCATCCTTCTGGTGTTACCGACCACACCCGGCACCGGCTACCGTTGGTCGTACCGGACGCCCTCGGTATGGCCGGAAGGTGCTCACCCCTTCGCGACTACCGCGGCAGGTGCGGTCCCGCAGCCAACGGTGACGCCGATTCCTCCGACCGAGGTGCTTCTCGGGACTGCATATAGGGCGCCGAGCAGAGGCGCCGGCAGGCTGGGAACTGCCGGCGAGGAGATGTTCGTGTTCCTCATGACGCCGAGCTATGGCCGCGGTCCCACCCATATCGTCATGCAATATGCGAGGCCTTGGAAGAGCGCCCCACCCGCCAAGGTGCTGACCTTTACTGTGAACGTCTGCCCGACGGGCGGCTCGTTTGAACCGCCGGTCTCTAATCCGTGAACGTGGCCAAACACGCCACGTGTCCCCGCGAGGGGACATCTGTACTTGGCCGAGCCGGGGACATCTCTACTTGGCCGAGCCGGGGACATCTCTACTTGGCGCTTATAGCTCCCGCGGAGAAGCTTGACGGCCTTGCGAGGACGCAGTACAATAACCGCCTATGCCCCGCGGCCGATAGACGGATTTCAGGGAGCGACGGACGTCGAGCCCTGCTTGTGTTTTGTCCGTCCGTCCGCGAGCCCCGGCATGAGGACTGAATGAATCTTCTCGACGTCAATAATTTCGATGCGATGCGCATCGGTCTCGCCAGCCCCGAACAGATCCGCGCCTGGTCGTTCGGTGAGGTGAAGAAACCCGAAACGATTAACTATCGCACGCTCAAGCCCGAGCGCGACGGTTTATTTTGCGAGAAGATTTTCGGACCCACCAAAGATTGGGAATGCCACTGCGGTAAATACAAGCGCATTCGCTTCAAAGGGATGATCTGCGATCGCTGCGGCGTCGAGATCACGCGCGCCAAAGTGCGGCGCGAGCGGATGGGCCACATCGAACTCGCGACGCCCGTGACGCACATCTGGTACTTCAAGGGCGTGCCGTCGCGCATCGGCATCCTGCTGGACATGTCGCCGCGTCAGCTCGAGAAGGTCATCTACTTCGCCGCCTATATCGTCATCGATCCGGGCAACACGACGCTGACCAAGCGCGAGATCCTGACCGAGCAGAAATATCGCGAAGCTCGCGACAAGTACGGGAACGCCTTCAAAGCGGGGATGGGCGCCGAAGCGATCCGCGAGTTGCTGCGCGACCTGAACCTGCGCAAGCTCCAAGAAGAGCTGCGCAAAGAGTTCAAGGAAGTCACCGGCCAGAAACGGATCAAGGCGATCAAGCGCCTCGAGGTCGTCGAAGCGTTTCTCAACTCAGGCAACAAGCCGGAGTGGATGATCCTTTCGGCCGTACCGGTCATCGCGCCGGAACTGCGTCCGATGGTACAGCTCGACGGCGGCCGCTTTGCGACTTCCGATCTCAACGACCTCTACCGCCGCGTCATCAATCGCAACAACCGCCTCAAGCGCCTGCTCGAGCTCTCCGCCCCCGAGATCATCATCAAGAACGAGAAGCGCATGCTGCAAGAGGCGGTCGACGCGCTGATCGACAATGGCCGGCGCGGACGGCCCGTCACGGGGCCGAACAATCGGCCTCTGAAATCGCTTTCGGACATCCTCAAGGGCAAGCAAGGCCGCTTCCGTCAGAACCTGCTGGGCAAGCGCGTCGACTACTCGGGCCGCTCGGTCATCGTCGTCGGACCGAATCTCAAGCTTCATCAGTGCGGTCTGCCCAAAGAAATGGCGCTCGAGCTCTTCAAGCCTTTCGTGATGAAGAAGCTGGTCGACCACGGTCAAGCGCACAACATCAAGAGTGCGAAGCGCATGGTCGAGCGGGTGCGTCCCGAGGTTTGGGACGTACTCGACGAAGTGATTCGCGAGCATCCGGTTCTCCTCAACCGCGCTCCGACGCTGCACCGCCTCGGCATTCAAGCTTTCGAGCCCGTGCTGGTCGAGGGCAAGGCGATTCACCTCCATCCGCTCGTCTGCACGCCGTACAATGCGGACTTCGACGGCGATCAGATGGCAGTCCACCTTCCGCTTTCGGCCGGAGCGCAAGCCGAAGCGCGCATCCTGATGCTGTCGTCCAACAACATCTTGCAGCCGAGCTTCGGTCAGCCGGTTTCGATTCCGACCCAGGACATGGTTCTGGGGCTCTATTACCTCACGTTCCAGCGCGACGAGTATCGCGGTCCGGCCAAGGGTGCGATTCCCGAGGACTTCAGCGTGCCGGTTGAAACGATGCTTTCCCCGACCAACGGCAAGGCGAAGGTCAAGAAACCGGCCGACGCAGATGGAACGCCCGAGGCCGAACGGCTGCGCGCATTCGAGAATCCTACCTCGGCGATCACGGCCTACGAGCATGACGTCATCGAACTGCAGGAGTGGATTCGCGTCCGAGTCCGCGGCGAGCTGATTCGCACGACCGTCGGACGGGTGATCTTCAACGAGGCCTTCCCGGCCGGATGGAACGAGCCGTTCCGTAACCACATCATCGACAAGTCGGCCCTGCGCAAGCTGATCACCGAGTGCTACCGCCGCCACGGCAACGCCGAGACCGCGGAGTTTCTCGACGCGATCAAGGCGCTGGGTTTCCGGTACGCGACCCGTTCGGGAACGACGGTCTCGATCAGCGACATCGTCGTGCCGCAAGAAAAGTACGAGATCCTCGACACGGCACAGGACCAGGTCGACAAGCTCCAAGATTACTTCGAGCAAGGCTTCATCAACGACGACGAGCAGTACAACAAGACGATCGAGATCTGGTCGAAGGCGTCGGAAGACGTCACGGCTGCCATGCAGGCCGCGCAGAACCCGATGAACCCGGTCTTCATGATGGCAACCTCGGGCGCACGCGGCTCGATCTCGCAAGTCAAGCAGCTCGGCGGCATGCGCGGTCTCATGTCCGATCCGTCGGGGCGGATCCTCGAGATTCCGGTCAAGGCCTCGCTCAAAGAAGGCCTGACGGTCCTCGAATACTTCATCTCGACGCACGGCGCGCGTAAGGGTCTGGCCGACACGGCGTTGCGCACCGCGGACTCGGGCTACCTGACTCGCCGTCTGGTGGACGTGGCTCAGGACGTCATCGTACGCGAAGACGACTGCGGAACCACGCACGGGATCACCGTCCACGACATTGCGGTCGGCAAAGAGATCATCGAGCCCCTCTACGACCGGATCGTGGGGCGGCGTGCGGCCGAGGACGTCAAAGACCCCGCCAAACCGAAGACCAAGCTCGTTTCGCGCGATGAAGAGATCGACGAAGAGAAGGCTAAGGCGATCGTCGACGCGGGAATCAAGACGGTCAAGATCCGCTCGGTCCTTACCTGCCAAGCGAAGTACGGCGTCTGCGCGATGTGCTATGGGCGTAACCTCGCCACCGGCAAACGCGTCGACATCGGCGAGGCGGTCGGGATCATCGCGGCGCAATCGATCGGCGAGCCGGGTACGCAGCTGACGCTGCGCACGTTCCACACGGGCGGCGTGGCGACCGAGGACATCATCACGGGTCTGCCGCGCGTCGAGGAAATCTTCGAGGCGCGCAAGCCTAAGGGCAAGGCGACGATCTCGACCGTCGCCGGCACGGTCAGCATCCGCGACGAGAAGTCCAAACGGATCGTCACGGTCACCGATTCGCACGGTGAGGCGCACGAGTACGACGTGCCGCACAATACCCACTTGATGATCGCCGACGCTCAAAAGGTCGAAGCCGGCGATCAGCTCAACGAAGGCTCGCTCGACCCGCACGAGATCCTCGAGTACAAAGGCGAGAACGCCCTCCAACAGTACCTCGTGCAGGAAGTGCAAAAGGTCTACCGCTCGCAAGGCGTCGACATCAACGACAAGCACATCGAAACGATCGTCCGCTCGATGTTGCGCAAGGTCAAGATCGTCGACGGCGGCGACACGCGAATGCTGCCCGGTCAGCTGATCGAATCCTCGATCTTCGGTGAAGAGAACGAGAAGCAGTCGGCGGAGGGCAAGAAGATCGCTGAAGGCAAGCCCGTCTTGCTCGGTGTGACGAAGGCCTCGCTTGCGACCGAATCGTTCCTGTCGGCAGCCAGCTTCCAAGAGACGACGCGCGTGCTGACCGACGCGGCGATCAAAGGAAAGCACGACCCGCTGCTCGGGCTCAAGGAAAACGTGATCATCGGAAAGTTGATCCCGGCCGGTACGGGCATGTCACGCTATCGCAACGTGACGATCGAACCGGAAGGGCAGGATCTCGATGAGGACGGCCGTCCCAAGAGCGCGATCTTCGATCCGGCCGACTACGAAATGGAACCGGAACCTCTCGTGTACGGTTCGAAACTGGTCAGCGGCTTCCAGGATCGCCGCCCGCCCCTCGAACAGACCGTCCACTACGAGGGAGAGTACGGCACCGACGTCGCGGTCGTGGCTCCGCCCAAGAGCACGCAGTACGTCAAGAAGGGCATCAACCCCGAAGATCTGTAAGCGCGCCACATAGAAAAGGCCCCGGGGGTACGACCGGGGCCTTTTTGTCGGCCGTATACCGCGCAGCGGCGCGCTTACGCGTCGGAGTCCTCGATCGTCGGATCGATTATCTTACGGACTTCGGCGAGCGTCGTCGCCGGTGAGTCGCCGATCTCCGCATGCTTGCGGATAGTGGATTCGTCTTTGGCGAGGTAAACGCAGAACGTCTTATCGTTCGCGACGTACGCCTCGAGCCACTGAATATCCGGTCCGACCCGCCGCAGCACCTCATTCGCATTTGCAACCGTCCCTCGCAGCTGCTCGCGGTCGAACGAACCGGCTTGTGGAGTTGCGCGCTCGATCATGAGTTTCCGTAGCGCCATAGTGCTCCTTCGTCGCGACGAGGTTATCGGTCACCTCGATCACAGAGAGACTGTACGACTCGAGAGTAAAGAAATCGTGAAGATCGATCGGGCGCGGGGAATGCGGGCAACGGCCGAGAACAGCAAGTTCGTTTCTCATGCGCATCTTGATCGTTGAAGACGATGCACGGATCCATCAATCGTTGGCCGATGATCTGCGCCGGCAGCACCATGCCGTCGACGTCGCCGAGGACGGTCTCACCGGTCTCGATTTCGCTCGCACCGAAGTGCACGACGTCATCTTACTGGACATCCTCTTGCCGGGGCTCGACGGATTGGAGTTGTGTCGCCGGCTGCGTGCCGAGAAATCCAAGGCGCTCATCTTGATGATCACCGCGCGCGACGAAGTCGGCGACAAGGTGGGTGCGCTCGATACGGGCGCCGACGACTATCTGGTGAAGCCGTTCGATTTAGCCGAGGTTTCCGCGCGCATTCGAGCCCTTTCCCGGCGGCAGCGCGTGCCGCAAGAACCGGTTCTCGAACACGGCGAACTTCGGCTCGATCCAAGCCGTAGCTTGGTCACTTGCAACGGCGCAACGGTACCGCTCACCGGAACCGAGTACACGATTCTCGAAACGCTTATGCGCAGCCCGCTTCAAGTCTTCAGTCGCGGAATGTTGCACAACAAGGTCGCGGGATTCAGCGACGTTTCCGAGCATGACGCCATCAAAACGCACATCACCAACATCCGCCGCAAGTTCCGAGCCGTGGGCGGACTCCACGACCCGATCGAAAACGTGTACGGAGTCGGGTACAGGCTCGCAGATTTCAGTTCGTGAGGCCGAAACGACTCCACTCGCACTCGAGCGGCGGCTGTTGCTTTCGTACCTCGCGGCATTTGCCGCGATTTTCTTGCTCGCCGCCCTAGCCGTACGATTCACCTTCGTCGCTATCCTCGACCAGCAAACGGATACGCGGCTTCAGGGAATCGCGCGGGCCGGCCTTCGAAGCGTCCTGTACGGTGGCAATAGCCTAGCGATTGACAAGACTGAGATATCGAACGTCGCCCTCTTAACTCGGGAACAGGGGCTGCAATGGTTCGATGACCGCGGCCGGCTCGTGGGCGCCGAGGGTCTCGTTCCGGAAATCGACACCTTGCTGGTCGAGGGTCGCCGCCAACTCTCGGTCGGACAGCAAACGTTCAACACCGTCACGATTCCAATTCTCGACCCGCAGAGGAATTTACGCGTCGGCATGGTTCGGGCCAGCGAGTTGAACAAACAGGAACTGGCGGACATCCGGTATCTCGATACGGGTCTCTTGATCGGCACGCTGCTTGCAGTAGTCGGGAGCGCCGTGGGCGGCCGCGCGCTCGTCCATCGGGCCGTGAAGCCGGCCGCACAGAGTTTCCAAACGCTGCGTGAATTCACCGCCGATGCAGCCCACGAGTTGCGGGGACCCCTAACGGCTATCGCCGCTACCGCCGATGCGGCGCTGCGCGACACGGAGCGGGATCCGCTCCACGACCGCTCGCGCTTCGAAGCCATTAGCGATGGGGTCAAGCAGATGTCGCGTCTAACGAGCGACCTCCTCTTACTCGCCGGAGCGGACCGTTCGCTCGAACGCGAGCTGTTCGTGGTCGATCTCGCCGCGATATTACAGAAACTCGGCGATCGCTACCGCCCGCAATTCTCGGAGGCGGGCGTCAGACTCGACATCGCGACCGAAAAGTCGGCGATCGTGTACGGCAATCCTGGTCAGGTCGAGCGGATCCTCGCCAACCTGCTCGAGAATGCGTTACGCTACACGCCGCGCGGCGGACGAGTTTCGGTCGAAGGTGAACGCAGTCGAACCGAGACCGTGATAGTCGTTCGCGACTCCGGAATCGGCATTGCAGCAGAGCACCTCGAGCGAATTTTCGACCGCTTTTGGCGTGTCGACGTAGCTCGGTCGCAGGGAGGATCGGGACTCGGATTGGCGATCGCGCGCGCGCTCGCTCGTCGTCACGGCGGCGACGTGACCGTCGTGAGCCGCCTCGGCAGCGGAAGCGAATTCGTGGCCTCGTTCCCGGTTCGTCCAGCGCGCGTCGACTAAGGAACGCGGGCTCTTAACGATTTCTTGACGGTCGGCCTGTATGATCGCGTCTGAGCCGTATGTCTACGACAGTCAGTACACGAAAATACATCGATTGCCGCGAGTTCAACAGCCAGAGTGGCTGCACGCTCAGGATCTCCGGAAGAGAAGACGACGTACTAGCCGCGGCCCTCGAACATTCAGTCTCCAGACACGGTTATCGCGGTTGGGAAGAGTTGCGGATCGTGTTACGGGCCGCGCTCAAGAGCGAAGAGTAGAATGTAAAGGAGGACGTCATGCGGCGTTTGGTTTCTCTGGTTTGGATCTTTGGTTTGATCATCATCTCGTCCGCGATCGTCGTGCGGGCGGCGGATGCACCCACCGTCGTGTTGTACGATCAAGTGAAATTTGGCCCGGCGCCCGCGCCCTATCCGGCACAGGCGAAGCTGGCCGTCCTCGCCGGCGATCCTTCGAAGGCGGGTTCGCAATATACGATTCGCCTGGAACTGCCGGATGGCGTCAAGATTGCGCCCCATACTCATGGCGACACCGAGAACGTGACCATTTTGAGCGGGATCGGGCTCGTCGGAGTCGGGACCACCTTCGACGCCGCGCACATGACCGCGCTGCCGGCTGGATCGTTCGTCTCGATCCCGGCGGGCACACCGCATTATGCGATGGCAAAAGGTGACACGATCATTCAGGTCAACGGGGTCGGCCCGGCATCGATGACGCTGGCGAAGTAGTGGCTTTTATCATCGGTCCCTCACCGGGAGCTAGCTATACCCTCGATGTGGGTGCTGCCGTAAGGTTTCGTTGGGGATGGAATGACTTTCCGGCAGGTCGAGGCAACGTGTTGTTGTTTGCCATGCCCGCGTCCATTCGGACAGACGCCAATAGGGCGGTGAGCTACAACAACGGCGTGGAGCAGAACGGGAGCATCGTACTCTATACGGTCGATATCCGCTGCGAAGACATCACCGGTACCGGAATCGGAACGGCCTTTCAAATCGGCGGCGGCGGTCTTGTGTAGGGGAGCGCGAACATGAAACGCGTGGTTGTGACGAGTGAAAGCGGAAACATCATCGCGACGGCACCGCATTTTGATGAAAACTATCGAAGCTCCGACGGTGGTCCGAACGTGCAAGAGATCGTCCCACTTTCCGGACAGTTCGTGCACCTCGTGGAGTTTCCCGATGGAGTACAAAGCGCCGAGGCGCTGCTCGCTTTCCATCGTACGCACCGCGTGCGCGTAACGAACGGGAAAGCTGCATTAGAGAAGATTTAAGGAATCGTCCTAACCGGATCGGGCCGGGAGCTCCGACTTGAAGATGCGGAACAAAAGGAACAGCGACGGGACGAGCAATGCGCCACCGGCAGCGACGATCCAAAGGAAAGCGTGGAGCGTGATTTCCGGAGCGGCCGCCTGGGTGTAGGTCATCTCGCCGGGGATCAGATAAGGCGTCTGGGAGGCGTACCAGCCGACGAGAATCGCGACCGCTTCGAGTGCGACCGCGATCCGGGCTGTGGCGAAGTGCCTCGTCCAGACTAGTCCGAGCACGACGAAGCCTAAGAACATCGCCGCGCCGATTCCCGGCAACGCCTGCGGGCTCACGAGTGCCTCGAAGGTCGCAGGGACCGTCAGGGCGGCGATACCGAGGGCGAGCGCACCGGCTCCTGCGAGCGCGAAGGTAGCGACGAGCGCCCGGATCCGGAAGTCGTCGCGCAAGTTCCCGGTGGTTTCCAAGGTGAGGAAGACCGCCGCGATCTGCGCGCCAAGAGTAACGGCGAACAAGCCGATCGCGATCGCAAACGGTGAGGTCCACGCGTAGTGACCCTGGGTGAGCCCGCCGACGCACGTTCCGAAGAAGAACGGCGTGACGAGGCTCGCGATGCCGAAGACGCGGCCCCAGAATTGCGCCATGGGCGCAGAGCGATACTGCTGAGAGCGAAACGCGAAAGCTGCACCGCGTAGAATGATTCCGACCAATGCGAACGTCAACGGAAAGTAAAGACCGACCGCCAGCGACGCGAACGCGGGCGGAAAGCACGTGAAAAGCAGCACCACGCAGAAGATCAGCCAGACGTGGTTGGTCTCCCAGACCGGGCCGATCGCACGAGCGATCGCCATTCGCTGTTCGTCGCGGCGCGGGCCGCTCGCGGCGATATCCAGCACGCCGCCCCCGAAGTCGGCTCCTCCGAAAATCGCGTACAGCGCGATGGCAACGAGCGCGACGAGCGAGACCAGCGCTTCGGCCGTCATGTTGACGAGTACGGAATTCGCGCCAGCAGCAAAACGAGCGTTACGGCCAAAAAGACGTAGAGCAGCGAGAAGCCGTAAAACGCGAGGTCGAGAGCCGGCGCCGTCGTGACCGCGGCGCTCGTCCGCAAAAGACCTACGGCCGTCCAGGGCTGGCGTCCGAACTCGGTTACGAACCAGCCGGCCTCCATCGCGATGAAGGCGAGAAAGCCCGAAACGACAAGCGAACGTGAGAGCCACACGCCCGTGGCGCGGCGGCCACAGCGCGTGGCAACCACCCACCACAGAGCAGCGAGTAGGAGCGCCGATCCGCTGCCAACCATGGTGTCGAAGCTCGCGTGAACGATCGCGACCGGCGGCTGTTCGGAGAGCGGATATGCGTCGAGACCACGTACCTCGGCCTTCGCGTCTCCGAAAGCGAGGAAACTGAGCATGAACGGGATCTCGATTGCGCCACGCACGCTACGGGTCGTCGCATCGGCGATTCCCCCTATCACGAGTCGAGCGTTGCGTGACGTCTGAAAATGCGCTTCTGCGGCCGCAAACTTGATGGGCTCGCGGTGCGCGTCGAAGCGCGCGGAGAGGTCGCCGGCGATCAGTTGAAGCGGTATCGCGAGCGCGGCAACCAGCATGCCGACGTTCAAGGCCTCGACTGCGTGTGGTTCGCCAGGTGCGCGCAACACTTTCCAAGCGGAAACGGCTGCGACGGCAAAGCCCACGAACACGTAAGCGGCCAGCGTCGTGTGAAGGGTTTCGGTGAAGAACGCGGGGCTGAAAAAAGCACGTCCGAGGTCGACGGCGACCAGTTTCCCGTCCACGAGGGCGAAGCCGGAGGGTGTGTTCATCCAGGCGTTGACGGCGACCACGAAGATCGCCGACGCCGCTCCCGAAACCGCGATCGCGATCGAGCAAAGCCAGTGCGTTCTTGGCGAAAGCTTGTCCCAGCCGTAGACGTAGATGCCGATAAAGATCGCTTCGATGAAGAAGGCAAAGCCTTCGGCTGAGAACGGAATGCCGACGATCGAGCCCGCTCGCTTCATGAACTCCGGCCAGAGCAGACCCAGCTCGAAAGAAAGCGTCGTTCCGGAAACCGCACCGATCGCAAACAACAAGAGCATGGCTCGCGACCACGTCCGCGCGATCTCGTAGTCGAGCAGGTTGCGCGTTCTCAGCCAGCGGCCCTCGACGATGACGAGCAGCAGCGGCAGACCGACCCCGAGCGAAGCGAAGACGAAGTGGAACGCCAGCGAGGTTCCCATTTGCGCGCGCGCCGCTACCAGATGGTCGATCGTCTCACCCTACGCGTTTGCACCTCGCGATTCCGGCATCCGGCGGGCAAAGAAAAAAGGGCAGGTCGTCGGGTGACCTGCCCTTCCGCTTTCCCTTAAGCGACGGGTCGGCTAGCACCGATCGCGCGCAAGATTACGAGGAGAACGATTGCGCCGATCATTGCGACGAAGATACTGTAGAGATTGAAACCCGTCACTGCCGAGTGACCCAGCAGATTGAAGATCCAACCGCCCAGGAGTGCCCCAACGACGCCTACGACGATGTCGCCGATGAAACCGCCGGGGCCCTCGCCGGGGACAAAAGCCTTCGCGAGGAATCCCGCGATCAAGCCGATTAAGATCCACGCCAAAATGCTCATGCCGTGTTCTTCCCCGCTTTTCGGAAACAAAACCCAACATCGGGAATCGCGCGTTACTGGGTCTCCGGCGAAACGCGGTTCGCGCGTGCGAGCTCGACCATCTCGCGCATGCGTGGATGGTCGCCGGGCACCGTTTGCTCCCACTCTTCGAAGCGCGGCACGGGCTCGCCGATTCTGAACAAAAAATAGTAGGCGCTCAGCTCGCCCAAAAACATGAAGCGTTTTCGTAAGTCTGCCGAGAGCGTTGCATAGCCGTCGAACGATCGCAAGTAGTCGCGCATTTGACCGTACTCGCGCTCGATTGCGAGAAGCGCCCGCGCGTTTTCGATCGTCGCGACGATCTTCTTGCGAGTTCGCACGACGCCGCCGTCGTCCATGATGCGTGCCACGTCGGTATCGTCAAACGCGGCCACGAGCACGGGATCGAATCCCTCGAAGAGCCTCAGGTAGGCGTCCCATTTGGAAGCGATCAACTTCCAACTCATCCCCGCCTGGAAGATCGCGCGGGACATCACCGCGAGGTAGTCGGCCGGCCGCTGAGGGCTGATACGTTCCGGAATCATCCGCCGCTAGGCTTACTCGCAGCGGCGCCGGGCTCCGCCGTGTTCGCGCCGAACGTGTCCCGCGTGTCCTCCCCGCCGCCGCCGGGCTCCATCGCCAATCCCTCGATCCTCCTCACGCACGGTGCGCGCGCTCCGAAGGCTTTCGTTTTACTACACGGCTTGACCGCGAGTCCGGAGCAATTTTCCGCGTTCGGCCGAGTCTTGTTCGAGCGCGGCGCAAACGTGCTCATACCGAGGCTCCCGCATCATGGGCACGCGGACCGGCTGACGACCGCACTCGAGGCGTTGACGGCAGAAGAGCTCGAAGAGTTTGCGCAGAGCACGGTCGACCGGGCACGCGAGCTCGGCGAGCGAGTCATCGTCGCCGGGTTCTCGGTCGGAGGCCTCCTCGCCGCCTGGATCGCACAGAATCATGCCGTCGATCGGGCGGTGAGCATCGCGCCTTTCCTGGGAATCAACGGCATGCCGCACTTGGCGGGTCCACACGCGATTCGCATCGCGCTGCACCTGCCGAATCGCTTCATGTGGTGGAATCCCGTGTTGCGCGAGCGGCAGATGCCGGCTCACGGCTACCCGCGCTATCCGACGCATGCGGTCGCGCAGGCGTACCGCTTTGCCTTGAACCTCTTCGATGCTGCGCGGAGGCAGGCGCCGAAGACGCACCAGATCGCACTGGTGCTAAACGGGAGCGAGACGGCGGTAAACAATCGAAGCGCGCGCCGCTTGGCGCGGCTGTGGAGCGCGCGCGCTTCGGGCGTCGTCGAGACGCACCGGCTCGGGGGTCTGCCGCCTTCGCACGATATCATCGAACCGCTGCGTTCGCCCGAGCTCATCGCGATTGTTTATCCGCAACTGCTCGAGCTTGTGGATCGCTAACAGGGCCGGAGCGCCGCGAGTCCAAGTACGCCGGGATGCGTGCCGGACACTTCGACCCGCTCGCCATTTTCCGACGCTTGCGCCGTTTGGCCGCGCTCCCGTGCGCGTTCCTGGCGTTGGCGGCTTTCGCCGCGTGCACGCGCGTCGGAACCTCGAGCTCGAGCGCCGGCAACCCATGGACGCAGCACGGCTTGTTGCGAATCGTCAATATCTCCGAACCCGATTCGCTAAATCCACTAGTCGGCAACTTTCAAATCGACTCGGATCTGGCGTACCTCTGGGGCGGATACTTCTTTAACTATAACGACCGCAACGAATTCGTCCCGGAACTTGCGACCGTCGTGCCGACGCTCGAAAACGGCGGCATCTCGCGCGACAACCGAACGATCACCTACCATCTGCGTAAGGGAGTTCTTTGGCAAGACGGGTCGCCGTTCACAGCCGATGACGTCATCTTCACGTGGCACGCCGTCATGAACAAACGCAACAACGTCCCTTCGACCGTTGGATTCGACCTCATCGATTCGATCCAGCGGAAGGACGCTTGGACGATCGTCGTGCACCTCAAGCGGCCCTACGCGCCGTTCATCAGTACGTTCTTCGGTCCGTGTTCAAACCCGTACGTGGTGTTGCCGGCTCACCTGCTCGCGAAATTTTCCGATCTCAACCGGATCGAATTCAACAGCCGGCCGGTCGGGACGGGTCCGTTTGTGGTCGAACACTGGCAGCGCGGCTCGAAGATCGTTTTCCGTGCGAATCCGCACTACTGGCGCGGACCTCCCAAGCTTCGCGAGATTTGGTACACCCCCATTCCCGACGAGAACACCGTCGTGACGCTGCTCAAGTCGCACGAAGCCGATCTCGACTTCAACGCCGCGAATTCAAACTATCCGCAGCTGAGCAACATCGCCGGCACGCGGGCCGTGCTCACCCCGTTTACGCAGTTCGGTCAACTCGTGCTGAACCTGCGAAGCCCGCAGCTGGCGGACGTGCGCGTGCGGCGAGCCCTATGGCTCGCGCTGGATGTCAAGGGTTTGATCCGCGACGTCACCCACGGTGTGAACGTGCCGGGTTACACAGATCAGCCGAGTTTTCAGTGGGCGTACAATCCAAACGCCGCCCACTACGACTACGATCCCGCGAAGGCACGCGCGTTGCTGGACGCCGCCGGTTGGAGGGTCGGAGCCGATGGAATTCGCGTGAAGGACGGGAAGCGCTTGCAGTTGGCGCTCATCGGCGTCCAAGGCTCCGCGAACGGAAACGCGACTGCGGTCATCGTCCAGCGCGACTGGCACGACGTGGGCATCGAGGCGCTCGTTAAGACCTACGTTTCGTCGCTGTTCTTCGCGACGTACGGCGCCGGCGGCATCATACAAACCGGAAAATTTGACGTCGCGTTCCTTTCGTGGCTAAACGGAGTCGATCCTGACGATTCTACGCTTTGGATGTGCGACCAATTTCCGCCGGCCGGGCAGAACGCGTACCATTTCTGTGACCCAAGGGTCGATGCGGCCGAGCGCCTCGCGCTTGGAACGAACGACCGTGGCGTTCGTAAACGTGCGTACGACACGATCCAAACGGTGCTGGCCGATCAAGTGCCGGTGATCATCACGTGGTATACGCGGCGTCTCTCCGTCGAAAACAGCGATCTGCAGAACTATCGGCCCGCGCACGCGGTGACGAGTTTCTGGAATCCGTACGAGTGGCAGATCTGAGCGACCTCTAGTCGCACTTGCCGGTTCGACGCCGGTGCGTGAAAGATTCGCGCACACGTTTATCCGGCGTCACCCGAATGGAGTAGCGATGTCGTGGATCGGTAACAACTTGCTCAACTCGCCGTTCGCAGGCTTCCCGCCGCAGCCGTCGGAGACGCCGGGTGCGCCATATGCGAGTCCGCCCGCGCCTGCATTTCAATCCGACGCGATGATCGTCGGATTTCCTAATCCCGGCAGCGGTGCTCTAAACGGCGCCCCGAACGGCTTGGCCGGGGGGAACGGGCTCAGCGCAATGATGGCCGGCTTCGCGACCTACGTCAACAACCTGTTCAATCAGATCGCCTCCTGGTACGGGACCGGAACCTCGTCCGGAAGCCCGGCGCAAAGCGGAGCGTACGGTTCCGGATCGAGCGGTCAGAATGCCGGTTGCCAGGGAAATTCGGCTCAATGCGAGCCGGTGCCCGGGAACCAGAACGAGGCGTTTTTCTCGAACGCCACCGCGAGCTCGTGGGGCGACCCGCACGACACGTTCAATGGGAGCAGCGCGAATGGCCAGAACGTCAACAGTTCGTGGGACAACATGCGCTCGCACGCGGACTTGCTCGACTCGAACTCGTTCGCAGGCGGCTACCGCGTTTCAACGCAGGTGACGCAACCGAACGCCCAGGGCGTGACGATGAACCAAAGCGCTTCGGTCGCGACGAACAACGGCAATACCATCGTCGCGCTCAACGCTTCGGGTCAGTATCAGATCTCGTCATACGGCAACAACGTGACGCTGCAGTCCGGTCAGACGGCGCAGTTGGGCGGCGGCGAGTCGGTGACCCTGAACGCCGATGGTTCGCTCACCGTCACCGACTCGAGCACATCCGGAGGTCAGATCTCGACGACGCTCAAGACGAACGGGAACGGTGGGGTAGACGTGAGCGCCCAAGCGAATCGCGTCGACCTCGGCGGCTACCTCGTTTCGCACGAGGACGAGCGACGCACGCAGCCCACGGGTCCTGGAGTCGGCCCGCAGCCGCGCCCCCAGGTATGGCGCGTCGAACCGGACGCAGCGGCGTCCCCACCGGTCACGCCACCATCCGATCAAATCGAGCAGCTCGCGAACTAGACGCTCCCAGCCTCACCTGAGGTCGCTCGGCTAGGCTCGTCGCATGCCATACGCAGATTGTCTGGCCGCGTTCGCCGTTGCCGTCGTGGCGGCGACGGCCGTCGCTCCCGCGGTCGCACAGGCTCCCGCGCCCGCGATCATCGCGATCGTCCCGCCGGTCGGTGGCACCGCGCACTATCGGGTCACGCGAACGGTACAGGGCAACCCCGATCCGCAAACGAGCGTCAGCGAGGTGACGCTGCGCCGCAAGACGCCGGCAACCTTAACGGTCGACGGCAGTGTCGGCGGCCGGCCCATCGGCCTGACGGTGCTGGAGCTCGCCTCCGATGGATCGCTGCAGATTCCGAAAAACGATAAGACGGCGTCGCAAGACGCTCAACTGAACGACCTCATCGCCGGTCTGAACCGGATAAGCCTGCTCCTTGCCAACGAGAGCGGAGGCACGCGCGACGGTTGGAGCGCCTCGCTGTTACTTCCGGAGATTCCCGGTGCGAACGTGCCGGTGATCGTGCCGGTCGTGATTGCGAATTCGAACGCCGCCGGCTTCGATCTACATGGCGCCGGCGAAATGCTCGTCCAAGCGCAAGCGCAACCGCCGAGCGGCGAAGGTTCGCAGGGTGGACACGGCGGACACGGCGGATTCCACGGTGGGTACGGAGGTGGCGGCGGCGGTGGCGGCGGCCGGGAGGATCCGGGGCGTCAGGGTTTCACCGTCGCGCTCAGCGTGAATGGAGACGTGCGGCACGGCGCGATCGACAAACTGTCGATGATGGAAACGCGCGCGATTACGGTCAACACGCTGCCCTACGTGAACGTCAGCGGCTGGACGATCGAGACGTTGAAGTAGCGTCGCGGTTCGCAACGCGTCCGAACCCAAACCTTAGTCCACCGATATGTGATATATTTGAGACGTGGACGAGAGGGAAGAGGCAGAGGCGCGCTTCCGCAGGTACTGGCTGTCCCCGCCCCCCGGGAGTGCGCTCGCGCGCGCGATTGCGTATGGCATCGATCCCAGCATCACGTTTCACAACATGTTCGCCCTCACGGCAGAGGAGCGGCTCGAGCACGCTGGCCGCATAATTCGCAACGCACAATCGGTCGCGCGTATGCGCAAACAGCGGACCCAGTAACCGACGATGGCCGAGGACAACGCAATTACGCAGGTCCTCGACCTTCTCGATCGTCAGCGCGTCGAGTACGTGCTGGTGGGCGGCGCGGCGGTCGCCCTGCACGGGAGCGCCTACGTCACCGAAGACGTCGACGTTTGCTGCCGGCGCGATCCGGACAACATGGTGCGTATCGCGCGCGCCCTCAACGGCGTGCAACCGCGCTTCCGGGTCGAAGGTGTAGCTTTGAGAAGGTCGCGGCGCTGTCGGACTGGGCGCAGATCGGCGAGCGCAAATTCCAGATCCTCTCACTTTCGGGAATTATCCAATCGAAGGCCTTCCTGCGCCGGCTGCGCGACCTTCAGGTGCTGCCCGAGCTCGAAATGATGCGCGAGGCTAAGTCGATTCGAGAAAACGCGGCTGGGCTCAAGGCCGCTTCCAATGACGAAACTCCGCAGACTCAACCTCGAGAGCCATAACTACATGCTCGGGACGAGCGACGCGCGCAGGTATGGAGTGTCGACCCGCACGCAGCGGCGTTCCCGACGGCCCACCACCCGATCAAATCGAGTAGCCCGCGAACTAGCACGCTAGAATCGACGCGCAAAATATCGTCCTCCACTCATCCGACGTTGGGTTCGGCGTCGTAGATTGGTCGATGAGCATCATTCGATGCTCACGATCGCTAACAGAAGGACGAAACTTCCATGAGACGCATAATTTCAACGCTGACGCTTCTCGTAATGCTCGGAAGCGCAGCGGCCGCAAGTGCCGAGACGACGAGCGTCACGGTGCAGCGCGTAACGACGCCCGGAAGCCGCTTGGTGCTCATCGACGCGCAGACCGGAAAAGTGGTTGCCGAATACGTGGCCATCCTGTCGAGCAGCGCGCCGGCACGCATCGGAGGCGCGCCTTTTGAACCACAGATACGGCGGGCTTTCGACGACGTCGTACCGCTCACGATCGAGCAAGAAAATGCCGCAGCGGAGAGAGCACTGGAGAGCCAAGGACCCCCGCTTCACACAAACTGAGCCGCATGACGGTTGCCGGAGAGACAAGGACGGCCGGGAGATTCCTCGCGGTCGTTCCGGCTTTTGTTCGTGCGGAAGCCCCAAGACTAATCCACCCTGGGTGGCGGCGGCGTACGACGGTCATGAACATCATTTTCTCGGCCTTCCTACTCGCGGCGCTCGCCTCCGCGAGCCCGGCACCCGCCGTCGTCGTGCACATGCACGACTACGCTTTTCACGATGCGACGGTCACCGTCCACGCGGGAGACGCGGTCCAGTTCGTCAACGACGACTCCGACGCGCACACCGTCACCGCGACCGATAAATCGTTCGACTCGGGCGGCCTCGACGCGCATCAGAGTTGGACGCACACCTTCACGCAACCCGGGAAGTACGCGTACTTTTGCGCTCTCCATCCGTACATGAAAGGCGTCGTCGTCGTCATCCCGGTCGAGCAGAAAGCAGGGAGCTAACATGCAACGTCGCGACTTTCTCGAGCACGTCGGTTGGACGGGTGCGGGCATTGCCTTCACTTTGTCAGGCGTCGGAACGCTGCGCGCCACCGCTCTGGCCGACGTTCCAGCTGGAGCCTTCAGTTTCGTTCAGATCAGCGACAGCCACATCGGTTTCAATCAGCCGGCCAACGACCACGTCGCGGATACGTTCCAAATGGCGATCGAGCGTATCAACGCGATGCAGGTCCAGCCGGCCTTCGTCATCCACACCGGCGACGTCACGCACCTCTCGAAGCCCGCTCAGTTCGATGCAGCCAAAAATCTCCTAGCGAGTCTGAAGGCGCCGTTGGTTGTGATTCCCGGCGAACACGACTTCATCGGTGATGAAGGCAAGGCGTTCTTTGCGGCGTTCGCGCGCAAGGACAGCAAAACCCCATGGTTCTCGTTCGACATGCAGGGCGTGCACTTCGTGGCGCTCGTCAACGTGTTCAATTTCGAGAAGAACGGGCTCCTCGGGCAGGATCAGATCGACTGGCTCAAGACGGATCTCGCCGCGCAAAAGCGGACCACTCCGATCGTCGTTTTCGGCCACGTGCCGCTTTACGCGCTGTTCCCGGCTTGGGGCTGGGAAACCGCTGACGGCAACAAGGCACTTGCGCTGCTCCAGCCCTTCTCGAGCGTCACGGTGCTGAATGGCCACATCCATCAAGTCATGGAGCATACCGAAGGAAACATCCGCTTCTACACCGCCCACTCGACCGCGTATCCGCAGCCGAAACCCGGCACCGCCGATAAACCCGGACCCCTCGTAGTACCGCCCGACCATCTGCTCGGCGAATTGGGTTATCGAACGGTTGCTCTTAGCGCTGCGGGTTCGCTCGTCCAAGAGTATGCGCTGGGATAAGTTGCGGTGCCGCAGAAGCCAGCCGGAATGGACGCGGACCCCCAGGCGCTCGCGGCCGGCTTCATCGCGCGCCGGCCGGCCGCTCTCGGAATCGCGTACGAGAGCTACGCGGTCGAGCTGTATTCGGTCGCACGCGCCGTTTTGCGAAACGCCGCAGACGCCGAGGATTGCGTGCACGACGCGCTGATCCGAGTCTGGCAGACTCCGGGTTCCTTCCGGCTCGAGCGCGGCTCGTTGCGCGCGTTTCTCATCGTCTGCGTTCGCAACGAAGCGATGAGCCGCATGCGCAGCGCGGGCCGGCGGCTCGAGCGCGAAAAGAAAGCCTTTCGACTCGAGCCGGTGCCGGATGCCGACCCGTTCGTGGTCGATCCGGTCGAGGCCGCGCGCGTGCGGGCGGCGCTCGGAAGGCTGCCGCCGGAACAACGCGTGGCGTTGGAGAGCGCGTACTTCGAGAACCTCTCGCAGCGGGAGATCGCCGAAAAGTTGGACGTGCCGCTCGGGACGGTGAAGAGCCGGGTCATGCTTGCAATGCGCAAGCTCAAGGACGATCTCCGCATGGATTACCGTTCGTGAACGGCGCGCACGTGCAGGAGCAGGTCGAGGCGTACGCGCTCGGAATGCTGGACGACGCCGAACGCGCCGCTGTCGACGCACATGTAGCGGCCTGCGATGAATGCACGCGGCTCGTCGGTGCGGCCGAAGAGACCGTCGCGTCCCTAACGGCGGCAATTCCCCGCGCGCGGCCGCCGGCGTCGCTCGGCGCCCGATTGGCGAGTTCGCTGGCCGGCCCCGCTGAACGGACTCGGGCGCGCAGTTCGTTTCCCAAACTGCGCGCGCTCGCGCCGCTCGCAGCGGCGGCGGTGCTCGTATTCGCGCTCGGCGGGACGCTCGTTCAAAATCAGCAGATACGCGGCGACCTCGCGCAGGAAGACGCGGCCTTGACGCACGTCGTGCACGGGCATTTCCTCCACGTCACGATGACGTCGGCTCCGCAAGATGCGGTCTCCGCGAAGGTTCTGTACGCGCGCGACGGCGGTTGGATTTACGTTCTCGCCGACCGCCCGCCGTCCGGCGTGCGGGTCGTGGCTACGGTAAACGGCGTCGAACGCGATCTCGGTCCGCTCGTCTCAGATGGCGCGGTGGCGTCGCTCTTCGCGGGCGTGCGCGCGAGCGCCGTCAACTTGCGCGAAGGTGGCCGAACCATCGCCTCGGCGGAGTTGCGCTACTAACGCCGGTCCGGGGTTGCTAAACGCTCACCGGCGACTTGAGAATCGCGTCGTCCGGCATGATCTCCAGCGGCTTGTAGTTCCTCGAGACGACGTAGTCCGGACGGGGATTCGGCGGGATCGGATCCGGATGATTGCGCGTCGGATTGTAAGCCATGTAAACGTGCCAGCGATCGTTGGCGGACAGATTGTGGCCCGACGAATGGACGATCTTGCAGTGGAAGAGGACCGCCGTGCCCGGGCCGCCGCTGATCGCGACCGGCTCCGGTGAGCGGCGCAGAAGCGAGCGCATCTCTTCCTTGTGGATCGCCCACTGCGGGTAGGACGTCGTCGTTTCGTCTTTGGAGGCCGGTAGCACCGGCAGTTTGTGACTGCCCGGAATGAAGTACAGACAGCCACCCAGTTCCGTCGCTTCGTCGAGCATCACGAGGTAGGTGGCCATGTTCGAGGTCGGCACGCCGTCGTGCTGCCAGTAGCCGTAGTCTTGGTGCCAGAGCCACACCGTACCGTCGATCGCCGTCTTGATGTTGCACTTGCTGTGATAGATGTACAGCTCTTCGTCGCGCAAGACTTGGCGGGCAGGCTCGAGGAAACGCGGCGAACAGGCCAGCGCACGAAACGCGTGCGAGCGGGTCGCTCCGTCCGTTTCGTGCGAGCGATAGACCGTGCGAAGTGCGCCGTTTCGCTCGCGAATGATCGAGGGATCGTCGACCATGGAAATGCGATTGAGCTCGGAACGCAGCGTCTCGATTTCAGCCTGCGAGAAAAGGTTTTCGAAACGAACGAACCCGTCGCGGTCGAAGTCCTCAAGCTGGGCGGTGGTCAGGCGCATTCCAAATCCTCCGATGGACGAATTTCGACGCCTTGCGGCCGCCACCGCTCGCTCGGCTGACGCCTGCGGCGACCTCGCGAGAGCGGCGCCCCCTCTCGCTCGTCAGCTTTCCTAGGAGCCGAGGCCTTGGAGGTAGGTTTTGGCTCAGCTTTTTCCGGCCCGACCCGGGGACGCTGTGCCACTATGCTGGCACCCTGCGGGCCTATCCTGAGGCTCAGACAGGAAAGAAGGGAAGCAATGGACGACAGACGATCGCCCGGCTCGGAGCCGGGAGAAAGCGCCGAAGCGGCCTGGGAGCCGAACGACGAGCCGGAAGAGATCCGCTACAGCTTGACGGCGTTGGGAGAAGCGGCGGTCTTGGAGCGGAAACGCGGACCGCGTTTTCGGGGTTTTGGACCGTGCGTGGGGAGCGTCTGCGCGTAGGGCGGTGCGAGCACCCATTTTGCATTGACGCCTTTGTCCGGAACCTGCTACAATCCGGAGGTTCCGGCCCACCGGCGGTGGGGCGGAATTTGTGTGTGCGTCTCTGCGAGGAGATGCCGTTGCATGGAGAGTGCGTGCCGACCATCAGTCAGCTCGTCCGTAAGGGACGTCAGAAAATCGAAAAAAAGGTCAAGGCGCCGGCGCTTCGTGTGGCCCAGACGGGCCCCAAGCCGGGTCACCCCGACCTGCCCTTACGTACCTTCGAAGTGCGCGGCAATCCGTTTCGCCGCGGGGTTTGCACGCAAGTCAAGACGATCACGCCCAAGAAGCCGAATTCGGCGTTGCGCAAAGTCGCGCGCGTGCGGCTGACCAACGGTGAAGAAGTAACGGCGTACATTCCAGGCGTAGGCCACAATCTGCAGGAGCATTCCGTGGTGCTGATCCGCGGTGGGCGCGTCAAAGATTTGCCCGGTATCCGCTATCACATCATCCGCGGTACGCTCGACACCTCAGGTGTCGCGAACCGCAAGCAAGGCCGCTCGAAGTACGGGGCCAAGCGCTCCGCCAAAAAGTAAGGGAAGTTTCCGCAGATGCCACGTAAGGGCGCCGTCCCGAAACGGCAAATTTTGCCCGATCCGCGCTTCAACTCCAAAGTTCTCGCGCGCTTCATCAATAAGGTCATGCTCGCCGGCAAGAAATCGACTGCCGAGCGCATTACCTATGATGCGCTGAACATCGTTCAGGAGAAGATGGGCCGCGATCCCATGGACGTCTTCACGCAAGCGCTCGGCAACGCCATGCCGCTGGTCGAAGTCCGTCCTCGCCGCGTCGGCGGTGCGACCTATCAGGTACCGATGGAAGTCCGTCCCGACCGGCGCCAGGCGATGGCCATGCGCTGGTTGATTCAGTACGCGCGCAAGCGGCCGGGCCATTCGATGGAAGAGAAGCTCGCAGCCGAACTCATGGATGCCGCCAACAACTTGGGCGCGACCGTGAAGAAGCGCGAAGACACGCATAAGATGGCCGACGCAAACAAAGCGTTCGCGCATTATCGCTGGTAATCGGACATGGCACTCCAACGCGAGTATCCGCTCGAGCGGACTCGGAATATCGGAATTGCTGCGCACATCGATGCGGGAAAAACCACCGCGACCGAGCGTATTCTCTTTTACACCGGCCGCACGCACAAGATCGGCGAAGTCCACGACGGCGCTGCCACGATGGACTGGATGGTTCAGGAGCAGGAGCGCGGCATTACGATCACGTCCGCCGCGACGGCCTGCACCTGGCGTGACACGCGCATCAACATCATCGATACGCCTGGCCACGTTGACTTTACGGTGGAGGTGGAACGGAGCCTCCGCGTCCTCGACGGGCTCGTGGCGCTGTTCGACTCGGTCGCGGCCGTCCAACCCCAATCCGAGACGGTTTGGCGCCAGGCTAATAAGTACAAAGTCCCGCGAGTCATCTTCGTCAACAAGATGGACCGGGTCGGGGCCGATTTCTTCAACTGCGTCGACAAGATTCGCGAGCGCCTTGGAGCGCCGGCGACGCCGATTCAAGTTCCTATCGGAGCCGAGGATAAGTTCAAAGGCGTCGTCGACCTCTTCACGATGAAGAAAGTCGTTTACACGGACGATGCCGGCTCGACCATGGCCGAGGAAGAAGTCGAACCGGGCGAGTTGCGCGACCTTGCGATGAAGTGGCGCCAAGCCTTAATCGAGGCGATCGCCGAGCAAGACGACGAGCTCCTCGAAAAGTTCTTCGCAGGTGAGGAATTGCCGGTGCCGCGTTTGAAGGCGGCGCTGCGCAAAGCCACGATCGCCGGCTCGGTTTTGCCGATGCTGTGCGGTTCGGCTTTCAAGAACAAGGGCATCCAGCCGCTGCTCGATGCCGTGGTCGATTTCTTGCCTTCGCCGCCGGATGCAAAGCCGATCTACGGCATGGATCCGAACGACCACGACAAGCAAATCGAACGCAAGGCCGACGACAAAGAACCGTTCGCTGCGCTCGCTTTCAAGATCGCGACCGACCCTTACGGTAACCTGACGTATTTCCGAGTCTATTCCGGCACGCTCGAAAAGGGTAGCTACGTGTACAATGCGCGCAGCGGCCGGAAAGAGCGGATCGGCCGCATCTTGCGCATGCACGCCAATCACCGCGAGGACATCGATGCGATCGGCGCGGGCGACATCGCGGCCGCGGTCGGTCTCACCGATACGCGCACCGGTGACACGCTGTGCGACGAGAAGAAGCCGATCATCCTGGAATCGATCACGTTTCCGGAACCGGTCATCTTCCAAGCGATCGAACCCAAGACGAAGGTCGATCAGGACAAGCTCGGCACGGCTCTGGGCCGCTTGGCTCAGGAAGATCCGACCTTCCGCATGCGGACCGACGACGAAACGCAGCAGACGATCATCGGCGGAATGGGCGAGTTGCACCTCGAGATCATCCTCGACCGGCTTAAGCGCGAATTCAAAGTCGAAGCGAACGTCGGCAAGCCGCAAGTCGCCTACAAAGAAGCGATCACCAAGACCGTCGAAAAACAAGGCAAGTTCATCCGCCAAACCGGCGGCAAGGGTCAGTACGGCGACGTTTGGCTCAAGCTTGAACCCGGCGAGACGAACGCCGGCTATCAGTTCGTTTGGGGCGTCGTGGGCGGCACCATCCCGAAGGAATACCAAAAGGCGATTTCCGAGGGAATCCGCGAGGCGTCGGAGAGTGGCGTCCTGGCCGGTTATCCGGTCTTGGACATCAAGGCGACGGTCTTCGACGGCAGCTATCACGACGTCGACTCGTCGGAAATGGCCTTCAAAATCGCAGGTTCGATGGCGTTCAAGGCGGCAAATCAGGCAGCAGGCCCCATTTTGCTCGAGCCGATCATGAAAGTCGAAGTGACGACGCCGAAGGATTACCTCGGCGCGATCAACGGCGACCTCAATCGGCGCCGCGGTATGATCATCTCAAGCGACGAGGTCGCAGGCTCGGCGGTCACGATTACGGCGAACGTTCCGCTCTCGGAAATGTTCGGATACGCGACCGACATGCGTTCAGCGACGCAGGGACGCGCCACGTACACCATGGAGTTCGACCACTACGAAAAGGCGCCGAGGTCCGTCGAGGAAGAGATCGTCGCCAAAGCTCAAGGCAAGAAGCCGGTCGGCGTTTAGCCGGCCGTATCACCACAGCGCCGTAAGGAAGTAAGAAGAAAAAATGGCCAAGGCGAAATTCGACCGTAGCAAACCGCACGTCAACATCGGCACGACGGGTCACGTCGATCATGGCAAAACGACGCTCACGGCGGCGATCATAAATTGCCTAGCCACCGAGAATTCGAACATTGCCAAGAAAAGCGTCGACGACATCGATAACGCGCCCGAGGAAAAGGAGCGCGGAATCACGATCGCCATCTCGCACCAAGAGTACGAGACGAAGGCCCGTCACTACGCGCACGTCGACTGCCCCGGACACGCCGACTACATCAAGAACATGATCACCGGTGCCGCGCAGATGGACGGCGCGATCCTGGTCGTGTCGGCGACCGACGGTCCGATGCCCCAGACGCGCGAGCACATCCTGCTCATGCGCCAAGTCGGCGTGCCGTATATCGTCGTGTTCCTGAACAAGGTCGACATGGTCGACGATCCCGAGCTCCTCGAACTGGTGGAACTCGAAGTGCGCGAACTGCTCTCGAAGTACGAGTTCCCCGGCGACGACGTCCCGGTCATCCGCGGCTCGGCACTGAAGGCGCTTCAATCGAACGGCAAGCGCGGCGACCCGGATGCCGATCCGATCTTCGCCTTGATGGACGCGGTCGACGCCTACATTCCGACGCCCGAGCGCGCCGTCGACAAACCGTTCCTCATGCCGGTCGAAGACGTCTTCACGATCACCGGACGCGGAACCGTCGGTACGGGACGCGTCGAGCGTGGCCAGGTCAAAGTCGGCGAGGAAGTCGAAATCGTCGGACTCACCGACAAGGCGCGCAAGTCGACCGTTACGGGCATCGAGATGTTCCGCAAGCTGCTCGACTTCGGCATCGCCGGCGACAACATCGGCGTTTTGCTGCGCGGCATCGAGCGCAACGAGATCGAGCGCGGTCAAGTTCTGGCGAAACCCGGCTCGATCAAACCGCACACGAAGTTCAAAGCCGAGGTCTACGTCCTCTCGAAAGAAGAGGGCGGGCGGCACACGCCGTTCTTCGCGAACTACCGTCCCCAGTTCTACTTCCGCACGACCGACGTGACGGGCACCATCAAGCTGCCGGAAGGCGTCGAGATGATCATGCCCGGTGACAACGTTCAGATGGACGTCGAGCTGATCACGCCGATCGCGTGCGAAGAGGGCTTGCGCTTCGCCATCCGCGAGGGCGGCCGCACCGTCGGCGCCGGCGTCGTCACCGCGATCAACGAATAGCATGGCAAAACAGAAGATCCGCATCCGCCTGAAGGCCTACGACCACAAGGTCCTCGATCAATCGGCGGAGCGGATCGTCGATACGGCGAAACGCACCGGCGCGTTCGTCAGCGGACCGGTTCCGCTGCCGACCGAGATCAACCGGTTCTGCGTGAACCGGTCGCCGCACGTCGACAAGAAGAGCCGCGAGCACTTCGAGATGCGCACCCACAAGCGGCTCATCGACATCCTTCAGGCCTCGCCCAAGACGATGGACGCGCTCATGCACCTCGACTTGCCGGCCGGCGTGGACATCGAACTCAAGGCTTAGAACGAGCTCGGCTCCAAACCGCGATCGACCAAAAGAAAGGAGCGACGGGGGTTTCCCGCCGCTCCTTTCGTTAACGACTCGTTCGTCGTTAGATCTGGATGTAGAAGACCACGTTGTTCGCGACCAGGTCGTAGGTCGGCATGACCGTGTTCTGGTACGGCGACGCTTCACGCGGTGCCGCCAGCAGCTTGTTGAGGTCGACGACCGCAACGTAGCTGTCCTGCTGATTGAACATCAGCCCGTAGTGGCCCGTCCCCAGGTCGAACGTCGACGTGGCGTGCGGGTCGTACGGGGACGCGAATTGTTGAGCGTCCGGCGTGTTCGGGAAGTTCGCACACACCCAGTCGCTCACCACCGGAGCAGTGGTGCCTGCGGTCGTCGGTAACTGGATCGCGCAGAAGTCGATCGTACCGAACTCTCCGGAGAGGAATCCAATGTGTGCCAAGGAGTCGACTGCGGATGCCGGTACGTACGTACCGACTCCCGGGTCGACGTTCGCGAGGTTGAACTCGGTTTCAGGCGCGGTGAACGTGCTGCCGGCGAGGGTCAGCGCGCCGAGGTTCAGGACGTGCACGATTCCCGGTCCCTCTTCGGGAGAGATAGCGACGTTCGTTTGCAGATCGACTGCACCCGAGTCGGGCACGTCCAGGGTCGGCGGGGGCGACGCAAACATGTAAACGTTTCCGCTGTTCATGTTCACGATGCTCATCGAGGCTGGAGCCGTCGCATAGGTGGGGGACCAGACGATGTCGGTTACGGCATCGTAACCGAAGTTCTCGGCCGGTCCGGCGCTATCGGCGACGCCCTTGATCTTCGTGCCGGTGGAGCTATAGAGCTCGTAGCCGGTACTCGAAGAGATCAGGACCGATGAGTCATCCGGATCCCACACGACGCCCGTGATGTCGAACGTGCCTCCGCTGAATGAAACCCCGATCGTCGCGTCCGTTGTGAACGTCCCGGTCTGCGTCATCCCGGCCGAGGCGCTGACGTTGACGACGTTGACGATCGGGCTGGCCGGGTAGATCGTTCCGTTGCTGATGAGATAGAGGTTCTGAAGGGTGGCATCGGCGCCGCACTCAGACGGCCCCGGGGTCAGCCCAATGAGGGGCGAGATTGGGTCCGCCGCGTAGTGGAGGAGCCTGCCGCGGTACTCTCGGGAGTACCAGCGGCGGGTGGCGTGCTGCGGCAGGGCAGCGTGCTGGAGGGCAGCGTGCTGCTGCGGCGCAATTGGACGCAGGTGCGAAGCGATCGTCGTACCGGTGGCGATCGTCACCTCGGCAAGGCTGTCGGGGTATCCCTGGGAGTCGGTCGCGCTGCTTGCCGGCACGAAGGCATAGGTCTTACCGGTGCCGGGCACGGTGAGCACGCAGGCAGCTTCCGAGCCGCCGCTGCTGGGCGGCGGCGTGGGCGATGGCGTCACCGACGGTCCACCGGTCGGCGTGACCGTGACATGGGGCGTGGGCGTTGGCCGGCCACCCCCGCCCAGAATGGGCTGCGCGGGGCTTGCCGAGCCGCCGCAGGCGCTAATGACGCTGGCGGCGACACCGAAGGTCGCGATCGTCAGCAGGGCTCGAATATTAAGGTCGTTCGGTCGCTCCGGCCGCATACGTCGTGCACCCTTTCCTTCGGGACGCTTGCACGCCCCAAGCGAAAACGCAGCAAGGCAGAACCGGATGGCCCCCGCTTGCTACGCGGTACATACTCGCGAAACGCGCCGGTGCCCTTTCGCCGGGCAAAGGATCCTTGGTCCCAGATCCGGGGGACCCGGCTAGAGGTTGCCTCTTTTCGCCTGCTCCTCTTCGATCGAAACGAAGAGCGCCTTGAAGTTGCCCTTTCCGAAGGACAGACTGCCGCGACGCTGGATGATCTCGAAAAACAGCGTCGGCCGGTCTTGCAACGGTTTGGTAAAGATCTGTAGCATGTAGCCGAGCTCGTCGCGATCGACGAGGATGTTCAACTCGCGCAGCGTCTCGGTCGCTTCGGCGATTTGCCCAACGCGCGATTCGAGAGCGTCGTAATAGGAACCCGGGGTTTCCAAAAAGGCAACGCCGTTCGCGCGCAGGGCGCGCACGCTCTCCACGATGTCGTCGGTCGCGATCGCGACGTGTTGAACTCCGGGACCGCCGTACGAATCGAGAAACTCCTCGATCTGGGAACGTTTGCGGCCCTCGGCCGGCTCGTTGATCGGAAACTTCACGCGCCGGCGCGCGTCGGAGACGACCTTCGAGCGCAGCGCCGAGTATTCGGTCGAAATGTCTTTGTCGTCGAACGAGGCGAGCTGATCGAAGCCGAAGGCCTTCCGGTAGTAGCGCACCCACGAATCCATTTCGTTCCAGCCGACGTTGCCGACGACGTGATCGATGTGGCGCAAAGCCACGCGGTGCGGGGCGTGCGGACCGCTCGCGACCGGAACGTAGCGCGGCAGGAACGGTCCGCGGTAAGCTTCGCGTTCCACGAAGGTGTGGATCGTGTCGCCGTAGCTCGCTACGGAGGCGAGCGCGACTTTGCCGAAGTCGTCGGCTTGGACTTGCGGGGGCGCCACGGGGCGAGCCCCGCCGGCGACGGCCGCCTCGTACGCGGCACTGGCATCCGGGACGCGTAGAGCGACGTCGCGCACCCCGTCGCCGTGGCGTTCGACGTGGCGTGCGATCGGGTCGCTCGCATCGAGAGCGCTGGTCAGCGCGAAGCGCAAACCGTGCTGCTCGATGACATAGGAAGCGCGGCCGCGCAGCCCGGTTTCCGGCCCTGCGTAGGCCGTGACGTGGAAACCGAAGGCGGTCGCGTAGTAGTGCGCAGCTTGCTTCGCGTTTCCGACGAAAAAATGAAGATGATCCCAGTCGAGTTCATCGAGCGCGCTCGTCATACGAATGCGGTTTGCGGCGCGGCTGCGCAACCCTACGCGCCGGCGTCGCCGGGCCCAGAGATCAGCGAGCCGCGGCCCCCGACTCGAGCCACGAGCGGAAGTAGGCCGGGTCCTCGAGGGCGAGCGCCGGGGTCGCGATGCGGAGCGGCGCAAACGTGTCGACCATGATGGCCAGCTCGTCGGTGGCCGTCTTGCCGAGGCTCGCCTCGACCGCTCCGGGCTGCGGTCCGTGCGGAGCGCCGGCCGCATGCAGCGTGACCGAGCCTTCGTTGACGCCGCGCCGGCTCATAAAGTTCCCGCTGACGTAGTACAGAACTTCGTCGCAGTCGACGCTCGAGTGATTGTACGGGACCGGAATCGCGAGCGGATGGTAGTCGAACAGCCGCGGCACGAAAACGCAGAAGGCGGCGCCCGGCGCTTCGAACGTCGCGTGCGAAGGCGGCGGCTGGTGCAGTTTGCCGGTGATCGGAGCATATTCATCGGCATTGAACGCATAGGGGTAACAGTATCCGTCCCAGCCGACCAAATCGAAGGGATGGTTCTGGACGACGTAGAGTGCGTTGCGTCCCGCGTTGGTCACGCGAATTTCGAATTCGCCTTGAGCGTCGACGGGATCGCCCAAGACCGGAACGCGAAAGTCACGCTCGTAGTACGGCGCGTGTTCTTCGAGTTGCCCGTACTCGTTTCGGAACTTGCGGGGAATCGCCACGTGGCCGCGCGACTCGTGGATGACGAGGCGCGTCGATTCGGCCGGCTGGAGGCGATACGTAGCGCCTGAAGGGATCACGAGATAATCGTGCGGCCGGTAGGCGATCTCGCCGAACGCCGTCTGCAGCGTGCCGCTTCCCCGATGCACGAAAAGCAGCTCGTCGCCGCCGACGTTGCGGTAGAAACGCTCGCCGCCCTCGCTCACGTCGGCAATCGAGATGCGCAGGTCGTCGTTCCCGAGTAATGGGACGCGCGCCTCGATCGCATCGCCGCCGGTCGCCGAACGCCCGGTCAGAAAGTGGCGGTTGCGAAGCGGATCGTTAGCGACGTACTCAACCGGTTTGCGCTTCCACTCGCGGATGTCGAGCGTGGCCGTCGGCGGCCGCAGATGGTAGAGCAGCGAATAGACGTTCTCGAACCCGCGCGTCGAGAACAGCTCCTCGGCGTAAAGCGTTCCGTCAGGCTGCCTGAACTGGATGTGGCGCTTCTTGGGGACGGAGCCCGCGCGCTGGTAGAAGGCCACGCCTTTTAGGAAGCCTGGCGCTCGGGGGCGCCCGCTCGCGAGTCGATCATTTGCGGCAGGTGGGGCAAACCCAGGTTCGCCCGGATGATGTTGATGAGGATGCAGCCCTGCTCGATCGCGTCGTCGAGCGCGACGTGCGTATGCGGGAGACCCTCGTCGATCCACTCAGGTGGAAGTTGGCGCTTCCCGACTTGACGGTATTGGCGTTTGAGTGCGGCGGCGGCGTAGCTCCGCAGGTCGAGGCTCGCGAAGCCGACGGTGCTCTCGCCCAACTCGCGCTGAAAGTAGTAGTAGATGAACGTGAAATCAAATCCGCTCGGCGCGCCGCAGACGATCGGTTTGCCGAAACGGCGCATCTCCTCGAGCCAAGCCTTGCACTCAAGCATCGCGGTGCGCGGAGCTACGAGATCCTCGCGCGAGAGGTAGTACGCGCCGAGGTTTTCGGTCGTGCCCCACCACTGCATCGTGCGGTCATCGAGTCCGGCGCCTTCGAGCAGTTCGAGATTTCGTGAGAACGTCCCGACGAGTTCCTTTTCGACGGTAAAGGCGGCCATTCCGAAGCTCAGCATGGAAAAGAGTCCGGGACACGGGCCGTTCGCTTCCACGTCGGTCGAGATGTAAAGTTCGGGTGCGGGCGGGCGTTCTTCTTGTGTGATGTTTTTCTCTTAGGCGGGCGGTGTCGTTCGGACCTGCGGCGTAGCTTGCGGCGATGAGCGCGCTGCGAGCCTTCCTCGGCGAATTGATCGACGACGCAGGACTCTTTCCGCCGGCCGGGCTCTCGCTGGCCGAAGCACTTGCTGCGAACGAACGCGCCGCAGCCGGGGCGGAGTATTGGATGCTTGGGCGGTTCGTCGTCCCCGCAAGCCAAGTCGCCGCGCTCGCACGGTTGCTGGACGACTCACCGGACCCGTTGGGATGTAGCGTGGTGGTCGACGCCGGCGCCGCGGAAGCGGAGCTCGCCGGTCTCGCGCGGTTGCAAGCTGAACGCGCCGACCGGTTCGCGATCGAAGCGATCGAAACGCGGCTCGCGAACGCGCGCGGCGCGAACGCGAAGCAGCGCGTCGCAACGCTGGCGGCAGCAGTCGATGAAGCTGGTTGGAGCGAGCGGCCTTCGCTGTTCGTCGAACTTACCGGCGCCGACGACCTCGAAGCCGCCTTCGGGGCACTCCATGAAGAGCGTGCGAACCGCCAACTCGACATCTGCGCGAAGCTGCGTTGTGGCGGCGCGACATCCGCCGACGTGCCCGAACCTGCTACCGTCGCGCGCTTTCTAGCGACGGCGTGCAAGTCGGACGTTCCATTTAAAGCGACGGCCGGTTTGCACCACCCCTTTCGGCACTATGACCCTGCATCGGGCGGCGCGATGCACGGGTTCGTCAACGTCGTGGGCGCCGCAGTCCTGGCGGCGTCGGGCATCCTCGTCGATGAGGAGGCGCTGACCGAAGTCCTGGCCGACGAGGACGTCGCACATTTCAGACTCGACGACGACGCATTCGCCTGGCGCGGCCGGATTTCGGAGCGCGAGGCGATCGGTGCGGCCCGCATGCGCGTCATCCGCTCGTTCGGGAGTTGCAGTTTCGCCGAGCCGGTCGACGATTTGCGCGCCGGCGGAATTCTGCCGCGCGCATGAGCGCGTCGGAATACGACGCGAACGATCCGGAATTGCGCTCTTGGCTCCCGGCGAGCAAGACCGGTGACTTTCCGATTCAAAATCTGCCGTACGGCGTTTTTCGAGTCGCCGGCGAAGCGCGCCCCGGCGTCGCGATCGGCGACGACGTGCTCGACCTGCGCGCGGTCGCGGCCGCCGGCCTGCTATCGCCGGCCGTCGCGGACGCTGAGTCGCTGTTCGCCGAAGGATCGCTCAACGAACTTGCAGGACGCGGCCGGCTTACCTGGCATGCGCTGCGCGCGCGACTGTCCGCCTTGCTCGCCGCCGGCAATCGCGAGCTGCTCGATGCAGGCATCGCCGAAAGCGCCATCGTGCGGCAAAACGCCGTCGAGTTGCTGCTGCCCGTTCAAATCGGCGACTACGTCGACTTTTACTCGTCGCTCGAACACGCGTCGAATCTGGGCAAGATCTTGCGTCCCGGCAGCGAGCCGCTGCTGCCCAACTGGCGGTACTTGCCGGTGGGTTATCACGGCCGGAGCGGCACCGTCGTCGTCAGCGGTACGCCGGTCGTGCGGCCGACCGGCCAGCGGAAAGGCACCGGCGCCGAAGCGCCGGACTTTGGTCCGTCGCGCATGCTCGATTTCGAGCTCGAGATGGGTTTCGTGACGGCAAACGGCTCCGCACTCGGTGCGCCCGTCTCGATCGAACGCGCGCGCGATCTCATCTTCGGTCTCGTGCTCGTCAACGATTGGAGCGCGCGCGACATTCAAGCCTGGGAGTACCAGCCACTCGGCCCGTTTCTCGGGAAGTCGTTTGCGACGTCGATCTCGCCCTGGATCGTCAGCCTCGAAGCGCTCGAAGCGTACCGCGTGCCGGGCCCGGCACAAGAGCCCAAGCCGTTCGCCTACCTGCAGGACGCCGAGCCGCGTTCGTTTGACGTCGCGCTCGAAGTCGAGCTCGCCTCGGACGCGATGCTGCGCGCGGGAACGCCGCCGCAGCGCATCTCGCACGGCAATATGCGCGGCTTGTATTGGAGCGTGGCGCAGCAGTTGGCGCACCTGACCTCAAACGGCGCGACGATTCGCGCCGGTGACTTATGCGCTTCGGGAACGATCTCGGGGGCCGATCCCGCCAGTTACGGCAGCATGATCGAGTTGACGTGGCGCGGAGCGCATCCCTTGACGCTCGCTGACGGCAGCACGCGCAGCTTTCTCGAAGACGGGGATCGGGTTGTGATGCGCGCATCGTGCGGGCCGAGCGGAGCGCACCCGCGCATCGGTTTCGGCGAGGTAACCGGCTCCGTCGTACCTGCGCTCGCGAGCGCTATTCGGATTCCTTGACGGCTTGCGTCGCCGCGAGGAAACCGATCTTGCTATGCGTTCCGTCGCAAAACGGTTTCGTCGTCGAAGCGCCGCAGCGGCAAAGCGCGATGTTCTCCTTGCCGCCGAGGTCGAATTCGGTGCCGTCTGCGTAGTGCAACCGTACGCGTCCACGTACGATGTACGGCCCCGTGGGGCGAATCATGATCTCAACTTCGTCGGACATGAGGTACCTCAAGGAAATTGGTGGGCGCATTTCGAGGCTGTGCGCGAAGGGCCCCCGCGCGGCGAGACGCTCACGTTTTTGCCGGGCGCGTCGTTAACCTAATGATGTTCCCTCCAAAGGCGGCACACGAGGCGGGCCCGAAACCGACGCGGTGCCTCTAGTGACCGGTCGTAGCCTGATATACGTCGCTCTCGCCAGCCTCGCCGTAGCGGTGACGGCTTGCCAGAGTAGCATGGGAACTCCCGGTCTGCCGCAAGCACCAGGTGCATACGCGCCGGCGCCGCCGGCGGGAGGAGCCGGCGCGCCTCAGGCCGCCGCCTATACGCGGACTCGGACCGTCGAAGGGGCAGTCTACCTGCTGCCCGATGAAGCGAACATCCCGCTTCCGGCGGTAGGCGGATTCGGCGTCGCACTGCAGCTTCACCCGGCCACTCCGTCGCCTCCGGCGAACGCCGCAGGAGCACGTTCTCCATCGCCGTCCGCCAGCTCGACGGCTGTGCCTAGCGCGGGACCCTCGCCTTCGCCGGCCGCTAGCGGGAATGCGCCGGCAGGGGCCTCGGCGAGTCCTGCGGTCGTGCGACGTCCGACGCCCGTTCCGAGCGGCCCGAAGATCGAAACGAAAACCACGATCTATCCAAGCGACGCACCGCCGGCGCCCTCGCCCGCGCCGACCGGCAACGTCCAAACCTTCCTTCATCAGACGGCGATCGTGCGCGGATATTTTCTCCCCGCAACCGACATCGAGCTGAGTTCACTCGACGCGGTGCGCTTTACAATTCCCAAGGAAGAGCAGACGCCGAACCGCGGCTTCATCGTAGCGCTTTACGATATGTCGAAAAAACACAAACCGCGCCTGGTGGCGTACAGTGCCGATACCTCGCTCTCGAGTGGGGTGGTTACATCTTCGGGCGGAAGCGATCCGCTCAAGCTCAGCAAGGGGATCGGATACGCCGCCGTGCTTTACGGCGACGATCTTCCCGCGACGCCGCCGCCATCGATGATTCCGCCTGCTGCGAATCCGTTCGCGACGCCGACACCCCCGGGCTATGCACCGCCGCCCGGCTATCCGGCGCCGCCCGGGTACCCGCCGCCGACGTATCAGCCGGGCTATCCGCCGCCGACGTATCCGCCCGGTTATCCGACGCCGACGCCGTACTACGTCGGTCCACACTAACAGGCGCTTTCGCGCTCCGCGGAGTTTGACGCAACATGCCTTCGCATGGTAATCTTCTTTGACGACGCACTCGCTCGCAGCGCGCGAGAGAAAGGAGACACCGTAGTGACTGAATTCTTCGGACGAAATCTCGACTGGGCCATCAACGGAATGCCGGTTGCGCTTCGCGGCTGCGGTGTTGGCCTGTCATCTCTCTCGGCGCGGAATTACGTACGACGAACGTAGCGTTTGCTACCGGTTCGATCGTCTGTGGCCTCCGCAAGAGCGGGGGCCTTTTCAATTCCTTCCATTCATCTAGGAGTACCTCATGAATCTCCACGCAATCAGTTCCATCGCCCGAAGTCGTCGCGACGATCTGTTGCGCGAGGCGGCCGCACTCCGCAGCGTGCACGGTACTCGTCACACGCGTTCCCTCCGCCGTTTGGCGGCTCGGGCAGCACACGCAACAGGTCGCGCCTGCTTCTTTGTGGCCGACGCGATCGGCGGCGAACACGGTCCCGGGCACCGCGAGCGTGTGTTATAATGCTCTCGCCTCGCCGGGGGTCGGGCCCGCGCAACGTGAACCGATGAACCCCGCCAGGACCGGAAGGTAGCAACGGTAAGTCGGCCCTCGCGTGTGCCGCGGATCACCCGGCCTCCGACGGGCTACCCTTCCTGCGGGGGTCCGCACGGGAGGTAGCGCATATAAGGCTCGCGATGCCCTTAGAACTGCTCGGCTGCTTGGTATTCGGCATAGCCCTGCTCACGCTAGCCTTGTATCATCTGCTCGTCGTGGGTCCGCGCTTCCGCGCGATCGCACGGGCGCTCCGCGGTGAGGACGAAGGTGTGGCCGGGGACTCGGTCGCCCGTCTGCGCGGCGCGCATCTCGCTTTCAGCAAGGGGACCGAAGAACGGCTCGCCGAACTCGAGTCGGTCGCGCGCCTCGAGGTGTACCGCGTCGGGTTCGTGCGCTACAATTCGTTCAGCGACGTAGGTTCCGATCTCTCGTTTACTTTGGCGCTTCTGAATCGCGAGGGCGACGGCGTTTTGATCACGAGCATCTACTCGCGGGAAGAAACTCGCACGTACGGTAAAGCCGTCCGTGGCTTTGCCACTCAGCAGGGTGCTTCCAAAGAGGAAATCCAGGCGCTTTCGGACGCGCGGACCGGAGCTCGCTCGGCGCTCGCCTCATGAAGAAGGCCGGATACCTGGTCAAGATCGTACCGCCCTTCGGTTACCGCGTCTTCCGTTTCGAATTCACGCGCGCCCATCTCGTCTTCGGTGCGATCTTCAGCTTGCTGACTTTCGGAGGCGTCGCGGGTTGGTACGGCTTCACGATGTGGCACGCCGAGAGACGCGTCGGCGAGTTGCGAAATCTCACCGTGGACCAAAGCCAACGTTTGCAGCAAATCGACGCGCAAGCAGCGGAACTCGACGGCGAACTTCGCGCCATCGAGCAACAAAACGACCGCATTCGCAAGATGATCGGCGACGGCGGCAAGGCCGCAGCGAACGCACCGGCGGCGCAGCCGGCACCGTCGCCTGACGACCGGCGCTCCATGACGACGCCACGCGGCAGCGACTTCGACGCCGTCGCAAGGCGGATGGCGCGCTTACGAGTACACTCGGCGCAGGTGCGCGGCGACGACGACCGTCTGCGCGAGATCGCGCTGCGCGTGCTCAATATGCGGCGACTCGAAGAAATTTCTCGAGCGGAACTGCTCGCCGCGATTCCCTCCATCATGCCTGCCGGCGGCGGGGACATCGCTTCGGGTTTCGGTTGGCGCCTGATCCCGTGGCCCGAATTCCACAGCGGAGTGGACCTGACGGCGGACTACGGCGACCAAGTGCGCGCGGCGGCGGCGGGCATCGTCGTGGCGGCCGGCTGGGACGGCGGATACGGACTCAAGGTCGATATCGACCACGGTAACGGCTACCACACGTGGTACGCACATCTCTCGAGAATCGACGTCCACCAGGGCGAGTACGTTCGAAAGGCTCAACCGATCGCCGCAGTCGGGTCGACCGGCGAGTCCACCGGGCCGCATCTCCACTATCAAATCATGCTCGACGGGAAGGCGGTCGATCCCCAGCCGTATCTGCACGGCGTCCCGGATAGGGTCCTGGCGAGCCTCAAGTAGTCGCGAAGGCCGACGCCGAACCCACCGGGAGTGGGGTCCCTCTCATGTAGCGCTGGCGTGATCCTCTCCTTCGCCTTGCGCGCCTTTACGGTCGTCATGCTCCTCTATGCGGTTGCGTCGTGGATTCCGAGCATCCAGGGGCGCTGGAGCGGCTACGTCGCCAGAATCGTCGAGCCCGTTCTGATGCCAGTGCGGCGCATCATTCCCCCGGTCGGCGGCCTCGACATCGCGTTTCTGGTCGTCTTGATCTTCGTCGGCTGGCTCGCCGGCGCGGTCCGCAACTCGGCCTGCGTGGGCTACTATTACTGATGGCCTTGATTCCCGAAGCTGCCGCACGCGAGCACGTGGCGGCGAACGTTCGCAATTTCTGCATCATCGCGCACATCGACCACGGTAAGACGACCCTCTCGGACCGGCTTCTCGAGGTCACCCAGACGATCGGGCTGCGCGAGATGGAAGAGCAGTTGCTCGATGCCATGGACCTCGAGCGCGAGCGCGGCATCACGATCAAGATGCATCCGGTCACGCTCGACTACAAGGCTGCGGACGGACAGATCTACGCGCTCAACTTCATCGACACGCCCGGACACGTGGATTTCTCGTCCGAAGTGTCGCGCTCGCTGGCGGCCTGCGAAGGCGCGCTGCTGGTGATCGATGCGGCGCAAGGAATCGAGGCGCAGACTCTTGCGAACTATCATCTCGCCGTCGAACACAACCTGACCATTATCCCGGTCATCAACAAGATCGATCTGCCGGCCGCGGATCCCGAGCGCGTGAAGGGTGAGATCGAAGAACTCCTCATCATGGAGGGCGCCGACGCGATTCTCGCGAGCGCCAAAGAAGGCATCGGCATCGACGCGATCCTCGAAGCGATCGTGGCACGCATTCCCCCGCCGCGCGGCCGCACGGAGCATTTACGCGGCCTCGTCTTCGACGCGCAGTTCGACTCGTATCGCGGGGTCGTTTCCTACGTCCGCATCGTCGACGGGAGCTTGCGCGCAGGCTCCCGCTTCATGTCGATGGCTCAGCGCAAGGTGTATGAAGCGACGGAGGTGGGCGTTTTCAAACCCGAGATGCGCAAGACCGACGTCCTCGAACTCGGGAACGTCGGATACGTCATCGCCAACATCCGCTCGCTGGGGGACATCGACGTCGGCGATACGATTACCGAGGCTGCCAACCCGGCACCCGAACCTCTGAGGGGTTACAAACCGGCCGTTCCCATGGTGTATTGCGGCCTCTACCCCAACGAAGGCGTCGAGGTGTCGGATCTCCGCGATGCGCTCGAAAAACTCAAGCTCAACGACTCCGCGTTGCACTACGAGCCCGAGAGCTCGATCGCTCTCGGCTTCGGATTCCGCTGCGGATTTCTCGGTTTGCTGCACATGGAGATCGTCCAGGAACGCCTCGAGCGCAACTACCGTCTGGATTTGATCGCAACCTCGCCTTCGGTCGTCTTCCGGGTGACGATGAGCGACGAGACGGTCGAGTTGATCGACAATCCGGCCAAGCTGCCGAGCCGCGACAAGATCGCGTTGATTGAAGAACCGTACGTCAAGGCAACGGTCATCACGCCGCCCGAATACGTCGGCTCGATCATGGAGCTAACGCAGAACCGGCGCGGTGCGTTGCAGAACATGGAGTACCTGCACGACGGGCGCGTCATCTTGACGTACGAGCTGCCGCTTGCCGAGGTGATCGTCGATTACTTCGACCAGCTGAAGTCTCGCACCAAGGGATACGCCTCGCTCGACTACGAGGTCGTCGGCTATCGCGAAGGTGACTTGGTCAAACTCGAGATTCTGCTCAACGCCGAGCCGGTCGACGCCCTCTCGTTCATCGTCGCGCGGGAGAAAGCGGCTTCGCGCGGACGTGCCCTCACCGAGAAGTTGAAGGAATTGATTCCACGACAAATGTTCGACGTTCCGATTCAAGCGGCGATCGGGGGCAAGATCGTAGCTCGCGAAACGGTGAGCGCGATGCGGAAGAACGTCCTGGCGAAGTGTTACGGCGGCGACATCACGCGCAAACGCAAGCTGCTTGAAAAGCAGAAGGTGGGCAAGGAGCGCATGAAGCGAGTAGGACGCGTCGACCTGCCCCAGGAGGCGTTCATGGCGGTTTTGCGGTTGGGTGAACCGTGAAGCTGGCCCGCATCGTCGCGCTCGTCTTGGTGTGCGCAGGCGCGGCCTCCGCGGCCGACAGCAACTACGATACTCTCGTCAAGAGTGCTCGAGCCTTCGAGCGCATACATTCGGTCCACATGCATCGCGAGGGCGGCACGACGACCGATGTCGACTACGTCGCGCCCGATCGCTACCGGCTGACCTACGGAAACACGGAGATCATTTGGATCGGCAAGACCCAGTACGTTCGCGGAGACAGCGGTCTGTGGACCGCCCAGATCACTGGGAACGAGCCGCCGTTCGAGCACAGCGTGATCGAAGACGCGATCGGGGCGCTGCAGAAAGCGGATATCAAAGATCTCGGCGATGCGAAACTGGGCAACGTCCTGATGCGGCGCTACGAGATCACGACGCCCGAGAAGGCCGTCGCGACGGTTTGGATCGGACAGGCCGACGGGTTGACGTACCGAATCGAAAACCGGCGTCCGGACGGCACGTTCGACAGCGCTTACGTCTATTCGCAGTTCAACGCGCCGATGAAGATCGACCCGCCTCCAGGGGTAAGTCCGCCGGCGCCTCTCCCGACCGGCTTCGCGAGGTGAAGTTGCTCGACCGCACCTATAGCGAATTGCGAATCGGCGACCGCGAGACGACGCGCGGCCGGACGATCACCGAAACGGATGTGGTCCAGTGGTGCGCTCTGACCGGAGACTGGTTCTGGATTCATTTCCGACCGGGCCGGGCCGAGTCTACAACCAGAAGAATGAAAAGGTTTGTGCGAGCGTCGCTAAGGTTCTCATGAGCGACCGGAGCCCCTCAAACCCAGGGTGACTCGTCGCCCTCCCAGACGTCGCCGTAAAGGTCGGCGGCGACGGGCGCTGCCTCGCGCTCGATTTCGTCGGTCGTCGCGTTGACGCGCGCCGAAATCTCGGCGCGCAGCGCCTCGAGCTGCTCCTTCGTCACGACGCCGTGGTCGATGAGCCGGCGCTCGAAGCGCGGGACGGGGTCGAGCTTGCGTTGCGCTTCGACTTCCTCGCGCGAACGATAGGTTCGATCGTCGTCGTCGGTCGTGTGGGAAAGGAATCGGTAACATTTCGCTTCGACGAGCGTCGCACCGCCTCCGGAAACCGCGCGCTCGCGCGCGGTCGAGACTGCGCCGTAGACGGCGATCGGATCGAAGCCGTCGACGATCGTTCCTTGCAGGCCGTAACCGGTGGCCCTCGCCGCGACGTCAGGGTTGACCATTTGCTTGGACTGCGGGGTCGAAATCGCCCAGCGATTGTTCTCGCACACGAAGACGATCGGCAAGCGCTGAACTGCGGCGAAGTTGAGCGCTTCGTGCCACTCGCCTTCGCTCGTAGCGCCTTCGCCGAACTGACAGAAAACCGCGCGGTCGGCTTCTTTGCGGTACTTTAATGCAAATGCGGCTCCTACGGCATGCGTGCACTGCGCAGCGATGATCGAACTGATCGATGCGATCCCGAGGTCGCGAGCCGTCGTGTGGTTGATGATCTGCCGCCCTTTGGTACGGTCGGTCGCCCGCGCGAATTGCGAACGGAAGAGGTCGGCGAGCGGTAAGCCGCACGCGAGCGTCAGTCCCGTGTTGCGGTAATAAGGAAACAGGATGTCCTTGCCGCGCTGGAACGCCAGGCCCGTGCCCGCTTGAACGGCCTCGTGGCCTTCCGAACCCATCGCGATCGCGATCTTGCCTTGACGGTTCAGTTGAAAGCCGCGGTTATCCACAGCTCGTTGTAGAAGCATGTTGCTAAGAAGCGTGCGCAGCTGTTCTGGGCCGAGTTGCGTCCGCGATGCGTCTGCCGTTTTGGCCATACGCGAACGGTATTGAGTGTGGACTGCCACTTTACATGCCGGAACCCGCGGAGCTATACTAGTAGTGTCTAGACATTTCCACTCGCGAGCCGCCGAGGAGGCCGATTATCTCGGAAGATCCACCCGGGCAGGCTTTCGGAACCGGCGAACGCGCCTGACAACCCCGGTCGAGTCGCGAAGCGAACCGAACCGCACGGAAGTTTTCCGACAGGTCGCACGCACGGAACTCCGACACCAACCGACACCAACGCCGCGAAAGTTCGCGGCGTTCGTGCGTCGCGAAGCCCGCGATGACCGACGCGCGTAAGCCTTACGACATCGACTCGCTCACCGACGTCGCATTGCGCGTCTTCGCGGAACGCGGTTTCGACGGCGCGTCGATGGACGACGTCGCGCGGGCCGCCGGTATCACGAAAGCGAGCATCTACCACCACGTCGCCGGCAAAGAAGAACTGCTGGCGCGAGGACTGCGCCGGGCGCTCGACGCGCTTTTCGCGATCCTCGAAGAGAAGCGAGCCAGCCGGGGCGAGCCGTTCGCGCGCCTCGAGTACATCGTCGGGCGGGTCGCTACAACCACGCTCGAACTGCTTCCCGAACTAAGCGTGCTTTTCGGGGTGCGCGGGAACTCGCTCACCGAGCGGGAGGCGATCGAGCGCCGTCGTCGTTTCGACCGGATCGTCGCCGACTTGATCGCGGAGGCGCAGACCGAGGGGACCGTGCGCCGGGACATTGACCCGGCGGTGGCCGCTCGACTCGTCTTCGGGTTGTCGAACTCGGCCGTCGAGTGGTACCGGCCGGGCGGCCGGTTGAGTGCCGCGGAGGTCGCTGCCACGATTTCACGCCTCGCGATCGAGGGTTTGCGTGCCTAGCGTATCCCCCGTGGTATACTGGGGAGGTTAACCGACCATTTGGTAGGGAGAATCCATGGCCGTCTACACGAGCAAGGTTCCCGGGATCGTCATCCCGGAGGGTGGGTTCGTCCCGGCGCCGCCCGTGCCGCAGCCCAACATTTTCCCGATGGAGTGGCGCGTCGAGACCGAGAAACTCGCCGAGTTGTACGAGCGCTCGAAGCTGCAGATCTACAACCCGGCGGATTTTCCGTGGGACCAGTTGCGCGCTGCGGACTTCACTCCCGAGCAGCGCATCGGCATCATGTACTGGTACGCGGTGCTCGCAAATTTCGACGGCTCGGGCCCCGCGGTCTTCGCAAAGGCCATGATTCACGCGTTTGAAATGCACACCGAAGATCCAGTGCGTAAGTGTTTCTTTTCGATCACTCGCGACGAGATGAATCACGAGGAATGCTGCCAGCGCGCGATCCAGAAACTCGTACCGGGTGGCCCGCTAGACTTCGAACCGAAGACCGATCTCGAGCGCGCGGCGGTCAACAACATCCAGTGGCTCTATCACAATGGCGGCCGCTACTGGAAAGGCTACGGCGAATCGCTCGGCAAGTATCCGCTGAGCGTCCTGTTTACTTCGTTCATGATGGGCGAGGTCGCTAGCTCGACGCTGTTCTTCGGGATGTCGAAGAAGGCGACGCATCCGGTTTTCCGCGAAATTTTCAAGAAAGTCGGTCAAGACGAGGCGCGGCATCTCGCGATCTGCTTGACGATTCTCGAAAAAGACTGGCCGGGGCTCACCGACGAGTACAAAACGCTGATCACGCGCCAGCTGCGCGCAGGCTTCGTTTTCCTATCGATGATCTTGTGGGAGCCGCCGAACCAGTTTTGGGAGATTCCGGACTATTTCTTGCCCAACCACCGGGTTCTCGTCGAGCACGCCCGGCAGGGCGGCCTCGGTGTTCTAACCTTCGACGAACAGGCGGACAACTGGCGCCTGGCACTCGCGCGCGTCCGCGCGATCGTCGAAAAGTGGGGCATCGCGTTCCCAGCCATCCCCGAACTCGATCTCGACGGCGTCGACGTCGGGGATATCGGACCCGAGGACATCATCCCGGTCTTTTAGTTTGGACAACCGCGGTCCGCGCACGTGCGCCGCATGTCTAATGCGTTACTGAGCGCCGCAAGCTACGCTAGAGCAAAGATCTCGAACGCCCGTGGGGGTCAGATATTGCTCTTCGCCGATGCGAATCCGTATATCCCCGCGCCCGCTTTTCTGAATTCGGGCGATACGGCGTGGCAACTCACCGCTGCAACCTTTGTCGGAATGCAGAGCATTCCGGGGCTCGCGATTCTGTACGCGGGGCTCGTGAAGAAGAAGTGGGCGCTCAATTCCGCGGTCATGTGCTTCTACGCGTTCTCGATCGTGCTGGTCGTCTGGACGCTGTGGGGCTACAATATGTCCTTCGGCGCGCCGGCGCGGCTCGGGCCCGGGATGTTCTCGCAGCTCATCGGCATACCGCATCCCGCACTATCGCCGGCCGCCGAGATCGGTCAAGCCACGATTCCGCTGGCGGGCAGCGGTTTTCCGCCGTTGCGCTTCCCCGGCTCGGCGATGATCTATTTCCAGTTCGTGTTCGCAGCCATCACGCCGATCTTGATCGCAGGCTCGGTCCTGGGTCGCATGAACTTCAAAGCCTGGATGCTCTTCGTCCCGCTGTGGAGCACGATCGTGTACACCGCCGGCGCATTCATGCTCTGGGGCGGCGGATGGCTCGCGCAAATGGGCGCCGTCGACTACTCCGGCGGCTACGTCATCCACTTGGCAGCCGGAGTTTCGGGTTTCGTCGCGGCAGCGGTCGTCGGCCCGCGTCTCATCGAAGACCGGGAAGATTTCGAGCCGAACAACTTGATCATGGCGCTCGCCGGCGCCGGGTTGCTCTGGCTCGGATGGAACGGCTTCAACGGTGGCGACCCGTACTTTGCAAATGCCGACGCGGGAGCCGCAGTCCTCAATACGAACATCGCGACCGCGCTCGCGCTGCTGACCTGGCTCGTGCTCGACATGTTCGCGACCGGCAAACCGAATGCGGTGTCGATGGTCAACGGCATGATCACGGGTCTCGTCGCCATCACGCCGGCCGCCGGTTTCGTCGACGGATATGGGGCGATGGCGATCGGCGTCGTGGGCGGCGGCGTCTCGTGGTTCAGTCTCAATAAAATCGGAAAGATGGCGTTTCTCAAGCGAGTCGACGACACGTTCGGCGTGCTGCACACGCACGGCGTGGCGGGACTGGTCGGCGGCCTGATGGTCGGAGTCGTCGCCAATCCGGCGATGTTCGAGTACCTGAGCCGCGACAAGAAAACGCCTGCGGTATCGGTCGAAGGCGCGATCTTCCACGGAAACTTCACGCAGCTAGCACATCAAGCCGAAGCGGCGGCGGTGATCATCGGCTGGAACGTCGTGATGACGTTCCTCGTCTTGAAGTTGGTGTCGCTCGTCTTTCCCTTGCGAGCGAGCGATGCGGAGGTCGAGGGCGGAGATCTCGAGATTCACGGGATGGATCCGATGCCTCCTCACAGCCGGCCGCGGTCCGGACTCAAGCCGATCTCACCGGCAGGGGCGCCCGGAAGCTAGCAGCTCGCGTTCTCAGAAGGTCGACCCGATACGAAAGCCTGTCGCACCCCGCGGCATGGCCGGTTCGCGTCGCACCGATTCGACGATCGCGAAGGACGGCAAATTCGCAACGACGTCGCCCAGGAACGCCTCGAGGTGCGGGCGCTCGCCCTCGACGTCGATCTCGACCGCGTCGCCGCTGCGCAGATTGCGAACCGTCCCCGCGACGCCGTGACTGCGCGCGACTTGAACGACATGGTCCCGTAACCCGACGCCTTGAACGCGACCTTTCAATACGATGAGCTCGCGAATCCGGCTCGATTCCATAGGCGAAGGTTGCCGCCAGTGCGTTTGGGAAGCCTTTGGCCGCTATGATCGACGCACCGGCCAGTCTCTTTGACAAACACCAGCAGACGATCGACGGGGCCGTTCGGGCGATCCGCGAGCGCACGTACTGGAGTGCGTACCCGGAGCTGCCGAGTCCGAAATTTTATGGCGAAACCGGCCGCGAGGACGGCGAAGCAGCCTTCAAGGCTCGGATGCGAACTGAGTTTGCGCTCGACCAGCCTTCGAGCGGGGGGACGGTCGGTGTCGAGAAGTCCCCGTACGGGTTCGTTTTGGGGATTCGTTACCCGAAGCCCGACGTCGCGCAATTGGTTGCGGCGGCGAAAGTCGCGGGCCACGGGTGGGCGGCGGCTTCCGTCGAGGTGCGCGCCGGCGTCGCGCTCGAGATCCTCGAGCGCTTAAATCGCAGGTCGTGGGAACTCGCTTTCAGCGTGATGCACACAACGGGACAAGGGCTCATGATGGCGTTCCAAGCGGGCGGTCCGCACGCACAAGACCGGGCACTCGAGGCGGTCGCGTACGCATATGCGGAGATGTCGTCGGTGCCGCGCGAAACCGATTGGGAAAAGCCGCAGGGCAAGAACCCGCCGATCCGCCTGCACAAACGTTTCCGGATCGTACCACGGGGCATCGGCCTGGTCATCGGTTGCTCGACCTTTCCCACCTGGAACGCTTATCCGGCGATCTTCGCCGATCTGGTTACCGGCAACGCGGTGATCGTCAAGCCGCATCCCTACGCGATTTTGCCGCTCGCCATAACCGTCGAGATTGCGCGAGAGGTGTTGCGCGAGAACGGCTTCGACCCGAACGTCATTCAACTCGCCGCCGACGAGCCGAGCGCGCCGCTCGCCAAGGAGTTGGCCTCGAATCCGGCGATCGGAATCGTCGATTTCACGGGCGGTAACGAATTCGGCGACTGGCTCGAAACGAACGTCAAGCACGCGCTGGTTTATACGGAAAAGGCGGGCGTCAATTCGATCGTCGTCGACTCGACCGACGATCTGGCCGCGATGGCGAAAAACATCGCGTTCTCGCTGACGCTGTATTCGGGGCAGATGTGCACGACGCCGCAGAACGTGTTCGTCCCGCGCGACGGTATCGTGGTTGCGGGCGAGCGAGTTTCGCTGGATGCGGTGGCCGGCGCGATTGCCGACGCGGTCGGCGCTTTGACTGCCGCCGACGACAAGGCGGTCGAGTTACTCGGCGCGATCGCGAGCGAGGCGACCCTCACGCGGCTCGACTCGGCGGCCGGCGCCGGCGAGGTGGTTTTAGCTTCCCGCAAAGTAAACGATCCGCGCTATCCCGAGGCGCGCGTGCGGACTCCGCTGATCCTCAAGGTCGACGCGAAGACGCGCGGTCTTCACGAACGCGAGCAGTTCGGACCGATCGCCTTCATCGTTCCGACGGCCGATACGGCCGAGAGCATCGCGCAGGCGATGCGGCTCGCCAAAGAACGCGGCGCGATCACCGGCGCGATCTACTCCACGAACGAGAGCGTGCTCGACGCGGCGCTCGACGCCGCAGCCGCCGCCGGCGTCGCGCTCTCGTGCAACTTGACGGGGAACATCTACGTGAACCAGTCCTCGGCGTTCAGCGACTACCACGTCAGCGGCGCAAATCCAGCCGGCAACGCCGCGCTGACCGACGCGCAGTTCGTCGCGGGGCGCTTCCGGATCGTTCAGTCGCGCGTTCCGGCCGCGGGGTGAACCAACCGGCCGGCGACGGCGAAGCGGGCGACGCGCTAGCGCGACGCGTCGCCGAGGCGATGTACGCCCGCGATCGTGCGGCGCAGACGTTAGGGATCGAAGTGGTCGCGACGTCGATAGGCTACGCAAAATGCAGCATGACGGTGAGAGAAGACATGCTCAACGGGCACGACATTTGCCACGGCGGCATTCTGTTCGCGCTCGCCGACACCGCGTTCGCCTATGCGTGTAACTCGCGCAACGAGCGCACCGTCGCGCTTACGGCTTCGATCTCGTTTGCGGCCCCCGCCCGCGCCGGCGAGCGTCTGTCGGCGATTGCGGAAGAGCGCGCGGCCGGCGGCCGCACCGGCACGTACGACGTTACGGTCAGCGCACCGGACGGATCGCCCATCGCGCTCTTTCGGGGAACGGCTTATCGCGTGAGCGGCGCGCTCGTCTAAGGGCATGCGCGTGGTCGCGGCGACGAAGAACGCCGGAAAACTGCGGGAACTGCGGGCGATCTTCGCGCCGCTCGGCTGGCAAATCGAAGCAGAGGCCGGTTACGTCGATCCTCCGGAAGGCGAGGACTCCTACGAAGCTAACGCGGCGTTAAAAGCGCGCGCGTTGCGCGCGCAGTTGCTCGCGCGTGGGAATGCTCCGGCAGTTCTCGGCGACGATTCGGGCATCGAAGTTGCTGCCTTAGGCGGGAGACCGGGCGTCTTGTCGGCGCGCTACGGAAGCGAGGAGATCGGGTGGCGCGAGCGGCGCGCGCTCATGTTGCGGGAGCTCGATGCTTCACGCGCCGGCGACCGCAGCGCACGTTTCGTCTGCGCATTGCACTTCATTGCAGGCGACGGCCGCGAACTCGCTGCGACTCGCGACGTCGCGGGTCGAATCGCGCAGAGCGAACGTGGCGAGGGCGGCTTCTCGTACGATGCGCTCTTCGAGTGCCCGCCGGAATTCCGGACCTTCGCCGAACTGCCGGAAAGCGAGAAGAGCGCCGTTAGCCATCGCGGCCGCGCGGCGCGCGCGCTGCGCGACGCCTGGGACGCGCTCGCCCCAGGCGGGGTCGAGCGAGCGCCCCGGGAATAGACGGACCCGCGGGATGTAGCTCAGCTTGGTAGAGCGCGCGCTTTGGGAGCGTGAGGTCGCAGGTTCAAGTCCTGTCATCCCGACCAGCGCAATTGTTTAGCGCAATCGCAATTGTTTATCAAAAACGCAGTTGTTAATCGCGGTATTCGGGCAAAATCGGGGTAGAATAGAACCGGGTAGAATATACCCGGAGGTTCGCAAAATGACTCTCGCAAGTAGATCTCTAGCAAGTCTCGCCCTGTTTGCGCTCGCGCTTGCCGCGGCGCCGCTGGCGCTAAAGGCCGATGCGCCAGGCCACCTCAGCGGTACCGTGTACGATAGTAACGGACTGCCAATTGCAGGCGCGACGGTCAGAGCGCATTCGCAGTACGGTGATCAAGTACGTAAGACCGACAAACGCGGTTTCTTCACCGTTCTCAACGCCGACAATGGCGACATCGCCATGACGGTCGTAGCTCGTGGCTACGATGTCTGCTTCAATCATGTCGATCTGCTCTCCGGCCAAGCCGTGAGCGTAAAGTTCATAACTGAACCATTGCCGGCCGACCTCAGCACGTGGGCGCTGGGGCACAGCTGCGTCGCCCAATTCTCACGCGCCGAACCGTACGATCGGTACGAGATCCGCTAAACCCGCTCTTAGCACGAAATCAGGCCAAGAGGGTCAAGAGCCGTCGCTCGGACGGCACAGCGTCGCTATGCTCTTCGCGTAAGACTTTAGCTCACAGCAAGCTTGTCGAGGAAGGCATTACCTGGCCGCTCTGAAACGGGGTTCTTCGAGACGCCGCCTCTATCGTTGAAGCTAGGCTCAAGTTGGCTGTCTCGGACGCCATGGTTCATGTGGGGCTGGAGCTATAGACCGTCCCGTTTTCGCGCTTTCTTGGCTCGGGCTGTGCGTAATCTCGCTGGCGAGCATCGGGTGTTCGAGTTCTACGAGCCCGGCCGCTCCGTTGGCCGCTTCAGATTCGGCAATGCACTCGTCGGCAACGCGCTCGAATGTAAGAGCTGCCGGAGGCCCAACCGCGACGGCAGGCGTTCCTACACCCACGGCCACCCCCAGTCCGAGCCCGACCCCGCAGCCAGTGGCGACGCCGTCGCCGACAAACCCAGCGTACGCGATCACTGAGTATCCGTTGCCTCCCAACGTCGGGCCGGCGGGGGACATCGTCGCAGGGCCCGATGGAAACCTTTGGTTTACGGTGCAGCAAAGCGAGATCGGCAAGATCACGACAGGCGGCGTCGTGACGATGTACGACATCCCTCCGCCGGCGGAATTTGAGAACCCTATTCCGTGGGGCATCGTTGAAGGTCCCGACCGCAATCTTTGGTTCGCCGCGGGGAATTTCGTCGGTAAAATCACGACGGCTGGAATCATCACGTTGTATCCGCTTCCGGCTGGCTCCGAAGCGGAGGGTCAGATCGTCACGGGACTCGACCGTAACCTCTGGTTCACCGACTTGGACGGAGCGGTCGACAAAATGACGACGAGCGGTGCGGTTACGCAGTACCCGGTACCGGGAGCGAGCCCCATTCCGTATGGGATTGCCGGCGGTCCAGACGGCCGGGTGTGGTTCAGCGGACCGGGATACAATGTTCTTTTTGGAGTCATCGGCGCGATAACGACGTCGGGCACCATGGTGGAATATCCCGCACCCGCCAGTTTCACGTTTTTCCATCCAAATGGTTTGGCGGTGGGTCCCGACAGAAACATATGGTCTGCGACTCAGCCCAACTCGATCACGAGGGTGACGACAACAGGCGTCTACACCGATTTCCCGACACCGACTATGGAATCGTTCCCTCAGGAGATCGTTGCCGGCCGGGACAAGAACCTTTGGTTTACCGAGTATCTCGTGAACAAAATCGGGCGCATTACCACATACGGAGTCGTCACGGAGTTCGCAATTCCCAACGGGACGTTCGGAGCGTCTGGAATCACGCGGGGACCTGACGGCGCTATTTGGTTCACGGACCTCAATACGATCGGCCGCATCCACCCGTAGCTTAGGCTAAACTGGAGGATGTTCCGGAAGCTGAGGATTGGTCCAGACGCTGCCGTCCGTGTAGTGAATGCGAAGCGGCACACAGTACGTCAGGTCGGTGCCGACGAAACCGATGTTGTTCGCGATATTGAAGACGTGCTTGATGACGGCGTTGGTTGAGAATTTGCCGTTGTCGCGAACGACCGCGAGTGCACGGTTGTTCGCCACGAGCGCGAATTCGATGGCGGATGCCGTCTTGGTTGACTTGTTCACGTAGTGGATCGTCAACGTCGCCGGTGTGCCGAGACTCGTGTGCAGACCGCCCCACGGACCTACCCAACTTTGCGAAGGCGTCCCGATGTTAGGGACGCACTCGTTGACCCGAATCTGACCTGGCATCATCAGTGCATCGACGCGGGCGGAAAACGAAATGAGCACGGCCGTCAACGCCGTGATAAGAACCGGCATCTTCATGGAAAGCCGGTTTAGCGCGGCTCATTCGTCTCCTCTGCTTCGGTTCGAGCGTGCTCTTCGATGAAAAGAGCAACGCGATCCAGCCTGCTATGAATCGCGCCGAAGTACGAGCAGTGATCGGCGCGACCTGGTACGACCAGCGTCGATCGCGCCGCTCGAACGCCGGCTTCACGATCGCCGTTGCGGATCGACGCGAGTTCTGAGCCGCGCCCGGATCTGGGCCGAACCGGCGTGGTTTCGAGGCCTCCGGGCGAGAGGAGCGGCCGCCCTCAGACGAGTGCCCGTCAACTCACATATCGAGCCTCAGCGACCTAGCGAGCGGGTGTTTGTATAAAATGCCGAATTGTGGGACCATATTCGGGCCCAGCCGAACAACTCACGCCGGCGCAGGGCGGCTTACGCCGGCGAACGAAAACGCGCCCAGGTTCCCGACCGAGAGGGGCAAAGAACGACCTTAATGCCCCGGGACGAAACGAGCGCTTTGGCGCCCGTGGTCTAATGGATAAGGCACGAGTCTTCTAAACTCGAAGATGGGGGTTCGATTCCCTCCGGGCGCAGTTTCGTGCAACGTGGTGATTGTAGCTCAGTTGGTTAGAGCGCTGGACTGTGACTCCGGAGGTCGCGGGTTCGAGTCCCGTCAATCACCCCAGCGTAAGTCGCAGGGAGTGCGGTATTCGGCGGGTCGCTGAACTCACCAAGGAGGCAGGGAAAGATCCGACGCTTCTAGCGCGGGTGCTGTTGCTACTCGTTGCTTTTTCCGTCCCCCTGATCGCCGTTTTCTGGATCCTGACGGTCCAGCTCGGCTCGAAGATCAACCTAACGGAACGGGAGCGGCTCGGGGTCGGTTTCACGATGCGAAACGTCGAGCTCGTGCGCTCCCTGCGCACGCTCCGTGACAGCATCGAGCTCGATCACACCGTGCCCCCCGACGAGCTCGCAGCCGTCGACAGCGCCCTCGGCAGCTTGACCCGCTACGATCAAGGGGATGGTCGCTCGCTCAGCCTCTCCGCAACTATCGCGCCCTTGCAAAGCGACTGGCAAGCCGCCTCCAGTGCGGGCTGGCCGGCCGACAAGGTGGATCTAACCCTCACTGAAGCGGTCGGGCTTTTCGACGTGCTCAATGCACGCTTGCAGCTGAGCCTCGATTCGGACCCCATCACGACCGACCTCATCCATACGCTGGGCGTCAACTTGCCAACGGTCGATCAGCGCATCGACGCCGCGAAGATGCGTCTGATTGCTGCTATCAATAGCCACGACAAGTCGTCGGCCGAAAGGATCGCGGCTGCCGTTTCGACCGGCGAAGGACGTCACGCGTGGGCGATCGGGAGCACCGACTTGGCCCGCGCCGAGCGCCTCGATCCAACCCTCGCGACGGTCGTGGCACCCGCAGGTCAGCGTCTCGACGCCGCGCTAGCGCATTTCATTGCGATTTCCGAGAGCGACGAGCTGCATGCGACCGATTCGCATATCGCCGTAACGCAACTGCGAAGTTCGGCCGGCGCCGTCAGCAACGCGGTCGACGACGCGAGTCACGCGATCGGAACCGAAGTCGACCGGATCCTCAGCCAACGACTCGAGGGCGAGCGCCGCACGCTGTTCCTGGCTCAAATCGAGCGGGCCCTCGCGGTGATCGTCGGCCTCGGGATCTCCTTATTGATCGGGCGCACCGTGCGCGAGCGCGATCGCCGCGACCTCGAACGCGCTCGCCGCGACGCCGAGCAGCTCTCGGCCGAGCTCGAACAGCGTCGCATGCTCGAGATGCTGGCGGTGACGGAAGCGCAGTTCCGTGCCGTTTTCGACCGGTCGTCGATCGGAGTCGCGATCGTCGACGGCAACGGTCAAGTGATCCGCTCGAACCGAGCGCTTCACGATATGTTCGATCCGGTCGCGCCCGAGCGCATCGGCGCGGCCCACCCGGATTTCCAACGTCTCTTGCGCGGCGAGATCGAGTCGTTTGCGACCGAACTCGAGGCGCCCCACGCGGGCGCAGTGCAGTGGCTCGAGGCGACGCATTCGCTCGTCCGCGACGACACCTCGAAGCCGCTCTTTGCGATCGCGATGCTCAAGGACGTCACCGAACGCAAGCGCATCGACGATCGGCTCCGCTATGAGGCGACGCACGATTCGCTTTCGGGCTTACCCAATCGCGCGTTCTTTTTCGAGCGCGTACGCGCGACGCTCTTTTCCGACAAGCCGTCCCGCGGCCAACACGCGGTGCTTTTCGTCGATCTTGACGAGTTCAAGTTCGTCAACGACAGCCTCGGTCACGCCATCGGCGATCGCGTCCTCGTAGCTGCTGCCGAGCGCCTTCGGCAAGCTACCGGGTCGCGGGACCTCGTGGCGCGCTTCGGAGGCGACGAATTTGCCGTGTTGCTCGAGGGACGCGAAACGCGCGAAGAGATCGAGCGCGTCGTCGACCGCATCGTGCGCGAACTCGGTCAGCCGCTTTTCGTCGAAGGTCGCGAGATCTTCGTTACGGCGAGCGTCGGCGTCGCGATGTACGTCCCCAGCTACGCTGCTGTCGAAGAAATTCTGCGCGACGCAGACACGGCGATGTACTACGCGAAAACCGCCGGCCGCTCGCGTTCGGCCATCTTCAACGGCACGATGCACGACCAGGCTTCGCGTCGGTTGCAGATCGCGACGCAGTTGCGCCGCGCGCTCGAGCGCGATCAGGTCTACCTCACCTATCAGCCGGTTGTTTCGCTTGCCACCGGTCGCATCGAAGCCTTCGAAACGCTGCTCCGCTGGGAGCATCCCGACCTCGGCTTGGTATCTCCCGGCGAGTTCATTCCGATCGCCGAAGAGATCGGGCTCATCGTTCCGATAGGCCGGTGGGTTGTCGCGACCAGTTGCGAGCAGCTGACGCGCTGGCGGCGCGAGGGAGTCATGCACCGGCCTGTGCGGCTCAGCGTCAACGCGTCGGTGCGTGAAATCCTCCAAACGGATTACTGCGACTTCATCGAAGCGACGGTGCAGCGCTTCGCGCTTCAACCCGGCGACCTCGTGCTCGAGGTTACCGAAAGCGCCGTCCTTGCAAGTGGTAAGTTTTCCTCGAATACGCTCGAGCGAATCAAAGCGGCCGGCGTCGGGCTAGCCATCGACGACTTCGGTACGGGCTACTCCTCGCTGCGTTATCTGCAGCAGTTCCCGTTCGACGAGCTCAAGATCGACCGTTCGTTCGTCAGCGGCACCGATGGAAAACTCGCCAGCGAAGCGATCGTAACGATGCTCCTATCGCTCGGGAAAGCTTTCGGGGTCGGCGTCGTCGCCGAAGGCGTCGAGACCGCCGCGCAGGCGGGGAGACTTCGCGCGCTGGGCTGTACGGCCGCGCAGGGGTACTTTTACGGCAAGCCACTGCGGGTACAAGCCGTCGAGGAGCTTCTCCGCCGCGAGCAATCCTTCGCGAGCTGACGTGGACTAGCCGCGGCGGGCACTATTTACTCTACTCGTCGAAGCGCAGCTCCGTATTTTGCCGTCGCCGAAGCGACGTACGAGACAGCTGAGGACATCGCGAGCGCCTGCGCCGGACCACACCCGCGAAAGGTCCGAGAAACCACCGGCGAGGTCCGATTCCGTGTAGTCGCCGGAAAGGTCACGGCCGAGACACCCGTCCCGCTCGTCCAATCTAATTAGCGCAACGCGCCCCTCCGTGACTGAGTCATTGTTGGGATCTCCCTTGTCGGGACGAGGTGAAGAGCGTAGAATCCGAACGTTCAAAGCTTCGGGAAGGAAGCGGACTCAATGAGTCACTTGAAATCCTTCGGAGTTGCCGTAGCATTGCTCGCCCTCAGCGGCTGTGCTAACAACGCTTCGTGCGCTTGCCCTGTGGTGCAGAAACTGACGTTGTTCGCGAATCCAGTTATGCTGAGCTTTGCCAACATCGGGAGCGCTTACTCTCAAAACGTGACGTTGACGGCGCCCAAAGGCGTGGCTGGCACCGTCACCGAGGTCGACAACTGCACGACGTCGGCGGGAAGCATTGTGACGATTCAGATTCCAGCTGACTCGGAAACGCCCGTTGCCGTCGTCGTGACGCCGACGATGAGCGGATCGTGCAGCATCCAGTTTTCCAGCTCATACGGTGGCGGGTTTCCTGTGACGATCGAAGTATCGCCAACGAGTTAGATCGGTCCGCGACGGGCGCGTCTCGACCGCCCACAATCGTGCGAGCATCGAGTCGCAAAGCCACAAAGAGGGAGACCGCGAAGGCCCAGAACCGCAGGTCGTTTCGCTGGCTGCTTAGGACGGGCCGCAACTGGCAAGATAACTGGCAGAGCGACCGAACAGTCCGTAGAACCGTCATGCGTCCTTAGCTCAATTGGTTAGAGCATCGGACTTTTAATCCGCTGGTTCTGGGTTCGAGTCCCAGAGGACGCACCAGCTTAGGCCACTGCGCATCATTTCGGAGTCGAAAACGTGGTTATTATTGGCTAAGCCGTCGAGTGACGCGGCGTTCCGGTGGTCTTCTTGCCGAAGATAAAGCGGGAATTGCCCGACCGGGCTATCGCGGCCGGGCGCGTCGACGGGCTCGTTGATGCGGTTCCCCACATCGTGTGGAGCGCAACCGCCGACGGGACGCTCGACTACGGCAACCGCCGTTTCACCGAATACACGGGCGTCGCAGCTGGCTCTTTTGGTGCGGGCAGTTGGGAGCAGCTAGTCCACCCGCTCGACCGAGCGGCTACCCTGTCATCCTGGCACGCCGCCCTTGGCGTTGGGACCTCGTTTCGAGCGGAGGCACGGCTGCGACGTCACGATGGAGCCCACCGCTGGTATCTGATGCTCGCCGATCCGGCGCGCGACGAGAGCGGTGCGATCGGACGTTGGTACGGTTCGTGTACGGACATCCACGATCAAAAGGACGCCGAGCACGTCCTGGCGGTCCTGTCGGAGGTCACGCAGGTGCTCTCCGCGTCGCTCGACCCGCTCGAAATCGCCCGCGCGCTGGCGGATTTCGTCGCTCCCCGCGAGGTTGCGTACTGCGAAGTTCGACTACGCGATGCGGACGGGGCGCTCACCCGCGCAGCCGCCTCCGGCGATCCTTCGACGCTCGATCCTGCGGAAGAAGCGCGCATACAACGCGTGCAAGGTTCGGGTGCGACCTTGCTCACGCGCGAGTTGAGCGTAATACCCGTCGAGTTTGGTGAAACCGTGTTCGGTTGGCTCATCTGCTGCACGATCCAAGACCAGCTGCGCGCGCTGGTACCCGAGCTCGCATCACGTTTGGGCGCTGCACTGTCGAATGCGAACGCCTATACGCGCGAGCTCCGAGTGGCGACGACTTTTCAGAGCGCGGCTCTCAACGTGGACGTTCCCGACGTGCCGGGCTTGCGGTTTTCCACGGTGTATCAAGCCGCCCAGACCGAAGCGAGTGTCGGCGGCGATTGGTACGATGCGTTCCGTCTGCCCGACGGGCGTGTCGTGCTTTCGGTGGGTGACGTCGCCGGCAAAGGCCTCGACGCTGCCGTTACGATGGCCAGCGTGCGGCAAAGCATCCGTACCGCAGCCGTCATCAATCCCAATCCGTCCGCGGTGCTCGACTCGGTGGACCGAATCGTACGCGCGATGGGAGAAGATCGCCTTGTGACGGCATTCGTGGCGGTCTTCGATCCCGTCTCGGGTGAGTTCGTGTTCGCCAATGCCGGGCATCCGCCGCCCCTCCTCCGTCACGCCGACGGCAGCGTCGAGGAATTGTTTCTCGCCAATCTTCCACTGGGATTGCGGCAGCCTGAGTATGCCGAGTCTGCATCCTCGAGCGTCGAACCAGGCGCGCTGCTCGTGGCGTACACAGACGGATTAAGCGAATTCGAGCGCGATCCCGAGACCGCTAGCGGGCGTTTACTCGAGGCGGTCCGTTGCGCCGTCCAGAACGATGCCGACATTGCGTTGCACGTTTTCCGCGCCGTCTCGCAGGGGCGTCCCGCGCACGACGACATCGCGGTGCTCGGCGTGTGGTTCGGTCAACCTTTAACGGAAATTGACGGCGAACGTGGTGCGAGCCGGTGGAGTTTCGATGTGGAAGACGCCGACCGAGCCGCCGCCGTGCGTCACGACTACGTCGCTCGCCTACGCGAAGCCGGATTGAACCAAGCGGATTTGTCCTCGGCCGAACTCGTGTTCGGAGAGCTGACGAGCAACGTGTATCGACATGCGCCGGGACAAGTCGAGGTCATTCTCGACGTTTCGGGTCCGCTAGCCGTTCTCCACGTACTAGACAGCGGGGAAGGTTTTGACTTCCATCCGGCTCTTCCGAACAATCCGATACCCGAGCACGGCCGCGGCCTGCTCTTGATCAAAAAGTTCGCGGATGAGTTCTCGGTGGAACGCAGACGCAGCGGCGGGAGCCACGCGCGGGCAGTTCTGCTCGGAAGCACTCGCGTCCGGGCGACGACTGCCATGACGCGCAGGCGGTTGGAAACGAGCCTCCTCGCCAATGCGCTCAGAGCGAAGGTCCTCCGCAACGAGGAAGCGCAACGCTAAGTCTCGGACCCGGGGGGTAAGAGGGCAGGAGCGGAGGGCAGATATGTTAGGCAACCTCGGGCGCACGTCATTGGATCACGAGGGAACTCACTTAGCCCAGTTCTATGGCGCCGATCCGGGCGTTCTGGTCGAAAATGTTGCCGCGTTCATCGACGAAGGGCTAGAGCGCGGTGAACCGGCGCTCGTGATAGCCACTCCCGGCCACACCGACGCTATCTTGAGCGCCCTCCGTACGTCGCGACCGCACCGCGACAGTCGCTCCCGTAAGTTGGTATTTCTCGATGCCCAGGCAACCCTCGATCAATTCATGTGCGATGGACGACCTGATTGGCGCCGCTTCGAACAAGTCGTTGGGGGCACGATCCGTGGATTACGCCACATGAAACCGCGTGCGGCTCTACGCGCCTACGGTGAAATGGTCGGACTCCTGTGGGCCGCCGGGCAGGTCGACGCAGCCGTGCAGCTGGAGAATTTCTGGAATCTCTTGTTGAGCCAGGACGAGTTCAAGCTTTTTTGCGGATATCCGGTCGACGTCTTTGCGGACGAGTTCAACGTCGCCCGAGTCCACGATTTACTGTGCGCGCACACGCAAGTGTTGCCCGGCGGGAACATTTCGGTGATGGAGTCAGCACTCGGGCGAGCGATCACCGATGTGTTAGGACAGAAGGTCGAAGAAGTTTCCCACGCCGTCGACTCTGAAATCGACCCATTGTGGGGCGATATCTCTAGCGCTGAAGCCACGATCCTCTGGCTGAAGAAGTACCGGACGGCATATGCGAGCGAGATCCTATCCCGCGCTCGCGCTTATTATCGCGCAGCCGTCTAAGCGTTCTTCGTCGCCCCCAGTCTTACGGAACCTTCTTTCGACGGGTTGGACGTTTCGGCGGAACCTTCTCGGAGCCAGCCGCATTCTCGATGGCGATTGCACCTGCTTCCACGATCGCGCTGATCTCTTTTGCGGCGTGGCTCACCTTGCGCACGGTTGAGGCCGCCTTCTTCGCGCCGCGAGCAGCTTTTTTCACGACGGTAGTGGAGCGCTTCACGACTTTCGTGGCCGCCCTTTTCGCCCGGGTCGGCGCTTTTCGACTCCGTTTTGTTTTCTTGCTTGCCTTTGATTTCATTGGTTTCCATTTCCGTAAGCTCGTGTAGTGCGCCTTGAGGTGGGTTGACGCGATCCTCAGAGATTGAGACTGCCGACCTCAACGCGTCCGATCGTCACGTTCTTTTCCATACGGACGTTTCGCGTGTCGAACGTCCAGCATTCACCATTCGCATGCAGGAAGATGACGAACATCAGGTTGTGTTCGATCCCGTAGTCGATGATGAAGTGCGCGAGTCCCGGGCCCTTCGGGGTAATCATCGGAAGCGGAACATCGAGCTGCTGAATCACCTCACGACCATTCTAGGGTGTCGAGCCGCTGGACGCAGCTCCCGGAGCAGACGCCCCCGCGCTGTCACTCGCGGCCGTAGCGGGCTCGTTGATGACCGTGGTACTCGTCGACGTGTTCCAAGGCTTCCATATGAACAGAGCCACGATGGCAACTATTACGACGATTCCGGCGATTGCCGCCGGTCCAGTCATATTCGAACGCTTGACGATCACGGGCTCTTCGACGATTACGGGGCGCTCTTTCATTCAGTCCATCCTCACTTTGTTTGCCCTGCGTTATAACCGGAACGCCGACGGTCGAAACGGAATACGCAAAGAATCGCAACGTCGCGCGGAAGTTTGAGTTTCTGGATTTTGCGGAATGAAGCCCGAAGTAAGGGAACACCGGCTCGCCGCGAATTATGTAGACCTTGAGGCGTTCTCCGCCGCTTGACGTATGAGAGCCGAAAGCGTGCCGATGTGGACCCCGTTAAGCACTACGCGCCACGCCTCCTAAGCTGTTTGCCGGTCGGAGGCTCGTTTTTGTATCGCGCCGAGTTCACACGGCGGTAATCGACGTTGTGCCGCCCTAAATAGTCCAGTGGAAGGCGGAGTCCAGGTTCGCAAAGGGCGCGAAGTTGTGCAAATCGCCGTTGTAGACGAAGTTGTCGGACGGAAAGAACAGCGTGATCACGGGGACCTCATCGGCGATGATGCGCTGGATCGCGGCGAGGGTCGTTTTTCGCACGGCCGGATCGTAGGAGCCGTCGAAGCGATCCATTAAACGGTCGAGCTGCGGATTACAGTAGCGGACGGTGTTGAAGCCCGCCGGCGGAAACTGATTGCAGGCAAAAATCGCCTCCACGGTTCCGCTATATCCATAACCCTGTTGATTAATGGCGCCGGTATAATTGCCGCGCGTCTGGATCCCGTTCGCCGAGTATGCTCCAAACAGCACCGACGGCGGATAGTGCTTCACGTTCGCCTTGACACCGATAACGTTCCACCAGTTCTGAATGAGCAACGCCCATGCGTCGCGCTCTGGACTGCCGCTGATCGTCGCAATGTCCACCTCGAGCCGAACGCCGTTCTTCGCGCGCACACCGTCGGCGCCCGCACGCCAACCCGCTGTTTCGAGCAGTTCCGCCGCGCGCTTGGGATCCTGAGGTTCGGGCGCGATTTGGACCGCCTCCGCGCAGAGGGGCCCGAGGATGGAGTCGCTCAAATAGCCGTGGCCGTGCTCGATCTTACGCAGCAGCGTGGCCCGATCGATCGCCAGACGGAGGGCCTGGCGCACCGCGGCCTCGCGAAGCGGTGGTGCCGACGTGTTGAACTGCAGCTGCGTGCGCAGATCGCTGGGCTGGCTAAGATGCATGAACCCGGGAGCGGTTGCCAACCGGTCGAGGAGGTTGCTCGGCACGAGCCATGCTATATCGAGTTCGCCCGTGCGCAACAGCGTCTCGACGGTATTCCAGTTCGGCACGATTTTATAGACGATCCGGTTGAGCTTCGGCCGGCCGCGGAAGTAGCGGTCGTTCGCGACCATGTCGACCGAGACGTTGCGCGCCCACGAGACGTACTTGAAGGGTCCGCTGCCGATTGGAAGTGCGTTGTACGGCGCCGTGTTGATGTCCGGCAAACTACCCAGTAGATGTTTGGGAAGCAAGGGGAGATTCGCCGACGAGAAATACGTCTCGTAGAACGAGCCGTACGGCCGTTTGAGTTTGATCGTGGTCGTGGTCTTGTCACGTGTCGCAACGTCCACGATTTGGTCGAACCCCGAGCGCGAGTACTCGTTGTTCTTAGGATTGTTGACGGCTTCAAACGAAAAGGCGACATCGTCGGATTGCAGCGGGTGACCATCGGACCATACAAGTCCGGGTCGCAAGCGAAACGTGATCGATAGTCCGTCGCGACTGATATCGCCGTTCGCGAGGCTTGGAATTCGCTCCAAGAGGTCGGGATAGGGCCGAGAGGCGTCGTCGAAGCGGATGAGAAATGCGCCGGTCAGCTGAGTGAGTTGCCCAACCGAGACTTGCGGGACGATGTGGAGATTGAGACCGCCGATATCTTCGCCGTCCGAGAAGCGTAACGTCCCGGGTGTCGTAAAGCGGTTGCCACCGCCGCGAACCGCCGAGATGCTCGTGCATCCGCTGGTACCGACCGCGAGCGAACCGAACAGAAAATGCCGACGTCGCACTCAAACCCCCTCTCGGTGCGTCCGCGAAGACGCTCGGGGCTTCCTGCGGCAAGTTGTGACCTACGCCCTTGATGTAGCGAACCCGCGAGGGGATGCGCGTTCGGGAAAAGCAACAGTTAAACATGCCCATTGAGATCCGCGGTTTGATCGTTCCCGCATTGGCATCGCTCGCTCTCGGTCTTAGCGCTGCCGGCTGCGGGGGTTCGAGCAACTCGACCCCGTCGGGACATCCAACGGCCACGCCGACGGGATTCGGGCCGACCTCAACCCCGTCGGTGGGGCCGGTGACCGAATACACCTTGCCGGCAGAGTCGATGCCGTGGGGAATCACCGCAGGTCCTGACGGAAATCTCTGGTTTACCGCAGAGATCAGCAACAAAATCGGCAAGATCACAACGAGCGGAGCCCTAACCGAGTACTCGATTCCGACCGTCGCATCGGCTCCGCTCGGCATCGCCGTGGGCCCGGACAATAACCTTTGGTTCGCTGAAAACGGCGCGAACAAGGTCGCCAAAGTCACGACGGGCGGAACGTTCACAGAATATGCGATACCGGTGAGGCCCGCCTCGGTCGCCAAGGGCCCGGACGGCAACATCTGGTTTACCGCAAACGGCGCCGTCGGAAACGTCACGACGAGCGGGTCGGTTACTGACTATTCGATCGGAAGCAATGACGCCGCCGGCATAGCCGCCGGGCCTGACGGCAACCTGTGGTTCACGGAATTAGTCGTCACGGGCGGTAACGTCACGGGCGCCAACATCGGGAAGATTTCAACGAGCGGAACGCTGACGCAATATTCGCTCTCCGCATTCCCGGGTTCAAATCCGCAGGGCATTACTCTGGGTCCCGACGGCAACCTGTGGTTTGCGGACGAGGGAACGAGCGCGATCGGCAAGATCACGACCGCCGGCGTCGCGACCGAGTACGCAATCGGAGCCTCCGATCCGAGCGGCATCGTGACCGGACCCAACGGTAACCTTTGGTTTACCGCGCAGGGCTCAAACGCGATCGGGCAGCTCAGCCCGGTGGACTTAGCGGCTTCAGTCTATCCGGTCCCGACGTCGTCCTCCGCTCCGACAGGCATCACAGCCGGTCCCGACGGCAACCTCTGGTTTACCGAATATTTCGCGAACAAGATCGGAAAAATCGCACCTTAAGCGCTCAGATCTTGTGGACTTGCCCGTTGCTGAAGGTCACGGACTTGACGCTGCACGTCGACGGATACGCTCCGGCCCAGCCGAGCCCGTAAAAGTTATTGAACGTGTGATGCACGTGGGCGCCCGGGCCGAAGCTCCCGCTATCGGTGAACTCCTCGACGACGCCCCGGTAGCGAACGTGAAAGTGAACCGCGGTGATAGTGCGGTCACCCGTGTTGTTGAAGTACTTGATGTCCAGGCTGTTGGCGGCGACGAGCCCGTTGTTGTTGTGCAAGCTGCAGTTGGTCACTGTGATGGGACCGTAGCTGCCGATCGTAGGAGTCTGAGCGGCCAGAATCACCGCTGCGATAAGAGCGAGAAGCAAGGCGGGTTCCTTTCGTGGCGGTCCGAGACCCTCGCTTTCAATAAAGAGCGAGCCGGCACCCCGTGATTGAATTCGCTAAGGGTCGTGTGGTATGCTCGCACGCGGACTTCGAGGAGCCGGTCATTAAAGGATGAATCCCACGGCTTCCGGTTCGGATATCCGCACCGCTAGCTCAATGGTAGAGCAGGTGACTCTTAATCACTTGGTTGGGGGTTCAAGTCCCTCGCGGTGCACACGAACACCGAAGTCGGGCGCTCGCACGGGGCGCTCGCTTCGTTTCCCCTCCTTATCCCAGGACGCGGAGGCCGGCCGTTCCATGAAGCGCTTGCTTGAAATCATCGTCGCCATCATCTTGCATCCAATTGCTTGGATTCTCATGATGCTTAATTTGCTCGGACGGACCGATGTGTCCGACGGGAAAAAAGTGATCTGGGCGCTCGTCGGCCTCCTTTGGGGCATCGGCCCGATCCTCTACCTCCTCGTCGGCGATGGGGCGCTCTGGTAAAGGCGCCGGCGCCTTGACCCGGAGCTCACGCCCGCGCTATCATTCCGCAGTTCCGGGGGCGAATGGCGGAATTGGTAGACGCGCTGGATTTAGGTTCCAGTGGGGCAACCCATCAGAGTTCGAGTCTCTGCTCGCCCATTTGCGCACGCTGGAAGAATCCGCCCGGCGGCGCCGAACCAACGCGGGTCCCCCGCGGAAGTAGCTCAGTGGTAGAGCATCGCCTTGCCAAGGCGAGGGTCGCGAGTTCGAATCTCGTCTTCCGCTCCACGACTTTTCCGAGAAAGGTCCCCGGCGCACCGTGAGCTCAGCCTCCGTCAAACAGCTCGACCCGACGCTAGTCGAGCTTGAAATCGAGATCTCAGAAGCTGAGCTAGACGCCGCAAGGGAGCGCGCCTTTCGCGAGCTCGTGAAGAACGTTCGCATTCCCGGGTTTCGGCCGGGCAAGGCGCCGCGCAAAGTCTTCGAAGCCCAGTACGGAACCGACGGAATTGCCGAACGGGCCATGGATCGGGTCGTCCGCGATGCTTATCCGCGCGCTCTGAAAGAGAACGCGCTCGAACCCGTCGACGAGCCGCAAATGGAGTTGCTGCCGGAGGAAGAAGGCCGGCCGCTGCGACTGCGCGCGACGGTTTCGGTCCGGCCGCCGATCGAGCTCGCCGAGTACAAGGGGCTCGCGGTCGATGCCCAGCCGGCCACGGTTACGGATGAGGACCTCGAGCGTTCCTTAGAAGCGCTCCGGCGCGAAGCCGCGACGCTGGTTCCCGTCGATCGCCCGGTCGAGGCCGGCGACGTTCCGACGCTGGATTACGAGGGCCGGATCGACGGCGTGCCGTTCGATGGCGGAAAGGCTGAAAACCAGCCGGTCGAGCTGATCGCGGATCGCTTCATTCCCGGCTTCGTTGCGGGCATCGTCGGCATGCAAGCGGGCGAAGAGCGTCAAGTGGAAGCCGCGTTTCCCGAGGACTATTCGAACGCCGCGCTCGCCGGCAAGAAGCCCGTTTTCAGCGTGAAAGTCCACGAGAACAAAAAGGCCGAAATTCCCGCACTCGACGACGCTTTCGCACAGCGCTTCGGCGGCGAGAAAGCGACCCTGGAGGCGTTGCGAAGCGACATGCGCCGTCGCCTCGAACTCCAGGCCTTTAACCATGCGCAGCGCCGCCGCACCTCCCAACTCGTGGACCAGTTGCTATCGGCGCACGACTTCGCCCTTCCGGTCGTTATGGTAGAACGCGAAACCGAGCATCTGTGGAACGAGGAGCGCGGGCGAATCGAGCGGGCGGGCTTAACCTGGGAAGCCTATCTCGAACAGCAGGGCAAGACACCCGAGCAAATGCGAGCCGACTATCACACCGAGGCCGAGCGCCTCGTCAAGACGACCCTCCTGCTCGAGGAAATCGCCAAGCGCGAAAAGATCGAGGCGACCCCCGGCGATGTCGAGGCCGAGGTCGCGTCGCTCGCGCGCCAATACGGACAATCCCGGGAGGCGATCCTGCAGATGCTCCGGCCGAATCTCCACTCGGTCGTCGACGGCATCGTACGCAGCAAGACCCTCGACTTCTTGCTCAGGAACGCGCAGGTCGCCGGCACCCCGCCTGAAGCAACTCCCAGCGCTCCGGCGTAGTCAAGGAAGAGAACACTTTTCGTCCGTTCCCGTCAGTAGGAGTCTTGCATGGGTCACCTGGTCCCGATGGTGGTCGAACAGAGCGCGCGGGGGGAGCGCGCCTTTGACATCTATTCACGTCTGCTCAAAGAACGCATCATTTTCGTGGGGGGGCCGATCGACGACCATCTTGCGAACTTAGTGATCGCGCAGCTGCTCTTCCTCGAGCGAGAAGACGCCGATAGAGACATCGATATGTACATCAACAGTCCTGGGGGAAGCGTCACCGCGGGGCTGGCGGTCTATGACACCATGCAGTTAATCCGGCCGGACGTCGCCACGATTTGCGCCGGAATGGCAGCCTCGATGGGCTCGATCCTATTGACCGGCGGGGCGCCCGGGAAGCGGTACTCGCTTCAGTACGCAAAGATCCTCATACACCAGCCCTGGGTCCAGCAGGTAGGCGGCCAGGCGACCGACGTGGAGATCGCCGCTAGGGACCTTATCGCGACCCGCAAGATGCTCGCGGGCATTTACGAGAAGACGACGAAGAAATCCATCGAGCAGATACTCAAGGACATCGACCGGGACTACTACATGACGGCCGAGGAGGCTCGCGACTACGGACTCGTGGATCAGATCTTCAGCAAAGAGAATCGCACCGGAGCGAGCGCGCTGACGTGAGCTTTACTGCCTAGTGTTCCGCTTTGGGGATGAGAAGGGTCAGCTGAAGTGCAGCTTCTGCGGAAAATCGCAGGAGCAGGTTCGGAAATTGATCGCCGGCCCCGGCGTGTACATCTGCGACGAATGCATCGAGCTCTGCAACGAAATCATCGAGGAAGAGCTCTACAAGAACGTCGATGAGAATCTGCGCCTTCGGAATATTCCGAAGCCGAAGGAAATCAACCACATCCTCAACCAGTACGTGATCGGTCAAGAGCGCGCGAAGAAAGCCTTGGCCGTAGCCGTCTACAACCACTACAAACGCGTCAACGCCGGTGGAAGCGCCAACGACGACGTCGAGCTTCAGAAGTCGAACATCCTGCTCGTCGGACCGACCGGTTCCGGCAAGACGTACCTCGCGCAGACGCTGGCGAAGATCCTCGACGTCCCGCTCGCGATGGCCGACGCGACCTCCCTTACGGAAGCGGGCTACGTCGGCGAAGACGTCGAGAACATTTTGCTCAAGCTCATTCAAGCCGCCGACTACGACGTCAAGCGCGCCGAAAAGGGCATCGTCTACATCGACGAGATCGACAAGATCGCTCGGAAGAGCGAGAACCCGTCGATTACCCGCGACGTTTCGGGTGAAGGCGTCCAGCAGGCGCTGCTCAAGATCCTCGAGGGCACGACCGCCAACGTCCCGCCGCAAGGTGGCCGCAAGCACCCGCACCAAGAGTTCATTCAGATCGACACGACCAATGTGTTGTTCATCTGCGGCGGCGCATTCGACGGTCTCGAGAAGATCATCGAGAGCCGCGTGGCCTCGAACTCGCTAGGTTTCCGGGCGATGCCGGAGTCGAAACGCGATCAGAAGGTCGGGCGACTGCTGCAGCAGCTGATGCCCGAGGATCTGCTCAAGTTCGGCCTCATCCCCGAGTTCATCGGCCGTTTGCCGATCGTCGTGACGCTCGACGCGCTCGACGAACTGGCGCTGCGCCGGATCTTGGTCGAACCGCGCAACGCGCTCGTCCGTCAGTTCCAGAAGATCATGGGGATGGACGGCGTCGATCTCACCTTCACGAAGGAAGCGCTCATCGCGATCGCCATCAAGGCCCAGTCGCGCAAGACCGGAGCCCGCGGCCTGCGCTCGATCCTCGAAGAAGTGATGCTCGACGTGATGTACGATCTTCCGTCGATGCAAGGCGTGAAGAAGTGCGTCATCAACAAAGAGGTCATCGACAAGAAAGAACAGCCGACGCTGATCTACGCCGACCGCCCGAAGGATCTACCCGCCTAAACCTTCTCGGGGCGCGGGACGCTCGCGATTTCCGGATAGCGTCGCAGGAACGATTCGAGGATGCGCGCCGTAGCGCCCCAGATGTGCAGCCCCTCGAAATCGAAGAGCCAGGTGGGGACGTCGTAGCGCTTTCCGCCACGCTCGACCGGCTCGGTTCCGTGGTGCAGGGCTCCCGGAAGGTACAACGCCCGGAGCGGAACCTCGTGCACGCTTGCGATCTCGCGCGCGTCGATTTCGATCGACACCGGCGGTGCAATGGTCCCGACGAACGGCGTTACGGTCACCGACAACGCGAGCGTTTCGACATCGTCGAGCCGGTCGACGACGCGAACCCGCTCGCGCGGCACGCCGAGCTCTTCTTCGAACTCGCGAAGTGCGGTCGCCTCCGCTCCCGCGTCGGCGTCGTCGACCAAACCGCCGGGAAAGGCGATTTCGCCCGGGTTCCGTCGCAGGTGCGCGGCCCGGCGCACCACGAGAAAGGCCGGCGACTCGTAGCCGATGAGAGCGATGACGACCGCAGCGCGCAGCATTTCGAGCGGTTCGAATGCGCTCGAGCCGCGCCCTCGTGAGGGGCGACGCAAGGCGCGAACCGAAGCGAACCCTCGTGGGGTATGCGCTGGCGTTCGCCGACATCGTGGCGATCATCGTCGCAGTCGATCTGCGGTATCTCGTGCCGTCGCCGGTTTGGATTGAGCGGCACTACTCCAATGGATACTACCCCCATATCGACGGAGCGATCCGGGGGATTTTTCAGCCCTTGCCGTTTTCGGTAGGGGACGCACTGATTATCGTGTTGCTCGTCACGCTCGCGCTTTGGCTGTTCGACACGACGCGCGACGCACTGCGCCGCCGCAAGCCTGCAGTCATCGTCGCGGCGTTGCTGCGTACGGCCGCTTTGTTGGCGCTCGTCTTCATCTGGTTCACGGTGGCCTGGGGGTACAGCTACGATCGCGTGCCGGCCGCGTCGAAGATCATCGTCGATAACGCCCGCACGAACGAAGACTCAGTCGCCAAGTTTGCAGACCGTGTGGTTGACGAACTCAATGCGAATGCCGAAGCCGCGCACGGAGTCACGGTGCCGACGGTCTCGCAAATGGGAACGCGGCTCGCGCCCACCTTCGGAGCGGCGATCCACCGTCTGGGCGACGACGCTTCGTTCGCGGCGCCGCCGATCAAGCCGACTATTTTCCAGCTGTTGATGGTCGCCTCGGGAAGCGACGGTTTCATGGATCCGTGGACGCACGAGCTCAATGTCGATGCCACCCTTTCGGCGTACGAGCGTCCCGCCGTTTACGCGCACGAGTGGGCGCATTTGGCAGGTTTTGCCGACGAGTCCGAGGCGAACCTGATCGCGGTCTTGGCGTGCACCAACTCGGACGATCCGCTCTTCCGGTATTCGGGCTGGCTTTTGACCTGGTTCAACTTGCCTTCCAACGTCCACGTCACGCACCAGCTGTCGGCGCTCGCGGCCGGGGACGTGGAAGCGATTCGCAAACGCTACGCGAGGCAAACCAACCCCACGGTCGCGCGCGCTCAGCGCACGGCGTACAACGCGTACCTGCACGCGAACCGGGTCAAAGCGGGCTACGCGAGTTACGAGTACTTTATCCGCTGGCTGACCGGCGCGCACTTCGACAAGGATGGACTGCCGCTCGTGCGCCCACGCACGGGAGCCGGCTGAGGCGGGCGTGCGCTGGATCATGGTTTGGGTCCACGGGCCCGGTTTCACAGGAGCCGCGGGCGGTTCCACCCGAGATTTAAAGTACGATGGAACACGTTAGAGGATGCTCCCGATGAACGCTGTGCTCAGGCAGAATTTTGACCGGATCGTCGCCGCCCGCGAACGCCTTTTGGAAGTGCGTGCCGACCGGGTCGGCACGATCTTGCGTCTGCAGAGCTACCTCAGGGCGAGGCTTGACGACTTCTTCACGAACCTCGATCCCGTTTCGGGTTCGCGCTTCGCCGATCTCGGGGCCGAAGGTTCGAAGGGCGCCGGCGAGATCACGCTGATACTCGCGATGTTCGATGGAAGCCGCATGCGCATCGGCGTTGACGGTTCCGGCCGCTTCAATCACGAGTCGAATCCGAACGTGTTCGAAAACGTCGAGGAGATCCTGGACTTCGACATCAGCGCGGATTTCACGACGGCTTCGATCGAATTCGTGCCTGTCGGCAGTTCGACGGGCCGCGCCGTGCGCGCGCCTTTCGATGCATTCGTCGACCGGCTCGTTCAGCACACGCTCGAATCGATCGAAGGAGAAGTCTCGCCGGGTCCGGTCGCAGCCGCGCCTGCCCCGCCCGTCGCTGCGGTGCCGGCCGCGCCGATCTTGCAGGCCGTCCCGGAATACGATCTCCCGCGCATCGCGCGCCCGAACCCGCCGGAGCTGCACCCGGTGCATCTCGAAGCGGCACCCACCTACCGCGTCGAAGAGCCCGCGGCGCCGGCCTATCGCATCGAGGAACCCACCGCTCCCATGTACCGCAGCGACGAGGCTGCGCCGGGACAGTCATATCGGGCCGAATTGCCGCGCCTGGATGCCGAGCGCGAACTCGACCCCGTGCGCTACCCGGGGCCTGCGCCCGAACCGATCCGCTATTCCGAGAAGGTTCGTCCGCTCGAGCGGCCCCGCTCGCTAGAAACCGACCACGACGTGGAGCGTATCAGTCATTCCAGCGCCGCGCCCGTCAGCGGGATCCCGCTGAAGCCGCGCGGACTGAGCTTTAGCGTCCGCTAAACTCCGCGGGCTCGCGGCGGAACGCAGGTCGTGCGGCGCGAAGCCGCCCGCATGCTGCGAGCGCTCGCGTTGATCGCCGGGATGGGCCTCGTTCCGCCCTTAGCTCCTTCCGGTTCGAGCCTCGTGCTGACCGCTTCGGACGGCGTGAAGGTCTACGCCCGGAGTTACCCCACGGCGACCGCGCACGCTCCCGTCGTGTTGCTCTTTCACCAGGCCGGTTCGAGCAAGACCGAATACGACCCGATCGCGCCGCGCATCGCCGAGCTTGGAATGAACGTCCTCGCGATCGATCAGCGCTCGGGCGGGAACCTCTACGTGCCCGGCAACGAGACCGTCGAGCACCTTGGCGCCAGCGTCAGCGACTACATGAAGGCGCTTCCGGACATGGAAGCAGCGCTTCTGTGGGCGAAACGAACGCACTCCGGTGTCCCGATCTATATCGTGGGCAGCAGCTATTCGGCCGCGCTCGTCTTCCTGTTGGCCGCACGTCACCCACACGACGTTGCGGCGGTCGCCGCTTTCTCGCCGAACGAATATCTCAGCGACAAGAACGCGGTGCATGCTGCCGCGCGACAGATCCACGTGCCGGTCTTCATCGACTCATCGAGCGACGCGACCGAAATCCAAGCGGGGCGCTCGATTTACGCGGTCATTCCGAGCACGCGGAAGGTCGACTACGTGCCCTCGGCCGGAATACACGGCGCGTCCACGTTGCGCGTCGATCGCGATCCGAGCGGAGCGCAGGCGAATTGGGACGCGTTCAGCGCGTTTCTGCGGAGCTTGGGCGGGACGCCGCAAGCGTGAAGCCGTAGCGCCGCGGTGCCGGCGCTACGACCCTGAAGCGCGCGCGGCTTTCGCCGGCACGCGAGCGAACGCGCAACTCGAAGGTGCCGAGCCGCAACGGCCAGAGATAGTCATGGCCTGAGCGCGTCAAAGGGGTTCCGTTTACGAACGCGCGCGCGGAGGCCACATCGCGCCCGCCGATCTCGAATTTCAAGGCTTGATTTGCGACGCCGGGCTCGAGCACGAAGATGTCGCCGTCGCGTGGAAACAGGATGCGCGTGACGAGGCCGGCCCGCACCGGCTGCGCCGCGAGCCAGGTATCGTATTCGTCGTCGAGCGCCCGCGGTTGCGTCCGCACGTAGGCTGCAAGGTCGCCACGATCGAGCCACTCGAGCACGCTGGCGCGGCACCCGGGAAACGGACGCGTCCCCGTTTCGGCGCAAATGGCTCGCCGAACGTAGCCGCGGGGCGGATCGAAGGCTCGCGCTTCGCGCCCTTCGTGAAGGTGAAGCATGATGCGGCTCCAGAGGGGCGCCGCACCGGTCACGCCGCTGATTCCGCGCATCGGCGAACCATCGAAGTTGCCGACCCAGACCGCGACGGTGTAGTCGCGCGAGAAACCTGCGGTCCAAGTATCGCGGAAGTCCGAGGAGGTCCCCGTTTTAACGGCGGCGGGAAACGGCAGCGAGAGGATCGAGTGCGTGCCGAAGGCCGCCGCGCGCGCATGATCGTCGGCGAGAATGTCGGTTACGAGAGCCCAGGCGGGGTCGCCGGGCAGCGCTTGCGGCGCGGGCGGAGCGTCGAGGCTGCTCACGAGATCGACTGCAGCGCCTCCGCGCGCGGCCGCCAGATAGGCGCGCGCTAGTTCGTATAAGCTGACTTCTCCGCCGCCAAGCGTGAGTCCGAGCCCGTAGTACGAAGCCGGCTTTTGGAGCTCGCTGAAACCGAGTTCGTGCAGCCGGTCCAAAAACGCCTGGACGCCCACGCGTTCGAGCACACGGACTGCGGGAACGTTCAACGAGTCGGCCAGAGCGATGCGTACGCGCACCGGACCGGCGAAGTGCTCGGAGTAGTCGCTCGGACGATAGAGTCTCGCATCGGGCAGCGCATAGGCGACTGGAACGTCGGCGAGAATCGTGGCCGGCCTGATCGCGCGCCGCTCGAGCGCGAGTTCGTACAAGAACGGTTTGAGCGCCGAGCCTGGTTGACGAAGCGCCAAGACGCCGTCGTTGCGGCCGAAGTCCGCGTCGGAAAAGTAGTCAGGTGAGCCGGCATAGGCGAGGACCTGCGCCGTGCGATTGTCGATGACGATAGCCGCCGCGTCGCGGACGTCGTTCGCGCCGAGCGCCGCGACGACCGCACGCACCTGCGCTTCGACGAAGAGCTGTAGGGGACGATCGATCGTCGTGCGTACGCGCTCGCGGTCGGCCGGCACGGTCCGAGCGATGGCGAACAAGAAATGCGGCGCGGCGACGATGCCGAGCCTCCGCGGCAGCACGACGACGCGCTCGCGAGCGGCGTTCTCGGCCTCGCCTTGCGCGATGAAACCGCAGGCGAGCATGCGCTGCAAGATGAAGCGGCGTCGCACCTCGAGGGCCGCGCGGTGCCGATAGGGATCGAGCCTCACCGGATCGTTTGGAAGCGCCGCGAGGAGAGCGGCCTGCGCGAGGTCCAGCTCGTCGGCATGCGTGCCGAAGTAGGTCCGCGAGGCAGCCTCGACGCCGTACAGGTTCGAACCCATCGGAGCGCGATTGGCGTATGCCTCGAGAATCGCGTTCTTGCTCATTCCGAATTCGAGCCGGTTCGCGAAGAGGATCTCGTGGAGTTTGCCGAGGGGCGAATCCGGTACCGGGTTCACGAGCCGGCCGAGCTGCATCGAGAGCGTCGATGCGCCGTGAGGGAACCGGTGGCCGATAAGGCCGAGCGCGCCGGCGCGAACCGCGGAAGGCACATCGAGGGTGCCGTGCTCGAGAAAGCGGCGGTCTTCGGCGGCGACGACGGCTGCGCGAAAGACGGGCGCGATCCGCTCGAGCGGAACCGACATCGTGTGGCGCTCGTCGCGTCCGAGGACGGTTCCCAAGCGGAGGCCGTTGCGATCGACGAATTCGAGAGCACCTGCCTCGCGTGGAAGATCGGCGGGCAGGACCGGTCGCTGCTGGAACGCGATCAGGGCCAAGCCCGCAACGACCGTCGCCGTCACAATGTATCGGCTGACGTTGTTGTGAAGTCTGCCTCGAAGGATGGGCGTCATGCGAGCGTCGGCTTTGTACGTTTTAGGTGCGGTACTTGCGCTTTCTGCAAGTGCGTGCAGCGCCCCGCCGGGAAAAAAGCCTCAACCGCTCGCTACCGTCGAGCCCGTGACCGCTCAACCGCTGCCCGCCTGGATTACGTCGATCTCGCCGCGCGGTGAGACGAAGTCCGGTGCGCAGATCTTGGTGCGTTTCGAGAACAATCTCGTTCCGCTCGAACAGCTCGAGTCGGCCGATCGCACCGATCTCGTGGCTCACTTCCGCCTCGCTCCGCAGCTCCCCGGCCGTTTCACGGTTTGGACTCCGCAAATGGTCGGTTTCGCCGGCGACGCTCCGCTGCCGAAAGCGACGCGCTTCCGAGTGACGTTGGCCGCGGGACTCAAAGATCGCAAGAACAACGCGCTCGCGGCCGACTACGCTTGGACGTTTACGACGGAGCCGCTCGCGCTATCGGCCTCCGGTACCGGAGTCTCTCAGGCGCCGGAGGACGAGAAGCCGCCGGTGGAAGCCAGGCCCGTGATCGAGATCGACTCAAACGTCGAACTCGATACGGCGTCGCTCCTAGCACACGCGCGCATCGGGGTGGCGGATTCGCGCGAGTCGCCCGTCGAGTTGGAAATCGCCCCCGCACCCAGCCCATCGCCCTCATCGTTCGAACCGCCTGGAGCCGCCCAAGCGGAGGAAACGTTCGCGTATCAGCTCGTCCCGAAGAGCGATCTGGCGCTGCAGACGAAATACCGCTTGACGGTGTCGCCCGGCGTGATGCCGCTCCGCGGGAACCTGCCTTCGAGTCAAACGCTTTCCGCGTACTTCCGGACGCACGGACCGCTCGCACTCGAGACCGTCACCAGCTACAACCCCGAGATTCTCGGAGAAACCGGCCGTTTCGTCACCGGTCCGCCGCAGTTGACGTTCTCGAACCCGCTTGATGAGGACAGTGCGCTTAAGGCTCTGAGCGTATCGCCCGCGCCGCTGAGCGGCGTTCCGCTGGCGCGTTTGAGTGACGACAAGCTCGCGATCGAAGTCAACGAGTATGCGCTGGCGCCGGCCACGCACTACACCTTGAGCGTTGCGGCCGGCGCGAAGGACGTGTTCGGCCAAAGTCTCGACCACCCGGAGAGCGGCACGTTCGACACGGGTGATTTGCTGCCGGACCTTTGGGCGCCGTCAGGTTTGAGTATTTTCCCCGCCGGCAGCGACATCGCGCTCAACGTCACGACGACGAACCTCCCGGAGCGGCACTACCGCAGCGCGTTCCGGACGATCGATCCGAAGATGCTCGTGACCCTCGACTTTGCAAACGACCAATCGGCGCTGAATCACTTGCCGCCGCCCGAACACTGGCCGATGCAGCAGGCCGTTCTGCGCCGGAACGAGCCCGTCGACACGCCGATCCCGTTGCGCGAAAAACTCGGCGGCGCCACCGGAATGCTCGCCTACGGGATAGAGGCGCAGACTGCCCTCTCGCACATCGAACGGGGAAAGTTAAAGAAGGGCACGCAGATCCTCGGCTTCGTGCAACTCACCAACGTCGGTGCGTTCGCGCAGTGGTTCCCGGAGGGAGGGATGGTGCGCCTCGCACATCTTTCCGACGGCTCGCCGATACCGGACGCGAAGGTCGAGATCTACGAATCGTTGCTCGACCGAATCGCAAAGCCGAACGTCGATGCGTCGCAGCCGCCGTGTGCGTCGGGAACCACAGGTCCCGACGGCACCTTGAGGCTCGACCGCGCCGCTTTCGCGCGCTGTGCGAGCACCGCGACGAGCGCGTCGGCGCCGCCCGAGCTGCTCGTCATCGCTCACGACGGGAAGGATTGGGGATTCGTGCGCACGCGGCAGTGGAGCGACTACGCGGGCGTCGGGACCGGCTGGTCTGCCGGCGCACCGAACTCGCGCGGCACGATCGTTTGCGACCGGCAACTCTATCAACCCGGCGAGCGCGCCGAGTTCAGTGCGATCGGGTACTTCGAAACGAACGGGAAGCTCGCGCGCGGCGGCGCCGCCACGTACGCCGTGACGATAACCGATCCCAACGGCAAGACGACGGCGCTCGGCTCGAAGGCGCTCGATCCGTTCGGTGCGTTCGCAATTGGATGGACCGTGGGAAAGCGCGCGGCGACCGGCTATTATGCAATAACGGCCAAAGCATCGAACGGCGAAGAGATCGATGGTTCGTTTCAAGTAGCGCAATTCAAGCCGCCGAATTTCAAGGTCGCGCTCGAGCTCGACGCCCAAACCGTTGCTGCCGGTGCGACCGTGAACGCAGCTTCGACGAGCACCTACCTGTTCGGTGCGCCGGTGGAAGGCGGGACGACGAAGTTCTACGTGACTCGCAGCCGCGCGAATTTTAATCCAAAGGGGTGGGACGCATTCAGTTTCGGGCGCATCTGGTGGTATCCCGAAGAAGAACCCACCCTCTCCAGTGACGTGCTTCAAAAGGACGTCACCGTCGACGCCGCTGGGAAAGCCGGCATCGCGGTTCAAGCCGGCAACGACCTCCCGTTCGCGACGATGTACCAGGTCGACGCCGAGACGACCGACGCGTCGAACCTCTCGGTTTCGGCGAGCAAACAGTTCACCGCGCTGCCGAGCGAAAAATTGATCGGTCTGCGCGGTGATTTTCTCGCGCAGGCCGGCACACCATACAAGATCGCGCTGATCGTGAGCGATCCGGCAGGGAAGGCGCTCGACGGCGAGCACGTGCATTTGGTTCTGCAGCGCCGTCAGACGATCAGCGCGACGCAGCTCGTCGCCGGCAGCGAGACGCCTCACGAGGCCGTACATTATGTCGACGTGGCGCAAGCCGATGCCGTCTCGGGCACGAGTCCGCAGAGCGTTGCGCTGACGCCGGATAAGTCCGGGATCTATCGCATCCGCGCGAACTTCGACGGCGCGAAGGACGACGTGACCGCGACGGACTCGATGCTCTGGGTGACGGGTCCGGGTGGCAGCGACTGGGGGCCGTCCGATGAGAGCTATCTCACGGTCAAGCTCGACAAGCAAACCTATCGGCCCGGCGACGTCGCGACCGCGCTCGTCGAGTCACCCTACGCCGACGCCGATCTATTCTTTGCAGTGGTGCGGCATGGCGTGCTCTATCAAAAGAGCATTCGCGTCCATGGCAGCGCGCCGCAAGTGCGCTTCACCGTAACGCCCGAGATGCTGCCGAATGCAGCGGTGGAGGCGCTACTCGTGCGGCGCGGCAGCTCGCTTGCAAAAGGCGTACCGGCTGGACTTGACAAGCTCGCCAGCCTAGGTTTTCAACCTTTTGACGTCAATCTCGACGCAAAGTACCTGCAGGTCAAGGTCCTCGCGCAGCGGGCTACGGTCGAACCCGGCGGTGCGCAGCGAGTCAGCGTGCGGCTGCGCGATGCCGCCGGCAAGCCCGTGCAGGGTGAGGTCGTGCTGGCGGTCGTCGACGACGCAGTGTTGCAACTGAGCGGCTACCGCTTTCCGGACCTGGTCAAGATCGTCTACGCGAGCCAGCCGATATCGACCAGTTTCGCCGACAACCGGCGTGACGTGACCCTCGTTACGGAGAAGCGCTTCGTCGATAAGGGCTTTGGGTTCGGCGGCGGTAGCATGGCGGGGCCCGCCGGCACGCGCGTCCGCACGCTCTTCAAGCCGCTGGCCTACTGGAACGGCGCTCTTCGAACGGGACCCGACGGTACCGCCGGCGCGAACTTTAACGTTCCCGACGATCTCACGAGCTGGCACGTCATGGCGCTCGCGCTGAGTAAGGACGCTCGCTTCGGCAACGCCGAGACGACCTTCATCGCCACGAAGGCGCTCGTCACGAATCCCATTCTGCCGCAGTTTGCGCGGCCCGGCGACCGCTTCTCGGCCGGCGTCGCGGTGACCGACGTCGCCCGCAAAGGCGGCAACTACGCGATCGACGCGAAGCTGGCGGGAGATCTCGTCTTCATCGACGGCGACGAACGTTCGACGCAGAAGCTGCTGAAGGGCCAAACCGAAGCGCTCAACAACGCGTTTCGGTTCGACGTGCTGGTCACGGGTCCGCAGGACGGACGTGCGACGATCTCCACGAAGCTCGGCCCAAACACTGACGCGTTCGCCGTCCCGGTAACGGTCGGAACCGAAGCGGTCACGGAATCAACCGTTCAAACCGGGACGACGACCGATCGGGCAACGGTCGCGATCAACATCGTGCCGCAGTTTCCCATGAACATGGGAGGGCTCGACGTGACGTTGGCCAGCACGCTGCTGGCGGACGCGGTCGAGCCGTCGCGCGTGCTCGACGAGCAGCGTCCGCCCTTTGCCGTCGCGCTGGCCTCGCGAATCGCGATCGCGGCCGATACGCTCGAACTCGGAAAGATCTACGGTATCGATTCAGCGCGGGCGAAAGGCTTGCGCAAGATTGCGAACGACGATCTCGACGCGCTGCGCACGCTGAGCCTGCCGGACGACGGTTTCGCCGAGTGGCCGGGCGCGCAGAGCAGCGAGCTCTTCTCGACCGCCTTCATCGCGACGCAGCTGTACCAAGCGCAGCGAGCCGGATTCGACGTCGGACCGGACCTCCGGCGCGTGCGCCGCTTCTTGGCCGCGCGACTGGCAGATCCGGACGAGGATTGCGGAAAGAACGATCGCACCTGCAGAACCGAAGCGCGGCTTGAGGCTCTCGAGACGCTGGTCTTTCTCGGCGAGAAGCGGGACGACTACCTGCCCGAGATCTTTGCGCAACGTGCGGACCTGAGCTACTACGAACAGATCGAGCTCGCGCGGCTGCTGCTGGCGCTCCCGGATTGGCGGACGCGAGGGCTGGCCTTGCGCGACAAGCTGCTCGAACAGGTGACGTTCACCGGGCGGAACGCGACGGTTAATACACTCGGCGATTTCGACGAGACCTTCGTCGCCGGACAATCCCAAATGCTCTCGCTCCTCGTCGAATCGGGCTCGCCGGGCGAGGACGTCGATCGCGCCTTGAGCGCGCTCTTGGGCGCGCGGCACGACGGGCGCTGGCCGTGTCTTTGCGACGACGCCGAGGCGATGAACGCGCTGCTGATCTACGCGCACACCCAAACGTCGCCGCCGGATTTCGACGCGCTGGCACGCGTGGGCGAAACGACGATCTCGGCGCAGTTCCGCGGTTACGGAAAAACCTCGGTTCAGCAGTCGATCCCCATGGCACGTTTGCCGAAGGGCAGCAGCGAGGTCGGCCTCTCGAAGAGCGGTAAAGGCACGCTGCATTTCGTCGTCGGCCTGCGCTACGGCGTCTTGGTCGACACGCCGGGCATCTACAACGGAATCCGCATCGACCGCTTCGTCCGGGCGGCCGGAAGCGCCCCGGTTCTGGCCTCCTTCGGGCTCGCGACGCCCTCGGCGCCGTCGCTCTCGGCGGCCAAGGTCTACGACATCGAAGATCGCGTAACGACCGATCACGCGCTCGAAAACGTTGTCGTCGACGATCCCCTGCCGGGAGGGCTCGAGGCGATCGATTCGAGCTTCGCCATCTCGACGAAGTATTACGAGGCGGCCCAAAGCAGTTGGGAACTCGACTACCAGGAGATCTACCGCGATCACGTGCTCGGGTTTGCGGCCCACCTGCCGGCCGGCGTCTATGCTTTCCACTACCTCGTTCGCTCGGTGACGCCGGGAGATTTCATCTGGCCCGGCGCGCGCGTCTCACTCCAATACGCGCCCGAGGAATTCGGGCGGACGGCTTCATCGCGCATGACGATTGCGCCGGCGCCTTAGCTCGCGACGAAGCGCGCCGCTTCGTAGGGCTAATGGCCGTGGCTGCGACCCTGTCGCGGAATCGTTTCGTGCGTTATGCTGGAGCGCGCGCCACCGTGCGGGGCTTCGCGGCGGCAAATCGAAAGAACGGCGACATGCGGAGATGGAAGTTCTTTGCCATCGCGGTTGCCGCAGTGTTTCTGTTGGTCCCTAGGTCCGCTGCTTCGAAAGGAGACCCGAACGGCGAGTTCGGGCCTTCGGCGGGCGGACTGGCCCTTAGAATCGTCTCAGCAAGAAGCTTCGACTCGACCGCATCGTCGATGCCGATTACTATCCAGGTCAAGAATACCGGACAGAAGCCGCTGAGGGTTCCTTTAGTTTGGCCGGCCACAATACTATCCGCGCATGATGCCAACGGAAAGACTGTGGCCTACGCAAGCCCGCGATGCGGCGAAGCAAGTGCAGTTTCGGATTTTTCAGTCCCGCAGCCAGTAATTCTTCCGGGAGCCGTTCGGACTGAACAACGGACAGCTCCCCTCACTTGCTTTGTCATTTCGAAGGGTCGCTATTATATAACCGCGCTTGCCGTGGTCAAGTATACAGAGGCGGGTAGCGAAGCGCCCCTCGAAACGTCGCTCCAATCGAATACGATGCTGGTTGAGATCACGGGCCATGGCACCCCAGCTCCGGCTGGTCCCTGGGGTCTAGCAGCGCCAGCGATTCGCGTAGGGGTAACAATGCCGGCGCGGTCTTTTCCGCGCGGGTCGGCGATCCCGTACACCGTGTGGCTCGGCAATTTCTCTGGCGATTCGATCGTAATCGTTTGGCTAGAATTCACTGCTGAGAGTAATGCGGAACTATACGACGGGAGAGGGTCCATCGTACGGAGGAACGTTCCAAACAAAGACTTAGGAAGAAGTTCGACTCACAGTTATTTCTTTGATGGCCAGATTATGGACATCCGTGACGATACGATAGAGCACGACTGGCAGCTCGCGCCCGGGACGTACACGCTAGCCATATCGTTTCTGGTAAACGCCTTCCCGCCACGCGAGGCCGACAAAGACATAACCATTAGAGGCCTTACGGCAAGCACGACATTTACTGTGACTCCGTGAGCGGAACGCTAATACACGGTCACTGCGCGCCAGCTCGCATTCTCATAATTACTTCGGTCTTCGTCGGAGCACTCTGCGCCCTTTCCCTCGCTGATGAGCCGGTGTCGTTTGGAACGCCGCAAAATGGCGTTGAGATCGGGATATTCGCTGTAAAGCGGCAAGAATATGGTCGTGTCGTCACTACGATTCGCATCGTTACCAAGAACGTCGGTAAGGCGACGCTCGATCTGATGCCGTCGAGATATGGCGCCGTGGTGATCGTCACAGAGTCTTCCGGCAAGAGCTATCCGTGCTTTCAGCCTCCGATCGTAGGTTCGGTCGGAATGGTGAGCGGAAGCAGTTACAGTCCCAATCAAACTCCGTCTCCAGAACCGACCCCGTCACCGACGCCGGCGCCAACACCAACCCGTGAACACATGCTTCTACCGCCCGGAGCGCGTAGTTTGGATCCGGTGGGCGCATACGCGTGCGTTGGAGAGGCCGGGCCGGGGAACTATTGGGTGCACGTAACGGCGACACTTTTTAGAGCCGGCGCTATCCCTGGGACTCCGCAGAAACCGTACGCGACGGTAACGTCGAACACGATACCGGTCGCCGTACCCTGAGCGCCCTGCGGAATTCGGCCTTAGCGAAATTCGCTCGCTTGCGATAGCACGCTTCCGTGGATCGGCAGCGTACTGTCGCGCAGCCGGCCGCCCCGGCGTCCGGAGCGTACCGCGATCAACTCCGCGGCGATCGAGATCGCCGTTTCTTCGGGCGTCCGCGCTCCGATGTCGAGTCCGATCGGCCCGCTGATGCGAGAAAGTTGAGATTCCTCGACGCCGGCCTCACGCAGTTTCTCGAGACGGTTCTCGTGGGTAGCGCGGTTGCCCATCGTCCCGATATATCCGGCGTTCGTGCGTAGCGCGACGGTCAGAAGGGGGATGTCGAATTTCACGTCGTGCGTCAATACGACGAGCGCCGTGCGCGCGCTGACCGGGGCGCGCTCGAGGAACTCGTCGGGCCAGGCGACGACGACCTCGTCGGCATCCGGAATCCGCGCTCTCGTAGCGAAGACGGGCCGCGCGTCGACGACGGTCACCCGATAGCCGAGAAACTTGGCGAGCCGGGTCACCGCCCGCGAGAAATCGAGCGCCCCGAAGACGTACATGTCGGGCTTTGCGACGAATGATTCGATAAAGAGCTGGACCGCGTCCTCGACGGGTTCGCCGTCCTCTCCGAACGAGCGAATCGCGGTTCCGCCGCTTTGCAGAAGCGCGCGAGCTTCCTGCACGACGGCGTAGTTCAAGCCCGGGGATCCGAGATCGCCGTCGCTATCGCTCTCGAAAACCAGTAGCTTCGCGCCGGCGCGGCTGCCGTCGAGTCGCGTCGCGAGCGCGACCGGTTCCTCCGCGCGCAAAGCAGCGGCGAAGCGCTCGAAGAGTCTCACCGCTTCACCAATCGACGAGCTCGACGAACACGCGGATGGTGCCGCCGCAGGTCAGGCCGTGACCCTCGGCGTCTTCGTTGCTAATGCCGTACGAGACGAGCCGCGGGCGGCCGGTGGCGAGCACGTCGCGCGCCTCCTCGACGACCGCACCCTCGACGCATCCGCCGCTGACCGACCCCGCGACTTCGCCGCTTTCGCTTACTGCGAGAACTGCGCCGGGGTCGCGCGGTGCCGAGCCCTGGACTGCGACTACCGTCGCGGCGGCGACGCGCAAGCCGGTCCCGCGCCAGCTTTCGATCGCGCCGAGAACGTCACGCACGGTCGAGCATCTGCAGGGCGACGCCGATCGCGACGGGATCGTAGCGAGGCTGGAGGGCGTGCAGCGTGCGGCGCGCGAGTGCCGTCTCGAGGCGTGCGACGTGACGCACCGCCGCGGCGGGGTCCCGCGCGATGCAGGCGCCCGAGATTGCGGCATAGCTCTCGGTTGTGACCGCTTCGAGCGGCGCGAAGTGCTTGCGGTGTCGTTCGCAGCGGTCGAATTGTTCGCCGATCTTTTCGCGCAGGCGGCGTCCCGCGCGCGAGACGAGCTGGCGGTGAAACGCGCGCCGCGCTCGATCGGCCGGACCGGCGTTGCCCGCTTCGGCGGCGAGCCGCAGTGCGGTTGCCGACGCAAGCAGCCCGTTGAGGTCGATCTCGGTGAGTTTCGGAACCGTTACCTTGATGCCCATCGCTTCGAGCAGAATCCGGTCCGTAAAGAGGACGTCAAGGCCTTCCGCATCGGCGCTCGCGACGCGCGCGCGCTGATTCTGTTCGGCATCGATGAGCCCTTCGGCTTCGAGCCGGCGCATCGCTTCGCGCAGCGGAGTCCGGCTGACGCCGAGCATGTTCGCCAACTGAACCTGGGAAAGAACGGCGCCCGGCGGATACTTGCCGCTCACGATCATTCTGCGCAGACGTGAGTGGAGGTGTTCGACGACGCGGACGCGCGTGACGTCCGATGCGCGCTTCATGGTGCCGTCACGTTGCGGAGAAGCGCGCGGGCGCGTTCGAGGTCCGCCGGCTCGTCGATATCGAGCAAAGCGCGTTCCGGAAAGTCGATCAGCGTGGCCGCAGCGCCGAGCTCCTCAAGCAAGGGACGTATGCCGATTCCGTCGTTGCCGACGCGCGGGAACAGACGGCGAGCGACCACGTGCGGCGGGGCGATCACTTCGCCGTAGCGTCCCGCGACCAGGGCGCTGTCGCCGGCACGGTATGCGTCGATGAGCCGGCGATAGTCGGCAACGCTGACGAACGGCCGGTCTGCCAGCACGAAGAGGGCAGCACTGATGCCCGAGTCGAGCGCTCGCACGCCCGCCGCGAACGACGTGCCCATGCCTTGCGAATAGTCCTGGTTAAGTGCGAAATGCACTGGTATATCCGACAATTCCGCTTCGAGCGCGCGATGGTTGTAACCGGTAACGACGACGACGTCGGCGATCGGAACCTCGCGAACTGCGTTTACGACGCGCCGGATCAAGCTCTGACCTTCCAAATGCAGCAATAGTTTGTGCGCGCCCATCCGGCTCGACGCGCCTGCGGCGAGGACGATTGCGGCGATTCGTTCGGATGCGTTCACAATCCAAAACTTATTAGAGTGGTCTCCGCGCAAGGAGAAGAAGCAGAAAGTTCCATCGCAGGACTTGGGTACGGCCGCCCGAAGGCCCTTCCCGAAGTGTACACAGTTTGGAGGCGTGAGTGTTCCCAGCAGCGTTCGAATATGTGCGGGCTCGTTCACCACAAGAGGCGCTCGCAGCGCTCGCGCAACACGGCGCCGACGCGCGCGTGTTGGCCGGCGGCCAGAGTCTCATTCCGGCGATGCGTTACCGGTTGGCGCGGCCGGCGGTTCTCGTCGACATCAATCCGATCGAGGAACTAGCCTATATCAAAGAAGCGAACGGAACGCTCGCCATCGGGGCGCGCACGCGCGACTTCGCGCTCGAACGATCGCCGCTGATCGCTTCGAACTATCATCTGCTCGGCGACGTCGCGGCCGTCGTGGCCGATCCGGTCGTCCGGCAGATGGGCACCGTGGTGGGAAGTCTCTGCCACAACGATCCGGCCGGCGACTGGGGCGTAGCCGCGCTCGCCGCGCGAGCCCAGCTCGTCGTGCGCGGTCCAAAAGGCGAACGGATCGTAGCGATCGACGACTATCTCGTCGATTCCTACACGACCTCTCTAGCCGACGGCGAGATGGCGATCGAAGTTCGCTTCCCGACGCCCGCGGCACGCACGTCGGGCGCGTATTTTAAAATCGAGCGAAAGGTCGGCGATTTCGCAACGGCATCGGCGGCAGCGGTCATCGCGCTCGCTGCCGACGGAAGCATCGCCGCGGCCGGGATCGCGCTCGGCGCCGCTGGTCCGCAGGCGACGCGGGTTGCCGATGCCGAGCGAGCTCTGGTCGGTCAGCGGCCGAGCCGCGAACTGATCCGCGCCGCCGCGGATTTAGCGCGCAAGAAATCGGATCCGGGCGCCGACGGGCGCGGCTCGGTCGAGTACAAGAAGGACATGGCAGGCGTGCTCGTCGGGCGGGCCCTGGAGAAAACGTTCAAGCGTCTGGGCGTGGAGGTTTCGAAGTGAAGATCAACGTCACCGTCAACGGCACGGCCTATGAAAGGGACGTCGAACCGCGAACGCTGCTCGCGTATTTTTTGCGCGAGGAGCTCGGGCTTACCGGCACGCACGTCGGCTGCGACTCCTCGAGCTGCGGCGTCTGCGTCGTCGCCTTGGACGGTAAGCAAGCCGTCAAGTCGTGCACGATGTTCGCAGTGATGGCCGACGGCCATGAGATCACGACCGTCGAGGGCCTCGCGAAGGGCGGAAAGCTTCACCCGCTCCAGCAAGCGTTTTGGGACGCTCACGGCTTGCAGTGCGGCTACTGTACTCCCGGCATGCTGATGACTGCCTCGGTGCTGCTCGAGCACAATCCGAACCCGAGCGAGCAAGAAATCCGCGAGGGAATCGCCGGCAACCTGTGCCGCTGCACCGGATACAACAATATCGTCAAAGCAGTGCAACAGGCCGCGGCGGAGATGTCCGCCGAAGCCGAACCCGTCGCTTCGTAGGAGAGTCCAGGAATGGCGATCGCACCGGAAGTCCCGCAAGAACGCCACGCGCTCGGCGTATCGATGAAGCGCAAAGAGGACCCGCGCCTCATTCAAGGCAGGGGCCGCTTCGTCGACGACATCGTGCTTCCGAACATGCTCTACATGGCGCTCGTGCACAGCCCGTACCCGCACGCGCGCATCGTGAAGATCGACAAAACCGCAGCGCTGGCCGTCCCCGGCGTGAAAGCCGTGTTGACGGCCGAGGACCTGGCCGGGGCGGGACTCGCCTGGATTCCGACCTTTCACGGATACGACAAGCAGATGGTTCTCGCCGTCGGCAAAGTTCTCTATCAATACCAAGAGGTCGCGGGCGTCGTCGCCACCACGCGTGAAGCCGCCGTCGACGCCGCCGAGCTCGTGGATGTCGAATACGAGCCGCTCGAACCGGTCGTGGATCCGTTCGTATCCAAGACGGACAAGACGATTCTGCGCGACGACCGCGAGAACAAAACGAACCACATTTACCATTGGGAAGTCGGCCACCGCGCGGAAACCGATGCGGCGCTCGCCTCAGCCGAAGTTCGTATCAAAGAGCGCATCGTCTTCCAGCGCTGCCATCCGGCGCCGCTCGAACCGTGCGGGGTCATCGCCGACATGAATCCCGCGACGGGGCGGCTGACGCTGTACATCACCTCGCAAGCGCCGCACGCACACCGCACCGTCGTCTCGCTCGTCACGGGAATACCCGAAGACAAGATCCACGTCGTTTCGCCGGATCTTGGCGGCGGGTTCGGCAACAAGGTTCCGGTGTATCCGGGCTACGTCGTTGCGGCGGTGGCATCGGTCGTGCTCGGCGTGCCCGTCAAGTGGATCGAGACGCGAACCGAGAACCTCACGACCACGGGTTTCGCACGCGACTACCACATGGACGTCGAAATCGGCGCGACGAAAGACGGCAAGGTCACCGCGCTCAAGGTCGTGACCGTCGCCGACCACGGCGCTTTCGACGCCGCGGCGGACCCGACGAAATATCCGGCCGGCTTGTTCGGCATCGTGACGGGCTCGTACGATTTTCCGACCGCGTTCACCGAGCTGGATGCGTACTTCACGAACAAAGCGCCCGGCGGCATCGCCTACCGCTGCTCGTTCCGAGTCACCGAAGCCTCGTTTGCGATCGAGCGCGGCATGGAGATGCTGGCACGCGAGCTCAAGCTCGATCCGGCCGATCTTCGCATGAAGAACTTCGTAAAGAAAGAGCAGTTTCCGTATCCTTCGCAACTGGGCTTCATCTACGATAGCGGCGACTATCATAAGACGTTGCAGAAGGCGCTCGATACGGTGGGTTACACCGAGTTGCGGCGCGAGCAGGCCGAGAAACGCGCGCGCGGCGAGCTGATGGGGATCGGCATCTCGACGTTTACCGAAGCGGTCGGAGCCGGACCCGCCAAGCATTTCGATATCATGGGCATCAAAATGTTCGATAGCGCAGAGATCCGTATCCACCCAACGGGCTCGGGCATCGTGCGCACCGGTACGAAATCGCAAGGCCAAGGTCACGAGACGACCTGGGCGCAGATCGTCGCGGAAGAACTCGGCCTCGATCCGCAAACGCTCTTGGTCGAAGAAGGCGATACGGACACCGCGCCTTACGGGTTGGGCACCTACGCAAGCCGCAGCACGCCGGTCGCCGGAGCGGCGTTGGCGATGGCGGCTCGCCGCGTGCGCGAGAAGGCGCACAAGATCGCCGCTCACGTGCTCGAGGCGGCCGAAGCCGACGTCGAATGGAAAGACTACAAGTTCCAAGTCAAAGGCGTGCCCGGCAAATCGATCACGATGAAAGAGATCGCCTTCGCTGCATACACGAACCCCGTTCCCGGGTCGGAAGCGGGTCTCGAAGCGGTCTACTACTACGATCCGCCCAACTTAACGTTTCCGCACGGCGCGTACATCGCGGTCGTCGACGTCGACAAGGAGACCGGCGAAACGCACGTGCGCCGCTTCCTCGCAGTCGACGACTGCGGCACCGTCATCAATCCGATGATCGTCGAAGGGCAAGTCCACGGCGGCCTTACCGAAGGTTTTGCGATCGCCTTTATGCAGGAGATCGTCTACGACGAAAGTGGGAACAACCTCAACACGAATTTCACCGACTATCTCGTCCCGACGGCGCTGGAGACGCCGAAGTGGGAGACCGGCAGCACCGTTACGCCGAGCCCGCATCATCCGATCGGCGCCAAGGGAGTCGGCGAGAGCCCCAACGTCGGTTCGCCGGCGGCGTTCGTCAACGCGGTGATGGACGCGCTGGCACCGCTCGGCATCACGCACCTCGACATGCCGCTCTCGCGTTCGAAGGTCTGGACGGCGATCCACAACGCGAAGGCATGAACCTCGAATACAAAGGTCAGGAAGTCGTGCCGGTTTCCAAAGACAAGGTCTGGGCCTTCATCAACGATCCGAGCAAGATCGCGACCTGCGTTCCGGACGTGCTCTCCTCGAATATCCGGGACCAGCACAACTTCGACGCCACGGTCGGCGTTGCCGTGGGCCCGGTGCGCGGCAAATTTACGTTCAAGATCTCGCTCGATCCGCAGCCCGACGGGAACCACATGAACATGAAGATCAGCGGTGGGGGTTTTGGGAGCGTGGTCGACTTGCTGGCGGCTGCCGAGGTGAAAGACAACGGCGACTCGACCACGACTCTGGATTGGAGCGCGACCGCGAACATGCGCGGCCCGGTCGCGACGGTCGGCGGGCGCGTCATCGATAGCCAGGCCCAACGCGTCATAAGCCAGACTTTCGCAAACGTGAAGTCAAAGTTGAGCGCGGCGGGATAGACGGAATGGCGAACGCGCGCGACTTCGACCGGCTGGCAGAACTCGAACGTTCCGGACAAGCGTTCGCACTCGCGACCGTCGTCGGCCGGCGGGCACCGGTCAGCGCGACGCTCGGAGATCGCGCCATCGTCTTCGCCGACGGCCGGATGGAAGGTTACGTCGGGGGCGCCTGCGCGCGCGACATCGTGTTGACGTGGGCTCTGGGCGCGCTGCGGCGGGGACGCTCGCAACTTCTTTCGATTCGTCCCGGTTTCGCCACCGAACGGGCGGCCGGCGAGGACGGCATCGACCGGGTCGTCGTGCCGATGGGCTGCGCTTCGGAGGGGGCGATCGAAATCTACATCGAGCCGCATCTTCCGCGGCGCCGCTTGATCGTCGTCGGCTTCACACCGGTGGCCGAGGCGGTCGCGCGCGTCGGCGCGTCGCTCGACTATCGCGTCACGCGTTTCGTCCTCGCGAAGGAAGTCGCGCAGTTGAAAGCCGAGCCGGAGGTTGAAATCTTCGCGCTCGACGAACTCGGCTCGTTTCTCGAACGCGAAGGAAGCGACGCGGCGCGAATCGCAGCGGTCGTGGCCTCGCAAGGACACTACGACGAGAGCGCTCTGGAGCGGTTGCTGGCCATACCGCTTGGATATCTCGGCGTTTTGGCGAGTCGCAAACGCATGGACGCCTTACGCGGGAGCTTGACGCAGTCCGGCGTCGGTTTAGAACGGTTGCTGCAGATTCGCAATCCGATCGGTCTCGATATCGGTGCGCAGGGCCGGCTGAGATCGCGCTCTCGATCTTGGCCGAGATCGTCTCGCTCGCGCCGCGCGAGGCGGAGGTCGAGGAAAACCCTGCCGCGACAGCCGGACCCGAGACGGTCGTCGACCCGATCTGCGGCATGCGGGTCGAGCCGGGCGGTGAGTCACCGAAGCTCGAGCACGCGGGCGTCACGTACTACTTTTGCTGCGACGGCTGCTTGCGCCGTTTTGCATCCGAACCGCAGCGCCATTTGGCCGCGCTCGAACGGACATGACCGCCGATGAGCTGCGCGAGCAATTCGCGCAGCGCGGCTACGTCGCAAACGATGACTTCACGACGGCGCTGGAGCTCGTGCTCGCGCTCGAGAAACCTCTGCTCATCGAAGGGCCGGCCGGCGTCGGAAAGACCGAGAGCGCGAAAGTCTTAGCCGACGTCCTGCAGACCAAACTGATCCGCCTGCAGTGCTACGAAGGACTCGATGCCCAAAACGCGCTCTACGAGTGGAACTACCCGAAGCAACTCTTGCGCATTCGTCTGACTGAGAACGACGGAAGTTCGACCGAAGCGCGCGAGGCCGAGATCTTCAGCGAACCGTTTCTGTTGCGGCGGCCGTTGCTGGAAGCGATCACGCAAGAGCGCGCGCCGGTGCTGCTCGTCGACGAAGTGGATCGTGCGGATGAGGCCTTCGAAGCCTTTCTGCTCGAGATTCTGGGTGAATTCCAGGTGACGATTCCGGAGCTCGGGACGATCCGTGCACGGCAGCGTCCGGCGGTGATCCTGACCTCGAATCGCTCCCGCGACCTTTCGGACGCGCTCCGGCGGCGCTGCCTTTATCTCTGGCTCGGATATCCAAGCTTCGCTGAAGAGGTGGCGATACTCGAACGGCGTCTGCCGGGAATCGACGGACGTCTCGCGCGACAGATCGCGCGCTTCGTCGAGTTTTTGCGCGAGCAGCCGTTCTCGAAGGTTCCGGGCGTCGCGGAGAGCCTGGATTGGGCTCTGGCGTTGACGCGCCTGCACCACGACGCGCTCGACGAGACGACCCTCGATCGCACCTTAGGCTGCGTGCTCAAGGTCCAAGAAGATTGGGAGCTTTTGCGCGCTCAGCGTGCGCGCTATTTGCCGCTCTTGAACCACGATGCGAACGCCGCGCCTCCCGCGCCGGAAGGCGACTTTGGGCTCGGCTCGGTAGAGGCGCGCCGCGGCTGAGATGAGCTCACCGGCGACGCTCGGTTCGAACGTTACGGCGTTTGCTACGTCGCTCCGCGCAGTGTACGGCTTAAGCGTCGGTCACGAGCATGCGCGCGATGCCCTGCGGGCGCTCGAGACGGTGGGCGTTTCCGACTCGGAGCGAGTGCGCCGTGCCTTTCGCGCGGTTTTCTGCGGAAAGGTGGAAGAGTTCGAATCGTTCGAGCGAGCCTTCGATGCGTTCTTCCGGACGAGTCGCGGGCTCGCACAGCCGCGCCGCGCGGAGCGCCACACGCGGCCCGATCCGCCGGGTCCGGCTCCGGGTACGGCGCAGCGCGCCGAACCGAGGGAGGCCGCCCCCGAAGATCAAGAGCAGGGCTCGGCGGCGCCGCGCGAGCGACGCCCGGTGGAAGATGTCGACACGACGGCCGGCAACCGATTCGCGTTACGGCAGCGTTACAGTGCGGCCCCCGCAGCTGCCCGAGCGCCTGATATTTCGCCCGAGGGGGTAGAGCGGATGCTCGAAGCCGCCCGCCGGCTCGTCACCCGAATTCGACGCGGCCGTTCGCGCCGTTGGGCGCCGCAAAAGGCTGGGGCGCGCTTTGACGCACGCAGAACCTTGCGCGGCAGCGTTCGAACCGCCGGCGATCCGCTCGTCTTGCACCGGCTCGGTCATCCGCAGCGCAACCCGCGCTTCGTCGTGCTCATCGACGGAAGCGGCTCGATGACCGATTCCGTGGCGCCGATGCTCGAGTTCGCGCGCGCTCTCAACCGAAGCACTCGGCGCTGCGCAACCTTCGTGTTCAGCACCGGATTGCGCGACGTCAGCCGGGAGTTTCGCCGGCCTGGTCACGCAACGCTGCGAGCGGCGGATCTGCGCGACGCGTGGGGAGGTGGTACTCGCATCGGTGCCTGCTTGCAAGAATTCTTGCGGCGCGACGGCGCGCGGCTGCTCACCAAAGAGACGTTCGTCCTGATCTTCAGCGACGGGCTCGACGTCGACGAGATCGGCGCGCTGCGTCGCGCGCTGCGCGAAATCAGCCGGCGCTCGGCGGGAATCGTGTGGCTCAATCCCCACGCAGGAAGCCCCGGCTACGCGCCAAGCGCGCGCGGGATGCAGGCGGCGATGCCGTTCATCGACATCTTTGCAGCCGCTTCGAGCGCGCGAGACTTAGGCGCTCTGGCCGACCGGTTCTAGGTTTGCCCGGCGGAGGATCTGGAAACGCACCGTAAAGATCGCGACGGTTAGCATCACCAGCAAGACCGCGTTGAGCATGAGCGTGGTGCCGGGAGTGTGCTGCGACGTCATGAGAATGAAGCGCGGCACGAGGCGGAGCAGAAGCGCGCCGATCCAGATCGCGACGGTCGCCGCCGAGCCGCGGACGAAGACGACCCCGCGCTCGGATGCAACTTTCACGCTCGTGAAGCGTGCGACCGCGAGGCCGATAGCGCCGCCGGCGACGACCGCCGCGAGCGAACCGACCGTCAGCGCGAAGGCTTGAGAGGGATCTTGCTGGAGCGTCAGCACGAAGAAAAAGACGACCAAGAGTGCGAAGATGGCGGGGAGTACAAAAAGGCGGTTTGTCGCCATCCTTCGCACGCGGAGCTCGCGAAGCAAGAAACGTACGACGACGATCGCGACGAGCGCGAGCGTGAATAAGAACGGTTGTCCGGTTGGATTGCCGTTCATATCACCGCCAATTCGTCGAGAAAGCGCTCGATAAGGGCTGCGAGCTCTCCGGCGCGCTCGACGGGAACGTAATGTCCTGCGCCGGCGACGATCTCGAGGCGGCTTCCGGCGATGACGTCGACCACGTGCTCGCGGATGAACGAAGGCGTCATCGGCGGATCGTGCTCGGGCACGATGACGAGGGTCGGCGTTTCGATCGTTGCGGCATCGCCGGCGAAATCGAGTCGCAGCCAAGCCTCCAGCATCGGCACGGCGACTTCAGGTGGGACGGAACCGGCCGCGGAGGCGAGCATCGCACGCGTTTCGAGATCGGGTTCGCCGTACGTAAGACGCTCGAGCCAGATCGCCGTCTTCTCGGGGTCGCCCACGGTGCTGCGCAAGAAAGCTTCGAGTGAGGGCTTGAAATGCGGCCCGGATGCCGGAACGGGCGCGATCAGGACTTGACCTTCCACGGCCTCGGGGTAGTCGATTGCGAAGCGCTGCGCGAGCGCGCCTCCCATGGAGTGCGAAACGGTGACGACCGGATCCAAGTCGACGGCCTGGATGAGATCGGCGAGGTCGTTGGAGAAAGCTTCGATCGTATAAGGACCCGGAGCCCGCTGCGACGCGCCGGAACCACGCAGGTCAACGGCGATCGTGCGATGATGCTCGGCGAGCGCCTCGATGAGCGGATTCCAGATGGTGTGGTCGGCGCGCCAGCCGTGCAGGAAGAGCAGCGGAATCCCGTCGGCTGGACCGCGTTCCTCGTACGCAAGGGGGGCGCCGTCGGATGCGCGGTAGGTGTCCATCGCCGACCGCTACGGCGCGGCGGCTTCGGTCTCCCTGAGAGCGGCCGCGATCTCGGCCAGAAATATCTCGCCGAAGTCGGCCAGCTTTTTCTCGCCGACACCCGGAACGGCACGCATCGCGCGTCGATCGGCGGGCCGGGTTGCACTCATCGCGCGGAGCGTCGCGTCGGAGAAAATCACGTACGCCGGGACGTCGCGTTCGTCGGCGAGTTTCTTGCGGAGCGCGCGAAGCGCTTCGAAAAGCTGCTCGTCCGCACCGGCGATCCCGCTCGAGGAACGGGGCAATGCGGCCGGCGCCGAGGAGAGCATGACGGTCGTGCGTCCGCTGAGCGCAGCGATCCCCGCTTTGGTGAGTTCCAGCGTGCTGCGCAAGCCGGGCGTTTGCCGCAGGAACCCGAACCGCACCAATTCCCGCCCGACCGAGAGCCACTGTGCGCGCGGCAGACCCGCGCCGAGAGCGTAAGTCGAAAGCCGGTCGTGTCCCCAGCTGCGCACCTTCTCGGTTTCGCGACCGAGTAAGATGTCGACGATGTGATGCAAGCCGACGGCGAAACCGCTCGCCTGGCGCACGCGCACGACGCAAGCCATGAACTTTTGAGCGAGCACGGTTCCGTCGAACTGCTCCCGCGGGGACAAACAGTTATCGCAGTTTCCGCAGCTTCCCGATGTCGTCTCGCCGAAATACCCGAGCAGCGCGATGCGCCTGCACGCGGTGCCATCGGCGTAATCGATCAGACGGCGCAGCTGTTCGAGGGCCAAACGGCGTTCGCGTTCGTCTTCCTTTTCTTCGATGAAGCCGAGCTGTTTGGCCACATCCCCGCCGCTGAAGAAGAGCACGCACTCCGCCGCGAGACCGTCGCGACCGGCGCGCCCGGTTTCCTGATAGTAACCTTCGATGTTCTTCGGTAGATCGTAGTGAACGACGTAGCGCACGTTGGGCTTGTCGATCCCCATGCCGAATGCGATCGTGGCGCAGATGACGCGCACGTCGTCGCGCAGGAACTGGTCTTGATTGCGGGTGCGTTCGCGCGGTTCGAGGCCGGCATGGTACGGTGCCGCAGCGATCCCGTCGTCGCGCAGTCTGCCGGCCAGGGCTTCGGCTTGACGGCGGCTTGCGACGTAGACGATTCCACTCTCACGGGCGCGCTCGCGAACGAAGCTCACGAGTCGACGGTAGGCGTCCTCTTTGGGAACGACGCGATAGAGCAGATTTGGCCTATCGAAGCCCGCCACGTAACAGCGCGGATTGCGGAGCTCGAGAAGGTCGACGATATCGCGTCTAACGCGAGCGGTCGCGGTGGCAGTCAGCGCGAGAACGGGAACGTTTCCTAAGCTGCCTCGTAGCTCGGCCAAGCGGCGGTAATCGGGTCGAAAGTCGTGACCCCACTCACTGATGCAGTGCGCCTCGTCGACGGCGATTCGAGCGACGTTCCAGCTTGCCAGCTCCTGCATCAGGTGGGGCAGTGTGAGGCGTTCGGGAGCGAGATAAAGCAAGCGATAGTCGCCCGCCCGGAGGCGTCGCGAACGCCGCCGCAGCTCCTCGGGCTCGAGCGAGGAACTCAAGTAGGTCGCGGGAATCCCGGCGGTGCCCAGGGCGTCGACCTGGTCCTTCATCAGAGCGATCAGCGGCGAAACGACCAGCGACAGACCCGGCCGCATCACCGCGGGCAGCTGGTAGCAGAGCGACTTTCCTCCACCCGTGGGCAGCAGCGCGAAAGCGTCCCGCCCGGCGAGCACGTCGGCGACGATCTCTTCTTGAAGCGGACGAAATGCCTCGAAGCCGAAGTATGCCTTAAGCGCCAGCCTCGGATCCGCATCGAACAGCGTCACGCGTCGAGGGGCTTCGGGGCCTGGTCCGGGAAACATGCACGTGGCTGGAGCGCCCATACTCTCCAATCGCGACGTAAGTCACATTGCACTAGAGCCGTCACTGATGTTCTGTGACGACCTGCCGATAACGCTGAGTATGATCACACCGAACCGCAAAAGTGAAGAACCCCAAAGCAGCGTCCGGTTAGAGACCCTGCGAAGCGTTCCACTGTTTCGCGAGTTCGATCAGACCGAACTCCTCGAAGTTGCCCAGCTGATCGCAACCCGTCGTTTCCCCAAACACGCGACGATTTTCCGCGAAGGCGACCCGGGTCAGACGTTTTATCTGATTCTCGCCGGCTCCGTGGCGGTCGTGCGAATCGCGCCCGACGGCCGCGAAACGATCCTGTCCATCCTTAAGGAACGCGATTTTTTCGGCGAGATGAGCATCTTCGACACGTCGGTCCGGGCGGCGAGCGTTCGCACCCTTACCGAAGTCGAGGTCGGTGTCATCGAACGCGAGGATTTTCTTGCGCTGCTCGACCGGAGTCCGCGCATCGGCCGGCTCTTGGTCATCGCGCTGTCGGACCGCTTACGCGCGGCCAATCGGCTCATCGCGGCCACGACCTCGCAAGATATCCGTTCACGCTTGGCTTCGCTCTTACTGCACTTGATGCAGAACTTCGGCGAGCCGGTTCCCAACGGAACGCGCATCACGTTGCGCCTGACGAATCAAGAGATGGCGAACATGATCGGGACGACGCGCGAGACCGTCAACCGGACCTTGAACCGCTTTTGGGACGAGCGCTTGATCGACATGCGCACCTCGCACGTCGTCGTCGTAGAAACGGAAAAACTCAAGATAATGGTCCCGTAGCGCGCCCGGCACGGCACGCTCGAGATCTTAAATGAGCCGTTCCCTGCGGCGCTTGCGCCAGAAGAAGTTATAGTACGTAAACTGCATGGCGAGGCCCGCGATAAACGCGGCCGGGTATCCGTACCACACGCCGTTTAAACCCCAGCGGTGCATCAAGACGTAAGCGACGGGAACCTCGACCCCCCAAATCGAGATTACCGACAACAGCGTCGGCCAAACGACGGTCCCGCTGGAAAGCATGATGCCCGAGAGCACGCGGGAGTTGCCGAAGATCGCATAACTCCAGAGCGTGATCATGAGAAGACCGTGCGCGACGGCGACGGTCGCCGGATCTTTGATGAAGAGCGCTATCAGGTCGTAACTGAAAGCGTAACCGAGCACCACGAGGGTGCCTTCGATGACGTAGTTGAGGATGACGGCGGAGCGCACGATTTTCGGGATCCGGTCGAGGCGGCCGGCGCCGATCGATTGCGCGCCGAAGACCGCCGCCGAGATCCCGATACTGACCGCTGGGAATTGCACGTAGCTCGCGACTTGATTCACCGCGCCGTACGCCGCCGTGGCCGTGGATCCGAAGCGGTTTACGAACGAGATGACGGCGATTTCTGACAGCGAGATCATGACGAGGTTGATTCCCGTCGGGATGCCGATGCGCACGATCTTCCAAACGATCGCGGGCCGAAGGCGCACGTTTGCGAGGATCTCGCGGTCCAAAGCGACCGGGCTCTTGCGTCGTGCCAGGTAGACGAGCAACCCTGCCATGCCGCAGGCCGTCGCTATCACGTTGGCGACCGCGGCGCCGTTCGTACCGAGCCTCGGTAAACCGGCCCAGCCGAGAATCAAGGCAGGCGTAATCAGCAGCGTCAGCGCGGTGCTGCCGATGAGCGCGTAGAAAGGCGACCGCGTATCGCCGACGCCCCGTAAGAACGTCGTATAAATGAGATAGAGAAACAGAATAGGGACCGAGAAGAACGTGATGCGCGAGTAGCCGGCAGCTGTGTCGAGGATGTTCGCCGGCGTGCCCATCAGCATCAAGAGTTCGCGTGAGAACACTCCGCCGAGCGTGCCGACGATGGTTCCCAAAACGATCGTCAAAGCGATCGTCGTGCCCGCGACTTCCTTCAATTTGCCGCTCTCGCGAGCACCGAAGGCTTGACCGATCAGGACCGTACTGCCGCTAGCGAGTCCGATTAAGAACGAGATCAAGAAGAAGACCACCGGAAAGATCGACGAGACTGCAGCCAGGGCATCGACGCCGACGAGCCTCCCGACGTAGATCGCATTGGCCGTCGCGCCCAGCGACTGCAGCAGGTTGCTCAACATGAGCGGGATCAGGAAAGCGAGCAGCAGGCGCCAGATCGGGCGCGACTCGTCGAGCGGCAACGAGCGCGCTGAGGATGAGGCCATTGCCGGTGTTGTTGCTTATGGGGCGGCGCCGTCCTTCGGTGCGACGACGATTGTTTTCGCGTTGCTATACCACACGAGTCCTGGAGCGCCACCGCTGCGGCGCCGCACGTATTTGCGTTGCGTGTAGTCGACGGGAACCTTTTGGGAAAGGCGCGCTTTGCTATGGTACGCCGCGAGTTGCGCGGCAGCGATGAGTTCCGGCTCGAGCGCTTCGCGTTCGCTGTCCAAGTGCAGGATCACGTGAGCGCCGGGCGTGGCGCGAGCGTGAAACCAGAGGTCGCCGGGCCGCGCGACGCGGAATGTGAGGTCGGCGTTGTTGCGAGGCGAGCGTCCGACCGAGATGCGCGCCCCGCTCTGGAGTGCGAACTCGAGCGCCGGCCGCGCTTTCCGGTGCGGTACGCGTCGCGCCTTGGGATGCTCCAGGCGCGCGAACTCCTCGGCGATTTCATCGATCGCATCGGCATCCGCTCGTTGCGTTTCCCAGGCGAGCGAAGCGCATGACTCGGCGATGCGCTCCAGCTCGTCGAGGCGCGAGGCGGCGTGACCGGCGCGTGCGGTTGCCTTCTTGTAGCGGCGAAAGATGGCTTGCGCGTTTCCTTTTGCGTCCAGGTCCGGATCGAGCTCGATGCTCACTTCGGGAGCGCTTGGCGGAACGAACAGCTCGGCGCCGGCGGGCACCTCCGCAAGATGCGCGTAGAGTAAATCGCCGCTCAGGCGCAACGTTTCGCGTTGCTCGAACGCATCGCGTTGCCGTTCGAGCGCGCGGCGTTCCACGTCGACGGCGGCAAGGCGCTTATCGATACGGGCGGCGAGGGCCGCGCGTCGCGCGCGCAGCGCTTCCTTCGCGCCGCCGGCCCGGACTGCGCCGAGCGCCGCCGCGAGCAGCGGCAACAGCTCCGGTTCGCGCGATTCGCGCAGCGTCGCTGCGAATTGATGCAGCCGAAAGAGGTGCGCCGCAACCAGCTTGTCGCGGGCATCGAAATAGGCAAAGACGGGCTCCGTCATTTTCGCGGGTGCCTCGAGTTCGCCCAGAAGGCGCCGGCCGTCTGCCGAGAGTTCGCGAGCCAGGACCTCGGCCGGCGCGTGCTTCGCGCTCGCTTCGCTCACGATCGAGTCGGCTAGCAGGCGCGGCAGTGCCGGTTCGATTCCCCGCAGCGCGGCCGCGACGCGCTCCAGAACGGGCGGCGTGCGGTCGCCCGCCGCGAACTCGCCCAGTGTCTCGATCAGCCGCTCGGGGGCCTGCGACGACTGGGGCAGCGGCGGCGGTTCGTAGGGCTCGCCTCGTGCGATCGTTCGCCGGGTCGTCCCGCCGGCCCGGAACTCGCGTGCCGACGTGACCACGGTGTCGTCTTTCAAGAGCAAGACGTTTCCAAATCGCGGGACGAGCTCGACGACGAGCCGGTAGGAGCTCGCCACACCGAAACGCGAGGTTGCCGAACACTCGAGCGCGATCAGCCGGTCGCCCGGACGGGGCCGCACCGCTCGAATTTGCAGGCCTACGAGCGTGTCGGCGAAGGCGCGCGACCAACCCGGCTCCGCGCTCAGAGTCCCCTCGGATTCCAGCGCGAGGTAGGGCGTGGATCCCGCAAAGTCGATCGCCAGCGTCCCGCGGGGTGTCCGCAAGCCTACCCGCCCGTCGGGAAGAAGGCCGGCAGCGAGGATTCGCGCCCGGCCGAGCTTCGCATCGAGTTCGGCCGCGATGCGCGCGTAAATCACCCAGTCGGTTAGCACGGCGGTGCGAGCTTCCCCACGGCGGCCTCCGAGGCGGCCTTCCAAGCCAGGGCAGGCCGCACTTTAGGGGCCCACGAACGCTGTAGCTTCGGCCGATCTGGCCGTCCTCCGCCGGGAGAACATGCAAGGGCCGGGGCTGCTATTCGTCGTGTCGGGACCATCGGGGGCCGGCAAAGATACGGTCGTCGAGGGGCTCCGTAAACGCATGCCGCAGATGCGGTACTCCGTATCGGCGACCACCAGGCCACCGCGAAACGAAGAGCGAGAGGGCGAGGCGTATTTCTTCCTCGACCAATCCAGTTTCGAGCGCAAGGTCGAACTGGGCGAATTTCTCGAGATCAAGGAGTACAACGGAAACCTTTACGGGACGCCGCGCTCGTTCGTCGAGAGGACGATGGCCGAGGGATACGACGTCATCCTCAAGCCCGAAGTCACCGGGGCCCTCGCGATCAAGCGTGCGTTCCCGGGGGCGGTGCTCGTCTTCCTCTTACCTGACCGGTTCTCATATCTTCAAGTGCGGCTGACCGAACGGCGGACGGAAAGCGCTGAAGAGATCGCCTCAAGGCTCGCAATCGCGCACGTCGAGCTCCAAGCGATTCGTAACTTCGACTACGTCATCATCAACGCGCAGGCTCCGCCCGAGCGCCGCGACGCCCTCCCGGCCGTCGAGGATCTCGAAGCGGTCGTTCGTGCGGAACGCTTGCGCATCCATCACTACAAAGACGACGACTTTAGGAATTTGGTAGAATTATGAGCGATTCAGTTTTCGGAGATCTCGACGGCCTACTCGAGCACGTCGACTCCAAGTTCACCCTGGTCAACGTAGTAACCAAGCGAGCAAAACAACTCAACAACGGCGCGCCGGCTCTCTCGGAGAACGCGAATCCGAACAAGCCCGTCTCGACGGCGTTCGACGAGGTCGCGCTCGGCAAGATCCCGTACCGGCGAATGAAAGAGGGCATCAAGTAACAGAGGTGTCGAGACACTAGCATGTGTGGAATCGTCGGCTACGTAGGGAGTCGCGACTCGGTCCCGATCATTCTCGATTCGCTGCGGCGTCTCGAGTATCGCGGATACGATAGCGCGGGCATCGCCGTCATCGACGAACGCGGCATTCTCAGCGGAAGCAAGGCCGAGGGGAAACTCGGCCGCCTGGTCGATCGGCTAGGCGCGGAACCGCTAGCCGGTACGACCGGTCTCGGCCACACGCGTTGGGCGACCCACGGGCGCCCCTCGGATATGAACGCGCACCCGCACATGGATTGTTCGAGCAAGCTCGCGGTCGTGCACAACGGGATCATCGAAAACTACGGCGTCCTGCGCGATCGGCTCCTGGCTGCGGGGCACTCGTTTCGCAGCGAGACGGACACCGAAGTGATCGCCCACCTCATCGAGGAGTACTACGAGGGCGATCTGCCCGGCGCGTTGCGCCGCACGCTGCGTGAGGTTCGCGGCGCGTATGCCCTGGGCGTTATCTCCTCGGATTCGCCCGGCGAACTCGTCTTTGCTCGTAGCGGCGCGAGCCCGCTCGTCGTCGGCATCGGAGATCGTGAGATGTTCGTGGCGAGCGACACCCCGGCGATTCTGCAGTACACGCGCAAGCAGATCATCCTGCGCGAGAACGAGATGGTCGTCATCGGACCCTCGGGCTACAAGCTCACCGATTTCGACGGGAACCCGATCGAGCGCGAGGTTACGCAGGTGATGTGGGACGCGAGTTCCGCCGAGAAGACCGGGTTCAAACACTTCATGCTCAAGGAGATCTTCGTTCAACCCAGCGTCGTCAAGGAAACCTTGGCGGGCCGCATCGACGAATCGAACGACGTCCAGCTATTCTCCGAACTCAAGCTGGATGAGGGCTTGCTGCGCGCAATGACCAAGATCTCGATCACCGGCTGCGGCTCGGCCTACTACGCGGGCATGGTCGGGATGTATCTCTTACGCGCGCTCTGCAAGTTGCCCGTCGAGATGGAGCTGGCCAGCGAGTTCCGCTACGGCGATCGTCTGCTGGACCCGCGCACGCTGACGATCGCGTTGTCACAATCCGGCGAAACGGCCGACACGATGGAAGCGATCAAGGTCGCTCAAGCCGCCGGGTCCCCGGTGCTTGGTGTTTGCAACGTCTTAGGCTCGCATCTCACGCGTTTAGCCGACGGAGTACTCTACACGCGGGGCGGCCCCGAGATCGGCGTGGCGGCGACGAAGACCTACGTTTCGCAGACGATAGCGATGGTGCTTTTCGCGCTGTATCTGGCCCGGCTGCGCCGGAGCCAAGACATCGAACGGTTGCATGAGATCGCCGAGGGCATGAAACTCTTGCCGGCGGCGATCGACGTCGTGCTGAACACCTCCGACGAGATTCGCAAAGTCGCACGCCGCTTGAAGAAGGCGAAGACGGTGCTGTTCCTCGGGCGATATGTCAACTTTCCCACCGCGCTCGAAGGCGCGCTCAAGCTCAAGGAGATCGCCTACATTCATGCCGAGGGCTACGCGGCAGGCGAGATGAAGCACGGACCGATCGCGCTACTCGACGCTCGCGTGCCGGTCGTGGGCGTCGTCACCGAAGGACGCGTTCGCGAAAAGATGTTGTCGAATTTAGCCGAGGCCAAAGCGCGTGAGGCGCAGATCGTCGCCGTGGCGAACTACGGCGACAGCGAAGTTGAGGCGGTCGCGGAACACGTGCTGTGGGTTCCGCGCGTTAACGAACTGCTCTCGCCGATCGTCAACGTCGTTCCCTTGCAATTGCTGGCATATCACATCGCCGACATCGAAGGGAAGGATGTCGATCAGCCGCGGAACCTCGCAAAGACCGTCACGGTTGAATAGGGCGCGCGAGGACGGCCGCGCCCTCGACGCGTTGCGCTCCGTCTCGATCGAGGCGAATCCCTTAGCTTTTGCGGAAGGCAGCGCGCTGATCTCGGTCGGCCGCACGCGGGTGTTGTGCGCTGCGACGCTCGAAGAACGCGTGCCGCCATGGCTGCGCGGCCAGGGCCGGGGCTGGGTCACCGCGGAGTACGCAATGTTGCCGCGGGCTACCGAGGAGCGCACCCAGCGCGAATCGACGCGTGGCCGGGTCGGTGGCCGAACCCACGAGATCCAGCGCTTGATCGGACGAGCCCTGCGCGCGGTCACCGATCTCAAACTTTTGGGAGAGCGGAGCGTGACCATCGACTGCGACGTGCTGCAAGCCGACGGCGGAACGCGGACCGCCGCGATCACCGGTGCGTACGTAGCGCTCGCGCTGGCGCTGCGTCGCGATTTTGCCCCGGGAACGGCGAAGTGGCCGCTCGTGCGTCAAGTTGCGGCGGTCAGCGTCGGCTACGTCGACGGCGTCGCGCACTTGGACTTGGCCTATGCCGAGGACAGCCGCGCCGACGTCGATATGAACGTGGCGATGACCGACGCGGGAGCCTTCGTCGAAGTTCAGGGCACCGCCGAGTCGGCGCCGTTCGACCGCGAGCAACTCGACACGATGCTCGCGTTGGCCGAAAGCGGGATCCGCCGGCTTTTCGAACACCAGCAATCTGCGCTCGCCGTTCATGCCGGTTGAGCGGCAGCGACTCCAAGCGCTCGCGACCGAAATCGGCCGCTTCTACGTCCGCGATAAAGCGATGCGGCGTGCTCAAGAAGCGATGCTGCGCGCGCTCGCCCAAGGCGATCCGTCGCAGAGCGTCGTCGACGCCTATCTCAAAGCGGCGCGGAAGTACTTCGCGGGCTTCGCGCGCGAGGCGCAAAATCACTTAGGCGACCTCGAGCGGCGGCTCGGGCGCGTAAGCCAGCTTCAGTACAACCTCACCGCCGAGCGTGGCGTGACCGCGCGCCGCATCGAAGCGACGCAAGGCGTCCTCGCCCAAGTCGAGGAACTCGCCGCCGAATGAAGGTTCTGGACGACGTCGGTCGCGGCACGGTCGGAATCCTCGAATATGCCGGCGGCGTCGCGACCCTCTCGCTCGACGCTTTGTCGTTCCTCGGCCGGTTTCGCATCCGCTTCGGCGAGACGATCTCCCAGGCGTACCTGCTCGGCGTCCAGTCCACGACGATCGTCTTGCTGACCTCGCTGTTCACGGGTCTGGTCATCGCTTTCGAGTCGGCGCAGCAGGCCACGAACTACGGCGTCTCGAGCCTCGTCGGAGGCGCGGTCACCTATACGACGGCGCGCGAACTCGGGCCGATGCTTTCGGCGGTCGTCGTGGCCGGCCGGGCCGGCGCCGCCATGGCCGCCGAGCTGGGCTCGATGGTCGTGACCGAGCAGGTCGAAGCGCTCGAAGCTCTCGGACTCTCGCCGGTCCAACAGCTGGTCGTTCCGCGCCTGTTGGCGATGATCGTCATGATGCCGCTGCTGACTATTTTGGGCGACGTGATCGCAATTCTCGGCGGTATGTGGCTGGCGCGGGCTTCGGCCGGAATCAGCTACGACTCGTTCATTCAGTCGGCGCGAGCCTACACACCGTTCGGCGACTTCATCAAGGGTCTCCTTAAGGCGATGGTCTTCGGTATCATCATCGTAATCATCTCGTGTTATCAGGGACTCGCTACCCGCGGTGGCGCCGCCGGCGTCGGCAAGTCGACGACGGCAGCCGTCGTTACCTCGATCATCCTGATTTTCGCGACGAATTTCTTGCTCTCGTACCTGCTGTTCGGAGCGACGAAATGAGCTTCGCGCTCATCGACAACGTCTCGCTCCGGTTCGGCCAAAAGGTCGTCTTGCAGAACTGCACGCTGGAGATCAAGGAGCGTGCGATTACGTGCTTGATCGGCATGTCGGGCGCCGGGAAGTCGACGATCCTGCGCTTGCTCAACGGGCTGCGAAAGCCCGACACCGGACACGTCTACGTCAAAGGAATCGACGTCTGCTGCATGTCGCATCGCGAGCTGATCGAATTCCGCACGAAGATCGGCTTTTCGTTTCAGTTCGCGGCCCTCTTCGACAGTCTCACCGTCGGTGAGAACGTTGCGATGCCGCTCCGCGAGCATACCCGGATGCACGAAGCGGAGATCGAGCGGGTGGTCGAGGCTACCCTGGACTCCGTCGGCCTCAATCACATCACCGATCGGATGCCGGCCGAACTCTCGGGCGGCATGCTCAAGCGGGCCGGCTTCGCCCGGGCCGTGGTGAACAACCCCGAGCTCGTGCTCTACGACGAACCGACGACCGGACTCGACCCGATCATCACCCACGTCCTCACCGACACGATCAAGCGCCTGAGGCGGCAGCTGAACGGAACGGTGGTCGTGGTATCGCACGACCTCGAGAGCATCTTCGCGATGGCCGATTATATTGCGATGCTATTCGAGGGAGCCATCATCGAATATGGAACGGTCGAAGAGGTGAAGCGTTCCCTGAACCCCATCGTGCAGCAATTCCTTCAAGGAAGCGAGGTCGGTCCTATCCCGATTTAGGGACGGCGGAGACAGCATGACCAAACGCGCACAAGTCGGTCTCTTTACCATCATCGCGGCGCTGGCGATTTTCGGCGTCTTTTACGTTCTGGCCGATATCGGAACGCGCTCTCGCGGTTACAAGATCGGCGTGCACTTTCGTTCGGCCAACGGCCTTCATCAGGCCGCGTATGTCTACCTGAGCGGCGTCCCGATCGGTGCGGTCGACCGCGTCGACCTGCAGCCGGACTACTCGGTCGACGTCGTTATGGCGATCAAGCCCGAATACTCGATACCGGTCGGTTCGAAATTTCTGATCCAAGCGCCGCTCACCGGGGAGCCTAACGTGCTCATCGCGCCGCCCAAGGACGTCGACGCGAACACGCCGACGCTGGCCCGCGAGCTCTTGCCCATCGGTCAGCAGCCTGTGGGCACCAACCCGGTGACCTTTGCCGACCTGATCGAAGAAGGTCAAGGCGAAGTCCGGCGACTCGACAACATCCTCGGCCAGGTTCAGGCTGCGACACCGGATTTGCTGCGCCAGTTGCAAGTCACGATGCGCAACGCGAGCGCGGTTTCGCAAACGGCAAACGACTCGCTGGGTGAGCTCTCGCGCCGGGCCCTGCTCCTGACCGATCAGCTGTCGGTCACGCTCGGTACCTCCGGCAAGAACGTTCAGGCGCTCACCGACACCCTCGCCAAGACCACGGCGCGCGATTCGGGTAAGGTCGATCAGCTGCTCGGGCAACTCACGCGCACCGCCAATTCTTTAAACGTCGCGGTCGATTCGCTGCGCGACGTTGCCACCAACCCGGAAGTCAAAGAGAACTTGATTTCGACGACGCGCTCGCTCGCCTTAACGGCCCATACGTTTGCAGAACTCACGAACGACCTGCGAAAGGTCACCTCGGATCCGCAGACGCAGGCGCAACTTCGCGATACCGTCGCGCAGATCGACGCGAGCACGCAGAAGCTGGATTCGCTGCTGGCGCAGTTGGGTGGTCAGAGCGCCGTCTACGGCATCGACCAGGGTGCGACGCCGCCGGCCGCGGGCGCTTCCCCGGGTCTTTTGCCGAGCGCTTCGCCGGCCAACGGGCCCGGCAGCTCGCATTCGAGCGGCGTCCCGCCGGCGAGCGGTTCGACGCCGGCCCCGCAAGTTGCGGAGGGGACTTCCAGTCACGGCGTTACTCAGCTGCACGCCAAACTCAGCAACTTCCTCGACAACCTGGTCACCCTGCAGTTTCGGATCTCGCAACTCGAACCGCAGCGACCGGCCAGTGCCGAACGCAACACCTCGCCGCTCTTGACCGCCGACCGCGGGCTGACGAGCGACTTCAACGCGATCATCCTGCCGAACAATCGTACGAGCCTCGTCGCCGGGGTGAACGATCTCGGTTTTGCGAGTACCGGAAACTTACTGCTCCTCGATCATTCGGGTCAGTTGCGCTACGGTGGCGGCATCGAGTACTCGCAGCTCGGGCTGTACGGCGGAATCGCGACGCGCCCGGTCGGCTTCGACGTGCGCTTCTACGATCTGCGGCATCCCACACTCGACACGTATCTCTACCTTTCGCCGGGACAGAAGCTGCAGTTCTTCGGCGGCGGCCGCGATCTGCTCTACACCGACCGGCGCGCCGTCTTCGGGTTACAGTTCGAGCTCTGAGCCGAGCCCGATGATTCCGCTGGCCACGCGCGGCGCGGTGCCGGTGTTTCCGATCGTCGTCTACGCGATCGTGGCGTTGAACATCCTGGTCTTCGTGCAAGAACTGAGCGCGCCGCACCCTGACGCCTTCATCAACAGCTTTGCACTCATCCCGTATGACGTGACGCACGGCGTGCAGCTCGAGCCGCCGGCTCCGCCGACGCTGCTGACCCTGATCACGTCGCAGTTTTTCCACGGCGGATTCCTGCACATTTTCTTCAACATGCTGTTTCTGGTCGTGTTCGGTCCCGAGATCGAGTACTTGTGCGGCCACGTGCGCTTCGCCGCGTTCTACTTATTGTGCGGGACCGTGGGCGCGCTCGCCCAGATTTCCGTCGGGCCCGCAAGCCACGTACCCTCCGTCGGTGCCTCGGGAGCCATCGCCGGCGTGCTGGGCGCATATATCCTCAACTTCCCGAGGAACAGCATTCGCACCGTCGTGCCGATCGGATGTTTCCCGCTCTTGCTGCGTTTGCCGGCCGCGCTCGTGATTGGGCTGTGGGCGGTCGTTCAGTTCGTTCACGGAATCGGCAGCATTACGACGAACGTTGCCTCCGAACAAGCCGGCGGCATCGCCTATTTCGCCCATATCGGAGGCTTCTTGACGGGCGTCTTTACGATCGGATTCTTCACGGTACGCCGGGGCCAGGGGGGCCGCCGCTACCGGGCTTACTACTGATGCGCGCAAAGGTCGCAATTCTCGGCGCCGGCACGATGGGCACCCTGTACGCGTACCTGCTCGCGGCCGATAACGACGTGACGCTGATCGACGTCCGTGGAGATGTGGTCGAGTCGATCAACGCGCAGGGCGTACAGATCGACGATCTGCCGCCCCGGCCCGTCGTGGCGAGCATCGACCCCGCCCGCGCCTTCGCGACGAACTTTCTGTTCGTGTTCGTCAAAGCGCCGAACACGCTGGCCGCGATCCGGCCGTTCGCCGGCCAGCTCAACCCCGCGACCCCGATCGTAAGCTTGCAGAACGGGCTCGGTAATGAGGAGGCCATCAAAGTCGCGCTGGGCAGCAACGTGCCGCTCGTCATCGGCATCACGAACGAGTCGGCGCTCGCGGTGGGACACGGGCGTTCGCGCAGGCTGGGCGTCGGGACCACCGTCGTCGGTTCGGGGGGAGCCTCGACCGAGACGGTGCGCGCGGTGCAGGCGCTACTGCAAGCCGGCGGCCTCGACTGCGCGATCGCCTACGACATCCACCCGCATCAGTGGGGCAAGCTGCTCGCCAACGCCGCGATCAATCCGATCTCGGCTCTGATCGACAGCAAGAACTCGATCATCCTGACCGACCCGAACGCAGCCGAGTTAGCGCGTTCGCTCGCGCTCGAAGCCGCCGCGGTCGCAAAGGCACTGCACATCAACCTGCCCTTCGGCGATCCGTGGGAATACGTGCGCAGCATCGTCGCCTCGAGCAGCGACGGCTGGAACTCGATGACGGTCGATCTGGGCGCCCGCCTCAAGACGGAGGTGCAGCAGATCAACGGCGCGATCGTCGCCGCGGGCAGCCGCACGGGCGTGCCGACGCCGTACAACGAGGCGATTCTCCGCCTGGTCAAAGCGAAAGAAGCAGCCTCCCGCGAGTAGCCGATGTTCCTGTTCTTCAACAACCGAGTCGGTTGCCTCGGCTCGATCGCGATCAGCGTGCTCGTGACGCTGCTGATTTTTGCGGCCTGTCAGGCCTTTCGAACCGTCTCACACTGAGCGACGCCGCGGCGCATTAGGTTTCCGGCAGAAGAGCCGGGCCGAGCAGCCGGTCGAGTAGAGCGTCCGCATCCTTCTCGTGTGCTATCAGGGCACGGTGCTCGCGGCTGATGAATCCTTCGGAGATCGCATGTTCGAGCATGCCGATCAAACGGTCGAAATAGCCGTCGATGTCGAGCAGCCCGCAAGGTTTCGCGTGAAATCCAAGTTGCAGCTCGGTCACGGCTTCGAAGAACTCGTCGAGCGTACCGTAACCACCCGGGAGGGTGACGAAGGCGTCGGCATGCTCGAACATCAAGGCTTTGCGCTCGGCCAGCGAGTCGACGAAATGCATGTGCGTGACCGAAGCGTGCGCGACTTCCCGCGCGGCAAGCGCTTTCGGAATCACTCCGATCACTTCGCCGCCGGCAGCGAGCGCGGCGTCCGCAAGCGCGCCCATCAAGCCGACGCGTCCTCCGCCGTAGACTAGACCCAGACCACGTTCCGCGATTTTGCGGCCCAGTTCGGCGGCGGCTTCGCGATAGAGCCGCCGGTCGCCGTCGCGCGATCCGCAGAACACGCAGACGCGCTTGTGAACCGGACGGCTCAGGCTGAAGTCAAGCGGGCGTAACGCCCCAGCGCAGAGAGCGGATAGTGCTCGCGATAGAGGTTATAGTTGAGGTAGAAATGACCGGGGAAACCGGTCCCCGTGAATTCGGGTTCGTCCCAGCCGCCGTCGGGAAGCTGCCGCTCGACGAGAAATGCAATGCCGCGGTCCAGCGCCGTTCGGCCGGCCTCAGCGAGGCGATCGTAGCATGCGATGAGCCCTTGCAAGACCCAAGCGGTCTGCGACGGCGTGCTCGGTCCGATTGCCTTGAGCGCCGGGTCATCGTAACTCCGGGGAGTTTCGCCCCAGCCTCCGTCGGCGTTTTGCACGCGCAGCAGCCATGCGACGCCGCGATCGAGGGCGCGCGAGTATTCCGGCTTCACCGGCAGAAGCGAGAGCGTCACGAGCGCCGAGCCCGTGCCGTTGAGATAGTTCACGCCCCAGCGGCCGAACCACGAGCCGTCGGCGCACTGATCGGCCAGCAGAAAGCGCACGCCGCGGTCGAAGCTCCGGTGGTCACCCACCGTTTCGCAGTGCAGGTGCATCTCGAGCACGTGCGCGGTCAGATCGGCGGTGTTCGGATCGATCATCGCGCGCAGGTCAGCATATGGTAAACGGTTGAGCCACGCTTTGTCGTTGTCGACGTCATAGGCGCCCCAGCCGCCCGCGCGCGATTGCATCGAATCGATCCAGCGAGCCGCGCGTACGATCGTGCCGCGTTTACGGGCGTTGTCGGGCAGCGTGACGTCGTGCAAAGCCATGACGACCGCTGCCGAGTCGTCGACGTCCGGATAACAGTCGTTCCAAAACTCGAAAGCCCAGCCTCCGGGTTCGCCCTTGGAACGCCACTGCCAATCGCCGCCTTTGAGGATTTGTTTCGAGATAAGCCACTCGGCCCCGCGCGCGAGCGCGGGATGATCGGAAGGAACGCCCGCGTCGACCAGCGCGCGAATCACGAGCGCGGTGTCCCATACGACCGAGATGCTCGGCTGAACCCAGTAATAGTCGCCGTCTTCGACCCCGAATCGATCGATCGAATCCAAGCCGCGCGCCACGGCCGGATCGTCCTTGTCGTAGCCGAGCAAGCGCAACGCCAAGAGCGAGTTGACCATCGCCGGAATGATCCCGGCCCAATCGCCCATCTCTTCCTGGCGCTCGAGAAACCAGCGCCGTGCCGCTTCGATCGAGCGCTTGCGAAACGGCACGAGGTTCGCTTCCTGCATCAAACGCAGCGCTCCGTCCAGCGCGAGAAAAACGCCGTCGATCGGCTGGGTTCCGCCAGGCAGGCGGAAGCGCGCGTTTTCGTAGCCTTCGGCGTACAGCTCTTCGAGCGTGATCTTCGGCGAAATCTCGTACGCCGGACGCCCATCGAATACCACGATCAACGGTACGGTGCTGCCGCGCGCCCAACTCGAGAGGTCGTAGATCGTAAACGGCGACCACTTCGGCAGCAGCATGATCCAGGGTGGAAGGATCGGCAAACCGCGCCAATCGTAACAGCCGATGAGGGCCAGAAACATCTTGGTGAAGACGCGCGTTTTGGATATTCCGCCGCGCGCAAGAATGAACTCGCGCGCGTGCGAAAGCGCCGGATCGTCGGCCGGAACGCCGAGCAGACGCAGCGCCATGTAGGCTTCGACCGAGGTGCTGACTTCGCCACCGTCGTCGTAGAAAAGCTCCCAGCCGCCGTGCGCGCGCTGCTCGCGCAGCAGGTAGTTTTTCATCTTGTCGAGCGGCACGCGCGCCTCGGTGCCCCAGATCTTGTGGAGCAGCACGATCTCCGAAGTGATCGTTACGTTCGATTCGAGCTTAGCCCACCAGTAGCCGTCGGGATGTTGCTGCGAGAGCAGCCGATCCCGGCTTGCAGCGATGGCGTTCGCGACGCCTTCGGCCAGCGATACGTCGTTGGCGAGGGCGGTCATCGGCAAGGCCTCGGAGTGCGAAGTACGAAGCGGTGCATGACGTGAGGTATTCGGTGTTGCTCGCCGCTTCGCTGCCGGCTGCGGCAGCCTGGGCCGGCCTCGTTTTTCTGCGCGGAGGATTCTGGCGAGCGACGCTCGACGATCATTTTAGCGCCGAACAACCCGAGAACCGGGCGCTCCGCGTCGAAGCCGTCGTGCCGGCACGCAACGAAGCAGGCGTCGTCGGGCCGGCGGTCGCCTCGCTCCTGGCCCAGCGGAACCTGACGGATTTCCACGTTACGCTGGTCGACGACGGAAGCGACGACGGCACCGGCGAGGTCGCGCGTGAGGCCGCCGGAAGCGCGCACGGCGTCGAGCTCACGGTGGCCGCGGCACGACCCCTGGAGGCCGGCTGGGCGGGCAAAATCGCGGCGCTGGAAAGCGGCGTGCAGACGGTGCGCGCTCGACGCGGATCGCCCGACTTTTGGCTGTTCACGGATGCAGATATCCTTCACGACTCGGGGAACGTTGCGGCGCTGCTGGCCAAAGCGGAAGCGGAACGGCTCGACCTCGCATCGCTCATGGTGCGCTTGCACTGTGCGAGCGGTTGGGAACGCCTTCTGATTCCCGCCTTCGTGTTCTTTTTCCGCAAAATCTACCCGTTTTCGTGGTCGAACGATCCCGCGCGCAACACTGCGGCGGCCGCGGGCGGCTGCGTTCTGTTGCGCGACGCCGCGCTCGAGCGCATCGGCGGCCTCGCCGCGATCAAGGACGCATTGATTGACGACTGCACGCTGGCCGCAAAGGTCAAACGTGGCGGCGGCAAAATTTGGCTCGGGCTCAGCGCCCGGACGACGAGCATTCGCGCCTACGAAAACCTCGACGAACTCTGGCGCATGGTGAAGCGGTCGGCTTTTCCGCAACTCAACCACTCGTATCCGATGGTCGCGTTGACCGTGGCAGGCATGACGTTTCTCTACGCCCTGCCGCCGCTGGCGACGCTGGCCGGCGTCGTGCGTCGCGACCCGTTGCTGGCCGCTTCCGGAGCGCTCGGCTGGCTGTTGATGAGCGTTGCTTACCTCCCGACCGTCCGGGCCTACCGCCTACCGTCAACGGACGTCCTGACGCTGCCGCTCGCCGCAATGCTCTACACGGCGATGACCGTGGACTCGGCTCTCGCCTACGCGCGCAAGCGTGGCAGCAGTTGGAAAGGCCGTACTTACGGCCCTGGGACCCCCGCCTTCGAGGCGTAGCTGCAGAGCTGCTCCACGGTCCGTTCCAGAACGGCGAGCGCGCGAAGACCGTTGCGAGCCAGTCGCAGCCCGGCGGCCGGGCGGCGTAACAACGCGCGCGCGGCGCTCAGCGGATGGAGATTCCCCGCCGCATCGAGCGCTCCGGAGAGATCGGGCAATTCGTCTCCGCTTACATCGCTGCCGACCCGCACGATCGCTGCGCTGACGCCCCCGAACTTCAAGCGCTCGACGAGCGCGAAGCTTTCCATGTCGACCGCGTGCGCCCCGAATCGCAGTGCCAGGTCGGCTTTCGCTCGCGGCGACGTAACGATGGCGGCGCTTTCGACGCCGCGCACGCTCCGCGCGGAGGGCAACGCCGCGGCGAGCTCTCGAAGCAACTCGGGATCGATCTCGAGCGATCCGCGCTCGGCCCGAATCGATCCGTAGATCGCGACGTCGCCGACGCCGAACTCGGGAACCAGAAAGCCGCACAAGCCGACGACCAGCGCGCGGCGCATCGGAGCTCCGGCTAGCGCGGTCGCCGCAGCCCGTTCGGCGGCGCTGGGGCCGATGCCGCAAACCTCGACGCGCGGCCGAAACGCGCCGCGCGCGACGGCCTTCCGGACGGCGCGTTCCTCGGCGCCTCGCGGAACGAAAACCGAATCGAAGCCGCTAACGGCTCAGGATCGAGGCGAAGGAGCGCCCGACGTTGCGCGGACGCATCGCATCTTCGGCCGCGGTCGGTTCGAAGCCGCAGTGCACCATGCAGTCGGTGCACTTGGGGTTTCCGCTTTTGTGACCGTACTGGGACCAATCCGTCGACTCGATCAGCTCGCGGTACGATTTCGCATAGCCTTCGCCGAGAAGATAGCACGGCCGCTGCCATCCGAATAAACTATACGACGGCATGCCCCACGGGGTGCAATCGTACTCTTTCTCGCCCATGAGGAAATCCAGGAAGAGCGGGCTGGCGTTGAAGTTCCACTTCTTTTTCTTGGCGGTGTAGGGCGCGAAGATCTCGCGGAAGAGCGCTTTGGTCTGAGCTTGGTGCAGAAAGTGCTCCTGATCGGGCGCCTTCTCGTAGGGATAGCCCGGCGAAATCATCATTCCGTCGACCTTTAGTTCGTTGGTCGCGAAATCGAAGAACTCTTGAACTTCCTCGGGCTTGGCATCGTTGAAGATCGTCGTGTTGGTCGTAACGCGAAAACCGCGCCCCTTGGCGGCTTTGATCGCCTTGACCGCGATATCGAAGACGCCTTCCTTCGCAACGGCTTTATCGTGCACCGGCTTGATACCGTCGAGATGCACGGAAAACGAGAAGTATTCCGAAGGCACGAACTTGTCGAGGTTCGCTTCCAAGCGAACTGCGTTCGTGCAGAGGTACACGAATTTTTTGCGCTGGATCAGACCGCGCACGATCTCGTCGATCTGCGGATGAAGAAGCGGTTCGCCACCCGGAATCGCCACAACGGGCGCGCCGCACTCGTCGACCGCCGCAAAGCATTCCGCGGGCGTGAGGTGGCGCCTGAGAACTTCGACCGGGTGCTGGATCTTGCCGCAGCCGGAGCAGGCGAGGTTGCAACGGAAGAGCGGTTCGAGCATCAGCGTCAGGGCGTATTTCTTGCGGCCCATGAGCTTCTGTTTGACAACGTAAGCGCCGATCACGGCAGCCTGTTTCAGACTCACTGACATAGGGCGGTCGTTTTATCTCCCTTTAGAAACGTAGCCGTTGGCGGTGAACCACTCGATCGCCGCACGAATCGCTCCATCGATCGGCCCGGGAGCGTAACCCAACTGGGCCTTAGCCTTCGACCAATCGTAGTACATGGCATCCTTGCTCATACGTACCCCGTCGATGGGCACTGAGGGCTCGAACCCGACGCGAGCCAAGATGTTTTCATCGACCCAGGCGAAGCCGAGCGGAATCCAGCGCGGCAAGGTCAGCTTCGGAACGGGGCGGCCGGCAAAGGCCCCGACGCGCTCCAGGAGGCGGCGGAGGCTGAGGTTTTCGCTCCCGAGGATGTAACGCTCGCCGCTCCGGCCGCGCTCTAGGGCCAGGAGATGCCCCCGAACGACGTCAGCGACGTCGACGAAATTGAGGCCCGTATCGACCAGCACGGGCATCTTCCCCGACAAGAAGCGAACGAGAATTTCGCCGGTCGGGGTCGGTTTGCGGTCCCAAGCTCCAAGCGGCGTCGTAGGGTTGACGATCACGACGTCCTGCCCGCCGGCGACCGCCAGCCTGGCTTCCTGCTCGGCGAGGTACTTCGAAAGCTTGTAGGCACCCACCAAGCTTTCGGGCGCGCTCTGGTGGGTTTCGTCGCAGATCCGGCCGCGATCGGTGCCGATCGCCGCCACGGAACTCGTGTAGATCGTGCGCGCGACGTTCGCCTCGCGCGCCGCTTGGAAGATCGCGCGCGTTCCCTCGACGTTGTCGCGCAGCACGCTCGCGCGGTCACGTTGCCAAAGACTGTAGTGCGCCGCGACGTGAAAGAGCGCGTCGCTTCCGCGCAGCGAGTTCGCGAGCCCCGGCGTGAAGAGATCCCCCTCGACGAGCTCGACGTCGAGACCCTCGAGATTGCGCCGGTCGCCGCCCGGGCGCACCAGTGCTTTCACCTGCCAGCCCGCGTCGAGCAACGCACGCGCGAGGTTGGCGCCGACGAAGCCGGTCCCGCCGGTGAGGAAAGCGCGCCGCGCGCTCACGCGCGCCGAAAGCGCTGTCGCACGTCGTCGACGAGCGTGTATGCAACCGGTACGACGATCAACGTCAGAAGCGTAGAGGTGATCAAGCCGCCGATGATCGCGGTCGCCATCGGGGCGCGTAACTCGGCGCCCGCACCGAAACCGAGTGCGATCGGTAACATGCCGAGAATCGTCGCCGACGACGTCATGAGGATCGGGCGCAAGCGCTGGGCGCCCGCCTCCTGGATCGCCTCGGCCCGCTCGAAACCCGACCGGCGTAGCCGCTCGATGCGATCGACGAGCAGGATCCCGTTCTTGTTCACGAGTCCGAACAGAAAGATCAATCCCATCATCGAGATCAGTCCGAACTGCGAGCGCGTAATCCAGAGGGCGAACAGCGCTCCCGAAACCGAGAGCGGCAAGCCGACGCTGATGACCAGCGGATCCACCCACGAACGGAAGAGAAGAAGAAGCACGACGACGATCGCTACGACCGAGAGCGTGAGCGCAATGCCGAAGTCGCGGAAAGTCGTCACCGCGTCCGCCGAGGTACCGCCGAAGTCGAGCGTGACCGACGGCGGCAGCGTCGCGCGCGCCTGCGCTGCAACGGCGTCGTTGGCGTCGCCGACCGCCAGATCGTGCGAGAGATCGGCCGTGATCTGGACCGCACGGCGTCCGTTGACGTGCTCGACCGCACTGAAGGGCGTTCCGTCGGAAAGACCGGTGGCGCTGACGTCGGCGAAGCCGGTGACGTCGCGCAAGGTGTGCAGAAACCGGAGGGACACGGTGCGCAGGTTGTCCAGATCGGCGCCGAGCAGCGCGAACTGAACCGGCTTCGCAGTGTCGCTGCCGACGAACGGAACGTCACCGACCGTGGTTTGCACGCCGTCGAGCGCCGGCAGGGAGGTGCGAGCCGCATTCTCCACGTCGATCGTTTTTGCGTCCCGGTTGGCCTTGAGGTACACGTCGAGAACGCCGACGTTCGACTGCCCGGGCCGGCCCCCGATCGTCGTGAAGATCGAACCGACGTTGGGATTCGCTTTCACCGAATCCTCGAGCTGCTTGGCTATGGCGATCGTGTCGGAGAGTTCGGTTCCGAGCGGCGTCTGAAAGGTAACGAGGAACTCGCCGCGGTCGAGATGCGGAATGAAGCCTTTCGGGATGAACGGGATGAGCGCGAGCCCTGCGAATACCGTGCCGAACGCGAGCGCGACGACGGTCGCGCGGTGCGTCAGAGCCCAATCCAGAACGGTACGATAACCGGAGGCGCGCCCGGTGCGGTTCGGATCGACCTCCTCCGCCGGTGCCTTGCGCGAGCGCAGCCAAAGTGCGGCCAAACTCGGTGAGAGCGTGCGCGCGGCGAGCAGCGAAAACAGGACCGCGGCCGACGCCGTGAGACCAAAGGGACGGAAGAACTGCCCGAGCGTTCCACGCATCAAACCGATCGGCAAGAACACCGCGACGATCGTGAGCGAGGCTGCGACCAACGTCAGCCCGATCTCTTTATTCGCATCGAACGCAGCTTCGCGCGGGGAGGTGCCCGCTTCCACGTGGCGCACGATGTTTTCGACGGCGACGATGGCATCGTCGAGGATCACGCCGACGACGAGCGAGAGCGCGAGCAAGGTGATCGTCTCGAGGTTGAAGTGAAAGAGACGCATCACGACGGCGGTTCCGAGCAGCGAGACCGGGATGGCGAACGCCGAGATCAGGGTGGCGCGCGCGTCACCGAGGAACGGCCAAATCACCAGAATCGCCAGCACGATGGCCAGCGCCAGGGCCTCTTCGGTCGCGCGGCTCGCGTCGCGGATATAGGTCGCTTGCGAGGTGGCTCGCGTGAGCGTGACGTCGTGCAGTTTCGCACGCAGCGATTCGACCACGTCGTCGCAAGACTCAGCAACGTCGAGCGCGTTCGCGCCGGCCTGCTTGACGACGTTGATGCCGATCGCCGGGCGCCCGTCGTAGCGATAGGCGGAGGCCTTACTGCCGCTGGGCGTCCCCCCGACGATCGAAACCTTCAGGACGCCCTGCAGCGCGCGGAGTGACGGCGCTACGTCGTATTCGGCGATCCGCGCCAGCTGGGGCAGACTTTTGCCCGCCTGATAGACGGCATACGTAACCACGGCCGTCTCGTTGAAGTTCTGAGGCGACACCTCGAGGCTCGTATTCGCGGGGAGCTGCACGGTTCGAAGCGCGTCCCGGACCTGCTGCGCGCGGACGTCCAGGCTCGTGCCGACGTCGAACGACAAGTCGAGGACGGCAAACTTCGGGTAGGTCAACGAGTGCATGCGCGAGACGCCGGGGATCGCACCGAGCACGCTCTCGAGCGGATTCGTAACGGTGCGCTCGTTGGTGGCGGGATCGATTGCCTCGGAGCGCGCGGTCACCACGACGACGGGGAACGTGATGTCCGGAAAGAGCGCGAGCTTGAGCGAGAGGAAACAAAACACGCCGGCGACGGACAGGGCTAGCCAGAACGCAATCGTCGCCCAAGGGTAGTCGATCGCGAGCGCCGAGATGCTGAGGAATCGCTTTATGGTTTGGCGAGCCCCAAATTAAAGCGTTGGCGGCTCGTTTTCGCGACGAGCCAGCGCGTCGTCTTATTGCTGACCGTCGAAACCGAACCGGCTAGGATGAGCGAGCGGACTTCTTCGCGCGTAATCTTCACGGCGCCGCCGGATTGAAGCATCGCGGTCGAGCGCTCGATCTCGCGGAGGGTCGCCACCGCGAAAAGGACCGGCAGCAAGCAGAAGAGCCTGATCTGTATCGCCGTTTTCGGGATATCCTTGATGTACTCGAGCGAGCGGGTGAGGTCTTCCTTCGCGAGCGCGACCATCTCGACCACCGCCTCGTGATTGCGAGCGGTCCAATCCCCGTCGAGGATGTGTTGATGACTGCTCCCGCGTTTGCGCAGAAGCTCCTCCGGAACGTAGACCGCGTTCTCGTGCTCGGCATCCCACGGAATGTCTTTGATGATATTGACGTTTTGCAGCAACTCGCCGAAGGCTTCGCAGTTCGCCAGCAACTTCTCGTAGTCGCGCTCGCCGACCGAGCGCGAGTGATAGAAGAAGAGGTCGGTTAAGAGATGGCCGACCGTTCCGGCCACGTAGTAGCAGTAGCGCCGGTATTCGGACATCGTTTGAATGCGAATGCCCTTGGGGTAGAGTCCGACGAATTCGCTCATCCCGAGACTCAACTCGCGCGTCCAGCGCGCAACGATTTCGCCGCTCTTCCGCGGGAGCGAGCGCCAGAGTTCGAAGACGAGCGCGCTTCCGCGCACAAGCTCGAGGTAGGAGGGGTCCGCTTGGATGTCCGAAGCTTCGGCGGCAAACCGATCGGCGGCCGCCGGATCGTCGAAGCACGCCAGGAAACGAGCCAGGAGCGCCTGCCGGCGCGGGGCCGGACACGAGCCGTCGTCCTCGATCGTGTCTGCGATGCGACAGAGGAGGTAGCCGGTCAGGACGGCCTTACCGAGGTCCCCGGGCAGCACGGTTATCCCGATGGCGAACGTGCGCGAAACGCGCCCGATGATGTCCTTTGCGAAGGCGAGCGCCGCACGTTCCTTTGCCGGCTGCTTATGGCGCCGGATCACCCCTGTCGTTCCCATCCCTTTGCTCTTGCCCGTTCCCTTCCACCGCGGCTTGGCTCTTTCCATTAGATGCAGGCTTACCCCAAACCCCCGCGTTCGATTCCCGGCAGCCCGCGCAGGAGAGAGCGTGGTTTGCGGCACACCTCGAAAGTCATGAAGCGCGCACAGGCGACGCTGCCGAGACGAGTGCTGTGCGTCTTTCCGCGCTACACGAAATCGTTCGGCACCTTTGAGAACGCGTACCCGTTCGTCGGCACGAAGGCCTTCATGCCGCCGCAGGGCATCCTCGTCATCGCCGCCTACTTGCCCGAAGCGTGGGACGTCCGTTTCATCGACGAGAACGTCCGCCCGGCGCGCGCGGCCGACTTGGAATGGGCCGAGGTCGTGTTCGTCAGCGGAATGCACATCCAGCGGCAGCAGATCAACGATATAAACCGTCGCGCGCACGCTGCGGGGCGGGTTACCGCGATCGGCGGCCCCTCGGTTTCGGGCTGCCCGGAATACTATCCGGAATTCGACTACCTGCACGTGGGAGAGCTTGGGGATGCGACGCAGGCGCTGGTGGACTGCCTCGAAGGCAGCGTCGCGCGACCGCCTTCGCAAGTCCGCTTTGAGACGAAGGAGCGCTTACCGCTCGGCGATTTTCCGGTTCCGGCCTATCATCTGATCGACGTCTCGCAGTACTTCCTCGGGAGCGTCCAGTTCTCGAGCGGATGTCCGTACAGCTGTGAGTTCTGCGACATCCCGGAACTCTACGGTCGCAATCCGCGCCTCAAGAAGCCGGAGCAAGTCGTGGCCGAACTCGACGCGATCTTGCAGAACGGCGGCGAGCGCGCGATCTATTTCGTCGACGACAACTTCGTCGGCAACCGCAAAGCGGCCAAGGAGCTCTTGCCGCATCTCATCGCATGGCAGAAGCGCAACGGCTACTCCGTACAGCTCGCCTGCGAAGCGACGCTAAACATCGCCAAAAGCCCCGAGCTGCTGGCGATGATGCGCGAAGCGTATTTCTGCACGGTGTTTTGCGGGATCGAAACGCCGGATCCGGCGGCGCTCCACGCTATGTCGAAAGATCAGAACAACATGATGCCGGTCATGCAGGCGGTCGACATCATCCACAGCTACGGCTTGGAAGTCGTCTCGGGCATCATCATGGGACTCGACAGCGACACGCCGGAGTCGGGCGAGCGGATCCTCGACTTCGTCGCGCTCTCGAACATCCCGCTGCTGACGATCAATCTGCTTCAGGCGTTGCCGCGCACGCCGCTCTATCGGCGGCTGCAAGCAGAAGGCCGGCTTATCGACGAGCCCGGCCGGGAGTCGAACGTCGACTTCAAGCTGCCCTACGATCAGGTGGTCGAGATGTGGCGCCGGACCTTCACCGCGGCCTACCTGCCCGAAGCGATCTACCGTCGCTTCGACTACCACATCGACCATGTATTCCCGAACCGCATCAAGCCGCCGAACAGCCGCCAGCGGGTCAACGCACGGAACATCGCATTCGCTTTGAGCATCCTGGGCCGGCTCTTCGTGCGCGTCGGCGTGCTCAGCGACTACCGCGCCACGTTCTGGAAAATGGTGCGTAAGGCACTGCGTCGGGGCGACTTCGAAACGCTGATCCACATCGGCATGGTCAGCCACCACCTCATTACCTTCGCCCGCGAAACCGCCGCCGGCCGCACCAACGCCTCGTTCTACTCCCACAAAGAACGCGAACCCGAACTCGTCGCTTCGTAACGGATCGCCGGCGCGATGGGGATGTGGGGAACCGGCCTCTACTCGGGTGACTTCGCCCTCGACCTGCGGTCGACGATCCGAGCCGTATCGCGGTTGCCCTTCGACGGCGAGAAGATCCTCGCGATCGTGCGTTCGACGGCGGACGGGGCCGACGCCAACGAGCAAAATGAGGAACACTCAACCTTCTGGCTGGTGGTCGCCGATCAGCTGCACCGCCGCGGAATCCCATGCGCCGAGGCGCAGGAGAAAGCGCTCGCCATAATTCGGAGCGGGAGCGACATCGCAATCTGCCGCGCACTCGGCATGAGCGACCGCGATCTCCGAAAGCGCGCCGCCAACCTCGAGGAATTTCGCGAGCGCCTCGAATCGCCGGCCAACTCCCGCGGCCCAACGCTGAAGAGGCCGCAAAAATTCGTTCTTGAGTTGGGCGGCGTCTACGCCTATCCGGTCTCGAGCGACGAATGCATCAACCCCTATTCTCCGTCGGTCGAGAGCCTGAACGCTCTCCACTCCGAGGAATATGCATACCTTCGTTGGGTTCAGGACGGCTGGAGCGCGCTCGCCATCGTCGATCGAGGCCACGCCTTCGACTATCTCGCTTGGTACCGGCCACTCGTCCTCAACGCCGCCATAGCGGAGAAACCCCGTCACCCTGGAGCACTATCCGGCTTCCGAATCGAGTCATCAGCGACGTTGTCGGCAACGCACTACCGCCGCATGCGCCTCGAACCGATCGGCCAACTCGTTCTCGACACCGAGAAAGTCGCGCAACGTTTCGGCGTGTCGAGGGGAACGTTCGCAGCGATCCAGGACATCTCAATTTCAAACCGCCTCGACACAACGCCCCTGACGGGCAAGCCTAAGCGCTCGTGGGCTCGCGAACCATACCGCGAGCAAATCAAATCGCTAAACGAACTGCTCCGGCAGACTCACACGACCAACGCCTAGTCGCCGCCAGCAGGGAAGGGCGCAGCCCTGAACCTGCCCGCGAATCCCCCGTCCGCCCTCAATCTTCGCCACCGTTACCCAGCCCGGAATTTCCGGTACTTTCGCGCCAAGCACCAGGAGGGCGCAATTCCCAACTGAGCGAAAGTAACGGAAATTCCCCTTATCGTTCCTCACGTTTGAGGTGAGGAGAGGCGAATGGGCACAGTCCGGCGCCGTTACGAGCCCGCACCGTTCCGCTCGACCGATCCGTTGATTGCGGACTTCGCGCGCTATTTGGACGCACGCAACATCAGTCCGAACTCGATCGTGGCATATCAGCGCGACCTCGAAGACTTCGGATCGTTCCTCAAAGGCTTCGACGACGGCGCGAAGCCCGGTAAGCGGCTCGCGCCGCCCTATCCGCTGGCCCGCGCCACGAGCGCAGCCGTGGGGGCCTACGTGGGCTCGCTGCGCAGCTCGCGGGCGTACTCGGCCCGCTCGGTCCAGCGCAAGCTCTCGGCGCTGCGCACCTTTTACAAATTCGTCAAACTCAAGGGCTTGTGCAAGACCAATCCGGCGCTCGAGATCGAGGGACCGAAGATCGGGCGGCCGCTTCCCAAGGCTCTCAAGCCCGAGGAGATCACCAAGCTGCTCAACACGACTCTCGCCGGGCGCACCGACTTCCAACGGCTGCGGGATCGTGCGATTCTCGAAACGCTCTACGGCACCGGGCTGCGCCGCACCGAGCTGCTCAACCTCAACCTCGAAGACGTCGATCTCGACCGGCGCGAGATCCGCGTCGTCGCCGGCAAGGGCAACCGAGACCGGACCGTCCTCATGACGACTGCGGCAAGCGACGCGATGCGAGCCTATTTGGGCCACCGGCCGCGCACGCCCGAAAGCGCTTTCTTCGTCGGGCGCGGGGGACTGCGCCTCAGCCAATCGGGCATCTACAAGATCTTCCGGATCTTTCTCGCGGTGAGCGGCATCCGGTCCCACGCCTCGCCGCACACGATGCGGCATTCCTTCGCCACCCACTTGTACGAAAATGGTGCAGACCTGCTCGTCATCAAGGAACTGCTCGGCCACGAAAGCCTGGCGACGACCCAGGTCTACACGAAAGTCTCGAAGCAGCGGCTGCTCGAGCAGTTCGATAAAGCCCATCCTCGCGACCGCAGCTAAACCCGTCACAAAAGGAGCCACGCGGGCCAGCTCGGCGAAACTCAGGTGCGCGGTCCAAGTAGCCGACATTCGTAACGATTCGTCGCTCTTTTTTCTGCCCGAGCCGGAGGCACTCATGAACTGCCCGTCCTGTCAGACACCGCTCGAGCCCGGTGCACGCTTTTGCCCGAATTGCGGAGCCCCCGCGCCGCAAGCCACGCAGGTCGGCTCGTACCAAGAGCCGGTACCGGAGAGCGACAACCCCAAGGAGCCGATCGTTCTCGGCGATATGTCGATCAAGATCGAGGGCGAGCTCGTCCCGGTCGTCGACGTCGAACTCGGTTCGCAGCAGACGGTCTACTTCGAGCACCACATCCTGCTCTGGAAGCAGCCGAACGTTACGCTCGGGTTCATGAACCTCAAGAACGCGGGTAAGCGTTTCTTTGCGGGCTTGCAGATCTTTATCTCGACCGCAAAAGGGCCAGGAAACATCTCGTTTTCGCGCGAGGCACCCGGACAGATCGTCGCGATGCGGCTCGCACCGGGTCAGTCAATCGACGTGCGCGAGCATCAGTTCTTGCTGGCCACGAGTAACGTCGCGTACGACTTCTACTGGCAGACCGGCCTCGCCAACGTCTTCTTCTCCCGCACCGGCCTTTTCATCGATCGCTTTATCGCCCAACAAGGCGAAGGCATTGTGTTGCTTCACGGCTATGGGAACGTCTTCGAGAAGACGCTTCAACCGGGCGAGATGCTCGACGTCGAACCCGGCGCCTGGCTCTGGAAAGATGCGAATGTGCGGATGGACACCGTCTCGGCGCTGCAGTCGCAGGGCAGCGGCGGGTTGATGGGTGCGCTCGGCGCGCTCGTCGGCGGCGCTTCGCTAACACTCAACCGGTTCTATGGCCCGGGCCGCATCGGTCTCCAATCGATGACCTACCACGAGCCGCAACGCGAAGGCCCTCAACAACAGGGCGGCCAGAGCAACGTCGGCGGCGTCTTAGGACAACTCTTCGGCGACCGTCAATAACCGCTCGCGAGTCAGAGCAGCCGCGACGCCGGAGGCGTTCGATCAACGGCGTGAGTAGGGCTCGCGTGGGAACCTTTGCCGCCGCCGCATTTTGGCTGGTTGGTAGTTTGATCGGTGGCAGTTCTCGCGCGTCCGCGTGGCCGTTGGAAGCCGTTATCGTGACGACGACCATTCGCTGCGGAAACTCGCGGGCGCAACTCATCGAATACAGAGCCGGCGCCAAAATCGCGCGCGCTCCGGATCTTCGGATCAGCGGAGGTTCAAATGAACACGTGGCGCTCGCGTTGCCACCAGGCGCCCGCGACGTCGACCTCTGGTGCACGCGAGACACCGGAGGCTCGACCGCCGTCGATGTGTCCTATTGGGTATCCGGTGAGCTTGACTCGCGCAACATTCTGTTTTCCGTCCCAGCCGCGCAGCACCGGAAACCTGCAGGAACCTCAAGGAAGTCATTTTCAGCGGCTCACACTCAATACGTCCTCAGGCGAGGACAGGTCAAGGCCTTCATCGACGAACAAGAATTCGAGTTTAGAGAAGGACCCTTAGATTCAGCCGATGTTCACGTCACGATCGTTCGGGATGGAGTCGTCCACAACGTTACGCCGCCCGCAAGTGGCGTTGGCATTATCTTCGCGCGATTAGTTCCGATCGACGCATCGGGCGAGCCCGTGCTGCTCATTTCCATGAACACTGGTGGCAACGGATGCTGCGGGGAGCTTTCGGCTTATACGTTCAACCGCTCCGCCGGGGTTTATCGCCTTCTGCACACGGCGTTCGGATGCAAAGCAAACGGAGAGCCGGAGCAAGCCGACAACGGCGGCATGGTCCTGGTTACAACGGCGGCGGACGGGGATCTACTTGGCGGAAATCCGGCCCGGTGCGTCGGGCCTCTCGTCACCCTCGCCATCCGAGAGGGAAAATTCGTCAACACCTCGCTCGAGAATCCAGAGATGATTCATGCAGCGGCTAGGGCGGCGCTGCATGAGGCCGTGTCCCCGTTAAGGCAATACTCGGCCGAACAACGCCCCGAAATAACGCTCGTCGAGCTTGGAGCCTACCTTGAAGCTCGTTGCCGGCTGGGCGAATGCGCGGATGGCTGGCGGACGGTGCGCGCATACGACGCGCGCTTTCGCAGCGCCGACGTCATTCGGAAAATGAACCTACTCTTGCGCTATCGACCCGAGTCTTACGACGGCATGGACCGCTTTTAAGTAACGTACGTGACGTTGACGCTGAAGCCGCCGGCTTCGGCGCGGTCGAGCACGGCCAGAACGTGCTCCATCTCTTCTTCTATTCCGACGATCTCGGTCGCGGTGATGCCGACCGGGGCGGCGTTTTCCCAGAGCAGGCGGCGTGCCGTCTGCAGTGCGCCGCGGAGCCGCTGCGGCGTCGCCTCGAGGACGGGCCAGTCGGCGCCGGTCGCGGCCGGGACAACGCGCCAGCCGTTACCGGAGAGCTCGTCTTCGTCGATATAGGCATTGGGAATCGCGGCCAACACGTCGAGCGCCTCCTGATCGGCCGGGCGCATCGAAAGACCGATATCCGAAAGCCGCACGACATAGCGAAAAAAGGGCGTACTGCCGACGCTGTACGTCCCAGCCGGCGAGCTGACGTTGACGTGGATCATCGATTGAGGGCGAATGCGATATCCAATTCTCCGGCGAGGCGCTCGAGACCGTTCCAAAGTTTAACGGGAATGGGCACACCATGTTTCCGGTTATAGAGGGTCTTTTCGTGTTCGATCTCACCAGCCACGTAGATCCGCTCTTGCCCTGGCGCTTTCTCAGAGTCTTTGAAGGCACGGAGCTCGCGGTCCATGTCCCGCTTGAAAGCCTCCACGTCGCGGAAGCCGTCGATCCGGAATGCCCCGAAGAAATGCGAGATTTTGCCCGGCTCCGGCCCGCTGCTCGGCACCGGGAGATCGCTGCCGAACGCTCCGCCGGAAAGGACGCCGCACAAGATGTCGGCGAGCAACCCGAGGCCATAACCCTTGTGGCCTCCGTTATCGCTGCCGAAGCCGCCGAGGGGAAGGAGTGCACCTTTAAGCGCGGCAGCCGGATCGAGCGTGGGATGGCCTTCTTCGTCGATTGCCCAGCCCGGATTGAGAGGTTTCTCCTCGCGGAGGTGCATTTCGAGCTTCCCGCGCGGCACCGTCGTCGTCGCGAAGTCCAGCACGAAGGCCGGCTCTTTGCCGGCCGGAATCGCGTATGCAAACGGATTGGTGCCGAGCATGACGTCGCTTCCCAACGTCGCGGTTCCGTAGCGCACGGTGTTCGTGGAAGCGATGCCGATCATGTCGTGTTCGAGGGCCAGCATCGCGTAGTAGCCGGCGATCCCGTAGTGGTTCGAATTGCGAACCGTCGCGAACGCTGCACCGCTCGTCTTCGCCTTGTCGATTGTCGCGAGCATCGCGCGTTTGCCGGCGGGATGACCGAGGCCGTTGCCGGCATCGAGCACAAGCGCGGTCGGAGTTTCGCTCACGACCTGCACCGTCGGCTTCGCGTCGAGTTTCCCGCTCTTGATGCGGTTGACGTAGGTCTCGAGCCGGGCGACGCCGTTCGACTCGACGCCGCGCAGGTCGGCAGCGACGAGCACCTCCGCGACGACGGTAGCGTCCGCAGGGGCAACGCCGACTTTCGTCAGAACCTCGGCGGCGAAGCGTTCGAGTTGCGGCGTTGCGGCAAGACGATACTCCGATGCGAGGGCGGAGTCAGACACGAAAGTCCTCCGGCTGGTGTCGCCTAGGTTCAGGCCGCGACGGTAGCACCCTTGCTAGAGATACCCAAATGGTGGATCCGGCCGGCGCCGGCGGCCCGCAGGGCTTCGCTGCGTCCGCCTGAATTGTTCGCTCGCAATGCAGACAAAAGGTACACCGGCTTCCGCCGAAGGGGGCTTGCGCGGCGCCGTCGTTGGCAATACGCGGCTCTCGTCGATCAACGGTGATGAAGGCAAACTCATCTACCTCGGTCTCGACATCCACGACTTAGCAAAGCAATCGACCTACGAAGAGATCTGCTACCTGCTGTGGTACGGCGCGTTACCCTCGCGCGAACACCTTGATGATTTGCGCCGCCAATTGGCGGAGCGACGAGGCCTTCCCGGCGAGCTGCTGCGTGTCTTGCGAGATCTGCGACCGAACTCGGTTCCCATGGATGTATTGCGCACCGCGGTCTCAGCACTCGGTCTCTTCGATCCGAGCGCTACGGACCACTCGCGCGCCGCCTCGCTCGAGCACGCAAAGCACTTGACCGCGGTCTTTCCGACGATCCTGGCGGCCTATCACCGCATCTCCCAAGGTCTCGAGCCCGTGCCTGCGCGCCCCGACCTGGACACCGCCGCCAACCTCTTGTACATGTTTTTCGGGACCGAGCCGTCACCCGAGGCTGCTCGCGTGCTCGACGTCGCTTTGATCCTGCACGCCGACCATGGGATGAACGCCTCGACCTTCTCGGCGATCGTGACGGCCGCGACCCTTTCGGATATGTACAGCGCGATAACCTCCGCCGTCGGAACGCTCAAAGGACCGCTGCACGGCGGCGCCAACGAGGGCGTCATCAAGAATCTCCTCGAGATCGGCGATGTCGCGCGCGTCGACGACTGGGTCGCCCAAAAGTTCGCGGCCCATGAGAAGATCATGGGCTTCGGGCATGCCGTCTACAAAGCGTACGATCCGCGTGCGACCGAACTGAAAGCGATCGCTAAAAGCGTCGGCGCTCGGGCGGGGACGACGAAGTGGGTCGAGCTGACGGAGCGGATGGAGCAGGCGGTCTGGGAGCAGCGGCATCTCTTCCCAAACGTCGACCTGTACAGCGCTTCGGTCTACTACACGCTTGGCTTTCCAACCGAATACTTCACGCCGATCTTCGCGGCGAGCCGGGTCGCGGGCTGGTGCGCCCACGTGTTGGAACAGTACGCCGACAACAAGCTGATTCGTCCACGCGGGAACTACGTTGGCCGGCGCGGGGTCAGCTACGAACCGATTGAGCGTCGCAGCGGCGACGTCGCGCTGTGGGACCCCTTGCCGGCGGCGACGAGCGAGAACTAGCGGCGCCGGTCCGCCGGCTACCCGAGGGCGCCGACCAGCTCCTTCACCGCTTCGGCGCTCCGCGTCAGCGCTGCGCGTTCCTCGCTTGTCAGTTTGACCTCGATGACTTGCTCGAGTCCGCCTGCGCCGAGCTTACATGGAACGCCGACGAACAGATCGCGAAGTCCGTACTCTCCTTGCAGATATGCCGCGCACGGAAGAATCTTGTGTTTGTCGTTCAAGATCGCGTCCACCATCTCGGTTATCGAACGCGCGGGGGCGTAGAAGGCACTCGTCTTGAGTAATGAGACGATCTCGCCGCCGCCGCCGGCGGTGCGCTTGACGAGGCGGTCGATCGTCGCCGCGTCCATCAACTCGGTAATTGGGATGCCCGCAACCGTCGAGTAGCGCGGAAGGGGAACCATCTGGTCGCCATGACCGCCGAGCACGAAGGCGGTGACGTTGTCGACCGAGACCTTCAATTCGTCGGCAATGAACGTCGCAAAACGTGCCGAGTCGAGCACCCCGGCCATGCCGATCACGCGCTCGCGGGGAAACGCACTGGTCCGCCGAGCCACCTCGCACATTGCATCGAGGGGATTCGTAACGACGATCAAGATCGATTTGGGTGAGCTGCGGACAACCGCCTCGGTCGCCTTGCCGACGATCTCGGCGTTGGCCTTGACCAGGTCGTCGCGGCTCATGCCCGGCTTGCGCGGAAAGCCGGCGGTGATCACGGCGATATCCGAATTGGCCGTTACGTCATACTCGTTGGAGCCGGCGACGTCGACGTCGACGCCTTCCACCGCGAGCGCTTGGCGTAAATCGAGCGCCTTGCCTTGCGGCACACCCTCGACGATGTCGACCAGGGCGATATCGGCCAATTCCTTCGCTGCCAACCAGTGGGCGGCCGTCGCGCCGACGTTGCCGGCACCGACGATAGTCACTTTCTTTCTCATCTAGACTCCGTTAACCGCCAAATACGCCCTTCCCTTATCGGCTTCGCGCCTGCGGCGGTGTCGATCGCTCGTCCGGGCTCAGCCTCTCAACGGTGGCACCGCGCGTTGAGATACCCAAACGGAAAACGTCGCTCTCGATTCCCTCGCGCGCGAACGCCTCGCGCAGCGCGCTGCCGATCGCATCCGCTTCGCCGTCGACGAACGCGATGACGCCCGGCCCCGCTCCCGAGAGGGCGAGCGCGAGCAGCCCGGGCAGCTCGAATCCGAGCATCTCGGCAAAGCCCGGAACGAGCGGGGCCCTGTACGGTTGGTGAACACGGTCTCCGGTGGCGGTCCGAAGGCCTTCGAGCCTGCCGCTCGCCAGCGCGCCCGCCAGCAGCGCCGCGCGTTGCAGGTTGAAGACGACGTCGGCGCGCTCGTAGTGCGCCGGCAAGAGCGCTCGCGCGGCGGCCGTCGGAAGCACGATGTGCGGAACGACTGCCACGACCTCGAGACCCGGTGGCGCCTCGAAGCGCAGGAACACGGGGTCCGCATTCTCCGGCATCGCCGCGACGATGATCCCGCCGAGCAGCGCCGGCAGCGCGTTGTCCGGATGACCTTCGAGTTCGCAGGCGTCGCGGGCCAGCTGCGCTTTCGTGGGCCGCGCAGCGCTCAACTCGGCGGCGACCGTCAGGCCGAGCACCGCTCCCGCGGCGCTGGCGCCGAGTCCTTTCCCGAGGGGGATGTCGTTCGCGATCGTCAGCGAGACGTTCGGGCGCGCTCCGTGCATGACGCGATCGAAGCCGCGCAGGATCTCGTTTTCGAAACCGGCGTTGGTCGGCACGTAGCGGCCCGCCTTGAAGGCGATCGAAAATCCGAGCGAAGGTTGCACCGTCGCGCGGACCCAGAGATCGAGTGCCAAACCGATCGCGTCGAAACCCGGACCGAGGTTCGCACTCGACGCAGGGACCGCGACGCTGAAGGCGTCCGCGCGAGCGTCAGACACGGATTTCGCTCAAACCGTCGATGAACTCGTGCAAAGCCGCATCGGACTCCGCGTGCGTTACCCGATTCGCGTAAGGCGAGCCGGACGTATGGTACTCGGTCGCATAGTCGGTATCTTTGAGAACGTTGCCGGTCAACACCAGCACGGTGTCGTCGTCGCATCCGACGATTCCGAGTTCGCGCAGTTTACGGAGTCCGGCAAGCGACGCGGCCGATGCCGGCTCGCACCCGACGCCGTCACGGCCCACGATCGCGCGCGCGTCGGCGATCTCATCGTCGGAAACCGCGAGCACCGTTCCCTGGGACTCGCGAACCTCGGCGAGCGCTTTTTTCCAGGATGCGGGTGCGCCGATGTTGATCGCGGTCGCCGAGGTATGCGCTTTGACGGGACGCAGTTCGCCGCCGTTCTGCCAGAGATGCGCGAAGGGTGCGGCACCTGCCGCTTGCACGACTGCAATGCGTGGAATCCGCCCGATCAAATCGAGCGCGAGCGCTTCGCGAAAGCCTTTGCCGAAGGCGCTCGTATTGCCGAGGTTACCGCCCGGCAGCACGAGCCACTCCGGAGCGACCCAATCCCGCGCTTCGAGCAACGCAAAGGCGGCACACTTTTGGCCCTCGATGCGATAGGGGTTGACACTGTTCAGCAGCGCAAACCGCGCCGGATCGAGCGTCCGCACGAACTCCAAGGCGCGATCGAAGTCGCCGGCCAGCGTGACGACCTTCGCACCGTAGTCGAGCGTCTGCGCGAGCTTCGCTTCGCTGACTCCGCCGCTCGGCACGAGCACCAGCGCGTTCATCCCGGCACGCGCAGCGTAGGCCGCCATCGAAGCAGCGGTGTTTCCGGTACTGGCGCAGACAGCGAGCCGCGCGCCGTGCGCCTTCGCCTGCGATATCGCCACGGTCATACCGGCGTCCTTGAAAGAACCGGTCGGATTGCTGCCGAGATGCAGGTACGCGACGCGCGTGGCGTCGGCGTACTTGGCGCCTGCGCTTGCAGCGAGCACCGGAACGACGTTCTCTTGCAGCGTCACTGCCTCACCGGCCAAGGGCGGCAGTAAATCCCGAAAGCGCCAGACCCCACTGCGATCGAGCGGATGCTGCGAGGTCCGCCGCAAGGTGAAACGGCGCAATAACGTCGGCGCCGGTGCGGGCGCGCGCTTGAGCGTGAACTCCAAGAGGCCCCCGCAGACTGCGCAAAAAGTCGAACCGGCAGGGGCCGCAGCGCGACACTCGCTGCAGGCGAGAAGCATCATGCGACCCTCTACGGCAGCGGGCGCGTGATCGCGCCGTCCGACGCGGACGAAACCAGACTTACATACTTCGCGAAGACGCCGCTCGCGTAGTTGGGTGGGCGCGGTTTCCAGCCGGCGAGACGCTGCGTCAGTTCGGCCGCCGGCACTTCCGTATCGAGCCGCCGTCCCGCGATATCGACGATGACGATATCGCCGTCGCGCAAGGCCGCAAGAGGTCCGCCGGTCGCCGCTTCGGGAGCGACGTGGCCGACCATGAGACCGTGGGTCCCGCCCGAGAAACGTCCGTCGGTAACCAGCGCCACCGTCTCTCCCAACCCCGCACCGACGAGCGCGCCGGTGATCGAAAGCATCTCGCGCATTCCCGGACCGCCTTTGGGTCCTTCGTAGCGGATGACGACGACGTCGCCGGCGCGTACCGCGCCCGCCTCAATGGCCGACATCGCCGCTTCCTCGCGGTCGTAGATTCGCGCGGGTCCCCGGTGATACTCGCGTTCGTGCCCGGCGATCTTCACGACGGCACCGTCGGGAGCGAGGTCGCCGCGGAGAATTACGAGACCCCCCGTCGTTTTAAACGGGCGCTCGACGGTCGTAACGACCGCCTGTCCCGGCGTTTCGACCGCAGTCGCCGACTCTTGCGCGAGCGTACGGCCCGTGACCGTTAGCTGGTCGCCTCGAATCAGCTCGCCCTCGACCATCCGCTTGACGATCAGTTCGATGCCGCCCGCCCGATCGACGTCGAGTGCGACGTACTTCCCACCAGGTTTCAGATCCGCTAGGATCGGCGTGCGCCGGCTGACCCGGTCGAAGTCGTCGATCTCGAGCGGTACGCCGGCCTCGCGTGCCAGCGCGAGCAAATGCAAGACGGAATTGGTCGAGCCGCCGGTTCCCGCGGCCGCCGCGATCGCGTTCTCAAAGGCTTCGCGCGTAAGCAGATCGCGCGGACGCAACCCGCGCCGCAAGACGTCCATCACGAGCACCCCGGCTTCGTACGCTTTTCGCTCCTTGCGCGGATCGGTCGCGCCGGGCGAGGCGCTCCCAACGGGCGAGAGCCCGATGAATTCCATCACCGTGGCCATCGTGTTGGCGGTAAACTGTCCGCCGCACGCACCCGCGCCCGGGCAAGCGTGGTCCTCGATCGCTTTGAGTTCGGCGTCGTCGATCTTGCCCGCTGCGTGAGCACCGATCGCTTCGTAAACGTCGACGATGGTGATGTCGCGACCGTTGTGGCGGCCCGGCGCGATCGAACCGCCGTACAGCAGCAGCGAGGGCACGTTGAGCCGGATGAGCGCCATTGCCGCGCCGGGGATCGTTTTGTCGCAGGCCACGAGCGCCACGATCGCGTCGAACATGTGCCCGCGTCCGACTAACTCGATCGAGTCGGCGATCACTTCGCGGCTGACGAGCGACGCCTTCATACCTTCGGTGCCCATGGTGACACCGTCGCTGATGGCAATCGTGTTGAACTCCATCGGCGTTCCGCCCGCCTCGCGTACGCCGCGCTTCACGTGATGGGCAAGTTCGCGTAAGTTCAGGTTGCACGGCATCGTTTCGATCCAGGTGTTCGCGATGCCGACGATCGGCTTGGCCAGGTCCTCGTCGCTAAATCCGACGGCCTTGTACATCGCCCGCGCGCCGGCCCGGTCGCGGCCATTCGTGATCGTCGCGCTGCGGGCTTTCATGTCGTAGCTCATGCGCGCGATTCCGGGTGATGCCCGGCCGCCGCCGAGGTGCGCGGACCGAGTCTTAAATCACGAGAGGAACGGAACACCAGCGTTTGGTTCGACCTGCAAACGCCGGAACCATCGCACGATCAGCGTATAGCGCACGCACTCGAGATAGATGAAGCTGAGGTAGAGCAGCGGGGCCACCGCATATAACGACTGCGGCAAGCGCACGTAAAACACGATCATCGCGATGAGTTCGAGAAAGATCGGGACGATCAAGATGGCGAGCGAGAGCGTCACGACCCCGAGGGTCGTCGCAAAATGCCCGCGCGTGAGTGCGAACGAAGCGCCGAAGGCGCGCTTGATGCTCGAAATGACCCCGCCGACGCTCGGCTTCTCGCTGCTCTGGATCAGCGCGACGACGAGCCCTTGCGAAAGCAGCACGCCCACGATGAGTCCCGGGATGACCGCCGCCATGATGCCGAGGTCGGTGACGAAGCTGATCGAGACGAGAACGAGCGCGGTCAGCAGACCCCGCTGCACGGTCATCCGGAAATCGGGACGCAAGCGGCGGATCGCCGTCGGGAGGATGAAAAAGATGGCCAGCACCGCGCATCCGAACCAAACCCGGAAGACCGGGTAGTTCAGCAGGTTCACCGGATCGCCGCGAACCGGCAGAGCTGCCGCGACGGCACACACGACCGCGAAAAATGCATACACGGGCCAGCGCTCGCGCATCAGGCGAACGCCCTCCGCGAACAGACCCGAAAGGAGACGATCTCGCGCCGGGGCTCCGGCAATCACGACTGAGGCCATTAGCTCATCCCGTTCGACATCTACTTTATCGTCCGGGCGCGAGGTCCATTCGAGGCTGGGGGACGGCGTGAGGTCACAGCCACGGCGCGCAGCGAGAGTGACGCCGCGGCTCATGTGGAACGCCGAGAGACTCGCCCGCTTGCCCGCTCGGCGCTAGAAAGACGGCCCGATCCGGTTGATTGCGAAATCGCGAAACTCGAGTTCTTCGGCGGCCGGCTTGCGGCCGTTCGCGGCCGCGACGATCCAATCGAAGATCTCGTCACCGACCGATTCGAGCGAACGCGCGCCGTCGACGATCGTGCCCGCGTTGATATCCAGGTTCTCGCGCATGCGACCGAAGATCGCGGAATTCGTCGCGACCTTGATGACCGGCGCGATCGGCGATCCGGTCGGCGTTCCGCGGCCCGTCGTAAAGACCACCACCTGCGCGCCGCCGGCGACCATTCCCGTCAACTGCTCGATATCTTGACCCGGCGTATCCATCACGACGAGACCGCGTTCGCTCGGACGCACCGCGTATTCGACAACTTGGCGCAGCTCGGTCGAGCCGCCTTTGTGGATGCAGCCCAGCGATTTCTCCTCGAGCGTCGAAAGGCCGCCGGCAATGTTGCCCTGCGTTGGATTCCCGTAACGGATGTCGACGTGCATCGCAGCCGCCCGGGCTTCGACTCGCGCGATCAACTCGTACAGCTGCGCGCTGACTTGCGGACTCGCGCGTTCCGCCAGCAAATGTTCGGCGCCTACCAGCTCCGGTAGCTCGGCGAGGATGACCGTCCCGCCTTCGGCAACGACGCGGTCGCTGGCGTGGCCAAGCGCCGGGTTCGCGGTGATTCCCGAGAACGTGTCGCTGCCGCCGCACTCGGTGCCGAGAATCAGGTGCTCGAAACCGGCCGCGTGCCGCTCGTGCTTTTCCGCTTCGCGCAGCAGCTCGCGCGAGATTTCGATGCCGCGCGCGATCGTGTTGCTCGTACCATCGCTCTCCTGAATGCCGATGACTTCTACGCGCTGACCCCGCGCTGCGATCTCTTGAGCCAACGCCTTGCTCTCGTTGGTTTCGCAACCCAAGCCGACGACCAGTACCGCCGCGACGTTCGGATTCGATGCGAAGCCGGCCATCGTCCGCTTCGTCTGCTCGAAATCGACGCCGATTTGCGAACACCCCGTCGGGTGCTGCACGGTGATGACCTCGGTGACCGCGCGGCCGATTCGGTCGATGACGTGGTTCGCGCACATGACCGAGGGAAGGATCAGCACGTGGTTACGCACGCCGACCGTTCCGTTTGGGCGATGGTACCCCTCGAAAGTCACGCGTCTCCTCCGGCGTTTGCCGGCGCGAGATCTCCGCGCCCGCGTAAGCCCTCGACGTTGTGTACGTGCACGTGTTCGCCGGCGAGAATGCGCGCGGTTGCGCGACCCATCACTTGTCCGTATTTTAAGATCACCTCGCCCTGCGGGATCTCGCCTAACGCGAGTTTGTGGCCGGCGGGGATCGCCACGAGCACGGTCACGCGCGCGCCTCCCGCCGCAACGATTTCACCGGCGTCGAGCGCGCGCAGCGCGACGGCGACGTTATCGATATCGGCCAGCCTCAAGATGTCGGGCGTGTTGCGCTCGGGCATAGCGAGGCTAGGGGTTTCGAAGCCACCATACAAGTCCTCCCCCGAGAGAGGTTGAGCCGGAATGCGAGTCCTGATCACCGGCGGTCTCGGCTTTATCGGAGCGTGGACCGCGCGAACGCTGCTGGAAACGGGACATGCCGTGCGAGTCTTCGACTTTCACTCCGAGCGAGCGCTTTTCGACGAGATCGTGGCGCACGAGCATGCGCCGAACGTCGAACAAGTCACAGGCGATATCACCCAAGCGGCGCAAGTCGAGGCCGCCGTCTTAGGGTGCGATGCAATCGTCCATCTCGCTGGGATTCTCGTCCCAGGCTGTCGCGCGGATCCCGTGAAGGGAGCGCATGTCAACGTTCTTGGAACCCTGTTTGCGTTTCAAGCGGCGATTGCGCGCGGGCTGCGCGGCTTCGCATATGCCTCGAGCGCCGCAGTCTTCGGACCCGACGACGGTTCGACGCCGCATCCGGGGACGCACTATGGCGCGTACAAACTCTGCAACGAAGGGAACGCGCGCGCGTTTTGGGAGGACGTGCAGTTCTCAAGCGTCGGTCTGCGTCCGTGGACGGTGTACGGTCCCGGACGCTCCACCGGAATAACGGCGGGGCCGACGCTCGCGATGCGCGCCGCTGCCGAAGGCCGGCCGTACACGATACCCTTTACGGGCAGCACGGGCATGGATTTCGTCGCCGACACCGCGGCCGCGTTCGCTCGAGCCGCGACCGAGACGCCCGAGGGCGCGCACGCGTTCAGCCTACAGGGCACGCTCGCGTCGACCGACGACATTCTCGCGGCGATTCGAACTGAAGTTCCCCATGCGGAAATCACCGCCCGCGGCCCCCATTTGCCGATCTCGCCGCGCGTCGATGAGGGCGAGTTGCGCGCGATCTTCCCGCACTTACCGCGCACCTCGCTCGACGCGGGAACACGTTTAACGATCGAGCACTATCGGAAATAGCTATCTACGTTAAGGGGGTTCCCGCAAGAGATGACGTCGGGGCAACCGGGGCATCCAGCCGAACCCGCTCCGGCTCGACAAGACGTCACCGAGAGGGGGCTGCGACGCGTGCTGATCGTCGTCGGCGTGATGGCGGCCTCGCTGATGCAGACCCTGGACTCGACGATCACCAACGTCGCCCTCCCCACGATTCAGGGCAACCTCGGAGCGAGCGTCGACGAGGGAACCTGGGTCGTAACCGGCTACACGATCGCGGCGATCATCGTCATTCCGCTGACCCCTTGGCTTCAAAACCGGTTCGGCCGTAAGAACTACTTCGTAACCTCCATTGCCGGCTTCACGCTGGCCTCAATCGCTTGCGGCGCCGCTGACAACTTGAGCTTCCTCGTGATGGCGCGCGTTGTGCAGGGCGCGTTCGGGGGCGGACTCTTGGCGACGGCACAAGCCATCCTGCGCGATACCTTTCCGCCCCGGCAGCTCGGCATAAGCCAAGCCATCTTTGCGCTCGGTGCGATCCTGGGGCCAACGCTCGGGCCGCCGCTCGGCGGGTTGCTCGTCGACAACGCGTCCTGGAACTGGTGCTTCGACATCAATATCGCACCCGGCATTCTGTCGGCGGTTTTGCTACTGATGCTTTTGCGCGACCCCTCGAAGGCGGAAGCCGGCCCGGTCGACTTTGTGGGTCTCGCGCTGTTGGCGTGCACGCTCGGTTCGCTCCAGTACGTGCTGACCGAAGGTGAACGGTATAGCTGGCTCTCCAACGGCACGATCGCAACGATGACGGCTCTGTGCGTCGTAGCCGGCATATCGTTCGTCGTCTACGAGCTGTTCGGAACGCGCGTTCCGATCGTCGATCTGCGCATCTTCCGCAATCGCAGCGTTACCGCCGGTTCGCTGCTCGCGCTGGCTCTAGGTGTCGCGCTGTTCGGGGCTACCTACACGCTGCCGCAGCTCACGCAGGGCCCGCTCGGGTTCACGCCCTCACTCAGCGGCAACCTCTTTATCCTACGCGCACTGCCCATTGCGCTCTTCACGCTCTTCGTCGCGCGTTTGACGGGGGTCGTCGATCCGCGTTGGTTCCTCGGTGTCGGATTCGTCCTCATCGGAATCGGAAGCGCGATGCAAGCGGTCGTTACGACCAACGTCTCGACCTTCTGGACGTTCGCGTTCTCCCTGATCGTCGTCGGAATGGGAACCTCGCTGCTCTTCGTGCCGATCTCGGTTGCGGTTCTCGGCGCGACGACGCCGGCGGAAGGGCCCAAAGCCGGCGCGATGGTCAACCTCGCGATTCAGCTGGGCGGTTCGATCGCGGTCGCGCTGCTCGACGTGGTTATCGATCAGCGCGAGACGTTCCATTCGGAAGTCTTGGGCGCGAATGCGACCGCTGCGAGCATTCCCGTGCAGCATTACTTCGAACATGGCGGAACGGCACAGCAGCTCGCCGGCCTCGTCAACGACCAGGCCGCGATCCTCGCGTTCGCCGACGCAACTTACGTGATCGCGGCGGTGGCGCTGCTCTGCACCCCGCTCGTGTTCTTGATGCGAAAGCCGAAGAAGCCGAGCGGCCCGGTCGAGGTCGGCGGCTAAACGTCGCGAACGGAAGCAGGCGTGATGCTGGCTCCCGGGCCGCTCGCGGAGCTGCAAGCGATCGTCGGCCCCGAGAACGTCCTGCTCTCCGAAGAAGATCTGATCGCCTACGGTTTCGACGGGACGTGGTACGACAGCCGGCCTCTGGCCGTCGTGCTCCCGGCAACGGCAAGCGAGGTCGCGGCGATCCACCGGCTGGCGGCGCGCGAGCATCTCGCATTGACGCCGCGCGCGATGGGCAGCGGACTTTCGGGCGGTTCCGTTCCGCTTGCGGGCAGCCTCGTACTCGGTGTCGCGCGAATGAACCGTATCCTCGAGATCGACGAAATCAATCAAGTCGCCGTCGTCGAGCCCGGCGTCATCACGGCTGACCTGCAGCGCGAAGTCGAAGCGCGGGGCCTGTTCTACCCGCCGGATCCGTCGAGCCTCAAACAGTCGGCGATCGGCGGGAACGTCGCCGAGAACGCCGGCGGCGCGCGCTGTCTGAAATACGGCGTCACGGGCGACTACGTCATGGCGCTCCAAGTCGTTTTGCCGGCGGGCGAAATCATCCGTACCGGCGGCAAGATGGTGAAAAACGTCACCGGCTATAACTTGCGGGCGCTCTTCACCGGTGCCGAGGGAACGCTCGGCACAATCACCGAGGTCACTCTCCGTTTGTTACGCAAGCCCGCGTTCAGCCGCACTGCGACGGCGACCTTCGCCGACCTCGAAGACGCCGCGCGAACGGTCAACGCGATCGCCGCCCACGGCCTCACGCCGGCATCGATCGAGCTAATGGATCAGCTGACGCTGCGTTGCGTCGAAGCCGCAACCTCCGCCGGATTGCCCGTCGAGAGCGACGCGCTGCTCCTCTTCGCCGTCGACGGCAACCACGAGGCGATCGTCGAGGCCGAACTTGCAACGATCGCCGCACTCGCGCACGAGAACGGCGCGAGCGACGTGCGCGTGGCACGCACCCCCGAGGAAAGCGAACGGCTCTGGAACGCCCGCCGCGCGATCTCTCCCGCGCTCGCGCGACTGCGTCCGCACAAGCTGGGCGAAGATATCTCGATCCCGCGCTCAGAACTCGTCGCGGTACTTCGCAAACTGCGTGAAGTCGGCAAGCGTCACGCTCTTCTTCTTCCGATCTTCGGGCACGCGGGCGACGGAAACTTGCATCCGAACCTGCTTTGCAATCGCAACGATCCCGCGGAAATGGCACGCGTGCGCGTGGCGGCGCGCGAAATCTTCGAAATCGCGGTCGCCGCAGGGGGGACGCTTTCCGGCGAACACGGCATCGGCGTCCTCAAGAAACAATTCATGGAACTCGACCTCGGCAGCGACGCACTCGCCCTCATGCGCCACATCAAAGACGCCGTCGACCCGCTCGGTATCATGAATCCGGGCAAGATCTTTCCGAGCCCCGGCGGCCCGGACGCGTTCGAACTCTAGAGCGACACCGGTATTCCCGGTCTCAGTGTGTCGGCATCGCGAACGCGTCGCCCGCGGCCGGCTCGCTCGTAGGCCAGCGCGCCGTGACCGTCTTCAGACGCGTGTAAAACTCGACGCCCTCGGTGCCGTAGACCGCTCGATCGCCGAACATCGACTCTTTCCAGCCCCCGAAGCTATGGAAGGCCATCGGGACCGGGATGGCCACGTTGACGCCGACCATTCCGATGTTCACGCGACTCACGAATTCGCGCGCAGCACCGCCCGAACGCGTAAAGAGCGCAACCCCGTTCCCGTAGCGATTGGCATTGACCAGCTCGATAGCGTGCTGCAGATCGGCGGCGCGCACGACCGACAGGACCGGACCGAAGATCTCGTCGCGATAGATTGCCATCTCGGGCGAGACCCGATCGAAGATCGTCGCCCCGATGAAAAACCCGCTTTCTTCGATTACGCGTTCGCGGCCGTCGAGGATCAGTTCTGCGCCTTCCGCAACGCCGCCATCGATGTAGTCGCGGACGCGTTGGAGGTGCTCTCGCGTGACGAGCGGGCCCATCTCCGCATCCGGATCCGAGCCGGCGCGGATCTTCAGCGATCGCGCCCGTTTCGCAAGACGCTCGACCAGCGCGTCACCAATCGCTCCCACGGCGACCGCAACCGAGATCGCCATGCAGCGTTCCCCGGCCGATCCGTAAGCCGCGCCCGTCAACGCTTCTACCACCTCATCGAGGTCGGCATCCGGCAGAACGACGGCGTGATTCTTCGCACCGCCCAAGGCCTGCACACGTTTACCGTGCTGCGCCGCGCTCACATAGATGGAACGCGCGATGGGCGTCGAGCCGACGAAGCTCACCGCCTTTATGTCCGGATGCTCGAGCAGCGCCGCTACCGTCAGCTTGTCGCCTTGCACGACGTTGAGTACTCCCGGCGGCGCACCGGCTTCGATGAAGAGTTCCGCGATTCGCAGACTTGGCGAAGGATCGCGTTCCGAAGGCTTGAGCACGAACGTGTTGCCGCACGCGACCGCTAGCGGGAACATCCACATCGGAACCATTACCGGAAAATTGAAGGGCGTGATGCCGGCGCAGACGCCGAGCGGCTGACGCAAAGAATAGCTGTCGATGGCTGGACCCGCGTTTTCCGAGAACTCGCCTTTTAGCAAGTGCGGGATTCCGCAGGCGAATTCGACGACCTCAAGTCCGCGCGTCACCTCACCGCGGGCGTCGGAGAGCACTTTACCGTGCTCGCGCACGATCGATTCGGCCAATGCGTCCGCATGCTTCTCGAGCAAGGCTCTGTATGCGAACAACACTCGGGCACGCCGCAGCGGAGTCGTCGCAGCCCAACCCGGCAAAGCGGCGGCGGCGGAAGCGACGGCGGCGTCGACGTCGGCCCGTTCGGCGAACCTCACGCGCGCCGTTTCCTCTCCGCTCGCCGGATCGTAGATCGCGCCGGTCCGAGTTCCGCTTCCCGGCGTATGCCGGCCGCCGATAAAGTGTTCGACGGTTTTCATGCCCGACCGCATCGACGCAACTGCGCTCATGCCGTTTCTCCTTCGTCCCGACGTTTTCGCGGACTGCCGGAGCTCAGCCCCCCGCGCGCGCCTCTCTCGAGCGAAGTGCGGGACAAAGGTGGTGCGCTCCTAAAGAAAACCTCGTGCTCGAGGCAAAGCGAGGGTTCGGCGGCGAGGATGTCCCGCCGGCGTCGGTCTACGACCAATGCGTGCGCTGCGGCCTTTGCCTGCCAACCTGTCCCACGTACGTTGAGACGCTAGTCGAAACGTCGGGGCCGCGCGGTCGAATTTCATTGATAAAAGCGGTCGACGAAGGAAGGCTCGATTTGACGAGCCCCGGCTTCATGCACCAGATGTCCGAGTGCCTGGACTGCCGGGCATGCGAGGCCGTCTGTCCTTCGGGCGTCGCATACGGCCGGTTGCTCGAACCCGCGCGCACCCAGATCGAACGTGCCACCGCTCCCCGGCGCACTTTCTCCGAACGCGTGACGCGGAATTTTCTGCTCAAGACCATGTTTTCGAACTTGGCGTGGTTGCGTGCCATGGCAGGGCTATTGCGTTTTTACCAGCACAGCGGACTGCAGCAGTTTGCGCGACGAACCGGACTGCTTCGGGCGCTCCGGCTCGAAGAAATCGAGGCGCTAGCGCCGCCGGTTTCCGAACGCTTCTTCGTCCCGCACGATCAGCGTGCGCGGTCTCGTGGCGAGAGGAAGGCAACCGCATTCATGCACGCGGGCTGCGTGATGCAGGTCGCATTCGCGGAGGTCGATGAAGCGACGCTGCGCGTCCTGCAACGCAGCGGTTGCGAGGTCGTCGTGCCGGCGGCGCAGGGATGCTGCGGGGCGATCGCGGTGCACGCAGGCGAGATGGATCTCGGGCGCGAGCTCGGCAAACGCAACATCCTGGCCTTCGAACGGTCCGGTGCCGACGTCTACGTCGTCAACGCGGCCGGCTGCGGCTCGACCCTCAAGGAGTACGAACACCTCTTCGCAAGCGATCCCGAATGGGCGGAGCGCGCGGCGCGTTTCTCGGCGAAAGTGCGCGACGTGACCGAGCTGCTCGACCTCCTGGGACTCGCTCCCGAACTTGGCGTGCTGGACAAAACGGTCAGCTATCAGGATGCATGTCACCTCGCTCACGCTCAGCTGATCATCAGCGCGCCCCGCCGTCTTCTGGCCGCCATACCGGGTCTGACGCTACGGGAAATGAACGAAAGCTCGCTTTGCTGCGGGAGTGCCGGGATCTACAACGTTACGCAGCCGGCGATGGCGAGCCGCCTCGGGACGCGCAAGGTCGAGAATGCGCTCGCCACAGGCGCGGAAATCATCGCAACCGCCAACCCCGGATGCGCGCTGCAAATCGCGGCGGGTCTACGCAAAGTTGGGAGCACCGTCCGAGTCGCACACGTCGTCGAGCTGATCGACGAATCGTATGCCGCTTACAATCCGACGAGTCGCGTCTCGCCCGCGAGGGCCGCTTCCACGCTCGGATAGACCGCAAAGACGTCGAGAAGTCCCGTGATGCGCAGGAGCCTCAAGATCTGACCCTCGTGCGCTACGAGGCGCAGCGAGCCGCCGTGCTCGGCCGCGCGTTTGCGCGCTCCGATCAACGCGCCCAGCCCGGTCGAGTCGAGGAACTCAAGACGTGAGAGGTCCACGATGATTTCGTGGCGGTCGTGTTCGGCGCGTTCGAGCAGCGCCGCGCGTAGGCTGGGCGAGGTGGCGATATCGAGGTTACCATCGAGCGCGAAGAGCATTGCCTGCCCGTCGTCGGTCGCGGTCACCTGAATGCCGAGGGTGTCACCTGTCATGTCAGCCCTCGTATTCGCGCCACTCGGTCAGCGTCCCGTCGTGCAGGCTCGCAAACGCGCACCCGGCCCTCGTGCGCCACGTTCCGTCCGCGTCGGCGATTTCGAAACGGTACCGAACCGCCGCTCGCTCGGCGTTCGTGAGGACGTCCTCGACGTGAAAGCGCCACACCGGTCCGTCGCGAAAGAATGCCGTGAAGTGCTGCACGATGGCGTCGCGCCCGACGATTGGCTCGTGGCGCGCTTCCTGATAGCGCGCGTCCGGCGCGAAATGCGCCCCGGCCCGCAGCGCGTCACCGTTTCGCCAGGCCGAGAATAGGCTCTCGAGCAGCTCGGCGGCCGTCACTTGGCTTGGCCGGCTGGATTCGAACGAACGAACAGGGGATTCAATTCCGAGTCCTCGGTGAGCAGACAAGTGCGTTGGGGTGTGTTGCTTCCGCCATTGCTCTTGGCCTGACTTATCGCTCGGTATCGACGGCACCGCCGGCGCGTTGGACGATTTTTTGGCTAAGATCTCCGGGAGGTTCCCGCGCGCCGGAATTGTGGGATGACGCCCGAACGTCTACCGCAGTTGCCCTTCCCAGACGGGCCTGGGCCGCTCGTGCTCACGTTCAGGGACAGCGTGCCGGCTCACGGACCGCCGGTCAGTTGGCAGGGAGGACGCCCCTGATCCACCCACTCCGCACGAGCCGTTCGGCGAAACTCGGGGCTCGCTTACCCGTAGATACGGCATGATGCCCCGCTCCCAACTCATCGCGGTCCTGGTGGCAATCGAAGTCGTCGTCTTGGCCTGGATGATTGTCGCGGTTCGTGGTGACCAGTCGGATCAGTGGTCTCCGTGGGGCACCCATGTGGAGGCCGCGTCTGATTCGAGTCTTGCCGAAGGCGGCGCGCACAAGATTTTTGAGGCCGGCTCGCATCCCACGCTGAACGTGGACATCGGGTACGCCGACCTTACCATTCGCACGGGCAGTCCGTCGCAGATCGATGTCTCGGTGAGCCAAAGCACGGAGTATGGGATCTTCCGTGCTACTGCGCCGATTTCGGCCACGAAGGACGGCGAAACGATTCGCATCATGTCGGACGCAAGGCATCGCTGGGCGATGGGCGACGACCGCATGGTGACGGTGGTCGTGCCACCAGAAACCCGGGTCGAAATCGTGAATGCAGGCGACATCACGGCAGACGGGCTGCGCGCCGAAGCCACGCTCAACAGCATCGGCAACGGCAGCATCACGCTTGGAGATTACAACGGACCCTCGCTGCACCTCGCCGCATCCGACGGCCGCATCTCGCTGGACCGGGTCGTTGCGACCCGCCTCAACGCGACGACCTCGAACGGACGTTTCGAGGCCACCGCCCTGGACGTGCGCGACGGCAAAGTCGAGAGCAGCAACGGCCGCGTGACTCTAAGATTCGCAAAGGACGCCAACACGCTGGTTAACGCCGAAGCGAGCAACGGCAAAATCCACGTCTCGGGCTTGCCAGCAGCTGCGTCCGTCCAGACCACGGACAACAGCAGCGATGACGAAGACGATTCAGACAACTCGGCTTCGCGAACGGTGCGCCTTGGCGCCGGCAACGGGCAACTCGACGTAGAGTCGAGTAACGCCAGCATTTATATCAGCCAGTGAAGCTGACGCCGGTCGAGCGAGACGTCCGTTCTGAACTCAGATGGGAAAGACGGTCGCTGCGTCCCTTTGCTTCGCGAGCGGCCGCACGCCGCCAATCGCTAGGCGCTTGAAGTGCTCCGACGCCATGTGCTCTTCGAGAGCCGCTTTATCCCTATACTCTTCCCATAGCGCAAACACGTTCGGATTCTCTTTGCTTCGAGCGACGTCGAAGGCGATCACGCCTTCTTCTTTCCGCGACGCATCCCGTAGCTCTCGGAAGATCGCTTCGGCTTTGTCGGCGTCTTCGGGAGCGAAGGTGTAGTGAATGGACTGAATGAGCATGGTGTTTTTTCCTTCGGCATCGTTCGCGCTCCGCCCCGCGTCACCGCGCGCGATGGTCACTCGAACGATACTCGGCGAGGAGATCGGCGACAATCCACGCGGCTCCGGCAATCGCGAAGGTCAGGAAGCATTCGCTCCAATTCGAGTGACTGTGGGGATTCGAAACAATCGCCGGTACCCACACAAGTAGCCCTAAGATGACGATCATCAACGTCAGTAGGCGGGTCGCGAGCAAGGCCACTCGATTCACGAGCAGCGCCAAGGCCGCGAGTCCGAACAAAACGGTCGTCGCCCACACCCAAAACATCTGACTAGGCGGAAACCACTTCGGAACGAGCGTAGCGGTATAATCCGGATGAACCGCCTGATAGATGGCAAAGCTGGCCGCACAGATGCCAAAAAGAATGCGCGCGACCCGATTGAGCGTTGCCGGTGCCCACGCCGATGACACGTGCGCGAACACGAGCACTGCTCCGGTCACGAGCGAAAACTGCTCGAAAAAGTTGCCCCACGGATCGAAGACAAGCGGTGTGGCGACGATTTGCGGCACGAACAGGAAGGCTAAGATAAGATACACGACGCCGAGGACAACCGCGCCCGTCTTCGCCGTGCGGCCGAACTGAATCGCAACGCCGCCGACGATTTGGGCGGCAGCTGCGACGTAGGCAAAGATGAGGCCATTGCCGACGTTCAAAAAAACATGAGGTGAATCGTAGTCGCTGTAGTCGGGCCAGACCAGCGTGATGAGGCCTAAACACAAAGCCGCCACTCCAAACACGTGACGGCCGAGGTCCCAAGTCGGCCTTGCTGCAGTCATTCGTCCTCGCTCTCGGGTCGCAACAGAAATTCAGAACGAAGGCAGTTAATGAAATCTTTCCGTGCGCGGGTTTGAGGGCCGTTTTCCAGGGTTACATGCCGTTTCATTGGGTTTGTTAACTTCGGCCCCCGAAAATGCCCCCGGCGCGAAGCGGAGACCCTGCCCCCCCGTCTTTAGGGCGACCCCTCCTAGCCGCCGTCACAGACCCAGCGCGACCGAAACCTCGTTATCCATGTCCTTTTCCGTGAAGCCTTCGAGGCCGAGGCACGTAAGGTCCCGGTCGGCGTTGTAAAAGAGATGCGTCGGTAAATGCCCGGTTCCAAGAATGCTGAAAACGCGGCCACCCGAATCCGTTAGAATCGGATACGGAATCTTGAACTGCGTTCGGAAACCCGACCCGCGCTGTTCGGTTTCGTCCACATCGATGCCGATCACGGTCAATCCGGAATCGCGGTACTTCGCTTCGATCGCGATGAGCGACGGCATCTCGACCGTGCAATCGCCGCACCAACTGGCAAAAAAGTTCAGCCAAACGGCTTTGCCCGGGATTTCGCTCGACTTCATCGTTTGATCGCTAGAACCCAAGACGGGAAGTTCGAACGGAAGCATACCCTTGCGGTGTTTTTCGAGGACCGCGAGACACTCGGGGCCCGCCTTCGCACCGGCCGCCTGGGCCTCCGGCGAAACGAACCCGATCGTTGAAGCGATTGCAACCGACCGGAGAAAATCCAAACGCTGCATCGTAGATACCTCACGCGCATTCTCGGCCCCGGGCTTTCTTTCGCCGCGTAACAACAGCACCTTCTGCCGGTACGCGACGTTTTGCCTTTTCGGTTTTGCGGGCCGCCCGACTGCAGCGTAACGCCTTGTGCTGTAATCTGGAGTGGCTGCATTCGAACCAACGAATGGAGGATTAAAAGTCCCCTAAGCCATTTCTGGACCGATGGTCGAAGAGCCCCGAAAACATTGACTTTGCAAAGCCATATAAAAACAGAACTCTGCGATAGCCTTTAGCAGACTTGGCTTTGGCTCGGCTGAACTTCATCTAAAACAATCCCCGCGAAGTCTTCCGCTTCGTACAGCGGACGGATCTCGATCTGGTCGCCGTATTCGAATGGGGCGCGCGAGAGCCACTCGATCGCCTCTTCTTTCGACTTCATTTGCAGCACGCAGAAACCGGCGATGAGTTCCTTCGTTTCCGTGAACGGTCCGTCGGTCACAATCGGCGGCTTGGTACCCCGGAAATCGATCCGCGCGCCCGCGGAGGATGGCTTGAGGCCGGCGCCGCCTTCAGCGATCGCGCCTGCCTGGGCGAGCTGTTCGTAGAAGGCGTCCATCTTCGCGAAACCGTCGGCAGTCGGCAGAACGCCGGCTTCGGTCTGAGGGGTGGCCTTAATCAGAACCATAAAGCGCATGTGTGGTGCTCCTTGGATTCGAGTGTTCTACTCAGACGTCGAAGGGGCAGGCCGCAAATCGACATGCCGGAGCATCGCAGCCGGGAACCGTTTCGCCAGCCGGATCGGCCAATCGCCCTGCATGAGAATACCGCGGGGTAAAGCGCTGAGCGCGCGGCCAAGGTCGTTGACGCCCTCTTCGGAGACTACCTGCGCCGCGTTCGGCTCAACCTCGTCGCCTGAAAATGTCGTGACGACTTGGTGACGCAGTTTTACCCGCCAACCTGGTTGCGCCGCAAACCCTCGTGGTATCTGCTGGGGTGGCTGGATTCGAACCAACGAATGGAGGATTCAAAGTCCCCTGCCTTACCACTTGGCGACACCCCAACGCGATGATTTTACTGCGTTTCCGGGATTTTGTATTCCGCTCGGGTTGTTTGACGCATCTCTTGCGCACGAACTCTCCGAGGGACGAACTGCGGTTCTGGGCGCTAAGCGGTCTCCCTTTTGAAAGCCCCCCCTCGCTGCTGGCGCTCGTCAAGGGACGTGGCCGTGGCCATTCGGTTCGAATTCCGCGAGCGCTGCGTGAGCTCGGCGTGCCGGGAAAACGCGGGCTGCGTGAAAGCGCAACGCGGTGGTACAATACCGTCTGCTGGAAGCCAGAAAGGAGCTCGCACAATGGCCAACGTTCGACAAGTTGCACATTTCTCGCTCGAGATCGAGGACGCGGTCGGCAGCGGAGCCCGCGTCCTGGAGAGCCTGCGCAGGCTCAATCTCATCGCGATCTGGGGTTACTCCAGAGATTCGGGCCGAGCGAATCTGGAGCTCGCGGTCGAAGACCCCAGCGCCTTGCTCGCGGCAGCGAAGGCTGCCAACCTCAACGTCGGTGCGCCGTCCACGGTCCTCTACCTCACCGGCGACGATCGCGCCGGGGCGATGGCGGACGCGCTTGGCACGCTCGCGCAGGCGGGCGTGACCATTGGAGCCGCGCAAGGGGTCGCCGACGGCCACGGACACTTCGGCGCGATCATCTACCTCGCCGCGGAGGACGTGGCGAAGGCCGCCTCTGCGCTCGGCGCTCGATGATAGACGTTGCTCCCGGACTGGCACGCCCTTGCGGGCGCGACTAGGATCGAGATCAGCTAGCTAGGACGGATAGCCGAGATGACAGACCCGGGCCTGCTCGGCGTCGCTCTTGGAGATCTTTTCGGGGACCTGCCGGTCGATCACGTTGAAGATGTCGAATTTATCGGTCGCGGTTCCGTTCGGACGCATCTCGGCGAAGTAGTTCGGCCACATGAGTTGGTGGTCGACGCCGCGGTAGTAGGCGCTACCGTCCCAGACCGTTTCGAAGTGAACGTTCTCCAGAGTCCTAGCGACTTTGACGGGATCGAGCGATTTTGCCTGGTTCATCGCCCACAGCATACGGTCGAGTGAGACGTAGCCAAAGACGCTGCGGGCACTTGGCGGAGTGTGGTGGCGCGCGATGTAGTTCTTGACAAAGGCCGTTGCCTCCGCGTTGCTCTTGCCGAAGACGATCGGGCTGTTGTAGTACCACTCGATACCCCAGTACCCGACGCGCGATTCCGGCGGCAGCTCGAGAAACGGTTCGAGCTCGGCTTGCGGGCCCGCAAGCGGGAACTTCTTGAGCAATCCGTACCCGCTGGCTTGCTTGAGAAAGTTCACGAAATCGCTGCCTGCAAGCAACACGATGATCGCGTCGACTTTAGCGGTCGACATCTTCGTGATGTAGGCGCTGAAATCGCTGGTCCCTAGCGGCGTCAGGTCGTTTGCGACGATCTGGCCGCCCAGCTGCTTGATGACCGCGGCGTACCCGGCGGCGAGCGAATGACCGAACGCGTAGTCCGGGGTGATCAGATACCAGTTCTTCCCAAACTTCTTGGCGATCGAGAAGCCGGAGGCTTGCGTCTCCTGCCAAGCGGTGTGGCACGTGCGGAAGACGTTCCAGTGGCAAAGATTGCCGGTGACAGGGTCCGTATGGCCGCCGGTCACGATGTAGAGCTGGCCCAGCTCGTGGGAGGCGCCGCTGGCGGAGAGCGCGATCGCGCTGTTGACGGTGCCGAACAACGCGTCGACCTTGTCGACTTGGACCAGCTTGCGGATCTTTTCCACGGCGACGCCCGGATTGTTCTGATCGTCTTCGACGACGACTTCGACCGGCCGGCTCATGACGCCGCCCTTGGCGTTCCATTTCTCGAGCGCGAATTGCGCGCCGTAAACTTCGGGCTGCGAGATGTCGACGTAGACGCCGGTCAGTTCAGCGATCTGACCGATCTTGACCGCATCGGCCGCCTCGCCGAGTCGGGGAATGAACGCCGGAACGCCGGCGCAGAGCGCCGCTGCGCCAAGGCCGGCCCCCTTGATAAAGGACTCCCGAGAAATCGAAGGGGTTCCCAAAACATAACTCCTTGCTGCCTCGCGCGGCTGGCCGAGACGACGACTTAGGACTCTATCAACGAACAGGTCGCTTTGTGCGTGAAGGTCGTTTGTCCGGGCGAATTAATCCTTCACTAAAATAGCGCCAGCGCCGGCCCGAATGACGAGGCCGGCGACGAGTAACACGCGGCGCCGGCGACACCGCAGCGGTGCCCTCTTCCCGATCGACCGCGATCTTTGCCGAAGACTTCGCCGGAGAGCCCACATCCGAAGACTGCTGCTGCGCCCGCGCAGCGCCGCGAGCGGCGCCGCCGACGCCGGCCTCGTCAAGCTCTCTTTTCGTATGCGGGGCTGACCCCCACAGTGCAACTTCGATGTTGGCGATCGCCCGCCGCGCCGCGGCGCGATTCATGGAGCGACCCGCGAGTAGACCACCCCAGCGCCAGTGCCGCCAAGGTTTCAACCTCAAAGCAAACAGCAGTCCAATGAAGACTCCGATGCAGGCGAGCGAAAGCATCAAGTCCTCTTTGATCAGAGCCACCAGTGCGCATCGAGCGAAGCGTCAAACGTTGCGGCGAACATGCAATACATCAGCCAAATTCCGGTGATGCAGTGCCAAAACCCAATCAGTTTCGGAGTCTTGACGATGCCGAACTTCCAGATCGCGTCAGAGATGTAGATGAGCAGCAGACCGAGGAAGATCAGCGCTACCGGAATGTCTCCCGCCGACACAAAGACCAAGAGCCCCAACAGCGAGATCAGACAGAAGGCGAGGGCCATCCAGGCGTCGGGCCGCGAGTCCGAACCTATGAAGCGCCGATGACCCATCGCAAACCAGTGAACGCCGTAGGCCGTGAACGCCAGTCCGGCCATGTAGAGCGGCGCGCCTTTGAATACTTGGAACCAGGTCAAGCCGACGAAAATGTACGTTCCGGCGACGAGCTGCATGAAGCCGGGCATCCAAAACGCCCACATGCCCATGCTCTTGTCGACTTCAGGGCTCGACTTCGGCCAATCGAACAGCTCTTGGCCGCCCCAAATGAAATAGCCCGTGGCGAGCCCAAAAAAGCCAATTGACAGCGGCACGTAAACCGACGGCTGGAGCGCGAACACGCTAGTCACAGCAACGAACGCTCCTTCCCCTTCCGCCGCGGGCAGTTTCGGACGTTTTCATGACTCGACGCTACCTCCGGAGACGATGGTAGCAGCAACGAGCCAGGAGCATCGCCGACCCAGGTCGGCTCCCCTTACACGTTAGAGCGACGGGCCACACTCCCGCCAAATGGCGAAGTCCCCGGCCGGAGCCGGAGACTTCGTTTCTGCCGAGAGTCTAGTGTTTTTTGGGGGCGTACCGCTTCGCGCCGATGTAGCGCGAGGCCCAATAGTTGTCGCCGAGACGGCTGACTTCAACGCCGTGACTCGAACTGTGCACGAACTTCCCGTTTCCGAGGTAAATCCCGACGTGTGATGGGCCGGGAAGGTACGTCTGGAAGAACACGAGATCGCCCGCGGCGATGCCGCCAAGGGGCCGGTGCCCTTCATAGTATTGCGCATCCGCGGTGCGCGGAACGTGAAGACCGACCATCGCGAAAACGTGCTGGACGTATCCCGAACAGTCGAAGCCCGAAGGCGACGTGCCGCCGAATACGTAGGGCGTACCGATGAAGCGCATTGCGCTCCGGGTGAGATTGATCGCGATCGACGACGTCCGGATGACGATGCCTCTCGCGAAACGTCCTATCGCCGCGTTCGCCTTACCCGGCGGAACGGAAGACCACATGCGATAGTCGGCGTTCGCGACGGGCGCGCCGACCGGCGCTTCGAAATCGCGCGTTCGCGTCGGTGATTCGGGCGAGACGACGACGAAGGCGGGGGTTGCGTCGAGTGACGACTGGCCCGCGGATAAGACGGTCGCCGGGGGTTCGATCGCGATGGTTGCATCGGCAACTGCCGGCGCCGATGCGGCTCCAGACTCGATGCGGACGTTTGCTTCGGCAGTTCCGGAAAGTGTTATCGCTAGAGTAACGGCGGCAATGGCCGTTCCAAAAGATCGATGCACTGCTCCTCTTTCGACGCCTGCGAGGTTAGTTGACGGGTTCGGGCTGAAAGGGTTGCCCTAGCGCCGACCGGCGCATTCACCCCACCTGAGGAGTCCCCCGCTCCGGACGCACCGGATTCGGCGATAGGCCTATGGCGAAAATCCGTCAGTCAAAGCTCACGAATACCGGCCTCTTGCGAGCGCCGGTGAGGTCCCGTTACCCCGGATGGCGCCGTTTCCCTGCGCGGGGTAGTCACGGAATGAAATGGTCCGAAGCGTCCCCAGGTGTGACGCGGCTGGCTTGGACAGCGGTCCGAACGCTCTGAGCCACTTCGCCCGCGAGCCGGTCGATGCGCGCGCGGTCGTCACCTTCGATCATCACACGTATCAGCGGTTCGGTGCCGGAAGGCCGAACGAGAATTCGTCCTAATGCGCCGAGCTCGCGCTCGGCCCGGGCGATCGCCTCGAGCACCGCGGGATCGCCTAAGACGTCCCTTCGCGCCGTCTGAACGTTCACCAAAATCTGCGGCGCGACGTGCAAGTCGGAAACGAGCTCGCCTAAACTCGCGTTTTCTCGCGCCACCAGTGAGGCAACCCCAACGGCGGTCAGCAGTCCATCGCCCGTCGTCGTTTGCTCCAAATCGATGATGTGTCCGGATTGTTCCCCGCCCAGAACGTAGCCGTTCGCGCGCAACGTCTCGAGGACGTACCGATCGCCGACGGCGGCGCGGACGAGCCGGATTTCGTCGCGTTGCAGCGCTCGTTCGAGGCCGATGTTGCTCATCACGGTACCCACTACCGTGTCCTCCGAGAGCACGCCGCGTCGCTTCTTCTCCCGCGCGAGCAAAAGCAGGATGTGGTCCCCGCTCAACGCGTTACCGGCCTCATCGACGAACAGCACGCGGTCCGCGTCGCCGTCGAATGCGGCGCCGATGATCCGCGCCCCGGGATCTTCGGCCTTGCGTTCGCGCACTCGTTCGCTCAACGGCGCGAGATCGGTCGAACCGCACCCGACGTTGATGCGCGAGCCGTCGTTTTCCGCGTGCAACGCAACGACCTCGGCACCGAGTTTGGCGAAGACCCGCGGTCCGATCGAATACGCAGCGCCGAAGGCGACATCGAGCACGACCACCAGCCCTCGCAGATCACCGCCGGCCTCGAGCAGCGTCGCGAAGTAGCGATCGATGAGACCGTGTGCGCCTCGAGCACCCCCGATAGCCTCATGGGTCGGTCGCGCCAACTCGGCGTCGCCGGTGAGAATCGCTTCGATCTCGGCTTCGGCTTCGTCGCTGAGCTTGAAGCCGTCGGAAGCGAAGAACTTTATCCCGTTGTCCTCGATCGGATTGTGCGAAGCACTGATCATCACGCCACCGGCTGCATCGATCAGCGCAGCAATCCGCGCGACTCCGGGCGTCGGCACGACGCCCAGGAGCAGGACGTCGCGGCCGGCCGACGTGATCCCGGCGACGACGGCTGCTTCGAGCATCGTTCCGGACATCCGCGTATCCCGGCCGACCACAAACGGACGTTCCGGTCCGGCGCCGCGACCGACGACCGCGGCCCCGGCACGCCCAAGCGCCAAGCCCAGCTCCGGGGTGAGGTCGGCGTTGGCAACGCCTCGCACCCCGTCTGTTCCGAAGATGCGACCGTTCAAGACTTGACCCGGGCGGATACGAAGTCGGCGCGCACGCGCACGAGATCCGGAGAAATCACCACGTTCGGCACTTCGTTGCCGCGTTCGTCGGTCGCGATCGGACGCTGCATCGCATCGAGCGCCTTTGGCACCGGCGGTAGCGCAACGTCAATCCGGACGCTGCTGACGCGCGCCAGATCGCTGCTCGGCCCACGCAGCGTCGCCAACGGCGGATCGACGGCCACGTGCGCCACCACCACGTTGCGATGCGCGTCGCCCACGTAGTGGAAACCGACCCGTAAACTGCGTTCTTCGACGCGTTCGATCGATAGCGTCACCGAGGCCGGCGAGAGCGACTTTATGTCCAGCTTGGGTGCGATCACCTGGATCGGCACGTTGTAGACGCCAGGGGCGCGGCCTTCCAGATCGAGCACGGCACGGATTTCATCCGGTCTGATCGCCGCGCCGCCGCGCGGTACGACGACCGAAACGACTGCCTGCTTTTCCGTAAAGCTCGCCACCCGGTCGTTCCCGAGGCCCGTCGTCGTGATCGGAACGCTGAACTGCTGCACGAAGCGCGCCGCGATGATCGGGTTCGGCGTCAGTCGCAAATATGCCCAAGCCGCGATCGCTAGGGTCAGCGCAAAGATTTTGAGCCAGAAATTGCGGCCGAGCCGCTCAAGCACGTCGATTGGCGAGCCCCGGCTGATCGCTTGCGACGCGGCGCCCAAAGCCGCGCTTGCGTGAAATGCGCTGCGGGCGGACGCCGCGCGAGGCGCGGCAGCAGGCCAAGAGTACGTTGCGCAACCGGGCTTCGTCGCCGAGTTCGCGCGAGAGCTTCCCGGTGCGGGCGACGGAGATCGCTCCGTTTTGTTCCGAGATCACGAGCACGACGGCGTCGGTCTGTTCGGAAAGCCCGATTGCGGCGCGATGACGCGTCCCCAGCTGGCTATCGGTCACGACGTTCTCCGAAAGGGGCAAAAAACAGCCGGCCGCTTCGATGGTGCGCCCGTTGACGATCGCGGCGCCATCGTGGAGGGGCGTTTGCGGCGTGAAGATCGTCAAGAGCATTTCGACCGAAAGTCGCGCATCGAGCCGGGTTCCACTTTCGACGAACTCGCGTAAACCGGTCGCGCCCTGAATCGCGATGAGCGCGCCGCAGCGCTTGCTCGAAAGAATCGTCGCCGCGCGCGCTAAGGACGCAATCGCTTCTTCGAGCGTCGCAACGTCTTCGCCGGCGTCACGGCGGGCGAGCATTCCACCCCGGCCCAGTTGTTCGAGCAACCGCCGGAGTTCCGGTTGGAACACGATGGGCAAGGTTACCGCGGTGCCGAGCAATACGAACTGCAAGACCGTGGCCAGCACCAGCAAGTGGAAGACGTTGGCAATGGTCAAAACGCAGACGAGCACGAGCAATCCGAAGAGGATCGGAACGGCGCGCGTTCCGCGGATCAGCAACAAGAAATAATACGTCAGAAGCGCCGTCGCTAAGATGTCGACGACGTCGCTGAACCCGATTCCGAGGTCGGGAAACGGAAATGCGTTCACCGGTGCAACGCCGGACGCAGCGAATCGGTGTACGTTTCGATGAGGCGCGACGCATCGAGCTCCGGGTCGGACAAAAGCGCGGCCGCGAACGCCGCGAGTCGCTCGTCGCTCAATCCGAGCACGGGGGTGATGCGCCGTCCCCCAGCTCCCCCCAGTTCGATATCCACCACATCGACGATCGTCGCGAGCGGCGTCCGCGCTTCGTCGAGCTCGATCAGTATCGACGCGGGCAATTCAAGGCAGTCCAGAACGCCCGAAGGCGCACCGTCCCCGCCGAGCGCAGCGGCAAGCGACCTCGCGTGTTCCGCGCGATCGGGCGCGATTTCGAGAATCGTCAGTGCCGGCTCGTGCACGCGCGCGCCGCGGCGCTCCAGTATCTCCGGAATCGCCCCCGCTTCGAATCTCAGCAGCGTGTAGGTGCGTCCGCTTCCTGACGGCGTTCGCCAGGGTCCGGCCCCGATGCCGGCCGAACGGAGACCGCGCGTCAACTCGTCACGCTCGTCATCCGCGAGCACGCGATCGAATCGTACGCTTACTAGCCTCTCCACTTCGCATCCTTGACCGTCGGGGCCACTTTCATTCTTTCACGTTCTAGGGGCCGAGTCATGCGGGCCGATGCCTGACGACGTTCGTGCGGCACGGGTCGTTAGCGTCGGTCGGAACGCAGCGTGGATCGCGTTCGAGAACGCGCCGGATTTGCACGTGGCCTCGTTGCGCAAGCAGCTCGAGCGCCAAACACTCGTCCCGGGAGACCTGGTCCTCGCGCGCCCGCTGGACGGCGAACGTGCGGTGGTCGAGCGGCGCGAACCGCGCAGCTTCGCGCTCGATCGGACCACGCCCGGCGGACGGACCAAGACCATGGCGGCGAACATCGACGGCATCGCAATCGTGTCCGCGCTGGCGCGGCCGGCGCCGCACCTCGCGATGATCGACGAACTGCTCGCTTTCGCCCGCATCCACGCAATCGAAGCGCGGCTCATCCTGACCAAGCCGGATCTCGTCGAAGGCGAACTGCGCGAGGCGATCCGCGGACTCTACGCGACCCTCGGCTATGGCGTCAGCATCATCAATCCGAAGACCGGTGAGGGCCTCGAAGGGCTCGAGGCGGCCCTCGAGACGCACTCCACGTTGCTTATCGGGCAGTCCGGTGTCGGAAAGAGCACGCTCTTCGGCGCTCTCGGCGGCTCCGGCGAAGTCGGCGACGTCTCGAAGACCGGACAAGGCAAGCAAACCACGACGGCCGGGCGCTTGCATCGCTTCCGTGACGGCTTTCTGATCGACAGTCCGGGCGTCGGCGAGTTCGAGCTCACCGGTCTGGGACCGGCCGAGGTCGCCGCAGGCTTTGTAGAGTTCGGGCCGCTCGTCCCAGCCTGCCGCTTCCGCGACTGCACGCACCGCAGCGAACCGGACTGCGCCGTGCGCCTCGCGACGGAGCGAGGCCTGGTTGCCGGGTCGCGCTATTCGAGTTACCTGGCGATTTTGGAACGCAGCGGCGCCCGCTAACCCGTAGGTCCGGGGCGCCTGGACCCCGCTGGCCGCCTGTGATACAATGCCGCGCGTGCCCAAAGGGGCCCAACCTCGTTTTCCCGGAGATCGCGTTTGCCGAATATCAAAGCCGCCGTGAAGTGGGCCCGTCAGTCTGAACGACGTACCGAACGGAACCGGGACGTCAAGACGCGCCTCAAGACGCTTTTCAAGAAAGCGCGTCAGAGCGGCGACTTGTCGCTCGCCGCGGCCGTCGAAAGCCAGTTCGACAAGGCCGCCACCAAGGGCGTCATCCACCCGAATAAAGCTGCCCGCAAGAAATCCCGGCTAGCCCGCGCCGTCCGCGCTCAGGCCGCGCTCGCCGCGCCGAAAGGCGCCGCCGCCAAGACGTCGCCGGGCCGCAAGAAGACGAAAGCCCAGCCGGCCTAACCCGCGGCGGAGATCTCCGCCGGTTTCGCGACGCTGCGCACGCTGCCGGTTCCTTCCGGCTTCGCACCGCGCTCGACGATGCGCTCGAGCTGTTCGAACGCGGCCCACGCGAACGGAAGCTGCGGCTGAAGTCCATAACCAAAGCCGGTGAAGCCGTCCACGTGCGTTCCGTCGTCGACGAGATATGCGCGGTAGTTCTCTGAAGCACCCGACGCTTCGACCGCCGCAGCGTACCCCTTGAGGTTATCCTCGGGCGTCACGAAGACGTCGGCGTTCCCGGCTATTCCGATCAGGGGCCTTTTCAGCGCGCCGCTGTGCGCGATCGACGCGACCGTTTCTTGGGCCGCCGCTGACGGAACGTATCCGGCGCGCTCTTCGAGTCCGAAGTCGTCGGGTGAGTCCGGATCGATGAGCCGGCCGAACACGAAGGTAGTGACGTCGTTATAGAACGGCAGCGAATTCGAGTAGTAGTCGGCCCACAGCGAGGGATGCAGCGGATCGTCCTGGGTTCGATCGGGCGGAAATCCGAGCGCGACGATCTCAGCGTGCGCTTTGCGGTCGCGATAGCCGCTTTGCACGTACCGCGGCATGATGCGTAAAAACCCCGGCAACAACTTCAAAAGGTGACGCGCCGGAGACCAGAACACCGAAGCCCACTCCACGCCACCGTCGGCGAGATCGGGGCGCGTCTCCAAAAGTTTGCGCACCTGCGAACCGCCGTACGAAAGACCGACCGCGTAGGTGCGCTCGGGTTCGCGTCCGGTCGCATCGCCGATCAAGGCGCGTGCCGTTTCGATCGTATTCGCGTAATCGTCGTACCATTTCAAGAGCGACATCGGTTGCGGGTCGAGCGCTCCGAAGCGTATCCGTTTCCCGCGCAGGGCCACACCGGGCAGATCGAATGGAAGCTCGTAGGTGAGGCGGTCGCCCGGTGCCTGCTCGAGGATTCCGTTGAACGGAATGCCTTTGTTGCCGGCCGCGAACGCATAGCCGCGCGACAGCGCGTACTCGCACCAGATCAAGTCGCTCGCGAACTCGCTGCGCGTGGCCGGTGTCCCGGCCGCGACCAGTTTCCCGTTCCACGCATCCGGCAGGCGCACGACGTAGCGCTGGCCCGGCCCGAGCGAGCCGAACGCGAGCCGTCCCGGGACCGGGGCGAGCGCAGGCGATTCCGTCCCGCGCGCGACGAGAGCCAGCGCATCGCCGGCCGGATCGACACCGGGTGACGGCTCGGGCAGCGGCGCCCGGCCAAAGCGCAGATCCGGGATTCGTTGCAATCGCGGTGTTAGGATTTCTGCAGAACGTAGCTGCCGGGAGCGGCTTCGAGCGGCGCAAAGCGCTTCGAACCGAGCGTTTCCGGCGCGGGGATCCGTTCGCCGGACCGCTCCGCGAGCCACGCGATCCAATCCGTCCACCACGAGCCGCGCCGCTCTTCGGCAAGCTTGAGCCAAGCTTCGGGATCCGGTGGATTCGACGGCGCCGTGAAGTACAGGCCCTTGCCGCTGCCGGGCGGATTGACGATGCCGGCGATGTGACCCGAGTTCGCCAGCCGGAACCGCGTGTCGCCTGAAAATAGCTGCGTCATCCGGTAGACTGCGCGCCACGGCGCGATGTGATCTTCGCGCGAGGCCACTGCGTAGACGTCGTTCTTGACCCGGCGCAAGTCGATCGGGGTTCCACGCATTTCAAGAACGTCGGGTTTGACGAGATCGTTATTCCGATACATGTGGCGCAGGTAGTACTTGTGCATCGCGGCGGGCAAACGCGTCGCATCGCTGTTCCAGTAGAGCAGATCGAAGGCCGGAGCGTTCTTGCCCAACAGGTAGCGGTTGACCGCGACGTTCCAGATGAGGTCGTTGGCGCGCAACATGTTGAACGTGTCGGCCATCTCGCCGCTGTCGAAGAAGCCCTCCTCGTCCATCTTCTTCTCGAGGTACGCGATCGCGTCGTCGCTCAGAAAGGCGCGCAAGTCACCGGCGTCCGCAAAGTCGGTCAGCGCCGCCAAGAACGTCACCGCGTTCATCAGCGTTTCGCCGGTGCGCGCGAGATACGCGAGAAGTTCTGCGACCATGGTCCCGCCAATGCAGTACCCGATCGCGTTGACGTCGGGGCTTCCGGTGATTCCCGAACTGACGCGCGCGGCAGTCAGCGGGCCGAGCTCGATGTAATCTTCCCAGCCGACGCGCGCGTACGAGGCGTCCGGATTGCGCCAAGAAACGACGAACGTCTGCAGGCCGGCGTCCAGAGCGAACTTGATCAGGCTATTCGCCGGCTGCAGATCGAGGATATAGAACTTGTTGATCGAGGGCGGCGTGATCACGAGCGGTCGCGCGAAAACGGTTTCGGTCGTCGGCGCGTACTGAATCAGCTCGATGAGGTCGTTGCGGTAGACCACCGCACCTTTCGTCGTGGCCACGTTCTCACCGACGGTAAAAGCCGTCTTGTCGACCAGCGCTGGGCGGCCGTTGTTCTCCGCCAGATCTTCGGCGACGTTTTGAGCGCCGCGCTGCAGGTTCGCTCCGCCCGTGCGCAGCGTTTCCTCGATCACCGCCGGGTTCAAAAAAGGTACGTTGGTCGGGCTCATCGCGTCGCAAAACTGCTTTGCGAAGAATTTCACTCGGGCTTTGGTCTCGGCGTCGATGCCTTCCGCCCGATCTATCCCGTCGAGCATCGCCTTCGTCGCGAGGAGATAGCCCTGTTTGAGCGCATCGAACACCGGATTCTCGCTCCAAGCGGGGTGCTTGAAGCGCGCGTCGCCCGGTGCGGGCTCGATGATCGGGGTCGTGCCGCCGGGAACCGGCGCCCAGGTGCGGGCCGCGAGGCCCAGCCATTGGGCGGCGAACTGCGTTTGAGCTTCGGCCAGACCTTGCGGCTGCGCGAGCAAGGCCTGCCACACCTCGAGGGAGGCCCTGCCGATTCCAAGAGGATCGAGCGGATTCGGGTCCGCGTCCGTGCTGCCGGCCACATTTGTGAGGCCCGAAGGCTGGACTTGACCTTCATCTTTGTCGATAACCATGGTGTGAACCGAGTTAGGGCCCCCCGGAGTGACGCCCTGCGCATCCCCGGAAACGGTGGAAGTGATGCCGCGCGCGATTTGCTAGGGCCAAAGGTCCCATGTGATATCGCTCACGTTCGGAGAGCGGGCCAAGCGCTTTTTCCCGAGAATTTCTATACTGTGGCTATGAGCTTCTGGCACGACGAAGCCGCGTTCGGAATCGTCGAATACGGTCTTATCCTCGCCCTGGTCGCCATGGTAGCGATCGGTGCGCTGCTGGTTCTCGGAACCACCATCAGCTCGACCATCAGCAACGACGCCACGACCGGCGGGAGCGTCACTGGTCCCTAGCCGCTCCGCTAAGGGTCCACGTTGACCGCAAGCCTGGTCGCCCGATCGGCTCGAGCCGCGGGCGCGAGGCGTTCGCGAATGATCCGCCGGACCTCGGCGCCCGAGTGGGTTTTCAGAGCGACCCGGTAGCGCCACTCCTCGTTCACACGCGCGATCGGAAACGGCGCCGGCCCCAGAACCTCGGCGTCGGCTGTCCGGCGCAGCTCGGCCGCATAGCGCTCCGCAGCCTCGACGACCGCTTCGCGCTTTCGGCCGATCACGCCCAGCGCGATGAGCTCGGCGAAGGGCGGATAGCTGAGTTCGCGCCGCAGCTCGAGCTCGTGCGCAGCGAACCCGTCAAAATCGTGCCGCGCCGCGAAGCGCAAGGCCGGATGGTCCGGTGAATACGTTTGGACGATGGCCTCGCCGGGAACGGCGCGGCCGCTGCGGCCCGCCACTTGCGTCAGCAGGTCGAAGCTGCGTTCCGCAGCGCGGAACTCGGGAAGGTGCAAGCCGATGTCGGCAGCGACGACGCCGACCAGTGTCACGTTCGGAAAATCGAGACCCTTCGCGACCATCTGCGTTCCGACCAGGATGTCGCCGCGCAGTTCGAATTCGTCCAGCAGGCGCGCATGATCGCCCACTCGGGTCGTCGTGTCGCCATCCATGCGCGTGATGCGCGCTCCGGGAAAGAGCCCCTGAGCCGTCTCGACGACCTTTTGCGTGCCGGCGCCGAACTCGCGAATCGGACCCTGGCGGCATACCGGGCACGACTGCGGGATCGGTCGCTGCGCGTCACACAGATGACAGCGCAGGAGACCTTCGCCGCGATGAACCGTCAGCGAGATGCTGCAGCGCGCGCACTCGGGAACCGATCCGCAGGCCCGGCACAACATGAAGCCGGCGGTCCCGCGGCGGTTCACGAAGAGCACGACTTTCTCGCGCCGCTCCAAACGTTTGGCGATGCCGTCGACCAGCGTCGAACTGAAGATGCGCCGGTTGCCGCGCTCGAACTCGGCCGCCATGTTGACGACGATCGTTTGCGGAAGCTCCTGATCGCTCGCGCGCCGCGCGAGGCGCAGGTGTGGAACGGCACCGGCCAACGCCTTCGCGTAGATTTCGAGGGGCGGCGTGGCGCTTCCGAATACCACGACGCCGCCGAGCCGTCGCATCCGTTCGCGCGCCACGTCGACCGCGTTGTACCGCGGCACGCCCTCTTGCTTGTAGCTGCGCTCGTGCGCCTCGTCGACCGCGATCAGGCGCAATCCCGGGAGCGGCGCGAAAACGGCGCTCCGCGCGCCTACGACGACGTCGACCTCGCCGCGCGCGGCAGCGTGCCAGCTGTCGAAGCGTTCGCGTTCGGACAGTGCCGAGTGGAGCACCGCAACGCGCTCGCCGAAAGCGCTCTCGAAGCGGCGCGCGGTCTGCGGCGTGAGAGCAATCTCCGGGACGAGAACGATCGCGCGGCCGCCCAATGCCAGCGTTCGCGCGATCGCGCGAATATACACCAGGGTCTTGCCGCTGCCGGTAACGCCCTGCAAGAGTAATTCCGCGAACGCTCCGGACTCGATCCGCGCGACGATCTGGTCGATCGCCCTCTGCTGCTCGCCGGTCGCGATGAAGCCTTGCTCTTCTGGTGCGCTTCGACGAGGGCGTCGTCCGGCGCGCTGCGACGTCTCGCTCAACGCACCCTCGCGCAACGCTCGCGCGATCACGCCTTGCGAAAAACCCGAAAGTAAGGCATCGCTGCGACGCAGCGTCCCCTCCTCGCGGACGAGCTCGAGCAAGGCGCGGACGCGTGGCCCGCCTGCCTGCGCGCCGGCCACTTCGAGGTACTTCTCGCGCGCCTCGCTCATGCGAGCCGCCGCGAAAGTGCGCGAGCGCATCAGCGCGCCGCTGCGCACGAGGGCCGACAGCGCGCGCAGGAGCGCCCGGCGATCACCCGCACGTCGCGCTTCGGGATGGCGCAGCAACGCGTCCAACGTAAAGCCCTCGCGCAGATCTTCGGCTATCAGCCGCGTCAAGCGCGGCGGAACGCTAGCAAGACGCGGCGTCTCGAAGGCCGCGGAGGGTGCGAAGCGATCGACGGCCCGCGGCAACGCAGCGCCGTAGATCATCGGACCGAGCGCTTCGGCGAGCGTGCAGCAATAGTGCTCCGCAATCCAGTGCGCCAGCGCGAGCCCCGCGGTGTCGAACGCGGGGAGACCCTCGACGCGTGCCGCGACCGCCCGCAGGTTCGCCGCCGCCTCGCCCGTTCGCGGTCCGGCGACGACGAAGGCATACACCTCGCGCGGACCGAGTGGAACGCGAACGACATCGCCCACGCTCAGCTCCAAGCCGGCCGGAAGGAGATAGGTCAGCGGACGATCGACGGCGGCCGTGCGCTGTTGCACGACGACGTCGACGAGTCGGATCAACGAAACTCTGCGGCTCCTGGACTCGACCGCGCGCGCGCCAGCACCGCCCGGACAGAACGCGCCGGCACGGCGATGCCGTACTCGACGTCACCCAGCGCGCGCGGCAAGACGAAGCGGAGCTCGCCGGCGCGTGCCTTCTTGTCCGATCCCATCGCCTCGTACACGCCGCCCACGTCGTCGCTCGGAAGGTTCATCGGCAAACGCAGCAGCGCGAGCAGCGAAAGCACGCGCAGATGTTCGGCCGGAGAAAAGCGGCCTGTCCGCAGCGCCAGCAAGCCGGCTAGGCGCAGGCCGATCGCGACGGCTTGACCGTGCGTGGTGCGGTACTCCGTGCTCCGCTCGATGGCGTGCGCGAAGGTGTGACCCAGATTAAGCGTCGCACGCGCTCCCGCTTCGAGCCTGTCGTCGCCGACGATCATCGCCTTGATGCGCAACGAATCGGTCACGACCGTTTCCCAGGGCCACTGTCTCAGCGGGTGCGGCGCGAGGGTTTCGAGCGCGTCGAACGCCTCGCCCCCTTCGATGATCGCGTGCTTGAGCAATTCCGCGAGGCCCTCGCGCAAGTGCCGTTCCGGCAGCGTGTCGAGCGCGCCGATGTCGCAAAACACGGCTTTCGGATCGCGGAAGACGCCCGCCAGATTCTTGCCGGCGCGGAGGTCGACGCCGGTCTTTCCACCGACCGAGGCATCGACCATCGCCACCAGCGAGGTCGCGACGTTGACGAACGCGACGCCGCGCATGTAGAGCGCAGCCGCTAGACCGAACAGGTCGCCGGCCACCCCGCCGCCGACGCCGACGACGAGCGTGTCCCGGTCGGCCCGTTCCGCCGCGAGCGCGTCCAGGATGCGCTCCAAGGTCGCCAGCGTTTTCTTCTTCTCGCCAAGCGCAAAGGGGAGCACCGGCGTGGCCCGTCCGAGGGCGCGTGCGATGCCGCCGGCACGTTCGGCGACGTTGCGGTCGCACAGGACGATCGTCCGCCGGTAGCTCCTGGCGCGTGCAAATTCGGCAACCTGCGGTGCCGCGCGCTCGGCGATGACGACCGGGTACCCGAGCTCGTCGAGTCGCGTCACCGCGCGCACGGCTCCCGTGTGGCACGCACCGCGGCAGCGATCTCGCGCGCCAGTTCGCTCTTCGAGCGGCGCGCGGCATGTACCACGATCTCCGCTTCGCGATAAAGCGGCTCGCGCGACTCGAGCAGAGCGCGCACCGTCGTACGCGTCGGCGCCTCGCCGATGACCGGGCGAACGGTGCGCGAGCGCCGCAACCGCGCGATCAGCGCGTCGAGCGGCACCTCGAGGTAAATGCGTAGCGCGCTCCGCGCCAACAGATCGCGCGTCGGCTGGTGCGTCACCGCCCCGCCTCCCAGCGCGACGACCGCCGGAGTGCCGCCGAGCAGATCTCGAACCGCGGCGTACTCATATTCGCGAAACGCCGCGCTCCCGTCGCGTGCAAAAATCGTTTCGATCGGTCCGTGGCGCGCGACGATCAGTTCGTCGCTATCGCTGAACGGCAACTCCAGTTCGCGCGCCAGGCGCCGGCCGATCGTGCTCTTTCCCGCACCCATGAATCCGATCAGCGCGACGTGGCGCTTCACTGCGACGGCGTCGTCTCGAACAGCGCCTGCGCCGCAGCGACGGCGCGCTTCAAGTTGTCGGCCGTTTCCTCGATCGAGTCGCCGCCGAACTTCTCGAGCACCGGTCCGGTCAGCGCGAGGCGAACCATCGCCTCGCCGACCAGCGATGCCGCCGGAACGACGCACACGTCGCTGCGCACGATCGATGCCGGCGCGACGCTACCCTCGTGCAAGTTGACCGAAGGCAAAGCGTTCATCAAGGTCGGGATCGGTTTGACGCTCGCGCGTAAGATCAAGTCTTGCCCGTTGGAGATACCGCCCTCGATGCCGCCGGCGCGATTCGAGGGCCGGACGACGTTGCCGTCCTCGAAACCGAAGACGTCGTGCGCCGCGGAGCCACGTTTCGCTGCGACCTCCCGGCCCGCACCGACGTCCACGGCCTTGACCGTTTGCATTCCCATCAAGGCTCCAGCCAAGATGCCGTCGAGCCGCGTGTCGGGTTGGCGGTTCGAACCCAGCCCGACCGGCACTCCCGTCACGCGTATCGTATAGGTCCCTCCGAGCGTATCGCCGGCTGCCTTGGCTGCGTCGATTGCTGCGAGCATCGCCGCTTCGGCCACAGGATCCGCGCAGCGTACTTCGCTTGCCGTGACGAGTTCCGGATCGATCGTTTCAGGCTCGTCCGCCACGACGTCGCCGATTTGCGTCACGTACGCGAACGTGCGCATCCCGAGCGCCTCGAGGAACTGGGCGCAAATCGCTCCCAGCGCGACGCGCATTGCGGTTTCACGCGCGCTGGCGCGTTCCAGGACGTTGCGCAGATCGCGTTGGCGATACTTCAAGGCGCCGGCGTAGTCGGTATGACCCGGTCGCGGGTTGGTGAGCGGCTTGCCGGCGCCCGTGCGGGGATCCATCAGCGCGCGGTTGTTCTCGAAATCTTTATTGCGCACGACGACCGCGATCGGCGAGCCGAGCGTCAACCCGCCGCGCACACCTGCCAAAAACTCGACTTCATCGCGCTCGATCTTCATGCGGGCGCCGCGCCCGTAGCCGCCTTGGCGAGCGCGCAGCGCGGCGTCGATCGCGTCGAAGTCGAGTCGCAGCTTAGCGGGCAAGCCGTCCAGGATGCCGACGAGCGCCGGACCGTGCGATTCGCCCGCCGTCAGATAACGAAACATTAACCCCAGGTTCTGCACGGCGTCGGGCCTCTACCCCCGCAACCGGCACCGGGCTAAAGCGGGGGCGCGGTGCGCCGGGCCGAAATGGCCCGCCATGGGGCGCGCCTACGCTCGCGTCGACGCGGCAATGCTCGAAGCCAGGGCTACCGTATTGGCGAAGCGCTCGATTAAGGCCGTCGCAAAACGAGCGGGCATCGATCTGCTCATCGGCTGTCTCGACCTGACCACGCTGGAAGGCCGCGACACGCCGGGTCAAATCCGGGCGCTCTGCGCACGCGCGAACTCTCCGGGGCGCGGCGCTCCGCACGTCGCGGCGGTCTGCGTCTATTCGAGCTTCACCGAATTGGCGTGCCGCGAACTTGGCGCAAGTCCCGTCAAGGTGGCTGCAGTCGCGGGCGCCTTTCCCAGTGGATCGTCGCCGCTCGCAGTGAGGCTCGCAGAGATTCGCGCCGCCGTCGCAGCCGGCGCCGATGAGATCGACGTCGTGGTGGATCGCGGCGCACTCCTAGCGGGTCATTTCACGCGGGTTGCGAGCGAACTCCAAGCAATGCGCGAGAGCAGCGCTCCGGCAACGCTGAAAGTGATCCTCGAAGTCGGAGAGCTGGGCTCGTACCAGGCGATCAGGCGCGCCTGCGATCTCGCGCTCGAAACGGGGGCCGATTTCATCAAGACCTCGACCGGTAAGATCTCGCCGGCCGCGACGCCTCCGGTTGCGTTGTTGATGAGCGAAGCCATTCGCGAGCACTTCCGTAAGACCGGACGTGCGGCCGGATTGAAACTCGCGGGCGGCGTGCGCACGACGAAGGCTGCGCTGGGGTATCTCGCGATCGTCAATGAGACGCTTGGATCCGCCTGGCTGCAACCGGCACGTTTTCGGATCGGCGCCTCGGCGCTGCTCGACGACTTGCTGATGCAACGCGACAAGGAAGCCTCCGGCGCCTACGCGGGCTCGCCCTACGTGGCGACGATCTAATGGCCCCGAGTATGAGCAACCCGCTGCCGACCTTCGAGTACGCCCCCTCCCTCGAATCGGCGGCGCCGGTTGCGATTCGCGAACGCTATGGCCTTTACGTCGGAGGCGACTGGGTCGCGCCGGCTTCGGGCGAGACCTTCGCGACGATCAATCCCGCAACGGAACAAACGCTCGCCCAAGTGGCGAGCGCCGACGCTACCGACGTCGACCGCGCGGTCCGCGCAGCCCGGCGCGGTTACGAGAAATACTGGCGCAAGCTGCGACCCGGCGAGCGCGCCAAGTACATGTTCCGCATCGCCCGGGCGCTGAGCGAACGTTCGCGCGAATTCGCGGTGCTCGAGACCCTCGACGGCGGTAAACCGATCCGCGAATCGCGCGACTTCGACGTACCGCAAGCTGCGGCACACTTCTTCTATCACGCGGGCTGGGCCGATAAACTCGCGTGGGCGACACGCGCGCCCGAACGGAGCCGCCCGCTCGGCGTCGTCGGCGCGATCGTCCCTTGGAATTTTCCGCTCTTGATCGCAGCTTGGAAGATCGCGCCTGCACTGGCGTGCGGCAACACGGTCGTCTTGAAGCCGGCCGAAACCACACCGCTGAGTGCTTTGCTGCTCGCGCAAGTGTGCCTCGAGGCCGAGTTGCCACCCGGCGTCGTCAACGTCGTGAGCGGCGACGGCCGGACCGGCGCCGCACTCGTCGAGCATCCCGACCTCGACAAGCTCTCGTTCACCGGCTCGACCGAGGTCGGCAAGCAGATCCGCCGCGCGGCCGCCGGCACCAAAAAGCGCCTCGCGCTCGAACTCGGCGGAAAATCCGCCATCGTGCTGTACGACGACGCGCCGCTCGACCAGGCGATCGAAGGCATCGTCAGCGCGATTTTCTTCAATCAGGGGCAGGTCTGTTGCGCCGGCTCGCGCTTGCTCGTCCAAGAAGATATCTACGCTGAAGTGGTCGAGCGTTTGCGGGCGCGCATCGAAACGCTGCGCCACGGCGACCCGCTCGACAAGAACACCGATATCGGCGCCATCAACTCGCGGCAGCAGCGCGACCGCATCGTCGAACTCGTCCGGAGCGGCATCGAGGAGGGCGCGACGCTCGTGCAGGCTTCGGCGCACTTCCCGGAACGCGGCTTCTGGTTTCCCGCTTCGTTCTTTGTCGACGTTGCGCCGACGCACCGTATCGCACGCGAAGAGATCTTCGGTCCGGTGCTCTCGGTCATGACCTTCCGCACGCCGGACGAAGCGATCGAGCGCGCCAACAACTTACCCTACGGGCTGAGTGCGGGCATCTGGACGTCGAGCGGACAGCTCGGACTCTACACGGCGCAACGGCTCCAAGCCGGTGTCGTGTGGTGCAACACGTTCAACCAATTCGATCCGAGTTCGCCTTTCGGCGGCTACAAAGAGTCCGGCTTCGGGCGCGAAGGCGGCCTGGCCGGACTGCGTGAGTATCTCGACCTCTAAGCGAGCCTCGCGCGCTCCGGCTCGGCTTCGAATCCGCTTCTTCGCGTTGCTGGTAACGCTCGGCTCGAGCCTTGCGAGCGGGCCCCCGGCTTCGGCCGCCGGCCCGTGGCTGTTCGTAAGCGACATCCACCTCAATCCCGCGAATCGAAACCCCGAGCCGGTCGCCGAGAAACGCGACACGAATCCTGCGCTGCTCACCTCGGCGCTCGCCGAGATGCGGCGCGTCGACCCGGATCCGCCGGTCGTCGTTATCGGCGGCGATTTCTTGTCGCACCGCTTCGACTACCCGAAGGCAAGCGCGACGATGGAACAAATTGCCGCGCGCTTCGACCACGCCTTTCCCAAGGCGCAGTTCGTCATCGCGCTCGGCAACGAGGACGCCGGTTGCGGCGATTACGGATTCGACGTGCACTCCGCGTTTGCGCGCACCGTCGTCACCGCTTGGGCACCCCTCGTCGACCGTCACGGCGCCGCGCCTTCGTTCGCAAAGACCTTCGCGCGAAGCGGCTTCTACGTCGCGAAACTGCCTCTTGCGCACACCGACGTTATCGTGATCGACGACGTCTTCTGGTCGCCGTTCTACCATTCGTGCGCTGCGAGTCCGACGGCGAACGCCGCAGCCCTGACCATGGAAGCTCTGCGGGCGACGCTGCGAGCGCCCGGCGACACCCATTGGGTGATCGCACACATCCCGCCCGGCATCGACGTTTACTCGAGCCAGCAGGTCGGGCGCGGCTTTCTCGTCATCCCATTCCTGAAGCCCGAGCCTTCGGCCGAGTTTCTGTCGCTGGTGGGAGATCCCGCGAGTAACGTAACGCTCGTGCTTTCGGCTCATTCGCACCGCTTTGCGTATCGCATCGTGGACCCGGACGCCCCGAAACCGGTCCCGATGTTGCTGATCCCGGCCATCTCCCCGATCTTCGGGAACGCGCCGGCCTTCCTCACCGCCGACGTCGCTCCGTCCGGGGAACTTCGCGCAGCCGAAATCCACGCGTTCCTGGGAGGCAGCTGGCGTGACGTCGGCGGAACGCGTTCGCTCGGCCTCACCGCATTCGACGCAGCGAACCTCGCGCGGCTGCAAGAACGCTTGGCGAGCGATTCCGGAGCGCGTGACCTTTTCGCTCGCCTCTACGACGCCGGTGCACCTCCCGAAATCGACGAACGGAACTGGCGCAGCTACTGGTGCGCGGCCACGAACTTCACGCCGGACGAGTTTCGCCGCTGTTCGGGCGAGGGAGGATTCGGCCTCGTAACCGGCCGCGCGGTCTGGCTGATCGTCTTGGGCGTCCTCGTACTCGCTGGGATCGTCGTCGCGGGAACCATCCTTGCGGCTCGTACACGAAGGTTCGGCCCGCAGCAACCGTAAGAATGCGGCCTGATGGAACACGAACCGTGGCGCTAAAGGCGCTTCCCGATGGAGCAACCGAACCACGCTGGCCGCCGATCGTCGTGCTGTTCCTGGCCGTCCTCATGGTCACATCCTTGCCGGCACGCTACCAATCCGCACCAAACTGGTTTCCGTGGACGTCGTTCGCGTGCGTCGTGACGCCGATGATTGTAATCAGCCTCAAGCCGACCAGCATCTTATGGCATCGCATCGAGCGCGCGATCGTGCTCGTCTTCATCGCTCTGACATTTGCGATGATTTTCACGTCGCTGTTGCGTTTGGTCGGCGACATGATCACGCATCGACACGACTTCGCCAGCATTACGCTGCTCGAGTCCGCAGCCGTCGTGTGGAGCATCAACATCTTGATCTTCGCCCTCTTCTACTGGCAACTCGACCGGGCGGGACCCGAAGCGCGCGCCGCGGGCAGGCTCGGTTCGCCGGATTTCATCTTCGGGGAAAAGGAAGTCGAAGAACTCGCACAAGGTTGGGAGCCTTACTTTACCGATTACCTTTTCCTCGCATTCGCAACGTCGACGTCGTTCACTCCGCCCGATTATTCGAAACCCTCGAGCCGGCGCGCGAAGTTATTGGTGATGGCACAAGCGTCGATTTCGCTCGTAACGCTCGTCCTCGTGGCCTCCCGCGCAGTGGCCACGCTGTCCTAACGCCGGGAGCTAGTGCGCGCTAGGTTGTTTTGCGGCCTCGTGCGGGTACGGTCCCGGACAAACCTAGAAGCACGCCCCTGAAGGAAAACATGGCGACGATCATCAGTTCCGGCCGGCCCATCGATCGCAGCGTCTTGCTGCAACGCTATCTTGAGAACCGAAAGCGCAGCGCTGGGCTGTTCGCGCTCTTCGAGCCCGCCGCTTACGAGGAACGGCCGATCCCGCTCCGTCACCCGCCGGTGTTTTACGAAGGCCACCTGCCTTCGTTCAGCTTCCAGAAGCTCGTCCAAGAAGCGCTGGGAGGTCCGCCGATCGACGAGAACCTGCAGCGTCTGTTCGCCCGAGGAATCGATCCGGCCGATGCAGCCGACGCCGGCCGTCACGGGCGCGAGAGCTGGCCGGCGCGCGCAGAGGTCCAAGCCTTTGCCGCCGCCTGCGACGCGGCTGTCCTCGACGCTTTGGCGAACGCCGAGCTCGACGACCCCGCGCGCTCGCCGATGCTGAACCGCGGCGAAGCCGCTTTTGCGATCCTCGAACACGAAGAGATGCATCACGAAACGTTCGCTTATTTGCTGCATCGCTTTCCGTTCGAGCGAAAGCGCACCGCAGGCCGCGCGTCCCCCTTCATCGAGGGTGAGCCGTTCGCGCGGGGACGCGTCGAGATTCCGGCCGGTCGCGCGAGGCTCGGCGTGCGTCGCGGCGCGCTCGAATTCGCGTGGGATAACGAGTACGGCGAACACGGGGTCGACGTCGGCGCGTTCGAAATCGACGTCAATAACGTAACCAACGGCGAGTGGCTCGCCTTCGTGCGCGCGGGAGGTCCGGTGCCGTCCTTCTGGATCGAGCGCGACGGCGCGTTCCATCTCCTCGCGCTGTTCGCGGAGCTTCCGCTGCCGCTCAGTTGGCCCGTTTACGTCACGCAGCGACAGGCGCAGGACTACGCGCGCTGGCGCGGATCGCGCCTGCCGACCGAAGCCGAGTATCACCGCGCGGCGTTCGGCACGCCGAGCGGCGAAGAACGGGCCTTCCCCTGGGGCGACGCGCCGCCGCAGCCCGGCCTCCACGGGAACTTCGACTTCCTCCGCTTCGACCCGGAGCCCGTCGGCAGTTCACCCGCCGGCGCGAGCGCTTGGGGCGTCGCCGACCTCATCGGAAACGGCTGGGAATGGACCTCGAGCGCGTTCGCGCCGTTCGCGGGCTTTGCGCCGCTCGCATCCTATCGTGAGTACTCGGCGGACTTCTTCGACGGCAACCACTTCGTCGTCAAAGGTGCTTCGCCGGTGACGAACCGCAACCACATCCGGCGCAGCTTCCGCAATTGGTACCGGCCCGAATATCCTTACATGTACGCGACGTTCAGGTGCGCGAACGGCTAGGGCCCGGGTCGCCGCAGAAGGCCGTGCCTAGGTAACCGTACCGGCGAGAGCCCAACTTACGCGGAGCTGCAACTCGTCGTCGAGCACGGCGAGGAACTCCTGCGTCGATAGGTAGGGCTGGTCCGGACCGATCAGCGAGGCGAGATCCTTGGTCATCTGTCCGCCTTCGACCGTGTCGACGCAAACGTGTTCGAGCGTTTCGGCAAAGCGCACGACGTCGGGGCTCGCGTCGAGTTTCCCACGGTGAGTTAGGCCTCGCGTCCAGGCGAAGATCGAAGCGATCGGATTCGTCGAGGTCGGTTTCCCTTGCTGGTGCAGGCGGTAGTGGCGGGTGACGGTGCCGTGCGCCGCCTCGGCCTCGATCGTTTTTCCGTCGGGGGTCATGAGGACGGAGGTCATCAACCCGAGCGATCCGTAGCCCTGCGCCACGGTGTCGGACTGCACGTCGCCGTCGTAGTTCTTGCAAGCCCAGACGTATTTGCCCGACCACTTCAAGCAGCTCGCGACCATATCGTCGATCAAGCGGTGTTCGTACGTGATTCCGGCTTCTTCGAAGCGCGGCTTGAACTCGCTCTCGTACACCTGCGCGAAAATCTGCATGAAGCGTCCGTCGTAGGTCTTGAGAATCGTGTTCTTCGTTGACAGATAAACCGGCCACTTACGCTGGAGCCCGTAGTTGAGGCAAGCGCGTGCGAAGCCGCGAATCGACTCGTCGAGGTTGTACATCGCGAGCGCGACACCCGGGCTTTCGAAAACGAAGACCTCGCGGTCGATCGGCGGCCCGCCGTCGGCCGGCGCGAACCTCAGCGTTAGAGTGCCCGCGCCCGGAACGGCGATCTCGGTGGCGCGATACTGGTCGCCGAACGCGTGGCGGCCGATCACGATCGGTTCGGTCCAACCGGGAACGAGCCGAGGCACGTTACGGCAGATGATCGGTTCGCGAAAGACGGTTCCGTCGAGTTCGTTGCGGATCGTGCCGTTCGGCGAACGCCACATCTTCTTCAGTCCGAATTCCTTGACGCGCGCTTCGTCGGGCGTAATCGTCGCGCACTTCACGCCGACGCCGAACCGCTTGATCGCGTGGGCCGCATCGAGCGTCACTTGGTCGTCGGTCGCGTCGCGATGCTCGATGCTCAAGTCGTAGTACTTGAGATCGATGTCGAGATATGGGAGGATCAAGTTCTCGCGAATCATGTGCCAGATGACGCGCGTCATCTCGTCGCCGTCGAGCTCGACCACAGGATTGCGGACCTTGATTCTCTGCACGAAGTCGGTGGTACGCCGCCACCCAAAGTTTTCCGCCGGATATGCTTCATTGGAGGGTTCGTGAAGAATACTTGGACTGCTCCAGTAAGCAGAATCGTCAGTTTGCTGCCGAGTTCGACCGAGATCGTCTACGCGCTCGGCCTCGGCGAACGGCTCGTCGGCGTCACCCACGAGTGCGACTTTCCGTCCGCCGCGCGAGCGCTGCCGCGGCTGACCGCGAGCGCGTTGCCGGAAGCCTCGAGTTCGGCTGAAATCGACCGGCACGTTCGCAAGAGCCTGCACGAAGGTTCGAGTCTTTACGCGCTCGACTCGGACTTGCTCGAACAGCTCGCGCCCGATCTCATCATTACGCAGGAACTCTGCGCCGTCTGCGCCGTTTCGTACGAGATCGTGGCGCAAGCGGCGAAGCGTCTGCGCGGGGATCCGCGCATCGTTTCGCTGGAGCCGTCGAGCCTCGAGGACGTGTACGCCAACATCGCGACGGTCGCCGAACTCGCCGGCGTACCGCAAGCGGCCCGCGCGCTCGTCTCCGGGTTGCGCGCGCGCACCGAAGCGTTGCACGCGAGCGTGGCTGCGTTGCCCCGTCTGCGAACGCTCATCCTGGAATGGAGCGAGCCGCCGATGAGCGGAGGACACTGGACGCCCGGACTCGTCGAACTGGCCGGCGGCGAGCCGGTCCTGGCCGATCCCGGAAAGAATTCGCGCGTCCTGAGCTGGGCCGAGATCGCCGCCGCCGATCCGGACGTCGTCATCGTGGCGCCGTGCGGTTTCGATTTGCAGCGGACCCGCGACGCGATCGCCGAGATCGCGCCGGAACCGGTTTGGCGAAACCTACGGGCCGTTCGCTCGGGACGCGCCTACGCGCTCGACGGCAACGCCTACGTCAACCGCCCCGGGCCGCGGCTCGTCGACAGCGCTGAGCTTTTCGCGCGCGCAATCCACGGCGAGCGCGTCGCAGCGCCGTCCGATCGAGCCGCGATGTTGCAGCTCGCCGAAACCGTCTAGACTTTCCGGTCAGGTGTTCAGGAACGGTTTGCCTTCGCGCGACACGAGCAGGTCGTGCATGTCGTTGGCGTGCTCTTCTTCCATGGCCAGGATGTGCACGAGCATGTCGCGCGTCGACGGATCGTTGTCGGCGAAGTAGCGGACCAACTCCCGGTAGTGCTCGATCGCAATGCGTTCGGCGACCAGGTTCTCTTTGATCATGTCGACCAGATTCAGTTTGTTGGAGCCGTACTCGCTTGCCGCACGAGTTTCGAGTCCGCGCGGATTCATATCGGGGATTCCGCCCAGCTGGTTGATGCGCTCGGCGATCTCCATCATGTGGCCGCGCTCGTCATCGGCGTGCTGCTGGAATTCTTCCTTGACCGCATCGCTGTCGATGCCGGTCGCGGCCACGGCGTGCATCGTGTAACGCAAAACGCAAACGATCTCGGTCGCGAGCGCGCCTTGGAGGAGCTCGATCGATTTCTTGACGTCGCCTCTATAGTTGTCGGTGACGGCGCCGTCTCCGAGATTCTTGCGCGCGCGCTCGCGCAGCGTCTTGATGTCGCTCAAAAAGGGCGTGGCGCTATTACTGGTCTTTGTCGTACTCATGGAGAGGGTATACCCCTTTCGGTCCGTCTCACAGTCGTTTTCTTTAGATTCCCGTTCGTTCGACCAAGGCCCAGCACTACCGTGCGAGCAAGGGGCGCTCCTACAAACCCAAGAAGGCCCGCTCGACGCGCGGATCGTCCAGCAGCCGTTTCGCCTCCCCTTCGATGACGACGCGTCCCGTTTGGAGCACGAAAGCACGATCGGCCAAGCCTAAGGCGTCGCGCACGTTTTGCTCGACCAGCAGAACGGTCGTACCGCTCGCCGCGATCCGCGCGATACCGCCGTAGATCGCCGGGATCAGTTTGGGCGCGATGCCCAGACTGGGCTCGTCCAGCATCAAGAGCGAGGGTGCGCTCATCGTCCCGCGCGCGATGGCCAGCATCTGCTGCTCGCCGCCCGAGAGCGTGCTGGCGCGCTGAGCCAGCCGTTCGCGCAGCCGCGGAAAGGTGTCGAAAGCGGCCGCCATGCGCCGCTCGCGTTCGCTGCGGTCGCGTAACCCGTAGGCTCCCAGCAGCAAGTTGTCGCGCACCGTGACGCTCGAAAAGACGTGGCGGCCTTCGGGCACGTGCGCGATTCCGAGTCGCACGATCGCGTGGGCGGGCAGACGCGTGATGTTCTCGCCACCGAAGCGAATCGTTCCGCGCGCCGCCGGCACGAGGCCGCTGATCGCACGCAACAGCGTCGTCTTCCCTGCCCCGTTCGAGCCGATCAACGCGACGATCGTCCCCGGCTCGGCGGAAAGCGTGACGCCCTGCAACGCGCGCACGCCGTCGTATTCGACCGCCACGTCTTCGACGTCGAGCTTCACGGGCGGCCCAAGTAGGCTTCGATGACCGCCGGGTCGGCCAGCGCGGCCGCGGCCGCGCCGTCGAAAATGCACCGTCCGGCGCTCAGCACGACGACGTGATCGGCGAGCGGCATCAGCGTCTCCATCACGTGCTCGACCATTACGATCGAGATTCCGTCGCGCACGATGTCGCGCACCAGTTCGACCGCAGCTTGCGCTTCGCTCGGCGTGAGCCCGGCGAGCACTTCGTCGAGCAGGAGCACGCGCGGTTCGGCCGCCAGCGCCCGCGCGAGCTCGAGCCGTTTCTTATCAGCGATGGTCAGAGCTTTGCCGAGCACTCCGGCGCGATGTCCGAGACCGACGCGCTCAAGTACGCCCGCCGCCCGCTCCCGCGCAGCCGGCAAGTGCGGATGCCGCAGGAGTGCGCCGACCGTGACCCCTTCGAGCGTCGTCATGTCCGCGAACGTCTGCACGATCTGGTAGGTGCGCACCAGTCCGAGCTGGGCAATCGCGTAGTCCGGAACTCCGGTCAACTCGCGGCCGAAGAATTTCACGCTGCCCCCGGTTGCGCGAGTCGCTCCCGCAATACACGCGAAGGCCGTCGTCTTGCCTGCGCCGTTCGGACCGATCAGCGCGGTGACGCGCCCGGCTCGCGCGTCGAAATCGAGTCCATCGAGTACGCGCAGGGCACCGTAACGCATCTGGAGCCCTCGCACGGCGAGCGCGATTTCGCTCACGCCGGTCTCCGCCGGCGGAACAGCGGCGCGAGTGCTCCCGTCAAACCGCTCGGCCGCAGCGCCGCAACCAGCACGATCAATCCGCCGTAAATGATGAGATCGATCCCGCGGCCGCTGCCTCCCAGCAGCACGGCCACGTACTTCGAGAGGAAAATATAGATGACCGCGCCGAGCGGCGGACCCCACACGCTTCCGGCTCCGCCGACAACGCCGACGAGTGCAATCGCAATCGAGATGCCCAGCGAAAGCGTGCTTTCGGGATCGACGAAAAGCGTGCTCTGCGCGTAGAGCGAGCCGGCCAGAGCGCAGGCAGCCGCTCCGCCGGCGAATGCGACCAGTTTCCAGCGGCGTCCGTCGATCCCGACGCTGGCCGCCGCGTCCTGATTTGCGCGAATCGCGCGCAAATAATAACCGATGCGCGAGTCCTCGAAGGCGATCGTCGCGGCTTGAACCGCAACGAACAAGACGAGCGCGAGCACGACGTACGGGAATTTCCCGGCGAATTGCAGATTCGCGAAACTCGAGGCTTCGATCGGCAGTTCGATTCCGGACGAGCCGCCCAGAAAATCGGTATTGCGCACCACGATCTCGCCGATCGCCGCCACGGCGATCGTTGCGATCGAAAAGTAGTGCTTGCGCAGCGCGAAACAGGGCAGCCCGACGGCGACGGCCAGCGCCACCGCGACGGCGATTCCGGCCGGCAGCGCAAGCCACGGCGAGAACTTGTGGAGCGCGAACGCCGCCGAGGCGTAGGCGCCGCACCCGAAAAACAGCGCGTGCCCGAACGACACTTGTCCGCCGTAGCCGCTGATCCAGTTCCAGCCTTGACCGAGCACCGCATACAGGAGCATGAAGAACAGCACGTCGAGCGCGACGGGGTTCGGAAAGGCTGCCGCGAGCAATGCGAGGCCGAGGCTCAGCGCGCCCAGCGGGGCGAAGCGGCGCAGCCTCATCGCCGTCCGAGCAGCCCTTGCGGCCGCAGGAGCACCACGATGAGGTACAGCGCGTAGACCGGGATCATCTTCACCGCGGGCGACAGATAGAAACCGGACAAAACTTCGACGAGACCCACGAGCACGGCGGCGAGCAGCGCGCCGCGCACGCTGCCGAAACCGCCCAGCGCTACGACGACGAAAGCGGTCAGCGCGAACTCGGCGCCGACGCGCGGATGGACCTGATAGTACAACATCAGGAGCGCGCCCGCCGCACCCGCGCACGCCGCGCCCAACCCGAAGGCGAACGCATTCATCCGTTCCACGTCGATGCCCATCAGCGTCGCCGCCATGCGGTCTTCGGCCAAGGCGCGCAAGGCGCGTCCCGTTTCGCTGAACTCGATGAACGCGACGAGCAGCGCGGTGATGACGATGGCACCAACCGCGGCGACGACCTGCGGGCCGCCCAGCGCAATGGAGCCGAGGTGGATGCTCGCCGAGAACGGCGGATTGGGAATCCCGCGATAATCGCTCGAAAATGCGAATTGCGCGAGGCCTTGCAAGAGCACGAGCAACCCGAACGTTCCGAAGATTTGCGCTTCGGGCGGCCCGGTCAGGAGCCGACGGATGTAGATCCGGTAAAGGACGAAGCCGAAAAAGAACATTCCGAGCGCGACGAGCGGCAGACCGAGTACCGGTCCGAGACCGAGTGCCGCCAAACCCAGCGACGCGTACATCGCGAGCATCAAAAACTCGCCGTGCGCGAAATTGACGATCTCCATGACGCCGTAGACGAGCGTCAGTCCGATCGCGATGAGCGCGAAAACGAGCCCGCTCAGGATGCCGCTGACGATCAGTTGCGGGAGAAAACTCCAGGCGGCGTCGAGTGCGAGCGGTTCGGTCAGCGCGAAGACCAGGCCGGCAACGGCCAGACGACCGGCCTCGTCGCGAACTTCGCGGGCCAAACCGTCTGATACTCGCCGTTTTGAATCTGGACGACGATGCCGCTACCTTCGATGTTTTGGCCGCGCGCATCGAACTTGATGCCGACCCAGGGCATGATCGTCCGGTTTCCCGGGATGTTCGTCGCGGCGAGCGCGCTTCGGATCGCTTCGGGTTGCGTCGACTTCGCGCGCTCGATCGCATCGGCCAGCACCAGCATGCCCATGAAGTCGCGCGCGACGTTTCCGTCCATGTTCGTTCCGTAACGCGCCTTGAAGAGTTGGTTGACCAGCGGCGCTCCCTGGTTCGGAATCTTCAAATTGAGCGACCAGACTTCACGGCTCAAGACGCCGTCGGCGTCTTTGCCGATGGTCTTGATCAGCGTCGGATCGACGAACCCCGCGTCCTGCGCCAAAATAGCCTGCGGCAAGAAATTTTGCGCTTTGAACGTTTTCATGAAGAGGATCGCGTCGCCGATGAGCGAGGCCACGATCACGATGTCGGGACTCGAGGCCTTCAGACGCTGTACCTCGGACTCCGCTTCGCTCGTGCCCTGCGGATAGGTCAGATCGGCGACGACCTGCATGCCGGCCTTCGCGGCATCGGCGGCTTCGGTCGTCTCGGCGCCTTTCCCGAACAGCGTATCCTCGCTGACGAGACCGATCTTCCTCGGATCGATCTTGCCGTTCTGAGCGTGCAGGTCGTGCAAGAAATCGAAGAAGTTCTGCGAGAAGGTCGCATCGTCGGGGGTCGTGCGGAAGAACCATTTGAAGCCGCGGGCGATCAACGTAGGACTCGTCGAGTCGGGATTCAGAAACGGGATGCCGTCGCGTTCGGCGACTTGGCTCGCGGTCGCGGTGAGGCCGCTCGCGTAACAGCCGATCAAGGCGACGACGTGCTCGCGGTTGATGAGATCCTCGGCGACGGTCTTGGCTTGATCGGGTTTGCCTTGCGAGTCCGCGAAAACGACGCGCAGTTTAGCATGGCCCAGATTCGGAAACCCGCTGGTCCCGGTCATCGGCAGAGGATAGTGCAGGTTGGCCCCGCCGTTCACCAAATCGGCGGCGAGCTCGATCCCTTGCCGCAAGCGCTGCCCGGTGGGCGCGAGCGAACCGGTCAACGGCAGGATCGCTCCGACTACGACGTCCGGGGCATCCGCGGCGGCCGGAACGGGTGACACCGTGCTCTGCACGGCGAGGACGAGCGTCGTGAGAAACGCGACAGCAATCTTCTTCATGCGTCTTCCTTTGGCCGAAGCAAGCCGTTCTCTTCGTCGCGCCGGCGCGCGGCGCTGGGCCGTTTGGCCGGGTCGCCGAAGCCGCCGCCGCCCGGGGTTTGAACGATCAGCTCGTCGCCCGGCGCGAGCTCGAGGCTGCCCTTCGCCGGCAACGTGCGCAGGCTGCCGTCGGCCGCGCGCAAGCGGTGGCGGCCGCACGCGCCGCCGGAACCACCCGCTGCACCGGCGGGAGCGACGCGCTGGCGCTCGGCTAAGAGCGAAACGGTGCAGCTCCCTTCGAGCAGCGTGAAGCTTCGCACGAGCCCGCAACCTCCACGGAACTCGCCCTCGCCGCCGGTTCCCGGTGCGAACTCGTATTTGGTGAGCCTGATCGGGAAATAGCGCTCGATCGCTTCGATCGGCGTGTTGAGCGTGTTGGTCATGTGGGTGTGAATGCCGTCGATACCGTCGGCGTTCGGACGCGCCCCCATGCCGCCGCCGTTCGTCTCGTAGAAGGCCCACGCGCTCCCGTCGGCGGCGGTGCCGCCGGCCATGACGTTCGACATCGTTCCGCTCGAGAGCGCGGGGATGCGGCCCGGTGCGATCGCCGCGAACGCGCGCAGCATCAGGTCGGCGTTGCGCTGCGAAGTTTCCACGTTGCCACCCGCGACGGGTGCCGGCCGGCGCGGGTTCAGGAGCGTGCCCAGCGGCGCGCGCACCTCGACCGGGCGAAAGCAGCCCTCGTTCATCGGAATCTCCGGATCGGTCGCGGCGCGAATGACGTAGTGAACGCCCGAAAGCGTGACGCCGAAAACGGCGTTGAGCGGGTAAGGAACCTGAGCGCTCGTCCCCTCGTAGTCGATTTCGATCGCGCCGTCGCGCAGGTTCACCGTCGCGACGAGGTGCAGCAAATCGCCGCCGTCCGGCGGTTCCAGCACGTCTTCGACGCGAACGTGCCGTTCGCCGAGGGCGCGCAGCGCGGCTCGCAGACGACGCTCGCTTTCGTCCAGAATACGTTCGACGGCTCCCTCGAAGCCATCGATTCCATAACGCTCGATCAGTTCGAGGACGCGCCGCTCGCCGGTAACGTTCCCTGCGACTTGAGCCTTCAAATCTCCGCTGCGCGCAGCGGGCGTGCGCGAGTTGGCACGGATCAAGTCGACGACCTCGCTCGAGACCCGGTCATCGCGCATCAAGCGCAGCGGCGAAATGACGAGGCCCTCCTGACACAGCTCGCGCGCGTCGGCCGACATCGAACCGGGAACGCTGCCCCCGACGTCGGTGTGGTGCGCTTTGTTGGCGGCGAATCCGACGTGCCGCTGCGCGTCCTTCGCTCGCACGAAGATCGGCCGGATCAGCGTGATGTCGTTGAGATGCGTTCCGGAGACGTACGGATCGTTGACGACCCACATCTCTCCCGGCGCGATTTGCGTGCCGCGAGCCGCCAGAACCCCGAGCGTCTCCCGTAAACCCCAAGGCAGCGAGCCGAGGTGCACCGGGATGTGTTCGGCCTGCGCGATCAATCGTCCGAAACGGTCGAAGAGCGCGCACGAGTGATCCAAGCGTTCCTTGATGTTCGGCGAATAGGCGGCGTTGCGGACCGCGATCCCCATCTCTTCGCTCGCGTAGATCAGCGAGCTGCGAATGACCTCCGTCGCGATCGCGTCAATCATCTTTGCGCTCCAGCAAGAGGTTGCCGAACGCGTCGACCCGCGCCTCGAACCCGGGCGCGACGTAACTGCACGAATCGTACTGTTCGACGAGCGCCGGTCCGGAAAACGCGTCGCCGGCGCGCAGCATGGCGCGCGCGTAGACCGGTACCTGCGTGCGCGACGAACCCGAGAGCGCGACGTCGCGGCGTTCGAGGGTCGCGCGCTCGAGAGCGCCTCTCTCGGCGGCCGGCAGCTGCGCCGGCGACGGCTTGACGACCGCGCCGGTCGCGGTACTGCGCCCGGCGACGATCTCGACCGGCTCTTCCGGCGACGAGTACCCGTACGTGCGCGCATGGTTCGCGTGGAAACGCTCCACGGCCGCGCGCTTCGCTCGTTCGTCGAACGGCGACTCGGCCGCGATCGTCAATTCGAAACTCTGGCCGGCGTAGCGCATCTCGAGATCGCGCGCGAACGCAACCGCGTCCTGCGCGACGCCCTGCCGCGCCAGGTCGCCGCCGGCGTGCAGTTCGAGCTCTAAGAAAGCCGCCTCGATCGCGCCGGCCTCGATTTGGGCCGCATCGGCAAGGATCGAGCGCACGCCGCTGATCCGAAGGTCGGCGACGAGCAAACCTAGCGCGGAAAAAAGTCCAGGGTCGGGCGGAATCACGATGCGCCGGATGCCGAGTTCGCTCGCAACCGCGCAGCCGTGCAGCGGACCGCTACCGCCGAAGGCCATAAGGGTAAAATCGCGCGGATCGAAACCTCGCTCGACGGTCACGATGCGCAACACTTTCGCCATTTCAAGATCGGCCAGGTGCACGATCCCGGCCGCCAACCGGTCGAGGTCGAGTTCGGGAAGCATCGGCAAGAGCGCTTCGAGCGCCGCGCGCGAACGCGACACGTCGATCGGCATCGCGCCGCCGAGCAAAGCGTGCTGGTTGAGTCTTCCCAGTACGAGGTTCGCGTCGGTCACCGTCGGCTGGATCCCGCGGCCGTAAGCCGCCGGCCCGGGATCGGCGCCCGCCGAGAGTGGTCCGACGTGCAGTGCGCCGCCGGCGTCGACGAAAGCAATCGTCCCGCCCCCCGCACTGACTTCGGCCAGATCGATGAACGGAAAGCGCACCGGATAGCCGGAGCCTTTGACGGCGCGTCCGGAGTGCGTCCGTCCGGCGGCCTCGAATTCAGCGGCGACGCGGGGATTGCCGCCGACGATCGTGCCGGCTTTCGCGGTCGTTCCGCCCATGTCGAACGACAGAACGTTCTCGAGCCCGAGAACGCGGCCGAGGTGCGCGGCCCCGATGACGCCCGATGCGGGACCGCTCTCGACCATCGTGGCAGGACGCGCTGCCGCAGCTTCGAGCGAGGCCATGCCTCCGTTCGACTGCATGACGTAAAATTTCGCGTCGACTCCGAGTTCGCGTGCGCGCTCGGCCAAACGTTCGAGGTAGCCGCGCACGAGCGGGCCGAGTACGGCATTCACGACCGTCGTACTCGTCCGTTCGTACTCGCGATACTCCGGATCGGCGTCGCTCGAGAGCACGACCGGCAGTTCCGGAAAACGCTCGCGAAGCGCGTCGCGGGCGCTCCGCTCGTGCGCCGGATTCGCGTAGCTGTGCAAGAACGAAACCGCGAGCGCGCGAGCCTCGCTCAGCGCAACCGCGTCGAGCGCTTTCGCGAGTGAGGCCGCATCGAGCGGCACCACGACGTTCCCGAACGGATCCATCCGCTCGCGCACCCCGAGGCGAAAGCGCCGTTCGACGAGCGGTTTCGGGCGTTGCACGAACAGGTTGTAGACCTCGCTGCGATTCTGCCGTCCGATCTCGAGCACGTCGCGAAAGCCCTCGGTCGTCAGCAACAGCGTCCGGGGAAGCTCGAGGTTGATCTGGCCGAGCAGCGCGTTCGTCGCGATCGTGCTCGAGTGCGACAGAAAGGCCACATCGCTCGGAGCCGCCTCGCGCAGCAAGAGTTGCAGTGCGGCAACGACGGCGACCTCGGGTTCCCGCGGAGTCGAGGGAACTTTGCTGCGGAACAGCGCGCCCGTGCGCTCGTCGAGCGCCACGAGGTCCGTGAACGTGCCGCCGACGTCGATTCCGACGCGAATGCGTCCCGCTTGCATCGGGCGACTCTTCGCTGCCGGCGTACGAGCGCCGCTTGGAGTTCGCAAGAGGGCCGGACTCCCGGCTCGACGTAGGCAGCCGACGTGCCGAAGAAAGGCGAGCCGCTTCGCCTCGACGTTCGCAAGACCTACAAACTGTACATCAACGGCGAATTCGTGCGCTCCGAGTCGGGCCTGAGCGAGGTCGCGGGTGCAGGAAGCGACGACTCCGCCAACATCGCGCGCGCCTCGCGCAAGGATCTCCGCGACGCGGTCGTCGCCGCGCGCATCGCCTTTCCACGCTGGTCCGGGGCCAGCGCGATGAACCGCGGCCTGGTGCTCTACCGGCTAGCGGAAATGATGGACTCGCGCCGGGCGCAATTCGTCGAACGCCTGCGCCTCGGCATGAAACTGGACGAAGCGCAGGCCGTGCGTGAAACCACCACGGCGATCGACCGCGTGCTCTGGTACGCCGGTTGGTGCGACAAGTACGTGGCGCTGCTCTCGTCGCGCAATCCGGTTGCAGGCCCCTACTATAGTTACTCAACGCCCGAGCCGATGGGCGTCGTCGGCGTCTTGGCTCCCGACGAGCCGGCGTTGCTCGGTCTCGTTTCGGCCGCACTGCCGCCGCTCGTTTCGGGCAACACGATCGTCCTTCTCGGCTCGGAAAGCGAGCCGCGCAGCGCGATCCTGTTCGCCGAGTGCTTAGCCACTTGCGACATTCCCGCCGGCGCCGCGAACGTGCTCACCGGCAGGCGCATCGAGATCGCGCCCCACCTCGCGCGGCACATGGACGTGAACGCGCTCGAAGCGTTCTCGCTCGACCTTCCCTTCGCGGCGGAACTCGAACGGCTCGCGGCCGACAACCTCAAACGCTGTCGCATGATCGCAGCGCCTTCGCCGGCCGAATGGTTCTCGACCGAGGCGCAAGACCTCGCTAACATCGCGGCCTTTACCGAAACGAAAACGATCTGGCACCCTTCGGCGATTTAGGGGCCTGTAGGCGTGACTGAAGCGCAAGCGCGCGCCGAGATCGTGCGCTATTCCGCTTTGCTTTGGGAACGCCGGCTCGTCTTCGGTTCGAGCGGGAACGTAAGCGTCCGGCTCGGCGATGGGACGATCGTCGTCACGCCCACGACGCGTTCGTTGCGCGCGCTCGAACCGGAATCGCTCGTGCGCGTCTCCATAGACGGGACGCCGTTCGATCCGGCGCAGCGCGCTACGAGTGAGTTGCCCCTGCACCTCGCGGCGTACCGCGCCCGGCCGGACGTTCGCTGCGTCGTGCACACGCATCCGACCTATTGCGTGGCCTGGTCGAAACTCGGCCGCCTTTTCCCGCTCGACACGGTCGGAGCGACCGAGTCGCTCGGATCGATCGCGTTCACCGCTTTCGCCAAGCCCGGCTCGCAAGAGCTTGCTGCTCGCTGCTCCGAGGCGTTCGGCGCGCAGGCCGATACGGTGCTGATGGAGCGGCACGGTGTCTCGAGCGTCGCGGCCGACCTCGAGACCGCGTTCCTGCGAACCGACCTCGCCGAGCAAACGGCGCACGTCGAGCTTGCAGCATTGCTGCTGGGTACGGCGAAGCGCTGAGGGATGAGCGACCTTCCGGAATTTCCGCACGCCGATCTCAAGGCGGCCGCGGGCAACGCGCCCGAAGCTCACGCGGCGATCGATGCACTCCGCGGCGAGCTCACGGGTCCGTCCCCCGACCCCGCGCGCATCAACGAGCACGTCGCGCAGTTGCGCGGAAACCCCGCGCTGCTGGGGCCGCTGGAACGCTGGTGGCTCGACCCGCGCGTCCAAGGCTTCATCGCCGACCTAGGCGCGGCGGGTCTCTAACCACCGGGTCTTGAACTCCGCCCGCCGGCCCGCGGAGAGGTGGCAGAGTGGTCGAATGCACTCGCTTGGAAAGCGAGCAACGTTTAAAAGCGTTCGGGAGTTCGAATCTCCCCCTCTCCGCCACTCGGGTCTTAGCCGCTGAAGCCGGCCCACGTTAGGTAGGCTGCCAGCACGACGATCGCGCTTCCGTAGAGCCACGAGAATTCTTCGAACTTTAGCACACGTACCAAACGCGCGATCTCGTGGCCCGGAACAAACATTGAGAGCAGTCCGCGAAGGACGAGCAGCCATCCTAGCAGCGTTATGACGAGCGGCAGAAAGCCCGCATTCCAAACGTTGTGGACGAGCACCACGAAGAGTCCGAGCAGCAACAAGACGAGACCGGTCATGAACAACGCCGTGCGGTTCCCGATGAGATCGTTGAGAACCGCAAGAAACACCGCTCTTTGGAACAACACCGAGGCCCCAACCACGAATAAGATGGGGCCGATCAGCCGGGCGAGAAAATACGTGGTCGCCATAGCCGCTACCCGGTGAAACGCGCGAACGAGGCTCGCGCGCCGGCGCGCAACATGCCGTAGCCGTCGATTGATTCGCGGCCGAGGGCAGCACCGAGCGTCGCGCGCGGGCCGTAGTTCGCGTCGACGAGCAGCGCGACGTCGCGACAAACGCTCTGGACGTGTTCGGGGAGGTTGGCTAGCGGTGCCAGCGTCGAGAACACCACGTCGAGCGCCTCGCCAGGACGCCACAGGCGCGCGTCGCTCGTCGCGACGATCGTCTGCGCGCGCGCCTCCGTCCGATTCCAAACGCGCACCGACGCGCCGCCTTGGATCAATGCCGCAACCGATGCGCGCGCGGCCGGTCCGGCTCCGAGCACGAGAATGCGCACGCCGTCGACATTGGGCCGTTCGAGCGCGCCGGCGACCGCCGAGAGCGCGCCGATTCCATCGGTATTATAGCCGACGGTCTCGGAAGGTTCGAAGACGATCGTGTTGACCGAAGTGCTCGCTAGCGCGAACTCGTCGCATCGGTCACACGCCGCAAAGGCTTCTTCCTTCAACGGGGTCGTGACGTTGAGCCCGCGATAGCCTTGCGCGCGCAAGTGCGCGATCGCACCGGCGCCCTCACCGGCGGGAACGAGCAGTGCGTGGTACGAGCCGGCCATATTGGCAGCTTCGAGAAAGCCCCGGTGCAATGCGGGACTCAGGCTGTGCTCGACAGGATCGCCGATCACGGCGAGTTTCATGAGACGCTCAGTCGACGAGCAGCTCCGCGAGCGTCGCGATCGTACGGGCCGGGCGCGCCCCGAACGTCTCCGCCGGCAAGCGGTTGCGATTACACCACGTGACCTCAAAGCCGAACTCCGCCGCTCCCAGGGCGTCCCAACCGTTCGAAGACACGAAGCCGATTTCGCTACGCCCGAGACCAAAGCGCTCGACCGCTAGATGGTAGACCTCGGCCCGCGGCTTATACGCGCGCACCACGTCGACCGAGAGCAGCGCGTCGAAGTTCGCGCCGAGTTTGGCGGCCTCCACGGTTCGCGACAAAGCTCGCGGCGTTCCGTTCGAGAGAACCGCCAACTTCGCCCCGCGTTCGCGCAGCTTCCCGAGCGCCGGGACGACGTCGGGATACGGCGGCAGTTCCGACCACGAGTCGATCAAACGTCTGCGCGTCTCGGCATCGAGATGTACGCCGTATTGCGCCGCCGCGTAGTCGAACGCGAGCGCGGTCAACTCGTCGAAGTCGACGTAGCGGCCGATCATGCTCGAGACCATCGAATATTGCAACTGTTTGAGACGCCACAAGTCGACGAGCGACGTCGCATTCGGCGTCACCAAGTAGATTTCGGGCCTCAGAGAGTTGTAGTCGACCAACGTTCCATACAAGTCGAAGACATAGAGCGGAAGCATCAGGGAAAGAATCCCGAGGACGAGCGCTTCCCGAGCACGAGACGTTCGAGCAGACGCAGGATCCGCGTCCCCAACCAGTCCTTGGCGACGAGCGGGCGCGTCAAGATGCAGCCCATGCCCGCGAGGCGTGCACCCAAGACGTCGGTGAACAGCTGATCGCCGACGACAAGCGTGCGATGCTTCGGCGTCCCAAGTAGCTCGAGCGCTTTCAAAAAGCCTCGCGGGAGCGGCTTCAGCGCACTCGGCACCGACGGAACTCCGAGCTGGGCGGCGATCTGAGTTACCCGGCCCGTGAAATTGTTCGAGACGAGGCAAATCTTCAAGCCGCCCGCGCGCGCGGCGGCGATCCAGGCCGCGTCGTCGGCCTCGAGCCCGGACCTGCCGTAGCCAACGAGCGTGTTGTCGAGGTCGACGATGAGGCCCTCGATGCCGGCTGCCGCGAGATCCTCGAGCGATACGCTCGTAAGCCGGTCGGCAAAGTGGTCGGGTCTGAGCACCGACCCAGCGTTGCCCCTCATTTCCCCGCTATCCTCGAACTTCTCCCCAAAGCGACCCGCACCGGGAAGCATTGTGCACTGCCGCCACACAGAAAACTGGGGTTCTCCACGACGTATCCACATGCCACCCCCAAGGATTACCCCGAGCACACAACTATATCTTGTGTCTCTAGCTCGGGAGATGTACAATATACCGTACCAAGCGTCCGACGGACCTGTTCTATCGAACAGGTGTTCGATAAGTGTCTCTCGAATCGCGGGTATCCCTGATGGAGGTTCCTTGAATGTCCGAGGCTTCCGACTCCGCCTCCCTCCCGAACGATCTCGCCGAGCCCGCCTTCGACGGTAACGCCATGCGCGTCCTCAAGGAGCGCTACCTGGCCAAGAAAGCCGACGGTTCGCTCGAGACGCCGACCGAATTTTTGTGGCGGGTCGCCTCCGCGATCGCCGAGCCCGAACGGCCCTATGCGACCCGGCTCGGGCGCGATCCGGAAGCAGTTGCGGCGGGCGTGAGTCACGCGTTCTACGACATGCTGGCGCGGCGCGATTTCATGCCGAACACGCCCTGCCTCGTCAACGCCGGACGCCCGCTGTCGATGCTCTCAGCCTGTTTCGTGCTGCCCGTGCCCGATTCGATCGACGGCATCTTCTACAGTGTCAAAGCGATGGCACAGATCCAAAAAAGCGGAGGAGGTACGGGATTTGCGTTTTCGGACCTTCGGCATAAGGGTGCGGAAGTGCAGAGCACCGGACGGGATGCGTCGGGTCCGGTGTCGTTCATGAAGGTCTTTAACGCGGCTACCGATTCGATCAAACAAGGCGGCGTGCGGCGCGGCGCCAACATGGGCGTGCTACGCGTCGATCATCCCGACGTCTTCGAGTTCATGACATGCAAGAAAGAACTCGACTCGGAGAATCGAGCGCTCTGGAACAGGCTTTCCGACACGGGCCGCTACACCGTCGACGAACTCGCGCACCTCAAGCAAGAACTGCTGCAAACGCAGATCAGCAACTTCAACATCTCGATCGGTGTCACCGATGCGTTCATGAACGCTGTCAAGAACGATGGCACGATCGATCTGATCGATCCACGCAGCAAAGAAGTCGTCCGAACGGTTCGGGCAAAAGAGATTTGGGCGGGCATCGTCGAGGGCGCGTGGCAGAACGGCGAGCCCGGTGTGCTCTTCCTAGATCATCCCGAGTGGAATCCGCTTCCAGGCTTGGGACCCATTCAAGCAACAAATCCGTGCGTAACGGGTGACACGCTGGTTGCCGTAGCGGACGGTCGCGGTCACGTGCGCATCGATGAGCTCGCTGCCTCCGGTTTGGACGTTCCGGTTTATACGGCGGATGATGGCGGCAAGTTGACGGTTCGCACGATGCGACACCCGCGTAAGACCGGCGAGAAGTTGCCGGTCTACAAGATTACGCTCGACGACCACTCGACGATCCGCGCGACTACGAACCATAAGTTCCGTTTGCGTCAAGGCGAGTACAAGGAAGTTCGCGAGCTACGCGCGGGCGATAGTCTCGCCATCATGACCAAATTCGAGGCGCCGGTCGTCGACGTGCTTGCGAATGCGGGAGGCCATTCAAAACAAAACTATTGGTGGTTGACCCTTGGCGGCCATACCGTCCGCGCCGAGCATCGCCTAATCGCCGAGTTCTTCGATAGCAAACCCGTGCCCCGCGGACACGTCGTTCACCACAAGGACCGGAATGCTCAAAACAACGTGCCCGGTAATCTCCAGGTCATGAGCAAGGCCGACCACGACCGGCATCATGCGGAAGAAATGCTCGGCGATTTGAATCCGATGCGGCGGGCGCAAACTGATTGGAGCGCGGAGCGTTGGGAAGCCTATCGTGCCAAACATTCGCAAAATAACACCGGCGAAAACAACGCACGTTTCTCCGGCTGGAGCAACGATGACGTCCGGGAGGCCGCGCTCGAGCTAGCGACCACGCTTGGGAGACGCTTCTCGGAAGACGAGTGGGCTGCGTTCGCAGTTGAGAGATCACTGCCCCAGCAGTTCAGCGGGTGGCGACGTGACAACCTCAATGGCGGAGTGCGCGGCCTTGCGAAATGGGCGTGTCAGCAGCTCGGGTTACGTCCCGGGCTGGAGAGCGTCGATCCGCGAGTCGTCCGCCATTTTGAGGAAGCGATCGCTCAAGGCTACGAAGCCGAGATTGCTGCCGGCTTGCTCTTCGTCTATAAAATCTGCGAGGTCTGTAAGGACGAGTTTTCCGTTCGCTACGTCGATCGCGAGATCGGTTACTGCTCGCAAGCGTGTAATCTGCGGAAGCTCAACAGCGACCCTAACATCAACGTTCGCCGCCATGCTGCACGCCGGATCACGCTCGATAAGATGAAAGCGGAGCTTCGCGAGAAGCAGCTCGACGTGTATACGGAGTTGAAGACGAGCCAACCGATCGTCCTCAAACGAGATTGGGCCGATGCGTGCAAAGCTCGCGGAATTTCCGTAGAGATCTCGCGCGAAAGCAGTCCCTTCCGCAGTTATTCGGAACTGCAAGAAGCCGCAAGCGTCTTTAACCATCGCGTTCTGTCCGTCGAGCTCGACGGTTTCGAGGACGTCTATAACGGGACGGTCGATAACTTCCACAATTTCTACTGCGGAGGATTCGAAGCCCAAACAAAGGCCGGTCGCAAGAAGCACATATATGTAAATTCCCGAAATTGCGGCGAGCAAAGCTTGCATGGATGGGATTCTTGCAACTTAGGCTCGATCAACGTCGGGCAATACTACGACGCACAGGCGAAGGACGTCGACTGGGAGCGCCTTGCGCAAACGGTTGCGCTTTCGATCCGCTTCCTCGACAACGTCATCGACGCGAATATTTACCCGTTGGACGAGATCCGCGAGATGGTCACCAACAACCGTCGCGTCGGTCTGGGAATCATGGGCTTTGCCGACCTGCTCATTCAAATGGAGACGGCCTACGGCTCGCCGGAGGCGATCGAGTTTGCGGCCAAGCTGATGAAGTTCATCCAGCAGCGCGCCGAAGAGACGAGCGAGTTGCTGGCGCGCGAGCGCGGCGATTTTCCCAACAAGCATCTCTCGAAGTGGGCCAAGGATCCGCGCCCGCGCCGCAACGCCGCGCTCTTGTCGATCGCGCCGACCGGAACGATCTCGATGATCGCCGGCTGCAGCTTCGGTTGCGAACCGTACTTCGGAATGGCGTATACGAAGCACGTCATGAAAGATGCCGAAGGCCGCCCGCAACACCTGTACTACGTGGTGCCGCTCTTCGAGGAAATTTCAAAAGACGAGGGATTCTATTCGGAGGAGCTGCTCGGAAAGATCGAGACGAACCGCGGTTCGGTCAAGGGGCTCGGCGAAGTTCCCGAACGCTGGCAGCAGGTCTTCACGACGTCGGCCGACGTTACCGTCGATCAACACATCGACATGTTGGCGGCGTTTCAAAAATACACGTGCAACGCCGTGAGCAAGACGATCAACGCACCGAACGACGACACCAGAGAAAACGTCTCGCGCGCGATCTTCCGCGCGTACGAGTCAGGCTGCAAGGGCTTCACGTACTACCGCGACGGCTCGCGCACCGAGCAGGTCGTGACGTTCTCAAAGGAGGGCGACATCAAGGATGTGAATCGCGACGTCGCTGCGCCCGAACCCGCAACCCCGGCCACATCCGGCGAGTCCGCGTCGAGCATGGCCGAACTCGATATCGACGCTCTCTTAGCCAGGGCCAAAGCACTCCTCGAGGTACGCTAACATGGACGAAGTCAAGGTCAAACAAACCATCGCCGAGCTGATCGCGAGAGTCGAACTTCTGCAAGGCGAGAATCGGGAACTGCGTTCGCAAAACCAAGCCTGCGCGCAAACGGTCAGCAAACTCATCAGGCGTCTCGAAGACGTGCGCGCGACGGCGAGCGAACACGTTCCGGTCTCGACGCGCGGCGCCGAATACCGGCAGCGTCCCCCGGTCATGCGCGGCCGAACCGTCAACACCAACGTCGGGTGCGGGCCGCTCTACATCACGCTGAATGAGGACGAGCAGGGGCGGCCGTTCGAGGTCTTCTTCAAACTTGGCAAGAGCGGCTCGTGTCAGCAGTCGTACCTCGAGGCACTCGGCGTTGCGATGTCGGTCGGGCTGCGCTACGGCGCCGATCCGCAGAAGTTCATCGAGAAGTTCGAGGGCATGCGCTGCCCCAACCCCAAAATGCGCGACGCGAGCGGCCCCACCACCTTGTCTTGCGCCGACGGCATTTCGCAAGGTCTAGCGAAGGCGCTGGCCCTCGCCCTTCCGCTCGCCGACGTCAATCCCAGAGGTGAAGCGCACTTCGTGAGCGTCGCGGAGCCGCAGTTTCCGCTGTCGGCCGAAGACGAAGCCGAAGATCACGCCAACGAAAAGTCCATCGACCTCATCGCGGGTATCCCCGGGATGGGCAACGGTGGCGGAAACGCCAACGGCGGCCAAGTGCTGCAATCGCTCTCATCCCTGACGACGCTTCCGACGCCGAACGTTCGCAAGGCGATGTTGGCGGGAGTCGGCATGTGTCCCAAGTGCGGTGGCAACTTGATCTCGCAGGGCGGCTGCATCCAGTGCCTCCAGGAGTGCGGCTACGTCGGGAAGTGCTCCTAGCTCGAATCGCACCCGACACACCTGCCCCGGACGCAAAGGCGAAGCCGGCCTGACCCCAAAGACCGATTCAGGCGGCGATTCCCGTTCCTCACCGCTTTCTCACGACCGATAGACCATTTACCTCGTTAGGTAAGCGTCATTCATTTTTTTGGGAGCATAGCGATGGTGGATCCGAACGTCTTGCGTCGTGTCGTAGCGACGTTCGTGCTGACGGCGCTTCTCGCCGGCGCAGCCGGCATCGGACCTGCCCGTGCCGACGAGCAGAACCCTGGCGTTGCGCGGATCAGCGTTCTGGACGGCTACGGCGTCGTTATCCAGCGCGCCGACTCGAACGAGAGCGTCGCCGCCGCGATCAACGCGCCCCTCATGCCCGGCGACTACCTATCGACCGACCCGAGCTCGCGCGCTGAAATCCAACTCGACTACGCAGACCTGCTGCGCGTCGGTCCCGACACGCAGATTCGCTTCGTGAACCTCGACGCAACCGATCACGTCGTGCAACTCGCCCAAGGGACGGTCGACCTTAGCGTCCTGAGACAAACCGACGCGAATCCCGAGATCGACACGCCCTCAATCGGCATCCGCTCCGGCGCTGACGGCCGCTACGTCGTTGCGGTTACGAGCGACGGTACGACGCAAGTCACGGTTCGCGCTGGGCAAGCGCAGATTCTCTTGCCCGGGGGAACTCAAACCGTTTCGCCCGGCACGGCGCTCTACGCCTCAGGTCCCGCTTCGAATCCGCAAATTTCGAGCGGCGAGCCTCTTCCGCCCGACTCCTTCGATGCCTGGAACGCGCAGCGTGACGCGATGATCGTTCGGGCGTTCACGCAGAACTACGCCGGTCAGATCGTCGGAAGCTACGACCTCTATTCGTCCGGACGCTGGATCGACTACCCGCAATACGGCCAAGTTTGGACGCCGAACGAGCCGGCAGGCTGGGCGCCGTATAGTGCCGGGAGCTGGGTCTGGCAGCCCTACTACGGCTGGACGTGGGTCAGTTCCGAATCCTGGGGCTGGGCTCCGTACCATTACGGGCGCTGGTTTTACGTTGCCGGAACAGGTTGGTGCTGGTATCCCGGTCCGCCCGCGACCTCGCCTCCGGTCTGGCAACCCGCACTCGTGGTTTTCATCGGCTTCGGCGCGGTCAGCGTAGGCTCCGGATTCGGAAACATCGGTTGGGTCCCGCTCGCACCGAACGAACCCTACCATCCCTGGTGGGGCAGCGGATACAACAACACCAACGTGACGAACATTACGAACGTCACCAACGTCACGAACGTCACGAATATCACGAACGTTTATCGTAACGCGAAGATCACTGGCGGCGTCACTGCTGTGTCGACGCAGCACTTCAATCAGGGCGTCTTCACCCATCCGATTCGGGTCGCACCGGCGCAGATTCATAGCGCGCATCTCATCACCTCGACGGTTCCGATCGTACCGACGACGCAGAATCTCCGCTATACGACGCGCCCCGTACCGGCAGCCGCCGTCGCGCGTCCACCGAATCCGACGCTCTTTCACGGATTCACCGCGACACCGCCCCCGGTGCAGACCTTCACGCAAGAGCGACGGCAGGTGACGACGGTGACGCAAAAAGTGTATCCGCATACCGTCATCCCGGGTGCAGTGACGCCCCCTCCGGCGGCCCGGCCAGGGAACGCGCCGCGACCCATCGAGCCCGGCGTCGTCACGCCGCGACCCGTCGAGCCCGGCACCGTCGTGCGCCCCACCCCGCCCAGCGGTCTGCCGCGTCCGGCAGCGCCCACGGTCGCGCCGCGACCGCAGACGTTGCATCCCAGCGCGCCGCCTCAGCCCGCGAGTCCGTGGAACCGCTTCGCCACACCCAGCCACCCAATTGCGCCCGGAGGCCAAAGCCGCACGGCGCCCCCGGTCTACGTCCCGCACACCGCCGCCCCGGCGATCGTTCCGCGCACCGCTCCACCGGCGTACGCTCCGCACACGGCTGCACCGGCTTACGTTCCGCGCACTGCGCCGCCGGCGTACGTTCCGCACACGGCTGCACCGGCATACGTTCCGCGTACTGCGCCGCCGGCGTCCGTACCACGCCCTGCACCGCCCGCGTACGTTCCGCACACCGCCGTGCCCATGGCGCCGCATACGCGTCCGCCCGCACCGCAGCCGCAGCATCCGCCGCAGCCGCATAAACCGACGCCGACCCCCGAAAAGTAATCGCCCGCGTCTATGTCAGTTTCCGAAAAACCCACGGACTATCTTCAAGTAACGACGACCCTCGAACGGCGCGAGGACGCCGAGCGCATTGCAAACGACGCGCTCGCGAGCGGGCTCGCCGCTTGCGCGCGAATCGAAGGCCCGTTCCGAAGCCAGTATCATTGGAAGGGTGCGCTCGAAACGGCCGACGAGTGGGCCTGCGTCCTAAAGACGACGGCCTCCGCATATAGCCGGCTCGAGCAGCGCATCGCGGCCATGCACCCGTACGAGACGCCGGAAATCATCGCGCTGCCGATCGTTGCCGGCAGTAGCGCCTATTTCCGCTGGATCGATTCAGTCGTTCGAGCGGAGTAAGATCGGCGTTCGCCGCGGGCGCGGTACGCCGCTCGAAAGTGCAGCCGAAGGGACCGGACGTGGCGTCGGATTCACGGGTGTCGGGGGAGGCGGAGTCCAACTGCGGTCGGGCGACGCGCTCGCGAGAGGCGGTGGAGCAGGCAGTTGGATCTCCACCCGCCGGTTTTGCGCGTCATAGCTCACCGCGGCTCCAAGCGCGCGCGCGGTGGCCGCGAGCGGGATTATGACGCGGCCGTCGCGCACGTAGGGAGCGATGGGAAGCGCCCGGCTCGACCGGCCGGCCTGGGCCGCTCGCGAGCCGAGGGCGACGGTGAGGCACCGGCCGTCCCTTTCGAACGTTATACGACCGTGCTCGGTGTCGACCGTGATCCGGCGCGCGATCAGGCGGAGAAACGGGTCGACGGGAGCGGCAATCGTACCGGCGGCGAGCGTCGCCGGCATCGAAGTTGCGACCAGGGAGCCGTCGATCAAGACGGTGACGACGAGCGCTGAGATCATGAGCAGTATGGATTAATGCGACGACTTATCGAGGTGTTCCGGGCCGCCGGACTCCGCTTCTCACAGGACGGTTGCGCGATGCTGGCGCAGGCGATCGCCTTCAACGCGGTCTTCGCCGTCTTTCCGCTCCTCATGCTCGCATTCGCGGTCCTCGGCTTCGTGTACGGCGACACCATCGGCCCGCAGCACGCGGTCGCGTTGCTCAAAGACGTCGCGCCGGGCGTGCGCGGCGTCGTGCTGTCGAACCTGCAACATATCGTTGCCAATCGGAGCCTCTCGGGGCTGCTGGCCGTCGTGGCGCTGATCTGGTCGGGCAAGAATCTCTTTCAGACGCTCGCATACGCGCTGGATCGCTCCCTCGGCGTACCGCAAGGCCGCCCGCTCGTAAAGGACATCGTGGTAGCGATCGTCACGTTGCCGATACTCGCCGCGCTCCTCGTCGTCGCCACGGCGATACCGCTCGTGATATCGTTCGTCGTGGAGTACGGTGGTTTTCCGACCTCGGCGCTCGGAACGCAACTTGCCGGCTACGGGGTCTCCATCGTTCTCGTCTTCGTCGTCACGTGGCTCATCTATAACTATCTCCCAAATCGCCGAGTCGGAATTTGGTTTGGCGTTCCGGGGGCGCTCGTCACCACGCTTCTTTGGGAGGCGGCGCAGATCGCATTCGCCATCTACTCGACGCACGTCGACTATTCGAAGGTCTACGGTACGCTCGCAGCACTCGCTCTGCTCTTGATTTGGTTTTACTATATGGGAACGATTTTTCTCTTCGGCGCTCAGGTTAGCGCGCAATGGCTCGAACTCGGTACGAACCCCGAGCGTGCGCGCGACGCCGCGCTGGAACGGCGCACGGCTTGATACTCCGCTCCTGGCTCATCGCGCTCGGTCTCCTAATCGCGGCGATTCCGCTCGCCGGCGCCATCAATCCGCGCCCCGTGCCGGTCGTCGTAATCTACCCGCTGACGACCACCGCCGGCACGAATCCCGACGCCGGCTCGAACATCGCTATCCTGTTTTCGAATCGCATGGCCCAGGCGGGTGGAATAACGGTCAAGCCGCCGACGCCCGGGACCACGCGCGCCGACTTCCTCACCGCCGCGCTCAACGAGCATGCCGACTACTACGTGACCGGCTATCTGACGCCGCTCGGTGACGACGTTTCGATGCTCGCTCAGGTCGTCAGCACCTACAGCGGAACGATCGTGTTCAGCACGACCGTCGTCGTACGGACGTACGCCGAAGCCGGCGGCCAAGCGGACCTGCTGCGCGAAGCCATTTTGCGGCACGCGGGGCGCGGGCTCGCCGAGCTCGATGAAACGCCGCCCCCGAGTACTCCCGAGCCGCGCGCCAGCGAGCGTCCGCACGAAGGCACGCTGGCAAACATCACCTCGGTTTTCCATCACACGAAGAAGACGCCCGAGCCAAGTCCGGCGCCGTCAGGGAGTGCCGCATCGGTCGCTGCGAGCAGGCCCTCTCCCTCCCCTGCGCCTGTCGCCACCGCCGCGGCGAGCGCCGCGCCCTCTCCAGCACGCGTCGCCGCGGCGTTGCATGGCGGCGCCATGGTCCTCGCCGTGACCGGTGGCCAACAAAGCGACGAAGCGCGCGTCGCCGACGCACTCGTCTCCTCGCTCAAACACCGCGGCGTCAATGCCATGGTCTCGAGCGCTTCGATCGCTGCAAATCCAGCCGACAACGCCGCTCAGCTCTGCGCTCGCGACCGCGGCGTGAGCGTACTTTACGCCGGGACACTTTCGATCGAACGCAATAGTTCGGGCGCTGCCGATACCGTGCAACTCGACGTCGTCGGGTACGACTGCGCCGGAAATCCCATTCTCCACGAGAACGGCGAAGCCACCGTCAGCGGGAAGGGCGGCGTAAATTCGGCGCTCGATCGCGCCGCCGATGCTGCTGCGGCCGCCTTGGCGCGGCGCACGCACTCAACCGCGCGACTTACGGTTCCAGCAGACCTTCGGGCAGCGACATAACGATCGTTCCCGCTGCAAGATCGACCTCCGGTGCAAACGCTCGGACGAGTGGCACGAGCGCGCCGCTGGGACCGATCACCAAACAATCCTGAGCCGGCAGGTGTTCGACACCGGTGACTTTGCCGAGTTCGCGGCCGGACTCATCGAGCAAGCGGAGTCCGACCAGATCGCGGTCGAAATATTCGTCCGGGTCAAGTTTGATTTCATCGGGCTCGCTGAAAAGTTCGCAGCCGACGAGCGCGCGAGCTCGTTCGACCGTCGAGATTCCCTCGAACGCGACGACGAGCCGCTCGCGGTGTTTTCGCGCACTCGTGCAGCGCAGTCGCTCACTCTCTCCCTCCGCGCTGCTGGCGAAATCGCGGCCCGCAACGATCATGTCTTCGCCGAGCGAGCTGGGCACGCACTTCAGTTCGCCTTTTATGCCGAAGACGCCGACGAGCTTGCCGACCGCCAGTCGCGTCACGCCGAGACGCTCCGCTTTTCGAACGCGGCCAGGAGGATCAACCCGATCCCCAGCGTGATGCACGCGTCGGCGACGTTGAACACGTAGAAACTCCAGAACGCCAGAAAGTCGACGACGTAACCGTGCACGAGCCGATCCGCGATGTTGCCGAACGCGCCGCCTGCGACCATCCCAAACCCGATCTGCACCAAGGGCGAGCGGCGCAGACCGTCGCGAAGAAGCCACGTCAGGATGGCGAGCACGAGCAACGCCAAGACGACGAGCAGCCCCGCGCGCTTTCCGAAGAGGCCCATCGCGCCGTGTACGTTCTGAACGTATACCAGTGCGAAGGCTCCCGGTACGACGACGCGTCTCTCACCCGGCAGCAGCGAAGTTACGATCGACCGTTTCGATATCAAATCCGCGACCGCTACGAGCACGAGCGCGATCGCGATGCGGTTAAACGTCCCCTGGAGCCTCGTTCGGCGCTTCGCCGGATTCCGCTTCGTCCTCGGGAATCTCTTCGTCGTCCACGTCGACGATGTCGACCGTTACGCGACCCTCGGCACCCGCCCGGACGAGCGTGCGCAGCGCTTGCGCGACGCGTCCGCCACGGCCGATGACCTTCCCCAGATCTTCCGGATCGACTTCGAGCTCGAGGACCGCCCCACGCGAATCCGGATGCAGTTCGACGGCGACTGCGTCGGGATTCGCGACGAGCCGCTTTGCCAAAAACGTCAGGAGCTCGATCGCGCGTGGATGAGCGATCTCGTCAGGAATCGGCGGCCGTTGCGGCGCGTCGGCGCGCCGGTAGAAGCGCGGCGCTCCGCCCTCGTACTTCTCGCCCGGGGCGCGTCGCCCGCGCCGGCGGACCGGCTCGTCTTCCGGCTCGATTTCATCGTTCGTCACGTCGGGCGACGCGATAGTGCGCGCACCTAACGTCGACTTGCGCTCTTCCTCGTCGGCCTCGTCACCGAAGAGACCGAATTCGTCATCGAACGCGCTCATGAACTACGCGTCCTTCTTGGATTTTGGCGCGCGTTTGCTGGTAGGGATGGGTCCCCGTTCGACGAGCCCCTTCTCCGCGAGCAAGCGGCGCACCGGGTCGGACGGCTGGGCACCCTTAGCGAGCCACTCTTTGATTTTGCTCTCGTCGATTACGATCGTTTTCGGTTCGGTCCGTGGGTTATAGTGCCCGACGATCTCGATAAAGCGTCCGTCGCGCGGAGCGCGCGCATCGGTGATAACGAATCGGTACGTCGGTTGTTTCTTTGCGCCCATTCGGCGCAACCGGATCTTGACCATGTTGTATGTCGTCTTTTCTTAGCGTTGGCTAGAGGCCCCGCGCTGCCAGGGCAGCCCGGGCATGCGCTTCCCACCGCCGAGTTGCTTCATCATCTGGCGGGAAGCGTCAAACTGTTTGACCAGGCGGTTCACGTCGGCAACTTGCGTTCCGCTGCCCTGCGCGATCCGGCGACGGCGCGACGCGTTCAGCACGTCCGGCCGGCGCCGCTCGTGTTGCGTCATCGAGCAGATGATCGCCTCGACGCGCGACATATCTCGCTCGTCGATTTCCACGTCCTTCGGCAAAGCCTTTGACATGCCGGGAATCATCTTGACGATGTCGCTCATCGAGCCCATTTTACGCACCTGACGCAACTGCTCGAGGAAATCGTCGAGCGTAAATTCGTTCTTGCGCAGCTTCTGTTCGAGCGTCTTCGCTTGTTCGGCGGTGTACACGCTTTGCGTCCGCTCGATCAGCGTCATCACGTCGCCCATGCCGAGGATGCGCGAGGCAAGACGGTCCGGATAGAACGGCTCGAGCGCGGAGAGCTTCTCACCGACGCCGACGAATTTGATCGGGGCGCCGGTTACCGCGAAGATCGAGAGGGCGGCACCGCCGCGTGCGTCGCCGTCCATCTTGGTGAGGATGACGCCGGTGATCCCGAGACGATCGTGAAAACTCTTGGCGACCTTGGTCGCTTCTTGCCCGGTCAAGGCATCGGCCACGAACAGGATCTCTTTGGGATGCGTCGCGGCGACGATCCGCTCGAGTTCGAGCATCAGCGGTTCATCGATTTGCAAGCGTCCAGCGGTATCGATGATGACGGTAGAAATGCCGAGCCGCTTTGCTTCGGCCACGCCGCGCTGCGCGATCGCGACCGGATCCTCTCCGCTCGCGGCATACACCGGCAGATCGAGCTGCTTGCCCAGCGTCTGCAACTGATCGATGGCCGCGGGACGGTACACGTCGGCCGCCACGAGCAGCGAGCGCCGGCCTTGCTCCTTCAGCCGCTGCGCGAGCTTGCCGGCGTGGGTCGTTTTCCCGGAGCCTTGCAATCCGACGAGCAGGATGACGCTCGGCGGAGCATCGGAGAATTGCAGCCGGGCTTGAGCGCCACCCATCAGCGCGACCAGCTCGTCGTGCACGATTCTGATGACCGATTGCGCGGGCGTGAGCGACGCCAGCACGTCGGCACCGACCGCCTTCTCCTTCACCTTCGCGACGAAGTCTTTGGCGACGGAGAGGTTGACGTCGGCTTCGAGCAGCGCAATGCGAACTTCGCGCGCCACTTCGTTAACGTCGGCTTCGCTCAGACGTCCCCGGCCGCCCAGCCGTTTGAAAATTGCGCCGAGGCGCTCGCTCAGACCCTCTAACAAGTTAGTGGGGCACTAGCTTTTCGGCGCGCTTTCATCGATCTTGCGCACGGCATCGCCGACCGTCTTTATTTTTTCGGCCTCTTCGTCGGGGATGTCGATGTTGAACTCGGTCTCGAATGCCATGACCAGCTCGACCTGATCGAGCGAGTCTGCCCCCAGGTCGTCCGTGATCGATGCATCCATCGTCACTTCGGTTTCGTCGACACCCAGCTGCTCGACGATGATCTTCTTAACTTTGTCGAAGGTCGTGCTAGTCGTATCCGCCATGATCTCCCTATGCGCGCACACGCGCGATTACATCAAAAAACCGCCGTCGACCACAATCGTCTGACCGGTCACATACCGCGCGGCATCAGAGCACAAGAACGTGACGACCCCACTGACGTCCTCCGGCGTTCCCGAACGTCCGAGCGGGACTGCAGAAAGGAAGTGAGCGCGCGCCTGTTCGGGCATCGATTCGGTCATCGACGTCTCGATCAGACCCGGCGCGACGGCGTTCACTCTTACGTTCCGCGAGCCCAATTCCTTTGCTACCGACTTCGCCAAGCCGAGCAGTCCGGCTTTGGACGCGGCGTACGCCGCCTGGCCGACGTTGCCGCTGAGGCCCACCACGCTGGAAACGAGGACGATCGCCCCGGCGCGCTGCTTCATCATCGGTCGCGCCACGGCGCTACAAAGGAAGAAGGCCGACTTGAGGTTTACCGCCAGGACAGCCTCAAGGTCGACGGGTCTCGTGCGCACGATGAGCGCGTCGGTCGCCTGGCCCGCGTTGGCGACCGCGAAATCCAGCCGGCCGAAGCGCTCGAGCGCGCTCGCCACGACCGCCTCAACTGCCGCGGCGTCGGTCACGTCCGCGATCGCCTCGAGGACCCCGGCACCGGGCCGCGCCTCACGGGCCGCCGCCGCCGTGGCGGCGAGGCTGGCCGCGTCGCGGCCGACGATCGCGAGCTCCGCGCCCTGGCGCGCGAAGTCGACGGCGATGGCCCGGCCGATTCCGCGGCTGGCGCCCGTGATGACCGCGACCTTTCCGGCGAAGCCGCTCACGGCGCAGGCGCCGCCTGAAATTGCGCGGTCAGCCGTTCGACGCCGCGCTCGTCGCCGACGTGCAGCGCAGGCGGCGCGTCCGCGACGCGCTTGAACAGGGGCGCGAGGACGGCCGAGCCTCCGAATTCGACCACGAGCTCGGGACGGACTTCGCGCAGCAGCCGCTCCGCCGTTTCGTGCCAGCGAACTTCTTGCGTCAGCGAGCGAATCAAGTTTCGTTTGATAGTGGCGACGTCGCGATACGGTTCCGCGTCCACGTTCGAGATCACGGGAAAGCGCGGCAACTCGAAGGGCGCGCGTTCGACAAACGGCGCGAAGCGCGCCTGCGCGGGCGCCATCAATTCGCTGTGCCAAGCACCCGATACGTTCAGCGCGACGACGCGCTTGGCGCCGGCAGCCAGCGCGAGCTCGCCCGCGCGAAGGACCGCGTCGCGGTCGCCGCTGATGACGATCTGCCCGGGAGCGTTGAAGTTCGCCGGGCGAACTCGTCCGGCGCCTTCCGCGCTTGCGCCCTCGGTCGCCGCGAGCACCTCTTCGGGCCCCAAGCCGAGCACCGCGCTCATCGCGCCGGGAGAACTTTCCGCGGCTTCTTGCATGGCGAGGCCGCGTTCGCGGACGAGGCCAAGCGCCGTTTCGAACGTCAACGCTCCGGCCAGCGTCAAACTGCAGAACTCTCCGAACGAATGACCGGCGCTTCCGGCCGGCTCGAGCGCATCACCCAGCGCCGCTGCAAGCGCGTAGTTCGTCACGTAGATCGCCGGCTGACTAAAATGCGTCTCACGCAGCTTTTCCTCGGGACCCCCTCGTATCAGCTCGAGCAGATCGTAGCCTAAGACGCGCTCGGCTCGACGAAACAGCTCAACTGCAACCTTCGAGCGCTCGACGATCGCGCCGCCCATGCCGATGGCTTGCGAGCCTTGTCCCGGAAAAACGACGGCTACGCGCACCTTCAGGCCGCCCAACGCCAGGCAATCGAACCCCACGAAAGGCCGCCGCCGAACCCGGTGAACAAGATCACGTCGCCGTCGCGCAGCATGTCGCGCTCGATCGATTCCGAGAGCGCGATCGGGATCGAAGCCGACGACGTGTTACCGTACTTTTCGATGTTGACGACAATACGCTCGCGCCCGATGTCCAGGCGCTTTGCGGCCGCTTCCATGATGCGCAGGTTGGCTTGATGCGGAATCATCCAGGTCACGTCGGCCGTGCTCAAGTGCGCTTCTTCCAACACGCGGCGCGACGTTTCCACCATTTTTGTAACGGCGTACTTGAAGATCTCCCGCCCGCTCATCGCGACCTTGTCGCGTTTGGCGACGATCGATTCAGCGGTCAGCGGTTCGCGTGAACCGCCACCCGGAACGTACAGCAGCTCGGGGTTCTTGCCGTCGGCGCCCAGCTCGCAAGCCAAGAACGAATCGGCATCGGCGCGCTCGACGATCGTCGCGCCCGCGCCGTCGCCGAACAGGATCGCCGTGCTGCGGTCGCTCATGTTGAGCATGCGCGAGAGCGTCTCGACGCCGATGATCATCACCCTGCGAAAAACTCCGGAACGCACGAAGCTCGCCGCTATCGGGAGCGCGTAGATGAAGCCGCTGCAGGCGATCTCGATGTCGAAGGCGGCTTTTCCGACCGCTCCCAAATTGGCGGCGACGATGCATGCGGTCGCCGGAAAGTGGTAATCGGGTGAAACGGTCGCGACGATGAAACAGTCGACGTCGGAGCCTCCCAACCCGGCGCGCTCGAGCGCGTGCTTCGCCGCGCGCGTCGCGAGATCGGAAGACGCCATCTCGCGGGGCGCGTAACGACGCTCCTTCATGCCGGTTCGCGTCGAGATCCACTCATCCGAGGTGTCGAGAATGCGCGCGAAATCGGCGTTACTCATTATGGGTTCGGGCACATAATGACCGACGCCCGCGATGCGAGCGCCGTAAGGACCGTGCGCGCCGGTTAAGCTAGCCGTGTGAATGTCCGGTATGCTCGTCTTTCGGCTCGATCACTTTCCGACCGTCATAGAATCCGCAGTTCTGACAAACGAAGTGCGGTAGCTTGGGCTGGTGACACTGCGAACATTCCACGGTGGTGACGGGGGAGAGCTTCCAGTTGGCAGCGCGACGGCTGCGCGTTTTGGAACGCGGGGTTTTCCACTTGAGATTCGCCATGGTTTTACTCCGATTGGGGTGGGGCGCAACGGCAGCCGTCGCTCTTGTTTCCGCAGCGGGCGCACAGGCCGCTGCAGTCCTCAGAGCACAAGAGCGTTAACGGTAACGCGGAGTCGATAAGTTGCCGAACGAGGTCGGCCAGGTCGAGGTGGTCTCCGGAGAGGACATTGTTTTCGCCGAGGATGTCGGGTGTTGCGCCGGCTTCGAGCCGCTCTTCGACGTCGAGGTGAACGGGAAGCCTCACGTCGTCGAGGCAGCGGGCGCACGGGCCGAGGACCATAACGTCGATCGTCCCGCGGAGGTCGAGTCCGTCGCCAACCCGGCGGACCTCGAGCGCGACGGCGGCAGGCGCCTCGAACTCGTACGGCTCGAATGGGGGAACGCTGACGGTCTCGCTGACCTCGAGCTCGCGGCCGGAGGCCAAAACGCTCCCGACATCGATCGGCTTCGTCATTTCAGTCGTTTCCCCGAGCCCAAGACAACCCTCCAATAATAGGGAGGCGTTCAAACCTTGTCAACGCGACAAGCCGGCGTGATCGGTTGGCGAGACTTGGCTTGGGAGGTCACCCCTTTATGGATGCTTTGTCAGGAATTCGCTTCGGCCCCGCGATTGCGAGCGCCGCCCGCGCTCACGGGCTCGATCCCGTGTTGTTAGCGGCCGTCGCCGCTCAAGAGACCGGCGGTCCCCGCAGCAACTCCGGGGCCAACGTCGTGGGCGATGGCGGCCACGGCCACGGCGTCTTTCAAATCGACGACCGCTACCATGCCTTTGCGAACACCCCGGCGGCGATGCAGCCGGCCCAAAACGCCGATTATGCTGCCGGCCTGCTTTCGAGCCTCATCACACAGAACGGCGGCAACCTCCGAGCCGCGCTCTCCGCATATAACTCGGGTTCGCCGAATGCCGCCGGAACGCAAACGGTCTGGCCCAACGGACAGCAACTCGGTTACGCCGATTCCGTCATGCAGCACTACGCGGCGATCCAGCAGTCGACTCAGCAAACGGCGATCGACGAAGCCCCGACGGCCGTCGCCAATACAAACGCGCTCTCCGATGTCGCGGCTCAAGTACCGCAGCTTTCGATTCCCGCTTTCACGCCACCGAATTGGTCGTTCACTTCGTACTCCAGCGAAGCCGGAAAAGGCGGCGGTCAGCAAGCGAATTCCGCCGATCAAGCGATGGCCGCGCTCGTCGACCCGGGCAGCGGCGACCCCACCGAGCGCAACGACTCGAGCGACGCCGCCTAAGGCGCTATCGCGCCGCAACGGAAAGGAACCTACAGTGGGCTTTAACCTCTTGAGCGGGATCGTCAACGGCGGAATGACCCTGCTAACCACCGGCAACCCGATCGCCGCCGTCGCGAACGGTGTCAGTTCGACCGTTTCGAACGGCACGGCCGGGAACGGCGGGAACATTTCGCCGACTTCCGATCCGACGATCGCCGCGCAGCAGCAGCTCGATCAAGCCTACGAGTGGGCTCAACTCGGCTTAAATGCGGAGAACATGCGCCACAACCTCGATATGGAGTGGCAGTCGACGCTTTTCAATGAAGCCGAGGACGAGAAAACCGAACAGATGCGAGAAATGAACACCCTTCGTGACGTCGCGATGAAGCAGCGCGAAGCCGACATCAGCGTCCTCAAAGAGTTCATCAAGACGGTGAAGGACTGAGCATGCCCCTCAGAATCGACGCCGGCGCGGCGGGGTCGCGGCCACCAGCGCCGCCGGCGGCCGGCGCAGCCGCGGGAGATGAGTCCGCGCCGCTCGACGACACGGCCGACAGCCCCCGGGACGCAGCGGCCACCGCGAGCGAAGAACTCGTCCGGCGAGCGGAACTGTTGATGCTGCGACAGCAGGTCGAGCAACAGGACCGCGAGACGCGGCTCGACCGGCTTCGCAGCGACTTCGACTTCACGCAGCAGCAGCGCGCCGAATTCTTGCGGGAAATGAACATCTTACGCGACATGGCCATGGAACAGCGCAAAAAGGACGACGAAACGATCAAGAAGTGGATCGCGCTGATTTAGGGCTGAGGCGCGCACCCACTCCCCTTGACGCAGAACCGCGCCCCGCGAGATAATGCGCTTCGGTCTTCCCCGGCGTGCCGGGGACGAGACCGGACTCGAACCTCCGACGGGAGGGATAAACGAAGGTAGGTACAAGCTCGTCTGTCGCGTTCGGGGCCATTAGCTCAGCTGGTTAGAGCGCATGCTTGATAAGCATGAGGTCCCTGGTTCGAACCCAGGATGGCCCACCACCGGCTCCCGTTGAAACCCGCTTTCCTCGTTCGTCCTACTCGATACGGCAAAGGACGAGCACCCGAACCCGAGGCGGATACGCCGCAAAAGCGGACCGCTACCGGCGAGTACCGTGTTTGTACCTCACCGAGTGGCAAAAGAGCGGATCAGTTCCGTAGAGACTGGCCGGCACTCCGCAAGTGCGCGGTTAGGTCGAGCTGATCGAGCAAGGAAGCTTCATCTCGAAAATAGGCCCACGCGTGTTTGCACGGAAGCGTTTGCTTGATGGTCTGACGTTCTCGTCCTTCGCCAACGGGGCGAAACGTGGTGAACGTCATCGTGCTCGGGAAGGAAACAAAATCGACGAGGATCGGATCGAGAACGTAGGTCCATCCTCCTATCCTCGGGGTCTGAGGAATAAGTGCCAGTTCCTTCCTCGCCACGCGGTAGATGCCCCCGACTCGCAAGGCTTGTCCAGGCGTAATGGTCGAGGTGCCGCGCAATCCCGAGTCGTCTCCGCAGTAGAACACTAGCAGCGTTCGCACGGTCACGGTTCTGTTCTCGAGCTGTTGACTGAGCGCTGTGACATCAGGGTCACGAATGACGCGCGTGATCTTCTGGAATGAATCCTGGGAGAGCACGTACGGTCCGGTTCCGCGTCGGTGTTGCTCACGACAGCGGCGAATGTCTTGCGCGCAACATCCGCTACTGCATCGACGCGATACGCCCCGTAGGATACGCTCGAGTCGCCTGTGCCGAGCGACCACAAGAGTTGTCCTTCGTGCGGTGCACTGTCGAAGCTCGCCAGCGCGGACCAAAGGGTTACCACGAACGGCCGAATCTGCATCTGAGTCGGAGCGAGGCGCGAAGGAAGGTCGCGAAAAGGAAGGTCGTGAAGCGGCGCGCCGGGCTCGTAGAATCCATCAAGCGGTCTGACGCTCAAAAAGTAATTGCCGGGGGCGAGGGAGCGCGCATCGATGGTGGCGTCGATTCTACGCGTTGTGGCCGCCGGACCTATGCCCGCCACAGCGAACTGCGCGGTCGTTTCGAGCGGCAAGCGCTGTGAAGGTTCCTCGAGCGAGGCAATGCTGATGTCAAGCCGAGATGCATCGATGCGCGATGTGGATGAGAGCGGCGCCGGGAAAACAAACCCTTCCCTCGCGATATCGCCGAAACCCCGCAAGGTAACGTAGACCGATACGATTGAGCGGGGATCGATGGGAACCGGTCTCGCTATTGGCGCTTTGGTAGGCGTTGGTGCAGGCACTGGAACATTGGCTGGCGTTGGAGCTTGTGCGTGAGCTCCTCTAACTGTGAACGAGCCGAGTAGGACAAGGAGTGCGAACGCTAGGGTAAGCGCCGCTGCGTTGACGGAACATCCGTTTTGTCCGATATCTCTATATTTAATCAAAGCTGGCTCTTACCCGCGACGACCCTCTGCCGCGCCGTGCTAGGACAGTGGATCGGGACACGCAGCCGAAAAGTGCCGCGGACACGATTTTCATGTAGCCCTCAACTTGGCGGTTCCTTCGTTAGCCAGCTCGCAACGTGTGTCGCGTAGTTCAAAGACGGGAGCGGAAGGAACCTCTACTCAAGGCCCGTTGTTGATAAGCATGAGGTCCCTGGTTCGAACCCAGGATGGCCCACCACCGAAAAGCCCGTCGCTGCGGGCTTTTTTGATGCCTGGACGGGCGCCGGGTGCACTTTCGGTGCACTCGGTTATTTCTTGTTTTTTCCGTCCCCGATCGCAGCGCGAAGGCGATCGCCAAGGCCGTCTTCCGCGGCGCGCTCCGTGCCTTCGATGACGTGGCTGTACATGCCGAGCGTCACGGTCGGACTCGAGTGGCCGAGGATGCCCGCAAGGCTGCACACGTCGACGCCGTTCGCGATCAGGACGCTCGCCGCGGTGTGCCGCCGTTCGAGAGGCGCGAGCGATCGCGTCTCTTTTTTGCTAAGATCAGGCCGTGAGACTGAAAAACGCGTTCGTGAAGCGACCTTTGCGGGTCGTAGCCGCTGCAGCGATCATTGCGGCTTGCCTGGGCGCCGACGGGGGCGGCGACCACCTAGTCTACGGCCAGCCACAGAACGGCTTCGCGGTATCGCTTATAGTCTCGTCGAGTTCGTATCGAGATGGCCCGCACGTATCTCTCACTTTCTGGGTCAAAAACACGGGGGCGAGTAAACTCTGGGTTGGAGATGGCTACGCGGGTCCCGGTGCGCTTTCAGTCTCGAAATTGGATGGCACAGCTCTTTCTTCGCAAAGCACGCCGACCGCTGCTCCGCCGCCTTCGACTGGCGGTTCTTCATCCAATCCTAGGCCCGAAACGTACGCTGGCGGTCCGAAGTACTACGAGTTACAGCCCGGGCAGGCTAAGAAGAACGATCGAGAGATCGTTGACGATCTCGCCAGTTTCGGCATCGTGCCCGGGCAGACGTACCGGGTTTGGGCTGTCGCTGAGATTTACGGCTATGCGAAGAATCCGTGGGAGATTCGGCACCTGGCGACCGTCGTTTCTAACACGATCCTCGTGACTGCCCCGAGCCCTCCCGCTGCACGCTAACCGTCAGAACCTGCGGATGCGCATGACCTGACTGATCGGCGATTCGAGCTGGTCGTGACGCCGCAGCTCGTGGATGCGCGTCAGCGCACGTACGCTTGCATCGACGAGATCGTCGTGACGCTGCTGGGGAACGTGACGTGCTCGTCGATGAAGTCGTCGACGATCGGGAGCAACTCGCGCTTCGGCATGAAACAGCGGCGTGGTCGCCTCGGCTCTGGTTTCCTTTGATCCCTCAACCTTCGCCGGGATCAGCGGGAGCGAAGTCGTCTTGCCCAGATCGCTGAGTAGCGCTGTCCCTGAACCAGCGTCCTCGACTATGTACGCCTGCGGCCGCCACTTCCCGTACATCTCTAGCACGGATTCGAACCCAGGATGGCCCACCACTGAAGCTGAGCGCAAAACAAATCCTCACGGTCCTTATCCAATCGATGGAGACACCAGCGCTCGGCACGTATCGAAAGCATCCGCGCGAAGACGCCGCTCTGGAAGGCATAAAAAAAGGCGCTTGCGCGGCCCTTCTTCGTTTTCGACCCGATCGTCAGCTGAAAGACTAGCGGCGGGCTCGTACCTCAAGGGGCGCGTGGGTCTGCGTGCGCTCTTGCAATTTGATCCAAGAGGCTAAGAGGCGGCTCCCGACCATCGTAATTTGCTTGAAAATATCGGCGTCTGACAAGCGCCAGTCGAGATCCTCGACGGGGATCGATTCGCTTCCGGTAGGCACTGCGGGGTCCGTTCGGTGCAATGTTACGAGCACTGTTTCGTAATCACCGGCGGGCGCGAAGCTCAGCCTCCAACCCGGCGACGAGGTCTGCCATTGATAGGCGAGCCGTTGGGCGGTGCGGCAGGCAAGGTCGGCTCGGCCGATCTTTTCAAAGTCCAGCTTCTTCTCTTCCACAGCTGTGGAATCGGCGGACGCAAGCCGCTACTTTATGGGACGCACCCTCACATTCTCACTCGTCGCTCACGGCCGGCCGCTCGACACGACCGGCTCCCGCCGAGGGACCCGCTGCGAGACCAGGATGTAGGCGAACCGAACAGGGCCGCCCAGCAGCAGCTCCAGGTTGTTTTTTGGATCGTCGGCCTAGCCGTGACGATGCCGTTCTTCTTGCTTCTGCACCGGCTCCGGATCGGTTAGGCCGCTTGGGGAAGGCTCTCTTGCTGCTTGCGTCTCATTTGAATAATGTCGCTACATTACTATTTTGATCGCGTGAAACGGGCTCAGAATTCGAGGAATAAAGATCCAATGAATCCATCGAAACGTATTGACCAACTGATCGCAGAACTCACGGACTGGCGTGGTAAGACGTTCGCCACCGTCCGGAAGAGCTTCCTCGACGCCGACTCGGAGATCATCGAGGAATGGAAATATATGGGAACCCCGACGTGGTATCGCGACGGATTAATCGCGGTCGCCAACGCTCACAAAGGGAAAGTCAAGGTGACGTTCGCCTATGGGGCAAGCCTCTCAGATCCTGACAAGCTCTTCAACGCGGGCCTCGAAGGCAACGCGAGACGCGCGATCGATTTTCTCGAGGGCGATAAGGTCAATGCGCGCGCTCTAAAAGAACTCGTCCGCGCCGCCATTGATTACAATCAGAGCAAATTGAAGAGGAAATCGCCTGCGGCTATTCGAGCGAAAGTGCAAAAAAGTAAGAAGACATGACGTGCATTGATCAGGAAGGGACACAAACTCATAAACCATAAGAGTTTGCGGAGTCGCCAGGAGGGCCCAACGCAACTCCGTGGGGATGTAGCTCAGTTGGTAGAGCGCCAGCTTTGCAAGTTGGATGTCAGGAGTTCGAGTCTCCTCATCTCCACAAAACAAAAAGCCCGTCGAGACGGGCTTTTTTATGCTCCTCTTTGCTAGCGGCCGGGACTCGCTAACGCTCGATGACCGATTGCGCGAGCGCAGCGCGATCGGCGACGAGATCGATCGCGGTGATGCGATCTTCCGTAATCCTAAAGCGGAACGCAACGAGCACTTCGCCTTCATGCAGCCACACCGCTCCCGGTTCGCCGTCGATCAATACGGGTTGCGCGGCACGCGCACGTCCGGCAAACATCGCCGCGACCGTATCCGCGCCTTCGATACCAGCCTCCAGCCGATCGTTCTGCCAGTACGCCGCGCCGCCCATCGCCATCGTGGCCGCATCGGCGCGAAGGGTTGCTCCCGGGTCGAGCAGTGCGAGCAGCGCGGAGAAATTTCCCGACCGCGAGGCTTGGAGGAACGCGCGCACGAGTTCGTCGTGCTGCCGCGTCACGACACTACGGCCTGCGGATGCGCCGCGCACTCGTCGGCGCGCACGGCTTGCCAGCTGGCGCGCCGCCTCAGGCGTCCTCCCGACGATCGCGGCGACGTCGTCAAAGGGCACGTCGAACATGTCGTGCAGCACATAGGCGACGAGCTCCGCGGGCGGCAGCGCATCGAGTAGGATCCGCAGGGCCGCGCCGATCGAATCGGCGAGCAGCGCTTCTTCCTCAGGACGTTCGCCGGGAGCGACTGCTGCAACGTCGCAACGCGGATCGTCCGGCGTCAACTGCTCGCGCCGGCTTTCGCGCCGTTTCAGCGCATCGAGGCAGACGCGCGCAACAACGGTCGTGAGCCAGCCTTCGAGATTCGTAACACTCGCAGTGTCCGCGCGGCTGATGCGCAGCCAGCTTTCCTGGAGCGCGTCGTCCGATTCCACAGGCGATCCCAATATTCGTAGCGCAATGCGCTGCAAGCGCGGCCGAGCCGCCTCAAAGCGCTCCGCGAGCCGCTCCGTATCCTGCATGAATCACCCCCTCGGCGCCCGTCACGTTTCACGGCGCTCGATCCGTCATAGAGATGGAAGGAGTATGAAATCTTGAAGGACGTTTCTCTCATAGTCTATACCGTTGCTGACCTGACCAAAGCCAAGCGATTCTTTGGCGAACTCATCGGTGCCGACCCCTACGTCGATTCACCCATGTACGTCGGCTATAAGAGCGGCGAAGTGGAAATCGGGCTCGTTCCGGGCGGAGACGAAAGCGAGCCGGGCGGCCTCGCTTACTGGACCGTGAGCGACATCGCGGCAAGCGTGAAAGCGCTCGTGGCCGCGGGCGGCACGGTCGAGAAAGACATTACCGACGTCGCCTACGGGCTGCTGGTCGCCGCCATCAAAGAGCCCAATGGCTCGACGGTGGGATTACGACAATTCCCGAAGGGTTAAGGGACTCTTGAAGCCGAGGGTAGCCGCCGTCTCTACGCGTACGTTTGTTTAGCGCGCGGTGCCCTCGGCGATTCGAGGGCTCGTTCGAGGGAATCATCCCGTTAGCTTCTGGGAGGTCGGCGGTGAAGATTGTAAAGACTGATGCACTCGAATGGGAGTCGCAGGCATCGCCGAGCGGCAAGTTTGCGCGTTCCGGTCGGAAGATCTCCGAGGCGCTGGGGCGTGACCGGCAATCGTCTGACTTGAACGAGCGGCACCCCTTCGATGTGGAGATCACGAGAGTCCCAGCGGGCGCGGCTTCGTGTCCCTTCCACTCGCACAGCGCGCAGTGGGAATTTTTTCATGTGATCTCGGGGCGTGGTACGCTTCGGCACCGCGACGGCAGGATCGCAATCGAATCGGGTGACGCCTTCGTTTTTAAGCCGAACGAACCGCACCAACTTATCAATGACGGCGACCAAGATCTCATCCTCTACGTGGTGGCGGACAATCCGATCGGCGAAACTTGCTATTATCCAGACAGTGACAAATGGGCGATCAAGGCTCCCGAATATCGGCTCGTTCGCAGCCAGCCATTGGATTACTACGACGGGGAAGACTGAGCGCGATCAGCGGGTCGTGAGCGACGTCGTGGAGCTGCGGGCGCCGTTCGAGCGGCGACCTGGAATCGCAGTCAGCGGCGAAGCGTGCGCGAAATCGGCTGGTCCGTAGAGTCGCGTAGCAAGCTCGCGAGTCGTCCGCTCGATCTCGAACGCGTGCAGCACTCTTTCGCGAGCACGCTGTCCCGTGCGGTGACGGAGCCCCGAGTCGAGCACGAGACGCTCGAGGACCGCAAATAATCCCTGGACGTCGTGCTTTGCGACGAGAAACCCGCTCCCCGCGTCGATCACTTCGTCGAGGCTCGCCCCCTCCACGGCCACGGTTGCGACACCGGTGGCCATCGCTTGCAGCGCGAGCACCGGCATGTCTTCGCGAGGGTCGCTCGGGTCGCCGGAGGCCAGGACGAACACGTCGTAGTCGCCCCGCGCCAGCGCCTCGCCCATTTTGTCGAAGGCGATCGGGCCGAGCAGAATCGCGCGTCCACGCAAATGGTACGCCCGCAGTAAACGTTCCACTCGAGCCGGCGCGCTATCCGAGACCAGGTCGCACCAAACCGCGTAGTTGCGGTCGCGCAGTTGCGCGAGCGCGTTCAGCACGTCGCTCGGATCGCTGCCTGCGACCAGAATCCTTGGAATGCGACGGACCGGCGGGTCCGGGGCGCGCGCCGGCACGCTCACGCCCGAACGAACGACGAGGCAGTGACTCGCCGCCGACGGGACCAGCGCCTGCAGATCGCGGCACGTCCGCGACGAAACCGTGCGCGTAAACTTGGCCTTCGAAAGCTTTTCACCGGTCAGTCCGTCGTCCGGAATTTCATGTTCGTGGATCCCCATGCTATAAGGAACGCCGGTCATTTGCGAAGCGACGTATGCGACCGTCGACGGGACTCCAAGTCCGATTGCGTGGATGTGCTCGATCTTGGCGTCCCGGATCTCGCGCGCCAGCGCGAGTCCGCGGGGAAAAGCCAAGACGTTCATCGCCCGCGCATGCAGCCGTCCATTGGCGAATAGCAGCTTTGCGAACAGCCGCGTGGCACTCGCGGGCGCGCGCAAGAACTCGCGCAAAGCTGGACCGGAAACGCTCGAATCGGCGAGCTTCACCGGTTGAGCCGGCACGACCACAAGCTCGACGTAGTCGGCTAGTGCGCGAACCTCCGGCTCGAGGAATCGCTCGCCTGTGGCGTTTGAGGGGTAATGCGCCGTTACGTACGCGACTTTCAACGGCGCGCTTTCCGTATCAGATTATAGTAGAGGTCTGCGTGCCGCCGCGCCGCCGCGTCCATGTCGAAACGCTCGGCAGCGAAGATGCGCGCCCGGCTCGCGACCCGGCGCGCGCGCTCGGGATCCCGCAACACGCGTTCGATGGCCTCGGCGAATGCCTCTTGCGACCAATCCGACGCCACGAAACCGGTCTCGCCGTCGATGAGAAACTCGTTGTAACCATCCCACGGCGAGCTTACGATAGGAATCCCCAGCAGCATGGCATCGCCCATGGATGCGGGCAGCCGCTCCCAATTCGATGGAATCACGAAGATGTCCATGGCCGGCAGCAGCGTCGCCAGATCGAACTTCAGAGCCAAAAACTTCACGCGCGATGCAATGTGCAAGCGAGCCGCCTCGCGTCGCAGCATGTTGTCGTCGGGACCTTCGCCGTGCAGGAACAGATGCCAATCCTCACGCGCGCCGTATAGCCGCGAAAGCGCACGCATCGCGAGACGCTGATTCTTTTGGGCGGCGAGGCGCGCTGGCAAAATCAGCGCGACGTCTCGCTCGGCGACCCCCAGATCTTCTCGAACTTTCTTCGTCGCTTGCACATTTGCGATTCCGTCGATGCCGCCGCTAGGGATGACGGCGATCTTCTTTTCGGGAACGCCCTTCTTAACTAACTGCCGCCCGGCTTCTTCCGTTGCCACAACGTACGCGGCCGTCCAGATGCCGAGCGTCTTGTCGACGATCTTGCGGAACGCGCTGCTAGACTCGCCGCCGTCGTCGGTTAACACCAGGAAGGGAATCTGACCGGCCATGACCCCTGCCATCCGGCCGGAAAAACGTCCTAGGTCGAAGTGGAAGTGCGCGACGTCGGGCTGCAGGCGTCGAAGTTCGGACGCGAGCGAGCGAACGCGGCCAAGCGTCCCTCCCGTCTTGGGTAATTCGACGAGCGGTACCGTTAACTTCGAGCGCTGCTCCGGATCGAGTTCGCTCGGAAACACGGAGACGATCGTGACGTTCGCGCTGTATTCCAGCAGGCGTTCGCAGAGGCGCCGCACTTGGGTTTCGGGGCCGCCTCGGAGACGGGGGACGACGTGTACGACGCGGATCGCCTGGGGCGATGTCAGCCGCGGAAGCGAGGCGCGGTCCGCGTCGGCTGAGACAGTTAGCATCGCGCTCAACGCTAACATAGAACGCAGGGCGGGTGACCCGCTCGCGGACCAAGGAAGCTAGGGCTTTCATCCTAGCGTTCCGGGCACTCTGTGAGCTCGACTGTGCCACCCGGCACTTCCGCCCGCGGCGGTGACCGCCTACATTTGACGACGATGCAGAACTGGCCGGCCCCCCGCATCGTGCTTATCGAGCGGCAGTCCCTCTTTACCCCGTTCCTGCGCGAGACGTTCGAATCGAGCGGCGCGCGAGTGAGCTTGGCGGGCCCGCGCCCGACCGCCGCTGCCCTGCGGCGATTTGACCCGGACGTGGTCTGCATCGATGTCGACCATTTGGAGACGGCCCCGCTCCTGGCACTCCGAGCGCTGCGCCGGACGCTGCCGGCCACGCGCATCGTCGCCTACGCCAGCCTGGCCGATCCCCTCTGGAACGAACTGGCCCTGAGCGTCGGCGCAGATGCCGTCCTGGGGCCTCAGGCGGGCGTTCGGGACCTCCTCGCAGCGGTCCAGCCGCCCCTCGCCGCATAGAGACCCTCGCCCCCCAAAGGGAGCAGGGACCTATGACCTTTGCCGCATAAGATCCCATGCCCATCACGTTTATGCAGGTCCTAACAAGGGCCGGTAGCGTGGCGTGGATCACTCTTTGACCCACCGATCCGCTCTTGCACGGAGGGCAATATGGCAGTCGCCGGCTTGCGTGTTGCAATCATCGAAGCGCAGGCGCTTTTCGCAAAGGCGCTGTGCCGCATCTTTTCAGATGACGGCTTATACTCGGTCGTCGGAGACTTCACGACGCCCATCGCATCGGCGCTTCAGACCGCGCGTCCCGACCTCATCGTCATCGATCTCGACGGTCAACCTGTCGGCGTAGCCCAGACGCTGGGCGCGTGCTCCGAAGCCGCACCCCAAGCACGCGTTTGCGTGCTGTCGATGCATCTCTCGCCCGAGATGATGCAGCGCTGCCTTTCCTACGGAGCCGAAGCCTACATCGTCAAGGACGTATCGCCCGCGGAACTTCTGCGCGCCGTGAAGACCGTGGCCGAAGGGCAATCATACGTCGACCCGCGCGTCGCCGGCGGATTGCTTCGCCGGCGCAGCCTCAACGGCGGCCGCCCCGATCTCGCCGAGCTCTCTCCGCGTGAGTCCGAGGTGCTCAAGCTCATCGCTGAGGGCCTCGCGAACAAACAGATCAGTGCGCGGCTCCACCTCTCCGAAAAGACTGTCAAGAACCACGTCAGCCGGATCTTCGCGAAACTGAACATTTCGGCCCGGACCCAAGCGGCCGTTCACGCAATCCGCGCCGGCCTGGTATAATCTTCGCGCCCATCTAACGTCCCGAGGAGCAATCGTATGACGTCGCCCTTTAGGAGAGCGGTCGTTTCGTGCAGCGTCGCCGCGTTTTTCGCTTGCGCGGTTCCCGCTTCGCCGGCGGATTCCGACCTGTCAGCGGTCACCAACGCGCTTTCCACGAAACTCACTTCTGACGACACGTGGGCAAACAACGCCGGGAAAATCCTCGAACGTCAGCTGCTCGTGACGTATTCGGCTCGTGCGAGCGGCGCGTGCGAAGTGACGATCCATCGCGATGCAACTTCAACGTACCCGTACCTCGGCCAGGCCGTAACGTCGCCGACGAAGGCCGCGACGTACTACATGGTGCCGCTCGATAAAATGTCCGACAAGCTCGCGGTCGCAAACGTGAAGTCCGAACAGCAAGCGGCGACCGCGATCTCGGGCTCGAGCCACAGCACCGTCTTCACCTACTCCGATGACACGACCGTCCCGCTCGCGGGTTTGAAAAGCGACGTCGAAGCGGCCACCGTTTCGTCGGAAGGACCGGTGCCGAAATATCCGACGTTCGCCGACGCTGCAAGCGCGAAAGCCGCGATCGCAGCCCTAGCGAACGCGGCCGCTACCTGCGCATCCCCACCTGCGAAGTAGCGCGCGAACAAAGCCGGCCTCAATCGTGCGTGTGGCGATCTTCTGCGCCGTTTTCCTCCTGACGAGCCTTTCGCCCGCGCTGCCGAACGAAGCCTTAGATCGTCCAATTCTCGCTTCCGTCAAACGTGCCGCCGAAATATATGCCCTTGAGATCGTCGCTGACGACGTAGAGGTCCCGCGCGATGAAGAGTACGATGTTCGGAATATCCTCGGCCAGTTGCTCTTGGAACGCGTTAGCGAGTTGCTGTGAGCGAACTGGATCGTATTCCTGCGTGAACGCGTTTAGATCGCGGTCGAACGTCGCGCTGCAATAACGCGAGGTGTTAACCGCGACGGGCGGTTGAGAGCGGCAGGCCCAAATTAAGGTCTCATCGCCGAAGAGTCCATAACCTTGATGACTCTGCTCGACGTCGAATTTGCCGCGCTCGAGAATCCCGCCGGAAGCATAGCTATTATAGAGCGTCGTTGCTGGGTAATGTTTGATCGACAAGTCGACGCCAAGCCGCTTCCAATCGTCCTGAACGATCGCCGCGATTGAATCGCGTTCCTGATTTCCGGTCGAAGTCACAAGAGTGAGTTCGAGTCGCGCGCCGTTCTTCACCCGCGTGCCGTCGGGACCGACTTTCCAGCCGGCGGAGTCGAGGAGCGCAGCGGCACGCTGCGGATCGTACTCGTGGAACGGAATGTGGGTGTCAGTATGCACGCTCTGGCCGCCGATCGGTGACTCTTGCAGGTCGACGAGACCATGCATCACCTTCTGCGCGAGGAGCCGCCGATTCGTCCCATAGCGGAGCGCTTGCCGCACTGGAAGTTCGTCGAGCGGCGGATGGCGCAAATTGAAGCTGAACTGCGAGAACGTCCCACCCGGGACCGTGACGCCGTGATAGCCTGCGACGTCCTTTCCTTTTACGAACTGGGCGGCGGGTACGAGCATTGCAAGATCGACGTCGCCCGTGCGGATCGCATTGAGGATCGAATTCCAATCCGTCATGATCTTGTATACGATTCTGTTGAGCTTCGGACGCCCGAGGTGGAAGTCCGGATTCGCGACGAGATCCACCGATTCGTCGCGCTTCCACTGCGTCACCGTAAACGGACCGAGACCGATCGGCAGATCGGAGTACGACGCGCGGTCGATCGCGGGGACATTTTCGAGGAGATGTTTCGGATAGATGCAGGCGGCATCGCTCGAAAAGAAGCCGTCGGTAAAGGGCGCGTATGGAGACTTCAACCGGAAGACGACCTCGTCCGCGCCGCGCCGCGCGACGTCCGCGACCGAGTCAAAAGTGCTTCGGTACAGGTCGTTGTTTTTCGCATCGAGCGTCGCGTGCGTTGTAAAGACGACGTCGTCCGGCCCGAAGGGTGCGCCGTCACTCCACTTGAGGCCGCGGCGTAGACGGAACACGATCGTCCTACCGTCTTTGGCGATGCCCCCGTTCGCAAGTGACGGCACCTCGACGGCGAGGTCGCCGTATGGCCTGCCCTTGGCGTCGTATCGCATCAGAAAGCCCTGATGGAGGTTCGAAAGAAAGCCTACCGAGAGCTGTGGGATGAGATGATCGTTGAGGCCCGAGACGCCTTCGCCGTCCGTGTAGCGGAGCGTTCCGGGAATGGTGCTGCGGTTGCGCCGGCCATTCGAGCCTCCGCCGCCTACGACCGTGCAGCTTGTGAGTACGGCGCCGGCCGAGAGCAGAAACGAGCGCCGCGAGGGCGCGCCACGGCGGGTGTTCACAGCGAGCCTAATCACTTCGTAAGCGACTGAAGTCCTAGTGCGACGGAAACCCTTTGGAGGCAAGGAGACTCGAACTCCTGACCCCTTGCATGCCATGCAAGTGCTCTACCAGCTGAGCTATGCCCCCAGAGCCTTATCCTGTCGAGTTTTCCGCCTCTTCTCACTTCCCCGGAAACGCTCGAGACGGTTTCCGGATCCGAATCGGCCGCCGACCTGGGTTCGCGCTCCCGGCCTGAAGCCTTCTTCCTAGCTAGCGAGCATCCTAAGCTCAGCTGCCGAGGCAGCCGAACCTTCGCGGCATCCATGGAGACGTCAGCCAGGTCCAGTGCGCTGCCGTGAAACTACCGCGCGCGTGCTTGCGGGCTCACTAGCCGTGATGGCCGATCGAACGGAACACGAGCACTATATACAGGTACGATAACAGAATAGATCCGAGCGCAAGCGGCGTGATAATCTGCTTCTCGCGGGGCGACATATGGATGGATGGCCAACGACGCCAACGCCTAAATACGAACCATACGTAGTAGAGCGATAAGAGCAAAGAACCACAGGCAAGAATGCCCCATGCGGTCCCGCTGATCCGGTGCATCATGCCGAGGATGCTCGATGCCACATTTTCGGACATCGAGCCGAAAAATATAAGGTTCCCCTTAAACGCATCCGACCAGCGTGGCCGCTGCGCGTCCACCATTTCAACTCCCATACCGCCGAGATTTTTCGACGCCAGATGCCCGCCTCCCCGGGCCGGGGAGGCTCCCGGCGGTCGTTAGCGGCTGCCGATCGACGCCGATGCGGAACACGGTTCGACTTTTAGATCGCGCCGACTACGGCCAGCCAGAGGAACGCGAGCGCGAGCATCGTTAGTTGCATGTCGGCAACGACCAGCTGCCTTCCGAATCGTTCGTAGAAGCGGTCGACGCCGGCGTACTTATGTGCCAGCGGCGTAAGCGTCGCGAGCGCGAAGCCGATGCCGTTCACGCAGAACAATACGATAGCAAGATGCAATGCCGAGTATGCCGAGCGCGCGCCGGGAAATATCCACGTAACGACCGCTGCATATGCTAGGGCAAGTCCCGTTCCTACTGCGGCGGAGAAGTATGTTTCTTTGAAGCGGACGAGTCCCAGACCATCGGTAGCCATCGCCAGCAGTAGAGAGCCGAGAAATAACGACACGGGCAGTAGAAAGTAAAGGATGTGCACGAGCCGGCCCAGGCCGTTTGCTTGAAGGAGCGGCAGCAGCGCAAACCAGGAAAGAAAGACGGTACGATATTCGATCGTGGACGCAAGGCTGAAATGGACCCGCTGTACCAGGTCGCCGCTCTCGAGACCGCGCGGCAGGTACGAGATGAGAAAAGCGCTGCCTACCCAGTACAAGTACGCGACGAGGAACATGACGATCACCGTGTCGAGCGCGACTTCCTCAGTTTGCGCGGTGTCCCGCACCAGCGTCACCACGAGCACCACGCCCGTAAAGGCGAAGCCGGCCAGGCTGCCGACGATTGCCACGTGGAGCTTCGAAACCTCATCGAGCATCCATGGGTAGTCGTTGCGCGGAACGGAGCCACGCCGGCCCGCAACAAGCACCGCGATCAAGCCGAGTGCCGCCGCGAGGAGAAATCCCAGGACTACCCACATAGCTGGCCTCCGAGTCCGGCTCAGACGGGACGCACGATTCGCAGGCCCGGCTTCTTCCCCTGGGTAAAATCATTTTGGCGAAGTACGCCGGGCAGTCGCACGCCGGGGGCGTGAGGAAAGTCCGGGCTTCACAGGGCAGCGTGCAGGATAACGTCCTGTCGGGGCGACCCGAAGGAAAGTGCCACAGAAACAAACCGCCGGGCTCGTCCCGGCAAGGGTGAAATCGTGAGGTAAGAGCTCACGGAGCGCTGCGGAGACGCACGCTCGGGTAAACCCCACGCGAAGCAAGATCGCTCGAAACGCCCGCAAGGGCTGGGCTGCCCGCCCACACGAGCTACGTCGCATCGAGGCGCCGGGCAACCGGGGTCCCAGAGAGATGGCTGCCGCCGCGCAAGCGGTACAGAATCCGGCTTACAGGCGTACTTCGCTTCACCCCTCGCCCGGGCGGCCGCAACCGGCCAGGCCGCGCCTGCGGTTCTGGGGAACGATTATCGAGCGCGCCACCTGCGCGCCCGTTTCCCAGGAGAGATTGGTTGAGCGCTCATTTCAACAAAGACCTAACCGTCGAACAAGCCTTCAAAACCCACGCCGGCGCCCGCCGCGTGTTTGCCAAGTTTCATTTGGGTGGATGCTCGAATTGCGCGATCAGCGAGACTGAAACCATCGCGCAAGTCAGCGAAGGGTATGGCATTCCGCTGCCGATGCTGATGGAAGAACTCGAGAACCTCTTCGAGCACGGCGGTTTGAACGTCGGCGACAAGGTCCGTCTCCCCGACGAGATCCGCACGAAAATCCCGCAGCTCGCCAACGTACCCGAGACGGGCGAGGTCAAGAGCCACGACGCCGGCGCGTACACCGTCGAGTTCGGCGACGTTCGCCTTCAGGGACTAGCCGAAGACTTCATTAAGGTCGAGACTGCAACGGCGCCGGCCTAAATCCGGCGCCCTCGCGGCTCAGATCTCCTTACGGTCGACGAACGACTCGTCGGTGCCGTGCCAGTGCTCGATCGACGGTTCGCCGATTTTCCAGCAGAGAAAGACGGGCCGTCCATCGCGAAGCGCCGGAAAATCGAGGAGTCCCAGGTTGAGGTCCTTGACGACGCAACCATACGACTCGACACGGTTGATCGTCCGCACGATCTCCGCTTTCAACTCGGTGCACCGCCGCGCTTCCCCTCGCCGCTCGACGGCGGAAGTGGGCGTCCGCGAACCTGCGTGGCGTAGCGCGGGATCCTGCTCGAGCAGCTTAATTGCCAGCTCGCGCCGCTTTGCCCACAGTTCTTCCAGCATCGGCGTCAAGACCGGAATGAGGGCGTTCGCTTTCTCGGGCGAAAACAGCTTCATGATCGATCGCTCCGGCGGAAATCGGTGAGCTCCATCCGCTTCGTCGTCGTTGCCGGGCTTTCCGGCGCCGGCAAGAGTCAGGCGATGAAGTCTTTCGAAGACCTGGGCTACTATTGTATCGACAACTTACCGCCTGCACTTGCGCTCGAGCTCGTCGAACTCGCGCGGAGCGCGGGCGTCGACCAGCTCGCTCTCTCGCTGGAAATGCGCAGGCAAGGACCTTTCGGCGACCCGATGACGGCTTTGCAGCACCTGCGCGAGCGCGGCATCGCGTTTGAAATCCTCTATCTGGAAGCCGGCGACGAAGCGCTCCTGCGCCGTTTCAGCGAAACGCGCCGGCGGCATCCGCTCGACGGGGCCGGCGCACTCCAAGGCGCGATCGCGCGAGAGCGCAGGGAACTCCTCGCCGTCCGCTCGGCCGCGACGCACATCCTCGATACCTCGCAAATGACGCTCGCCGAACTCAAGGCGCAGATCGCCGCCAAATTCGGCGACGAGACGAATTGGCCCGCGATGTCCGTGCACGTCGTCACGTTTGGATTCAAGTTCGGCCTGCCGCTCGATGCCGACCTCGTCTTCGACGTTCGCTTCTTGCCCAATCCATACTACGTTCCCGAACTCAGGGAGTGCCGCGGCACCGACGAACCGGTCGCGAAATTTCTCGAGGCTCAGCCCGAGACCCGCGGCTTCTTGCAGCGGCTCGAATCGCTGCTCGACTTCCTCGTACCGCTCTACGTTGCCGAAGGTAAGACGCGCTTGACGATCGCCTTCGGTTGCACCGGTGGCCGGCACCGTTCGGTCTATATAGCGGAACGCATCGGCGCGCACTTGCGCACCCGGCAAGGACTCAAGGTAACGCTCGAGCACCGCGAACTAGCGGCCGTATGAACGCGAGTCCCCTGCGCTTCTTCCGCTGGCTCTACCCCGGTCTCGGCGTAAAGCGCTGGCTTCTGTTGACCGTAGTCGGAACGCTCTTGATCGTGAACGGCGTCTCGCGCTGGATGACCGCCGAGGGCTCGAACATGGGGATCAACGAGCTCGTCGATTCCTTCTTCAATGATTTCGACGTCCCGCTACCCTGGCTCTCGTACGCTTTCATGATCGCCGGCGCCGTTTGCGTGGCGTTCGGATTGCGCCAGTGGATCCATTCGATCGTCGGCGCGATATCATCGCGCGGCCAAGACAACATCGTCGATGCCTTGCTCGACATGCGTTTGCGGCGCGGCTATAAGATCGTCGCAATCGGCGGCGGCACCGGCCTTTCGACGCTCCTGCGCGGCCTCAAACGGTACACCTCGAACCTCACCGCCGTCGTAACAGTGAGCGACGACGGCGGCAGTTCGGGCCGGCTTCAAAAAGAGCTCGGCATTCTTCCGCCGGGTGATATTCGCAACTGCCTCGTCGCGCTGGCGGATGACGAAGCGATGGTCACCGATCTCTTCCGCTACCGCTTCAGCGAAGGCGAAGGGCTGACCGGCCACTCGTTCGGCAACCTCTTTTTGGCTGCGATGACCGGCATTACCGGAAACTTCGATCGCGCGATCAAGGAATCGAGCCGCGTCCTCAACATCAAGGGCCGCGTCCTGCCCTCGACGCTCGAACGCGTTCGCTTGCGCGCGACCTATGCCGATGGAACGATCGCACGCGGCGAGACGGCGATTTCGAGCGGCCACGCTCAGATCGTCAAGCTCGAACTCGAACCGCCGCGGGTTTCACCCCTCGCCGAAGTCGTCACCGCAATTCAAGAGGCCGACGCCATCGTGCTGGGTCCCGGCAGCCTCTATACGTCGATTCTTCCGAACGTTCTCGTGGACGGTATCGCACAGGCCGTCGCGGAAGCGCACTGCGCAAAAATCTACATCTGCAACGTGATGACGCAGCCCGGCGAGACGGATGGGTTCACGGCCTCAAAACATGTCAAAACGCTGCTCGAACAGGCCCGCGCCCGCGTCTGCGAATATGCGGTCGTCAACGAAGAGCCGCCGAAACGCCTGCTCGAAGCGTACGCAGAGGAGGGACAGGTTCCGGTCGTTCCCGATACTGCCGCAATCGAGGCGCTCGGCATCCGCGTGGTTCGCGCCAGCGTCATCAGCGAAACCGAGACCGTTCGTCACGATCCGCAGCGGCTCGCCGACGTCGTTCTCAAACTCGTCGACGACTACGTTGCGCGACGCTCGTCATTCGTGCGCCTGGCGACGGCGCCGGCGCGAGAAGCCGCGAGCGGCGGCTAGCGCCCCTGAGTTTGGAGGTCGCCGCGGCCGATGCGTTCGCCAGCCTTTTCCGCGGCCGCTTCCAGCAGCTCGGCGGCGCGCCTCAGCGACTCCGTTAGCTCGAGCGGCGGATCGGACAACGGGATCACTGTCACGCCGCGCGCTGTCAGTTCCGCCGCTGCCCCCGGCTCAACGCGCCCCGCAAAAGCGATCGTGCGCACCCCTTGAGCTTGCGCGGCGCGCGCGACGCCGTCGACGGTCTTCCCGTCGAGCGTCTGCGCGTCGATACTGCCTTCTCCGGTAAGACACCATTGCGCGCCCTCCAGCGCACGCTTTAGGCCGCGCAGCTCGGCCACGATCTCGACGCCCGGCCGCAACGTCGCTCCCGCGAAAGCGAGCAACGCAAATCCGACTCCACCCGCTGCGCCGGCGCCGGGAACCGCTCGCATGTCGCGCCCCAAAAGTGCGGCGGCGACGTCCGCGAAGTGCGTCAGCGCGGCGTCGAGCAACGCCACTTGCGCGGGAGCGGCGCCCTTCTGCGGACCGAAAACCGCGCTCGCACCGCTCGCGCCGGTGAGCGGATTGGTGACGTCCGCGGCGACTTCGATGCGACGAGCGGCGATCCGCGGATCGAAATCGCTCAGATCGATTCGCTTCAAGTCCGCCAGCGCGGCGCCGCCGGGCGCTAAATCGCGACCGCCGCGATCCAAGAAGCGCGCGCCGAGCGCGCTCAGTAACCCCGCGCCGCCGTCGTTCGTGGCGCTACCGCCGATGCCGACGACGAGGTGTTGCGCGCCCACGTCGAGCGCCGCTTCGATCAGCTGGCCGGTTCCAAAGCTGCTGGCACGCAGTGGATCGCGCTGCTCCGCAGCAACCAGCGGAAGACCGGAGGCCGCCGCCATCTCGACGATCGCCGTCGACCCCGCCAGCGCGAAGCCGGCCTCGACCTCTGCCCCGAGCGGACCCCGCACCGTTCGAGTCACGCGACGCGCGCCGGTCGCGACGAACGCGTCGACGGTCCCTTCGCCACCGTCCGCCATCGGCACGATGCGCGTTTCGAGCGCAGCGCCGAGCGACTTCTGCAAACCGCGTTCGATTGCCCTCGCCGCTTCGAGCGCCGTCAAGCTCCCTTTGAACTTATCCGGCGCGATGACCGCGAGCAATCAGGTGTGCGTCATCAGAACGTCTTGGTTGAGGATTTGCCCCGGAGCGATCGTCCCTCCCGCGGGATTGTTGTATTGCTGGTAACTTGGCGCCGTCGCGGTCACGGCGGTAATGGGTCCCGGCGGAATCGGGTACACGGTGAATTTTCCGTCGGTTCCGGTTGGGCTCGAGCTAATAACCGAAACGCTCACCACCGCTCCAGCGATCGGAAGCCCGCTTGCAGCATCCCGCACGAAACCGGTCAACGTGCCGTAGCTGCCGGCCGGCGGAGCCGCGGGGCCGCAACTCGATAGTAAAAACGCGAGCGCGACGGCAAGGGAGAATCGGCCAACTTTCATGTTCGCGCGATTTTGAGTTAAGCGGCGATAACGCCTTCTTCGGAATCCTGCCGGTCTAAACTACCGCTCTTCTCTTTACGCAGCCAGGCGTTGGCCGCTTCTCGCCGCTCGTCGCTGACGCGCTCTCTTACCCATGCCAAGATTTCGGCGTCGCTGCGGTGCTTCCGGATGGCTTCGTCGAACTGGGCCGGCGTGATCCCCCAGCGTTCCAAGACGCCCTTATCCATCGGGCACGGATAGATGTAATCGTGAATCGTCCCGCCGGCCGAGGCTCGAGCCTTGTCGAACACGCGCAGGAGCCACATGAACCCGCCCGCCTCCTCGCGGCCGCGCCTCGGAAAGTCTTTGCCGCTGGTAAAATCGGTCGCCACCTCAAACCTCCTGTGTGACGACTCATAGAACCGCCCCGGCCGCCGATGAGATTCAGCCGCGGAAGCGAAGCTTTTGGTTCGACCATGAGGCCGGGAGGAACGATGGCTACCGCCGACGCGCTACGGAAAGCTCAGTACTTTGAGAGCGCCCTAGAGGCCGTGGGGCGAACCCCGCTGATCCGCCTGCGGCGCGTGATCGACGGCGCGAAGTGTTTAGTGCTCGCCAAAGTCGAGTACGTCAACCCGGGCGGGAGCGTCAAGGACCGGCCTGCCGTCGCGATGCTGCGCGACGCCGAAGAACGCGGTTTGCTCAAGCCCGGCGCGACGATCGTCGAAGCGACCAGCGGCAACACCGGGACCGGCCTCGCAATGGCCGCCGCGATTCGCGGTTACCGCTGCATTCTGGTCATGCCCGACAAGATGTCCAAAGAAAAAATCGACCTCTTGCGAGCCTACGGCGCCGACGTCGTCATCACGCCGACAAACGCACCCTCCGATTCACCCGAGTCGTACTACGGCGTTGCGAATCGGCTCGTCGCCGAGATTCCCGGCGCGTTCATGCCCAACCAGTGGCACAATCATGCCAACCCCGACGCGCACTACGACACGACCGGTCCCGAGATCTGGGAACAGACCGCCGGGACGATCACGCATCTCGTCTCCGGAATCGGCACGGGCGGCACGATTTCGGGGACGGCACGCTTCCTCAAGGAGCGCCAACCCGCCATTCGCGTGATCGGCGCCGATCCGGAAGGCTCGATCTACTCCGGCGACACTCCGAAGTCGTACGCGGTCGAAGGCATCGGCATGGCTTACTTACCCGAAACGGTGGACATGCGCGTGATCGACGAAGTCCAGCGCGTCTCCGATCGCGAGTCCTTCTTGATGGCGCGGCGAATCACGCGCGAGGAAGGTTTGCTGGTCGGCGGATCGTCGGGGACCGCGGCGGTTGCTGCGGTGCGAGTAGCCAAAACCTTACCGCCGGAAAGCATCCTCGTCGTCATCTTTCCCGACAGCGGCCGCGGCTATATGTCGAAGATCTTCAACGACGACTGGATGATCGCCAACGGCTTCATCTCCGAAGGGAAGCGCCAAGCCACGGTCGGCGACGTGCTGCGCAGCAAAGAACCGTTGCCGCCGCTAATCACCGTCAAAGACGACGACGTCGTCAAGCACGCTCTCGATCTGCTGCGCAGTTACGAGATTTCGCAACTTCCCGTCATCCGCGGTCAGGAGATCGTCGGCAGCGTGAACGACGTGGCGGTCATGCAGGCGGTTTTCGCGCAAGCCGACCTTATCCACAAACCGGTGCGCGAGGTGATGGGCCGGCCCTTCCCTGCGCTCGAAACCTCGGCGGAGATCGATCGCGCGTACAAACTCCTGACGATCGAGAGCGCCGCACTGCTCGTCACCGAGGGCGGTCGCCCCATGGGCGTCGTGACGCGCCAAGACGTCATCTCGTTTCTTTCGGCCAGCGCGACCCAGCAGAAGTGAGCGCAGGTTCCGAGGGCTTCGCGACGCGGGCGATCCACGCCGGTCAAGAAGCGGATCCGGCGACGGGCGCGACGATCGTCCCGATCTATCAAACCTCGACCTACACGCAAACTGCGATCGGCGAGCACCGCGGGTTCGACTACAGCCGCACGATCAACCCGACCCGCCTCGCGCTCGAGCGGCAGCTCGCGGCTCTCGAGGAAGCCGCGTTTTGCAGCGCGTTCGCAAGCGGAATGGCGGCGACTTCGGCCGTCATGAACCTGCTCTCGGCCGGAGATCACGTCGTTGTCGGCGACGATCTCTACGGCGGGACCTACCGGCTTTTCGCGCGCGTGCTCGCTCGCTACGGGTTGACGTTCACGTTCGTCGACCTCGCCGACGCAGCCGCGACGCGCGCGGCGTTTCGTCCCGAAACGAAGCTCATCTGGGCTGAGACTCCGACCAATCCACTTCTCAAATTGGTCGACATTGCCGCGCTGGCTGCGCTCAAACGGCCGGGCCAGGTACTGGTCGTCGACAACACCTTCGCGACACCCTACCTTCAATCGCCGCTCCGCTTGGGCGCCGACGTCTCCGTTTATTCGACTACGAAATACATCGGCGGTCACAGCGACGCGGTCGGAGGCGCCGCGCTCACCAACGACCCGGCGATCGCCGAGAGCCTCAAGTTCCACCAGAACGCGGTGGGCGGCGTGCCGGGTCCGATGGACGCATGGCTCGTGATGCGCGGTGCGAAGACGCTCGCGCTACGCATGCGCGAACACGAGCGCAACGCACAAGCAGTCGCCGAGTTCTTGCATGCGCGCGACGACGTCGAGATCGTTCGCTACCCCGGCTTAGCCTCCGATCCCGGCCACGCGCTGGCAAAGCGTCAGATGCGAGGTTTCGGCGGGATGGTCTCCTTCGCTCCGCGCGGCCCGGCCGAGCGCGCCTTCGTCCTCGCGAAGACCACGCGGCTCTTCAGTCTCGCCGAAAGCCTCGGCGGCGTCGAATCGCTGATCTGCCATCCCGCGCGCATGACCCACGGTTCGATTCCAAAGGAGGAGCGGGAGCGCCGCGGCATCACCGATTCGTTGCTGCGCCTCTCCGTCGGTATCGAAGACGCCGCCGACCTCATCGAAGATCTGCGTCAGGCGCTCGAGGCGTCGCTCGAACCCGTCGCTCTTCAGCGATCGCGGGGATAAGCGACGACGCTGAGCCCGGCAAGCGCCGCTTGTGCATCCTTCTCTTCGAAATCACCTTGGCGACCGATGTAGCTCACCGTGATCCCGCGCTTGAGATCGATGATGACGTACTCGAAGCGTCGCGTGTATTGGCCCACGTCCGATCCCTGCGATACTTTCAACCAATAGGCGGGCATGCCGTTCGAAAGCGTGACCTTCTTCGAAGTGATAAACGTGCTGTCGGACTTTGTTTTCAACTCTTTCTCGTACGCGCTATCGAACGCATCGAGGCTCCCGTCAAAATCTTTGACGACGATCTGGATCGCGCGCGCGTTCTGGTGCCCCGGGTCCTTCACGAACATCGCGACCAGCGTTGAGTCCTCCGTGCTCGCCGGCGGCGGTACGTTGAGGTTGCTCCAGTCGTCAGGCGCGGTGAACGTTATGCTCTTGTCGTGGTAGGTTTGCCCGTCGGCAAGCGCGGGCGAGAGTTGGAAGACTAAGCCCAGTACCAGCACGATCCCTAAAAGACGCATCAAACCTCCAAGACCTCGACTAACGCCGGTAGCGAAACGGCGTACCGGTACCCGACGTTGCGGTGGTCGTCGTCGAACTCCTCGTGGCGCGTCGCCAGGCCCATCTCGCGCATGCGGGCGACCAAGATGCGCGCCCCGATGTCGAGCGCGAATTCGTCTTTGCGGCCACAATCGACGTAACGGAGCCGCAAGCGGGCCAGCTCGGCTTGCTTTCCGAGGCACATTTCGACCGGATCGCAGGCCAACCAGCGCGAGAACACGTCATCGCGAATCTCGCCGCTCTTTGCGTCGAAGGGCAGGTCGAGCGCGAACCGTTCGGCCGCGCGCGGAGAGTAGGCAGAGGTGTAGCCCAAGAGCTCCATCGTCGAGTATTCCGCTTCCGAACGTTTGGGCTTCCCCTCGAAATCGCTTACGAAGGCACCGATGTCTCCATCGAATTTCTCGAGCGTACGCTGCGCCGGCGCAAACAAGGATGGCGAAGCCAAGCGAAAGTACGCGTCGCCGCTGTGCGAAGCAAAAGCGGCGAAATAGCCCGGTTGCGTCATGACCAGATGCAACGAGCCAAATCCTCCCGACGATTTTCCCAGGACCGCGCGCCCGCCCTCGGCCGCGATCGCGCGATAGGTCGCGTCGACATGGCCGATGACGTCGCGGACGACGTAGGTCGCATAGTCCCCGTTGTGAATCGAATTCATGTACTGCGAGCCGCCGAAGCGCGTGAAGCCGTCGACCACCGCGAGGATCGCGGGGCGCATGGCACCGCTCGCGATCAACCGGTCGATCCATTGGAAGACGTTGACTTCCCAGGGACGGCCCGAACACAGCGCCGCGACGTCGCCGGTGTATCCGTGCAGCACGTAGAGCACCGGATAGCGCCCCGAGCCCTGTGCATCGTAACCCGGCGGCAGATAAACCGCGACCGGCCGCTGCGCCGGATCGCCGAGTGCGTTCCCCTTCAGCGCCGCCGAGTCGACGAAATCGATGCGCAGGTCACCCTGCAGGTTCAGGAGCCGGGCTAGATCGCTGCTGGACATGAGATGGACTGCGCGCAAAGCGACGAACGCTCCTGGCAATGATTCGCGGGCTCGGGCTGCGCGGCGCGATTGCGGTCAACGTAATCACGATGATCGGCATCGGGCCGCTGATCACGATTCCGCTCGTCCTCGCGAACCTTCACGGAAGCATCGCGCTCGCGGCCTGGATCGGGGGCGCCCTCATCGCGCTCTGCGACGGGTTGATTTGGGCCGAACTCGCCTCGCAGTTTCCCGGCTCGGGCGGGACGTACGTCTATTTGCTCGAGACCTTCGGGCGCCAGCGATCCGGCCGTCTCTTCGCGTTCCTCTTCACCTGGCAAACGGTTCTGTCGCTTCCCTTGATCCTGGCGACGGGATACATCGGATTTGCTCAGTATGCCGCATATCTTTGGCCCGTTTTGGCGAGCGACGCACACGCGCAAGGCATCGTCGCCGCCGCGGTCGGCATCCTTACCCTGGCGCTGCTTTATCGCCCGATCGGCGCAGTCGGCGCGACCAGTTTTGCGTTCGCCGCCATCGCGATCGCGACGCTCGGCGCAATCATCGCTGCCGCGTCGGCGCACCTCAACGTAGCGCAAGCACTCTCGTTCGACCACTCCGCGTCGCTCGGACCCGCGTTGCTGGCCGGTCTCGGCCCGGCGCTCGTCATTACGCTCTACGACTACTACGGCTACGCGCAATCGTGTCTGCTGGGCGATGAGGTGCGCGCGCCGGCGCGCGTTTTGCCGCGCTCGATCGTCATCTCGGTGATTGGGATAGCGCTGCTCTATATCGCGCTTCAGCTCGGCGTGCTCGGCGTCGTGCGCTGGCAGGAACTCGTGCCGGCAACGCCCGGCGGAGCGGCCCCGGCCGCCGCCAACTTCGTCGCGTCGACGGTGCTCGAACGGACTTGGGGTATCTGGGCCGCGCGCATCGGCACCGTCGCGATTCTGGTTACCGCGTTTGCCTCGACGTTCGGCAATCTGCTCGGCGGTTCGCGCATTCCCTATGCGGCCGCGGTCGACGGCGTCTTTCTGCGACCGTTCGCTGCGCTCGAGCGGCGCGGTCGCTTTCCGCACGTCGCGCTGCTGACCTTAGGACTACTCGCGTTACCCGCATGCTTCTTCAAACTCGGCGACGTGATCGCGGCCCTGACGGCAGCGACCGTCGTCATCCAAAACTTGGCGCAAGTCGCGATCCTCTTCGTGCTGCGCGCGCGCGGTGTCGTCGCGCCGTACCGAATGTGGCTGTATCCGGTCCCTGCCCTGCTTGCGGGCGCCGGTTGGGTGTACATCTTCTTCTCGGCAGGCCTCGGCCCGATTGCGTACGGCCTGCTGACGCTCGGCGCGGGCGTCGCGCTGTACTTCGTGCGCGCACGTCTCCGTTCCGAATGGCCCTTCGCCCTCAAAGCCGCCGGCACGCTCGGCGTCGCATTCGTCGTTCTGCTCGCTTTGGTGCGACCGGCCGCGGCGGCGTGGGGTTCGAGCGCGATCGTCGAGCGCCGCGGCGTTCCAATCTTCACCGTTGCGGGTAAGCCTTTTTTTGTGTACGGGGCTGCCTTTTTTTACGAGCGCCTGCCACGCGACCGCTGGGAACCCTCGATGCGCTCGCTGCGCGCTCTGGGCATCAACACGCTTGACCTCTACGTGCCTTGGAACTGGCACGAGCTTTCCGACGGACAGTTCGATTTCGACGGCCACACGAGCCCGCGCCGCGATCTGCGCGAGGTGCTCCGTTTGGCGCGGGTTTTCGGCTTCCACATCGTGCTGCGTCCCGGTCCGGTTATCCGCAACGAGTGGCGAAACGGCGGCTATCCGGCTTGGTTGTTGCAACGTCCCGAATACGGCATGCCGCTGCACGACCTGCTCGAGGGCCGCTACCCGCCGACCGCTACGCTGCAGAACGCCCACTCCGACGACGCCGCCCAAGAGTGGCTCACCAACGCTACCCACCTCTACTATGCGAAGCGCTGGCTCGAGCGCGCGCTGCACGAGTTCGACGCCGATTCCGGGCTCGTCATTGCCGTGGCCCTTGACGACGATCAAGGCGCCTATCTCGATAACCAAACCTGGCCGGCGCCGCATCTGACCGCTTACCTGCGATGGCTCGAAAGCGTGGTGCACGGCGTTACCGGACCTCTCGAGCCGGTCTTCATCAACACGTATCAAATGAAGGTCACGGCTTCGTCGCCTGTCTGGGCGATGGGGAACTGGTATCAAAGCGATGCCTACGAGCTTGGCGAACACGATCGCGCGCAACTCGAGTTCTCAACGGGGCTCTTGCAGACGCGACCCCATCAGCCGCTCATGCTCAGCGAGTTCCAAGCCGGTTGGCTCCTACAGCCGGGCGACATCCGCCCGCGTCCGGCCGATCCGTCGAATACGCTGCTCGCGATGAGCACGCTCCTCGGAATGGGCGTTCGCGGCCTCGTCAACTTCCCGGCGCAAGACACACTCTACCCGGCCGGGATGGAAGCGCCGTTCGCCAACAGCTTCTATGCCTGGGATGCCGCGCTCCAGCTCGACGGTACGCCGGCGCCGCGTGCGGTGCCGACGGCGGCCTTCGGTCACTTCATCGCGCGTTTCGGCCGCAGCCTCGCTGCATCGGAGCCGGTGGCGGATCTCGCAATTGCCTACACGGTGGACGCATACGGCGATACGCCGCCCTCGGATGCAGACGTCGGGCTCATCACTAATCGCACGCTCGAGGTGCAGCAGGCCTGTCGCGCTTTGTCGCTGACTTGCCGGCTCGTCGACTTGCGCTACAGCAGCGATGCGGAACTGGCAGCGTACCGTGTCATCGTGATCCCCGCTTGGCAAAACCCCAATGGTCGGCTCCCGTCGTTCGTTTCATCGGTTGCAGAAAAACTAAAGCGGTTTCATTCGATTGGCGGACACACTGCCGTCATCGGAGCCGGGCGCGATCGAAGCGACCTCCATGCCGCTCTGCTCGCATCAGGCATCGACCCCGTCGTGCTCAACGCACCGGGCGCGACGTTCGCGCGTTCACATGACGGCCAACTCGACGGCTACCTTTTCATGCCGAATTACAACCACTTGCCTCTCGCACTGCGTAACGTCGTCGTGCGCATCGATCGAAAGCGGCGCGTCGTATTGCGGAACCTCTTGATTCCGGCGCGCGACGTGGTCATCTCACCAATCGGCTTGCGCTCCTCGGACGGACGGCGGCTCCTCTACACCGACTGTCCGCTCCAGGCGTGGCTCGAGGCCCAGCCTGCGGGAACGAGCGACTCGCCGTCCGGCACCTGCCGCCTGGAGTACGACAGCGGCTCTTCGGTCTTGCTCGCGCGGCCCGGGCCGAGCCTACCGATGCCGCAAGCGCGAGCGCTTGACGCGCTGCCCGTCCGGGTAGATGCGATCCTTCCGCCTGCGCCCTACGGACCCTACCGCGCGCCACTTGCTGCCGACCTCGCCACCGTCGAGCACCGCGATGTTTACCGCGACGGCGACGACACGGTCGTCCTCGAGAACGCGCTCGTGCGAATCGTCCTCGAGTCCGAAGCCGGAGCGCGAGCTTTTATCTTCGAGGACCTTGCAACGCGCGCCAATGTTTTCACGTCCGTCGGTGCGCTGCGTGACGACGTCTTTCCGGAACCGCCGCTCTCGAGCACGGACCGGATCGCCAAGTATACGCACGATTTCCCGGCAGGTATGTTCAACCGGCATTACGGCGTGGTCAGCGAATTTCAGGATGCCACGCGCGCCACCGTCGTGTTCTCCTACACGGCGCCGGACGTCACGCGACCCGGCTCGGTGAAGGGCCTGCAGAGGGCCACGTTCACGCGCAGCGTCTCGCTCGCTCCCGGCGCCCGGACGTTCTCTGTCGATGAAAACGTCGTCTTCTCGGACAACGAGCGCACGGCAACGCCCGTCGCGGCCGTGAGCGTCTGCTCGCTCGCGCTCGGTAGTGCCCTCGACATGCACACGACGCTGTTGCTTACGCCGAATCCGGAACCGTTTGTAGCACACGCCGAGCGGCGTATCGCGGGAACGGCCTTTGGCTACTACGACGACGCGGCGCACCAACTCGCGACGATCGCTTGGCGACCGAAGACGATCGCGCAGGCCGAGGTTCTCGAGCAGGAGCACTCGGTCGTCGCACGCCTGACACTTGCGCCCAACGTGACCAGCCACGTCGAATACGGCTTCTTCATCGCCCCCTCGCTCGACGCGGCGCGTGCCATGTTGGGCAAGGCCGCCGAGACTGCCGCGGCCTCGCCCATCGGCGCACGCCCCCTCGCGCAAGGGCAGGCGCCCACGCCCGCGAACAGCGCCCGATGAGGGGAAGTGGCGGAACGGTCTACGCGATCGCCTCAAAAGCGATTGAGCTTACGCTCTTGTGGGTTCGAATCCCACCTTCCCTAGAGACGCTTTCGCCGGAGTGACGTTGCAGTATACTCCGGAGATCTTCGATGCCGGGCCGGTGCGCGGCGAGTTGCGAGTGGTCGGCGACAAGTCGATTTCGCACCGTGCTCTGATGCTGGCGTTGTTGGCGGACGGGACGTCGACGATCGAAGCGCCCAATCGCGGCGCCGACGTTCTCGCGACGCGGGATGCGATCGTCCAACTCGGTGCGAGCGTCCGCGACGACGGCGACGCATTTGTGGTCCAAGGCGGAGCACTGCGTAATCCCGAGCATACGATCGACGCACGCAATTCGGGAACGACCGCGCGATTGTTGATGGGGCTCTGCGCGGGGAACGGCCTGAGCGCACGTTTCGACGGTGACGAGTCGCTGCGGCGTCGTCCGATGGAGCGCGTCGCGCGCCCTTTGCGAGCGATGGGTGCCAAAGTCGAGACGCATGGAGGCCGGCTACCCGCGTCGGTTCACGGATTCGCCACCCCGGCGGGCGGCGACTTCGCGCTCGAGATCGCGTCGGCGCAAGTGAAGTCTGCGATCCTCTTGGCCAACCTCAACGCGCACGGGCGCGTGCGCGTGACGGGAGACCGTTTCTCGCGCGACCACACCGAGCGCATGTTGCGTCACTTCGGCCGGACGATCGATTTCGACGGGCGCACGATCGAACTCGAACCCGGCACCTTAACTGCGCGTCGCGTGCGCGTCCCGGCCGATCTCTCCGGAGCAGCCTTCTTCGTAACCGCCGCGGCGATAACGCCCGGCAGCGATCTGACGGTGCGCGAGGTCGGCGTCAACCCGACCCGAACCGGATTCATCGACGCTCTCTGCGCGATGGGCGCCGACCTGACCCTTTCGAACGCGCGCGACCTCGACGGCGAGCCCGTCGCCGATCTGCGCGTGCGCTACCGCCCGCTCGCGGCAACGCGACTCGACGGTGAGCTCGTCGGCAGGGCTATCGACGAAGTCACCATTCTCGCCGTTGCCGCCGCCCACGCAACGGGCACCACCGAGATTCGAGACGCGGCCGATTTACGCGGCAAAGAATCCGATCGCCTTACCACGATCGCACAAACCCTGCGCGCTTGCGGCGTCACGATCGCGGAGCATCCGGACGGTCTCGACATAGCCGGCGGAACGGCGCGCCGCCCCGATCGGGTTCTGCGGACGTTCGGTGACCATCGCATCGCGATGGCGATTGCGGCCCTTGCGGCCCCCTCCGGGCCACATCAAATCGACGACCGGGAATGCATCGCGGTCAGCTTTCCCGATTTCGTCGGGCGCTGGCGCGCGGTTCAAACCCTGGCCCACTAGTGGCCTGTAACGCGAGGTTCTTTGGTGAGATCGCGAAGGATTTTTGGTTGGATCGAGGAGCGAGGAGGGAGCAATGCAGCGCATTGTGACCGACGCAGCGACGAAGAGCCAGCCGAAAAGACGAGCGAGAACGCCATAGATCCTTGCGTTACAGGCCACTATGGGCGTTTCGGACCGTTCCAAACGGCGCGCGCCATGCGCGCCGCGAAAGTAACGCCGCGCGCCGCGCTGCGCAGACGCGAGCGGCTCTGCTCGATCGCGACGATGGCGAGGCGCGCCCGCGTCCAAAGCTGCGGCAGGCTTTCGATTTCACGGCTCACCGTGTCGATACGCGCTCCCGTCGCCGCGAATTGCGCGTAGATCGGTCGCTCGTCGAAGAGATGCGTGCGCTTCTCCAGCGCAAAAAACGCCACGACGAGCCGGTACAACCCGGTCCCGATCAGGGCCAGCGCCGCCACCACGGCGACGCCCAGGAAAATCAGCGAAGCCACGTTGCCTTACGCGGCGGTTTCGCTCTTCTTCGCAGGCTTCGTTCCGCCGTCACTCTTGGGCTCGCTTTTAGGCTCGCTCTTCGACTCGCTCTTGGACTCGCTCTTGGACTCGCTCTTGGACTCGGCCGGCGCGGAGTCGCTCTTCGATTCGGCCGAAGCGGGAGTACTCTCGGAGGCCGTTCCGTTTGCTTTTCTCGAGTCGGTGACGTAGAAACCCGAACCCTTGAACACGATTCCAGCCGGGTTGAAGCGCCGCGCCAGAGCGCCGCCGCAGGTTGGGCACGCCTCGTTCGTCGTTTCCTTAAACCCGTGGCGGATATCGGTGACCACTCCGCACTTTTGGCACTCGTACTCGTAGATCGGCAACCTTACTCTCCCGAAGAGCGATGGACTGGAAGCTCCGTCGACTATGCCAGATTTAGCACTTCGCGTCAACGACTGCTAAAATCTAGAAGTCGATAAGCCGGTCTTCGGTTGCGTCGCGGAACTCGACGAGCCCCTTGAAGTGGAGCAGCGAATCGCCCAGCGCCTGGTCGAGCTTGCGGCGCGCGGTCAGACGATCGATCAATGCCCCCAGCATCCCACCGTAGGCCGGGTAGTCGACCCGCACGACGATCTTCGAGCGGTCCGTTTTGCGCTCGATCCGGACGTCGATGCGCCGCCTGACCGAGTATGCGCCCACGAGCGAGACCATGTGCCCTTCGAGGAAGCGATCGACTTCGTAGAGTTCCTCATCCTCGCCGGGGATCGCGCTGCGCAGTGCGACCTCGCTGCCGAGGCACAGTGGGCCGGCACTATCAACCACCCGGGCGCTTCGCAGGAACGAAAGCCAAACCGGCCACTTCTCGACTTCGCAGACGAGCGCGAAGGCCGCCTCGGGCGAAGTCGCCAGATCGAGGCTGCGGTGAACCGCCTCGTGCGCTTGGCGCTCGGGCGAGAACTGGGTGACCGCCATTCCCCCGAGCGTTCCGCGCCGGTCGGCTTGCGCCCTGCGCAGAGCCACTACATCTTGGGGGTCGTCTCGCTCGAAGCCACTACAGCTAGGGCGAGCCGGCCACTCGTCCACTGCCGACCCCGCGAGCAAAGGCCACGAGCGTCTCGATTCCGTATGCGAGGGCCCGCTCGTCGACTCGAAACAGTGCACTGTGGCCTGGATGGATCGAGCCGGCCGCTTCGTTGCGAATTCCCAAGCGCAACATCAAACCCGGAGCGCGCTGCGCGAAGTACGCGAAGTCCTCACCGCCCATCGTCGCCACCGGCTCCGCGACTGCGAAGTCCGTCTCGCTCTCGAGGTAACTGCGAAACGAAGCAGCTAACCCCGCATCGTTTACGACCGGTGGATAGCCGTAGATAACTTTGAGCGTTGCACGCGTGCCATACGCCGAGGCGACACCTTCGATGATGCGCCGGGCCTTTCGTTCGAGACCGTCGCGCACGGCCGGGTCTTGCGAGCGAAACGTTCCCGTTAAGGCGACGCGATCGGCAATGATGTTGTTGCGGTAACCGCCCTGGATCGTTCCGATCGTCACGACGACGGTTTTCATCGGATCGGTTTCACGCGCGGCGATGTTCTGAAGCGCCAACACCATCGCCGCGGCGCACGGGATGGCGTCGACAGCGGTGTGCGGCGACGCGCCGTGACCGCCCTGACCTTCGATCGAAATGTGGAACTCATCGGCGGCGGCGTTCGCGACACCACCCATTACGCCGATCGTTCCGGTGTCGAGACGCGAGTCGACGTGTAACATTGCAACCGCATCGATCTTCGGATCGTCCATCGCACCGGCTTCGATCATCGGCAGAGCACCGCCGGGGCCTTCTTCCGCGGGCTGGAACAGCAGCGTGACGCTTCCGCCCAGCGTGGCTCGTTCCGCTTGCAGGACGCGCGCCGCGCCGAGCAGCATGGCGGTGTGCGCGTCGTGTCCGCACGCGTGCATCTTGCCCTCGACTTCCGATGCGAACGGTTCGCCGGAACGCTCGGTCAGAGGCAACGCATCCATATCGGCCCGCAACCCGGCGACGGGACCTTCCGAAGGCGCGCGGATCACGCCGACGACGCCGGTCTGGGCGATCCGGCGGTGCTCGATGCCGAGCTCGCTCAACTCGCGCTCGACGATCTGCGCCGTGCGTTCCTCTTCGAAGCCAAGCTCGGGGAAACGATGGATGTCGCGCCGGATCTCGATCGCGCGAGCGGAGACCTCGCCGAGGACTCGCGTTGAAGTCGTCATGCGGCTCTTTTCGCGCATCTCCGGACGGCCCATTCCCGCGCCGAGCGCGGCTTGGGGCTGCTGGTTAGAGTTCTAGATTCCGCAGAAGTGGTAGGCGTAGCCGCTGGTCCGCATGATGAACAGCGCACCGAGCAGCGGCGCCGTCGGTAAGAACGCGAGCAAAATCAGCGCAACGCGAATCACGGCCGAGCGGTTTGCCATCAATAGCAGGCCGCAGGCAACCGCGAAGACGACGACGGCTAAGACCGCCAGCGAGGCCCGCGCGCCGCCGACCATCAGGACCATATCGATCGACGCACTTCCAAGCCGCTCGGCGCAAAAGACGAAAGCCGCGCCTACGAGTGCGAGGGTTGTGAAAAGACATGCGAAGGGAAGCGCAAAAAAGACCGCCTGCTGGGCGTCGTCGATGCCCGCAAACTTCGCATACTTCATATGGATAGTATTCTATCGGATGGCATGGCTGGGGTTGTGAGAGCCTTCCTAGGGAGTAGCCAAGCGAAAAGAGCCTGCCGTAGGGCAGGCTCTTTCCTCGCGGCGGACGCTTGGTTCCCCCACGCAGCCGTTGAGAGCGAGCCCCTAGCTGCGGTAGCGCAGAAAGGCGGGCACTTCGATGTCGTCCATGTTGATGGGCGCCACCTTTTCGAACTCACCACCGGCAAAATTGAACGCTCCTCCCGCCGCACTTCCGTTCCGGCGGGCACCGAATCCGGCCGCCAGCACGGTCACGCGGACTTTCGAGCCCATCGCTTGATCGATCGATGCACCGAAGATGATCTGCGCCTCGGCATCCACCGCGCGCGAGATCATTTCCGCAGCTTCGTTCACCTCGTACATCGCTAAATCCGGGCCGCCGGTGATGTTGAAAATCACACCTCGCGCACCCTCGATCGTCGTCTCCAAGAGGGGGGAGGCTATCGCCTTCTGCGCGGCGTCGGCGGCGCGATGCTCGCCGGTGCCCTCGCCGATGCCCATCATCGCGCTGCCGGCATCGGTCATAATCGTCTTGACGTCGGCAAAGTCGAGGTTGATGAGGCCCGGCTGCGTGATGAGGTCGGAGATGCCCTGAATGCCCTGCCGCAGGACGTCGTCGGCGTATGCGAAGGCCTCTTGCAGCGGGGTCTTCTTCTCGATGATCTGCAGGATGCGCTCGTTGGGAATCGTGATCATCGTATCGACCTTCGCTTCCAGGTCGGCGACGCCGCGCTCCGCCAGCAGCATGCGCTTGCGGCCTTCGAACGAGAACGGCTTGGTGACGACGGCGACGGTCAGCGCGCCGGATTCGCGCGCCAGCTCCGCCAGCACCGGCGCCGCGCCGGTCCCGGTTCCGCCGCCCATTCCCGCGGTGATGAAGACGAGATCCGCGCCGTCGAGGATCATCGCCAGGTCTTCACGCGATTCCTCGGCGGCTTCGCGGCCCATCTCCGGATTCGAACCTGCTCCCAACCCGCGCGTCAGGCCGCTTCCGATTTGGACGGTGTTGGACGTCTTGCAGCCGCGCAGCGCCTGGACGTCGGTATTGATCGCAAAAAATTCGACGTTGGCGAGACCCGCCTCGATCATCCGGTTGACCGCATTGCAGCCGCCGCCGCCAATTCCCAAAACCTTTATCGTGGCGGCGTGCTCGGGGTTATAGCGTTTCGACTCGGCCATCGAGCCCTCCGTAAAGAACGAGAGTTGGTGTTTCCGGCGGTCGTGGTCCGCGCGGCCTAGTTCCAGAAATCACCCCACCACGAGGTGACGCGTGCGAACGGACTGAGCCGCCGTCCGTTGTTCCAGATGGCGCCGTCGCCTTTGGGCCCGAAGAGCACGAGTCCGACGGCCGTCGCGTACTCGGGGTTTCGCACGGCATCGGTCAGACCGCCGATTGCGGTCGGAACGCCGATTCGTGCCGGCAAACCGAAATAGTCCGAAGCTGCTTGTTCGATCCCGTGAAGCTGCGCGCCGCCGCCGGTCAAGACGACTTCGGCCAGCATGACGTCGCGCGGAATCTTTTCGGAAATCTGTCCTTTGGCTAAGCGGAAGATCTCGAGAAGCCGCGGCGCGACGATCGCGCGCAGCTGTGCGCGCGTCACCGAGCGCGTCGTACGTCCGTCGAGCGTCTTCACGACGAACTCGGCCTCGCCGTGCTGATCGGCGATCGCCGAACCGTGCGTGCGCTTGAGCGTCTCGGCATCGGCGAAGCTCGTCTTCAAGCCTAGCGCGATGTCGTTGGTGAGAATATTGCCGCCGACCGGAATCGTCGAAGTGTGGATCGCGCCCCCACCCGAATAGACCGCGATGTCGGTCGTTCCGCCGCCGATGTCGAGCAAGACGACGCCGATGTGTTTCTCCTCGGCGAGCAGCGTCGCGGCGGACGATGCGAGCGGCTCGAAGACCAGTCCGGCCGGTTCGAGCCCCGCCCGGTGGACGCACTTCAGCACGTTGGTGATGAAGGTATTGCCGCCGGTGATGATGTGCGTGTCGACTTCCAGACGCGAACCGGCCATACCGATCGGATCGCTAACGCCGTCGTGACCGTCGACGGCAAACTGACGCGGCAAGGCGTGGATGATCTGCCGGTCGGCGCCGACGTCGATCAATTTCGAAGCATCGACAACCCGCCGCACGTCGCCACGCACGACTTCGCGCTCTTCGCCGGAAATCGCGACGACGCCGCGGTTGTTCGTGCTTTGAACGTGCTCGCCGGTGATTCCGACGTACACGTGCGAGATGTGCACGCCGGCCATCCGCTCGGCTCGTTCGGTCGCCGCTTCGATCGCCCGGACCGTCTCCTCGAGATCGGTGATGACGCCCTTGCGCAAGCCGGTCGAGGGAGCCTCGCCCACGCCGATGATGTCGAGTCCCTCGGGCGTGCTGGTCGCGACGACGGCGCACGTCTTGGTGGTGCCGATGTCGAGACCGGCGATGGTGACACCCGGTGAGGATTTCGTCATCACCACGCCCGCCATCTCAAACGCAAAACGGGCCGAGTCGCCCGCAGCTCCGGCATACCCCCATATATTGTGGTCCGCCATCCCGGTTCCTTGTATATATTGTGTCTATAAGGCTGTTCACAGGCTGCGAGCCGCCGGTGGGGACCTGCGAATTACCCGGGCGGCGAGCGCTCGTGGGCCGAAGGATCGAGCCGTGGACCTCTCGCGCGGGCACTTCATCCGCCGTTCCGCCACTCTCTCCGCGGCGCTCGCGTTGTGGCTTGCCGCCAGGGCTGGCGCTGCTCAGAACGCCAACGAGATCTCGATTCTGTACAACGATCGAACGGTGCACGGCCTGCGCCCGCTTCTCCTGGACGGCCGCGTGTTGGTGGCCTTGACGCCCCACAACGTGACGCTTGGCGCAGCGCGCCCGGGCTCGTCGGTGGACAATCCCGCCCAGAGGCTCTTCACCGCGATGCGCGCGGGATTGGCGTACGACGCATCGACGCGCACGGTCTCGGTTGCCGTGGGACACCTCTATCCGAAGAGCGAGCTACGTTGGGCTTCAAATACGCTTGGAAATCAGCTTTTCGTGATGACGACGCGAACCTCGACCACGCTCGACGCTCTCGGCCCTCCAACGACCAATGCGAGCACGTTGAGTGTGCCCACGCGGGTCGTTGACGGATTGGTGTACTTTCCGTTGCGCGCCTTCGCGGAAGCCATCGGCGCGTACGTCGCGTGGGACGGCGCGAGCCGCACCGTCGTTCTGCGAACGGCGCCGCAGTCACAGCAAGAACTCGAAGCTGAAGCTGCTCAGCGAGCGCGCGTGGAATCGATCGGTGCAAAGGCCCACCAGTCGCTGGACAACGCCGCCCGCACGCTCAGATAACCGGGGGCGGTAAGCTTCTAACGAAATTCCACAACCGGGGTCGCCGGCGCGCGCAGGTCGACCGCGCGGACGTTCGCCGCGCGGGCTCCGAGCGACGCAAGGATCGGTCCGACGAGCCGTTCCTTCTCCGCCAGCGCATCGTCGTCGCCGAAGTGCACGCGAACGCCGCCGGCAAGCGTTGCATCGAGCTGCCCGGCCGGGTCGAGCGAAAAGCTCGTAAAGTGCAGCGCCGGTGCAGCATCTCCAGCGGGCGGACTCGCGAACGTTACGAGGGCCTGCGCCTCGTCTCGCAACCCTACGATCGCAGGGTCGGTCAGAAAATCGCCCGGCTGCGCCGCGAGCGCGTCGCGCGTCAGATATCTGAGGCCCGGAGCACTCGCGCAGCCGCTCTCGAGCACGCGCAGCGTTCCGTCCACCGTCAGCTCGCGCGCGCGACCGTCCTGCACGCACGCTTCCGGAGTGCGCTCGGTGACGACGATGTTCACGGCCGCTGGAAAGCGGCGCCTGACACGAGCCGTCAGCACGTACGGAATCCCTTCAATGCGGCGTTCCGCTGCGCGCGTGTCACTGAGCCAAACGTTCTCGTTCGGATTCAAGGCGGCACGCGCCAGAACGTCCTCGCGCGAAACGCGACCGAGTCCCGTCACTTCGACGCTCGAGAGATGAAACATCGGCGCCGCCGCCAGGGCCCAACCCAGACTCGCCACGATCGCGATCGCGAGAATCGCCGGGATCCAATACCTGCGCGCGCGTGCACCGATCGAAGGTTTCGAACGGCGCCGAAGTTGAAGCGGCCTAGAACTCATCCGATCATGCTTCGAGTGTCCGGCGGCGCCAAGACGAAACGCTCGATCGCTTCTGCCACTCCGTCGTGTTCGACGTCGCCCACTACCGCATCCGCTTCGGCTTTGAGCTCCGGGGGACCAGACCCCATCGCGACGCCGAAACCCGCGACGCGCAAGAGCGGAACGTCGTTGTACGAATCGCCGATCGCGAGGACGTCCGCGAGCGGGATGCCGAGTTCGCTCGCAATCAGCGCGAGCGCCTCGCCCTTGTCGACCTTGGGAGAGAGCATCTCGACGAACTCGGGGTTCGAGCGCGTCACGTAGGCATCGTCGCCGCAAACCTCTTTCATGAGCCTCAAGCACTCCGGCGTCTTCTCCGGATCGGTCACGATGTTGACCTTGGTGCTGTCGCGGCCCGCGAAGGCTTCGGGCAGCGAGGCCACGACGACCGGCTCGGTTCCCGAAATGCGCGCGTACAGGTCGGAATATGCGTTGCGCTGCTCGACGTAGAAACGATCTTCGCGATAGAACTGCACGTGGTAGCCGCGCGGCTTCGCCGCGTCGTAAATGCGCAAGGCGACGGCGTTCGGCAGCGCGATCTCGCGCTCGAATCGGCCGCTGACCGCATCGGCGATGACCGCTCCCTGGTAACAGATGATCGGCCCTTCGATCGAGAGCAAGCGCACGAAAGATTCGGTTCCGACGTACATCCGCCCCGTCACGATCGTCGCGCGCACGCCCGCGGCGCAAGCGGCCCGTACCGCTGCGACGACCCGCGGGCGCACCGGTTTGAGTGGTTCGACGAGCGTTCCGTCGAGATCGAGCGCGACCATTTTGGGCCGGTTCATCTGCTTTCCTCGCGGAGACGCGCCGTGCGCGCGTGCGCCGGCAGCCCTTCGAAGTTCGCGAGCGCTGCGAGCAGCGCTGCGTCGGCTCGCATTCGGCTGGGGCTGTTTTCGACGACCGACATCGTGCGCATGAAGTCTGCCGTTCGCAATCCCGACGAGAAACGCGCGGCGCCCGAGGTCGGCAGCACGTGACTGGGGCCTGCGATGTAGTCGCCCGCTGCGACGGGCGTCTCGGAACCGAGAAAGATCGCTCCGGCGTGCGCGACGTCCGGGAGCCATGCCGCCGGGTCCTGCGTTTGAATCGAGAGGTGCTCGGGCGCGAAACGATCGATCACTTCCAGCGTTTCGGCGCGATTGCGCGCGTGAATGAGATAAGCGCGTTCGGCCAGGACGCGCGCGACGATCTCGTTCCGCCCCGCTGCGCTCGCGAAGGGTCCGTCCAGCAGCGCCGCGACGCGCTCGAGAATCGCGCGGTCCTGCGAAACCGCCGCGACGCGCGCGAGCGGATCGTGCTCCGCTTGCGCGATCAGTTCACCGGCGACGAACTCCGGGCGCGCGGCGGCGTCGGCGACGACGAGGACCTCCGACGGCCCGGCGAGTCCGTCGATCCCGCATAGCCCGAAGACTTGACGCTTCGCTTCAGTGACCCAGACGTTACCCGGACCGACGATTTTGTCGACGCGCGGGATCGAGGCGGTCCCGAAGGCCAGCGCGCCGATCGCCTGCGCGCCGCCGGCAGCGTAAAGCTCGTCGACCCCGCAGAGGCTGCACGCAAACAGGACCGCCGGAGAAATGCGACCGTCGCCTCCCGGCGGCGTCGTCACGACCAGCCGCGGTACGCCCGCGACCTTCGCCGGAACCGCCGTCATGATAACGCTCGAGGGATACGACGCCGTACCGCCCGGAACGTACGCGCCGACCGCGCTCAGCGGACGCGCCAGCAATGCGCTGCGCGACCCGTCGGACTCGACGCACTCGAGATCTCCGTTCAGTTGCCGTTCGTGAAAGGCCGCGACGCGACTCCGCGCCAGCCTCAAGCCTTCGGCAACTTCCGGCGGAACGAGCTCCTGCGCATCCCGCGCGTTCGGAATCTCGATCGCGAGGGTCGCGAGCGCTGCGCCGGGGAAGTCGAAACGGCGCGTGTACGCCAGCAGCGCCTCGTCGCCGCGCGCGCGAATCGCCGCCAAGATCTCGGTGACGCCGGCGCGCACGGCCTCCGGCGGATCCCAACCCGCAGCATACAGTCCCGCGAGCGCCTCGGCGTCGCTCGCGTCGAGAATCTTCATGCAGGCACGGCGCGCGGATCGAGCCGCCCGAGCAGCGCCGTGATGGCGTGGTACTTGACGCGAAAGCGAATCGGGTTGACGACGAAGCGCGCGGTCGAGAGCGCGATCTCGTTCACGATCGCGAGGTCGTGTTCGCGCAAAGTCTTGCCGCTCGCAACCAAATCGACGATCAGGTCGGCGAGCCCGACGAGCGGCGCCAACTCGACCGACCCGTGCAGTTTGATCAACTGGACCGGCACGTCGCGTTCGGCAAAAAAGGCCTCGGCGGTGCGCTCGAATTTCGTCGCGACGCGCAAGAACGTCGGAAGTTGGGCACCTTCGTGGTAGCGGTCGCTGCGCCGCGCCGCGACGACCAGGCGGCAAGCGCCGAATTCGAGATCGGCCAGTTCGCAGACGTGGCGTTCGGTTTCCCAGAGCACGTCGGCGCCGACGACGCCGCAGTCGGCCGCCCCGAACTCGACGTAGGCGGGAACGTCGGTCGGCCTCACGAGCAAGATTCGAGTCCCGTCGCCGCAATCCACGGCGAGCTTGCGCCCCGGATCCTCCGGCACCTCGAGTCCGGCGGCGCGCAAGCGCGCAGCCGACTCGGCGTAGAGCGCGCCTTTCGGAATCGCGACGACGAGCGGGCTCACCATTCGACCTTCAGCTCGCGCACCTCGGCGCCGCGCGCGATCAAGACGCGCGGGATGCGCGCGGCGCGCGCCGCGCTCAGCAGCTCGCCTTCGCTGCGGCTTTCGAAATCGATGCGCACGATTTTGCCCGCCGCTCGCTCGCGCGCCGCGACGACGTCCGAACCGCTGACGAGCACGTCGACCGCCGGAGCATCACCGAAACGAGAAGTGTGGCGGCGCTCGAGCGCGATCAGCAAACGCTCGACGTTGACCGACCAGCCGACGGCGCCGGCATCGAAGCCGAAGCGCGGCAGCAGCGAGTCGTAGCGCCCGCCACCGCACAGCGCGAAACCGACTTCGCCCGCGAAGCCTTCAAAGATGAAGCCGGTGTAGTACGACACGTCGCGCAAGAGGGAAAGATCGACCGCGAGCCGCTCCCCGAATCCGAGCCGATCGGCGCGCGAGAGCAGCTCGCGCAACCGCTCGATGCCTTCGCGACCCTCGGCCGTCGAGCAGCGCGCCGCCGCAAGCTGCAAGACCTCTTCGCGCCCGCGCAGCATGACGAGCGCGACCAGTTCTTCACTGTCTTTCGCGCGGCCGCCGTCGCTCAGCATCTTGCGCAGCGCGACGATGTTACGATCGGCGATCAGGCGTTTGCAGGCGGCGATCGCAGCGGGCTCCCAAGCCAGGTTGGCGAGGACGCCGTCGATGATCGCGGCGTGATTGAGATCGAAGCGCGCGTCGCCGAGGCCGAGCGCATCGAGCGCTTCGAGCGCCGTGAACAAGCTCTCGGCATCGGCATCGGTCCCGCTCGAGCCGATCAGCTCGAGCCCGGCCTGCGTGAATTCGCGCATCCGCCCTTCTTGCGGTTCCTCGTAACGATATGCGCTTTGCACGTACGACAGCCGGATCGGCAGCGGCGCGCCGCGCATCCGGGTCGAAACGAGCCGCGCGACCGGCGTGGTCATCTCCGGACGAAGCGCGAGTTGCGTCCCGCCGCGGTCGTTGAACAAGAACGTCTTTTGCGCGACCCCGTCGCCCAGGCCGAGTTCGAGCGCATCGAAGCGCTCGAAACTTGGCGTTTGGATCTCTGCGTAAGCCCAGCGTTCGAAAACGCCGCGCAGCACAGCCTCGACCGCGCGCTTGCGCTGCAGCTCCGGCGGCAGCCAGTCGCGCGTGCCGGCAGGTAGTCTCACCCCCGGAGTTTACGCGGGCGGGGCAGGTCCTTCCCACACGCTCGGGCCGCCGAAGATCGACTCGAGCTCGTGACGGACGTAGGTGCTGTTCGAGATTCCCCCCGCGAGTCGCTCGGCGTGCTCGCCGATGTGGAGCACGACAGGCACCGCGCCCGGCGATTCGCGCAACAGGTCGTCGAGAGCGTCGATCTGTTTCTTGCGCGAGGCCGTCACGTGCCAGCCGGTCGGCGGCGGCGGGATCTGCCGCCGCTCGAACGCTTTGGCTTCGTTGACGGTCAACGAGAGCTCGACCGGCGCGTCGTCGCCCGGCAGCGTTCCACGGCGCTCGCGCAGGCGGACCCGCGCCTTCAGCGTCACGATCGCGTCCGGCACGAAGGCCGCCTGCAACTGCGCGTAGGTCTTGGGGAACACGATGCACTCGACGCTGCCGCTCATGTCCTCGATCGTCGCGATCAACATCTGCTGCTGAGCTTTCGTCAACGTGCGACGCACCGCGGTCAGCATACCCGCGACCGTCACCTGCTCGTCGTCGCCCCGCCCGCGCAATTCCTTGATCGGCAACGCGCCGCCGCGCGCCAGCGCTTCAGCGACGTCGGCCAGCGGGTGACCCGACACGAAAATTCCCAGCGTCTCCTTCTCCCACGCGAGCTGCTCGAGAACCGGCGGCGCGGGCAGGTTGCGCAGTTGCGGCTTGAGATGTTCGTGGTCCGCCTCGACTTCGCCGAACAACGAAGCTTGACCCGATTCGCGATCGCGCCCGGCACGAGCCGCACGCTCGATCGCCCGATCGAGTGCGTCGAGCAGCTGCGCGCGGTTACCGGGCAACGAGTCGAGCGCACCGCACTTGATCAACGCCTCGAAGACTTTGCGATTGAGTAGTTTCGGATCGATGCGCTCCGCGAAGTCGAAGACGTCGGCGAACAGGCCGTCCTGTTCGCGAGCCTCGATGATCGAACTTACGGCACCCTCTCCGACGCCTTTGATCGCGGCTAGCCCGAAGCGGATGTCGGGTCCGACGACGGTGAAGTCGTTGCGCGACTGGTTGACGTCCGGAGGCAGCACGCTGATCCCGACCTTCTTGGCCTCCTCAATGTACTCGACGAGCTTGTCGGTCCGGTCTTGCACCGAGGTCATCAACGCTGCGAGATAGGCGCGCGGATAGTTCGCCTTGAGAAACGCCGTCTGGTAGGCGATCCAGCCGTATGCCACGGCGTGACTCTTGTTGAAGCCGTATCCGGCGAAGGGCTCGACGAACGCGAAGATGTCCTCAGCGAGTTTCTTGTCGAAGCCTTTGGCGACTGCGCCGCTGACGAATTTCTCGTGGTAGACGGGGATCTTATCCTTGAGCTTCTTGCCCATGACCTTGCGCAGCTCGTCGGCGTCCGACATCGAGAAGCCGGCGACGTCGCGCGCGATCTGCATAACCTGCTCTTGATAGCAAGCGACCGCGTACGTCGGAGCGAGGATCGGCTCGAGAATCGGGTGCAGGTACTTGGGTTTGGTGCGCCCGTGCTTGTTGCTGATGTAGAGCGGGATCCACTCCATCGGGCCCGGCCGGTACAGTGCTACCAACGCCATGATGTCGTTGAAGACGCTCGGTCGCAGCTCCGCGACGACGCGCCGCATCCCGTCGGATTCCAACTGAAACACGCCGGTCGTTTCGCCCCGGCCGAGCATCTCGAACGTCTTCTGATCGTCGTCGGCGATGCCGGCGAGATCGAAGTCGGGATTTTCGATCCGGCGAATCTCGTCAACCGCGTTCTTCATCACCGTCAAATTGCGCAAGCCGAGGAAGTCCATCTTGAGCAAGCCGATGCGTTCGACCCAGCCCATGTCGTACTGCGTGTTCACGTCGTCGTCACCGAGCTTGATCAGCGGCGTCACGTCGACGAGCGGATCTTTCGAAATGACCACGCCGGCCGCGTGGGTCGAGGCGTGACGCGCCAAACCCTCGATCGACTTGGCCGTTTCGAGCAACGTGCGGATCTGAGGCGAGGCGTCGTAGAGCGCCTTCAACTCCGGAATTCCCTTGAGCGCCTGCGCGATCGAAAGGCCGCCCGGGCCCGACGGAATCAGCTTCGCCACCCGGTCCACGTCGCCGAGCGGTACGCCCAGCGCGCGCCCCGCGTCGCGCACCGCGGCGCGCGCGGCCATCGTTCCGAAAGTGACGATTTGCGCGACCCGATCGGAACCGTACTTTTCGGTGACGTACTTGATCACTTCGTCGCGCCGCTCGACGCAGAAGTCCGTGTCGATGTCGGGCATCGAGATGCGGTCCGGATTCAGGAAACGCTCGAAGATCAGGTCGTATTTGATGGGATCCATGTCGGTGATGCGCAGCACGTACGAGACGAGCGAACCGACCGCGGAGCCTCGGCCCGGTCCGACGGGGATGTCGCGGTCGCGGGCATACTTGATGAAATCCCACACGATGAGAAAGTACGACGCGAAACCCATCGAGATGATGACGCCGAGCTCGTAGGTCGAGCCGTTCGCGCAGGGCCGCGTCGTTCGCGGCACGCTCGGGGCCATACCGTTCGACGAGACCGCGCTCGCAGATCTCTCGTAGATACTCCTCAGGCGATTTCTCGCTCGCGAAGAGCGACCGGCTCTCGTCGGCCGGAACCGGGTAGAGCGGGATGTTGAACTGTTTTTCCGGGATCCGGATGTCGATCCGGTTCGCAATCGCCAGCGTGTTGTCGCAGGCCTCGGGCAAGTCGGCAAAGAGCCCGCGCATCTCTTCGGCCGACTTCACGTAGAACTCTTGGGTCATGAACTTCATGCGGCTGGTGTCCTGCACCGTTTTGCCGGTACCAATGCAGAGCAGCACGTCGTGCGCGGCAGCGTCCTCGCGGACGAGGTAGTGCGAATCGTTCGTTGCGACGAGCGGCAGATCGAGTTCGCGCGCGAGCTTGATGAGACCGGCGTTCACGGTGTCCTGCTCGGGAATGCCGTGGCGCATGATCTCGATGTAAAAGCGGTCGCCGAAGATCTGATGGAACGCCGTCGCGGCTTTCTTCGCACCCTCGTAGTCGTTGCGCAGCAATGGTTGCGCGCACAGGCTCGACATGCAGCCGGAGAGCACGATCAATCCGCGGTTGTGCTGCTCGAGCAATTCCATATCGATGCGCGGCTTGTAGTAGTAGCCTTGGAGAAAGCCTTTCGAGATGAGCGCAACGAGGTTCCGGTAACCCTCGACGTCGCCGGCCAAAAGCGTGACGTGCGCTTCTTCGCGCACGCTGCGGTCGTAGCGGCCTCGCGGCGCGATGTAGGCTTCGCAACCGACGATCGGCACGAGCGAATGCTCGCGCGCGGCGTAGTAGAACTCCATCGCTCCGAACATGACGCCGTGGTCGGTCAAGGCTATCCCCGGCGAACCTTGTTCCGCGGTCCGCTTGCAAAGCGGATCGACGCGACACGCTCCGTCCAAAAGCGAGTATTCGCTATGAACGTGGAGATGAACGAAAGAACTCAAGTGGCCCGGGTTTGGGGATGCGGGCCGGGCTACCTCCGTCTGGGCGACCGGCTTCCGGGCGCCGCTTCCGTCGAATGCGCGCTGCGGGTCACACATCTGCGGCAGTGCCGCTCATCGACGCTTCCAAGCTTGGGTTTCCGGGCCGGTCAGCCGAATTCCTGAGACAACGGCTCCTTGCGCTCCCTCCTCTTCTGTCTTGTAAAGATGAAACGGCTAGGACTCTTAGGGCTCGTCGTCTTCGCCGTCTCCGCCTGCTCGGGCGGGGCCCTCTCCTCGTTTGGCCCGGCTTCCCCGCCGTCAAGCGTGGACGCGCCTTCGGTCCTGGTCGTACGCAACGTCGCGTCCGGGACGTCGAGCGCGACGGTCGGTTTCGACGCCGTACCCGGCGCGGCCGACTATCGCGTCTACGACGCTTCCGACCCCACTCATATGAAGTACGCGGGGCTCGTGCAGGCGCAGTCGCGCAAATCGCAACTGGTGCCGAGCCTGCAAATCCAGTGGAATGGCCTCGCTCCCGGGCGGCGCGCGACCCTCGTCGTCGAAGCCGTCGACCACCTCGGACCTTTTCCCGCCACCGCCGTCAGCGGTTTCGATCCACCCTTGCCCCAGGGATGCGCCCTGCCCGTGTCCGCGGTGCGGGCGCCGGCTACTGTGGATCAGCTCGAAGCGGCGACGTTCGTCCCGGGCGGTGACACCGGACCGGCTTCGAACGGCGTCGTCGCAAGCAACGGGCGCGGCTGTCCGAGCAACGTCCCGGGCCTGATCGCCCGGTCGGCGCCGTTCACGGTATCGGGAACCACAATCCCCGCTTTGCCGTCGACTTCGGCCGCCGGCCAGATCTTCTTCGACGGCTTCGCCGCCGAGGAAGCCACGACGCTCAACCGCATCGTCCCGGCCGACCCGATCGCCGGTAGCGAAACCTTCACGCTCGGCCGGCCGCCGGATAGCTGGACGATACTCGTCGACAACGCCGACGTCGCAAACACGAGCGCGTTCATCGCGGGCGGACAGTTCAACGACGTGCTCTTCGATCAGTCGACCGCTCGAGCCAATCCGTCCGCGCGCGCCGCGCGAGCATCCCTCGCGCTGGTGCCGAATGCGACTGCCGACTTCTCGGGTGGCCGCATCCTCCACGCAACGTTCGAGGTCGATTCGCACTTGTCGAGCCGGCGCACGCTCAGCCTCGACCTGGCTCCGGCGACCGATCCGCTGATCTCGCCGGCCTGGACCGGGACGCCGAACCGAAGCGCGAGCGCCCTCTTCTTTGAAATGCAGGGCAGCTCTGGCAGTCCGTTGCTCGTCGACGAGTTCGCCGGGACGCGCGGCGGCGTCCCGGTTACCGAGCGAGTGTTGGGCGGCCCGGGTTCGCTTCACGAGAGTTTTCGCTCGGGCCCCGATCTGGGTCTGGACAACCGCGAGCGCTGGGACTTTTTCGTCTCCCAATCCCACTTTGCGATCTTCGAAAACGGCGTTCGCCTAAGCGAGTACGACCTGCCCACGCCCCTGCCGTTCGCCCAGGCGAAGCTCTATTTCACCCATTCGCTCGAGCACTCGGCCGCCGAACTCGCTTCTTTGAAGAACGCTTCGCCGTGGGAGAACTACTGGATCGACAACGTCCCGTTCTCCGACGAGCGTCATTGGAGCAACGCGGGTTTCGAGGTGTTACCGGCGACGACGGCATGGAACTCGCTCGGGACGCTCATTAAATTGCCCGCTCCCGCGCCGCCCAGCTTCAGCCGCTAGCCTCCGCCGCGCCGCAAGCCTCCCCCCGCACGCGAACAAGCGTGCGACGTAGGTACTTTAAGGACATCCTCGGCGGTGCTATAACCTGTACGTTGAAAACAATTTTCACGAACTTCGAGGGGCGAGCTTGATCGAGCACGATGTCGTGGTCGTCGGCGGCGGACTAGCCGGAATGCGGGCTGCGGTCGAGGCGGCCGAAGCGGGCGCCGACGTGGCGATCGTTTCCAAAATGCACCCGGTGCGCAGCCACTCAGGCGCGGCACAAGGTGGCATTAACGCCGCGCTCGGCAACCGCGAAGACGACTCGCCGGAAAACCACGCCTTCGACTGCGTCAAAGGTTCCGACTATCTCGGCGACCAGGACGCCATCGAAGCGATGGCCGACGACGCGCCGCGCCAGATCGTCTGGCTCGAGCATCGCGGGTGCATCTTCTCGCGACTTCCCGACGGGCGCATCGCGCAGCGGCCGTTCGGCGGCGCCGGGTCGCCGCGAACCTGTTACTCCGCCGACGTGACCGGTTTGGTCATCCTGCACACGCTGTGGGAGCAGCTCGAACGTTTCGGCGTTAAAGTCTACGAGGAATATTTCGCCACCGCGCTCTGCGTCGAGGACGGCGTCGGCGCCGGCGTCGTGGCCTACAACATACGCACCGGTGAGCTCGAACTCGTTTCAGCCAAAGCGACGATCTTCGCGACCGGCGGTCTCGGCCGAGTGTACGCCAAGACCACGAACGGCTACGCCTCGACCGGCGACGGGACGGCGATCGCATATCGCGCGGGCATCCCGCTGATGGATATGGAGTTCGTGCAGTTTCACCCCACCTCGCTCAAAGTCAACGGCGTGCTGCTTTCCGAAGCCGCTCGCGGCGAAGGCGCCTACCTCTTGAATAAAGACGGCGAGCGCTTCATGTTCAAGTACGCACCGAACAAAGGCGAGCTGGCCTCGCGCGACGTCGTTTCGCGCGCAGAGTGGACCGAGATCCTCGAGGGTCGCGGCGTCGATGGCTGCGTGTTCCTCGACCTGCGTCACCTCGGACGCGAAAAGATCCTCGAGCGCCTGCCGCAGATCCGCGAACTCGCCCTCGACGCGACCGGTCTCGATGCGATCGACGCCCCGATTCCGATCCTGCCCGGCATGCACTACGCGATGGGCGGCATCGAGACCGACAAATTCGGCCAGACGAAAATTCCCGGCGTGTACGCCGCCGGCGAGTGCGCCTGCGTCAGCGTCCATGGTGCGAACCGGCTCGGCGGTAATTCGCTGCTGGAGACGATCGTATTCGGCTCCCGCTCGGCCCGTCACGCGATCGACTACATCAAGAGTCAGGGCACCGTGCGCCGTTCCGAGCGCACGCTGAAAGCGGAGCAGGAGCGGATCGACGGAATTTTGACGCGCTCGGGCGGCGAGCGTCACTCGCACGTTCGCAAAGCGATGAACGCCGCGATGTCGGAGAACGTTTTCATCTTCCGGGATGCAACGGGACTCGGGGTCGCGATCGACGAACTGCGCAAAGTCCGAGAGGCTGCGAAGACGATGACGGTCATGGACAAGTCGAAGACCTTCAACACGGATCTGGTCGGCATGCTCGAGACGGAATTCCTCGTCGACATCGCGCAAGCGATCGCTCACGGTGCGCTCAGCCGCACGGAGTCCCGCGGGGCCCAGGCCCGTACCGACTTCCCCGACCGGGACGACGAGAAATGGCTCGTGCACTCCCGCTTCAACTACACGGGGGGCGATCCGAAAATCGACTACGATCGCAAAGTCACGTTTACCAAATGGCAGCCGACGGTGAGAACGTACTGATGGCCACGATAACCCTCGATCTCTTCCGCTACGATCAGGCCGTCGACGCCGAACCGCACCGCGACCGCGTCGATATCGATTTTCCCGAGACCTCGACGGTCCTCGACGCACTCGAATACGCCAAGGCGGAAGTCGACGGCTCGATTACGTTTCGACGCTCGTGCCGTTCGGCAATTTGCGGTTCTTGCTCGATGAACATCAACGGCGTCACCGGTCTCGCCTGCAAGACTCCGATCTCGACCGTCCTGCGCCGAGACCGCTCGATCAAGATCGACCCGATGCCGAATTTCGCGCCCATGAAGGACATGGTCGTCCACATGGACCCGTTTTGGGACAAGTACTCGCGCCTCAAGCCGTACCTGCAACCGAAGGATCGCGACCAGGATCACGAGCGCGAACGGCGCGTTTCACCCGAGGACATGCGCAAGCTGGTCGCGGTCGCGAACTGCGTCATGTGCGCGACCTGCTACGCCCTCTGCCCGGTCGTGAGCGTCGATCCGTCGTTCGCCGGACCCGCGGCGATCTCGTACGCCTACCGCTTCATCGAAGACGTCCGCGACGACAAACGCAACGAACGCCTCGCTCAGATTTCCGACGATTACCTTTGGCTCTGCGCGCATTGCTACGCCTGCTCGTACTGTCCCAAGCACGTCGAACCGCACGACCGGATCATCGACACGAAGCGCGCAACCGTCCAAGCCGGCCTGACGAACGCCGCCGGACCGCGCCACGCGCTGGTCGTCGCGAAAACCATCAAGCAGAGCGGGATGCTCAACGAAAATGAAGTGATCGTCGGAACGGTCGGGCGGTTCAACATTCGCGGCCTGCTGAAGGTCGCGCCGCTCGGTCTGCGCATGGCGGCTCGAGGCAAGATTCCGCCGCTCTTCTTGCATCCGATCGACAAGGTCGGCGAGGTCCGCACCGTCTTCGAAACTCTGGAGGTACCCGTCGCGTGACTGCCGCAACCGCAACCGCGCCCGCGAAGGCGCGCTCCAAGTCCGCCCAAAGCAAACGGTACGGGTTCTTCCCGGGCTGCGTCGCCAAAGAATCGTGCACCGAACTCTTCAACTCGACGATGCTGCTCGCCGACAAACTCGGGATCGAACTGATCGAGCTCACCGCGGCATCGTGCTGCGGCGCTTCGGTCCTCAACGACGTCAATCGCGACGTCGCGCGGGTGCTCAACGCACGCACGTACGCGCAGGCCGAAGCGCTCGGCTTAGACGACGTGATCACGATTTGCTCGACCTGTACCGGCCACATGCGCGCTGCAAACAAAGAGCTGCTCGAAGACGAATCGCGCATGGAACAGGCCAACGCCATTCTCGGCAAGTTCAACGCGTCGTATCAAGGCAGCGTCTCGGTACGGCATTTGCTCTGGCTGCTAATCGACGACATCGGCCTAGACGCGCTTCGCTCGATGGTCCAAAAACCGCTCAACGGCCTGAAAGTCGCACCGTTCTATGGTTGCCACATCATCCGGCCCGAGAGCGTCAACGGCTGGGAGTCGTCGCGCAATCCGCACTCGCTCGAAGACTTGATCGAAGCGCTCGGCGGTGAAGCCGTCGACTACGCCGGCAAGACGCGTTGCTGCGGCTTTCACGTGCAGCTCGAAAAAGACGGGATCGCTGCCAACATGGTCGGGCAGAACATGCGAATGGCGAAGGACAAAGGAGCCGAGGCCGTCCTCACCCCGTGCCCGCTCTGCCATCTCGCGCTCGACGGATATCAAGCCGACTCGGCGGCCCGCTGGGGTCGCACCGATCTGCCGACGTTCCACTTGCCGCAGCTCGTCGCGCTCGCGCTCGGTGTGGACGCAGGGAGTCTCGGCATGAAACGCCACGTCATCTCGCCCAATAAAATCCTGTCGGCGCACGACCTCGCCCCCGCGTAGGTTCTCCCGGATCGGACCAACCGAGCAAGCGTTCGAACTTCGGACGTAAATGTGATTGCATCCACCCGGCTACGGGCGGATCTGGGGAGTCTCGAGTGCAGGCAATCAAGGCGGCGTGCTCAATTTTATCTGGGGAAAGTCGATGTAGAGCCTAGGCCTGGCTAGGCTAGAGACGGAGTTCATGGACGCACAGCAGACGCAGTCTTACGGACAGCGCACCATTACGCTCGGGACGCCCGAGCGGCAGGTCACCTTCGGGATCGACGACCTGTGCCGGCACACGATCATTTTCGGCAATTCAGGTTCCGGGAAGACGACGCGCTCGTTCAACCCGATGTTGACCGACATGCTGGGCCGGTTGGGTGCGGGCGCCTTCGTCATCGCCGCAAAGGCCGAAGCCGTCGGTGAGGCCGTCGAGATCGCGCGCCGGGCCGGACGCGAGTGTCTGGTGATAGAGCCGGGAAGTGCCGTCGGCCTCGACTTGCTCAGCGGCAGCCCCGATGTCGACGCGATGTACTTTCGCGACACGTTCGGGCGCATCGGCGAAGACGCGAAGACCTGGATCGATGCAGCGGTTGCCCGGATGAAGAACGCGCTGCGCATGCTACGCGCCGCGGGAACGCAGTACTACACCTTCGAGCATTTGACGTCGTACTGCTTCGACGACAAGTTCGCGGCAATGGTTCGTATCCAGGCGAGCGAACGTTTGCGTGGCCTCGACCATAATTCAGACGAAGCTTGGACGATCCGCGAAGCGATGTCGTACGAGGATACGCGCTACCTGCAGTTCACGCCCGAGACGCGCCGCGCGGTGCAGTTCGCGGTCTCGCAGCTTCTCGAACCGCTGCGCGACGTTCAAATCTCTAAGACCTTCGCGCGCAAGCACAACCTCGTCTCGGTTGAGTCGGTCTTCACCGGGAAGGTCATCGTTCTGCACGTCCCGCGCTCGCGCTACGAGCGTGCGGCGCAAGCGATCTACACGCTCGCCAAGCGGCGTTTCTTCACCGCGCTCGAGAACCGGCGTTCGGATCCCTCGCTCGACCAAACGCGTCCGGTCGTCTTCGGCGTCGACGAGTACCAGCTGTGTATCTCCGAGTCAGACATCCAGTCGCTCGGGGTCATCCGCTCGGCAGGCTGCATGGTGCTCGCAACCACGCAAGGCGTCTCCTCGCTCTACTCGGTACTCCCGCGCCACCACGTCGACGCGGCGCTGCAGAACTTCACGCAGAAGATCTTCTACAAGACCGACGACGACGAGACGCTGAACACGCTCGATCGCGCGACGAAGCACAATAGCAACCGTATCGAAACGACCTCACTGTTCTCGATGAACCGCAACCAAGCGCTCTGCCACCTCACGGTCGGCGACGATTCGGTCGACGCGATTCTCACGATGAAGCCGCTCTTCATTACGCCCGACTTCTCGCAGCAAACACCCACGACGGCACCGGCCTCGCCCACGAAAAACCACTTCGCCGCATAGCGCCGCCGGCGCACCTACCGGCTGAGCGCGCTCGCGTTCTTCAGGAGTTCGCGGACCCGCGCCGCCGGAAGCCCGTACAACGTGAGGCCTCGCGCACCCGACAGCGTGCGTGCCGAGAGCAACGCGTCGACGACGGCCGCCTCGCTCGCCTCGGCGGTCGCCGCGAAGAGCGCATCGAGGGCGTCCTCGTCGGCTAGGATTTGAGCCGGCGGCGTACCCGACGTATTGCGCGCATAGATGCGGGTCGTGCTAAAAGCAACGAGCAGATCGCCACTCGAAACGTGCGAGGTGAGTCCGGTCCGGCCGAGCCCCAAAACCGCGCGCTTCAGCAGCTCGCGCAGTTGACGCGCGTCGAGCGGCGCATCGGTCGCGAGCACCACGATGATGCTGCCGTCGGCCGCCCGGCCGGTGTTGCGCAGCGCGGCCGGATGCGGGAAGACCGGCAGATACTCGTGTTGCAGTAAGCGACCTACCGGGACGCCGTCGATCTGCAATTCGGCGCGCGAACCGGTGTTCGCGTTCACGAGTACTCCCACGGTGTAGCCGCCGCTCGCCTTCGAAACGACTCGCGAAGCGGTTCCGATGCCGCCCTTAAATCCAAAGGCATGCATGCCGGTGCCGGCCCCGACGTCGCCGCGCGGAAAAGAACCGACGCGAGCCGCGTCGAGCGCCGCGACTGCATCGCTCGCAGTAACGTGCCGCCCCTGGATGTCGTTGAGTCCCTGATCGTCGCACTCCGCGACGACCGGCAGCGGTACGTCGTCGTGGACGCCGAGGTTTGGATAGCGCTTGAGCATCCACTCGATGACGCCGTCGTCGACACGCCCGACGTCGAGCGTGTTCGTCAGCGCGATCGGCGCCTCGAGAAAGCCGGCCTCATCGATCCAGTGAGTGCCGGTCATCTCGCCGTTTCCGTTCAAGACGTAAGTCGCAGCGGCGACCCGGTGGTTCCAAATATCGCCGTTTGGCAAGATGGCGGTCACGCCGGTTCGGACCGGACCTTTCCCGGGCACGAGAGGACCCGCCGCACCCTCGATTTTCGTTATCTGCCCGACCATCACTCCGGGCACGTCGGTCAGCGCGTCGAGAGCCCCGGCCGGTAGTACGCCGACCGGGATCCGGTCGTCGGCGGCGATCGCCGGAAGCGTCAGCGCGAAGAGTGCCACGCACGCGATCGTCTGGCCCAAGTGCCGCCTCATTCCAACGCCGATTCGCCCGTGTGAGAGCGGACGCCCTTTCGGCGCGACGTCACGCGGAGCGCTCTCGCCGTCGCTTTTCCGACGGGATGGCGGGTAAAGAGGAAGCCGGAAAGAAAGTTTCCCGGCCACCCGCTCGAGGTACACGATCATCCTAACGCTTCCCGACCAGGCAAACCACGAAGCTCTCCGTTCGCAGCTCGAAGAGTTGGGGGTACGAGAGCTCGGCACCGTACGCCACAACTTGTCCGTCGCCGCACTTTACGAAGCGGCGCTCGAGCGCGAGGAAGGCGCATTGGGAGCCGACGGCCAGCTCGTCGTCGAGACGGGCCAGCACACCGGGCGTTCGCCGAAGGACAAGTTTTTCGTCAAAGAATCCTCGAGCGAAGGGCAGATCGATTGGGGCGAGACCAATCGTCCCGTCGACGAATCGGTCTTCGACGCACTTTTCGAGCGCGTCTCCGCCTATCTGCGCGGGCGCGAGGTCTACGTGCTCGACACCTACGTCGGAGCCGATCCGCGTTATCGTCTGCCGATCCGCATCGTAACCGAAGAAGCCTGGCACAGTCTCTTCGCGCACAACCTGTTTTTGAATCCGCACGCTCTGCCGGAAGATTTCGCACCGGAGTTCACCGTCGTCGACGCCGCGCGCTTCAGCGCCGATCCGGTGCGCGACCGAACTCGTAGCGGTACGTTCGTCCTGATCAACTTCGCGCGACGGATCGTTTTGATCGGCGGTACCCGCTATGCCGGCGAAATCAAAAAGTCGGTCTTCACGATCATGAACTATTTGATGCCGCTGCGAGGCGTGTTGCCGATGCACAGCGGCGCCAACGTCGGCCGGGAGGGCGACGTCGCCATCTTCTTCGGCCTTTCGGGTACCGGCAAGACCACGCTGTCGGCAGATTCGAGCAGACCTTTGATCGGTGATGACGAGCATGGCTGGTCGTCCGACGGCGTCTTCAACTTCGAAGGCGGATGCTACGCAAAAGTCATCCGGCTTTCCCAAAAGGCCGAACCCGAGATCTGGGCTGCGTCGCATCGCTTCGGTACGATCGTCGAGAACGTTCCGGTCGATCCCATCACGCGCCAGCTCGATCTTAACTCCGAGACGAAGACGGAAAACACGCGTTCGGCGTATCCGATCGAATTCAATCCCAACGTTGTGCCCGGCCTTGCGGCGGGTCACGCGCGCACGATCCTCATGTTGACGGCGGATGCGTTCGGCGTCCTGCCGCCGATCTCGCGACTCTCACCCGAACAGGCGATGTATCACTTCCTCTCGGGATACACGGCGAAGGTGGCCGGTACCGAGCGCGGTGTGAACGAGCCGGTCGCGACCTTCTCGACGTGTTTCGGGGCGCCGTTCATGGTTCACCATCCGACCGTCTACGCGAAGTTGCTCGGCGAACGCATCGCCCAACACCACGTGTCGTGCTGGCTTGTCAACACCGGCTGGAGCGGTGGTGGATACGGCGTCGGAAAGCGCATGTCGATCCAGCACACGCGCGCCATGGTGAACGCCGCTCTCGACGGTTCGTTGGCTAACGTCGAATACGACGTCGAACCGTTCTTCGGCTTGGCGATTCCACGAAGCGTGCCCGGCGTTCCCGACGGCGTGCTAAACCCCCGCAATGCCTGGAGCGATGCCGCAGCCTACGACGTGCAAGCGACGAAGCTCGCAGAACTCTTTGCGAAGAACTTCGAGCGCTTCGCCGCACAAGTGAGCCCCGCAGTTCGAGCGGTCGCGATCGCACCCTGAGCTGGTTCTCCCGCTGGTGGCCGTTTGGCCGACGAACGCCCACTCCCGCCTCCGAAACGGCCCCAAACGCACTCGCGCCCACCCCGCCTGTCTCCGAGTCGCCTGCCGCTCCCGCGCCGCCCGAACAGGCGCCGCCGAGTCAGGAGCGCTTGTTTCGCGTGCTCACCGCGCGCGACCAGCGTCCGCCGTATAGCTTCTCGCTCGGCCTAGGCGCCGCGGGTCTCCCCGAGCTCATCGTATTCGCTTTGCGCGAACCGATAGCGCAGTCGCTCCTCAATCACGTTGCACGAGACCTCGTCGCCGGAAAACAGTTCGACCCCGGTCAGCCCTACGAGGACTACCTCGTCGGCTATCCGGTAAAATTCCGCAGCGCTTCCTCCTCAGGCGATTTCGCTCGTTACGCGTTCATCGGCGCCGCTGCGGCGCATGCGCCGATGCCGGCGATCGGAACGTTTTCCGTTTTACAGGTCGTGTGGTCCGATCACTCGCGACGGTTTCCCGGAGAGCCCGGCTACGACGGCGAACCTCAGCCGCTGCTGTAGCGACGACGCGGATCGAGCCCTTTACGGACCCGCTATTTCCAATTTTTCCGCCACGCGGCCCAAGCTCGCAACGACGACCGGGTCCAGAGCAATTCCCTCGCGGTAGGCCTCTTGCGTTTTGCGCATCTCCGGTTCGCCCGCCGTGAGCACGCGCTCGACGCCGATCAGCGGCGAGCTTTCGCGCATGGCGCGCAATTCGCGCGAGAGGTCGGCCTTGAAGAGCGCCGGATCGCGAAATCCATCGATGCGAATCGCAGCAAAGAAGTGGCTGACGATCGCCGGGTCAAGCAACCCGCCGGTTCGCCGCAAATCCGGGCCGTACGTTCCCCCCCGAGAACGCCGCACAAGATGTCGACGAGCAGCCCGAGCCCGTAGCCCTTGTGGCCGCCGTTTTCGGTGCCGTAACCGCCGAGCGGCAAGAGCGCGCCGGCCATGCCGGCCACCGGGTCGGTCGTCTCGTTGCCTTCAGCATCGATCGCCCAGCCCGGCTTCAGCGGTTTGTCCAAACGTTTTGCGATCTCGAGCTTGCCGAGCGCGACGGTCGTCGTGGCCATATCCAGCACGAATGCGTCGCCGTCTTCGGCGGGAATCGCGAAGGCGAGCGGATTGGTGCCGAGCATGAGCGAGCGGCCAAACGTCGGCGCGGCCAATCCCGCCGAGTTGGTCGCAGCGATGCCGATCATGTCGTGCTCGAGCGCGAGCATCGCGTAGTAGCCTGCAATGCCGAAGTGATTCGAACGCCTGACGGTCGCTATCGCGCAACCGTGTTCGGCGGCTTTGGCGATCGTCCGGCGCATCGTACGGACCGCGACGGGGTGACCTAGGCCGTTCTGTGCGTCCACCGCGAGCAGCGTCGGCGTCTCACGGATCGTGGTCGCGACGGCGCGCGCGTCGATGGTTCCGTCCAGGATGCGGTCGACGTAGAACGATTCCAGGCGTGCAACGCCGTGCGACTCGATGCCGCGAATGTCCGATGCGGTAAGGACGTCGGCGACAAGCAGCGCGTCTTCCGGTCCGACCCCGGCGGCCTCTATCGCGCGGGCCACGAAGCTCCGCAACGCGGGGACGGCGATCCGCGTCCGCTCGACCCGACTAGTCATTTGCAGGCGCTACCGCAGCAAGCGAAAACCCTCCTTCAGCGGAGGGCCGAGTGCTGTGAGCGGGTTGGGTAACGTAGGCGTCGTCGGAGTCGGACGCATGGGCGCGAACATCGCACGCCGTCTGCAAGACGTCGGCTATTCGGTTTCGGCCGTCTACGATCGCGATCGCGCTACGGCCAAGACTCTGGCCGCCGAACTCGAATCGAAGGCGCCTGCGACTCTGGCTGAGGTTACCGCGCTCTCCGAGACGGTGATTACCGTCGTCAGCGACGACGCCGCGATGCGCTCCATCTTCGCCGACTCCGGCGACAGTTTGCTCGTCGCCGCCGACGGCAAGCTCTTCGTGAACTGCGCCACGATCACGCCGGCGGTCCACATCGAGGTCGAGCAGGCCGCCGCCGCCCACGGCGCCGCCAGCATCGAAGCCTGCATGGCGAGTTCGATCACGCAGGCACGTGCCGGTACGCTCTACCTCATCGTGGCCGGAAAGCCCGAGGCGTTCGAGCGCGCGCGCGCGTTGTTGCGCCGCTTGAGCAGCGAGCTGCGCTATGTCGGCGCGACCGGTACCGCGGCAAAGGTCAAAGCGCTCGTGAACATGGTCATGAATAGCAACACCGCCGCGCTTGCGGAAGGTCTTGGTCTCGGTCATGCGCTCGGACTCGACCTGACGATGCTGCGCGAGGTCTTCGCGCAGACGGGGGCTAACTCGCGCGTGCTCGAGACGGATGGCGGCGACATGCAAGCGAGAATGCACGAAGTCTTCTTCTCGGCCGCGCACGCCGCGAAGGATACGGGCATCGCACTTGCCCTTGCCGAGGAATGCGGTCTCGAACTGCCTCTCGCCGAAGCGACGATGCGTCAATACGAGAAGCTGGTCGAGCGCGGGTTCGGCGACCTAGACAAGTCGGCCGTGGCGGAGTTGACGTTCCCCGAGCGCGGCATCAATCCAGCCGCTCGATAAGCGTCGCGTTCGCCATTCCGCCGCCTTCGCACATCGTTTGAAACCCGAACCGTGCGCGGCGACGCTCGAGCTCGTTGACGAGATCGGTCAGAATGCGCGCTCCGCTTGCACCCAGCGGATGACCGATCGCGATCGCGCCGCCGTTTACGTTGACGCGCGAAAGATCCGCGCCGAGCTCGCGCCGCCAAGCCAGCACGACGCTGGCGAAGGCCTCGTTGATCTCGATCAGATCGATTTCGTCCAGAGCTAACCCGGCCCGCTCGAGCAGTTTCTTCGTTGCGGGAATCGGCGCGGTAAGCATCAATATGGGATCCGCGCCTGCCAGCGCGAAAGCCGCGAAGCGCGCGCGCGGCCGCAGGCCCATGCTTTCCGCCAAGCGGCGCTCCATGATCAGCAACGCCGCGGCACCGTCGCTAATCTGCGATGAGTTGCCGGCGGTGACCACGCCGTCTTCACGAAACGCCGGCTTCAACGCGCCGAGTTTCTCGAGCGAGGTATCGCGCCGCACGCCTTCGTCGCGGGAAAAAGCCGACGTCGTTCCGTCGGCGCCGCGCACCGAAATAGGTACGATTTGCGCATCCAGCCAGCCCGCATCGAGCGCGCGGGCGGCCCGCTTATGGCTTTCGAGACTGAACTCGTCGAGCGCCTCGCGCGAAAGCTCCCAGCGGTCCGCGATCATCTCCGCGCTGATCCCCTGCGGAACCAGAGCGTGATGGAAGCGCTCCTCCATCAGCGGTCCGAAAGGGCGACCGGGACCGTTCGCTGAGTTCGCCCCGAGCGGAACGCGCGTCATCGATTCAACGCCGCACGCGATTGCGACGTCGTATGCGCCGCTGAGCACGCCCTGGGCCGCGAAGTGGGCCGCCTGTTGCGACGAACCGCACTGACGCTCGATCGTCGTGCCGGGTACCGCTTCGGGAAAACCTGCCGCGAGGGCAGCGTTGCGCGCGACGTTCCAACTCTGCTCGCCGACCTGGGTGACGCAGCCCGCGATGACGTCGTCGACCCGCTGCGGATCGAGGCCGGTGCGCGCGATGAGCTCTTCGAGCGTACGCGCCAGCAAGTCGACCGGGTGCCAATCCTTGAGCGCTCCGCCGCGCCGTCCGACCGGCGTACGCACCGCGCCGACGATGACCGCCTCGCGCGGAATCGAATCCAGCATCTTTGTCGCTTGCGCGCAACCGAAGCCGGGCTCCTCGTTTCAAAGGTTGCGTATGTCCGGCCTTTTCGATGCGGTAACGTTCCGCGGCGTCACCTTGCGCAACCGCATCGCGGTTTCTCCGATGTGCGAGTATTCCAGTGAAGACGGTTTCGCCAACAACTGGCACCTCGTCCACCTCGGCAGCCGCGCGGTAGGCGGCGCGGGCCTCGTTCTGACCGAGGCCACAGCCGTTGAAGCGCGGGGCCGCATCAGTCCGGCCGATCTCGGAATCTACCGGGACGAGCACGTCGAAAGGCTGCGCGAGATCGCGGCTTTCATTCACGAACGCGGGGCCGTCGCCGGCATTCAGCTCGCACACGCCGGGCGCAAGGCGAGCACTGCGCCACCCTGGCTCGGTGGACGGCCGCTCCATCCGGCGGCGGGCGGCTGGCGTCCGATCCTCGCTCCAAGCGCTCTGCCTTTTCTCGAGGACGGCCTGGTCCCGCATGCGATGAGCCGGGACGAGATCGCCGAGGTCGTCGTAGCTTTCGCGCGGGCCGCGCGCCGCGCGCTCTCAGCCGGCTTTCGCGTCGCCGAGATCCACGCCGCGCACGGTTACCTGTTGCACGAATTCATGTCGCCTCTCAGCAACGAGCGTAGCGACGAATACGGCGGCTCGTTTGAAAATCGGACGCGCTTCGCATGCGAAGTCGCGCGCGCCGTACGCGGAGTTTGGCCCCAAGATCTCCCGCTCTTCGTCCGCATTTCTTCCACGGATTGGGCCGAAGGCGGTTGGGACATCGATCAGTCGGTCGCGCTTGCGCGCTTGCTGCGAGCTGAGGGCGTCGACCTCGTCGACTGCTCCTCGGGAGGTACGGTCGCGCGCGCCGAGGTCCCGCTTCGACCCGGCTACCAGGTTCCTTTCGCCGAACGCATTCGCGCCGAATCCGGAATCGCTACGGGTGCGGTCGGACTCATCACCGAAGCGCGGCAGGCCGACGGCATCATCCGCGCGGGACAAGCCGATATCGTGCTGTTGGCCCGCGAGCTGCTGCGCGATCCGTATTGGCCGCTACGCGCTGCCGTCGAACTCGGCGTCGAGGGACCCTGGCCCGTGCAGTACTCGCGCGCGAAACCGGTCGCCGTTACGGTTTAGCCGGCGTCGTCAGCTGAAGGCCGCGATGCCCGTTAGCGCTTGACCCAAGATGAGCGTGTGAACTTCGCTCGTGCCCTCGTAGGTTAGGACCGACTCAAGGTTGTTCATGTGGCGGATGATCGGATACTCGAGCGTGATGCCGCTGGCGCCGAGGATCGTGCGCGCTTGGCGGCAGATCGCGAGGGCCTCGCGCACGTTGTTGAGTTTACCGAAGCTCACGTGCTGCGGGAGCAACGTGCCGGCGTCTTTCAGCCTGCCCAAACGCAGCGCGACGAGCATCCCCTTTTGAAGTTCGAGGAGCATGTCGACGAGTTTTTCTTGGGTGATCTGAAAGCTCGCGATCGGTTTGCCGAACTGGATTCGAGTCTTCGAATACTCGAGCGCGGTCTCGAAACTCGAGCGGGCCGCACCCATCGCGCCCCACACGATCCCGTACCGCGCTTCATTGAGGCAGGCGAGCGGCGCGCCGAGACCCTGCGCTTCCGGGAGCATCGCGCCGGCCGGGAGGCGGCAGTCTTCGAGGATCAGTTCGGACGTGACCGACGCTCGCAGAGAAAGCTTCCGCTCGATGTTTTGGGTGCGGAAACCCTTGGCGTCGCGCGGGACGACGAAACCGCGAATCGTTCCACCCGCGCCGTCGCCGGCGTCGACGCGGGCCCACACGATCGCCACGTCCGCGAGACCGCCGCTCGTAATCCAAGCCTTGGAGCCGTTGAGGACGAAGTCGCTGCCGGAGCGGCGCGCGCTCGTGCGCATGCCGGCCGGGTCGCTCCCGAAGTCCCATTCCGTCAGTCCGAAGCAACCGATGGCTTCGCCGCGCGCCATCCGCGGGAGCCACGTTTGCTTTTGTTCTTCGGATCCAAATGCGTGCAACGCGAACATCGCGAGCGAACCTTGAACCGAAACGAAACTTCGCAGCCCCGTGTCGCCCGCTTCGAGCTCGCAACAGGCCAGCCCGTATCCCACAGCGCTCGCTCCCGCGCAACCGTAACCTTCGAGGTGCATGCCGAGCAGCCCGAGCTCGCCCAGTTCACGCGCGAGCTCACGCGGAAAATACCCGGCCTCGAACCAGTCGCTGATGTGCGGCAAGACCCGCGCGCGCACCCAGTCGCGCACGGTATCGCGCACCAGGCGTTCGTCGCTCGAAAGCTCCGCATCGAGATCGAGGAAATCGTTGGCCGCGGAAAACTTCCGCGCCGGCTGCGCCGTCTTCATCCTGCTTATCCTTTTTCTCGCTGCACGGCGAAAGGACCGAAAGCTTGGACGACCGGCATCAACTGCAACGAGTTTACGTTGACGCGCAGCGGCCGGGTCGCGACCCAATGAACGGCGTCGGCGATGTCATCCGGGGTAAGCGGTGTCGTACCTTCGTAAACGGAGCTCGCCCTCGCATCGTTGCCCTTGAAGCGGACCTTCGAGAACTCGGTTCCACCGCTCAGTCCCGGCTCGACGTCGGTGACGCGAATGGGCGTACCAAGGAGATCCGCGCGCAGATTCAGCGAGAATTGATAGACGAAAGCTTTGGTCGCTCCATACACGTTGCCGCCCGGGTAGGGAAACTCTCCCGCCGTCGAGCCGATGTTGATGACGTGTCCGCGTCCGCGTTCGATCATCCCGGGTAAGAGCGCGCGCGTACAATACATGACGCCCTTGATGTTGGTATCGACCATGAGGTCCCAGTCATCGAGGTCGGCTTGCTGCGCCGGACCGAGTCCGAGGGCGAGCCCGGCATTGTTGACGAGGACGTCGACTTCCGCGAAGCCGGAGGGAAGGCCGGCGACAGCGCGTTCGACGGCGCCGCGATCGCGCACGTCGAGCGCGAGAGGAAGGACGGTGTCGCCGAGCTCTGCGCGCAAGGCCTCCAGACGCTCCCGGCGACGTCCCGCCGCGACGATGCGTGCGCCGTCCGCTGCGAAACGCCGCGCGATGGCTGCTCCGAACCCAGCGCTCGCGCCCGTGACGAAAACGATCATGCCGAACGCTTCGACGCGGGGTGGAGGGTCCTCTGTCCGACTGCACCGCTTGAAACGATCGTTTCAACGTGCTACGAATGTCGGACATGGGACGCAGCACCGACGAGCGCCTCAAAACGGAACTCCTGGCCGCCGTCGTCGACTACGTCTCGGAGGCGGGACTCGCCGACCTCTCGCTGCGCCCACTCGCCGCAGCGATCGGCACGAGTCCGCGCACGCTTCTCTACCACTTTGAGTCGAAGGAACAGCTCCTCGCGACGATACTCGACGAAGCTCGCAAGCGTCAGCGCACGCTGCTCGAAGCGTGGGAGGGCCGCAGCGCCGAGCACGACGCGCGCACGTTGCTCTTGCGCGCATGGCAATGGCTCGCTGCCGCGCGGCACGAGAAGGTGTTCCGGCTCTTCTTCGAAGCTTACGGACTCGGGTTACAGGACCGAAAGCGCTATGCCGCGTTCTTACGCGGCAGCGCGAACGATTGGAAGGCCCCGTTCACGCGGGCGTTCGAGGCGCACGGCTTCTCGCGCGAGCGCGCGACCGGTTTGGCAACGCTCGTCGTCGCGGTCATCCGGGGTCTCTTGCTCGACTCGCTCGCGACCGGTGACCGCGATCGCGCGGACCGTGCCTTCCGCTCCTTCATCTACGCGATCGAACTACCCGAGCCGCGCCGGCCGGAAGCATGACCCTATCGCTTGAGAACGCGGGCAAGTTTATCGAACAGCGCGTCCATCGTCCGCTCGTGCGTATCTTCGAGCCTGCGCCAAAACAGACGGCCCTCGGTGTCTGAGAGCGTTGCCTCGATCTTGTGCGTGAGCCGCGTCTTTTTGCCGTCGGGTTCGAGATAGAATCCGTGCGTGCCGTCGAACCCCTCGTTCTGAAAGCGCCAAACGATCCGTTCTTCGGGCACGACCTCGTCGAGCAGCGCGTGGACGCCGCTGTGCCACTCCTCGACTTTCCCCGGTTCGAGCGGACCTGGGCTGCGCATGAAGGGCTGCGACGCAAAGGGCCAGATGGCATCGCCGGAAGTACCCATCTCTGAGAGAAGTTGGTAGATCCGGCGCCGCGTCCCGGAGAAGGTACGTTCGTGAACGACATGGAGCGGGATCGGCATCCCCGGTTGTTTCCGGAAGCACGTCCCAATCTCATCCGCCGCTGCGCCAGGAGCAGCGTCGCAACTGACGAAGCTTCGCCTCTTACGCGCCCGGAGGCAGCATGAGACGTCGGTTGCTCGCAGTTCTGCTCTTACTCGAAACCGCGATTTTCTGCGCGATCGTTTTGTGTTCGCTGCAGGCCTCGCAGGAGATTGCGCGCAGCGGATCCGCGAAGCGGCTCGTTCACGTCGTCGTCCTCACCACCCAGATCGTCGCTGCCCGGATCGCGGAAGCGACGCTCGACTAGCCGGGCGGCAAGGGCAGGCAGAGCCGAAAGCGGGCGCCCCCGAGGGGGGAATCACAGGCTTCAACCGCGCCGCCGGTTCGCTCGAGCATGAGTCGCACGAAGGCGAGACCCAGTCCGCTGCCGGGCGCTCGGGCGCTCTGCCCGCGCCGGCCGAGCCCGAAGACCGCCTCGCGTTCGGCGGCCGGGATCCCGGGCCCGTCGTCGTCGACGCAAACCTCAACGTGCGAAGCGCGCATGGTTGCCGCGAACTCCACACGGCCTCCGGCGCGGCCGTGTTTGACGGCGTTTTCGAGCAGGTTGACCAAGACTTGCACGAGGGAATCTCCCGAGAGCCCGATTTCGATGTCCGCGCAAGGTGCGAACTCAAGTTTACTGCCGCGCGCCAGGGCGAGGGGTGCGACGGCAGCCGCCGCCGCTTCGACCGACGGCCCGAGAAACGCCCGTCCCGCCGTGACCGCGTCGCGCAGATCCAGCAGCGAGATGTCAAGCATGCGTTCGACCAGGCGGTTCATCCTCAGCGTCTCGGCACGCGCGGTCTCGAGATACTGCCGCGCGGTCGCCGGGTCGAGTCGCTCGTCGAGCAACGTCTCGATATAGCCGCGAACGGCACTCAGCGGGGTGCGTAACTCGTGGCCCACCGTCGAAAAGAACGCGTAGCGCTCCCGCTCGCGGGCACCGTTTGCGAGTGCGCGCTCGATCGCGCCGTGCAGGTCCTGGTCTCGTGCGCCGGCCTCGAGCATCGTCCAGCCGCTTTCGACCCCGGGACCGCAGTCTCGGGCCAGGCCGCCTTCGAGCCGCCGCAGCGCCGCACGACAATCGACCGAGCTGGCACGCGCACCGGCGCTCCGGGCACCCGAAAGCAGCGCTGCCAGAAAGTCTTCGCTGTCGGGCGCATGACCCAGCACGTCGCCGGCACGCAAGACCTTGCCGGCTCCCGCTACGAAATTCCGCCAGCACCGTCGCTCGATCTTGCGCGCCGCCGGGCGTCCTTCGCGCCACGCGACTCGCTGCAGCTCGCGGACTCGGACCACGAGCAGCGGCACCGGCGAGCCGCCGTTCTCGATCCGAGCGACGAATCGTCCCAGCTCGCCCTCCGGGTGCCCGAACGAACTCAGCGCGGCGCGAACTTGTAGCCGAAGCCGTGCACGGTTTGCAGAACGCACCCGAGACCTTGCTCTTCCTCGAGACGCTTGCGGATACGGCGCACGTGCACGTCGACCGTTCGTTCGTCGCCATCGTAGTCGAAGCCCCAAACCCTTTCGAGGAGCGTATCGCGAGACATTGCGATTCCCTCGTTCGAAACGAGCGCCAGCAAAAGCGCAAACTCCCGCGGCTTCAGACCGACGTCCTTGCCGTCGACGCGCGCTTCCCGCGCGCCCTCGTGGACCTCCAGACGTCCGAACGTTAGAGAACGCGGCGCGGCCTCGTGTTTGAGACCGCTCCGTCGCAGGACTGCCCGCACCCGCGCTACGACCTCCCGCGCTGAAAACGGTTTGACGACGTAGTCGTCCGCGCCGAGCTCGAACCCCACGATCCGGTCTAATTCCTCGACTCGCGCCGTCAGCATGACGACCGGCGTTTGGCGGCCTTCCCGGCGCAGCGTCCGCAAGATGTCGAAACCGTCGATGCCGGGCAGCGCGACGTCGAGAAGCACGATGTCGACGCCGTCACGCAAGCTCCTCAACGCCGAAGGCCCGTCGCACGCTTCGACGGCAACGAAACCGTCGCGCACGAAGTGATGCACCAGCAGGTCGCGAATCGCGCGATCGTCCTCGGCAAGCAGGACGCGACTAGCACTCATGCGTTGCGTCAGTACCCTGCGCGAAGCTGTCCGGACGGCCCGAACGAACGGAAATCTCTCGGAATTTTTCGGGTCACATTCCTTCTCGATAATCGGCCGCATGCATCGTGAATATCTCGTAACGGCCTATCGTTATCTCTGCCGTCGCGCGGCTCGAAAATTCGTCAGGCCCGGACTCGAGCGTTGCGACCTCGAACAGGTGGCCGCTATCGGCTTGATCAAAGCGGCCGATCGTTACGACGCTTCGTTGCGCACGCCGTTCGAAGCGTACGCTTGGGTTCTCATTCTCGGTGAACTCCTTCATTTCGTGCGCGATCACGAACGCATCGTCCGACTCCCTCGCGACGTGCAGCGGCGGCAGCAACAGCTCGACGCGGCGTACGAACAACTCAGCGCGGAGTTGGGTCGCGCGCCCCTCGACGCCGAGTTAGCCTGCAGGCTCGAGATCTCAACCCACTCGCTACAGCGGCATCGCCGCGCGCAACAAGCTGCCCGTCTCATACGGCTCGACGATCGGGCCGATGCTGCAGCCCGAAACGCTGCCGCCGAGCCGGCAGAACGTTCCAACGCGGACGATCGCTTGCTCGTCGAAGCGGCCCTCGCCGTCTTACCCGAACTCGAGCGTCGGATCATCGTCGGAATCTATCTGCACGGCTTGCGACAATTGGAGGTTGCGCAGCGCCTCGATATGTCGGCCAAACAAATCTCGCGTTTACACGGCATTGCGCTCTTGCGAATGCAATGCGTTTGCGTCGACGAGCTGGTCTCATAACGGACATGCTCGTCTCATTCACGCTCAACGCTTTGATGCACGCTTGCGCGCCGTCGATCGGACCCCGGACGTTGGCCGCCATCGTCGCTTACGAGAGCGGCGGCCGGCCGGAAGCGATAGGCGACAACACGACCCGTCGCGCATACTTTCCAGCGAATCCGGCCGATGCAGAAAGTCTCGCCAGACGCCTGCTTGGGCTCGGGCATAACCTGGATTTCGGATTGATGCAGCTCAACGTGAGCAACGTACGGCGGCTGCGCCTCAGTCTTCGCGGCGCCTTCGATCCGTGCACGAACCTCGCCGCCGGCGGCCGCATTCTCAGCGAAGACTACGGACGAGCCACACGCTACTTCGGACCCGGGCAGCGCGCGCTGTTTCACGCGCTCAGCGCGTACAACGCGGGCGGTTACTGGGCCGGCCTCGGCTACGCGCGCGGGGTGTACGGTGCCGCCGTGCGCCTCCGCTTCGAGGCTCGGCAGTGACGCAACTCTCCGAACAGGCACCCTTAGCTACGCAGCAGACCGCAGCGGCGATCTTGTCCCGCGCGCTCGCGTACGACGCCGACGTTCTACCCGTCGCGTACGACGGCACCTGCATCACCGTGGCCGTTGCGAGCGAGACGGCCGAACTCATCGAGAAGATCCGGCAGCAGACGCGCAAGGACGTCGTCACGATGGTGTTGCCGGTGCGCGACATCCGCGAGCAGCTCAAGTCTCTCTATCCGGCTTTGCCCGCGCGCGACGGCGACTCGTTGGCGGCGCAGACTCTCGACGAGATCTTCGCCGCGGCGATCACGAGCTATGCCTCCGACGTGCACGTCGAGCCCGTGGAAAACCGCGGGGGTCGCGTCCGGCTCGACGTCGACGGCGTCTTACAGAGTGACCGAAAGCTCGAGGCCGAGCTCTTCGAAAGAGTCGTCTCGCTCATCAAGGTTCGCGCGAACATGAACACCGGAGAATCGCGCATACCGCAGGACGGGCGTCTGTCGGTCAGCTTCGACGGGAGAGCCTTCGAGGTGCGAACGTCGACGATCCCGGTGTCGGGAATGGAAAAGATCGTGTTGCGCTTTCTGCAACGTTTCGATCTCGTGCCCGATCTGGAACAGCTCGGAATGGGGAGCGAGCTGTTGGCACGCTTTCAACGTGCGCTGAAGCGCCCGGGCGCCTTTTGCGTCGTCGCCGGCCCCACCGGCAGCGGCAAGTCGACGACCTCCTACGCGTCGCTCCAAACGTTCGACCTCGATCAGATCAACGTCTGCAGCGTAGAAGACCCGGTCGAGTGCCGCATTCCCGGCGTAGCGCAGATCGCGGTGAACGAGCGTGCCGGCGTGACCTTCCCCGTGGCTCTGCGCGCGCTTCTGCGACAGAATCCGCAGCAGCTCTTCATCGGCGAGTTACGCGACGTCGAAACGGTGCAGATCGCGCTGGCCGCGAGCCTCACCGGAATCTCGCTCGTCACGACCTTACACGCTCGCGACGCGCTGCGCGTGCCCGCGCGTCTCGCGGAACTCGGTGCGAATCGGGCGACGCTCGCCTCGTCGCTCACGCTCGCGCTTTCACAGCGGCTGTTGCGGATGCTCTGCCGACGCTGCAAAATCAAGAGCTCGATCTCCTCGCAGGCGCTCGCCGTCGCGCGCCGCTACGGGCTGGCATCCGGGACCGCAGCCTGGGACGCGCGCGGCTGCGAAAGCTGCTCGCACTCCGGGTTCCAGGGGCGCGTCGGGGCCTTCGAGGTCTTTGAAATCAAACCGGAACTGGCTGCGGCGATCGAACGCGGCGATACGCCGACGCAGCTCGGCGCGATCGCATTCGGCATCGGCTACCGGCCGATGGTCGTCGACGCGCTGCGTCACGTTGCGGCCGGCGTTACGTCGGAAGGCGAGGTGCTGCGGCACCTTTCCTTTGATGACGCGGAGTAGCCGCGGTGCTCGCCGATATCGAGGAGGCGATCCGGGTCGTGCGTGAAAGCGCGCAGGCTGCCAGCACCTCCGATCTTCACGTCGAGGGCAACGAGCCGCCGTGGTCGCGCGTGGACGGGGCGATGCAGCGCATGGACTTGGCGGTGATCGAACCCGAGTCGGTCCGCGCTTTCTGCGAGACCTATCTGAGCAAAAAGGAATACGACCGGCTCAATGGCGTTCACGGGGCGGCCGACGGCGCGCTGGCTCACCCGAGTTTCGGGGCGATCCGCATTCACGCGTTTCGCGGCGAGAACGGCTTGGCGCTCTCGATGCGTCTTCTTCGCGAAGGTGTTCCGGAGCTTGCAAGTTTGGGACTTCCCGACATCGTCGCGACCTTTGCCGAGTTTCCTCACGGTCTCGTGCTGTTCACGGGCCCAACCGGATCGGGGAAATCCACCGCCTTGGCCGCTCTCATCAACGAGATCAACAAGCGCTATCGGCGGCATATCGTGACGGTCGAGGAACCGGTGGAATACCGGCACCGCAGCAAGCTCTCGCTGATCCGGCAACGCGAAATCGGCCGAGATGTCGGTTCCTACGCAGAGTCTCTACGTGGCCTTTTACGAGCAGATCCCGACGTGATCCTGATCGGCGAGCTGCGCGATCCCGATGTCATGTCGGCCTGTCTTCAGGCGAGCGAAACGGGCCATCTCGTGTTTAGCACGTTGCACACCTCGGAAGCCGCCGAGACCGTGCAGCGCGTCGTCGGCGTCTTCGAGGGCGGGCGCCAGGAGCAGGCGCGCATGCAGCTGGCGCACTCGCTGCAAGCGATCGTCTCGATGCGGCTCGTAGCCGACTCGAGCGGCCGGGGGCGCCACGCCGCCTGCGAGATTCTCCTTAACAATGCGGCGGTGCGCTCGCAGTTGCTTTCGCCCGAGAAATCGCTGCAGGTTCGAAATACGATCGAGATATCGCGGCGGGACGGGATGCAGACGCTCGAAATGGATCTCTCGCGTTTGGTCGAGACCGGCCTCGTCACCTACGAAGTCGCGCTGGCCGCGTCGGACTACCCCGATCAGATTCGCCTCGTTGCGAGCGTGCGCTGATGTCCGTAACGTTCAACTATACGGCGCGCACGAGGGGCGGCGAACGCGTCGCCGGTCGCATGCGCGCGAGCGATCGAGCGGCCGCGTTGGCGACGCTGCGCGAGCGCAGGCTCGTCGCATCCGAGCTCGTCGCCTCGACCGCCTTGCCGCCCTTCGCCGTGTGGCGCCGGGCCAAGATCGGCGAACGTCTGGCCTTCTTTCGCGCCTACGCCGCGCTCGAAGAGGCCGGCGTCGACTTCTCGACGAGCCTCGAGCTCTTAACCGCACAAGCTTCGAGCGCGCGCTTTCGGGAAGCGCTGCGCGGCGTTCGGGCCGCGGTCGAGCGGGGCGGCGAAAAGCTCCACGCGGCGATGGGCAGGCGCCCCGATGAGTTCAGCGACCTGGAAATTGCGATGGTTGCGGCCGGCGAAGAGAGCGGCAACCGCGCTGACGCGTTCGACCGGTTGGCAGGCTTCCTCGAGCGCGATCACACCTTGCGCAAACGGCTCCGTGGCGCGCTCTTCTACCCGGCTCTCGTCGTCATCGTCGCGCTCTTCGTAAGCGCATATCTGCTGATCGTCGTCGTTCCGCAATTCGCCGAATTGTTCCGGCAATTCGGCACTGCGCCGTCCGCTGCCATGGGCGCCCTCTTGACCCTAGCGCATTTGGCTGCGAATCCCGCTGCTTTGGCGGCGCTCCTCGCGATCTCGACCGCAGTGGCTTTTGGTCTCATGCGATGGGTCACGAACCCTTCGGGAGCCCTCGCGTTCGATCGGTTGCGTCTGCGCGTCCCGATTCTTGGCGAAGCACTTCGCAAGAGCGTCGTCGCTAGGACAGCGCGCGTCATGGCGACGCTGCTTCAATCGGGGATCAGCCAGGTGCGCGCGCTCGACGTCTCGGCGCCGGTCGCCGGAAGCCCGCTCTACACCAGCGCCCTGCGCGCCGCGCGCGACGCAATCGCGTCGGGCAGTTGCGCCTCGCTCGAAGAGGCCCTCTGCGCGAGCGGGTTGTTCGAACCGCTCGCGCTCGGCTTCGTGCGCGTCGGATCGCACGCCGGGAACATCCCCCAGATGCTCGTCAAGATCGCGGAATATTACGAAGAAGACGCCGAGGCGTTGCTCGCCGCGATTCCTGCGATCGTGCAAACAATCGTCACCGTCGGACTCGGTTTCGTGATCGGGACGATTTTATACGTCGTCTACGTGCCCCTCTCCACTCTTGCCGGTTCCATCCGCTAGGAGAACTTTCTGTGACCGATACGCTCGCCTTGCAGCCTTTGGAGAACCAGCGCGGCTTCACGCTCATCGAATTGATGGTCGTGGTCTCGATCATCGCGTTGATCGCGACGATCATCATCCCCAATTTCATCCACGCCCGGCAAGAGGCGCAAGTCGCGACATCGGAAGCGAACCTCAAACAGATCGCCACGTCGCTCGAACTCTACTACGCCGACAAAGACGACTACCCGCCCGGCACGGGTTTGCAGGTTACGCCGATCGACCTGTACGGCGCGGCGACGAATCCATATCTGGAGCAAACCCCGATCGATCCCGTCGATGGCCAAGACTACATCTACACCCACGGCGGCGGCGTGGCAACCGGAAACGCTTCGTACGTCATCGATGCTCCGGGCGCCTACGACGCCAACTCGCTCGCAAATCTTGGAACCTGCGCGTTCGGTACGGCAGCCGGGAATACCACGCTCCACTATGCCCCGCAGAGCGGCGTATGCAAGCTCTAAGCGAATTCGTCCGAGCGGCGCTCATCTTCTGCGGCGTAATGCTCTGGTCGACGTTGATCTTCACCCGCGCCACGCGCGTCGCGACGCTCATCGCACCCCTACGCATCGCGATGCCGCCGCTCGCTTGGAGCGGAGCGGTCATCTTGGCTGCCGTCGCCGCGTACCGTGGCCCGCACGCGGCGCCTACGGGGTGCGTTTGCATCGCGCTCATCGCCGCCGGAGTCGTCGACGCGCGCACGGGTTACCTCATCGATGCGATAACGTTTCCCGCGGGAACGATCGCCCTCGGCGCCGCGCTCGCTTCCGGTCGCACCCACGAAGCATTTCTCGGCATCCTGGAAAGCGCCGGACTTGCGGGGTTCGTTTTCGTCATCTCGCGTGGCCGGGCGATTGGCCTGGGTGACGTGAAAGCGCTGTATTCACTGGGTGCCGCGTTCGGACCGTCTCGAACCGCGCTCGTACTTTTGGCCGCGTCGCTGAGCGGGTTGACGCTTGCGCTCGTACGAGGCAGCTGTACGCGCGGAGCGGAGGTTCGCTTCGGGCCGCACCTCGCTGCGGGCGCTGCCTTCACATTCCTGTCGGCGGAGGGTTGACTTCATGCGCCTCTTTCAATCCACGGGCTCGCTGCCGCTGGGCGTCGACTTTCGCAGCGAATCGCTTTCAATCGTGGCGCTCGAGGAACGAGCGCGGAGCGTCGTCGTAACGGAGGCCGCTACCGTCAAGGTTGCAGCATTCGACGACAGCATCGTCGACTTGCGCATGGCGCAAGCCGTCCGCGAAGTGCTCTCAACCTTCAAGACGCACGAACGGCGTTGCATTCTTGCGGCGCCGCCCGGCGAAATCGTGTGCCGTCCCTTTCACCTTTCGCCTGGAACGCGGCGCACCGAGGCCTATCGCGCTGCAGCGCTCGAGGCCGACGTACTCGCTCCCTGGCCGCCCAGCGAACGTTCTATCGCGCTCGATCCCTTGCCCAACCTCGAAGGTGCGGTGCTGCTTTCGATCGCACGCCGGGAACCGCTCGAGAACCGCGTCGCAGTCGCGCGCGCAGCCGGGCTCAAGCCGATTGCGGTCGACGTTCCAGCTTGTGTTTGGCGCCGCGCCGTGAACTGCGCCGACGCCGTCTTGGATTGTAGAGGCGAGCGCGCCGCACTGACGATCTTCGCCGAGCCCCTCGGTCCGACGCAGCTCTTCGCGCCGCGCCTCGGAGCCGATCGGCTGGCCGGTCAAGTTCGAGCAGCCTTTGTTGACGCGCGGCGTAGCGGTCTCGCCGACGTGCAGCGCGTCGCCGTCACCGGCGACGCCGACCGGGTCGAATTGCTCGGCGAATTGTTGCAGGCCGACGGCTACGCCGTCGCCTCGGTGCGCGTAGGTGAAACCGACGCGCCGAGCTGGCTCTTTGCCTACGGCCTCGCCTCATGGGCATCCGCATCGCGTATGGTCGCCGCAACGTGATACGGGCAAATCTGTTGCCGGCAGCCGGTACGAAGATTGCGCTCTTCGGCATTGCTTTGGATCCGGACGCTCTGCGAGCGGTCGCACTCGCGATCGTCTGGATCGCGTTTGCCGCGGCCGCTTCCGGCGGAGTCGAGGGTTGGCGCTTGTATCGGATGCAAGATGAGGCGCGACGACAAATCGATCTCGCCCAGGCGAACGACGGACGGCGTGCGGAGACGCGCAGGATCGCGCTCGAGGTTGCGCATCTACAAGACGTCCGAGCCTCGGCAGCCGAGTTGCACGACAGCGGAAACGAAGCCGCGCTCCAGATCGCGCGCGTCGGAAACGCAATTCCGCAAGGCGTCTGGCTCGACCGCTTGTCCTGGAGTGGGCGAACGGTCGAACTCGGCGGTGAGACCTCATCCATCGAGCTCGCCGGCTCGACGGCGGCGTTCCTCGAGCGCGAGATGCCCAGAGGCAAGGCCGTGCTCACCGATCTCCACCGCCGCGACGACGGGCACTATGCGTTTGCTGCCGAGCTAGACCTGCAGAAATGAAGCTTTCCTCCGCGCCGGCCGGTTTGGCGAGAGGGTTGACGCTCGCTGTGACGGTGGCAACGGTTTTGTCGGTCGTGTTCTACTTCGAACCACGCATCGCCGCGGTCCAGCTGAGTTTGAGCGACACCGAGCAGCTGCTTCACAACGATGAGGTCGCCTTCGCGAACACTCCGCTTCTGCGCTCCGAGCGCAACGCGTTGCGCGAACAAGTCGGTAAACTCCTGAGGGAGCAGCCGGAAGATACGTTCGTGCAGGATTTGGGTCGGATTGCGCGCCGCCGCCGAATTCGAGTCGTTTCTACTTCCTTTCAACGCGCGCCCCAACACGCGCCGGAGGTTCGCGGGACGGGAATGACGCGCCCGGCGCGTCGGCGGATGGACGAGGAGCACGGCTCGCTCGTGCTCGAGGGTTCCTACGCGAACCTCCTCGAGGCAATCGCGGACCTCTCGCGCGGAAACGCTTTGGTTTCAGTCGCAGAGCCGAGCGTGCGACGTAGCGCGAACTCGCTCATCAGCGTGGTTCCGCTTACGCTCTTCGAACCGCCGCGCGAGAACGTGCCATGAGGATCGCGTTGTCTCGCCGGCAACGTGCGGCTTTGCTGACAGCCTCCGCCACGGCATACGTGATTTCGTCCGGACCGTTCGGCGAGGCTTTGCTCGCCCGCGGCCAAGAAGTGCCGCCGAGCGCGACCCTCAGCGTTCCGCGCCTCGGACACTCGCCGCCGGTTGAAGCGGCGATCCGTCGTGACCCGTTCGCCGGGAGACCTCTAGCGCGACCAGCACCTGCGCAATCCGGCATCAGCGCCAGCGTTCCAGATATCGCGGGTCCGCCGCCGGAACCGGCCGGCCCGATCGCCGATTCGAACGTCACGACGCTCGAACTCAAGGCGACGATCGCGGGCGACCACCCGGTCGCGTACGTGCAGGACGGAACCGCGATCGACATCGTGCACGTCGGCAGCAAGCTCGGCGAGCGCACCATCAAACGCATCGGCCTGCACGGCATCAGCTTCAGCGACGACTCGACTCTCGAACTCTCCTCACGCGAAAGTTCGCACGAAGGACCGGGCTCGCGAACTCGCGGGACCAGAACGACGATCGACGAGCTGCGCCGCTTGCTCTTAGAGGCGCTGCGCGGCAGGGCGAGCGCGACTCCCGCAGCCTCCCCGGGCGGGCTTCCCCTTGTGCCGGCTCGGCCGTCACCCGCGGCATTCGCGACGCTTCCACCACCGGGCCCGCTTCCGACGATCGTTCCCGACTTTCTGCCGGTCGGCGTCAGTCCCACTGCGGACCCGAACGGGCCGACGCCCTATCCGCTTCCGCCCTTGCGGCCGCCTTATTGATCAAAGGAGCTTCGCCGATGTTCCGCTTTTTCGTCCTCACGTTTGCCTGCACCGTCGCCGTCAACACGACGTGCTTTCCCGTCGCGGCCACCTCCGAGCTCATCTCGCTCGACGTTCGCGATCTCGATATCTACGATACGGTGAGACTCCTCGCCACCCAAGCTTCGGTAAACGTCGTCGTCGACAGCTCCGTGTCGCACCATCCCGTGACGCTGCGACTCGAAGGCGTCAGTTTCGATCGGGCGCTGGCTACCCTCGCGGAAAGCAACGGCCTCGCCGTCGTTCGTCAGGACGGGATAGTCTATCTCGGACCATACGACGTGATGACGCGGCGCTTTCCGAATGCCGGCGCCTATGGTTTGCGCACGCAAACGTTCGCGTTGCGGAACGCGACGGCCGGCGACGTCGCGCGTAGTTTAAGCGACGCATTGCCGCGCGGGACGATCATCGTCGCCGATCGCCGGACGGCGAGCGTGGTCGTAACCGGGTCGGCGGACACGATCGCACGTTCGAGAGAACTCATCGCACAGTTGGATCGATCCACGACGCTACGGACCGCGACGGTCGACATAAAGTACATCAAAGCGCGCGATGCGCTGGCTGCGCTGGCGGTCAGCCTCCAGATCGTACCGCCCTCCGGTGCCTACGCCGGGGATCTGCGGAACGACGTCGTCCTTTCGGGCACCGACGACTTCATCGCTCAGGCCAGCCAACTGCTGGCGAGTTTCGACCGCCCGGGCCGGCAAGTGAAGTATGAGGTGCGGGTAACGGATTTGACGCCCCAGAGCGACTCGATGGACGTCGGCATTCTTTTTGGAGGCATCGACGTCAACGGTACGCAGCATGCAGGCAGCGGTTCGACCGTAACGACGTTCGTCAACAGGTCGGTCGCGATCAATGCGACCCTCAACGCGATGGTGACGAAAGGACAAGCCTCCATCTTGGCGGAGCCAAGTCTTTCGACGCTCAACGACGTTCCGGCCGCTTTGCTCGTTGGCGAATCCTATCCGATCGTCTACTTCGATCCGCGCACCGGAACCCAACAGGTTCAGTTCGTCAACGTCGGCGTCAACTTGCACGTAACGCCGACGATCGGCGCCGACGGCTCGATCACGACCGACCTCGAGACCGATTACAGCCAGTTTCTCGCATTCGTCGGGACGTTTCCGGTCATCGGAACGCGCAAGGCTCAGTCGACTTTGCGCGTGCACGACGGGGAAACGATCGTCATTGCCGGTCTCTTCTCGGACGTCGACAGTTCGACTCTTACGAAGATACCTTTCCTCGCCGACATTCCCATCGTCGGCGAGATTTTCAAGAATCGGCAAACGTCGCACACGAAGGACGAAGTCGTCTTCCTCATAACGCCGCATCTCGTGAGCGACGCCGCGCCGGAGTCGAAATGAGCGCGGACGGCGACGCCGCCGGGCTCGCGGAAATCGCGATCCTCCGCGTGCTGACCGCCGGCGGACCGTATTCGGAAAACGACGTCCTTTCCGTCGCCTTCACGAATCCCGGAATCGGCCGTCTACGCTGTCACGACGGCCGTTCGTTCGAGCCGCGTCCCCCACGCGGCGCCGTTCCGGATGTCGTCTCGACGGTCGTTTTGTGCGCAGCCGGCCCTTACGCAAAGGAGCAAAGGCTGACCCTGTCTTTTCTCGACCCTTCGCTCGCAAGAATACACCCGATCGAAGCCGGGCTGCAGCGACCCGCGCTGCAAGAGATTCCGAAGTTGGGAACCGCTACGGCGTCGACGCCGGAGCTCGTGCCGCGAGTCGCACCGCTGAGCCTGGCCGCCGTCACCACCGGGACGGCCCGGCTAAGCGTGCGGCTTCGTTGGACGAACGACCGCGTGCGGCGATTCGTCCAGGTCTGTGACAAACTTTTCACGGTCGAGCGACTTGGCTGGTATCGTCACTCGCTCGTGCTGCGGCTGCTCGTACCCGACGACGTGCGCTGCACGGACGAAACCGTTCGCGCCGAAGCGGGACAGCAACTCGCTATGCTGCGTGCCGCCGTCGGAGAAACGCTGGGCAACCCACTCCTCGCCGCCTTCATGCCGAATTTCAGCGTAACGCCGTCTTGGCTCGAGTCGATCGAAACGAGCGACATCGCGCGCGGGCTCGCAGCATTTCGCGGCGTCGTCGGACCGCATTTGGCCGAGGATGCGCAGCATTCCGTCCACGACTTCGAGGGCATCGACGAGACGGTCGGAACGTTCACGCGCGCTGAGCTCCTAGCTACGCCGTTCGCCAGCATCGAAGCGGGCCTTGCCCTCCTGCTGCCGCACGCGTCGTCGGTTCCAAGCCTCGCCGAACCCCTCGGCGCCTACCGCGCTAAACTAGGAGATCTGTTCGGGCAGATGGCCGATACGCCGGAGAAAGCACGCCTGAAACAGATGACGCAGTCGAATCACGTTCTCGACGATCAGTTGTGGCAACTCGTTTCCGCGGTGCAGCAAACCTTCGAGCCGGTTCCCGCAGCCTAAGGAGCGGACGCTGCTCCATGCAACTCGTTCATTTCATTTTGCCGTCTTTAGCCACGATCGCTCTGGGGTCGGCATTGCTGATGCCGCATCGCGAGAAGAACGCCAACTCGGCGCGCGAGCGTTCGGATCCGAAAACGGCGAACGTCGATGCGCCTCCTGTGGACGCGTTCGCAGAGCTCGTCGACGCTTGCGCTGCGACTCACGCTGACGACCTTCGCGCAGAACCCCTTCCAGAGGTTTCGGCGCCCGTATGCGAATCCGACGCGACGCCGGCGCAGACGCAACGCGCCGCTCGATCGCTCCCGATCGACGACGAGCGGGTCGTGCCGCTGACGCGTCTTCGCTTGCGCTCGCAGGCACGATCGATCGCCTGGCCGGCGCTCATCGATCCCAAGAACGCGGCTTGGGGACAGGGGGAGCGTGCAGCGCTGCTTCGCTCGATCGATACCCTTGCCTCGGGTCCGGTTCGCGAGCGCGTCTTGCTCGACGCCATCGGCGAGGAAGACGGTGCGCTTCGGCTGTTGGCCCTTCAATCGCTGGCGCGCTCGCGATCCGAGGGGGCCGGGGATGCCTTCGCGGAGATCCTCGTTCGGGGCAGCGACGAAGAGCGCTCGCTGGCCATCGACGCGCTTCTCGCGATCGATCGACGCGAAGATATCCTCGCCGCATTCGGCGACCGCGTCGAAGCAATCGCCGCGAAGGCCGCGCTCGCCTACGTCGGAACCCGGCGCCGCGACGACTACCTGGAGATCTTGGACCGTCGCGTCGATCGACCGCGGCGCAACGCGATTCTCACGCTGCTCGCGGCCACCCTCGAATGAGCGTGGCAGCGTCTGGGGCGCCCGCGGAAAGCATCTGCTCGTTGCTGGACCGCGGCCGCGAGCGGCAGGCTTCGGACGTTCACATCGATCCGGCCGAGGGTGCCGCGTTCCGCATTTTTTCCAAGATCGAGCGCGTTCCAGGCATGTCCGTGAGCGCGGCCGCGACCGAAGCGTTCGTTACTCATTCGTTCGACGTCTTGTCGCGCGCGCGGCTCGAGAAACTCGGGATGGCCGACGCGATCTATATCGATCCTCGACTAGGCGGCCTTCGGATTCACGCCTCGCGCTCGCGCCGGGGCTTGCGACTCGCGATACGGCTTCTGCCCTCGACGCTCCCCGAATTGGATTCGCTGCTGCTCCCCGAAGCCGTCGCGAGCTTCAGCCGCGCGCGTTCCGGCTTGGTGATCGTGGCGGGACCGCGCGCGAACGGAAAGACGACTACGGCGGTTGCGCTGCTCGACCGTCTCGGCACGACCTGCGCGCATCACGTTGTAACGATCCAATCCTCGATCGAGCACACCATGCGCTGGCAGCAGTCGATCGCGAGCCAGTACGAAGTCGGTCGCGACGTCGCTTCGTTCGCGCAAGGCATCCGCGGAGCGATGCGCGCCGATGCGGATGTCATTTTCGTCGACGAGATCCTCGACCTCGATTCGTTGGAGGCCTCGCTCGATGCCGCACAGGCGGGACACCTCGTCTTCGCCGCCCTTGCAGCTCCGCCTGAAACGCCTCAGGTACTGAGCCGGCTCATCGCGCTCTCCCCTCCCGATGAGCTCGAGCGTGCCCGCCGTCGCATCGGCGACGTCCTGCGCGGGATCATCGGACTGCGTCTCGTTCCTGCCCGCGACGGAATCTCGATGCGCGCGGCCGTCGAGTTGCTCTTCGCAAACGAAACCATGCGCCGCCTCATTCGGGAGGGAACGCTTCATCAGGTTCGGAGCCAGATCGCTCAGCACGCGCGCGAAGGTTTGCAAACGCTCGAGGCTTCGCTCTCGAGGCTCGTAGCCGACGGCGCCGTGGACATCGATGTGGCGCGCGGTGCATCGCAATATCCGGACGACCTTGGGATGACGTCGCTCGCCGCGCTGCGCCGATGAGTTTCGCTCCGACGTGTTAAGCGATCTGCCACGCGCCTTCGGACAAATCGCCTTGCAGCGGCGCGTCGATGACGTTTTGTCGCAGACGCTGCGCGCCGCTCACCACACGCTCGGATTCGGCCGCGCGATCTTCTTCTTCGATGAAGGCCAACGAGCGCGAGCCGGGCTCGTTTTCGATGAAGGCAATGAGTTGAAGCCAAGCGACGTAGCCATAAGCCCGGCATCGGGCGGCAGCTTCGCGACCGCCCGTTCGGGGATTCCGGTGTGGGGAGCGGCGACGGACCTCTGGGCGCCCCTCGTCGACGTACGGCGCCGCTACTTTTTGTCGGCATTGAATCATGCCGGAGCACCTTATGGGTTTCTGTATGCGGACGGACCCCGCAGCGACGTGTCGGGCGCGGCAGACCTGGAGACGATCGCGAACCTGAGCGCGATCGCCGCGGTTGCGAGCCAGAACGCCCTGATCTTCGAGCGGGCGCAAGAGCTCGCTTCGCGGGACCCGCTGACGGGGCTCTTAAATCGACGCGCGCTTCACGAGCGGTTGCAACAAGAACTCGAATCGGGCAGACGTCGCGCCACTTCGTTCGTGTATCTTCTGCTGGACCTGGATGATTTCAAACGGGTCAACGATCGAACGGGCCACGCAGCGGGAGACGCCCTCCTCCACCGTCTCGCCAACGCACTCACCGCGATGTCTCGCGCGCAGGACGTCGTCGCGCGGATTGGCGGTGACGAATTCGTAATCGTCATGCTCGATGCGGAGCCCCGGCTCGCGGTCTCGAGCGTAGCGCGGATCAGCGAACTCCTGAAGCTCCAGGGCTTCCATTGCTCGGTCGGAGCGGCGCTCTACCCACGGGACGGCTTGGACGCATCGACGCTCACCTGGGCGGCCGATCGCGCGTTGTACATTGCAAAAGCGGCCGGAAAGGACCGTTTTGCCTTCGCCTAGCCGACGTTGAATTAGTGATGTGGCCATCGAGGGCGGCCGAACCGCGTGCGCGGAAAAACCGCCCATGCGATCGATTTGCTCGGCGTTCTTGGCAGCGTGCTTCGTTTGCGCGTGCAGCGGCGGCGGCGGGACCCCGTCCGGGGGCAACCCGAGGCCTTCGTCCACCCCGAGGCCGGGCGCAACGCCCACTCCGACGCAAGGCGCCCGCGCAACCGCGACGCCGACGTCGAATCCCAGCCCTACCGGGAGCGGTGCACCCGGCGGCGAGCCGATGATCGGGACGTGCCAAGTCTTTCCGTCGGATAATCTCTGGAACACCGACATCTCGAACACGACCGCGTTCCCTGCCGATCCGAATTCCGCGAACTACATGACCGAGATGAATCCTAGCGGGAGCATCAACCTTCATCCGGATTTCGGGAGCAATCCGACCTACGGTATCCCGATCAACGTCGTGACGATCCCATCGCCGGGCCCCGGGTTCGTGCCGATCGCGTTTACCGGCTACCCGTCCGAAAGCGATCCGGGACCCTATCCGATTCCATCGAGTCCCGCGATCGAAGCCGGTTCCGACATGCACATGCTTATCGTGGATCAATCGAACTGCGTGCTGTACGAGACGTTCGAGCAGGCCGGCGCACCGGGTAGCTGGAGCGCCTCAAATGGCGCGGTCTTTAACTTGAGCTCCAACGCCTACCGTCCCGATGGATGGACTTCGGCCGACGCAGCCGGCCTACCGATTGCAGCCGGGCTCGTACGCTATGCGGAAGTGCAGGCCGGTGCGATCGATCATGCCGTCCGCTTTACGATGAACCGCACCTATGCGGGGCAGATCTTGCCGGCGCGACATCACGCCGGCTCCACGAGCCCGGCCTGGCTTCCCCCGATGGGCACGCGCTTGCGACTCAAGGCGAGCTACGACATATCGTCGTTCACCGGTAACGCACACGTCATCCTCGTCGGACTGCAAAAATACGGAATGATCCTGGCCGACAACGGCAGCAGTTTCTTCATCACCGGCGAGACGAACACGAACTGGAACGACACCGATCTTAATCAGCTCAAAACCGTACCGGCGAGTGCCTTCGAGGTGCTCACGATCGGGCCGATCGATACGAGCGGAGGCTGAAGCCTGCAGAGTGACGGCCCGGCGCGCGGATTCGCTCACCGCTTCGCCGAAGCGGCAGCGATGCGCCGGCAGATTCTTCTCGGTCTCGCGTGTCTAGCTTTCGGAGCCTTCGGGCTTCCCGCGTATGGGCAATCCGCCGCCTCGCCGCCGGCGGAGTCGGCGAAGTCGCTCTACGAACGCGCGAACGGTCTCTATAAACTTCACAAATATGCGGACGCCATCGTTCTGCTCAACCGCGCGATCGAACTCGACAATCAGTCTCCCGAAGCGTACGTCCTGCGGGGCGACGCGCTCGCGTCCAGCGGTAACAATCGCGCGGCGATTGTCGATTACGATCGCGCCATCGTGCTGGACCCGGACTACGCCTACGCATTCACGACTCGCTGCGATACGAAGCGGGATCTCGAGGACTACGCCGGCGCCCTGGCAGACTGCAATCGCGCGATCGAGCTCGATGCTACCGATCCGGAAGCGTACGTAAACCGCGGTGAAGTCGAAGACGTTATGGACGATGCGACCGCAGCCATCGCCGACTATACCAAAGCCCTCTCGCTCGATAAACTGTATGCGTACGCCTTAGCCGACCGCTGCGACGCCTATCGGCACAAAGGCGACCTGACGCGCGCGCTGGCCGACTGCAACGCGGCGATCGTCTTGAGCCCGAAGTTTTCGCTCGCTTATTATTACCGGAGCCTCGCATCGATCGACAAGCAACAGTGGAGCTCCGCCCTGGCCGACCTCAACAAGGCGCTCCTGCTCGACCCCGACCGGAGCGGAGCGCTCTATTACCGCGGGCTAGCGCTCTACTCGCTGGAGAAGCTGCCTCTCGCGCTGGACGATGCGAATGCCTACGTTTCCAAGAGTCCGGACGACCCCGACGGCTACGAGCTGCGCGGCAAGATCTATGCCGCGAGCAACGACGTCAACCACGCCGTCGCCGACCTTAAGGAAGCGATCCGTCTTTATCGCCTCGGAGGCCAACTCGATGAGGCCGCCTCGGCGCAGAAGCTCCTCGGGAAGTTGACGCCGCCGGCCTAATAAGAGAGCCCGCCGGCATCGCTGCCTGCGGGCTCATCTCGTTCTGATCTGGCACTGACCTACTCTCGAGGGACCCTGCGGTCCGACTACCATCGGCGCTGGCGGTCTTAACTGCCGTGTTCGGGATGGGAACGGGTGGAACCCCGCCGCTATCGGCGCCAGAAACTTGATCCCGAAGCGCCCGCGAGCCTGAGCTCCAGCGATGCGCGTCGGAAAGCTGCATAGAGAAGAACCTTCAGTGCCAAAACAACAGCGTGCGTATTTAAGTGTCCGGGCGATTAGTACCGGTAAGCTCCACACCTTGCGGCGCTTCCACTCCCGGCCTATCAACGTGGTAGTCTTCCACGACCCTTCACCCTTGCGGGATTGAGACCTCATCTTAGAGTCAGTTTCACGCTTATATGCCTTCAGCGTTTATCTGGTCCGAACGTAGCTACCCGGCTATGCCCCTGGCGGGACAACCGGTTCACCAGCGGTTCGTTCAACCCGGTCCTCTCGTACTAGGGTCGACGCTCTTCAAGTCTCCTACGCCCACGGCGGATAGGGACCGAACTGTCTCACGACGTTCTGAACCCAGATCGCGTACCGCTTTAATGGGCGAACAGCCCAACCCTTGGGACCTATTACAGCCCCAGGATGCGACGATCCGACATCGAGGTGCCAAACCTCCCCGTCGATGTGGCGTTCTGCAATCACTTGCAGCGCAGACTATACCTTCAACTCTTTCGAGTTGGTGGCGTGTTATGGCGACGATGAATTTACGTCCGCAGACGCAGCCGGCGCCATCTCTCACACGATGTGAGAAGTCGTTACAGGGAGAGTTTGTAAGACATATCCGAGATCGCAAGCCGCGATTCCGAATTTAGTCCGTAGAGGTCCTCGCCGCGCGACATTACCTTACTACGACAAACTCTCTTCCCTCGGTATTGCCCTCGTAGCTTAGACTACGCGGGTTTCACCGATATGAGCCACTGTTTACCGCTCGATCGCTCGAGCGGGGAGCCCAATTGACTCTTGGGGGAGATAAGCCTGTTATCCCCAGAGTAGCTTTTATCCGATAAGCGACAGCCCTTCCATTCGGTACTGCCGGATCACTTAGCCCTGCTTTCGCACCTGCTCGACCTGTCCGTCTCGCAGTCAAGCACCCTTTTGCCTATGCACTCTAACGATCGGTTTCTGACCGATCTGAGGGTACCTTTGGGCGCCTCCGTTACTCTTTAGGAGGCGACCGCCCCAGTCAAACTGCCCACCTGACCATGTCCTATCACCGGATTACGGCGATTAGTTAGAATCCCGAGATTTTCAGGGTGGTATCCCAACGTTGACTCCCCGCAAGCCAAAGCCCACGGATCATAGTCTCCCACCTATCCTGTGCAGAAAATCTCAAGAACCAAGATCAGGATACAGTAAAGCTTCATGGGGTCTTTCCGTCCTGCCGCGGGTAACCAGCATCTTCACTGGTACTGCAATTTCGCCGGGCCCCCCATCGAGACAGTGCCCAAGTCGTTACTCCATTCGTGCAGGTCGGAACTTACCCGACAAGGAATTTCGCTCAGTTTACTCCTGTACTTTCATACAGGACTGGACTCTATCTTCATCCAGCTGCGTGCAGCTGGAGCCTGGCATATAGTCTCTGAGGATCCCCCGCGACCGCGGGGTTTCCTGCGGATTGTCCAATCCCAAACCATTGTTACTAACCAGAGTCGCGTTAACGGCCTCGGATTAGTAGGCTGGGCTCTTAGGATATTCCCGCATATGGCCAAGTTTTCAACACACGTCACCGTGTGAAGAGGCAACGATTTTTCATCTCACCTTAGGACGGTTATAGTTACCGCCGCCGTTTACTGGGGCTTCAGATCAAAGCTTCGCTTGCGCTAACCTCTCCCTTTAACCTTCCAGCACCGGGCAGGAGTCAGCCCCTATACGTCCGCTTTCGCGTTCGCAGAGACCTGTGTTTTTGTTAAACAGTCGCTTGGGCCTATTCGCTGCGACCCCCCTAGGCTTTCGACGTGAAGTCTAGACCCAAAGGGGCACCCCTTCTCCCAAAGTTACGGGGTTAATTTGCCGAGTTCCTTAACAGGGGTTCTCCCGTCGCCTTAGCATGCTCTGCCAGTCTACCTGTGTCGGTTTGCGGTACGGGCACCTATGTTCCTAGTTAGAGACTTTTCTTGGCAGCGTGGAGTCGATCACTTCAGTCCCGAAGGACCTCGTATTCACCTCTCGGAGTTGCCGTGCGGATTTGCCTACACGACCCCCTACCAGCTTAAACGCACATCCAATAGTGCGCTGACCTATCCTCCTGCGTCATCCCTTCACTTCACGATCGCCACCAAACGACAACAGCCGCTTGCGCGGTTGGTGTTGTTCGATGGAGATCGAACGGGCATCGGTGGTTGCCGAATATGAACGGCATGGCCATCGCCTACGCTTCTCAGCCTCGGCTTAGGTCCCGACTCACCCTGAGACGATTGACGTAGCTCAGGAAACCTTAGACTTCCGGCGTGAGGGGTTCTCACCCTCATTTCTCGCTACTTATACCTGCATTCTCACTTGTAGTTCGTCCACTAGTCCTCGCGGTCTAGCTTCAGCCTACGCTACAACGCTCCCCTACCGATCTTGCGATCGCATGGCTTCGGTTCAATGCTTGAGCCCCGTTACATTTTCGGCGCCGCCTCACTCGACTAGTGAGCTATTACGCACTCTTTCAAGGGTGGCTGCTTCTAAGCCAACCTCCTAGTTGTCTGTGCGAAACGACTTCCTTTACCACTAAGCATTGATTAGGGACCTTAGCCGATGCTCTGGGCTGTTTCCCTTTTGACGATGGAGCTTATCCCCCACCGTCTGACTGCCGCGGAGTACATCCTGGTATTCGGAGTTTGATGGAGTTCGGTAACCCGGTAAGGCCCCTAGCTCTGTCAGTGCTCTACCCCCAAGACTTAACACGCGACGCTAGTCCTCAAACTATTTCGGGGAGAACCAGCTATCTCCAGGTTCGATTGGCTTTTCACCCCTATCCACAGCTCATCCAACGTTTTTTCAACAACGACAGGTTCGGCCCTCCACGTGAGGTTAATCACGTTTCAGCCTGGCCATGGATAGATCACCTGGTTTCGGGTCTACTGATACGGACAAACGCCCTATTCAGACTCGCTTTCGCTACGGCTCCGGCTCTACACCTTAACCACGCCCGTATCACGTAACTCGCAGGTTCATTCTTCAATAGGCACGCGATCAGCCTTGCTTGCGCATTGGCCTTTCACGGTTTGTAAGCGCACGGTTTCATGTTCTATTTCACTCCCCTTCGGGGGTTCTTTTCACCTTTCCCTCACGGTACTAGTTCACTATCGGTCATCACAGAATATTTAGCCTTGGAAGATGGTCCTCCCAGCTTCAGACAGGGTTTCTCGTGCCCCGCCCTACTCACGAACGGCTCCAACAGTCCGAATGCATTAACGTACGGGACTATCACCCGCTCTGGTGCGGCTTTCCAGCCGGCTTCTGCTCGCGTTCGGATTTCTTACTGTTGCCTCGAGGATCAGCTCGAGGACGGCCGCCGTACGACCCCGACTACGCAACGCCCGATCGCTTACACGTAGACGGTTTAGGCTCTTCCCGGTTCGCTCGCCACTACTACGGGAATCTCGGTTGATGTCTTTTCCTGCAGCTACTGAGATGTTTCAGTTCACCGCGTGTGCTCTACCGCGACTATTGTATTCATCGCGGAGTACGCGCCCATAACGGCGCGTGGGTTGCCCCATTCGGAGACCTCGGGATCATCGCTTGTTAGCAGCTCCCCCGAGCTTTTCGCAGCTTGCTACGTCCTTCGTCGCCTGTGATGCCAAGGTATCCACCTGTGCGCTCTTTTTTACTTTTTATACGCACCGTCCGTTTGGGCGGACGGTTTTTTTGCACTGTTCTTTTCTTTGAAATTGCATTCGCCACGCGTACGGAATACGCGCAACGAACCCGCTCTCATGTTTGACACATGAAAGTTCTTCTCTATGCAGTTTTCAAAGATCATAGGGCGTGACTTCGAGCCGGTGCAGTTGCGTGTCCGAAAAGAACGCAAACTGCGGCTCGAGGTCATTCCCTCAAAGCTGAGCAGTGCAGCCGGCACGTCGATCGAGCCGAAGCTCGATCGCTGCCGGGCCATCTCCGAAGAGATGGGCACAAACGACGTCTGAAAAACGTCGCGCCGTTTCCTCAACCCAACCTTAGCCTGAAATGGCCGGCGGATCCCTGGAAATGAGGCATCGTTTGTGGTCGACCTAGAATGTACGCCACGGCAAACGCCGGCGACCGGCGATTCCGTAGCATGTACTCCTTAGAAAGGAGGTGATCCAGCCGCACCTTCCGATACGGCTACCTTGTTACGACTTCGTCCCCCTTACCTAGCACACCTTAGACATCTTGTTCCTTGCGGTTACACGGATGGCTTCGGGTACACTAAACTCAGGTGACGTGACGGGCGGTGTGTACAAGGCCCGGGAACGTATTCAACGCAGCGTAGCTGATCTGCGTTTACTAGCGATTCCGACTTCATGAAGGCGAGTTGCAGCCTTCAATCCGAACTGAGGATGCGTTTAAGAGATTGCCTTACCCTCGCGAGCTCGGAACTCGTTGTCGCACCCATTGTAGCACGTGTGTAGCCCTAGACGTAAGGGCCATGCTGACTTGACGTCATCCCCACCTTCCTCCGGCTTCTCACCGGCGGTCTCGTGTGAGAGATCTTGCGACCAACACACGACGAGGGTTGCGCTCGTTGCGGGACTTAACCCAACACCTCACGGCACGAGCTGACGACAGCCATGCAGCACCTGTCTCCCTGTCATATTGCTATGAGGACCGTATTTCTACGGCTTACAGAGGATGTCAAGCCTAGGTAAGGTTCTTCGCGTTGCGTCGAATTAAACCACATGCTCCACCGCTTGTGCGGGCCCCCGTCAATTCCTTTGAGTTTTAACCTTGCGGCCGTACTCCCCAGGCGGGACACTTACTGTGTTAACTACGGCACATATGGAGTCGATACCACATACACCTAGTGTCCATCGTTTACGGCTAGGACTACCGGGGTATCTAATCCCGTTTGCTCCCCTAGCTTTCGCTCCTCAGCGTCAGAACAACCCCAGGTGATCGCCTTCGCCACTGGTGTTCCTCCCGATATCTACGCATTTCACCGCTACACCGGGAATTCCATCACCCTCTGATTGCCTCAAGAATGCCAGTATCCGTGCCGTTCCCTGAGTTGAGCCCAGGTCTTTCTTCACGGACTTGGCATCCCGCCTACGAGCGCTTTACGCCCAATAATTCCGAATAACGCTTGCCCCCTACGTCTTACCGCGGCTGCTGGCACGTAGTTAGCCGGGGCTTCCTCCAAGGGTACCTTCAGTATAGTCCCCTTCGACAGTGGTTTACGACCCGAAGGCCTTCTTCCCACACGCGGCGTCGCTCCGTCAGGCTTTCGCCCATTGCGGAAAATTCCTCACTGCTGCCTCCCGTAGGAGTCTGGGCCGTTTCTCAGTCCCAGTGTGGCTGGTCGCTCTCTCAAACCAGCTACCGATCGGAGCCTTGGTAGGCCATTACCCCACCAACTAGCTAATCGGACGCGGTCCCGTCTTCAAGCGGATTGCTCCTTTTAACGTTCCGGGATGCCCCGGTACGTTTCATGCGGTATTAGCTAACCTTTCGGCTAGTTATCCCCCACTCGAAGGTAGGTTGACCACGTGTTACTCACCCGTCTGCCACTAGGTATTGCTACCTCGTTCGACTTGCATGTGTTAGGCACGCCGCCAGCGTTAATCCTGAGCCAGGATCAAACTCTCCATAAAAATACTCAAACGGCCGGGTAAACCCGGTCGCTAAAGCTTGTCGGAGCTTTTGAGGCTCTATTTAACGCGCTGACCAGGCATCCCGGACTCGAGCTTCGCTCGGGACCAGGGGCCACGATCGCATAGCGATCGGGACCGGTCGAATTGACTTGATAATCTCTCAAGTACGGAAAAACAAATAAAAATGCGGCTTCCGCCGCACTGTTTGTTCTCCGCTTGGAGACCCACAAACTTATGCGCTACTGCACTGCTCAGTTTTCAAGGAACGAACGCCACCGCCAAGCCCTGTGCGGACCGAATCACTGCTGACCGTACCGAAGGCACGAGGCGTCAGAGTCACGGCAGCTATAGTAGCACCCCGCCAGGCGGGAGTCAAGGCAAAACCCGAAGCTTCTTGCGAATAACTCCTGAGACGCGCTCGCACTCCCGCCCCTTCATCGGCTTGGTCCGCAAGCCTTTCCGGCCGCAGCGCAGCGCTTCACGCCGGAAGGGCCTCTTCGGAGCGCGGAGTGACCGAGAAAAAACCGCGCTCCAGCCGCTGATAGACGTAGGAAACGCCGAGCAATACGAGCCCGAGCCCGATGAAGATCGCAATCCGGTAGAGCGTCTCCACGCTGTCGAAGTCGACGAAGAACGCCTTGAGGATCGTCAGGTCGAAGAGGCCGATCGCCAGCAAGCGGAGATCGCGAACTCGCAACCGCACCCCGAGCGTGATTAAGATCAGCGAGGCCAGGATCCAGGCCGCCGAGATCGCCAGCTGCTCACCGCTCGCTAGGTGCGTGAGGCGCTGGATGACGGCCGCCGTTTGGGGTTCGAGGCGCGCGAGCGCCAGCGCGCGCTCGAACCAGTCGCGCACGTCGAGCGTGACGGCGCCGACGGCGGCGAGCGTGCCGGCCGCTCGAAGCACTCGCGGAACCGCCGCCGGTAGCAAGCTCCGGCGTCGCAGCATCTCGCCGCCGCCGAGCAAGGCTAGCGCAATGATCGCGAACCCCTCGAAGCGGGCGTTGGCGAGCGGTACGAAAGCGAAGACGTGTTGCAGCTGCCACGTATCGGGCTGTGCCAGCGCGACGACGGACGCGAGCGCCGCGAGAGCGAGGCCGTCGATCTCGAAATCTCTGAGCATCGCGCGCGTGCCCACGGCAATTGCGGCGAGTGCGAGGACGGCGTAGGTCGCGGCCAGCCGGTAACCCTCCGCATGAACGGCGGCGAGTACGAGGACCGCTATGAGAGTCGACTGCCGAAGCACGATTCCGGCCACTTCCGGCCACGCGCCCGGTGCGCGCAGCAACCGGTCGAGGCCGTATCCGCCGGCGATCAGCACAAGAAATGCGAAGTCTCGCGAACCGAAAGTCAGATTCCAGCTCGTGGCGTGTTCGAAAGCTCCGTTTCCGAAAAGAAACGCACTCGCGCCGGCGAGCATAGCGCCCGCGGCAGCGATACTCGTCTCCGTTGCCGCTCGCCGGCGCGCAACCAGGCGCAGCACGCGCTCGACAGTGGCCAGGGCCAGTCCCTCGGCGACAAGGACCGTCGCGAGCTCCATATCGTGGAAGTGCTCCTCCGTCGCAAGCGCGACGAGCGCGGCGCCGCTCAGATACCACGCTATGCGCTGCGCTGAGGCGTCCGGACGTCGCCGCAGCAGCGCTGCGTACGCGACGGCATACACCGCCGCGAGCCCGAGCGCGACGTATTCGAACGCCGTCGAGTGCCCGGCGAGCACCTGCAGCAGATAGGCGCAAAGCACGAAGAGGTTCGCGACGCCGAGGAGTTCCGCGCCACCCGCCGCCGAGCGCTCCAGGCGCAGAGCACGCATGACGCCGGCTGCAAAGAACACGCCCCAGATGCTCAACAGCGCGATCGTAGAAACGAAGGGGCTGCCTACGTCCCCATGCCATGAGTACCACGCGAAAGCCGCCGCATAGGAACCGGTCAGCGCAAGGGGTTCGAGCGCGAACCAACGCTCTTTCGCTAGCGCGATGGCAACGAGTCCGAGGTCGAGGAGCACGATGTACGAAGCCATTCCGACTTCGTTTGCGCTGCCGTCGTTGAGAACGAACGGCGTCGCAAACCCTCCGGCCCACCCCAGCAGCGCCACCGCGAGCGAGTCGTAACGCAGCGCGAGACAGAACGCGACGATGGTTACGCAAGACATGAATGCGTAGGCCAGCGTGAACGGCCAAAGGTGGTAGCTTCCGAAGGCTGCGTAACCCGAGACGTAGAGAACGCCGAGACCCGTTCCGGTTACGCCGTCCGCGAACCAGCGGTGCAGGTTGCGCGAGCGCACGATTTCGGCAAAGCCTAAGAGTCCGGCGCCGACGACGAGACCGGCGGCAATGCGCAGTGACTCGCTAATCCAATTTTGGTCGAACGCGTACTTCAGCGCGAGCCCGACGCCGATGACCAGCACGAACCCACCCACGATATTGAGAAGTCGGCCGCCCGCGAAGATCTCCCAATCGATGGCGCCGCGCTGCTTCGGCGCTGCGGCAGCGGCACCGACGGTTTCATCCGGGCTCTCTTCGGTGGCTGCAGCCCAGGCGTGCGCCGGCTCGAAGAGGTCCTGCGCCCGATCTTGCTCGGCAAAAGCTCCGGCGGCCGGCGTGACCGCAACGTTATCCTCGGCTACCTCCGGCGTCTCGATGTTGCGGGAGAGCGAAACGCCTGCCTCGTTCGCGGCGGCGACAGCGCGCTCGAGCCGGCCGATGCGCAGTCGCACCTGATCTACGGCATTGAATAGGAGGGCGAGAGCCACGAACGCTGCCGCGCCGGCTAAGACCGCACACGCGACGCCCAGGGCGGATAGGGTGGAATCCATCGGTCAGCTCCTCTCGAGACTGTGAGAAGCGTACCGGACCGGCCCATCCCGGGCGTCGGTAAGACTACGTAGAAGCACGAGGGAGATGCCGTCTGCTTCCGAGGACCTGGTCCCGCGGCCCCATCTCGTGTCGTCGCTGCAGACTTCGCTCGAGAAGCGGGACCTAACGGCGCTCGTCGCTCCGGCAGGTTACGGAAAAACCTCGCTGCTCACGTTGGCTCTACGGCCTGACGCGAGGAGCGCGTGGTACACCGCGCAGCTTTGGCATGCCGGCGAGTTCGCGGAGCCGCTCGTCCACGCCGTGCGGCGCCTACGTCCCGGTTTCGGACGGCTGACCCTTGCCGTGGCGTCGCAGTATTCGCGCCGGCCGGAGGCCTCGAGCGCCGCGCGCGCGCAGCGCTTGGGCGCCACGTTCGCCGAGGAACTGGGGCACATCGCCGAACCAATCCGGCTCGTTTGCGACGACGTCCATCTGCTCGACGGCGACGCAGGCTTCGGAGAGTTCATCACGGGGGTCATGCGCGCGCTACCGCCGCGCGTGTCGCTCGTTCTCGCCGGGCGCACGCTGCCGAACCTGCCGCTCGCCGAGTGGATCGCGCAAGGGCGCGCGGATCTCGTCGGCGTCGACCAGCTTCGTTTCGACGACGAAGAAGTCGCGCAGCTCGCGGCTCGCCGCGGTCGCGAGCCCGCGCCCCGGCAGGTCGCGGAACTGCGGGAAGCATTCGAGGGCTGGGCCGCGGGCATCGCGCTCAGCCTCACCGGCAGCCTCACCCTGCCTACGCGGGACGGTTCGCGCAGCGCGATCACCGCGCTGCTGATCGACGCAAACCTAGCCTCGCTCGATGAGGGTATGGTAGCCTTCCTCGAACGAACCGCCGTTTTCGAAACGCTGGATGCGCCGGTTCTCGAGTACGACGCGACCCTCGGAAACGTGCGCCGCTACTTGCAAGAATACGAGCGCCGCGGCGTCATGCTCGGCGTTGTCAAGCCGGCTGAAATCTACCGCGTCCATCCGCTGCTGCGTGAGGCGCTCATCGAGCGAGTTCGCGCCCGGGATGGGACGGCCGCGATCGATCGGAATCACCGCTGGGCTGGAGAACTCCTCGAAGCGGCGGATGCGGATCTGCCGGCGCTGTTTCACTTCGAGCGAAGCGGTGACGACGCGAGACTCGCTCGCTTCGTCCAAGAGCACGCTTACGCGCTGTTCATCGCCGGTCTGGGTGAGCGCGCCGGACGCATCGCGCGCGATCTGCGAGGGCGCGGTCTGGACGCGCCCATCCTCTACGGTCTTGTCGAGGGGATGTTGTTGCGTCAGCGCGGCGAATCCGGGGCGGCGGAACGTCTGGGCGCGGCTCTTGCGAGCGCACACGCCTCGGGCGACCGGGCCGTCGAGGTGACCTTGCGCTCGGTGTTGACTGAAGAACGCCTCGCCCGGCGCGAGCCCTTGAGCGCGGGCGAGCTTGGGGAACTTTTCGGGATGGCTCGCGAAAGCGGCGGCTCGAACGAACTGGTCGCTCATAGTTTCGCGGGCTGGTCCCACGTGCTCGCAGGCGACTTCTCAGCCGCGCGGCAAAGCGCGCACGCGGCCTTCGCGCAGGCCGGCGAGGATCTCGTGAGCCGAGTACGGATCGCGATTCTCGACGCCTACGCCGCAACCGCGCTAGGGAAATTCGAAGAAGCCGACGCGCTCATGGCCACGATGCTGCACGCGCTCGAACCGAGCGATCACGTCGTGCTGATGGCGAATACGCTTGTGTGGTACGCCCGGCTCGCGCTGCTGTGGGGCGACCTCGCCGCGGCGAAGGACTACGCCGAGAAAGGCCGCGAACTCGGACGGCGTCTCGAACTGCCGGCGGAACTGGCCGGCGTCGAACTGGCGCTGGCCGACGTCTACGCGCACGAAGGTGCCCTTGCGGCCTGCGAAGATGCGGCCGCGGCGGCGCGCTCGTACGGCGCTGCAGCCTGGTACTCGGCCGACCGCGAACGAGCTTCGGGTTTGGCGGCGCTTTTCCGCGCACGAGCCCAATTCTGCAGCACCGGTGCCGTCAGCGCCTTGACGACGGCTCGCGCGGCACTCGCGGAAACCAGCCTGCCATCCGCGCAACGCGTCGCGCTCTTGGCCGAAGCAGCCGCCTACGCAAAGGTTGCAGCCGACGACGAGTACGAGCATCTGGCTGCGCGAGCCGAAACGGAATTAGCGACGGCTCGCGCCGGCGACGCGCTCGATGCGCTGGCGCTCGCTGCAGCCAGCGCGTTGCTCCGCAGGTTGCGCATCGCATCAGGGCGGGACGGCACGCAAGCGCCGCCGGCTCCTGCGGAAATCGGCGCTACTTACCGCGCACTGCTGGAGCGGCGGCGCGAGTTCTGGTCAGATGACGGGCCCGCGGCTCGCCCGCATACGCGCTTCGAAGCGCTCGTGCTCGATGCACTCGTACCCGCGCGCGCCGTCCGCGAATCCGCGACGAACAGCGAGCCACGCGGATCGAAGCTGACGAAGCGCGAGTCGGAGATCTTGAAACTCTTGGCCGAAGGTTTGACGAACAAAGAGATCGCGCAACGCTTCTCGCTCAGTCCACGCACCGTCGACACGCACGTCGAACGCGTGCTCTCGAAATTGAACGCGACGACCCGCACGCGGGCGGTCGCCGCTGCGATCCGCGCAGGCATCGTGGCCGCCTAAGGCGGCGCCTTCCTAGACTTTGCGCGAGACCGTCTTGGCCTGCGTGAAGAGCAGCAGGTAGTCGTAACCGCCCGCCTTCGAATCGGTGCCCGACATGTTAAAGCCGCCGAACGGATGGCCGCCCACGTAGGCACCGGTGCTCTTCCGGTTGAGATACAGGTTCCCGACGTGAAACTCGTCGCGCGCCCGCTCGAGCTTCACCTCATCGCCCGAATAGACCGAACCGGTCAACCCGAATTCGGTATTGTTCGCGATCGCGAGAGCGTCGTCGTAGTCGCGCGCCTTGATGACCGCGAGAACCGGCCCGAAGATCTCTTCCTGCGCGATCGCGGCGTCCGGAGCTACGTCGGCGATGACGGTCGGTTCGACAAACCAGCCTTCGCCCTCCGCGCGCTTACCGCCGGCGATCAGGCGTCCTTCGCTCTTGCCCTTCTCGATGTAGCCGAGGATCGAGTTCATGGCCGATTCGTTGATGACCGGACCCATGTACACCCGCGGCGAGAGCGGTTCCCCAACGCTCATCTTCTTCACCCGCTCCGCAAGTTTCGCGAGGAACTGGTCGTAGACCGGAGCCTCAACGATCGCGCGCGAGCACGCCGAACATTTCTGACCCCCGAATCCGAACGCGGAGACGGCGACGCCTTCGACCGCCGCGTCGAGATCGGCATCGGCGGCAACGATGATCGAGTCTTTGCCGCCCATTTCCGCAATGACGCGCTTGATCCAAATCTGACCCGGCTGCGTCTTTGAGGCCAGCTCGTTGATGTGCAGGCCCACTTCCTTCGAACCGGTGAACGCGATGAAGCGGGTTCGCGCATCGGCGACTAAGGCGTCGCCGATCGTCCGGCCCGAGCCCGGTACGAAGTTGACGACGCCGGGCGGAATTCCGGCCTCGTGCAGCAGGTCGACGAACTGCGCGGCGATGACGGCCGAATCGGACGACGGTTTCAAGACGACGGTGTTTCCGGCGACGAGCGCCGCGCTCGTCATCCCGGCCATAATGGCGAAGGCGAAGTTCCAGGGCGGGATTACGACGCCGACGCCGAGCGGGATGTAGCTCAGGCGATTTTGTTCGCCGCGGACAGGAGTCAGCGGCGGAGGCGCGGCGTAGCGCAGCGCTTCTCGCGCGTAGAACTCGAGAAAGTCGATCGCCTCGGCCGTGTCCGCGTCGGCTTCGACCCAACTCTTGCCGACTTCGAGGACGAGCAGCGCGTTGAAGTCGTCCCGCCGCCGCCGCACGAGTTCGGCCGCCTTCAAGAGGTAGCCGGCGCGTTCGGCCGCCGGTACGCGTTTCCAGCTCTCGAACCGGCGGCTCGCCGCCGCAAGAGCTTCGTGCGCCCGTTCGAGCGGCGCCGAGGCGACGAAACCGACGATCTCGCTGGGGCGGGCAGGATTGCGTGACTCGATCCAACGCTCGGTCTCGTGCTTGTGCCCGTCGATCACGAGCGGATAGCGCTCCCCGAAACGCGCGCGTGCGCGGATGAGAGCCGCCTCGAGCGACGCGATGTCGGCGGGGTCGGTAAAAGGCCGGATTTCTTCGTTCCGGAAGGGTGTGATGCGTTCGAGCGTGACGGTCATTCCCTGGCCTTCCTCGCCGCTTGGGAAAAAGTCCTAGCGGGCACCGCCGGGGCTGGGCAGAATCGTCCCAAGATGGTTTACGAGATCGCGGTCGTCGGGGGCGGCATCGTCGGGAACGCCACCGCGCGTGAGCTCAAAGCGCGCTTCCCGAACCTCAAAGTGGCCGGCGTCGAAAAAGAAAACGCTTTCAACAAGCATCAAACCGGTCACAACAGCGGCGTCATCCACTCGGGCATCTACTACAAACCCGGATCCCTGAAGGCAAAGCTGTGCGTCGACGGCCGTCGCATGGCTTGGGAATACTGCGAGCGCAAAGGCATCGAGTACAAACAGGTCGGCAAACTGATCGTCGCAACCGAAGAATCCGAGCTGGGACGTCTGCAAGACCTTTGGGTGCGCGGGCAAGAGAACGGCGTCGAAGGTCTTGCGATGCTCGACCAAGCGCAGATCCGCGAGCGCGAACCGCACGCGCGCGGCATCAAAGCGATCTCCTCCCCCGTGACCAGCATCGTCGACTGGGGCCGAGTTTCCGCCTCGTACGTCAACGACGCCAAGGAAGCCGGCGTCGATTACTACCTCGAGCACGAAGTCACGAAGATCACGCGCCAGAACGGCGTCACGACCTTGCACACGCCGAAGGGCGAAATCCAGGCGAATTCGGTCATCACCTGCGGCGGCTTATATTCCGACAAACTCGGACAGATGACGGGCGGCCAACGCGATCCGAAAATCGTCCCCTTCCGCGGCGATTACCTGATCCTCAAGCCCGAAAAGTCGTACTTGGTCAAGGGCAACATCTATCCCGTACCGGATCCTGAATTTCCGTTCCTCGGCGTCCACTTCACGCCACGCATGGACGGCAGCATCTGGCTCGGCCCGAACGCCGTTCTCGCGTTCGCTCGCGAAGGCTACGAGTTCTGGGACATCAACCCGCCCGAACTCTGGGACGCGCTGACGTATCCCGGTTTCTTCAAGCTGGCCATGAAGTATTGGAAGGTCGGAGCGGGCGAAATGTACCGCGACCTCGTGCGCGCCGCATACGTCAAGGCGTTGCAACGCTACATTCCCGAGTTGACGCCCGACGATTGTTTGGCCGGACCCTCGGGCGTGCGCGCGCAAGCAATGGCTCCCGACGGATCTCTCGTCGACGACTTCGTGTTCGAGGGCGCCGAGGGCGTCGTTCACGTTCGCAACGCGCCGTCACCCGCGGCGACGTCGTCGCTCGCGATCGGGAAATACATCGTCGACGATGCAGAGAAACGCTTCGCCCTCAGCCGCGTCGCCGTCTCCGCCTAGACGCCGCGCCGGTATGTACGTTCCGCGCTACTTCGAACAGCCCCGTCTCGATATCGTCCACGAAGCGATCGAGCGAATACAAGTCGCGACCCTCGTGACGTTCGGCCCGGACGGCCCGTTCGTGAGCCATCTTCCGATGATGCTCGAGCGCGAATCCGGACCCCTCGGGAAGCTCGTCGGTCACCTAGCTCGGGCGAACCCGCACTGGAAGTCGGCGGACGGGCTGCCCGCGCTTGCCATCTTCTTCGGGCCCAACGGTTACATCTCGCCGAACTGGTACCCCAGCAAACGCGAAACGCAGAAAGTCGTCCCGACTTGGGACTACATCGCCGTGCACGCGCGCGGCACGCTGCGAACGTTCGAGGAACCGGAGCGACTGCGCGCGTTCGTGACCTCGCTGACGAATTTGCACGAAAGCCGCTCGGCCCACCCCTGGCACGTCGACGATGCACCCGAGCCGTACGTCGAGTCGCAGCTCAAAGCCATCGTCGGCCTCGAGCTTCCCATCGACACCTTGGTCGGGAAGTGGAAGCTCAGTCAAAATCGGCCCGGCGAAGACATCGACGGCGTCATTCGCGCGCTGCGCGCGATTGGTGATGAGGGCAGCCTCGAGCTGGCGCGGGAAGTCGAACGAGCGCGGCCGGCACCATGAATCCGTTCGTCGAACTCGATTGGCTGCGCGCGCGTCTTGACGACCCGCAGCTGCGCATCGTGGACGCGCGGAGCGAGCCGCACGGTGCGCCCGGACGCGTTGCTCAGTCGGGTGCCGAGCAGTACGCGAGCGGCCACATTCCGAACGCCATCCATCTCGACTACGCCGTCGAGTTGGCCGATCCGGCGACACCGTACGCGGTGCGCGTCGCTCCGCCCGAAACCTTCGCCAAAGCCGTCGGCGAACGCGGCATCGGCGATCGATCGAGCGTCGTCGCCTATGACGACGGTACGGTGCCCTACGCCGCGCGGATGGTCTGGATGTTCCGGCTGTATGGCCACGACGACGTGCACCTCCTCGCAGGTGGAATCCCGGCGTGGCGCGCCGCCGGTTTGCCGATCGTTCTCGAAGTCCCATCTTTCCCGCCGCAAACGTTCACGCCGAAGCCGCGGCCGCTGCTACGTGCATCGCGCGCTGAGGTCTTGGCGGTCGCCGAAGGTCGCGGCAGCGCGCAGCTGCTCGAGACGCAGCGCGATGGAACCTACGCGTTGCGCGATAGGGACATCGCGCGTTCGGTGCGGCTCTCGGCTTCGCGCCTGCTCGAGGATTCCAACGGCGGGAGGCTCGCGCCCCTCGGCACGATCGAAGAGTTGAGCGACGAACTCGGTCTCGACCGCGGCAAACGCACGATCGTAAGCTGCGGCAGCGGCGTCGGCGCTTCCGGGGCGTACCTTGCGTTGCAGGCAGCCGGATTCACCGACCTCGCGGTCTATGACGGCTCCTGGCTAGAGTGGAGCCACGATGATCTGCCCACCGTCCCAAAGCCGGCCGGACAAAAATAAGCTGAAGGTCAGTGCAGTTGGGGTTCGAGGCGTTGCAGCAACAGCTTGGCGAGCGCGATCGAGCGTTGCACGTCGACCTGTTCGTCGAGGCTGACGATCGCTTCGAGGACGTAATCGTCGCGGCGAACGAAGACTCCATCGCCGGATGCGACGGCGCCTGGCCCCAGCTCAGGCGCGGGGTGGCTGCTCGGGATGGCGGTTCGCGCGGCGAAATAGGCGTCGATGTCGCCGGCGTTCGAGAGGCGCTCGATCGTCTTACAGAAGGGCTCGCGCGGCGCACCGGGCGTAATGCCGGCGCACGTGCGCAACAGCGCCTTGTAGTATTGCTCGAGCGCGGGGACCTCTGCCGCGCGAACGAATCCGTACAGCACACTGCCGTCTTTCGACAGCTTCTCTGACGAAAAGAGACAGCGTCCCTGATGCTGCGTCGCTTCGTCCGGACCGACGACGGCCAAACCGAGGATCTGACCCGCTTCCTGAACGCCGATGAGTGCGCAGTCGTTGGGAGGCGGCGACTGCGCGCAAAGGGTTTGCGGAAAGGCCAGCGCGCCGGCGATGGCGAGCGCGGCGAGGGCACAGCGCGCGGGGCTCATATGCCGAGATACGCTCGCTGCACCTGGGGATCGTCGAGCAGCGCGGCTGCATCCCCGCTCAGCGTCATCCTTCCCGCTTCTAAGACGTAGGCGCGCTTGGCGAACTCGAGAGCCGCCTCAACATCTTGCTCGACCATCAGGAGCGCGACCCCGCTCGCGTTGATGTCGTACAAGATCGTGAGAAGGTGGTCGACGAGAACCGGCGCGAGTCCGAGAGACATCTCGTCGATCAGCAGGAGTCGCGGACGCGCCATGAGCGCGCGTGCGATCGCGACCTGTTGCTGCTCGCCGCCCGAAAGTCGCCCGGCCAAATATCCGAAGCGTTCGCGCAGGCGCGGAAGCAACGTCAGTACGTGCTCGAGATCGGCTTCGACGTCATCGTCGCGCCGGAGGTAGGCGCCCATCAGCAGGTTCTCGCGCACCGTGAGCGATCCGAAAAGCCGCCGGCCTTGCGGCACCTGGACGACTCCGGCCGACACGATATGATCGGGTGGCAAGCCGCCAAGTTCGTGTCCCTCGAAGGACACGCGCCCGCGGGCGCGCGGGATGAGACCGCTAAGCGCTGCGAGCAGCGTCGATTTGCCCGCGCCGTTGCTTCCGATCAACGCCACGACCTCGCCGGGTCCGACCTCCAGCGAAACGTCCCACAGAACCTCAACTTCGCCGTAACCCGCGCTCAGATTCTCGACGACGAGCATCAGTTCGTACCCGGCTCCGGAGGTTTGTGACGCTCGGTGTAGCGCACGCCGAGATACGCTTCGATCACGGCCGGCGACGTGGTGACCTCGTGCGGTGAACCCTCCGCGATCTTCTTCCCTTCTGCGAGCACGACCAGGCGCTGCGAGATCGACATGATCGCTTTCATCAAGTGTTCGACCACGATCAGGGTCACACCGCGCGCGTTCACGGCGCGCAGCAGGTCGAGCGCTTCGCCGACTTCGCTCGCGTTCAGGCCGGCCATCACTTCATCGAGCAGCAGCAACTCGGGGTCGAGCGCGAGCGCCTTGGCAACTTCAAGCCGCTTGCGGTCCGGAATCGTCAAGTCGCTTGCGGGGCGCTCCGCGACGCGGGCCAGACCGACGACGTCGAGCAGATCGCGCGCTCGCTCGAAGGCTGCCGTCGCGGCGCGATGCTTACCTTCGCGACCGTACATCGCGCCCACGGCGACGTTCTCGAGCACCGTCAGGTTGGCGAACGGTTTGACGATTTGGAACGTGCGCGCGATGCCGAGCTTGCACACTTCGTAAGCCGGTACGTCGGCGATGCGCCGGCCGGCGAACTCGACGCTGCCCCGCGTCGGCTTGTAGAACCCGGAAATCACGTTCATCAGCGTCGTCTTGCCGCTGCCGTTGGGGCCGATCAAGCCGACGATGGAACCGGGCGCGACCTCGAAACTCACATCGTCCAGAGCCTGGAGGCCGCCGAAGCGCATCCCTACGCCGGATACCGTCAGGCTTCCGCTCATACCCGATACGCGCTCATCGATTTCAAGAATCCGCGCCAGCCACCGCGCCGGTCCACGACGTGCAGCAAACCGCGCGGCAAGAACAGGACCACGAGCACGATCGCCACCCCGAAGAAGAGCGTGTGCACCTGCGGGTAGTGATTCCAGAGCGTCTCATTAATCGCGGTCAGCAAGAACGCGCCGACCACCGGCCCCGCCACGGTCCCAAGACCTCCCAAGATAACCATGACGATCGGGAACACGTTGTAGTCGACCGAGAAACCGACGCTCGGATCGATATAGCCGTTGGAGAACGCAAAGACGGCCCCGGCCGCAGCCGGCATCGTCGCGCTGATCGCCCAGGCTCCGACCTTGTGCGCCGTCGGATTGATGCCGAGCGCCGCCGCCGCATCTTCGTTCTCGCGAATCGCGACGAGCGCGTACCCGAGTTTCGAACGCGCGATCGACCAAGTCGCAATCAAACTCAGGGCGCAGACCGCCCACATCGCGTAGTAATATTGACCGAACCACTCCGCCTGCTGAAGCGTGATCCCTTGTCCTCCGCCGAGCGGTTCGATGTTGGCTACGATCTCTTGGGTCGCCAGCGCGATCCCGAGCGTGGCGATACCGAAGTAGTGACCGCGCAAGCGCAAGATGGGGATGCCCAAAATCGTGGCGAAGAGCGCTGCGGCGAAAATCGCGCAGGGAATCGCAATCCAAACGTTTTGAACGCCGTGCAGCGATAGGAACCCGCTGACGTACGTTCCGATGCCGAAGAATACAACGTTCCCGAAGCTGACGTAGCCGGTGTAGCCGCCGATGATGTTCCAACCGAGGGCCATCGTGGCGAACATCAGGATGCCGCGGAACAAGTTCTCGTAGTATCCGTTGTGCAGCAGCGGTATCCCGAGTAAGGCCAGCAACAGCAGGCAGCAAATTACGAAAGCCTGCGGGCTGCCGGTGATTCCGCCGAGTCCGGCCTTGCGCAGGGCGGTCATGCGGTCGCTTTTCCCATGATGCCGGTCGGCCGTACGATCAGGACGACCAGGAGCACGACGAGCGCGATCGCATCGGGTAAGCCCGTGCTCACGAATTCCGAGCCGAAGGCCTCGATGACGCCGTAAACGATTCCGCCGACGAGCGCGCCTTGCACGCTGCCCAGACCGCCCAGCACGCAGACGACGAACGCTGTGATGATGAACGGATCGCCCATCGAAGGGTTGAGCGGATACGACAAGCTGACGAGGACGCCGGCCGCGCCGGCGAGTCCCGCTCCCAGGCCGAATACCACGGCGTAGAGGTGCGCGACGCGAACGCCCGAGAGCTGCGCCGCTCCGATGTCGAGCGCGGTTGCCCGTATCGCGCGACCTTCGCGCGTCCGGGTCAAGTAGACTTGCATCGAAGCCGTGATCGCGAGCGCGACGATCAGCGTCCAAAGCTTTACCCAGGGCACGACGACCGGGCCGAGTGAAAAATTCGAGCCGGAATAGACCGTCGTCACGGCCTTGGCGTCACCATGAAAGACGAGCAGCGCGAGGTTGACGATCAAGAGCGACAGGCCGAAGGTGAGCAGGAACGTCGTCAGAATCGGCGCGCGCACAACGAAGTTGATAAGGAACCGCTGGATCAGGTACCCGACCCCGAACATCGCGACGAAAGCGATCGGAACGCTGAAGAACGGGTCGATGTGGTACGTTGAGAACAGAACGTACGCGAGGTAGGCTCCCAACATCACGAACGCGCCGTGCGCCAAGTTGATGATGTTCATGATGCCCCAGACCAGACTGAAGCCGAGCGCGACGACCGCCAGAATCCCTCCGGCCAAAATTCCATTTACCAGCGTCTGGAGGAACAGCTCCATCCGCGGGTCAGTTTCGCACTAACGCTTGGACCAGTCCGGAGCGGGATACATCGGCTTCGCATTGGCGACGGCGCTGGGCCAGACGGTCACCAGCTCACCGTTCTGGATCTGATTGACCGCCATCGGCTTGTAGACGTTCATACCCCGCGAATCGAATTTCAACAATCCGTAGAAGGTCACGACGTCGAGCGCCGCCAGCGCGTCGCGGACTTTCTGCGGATCGAGCGAGCCGGCGTTTTCGATTGCGTACTGGAACGCGAGACAACCGGCGGACGATTCGGCATTGTGATAGTCCGGCGCGTGTCCGAACTTCGCAGCGAACTCCTTCGCGTACTCTTGCGACGTCTGGATAAAGCCCGGAACGCCCTTGTACTTGGCGGTTACCGACCACTGAGTGCCGCCGAAAACGTAGTTGGCGTCGCTGCCGAGGGATTTGCGGAAATCCGGCGTGTCCGGACCGACGGAATATGCATAGGCCTTGGCCAGGACGTTCTGTTCTTTGAGACCCTTCTGCAGAAGCAACGCGTCTTGCAGATGGCCGCCGTTGAGGATAAGATCCGGATTCGAAGCTTTGATCGCACTCACGATCCCGGAGAGGTCGGTCGTATCGGCCGGATACTTGTTGTTGTAGACGACCTGCATGCGGCGCGAGAAAGCGTACGTCGCCGCGCCCTGCGCGACCTCGGTTGAGAACGCATCGTTTGCGTAGACGACGGCGAGGCTTTTGGGCGCCGGTTTGAGCGTCAACGCCATTTCGATCACGCCCTCGAGGTACCGGCGCGCCGGCGAAAGGACCGCGAACGTATATTTGTAGCCGTGGCTAAAGATGCTTTCAGCCGCGCCGTTCGCTTCGACCATGGGAACCTTGAGACGCTCCACGACTTGCGCGGTCGTTGCCGACGTCGCCGACCCGTAGGGGCCCAGGATGAAGTTCACATGGTCTTGGCTTATGAATTTCTCGACGAGGCGTGCCGACGTTTGCGGATTCGTCTCGTCGTCGGCATAGAGAATGTCGACTTTGTACGTCTTCCCGCCGACCTTTATGCCGCCGTGCGAATTGACGTAATCTTTCCAGAAATCGTAGCCCTCTTTGGTCAGCGCGCCCTCGCGCGCATCGCGGCCGGTCGCCGCTAAAGCTGCGCCGAAGACGATCGTCGTGTCGTCGGCGCTAGCGCGCGGAGCCCCAAAAGCGAGGCTGGGTGAAAGCGCGAGCAAAGTCGCTAGAAAAAGACGTAATTTTCTCAAAGCGGTAACCCCCGGGCGAGAACAGCTTTTAAATTGCACCCCACTTCGCGGGGTGCCTGGCACTACGGAGCCGCGCGGGACCCCAAAGACGAATCGCATATTCTTCGGTACCGCCGGGCTCTCAGCGAAAGCCGCGTCGTCCGGCGGGTACGTTGCGCCACGCGCGCTCTATGGTCGCTCGCGAACGAGCACCAAGTTATCACAGAACGTATTCGCGTTAATGTTGTCGTACCGCGCGCAGGCGCCGTTCGAGGTTCGCCACCCCTTTGCGCCCGCGGCGTTGAGAGCACGGGCAAGTCCCTCGACCCCAACTTGAACGGGGAGAACCATGTATTCATAGGTCGGTTGCGCGGCAGCTAGCGCCGAACCGGTCGGGCGAATCCACGAGGACACGGCGACGATCGCCATGCCGAAGCAAAAAACATAGCCCCTGGTATTCATCGTCCTTCTCCAGAGCAGTGCGTGAGCGTTTCGGTACCGCCCGTTTCAACGGACCGGACGGCTGTCCCCCGGCCCCGAACGCGCCAGCCGAAGACGAGCCTCCCCCAACTCGGCGATCAGCGTGCGGACGCGCTCGACGGCCGGCTCGCCGATGAGTCCGGCGTATGCGTCGATCAGCGCACTCCCCACGATCGCGCCGTCGGCGAGCTCGACGGCGGACCGGACGTGAGCCGGCGTCGCGATTCCGAAGCCCACCGCAATCGGCCGCTGCGTTTGGCGTCGCAGCGCCGCAACGCGTTGTCCCACCCACCGGAAATCGGGATCTCGTGAGGCACTCGTCACGCCCAGTCGCGAAACGAGATAGACGAAGGCGTCGCTCGACTCGGCGATGCGCAGGGCGCGTCCGGCCGGCGTCGTGGGTGCGATGAGAAGTGGCATCGCCAGTCCGTGACGTCCGAAGACTTCCCGCAACGGACCGCTCTCCTCGAGCGGAAGATCCGGAACGATCGCGCCTGCCGCCCCGGCAGCGACGCTCGCCGCGGCAAAACGCTCCAACCCGTACTGCGCGATTGGATTGAAATAGGTGAAAAAGAGGATCGGCGGAGCGCCGCGCTCGCGCGCGCGCCGCGCGAGCTCGAGCGTGGTCTCGAGCGAAGCCCCCGCCTCCAGTGCGCGCTGAGCGGCTGCCGCGATCGTCGGACCATCGGCCAGCGGATCGCCGTAGGGGATCCCGAGTTCGATCGCATCGACGACGCCGCTCGTCACGAGCGCATCCAGGAGCGCTTCGCTCGTCTGCAAGTCCGGGTCGCCGGCGCAAAGATAGGGGATCAGTGCGCCGCGCCGTTCGCTGCGCGCGCGAACGAAGACCGCCTCGAGAGCTTCGACGCCGCTCAGGGTCGGACTCATCGGTGGCCGGCGAGGCGCGAGCCTTCGAGTTCCGCGACTTGGCGCGTGTCTTTGTCGCCTCGTCCGCTGAGATTCACCAACACGAGTCCGCTGGATCCACGCTCGGACGCGAGCCGTTGCGCATACGCCAGCGCGTGAGCCGACTCGAGCGCGGGGACGATTCCCTCGCGTTCGGCACAGCGATGAAATGCCGCCAACGCCTCGTCATCGTCCGCCGAAACGTAAACGGCTCGGCCGCTCTCTTTGAGGAACGCGTGCTCCGGGCCCACTCCCGGATAGTCGAGGCCGGCGCTGATCGAGTGCGTATTGCGCACCTGACCTTGCGCCGTTTGCAAGAGATAGGAGCGCGATCCGTGTAACACGCCGACGCTTCCCGCACCCAGCGACGCGGCGGTATCCGGCGAGGCGATGCCGTGGCCGGCCGCTTCGACGCCCCACAGCTTCACCTCCGGATCGTCGACGAAGCCGGCGAAAATGCCCATCGCGTTGCTGCCGCCGCCGACGCAGGCGACGACGTCGCTCGGCAAGCGGCCGTAGCGCTCCAGGATTTGCGCGCGCGCCTCGATGCCGATCACCTTCTGAAATTCGCGAACCATATACGGGTACGGATGCGCGCCGACGACGCTGCCGATGCAATAGAACGTATCGTCGACCCGGCCGGCCCATTCCCGAAACGCCTCGTTCGTCGCGTCCTTGAGCGTTTGCGTCCCGCTGGTCACGGGGTGAACGCGCGCGCCGAGCAGCTCCATCACATAGACGTTGAGCGACTGGCGTTCGACGTCGTTCGCGCCCATGAAAACGTCGACCGGAATGCCGAGCTTCGCGCCGATCGTCGCGGTCGCGACGCCGTGCTGTCCGGCGCCGGTCTCGGCGATGATGCGGCGCTTGCCCATGCGCGCCGCGAGCAGTCCTTGACCGACCGTGTTGTTGATCTTGTGCGCGCCGGTATGGTTGAGATCTTCCCGCTTGAACACGAGCCGCGCCGCGCGACTATCGCCGGAGAGCCGCTGCGCTTCCATGATGGGCGAAGGCCGCCCGACGAAATCTCGCAGCAAGGCATGATACTCGGTCCAGAAAAGCGGATCGGCGAAGGCCCCTTCCATCGCCGCCTCGAGCTCGCGCAGCGCCGCGACGAGCACCTCGGGCACGAAGCTGCCGCCAAACTCGCCGAAATAACCGCGCGCGTCAGGCTTCCGCATCGGCTTGCCTCACCGCTCGCACGAAGGCAAGCATCTTGTCGGCATCCTTCTCACCGTCGGTTTCGATACCGCTGCGAACGTCGACCGCGTACGGCCGCAGCAGCCGGACGCAGTCGCCCACGTTGTCGGGCGTCAAGCCTCCGGCCACGACGATCGGCCGCTCGCGGGCGATCGGTTCGACGGTCGGCCACATGAACGGGATGCCGCTCCCGCCTTGACGCCCGTCCTCCTTCGCGTCGAACATCCAAAGCGAATTTGCGAAAGCCTCGAGCTCGGCGAAGTCTTCGGGTTCGTATGCGACGCCGCTGCGGATGTGAAAGACCTTTACGTACGGCAGCCCGCCGGACGCTTTTTGGCAGACCTCCGGCGATTCGCCGCCGCTGAATTGCAGCATGAAGCCGTGCGCGCGAAGTCGGGCCGTCTCGTCTTCGGTCCCGTTTGCGACGACGCCGATCTTCGTGACGAAGGGCGGGATCGCCATTGCGATCTCGCGTAACGAGTCGAAACTCACGCGCCGCGGACTCTCCGCGAAGATCACACCCACGGCATCGACGCCCGCGGCGACGGCCAGGGCCACGTCGCGTGGCGACCGCATCCCGCAAAATTTGATACGGGTGCGCCCCGCGCGGGCCTTCACGGCACGCGCTCGGCCAACTTGGCGCCCTTGAACTCCGCGATCAGCGCGGCCGAATCCTCAGCCCGCATCAACGTTTCGCCGATGAGAAAGCCGCGCGCACCGCAGGCGTACAAGCGTGCGATGTCGGCCGCGGTCTGGACCCCGCTCTCGCTGATGACCAGCGTCGCCGAGGGAACGAGCGGCAAGAGGTGCTCGGTCACGCCCAAGTCGGTCTCGAAGGTACGCAAGTCGCGATTGTTGATTCCGACGATCGAGCTCTCCAGCTCGAGCGCCCGCAGCAGCTCTTCTTCATCGTGGACTTCCACCAGCGTTTCGAGGTCGAAACGTTGCGCCTCTTCGCACAGCCGCTGCAGCGTCGCATCGTCCAACCCGGCCACGATCAGCAGGATCGCGTCGGCCCCGTACGCCGCCGATTGCGCCACCTGGTAGGGCGTCGACAGAAAGTCTTTGCGTAAGATGGGACGCGTACTGTGCGAGCGGGCAACGTCGAGGTAGGCGAGTTCGCCGAGAAAGTGGTCGGCTTCGGTCAGCACGCTGATCGCGTCGGCGCCCGCCACTTCGTAGCTCGAAGCGACGACCGCTGCATCGAACTTCCGTGCGATCAAGCCGACCGAAGGTGAGGCGCGTTTTATCTCGGCGACGACGGCCGGTCCGCGCGAAGCGCGCAGCGCTTGCGAAAACGAGCGCCGCTCGCCGCGCCGGCGCTCGGCCCGTTCGGCGACGACCGGATACGGTTCGCGCGCTTCTTCTTCCGCGAGTGCGTTTGCTTTGGCGGCGAAGAGTCTTTCCAAGATGTCGGTCATGCGAACTCCAACTCGGCGGGACGGCGCAACGACTCGAAAACTCCGAGTGCCGAACCGTCGGACAGACTGGCATGGGCCAAACCTAAACCTTCGCGCATCGAACCGGCTCGCCGGGCCACGATGAGCGCCAGGGCAGCATTGAGCGCGACGACGGCGGCGCGCGGCGAGCGTTCGCCTTCGAGCAGCGAGCGCAGCGAGGCAGCGTTGGCTTCTGGGTTACCGCCCGCCAACGCCTCGAGCGGAACGTTCACGCCGAAATCGCCCGGGTCCAGCAACCAGCGCCGCGCGCTCGAACCGTCGAACTGGAACACCTCGCTGGGCGCGTCGCCCGCGATTTCGTCGATGCCGTTCTTGGCATGTATGACGGCGCCGGCTGCCGCACCGAGACCTTGCAGCGCGTCGCCGATCAACTCGAGGTGCGCCGCGTGCGCCACGCCGATGACTTGGTGAGTAGCGCGCGCCGGGTTCGTGAGCGGACCGAGCAGGTTGAAAATCGTGCGGACCCGCAGATCGCGCCTGACCGGCGAGACCGCGCGCAGCGTCGGGTGATACTGCTGCGCGAAGAGGAAGGCGAAGCCGTCGCGTTCCAAGCGGACGCGCGACGTTTCGGGCGGCGCCTCGATCGCCACGCCGGCGGCCTCGAGGACGTCGGCGCTCCCGCAGCGGCTCGACGCGGCGCGGTTGCCGTGCTTTGCGACGGGTGCACCGCAAGCTGCGACGATGAAGCCGACGAGGGTCGACACGTTGATCGTGTGCGAGCCGTCGCCACCCGTGCCGCAGGTGTCCACGACGAGCGGGAGATCGTGTTCGACGTGAAGGCTGCGCGCCCGCATCGCTTCGGCGGCACCGACGAGTTCTGCTGGCGTCTCGCCTTTCGTCGCGAGCGCCGCGAGGAATCCGGCGGCTTGGACCAGCGTCCAGTCCCCATCCATCATCGCTCCGATCGCGAAGGCCATCTGTTCGGCGGTTAGGTCGTTGCCCGCGACGAGAACGCGCAAGAGCGCGGGGAAGTCGCTCACCGCGCGCTCAGTTCCAGAAAGTTCGCAAACAAGCGGGGTCCCTGCGGTGTCAAAATCGATTCCGGATGAAACTGCACGCCGTAAACCGGCAGGGTGCGGTGTGCCAAGCCTTGGATCACCCCGTCTTCGCTCGTCGCGTTCGCTCGCAGTTCCGCGGGGAAAGGCGAACCGGCGACGCACAGCGAGTGGTAACGCGTCGCTTCGAAGGGCGAAGGGATGCCGGCAAACACGCCGCTGGCGTCGTGCGCGATCGCCGACGTCTTGCCGTGCATCAGCGCGGGCGCGTGCGTCACGACGCCGCCGAAATGTTCGCCGATGGCTTGCAGTCCCAGACAAACGCCGAGCAGCGGACGCCCTTCGGCGAGACTCCAAGCGATGACGTCGGAGGTCTTTCCAGCTTCGCGGGGCCGCCCGGGGCCGGGGCCGATGCAAACGGCATCCGTGCCGGCAACGCACTTTCGCTCGAGAGCGGCATCGTCGTTGCGCAGAACGCTGACGTCGGCGCCCAGTTCGCCGAACAGGTGGGCGAGGTTATACGTGAACGAATCGTAGTTGTCGACCAGCAGGAGGCGCATTCAGCGGTCCAGTCCCAGAACGTCGCGCACGATCCGCGTTTTGGCGAAAACTTCCTGGTACTCGGCCTCGGGATCGCTGTCCGCGACGATCCCGGCCGAGGCTTGCCAATAGGCGCGGCCGCCCGCCGTCGCGACGCTGCGCAGAACGATGCACGAGTCCATATTCCCGTCGAAATCCAAATGGGCCACGCTGCCCGCATAGAAACCGCGCGCGACCGGCTCGAGCTCGTCGATTCGCTGCATCGCGCGGATTTTCGGAGTGCCGGTCACCGTTCCCGCGGGAAACGCCGCAGCGAACAGATCCAGCGCGTCTTTGTCATCGCGCAACTCGCCCATGACGTTCGAGACGATGTGCATCACGTGGCTGTAGCGTTCGACCACCATCAACTCGTCGACACGTACGCTGCCGATCTTGCACACCGCACCCAGATCGTTGCGCCCCAGATCGACCAGCATCACGTGCTCGGCACGCTCTTTCTCGTTCGCCAGGAGCTCGCTCGCGATCGCGTTATCGCGTTCGACCGAATCGCCGCGGGGACGCGTTCCCGCGAGCGGGCGCAGGCGCGCGCGCCCCTCGTCGAGACGGACCAAGAATTCCGGCGACGCTCCGAAGATCGCGCGCCCCTCCGCCTCGAAGAAAAACATGTACGGCGACGGATTGCGCGCGCGAATCTGGCGGTAAAAGTCGAAGGGCGTGCCGTCGAGTTCGCACGAAAAGCGCACCCCCAGCTGCAGCTGATAGACGTCGCCTTCATAGATCGAGCGTTTGGCTTCGGCGACGCGAGCGAGGAAACTCGCCCGGTCGAGCGATTCGCGCACGCGGCCGCGGGCGCAGACGTTTCCCGGAATCGAGGGGCGAACCGCGAGCAGCGCAGCGATGTAGCGGTCGAGCCGGTCTTCGGCCGCGACGCTCTCGGCCGCATCCCGGGCAAAGGCGATCAGTACGACCTTGTGCGTGAAGTGATCGAAGACGACCCACGTACCCGGTACCACGACGAGCGCGTCGGCGAAGGCGACGTCCGCCGGGGGCTTCGGTCCGATTCGCTCCAGCACGCGCGCCGCATCGTAGGTGAACGCACACACGGCTCCGCCGGGGAACGGCAGGCCGCTTCGCTCGACCTTGTAGCGGCCGACGATTGCACGAATGCGGTCGAGCATGTGCGGGTCGTCGTCGATCGGCGCGGTCTCGAGATAGTCGAGACCCAAAAACGAGAAGCGCGCGATCCGATCGGTGCCTTCGACCGACTCGAGCAAACAGGAACGCCCCGGAGTGGCCAGGGCGAGATAGGCGGATATCGGGGTCAGCGTGTCCGCCACGAACTCACGCACCACCGGCGTGAGTTGTAGCGGCTCGGTACTGTTCGCGACCATATCGCTCTAGCTTGGAGCTAGTGTCGCGCCTCTCTGGGGCGCGACACTAGTGCACCAACTCCAGAATCGAGAGCTCGGCCGCATCGCCGGGGCGGACGCGCGTTTTGACGATGCGCGTGTAGCCGCCGGTGCGTTCCTTCAGAGCCGGCGCAATCTGATCCATCAGTTTCTTGCTGACCGAAGGCTCCGTCAGGTACGCGGCGATCAAGCGCCGCGAATGCAGGTCGCCGCGTCGGGCGGTCGTGATGAGGCGCTCGACGACCTTCGAGACTTCCTTAGCTTTGGCCGAGGTCGTCTCGATCTTCTCGTGTTTGAAGAACGAGGTCGCGAGGTTACGCAGCAGCGCCTTGCGATGACCGTCGGTCCGCGAAAGCCGCTTGCTGTGAATCTGATGAGGCATCGTGCGAAGTCACTACGGCTGGCGCAGCGACAAACCCCTTTCCTCGAGGACTTGCTTGATCTCGTCGAGCGACTTCTTGCCGAAGTTGCGCATCTTGATGATCTCGTCTTCCGTCATATCGAGCAGCTCCGACACTTTCGAAATGCCGGCACGTTTGAGGCAGTTGAACGAGCGGACCGATAGGTTCAGGGTCTCGACCGGAATGTCCCATTCGCTGGCCGGAGCCGTCGAAGGAGGCTTTTCCTCGTTGTTGAGGTTGACGAAGAGGTCGAGCTGCTCTTGCAGGATCGCGGCCGAGGTCGAAAGTGCGTCGTCCGGAGTGATCGAGCCGTTCGTCTCGATCTCGATCGTGAGGCGGTCGAAGTCGACCGATTGCCCGACGCGCGTGTCGTCGACGGTGAAGTTCACCTTGCGGATCGGAGAGAAGATGGAATCCATCGGGATCAACCCGATCATGTGTTCGACGTTGCGCTGGCGGTCGGCCGTCACGTAGCCGCGACTCTTCTCCACCCCGATTTCCATCTGAAGCTTGCCGCTCTTCGACGTCATCGTGGCGATGTGGTAATCGGGCTGCAGGATCTCGACGTCGGCATCCGGCGAGATGTCCGAGGCGGTCACCTCGCGCGCGCCGCTCACGGAGAGCGAGAGCACCTTCGGCTCGTCGCTGTTCAGCTTGATGGGCAAGCCCTTGAGATTGAGGAGCAGGTTCGTCGTATCTTCGACGATGCCGGGGATGGTCGAGAACTCGTGCAGCACGCCGTCGATCTTGACGTAGGTGACTGCGGCGCCGGGAATCGTCGAGAGCAGAACGCGCCTTAGCGAGTTCCCGAGCGTGATGCCGAAACCGCGTTCGAGCGGTTCGATCACGAATTTGGCATAATTGTCGCGGCGCTCGCGGATCTCGATGCTTGCGCCTTGCGGGGCTTCGATGGTCGTCATGGTCGGTTGTGGTTTCCTTCGTTGCCGCTTACGTTATCCGCCGACCCGTTACGCGGGTGACGATCGGACGCCTAGCGGCGGCTTGGTGGTTTAGCGCGAGTAGTATTCGACGATCAGTTGCTCGTCGACGGGAGTATCGATCTGCTCGCGGCTGGGAAGCGCGTTGACTTTGATCTCGGCGTTCTGATCGTCGTATTCGAGCCATTCCGGATGCGCGCGCGCCTTTGCGTACTCGAGGTTCGACTGGAGAAGCGGCGACGATTTCGAGCGCTCGCCGATCGTGACCACGTCGCCGGGTTTCACTAGGTACGACGGGATGTTGACGATGCGGCCGTTCACGCGGAAGTGGCGATGGGTCACCAGTTGGCGCGCCTGCGCGCGACTGGTCGCGAGGTTGGTGCGGTAAACGACGTTGTCGAGCCGACGTTCGAGCAGCTGCAAGAACGTTTTTCCCGTCTGTCCCGGCACGCGCGCGGCTTCGCGAAAATAATTCTCGAACTGCGTCTCGATCACGCCGTAGTAGCGACGCATCTTCTGCTTCTCGCGCAGTTGGCGGCCGTATTCGGAAATCTTCTGGCGGCTCGGTTTGCCTTGCGTCTTTTGGCCGGGCGCGGTACCGCGCCGCTCGACGGCGCACTTTTTGGAGAGGCAGCGGTCGCCTTTGAGAAAGAGCTTGATCTTTTCGCCGGTCTTGCTGGCCGCGGTTTCGCGGCGGCACAGACGGCAGACGGGGCCCGTATAACGTGACATCTTCTCTATATCCTAAACGCGCCGGCGCTTTGGCGGGCGACAGCCGTTGTGAGGGATCGGCGTCACGTCCTTGATGAGCGTGATCTCAAGACCGGTAGCTTGGAGCGAGCGGATCGCGGCTTCGCGTCCGGCGCCCGGGCCTTTGACGTAGACCTCGGCTTGTTTCATGCCGTGATCCATCGCTTTGCGCGCGACCGCCTCGGCAGCCATCTGCGCGGCGAAGGGCGTCGATTTCTTCGAACCCTTGAAGCCGAGATTCCCGGCCGACGCCCAGGCGATGACGCTTCCCTGGTTGTCGCTAATCGTGACGATCGTGTTGTTGAATGACGAGTGGATGTGCGCGACACCCGCTCCGACGTTCTTAAACTCGCGCTTTTTGCGCGTCTTGGTTTGTTTCTTGGCGGCCAATCGAACTCCAGCGTTTTATCTTGCCCCGCGGCACGACCCCGGGGTGTCGTCGCCTCGACCCTAAACGCCGTCGCGACGTCGTAGTCTGTGAGCGCGGACGAGCGGCGAGGACGTCCGGTCGCGCCGAAGCGCGCGAAGGCCGCCGAAGACAGCCGACACGGAAGTATACACGGGCACGACCTCGCCGGTCAACTGCCTTTCGTCCGCTTCGCAGGCGGTCCGAAGATCGCCCGGTCGAAGAGGTCGGCGAGTCCGGCGATGGTGGGCTCTCCAAAGGGCTTACGGGTCAGGGCGAGCCCGCGAAAGGCCCCGTCGATCGCCGTTAGAAGCGCCTCGGCGAGCTCGGCGGGACGCTCGAGCGCGATCTTTCCGGCCGCGTTCAAGCGCCGAAGGTACGCGGCGAACATTCGCACCGATTCTTCGCGCCTGCTTGCTCGCTCCGCTTGCAACGCCGGATCGCGCGCCAGCGCGGCGTACCACTCGCGCAGCAGACCCGGCCGGTCGACCGGCGCGCGCAACATCGTCTCGACCCAGCCGCGGATCCGGGCGCGTTCGGCGGCTAACTGCCCTAGCGGCGCGGCGAAGTCGGGACGCGAGCGCTCCGCCTCTTCACGAATTCGTCCCGCGGCGGCTCTGAGCGCCGCATTCTTGTCGCTGAAATAGCGGTAGAACGTGCCGTGCGCAAGGCCGGCTTGCGCGGCAATGTTCGAGACGGTTACGTCCGAGAATTCTTGGCTGTCCAGCAGCAGCGCGAGCGCGTCGAGGAGCCGCTCGCGAGTGCCGGCGGGAGGTCGCAGCCGAGGCACGAGCGCATCGCCCTCGGCTTCCACGCGCCCGAGGTAGCGCCAGCGTCCGCGAACTTTGCCGCTCTCGGGATCGCGATAGCTCTGGACCTCGTAGCGGTAGCGCCGCCCGCGGACCGCTTTGACGACCTGGTGTGACACCGTTTTGATTCTCCCGGCGTTGTAATGGTAACAATGACTTTAATGTCATCGCGCCATACCCTCTACACGAGACGGAAGCCGGAGACGGCGTCATCGCGTCCCTAGCACTGCGTCCCGCGCTGCAGCCGTTCTCGAAAGACGCGCCGCGCCGGGCCGAGCCGCCGGTCGCCCTCATCACCGCCACGGTGATGCTGGGCTTGATCATGGCGATCATCGACTCGTCGATCGTCAACGTGGCGCTCTCGCAAATGGCCGGCAACTTGGGCGCGTCGATCGACGAGATCTCGTGGGTCGCAACCGGATATATCCTCGCCAACGTCGTCGTCATGCCGCTGAACGGCTGGCTCACCGCGGTCCTCGGGCGCCAAAAATACTATCTGTGGTCGTTGGGAATCTTCACCGTGGCCTCGTTCCTGTGCGGAACGGCGCATACGGTCGTCGAGCTCGTCATCTGGCGCGTACTCCAGGGACTCGGCGGCGGCGCGCTTCAGCCGACCGCGCAGTCGATTCTGTTCGAGTCGTATCCGCCGCACAAGCGCGGGCAAGCGATGGCCATCTTCGGTCTCGGTGCGATGGTCGGCCCGGCGATCGGCCCGACCCTAGGCGGCTACATCGTCGACAGTTTCAGCTGGCCGCTGATCTTCTACATCAACATCCCGATCGGCATCGTCGCCTTCATGATGACGCTCGCCTACATTCGCGATCCGTCGTACATCAAAAAACCGAGCCGGGGCATCGACCTGATCGGCCTCTCCGCGATGGCCATCGGCGTCGCTGCCCTGCAGTACGTCCTTGAGCGCGGTCAACGCGACGACTGGTTCAGTTCGGGCGGCATTACGATCATGACCATCGTGTCGCTCGCGGCACTCGCTTTCTTCATCGTGCGCGAGATCCGCGATCCGCACCCCTTCGTCGACCTGAGCGTCTTCCGTTCGCGCTCGTTCACGTCGGGCTCGATCATCGCCGTCGTGAGCGGCTTCGGCCTCTTCGGTCTCAATCTCGTGCTCCCGCTGTTCTTCCAAAACGTCTTAGGTTTCAGCGCCTGGCAGACCGGCGTCGCGCTCCTCCCCGGAGCGGTCGCGACGGCGCTCAGCATGCCCATCGCCGGGCGCTTGACGAACCTCATCGACGGACGCATCTCGATCGCGGCCGGCCTTGCGCTCTTCGGCATAGGCTCGTGGTACATGGGCGGATTGACTCAGAGCGCTGGATACTGGGACATCTTCTGGCCGCGCGCGATGCAAGGCTTTGCGCTCGGCTTTCTGTTCGTGCCGCTGACGACGGTGACGCTTTCGGCGATCAGTAACGCGAAGATGGCCAACGCCACCGGGCTCTACACGCTCGTTCGTCAACTGGGCGGGAGTCTCGGCATAGCGATTCTCGAATTACTGCAAATCCGGCGTCAGGATTTCGATCAGCAGGCGCTGGCCGGCAGCGTTACGCTTTCGAATCCCGCGGTCGCTTCGATGCTGAACGAGGCCACGAACCGCGCCCATGCGCTGGCCTCACTCTCCGCCACCGTTACGCAAAACGCGATCGTGCTTTCGTACGATTACGTTTTCCGCATCTGCGCGCTGGTCTTCGTCTTCTCGATTCCGCTCGTCTTCATGTTAAAAAGCACGCGTAAAATGAACGCCGCCGCGAGCGCCGCGGCCGGCGTCGATTAGCCGGCGTTCGGACCTCCGACCAATTCCAACCGGTTGCCGAACGGATCGGCGACGTACGCGTGGATCGCGCCGTCTTCGAAGGTCCCGGCGACGGTGACCTTGTGACCGGCGGCTTCAAGCTTCGCCACCAGTCCTCCGTAGTCGGCGCAGCGCAACGCGACGTGCGCTTTTGCCGCGGGCACGAAGTTCGGATCGACTCCGAGGTGCAATTGCAGGCCGCCGCTGGCGAACCAGACTCCGCCGCGTCCCGCGAGGTCGGCCGGTTTCGGGAGCACCGTCATGCCGCAAAGATCCGCATAGAAGGCTTGCGCCAGGGCCTCTTCTCCGGCCGGCATCGCGAGTTGAACGTGATCGAACGCATTGAAAGGGTTCACGAGCGATTCCTCATCGGACGGCAATTCCGTACGCTTGATCGAGAACGCCGCCCGTCGCGGTCGCGGTATAGGTCGGCACGCCCACTCCGCTCGAGGACGCCGGGAAGACGCTGTAACTTCCGCCGAGACCTCCCATTTGACTCGAGACGTAGATGTTTCCGAGACCGTCCACCGCAAGACCCGCCGGATCGTCGATAAATGCGCCGGAACTGAAGGTCCGCGCCGGCGCTGCATCCCCCGTCGCGCCAGGCGCGAACACGAGCACCGTGGTGCTATTCGTATCGATCGCGTAAATATAACGGTTCGCGTCGAGTGCGACGGCGATCGGACCGTCGAGGCCCGTCGCCGTTCCGGCGAGCGTCGTTGCCGGCGCGACGTTACCGGAAGCGCCCGGTGCGAAGACAGCGATGCCGCCGCCCCTCATATTGCTCGCCAGTGCCGCGTAGATCGTACCGGCGGAGTCGACGGCAATCGATTGCAAAACGTTCGTCGACACGCCGATGCCGGTTGCGGCACCCGCGATCGTTCGAATCGGTGCGACGTCTCCGCTCGCGCCGGGCGCAAAAACAGTGATTGCGCCGGAACCGGCATTTGCAACGTAGAGGTTGCCCGCCCCGTCAACCGCAACGCCGATCGGCAGCGAGATTTCGGTCGCTCCACCGGCGACCGTACGAAGCGGCGCGGAGCCGGCCGCTGCGCCCGGAGCGTACACGAGGACGCTCGCGGGAGACAAGACGCCGACGAAGAGATCGCCCGCGGCATCGAACGCGACGGCGAACGGCGCAATGCCTCCGCCTGGCAGCGTCAACAGCACCGGCGCCACCGTTCCGTTGGCCGTCGGCGGAAACAGGCTGACCGTGTGCGACTGAACCGAACCGACGGCAACCAAACTCGGCGCGTGCGGCGTCGCGGTCGCGCTCGGAGTCGGCGTCGCGCCGCTGGGAACCGGCGTCGGACTTCCCTGCGTATGCGGCGTACCGCCGCCTCCGCCGCACGCGCTTAGCGCCGCCGAAAAACTCAGCGCCGCAAAAACCTTGGCGATCCGGTTCTCAAGCACTGCCCATCCTCCGTGCTGGGCAGACTTCCGGAAGAACTCTACCGCTTACTTCTTGAGGCCCGGGGCGGGCGCGGCTTTCTTCTTCGCTCCGACGGTTTTCTTTGGCCCCTTGCGCGTGCGCGCGTTGGTCTTGGTCCGCTGTCCGCGAACCGGGAGCCCGCGCCGATGACGCTGACCGCGATAGGATCCGATGTCGGTCAGACGTTTGATGTGACCCGCAACCTCGCGGCGAAGATCGCCTTCGACCTTGATTTGACCGTCGATAGCGTCGCGCAGCTTCTTTTCATCTTCTTCCGAGAGGTTCTTGACCCGCGTATTCGGATCGACGCCCGTTTCGGCCAAGATCCGTTGCGCCGTCGGCAGGCCGATGCCGAAGATGTACGTCAGCCCGATCTCGATCCGCTTGTCGCGGGGCAGGTCGATGCCGGCAATACGAGCCATCAGCCCTGCACCTGTTTGTGCTTGGGATTGCTCTCGCAGATCACTCGAACCTTACCTTCCCGGCGGATGATGATGCATTTCTCGCAAATGCGTTTGACGGACGGTCGGACTTTCATATCGTTACTTTCAGCACTTCTCGGGCGTGCATGATGCGCTCGCGGCACTAGGCCGCGATCTCTTCCTTCGGACGGTACAGCGCCGCATCGGCGTGTTCGAGGACGTTGCGCAGGGTCAGAATCCGCGGCCCGTCCTCGGTGAGCGCGATCGTGTGCTCGAAGTGCGCTGCGAGCTTACCATCTGCCGTCACGACTGTCCAGCCGTCCTTGAGGGTTTCGACCTCGAAGCTCCCCTCGGTGATCATCGGCTCGATCGCGAGACACAACCCCGGGCGCAGGACGATTCCCTGGCCGGGCGGGCCGAAGTTCGGCACCTGCGGCTCCTCGTGCATGTTCGTGCCGACCCCGTGACCGACGAGAACGCGGACGACGCCGTATCCGTTCGACTCGGCGTGCTGCTGGACGGCGTGGGAGATGTCCGAAAGGCGCCTGCCCTGCTGCATTTGAGCGATCCCGAGCATCAGCGACTCCTGCGTGACCCGCATGAGGCGTTCGGCCTCAACGCTGACTTTGCCGATCGCGACCGTCGCGGCCGAGTCGCTCACGTACCCCTCAAAGGTCGTTCCGATGTCGATCGAGAGGATGTCGCCGTCCTTGAGAACGCGGTCGGTCGGAATGCCGTGCACGACGACCTCGTTCACCGACGCGCAAATCGAGGCCGGAAAACCGTGGTAGCCTTTGAACGTAGGCAGACCACCCTGTTCGCGAATCGACTGTTCGGCGAGGCGGTCGAGTTCCAGCAACGTCATGCCCGCGCGCGCGGACTGCAACAGCATCGTCAACGCGTTCGACGTAATCTTCCCGCTGCGGCGCATGATCTCGATCTCGCGAGCGGATTTGAGATTGATCATGCCGCCTGCCCGCTCTTGGCCGCGATCGCGCGCAGAACGTCGGCACTCACTTCCGCGATCGGTTTGAACCCGTCGATCGTCACGAGCAAACCGGTCCGGCGATAGTAGTCGATGAGCGGCGCGGTCTTCGCGTCGTACGTCGCGAGCCGCTCCGAAACGAGCTCCGCCGTATCGTCGAACCGTTGTTCGAGCGGACCCCCGTCGATGTCGTCGACGCCGGGAACCTTCGGCGGATTGAATTCGCTGTGGTAGGTGCGCCCCGTGCGCGGGTTGGTCCAGCGTCCCGTCAGGCGCTTCACCAGCTGTTCCCGGGAGGCGTCGATCAAGACCACCGCCGTCAACGGTTTTCCCAAACTCTGCAGCGCTGCATCGAGCGCCACCGCCTGCGCGACCGTGCGCGGAAATCCGTCGAGTAAAAACGAATCGTTGCGCGCGAGTTCGGGTTCCATCATGCCCACGATCAAGGCGTCGGGAACCAAGCCGCCCGCTTCCATGTAGGGCTTCGCCTGCCGGCCAAGCTCGGTCCCTTCGGCGACGTTGCGGCGCAGGATGTCCCCGGTCGAGATCTGACGCAGCGCGAGGCGATCCTCGAGCGCTTTGGCCTGCGTGCCTTTGCCCGCCCCAGGTGGTCCGAGAAAGACGACGCGCGCAACCCGTCCGCTCATCGCTTCATGAAGCCTTTGTAGTCGCGCATCGCGAGCCGCGCCTCGATCTGCGTCATCGTGTCGAGCGCGACGCCGACGACGATCAGCAGGGAAGTCGAACCGAGATAGACGGTCGTGACTTGGAGGCCATGCTGCAGCGTCGAAGGCAAGACCGCGAGTAAGCCGAGGTACACCGCCGCGACGGTCGTGATCCTGAACAGGATGCGCCGGATATACTCTTCGGTTGGCTGTCCGGGCCGGATGCCCGGAATGAACGAGCCGCTTTTCTTGAGGTTGTCGGCGATGTCTTTGATGTTCACGACGATCGAACTGTAGAAGAACGTGAACACCACGACCAGCAAGAAGTACGCCAAGTTGTAGAGGAAGCTGCTCGGACTGAAATACGTCTCCAACCAGAGGGCGACCGCCGCGAAGTTGGTTGGAAAACTGAGGAAGCCGAACGTCGCGTACGTCGGCAGGACGGTCGAGTGTCCGAACCATCCTAGCGCCTGCTGCGGGAGCAGCAAGATCGAGATCGCGAAGATGATCGAGATGACGCCGGCGTTGTTGAGCCGCAGCGGAATGTACGAGGAGCGGCCGGCGAACATTTTACGGCCGACGACGCGGCGCGCTTGCTGGACCGGAATGCGGCGCTGCCCCAGGTACATGAAGATGATCGAAACGATCGTGACGAGCGCGATCGCGGCGAAGGCGACGAGTCCCAGGACATTGAGGCCCTGCTTCTGCCCGAGTTGGATCGTCTGCAGCGCTTGACTGGGATAGCGCAGCACGATGCCGATGAAGATGATCAGCGAGACCCCGTTGCCGATCCCCTTGTCGCTGATCTGTTCGCCGAGCCACATCAGAAAGAGCGTTCCCGAAACGAACGCGACGATCGCGTAGACCAAGAACGTCCAGGATTGGTCGTAGAACACTCCCGAACGCTGCATGTTGATCGACATCGTCGAAGCCTGCACGATCGCCAGGACGATCGTCAACCAGCGCGTGTACTGACTGATCTTGCGGCGGCCTTCCTCGCCGCCTTTCTTGGCCAGCTCCTCGAGCTGCGGGATGACGACCGTCATCAGCTGCATGATGATCGACGCGTTGATGTAGGGCGTGATGCCCATCGCGATGATCGAGAGCTTCTGCAGCGCGCCGCCGGTCAAGAAGCCGAGGAAATTATAGAAGGTCCCGCCCCGGAGCATCTCTTGCCAACGAGCCTGGTCGACGTTGGGGAGCTGCACGTGAATCATCATGACGAAAACCGCGAAAGCGAAGAACACGAAGATAATCCGCTTGCGGATATCCGGGACCAGGAGCGCCGCGCGCAGATTCTGGAGCAAGCCGCTTACGCTTCCGGTTCGTCGAGTTTGGCGCCCGCCGCGACCAGCGCTTCACGCGCGCTCGCCGAGAACACGACGTCGCGGAAGGTCAAGCCTGACGGTAGGATCTTGCCGGGCTTGCTGCCGCCGAGGATCTTGATGCCGTCGAGCGCCTTTGAGACGACGCGCTTTGCGATGAGGTTTTCCGGCGTAACTTCGAGTTTAGGATCCCAACCGGCCAGCGCGGCGAGGTTCACGACCGCGTAGGTCGAGCCGAAGTGGCCGGTGTCGCGGCCCTTTTGCGAGTATCCGCGTTTGTGCGGTAAACGGCGCGCCCAAGGCGTCTGCCCGCCTTCGAATGCGGGACCTTTGCCGCCGCCCGAGCGAACGGTCTGACCCTTGCCGCCTTCGCCGCCGGTCTTGACCATGCCCGAGCCGTGGCCGCGGCCGATGCGCACGCGCCTGGGGCGCGCGCCGGCGTTCTCACGCAGCGTGGCGAGCGTCGTTGCCGGGCTCGTCGCGCGCAGTCCCGCGCCGCGCGAAGCAGTTTGCGCTTTGGCGACGGTCTCCTGAGCGACCGGTTTCTTTGCAACGACCGGTTTCTTGGCGACAACCGGTTTCTTGGCGACAACCGGCTTCTTCGCGGCAACCACCTTTTTCGCGGCAACCGGCTTCTTCGCGGCGACGGGCTTCTTCGCGGTTTTCTTGCGACTCGATTTGGCTTCTGCCATGTCCTCGTTCTCCTGCCGCCGCTACGCGAAGAGCTCGGCGACCGTGCGATCGCGAAGCTTCGCGACCTGTTCGGCCGTCTTGAGCGACTTTAGCGCTTCGTAGGTCGCGTACACGACGTTGATGGGATTCGAGCTTCCGAGCGACTTCGTGAGAATGTCGTGGATACCGGCCAACTCGAGCACTGCGCGCATCGGTCCGCCCGCGATCACGCCCGTTCCCGGCGCCGCCGGTTTCATGAAGACGCGTCCGGCGCCGACTTGCATCGTGACTTCGTGAGGAATCGTCCGCTCGACCATCGGCACCGTGATCAGCGCCTTGCGGGCGTGTTCGACTCCCTTGCGGATCGCTTCGGGCACTTCACCGGCCTTGCCGATGGCGAAGCCCACCCGGCCTTTGCGATCGCCGACGACGACGAGCGCACTGAAGCTGAAGCGTTTGCCGCCCTTCACGACCTTAGCGACACGGTTCACGCGTACGACCGTCTCTTCGAGACCTGAATTATCGCGATCGCGACCGCGACCTCCGCCATAGCTCATTTTAAAGAGCACCCCACTGCGCGGGGTGCTTGGCACTCCGGAGCACTTTTCCGACTACGCCGGAAAAACGCTCCTGCGCGCCCCCGCGCTGACTATCGCCGCGCGGGACCCCAGTTGTGTCGATCATCGTCAGAATTCCAATCCGGCGGCACGGGCCGCGTCAGCCAGCGCGGCCACCCGGCCGTGATATTTGAGACCGCTCGTGTCGAACACGACGGCATTGATCCCGGCCGCTTTGGCCTTGCGACCGATCGTGTCGCCGACCTTCTTGGCCGCTTCCAGATTCGTACGCGAGGCAAGTCCTTGCGACAGTTCCTTTTCGCGCGTCGAGGCCGCCACCAGGGTGTGGCCCTTGGCATCGTCGATCACCGCCGCGTAAATGTGGTGCAGCGTGCGATGGATTTGCAAGCGCGGACGTTCGGCCGTTCCCACGACTTTGCGGCGCAAGCGAGCGTGACGCTTGACCCGCGAAACGTTTTTCGAGAGCGGCATTACTTCTTACCGGCCTTTCCGGCTTTTCCGAGCTTCTTGCGCACGTATTCGCCGTCGTAGCGAATGCCTTTGCCCTTGTACGGCTCCGGCGGACGAAGGTCGCGAATCTCGGCGGCGACTTGCCCGACGAGCTGTTTGTCGATGCCGTCGACGTGAATCTTGTTCGTGCCCTCGACGGCGAACGAGATTCCCTTGGGCGGATCGTAGCTGATCGGGTGCGAGTACCCGAGCGTGAGATTCAAGCGCTCGCCGGCCTTGTTGACGCGATAACCGACGCCCTGAATCTCCAGACTCGTGCGGAAGCCCTTCGAGACGCCTTCGACCATGTTCGCGACCAGCGTACGCGTCAGACCGTGCGCCGAGCGGTGCGGTTTGCTGTCCCCATGACGCTCGACTCGCACGGTGCCGTCTTCGACTTTCACGCCGACGACCGGAAGCACGTGCTGCTCGAGTTCTCCCTTGGGTCCCTTGACCCGCACGACGCTGTCGGCCACCGACACGCTAACGCCGCTTGGAACCTGGATCGGAAGTTTACCAATGCGCGACATATTCGATTACCACACGTAAGCGAGGACTTCGCCCCCGCAACCCTCGCGCTTGGCGCGCTTGCCGGACATGATGCCTTTGCTGGTCGAAAGTATAACTAGACCGAGGCCACCCAGCACGCGCGGAATCTCGGTGCGCGACGAGTAGACGCGCAATCCCGGACGGCTGATGCGACGTAGGCCGGTGATGACTTTTTCCTTCTCAGGACCGTACTTGAGCGTGACGCGCAGCGTGCCTTGCGGTCCCTCGCTCACGAGCTCGTAGTTGCGGATGAAGCCTTCCTCTTTGAGGATTTCGGCGATCGCACGCTTCATGCGAGAGGCCGGGATGTCGACGTTCTCGTGATTCGCGGTGTTCGCGTTGCGAATCCGCGTGAGCATGTCGGCGATGGGATCGGTGACGACGCCCATTCTCTACCAGCTCGCTTTCGTGATACCGGGAACGAAACCACGGTGCGCGTTCTCGCGCAGGCAGATCCGGCACAACCCGAATTTGCGGTAGTAGCCTCGCGCGCGACCGCAAGCCAGGCACCGGTTGTGCTGGCGCGTCGAAAACTTCGGGGTGCGTTTGGACTTCTCGATCGACGAGGTCTTAGCCATCAGGTCCGTTCCTTTTGCAGCGGGAGTCCCATTTGGGTGAGGAACTCGGTCGCTTCTTCATCGGTGCGAGCGGACGTAACGATCACGATGTCCATCCCGCGTGCCTTTTCGACCCGGTCGAAATTGATCTCCGGGAAAACGAGCTGCTCTTTGAGCCCGAGATTGTAATTGCCGCGTCCATCGAACGACTTGCGCGAAAGTCCGCGGAAGTCGCGGATGCGCGGCAGGACGATGTTGAAGAGCTTGTCGAGGAAAACGTACATGCGCTTGCCGCGTAGCGTGACCTTGCAGCCGATCGACATTCCCTCGCGCAGCTTGAACGCTGCGATCGACTTCTTGGCTTTCGTGATGATCGGCTTCTGACCGCTGATCGTCTCGAGTTCCTTGGCGGCGACGTCGAGAATCTTGCTGCTGGTGATCGCGTCGCCGACGGACATGTTGATGACGACCTTCTCGAGTTTTGGCACTTCGTGCACGTTCGAGTAGCCGAACTTTTCGATCAGACTCTTGCGCACGTCGCTTTCGTAGCGCTCGCGCAGGCGCTCCTGTGTAGCCATCCGCTAGCGTCCCTTCACCGACGCGGCCGCGGGCTCGCTGCAACGCCTGCAAACTCGCTGCTTGCCCTGGGGACCGGTCTCGTACTTGAGGCGCGACGGGGCGTCGCACTTCACGCAAATGTACTGCAGCGCCGAAAGCGGCAGCGGCGCTTCTTTCTCGAAGATTCCGGCCGACTTCGCGCCACTGTAACCTTGTTTGGTGTGACGCTTGACGACGTTCAAGCCCTCGACGGTCGCCAATCCGATCTTCGGGAAAACGGCCTTGATCGTACCGCGCTTGCCCTTCTCCTTGCCTCGGCGAACCATAACGGTATCGCCCTTGATGAGCCTCAGCTTCAACGGACCCGGGCGGTCCAACACCGCTGCGCCCATTAGAGCACCTCCGGCGCAAGCGAAGCGATCTTCAAGAAACCGCGGTCGCGCAGTTCGCGACAGACCGGACCGAACACGCGCGTGCCACGCGGATCCAGGTTGTCTTTTTCGCCTTTGATGATCACGCAGGCGTTCTCGTCGAACTTGATCGTCGAGCCGTCCGGACGCCGCATCGGTTGCGAGCAGCGCACGACGACCGCTTTGACGACTTGACCCTTCTTGACCGCCGCGCCGGGAATCGCGCTCTTGACCGTCCCGACGATGATGTCTCCGACGTAGGCATAGCGGTGCCGGCTCCCGCCCTGCACGTGAATGCAGAGGAGTTCGCGAGCCCCGCTGTTATCTGCGACTTTCAGTCGCGTCTCTTGTTGAATCATGGGTATCTGCCTATTTCGCGCGTTCGACGATTTCGAGGAGGCGCCAGCGCTTATCGCGCGAGAGCGGGCGGCACTCGGCGATGCGGACGAGATCGCCCGCCTTGGCTTCGTTCTGCTCGTCGTGCGCTTTGAAGCGCACCGAACGGCGCACGATCTTCGCATAGACCGCGTGAGGTACGCGCGTCTCGGTGACGACCACGATGGTCTTGTCCATCTTGTCGCTCGCGACGCGGCCCTGCTTGATGCGGCGGCGGTTGCGTGCCGATTCCTTAGGCTGCTCCATGTTTGGCCTCCGCAAGCCGCTTCTGGCTGATGACGGTCTGAATCTGCGCGTAGCTGCGGCGCACCGCTCTCACGCGGCTGAAATCCGAAAGATGCCCGGTGCGCAACTGAAAGCGCAAATTGAACAACTCTTCCTTGGTCTCGCGCGCCTTCTGCAACAGCTCCTCGATCGTAAACCCGCGCAACCCCGCCAACTCATCGCGTTTCATTGGAAAGCACCCCACTTCGCGGGGTGCTAGGCACTGCGCAACACTTTTCCGACTGCGCCGGAAAAATGTTGCTGCGCGCCCCCGCGCGGACTGTCGCCGCGCGGGACCCCATTGACACTCCACCGGTCTCGCCGCGCGACCCCATACTAGGCTTCACGATGCGGCCTCCGTTTCGCCGTGGCGGGAGACGAACTTGACGGAGATCGGCAATTTTGCGGCTGCTAGACGTAATGCTTCGCGCGCGACCGATTCGCTGACGCCGGCGATTTCGAAAAGGATCCGCCCGGGGAGCACGACGGCGACCCAGAACTCGGGGTTGCCCTTGCCGGAACCCATGCGAACTTCGGCCGGCTTCTTCGTGACGGGTTTGTCCGGAAAGACTTTGATCCAGACTTTGCCGCCGCGTTTGATATGGCGCGTCATCGCGATACGCGCGGCTTCGATTTGCCGGCTCGACATCCAGCACGGCTCGAGCGCCTGCAAACCATAGTCGCCGAAGGTCAGCGTGTTTCCGACCTCGGCGCGTCCGGTCATCCGTCCGCGATGCTGCTTGCGCCACTTGACGCGTTTGGGTGTCAGCATTACTCGCTCGCTTCTCCCTCGGGAACGTCGCCGCCGGCAACAGCTTCCGCTGTGCCGGAGTCGGCCAGAAGCACGTCCGGAATCGCAGCGACCTCGTGCTCGACCGTCGCGACCGGCGTCGCGTCTTCGACCGCGTCGATCGCGGCGTGCGGCACCGCGTGAACCGCGGAACCGCCGTGCACGCCGGTCGGATGGTCCCCGCCGGCCGGCGCGGCACCCTCGATGTCTTCAGCCAGCGAGCTTGAGTCGTTCTCGATCTGCGCGACGCTCGGCAGCGTCAGCGTGTCGTCCCCATCGCTCGCAACCGGCTCCGGCCGGCGCGCGCGCCGTTCGTTGCGGCGGTCGCGGAAGGTCGCTCGTTCGGCGGCGTTGCGTTCGGGTTTCGGTTCGATCCGCGGAGTATCGGGGAGAACTTCACCTTTGTAGATCCAGACTTTGCAACCGATGCGACCGAACGTCGTGAAGGCTTCGACGTGCGCGTAGTCGATGTCGGCGCGCAGCGTGTGAAGCGGCACCTTACCGTCGTGATTCTGTTCGGTGCGGGCGATTTCGGCGCCGCCCAGGCGGCCCGAAACCATGACCTTTACGCCCCGCGCGCCGGCCTTCATCGTCCGCATGATCGCTTGCTTCATCGCGCGCCGGAAAGCTATGCGCTTCTCGAGCTGATCGACGATGTTCTGACCGACCAAACGCGCATCGAGTTCCGGATGCTTGATCTCGACGACGTTGACTTGCACGTTCTTTTGCGTCAGCCGCTCGAGGCTCTTCCGAATGTCTTCGATGCCCACGCCGCGCTTGCCGATGATGATACCGGGTTTCGCGGTGTGCACGATGACGCGCGCCTGATTCGCGCGGCGTTCGATCTCGACGCGCGAAATCGCCGCAGCTCGCGTCAAGCGTCCGAAATACTTACGGATCGACTGATCCTCGTGGAGCCAGGCGCGGTAGTTCTTCTTTTCGAACCAGCGGCTGTCCCAAGTCCGGGTGATCCCGAGGCGCAGCCCGACGGGGTGAATCTTCTGTCCCATTAAGTGGAAGCTCCGGCCGCGGCGGCCTTCGGTTTGCGGGTGCGTTTGGCCGGCGCTTTGGCGGCCGGTGCCGCGGCGCGACGGCGCGAATCCACCGTCGAGAGAGCGATCGAGGCGCCCGAACGCTTCTTGGGGAGGCGCTTGGGCGGCGTGGGTCCGACGGCGATCGTCACGTGCGACATGCGCTTGCGCTTGAACGCGGCGCGGCCTTGCGCGCGCGGATCGAGCCGCTTCGTCATCCCGCCACCGGGACCGCCGTCGACGGTGATCTTGGTGACGTACAGTTCGTCGACGGCCATGTCGTGATTGTTCTCGGCGTTGGCGACGGCGCTGCGCAGCAGCTTCTCGAGCGGCTCGGAAGCATAGACGCCGGAGAACTTCAAGAGCACGAGCGCTTCGCGCACGCTCTTGCCGCGAATGGCATCCGCGACCCGGCGCAGTTTGCGCGGGCCCATGCGGGCGAACCTCAGATGAGCGAACGCCAGGGCGCGTTCCTCGCCGGCTTGGACGCTCACTTTACGGCACTCTTCTCACTGCCGGAGTGACCCCGGAACAAACGCGTTGGAGCGAACTCGCCGAGCTTGTGTCCGACCATGTTTTCGGTAACGAAGACGGGGACGTGCGTCTTGCCGTTGTGCACCGAGATCGTATGGCCGACGAACGTCGGTACGATCGTGCTGGAGCGGGACCACGTCTTGATGACGCGCTTTTCGCGCGAAGCATTCATCTTCTCGACTTTGGCGATCAGATGGTCCGCCACGAACGGACCCTTCTTGAGAGAACGGCCCATTATTTGGCACTCCGCTTACGGACGATCATCTTCGCGGTCCGCTTGTTGCGGCGCGTCTTCTTACCCATCGTCATCTGACCCCAGGGCGTGGTCGGTGGACGGCCCGAGGTCGAACGCGCCTCGCCGCCGCCGTGCGGGTGGTCGACGGGGTTCATCGCGATACCGCGCACCGACGGACGCTTGCCCATGTGGCGCATGCGGCCGGCTTTTCCGATCTGCACGTTCTCGTGCTCGACGTTGCCGAGTTGACCGATCGTGGCGCGGCAGCGCATCAAGATCTTGCGGACTTCACCCGAAGGCATGCGCACCTGCGCGTACTCGCCTTCCTTGGCCATCAGCTGAGCTGACGAACCGGCGCTGCGCACGAGCTTGCCGCCCTCGCCGGGCCGCAGCTCGACGTTGTGCAGCACCGTCCCGAGCGGAATCGCTGCAAGCGGCAAGCAGTTACCGGTCTTGATGTCCGCCTTCTCGCCCGATTCGACCACGTCTCCGACCGCTAAGCCGAGCGGTGCAAGGATGTAACGCTTCTCGCCGTCCTTGTAATGGAGCAGAGCGATGCGCGCAGACCTGTTTGGATCGTACTCGATCGTCGCGACCTTCGCGGGAATCGCATCCTTTTGCCGCTTGAAATCGATGATGCGATACTGGCGGCGCGTTCCTCCACCCTTATGCCGCACCGTGATGTGGCCGTTGTTGTTGCGTCCCGAATGCTTCTTCTTAACCTCGGTCAGCTGTTTTTGCGGCGCCACTTTGGTCAAATCCGAAAAATCGCTGACCGTCAGGAAGCGAATTGCGGGCGAGGTCGGACGAAAACGTTTTACCGGCATCGCTTACTGCTCGAAATAGTTCTGGCCGCCGAGTTCGATTTTCTGACCGGCCTTGAGCGTAACGACGGCCTTCTTCCAATCCGGTTGCTTGCCGGACGTGCGCACGCCGCGCCGGGCGAAGTTCTTCGACTTGCCGCCGACGTTGACGGTATTGACCTTGATGACCGACACCTTGAAGATCTCCTCGACGGCATGCCGGATCTGCGTCTTCGTGGCACGTGGGTGCACTTCGAAGGCGTACTGCTGTTGCATCGTTCCGGCCATCGATTTCTCGGTAATCAACGGAGCGATAACGACATCACGCGACTGCATCGAATGGCACCCCACTTCGCGGGGTGCCTGGCACTACGGAGCGCTTTTCCGACTGCGCCGGAAAAACGCTCCTGCGCGCCCCCGCGCTGACTTCGCCGCGCGGGCCCCCAGTTAGACTTTTTGGTTCGATCATTTGGCTTTCTTTTCGTCGGCGAAGCTGTCGCGCAGTTCTTCGAAGGCGGCGGTCGTGAAGACGATGCGGCCGTAACCGAGGATGTCTTTGACGTCGAGCGCTTGGGTGTGCGTGATCGCGACGCGCTCGAGATTCGCACCGGCGCGCGCCAGCTGCAGACCAACACCGTCGCGCTCGGTCGCGGCGTAGACGACGAGCGTGCGCGGGCCGTGCTTGGCGGCTTTGGCCGAACCGAAGAGCAGCGCCGCCATGTCGCGAGTCTTGTTCACGTCGAAGCCGTCGGTTGCCAGCAGCGTCACGCAATCGGACGAAAACCGGTCGGCCAGTGCGGAACGCAAGGCCAAGCGACGCTCCTTCTTATTGAGCGAGACTTCGTACGAGCGCGGTTTGGGCCCGAATACGACGCCGCCGTGGCGCCACTGCGGCGAACGGGTCGATCCTTGACGGGCGCGTCCGGTGCCTTTTTGGCGCCAGGGTTTTCTGCCGCCGCCCGAGACTTCGTCGCGGCGCTTGGTCGACGCGGTCCCTGCGCGCGGATTGGCGAGTTCGCGGAAGACCGCCCGGAACATCACGTTGCTGTTACCGATCGGGGCGGCGAAGGCCGCCGGAACCGGCTCGTCGCGAAGGGTCGCGCCCTTGGCATCGATGACGCTCGGCATCACTTGGCTCCCGCGGCCGGTGCCGAAGTTTGTTTGGGCGGTCTGACTGCGGCCGAGATGAGGACCAGCCCGTCGCGAGCACCCGGAACCGGACCGCGCACGAGCAGAAGGTTGCGTTCGGTATCCGCGCGGACCACCTCGAGATTTTGGTGCGTCACCCGGTCGACGCCGTAGTGCCCGGGCCGGCGGCTGCCCTTAACCACGCGTCCGGCGTTGGTGTCGCCGTTCGAGGCCGGCTGGCGGTGGATCATGGACCCGTGGCTACGGCCGCCACCGTGGAAGTTGTGGCGCTTGATGCCGCCGGCGAAGCCGTGGCCTTTCGAGATCCCGACCACGTCGACGCGGTCGCCTTCTTTAAATATGTCGACTCCGACCGACTGCCCGACCTCAACGCCGCCGATCTCGCGGCGGAACTCACGGACGACCTTCTTGGGTTCCAGACCCGCGTGCTTGAACCGGCCGGCCTGAGCCTTGGTCATCCGCGCCGGCTTCACAGCGCCGAAAGCGAGCGCAACCGACTCGTAGCCGTCCGACGCGAGGGTCTTTTTTTGCAGCACGAGGCACGGCCCCGCCTCGATGACGGTAACCGGCACGTACCGCCCGTCGGCGGTGAAAATGCTCGTCATCCCGGCCTTGCGGCCGATGATGTTTTTCATCGGAGTATCGCCTTCTGGAAGCTGACTCTAATCCACGGAGCCAGGCGTTCATCTTATTGTTTCCGCCGCGAACGCACGCAAAGACGTTCGCGGCCTCGGCCACAACCCCGAGAGGATACCAAGCCCCAAGGCGGATGTCAAACGCTCCGGACTGCGCTCGGGAGCGACGCAACCTGCCTCCAGCCCGGGGCTCGCCGTTTTCCGCCGAGTTCAAATGGCGCGCGACGTGAACAACATCGCGTCGCCGAACGAGTAGAAACGGTAACGCTGCTCGATCGCCGCGGCGTAGGCGTCGCGGACGAGTTCGTGGCCGGCGAACGCGGAGACGAGGACGAGCAGGCTCGAGCCCGGCAGGTGAAAGTTTGTAAGGAGCGCGTCGGCAACGCGGAAGCGGAAACCCGGCGAAATGAAAAGTTCGGTCTCGCCTTCACCCGCAGCGACCTCATCTCGGACGACGGACGACTCGAGAGCGCGTAGCGTCGTCGTACCGGCGGCGACCACGCGCCTGCCTTCACGTTTCGCGCGATTGACGGCTTCCGCCGTGACCGCAGGGATCGCGTAGCGCTCGCGATGCATGACGTGATCGTCGATCGTTTCCGTCTCGATCGGCTTGAACGTCGCGAGACCCACATCGAGAACGAGCCGTACCAACTCGACGCCGCGTTCGCGAGCGCGCTCGAGCACCGCGGGCGTGAAGTGGAGCGACGCAGTCGGTGCGGCGACGCTTCCCGGTTCCCGCGCGAAGATCGTCTGATAGCGTTCGGCGCGCCGCTCGTCGCCCGGGCCGACGTAGGGCGGCAGCGGCAGCTCGCCGTGACGCTCCAAGAACTCCTCGAACGGCAACGCGAGCTCGAGGGCGATCTCGCGAGTTCCGTCCGGCAAAACCGCTTCGACGCGACACGCACCGGCCTCGCCGAAACGCACTCGCGCGCCCGCGTGCAATTTTCGTCCGGGTTTCACGAGAGCGATCCAGCGTGTCGCGTTCGGATCGAAACGCGTCGTTCCGGCCGGATGAACGAGCAGGATCTCCGCCTGGCCGCCCTCGGGTTCGCGGCGACCGCGTAGCCGCGCGCGAATGACCCGTGCCTCGTTGACGACGAGCACGTCGCCGGGGCGCAAGTGCTCGGGGAACGCGCTAAAGCGTTCGTGCGCGAGCGTTCGCGCGCGCGGATCGACCAGCATCAGCCGTGCCGAGTCGGCCGGATCCGCGGGTCGCCGCGCGATCAGTTCGGTCGGGAGAACGTACCGGTAAGCTGCGGTGGCGCGAGGCGATTCGATGACCGCCTGCTTCTCGTTCGAGGCGGCTCACGACTGCAGTAAGGTTGCGTCTTGACACGTCAGCGTAAACCAGGCGAGTGCGGCCGGAACCGGCGAGGGTTTTGCAAGCGGCGCGAGCGCGACGGCCTGGGCGGACGGACCCATCACGAGTTCGAGCGGTGCGTCGCAGGCGGGCTCGGCGGCGAGCGATCCGTCCGTGGGCGTCCAGGCGGCCCAAGACGTGCTGCCCGAGGAAGAGAGAAAGACCGCAAACGGACTCGTGCCGGCGCTTGACGACGCGAGGTACACGCGAAAGGCTTCGGTTTGCTCGATCGTCGCGACGCTGAACGAACTCCCCGCAACAGGGCGGTGCGGATAGAGCGTCGCCACGAAACCGGAGGCGCTCGGCGCGAAGGTCAAAGTGGCACCGTCACCGCTCGACTCGGCCAGCGCTCTGGCGCGCGCGACCGTCGCGGGCAGCGCCGCGCTCGCCGCGGCCAGCGAAGCGGGCCTGCTTGCGAACGAGCCGGCACCGAACGCGACCACAGCAAGTCCGAGCAGCGCGGTCGCGAGCATGACTTCGAGCAGCGTGAAACCTCGTTCGGAAGAACGCACTACTCGGACCACGCGCCCGGTACGGCGTGCGCGTTCCGCCAGTTTACGTTCACGAAATTGTCGAGGTAGCGGTCCGGAACGCCGTTGCACTTTGAGGGATCACCCGGATCGCTGCACACGAGTTTGGCGTGAATGCGCGTGTCGCTGCCGGCGCAGAGCGCACTCCCATCGCACACGCCGCCGCTGTCGCCGCTCGCGGTGTCGCCGTAGACGGGTTCGTCGCTGCCGTCGTCGGACGCGTACGGCGCGGCGGCATAGGTCCGAACGATCAGCGAACGCCGCCGCACGACGCTTCCGGCAGGCGAGACGACGGTCGCGAAGATCGTCGCAGCGACGCGGTTCTCGGCGACGCCTTCGGCTCGCTGCACGTTCTGGGCGAGTTCGTTCGGAGTAGCCGGCACGCCGGTCTGGCCGAGCAACGTCACGCTCACCGATGCGGAAAACGCACACGGCGCCGGTACCGCGTCGGGCGGCGTTACGCACACCGGCGCGAGCGGCGTCGGGCTCGGGGCGACGAACGGACCGTCCGGCGAACCCGCTTCGATTTGCGCGGCGATCTGCGCGACCAAAGCGAGCCGCCCTTGCTCGAGGGCGACGTCGGCATAGCGAAGCGCTGCGTGACGCTCCGCCGCGGCGGCAAACGACGTCGCAAGCTGCAACCCGCCGAGCGCGACCGCCGCGACCGCGGTCAGTCCAAAGAGGATCGCGAGATACATGCCGCTAGGGACTTGGGGCCGGCGTCGCGCCGGCGCGAAAAACTTGCGCGCCGGGCGGCGGAGCGTACTGTTGCAGGAAGAGCGTCGCCGCGCCGCTCGAGTGCGCGGAGGCGAACGTCAACCCGACCGCGAGTCCGGCGCCGGATGCCTGCGTCGTCGTCGACAGCGTTATGGGCGCCGCATCGGAGCGGCCCGCCCCGGGCGGCAGCAGCGGAGGCAGAACCGTCCAGGTCGCGTTGCCGATCGCCGCCAGCGCGTCCGGATCGTATTCCGTAGCGGCGCGCAGTTCCGCGACGCTGTTCGCGGCCGCGTTTGCCGCGCTCGCGCGATCTTCGTCGGAGGCTTTGGCCCGCGCGCTGGTCACGAGCGCCGCAAACGCCGCGCTCATCACTAGCGAGGCGAGCCCGAGCGCGACCAGAACCTCGAGCAGACTCTGCCCGCGCTCGCGCTGCGCCTGCCATACGTTGCGCGAACCGTCGCTTCGATTCACCGGAGGGTTTGCCCGCGCTGCGGCGTGAAAGTGCCGACGACGACGTCGAATCCGCTGGGCGTCGTTGCCGGTAAGAATTCCCGGACGATTCGTTCGCCCGAGTTCGCAACATCGACGACGGTCAGCGCGTTTCCACCGTCCACCGCGGGGAAACCGAGATTCAGCGAGACGTCTTTGGGAACGTAGCCGCGCAGCGCGGGATTCGTAACCGCACTCGCGGCCAGCCGGTAGGCTTGGAACGACGTTACGCTCCCGAGCGCGGGCCCGCTCGCACTCAGCGTCGCCGGCGGATCGTTTGCGTCGGCGTACGTGTAGCGCTGAAGAACCTGCGAGGGCGCATCGAAGCGCCAAGCCCAGAAGAGCGCGCGTCCGGCGGCATCGCGCGAGAAGAAATCGATTTCATGACAGACGCCGGCGATGCAATTGGGCTGACCCAAAACGTCGCTCGCAGGCGTGAAGATCGCCCAGGCCGAGGCGGCTTCGTTCTGCCAACGCCAGGCCAGTTCGGCCAGGTCGGCGCGGCTCGTTTCGTAGCGTGCCGTTGCGGCAACGAGCGACGAACCCGAACGGAAAATCGTCACGAGCAGCAGGGCGAGTGGTAGCAGCAGCGTCATGGCCATCAGTATCTCGAGCCACGCCGTGCCGCGCGCGTTCTGGGCGTTCGTTCCGGATCGCGTTCGCATCGTGTATCGAACGTAATCCGCGCGAGTTAGCGCGTTGTTGCCGTTCGGTCACAGTTCGGAGGCGCGACGTATTCGGCGCCGTCGCCGTCAGTGCAAGGTGACCGAAATGACGTCCGAGGTTTCGGGCTCTTTAATGAAGCTGCGGTCGGGCCATAGGTTCGTGGTCGGAATCGCGTAGATCCGATACGTTCCGACCGGTAACGCGTAGCCCCAGAGCGCGAGACGGTCGCCCGCGTCCGGCCGTTCCGCAAATTCCTCTCCCTTATAGAGACCGTTCGAGGGCAGCATCACGTTCGCGTAGGCAATACCGTTCGGGCAGGCGCTCTTCTCTGCCGGAACCTGGACTCGGCCCTCCGCGTCGGTGACGACCAAGTCCGTCAGGCGGCACATCGGCTCGACCCTTAACGTCTGCGTCTTCGTCGACGTGTTCGTCAGCGAAACGAAGATGCGAGCGTCTTTGGCGAGTTGCGTAGGCGCGGCACTAACGTTGAGGGCACCCCAGAAAAAGGCTCGCACCGACGCCGCCGACGGCGCGGCAACGGCTACCAGTGCGGTGAGGGAGGCTGCGGCCGCAAATCGCTTGAGGCGACGCATCTTCCAGACTTACGCACGTCCGAGCGAAGTTCCCGGAAAGTAAAACCTCAGGATGTCGGCCGCCGGCCAGCCGGCGGCGCCCAGAACGCGCGAGCCCCACTGACACAAACCCACGCCGTGCCCGCGGCCGCCGCCGTCGAGGTGCAGGCCGCCGTCGAGCACCGAAACTCCCAGCAACAACGTGCTGCGCACGACCCCCGGTCCGACGGCGTCGCGAAACGCCCGCGTCGCGACTTCGAAAGAACCCGACGCGCCGGTGAAAACGAGCGCGCCCGGCCGGCCGCTCGTGTCGAGGTTGCGCAACGCGGCCGATTGCACTTCACCGATCGCGGCGAAAGGCGCTCCCAGTGCCGTCTCGAGCGTCGCGCGCGTCAGTTCGAGCTGCCAGCGATACTCGGGCGTACCGGCGCAGTTCGGATCGGGGACGCCGCGCAGGTAAGGGAGCGCTGCGCCCCAGACGCTCGCCGCGTCCGCGCTGTGGCCGCCGCAACACGACCCGTAGGCGACGCGCGCCGGACTCCCGAGGTAGGTGACGACCGTGCCCGCCGTAGCGTCGACCGCGCTGCGGCCCTCGACGGTCTCGGCCGGAATGCCGCCGTAGCGCTGATCGCTCTCGCTCGCCACGACGTCGTAGGGTTGTGACGGACGAAGTTTTCCGAGGGCGTAGGTTCGCGCGACAATCGCTTGTGTTTCTTGCGCGCTCCGGGGCCACGACGCCGAGACTTCGCGACTAACCACGCCGTAGAGATACGCGTCGAGCGGCAGCGCGTTGACCAAGCCGGCGCGACCGTCCGGCAGCGTCACCGCGGCGACGCTGCCGCGGTACGTCCCTCCGTTCCAGTCGAAGTGCCAGTCGTCGACGGTCTGCGCGGGCGCGAACGCGCCGCTCGCAAGCAAGACTCGCATTTCGTGCAACGCGCGCGCCTCGCCGACGTCGAGGCCCCCGGTCGCGTTCGCCGCGCTCGGGGCGACCGCTCCGAGCGCTGCGGAAGCCGACACAAGAAACGCGCGGCGGAGCACGCTTTTAGTGTCGCGCCCCAGAGACGAAGCTTGCCACTTAGAGCAGACGCTCCTGACGGCTCTCGCCGCGCGGCGGATTTAAGCCTAAGTGCGCGTAGGCTTCGGGCGTAACCTTACGCCCGCTGGCGGTTCGTACGACGAGACCGAGCTTGAGCAAGTACGGTTCGACCACATCTTCCAGCGTCTCGGCATCCTCGGTCAGCGTCGCGGCGATCGCGGATATCCCAACGGGACCGCCGCGATACTGTTCGGCGATGGTGCGCATGAAGGCACGGTCGAGCCGGTCGAGACCGAGCTCGTCGACGCCCTCGCGGCGCAACGCTTCGTCGGCGACTTCGAGCGTGATCGTTCCTCCGGCGCGGACCTCCGCGTAGTCGCGAACGCGGCGCAGCAAGCGGTTCGCGATTCGCGGCGTGCCGCGGCTACGCCGCGCGATGGCACGCGCGCCTTCCGGCTCGATCGGAATGGCCAGGACACCCGCGCTGCGTACGACGATCCGCTCCAACTCTTCCGCGCTGTAGTAATCGAGATGGTACGCGATTCCGAACCGCTCGCGCAGCGGCGCCGAGAGCATCCCGGCCCGCGTGGTCGCGCCGATCAGACTGAAACGCTCGAGCGGCAACTTGTACGTCTTGGCGTACGCACCGCTGTCCATCACGACGTCGATGCGAAAATCTTCCATCGCCGGGTAGAGGTACTCTTCGACGACTCCGCCGAGGCGATGGATCTCGTCGATGAACAGCACGTCGCCTTCTTGCAGCGATGTCAGAATTCCGACCAGGTCCTTCGGCTTCTCCAGCGTCGGACCCGAGGTCGGACGCAGCGACCGGCCCATGTCGCGCGCGATGAGCGATGCGAGCGTCGTCTTGCCGAGTCCGGGCGGTCCGTAGAACAGCACGTGCTCGAGCGGTTCGCCGCGGCGTCGCGCCGCGTCGATCGCGATCTTCAAGTTTTCGACGACCGTCGTTTGACCGACGTACTCGTCGAACGAGCGAGGACGAAGCGTCGCGCCGAGAACTTCTTCTTCGAGGGCCGCAGCTTCCGGGGCGACGATGCGATCGGTGTCTTCGGGGCCGAGCAGGCGGCGACGCTTCGAACCGGCTTCGCTCACGACGCCTCGGCGCGCCGGTTCTTCAGACGGTAGACCTCGGTCAAGAGCGACTCGGCATCGGCGAGCTGCGGGTCTGCTCGCAAGGTCTCGTCGATCATCGCCTCGGCCTCACCCCGGCGGTACTCGAGTTGCAAGAGCACGGCCAGCGCTTCGGCCGCAAAGTCCGGAATCGTCTCTCTCGGGCGCGTCTCGGCTTCTTGAATCAGCAAGAACTTCGTTACCTTACCTTGGAGTTTCGCCACGATGTCGCGCGCCTTCTGTTGGCCGATACCCGGCAGCTTGACCAGAAACGCGTAGTCGCCGGCATCGATCGCGCGCGCGATGCGCGCCATCGGTTCGGAAAACGCGCGCGCCGCCGTCTTCGGGCCGATGCTGGCCACGCTGATCAGCGCTTCGAAAAATTCGCGCTCGACCGCGTTCGTGAAACCGAAGAACGTGAAGCGCCCGCTATTTCCTTCCATGTTGAAGGCCGGGTAGATCTCGAGCGTGACTCGCTCGCCGGTGCCGGGCGGAAGCTTCTCCACCACGCACGGCGGCAGTATCACTTCGTAAGCGAGGCCACCGGCGTCGAGCAGCACGCTCGATCCAGAACGCTCGGCGACGATCCCCGTTATGCGCGAGAACATGTCGCTACGATTGTACCACGCCCTTCGTCATCGCACCCGGGCGGCGACGAGCGGACCGAGGCGTGCTTCGGTGCGCTCGATATTGGCGAGTGCGAGCGCGAGCGCCAGAGCGTCGGAAACGTCGCTGGGTTCGGGTGTCGTCACCAGGCGCAGTTGACGCATGACCATGCGCTTGACTTGATCCTTGCGCGCCGCACCCGAGCCGACCAAGACTCGTTTGACGTGCGAATGAACCAAATGGCGCAGGCGAACTCCCGAGACGTGCGCGGCCAAACACAGGACGCCGCGCGCGTGTCCCATCAAGACCGCCGTCGTCGGGTTGCGATAGGCGGTCCACAGCTCCTCGATCACCATGACGTCGGGACGCGTCGCGAGCACGACCGCGAGCAGTTCGTCGTAGAGCGCACCGAGCCGGTGTTCGAGCGATTCGCCGGCATCGGGCGCGATGACGCCCGCTTCGATGAGGCGCGCATCGCGCGGCCCGAGTTCGATCGCGCCGTAGCCCGTCACCCGCAAGCCGGGGTCGACTCCGAGAATCCGCATCACTGCGTCGCGCCCGGCGCCGCGCCGCCGACGTACAGGTTGACCGTTTCTCCCGGGCGCAGCGCAGTACCGGCGGCCGGTTCCGTGCGAACGACAGTCCCCGCTGTTCCGCCCTGGGTGTAGGCGACGTTGCCGATCTTGTAGCCGGCGGTTTGCAAAATCGCGCGCGCGTCGTCGGCGCTCTTGCCCGCGACGTCGGGAACCTCGCCCGGCACGACGACCGAGAGCGTGACGGCGGCACCCTTGGCGACCGAGGCACCGGGCGCCGGATCTTGACGCAAGATCGTCCCGCTCGTCTGGCTCGGGTCGACGATGTAGGTGTACCGTACCACGAGGCCCAGGCTCTGCAACTTCTGCGTCGCGTCGATCGCGTCGCTCGATGCGAAATCTTGCAACGGGAACTGCGGAGGACCGGCGCTGACCACAACCGCGACGGTCGAACCGGGCGGGACCTTCGTGCCCGCCGCGGGATTCTGCGAGGCAATGACGTCGGCCGGAATGTTGTCGTTCGGCGTTCGTTCGCTGACCTCGAGCTTCAAACCGAGTTTCGTGAGTTCGGTCGTCGCGTCCCCGACGAGCAGCGTTACGACGTCGGGAAGCGCCACCGGCCGTTCGCCCTTCGATACGACCAGCGCTACCGCCGAACGGATCGGCACCTTGCTGTTGGGCAACGGCTGTTGCGCCAGGACCGTGTCCTTGGGCGCCTTGTCGAATCGCTCGGTGACTTTTGGAACGAGCCGCGCGTTGCGCAGGTAGCGTTCCGCGTCGGCCCGCGAGTATTGCCGAAGGTCGATCAATTCCACCATCGGCAACCCGGTGCTGACGAAAAGCTGCACGACCCCGTGCGGCGCGAGCTTGCTCGCCGCGGGTGGATCCTGGCGCACCACGCGGTCCGCGGGAACCACGTCGCTGGCAACCGACACGACCGCAAAAGCGAGACCGGCGGCGGTCAGCTTCGCTTCCGCTTCATCGACCGGCTTGCCGACGAGGTTCTCGACCGCGATCGCTTGCGGCTTGGCGAGAAATCCGCCGGGCTGCGCGGCGAAAAAGTATCCGCCGGCGACGGCGACCGCGGCCGCCAGCGCCAGCGCCGCGAAGGCGGGCGCGCCGAGTCCACGCTTGGGGAGGTCGTCTTCGCCGTCACGCGGCGGCTGGCTACGGCGCACGGCGGAGCCGTCGGGATGACGCGAGAGACGCGGCCGCGGGTTGGGGATCGTCTGCGGCGGCGGATCGGACTCGCGCGCGGGCACGTCGAAGGGCGTCGTCAAGAGTGGGTGTTCGCGCGCGGCGCGCAACGCCGTCGCGAGTTCCATCGCGGTATGGAAGCGTGCCGCAGGTTCTTTCTGCAAGAGCTTGCGCACGATTGCCGCGAGCGCCGGACTGATGTCGGGCTCGTCCGCCTCCAGCGACGGAACGGGGCTGGACACGTGTTTGAGCGCAACCGTCACCGGCGACTCCCCGGTGTACGGCAGCTTCCCGCTCAGCATCTGGTAGAGCACGACGCCGAGGCTGTAAAGATCGGAGGTCTCGTCGAGTTCGCGTCCCTGCGCCTGCTCCGGCGAGATGTAGAAAACGCTGCCCATCACCATGCCGGGCTGCGTGATCGTAACGGTTTGGGTCGTAACCGCGCGCGCGATACCGAAGTCTGAGATCTTTACGACGTCGTCCTTCGCCACGAGGACGTTCGCCGGCTTGATGTCGCGGTGCAGCAAGCCCTGGCGGTGCGCGTATGCCAGGCCGTTACAAATCTGCGCGGCAAAGTCGATCGCGACGGCCTCCGGCAAGCGCCCGTCGCTTTCGATCATCTCGGCGAGGGTCGAGCCGTCGACTAACTCCATCACGATGAAATAGTTCTCGCCTTCGTGCCCCACGTCGTAGATGTTGACGATGTTGGGATGCGAGAGCTTTGCCGCGTGCTGCGCCTCGGTGTAGAACCGACGGACGAAGTCTTCGTCTTCGGCGAACTGTGGCCGCAGGATCTTGATCGCGACGCGGCGCCGCAAGACCGTGTCCATTCCGGCGTAAACCGTCGCCATGCCGCCTTGCCCGATGCGGCCCTCGAGCCGGTAGCGCTCGCTCAGATTACGCTCGACCATTCGTACCCACTAGGAGCCTCGCGGGAGGTGCAGCGCGGTCACCAGAACGCGGCGCGCGATGGGTGCCGCGACCGCGCCGCCGTAGCCGGCATTCTCCACCACGATCGCGACCGCCACGCGCGGTGATTCGGCCGGTGCGAACGCAACGAACCATGCATGCGACCTTCCAGCCGGGTTCGTGGCGGTCCCGGTCTTCCCGGCAACCGTGAGCGCGGGCAGAGCCGCGGCCGTGCCGGTCCCGTTCGCGACGACGCCGCTCATCAGGTCGCGAACCTCGCCCGCGATCTCCGCGTCGATCGGATTCGCGAGCGGCGGCGACTCGCTGGTAACCCGCACCAGCGTGGGATGCGGCGTCGCGCCGGCTTCGGCAATCGTCGCCGCTACCAGCGCCATCCGCAGCGGCGTGACGAGCAGGTCGGCCTGCCCGAAGCCGAGTTGCGCGAGGATGCTGGGCGTGACGCTGTCGCGCGCGGGGAGGTGATCGCGCGAGGTAGCGAGCGTAAAGTCGAGCGGCTCGCCGAGACGCCAGCGCGCCGCGTACTCGAACCACCGGTCCGCACCGAGCGCCAGCGCGATTTGCGCGAAGTCGACGTTGCTGGAAAGCGCGAAAGCCCCCGCCAGCGAGCGCCGCCCCGTCGCCTCGCCTTCGTCGTCGTGCACGACGAAATTGCCGACTTGGTACGACCCCGGATCTTCGAAGGTCGAGTCGAGGCTGACGACACCCGCGTCGAGCGCGTCGGCGACGGTGACGATTTTGAAGGTCGAGCCGGGCGGGTAGAGGCCGTCGATCGCGCGGTTTAGGAGCGGGCTGGATGCGTCCCGTGAAAGCGCCGCGAAGCTCGCGTCGATCCGTTGCGGGTCGAAGCTGGGTACGCTCGCGATCGCGAGCACTTCCCCGCTGCGCGGATCGAGCGCGATGCCGGCTGCGCGCGGATAAGCGCTCAAGCTGTCGTACAGCGTCCGCTCGATCGCGGGATCTATCGTCGTGACCAGCGTCTGGCCGCGCGCCGGACCCTGCGCTCTGCCGAAGATTCCGAGCAGCTGCGTCCACGGATCGTTACCGGCGGCGCGCGCCGCCAGCTGCGCTTCGTACACCGACTCGAGCCCGGAGGTTCCGTAGCGCGCCGACACGTAGCCGACCGTTTGCGCAAGTGCCGGGCCCAGCGGGTAGACGCGCCCGCGCGCATTCGAGGCGGCCAAGACCGTGCCGTCGCGCGCCACGATCGAACCGCGATATTGCGACAGAAGCGCGCTGCGCGGGTTGTGCACGTTATCCGCCAGCTGCGGACCTGCGATCGCTTGAATCCAAACTTGCCGCGTCGCGAGCACGACGTAGAGTGCGATGAAGAGCAGCGTCAGCCGGCCGATTGCGCGATTGATTCCCACCCGGTCTTAACGCATCAAGTCGCCGCTTTGGGACCGCTGCGCTCGCGCAGGAGCGTCAGGCCGTCGTCGGTCCGTACGGCGAGGAACGCGCCGCCGCCGCCCTCGGCGATCGCGCGGTTGACGAGTTCGGTCATGAGGTTCTCAGGCAGGCCGCTGACCGCGAGGACCGGCTCGACCGACGCTTCGTCGAGCAGCCCCGGGGCGACGTACGGGACCGCGGGGAGCGTCTCGAAGAGGCGCTCGTCGTACGGTTCGCTGCGCCACGGTCCGCGTTTTCCGAAGACGGTTGCGTGATAATCCCAGGCGCAGAGTTGGCGGTCGTTCCAAACGAAATCGTCGCGCGCGCACATGCGACGGCAAACCGCACACTGCGTCAATGCGACCGCGGGCCGGTCGATCCCATCCAGAACGTCGCCCGGAACGTCCTCGGGATTGATCAGCAGATCTTCCGAAAGCGCTTGCGGCGCTTCAGCGTGCCATGCGACCCGCAGCAGCAGCTCCAAGTCGCGCAACGACGTGACGAATGCGTGCTCGTCTTCGGCCGGAAAGGTCGAGTCCGCCCAACCGGCCAGGTTGTCGGCAGCGATGCCGACGCGCTGCCAGGCGTCGCCCAGCGTGACTCCGACCGGCGTCCATGCGAGCGGAACGAGCCATGCGGTAATCTGTTGATTTTCGAGTCGCAGCGACGAGACGAACGCGAGCGTGCTCGCGTTGCCGCCGAGCACGTAGACGCTTCCCTCGCGCGCCGTTTGCCGTTGCGAACGCTCCACTGTACTCGTAGTACGGACGCACGTTCGAGGGGGCCTCTCTCGAAGGGCGAAGGTCCCGGCATGAAACGTCGCTGGCCTGCGCTTGCGGGTGCGGCAGGCGCGCTGGTCCTCGCACCACTCGCCGTCGGCGCGCTGCTCCCTTCGTCGCATAGCACGACGAGATCCGAAGCTTATCCAACGGCTATCGAGCGCTTGTGGCCGGTCGTGCTGGCGGAATTCAGCCGCCGCAACGACGGCGCGTACGCCATCGCCGAGAGCGCTCCGCCGCGCCGCCTGCGCACGACCGTGGTCGATATGACGCTCCCTTTTCGGGGTGAGTGGATCTACGAGCTCGAGCCGTTCGGCGACGGAACGCGCTTGACGATCGTCGAGAACTACACGATCTCAAATCCCTTGGTCCGTTTTGCGGCGCGCTTCATCTTGAACCGGGAACGCGCCATCGACGGCTACCTGCTCGATGTCAGGTCCGCTTCGTTAGCCCCGGCTGAGGATTGATTGGGCCGCGAAGCCTTTTGCAGCCTGAAGTCGCGGCTGGACAAGCTCGGAATCAAAACCGGCATGCGCGTCTGCACGCTGGCCGTGCCGGATGCGGAATTCGAACTCGAACTCGCCGGCCGTCTCGGTGCGCCGCCGGCCAAAGCGGCCCGCGGGCGATTCGACGCAATCTTGCGCGGCTTCGAGGCCGAGCGCGATCTCGCGGCGATCCAGAAACTCCGCGACCACCTCGAAGCGGCCGGGGCGCTCTGGCTCATCTATCGCAAAGGCAAAGCGGCGCCGCTCCCGGAGCGGAGCGTGCGCGAAGCACTCCTCGCGGCCGGCCTCGTCGACATCAAAGTCGTCGCCTTCTCGGATTCGCATACGGCGCTCAAAGCCGTCATTCCACGCAAACTGCGAAACGGGATGGGAGGCTAGAGCGAACCTATCGCTTGGGGAGCCGCGCTCATCGCGCGGTATTCTTGGAGCGAACGCGGCGGCCCGGCGCTCGATCCCAGTGCTTCGGCGAGCGCGCGGGCGGTGTCGAGGCTCGTTAGGCACGCGATGCTGCTTTCGACCGCCGCACGCCGGATGCGATAGCCGTCGTTGATCGCTCGCTCGGCCATCGCGTTGTTGATCACCATGTCGACCGAACGCGCCTCGATCGCGTCGAGCACGTGCGGCGAGCCTTCGGAGATCTTGTTGATGCGTTCGGCTACGATTCCGTGCTCGATCAGCAGAGCGTGCGTGCCGGCCGTCGCGACGAGCGTGAACCCGAGTTCGGCATAGCGCCGCAAGATCGGCACCGACTCGGTCTTCTCTTCGTCCGAGATCGAGACTAAGATGCGCCCGCGCCTGGCGGGATCGGAGGGGTCGGGCACGCGCAAGCCGGCTGCGATGAATCCCTTGCGCAGCGCACCGGCGAACCCGACGTCGATTCCCAGGACCTCGCCGGTCGACTTCATCTCCGGCCCAAGGATCGTTTCGACGCCGCGCATTTTTGCGAACGAGAACACCGGAACTTTGACCACGACGAACGGCATCGGCTCGAGCAGACCCGTTCCGTACGGCATGTCGCGCAACTTCTCACCCAGCGCGACGCGCACGGCGGCGGCGACCAGATTCACCCCCGTCGCTTTCGAGATGATCGGAACGGTCCGGCTCGCACGCGGATTCGCCTCGATGATGTACGGCTCGCCTTCGTGGACGACGAACTGGATGTTGATCGAGCCGCGCGTCTGCAGTTCGCGCGCGATGGCACGCGTGACCTCGAGGATGCGATGCTGCATCTCGGCGTCCAACGTCTGCGGCGGATAAACGCTGATCGAATCGCCGGAGTGGATTCCGGCCCGCTCGATGTGCTCGAAAATTCCCGGAACGAGAATGTCCTCGCCATCGTAGACGGCATCGACTTCGACTTCGAGTCCGCGCAGATACTTGTCGACGAGGAGCGGTTTGCCGGGCGTAACGGGCGGCGCGGTCTCGACGTATGAGGCGAGTTGGCCTTCGTTGTAAACGATTTCCATGCCGCGTCCGCCGAGCACGAAGGACGGCCGCACGAGCACCGGAAAACCCAGTTCGCGAGCGATGCTGCGCGCCTGGCGGAAAGATCCGGCCGCCCGGCCGCGCGGACGCGCGACGCCGAGGCGTTCCAGCGCCGCTTCGAATTGCTCGCGATCTTCGGCCATCTCGAGGCTCTTGCGATCGCTCCCGATGATGCGCACGCCACGTCCGCTCAACTCCGCCGCGAGGTTGATCGACGTCTGTCCCCCGAAGGCGAGCAGCACGCCGTCGGCACCCGTCGCCGCGTACGCGGCCTCGACTTCGTCGGCGCCCGGCGGCTCGAAGACCAGCACGTCGGAGACGTCGAAATCGGTTGAGACCGTCTCGGGATTGTTGTTGACGACGACGGCGGCGCGCCCGGCCGCGCGCAACGCCCAGGCTGCGTGCACGCACGAGTAGTCGAACTCGATGCCTTGTCCGATGCGAATGGGCCCGCTGCCGACGACGACAATCGCTGGGCCTCCCGGCGGTCGCATCTCGTCGTGCTCGTAGCGCGAAAGATAATAGTAGGGCGAGCGCGCGGGAAACTCGGCGGCGGCCGTATCGACCATTCGAAAACTGGCGACGCTTCGCGCATCCTCGCCGGCGGCAAGCTGCGTCTGGTTCCAAAGCGAAACGTTGCCGCTCGAATCGGTGAGCTTGGCGATGCCGGCTTGCGAATAGCCCGAGGCGAGCGCCCGGCGCAGCTCCTCGGGGTTCGGGGCGTTGCGTAAGCGCTCTTCGAGGTCGACCAGCTCGGCGAATTCCCAGAGCCAGAAGGGATCGATCGTGGATGCCGCGCTGAGGCTCTCCGGTCGAGCGCCGCGGCGGAGCGCTTGCGCGAGAGCGAAGAGGCGCTCGTGCGTCGGCGCGGTGTAGGCTGCTTCGAGCTCGTCGTCACTCCAGTTCTCGAGCGAAGTGCCGGTCAACGTTTCGCGGCCGAGATCGAGCCCACGCACCGCTTTCATCAAAGCGGCGCCGAACGTGCGCCCGATCCCCATCGCCTCACCGGTCGACTTCATCTGCGTTCCCAGGCGCGTGTCGGCGCGGGGAAACTTGTCGAAAGGCCAACGTGGGATTTTGACCACGACGTAGTCGAGGGTCGGCTCGTAGGCTGCTTTGGTGACGCCGGTGACCGGGTTCTCGATCTGGTCGAGCGTCATGCCTAACGCGATCTTGGTCGCGATCTTGGCGATCGGGTAGCCGGTCGCTTTCGAAGCGAGCGCCGAACTCCGGCTGACGCGCGGGTTTACCTCGATGATGTTGTATTCGCTGCGTTGCGGATGCAGGGCGAACTGGATATTGCACCCGCCTTCGACCTTCAGCGCTCGAATCACGTTCAAGCTCGCGCTGCGCAGCATTTGATATTCGGCGTCCGAAAGCGTCAGCGACGGCGCGACGACGATCGAATCGCCGGTATGCACGCCGACCGGATCGATATTCTCCATGTTACAGACGATGATGCAGTTGTCCGCACTGTCGCGCAGGACTTCGTACTCGATTTCCTTCCAGCCCAAAAGTGAGGTCTCGACCAGGGCTTGATGGATGAGCGACACGGAGAGCCCGGTCGCGAGCGTTCCGCGCAGCTCGCTCTCGTTGCGCACGACGCCGCCGCCGGTGCCGCCCAGCGTGTAGGCCGGACGCACGACCACCGGATAGCCGGCCTCGCGCGCGAACGCGACGCCGCTCTCGACGTCCGTTACGATCGCGCTGGGTGGCACCGGCTCGCCGATCGCCAGCATCGCATCCTTGAACTTGGCGCGATCCTCGGCCAGCGCAATCGTTGCGACCGGCGTTCCCAACAGTTCGATGCCGTAGCGCTCGATCGCGCCGCTTTCGTACAAGTCGACCGCAAGGTTGAGACCGGTCTGTCCGCCGAGCGTCGGCAGCAGCGAGTCGGGCCGCTCGCGTTCGATGATGGCCTCGACGGAGGCCGCCGTCAGCGGCTCGAGGTAGACGGCGTCGGCGACCTCCTCGTCGGTCATAATCGTCGCCGGGTTTGAGTTGACCAGCACGACGCGGTGGCCTTCGTCGCGCAACGCGCGGCACGCCTGAACGCCGGCATAGTCAAACTCGGCGGCCTGTCCGATGACGATCGGACCGGACCCGATCACGAGCACGTTACGGCGACGGGGCACGGCGCGAGTTTAGCGGTCCGGGAATCGGGGCCTCTTTTGGGACGCCCTCAGCGCATCCTCAGTCCGGCCTTAGGCGAGTTCGGACGGGGTGCGTCCGCCGAGACGTTGGCTTTTCGCAGTCGGCAGTGCATGCAACGAGAGGGCCGTATACGAGCCTTGGCCCATCGTTACGCCCATGTAACGGACGAAGTCCGCGAGACCTTCGATCATCCGCGCGGCTTTGAGAGGCCCGCAGTCCAGCGGTAGCAGACCGATCTTCCGCGCCAGGCGCGAGACGATCGCCTTCGCCTCGGCGTCGTCGCCCGCGAGAAACACCGACACGGCGTAGTCGCGCAGCGGCGTAGGAGACAGCTCGAAGATCTCGATGGGCAGCATGTTGAAGGCCTTGACGACCCGCGCCTTCGGCACGTCGAGCGCGAGCCGTTCCGCCAGCGACGGCACGTCCTCGGCGGGGCCGAGACGCATGTCCTCGCGCAACGGCGCGTTGTTCGGGTCGATGACGACTTTGCCGGCCAGAAGTTCCGGATCGCCGAGCGCCTCCTGCGCCGGAACGGAGCGGAGCGTCCATAAGATCGCCTCGCCGAACTCGGCAGCCTCGGCGTTGCTGCCGAACGACGCGTTGCGGGTGAAGCCGGCGGCTGTTTCCGCTCGGTCGAGGTCACGCGAGCCGAAGAACACATCGTGCCCGTGTTCCGCCCACAGAACGCCCAGCGAGCGGCCCACATTTCCGGAGCCGACGATACCGATCTTCATTCGCGCTCAGTTTCGGGGCAAGGCCCTCCGGCTACTTCGCGCCGGCGGCGACCTGCGCTTCGGTAACCGCCGAGGCTTTGTTGCCCCACGAAGAGCGGACGTAGGTGAGCACCGCGGCGATCTCCGCGTTCGAGAGCTGGCCCTTCCAGGCCGGCATGCTGCCGTTGTAGGTCTTGCCGGCGACGCTGACCGAGCCGGTCAAACCGTTCAGGACGATCTTTATTACTTTTTTGGGGTCGCCCGTAACCACGGGATTCTTCGCGAGCGGTGGAAACGCGCCGGGCAATCCCGTCCCGTTCGGCTGGTGGCACGTGGCACATTTCGAGTTGAAAATCGCGCTGCCGTTCGGCGCCGCGGCATCCGCGATCGAAAGCGACTGTCCGTGCGGCACGATTGCGGCGAACGCGAGCAGCGCCGCTGCAGTAAGAAAGAAGGCGTATCGTTTCAGAGCGATTCTCCTTGTGTGCGGTGAGACGTAGCTTACGGCGCGAGGCGCGCTCTCCTCCAGCCGCCTTCTTCGCGCTCGTACAGGATGCGATCGTGCACGCGATTGCGACGGCCCTGCCAGAACTCGAACTCGCGCGGGACGAGGCGCAAGCCGCCCCAATTCGGCGGCCTCGGGACGTCGACACCCTCGAAACGGCGTTCCGTCTCGCGCATGCGCGTCTCGAGCACCTCGCGGTTTGCGATCACCTCACTTTGCGGCGAGGCCCAAGCGCTCAGCCGGTGACCTCGCGGGCGCGATGCGAAGTACGCGTCCGACTCAGCGGGAGCGACCCGTTCGACCGAACCTTCGATCCGAATTTGACGCTGCAGTGAAGGCCAGAAAAACAGCGCGGCGGCATCGGGCCGCGCGGCGAGCTCGCGCCCTTTGCGGCTATCGTAATTCGTGAAGAAAACGAAACCTCGGGGGTCGTAGCCCCGCAGCAGCACGATTCGCGCGGACGGCCTGCCCGCCGCGTCGGAGGTCGCAAGGCTCATCGCGTGCGGATCGAGCACCTGCGCGGCGAGCGCCGTTTCGAGCCACGCGTGAAATTGCAGGAACGGCTCGGCCGCGACGTCGCTCTCGTCGAGCGCACCGGCTTCGAGGTCGTGCCGCCCGCTACGGACCACGTCGGACTCCACGTTTGGCGGATTCTCCCCGCGAGCGCCGGAAACTCCCCGCATGCCGGAGTTCGCAGGATTCGACCACATCGACGTGCGCGTGCGCTCGCTTTCCGCGGTCGAGGTTTTTTACGACGCGCTCATGCCGCTGCTCGGTTTGCCGCGGAAGTCGTACGCGCTCGTCGAGGGGGATGAGTGGACCGACCTTCCGGCCGGCGGTCGCCATAACGCGATCGAGTATTTCGAACCGTTCGTCGCCGGCCGGACCGCCCGCTTCATCGGGTTCATCGAAGATCCGCAGCACGACCCTCCGGCGACGCGTATCGCCTTTCGCGGGGCCGGCCCGTTCGACGCGAACGCCTGGCTCGAACGGCTTCGCGCGCTCGGTGCATGCCTCGTCGAACCCTCGGCGGATCTCGACTCGTACCCCGCCGTTTTCTTCGAAGATCCCGCCGGCACGAAGCTCGAGATCTGCGCCCGCTTGCCCGCGCCCGGCTAGTGCGCTGTCGCGCCGCCTCGCGCGCCGCGAACGTACGAAACGCGCTCGAACGTCCCGAACGCGCGCTGCGATGCCAGACGCGTAAAACCCCGCATCGCCGAAAAAGACTCGGGCGTCTCGAGCGCGGCGAGCGCAGCCTCGTGCGCCCACGGTGCGATCCACACGGACCGCGCGCCATCCTCGCTCGCTAGAATCTCGGAATCCAGAAACCCGGAGATCGGGCGCGCGAACCGCTGCACGAACGCTACGAGGGCGCTGGTCAATTCGTTTTGCGCCGCCGCCGGTGTATCGAAGCTTTGAATCGTGAAGACGGCCTCATCCGGAATTGCGCCACCGGACGGGTGCGTCAAAGTACGGTAACCGCGCAAGTCGTAGGCGCGCGAACGCCACTCCGCACTCTGGATCAGGGCCGCGACGAGGGGCCGGTCGAGCCAAGCTTCCTCGCTCGAGTCGTGCTGCAGGCTGATCACGACGGCCGCGTTGTCGGAACGCACGAACAGCGAGCCGTCGATGAAGTCCGGATCGCCGGTCGCCGCGCCCAAGCGCTCCGCGAGGGTTCCGGTGAAACCGCGCTGCGGGGCCGCGTCCAATTCGTAAAAGCCCATCACGGTCGTCGGCACCCCGGCAGTTTCGACCGGACGGTACCACCTGCCTCGCTCGCCCCGCTAGGGAACTCGCCCGAGTCCGATTCCCGCGAGAAACGCGAGGATGACGAGAAATCCTCCGCCGAGCGCGATCGGAACGCTCCCGTCGACGTGCTTGCGCTCCCAAACCGTTTGCAGCGCGAGATGGCGGAACGTTCCCTGGAGCCCGGATGCGTCCCGCGCTTCGGTGTACGTCCCATTCCCGTTCGCGGCGATCGCGCGCAGCGCAACCTCGTCGATGTCGGCTTCTTCACTCGTTCCCGGGATGATCATGCCGCTGCCGCGCGTGCCGATGCCGACCGTGTAAATCGAGATGCCCTTCGACCCGATCTGCTGCGAAGCGCCGACCGGATCGATCCCGCGGTTGTTGACGCCGTCGGTCAACAAGACGATCACCCGCGTCCCGGTTTGCGGCATCGCTTGCCAGGCCACTTGCAGCGCGTCCCCGATTGCGGTGCCGCCGTCGGGCAACGGGATCCGGTCGATTGCAGCGCGCACCGCATCGAGGTCGTCGGTCGGCGGCTGGATCAGTTCGGCGGCCGAAGAGAACGTTACGAGTCCGACGCGCGTCCCCGCCGGAACGTCGTCGACGAATTCGTGCGCGGCCGCCTTGGCGGCCTCGCCGCGCGTCGGCTCGATGTCGAGTGCCCGCATCGAGCCCGAGGTGTCGATGCAGATCATGACCGTGGCATCCCGGGTCGGAACGTGCGTCACGAAGCGCGGTCCGGAAAGCGCCAGCGCGAGCGCGCCGGCGCCGATCAGCCAAATCGCATACAACAGCCGGCCCGGCCAGCGCGACGGGTGCATGCTCTCGAGCGCGAAGGCGACGTTCGAATACAGCAGCGCCTGCGCTCTGCGGCTTCGTTCTAGTTTCGCGTAGAGCCAGGCGAACAGACCGAGCGCGAGGATTCCGAAGAGCGCGAGCTGCGGATGCGCGAACGACATCAGGCCACTAAACCGAACGCCTCGAAGAGCGCGTCCGCGACGTTCGTCTCGTCGATCTCTCCGACTCGCAAACCGCAGTCGTGGAGCGCGTGCAAGATACGTCGCTCGCGCGCGGCGACGGCCTCAACGTAACGAGCCCGGGCGTTCTTTCCGACGTAGGCGCGTGCCGTCGTGCCGCTCGCGGCATCGCGAAAGCGAACGAAACCCCCGAGCGGGAGTCCGGCATGCCAGGGGTCGCGCGTCAGCATCGCGGTCGACTCGAAGCGCGCGGCGCAGGCGCGCAGCCGGGGTTCGAGCGCGTCGAACTGCAGGAAGTCGGAAACGATCAGCAGGTGCGCGTCCCGCGGGAGAACGGCAAGCGCGGTGTCGAGAGCGTTCGCGAACGAGGCGCCGCGCGTTTCTCGCCGCTCGGTGCAGAGCCGGGCCGCGGTGCGCCCGCGCAAACCCGGCACGAAGACCAGGCGTCCGTCCTCGACGCGAGCGCAGCGGTCGTCATCGATCGCGGCGCCGTACCAAACCGCCGCGGCCTCTCCGGCCAAATCGTAGTTGCTGCGCGTCCGGCCCACGAACATCGAGGGCGCGGCGTCAAGCGCCGCGGCCAGCGTGAGCGCGTGATCTTCAAAAACGACGCGGGTCTGCAGTGCGCCCGCGCGCGCGGTTGCGGCCCAATCGATGCGGCGCGGATCGTCGCCGGGAACGTAACCCCGCAGTTCGGCGAACTCGTATCCGTCCGAACGGCGCTTGACCGGAGCCCCCGCGCCGCGCACGCCGGGGCGACGGCGGCCGGTCAGCATCGCGGTGCGCAAGCGAACCGCGAGTTCTTTCACGAGCCTGCGGCGACCGCGGGAGCGGCGGTTCGCGCGGCCCGAACGACCCGCGGCGCATAGCGAACGACCAAGATCGCCAAGTCGTCGGCGATGCCCGAACTCCGCTCGCGCAAGCGCTCGACGATCGTGTCGGCGACCGTCTGCGCGTCGCCTTCGATCTCGCTCAGCCAGTGCGCCACGCCGTCGGCGCCGAGCAGTTCGCCCTTCGGATCGCGCGATTCGGTGAGGCCGTCGGTGCTGACGACGATGCCGTCGCCCGGGCGCAGCAGGATCGTGTGCGTATCGTACTGGGCGTCGGCGTCGATGCCGACGATCGGACCGGTCGGTTGCAGCGAGCGCACGTTGTGGCCGAAGACGACCCAGGCGGGCTCGTGACCGGCCGACGCGTAGCGCACGGTACCCGTGTCGAGGTCGATCACGCCCAGGAAAATGACGACGAAGCTTTCCGGATTCTCGGCGCTCTGCGCGTAGAGCGAACCGAACTTCGAGAGGGCGCGGCCGGGGTCTCCGTCCTCACGCAACAGCGTGCGCAGCGAGAATTTGATCAGCGCGGTGTCGACGGCGGCGTCGATGCCCTTTCCACTGACGTCGGCCACCATGAACATCCCGCGGCGACGGTCGAAGGTAAAGAGGTCGTAAACGTCCCCTCCGACGTTGGAGCCGCGCGTTGCCGAAATCAAGACGCTGCCGGCGTCGACGTTGCGCAGTTCGCGGCGGCTGCTGATGAACGCCCGCTGCAAGCGTTCGACGAGCGAACGGCCCTCCTCGATGCGCCGGCGCAGGCGCCCTTGCACCATCACGAAGAGCAACGCCACGAGCGCGAACAGTGCGTTCGAAACGTCGCGCGTCTGGGTGTTCTCCTTTACCGTCTTCGCGAAACGCGCGCTGCCGCGATCCTCGAGATCGCGCAACTCTCCCGCAAGATTTTCATCGTCCGCCCGGCTCGCGGGAAAAGCATAGGCGGGAGCGCGCTCGTCCGGCGTGGAGGCGGCTCGGTTGATGCGTTCCAAGTCGGTGTCGAGGAGCTTCTCGTACGGACGCAACTCCTCGGGCGGCGCTTTGCGGTCGAATTGCTCGACGCGCAGAAGTTCGACGTCGCGTTGCGCCGAAACGACCGCCGATTGGTAGTCGAACGCGTTGCTCACGTCGATACCTGCCCAGTACGCCAGGTACGTGGCCCACGTGAACGCGACCAGCAATCCTAGGATGAGCGCTAAGGTCGTCGTCGTCCGGGCCGAGATGCGGGAGCGCATGAGCTGATATTTTGGTTGCGCCTCGTGGCTTATTTCACCTCGAACCGCCCCGAAGAGCTCCGCAGTTCTTTCCTCGCAGCGCTCCGCGAGAGGATGACAAAAGGTTTCTCAGCTCACAACGCGCGTGTAAACTCACGCTCCGTTTCTAGGGGGTGAGTTGGAACGTGCTCGCGGTCTGGAGTGCGACCGCGGGATCGTCGAAAGGGAACGCAACGAGTTTTTCGGCGAGCCAGGCGGGTGCGAGATCGCGGTAGTGAACCGAGCCTGGCTCGCCGGACTCGCCCTGCGGGATGACGATGCCTCCGGCTTCCCAGTTGCCGACGTCCCAGACGGCCCGGAAGCTTTGCGTCACATCGAGGCCCATAACGTGCGGCGAATAGGCGGAACCGCGTCCCGGGAACGGCGTCCCGTCCCAGCCGTGCCAACCGAAACCGGCGAGCGGGTGATGCGCGACGCGCCGTCCGGCCTCTCCCCAGGTCTTTCCAAGTTCGCCCGTCGCTCGCAGCTCAGCCACCGCGTCGTGTAACGCCCCCAGCAAGAACGCGTCGTAGTCGTCGGCCGGAACCCAACCGTGGGGCCGCTCGCGCAGCGCGCGAAGCAGCACCACGACCGCCAGGCCGCTGTGGCTCTGCAGGTAGCGAGCTGCAAGCTCCGGCGCAAGGTGCAGCCCGATCAGCCGTGCATTCGCCGAGCGACGCAGTTGCCAGGCGTAGAGCGCGCCGCGCGAGCTCTCGACGAAGCGTCCGTCGAAGCCGGCCAGTTCGGTGGCCGCTGCTTTCATGTCGGGATCGCTTCCCGTGCCCGTCCGGCCGACCGCCGCGACGGTTGCCGCCGCTAAGTCGCGCTCGGGAAAGGAACGCACGTCGGCTTGAATCGCCGAAAAGGCCCCCGGCGAATAGGGCCGCGTGGCAAGGTGCCGCGCGATGCTCGCGGCCCGGTACGGCGCCTCGAAGTAGGCCGTTAAACGGTACGGGTAGCCTCGTCCGTAGACGCGGTCGTTCGCAGTGAAAGCGACGGTCGAGCGCGAGGCCGCAACCTGCGGCAGCTGCGAGAACGGGACGTCCTGCTCGATCGGCGCTCCACTGCGTGGACCGTCGTGCGCCCGCAACGCCCAGAGCGGATCGAGCGGAATTGCGCCGGCCAGCACGTAGCCAGCCTTCCCGCTGTCGTCGGCGAACACGAAGTTTTGCGGCGGTCCCGGATAGCTCTCGAGGGCGCGCTGGACGTCCGCCACGCTTGCCGCGCGATCGAGCTCCGCGAACGAGGTGAGGGCCGAGCGGTGGTCGAGGTCGGCGCTCCACGCCGCCGCGAAGCGAACCTCGCCGCGCGTCGCGAAAACGAAACCGTGCCGCGTGCGCAGGTAGTCGCGGACGACCGGCTGACCCCAGCGAACGAGGAACTTCTCGCTGCGGTGTGTCGCCTTCGTCCAGACGTTTCCGTCGAGGTATTCGTCCGACGTATCGCTTCGGAATCTTTCGCGATAAATCTCGACCGTTGCGACGCTGCCGTTCGTCGCACCCCATGCGACGTGTTGCGTGTGTCCGAGGATGATGCCCGGTGCGCCGACCAGCGTCGCGCCCGCCACGTGGATGCCGGGTGCGCCCAGATCGGCGAGATACCAGATGCCGGGCATGCGCAAACTCAAGTGCGGATCGTTACCCAGGAGCGCGCGGTGCGTCGTGGTCAGGCCGGCGCCGGCCACGAACTCGTTGCTGCCCGAGCCGGCGCGGTCGCGGCCATCGTCGTAGGCAACCGGCGAGGGTGCCGGGTAGACGACCGAGAGCGGCGGAAGCGGCGCCACCGGCGCACGCTCGCGCGAAGTCGTCGGCGAATCGTACTGGGGATCGGTGATCGGGAAAAAGGCGTCGGTGCCTTTTTGACCGAGTGCATCCGCAACGTCCGAGCGCACCAGGACGTCATCCCAGCTGTCGGTCAGCGCCAGCACCGTCGAAAACGACGCAAGGAGACTATCGGTACTCGACCAGGGTTCCGGCCTATAGCCGAGTGCCCGGAACTCCGGCGGCAACGGGCGCGTGCGAATGGCGGCGTTGATTCCAGCGCTGAAGGCTTGAAGAAGCACCCGTTCGTCCGGCGAAAGCGCGCGCTCTTGCTCGGCGATCAAACCCTTCACGTCGTACGTTCGCGCGGCGAGATCGTTGTCGAGCGCGGCCGCCCCGAAGATCTCGCTCAGGCGCCCTGCGACCAGCCGCCGATACAGGTCGAGTTGAAAAAGCCGGTCGGTCCCTTGCAGGTAGCCTTCCGCAAAATATAAGTCGTGCTCGTTCTGCGCGCGAACGTGCGGGATCCCGCGGGCGTCGCGCGCGACGCGAACCGGCGCGCGCAGTGGCAAACCGCCGAGCGTGCCGGCCGGCTCGACCGCACCCGCACCGACCCCGGCTTGCACGTACAAGAAAAAGCCCAACGCAATGATGACTATCGGGGAGAGCGCCAGCAACAAGAGCCAGACGACCCGCAGGGCAAGCCGCCTGCCCCGCAGTCCTGCCGGTTTTTTTTTCACAAAAGGTGCTGAAACTCGATCGCCGGCATGCTGGCCGGAAAATGGTAGTCGACGAAGTCGATCTCCATCGCCGGGATGATGGTATCCATACCGAAACGCAGCGGCTCGTCGCTCCTGATCTGTTGGAGGTAATAGAGTCCGTCGATCGGCACGTAGGCGATCGTCCAACGGACTGCGTCGTAGGGCTTTCCGTCGAGCAACCCCTGAACGCTGGTGCGCAGCGTGACGTAGCTCGTGGTATCGATCCAAAGATCTCGCAGGCGATACAGCGCGGGATCGTGCAACGGCGTCAGCACGAGGTGGTAGGCTTCGCCGTACTGGAGCTGTTCGACACCCGCCAGCACGATGCGGTAGTCGCGTGCCACGGCTTCGACGACGACGAGCTCTCGCATCGGCGTGCCCAGCGGCGTGGCTTCGAGCGTAGCCTCCGGACTCGGATTCGGTTGCCCGGACGCACTGCGGCTAGGCCCGTTGCGCGACAACAATCCGAACGAATCGATCGGCGAGATGTAGGGTTCGTTCAAGCGGATCGGTTCGGCAATTGGGTTCGTGTCGAAGACCTTGAACGAGAAGATGCTGAACGGGACGCCCGATAGCCGGCGGCGGTCCTCTTCTTCATCGGTCAAACGGTGTAACGCGAAGGCACCGTCGCTCGAGCGGTAGTACGCGTCCCACCAATTGTCGAACACATGATTGTGATAACCGTAGCGAAGCAGCGCGCCGTAGTTGATGAAGGCCGGCAATTTGCTCGCCTGTGCGCTCCAAGCCGACTTGGCTTTTGCGAAGATCTCCTCGGCTTTCGGATCGGAAGGCGGCGCGGGCGTCGGAGACGCCTTGGGTGCTGCGGCTAGCAGCGCCCCGAAAGCGCTGCTCACGAAGAGCGCACGCGAGATCACGGCGGCGGCACTGCGCCGATCAGGCTCGCGACGAGCTCCTCCGAATTCACCTTTTCGGTAATCGTTCGATAGTTGAAAGCGATGCGATGCCGCAGCACGTCGGGTGCGCTCGCTCGCACGTCGTCCGGCACGACGAAAGTTCGTCCGTCGGTCAAGGCTCGCGCGCGCGCGAGCGCGGCCATCGCCAGAGTCGCGCGCGGGCTCGCGCCGCGATCGATGTACTGGTGCGGTGCGCGGGTCGTGCCGACGAGCGCGACGATGTAGCGCGAGAGACGCGGTTCGATGAAGATCGCGCGCGCCATGTGGCGCCAGCGCACGACGTCGGCAGCGGTCACGACGTCGCGCGGCATCTCGGGCGGCTCGCCGCCGAAACGTTCGAGAATGCGCAGTTCGTCCTCGGGGGGTGGGTAGTCCACGACGAGTTTCACGAGAAAGCGATCCATCTGTGCGAGCGGCAAGGCGTAGGTTCCCTCGGAGTCGAGCGGGTTCATGGTTGCCGTTACCACAAACGGGTCGGGAAGAGCGTGCGTTTCGGGACCGATCGTCACCTGACGTTCCTGCATTCCCTCGAGAAGCGCGGACTGAACCTTGGCGGGCGCCCGATTGATCTCGTCAGCCAGCACGATGTTCGCGAAAATCGGACCGAGGGCCGTTGCGAAGTGTCCCGTGCTCTGGTCGAAGATGCGCGTGCCGACGATGTCGCTCGGCAAGAGGTCCGGCGTGAATTGAACGCGCTTGAACGTTCCGCCGACGGCGCTGGCGAGGGCACGGCAGGCGAGCGTCTTCGCAAGTCCAGGCGGACCCTCGAGCAGAACGTGTCCGCCCGCGATCAGCGAGTAGAGAATGCCTTCGAGGACGACACGCTGTCCGACGACGGTAGCCGAAAGCGCGTCGAGCAACGTGCGCGGAGTCAACGATGCAGCGCCCGCAAAGCGTCCTGGATTGCCTCCACCAGCCGTTCCTGTTCGCAGAACGCGGCGCGCTCGATCGCGCGCATCGTCGCCAGCAGTTCGCGGTCCTCACCGTGCGCTTTGCGCGCTAGCAGATCTCCGAACGTTTCGTCGGGATGCGCGCCGATACGGCGCCACAGGGCCTCGCGAACGGCCACGACGTTCGCACGCGTCGGCTCGGCTGCGAGCCGCGCGATCAGCAAGCCGAAATCGTCGCTCGCCGGAGGTTGCGCCGCCGCGACGGCTGGAGTCGCTGCAAGCGGTGCGGGGGCGGCGCGCGGACGACCGAAGGCCCACGCGATCGCACCGAGCGCGAGAGCTGCCAGCACCACGATCCCGGCCAAACGCAGCAGGGGCCAGAACACGCTGCCGACCGCCGAGAGCCAAGACGAGAGCCAGGTGTCGGGGTCGGCCTCGACTCGGATCGTAATGTTGCCGGTGGCGAAACGGCTGGCTTTCCCGGTGCGCGCGTCGATCGCATCGAGCGTGGCCGGCGCGATCGTCAAGTCACCGGTCTGCTGGGGCGAGATCGCCATCACCTCGACGCAGCGCGTCCCGCCGTCGGTATCGGGATAGCAACTCCGCTCGTCGCCGAGCAAGTCGAATCCCGACAAGTCCGGCAGCGTGACGTTGTTCAGACGGTCGATCCGTCCACCCAAGAGCGCGGTGATGCGGAGGTGCACCGTCTCGCCGACCCTCACGTCGGAGCGATCGGCGGTCATCTCGAAGGAACGGACGTGGAGCCGCGCGAGCGACTGAGCCAGCGCGAAACCCGGCGCCGCTGCGAGCGCGAACGCAAGGACCGCGCTCAAGAGGCGAGCGATGAAAGCCACTCGGCGAACAAGAAACGAGCGTCGAACGGTCCGGGCGACGCTTCGGGATGAAATTGAACGGCTGCGATCGGAAGCTCGCGGTGACGGAACCCTTCGTTGGTTCCATCGTTGAGGTTGACCATCGTCGCTTCCAATTCGGCCGGCAGCGACTCACCCGCTACCGCATAGCCGTGATTGTGAGCGGTGATAAGTACCGCGTCGCGCACCAGGTCTTTGACCGGTTGATTTCCACCCCGATGGCCGTAGGGCAACTTGTACGTCCGGGCGCCGCAAGCGAGCGCCAGGAGCTGGTGCCCGAGGCACACGCCGAACATCGGCATACTTCCCATCAGCCCGCGCAGCGTCTCGATCGTTTCGGGCACGTCGACGGGATCGCCGGGGCCAGGCGAAATGACGACCGCGTCCGGCGCGAGCGCCCGGATTTCCGCCGCATCGCTCGTGTACGGTACGACGGTGACGCGCGCGCCGAGCGCGCCGAGATTGCGCAGGATCGCGCGCTTCACGCCACAGTCGATGAGCACGATGTGGGGACCCGGCGCATCGCGGCCCAGGTGCGCGATCTCGCGCGCGGCTACTTGTGCGACGAGTCCCACCGTCGACGTCTCGCGAGCGTAGGGAACGAGCGCCGGCTCGAGACGCGCTAGAGCTTCTTCGCCGACCGCGAGGCCGGCGCGAATCGTTCCGTGTTCGCGCAAGACCGTCGTCAAACGGCGGGTATCGATTCCGGTGAGAGTAGGCACGCCTTCTGCCGCAAGCCACGAGGGAAGGTCGGACTTCGAGGCGTGATGCGAGGGATGGCGCGAGATGTGCTTCATCACCGCCCCCGCGACGCAAGCGTGCGGGTGCTGCGCTGCGATGCCGGAGATGCCGTAGTTCCCGATCTCGGGGAACGTGAACGTCAGGATTTGTCCTGCGTAGGACGGATCGGTCAAGGCCTCTTCGTAGCCGGTCATCCCGGTGTAGAAAACCGCTTCCCCCAGCGCCACCGCGTCCGGCCCGATTCCATCGCCGTCGAATCGCGTGCCGTCGGCAAGCAGCAATGCCGCGGGTTTCGTCATCGGGCGCGCACCGCGACGCCGGCGCCGCGTACGACTCCGTCGCGCATCAGCACCTCGCCGCCGACGACCGTGGCGAGCGCGCGGCGCGGCAGCGTTGCGCCGTCGAAAGCCGAGTTTTTCCCGAGCGAATAGAATCGCGCTGTGTCGACCGTCCACGAGCGGTCGGCAAATACGGTGAGGTCGGCGACCGAACCGACCCGCAGACTTCCGCCCGCGACGCCGAGGATGCGCGCCGGGTTGAGCGAGAGCATCTCGACGAAACGCGCGAGCGGCAGATCCGGCAGTGCCAGCGCGTACGCGCCGAGCGCGGTCTCGAGACCGGAGAAACCGGCCGGCGCGTCGCCCAAAAGCCCGGCCTTCTCCTCACGCATGTGGGGCGCGTGATCGCTCGCGAAGACATCGATCGTGCCGTCGCGCACCGCGGCGCGCAAGGCCGACACGTCGCGCTCCGCCCGCAGCGGCGGGTTCACCTTCGCGTCGGCGCGGTAGCCGCCAAAGCGTACGTCGCTCAAGAGCAAGTGGTGCGGCGTCACCTCGCAACTGACCGCGAACCGCTGCGCGCGCGCGAACTTGATCAGTTCGACGCTCGTCGCCGTCGAGAGGTGCGCGATGTGAAAGGCTTTCCCGGTTTCACCGCTTACCAGCAGGTCGCGCGCGACCTGTACGTCTTCGGCCAAACCGGGCGCACCGTGGAGCCCCAGGCGCAAGGACTCCGTCCCTTCGTTCATGACGGAGTGCTCGGCGAGCTGGCGATCCTCGCAGTGCGAGATGAAGACGCCCGGTACGTCGCGCGCGTACGCCGCGGCTTGGCGTAGAACCCTCGGGTTGTCGACCGGGAAACCGTCGTCGCTGAAGGCGACGGCGCCGGCGTCGTGCAGTTGCCAATAGGGCGCGAGCTCGACTCCCGCGCGAGAGCGCGTCAGCGCGCCGATCGGATAGACGCGCGCCAGGCCGGCCGCGGCGGCAAGCCGCAGCACTTCGGCGATCAGGGCGGGCGAATCGAGCGCCGGTTCGGTGTTCGGCATGCAGGCCACCGCGGTAAAGCCGCCGGCCACCGCCGCCGCGCTGCCGGTCGCGATCGTTTCCTTGTGGGTCAGACCGGGCTCGCGCAGGTGCACGTGCATGTCGATGAAACCCGGCACCACCACGGCCTCCCGCGCATCGAGCGTTTCCGCTCCGTCGGCGCTCAGGTGCTCGCCGATCTCGGCGATGCGTCCGTCCCGAATCAAAACGTCGCGCCGGGCATCGAGGGCTTGCGACGGATCGACGACGCGGCCGCCGAGGACCAGGAGCGCAGACATTCCAGCGTGCTTTGTGCGCCCGGCCGCTCCGCGCCTTCGCCGCGCTTCCCAGGTGCCGCCCGGACGCCCCGGAATTTCGCAAGGGCCGGACTGCAACCGAAGCGTCTTTTCGCGGTAGGGGAGACGGTAGAGCCTTCCTAGAGGAGCCTGGTCTCGTGGGTTTTTTCGCAGACAAATTGCTCGGCGAACTTCGCGGCGAGTTCATCGCACGTCCCGACGCGTCGAAGGACCAAATCGTCTACAAGTGGCCGAACGCGACGATTCGCAAGCTCAGCCAGTTGACGGTCGAGGCCGACGAGACGGCGGTCTTCTTCCGCGACGGTAAGGTAGCCGGAACGTTCCCGCCGGGGCGCTACACGCTCGACAGCAGTCAGATTCCGTTTCTCGGGATATTGGTCGATGCCGCGACCGGCGGCAACCTTTTCCGGAGCGAGCTCTATTTCGTCGGAACGCGCGAATTCACGAGCCTGCCCTTCGGCGGCGTCGTCGATAACGTGCTCGATCCCGACACCTCGCTCGCGGTCGGCCTGCGAGTTTTCGGCGACTACTCGCTCAAGATCGTCGATGCGAGCGCGCTGATCGTCAACCTTGTCGGTTCTCAAAATCTGTCGACGAACGAAGAAATCACCGACTGGATGCGCGAGATGGTCCTCAAATCTTTGCGCACCGAGGTCGTCAGCCAGATCGTCGACGGCAAGTGGGCGATCCTCGGCATCGCGACGCACACCGGCGAGATCGAGCAGGCGACGCTGGCTTCCGTCCAGCAAAACGTCGCGCCCTACGGCGTCTCGATCGCACGCATGGGCAATTTCACGGTCTCGCTCAGCGACGAGGACGCGGCGACGTTGAAGAACTACCGGCGCGACGTCAGCTATACGAAGCTCGCCGGAAGCTTCACGCAATACGGCGCAGGCGAAGCGCTGCGCGGCATCGGCGAAGGCGCCGCCAAAGGCGAAGGAGCCGGGAACGCCGCGCTGCTGGGTCTCGGTGTCGGGTTGTCCAACGTGTTTGCGGGAGCCGCGGCCACGCCGGCCACACCTGCGGGCGCGGCACCCGCGCAACCCGCGCCGGCAAAGGCCCCCGAAGGTGTGGCCTGCCCGCAGTGCGGCGCGGTTGCAGCGGCGGGCGCGAAGTTCTGCGCGAATTGCGGCGCCGCACTGGCGCCCGCTCCGCTTCGCTGTAGCGCGTGCGGCGCCGAGTCGCCGGCCGGTTCCAAATTCTGCGCGGCGTGCGGGACGAAACTCTAACTCCGAGCTTCGTCATCGCCCGCGGCGGAGGCGGCGGACATGGCGGGGGCGGCGGCCACGGCGGAGGCGGCGGACACGGCGGCGGTTTCGGCGGCTCGCACGCCGGTTCGGGTTATTATCCCGGCGCCTGGTACGGCGGTTTTCCGTCGTTGACCACGATCGTCCTCATCATTGCGATTACCTTCGTCTGCTTTCTCGTCGCACGCTGGGCGCTGCGGACGTTCATCGCCAGTCCCGCGTTGCCGCCTCCCGAAGACGAATTTTCCCCGAGTCCGCCGCTGCCGCCCGCGACGCCGCAAAGCGCAACTCCCGCGAGCCTCGATGCCGTGCTGGCGGCGTTGCGGAGCGCGGATCCCGGCTTCGAACTCGAGACGTTCCTGCAACGCGCCGAAATGACGTTCTACTTGGTCAAGGCGGCTTTCGAAAAAGGTGACGCGGCCGGCGGCCGCGCGTACCTCGCGCCTCCGCTCTTCGCGCGCTGGTCCGGTGAACTCGCAACGCTGCACGCCGCCGGCAAGCACGTCCTCTTCGAGAGCCTCAACGTTCGCGGTCTCCACCTCACGAGCGCGCAGCACGACGAGACCGGCGACGCGCTCGCAATTCACATCGATGCCGTCGCGCGCATAAAAGTCTTCGACACAGCGGGGACGCTCGTGGCCGATGACGGCGACGACCTGCGCTTCGGCGAGCTGTGGCACTTCGGGCGGGCCGCGGGTCTCGCGACGGTCGTCTCGGGCGGCGTGATCGCGCAGAAGTGCCCGAACTGCGGCGCTCCGCTCGCGCTGAGCGAAACCGGCGCCTGCGCTCACTGCGGAGAGGTGGTCAACGCGGGACGCTTCGACTGGACGGTGACCGCCGTCGAGCGTACCGCCTTCTGGGGCGGCGCCGCAGGCGCGCTCGACGGCGCCGAGGTGCTCGCTCCGGTGGAAGGCTTCGCCAAGTTGCGAGCCGCGGATCCGGCCTTCGACGAGCGCGCCTTTCTGGCACGCGTCGAGAAGGCGTTCTTTACGCTGCAAACGGCCTGGCAAGCCCGCGACGTCAACACTGCACGCACGTTCCTCAGTCCGGGCTGCTACTTCGGCTGGCGCAGCCAGCTCGAGCGCATGATCGCCGACCGTCGCCGCAACGTTCTCGAAGGATTGCGCGTCGATGCGGTGCAGCCGGTGAAGGTCGTGCACGGACGCGCCTTTGACGACGTGACGGTGCGCGTGAGCGCGACGTGCGCCGACTACGAAACCGACGAAAGCACGGGCGCGATCGTGTTCGGCGACCGCACCCCGCGCCCGTTCGTCGAGTTCTGGACCTTCCAACGCGGCGTCGCCGCCAAGAGCGGCGCTCCCGGCCTCAATTCCAAGACCTGTCCCAACTGCGGTGCGCCGCTCACGCTCAACCAAATCGGTCAGTGCACCTATTGCGGCGCGGCCGTCATGAGCGGCCAATTCGATTGGGTCCTCTCGAGGATCGAAGAAGCCGAAGAATACGCGTCGATGGCGCGCTAGCGCGCTGCGTTTTCCGGACGAATTAGACGGGCGCGGCGGCGCCGTGCACGAGAAAGTCGAGAACCGCCATGCGGACAGGCACGCCGTGCGAGACCTGCTGTGCGTAACGCCAGCCGGCGAACCCGAGCACGTCTTCGGTCAACTCGACGCCCCGATTGTACGGTCCAGGGTGCATGACGATCGCCTGCGGCCTCAAGGCCTGCAAACGCCGGGCATCCAGGCGATAGTTCCGCGCGTAGTCTTCGAGCGACGGTAAGACGGCCGAAGCGATGCGTTCGCGTTGGATGCGCAACAGCATGACCGCGTCCACCTCGGGGAGGACGCGATCGAGATCGCGCGAGATGCGCACGCCGGGTTGTTCCATCGAAGCCGGCAAGAGCGTGGGCGGCCCGACGAGCGTAACCTCCGCACCAAGCGCGCGAAGTCCGATCACGTTCGAGCGCGCGACCCGGCTATGCGCGATGTCGCCGACCAGCGCCACGCGCAGACCCTCGATCCGTCCGAACTCGATCTGTAGCGTGAGCAAATCGAGGAGTGCTTGCGTCGGGTGGGCGTGGCGCCCGTCGCCCGCATTGATCACGTGACCCTCGAACGCTTCCGCCAAGCGATAGGGGAAACCCGATTCGGGATGCCGCGTCACGATCACGCGCACGCCCATTGCCGCCAGCGTGATCGCGGTGTCGGCGATCGTCTCGCCTTTGCCGAGGCTGGACGAGCCCGGCGGAAGCGCGACCACGTCGGCTCCGACGCGAGCTTCGGCGATCGCGAACGAGGTGTACGTGCGCGTGCTCGGTTCGAAGAAAAGGTTGACGACCGAAACGCCGCGCAGCAGTTCGCGCGAAGGCGGGTCGGCGTCGAAGCGGCGCGCCAGTTCTAAGAGATAGCGCAGCTCGGACGGTTCGAGATCGTCGAGATCGAGAAGGCTACGACCCCGCATGCTCGTCGCTGCGGATGACCACGCGGTCTTCCGGCGAGTACGTCTTGGCGAGGGAAACCTCGATGTGCTCGCGCCGGCTGGTCGGAATCGTCTTGCCGACGTAGTCGCCCTGGACAGGCAGTTCGCGCAACCCGCGGTCGACCAGGACCGCGAGGCGAATCACGCTGGGCCGCCCGAGATCGGTAACCGCGTCGAGCGCCGATCGGACGGTGCGGCCGGTGAACAACACGTCGTCGCAGATGACGACGACTTTTCCGGTGAGGTCTTCGTGGATCTCCGATTCCGGCAGCGCGCGCGCGACGTCGTCGTCGCGGTACAGATTGATGTTCAAGAACCCGAGGCTCGGGCGTTCGCCGCTGATTTCCTCGACTTTGGCCGCCAAGCGCCGAGCGAGCTGTTCGCCGCCGCGGCGAATGCCGATCAAGACGACCCCGTCCTGCGCGTCGTCCGGCTCGAGAATTTGATGCGCGATGCGCGCCAGCACGCGATCGATTTGCCGCGCCGACATCAACGTGCGTTCGCGCAGGGCTTCGAGCGCGCTCTTCATCGGGTCACTCCGCTGGCACCCCGGCGAGCAATTCGCGAACGCGTGTGCGTTCGGCTTCGTAGCCGGTGAGCTTTTCGCGCTCCTTCGCAACGATCTCGGCCGAGGCCTTGCTCGTGAACTGTGCGTTGGCGAGCTTCTTCTCCAAGCGCTCCACCTCGGCGTCCAACCGCGAGAGGTCCTTGGCGTAGCGCGTACGCAAAACGCCGGCCGGAGCGCGAACGGTCACCGCCTGCAAGGGATCTCGCCGTTCGAGCCCCTCTGGGAGCTCTCCGCGACGTCGGCGTGCGCGTGCAACGCGAGCAGCGTGCGCGCGTCGGATATCGAGCGCCGAGCGGCACCTCGAGCGTCAAGCGCTGCTGCGGCGCCAGGCCGAGTTCGACTCGCACCTCGCGGGCGCGCCGCACGACTTCCCGCAAACGCTCGTAGCGGGCGGCCGCGGCGTGGTCGACGGGAATCTCGCTCGGCGTCGGGCCAGGATGCCGTCACGATCGTGGCACCGTCGTGCGGTAGAGCCTGCCAAATTTCCTCGCTGATGAACGGCGCGATCGGATGGATGAGCCGCATCAGCACGTTCATGGCGTACGACAAGACCGCGCCGCGCGTCGCGGCGGCCGCGGGAGCTTTCGTCGCCTCGATGTACCAGTCGCAGAATTCGTACCACGTGAACTCTTGCAAGGTCTCGGCCGCGACGCCGAACTCGAAGCGGTCGAGGGCGTGGGTGGTCCGTTCGACGGTCGAGGCGAGCCGCGTCAGGATCCACTTGTCGGCCAGCGAGAGCGCCTCGCTCTTCGGCAGCGTGCCCGCGCGCGGGCAGCCCTTCGCTCAAGCTCGCCACGTAGCGCAGCGCGTTCCACAACTTGTTGTTGAACTCGCGGGACTTCTCGCACGCGCGTTCGTCGAAGCGCAGCTCCTGCGATTCGAGCCGCATCTGGCGCACGATGCCGAAACGCGTCGCGTCGGCTCCGTATTTCGCGGTCAGGTCGAGCGGATCGATCGCGTTGTTCAAGCTCTTCGACATCTTGCGGCCCTGCAAGTCGAAGACGAGCGGCGTGATGAAGACCCGGCTGAACGGGATCCCGCCGGCGAAACGCAGGCCGAGCATCATCATGCGGCTGACCCAGAGGAAGATGATGTCGCGGCTCGTGATCAGGACTTGGTTCGGGTACCAGTGCTCGAGTTCGGGGGTCCGTTCGGGCCAGCCTAAGATCGAGAACGGCCAGAGCGCGCTCGAGAACCAGGTGTCGAGCGTATCCGAATCGCTGACGCAGCTCGCTCGCATCGAAACGCTCCCGCGCGATGCGCAACGCTTCGGCTTCGGTTTCCGCCACGACCTCGTCGCCGTTCGGAGTGTACCAAACCGGCAAGCGGTGTCCCCACCAGACCTGACGCGAGATGTTCCAGTCCTTGATGTTCTCGAGACCGTGTTCGAAGGTCCGTCCGAAACGCTCGGGAACGAAGCGGACTCGTCCGTCGCGGTAAGCTTCCAGCGCGGGCTTGGCGAGCGTTTCCATCTTGCAGAACCACTGCAGCGAAAGCAACGGCTCGACCACCGCGCCGCTGCGCGAACTCACCGGCACGACGTGCCGGCGCGGCTCGACCTTGACCAGCAGACCTTGCGCTTCGAGATCCCGCACGACGGCCTTGCGCGCTTCGAAGCGATCGAGCCCGGCGTAGGGCGCAGGCGCTTCGCTCGTCATCTTCGCGTCGAATCCGATCACGCTCGGCATCGGCAGGCCGTGCCGCTCGCCGATCTCGTTGTCGAGCGGATCGTGCGCCGGCGTCACCTTGACCGCACCGCTCCCGAAGTCACGTTCGACGGCCGCGTCCGCGAGGATCGGGATCGAGCGGCCCACCAGCGGCAGGCGCACGTGCTTCCCGACGAGGTGCGCGTAGCGCTCGTCGCCGGGATGAACGGCGACGGCGGTATCGCCGAGCATCGTTTCGGGACGCGTCGTCGCGACTTCGATGGAGAACGAGCCGTCCTCGCCCGGATAGCGGATGTGCCAGAGAAATCCGTCGCGCTCTTCGTCCTCGACCTCCGCATCGGACAACGTCGACTGCGAAACCGGATCCCAGTTGATCAGACGCGTCCCGCGATAGATGAGCCCGTCGCGGTACAGTTGCACGAACACCTTGCCGACGGCTGCCGAAAGGCCGTCATCGAGCGTAAACCGCTCGCGCGACCAGTCCGGTCCGAATCCGAGCGCGCGGAACGCCTCGTTGATCTCACCCCCGTACTGCTCGCGCCACTGCCACGCACGCTCGAGGAAGGCTTCGCGTCCGATGCCTTCGCGAGTGAGACCTTCCTTGGCGAGTTCGCGAACGAGAACCGCCTCGGTCGCGATCGCGGCGTGGTCTTGACCCGGAAGCCAATCGGCGTTCTCGCCGAGCATGCGGTGATAGCGCGTGAGGATGTCCATCGGCGTGAAGGTCGAGCTCGTGCCGAGGTGCGCGCGACCGGTGATGTTCGGCGGCGGCATCGAGATGATGAAGGGAGGCCGGGCCGGGTCGGGTTCCTCATGAAAAACGCCGCTCTCGAGCCAGACGGCGTAGCGGCGCGCTTCAACGGCGGAGGGTTCGTAGCTTTTCGCGAGTTCGGGAAGGTCGGGCACGATGGCCCTCAGTTAGGGTTGGCCGCGAGCGGGCCCTACCTCCGGGTAGCTCTGGGGCAGAACCTCTAGGCTGCGAGCGTGGGGTCGACGGTGCCGCCGCGATACTGGCAGCGGCTGGAGCAAAGCACGTCCATGTTGTTGCACCAAGATATCACCGGCGAATTGAAGCGTACGACATCGTCGAGAATCAACGCGGTCGACTCATCCGTGAGACGAACTTCGCGGCGCGTTAACCCACAACGAACGGTTTTGGAGACTTGCTTGCGCTGCGTCATCTTTCTCTTTCCCGGACGCGCGCCGTTGAGCGGACGCGCGGTGTTATCGGCTGGTAATTAACCAAGCTTGAACGAAGTCTTAGAGACGTGGCTCACACCTCGGAATCGAGGCGCGGTGATCTGCGCCCGCTACGAGGCGGCGAGGAGCGGCAGCGCCTCGTCGATCGCCGCTTCGGGTGAGAGGGCAGCGCCCTCGGCGTATGCGGCTGCCCGCTCCTCCTCCGGCATTTCTGCGAGCAGACAGACCAACCGCTCGTGCGTTCTCTGCTCGGTAATCTCGCGATGAAACGCTCTCTTTGCGAACGCCGCTTCTGCGAACCCGGCGAATCTCGCCGCTCGCGCGAGATCGCCTTCGATCGCGAAAGCCAAGGCCGAATGCTCGAGGGCGATAGCGACGAATAGGCTATTGGGATCGACGCACGTGCGAAGCGTTTCCGCGGCCGTGGCGCGTCCCGTCGGCGATCCTGTCGGAGGCAACGAAATATCCCGCCAAGTTGGCGTAGATATTGACCAACCCGTTCCTTATCGCCGGCGCGTCGCAAAACCGCTACCGTCTCCTGCGCGATTTCAATGGCGCGGTTGGTGTTGCCGCGGAAGTGTTCGAATTCCGCGAAATTGGCAAACCGCTTTCGCGCCTCTTCCTCGTTTCCGAGCGAACGGCACAAGGTTCGCATATCTTCGAAATCGCGCACGGCGGCAGCGAGATCGCCCGACAACCCCGCCGTAACACCACGCCTCTCAAGGAAACGCACCCGCCGCAGCGGCGTTGCGGCGCTCGGCAAAAGTTTCTCCGCCTCCCGGGCCAACGCCATCGCTTCTTCCAAGCGACTCGGCGCGGCGAAAAAGCATCGATTGACTGAGCAGAGCGTCGAACACCGTCGCATCGTCGCCCGACGCTCGTGCCGTTCGTAACGCCTCCTCAGCAATCTCGCCGCTTCGCGCGCTGAGACCCAACTGCCCGAATAGGGCAGCGATGATCCCCATGCACTGCGCCCGGAGGCGCAACCTCTCCCGGGTCGAGCTGCGGCAGCAGGCTTTCGAGCCAGCCGAGGCATTCCGTGGAAGGGAAGTAGGTACTGCGGTTCGCGACAATCGCGGCCGCGGTGCCGAGACGAACGTCTCCGCCGTTGATCGAGTTTGCGATTGCGGCGCGCACGTTCTCCAGATCGGGCCGCAGGCTTACAAAGGGATCGATCGCGAGCGCATCGGAGGCAACCCGTGCCCGCTCGAGCATCTCGCTGAAATACACCAAGTGTCGTTCGGCGAGTTGATCCCGTTCGTTCGACGCGACGAGCTTTTCAAGAGCATACGCCCGGGTCGATTCGAGCAAGCGGTAGCGCGTGGCCGCGCCGCTCAGTTCGGCGACGACCAGCGACTTGTCGACGAGCGAGGCGAGGACGTCGAACACGTCAAGCTCATCGAACGAAGCATCGGCGCAGACGGCAACGGCGGCCTCGATGCTGAAACCGTCGAGGAATATTCCGACGCGCCGGAAGAGCGCCCGCTCTCGTTCGTCGAGCAGATCGTAGCTCCAGTCCACGAGCGCGCGCAGCGTCTGCTGGCGTGGCAGCGCGGTGCGGCTTCCTCCGGTAAGGATGCGAAAACGTTCGTCGAGCCGCCGCTGCAATTGCTGCGGCGACAGCATGCGGACCCTGGCGGCGGCGAGCTCGACGGCGAACGCGATTCCGTCGAGCCGGCGGCAGATGTCGGCGACCGCCGGCGCGTTCTCGTCGCTCAGGACAAAGTGAGGATCGGCCGCCTGCGCGCGCTCGACGAAGAGCGCGATCGAGTCGAAGCGCTTCGCGTCCGCCGCACTGAGCCGCGCGGCGCTGCCGCCCTCCGGGACTTGCAGCGAAGGCATGCGGTACGTGGCTTCACCGGCGATTCCGAGCCCTTGCCGGCTCGAGGCGAGGATCACGACCTTCGGACAAGCACGTACGAGCGCGTCCGCGACGCGCGCCGCGGCCGCGACGAGGTGCTCGCAATTGTCGAGGATGAGCACCAGGTTTTTCGTCTTCAACGCCGTCGTCAGCGCGGCGAGCGGTTCGCCGCCCGGCGGAAGCTCGATTCCGAGCGCCGTCGCAACCGCGTTCGGCACGAAGGCCGAATCGGAGAGCGGCGCCAGTTCGACGAACCAGACGCCATCGCCCGAACCATCGAGGACGTTCGCGCCGACTTGAAGCGAGGCGCGCGTCTTGCCGACGCCACCCGAGCCGACGAGCGTCACGACGCGATGCTTACTCAAGAGCGCCTCGATTTCGGCGACCTCCTGATCGCGGCCGACGAATGAGGTCAGCTGCAGCGGCAGGTTGTTCGGCAGCGACTCGAGCGAACGGAGCGCTGGAAACTCGCGCCGCAAACCGGGCGCGAGCAGCTGGTACACCTGCTCTGGGAGCGTCAGGTCCTTGAGTCGGTGCGCGCCGAGATCTTGCAGCGTGGCCTGCGCCGGAAGAGTCCCTTGGATGAGATCGGTCGTCACGCCCGAGACGAGCACTTGGCCGCCGTGGCCGATCGCGAGAAGGCGCGCCACGCGGTTCACGGTCGGGCCGAAATAGTCGCCGTCGCGCTCCTCGCTCGTTCCGGTGTGAAGCGCGATGCGCACGAGGATCCCGCCGATCGCAGAGAAGTCTTCGTGCGAGATCGCGCGCTGCACCGCAAGGGCCGCAACGACCGCATCTTCGGGGCGCGCGAAGACGGCGCAAAATGCGTCGCCGATCGTTTTGAAGATGAAGCCGCCGTTTTCGTCGATCGCGGTTCGCACCAGCGCGTCGTGGCGTCGCACAGCGTCCTGCATCGCGCTGCGATCGCGCTCCCAGCGCTGAGTGCTTCCCTCGATATCGCTGAATAGAAAAGTGACCGTCCCTGTCGGCAGCGGCCCGGGCGTCCTAACCTCGGCCTGAACTTCCACGGTCGCCTGCTTTCGCCCAACCCGGGGCCGGGTCCGCGTGCCCGCGGACCTGCGGCGCAGCGATGTGCGGTTGCTCTGAGTGCGTCGCTTCGAGCGGTTCATCTACTAAAGAAGAAGCCGGCATGGCGCCCGGGCCGGCCGGCTTCTTCTCGCGCTCGTTGAGTGCGCCAATCAATCGGGCAGACAGGATTTGAACCTGCGACCCCCAGACCCCCAGTCTGGTGCGCTACCAAGCTGCGCCACTGCCCGACGCCGCTCCCGAGCCTTTTGGTCCGGCTGCGCCCGCACCTCTGCAAGCACGGCAAAGAGTGTGCGCGCAAGCTGACGCCCGTGCGCGCAGCTCGTTGCGATGCCGCGGAGTCGCGCGAAAGACGAAAAGCGCCGCTAGACGGCGCTTCTCATCGATCGCATTCTGGGCACGCGCGGCCGGTCAGCGCTTCTTCGCGGTGGCTTTCTTCTTCGCACCGCCCACGGCGTCGCGCAACCCCTTGCCGGCACTGAAGGCCGGCACGCGCCGGGCGGGGATCACGAGCTTCGCTCCGGTCTTCGGGTTGCGTCCTTCGCGCCGCTTGCGCTCGCGGACGACGAAACTCCCAAATGGAATGAGCTGGACTTTGTCGCCCTTCTGCAATGCGTTTTTTATTTCGTCCAGCAACAGATCGACCAGTTCACCGACTTGGCGCTTCGAGAGCTCCGCCTCTTCCGCCAAGGCATCGACTAGTTCGGCTTTTGTCAAAGTATAATCTCCAAACAAAACGAGTGCTGACACTCGTACTGCAACGGCGCTCGTGCGGCGGTGCTAGAAAAGAACCGCACCCCGCATCAACGGCCTAATTTGCAGACGCCCACGGCCCTCCTCCCCCAAAAGCCTAAAAAATCTAAAGCCCATGCGGGTTTGCGCCTCACACTTGGCGCACATTTGCGAGCGCGCGCAGCGCGAGGCGGTAGGAGTCGGCTCCGAATCCGGAGATGGTGCCTCGGCAAACGGCCGCCACGACGCTCGTTTCCCGGAAGGGTTCTCGCGCGCTCGTGTTGGTGAGGTGCACCTCGACCGTGGGAATGCCCACCGCCGCAATGGCGTCACGTACGGCATAGGCATAATGGGTAAACGCGCCGGGATTGATAACGATTCCCCCATACTCTCCGCGCGCGGCGTGGAGGGCGTCCACGATGGCACCCTCCGAGTTGAACTGCACGCAGCTGACCTTGAGGCCGAGCGTTTCGGCCTCGCGCGCGATCAGGGCGTCGACCTCCTCGAGGCTCAAAGTACCGTACGTCGCCGGCTCGCGAGTCCCGAGCAAATTCAAGTTAGGCCCGTGGATCACGAGTACGTTCACGTGCGCGGCGTTCGTGGAGGAAAAGCGCTCGCCCTCGGAAACTGCGCAGCGATGCCCGACCGGATCGTAAGCGCCAGCGCCGCCGACGGGAGCTTTTCGATCGTAGCGGGCACCTCCACCGAACTCGTGCGCGAAGCTCAGGCGCGCCATCACCTGTTTCCGACCGCGAGCGCCGCGCTCGGCCGCCTGATGACCGGCGGAGCGCTGCTCGGTGCCGGCCTCAAGGGCCGCGAACGTCTTTCCCTCCAGATCGCGAGCGACGGCCCGCTGCGCGGCCTCGTCGCCGATATTGGTCTCGATCCGTCGGGTGCAATTCTCACCCGGGGTTACGCGCATCGACCCGACGTCGACGTCCCGCTCAATGCGAATGGGAAGTTCGACGTCGGCACCGCGGTCGGGAAGGGGCGGCTTCAGGTGACGCGCTCGTTCGAGGTCGGTCAACCATACGTCGGTATCGTCGAACTGCGGAGCGGCGAGATCGGCGAAGATCTCGCGGCGTATCTGGCCGAGTCGGCGCAGATTCCAAGCGTCGTCGCGTTAGGCGTTCTGGCAAACCCTCAAGGCATCAAAACCGCCGGGGGCGCGATCGCCCAAGTCAAACCCGGAGCGGACGAACGGACGATCGCCCGTCTCGAGCAAAACGCCCGGGCGATGTTACCGATCACCTCCCAAATCGCCGCGGGCGCAAGTCCCGAGGACCTGGCGCGAACGCTCGCCGAACCGCTCGAGCTGCGCTTCTTGGGCGAGCACGAGCTCGTCTTCCGCTGCCGCTGCAACCGGCAGCGCGTCGAGGCGGCGCTCTTGGCCCTCGGACTCGACGAACTTCGTAAGATCCACAGCGAGCAGCAGCACGCCGAAGCGATCTGCGAGTTCTGCAAGAAGCGCTACGTGCTCTCGCTGCCCGAAGTCGAGAATCTGATCGCGCGGCTCGAAGCCCGCTCGGGGTGAGCGCGGGAACGGCGCTCGTAACGGGTGCCAACCGCGGCATCGGCTTCTTCATCGCACTCGGTTTGGCCGAACGCGACTACGAGGTCGTCGTCCACGCACGAGAGCTCTCGAAGATGGAGTCCGCCCTAGCGGCGTTACGCGAGCGCTTCCCGGCCGGCAGATTTGCGGGCGCCGCAGCCGACTTGTCGTCGCAGGTCGAGGTGCGGCGCTTGGCGGCCGAGGTGCGAACGCGTTTTCCGCGACTCTCGCTGCTGGTCAACAACGCCGGCCTGTTCTCGGCGAAGCGCGTCATGACGGTCGACGGCGTCGAGCTCGTTTTCGCGGTCAACCACCTGGCGCCGTTTTTGCTGACGAACTCGCTCCTCGACGTCCTGCGCGCGAACGCTCCGGCGCGCATCGTCAACGTCAATTCGTCCTCGCACTTGCGCGCCGGCAAAGACGTCGTCGCGAGCGCGTCGACGGCGCGCTACGACCTGCGCGGAACCTACGGCCGTTCGAAACTGGCGAACCTGCTCTTCACGAAGGAACTGGCGCGGCGTCTGGAGCCCGGAGTCACGGTCAACGCGGCCCATCCAGGTCTCACGCGCACCGGTATCGCCGACGTCGGCGGCGTGATTTCGCTCGGCTGGAAGACGTACACGCTGTTCGCCCAGGGTCCGCAACGCGGCGCGGAAACCCCGCTCTACGTCGCTACCGCGCCCGAGCTCTCGAATATCAGCGGCGCCTACTTCGCGCGCTCGCGCCTCGCGCCGAACAACCCGCTCGCCGACGACCCGCAGCTCGCGGCACGGCTGTGGGAGCTTAGCGAGGAGCTTACTCGCCGATCCGCGACTTGAAGTGCTCCTCGATCCGGCCGTCGCGGTTCACGTACCACCAGCCGCACTCGCAGCGAACCGGAGGTCCGCCGGGTTGCGGAAACGCATCGACCCGTCCGCAGCGGCGGCAAGTTAGCGTCGGGCCTGCGATCGGCGGCCGCGGGGTGTATGTCTTGACGGGCGGCGAAGGCGCGTCGGAATGTCGACTCACGTTTCTCCTTGACGGTTCGGCAGGATGCGGACGAAGCGGCGCGTTCCGAATGCGAGGATGACCGGCGCGCTCGCGCTCCAAACCTGGCGCGCATCGCGCGCCGGCACGCCGTCGAGCCGGACGCTGCCGCTCTCGATCGCACGCTGGGCTTCGCGTTTGCTCTGCGCGAATCCGACCGCGACCAGCACGTCGGCCAAGCTGCGCGCACCATCGACTTTCATCTCCGGAATGTCTGCCGGCAACTCGCCGCGCTGCACGGTCGCCTCGAAGCGCTCGCGAGCGGCCCGCGCGGCGGCCGCGCCATGGTAGCGCGATACGATCTCTTCGGCAAGCTCTTTCTTCGCAGCCATGGGATGAACGTTGCCCGCCGCTAAACCGGCAACCAGCGCATCGACCGAAGCTTGCGAGCGGAACGCCGCGAGTGCGGCATAGCGCGGGATCATCTCGTCCGGGATGCTCATCAACTTTCCGAACTGCTCCGGGGCCGGCTCGGTCAATCCGATGTAGTTTCCGCGAGATTTTCCCATCCGGATCACTCCGTCGGTTCCCTCGAGAATCGGAGTCGTCATGCAGATCTGTTTCGTTTGACCGGCGTGCTCTTGGTACGCGCGTCCCACCAAGAGGTTGAAGAGCTGATCGGATCCGCCCAGTTCGACGCCGGCGCGCATCGCCACGCTGTCGTAGGCTTGCGCGATAGGGTAGAGGAACTCGTGCAGCGCGATCGGCGTGCCTTCGGCGTAGCGCAGCGCGAAGTCGTTGCGCGCCAGCATCTGCGCCACGGTCGTCCGCGACATCAAGCCGATCAGATCGGACATCGACAGCTTTGCCAGCCAAGCCGAGTTGTACATCACCTCGATGCGCTCGAGATCGAGCACCTTGCCGGCCTGTTCGCGATAGTCGCGCATGTTTTGCGCGATCGCTTCATCGCTGAGCGGCGGACGCGTCTCGTCGCGTCCCGTCGGGTCGCCGATCCGAACGGTGAAGTCCCCGATCAGCAAGATCACGCGGTGCCCGAATTCGACGAACTGCTGCATCTTGTGTAAGACGACCGCGTGGCCGAGATGCAAGAACGCTCCGGTCGGATCTATTCCGAGTTTGACCGTCAAGCGTTCGGCCGCCGCGAGGCGCGCTTCGAGCTCCGAGCGCGTTTCGACGTGGTCGCAACCTTCCACGAGAATCGCGGCTTGATCGCGCGCCGCGACGGTCATTTCAGTTCGATCACGGTGACGCCGCCGCCGCCCTCGTCCGCGTTACCGTACCGGTACGCACGCACCGCGGCGTTTTTCGCCAACGCCTCCTGCAAGCCGCGTCCGAGCAATCCCGTACCCTTGCCGTGAATCAGGCGCAGGGGCGAGAGCCCGGCCAGCGCGGCGGCATCGATCCACTTCTCGACGAGCGGCTCGGCCTCGACGAAGCGCCGGCCGCGCACGTCGAACTCGCTTTGCGTTCGTGCCGCGGCGTCGAGCGAGTTCGCTCCGACGCGCGAAGCGGCGCGCGCCGGTGCGCTTCCGCGCGGGGAGGTTTCCGGCGCTTCGCGCGGCCGGACCTGCGCTTTTGGTACGACCGTTTTCATCGCGCCGACCGCGATCAACACGTTGTCGCCGTAGTCGTCGACGACGTTGCCGTCGGTTCCGAGCGAGGGCACGAACACCGCGTCGCCGACCGCGATGGCGCGCTTGGAAGCGGGCGCGGCCGGAACCGTCTCTTCGATTCGCAGCGGGCTCAGGCCGAGATCGGAATGGACTTCGTTCAGGACGCGCTCGAGCAACGTCGCCTGTCCGGGGGTGATGCGCGCGCGCCCGGGACGGCCCTCGTGACGGCGCTCGAGCTCCGCGGAAAATTCCCGCAAGGCGCGCGAGAGACGCGTTTCCGCTTGACTCGCCAGGCTGCGCCGCTCTCGTTCGAGCGCATCGTTCCGCTCCCGCGCCGCGGCTTCGAGTCCGGCTAAGCGCGAGCGCTCGGCGCGCACGGCGTCGCGTTCGGTCGCGGCTTGCGAGCGGATCTCGACCAGTTCGCTCAGAGCCTTATCGTAGTCGCGTTCGTTTTGTTCGAGCAACTGTTCGGCGCGTTCGACCAGCGACGGGTCGAGGCCGAGCGAGCGCGCCAGCGGAAACGCCAGCGACTGCCCGGGCGTTCCGAGATCCAGCTCGTAGGTCGGCGCGTAGGTTTGCGGATCGAAGCGCACGCTCGCGTTGCGAATGCCGGGCGTCGCATGCGCGAACAGCTTGATCTCGGTCGCGTGCGTCGTGACGACTCCGTGCGCTCCGCTCGCCAAGAGATTCTCGAGGAGCGCGATCGCAAGCGCGGCGCCGGCTGCCGGCTCCGTGCCGCCCGCGATTTCATCGACCAGCACGAGCGAACGCGGGCCGGCCCGTTCGACGATCGCACGCATTCGCCGCAAGTGCGCGGAGAACGTGGAAGCGTTTTCGACGATCGACTGTTCGTCGCCGATGTCGCAACCTAAATCTTCGAAGCCGCCGATCGCGGCGCCCTCGCCGGCCGGAATCTGCAGCCCACAGTAGGTCATCGCGACGAACAGACCGAGCATCTTGAGCGCCACCGTTTTCCCGCCCATGTTCGGTCCGCTGATCACGATAAAGTGCGTCTCGTCGTCCAAGACGAGCGATTGCGGGACCGCCCGCTCGCCGAGCAGCGGATGGCGGCCGTCCCGTAGCTCGATTCGCGCCGCGTCGAGCACGCGCGGTGAAACGGCCTTCATCTCTTCGGCGACGCGCGCCCGCGCTAAGACCAGATCGATGTCGGCCAGAATCTCGAGGTTGGTTTCAGCCTGCTGCGCGTGCCGCCCGACCAGCGCCGAAAGTTCGGCCAGGATCCGCGCGACCTCGCGCTCCTCCTCGATGCGCAGGGTTCGCAACCGGTTGTTGACGTCGAGCGCGTCGAGCGGCTCGACGAAGAGCGTGTGCCCGCTCGACGAGGTATCGTGCACCACGCCGGGAACGGCGCCCGCAAATTCGACCTTGACCGGGATGACGAAACGTCCTTCGCGGGTCGTGACGATCGATTCCTGAATCGCCTTCGCGAAACGAGGTGCACGCAAAATCGCCTGGCAACGATCGCGCGCTTCGTCCTGCGCGAGCGTCGCGTTCCGGCGCAGACGCGCCAGCGCCGGCGAAGCACGATCGAGCACTTCGCCGCGCTCGCCGACGGCGCGATCGATCGCCGCCGCGATTTCGAGCAACGGCCTCGCGGCCGCGGCACGGCGCACGAGTTCGGGAGCGTGGGCGCCGCGCACGCGTCGCACCGCCGCATCCGCAGCGGCGAGCGCAATTCCGATCTCGCGGAGCTCTTCTGCACCGAGCGGACTGCCGCGTTCGGCGCGCGCGAGCGAAGGGCCGACCTCAGCGGTGCGCGGCAGCGCGAACGCCGCGTCGCTCGCGATCGCGCGCATTTCGCGCGTGGCGGCTTGTTCGGCGCGCACGACGAACAGGTCGGTCGTCGGGCTCAACTCGCGCGCGCGCCGGGCGCCCCTTTCGCTCATCGTGTGACGCGCCACGAGCGCGCGAATTGCGCCGAAGTCGAGCACCTCGAGGCTGCGCTCGTCGGTCAGCCGGGAATTCACGCTCACGCTACGAGCCGCTGCCGTCCAAGTAGGCGCGCAAGCGCTCCTCGGCGAGCGCTGGATTGGCCTTGCCTTGACTGCGCTTCATCACTTGGCCGACGAGAAACCCCATGACTTTGACTTTTCCGGCGCGGTAGTCCGCGACGGTTTTCTCGTTCTCTGCGGCGACGGCCGCGATCAACGCGTCGATCGCGGGCAGGTCGCTGACCTGAGCTAGACCTTCGCGCTCCACGATCGCCGCAGGGGATCCACCCTCGCTCCAAACGCGCGCGAGCAGATCTTTCGCGACTTTCGAGTTGATCTTCCCCGCTTCGCTCAGCCGCACGACCTCGGCCAGCGCTTCGGGTTTGGCTTGCGAGGCGCCGATCGGCGTTCCGGTTTCGTTGGCAAGCCGGCTCAGCTCACCTAAGATGAAGTTGGCGCTGGCTTGCGGCGCGCCGCTCGCGCGCACCGCGGCGTCGTAGAAAGCGCCGATACCGGGCGTGTCGACGATCTGATGCGCCGTCGCAACCGGGAGCTTGTCGCCCTCGATGTAACGCTCGAGCCGCGCTTGCGGGAGTTCGCCGAGTTCCGCGCGCAGCCGCGTCACGTCCTCCGGTGCGAACTCGACCGGCGTCAGATCGGGATCCGGAAAGTACCGGTAGTCGTGAGCCTGCTCTTTGCTGCGCTGCGAAATCGTGACGCCGCTCGTCTCGTCCCAGCCGCGCGTCTCCTGGACGATGCGGCCGCCGCTCGCGAGAACCTCGACTTGCCGTGCCAGTTCGCTTTCGATCGCGCGAAAGACGCTGCGGAACGAGTTCATGTTCTTGATCTCGGTCTTCGTACCGAGCGCCGTCGCGCCGGCCGGACGGATCGAAACGTTGGCATCGCAGCGCAGCGAGCCCTCCTCCATCTTCACGTCGCTGACGCCGAGCGCGACGAAGGTCCGCTTGAGCGCGTCGAGGTAGGCGACCGCCTCGGCTGCGCTCTGGATATCGGGCTCCGAAACGCACTCCATCAGCGGAACGCCGGCCCGGTTGAAATCGACGAGCGAATGCGTGCTTCCGGCGATGCGCCCGTCGCCGGAACCGGCGTGCAGCGATTTGCCGGTGTCTTCTTCTAAGTGGATGCGCGTGAGCCGGCACGTGCGCCGCGTTCCATCCGGCATCCAGTACGCGACGGATCCGCCCAGCGTGAGCGGAACGTCGTACTGAGAGATCTGGTAATTCTTGGGCATGTCCGGATAGAAATAATTCTTACGATCGAACTTTGAGAAAGCCGGAATTTCGGAACCGAATGCCAGACCGGCCTTCACGAGCAACTCGATCGCGAGCCGATTCGGAACCGGCAACGCGCCCGGCATTCCTAGGCAAACCGGGCAGATCAAGGTGTTGGGTTCGGCGCCGAACTCGTTGAGGCAGCCGCAGAACATCTTCGTGACGGTCTTGAGTTCGACGTGACACTCGATCCCGATCACCGCTTCGTAGGCGACCTCGCCGACGCGCAGGCCGCGGGCCTCTTCCACCGTCAGGCTCATACGCCGGCCCTCGCGAGCGGCGGAAGCGCGTGCGCGACTGCATGGCGCGTTCCAAGCTCGTACGCGTGCGCCGCTCCGAGCAGCGCGCGCTCCGCGAACAGCGGCGCGCTCAGCTCGAGCCCGAGCGGCAGCGGCAGCTTGCCGTCCGGCGGAGTGACCCAGCCGCACGGAACCGACAGCGACGGCAAACCGGCCAGCGACATCGGGATCGTGTAGTAGTCCATCAAGTACATGCTAACCGGATCGGACTTCGCGTTGAAGCGGAAGGCCGGCGAGGCGGCGGCCGGACAAGCGATGAGATCGCACTTCTCGAAAGCGCGCGCGAAGTCGGCGGCGATCATGGTTCGCGCCTTTTGCGCGCGGACGTAGTACGCGTCGTAGTAGCCGCTCGAGAGCGCGTGCGTTCCGATCAGGATGCGGCGCTTCACTTCGTCGCCGAATCCCGCCGCACGCGTTGCCTCGTAGGTCGCATCGACGCTCGGGCGCTCGACGCGCAAGCCGTAACGCATTCCGTCGAAGCGCGCCAAATTCGAAGAGCACTCGGCCGGCGCGATCAGGTAGTACGTGGCTACCCCGTAATCGGCGCTGGGAAGCGTCACGTCGAGCAGCGTGGCACCGAGCCGTTCGAGATCGGCATAGGCGCGCTCGTACACCGCGCGTACTTCGGGCTCGAGAGCGCTCAAGGGGAATTCGCGAACGATGCCGACGCGCACGCCGCGCAAGTCTTCGCGCAACGCCGAGGCGGTGGGCTCGACCGGAAGTTCGAGCGTGGTCGCGTCGCACACGTCCCGTCCGGCCATCACGTCGTAGGTCAGCGCCGCGTCGGCGACGTTGCGGGCGATCGGACCGATCTGATCCAGGCTCGAGGCGAAAGCGATCAGGCCGTAGCGCGAGATCCGTCCGTAGGTCGGCTTGAATCCGACCACGCCGCAGAAGGCTGCCGGCTCGCGGATCGATCCGCCGGTATCGCTGCCGAGCGCGAGCGTCGCTTCGCCGGCGGCGACCGCCGCAACGCTTCCGCCGGACGAGCCGCCCGGTACTCGTTCGAGATCCCAAGGATTGTGCGTCACCCCGAGCGCGCTGTTCTCGCACGACGAACCCATCGCGAACTCGTCGAGATTCGTCTTACCGATTGGGACGGCGCCCGCATCGAGCAAGCGCCGCACCGCGGTCGCCGTGTACGGCGCCACCCAACCGTCGAGGATCTTCGAGGCGGCCGTCGTCGGCGTGCCGGCCAAACACATGTTGTCCTTGAGGGCGAGCGGGACGCCTGCGAGCGGCAGCTTCTCACCGCGCGCAGTGCGCGCGTCGACGGCCCGGGCGTGCTCGCGCGCCAGCTCTCCGGCGACATGCAAGAACGCACCGGTTGCCGGGTCGCGTTCCTCGACGCGCGCGAGAGCCGCCTCGGCGATTTCGAGCGCGGAAACGTCACCTGCGTTGACCGCCCGCGCGATCGTGCGAGCGCCGGAATCGATGTCGAAGATACTATGCCTCCGCGACGATGCGTGGAACGCGGAAGTAGTTGCCCTCGACTTGCGGCGCCTGCGCCAACACCGCCTCGCGCGGCAGCGAGGGGACCGGAAGGTCGTCGCGCGCGACGTTGCTCGACGGAATCACCTGCGCCGTGGCGGCGACGCCGTCGACGCCGAGCGCTTCGAGCGCCTTTACGTGGTCGAGCAGCGCCCCGAGCTGCGCGCCGAAACGCTCGATCTCGGCGGGGCTCAGGGCGATCCGCGCCAGCCTGGCGACGTAGGCGACATCCAGCTGCGATTCAGACACGCCGGAGGTCCGCGAGACGCAGCATCGCGAGCGCTTCGATATGTCCCGTCTGCGGAAACATGTCGAAGGGCTGCACCAGTTCGAGTTCGTAGCCGCTCGCGACGAGTTGCGCCAGGTCGCGCGCCAGGGTCGCGGGATTGCACGAGAGATACCAGATGCGCGGCACGCGTGCGGCGCCGAGCGCGCACAGCGTCGCCTCGTCGCTGCCCTTGCGCGGCGGATCGAGGAAGACGACCTCAGCGGCCGCGAGCGCCCGGGCTCCGGCCTCGCTCCGCAACAGCGTCTCGACGCGCGCCGAAAAGAAGAACGTGCGCTCGGCCACGGCGTCGAGCTTTGCGTTGGCGCGCGCTTCGCGCACGGCGTGCGCATTCTCCTCGATTCCGACCACGTGAGCGCCGTGTTTTGCGAAAAACAGCGCGAACGTGCCCGCGCCGCAATAGAGGTCGACGACCGACTTCAGACCGCCGGCGCGCGGCGCCAGAAACGCGAAGATCTCCGCAACCATGCGGCTGTTGACTTGGAAAAACGAGGCCGGCGACACGCGGAAACGCAGGCCGTCGATTTCCTCTTCGAGTTCCGACTCGCCGGCGACCGTCACGTTCTTACGGCCCATCACCGCGTTTTCGCTGGGCGGCTCGAACGAGTTGCTGATGCCGACGACGTCGCTGAGGCGCGCCGCGAGCGCTTGCGCGTGCGTGCCCAACTCGCGCGAACGCCGTTCGGTGGTCAGCGAAAGGACGCTGTTCCCCGTCGCCTGCCCGGCTCGCGCCACGACGTGGCGCGCGCCCGCAAAAGCGGGCGCGACGTCGGGCGAAGCGGCGGCAGCCCAGAGCTCGCCGACGATCCGGTCGAGCGCGGGCACGACGATCGGACACGTTCGAATCGGCACGACGTCGTGCGTACGAGCCGCGTAGAACCCGAAAGCGGCGTGCTCGCGATGTTCGACAACGAGCGCCATTTTGTTGCGGTAGGCGCGCGGCTCGTCCATCCCGATCGTCTCCGCGACCGGGGCGTTCGCGATGCCGCCGATCCGGCGCAGCGCGTTTTCGACGAGATCGCGCTTCCAGCGAAGTTGCGCCGGATAAGCGAAATGCTGGACTTGACATCCGCCGCACGCGCCGAACACGCTGCAGAACGGCTCGACGCGGTCGGGCGAGCGCTCCAGCAACTGTACCAGCTCCGCGACCGCGTACTTCGCCTTGACGACCTCGATGCGAACGCGAGCGCGCTCGCCCGGAACCGGTCCGAGGACGTACACGACCATGCCGCCGGCACGCCCCACGGCTTGCCCGGTTTTCGCGATTAAATCGGTGCAAACGATCTCGACGACTTCGCCCACACGCAGCGCGGGCGGACTTGCAACCGGAATTCTATCCGGCGCTTTTATCATCGAGTTGTTTGAGGAGCCGATTCGCTTCGTCGATCAGCCCTTGAATTCGCTCCGTGGTCGGATCGGCGGGCGCGCGCCGCAACGTTGCGCGCACGACGGCGAAGACGAGCGCCGCGGTCGCAAGCGCGACGCCCAGGACGAGGAACGCCCGAAGGAGGCCGCCGCCTTGCTGCGGCGCTTCAACGTCGGCCGGTTTCTCCGCCGCGGCTCCGTTGCTGGTAAAGGTCTCGTGCCTCTCGAGTTCGGGCGCTTCTGCCATGCGCGGAGGGTTCGCGAAGGGGCTAAGACCTTCTTGCGAGCCGCCGCAGCGTTTCCACGAACTCGACTGCAGCGAGAGGACGCATCACGCCGCCCTGCGCTCCGCTGCGGACCGCGGTTTGCAAGAACGCGCGCTCGCCGAGAGCGGCGACGACGACGACCGCCGGCGATTCCGGCAGCGCGCGTAGCGCGCTTAACGCGTGCAGTCCGCCGGCCGGCGGCAAGCGTCCGTCGAGTACGACGACGTCCGGCAAAAGCCGGCCGGTCATTTCGAGCAGCTCGCTCAACTCTGAGGCCTCGCCGGCGATCTCGTGACCCTCTCGAAGCGCGAGCCTGCGCAGGATCGCGCGCTCGACCGCGGCGTCATCCGCGATCAGAATGCGCAAGCTTGCTCATTTGAGCGGCAGAGAGTTCGCACAGCAGCGTGAGCTGCGAGGCGGCTCGTCCGATCACGAGGTAGCGGTCCGCGACGCTGACGACGTGCAACGAGCAGCCGCCGGGCAACATCGCGCTCTCGAGCACCGCGAGCAACCGCCCCCCGCTGAGGCCCGGCCGGCGCGCGCCGAGCGCGGCAGCGAGATAGCGCAGGCCGAGGAGCAGGCCGCCGACCACCATCAGGGCGACGACGGTTCGCACGGCGAGGCTGGTTCCCGTATCTAAGGAAGGGCCCTCACGGCGGAGGCGCCAGACTGCGCCGAAACTCGATCACGGCAGCACGCAACGCCTCGAGCGAGTCCCGCACGACGAGCGTGTTGCCCGAGGTGAGCGTTACGATCGTTTCGCCTTCTGGAGACGACTCGGCCGTTTCGATAAGGTCGGGGTTGACCAGGAGCGGGAAACCGTTTGGGCGGTGGAGCGCGATCATGCCCGGAGGCTCTGGAGCATGCGATTGCGTTCGTCGGCCTCCCGCGCTTCACTGCGCCTGCGGCGCAGCTGCGCCCCGGTGGCGCGCCTGCGTTCCAGCGCCTCGAGACCGGCGCACTCTCGCCGCGCCCGGTCGAGGGCGAGCGTAACCTGCTCGATCGCTCGTTCCCGCCTCGCCCGGTAGTCCTCGGCAGCGCTGAACTCCGCCGCGGAGCCTGCCGGAACCGGGCTACCGAAGCTCGCGCGGGCCGCCGACCTGAGGGCGGCAAACTGCACTTTGCACGCCCGGACCTTGGCTTGCCTCGCCGCCAGCAACGCTCCGAAACCCCGCGCTCCCACGAGTGCTAGCCTAGGTGGTCAACTTTGCCGCAGCGTGTCCTTCTCGTGGATCGGGCAGACGCCTTTTACAATATCTTTACAAATGTCCCAGACAAAGCTCCCAGGCCAAACTAGGACGTTTAGCCCTCGCTTGCCTGGGGAACGAGTCACATTGAGTGATTCCAAGCATAAAAATGTGATGACTTTAGCGGCCTGGAAGTGACCCTGAGCGACTATTCCACGTTATAATGGCACAAGCGCGTGGGGCTACAGCTCAGTGCCCCGCCGATTTAGTTAACGCCTCGACCATGGAGAATGCATGACCAAGGACCTTATCGCTGCGGGTTGGAGAGAATTCCTGAGCGACGAGAGCGGTCAGGAGCTAGCCGAATTCGCTCTTATCCTGAGCGTTTTTTCGATTCTCGCGATGGGCGCCTTCGCTTTCATTTCAGCTCTTGCAAGCAACCAGCTCAACGCTCAGCAGTCCTCGTTGAACAACGCAGCCGTTAACGCCGACACGATCTGAGGCGGTAACTTTTCGTGCGATTTCTCCGGGCGCGAGCCCAACGTGGTGCGGCACTCGCGGAAACGGCCCTCGTCGTGGGGGTCATTCTCATCATGATCCTGGGCAGCGTCCAGTTGGGCGTCGTCGGGTACATCCAGATGACCGCCGACGCGGCCTCGTTCATGAGCGCCCATCAGACGGTGCTCGGTGACCCCAACGCGATCACAGCGACGACGGGCGTCTTTCCGCAATTCGCGCCGCTCGATTTCACGCCGAGCGCTGCGCCGGCACCGGTGCCCACGGTCGGCATCGACTACGGATACAACGACCCCAATCCGATCCTGGCCGCCGCTTCGATCAATAACCGTCACGGCGGCGCCTCGATGATGGAACCGACGCAATTGGGGATGAAGGTCGCGAAGCCGAACGTCGTGTCGCTCCTCGGCGTCCCGCTCAACGTCGAGGGTTCGATGGTCGAGCCTCAATGGCTCGAGAACGGCGCCCACTTCGACGTGGCGAATTCGGCCAGCTACGGCCAGACCGGCCCCGCGAACTTCCAAGAGAATTATTTTACGAACGGGGAGAACACGCCGCCGTATTTCGTCGGCTTCAATTTCATCGAGAACTGTCCCGATGCGCAACCGTGGCCGACAGCGCAGACCGGCTGCGCGTTAACGGCGAAGATTCGCGCGCTGGGCGTTGCCGAGCACCTCGACGACTCGATCTGGGAACGTCCCAACGGAGAAATTCCGAACCCGCTCAACCCGCAACCGCTGCCGCTGGCCTTCGCGCAAGTCGCCTGTCATCAGCAAGTCTTCTCGATCCTCGCTACATTTTTTGCGAACAACAGCTCGCTCGGCGCATTGCAAACTCCCGTCGCTAACAACGGGCTTCCGATTAGCCCGATGGGCGATGGCGATTACGCGAATTGGGCGCCGTTTGGTGGGGGCCCGGCCGGAGGCCCGACTGGATTTGGGGCGGCGCCCGCCGGAGCGGTCCAGGGCAGCGTCACCGGCGCCCAAGCCGACGCTGCCATCCAAAGAATTTATAGCTGGGACCTCATCGTCACCGCAGGCACGTCCAGTTCGACCGGCGTTGGCTCGATTCCATTTCCTCCTGCTTACGGCGCCGGCGCTCAGTCGGTCGGTCATCCGTACGTCTACGGGACGAATTGCTGATGCGGAACGCGCGCGGGCAGGTCATCCCGCTTTGGATCGTCGCGATCCTCTCGACGTTCGTTTTGATGTTTATGGCGCTGAACTACGGCAACACGATCCGCTGGCAAGTCCGTGCCCAAAGCGCCGCCGATGCCGCAGCCGCGGCCCTGACCTCGATTCAGACCCAGCGCTTCAACATGACCACCGAAACGCTCTACGCGGCGAACGTCGAGGAGTTCCGGCTTCGCCAATTGCTGGACGCGATTTTGATGACCACGAACAATTCGGGCGGCTGCAGCATACCGGCATATTGCTCCGCCGATTACACCGCGTTGACGGCGGCTTTCGTGCGCTCTGCGACCCGCTACACCTACGATGCCGAGGTCCTCAATAACGTCGTCTCGTTTTCGACGTACAGCAACTGGCAGAGCGACGCGCAGGCCTTGCTGCATCACATACAAGCCACCTGCAACCAGGCAACGATGCTGCCCACGACGGCGTCGGTCAACGCCTCAGGCGGAGACTGCGCCTTCCAGTATACGATGCTTCCGATTACGGGATCGCTCGTCCGCGGGACCTCGAGCGGTACCGGTTATCAGACTCCGCTCAATCCGGTCGAGTTCGACGCGGAAACGAACTGCATCCCGAGCTTCGGCAGAGTCTGCGACGCCAGCGAGGTCAACTCGGAAAACATCGACTTCAACCCGGTGCAAGTCGAGGTTCTCACCTGCGCCGTCATCCCCCCGATCATTCCGGCATTCGGCGCACTGCAGACACAGCCGTACTACGCGGTCGGGCGTGCCGCCGCGACCTCGGTGATGGTCGAAGAAGATTGGTTCCAGCCGGGTTCGCTCTACGACAACGCTCGGGGTCCCTTTACGCCGTTCCAATTCACCGAAACGTACGGAACTTCGATCCCGCCGTCCGCCGGCGGCCCCTCCCCCTATAACTGGTACGCGGTGGACTTCGGCGGAAACGGCGCCGTCGCGAATCCGCTCGTCGGTGGCTTCTCGACGCCGATCGATAAAAACGAGATGAGCGTTCGTCTGGGCTGGTGGAACGACGTCCCGATGAAACCCTTCACACCGGCGTCGCAGATCAACCTTACGACGATGTGTAACACCGCACCATGAAGTTTCCGAAAGTCCCTCTGCCGCGCGGCCAAGCACTCACCGAAACGGCGATCGCGCTGCCGCTCTTTCTGTTGGGACTTTTCGGCGTCATCTGGGCGGTCCGCGAAGGAGCCACGAGCGAGCGCGTTCAGATGAGCGTGCGCTACGGCGGCGTCGTCGGTTCGCTGAAGAATCCGTACCAAGACTACTCGCTTTATGCAATCTACGCCACGATCGACGGCCAACCGCCGACGAGCTACGCGACGTGCGCGCCGATGGAAACCGGAATGCCGGGCATCCTCACGAACACGCGCGAGGGTTTTTTCCAACCGGCGACCGTGGGCTTGCCCAACTGCGTCGGAAACCTCGCCGACGTCGTGGGTCCCGAAACGTTCGCCGAGCCGGTCCTGTTGCAGGACGCCGCGGCGTTTGCCTCGGCCGGCAATGGAACCGGCGGTTTCTTGGGCGGCGTTCTCGGAGGCGGCACCGGCTCGACGGGCAACAGCGCGGCCGAGAATTTCTTCAAGTCACCCGATCTCGAGACGCTGACGGAATGCACCCAAGTCGGCATCGCGTTCGACGGTTCGGCGGAGGGCTTCGGCGACAACGTCTCCCCGACGATTCCGCCGTCCCCGCTTCCGACCTCAATTCAACCGGTCTCGCCGGTCGCAACGGGCGGGTCGCTGCCGTGCGTCGCGTACACGCCGGGCAGCGGCGTCCCGACGCCGACCGTGTCCCCTTCGCCGTCACCGACACCGACGCTGACCGCTTCGCCACCGCCAGTGACGCCATCGCCGACGCTGCCGCCGGCAACCCCGACCCCGCCGCCGACGCCGACCCGGTCGCCGTCACCTGTGCCGACACCGACCCCTGTGCCGACCGCGAGCCCTGTGGCGACCGCGAGCCCAGTGCCGACCGTGAGCCCGGTTCCGACGCCGAGCCCGGTGCCGACGCCGACCCCGGTTCCGACGCCGACCCCTCCGCCGACGCCGTACCCCGGCTCCGACCCGGTACCGCCGACGCCGACGCCGCCGCCGACCCCGACCCCGGTGCCGACGGTTCCGCCGACCCCGACGCCCAGCACGTGGTTCTAGCTAAAGGCACTCGGCCGGCCGGATGATCCTTTCCATCCTGATCTCGGCGGTCGTGTTCGGTTGCGCGGCCTTCCTCGGCATGCAACTTAGCGAGTGGCTGGGGTCCAAGTCGAGCCACAAGCGGCTCGAAGCGGATCCCCGCAGCGTTCAGGGCTTGACGATCGTCTTGACGGTGTGCACCGCCTTGATCGGCGGCGTGCTGGCCTCGCGCGCGGTGCCGATCGTGTCCTTCGTGACGCTCGGCATCGTGTGCGTCTCGCTCTGCGCGGCCTGGTACAGCGACGCCTCGTTCGGCTACATTCCCGATTACTTCACGCTGCTGCCCCTCGGGCTGCTGCTCGCCGTCGCGCTCTTCGAGCGTAACTTCAGCTACACGTTCAATCTCATCTGGGCCAGCCTGATCCCGTTCCTGCCCTTCGGGATCGCCGCGGCGCTTTCGAAAGGCCGCGGCATGGGCTGGAGCGACAGCAAGCTCGCGGCTCTCGGCGGCGCGGTGCTCGGCATCCTGCCGGCGCTCCTGACCTTCGCCGCGGCTTGCTTAGCGCTCGTCGCGGTCGGCTGGATTCGCGGACGGCGGAATCAACCGCTCGCGTTCGCTCCGTATCTCGCCGTCGCGATCGTGCTCGGCGTGCTCGCGCGCGTCATCATCTCGACGACGTAAGTCGCTCGCTTTTCGCCGCGTTAAACGCGCGCGGAGTTCGATCACACTGCGCTCGCTTTGCGCTGTGATGGGTCGCATACGCACGCGCTCTACCTGTGAGCGCAAGCATAGATAAATTAGTTTTGCGCCATAGGGATGTGCCGCGCATCTCACACGCTTAGCGCACACTTCTGCAACCTAGCGGTGCGATATAATCCGTCCGAACTATAGAGAATATGGGAGCAAACGTTCGGATGTTCGATACCGATTTCGCACGCCGCATTCTCGCGTTCTCGATTGACGAGGGCGGCCAAGAGATCGCAGAATTCGCGCTCATCCTTTCGGTGTTCTCCATAATCGCGATCACGGGTTTTGCAATTTTGGCGACGATCACCAGCACGTCGGTGACGACCCAAGAGACCAGTCTCAGCAACGCTTCCCTGAATCCGATGTAGGCCGGCATGAAGATACGCAAACAAGCACGACGTAACCACCCAATCCGCGGCGCCGCTCTCGTCGAGACGGCGCTCGTAGTCGGTGTCGTTTTGGTCATGGTCCTGGGCGCCGTTCAGATCGGCATCGTCGGCTATCTGCAAATGACTGCCGACGCCGCATCGTTCGTCAACGCGCACCAGAGCGTCATCGGCGTTTCGAGCGGAACTCCGGAAACCGCGACGCAAGCAATCTTCCCGCAGTTCAACTGCCCGACTTGCATCACGACCTCGGTGCTGCCGGCACCCAGTCCGACGATCTACGTCGACTACGGCTACAACGACTCCAATCCGGTCGTCGTCGCCGCCTCGTCCTCGAACCGGCACGGCGGCGCCTCAATCATGCAGCCCTCGCAGATGCAGTCGATGGCTTCGAAATCGAACGTCGTTTCGCTGCTCGGCGTGCCGATCGGCGTAAGCGGCTCGATGATCGAACCGCAGTGGCTCGAGAACGGCGCGCATTTCGACGTCGCAAACTTGAACTACGGCTCGACCGCTTCGAACATGCAGGTCAACTACTTCTCGAACGGCGAGAACGTGCCGCCGTACTACGTGGGCTTCAACGAGATCGAGAACTGCTCGGACACCATGCCGTGGACGGCCGCGACCTGTTCGAATCAAGATTTCAGCGCTCTGGGAGTCGCGGAACATCTCGACGATTCGAACTGGAGCGTGCCGATCGACCAGGGCGGCTCAGCTGTTTCGGGTTCGTGGGGCGGCACCGCGGCCGGCGGCTCCGACGCCAGCACGTTCACCCAGATGGCCTGTCATCAGCGTTACTTCGCAACGATCTCGGCGTTCCTGGTCAATAATCCTGACCTGCCGACGCTGTACCGCAACAACGGCCTCATGCCGGTCACGCTAACGCACAATACGACCGGTACGCTGCCCGACGGGACGACGGGCCCGGTCTCGAGCTTCACGGCCTTTAACGGTTTCGATTCAACGACGAACAGCGCAATCCAAACGATCTATTCGTGGGATCGCGAGATCAACGGCGGCTATCCGAACCCCGGGACCTATCCAGGACCGGGAGCCGCACCTATGTACCCATGGAGTGGCTGCTAATGCGTCGCGATTCGCGCGGTCAGGTTCTGCCGCTTTGGGTCGTGGCCATCATGACGACCTTCGTTTTGATGTTCATGGCCTTGAACTACGGTAACGTCATCCGCTGGCAGGTTCGCGCTCAGAGCGCTGCCGACGCCGCCGCGCAGGCGGTCCTGACGGTCCAGACTGAGCGCTGGAACATGATGATGATGGAGTTGTACGCCGCCAACATCGAAGAGTACCGGATCCGCCGGTTGCTCAACGGCATCTTGCTGGCCTCCGAAAATTCCGGCGGTTGCGCGCAAGCCTCGACCTGTCCACAGACGTACACCTCGCTCCGCACAGCCTACTTGCAGGCGGTGAACCGTTATACCGACGACGTCACCCAGCTGAACAACGTCGCAACTTTTGCGGCTAAGACGCAAACGTCAAACGACGCCAACTCGCTGCTGGCGCACATGAGCAGCTCGTCGTTCTGCAACTCGCCGGGGATACCAAAGACAAGCATCAGCGTCGCTGGGCTCGACTGCGGCTTCACCTACACGGTCGCCGGGATCCAACCGCGCACCGGGCTGCAAGACCTCAAGTACGATTCGGAGGGAATCTGCGTCCCTGGGCTAGGGCGCGTGTGCTCCGGCAGCGCAGACAGCGAAGCCCCCGACTTCGCTCCGGTCCAAGTCGACGTCGTCGCCTGCGCCCTCGTGCAGCCGATGATACCGAGCTTCTGGAGCTTCAAGAGCCAACCGTACTACGCGATCGGCCGCTCTGCCGCGACCTCGGTCATGTTCGAAGAAGACTGGTTCGAACCAGGTTCACTCTACGATAGCATTCGCGGCCCGAACGTCGTCTTTCAGCCGAGCGAAAAATACGATCCGACAGCGCCCGCCGGGAGCTACGACTGGTATCTGGTCAACTTTGGCGGCAACGGCGCCACCGCGTGGTCCGCTTACAACGCCTTCACCCAACCCGTCAGCACCGATGAGTTGAGCGCCCGCCTCGGCTGGTGGAATGCGGTTCCGATTAGGCCGTTCGCTCCAGCCTCGAGCATCAACCTGAGCTCGGCGTGCAAGGCGACATCATGAAACGTTTCGCTCGCGGCCAAGCCCTTACCGAGACAACCATCGCGTTGCCGCTTTTCCTCCTCGGCCTGTTCGGCGTTATGTGGGCGGTGCGCGAAGGAGCGATGAGCGAGCGCGTGCAGATGGGCGTCCGCTACGGCGGCGTCGTCTCGCAGCTCGACAACCCCTACGCCTCCTACTCACTTTACGCACTCTATGCCACCATCGACGGCAAGCCGCCGACCAAACAGACCAACTGTCAGGTGGCTTCACAAAGCGTTACGGACGGCGCCGGTCCGCGCGCCGCTTTCTTCGCTCCCGCTACTGCCCCGTCACCGGACTGCTTCGCAAACGATGTCACCGTATCGAGCCCCGAGTCCTACTACGAGCCGGTCATGGTGCAAGACAACGCCGCGCTGATCAGTTCGACCACCGCCAACGGCGGCTACATGGCCAACGTCCTCGGCGCGTCGACGAGCTCGAACAGCGCCCTGCAGAATTTCTTCCGTTCGCCCGACGTGGCCACGCTGGCCGAGTGTGCCGGCTTAGGTACGAGCGTTCAAAGCTCACTCGAAGGCGAGTACGATACGACCTCGCCAACCTCGGCTCCGACCCAAATGCCGCAAAGCGTCCCGGCCGTCGAGCCGCTCGCGACCCCTGGAACCTGTCTCACGTTCTCGCCTCCGCCAGGACTGGCGTCGCCCACACCGACCCCGAGCCCGTCGCCGAGTCCGTCGCCGAGCCCGTCGCCGAGTGCGAGTCCCAAACCCACCGCCTCGCCGGTTCCGACCGCCTCGCCGGTTCCGACCGCCTCGCCGGTTCCGACCGCGAGCCCGACGCCGAAGCCGACCGCGACGCCGAAGCCGACCGCGTCGCCGAAGCCGAGCGCGACGCCGACCACGATCGCGTCGCCGACGCCGACCCCGACCCCGACGGCGCACGGAACGGCAACTCCAAGCCACAGCCCGAGTCCGGCACCGACGGCGACGGCCGTGCACACCGCGACTCCGACGGCGGTCCCGACCGCGACCCACAGCCCGTCGCCACACCCGACCGCCAGCCCGGTACCGTCGCCGACGCACACCGCGTCGCCGGCGCCGACCGCCAGCCCGGCCCCGACGGCGACCGCCAGCCCGGCTCCGACCGCGTCCCCAGTACCGCCGACGCCGGCTCCGACTCAAACGTCACCGAACGGTAGCTGGTTCTAAGGAATGAGGCGCTAACCGAATGCTCCTATCGATCATCATCTCGGCGATAGTCTTCGGTAGCGCCTCGTTCCTCGGAATGCAATTGAGTGCCGCCATCGGATCGCGGTCTCCACGCAAGCGTGAGGATCCCGATCCGAAGCAGACTCAAAAGCTCTCGCTAGGACTCGCGGTCTGCAGCGCGCTCGTCGGCGCATTGCTGGCCTCGCACGGGGTGGCAGTGATTCCCTTTGCGCTCCTCGGTTTCGTCTGCATTTCGCTCTGCGCGGCGTGGTACAGCGACGTTGCGTTCGGCTTCATCCCCGACTACTTCACCCTCATTCCGCTCGGCGTCGTCGTCGTAGCCGCCTTCGTGCAGCGTGAGTTTACATGGGCGTTGCTCTGGTCGACGATCGCCGCGTTCTTGCCCTTCGCTCTGGCAGCGCTCCTTTCAAAGGGACGCGGCATGGGTTGGGGCGACAGCAAGCTCGCAGCTCTGGGCGGTGCGGTCCTCGGCTTCCAACTCTCGCTCTTGACGTTTGCCGCAGCTTGTCTCGCGCTCGTTGCGGTCGGCTGGATCCGGGGACGTCGAACCGAACCGATGGCCTTCGCGCCCTACCTCGCGGTGGCGATCGTGTTCGGCCTGCTACTGCGCGTTATCACTTCGCCGACCTAGCGGACGGCGGCGGCTTTACGCGAGCGCGAGCGAGGCGCGCTCGGGACCGACGGAAACCGCTTCGACCGCAACGCCGAAGCTCGCCGCGAGCGCTTCGACGTAACGTCGCGCAGACTGCGGCAATTCGCCGATGCGGCGAACCCCTGCGAGATCTTCGCTCCAGCCGTCGAACCATTCGATGTGCGGCTCGAGACCCGGTTCCGCGGCGGCGGAAAATCCGGCGTTCCGGCCTTCGAGCTTGTACGCGGTGACGATGCCCAGGCGCTCGATACCGGTTAGGACGTCGAGTTTGGTGATGACGACCGAGGTGAGCCCGTTGATCCGCGAGGCGTAGCGCGCCGCGATGCCGTCGAACCAGCCGCAGCGCCGCGGCCGCCCCGTGTTCGTGCCGAACTCGCCCCCGCGCTCGCGCATCCGCTCTCCGGTCGCATCGTGCAGTTCGGACGGAAACGGACCGCTGCCGACCCGCGTCGAGTAGGCCTTGGCCACGCCGACGACGCGTCCGATTTGCGTGGGGCCGAGACCTAAACCGATGCAGGCGCCGCCCGCGATCGTATGCGAGCTCGTAACGAACGGATAGGTGCCGAAACCGACGTCCAGGAGCGTTCCTTGCGCGCCCTCGACCAAGATGCGCCGGCCGCTTTCGAGCTTCTCGTGCAGATACTCGACGCCGTCGACGACGTGAGGAATGACGCGCGGAGCAGCGTTGAGGACCTCGAGGATGGCGGCGTCGGTGCCGGCGCCGTCTTCGCCTTCGAAGCGCATCGCGTGCCAGCGCGCGGTCGCGCGAATCGTATCGAGAAGCCGGTCGGTGTGCGACAGATCGCCGAAAGTAACGCCGAGACGCGCGGCCTTGTCGGCATAGGCGGGACCGATCCCCCGGCCGGTCGTCCCGATCGCGGCTTGTCCCCGCGAACGTTCCGAAACTCGATCGAGCGCCGGATGATACGGCAGGACGAGGTGCGCGCGATCGGAGATCTTGATACGCGCGAGGTCGACGCCTGCGGCAGCGAGCATGTCGAGTTCGGCCACGAGTCCGGGCAGGCTCACGACGGTACCACCGCCGATGAACAGCTCCGGCCGCTCGCGCAGTACGCCACTGGGGACGATCCGCAGCGCCATCTTCCGGTCGCCCACGACCAGCGTATGACCCGCGTTGTCGCCACCTCCGAAGCGCGCGACGACGTCATAGTCGCCGGCGTACGCATCCACGACGCGGCCCTTGCCTTCGTCGCCCCATTGAACGCCGAGAACGAGGTCGGCCTTGTTTTGGATCGTGGCGTTACTCGCCACGAAACTCGAGATCGCTCGTATTTCCCATCGGAAGCGGTGGCACGCCGTTCAGGTAGGTCATGACGAATTCGCTGAACAGCGCGTTCGGCCAACCGAAGTCCGCCCGGGTGAATTTCGTGGGGTTGTTCGGATCGAAGGACTCGTGCAACAAGTGGTCGCCCGGGTCGCTCGCCAGGAGCTGGTCGAGTACGTCTTTGCGCTCGCTGTCCGAGGTCGCCGTGAGACCCTGCACCACCAGCGCCAGCGGCCAGACGTACCCATCGTTCGTATGGGCGCTTCCGATGCCGCGCGCGATCGAGCCGATGTAGTAGTACGGATCGTCCTTCGAGAGCAAGAAGCGCCGGGTGTTCTTGTAGACGAAGCTGTCCGCTTTGGTGTAGCCGATGTAGGGCGCCGAGAGCAGGCTCGGGATGTTCGCGTCGTCCATCAGGGTCGAGTTGCCGAGCCCATCGACCTCGTAGGCGTAGATGTAGCCGTAGTTCGGCGTGAATATCTCGCCGTACTTCTGGATCCCGTCCTGAACCTCCGAGCGCATCGTACGGGCGCGGTTCGACTTGATGAGGTTCCGGTAAACGGTCCGCTCGATCTCGTCGAGATCGCCCAAGGCGACGACGGCCATCATCTCCGAAGGGATCAAATAGTTGTATTGGCAGGCATCGTCGGAAGGCCGGAAACCGGTCCAGATCATGCCCGTGTAACCCACCGGGCGGGGAACACCCGACGTGCCCTTGTCGTCGTGGAGCTCCTTGTGGGTGTATTTGGAGTTGCGCGCGTGATCTTGCTCGCGTTCCATCGTCTCGAGCGCCTTATCGAAACCGAGCGACAAGTCGCCGGTGAAAATCGAGGTGTCGCCGGTCGCCTTCCAATACGACCACGCCAGCACGATCGGATAGCAGAGGGAGTCGAGCTCGAACTTCTCTTCCCAGACCCGGTAGTCGAGGGTGAAGGCGTTCGCGTAGGGATCGATCTGCAGGTACTTGCCCTCGCGCGCGATGATGCCGCGCAGCAGGGCCGCGACCTGCGGGTCGGTCTTCGCGAAGAACAGATACGGACGGACCTGAGCGCTGGCATCCCGCAGCCATTCCGCCGGAATGTCGCCGGTTTTGACGTAGGCGGTCCCGTCCGGTGCAAAGACGGCCTGCCGGCTCGTGTTGATCAGCGCCGCCCGGTACATCTCTTCCAGGCGCGCGTTCGGATTGTGATATTCGGAGGCTGCGCGCGCGATCGTCTCGAGTTCGACGGCGTTCCCCGGCAACATCGCGCAGACCAGAACGGTCGCTGCGATAAGCGCCGCGACGAGAGACCGCATGCACGACACTACGCTTGCTTGCGACCGTAATCCTCGGCCAAGAGATCACCATTGGCGATAACGTGATGGCGCAGCCGGCGATAGATTGCCGCCGCCGGAAAGCCCAGCCGTTCGAGCGCGCGAGCCGCGCTTGGATAGCTGAGTTGGGGCCGCGTACGGAACAGCTTGTCGATAGCCTGAGCGAGGCGCACCTCTTCACCCCGATCGGTCGTCGTGACGCTCTCGAGGGCGGCCTCGCGCGCGATTCCCCGAGTCACGAGTTCGGCGACCAGGCGCGCATTGCCCAGCGCCCTGATGCGGCCTTCTACGAACAGCTTGGCGAAGAGCCGGTCGTCGACGTAGCCCTCCGCCTTGCACCGTTCGATCGTCGCGGCGACGCTCTCGGCGTCGTAGCCTTTGCGCAAGAGACCCGCAAAGAGCTGGGCTTCGGTCAGACGCCGCTGTGCCAGCATGCGCAGGGCGGCGAGGCGCGCCGGCGCACGGGGCGGGGCGCTATTCCTCGTCGCCGGCGGCCTGGGAGGTCGTCGCGGCCAGCACCGCAACGCTTCCGTTCGTCGAAACCGTCGCTTTGAGCGCCTCGCGAATCTTCGCCGATAACTCGTCGGCGAGATCCGAGTGTTCCTCGAGATACGCCTTGGAGTTCTCACGACCCTGACCGATGCGGATATCGCCGTAGGTATACCACGAGCCGCTCTTCCCGACGATATTGCGCTCGAGAGCGACATCGAGAATGGAACCCATCTTTGAGATTCCCTTGCCGTAGGTAATATCGAACTCCGCTTGGCGGAACGGCGGCGCGACCTTGTTCTTGACCACTTTGACGCGCGTGCGCGTTCCGACGACTTCCTGGCCGACCTTGATCTGTTCGAGCTTTCGTACGTCCAAGCGCACCGACGCGTAGAACTTCAGCGCGCGGCCACCCGACGTCGTCTCGGGACTACCGAACATGACGCCGACTTTTTCTCGCAGCTGGTTGATGAAGATCATCACGCACTTCGAGCGCGAGATCGCAGCGGTAAGTTTGCGCAGAGCCTGCGACATCAGCCGTGCCTGGAGGCCGACGTGCGCGTCGCCCATGTCGCCTTCGAGTTCGGCTTTGGTCACGAGCGCCGCGACCGAGTCGACGACAACGACGTCGACCGCGTTACTGCGCACCAGCATCTCCGCGATATCGAGGGCCTGTTCGCCGGTATCGGGCTGCGAAACCAGCAGCGAGTCGAGATCGACGCCGAGGGCCGAAGCGTAACCGGGGTCGAGCGCATGTTCGACGTCGACGAAAGCCGCCGTACCGCCGGCGCGCTGCGCTTCGGCGATGACGTGCAACGCCAGCGTCGTCTTACCGCTCGATTCGGGACCGTAGATCTCAACGACGCGGCCGCGCGGCAATCCCCCGACGCCGAGTGCGAGGTCCAGCGCGATCGAACCGGTCGAGATGACGTCGTAGGCCATCCGTTCCGTCAGATCGCCCATCTTCATGATGGCGCCCTTGCCGAACTGCCGCTCGATTTGTGCGAGCGCGTTGTTCAGGGCAATCGTCTTCTCATCTTGAGCCATGAAATTCTACGAGGCCTCCGTCGGGGTGGTGCGTGCGGCGATGATAGGCCGGGCATGTGCCACCTGTGTGGCACTTTGGATTGCGCGTTTCATGCGGCCGAGTCGAACAGAGCGCTGGTGAAGGCGGCCGGATCGAAGGGTTTCAACTCATCGATCGCTTCGCCGATGCCGACGAACTTGATCGGAATCTCCAGCGTGTCGACGATCGCGACGAGAACGCCGCCTTTGGCAGTCGAGTCGAGTTTGGTGACGACGACTCCCGTCAATTTGGTCGCGTCGTTGAACAGCTTCGCTTGCGAGACCGCGTTCTGTCCCGTCGTCCCGTCGACGACGAGCAGCGTTTCGTCCGGCGCCGTGCCGCACTCGCGCTCGATCACGCGCCGCATCTTTTTGAGTTCTTCCATCAAGTTGCTCTTCGTTTGAAGCCTGCCGGCGGTGTCGATCAAGACGACGTCGAGCCCGCGCGCTTTCGCCGCAGAGAGACCGTCGTGAACGACTGACGAAGGATCGGCTCCTTGGGGTCCGCGTACGAACTCCGCGCCGGCTCGGCCTGCCCAAACGGCGAGTTGTTCCGCGGCGGCAGCACGAAAGGTGTCCGCCGCAACGACCATCACGCGTTTGCCTTCGGCCGACAAGAGCTTCGCGAGCTTACCGATCGTGGTCGTCTTACCGCTCCCGTTAACGCCGACGATCAAGACCACCGCGGGTTTCGAGTGGAGCGAAAGGCCGGCCCCGGGAAGCGTCAGGAAGCGTTGCACGTCCACCTTGAAACGCGCTACCGCCTCATCGCTGCGGCGCCACAGCTCCTGAAGTGCGACGATGTGCAAGCCGCCCATGATCTTTTCGGTCGTCGGGACCCCGAAGTCGGCTGCGATCAGCAGCTCTTCGAGTTCGTTCCAGAAGCTGTCATCGAGCGGACGGCGTGCTTGCGCGAGCGTCTCGACGCCCGCTAGCGACTCGCGCGACCGGCCAAGGGCGTTGCGGAGTTTCGCCAACCAGCTCACGGGAGAAATGGCTTCGCCTCAAGCAATCGAACTCCTGTTCGATTCCGAGGCGAAGGCGAACGGGCCGCCGGCGAACCGGCGGCCGCTTCGATCCCTAGCGAACGACGTGCCAGTCCAGGATCAGGCCCTGGCTCCCGTTGGCGTAGGTAATGATGCCGTCGCCGTACTGGTCGGTCGTGAAGGTCGCGACGATGGCCCCACTCGGGCTCGAGATCGTGCCGCTGACCGTCAAGGGCGTACCGGAACTCGTGACCTTCAGCGTATCGCCGTGCATGAACGTCCCGGTAAGGCTCACCGACGTGAGGTTGCCGTTCACGTCGAACACGACGCTGCCGGTGATCGTCGAGCCGCCGATCTGCGTCCCGCCCGAGACGGTAAAGGGCGCCGCGGTGGCCAGCGTGAGCCCTAAGAACGGCCCCCGAAACAGCTCGCCGTCGCGCTCGCCGGCAAAGGTCACGTTGCCCGATCCATCGACGCTCCAGGTCACGCCGCTCAGGGCGGCGTTGTGACCGTAGGACGACGCCAAGCCGGCCGGATTGACGACGCGGCCCGAGCTCCCGCTGACCGTCCCGTTGCCGGGAGTTGAAGTCTCGAAGGTATCGGTGCGGGCGATCTGCGCGGCCGGATTCCCCGAGTTTCCGACGGTGAGAGCGCTCGTCAGGAACTGGGTGAAGTTGCCCGACGCCGGCATTCCGGTGATCGCGTAATTCGTCACGCGCGTCGTGAGCAGCGTGCCGCCCAAGTTGTAGTTCGCTGCATTGCGAATCACGGTTTCGCCCGAGGCGCTCGTCACGACGTCGCTTTGCACCTCGCGCGCGAGTTCCGTGCAAGCGGCATCGTAGAAGAACTTGACGTCGTACTTCGTTTCGTTCGGACTGATCACCGTGACCGTCCGCTCGACGCCGTTGTTGCAGGCACCGTTCGCAACGTTGGCGCGCATGCGAGCGCTCGCGCCACCCGCAGAAAGCGAACCGTTCGTGATGTCGCTTTCGAGGCTGCCTTGTTCGATTGGATCGCTCGCTGCCAGCATGCCGGATTGCGCCACGTCTTGCGACGACGCCGTCGAGCCGCCGGGGTTGGGATTCGAGGGAACGCCGGGATTTCCGGAGCCGGAGCCGCCGCCGCCGCTGCATCCCGCGAGCGCGAATGCAGTCAAGAGCGCGAACGTGAATGGTGTTCGCATCGCGTCATACCTTCCTTGCCGAAGCGTTTTGCAATTCGGAAAGCACCTCGCAGGAGCGCTTCCCGGAACGAGCATACGCGGCGGCGTAGCGCAGTTTCATGAGAGCGACCTGAGAACGGCGCAGGTCTCATCCGCGCTTCATCGCGCTCTCAGAAAAGCGGCTGTTATTCCGGTTGTTGACGAAAAGTGAGATTGATGCGTTCGGCGCCGGCGCGGCGGTCTTTTGCGACGCGATGCTCCCAGTTGATTTGCGTGTCGCCCTGCATTACGAGCAGATCGCCGTGTTCGAGATCGATCGAAAGGATTCGCTTGCGATCGCTTTTCGGACGCAGATCGAAGGCGCGCGTCGCTCCCAGCGAGAGCGACGCGATGACCGGGTGCGCGAGCCCTGCGACTTCGCGGTCGTTGTGCCACGCGACGCTGTCGGCCCCGTTGCGGTAACGATTCAAAAGTACGAACGCGAAGCTCGCGCCGAGCAGCTCTTCGAGCCGAACGCGCACCGAACGCAACTCCTCGCTCCAAGGCAGAGCGCGGTCGTCGCCGCGCCAAGCTTGCTCGCGAGGCACGTCGACGAAACGGTCGTACATCTTGCGCCGTTCCTGCGTCCAAATCGTCGAGGCGCGAATCGAGGCGAGCAACTCGTCGGCTTCTCGAGCGGCGAGCCAGCGCCGGAATAAGCGAACGTCGCCGCCCCGCTCGACGATCCGTTCGCCGCAGAGCACGTCGTCGCGAACGAGCTCGGAGAAGAGCGGCGGCTCGTGCGAGCCGCGCATGCGGCGAACGTTCAGCCGGCGGCCTCGACCTCGGGCGCCGTCGGTTTGCGAACGTACTTTTGCTTGATCGTCGGATCGTTTTCCCGGAAGCCCAGATCGCCCCTCATCACTCGCAGCTTACCGCGCAACCGGATCACCGCCTGCGCATGGATTTGCGAAACGCGCGATTCGGAAACGCCCAGCGTCGCCTTGATCTCCTTGAGCGTCTGGCCCTCGAAATAGTAGAGCTTGATGACCGTGCATTCTTGCGGCGGCAGCTCTTCGACGGCGGCGCTGAGCGCCTGCACGATCTCACGCTGCTCGACGGAGGCGCCCAAATCGCCGTCCTCGCCTTTGATCGTGTCCATCAGCGGAATGTCGCCCCCGCGGTCGCTCGGAAGGTGCTCCTCGAGCGAAAGGACCGAGGTTCCGCGGATGCGCTGGTGCAGCGCATCGAGCTCGCGCCGCGAGAGACCCATGCGTTCGGCCAGCTCGTCGTCGGTAGGCTGGCGACCGAGTTCGGTCTCGAGCTGGTGCATCACGCGCTCGTGTTCGCGGGCCTTTTGACGGACCGCGCGCGGGACCCAGTCCAAGGCCCGCAGAGCGTCGAGAATCGCCCCATGGATGCGGGTGATGGCGTAGGTCTCGAACTTGACGCCGCGCTCGTCGTCGTACTTTTCGATCGCGTCGATCAACCCGACGACGCCGTCGTTGATCAGGTCGTTCAGTTCGACGTTCGGCGGCAAGTTGACAGAGATGCGTCCCGCCACGTACTTCACCAAGTGAATGTAGCGATGGATGACCTCTTCGCGCGAATATGCGGTGCCCGCAATGACGTATTGCGAACGGCGCTCGACCTTCAAACCAGCCTCTTCCTCGTACGGCTGTCTTCGAGGATACGGTATTCCACGTCCGCCTCCCCACACTTTCCCGGCAAGCCGGCCCTCAGGCGCCGTACCTGATACGCGGGTTGACCGCGGCGTAGAGCAGGTCGACCAGCGTGTTTACGATCACGAACACCGCCGCGAACAGCAGAATACAACCGTTGATGAGGGGCATATCCCGGTTCGAAATCGCATCGAAGGCGAGCCGTCCGACGCCCGGCCAAGCGAAGATGTGTTCGGTGAGGACCGCGCCCCCGAGCAGAATCCCCGTCTGTAGCCCGACGACCGTAAGGATCGGTACGAGCGCGTTCCGCAGGGCATGCTTGTACACCACCGCCCCTTGGGAAAGGCCCTTGGCACGGGCGGTGCGGACGTAATCACTGCGCAGCACCTCGAGCATGCCGCTGCGCGTGATCTTCGCCACGATCGCGAGCGGAATGGTGCCGAGGGTGACTGCGGGCAAGACCAGGTGCCACAAGGCGTCGAGGGCGGCGCGCAGATTGCCGGCCAGGAGCGCATCGAGCACCACCAGGTGGGTCCGCGCCGGGACGAAGTAGGCGAGCGAGATGCGGCCCGAAATCGGAAATAGGTTGAGTCCCCACTTGCTTGGTAGTACAGCGAGTAAGTAAACGAGGATCCAGCCCAGCCAAAAAACCGGTATCGACACGCCCAGCAAAACGCCGCTCATCGTCAGCACGTCGAGAGCCGAGCGCCGGCGCAGCGCCGCCACGATGCCGGCCGGAATCCCGAGCACGATCGCAAAGACGATCGCGCCCACCGAGAGTTCGAGCGTCGCCGGAAAATATTGCGCGAGCTTGGTGGAAACGGGTTGCTCGTCGATCAACGAGACTCCCAGATCCCCATGCAGCAGGTTCCCGAAATAGATCGCCAGCTGAAGGTACCAGGGCTTGTCCAACCCCAGTGACGTCCTCAATGAAGCGATCTCCTCAGGCGTGGCGTGCTCGCCCAAGCGGTTCAGCACGGGATCGCCCGGGATCGCGTGCATGAAGGCGAAGCTGACGATCGTAATTGCGACTAAGACGAGCGCGAGTCGCAGCAAGCGCCGCGCGGCGAATGCGATCAAGCGCGCAGAGCGCGAACCGAAAAGAACGCGGCTTGCGCGTAGAGATAGACCCACTCGCCGAGCGAGAAGTCGTTGCGTTCGCGTTGCAGCAGGTCGGCGAAACGCGGAAACCACGACAGCTGCTCGAAGAGAACGTCGAAGCGCACGGGGCGGCGTTCCAGGAACGTCATCAACTTATGGCGATTGCTCAGCTTGCCGTAAAGCAGTGCCTTGAGGGTCTTCTCGTACTGCTGCGCCGGCATCGAGGTCCGGCCCCGCCGCGCGTCCGCAACGGCCTGCGCGGCAACGCGACCCGACATCGCGGCTTCGAGGATCCCCTCGCCGGTCGTCGCGTCGACCAAACCGGCGGCGGTGCCGCCGATCATCACGTTGCCGGCGCTGATGCGTGGGCGAGGAGCGCCCCCGTAAAGCAGATTACCCTCTTCGCGAATCGTGTACGCGACACCGGGGAAAAGGCGCCGTTCCACGGTCGGTAAGAATGCGTCGAGTTCCGCGCGCAGTTCCTTGCCGGCGAGCTTCGCACCGATGCCCAAGCCGATCGAAAGATGATCGCGTTTGGGAAACATCCAGGCGATGACGTTGCGGCCGGCGGGTGTCGTGTAGTAGTGCATTTCCAGCGTCTGATACGCTTCGCTAATCGCGGGCCGCTCGAGGTAAACGCGATATTGATAGCAGGTTATGAGACCCTCGGCCCAGCCTTTGTAACCGATCGGCGAGTCGGCATCGATGCGCGCGGTCGAACCTTGAGCCAGGAACATGTTCCGCGTGCGCACGCGTTTGCGTTCGCCGGTCGCCGTGTCGGCGTACTCGACGATCGTGCGCGCACCGTCGCTTTCGTATCCGCGAAACAGCGCGTTCGTGAGGATCTGCGCGCCCTCGTCCCGCGCCAAGGCGCCAATCGTCCCGTCGAGTTCTTCGCGAGTCGTGGTGTGGGCTTGTCCGACCGACAACGAAAAGCGCCTACCGCTCGTGGCGTGGAGGGCGATCGTCACCGGATCGCAGTGCACGATCGAACGCGGCAGGTCGAACTGTTCGCAAAAGCCGGGCCGCAAACCGGCCGCGCAGACGCGCTTGGCACCGACGACCGAGTCCTTTTCCAAGACCAGGGTATCCACCCCGGCACGCGCGGCTTCCCGAGCGGCAGTACCACCCGCGGGACCGCACCCCACGATCAGGAACTCGACGTCTCGCATTCACGGCGGCCCTTCGCGCGAAAGCGTCGCATTTCCGCGTGAACGCTGACTCTCCGCAGCGCGCGGACAGGACTGCTCAAACCCGGTGCCAAACGCGATTCGGTCGTCCGCCCGCGCCCCGCGACGCCACAGGCCCGGGGTCTTCTTTTGTGTGGGCACTGCTTATTAGGTAGGAAAATTGGCTAGCTCTCTTGGGATCGAACTCGGCCTCGGAGCCGGCGTCCTGGCAATCCTCTACGGCGCCTTCTTGATCAATTGGGTCTTGCGTCAGTCCGACGGGAACGACCAGATGAAGGCCATCGCCGCGGCGATCCAGGAAGGCGCGATGGCCTTCCTGCGGCGCCAGTACACGACGGTCGGTGCGGTCGCAATCGTCCTGGCGATCCTGATCGCGCTGGCGCCTCCGCTCGGAATCGAGGCCGCCATCGGCTTCTTGATCGGAGCGACGCTTTCGGGTGCGGCGGGGTTCATCGGAATGCTCGTCTCGGTCCGGGCCAACGTCCGTACCGCCGAAGCGGCGAGGCAGGGCCTCGGGCCGGCCCTTGCGCTCGCCTTCCGCGGCGGCGCGATCACCGGACTCCTCGTGGTAGGACTCGGCATCATCGCGGTCAGCGGCTACTTCGCGATCATGATGCAAGTGAACGACGGCGACGTCGCGCGCTCGCTCGGTGCGATGATCGGGCTCGCCTTCGGATGTTCGCTCATCTCGGTGTTCGCACGTCTGGGCGGCGGCATCTTCACGAAGGCCGCCGACGTCGGAGCCGACCTCGTCGGGAAAGTCGAAGCCGGGATTCCCGAAGACGATCCGCGCAACCCGGCCGTTATCGCCGACAACGTGGGCGACAACGTCGGCGATTGCGCCGGGATGGCTGCCGACTTGTTCGAGACCTACGTCGTTACCACGGTCGCGGCGATGCTGCTCGGGCACCTGGTTCTGGGCAGTCTGCTACCCTCGGCCGTCACCTTTCCGCTCGTGCTCGGCGCCGTTTCGATCGTCGCCACGATCATCGGCACGTTCTTCGTGCGCATGGGCAGCAACAGCACCGGTTCGATCATGGGCGCGCTCTATCGCGGCTTGATCGTAGCCGGCGTTCTCTCGGCCATCTTCTTCTACTTCGTGACCGCACAAGAGTTCGGAACCCCCGTCACGTTGCCGGGAGGCCAGACGCTTTCGACGCTGAGCATCTTCGTTTGCGCGCTGGTGGGCCTGGTCGTCACCGGTTTGATCACGTACATTACCGAAGTCTACACAGGCACGACGTTCCGCGCGGTCCAGAACATCGCCAAGGCTTCGGTAACGGGTCATGCGACGAATATCATCGCGGGTCTCGCGGTCTCGATGCAGGCGACCTCACTACCTGCGCTGACGATCGTCGGCGGAATCCTCGTTTCGAACGCCTTCGCCGGTATCTACGGCATCGGCATCGCCGTTATGTCGATGCTCTCGATGGCCGGCATCATCGTGGCGATCGACTCTTTCGGTCCGATCACCGACAACGCCGGTGGCATCGCCGAGATGGCCGACATGCCGGAATCGGTTCGTGGCATTACCGATCCGCTCGACGCCGTCGGCAATACGACCAAAGCCGTCACCAAAGGCTACGCCATCGGCTCGGCCGGCCTGGCCGCGGTCGTGCTCTTCGCCTCGTTCTTACAAGAGCTTTCCGACAAGTGTAAGGCCGCCGCGAGCGCCGCCTGCGCGACCACGCCGATCACGTTTAGCATCGGCGATCCTTACGTCATCGCCGGTTTGCTCGTGGGTGGTCTCGCGCCCTATCTCTTCGCCTCGCTGTCGATGGAGTCGGTCGGTCGCGCCGCGGGTGCGGTCGTCGAGGAAGTGCGCCGTCAATTCCGCGAGATGCCCGGCATCATGGACGGCACGCAAAAGCCCAACTACGGAACGACCGTCGATATCGTCACGCGCGCCGCGCTGCGCGAGATGATCGTTCCCGCACTCATTCCCGTCGGAATCCCGATCGTGGTGGTGGCTCTGTCATACTTCCTTCCCGAGAACGGCGGAGCGAAGGTGATGGGCGGCGTCCTCATCGGATCGATCGTGACCGGCCTCTTCCTCGCAATCGCGATGACGAGCGGCGGCGGTGCCTGGGACAACGCCAAGAAATACATCGAAGACGGCAATTACGGCGGCAAAGGTTCTCCCGCCCACGCCGCGGCCGTAACCGGCGACACGGTCGGCGATCCGTACAAAGACACCGCCGGCCCCGCCATCAACCCGATGATCAAAGTCCTCAACATCGTCGCGCTTCTGCTGGTCGGGTTTCTCGTCCACTAGCCGTTTCGCGACCGCGTCGCGCGCAAAGGAATAAAAAGGGCGCCGGGAAAATCCCGGCGCCCCTCCATTTCTCGAACGAATCGAGAGCCTCGTTATTTGATCTCAACCGTTGCGCCGGCTTCCGCGAGCTTCGCCTTGATCTGCTCTGCTTCGTCGCGCGGAATTCCGGTTTTGATCGCCTTGGGTGCGCTCTCGACGAACGCCTTGGCTTCGGTGAGCCCGAGGCTCGTGAGTTCGCGGACTGCCTTGATGACCTTGATCTTTTCCGCGCCCACTTCGGTGAGGACCGCGTCGAATTCGGTCTTCTCGGCGGGCGCCGCCGCGGCAGGCGCACCCGCGGCTCCGCCTGCGGCCGCCACGGCGACCGGCGCCGCGGCGCTGACGCCCCACTTCTCTTCGAGGCTCTTGACCAGTTCGTTCAATTCGAGGACGGTCAACTTTTCAACTTGATCGATGATATCGGCAACTGCCATGTTTTGCTTCTCCTACTTAAGATGCTGACTCGGCGAGTTGCTTCTCGCGAGCGCTGAGAACGCGGACGAATCCGCTCCGATTTGCGGCCAGGACCGTGGCGAATCCGCGCAGCGGGCTCGCGAAGAGTCCGACAACCTTCGCGTGCAGCTCGGTTTTCGAGGGGAGCGCGGCGAGGGCTGCGATCTGTGCCCCGTCGATGAGTTTGCCTTCGACGTAAGCGGCTTTGACGTCGAGTTTCTTGACGTCGTCGGAGAAATGCTTGATCGCTTTGGCGGGCGAGACCGGGTCGTTTGCGAACACGACTCCCGTCGGCCCGGAGAGATAGGCTTCCACAAGCTTCGCAAGCTCGTCGCCCGCGGCGATGGAAAACAGCGTGTTCTTCACGACCGCATAGGTGCTGCCGTCCTTGCGAAGCTCGTTGCGGAGCTTCGAAATTTCGGAAACCGTCAATCCCGCGTAGTTCGTGAAGAACAGATTCTTAGCGCCGGAGAGCCGCTTGCGCAATTCCTCGACGGTTTGTTCTTTCTTGGCGGTGGGCATGTGCGTGCTTTCTTCCGGAAAAAGAAACGGCGCTCCAACTCTTCTGGGTGAGCGCCACCTGCCGCACGAAAGAAACGTCCGTGAAAGCCGGGTCGTCGCGCATCCTCGGTAGGCGCTTGCGCATTACCCGCCCTGCGGCGGACCTACGTTCTTCGGAGCCGTCGACCATCATACCCGAAGCGGGCAATCCGGTCAACGGCTCGGGGAACGCCTAGGAGGCGCCGCCGGCGATCTTCACGCGGTTCGGATCGACCTTGACGCCGGGGCCCATCGTGCTCGCCAGCGTGATGCTGCGAACGTACGTGCCCTTCGACGAGGCGGGCTTGGCCCGCACGATCGCGTCCATCAGCGTGGCGATGTTGTCGGCGAGTTGATTTTCGGCGAAGCTCGCCTTGCCCACGATCGTGTGCACGATGCCGGTTTTGTCGAGCCGGTATTCGACCTTACCGGCCTTAATGTCGCGGATCGCCGCGCCGATGTTCGGCGTCACGGTTCCCGACTTCGGGTTCGGCATCTTCTGCGCGAGAATGCGGCCGAGGTTCGAACCGACCGCGCCCATCATGTCGGGCGTCGCGACGGCGACGTCGAAATCGGCGAAGCCGGCTTTGATGCGGTCGATGAGATCCTGATCGCCGACGACATCGGCTCCGGCGGCCTCGGCGTCCTTGGCCTTATCGCCCTTGGCGAAAGCGATGACGCGGACCGTGCGGCCCGTGCCGTGCGGCAGTTGTACCGTACCGCGCACGTTCTGATCGCTCTTCTTCGGATCCACTCCGAGACGGACGTGAATCTCGATCGTCTCGTCAAATTTCGCGCGCGCGTTCTTCTTTACCGTCGCGCTGGCTTCGACGACGTCGTAGAGCTTCTCGCGGTCGAACGAGGCGATGACTTCGCGGTATTTTTTGCCGTGCTGATGGGTGGGCATTATGCGGACACCTCGACGCCCATCGAGCGAGCGGTGCCGGCGATGATGTTCATCGCCATCTCGACGTCGTTCGCGTTGAGATCGGCCATCTTCGCCTCCGCGATCTCGCGCAGTTGCTTCTGGGTCAGTTTGCCGACCTTGTTACGATTGGGAATCGCCGATCCCGACTCGATTCCGAGCGCACGTTTGATCAGGAAACTCGCCGGTGGCGTTTTCGTGATGAAACTGAAGGTGCGGTCTTCGTAGACGGTGATCTCGACCGGGATGATCATGCCGGCCTGCGACTGGGTGCGCTCGTTGTACTCTTTGCAGAACGCCATGATGTTCAGCGAGTACGGTCCGAGCGCGGGGCCGACGGGCGGCGCCGGCGTCGCTTTGCCGGCCGGCAATTGCAAGCCGATCGTGCCGACGACTTTCTTAGCCATTGAAAAACTCCTAACGAATGCCTTGCGGCAATCTCCCCCACGTAAACGGCGCCGGGCCGGGGTCGGGCTGGACGGCGCAACCGCCATAGTATACAGGGAAACGGGCCAGCCGGCAACGCCGGCCCTAGACGTTGACTCCCGCCAGCGTACTTTGTTCGGAATGCAGCCCGAACTCGTTGCCTTCGGAGTCCTGGAATTGCGCCCAAAGCCCCCACGGTTCGACTCTGGGCGGTTCGGTGAATTCGACCCCTCGCTCCATCAGATCGGCTGCGGCCGCCTCGACGTCGTCGACCTCGAGAACCGTACCGGTTTGGCCGCCGACCTTTTCGGGCGACCAGCCACCGAAGCCGCGCGCCAAGACAAAACTGGTCTTCTCACCTGGAGGACCCGACGGTCACCCAGCGCATGCCAGGCGCCATCTCGGCGTCGTCACGTTTCTCCCAGCCCAGCACGCGTGTGTAAAAGTCGATGGCTCGATCCACGTCGTGGACGAACAGCGTCAAGAGTCGAGATGTACATCAGGTCGTGGCCGGCATCGAAGCCGCTCCGGGCGGTAGCGCGCCGCGCAAACGCATGCGCAAGGCTAGCATCCAACTGCACGACGCTAAGAAACACGAAGTGCTAGTGTGAAGACGCAGCCGAAATACATGAGCGGAAAGGCTGCCACAGCAGGAATACGGTGAGCCACTACGCCAAGGTCCGCCGACGACCCTAAGAGCGATCTGAGACCGAGGCAAACACGACCCACAACATGACCGCCAGAAGAAAGGTTCGGCCAAAACATTCCGTTTGTAACGGTCCACGATTCGACGAAACGGATTCTTCCCTTCGCTGAGAAGATAGCACCAAGCGTCTGAGACCACTTGATGCTAAAGAAAAATGTCGCCGCAAAGAGCAGCGAGCAGAAAAATCCACGAATCTTTACCAAGAAGCAACTGGAGAATACACATGCAACAATGAGCAGATAGACGACGAGAATCGTAAAGAAATATCGAAGTGTCCAATGCCAGCCGGGGCGCACCGTGCGCAAGACGCTACCGATGACGAAAAAGCACGAAATCGTCCCAGCACGTTGGGGAGCTGTGCGGCCATTGCAACCGCCATCCGGCGATCTCGACCAGGCGCCTGTCGGATGACGTCTGGTGGAATGTGACGTCTTTGGCAAGAATGGCAGGAGCAGTCCGCCGAGTCGCCGCGATCGCTGCGAATATCAGCCACAACCGTTGACGCGAGCGCAACAGTGGAAGCGCGTCGGTAAACGCGCTCTGAATGATCTCGGGGAAATTGAGCTTCGGGGTGTCGTAGGGCGGATGGTTGCATGGGAACCCTCCTGACGCGTGCTACACCTTTTCGATTTGGTAGAACTCGAGCTCGACCGGCGTTTCGCGGCCGAAGATCGAGATGAGTGCCCGAACCTTTTCCTTTTCCGGCTGGATTTCGTCGACGATGCCGGTGAAGTCGAAGAACGGCCCGCTGGTGACCTTGACGCGATCGCCCTTCGCGAAGTCGATCTTGAGCTTGGGCGTTTCGATGCCCATCTGCTTGAGGATCGTCTTGACTTCTTTTTCTTGCAGGGGGTTCGGTTTCTCGCCCGCGCCCGGACTTCCGACGAAGCCGGTCACGCCGGACGTATTGCGCACGACGTACCACGACTGATCGTCCATGTCCATCTCGACGAGCACGTAGCCCGGGAAGACCTTCTTCGGAGTGATCTTGCGCTTGCCGTCCTTGAACTCGACTTCGTCTTCCATCGGAACGAGCACGCGGAAGATTTTCTCTTGCATGTTCATCGAGTGGATGCGCCGCTCCAGGTTCGCCTTCACCTTGTTCTCGTAACCCGAGTAGGTGTGAATGACATACCACTTGCGCCGCTCGTCCTTCTTCGAAGGAGCGACGGTAGGGGCGAGCGTTACGCTCGCTTGCGACGAGTCTACGTTCTCTACGCTTTCCATAACGTTACTTATGCACCAGTCCGAACAGGAAGCCGAACAGTTCGTCGACGGCGTAGGTGAAGAATCCGATGACGACGACGAGTCCGATCGTCAAGATCGTCGCCGAAATCGCCTCTTGCCGCGTCGGCCAGGTGACGCGTCTCATCTCGGCTACGAGAGAGCGGAAAAAATTCTGAAACTGCATCGGGTTCGCGGCGCGATTGGCACCCGGCCGTTGGATCGGCCGAGGGGGCGAACCAGGACGCGCGGAACCGCCCGGTCGCGCCGTCGTTCCGCCTCCACCCGTTGGCCTGTTCATACTCGTGACTTCCTCCGGAAATTATTGGCAGGGCGGACAGGACTCGAACCTGCAACCGACGGTTTTGGAGACCGCAACTCTACCAATTGAGCTACCGCCCTATGGCTTATTCCCGCTATTTCGTCTCGCGATGCGGACGGTGGCAGCGGCACCAGCGGCAGTACTTCGACAATTCCATTCGATCGCTGTTATGCTGCCTGTTCTTTTGCGTGTTGTAGTTGCGCCGTTTGCATTCGTTGCAAGCCAACACTACCATGACGCGATTCTCTTTCTTTGCCATCTCACTTGCCCTGTAAGGTGCGGTCCGTAAAATCGAACATAAAGAAAACGGACGCGCGGCCCGTTCGCACCCGAGTATACCAGGTCCGGGGGCACCTGGCAACGAGAAGGGTGCCCTTCCCGCCGGGCTAGGAGGCCCTCCGCGAGCGAGCCTAAGGGCGGCCATCGCCCGCTTGGCGGTCGGACGACAAATCGCCGTTTTGGGAGGGCCGCGCACACCGAGAGGGCCTCCCAACGCCTCCCAGGACTGCCGGCTGACCAAGGGCCCTTCTGACTTGGTTGGGCCCGCACTGTCACGCCGGGACCGCCCGCCCCTTACCGCGAGGTGAACTCCGCCCGGAATCGATAGACGCTTTCTGAGGGGCGGCAGCGGAAGATCGCGGCCGAATAAATTGACCAGCTATGGACGCATCGAGCTATTACGGCGAGTTGGTACAACGTCGGATTGCCGGCCCGTTCGTTGTCACGGAGAGCGAGTTTCGTGGTGGATCGACACTTCCTACCCACTCGCACGAATCATCGTACTTCACCTTTACGTTGAAGGGATCGTATCGCGAACGATATGGTGCGCGGTGGCGTCTTTGCACTCCGGGAACGGGAGTCGGACATCCGGCGCACGAGCCTCACTCGCAGATCTTCGATCATGAGCCCGCGTTGCTAATGCGAGTTTCACTGGCCGAGGATGCGAGCGGAGGGTTCGCGCACGTGACTGTCAAGCAGCCGACTGCGCTGACCAATCCGCTCCTTGCACGCGTCGTCTGGCAGCTGCATCACGAATTGCAGCGCTGCGACGAGTACACGGAAATGATCGTGGAAGGTCTGACATACGAGCTCGCGGGACGCGCGCTTCGAGGTGCGGAGTTGAGCGGCGGCAGCCGCACCCGGGCTTTGCGAGCCACGGCGCTCATGCGTTCCTCGCTGCGCCGGCCGCCCTCAATTCCCGTAATGGCGGCCGAACTCGGCGTATCGCGCGCTACGCTCTATCGCGATTTCAAATCCGCCTTCGGATGCAGTCCGGGCGATTATCTGCGACGAGCCCGAATCGAGCTCGCCGTCGAAGCGCTTTGTAAGAGTCGCAGACCCGTAGCTGACGTCGCCGCGGAATGCGGATTTTACGATCAGAGCCATTTCGATCGATGGTTCAGGCTCGCGCTAGGCGTTTCGCCTTCGGAGTATCGGCGCAGCGTCGGCTAAGCGCGAGACAGTCGTACAATGGTGAGACGCCGGTGCTAGCCTCCACGCGCGCGGGCTCGCTACGCTGTTGTTAAATGGGATACAACAAATGTGCAGCGGTATGCGCCTTCACGCTTGTTACGCTCCAGGCGACCCCGCTGCCGGCAGCGGATTTGCCGCTTCGCACTTATCTCGAGCTGACCGATGTCGCTTGGGAATCCGCGTCGCCCGACGGAGCGCGTATCGCTTATACGGGCGAGGAAAGCGGTAGCTGGCAGGTTTGGGTGATGGACTTCGACGGGAAACATTCCCGTCAACTCACGGCCGGTAAGGACGCAGTCGATTTCGCGCAATGGGTGCCGCGCGATCCGCACACGATACTTTACGCCAAATCGCAAGGCGGAAGCGGCGTCGACCAATTTTACCTTACCCGTGACGACCGGCTCGGCTCGGTGCCGCTCTTTCCTAAAGAACCGACCGTCACGCACGTTTACGGCGCCCTCTCGTCCGATGGATCGCAGCTCGCGTTTTCGTCCAATAAGCGTAAGAGCGGCGTTTTTGACGTCTATGTCCTGAACCGGATCACGGGGACCGTACGGCGCGTTTACACCATTGAGGGAACGGCCTACGCCACGGCTTGGTCTCCAGACGCTCGACACCTTATCGTTCGTCGCGTCGTCAGTCCATACGATGACGATTTGTACGTCGTCGATCTTCAAACCGGAGCGTCGCGGCTCATTACGCCGCACAGCGGTCAGGCCACGTTCGATAGCTCGCAGTTCACGCCGGATGCGCGCAGCGTCCTCTGCGTAACCGACCTCAACCGCGAGTTTCGCACCATACAACGCATCGACATCGGAACGCGTTCAATCCGACCGGTTCTCCAGATACCGAACGACATCGATCAAGTTCTGCTCTCCCCGGACGGTCGGCGGATGGCGTACATCGTCAACCGCGAAGGATTCGGCGATGTCGTTCTAGCCGATGCGTCGACGGGATCTGCCGTCGGGGGCCCGGCGATGCCGCCGAGCATTGCGGAGACCCTCGCCTTCATCAAAGGCGGCCGGGTGCTGCTGTACGCGGCCTCGGGGCCGACGTTCCCAAAGGTCATCTGGGCGTACGATCTCCAATCGCACAAGACGTCTCGTCTCAATCAGCCGAACTTTCACGGAATCCCGCAAGACTCGCTCGTCGAGCCGCAGGTCGTACACGTGAGAAGCTTCGACGGATTGATCGTGCCTGCGTGGTACTTTCGGCCGAAGTCGCACAAGGGCAAACTGACCGTGCTGCTGGATATCCACGGCGGTCCCGAGGAACAAGACCGCGCCTGGTTCTATCCGTTTGCACAGTACTTGGCATCGCGCGGCTACGCCCTATTGGATCCGAACATTCGGGGAAGCACCGGCTACGGACGAACGTATCTGCACTTGGCCGACGGGCGCAAGCGCGAGAACGCGGTGAAGGACGTTGCGGCGTTACGCCAATGGCTCGTCACATCGGGCGATGCGGCGAGAAACGACGTCTTTGTCAACGGCGCATCGTACGGTGGCTACATCGTCCTTTCGAGTCTCTATCACTATCCTTATGCGTGGGCCGGCGGCATCGATGTCTACGGCGTCGCCGACTGGGTCGATTTCCTAGAAAAGACCGCGCCCGAGCGTCGCGCCAACCGGGAAGGCGTGTACGGATCGCTCGCGCGCGATCGAGCGTTTCTGGCTTCCATTTCGCCGATCAATCACGTTTCCGAGATCAAGCGGCCCGTCCTCATCATCGGCGGCGCGAACGATACGATCGTGCCGATTTCCCAAAGCAAGCACATTGCCCAGGCACTACGGCAAAGCGGGGTTCCCGCAGAGTTGCATGTCTTCGCAAACGAAGGACACGGTGTCTCACATCTCGAGAACCTTGTCGCGATCTATCAGTGGACGCTATCGTTCATGCAGCGTCACGCGAGTCCGTAAGTTCGCCGCTCGGGTGCGCGGGGGAGCCGAAACGGCGTCTGGAGCGCCCAGGCCCGAGCCGACGAGTTACGGCACACTGGGGAAGCCGCCCCCGCAAAGGAAGGCGGCTTTCCGCGAAACTGAATGGTGCGCCCGAGACGATTCGAACGTCCAACCTGAGGCTTAGGAGTCCCCCGCTCTATCCAGTTTGAGCTACGGGCGCGCACCTGAGAACGGCTTCGAACGGCCTTCTCGGCCGCTCTGATTTCGGCGAGTTGACGCTTTTCCCGGTCTGCGGTGCACCGTCCAGGCCCATCGCCCGGGCGCCGAGCCGGACGAGCCCTGTCAATGGGCCGCCCACACGCGCCGGCGGACCGACGCGGGCGAGGAGTGTGGTGGCCGTCATAGCGCCGAACCTCCCGCTTCAGTCGATAACTTGAGTGTGGCGCTTGCCACTCGGACGGCGCATCGCACCGTTCGCAAGCAGATCAGAGCAGAAATTCGCGGATGCGATATTTGCGAGCGTGGCAGCCGGTCTCATCGTTGAGGCGATAAACGCGCTGCTAGGCTTTTGATCCAGGGCCGCAGGTTCCAGTGCGGAGTCTGCGGCCCAATCGTGCCCTCTTCCAAAGAGAAAGAGGCTGCGACGTCGCAATCCCACGAAGCGACCGCTCGTGTTCGTTCCGATTCCGTTCTCGACGTGGCTCTATGCGCTGCCATTTGTGGTAGTGCTGCTGGTCGTCGTGTTCTATCGCGGCCCCTCCAGGGAATCGCCGGGGGGGCGCCGGGCGCGCATGCTGTTGGAGATCGCGTGTGGTATGGGAGTGGTGGTCTGGGAGCTCGCGTCGCTGCCGTCAGCCGGAGCGGCGGCTTCTCGCTATTCGAGCGATGCGTCGTGCCAAAGCAGCCTATCGTCGCCGGTCAGCGCGGGCGCATGCAGCGTGGCCAGCGCCACGATCACCTCCGTTACCTATCTGCCCGGCAGCTTTGTACGAGGAACGTTCGGCCGGTTTCGCGTCTCGTTTCGGTTGACGGACGGTAAGAACGGGAACGCCATCGTTGCGGATGTCGGCGCGCTTGCGCATCATTTGCCCGCAGCCGCGAACGTTCGGATATTCGAAGGCAAATACGTCGAGCTCGACAGCGAGTACGGTCGCATGCCCGCTCGCGACCTTCCCGAGACGGTCGTCCTGCGCAAAGAGGACTGGCTGCTCCTGGGAGCCGGCGTGGCGTTGCTCGGATTCGCCGATATGTTCTTGCGCCCGCTGTTGCAGGGTGTCCGCTAAGCGCTGCGCCTCACGGGCCGGGCGCGGTTCATGCTGTTGCTCCGGTCGATGATCTCCATCTGCGCCCCGCGCAGGCGCACCAGGTAGTCGCCGGCCGGCACGGCGCGCGGCGCTTTCCGCGCTGCCAGCGCCGCGAGCAGTTTCGCCGGGTCGCAATCGAAGCGAACTTCCTGCGGTTCGCCGTTCGCCGCGGCGAGGGTTGCGCGCTCGAGAGCGATCACCCGGTCGAGATACGCGACGATTGCGGCTTCGCGTTCGACGAACGTCAAGAAATGGCCGACTTCGAGTGCGGCAAACGGTTCGGGCGAGCGCGCCCGTAAGTACGAAAAGAGCAGCGATCGAAACGCGGCGGCGCCGAGACTTGCGGAGAGCAGGCGCATCGTCAGCGGCAGGCGCTCGAACAGCGTTGCCTCGCGCGCCCCGTCGACGAGATCGCTGAGCAACGCCGCGGCTGGATCGGCAGCCAAGTCTGCAAACTCTCCTTCGGGAATCCGTCCCAGCGCAATCGACCCGAGCGCTGTTTCCCAGTCGCCTAACTCGATCTCCGCGGGAACTTCGACCGCCATTGCGGGCGTGCACGAGAAAACGGCTCGCCGGCGCGCGCGCCTGCGCCAGAGTTTGCGCAGGAGTTGAATTTGCTCGGCGGCAGCTTCGGGTGAAAGATTGTCGACGAAGCCAGGCGCGATCTCGAAGACGATTGCGCGCAGGTTGGGGAAATCCCCGACCGTCGCTTCGGCCAGCTCGAAGGCGTACGGATCGATCGTTCCGCTGTGCGCGTCGATCCAGAATCCGCCGTACGCGTAGCCGCCCGCCAAGTGAAGTTCCCACACTCGCTCGCGCGGCAGCGCCGCAACCACTTCGTACGCCCGGTCGCCGCCGTTTCGCTCGTTCGTGACGACGTCGTGCAAATCGAGCAGGATGCCGCAGTCCGCTTCGCTCGCGATCCGCGCGAAGAATTCGCCGTCGGGCATTTCGCCTGCCGCACGGCGCAGATAGCTGACCCCGGTCTCGAACGCGACCTCGAGCTCGAGCGTGCCGCGCAACTCTTTGAGCGAAGCAGCAGCTCGACGTACGCCGGCTTCGGTGTGACGCGGCGGCAAAAGCATTCCGGTAAAGCGTTCCTCGCCGTCGATTTCGATGCGATCGAAACCCAGGTGCTGGCTCAGGTAGCGCGCACCCAAAAGACCGGCGCTGCGACCGAGCAGCGCCAACGTCGCAGCGTCAAACGGCAGGCTGCCGCCAACGGGAAGGGCCGACGAGTGCACGATCTTCTGCTGCGGCAAGGCCGCCAGACGGGAGAACGACTCCAGGTCGAGCTCCGCACCCGCATCGTCTTCGGGATGCCACAGCATCCGCGGCTCGATTTCAAGGACGTCGACCTCGCCAAGGTCCAGGACCTCAGCCAGCGCCGCCGAGTAGGCCACGCCGACGCCGAGTTCTTTCGTGCTCGCAAACATGACTCATGGGAGCACTCCGGCCGTCCTCAAAACGTCCTCCACCGGGAAAAGCGCGAGGGGCAGCCGATAGTCTTGGGATGGACGACCCGGCGCGCGGCGCTCGCAGCACGAAGACGCTCGGCCTCGTTGCGCTCGCCATTGCGCTCGGCGCGCTCTTCGCCCTCGACCCGGCCGCGCGTCCAAGCGGCTTTCTGCGGGACTTCAACGCGTTCTACTGCGCGGGCTCGGCGGTGGCCGAGGGCGCCGATCCCTACCGCGCCGAGCCCCTGGGAAGCTGCGAACGGCTGCCCCAAGCGCCGCCCTTTTCGACCGGTCGCGCGGGGCTTGCCGTCCCGGCGCCCCTTCCGCCCTACGCGCTGCTGCCGTTCGCCCTGCTGGCGCGGCTGCCGTACGCGGTCGCGGCGACCCTTTGGTGCATCATCCTGGTGGCGGCGGTCGCGATCGCCGTCGCCGCGATGCGGCGGGCGACGGGACTACCGCTTACCGCACTCATCGCGGCCTTTGCGCTCGGTGACGGCTATGCGTCGATCAGCCTCGGACAGCTCGCCCCGCTGGCGGTCGCGGGGCTCGCCCTGGCGACGATGTTCGCCCAGGAGCGGCGCGACGCGGCCGCCGGCTGGGCCGCCGCGTTCGCTATGCTCGAACCCCACCTCGGGCTCCCAGCCTGCGTCGCGCTTTTCGTGTGGAGGAGCGGTTCGCGGCTGCCGCTCGCGCTGTCGGCGCTCGTCTTCACCGGCTGCTCGGTGTGGCTCGTCGGTCCGGCTACCGCACTGGAATATGGGCGCAGCGTCGTTCCGGCCCACGCACTCTCCGAGCTCGCCAACGAAAAACAGTTCAGCCTGAGCTACCTCGCGCACCGCTTGGGGGGCAGCGACGAGCTTGCGCTTCGCCTCGGCACGCTCTCGTATCTCGCGGCCCTCGCGCTCGGCTGCACGATCGCTGCACCACTTGCGCGAAGGCTGCGCAGCCCGGGAATGATCGCCGCGTTGCCTCCCGCGCTAGCGCTAGTGGGCGGCCCGTTTTTGCACATCGCGCAAATGCCGGCGGCACTCCCGTGCGCGCTCTTGCTCTACGCGCGCGTTCCGGAACTGCGTCGGGCGCTCGTCGCGATTCTCATCCTGCTCGCAATTCCGTGGGTCCAATTCACGACGCTCGGCACCGCGTTCGGAATCCTCGCGGCAATTGCAGCCGCGGTTTTGGGCCGCACGTTGGGCGAAATGCGTCCGGCTGGAATCGGCGTGTTGGCTCTGGTCGTGATCGGCTTCGTCGCGAGCCTGCTCGGCCTCGTTGGGGCGCCGGCGCCCGACCCGGACTCGCTGCTCGCTGCGAACTACGACCCGCACGCATTGGCGGAAACGAGCTGGGGGCTGTACGTCCGCACGGTCGCTCACGCGAACTTGCTCGCCTTCGATTTGGCACGCGTTCCGACGTTGGCCGGCATGTTAGCCCTCGCGTGGTTCGCTATCAGGCTTGCGGCTCGTCCTTCCATCTCGGTGCCTGCGGCAACGTTCGCGCCTGGTGGAAATGGGTCGAATGTTACCGGGCGGAAGGCCCGCTGAAGGTTGCAGCCGGACCGCGCCGGCGCGAACCGCACACTCGAAGGAGCGTTCCTACCGTGACCCTCGCGCAAAGCGAGCTCGCCCCGATGAATTCAACGCCGGCCGGCTTCGATATCGATCGCGATTTACCGGACGGTTTCGCGGCCTACTATCGTCCCTTCCACGAGCGCTTCGCCGCACGTCAGCAGGAGCTCGCCGCGAAGCGCAAACACGTGCTCGCCGCAGCGCATGCCGGTCGCCTACCACACTATTTGCCGCCATCGGCCGCGACGACGCAGAGCTGGCGAATCGACCTACCGGCGTGGGTGCAAGACCAGCGCAATCAGATGACGGGCCCCGCCGACGAAGCCGATCTCGTCGTCAAGATGCTCAACTCGGGAGCGCCCGGCGTCATGCTCGACCTCGAAGATTCGATGGTCAACGAGTGGGATCACACGCTGCTCGGCATGCGGAACGTCTTATCCGCGCTGTACGGTGAACTGTCGTACGAAGACCAAAAACGCGGCGCCACCGTCGGCATCAACCCGTCGTCGACGGTCATTTGGACGCGGGTTCGCGGTCTGCATCTGAGTCAGGCGGGAATCTATCCGGACGAATTGACCTCGGCGTCGCTCTTCGATCTCGCGCTACTCGCCTACCAAGTCGATTTTTCCCGCCTCAAACACCCGCTGAGCATCTACATTCCCAAGTCGGAGTCGGCCGAAGAGGCGCTGTGGTGGCGCGACGTTCTCCAAGCGCTCGCCGAGAGCAAGAGACAGCCGAAAGACGCCATAAAGTGTATGGCGCTCGTCGAGGCGCACCCGCTAGCCTTCGAGCTCGAAGAGTTCGCGTATAACCTGCGCGAGCATTTGCTCGGTCTCAACCTCGGGCGCTGGGATTACATGGCAAGCTTGATTCACTTCAACTTCGAAGATCCGGCGTGGGTATTGCCCGACCGCAATACGATCCCGCACGATGTTTCGTTCTTTCAAAACTTGCGACTCCTGATTCCGTCGATCTGTCACAAACACGGCATGCTCGCAATCGGCGGCATGACCGCGCTCTATCCGAGTCGCGAAGATCCCGAACTCAACGCCCGCGCGCTCGCGGTCCTCGAGCAAGACAAGAAGAACGAGGCGACTTGTCTGATGGACGGCGCCTGGACCGGTCATCCGGACCAGAATGCAATCGCCGTCGCGCAGTTTCCGAACCCAAACCAGCTCGGCAGCTTCAAGCCCGGCTTCGATTCGCAACCCGATCTTCGCCCTTCGGTCGCCGGCGTCGGAAAGACGTCCACCGAGGGTACGCGCGCTGCGGTGCGCACTGTCATCCGTTACCGCAACGGCTACCTGAACGGAAAGGGCGCCAGCCTACTTGACGGTTACATGGAGGATCTCGCGACCGACCGGATCTACCGGCTGATGGTGGCCCAACGGATCAAGCACGGCGTGCATACAGCCGGCGAAGTGAACGCGCTCTTCGACGAAGAGCTGCAGCGCCTAAAAGGCGAATCCGACCGGGCGCAAATAGCGACGTTGGAGCGCGCGAGAACAATCAGCCAGGCGATGATCTCGCAGCACGCCTTCGATCCGGTGTAAGGCTCGAGGATAAGAAAATATAGGGAGGCTGGGCAACCTCCCTGGCTGTGCTCTAGAAAACCGGCGAACGAACTACGAGAGTTGAGCCGCCGCGTTCGAAAGCGTGTTGGAGGCTTTTCCGCCAAGGAGTTGCAGCGCCGCGATCGCTACGATCGATACGAGCGCGATGATCAAGGCATATTCGACGAGGCCCTGACCGGAGTCGTCAGTGAGGAAGCGCGTCATTTGGTGTTTAGCTCGCTTATAAGGGTAAGTGAGTGATAGGCCGTCCACCGGAGGGATACCGAGGGGTCGGCTCCTTTGCGTTCGCGAGGTGCGTCAGCGTCCCCGCCTGTACTCCTCGTCACACATCGGTCTCATCCCCGGCCGCCCGGTTGCGGCTGCTACTATTATCGGCCGCAGGCGCACACTTTTGCAGAGCCGCTTCTGGCCGCCGCTAGGGGACAGGAACTCGCAAAAAGTGATGGAGCCCCCGATGGGGATTGAACCCATGACCTCGTCATTACCAATGACGTGCTCTACCGCTGAGCTACAGGGGCGCTTTGGCCTGGCCGCTTTACGCACGATTCGGCCAATTCCTGGGCCTGCTTGCGGCTTAGAAGTTTAACCGCCTGCCATCGCCCCGACGATGAGGAACGGTTCGGTCCCCGCCGCGACCGCTTCCGGAAGCGGAGCGTCGGGAGCCTCGTGCGATAGATCTCGCTCGACCGCAAAGAAACGGACGAACGGCCGGCGCTTCTGGGTCACGTGATCGCGCAGCGTGCCGCGCAACACGGGGTAGAGCGCTTCCAGCGCGTCGAGCACGGCGCGTTGCGTCGCGTTGTGGCTAACGTCGAGCTGGACCTCGCCGTCGACGCGCGCGAGCGAGCGCAAGTGCGCTGGAAGAACGACGCGGATCACGGCAGCGTTTGGACTTCTACGGAGAGGACCCCGGGGAGGTCGCGTACGATGGCATTCCAGCTCTCTCCGGCATCGGTCGAAGCGTAGACCTGACCGCCGGTCGTGCCAAAGTACACGCCGCACGAATCGAGCGCGTCGACGGCCATTGCGTCGCGCAGGACGTTGACGTAGCAGTTGCTCTGGGGCAGCCCGCGCGTCAGCGCTTCCCACTCGTCGCCGCCGGTCCGCGTCCGATAGACCGCAAGTTTTCCGTCGAGCGGAAAGTGCTCCGAGTCGCTCTTGATCGGGACGACGAAGACGGTATCGGGCTCGTGCGCGTGGATGTCGATCGGGAACCCGAAGTCGCTCGGAAGATTCCCGCTGACTTCACGCCATGAGTTCCCGCCGTCGTCGCTGCGCATCACGTCCCAATGCTTCTGCATGAACAGCACGTCGGGACGCGATGGGTGTTGCGCGATGCGGTGCACGCAGTGACCCACCTCAGCATCGGGATCCGGTATGCCTGCCGATTGCAAGCCGCGGTTGATCGGACGCCAACTCGCACCTGCGTCGTCGCTGCGAAACGCGCCCGCAGCCGAGATCGCCACGAAGATCCGGTCGCGATTCTTCGGGTCGAGGAGAATCGTGTGCAGGCACATGCCGCCGGCTCCCGGCTGCCATGACGAACCGGTCTGATGGCCGCGCAGTCCCGAAAGTTCGTGCCAACTCACGCCGCCGTCGGTCGAGCGAAAGAGCGCAGCATCTTCGACGCCCGCGTACACGAGATCGGGATCGGCCAGCGACGGTTCGAGATGCCAAACCCGCGCGAACTCCCACGGATGCGGCGTCCCGTCGTACCATTGATGTGTGCCGGGAACGCCATCGTAGGTAAACTCGTTGCCGACCGGCGTCCACGTCTTCCCGCCGTCATCCGAGCGCTGGATCAGTTGTCCGAACCAGCCGCTGCTCTGCGACGCGTAAAGCCGCTGCGGATCGGCGGGCGAGCCTTTAACGTGATAGATCTCCCAGCCCGCGAAGTGCGGACCGCTGACGTCCCACTTCTCGCGACGCCCATCCGCCGTCATCACGAATGCGCCCTTGCGCGTTCCGACCAAGAGCCGCACTGTGCTCATCGCTCATCCCTTCACGAACCGTTTTACCGCCGCTTTGCTACGATTCGCAGGTTTCCTGGGCCGCGCGTACACGCATGCACTAAGAGCTGGGCGACGGCTTCGGGGCGGATGGGCTCAGCTGCGCTGCCACGCTCGCGCGGAGCTGCGAGGCCGTCTCTTTGAACTTTAGCTTCTGGCCCGAAGCGTGCGGATTGCGTTGATCGGTGTACTCCGTCTGAGCGACCTGTGTCGTATTTTGAGGCGTGCTTGCGTTTGCGGCTTGCTTAACTTCGTCTTCCGGGGTTTCCGGAGTCGTTGTGTTGTCATATCTAACGGCCTTAAGGCCGTTTGTATTATCCGGCGGATCGCCACCGAGGAGTGCGGCAATCGAATCGGCTTTCTTGTAGAGTGCCACCGATGCGTCGCCGGTCGTTTTCGTTGCCGCGAGGTACAGGGCCGCGGCCACCGCAAGGATGAGGTAACGCTGCCTGTCGACGTCCGGACTCAAATTCGGTAAGCGTTCGCATGCCGCCAACTCGTTTGCAGCCGCGACGGCGTCGTCGGCCGAAATTGAGTCGGTTCCCTGCGACGCCTTGTCCGCAAAATTCCTCGCAGCCTGACACCGGCTATCGATATTCGTCCGGTCAGACAGCGCAAACACGGCTTGCGGAGAGAAGCCGGGAACGGCGGCGACGCATGGCTGCACGGCACCGAGCAGCAGGGTCACGGCCAGAAGATTTTTCCAGAATCGCCGTCGACTCATGCGCTCGCGTTAAAGAAGCCTTGCGCGGCTCCTTCCGTATGTTATTCACCCGACTCGTTTAACAAAAATCAGGCGAGAACTGGAGCGGGCGGCGAGAATCGAACTCGCAACTTCTGCTTGGAAGGCAGAGGCATTACCATTATGCAACGCCCGCGCTCGGGAGAATTCAGTGGGCAGGGCTGGATTCGAACCAGCGTACCGCGATGCGGAACAGATTTACAGTCTGTCGCCTTTAACCACTCGGCCACCTACCCATAAGGATTTGCTCGATTTTGGAAGTTGAGGTGAAAGTCGAGCCTGCTCCCGTTTAGCCTGTCGGCGTCCCGCGCCTTCAGGGTTGCTGCCGCCTTCGCCTCCTCACCGGGAGCCCGCCGTTGCTCCGACGCCCCTCTCTACCGCCCCATAGAGGCGACGGAGCTCTTTTTCGATCTCGGCTAGTGCCGGTGTGTCCTCAGCGGGCGACGATCGCCCCTAGCAATCCGATCTGCTTCACGCGGTTGCTCCGGTCGTAGTTCGTCGCTGTTGCCAGTTCGCAAATTGCCCGTCGATGAACTTCACGACTTTTCCGCCGGCGAACTGAAGGACCGGACCGCCGTCGACATTGTATCGGCGTGTCGTAACCCACAGAAAGCGGCGTGCCAGGTCAGGCTTCAATGCTGACCACGGTATGAGAAGCGGCGCATGCCCAAATCGAAACAACGGCCACACCGAGAGGTAAAGGCCTCGTTCGTTGGCACCGATCATGACGCAGCCATGGTAGCCAATTAGTGGTCCGATGCCCATCGAAGCCATCCAGAACTTCGTATTCGGGCGCGGTCCGGGCGGGCGTCGATAGCGCAAAGCCAACGAGTGCCAACCGCCAATTCGGCTAATCAGATAGATGATGCCGGCGAAAGCGATTAGCAAAGCCACGAGGCCCACGACTGTAGACGTGCTATCGTTCATGGTTCATGCCGCGTAGGTTGGTCTACATCTGCGGCGGCGAAATCGTCGCGGGCTGGTTGAACTTCGAAAACGTGATGCTCGAGGTTCCGGCGGACGTCGTGCGCTCGATGCGCTGCACGCGGCCGTCGCTGCCGACGTAGACGATCTGCGGCGACGTTTCACCCTTTTGCACGACCGAATAGGCGTGCATCGTCGCGCCACCGACGGTCTTCATTCCGAGATCGGTGACGGTGACGTCCTTCGCGTTCGCGGCCATGTTTTGCGCCTGTGAGACGCCGCTCGTTGCGCCGGCACCCATCGAACCCGCGGCTGCTGCGGGCACTTGCATCCAGTGACCTTGAACGTGCACCCACGACGCCGTCCCGATCCGGATGATCTCGGTGGGTCCGAAGGTCATTTGCATCTTGTCGGGAGCGACCCAGTCGCCTTCGCCCGTCTTTCCGTTCGAATCGATGACGAGGTGATACGAGGTTGCCTGACTCAATGCGATGAGCGCATTTTTGACGTCGTCGGTCGGCGTGGCGAAGGCGGGCGCTGCCAGGAACACGGTCAGCGCGAAGGCGCCGACGGCCGCGAAAGAACGCATGAACTATCCTCTAAAAAAGCGGAGGCTGGTGGGCCGTTTCCTTACCGGAACGAAGGGGCGCACCCTTCGGGCTGCGCACGAACGTGACGGCGACGGCGGCCGAAGCCTCGTCTCACCCAGGCTTGGGCGGGCGGGCCCCTGGGTACGCAGATGCGAGCCGACGATCGGATTCGAACCGATGACCCGCACTTTACAAAAGTGCCGCTCTGACCAGCTGAGCTACGTCGGCCTGCGCACCGCTAGCTTTCGCGACGTCCCCGCGAGACCCCGGCTCGCCGGATTCTCAGATATCCGTCTCCATCATGAAGTCGAAGGGCCCGCTCGCGGCCGTCGGGCGGAAGTTCTTGAGATCGACGTTGACCGGGAAGAGATCGACGTTCTGCACGATCGGGAACGTCGGACACTCCTCGGCGATGATCCGCTGCACGATCGCGAACAGGCGAATCTGTTCGGCACGGTCGAGCGTGCGCGTCGTCGCGTGCAATGCTTCGGTGACCTGCGCGTTCACGTAGCGCAGACTGTTTTGGCCCTGCGGTGGAATCTGGTCGCTGCAGTAGAGAGTGACCGCGTCTTGGGGCGACGGAGTGTTGCCCCATTGAAATGCGCAAACGTCGTATTTTCCGGAGTTGACGATGCCGCCGTCCTGAATTTGGGCAAAATATAAGCTCGAGAGGTAGGGCTTCGTATCGAAGGTCACGCCGATCGAGTGCCAGGTCGAGCGCGTCAGCTCCAGGATCTGTTGCCAGGCCGGGTCGCCGCTGAGCAACGCGAAGTCGAAATGCAAACGCATACCGCCCTTCGCACGTACTCCGTCGGCCCCGTTCTTCCAGCCGGCTCCGTCGAGGAGTGCGTTGGCCTTTGCAAGATCGAACGGATACTGCTTGACGTGTGGATCGTAGGCGTATGAATTCGGTGAAAGGACCGACCAGTTCACTTCCCCCACACCGTGGAGCGTTTTCTCAATGATCGTTTGCCGGTCGATCGCATAGTTTAACGCTTGCCGCACGGGGATTTCGACGAGCGCCGGATGACTGCAGTTGCAATCGAAGTGGCGCCAGAAGGCCGAGCGCTGCCGGACGATTCGGGTTCCGTCGATGGCGTCGACTTGGTTCAAGTAGTTGGGGTTCATCAGGACCCAGAGGTCGAGCTCGTGGCTCTTCATCTGGGTGACTAGCGTGTCCGCGTTGGGGATGATTTTGTACTCGACGCGCTTGAGCTTGGGAAGGCCTTTCCAATAGCGCGGGTTGGCGCTCAGACTCACGCCCTGGCCACGCAGCCACGAATCGACGACGAATGGTCCGGTTCCGATCGGTTTCGAATTGTACGGCCCGTGGTTGGGGTCTTGACCGCGCACGACGTGCTCGGGCAAGATGCACGGATTCGCGCCTCCCGTCGTGAAGAACGTCGGAAGATAGGCGGCGTAGATCTGCTTCATGTGGAAGATCGCGGTGCGGTCATCGGGAGTCTCGACGCGCTCGATTTGATCCCAGCCGTCGCGCGACGTCACGTTCGTTCGCGGATCGAGGATGACCGCGACGGTGAAGGCGACGTCCTTAGAAGTAAACGGAACCCCGTCCGACCAAAGCGCGGCACGCAGGTTGAAAACGATGCGCTTGCCGTCTTTGGAGACGAGCCCATTCTCGAGGGTTGGAACCGTCGTTGCAAGCTCGGGGACCGGCGCGTAGTTTTCGTCGTAGCGGAAAAGCCAAGCGGCCCACAGCTGCGCCACCCATGAAGTGGAGGCGTGGACTGCGACGACCGGGTTCAACCCGACGGGATCCTCGAGATCGGCGTAACGCAGGACGTGGGGAACCGTCCAGCTGTGGCGCTCGCCCGGGGTGCTTCCGGTGCCGACGCGCGTACACGCCGGCAGCGCGGCAGAGCCGGCGACAAGGGGGAGAAAGTCGCGGCGCCGCATGCCTTTAGCTTACGACGCCGCGCGCGGGACCCGAGCTCTCAGGGGAGCTCGATCTCAGCGAGGTTCTTCTCGATCTTGCGCTTGACGCGTTGCAGCGCGTTGTCGATCGATTTCACGTGCCGGTTCAAGTCGCGCGCCATCTCCTGGTAGCTCTTCCCCTCGAGATACGAGAGCAGCACCTGCGATTCGAGATCCGAGAGATTTTCCTGGATGCGCTCCTTGATGTCCTCGGAAACCTCCTGATTGATCACCAGCTCTTCGGGATCCGAGGTCTTCTGCGAGGCCATAACGTCGAGCAGCGTTCGCTCGCTGTCTTCGTCGTAGATCGGCTTGTTCAGCGAAATGTACTGATTGAGCGGAATGTGCTTCTGACGCGTCGCGGTCTTGATCGCGGTGATGATCTGCCGCGTGATGCACAGCTCGGCAAAGGCGCGAAAGCTCGAAAGCTTGTCGGCTTTGAAGTCGCGAACCGCTTTGTAAAGGCCGATCATCCCCTCTTGGATGATGTCTTCCCGGTCGGCTCCGATCAGGAAGTAGCTCTTGGCCTTGATGCGCACGAAGTTCTTGTATTTGTTGAGCAAGAACTCCATGGCCAAATTGTCGCCCGCCTTAGCGGCGGACACGAGGTCCTCGTCGGCTCGCTCGTGATAGTCGAGGACCTCGGGCGCGCCCTGCGCAACCCCCATATTCTTTTTTCTCCTTGGCGCGACGTGGCCGAAATCGCGGGCCGGAGCCCGTCGAGCCGGCCACATCCTTATGAGTATAGGAGGGTCCTCCTAAGGCGTCAAGGCAAAATAGCTCAACCTGCTTGCTTGCTCTGCTGACGACGAGCTTCGAAGAGCAAGATCCCCGCCGCGACGGACGCGTTCAAGGAGTCGAGCTGCCCGCGCATCGGGATCTTGAGGAGGTAGTCGCACTCCTTGCGGACGACCGGCGAGATACCGTCTCCCTCCGAGCCGACGACCAGAGCCAGGTCGCACTTGAGGTCGACCGCCGAGTAGTCGAGCGCGCCATCGTCGCCCGAGGCGCCGGCCACCCAGATCCGAGCCTTTTTCATGCTCCGCAGAGCCCCGGCGATGTTCGCGACCCGGGCGATCGGCAGGTGGGCGGTGGCACCGGCGGCCGTCTTTCGCACCGTCGCGTTGACGCCGGCGGCGCGCCGCTCGGGCAGGATGACCGCGGTTGCTCCCGCCCCCTCTGCCGAGCGGATGATCGCGCCGGCATTGTGCGGGTCGGTGATATGGTCGAGAACGACAAAGAGCCGGTAGCCGGCGGCGGGTGCCTCGGCTAGCGCTTCGTCGAGCGAAATATAGTCAAAGGGCACGCCCACGGCGACGACGCCCTGATGCGCGCGATACGGAAACTGCGAGAAGAACGAACGGCTTTCGAAGCGGACCGGAATCGCGCCCTCGCGCGCCTGCTCGAGGAGTTTACGCAGTGCTGGGTCGCGCTTGCGCTCGTCCCCGACGAAAATCCGGCGCAGCGTTTCGCCCGCAGCCAAGGTCTCTTCGACCGCGTGCACCCCGTAGACCACGTCGTCCAGATCGATCGGATCTTTCCGGCGCGGCGGACGGGTGGACCCTAGGCGACGACGGTCCACGAAGCTCCGTCCTTGCGGTCGGTGACGGCGATGCCGATCGCGGCCAGCGCTTCGCGTAGCCGGTCGGCCCGCGCAAAATCCTTCTCCAGTTTCGCGCGGTAGCGCGCCGCGACGACGCGGTCGATCGTTTCGCGCGCAGAGACTCCGTTCGACCCGTCGAGGTCGCCGACGCGCGCGCGCAGGTTCGCGAGCGCCTCATTCGAGAGCGCGGCTTCGGCATTCGCCGGCGCGCTGATCGTGAACGGCGCGAGACCCTCACCGCCGAGCGTGGTCGTTATCGTTTCAGCGCGCTGCGCGCGTTCTTGCGGAGAAATTCCGAGGAGCGTCAACGCTTCGTGCATGAAGGCGGCCGCGGCGCTCGCGACTCCGGCCTCGAGAAGCGCGCGGGACTCGGCCGCGAGGTCGAAGAGCGTCGCAACCGCTCCGGCGGTGTTCATGTCGTCGTCGAGTGCTTCGAAAAAGCGCGCGCGATACGGCGCCAAGGCTTCTTCCGCCGCCTGCGCGCCGCGCGGCGCGGCGGGCGCTTGACGGAACGCGTCGTACGCCACCAGTAAACGCCGAAGGCCGGCGGTCTTTCCTTCGAGCGCGTCCTCCGTGAAGTTCACCGGTTTGCGGTAACCCGCCTCCAGAAACAGCAAGCGGATCGCCTGCGGATCGTGACGATCGAGCACTTCGAAAAGCGGCTCGAAATTGCCGATGGACTTCGACATCTTGCGGCCGTCGAATTGCAGGAGACCACCGTGCATCCAAAAGTTCGCCATCGGCGGCCGGGGCATGAGCGGCTCGCTCTGCGCGATTTCGTTCTCGTGGTGCGGGAAGACTAAGTCGAAACCACCGCCGTGGATGTCGAACGGCTCGCCGAGCAGCGCGTGACACATCGCCGAGCACTCGATGTGCCAGCCCGGGCGGCCCTCGCCCCAGGGAGAGGGCCAACTCGGTTCACCCGGCTTCGCGAACTTCCAGAGTGCGAAGTCGAGCGGATCGCGCTTTTCTTCCCCGATCGCGATGCGCGCACCGGCGCGCAGCTCGTCGAGGTTGCGGCCCGAAAGCGCGCCGTAGCGTGGGAAGGAGCGCACCGTGTAATAAACCCCGTCGCCGACGACGTAGGCATGACCGAGGTCGATGAGACGCTCGATCATCGAGACGATCTCCGGGATATACTCGGTCGCGCGCGGCTCGCGGTCGGGCTCGAGGACGTGTAACCGGTCCATCGAGCGTTTGAACGACGCATAGAACGTCTCGACGACTTCGTTCCAGGGAAGGCCCAAGCGGCGCGCGGCATCGATGCTGCGATCGTCGATGTCGGTGACGTTCTGCACGTACGTCACCCGGTACCCGAGGTGCGTGAGATAGCGCCGCAGGACATCGAAGAAGATGAACGAGCGCGCGTGCCCGAGATGCGCTTCGGCCGAAGGCGTCAGCCCGCAGACGTAGACGCGGACCGCATCGTCGCCGAGCGGCGCGAACGGTTCGACGGAGCGGGTTCGCGTGTTATACAGCCGGAGGGACATTCGTCAAACCGGGCGAGCGCTGAAGTTCGGCGAAGCGCCGTTCCAGCGCGGCGATGCGCTCCTCCAGCTGCGCGATCTCCGCGGCGCTTGGATCCGGCATGAAAACCTTCGAGCTCGGCAGCGCGTTGCGCACCGGTTTCCCGTCCTGCAGCACGATATGGCCCGGTATCCCGACGACGGTGGAATTGGGCGGCACGTCGCGCACGACGACCGATCCGGCGCCGACCTTCGCATCGTCTCCGACGACGATCGCGCCGAGGATCGCGGCCCCGACCCCGACCGTCACGCGGTTGCCGAGCGTCGGATGACGCTTGCCGCCGGCGAGGCTCGTTCCGCCGAGGGTCACGCCCTGATAGAGCGTGACGTCGTCACCGGCTTCGACCGTTTCGCCGATGACGACACCCGAACCGTGATCGATGAAAAAGCCTTTGCCGAGCCGGGCGGACGGATGGATCTCGATCCCGGTCGCAAAGCGCATGACGTTCGCTAAGAAGCGCGGGACGAGCGGAATCTTCGCGCCTTGCAAGAGATGGATGAAGCGGTGCGCGGTCACGGCGTGAAAGCCGGGATACGAAAGCAGCACGTCGAGGTATCCGCGCGCGGCCGGATCGCGTTTGAGCGGCGCTTGCAAGTCGGCGGCGATCGTTCGAAGGAGGCTCATGCGTGGGGCTTCGCGCTTCCGATCGGAGCGAAAGGCTTGCCGTCGGGTCCGAATTTGATGGGCTCGAGACCGCGTCCGTGCAACAAGTGCGAACTGATCGCCCCGATACGCAGCATGATCCGATCGTGTCCGAGCAACGGGAACAAGAGTTCGAACGGCGGTCCGCTCTCTTCGCCGGTCAAAGCCATGCGCAGCGCCCAGTCGGCGTCGCTCCGCTCGAGCCCGAACTCGCTTGCGATCTCTCCGAGGTCGTGTTCGAGGGGCAGTCCGCGCAACTCCGGCTGGTCGTCGACGTACTGCCCAATCGTATCGAGGAAAAAGATGACGTTGCGGCTGCGCAACCGTTCCAGCGCAAGAGCCGGAACGAGCGGCGCTTCGGCGCGCAAGGCCGCGACGAGCGGGAGCGCGTCGCGCAGCGTGCTCATCTGCGCGGCGTAGGCGTCGACGAAGGTGTCGATCCAGCGCAACGCGGCCGGCGGCGCCGGTTTCTCCAGGTAGCCCGCCTGTTGCATCACCTCGCGCAGCCGGTCGCAAAGCTCGGCGCGCGATGACGCGCGTCCGATGGGTTGGTCCAGCAGGGGCGGATTTCGATCGTCGTCGTTCACTTTTGCGGCACGCTCGAGCGGTTGAGCCCGGCCACGGCGTAGGCGGCGATTCCCGTCCCATCGCCGGTATACCCCAAGCCTTCGCTCGTCTTAGCTTTGACACTAACCGCGTCCAAATCGATGCGCAAGACCTCGGCGAGCCTGGCCCTGATCGCGGGCAAGTGGGCCGCCAGTTTAGGGGCCTGCACCACGACCGTCGCGTCCACGTTACCGACTTCGTAACCGGACTCACGCGCCAGGCGGGCGCTTTCCTCGAGCAGGTGCATCGAGTCGGCGTCCTTCCAGCGCGGATCGTCATCCGGAAAATGGGCACCCAGGTCGCCCAGCGCGCAACCGCCCAGGATTGCGTCGGCGATCGCGTGCGCGAGGACGTCGGCATCCGAATGGCCGAGCGGGCCCCGCTCGAAGGGTATACGAACGCCGCCCAAGATGAACGGGCGCCCCTCGACGAGACGGTGCACGTCGAAACCGTGGCCGACGCGCGCGCTCACCGTTTGGGCACGAGCGACGAACGCTCGCGCAGGATCGTTTCGGCCAAATCGCGATCGCCGCGCAGCGTTACCTTAAAGTTGTCGCCGCTCGCGGGTACGACCAAAACTTCGACACCGATTCGCTCGAGCAGTGCGGCGTCGTCGGTCGCCTCGATTTGTTCCCACTGCGCCGCTTCGTGAGCGCGCCGAAGGTCTGCGACCGTCGCGAACTGCGGCGTCTGGGCGGCCCAAAGCTCCTTGCGGTCGAGCGTGCGCGCGACGGCGCGGCCGCCGGGCGCGACGACCTTGATCGTGTCGACGACCGGCGCCGCCAGCAGCGAAGCGACGCCCGGCTTCACGAGCGCCATGCCGCTGCGCACGTCGTCGACCTGCACGAGCGGACGGGCACCGTCGTGTACGAACACGGCGTCGCAACTCGCCGGAACCGCCGCCAACCCGGCCCGAACGCTCCCCTGCCGCGTCGCCCCGCCGGCGATCACGCTCGTCGAGAGACGCTGCGCCCAGGTCGCGGCCAAACGCTGCATGCCCTCGACGTGCTCCGGTTCGGTCGCGATGACGAGGTCGTCGATTTCGCGCATCGCCCCGAAGACCGCGATCGACCAAGCGATCAGCGGGCGCCCCGCAACCTCAACGAGTTGCTTGGGCCGTCCGAAGCGCACGCCGCGCCCCGCGGCGACGATGATGCCGCAAAACTTGAGCCCACCCGGCATTGCGCTTACCCGTTACCGACATGCGACGGCCGTTTGATCTTCGCGAAGATCATGCGGCCGGCGACCGTCTGCAGGACGCTGGTCACTTGAACGTCGGTGTCTTCCCCGATCAGCCGGCGCCCATTTTCGACGACGATCATCGTTCCGTCGTCGAGGTAGCCGACGCCTTGATGAGCTTCTTTCCCGTCGCGCACGATGGCGACGTGAAGCTCTTCTCCCGGCAGCACCACCGGCTTCACGGCACCCGCGAGCTCGTTGACGTTCAGAACGACGACGCCTTCGAGTTGCGCGACGCGGTTGAGATTGTAGTCGTTCGTGACGAGCTTGGCGCTCCGCTCGAGAGCAAGGCGCACGAGTTTCGCATCGACCGATCCGCCGACGTCGTCGTAGTCGCGCTCGGCGATTTCGAGCGGCGCCAGCTCTTGCAGTTTCGAGAGAACTTCTAGGCCCCGGCGCCCCCGCGTGCGCTTCATCGGATCGAGCGAGTCGGCGATCAGCTGCAGCTCCCGCAGGACGAAGCGCGGCAAGACGAGCGGGCCCTCGAGGAAACCGCTCTGCACGATCTCGAGGACGCGCCCGTCGACGATGACCGACGTATCGATCAATTTCGGCACCGCGCCGGGGCTTTGGAGCGCGGCCCGCGCGCTCTGAGGAAGCGAACCGAAATGCTGTTTCGCGCCGATGCGCGCGCCCAAGTATGCGATGAAGATGCTGAGCAGAATGTAGAGCACGATCGCGACGTAGGTCCCGGCCGTTCCCACGTTGGCGATGAAATCGAAGAGCACGCTCTTGATGAGGAACGCGACGATCAGGCCGGCGATCAGTCCGATCGCGCCGCCGACGAGCTGTCCTTGAGCGAGATTCTCCATACCGTGCTCGACGTCGCTCAACAGGCTCTCGAACGCAGTCTGCGCGAAAGGTGCGATGAAGAGCCCCATGACGGCGCCGACTACCGGCACGACGATCGTCAGGCCGATCAGCCAAATTTGGCTCGCGACGTGCAGCGAGATCATGTGGGTGTAGGCTTCGCGTCCCAGCAAGAAGCCGGCGGTCGCGAAGACCAGCATGAAGAAGACGCGCAGCATCGTCGTCGACATCGCGGCGCTCATGCGAAGTTCACGAAGGCGGCGCAGACGTCGTTCGCCAAAAAGCGGCCGCGCCGCGTCAGCCTTACCTGGGAGGTTCCGACCTCGAGCATTCCTGCGGCGGTCATTTCGGACAAAACCGGTTCGTAATAAGCCAGCACATCGACTCCATACCGTTCCGCAAAGGTCGCGATATCTACCCCCTGGCGCGTCCGCAGAGCGAGCATCGCCGCCTCGCCGAGGCGCGCCGGGCCTTCGAGGCGCTCGCTCTCTCCGGGAATCGCGCCGGCCCCGCTCGCAGCGGCGACGTACGCGTCGAGATCCCGCGTGTGCGTCGAGCGCACTCCCCCCAGGAACGAGGCCGCACCGACTCCGATTCCCAGATACTCGCCGTTCGCCCAATAGTTTTCGTTGTGTACGCAGCGGAAACCGGGCCGCGCGAAGTTGCTGATCTCGTACTGCTGATAACCGGCGGCCTCGAGGGTGTCGATGGCGAGTCCGTAGAGTTCGGCTTCGAGGTCGTCGCGCGGAAAGGCGCCCGGCTCGCGCGCCTGCCAGAGTGCGAACGGCGTTCCGGCCTCGACGGTTAAGCCGTAGGTCGAGACGTGCTGGGGTTCGAGTGCCAGCGCTGCGTCGAGCGAGCGCTGCCAGCTTTCGGGGCTCTGTCCGGGAATGCCGAAGATCAGATCTAGCGAGAGGTTGCCGAAACCGTCCGCGCGCGCCCGCGCGACCGCTTGCGCGACGTCGTCCGGCGAATGGCGCCGGCCCAGCACGCGCAACTCTTCTTCGACGAAAGACTGTACGCCGAACGAGAGCCGGTTAACGCCGGCCGCGCGATACTCCGCGAAACTCGCGCAGAGTCCGGCATCCGGATTCGCCTCGGCTGAGATCTCGACGCCGGACGGAACCGCAAAGCTGCGGCGCAAGCGCTCGACGAGCGCAGCGACGACGCCCGGCTCGTAGGCGTTGGGCGTACCGCCGCCGAGAAACACCGTGGCTGCCGCGAACTTCGGGGCGCGCTCGATCTCGCATTCGAGCGCGCTCAGGTAGCGCGCGGCGCGGCTTCGCGAGAGCGGCCACTTGGCAAAGTCGCAGTACGGGCAGATGTACGGGCAAAACGGGAGGTGGACGTAAAGACTCGGGTTCGCCACGTGCGTTACGCGCGCTTGACCTCGCCGGCGGCCTCGCTCGTCGCGACCAGTTCGCCGATGCGTCCTACGACGTCTTCGCGCACTTCGGCGACGGCCGCGCGCACCGCGCTCGCGATCGCGTGCCGGTTGGCGCGCCCGTGCGCGACGATGCAGTTCCCGCGCAAGCCGAGGAGCGGCGCGCCGCCGTAGCTGTCGTAGCTCAGCTTGGCGCGAATGCGGCGCAGCGCGGGGCGCGCGAGGAGCGCACCGAGCTTCACGACCAGGCCGCCCGCGCGGAATTCGCCCGCCACGATCTCGGTGATGAACTGCGCCACGCCTTCGCTCAGCTTGAGCATGACGTTACCTACGAAACCGTCGGTGACGTAGACGTCGGCGACGTTGACGAACACGTCCTTGCCCTCAACGTTGCCGATAAAGTTGACCGGAGCTTCCTCGAGGCAGCGAGCCGCTTCGATCGTCTGGGCGTTCCCCTTGACGCGCTCCTCACCGACCGAGATGATGCCCACCTTCGGGTTCGGAATGTCGAGCACGGCGCGCGCGTATGCGCTTCCCATCACGCCGAATTGCGCGAACCATTCGGGACGGCAGTCGACGTTCGCGCCTGAGTCGAGCAGAATGACCGGACCCTTCCGCGCCGGAAAGACGACCGCGATCGCGGGCCGGGCGATTCCGGGAATCGTGCGCAGCCGGATCAGCGCGATCGCGAGAAATGCGCCGCTATTGCCGGCCGATACGACCGCGTCGGCCTTGCCGTCGCGAACGAGGTCGACGGCTATGCCGAGCGAGGTATCGTCGCTGGCGCGCAGCGCTTGCGAGGGGTTTGCGTCCATGGCGATGACACCCGACGCGTGGACGACCTCGATTCCGCCCGTCTTGTGGTGCTGGAGGAGCGGCCGGATGCGCTTCTCGTCACCGACCAGAATCATGTCGCCGAGCCCGGCCCGCTGCGCTAGAACGGCGCCGGCGACGATCTCTTCGGGTGCGTTATCTCCGCCCATCGCGTCGATCGCGATGCGTGGCGTGCGCGCGGCTCCATCCAAAAGTCCGGGGACGTCGACAGCACTGGCCACGCCCGCCCTTGTTACGAGCGCTCACCCCGGGCTCCTTTGCCAGGGGGACGGCGGCGAGCGTTGCGCTCGGGGGCGGCCTCGTGTATACTCCGGAAGTTGTCGCGCGCCGGCCTCCGGCGTGCCTGCTCTACATTTTTGAAGGATACGGGGACGATGGCGAAGCGCTGCGACGTTTGCGGGAAGGGTCCGATGGCCGGCAACAACGTGAGCCACGCCATGAACAAGACCAAGCGCCGCTGGCTGCCCAACCTCCAGCCGGTCAAGGTCGACGAACGCGGGACGCACCGGACCCTGCGGGTCTGCACCCAATGCATCCGCTCGCGCCGGGTCAAGCGAGCCGGCTAGCTCTAGCGCGTTCCGGCCCTGCCGCTCGACGCGGCGCGCGCCGTGTCTGCGCGAAGCAGATGATCGTAACCGGCGGCAATCAGCTCGCGCTCGGCATTGCGCTCGCGGAGGCGTAATCCGGGCGCGCCGTCGAGGCGGCCTACCGCAAGCAGCGGACGACCGAAGCGACCTTCGAAACGCTTCGCGAGATAGGCGAAGGCTCGCGGCGCGACGGCGACGATCAGCTCGAAATCCTCGCCGCCGTGGAGCGCGTACTCGCGCGCGTCGTCGCCCAGCGCGCGCGCGACGGCTTCGGCGGCGGGATGCACCGCAAGCTCGGCGATCGTCGCTCCGCAACCGCTCGCCGTGGCGAGCCGCGCGAGGTCGGTCGAGAGACCGTCGGAGGAATCGATCATCGCGTGCACGTTGCGCGAGGCGGCGAGCCAGCGGCCCTCGAGTACGCGCGGCTCGGGCGTTTCGTACGCAGCGAGCGCCGCGGCGCGCACGAAGGCCTCGAGTTCGGGTGAGTTGCGCACGATCTCGAGTCCGGCGCGGCTCGCTCCGAGCGGTCCCGTCACCGCGATGACGTCGCCCGGCTTCCCGGCGTCGCGCCGCTTGAGGCGGCTTGGCGCGACCTCGCCGACCACGGTCAGCGCGAGCATCGCAGTCGGGGCGCGCGTGATGTCGCCGCCGACGATGCGCGTGCGATGACGCGCCGCGAGCGCGGCCATTCCGCGGTAACACTCGAGAATCCAATCTTCCGGCGTGTCCGCTGCGACGCCGAGTGCGACCGTCGCGAGCACCGGACGAGCGCCCATTGCGGCGACGTCGCTGAGATTCGCGGCCATCGCGCGATGGCCGATCGCGCGAGCGGCGGTAACTCGGGTCAGAAAGTGCACGCCGTCGACGAGCGCGTCGGTGGTGATGACCGAAAGGTGCGAACGCGAGGGCTTCCAGGCGGCCGCGTCGTCACCGATCCCAAGCCTCACGCGCGGCGCCGTGCCGGGCACGTCTTCGACGATCGCGCGAAGCGCCGCGACCAGCGCGTCTTCGGTCAGCTGGCGGCCACCGCGGCGCCTCGTTCGCCCAGCGCGCGTAGCGCGCGCAGCTCCGCCGCTGGATCTTGGGCGCCGAAGATGCTGGAACCCATGACGATGGCGTCGACGCCGGCTTCGACGACTTTCGCGATGTTGTCGCGTCCGATGCCGCCGTCGATCTCGAGCTCGCACGCGGGGTTGCCCCGATCGATCAGGGCGCGCGCCTCGCGCACTTTCTTGAGCGAGTTCGGTATGAAAGACTGGCCGCCGAAACCGGGATTGACGCTCATGATCAAAATCAAGTCGAGGCTGCCGATCACGTCCTGCAACATCGAAACGGGAGTGGCCGGATTGAGCGCGACGCCGGCCTTTGCGCCGGTCCCGCGGATCTGCGCGAGGGTGCGGTCGAGGTGCACGCTCGCCTCTTGGTGGACCGTGATGATGTCGGCGCCGGCTTTGCGGAAGGCCTCAACGTAACGCTCCGGTTCGACGATCATCAAATGCGCGTCGAACGTGAGCGGCGACAGGCGACGCAGATCGCCGATGATCTTCGGTCCCCACGTGATGTTGGGGACGAAGCGGCCGTCCATGATGTCGAGGTGCAAATAGTCGGCTCCGGCGGCCTCAACCATCGCGATCTGCTCGGCGATGCGGGCAAAGTCGGCGGAGAGTAACGAAGGCGCGATTCGCATCAGCGGTTACCTCCTGTGGAAGCTCCATTGTCGCCCGGCGCGCCGCCGCCTTTCGAATGCCGCCGATCGGAGGGCTCGACGCCGAGCTTCGTCGAGCTGATCAACTCGTTGTCCACGTAGACGTCGAGTTCGCTCGTTCCCACGACGGTCAGGTTGAAGTCGAGCTTCTGCTTCGGCTGGGCGTAAGCGTCGTAGACGTTCCAGCGGCCCGTTTCATCGCGGACCTCGATTCGGACTCGCTGCGCACGCTCGCTCCCGTCCTGCGGACTGGGCACGGTCGCGACGGCGTGGACTTGCCGCACGATGTAGCCGGCGACGCCGGGTCCGGCGCTCACTTGCAACGAGACGGCCTGCGACGGGTCGATCGATGCGTTCGCGTCGGGGTTTTGACGAACGACGATCCCGTGCGCCGGGCCGCCTTCCCCGAACGGCGTCCACACGATCTGTCCCAGCACGACGTGCGCGCGCGCCGCGAGGTCGCGCGCCGACTCGATCGACATGCCCTTGAAGGCCGGCACCTTGATTGCGGGCGGCCCGCCCTTCGAGAAGTCGACGTTGACGACGGTTCCGACCCGGACGGCCGTCAACGGTACCGGATCTTGTGCGACGACGCGGTTGGCGGGAACCTCGTCGCTCGCAACGGTCTTCACTTTGCCGAGTTGCAACTTGTCGTGCGCGAGGTCGAGGTTGACTTCACGCAAATCCTCGTAGCGCAGGTCCGGCATCGAAAATATTTGCAGTCCCGTCGAGACCGCTAAGGATATCTGCCTGCCGGCGCGCACTTCGGTGCCTGCCGACGGATCCTGGCGCATCACGACGTCGGCCGGATAGCGGTCGCTGGCGGCGCGCTCGACGATTACGGCGCGAAGTTTGGCGCGTTCGGCCGAAGCGACCGCATCGGCCGAGGTTTGTCCCGTGAGCGCGGGCACGGTGATAGAGGTCGAAGCCGGGGCGAAGAAGTCGCGGATGGCGCCGCCGAACCAGACCGTCGTGCCGACGAACGTGGCCAGCGCGACGGCAAAAAACCAATCGCGTTCGTACCACCAACCTCGACGCCGCACGGCCGGTGCGCGAGCGGCATCGGAGGTCACACTACGCGAGCGCTTCGAGCTGCGCGAGGTTGAACTCCGCATTCGAATACACCCGCACGACGTCTTCGTGTTCTTCCAGCGCCTCGAGTAAGCCGACGACATCGCGCAGCTCCTCGCCGGCCGGCGCCACGCTTTGGCGCGGCTCGACTCCCAGCACCATCGAGCGAACCCGCAGCCCCGCGGCGCTCAAGCTCTCGCGCACCGCGGCCAGGGCCGCCGGTTCGGTGACGATTTCGGAACGGTCCTCATCGCTGCCGTAATGAACGTCGACGACACCCTCGACCAGCGCCGCTTCGGTCAATGCGTCCTCGTCGAACGTTCCGTTTTCGACTTCGATCAGCCCTCGCACTTCGAAGATCCAAGCCACGCTCCCCGATTCACCAAGCGCCCCGCCGTGCCGGCTAAAGAGAAAGCGCAGCTCGGCAGCGGTGCGATTGCGGTTATCGGTCGCCGCGTCGACGACGATCGCCACTCCCGCCGGACCGTATCCTTCGTACCGGATCTCCTCGATCTCTTTCGCCCCGTCGGCGCCGCCCGCTCGCGCGATGGCCCGTTTGATGTTGTCCTGCGGAACGTTGTTCTCGCGAGCTTTCTCGACCGCCATCTTCAGGCGATAGTTGGCTTCAGGATCGGGCGATCCGCTCTTGGCGGCGAGGATGATCTCCTTCGAGAGCTTGGTGAAGAGCGCGCCGCGCTGTGCATCGGCTTTTCCCTTGCGAAGTTTGATGTTGTGCCACTTGGAATGACCGGACATCGCGGCTCCCGTTAGCTTCCCGGATGCGGGTTGATCCAGTTGTTGCCCTCGAGCCCGGTCAACATCCGGGCCGACCACGCGTTGTACGTCAGCGGAGTTCCCGCGACGACCGGATACCAGAAGACGAAGGCGATCAGTACCGCCGCGAGATACGTCCCCACCACGACGCGCGGCCAGCTGTACTTAGCTCGCATGGGCTCGGCGAGCCTCCAGATGCGTTGCAAGAGGATCGCGTTCGCGATGCAGATGATCGCGAGGTTCGGGAAAAAGTGGTATTCGAACGCAAGCCGCGGCGTTGCGATCCAGGGCAGCCACTGGATGAAGTACGCCGCGATGAGCAGGATGTAGCCTTTGCTGCGTTCGCGCCAAGCCAGCCAGCCAACGAACGGAACCGAGAGCAACCCCAACCACCACACGACCGGGTTGGGCAGGGCGAGGATCTCGCCCACGCAGCACTTCGTTCCGTCCGCGAGCGCGGCGCCGGTGCGATAGTCGTGATAGTAATACGAGACGGGGATCTGCAGGAGCGGCCACTGCCACCACTCCGACGAGTAGGGATGCGTCGCCTTAAGGTTATGGTGATACCAGTACATCCCGTTTTGTAGTCCGACGAGATCGCCCAAGCCATGGCCGAGCGTGAAGTACGGAATGTAGCTCAGCACGTAAATCGTTGCGCCGACCAGCAGCATCGTCCCGACGACGACGTCCAGCGAGAAGCCCCGCGGGTTTCCCAAAAACGCCGGCCGGAATTCCGCCGGCCTGCCCATGCCGCGCAAGAGCGCGCTCCAATAGGGTTGCGCCACGACGACAGCGACCAAGAGCCAAACGACGAAGAAGTCGAAGAGCCCGTTCCACTTACAAGCCGCGAGACAACCCGCGCTGATCGAGAGAAGCCAGAACCAGAGCCGGCTGTCCGAGGCCGTGACCTTTAGGCCACCAGTCTGCATCGTGCCTTCGGGCGCGAAGACCGCTTCGCCCTCGGGTGTCGAGTAGCGCTCGGCACCCCCGCGCGCGTACTCGATTCGCAGCGGCGCGTCGACATAAGCGAGCTTACCTTTTTCGACGCGCGTCGTCTCGCCGGGAACGATCGCTTGCGAACCGGCCGGCACGACGCCGCCGTCGGGCGTCTCGAGCGCACCTGCGACGACGATCGAACCGTCCGCATACGAAGTCAGCGGCGGCGGCTTCATGAAGCGCGGCAGGAAAACGCGAATCGCCAGATACCCGGCTAGTTCGAAGTACAAGAACGCGACGATGCGCGCGGCCGTCGTTTGACTGCCGGCCACCGCGTAGGTCAAGACGAGCGCGAGCACGCTCAGCACGCCCAGCGCCACGAAGCCGGGACCCAGCGCAGCCTTCTCGAAGCGCGGCGCCACCCGCACCTGGCTCGCGATCCAGTAGCGATAGAACGCGTACAGCGTCGTGAGCGAGAAAAACGCGACGGTGATTTCGGGCGTTGCGATTCGCGACTGCGCGAAATGAAAGCCGTCGAAGAGCATAAAGCCGGCGGCTATCGTGGCGAAGATCGTCGAGCCCAGGATGCGCTTGGCCAAGCAGTAGAGCACGAGCACCATGAGCGCCCCGACGACCAGGTTCATGAAACGCCAGCCCCACGACGTGTCGCCTAGACCGTGCATCCCGCCGAACAGCATCATCGACAGCGTGATGATTAACTTCGTCAGCGGCGGGTGGGTGAACTCGAAGATCTCGCGGTGTTGCAGATACTCTTCGCCCGCTCGCGCGTAGTAGATCTCGTCGAAAATCTTCTCCGCCGGGAACCAATAGTTGACGAAGGTCAGCACGAACGAGCCGGCGGTCAGGGCACCCGCGATCGTCCAGTCGCGCACGCTCATCACGCTGAGGCCTTCCAGAGGCGCGAACCAGCGGCGCACCGACTCCCCCGCACGCGCGGTCAGGCCTCCCAGGTCGACGCGGTCGAGCACGTCGCTTCCCGAGCCGAGGAACACGTAGCCGAGATAGAAGAACGCGATCACGTTCGCAAACGACGCCGGGTGGCTCAGGAACGGCATCAAGTTGCCCGCATCGACGCCCTGGATCTTCGCGTCCATCACGTAGAGATAATCGAGGGAGTAGATCAGGTTGCCGAGCAGCGTCGCGGACAGGATGAACGTGGCGTAAAGGTACCGCCGGCGATAAAACACGAGCGGAACGGCGAGCGCCACGGCGTTGAAGATGTAGCGTTCGTGCATTCTGGTCGAGAGCACGAAGTAGCCGAGCGACAAGATCATCGCCCCTTCGAGCAGCGCGACGATCTCGCGGCGCTGGACGTAACGCGAGACGACGAGCCCGACCGCGACGAGGAGCAGCAAGATGCCCCAGACGAATTGCGGTAACCCGATGTGGCGGTCGAACAGCTGCCAATCGGGAACGAGCTGCGTGTCCGGCTCCCAAAAGTGGTGAACCAGCGCGTAGATGTTGAACGCGTTGACCGAGCTGTAGGCGTAGACGCCGCTGGCGTATGCGTAGCGATCGTAGAGCCAGCGGAACTCGACGATCGGACTGAGCGCCGGATGGAAGGCGATCGCGACGTCGTACGACATCACGAGCGCCGCGAGAATCCCGAGACCCGTCGCGCGCAGGCGAGCGACGCGAATGGCGCCGTCGCGAGTCGCGAACGGAAACGCCAGCAAGAGCGGTATGATGACGATCGCGGGGGGCTTGATGAGGATCGAGTACGCCAGCGCGAGCCAGGCGAGGACGACGTACAGCGCGAGCACGGTGCGACTCGCACGGTCCGCGTTAACGATAAAGAGCAGCGCGGCGAGGGTTACTCCGGCCGCCACGGAGTCGACTTGACCCCAGTAAGCCGATATGAAGATGACGGCCGGATTGAACACGAACAACGCCATCGCGGCGAACGCCCACGAGAGCGACGCGAAGCGCCGCACGATCGCGAAGATCAAATACCCGTCGACGAGATCCATGAGGATCGCGGGAAGCTTGACGAAGATCTTCAGGAGCCCGTAGCCGGGATCGCCGCCGGCGTGAACGACGAGTTTGTACACGTGTCCGACGCCCCACAGCACGAAGAAATACCCGGGCGGATAGTCGGCGAAGCCGGCCTTGTCGTAAAACTCGCGCATCGGATGTTCGGCCAGCGTCAAGGCCCACGCCTCGAACGTGCCGACGTCGTTCTTGAAACCGTCGGCGTGGATGAAAACCAGCCGGATGAGAAAGCCGGCGAACAAGATTCCGCCGAGGATGAGCGTCTCGCTGAGCGCCGAGCGGTCGGCACGTTCGAGCGCCGCGCCGGCAGTGCGGACCGCGCTACGCAACGCGCCGCGCTCCGCGCGCGAGGAAATTGCGAATCGCGTTCTCGCGGTCGAGCGCGGCGCGCCCCGCGATCTCGTCCGCTTCGGCCAGCGCGCGGTCGTGCATCTCGTCGGCAGCGACGCGAGCGCCGAGACGCTCGAGCGCGCCGATCACCTCGGGGATGCCGCCGGATTCGAGTCGCGAGCAGCGCTCGTAAGCCCGAGCAATGATATCGCGGTCGGACGAAGGTGGCGTGCCGAGGGCCCAGACCACCGGAAAGCTCCACTTGCGGCGCGCGATGTCGGCCCCGCTGGGCTTGCCGGTAACTCGGCTCGAACCCCAGGTCCCGAGGACGTCGTCGCGGATCTGAAAGGCGCGGCCGTACGCGCGGCCGAGCTTCGCGTATTCGGCGGCGCGAGCCGGTTCGGCCCCGGCGGCGAGCGCGCCTAGTTCGCACGAGGCGGCAAAGAGCGCGCCCGTCTTTCCGGCAATCATTTCGAGATATTGGTCCATCGAGACGGTCGGCAACGTTTCGAAGCCGATGTCCAGGCCTTGGCCTTCACACATTCGCAGGTTTGCTTCGTGAAGCACGTGCAACATCTCGACGACGCGGTTGCTCGGAACGACGGCCTCCTCGTGCAGCAGGGTGAGGTAACTGATCGCGCAGAGCGCATCCCCCACGTTGATCCCGTGCGGGGCGCCGAAATGGGCCCAGAGCGTCGTTCGGCCGTGGCGCAGTTCGTCGCCGTCTTCAATATCGTCATGAACGAGCGAATAGTTATGCAAAATCTCGATCGCCACCGCCGCGTCGAGCGCACATTCTACGGTTCCCCCCTCGGCCAGCGCCGTGCGCAGGAGAAGCTGGGGTCGTAAGCGCTTCCCGGACATCGACTCCCCGGCAGCATGGTAACCGAAATGATAGCGGATCATCTCGTATATCGGAGACGATCCGCGGTGCCGCTCGATCGTGCGCGCGAGATGGGCCTCGATGACGCTAACTAGCTCGACGGCTGAGTGCCTCCATGCGCTCCTCGACGCGATCGACGAGCCATCCGGGCGTCGACGCGCCCGACATCAAACCGGCGACGGCAACGCCGTCAAACCATTGCGGCTGCAGTTCGTCGGGACCCTCGATGTGGTACGACCGGGCACCCTGCGTTGCCGCGAGATCGGCTAAGTGTTTGGTGTTGGCCGACGTTTTGCCGCCCACGACGACCATGACTTCTACTTCTTTCGCGAGCTGTGCGGCTTCGAACTGACGGTTGTGCGTGTCGGTGCAGATCGTATTGACGGCGCGCACTTCGTAGTATTTCGAACTGAGCTTTTGCACGATCTCGGTGAAGCCGGCGCCCGACCACGTCGACTGCACGACGACACCGACTTTGCTCGCCCGCGGCAGCGCATCGACGTCGTCGGGGCCTTGGATGCACCAGGCGCCCGGAACGTGGCTGAGCGTCCCCTTGACTTCAGGATGGTTCGGATCGCCGACGACCAGAATCTTGTAACCGTCGGCGCGCAGCTTCTCGGCTTGGACGTGAATCTTCGTGACCATAGGACACGTCGCGTCGACGATCTGAAGCCCCTTGCGGTTGGCCGTTTCGAAGACTTCGACCGGTAAACCGTGTGCCCGCACGAAGAGCGTTCCCGAGTCGACATCGTCGACCGAGTCGGCGTTGCGCAGACCCTTCTCTTCGAAGGAGCGCACCATTTGCGGATTGTGCACGATATGCCCGAGCGTCGTGACGTCGCCGACCGATGCAACGGTCTCTTCGGCCTTCTTCAACGTGATCGCCACGCCGAAACAGAACCCTTGGGTCTTGGCCTTCTTGATCTGCACTAGAGCCTTTCTCGGAGCTCGAAGACGCGGGTCATGATCTCGTCCGTATGCTTCGCCAAGTCTTCGCGCCTCGCTTTCTGGGTCCGCGTGAGTTGAAGGGGCTCACCGAACACGACGGTTATGCGCCCAAAGCGTTTCGGATCGGTTGTGCCGTCGACGTACGCCGGGAGAACCGTGGCGCCCGACAGGGCGGCGAGCAGCGCGACGCCGGATTGCGGCGCGATCGAGCCGGTCGGATTCCGGGTTCCCTCCGGGAAGATACCCAATGCGGCGCCGGTCTTGAGCACATCGAGGGAGCGCCTGATCGCCGCGACGTCGCCGCGCGAGCGGTCGACCGGGTAGGCCCCCAGGGCGGCGATCACCGGCCCGAGGAGGGGTAGCTTGAAAAGCTCGGTCTTGGCCATGTAACGGATAGGCCGAGGGGCGGCCGCGCCCAAGGCCGGCGGGTCGAAATACGAGACGTGGTTGCAGGCCACGATGAGAGGTCCCGTGAGCGGGACGCGCTCCGCGCCGACGACTCTGAGGCGCCAGCCGGCCCGTAGCACCAGGCGGACGAGACCCCGGCTGAAGGCGTAAAAGGGGGCGTTCACCGGGCCGCTGCCGCGACGAGCGCGGCGATCTGCTCGACGACCTCGTCCACGCCGAGGCGGCTCGAATCGATGACGACGGCGCCCGGGGCCGCTTTCAAGGGCGCAACGGCCCGGTTCTCGTCGAGCCGGTCGCGCTCGGACATCTGGGCCCGCAGCTCGTCGAGCGCGATGTCCGCACCGCGTCCGCTGAGCTCGGAGAGTCGGCGGGCCACGCGCGCATCGCGTGAAGCCGTCAGGAAAATCTTGACCGGCGCCGCGGGCAGAACGACGGTACCGATATCGCGACCGGCCATGACGACGGGACCGCGGGCGGCGATCTCGCGCTGGCTTGCGACCATCAGCTCGCGAACGCGCGGGTGGGCCGCCACTTGTGAGACGACGCGGCTCACCTCGTTGCCGTCGAGTTCGTCGCCGAACTCGTCGGCGCCGGCGAACACTCGGTAGCCGTGCGGCGCCGACGCTTCGAAGACGACCCGGATCGGCCGCAGGCGAGCCAGCCGTTCGACGGCGCTCTCATCGCCCGGGTCGAGCCCGGCCCGCAGCACGGCGAGCGCCAGCGCCCGGTACATCGCCCCGGTGTCGAGATAGAGAATGCCGAGCCGGCGTGCGAGCGCGCGCGCGACGGTCGTCTTACCGCTGCCGGCCGGGCCGTCGATCGCGACGTGCGCGAAGGCACTCATTGCGTGCGCCTGCGTTCTCGCCGCCTGCACTGTAACCTTGACGGCAACGGCAACTCCAGGGCAGCGTCGTGCGTTAAGAGAATAAGGATGGCTGTCATGTTCGAGTCTGCGCGGTCCGTTCCCAGGAAACTCCTCGCAACGCTGGTGCTCGCGGCACTCGTTGCGCCGTGCGTTGCAAACGCGCAAGCTTTGCCCTCATACGCGCGGCCCGCGCAGGCGGCGCCGGCCCATGAGTCCATCACCGGAACGGTGTCGAGTTTCGACGGGAAGTACACGCTGTTCTTGAGCGACGATCGCGGCTTCGTCGACAACGTGCAGTTGCGTGACGGCACGATCATCAATCCGACGGGACTGCGTCTGATCGAGGGCATGCGCATCACGGTCAGCGGATACACGTCCGGCAAGACGTTCGTTGCACTTCAGATCGATACGCCCTACTCGATCTCGAGCGCTCCCGATCCATCGGCGTATGGCTACGGCTACGGCGGCGGTCAGGCTTACCCGTCGTACTACGGCTATCCCGGTTACTACGGCTATCCCGGTTATTACGGCGTGTACCCGTGGTACTATCCGGTCGCGGCGTTCGGTCTCGGTCTTGCGTTTAGCGCCGCGTTCTACTTCGGAAATTATTACGGATATCGCGGTTATTACGGATACCACGGCGGCTACTACGGATACCACGGCGGGTACTATGGATATCGTGGAGGCTACTACGGCAACGGATATCGCGGAGGCTACTACAACGGCTATCGCGGCGGCTACAGCAACGGCTATCGCGGCGGCTACAGCAACGGATATCGCGGCGGCTATAGCGGCGGCTATCACGGTTCGACCGGCCACATGACCGGTGGTGGCGGGATGGGCGGCGCCATGCATGGGTTCTCCGGCGGACATCGCTAACGTCGATCGCGCGTAAGCGCATCGGGAACTCGGGGCTCGTCGCCCGAACGGTTGCTGACTAGCATGGCGAAAGCGCGCACGCTCTTCTTCTGTTCGGCCTGCGGACACGAGTCGACTCGCTGGCTCGGACGTTGTCCCGCCTGCGAAGCTTGGAACACCTTCGCGGAGGCTCCGCTTCCGGCGAAGGCGAGGCCGGCCGCACTGCGCGGCTCGAACGCGCCCGCCGCACCGGTGCGCCTAGCAGACGTCTCGCCGGTGCACGGCGAGCGCCTCTCGAGCGGTTTCGTGGAATTCGACGCGCTGCTCGGAGGCGGGATCGTGCCGGGGAGTCTCGTTTTGATCGGCGGACCGCCCGGGGCCGGCAAGTCGACGTTGCTTCTCCAAATCGCGACCTACTTAGCCCAACATGCCGGGCCTGCGGTGTACGTGTGCGGCGAAGAGTCGGCCGCGCAGACGAAGTTGCGTGCGGCGCGACTCGGGGCAGCCGGCGAACTGCTGCTCTTTCCCGAGACCGACCTGCGCGCGATCCTCGAGCAGATGGATACGTTGCGACCGCGAGCGCTGATCGTGGATTCGATTCAAACCATGTCGCTGCCGGAGGTGGAGTCATTCGCGGGGAGCGTCGCGCAAGTGCGCGATTGCGCCGCGGCGCTGATGACCTTCGCCAAGACGACGGGCTGCGCGACTTTTCTCGTCGGACACGTGACGAAGGACGGTTCGATCGCCGGTCCGCGTCTGCTCGAGCACCTGGTGGATACCGTGCTGTACTTCGAAGGCGACAACGGCGCCGAGCATCGCATCGTTCGGGCGCATAAGAATCGTTTCGGAAGTGCCGACGAGATTTGCGTTTTCTCGATGGACGAACGCGGTTTGCACGAAGTGCGCAACCCTTCGCAACTGTTCCTGGGCGGGCGCACACGCGAGCGCCCGAGCGGATCGTGCGTCGTGGCGAGCATCGTCGGCTCGCGCCCGGTTCTCGTCGAGATTCAGGCGCTCGTCGGCGAGACCGCGTACGGAACTCCTCAGCGTCTGGCGGCGAACGTCGATCGCTCCCGGCTCGCGATGATTCTCGCGGTGCTCGAACGTCGCGCGGGGATGCACCTGGGAGCGTTCGACGTGTACGCATCGGTCGCGGGCGGTCTGCGGGTCGTCGAGCCGGCGGCCGATCTCGGTATCGCCTTAGCGGTAGCCTCCGCATTCCGGGGGACCCCCTTGCCGCCCGCGACCGCGGCGTTCGGCGAGCTCGGGCTTTCCGGCGAGGTGCGGCCCGTCGCCCAGCGCGCGCGGCGCATCGCCGAGGCGCGCAAACTCGGTTTCGAGGCGATCGTCGCACCGCCGGGCAATGCGAAAGAACGCGACGGATCGACCGCAGTTCCCGATGTGGCGAGCGCGATCGCCGCCGTCCTCGGCTGACGTGGCGGCGCTGTTCGAATGCGTGCCCAACGTCTCGGAAGGTCGCGACGCGGCCGTGGTGGAGGCGTGCGCCGCGGCGATCGAAGGGGCCGGCGCGTTGCTCGCGCATCGTACCAGCGACCCGATCCACAACCGTTCGGTCTTCACGTTTTTCGGAACGCGCGAGGAGGTCTCGCGCGCGGCGCTGGCACTGGCCGAAGTAACGACGGCGCGTATCGATCTGCGCCGGCACCGTGGCGCGCATCCGCGCATCGGCGCGCTCGACGTCCTGCCGTTCGTGCCGCTCGGAACGGCACGCATGAGCGAAGCGGTCGAACTCGCGCGCGAAAGCGCGCTGAAGATCTGGGAGCGAACCGGCGTACCCACGATGTTCTACGGAGCCGCGGCGACGAGCCCGGCCCGTCGTCTTCTGGCGGACGTGCGCGCCGGCCAATTTGAAGGTTTGATCGCCGCGGAGCATCCTACCGGGCCGCCCGACGTCGGCGAGGTGCGCGCGCATCCGAGCGCAGGTTCGGTGGCCGCCGGCGCACGGCCGATCTTGATCGCGTTCAACGTCGTTTTGGCCGGCGGCGACGTACGCGCCGCGCGAGAAATTGCGCGCGAACTGCGCGAGCGAAGCGGCGGCTTGCGCAGCGTACGCGCACTCGGCATCGCACTCGATGCCGGACACGTTCAGGTCTCGTGCAACCTCACCGCTCCGAGCGCCGTTCCGCTCTACCGGGTCTTCGAATTCATCCGCCGGCGCGCGGCACGCCGCGGAATCCCGATCGCGCGCAGCGAGACGATCGGCCTCGTCCCGCGCGCAGCGTTGGAAGCCGTCGCAGCCCGCTCGCTGGGGATTGACGCCTCGGTACTCCGGCGAGCGTGAACGATCCCGTGCGCCTCTACCTCGACCTCGCCGTCGTCGGAGTCGCGCTCTTCGGCGCGATCGCGTTCATTCTGCTCGATCGTCCCCGCCTGCACGTCGCACTCCTCGTGCTCATCGCGCTGCTCTGGGGCGTCGAGCTCACGATCCTCCTCTCGGGCGCCCCGAACGCACCACGGCTCTACCTGCGCGCGCATCCCGCCATCAGCGTCGCCGCGGTCGTCGCATCGCTGGCGATCGTCTTTACTCGCGGCCGCAACCGGAGTTAGCGGATCCGGCGCTTACGAACGTAAGCCCGGCGCCAGCTCCGAAGGACGATGCTCCTCCCGAACCTTCGCGGCGAGTTCGGCGATGCGAGCGTAGCCTCGGCGGATGTCGTCGGGGGATGCGACGAAGCTCGTCCGCAACCAGCCGCGCAGCGAGGGCGAAAAGATGTGGCCGGGGATGGCGACGACGTCGCTCTCGTCGATGAGCCGCTCGACGAAACCGAGCGTATCCTCCGCGCCGACCTCGAGGCACAAATAAAACGCGCCCTCCGGTTCGATCGACCTCAACCCCTCGGCACGCGCCGCGGCGAGCGCGGCCTTACGCTGGCCGGCGTACCACTCGGCGTGACCGCGCAGGTCGCCTGCCGCGAAGATCTCAAAGGCGACGCGCTGCGCGAACGTGCTCGCGCACGAGGTGGCCCAGCCGTGCATCTTCACGATCCCGGGCATCACGTCGCGCGGCGCGATCAGCCAGCCGATCCGCAAGCCGGTTAAGGCGTTGCTCTTCGAAAGCGAGTTCACCGCAATGGTGTATGGATAGACTTTGCCGAACTCGCCGGCGTCCGCGCTGTACGTGAGCTCGCGATAGATCTCGTCGTGCAGAACGTAGACGGGAGCGCCTTCGCGCGCGAGCAGCGCTTGCGCGATGCGCCCCACCGCCGCCTTCGAGATGACCCGGCCCGTCGGATTGCAGGGCGAGCACAGCACGACCAGACGCGTACGCGGGCCGAGGGCGTCCAAAATGCGCTCGGCGTCGAAGGCGCAGTCGTCGCTCGGATCCATCGTCACCCGGCGCAAATGGATGCCCTCGACCTGGGCGATTTTCGCGTAAACGGGAAAGGCCGGCTCGACCAGCAGCACTTCGTCGCGCGCCGGATCGAGCAGCGCCTTCATCGCGACGTAGACCGCTTCTTGCGAACCAGTCATCATGCAGACGTTCGCCTTGTCGTCGAGCGCCGGATAGGCATAGTGCGCTGCGATCAGCTCGCGCAGGTCGTCGTGACCGATATTGGTCGAATAGCGGCAGCCATGTTCGCCTATCCATTCGGTGGCGCGCTCGAAGTACGCGACGTTCGGAGGCAAGGTCGGTTCGCCGAGACCGAGGTCGATCGAGCCGGGTTTGCGCCGTGCGTGCAGCGCCCGGATGATGGATCCGCCGATGGATTCGACGGCAGGGTTCATAGTGCAACTCCGTAGTCTCGAATTGCCCGTTCGAGCGACGTCTTCCGGTCGGTCGAGGCGGTGCGTTCGCCGATGACGAGCGCACAGGGTACTCCAAACGAGCCGGCCGGAAAGTCCTTGGGGAGCGAGCCGGGAATGACGACCGAACGCGGTTCGATGCGGCCGTGGCTCACGACCGGCTTCGGACCGCGGACGTCGACGATCGGCGTGCTCGACGTCAAAACGACTCCGGCACCCAAAACCGCCTCGCGACCGACAAAGATTCCCTCCACGACGACGCAGCGCGAACCGACGAAGGCGCCGTCTTCGACAACCACCGGTTGAGCCTGGGGAGGTTCGAGGACGCCGCCGATGCCGACGCCGCCCGCCAAGTGCACGTCCTTCCCGATCTGCGCGCACGAGCCGACCGTGGCCCACGTATCGACCATCGATCCCTCGTCGACGTAGGCGCCGATGTTAATGAAGCCCGGCATCAAGATCGAGCCGCGGCCCATGAACGAACCGTAGCGCGCCACGCCGGGCGGAACGCAGCGCGCGCCGAGCGCTTCGAAGTTGCGCTTCGTTGGAAGCTTATCGAAGAAACTCGGCGGCAGCGCGCGATAACGTGCCGCAGATTCAGGATAGCTGTGCTCCCCGACGACGACGCTGTCCCAGCGCCGGAAGTAGAGCAAGATCGCCTGCTTGATCCAGGCGTGGGTCACCCAAGCGCCGGCTTCGGGCTCGCAAACGCGCAGCGCACCGACGTCGAGCGCGTCGATCACCTCGTCGACCGCCGCTCCGTCTGCACCACGCAAGCCCGTTGCGTCCGCGCTCAAGGCCTCGATACGCGCCCGCAATTCGACCGCTCGTCCATGCTCCATCCGCGCGAGGTACATCCGGTTCGCCGAAACTCCTACCGAAGGAGGGCCTCCACGGCGCCCGCAAAGACCTCCTATCCTTTCTGCGGTGACTTGGGATCGGCGTGAAACGCTTCTTATCGCTCGTCTCGTTCGCATTTCTGGCCGGCGCCGGAACCCTCTATGCGTTCGCCGCTCCGACGTCGAGCGGGATGCAGTACGACGAAATCGACCGCCTCTTGGCGGCGCCCGCGACGCCGCCGCCGCCGGGCTCGTTTGCGGCCGACGTCGCGGCGATCGAGAGCCCGTCCCCAGAGCCGAAAAAGAAGCACGGCCTGATCGGCGCAATCGTGAGCGGAAACCTCAGCGACCTCGCGGGCGATCAGCTCTCAAACGCCATGACGCGCATGCTCGGTCCGGCGTTCGCCGAGCTCGCCAGCCTCACGCAAGGTCGCGTCGAGCGCTATTCGTTCTACGGAAGCTGGACCCGCGTCGACGACATTCTCGCCAAGACCGCGACGATCCGCAAATGCGACCTGCATCAATTGGTCGAGCTGGATCTCGACAAGAAGACCTATCGCATCGTCGATACCTCGCCCTCGCCCACCGCAAACGTAGCGGCGCCGGTTCCGGGGCCCGCGCGTCATCCGTCACCGGCGGCCAGTCCCGAACCGCCCGGCAGCGGCATCCTCGCTCTGACGCGCACCGTGCGCGCGCTGGGCACGATGTTGATCGACGGGATCAACACGTCGCACTTTGCGTCCACGAACGCGATCGCCATGAGCCAGGCCACGGGCTCGTGTCGCAACGGCTCGTTCAGCGTGACGCACGATCAGTATCTCTCCGGTTTCGTGCAACCGCACGCCCTCTGCCCGGTCGACTTCACGGCGACCCCGGCGCGCTCGTACCCGCGCGAACCAACACAGATGGTCGCCCGCGGCGGCTGCCGGCCGACCGTAACCGAGTCTTCGAGCGGACCTCCCGAGCCGTCGGGCAAGCTGGCCCTGTACTCCCTCATGACACTAAGTTCGTCCGGCGGCGCGGCTTCGGGCCGGCCCAGCAGCGCGCCACAGAGCTTTTCGTTCCTCACCGAACGCGGCAACGTTCACGCCCTGGGTGTGCTCGACCGCAACCTGTTCGAGATCCCGAGCGACTACACGAAGCTGCCTTGAGGCCGCCGCTCCGGCCGCTCTCGCTCGGAGAAATCGTCGACCGCGCGTCATCGCTCGCTATGCGGACGATCGTGCCGGCCGGCGCCGCCTCACTGATCGCTATCGCGGTTGGATTCGGCGGCGCTTGGCTCATCGTTTTCGTCTCGACCCATGCGCACGTGCCGGGTCTGGGTCCCGTGATTCTGGGATCGTTCTTTCTGTTCGCGGGGGTCGTCGCGGGGGTCGCCTCAGTGGTGACCGTCCTGCTCGACGTGTACTTCGGGCGTCCCGCACGCCTTTCGCGAATGTTGACCGGCGTTCGGCGGACGTGGCTGCAATTGAGCCTGCTGATGCTGACGTACTTCACCGTCGTAAGTGTCCCGGCCATCGCCGTATTCGCAGCTCTTAGCAACCCGCAGTTCTCCTCGCCCTTCTTCTCGACGCCGAACGGAGAGGTGGCCGCGTTCTTCTTGACGATGGTCGTGTTGCTCGCTCTGATTGTCGCGTACGGCTTCGCGGCGTGCGTCGGGGGCGTCGCATTCGTCGGCTGTATCGGCGAGTGGAGTTCAGCCGTCGAGTCATGGTTACGCGGCTGGGACCGTTCGATTGGAGGAGGTCACGCGCGTACGACATTCGTCTACGGGGCGCTGATCGCACTAGGCGGCGTGATGGTGACTGTTTGTGCGCAGCTGCCCGTGCGCGGCTTCGCGTGGCTTCTTTCCTGGAATCCCCCGCTCGTCGCGATCCTCGCCGTTCTCGTAGCCGTAGTCGTCCAGCTCTTCTACCTTGTTTTTTCGTGGGCGTTCTTCGTCGTTTACTACGTCGATCTGCGCGTGCGTTCCGAAGGTCTCGATCTTGGACCAGAGACGATTTCCGGGCGGCGACGTGGGTAAAATGCCTGCCTGAAAAGCGTTCGAAGCCCTCAAGCGGGCGGCGTCGGGGAACGGCGTCTCCGGCGGCGAAACGAGCGAGTCCGCAATTTCCTTCGAAAAGAGGCAACCGGTGCCGGCCGACAGCGACGTCCAGAAGCGCATCAACGCGATCCGCATGCTCTCGATCGACGGAGTTCAAAAAGCGAACTCCGGCCATCCCGGTCTGCCGCTGGGCGCGGCGCCGATGGCCTACGCTATCTGGGCGAACCATCTCAAGTTCAATGCCGCGGATCTGCGGTGGCCCGATCGCGACCGTTTCGTCCTGAGCGCCGGGCACGGCTCGATGCTGCTCTACTCGCTGCTCTACTTGACGGGCGCTGGGCTGACGCTCGACGATCTCAAGAATTTCCGGCAGTTCGAGAGCAAGACGCCGGGCCACCCCGAGTCGCACATGACCGCCGGCGTCGAGGTGACGACCGGGCCGCTCGGCCAGGGCGTCGCGAACGCGGTCGGGCTCGCGATCGCCGAAGCGCACCTCGCCGCCGTGTACAATCGAAATCAGAAAATCGTGGACCATCATACCTACGTCATCGCGAGCGACGGCGACCTGATGGAAGGCGTTTCGGCTGAGTCTGGGTCGCTCGCCGGCCACCTGCGCCTCGGAAAATTGATCGTGCTGTACGACGACAACCACATCTCGCTCGCAGCTCCGACCGAGGTAACCTTCACGGAGGACGTGCTGGCGCGCTACGCCGCGTACGGCTGGCACACGCAGCAAGTCTCGCACGATGACGGCAACGACGTCTTCGCGATCGACTCGGCTATCGCGGCAGCGAAAGCCGACCCGCGTCCTTCGCTCATCGCGGTTCGCACGATCATCGGCTACGGCTCGCCACGCGCCGACACGTTTTCGGCGCACGGCGAACCGCTGGGTGTCGACAACGTCAAGAAAACCAAAGAATTTTTCGACTGGCCGCTCGAGCCGGACTTCTACGTGCCTCCCGAGGTGATGTCGTGGTGGCGCGAACGCGGGACGCGCGGCGCGGTGGCGGAGCAAACTTGGAACACAGCGCTCGCCGCATGGAAGAACGAGAATCCCCAGCTACGCGCGCAATGGGAGCGCACCCAAGCCGGGACGCTGCCCGCGAAACTTCCCTGGCCGGCCTTCACCGCCGAAAACGGGGGCGTCGCGACGCGCGACGCCGGCGGAACCGTGATGAATGCGATCGCCGCAGAGCTTCCGGAGCTCATCGGCGGCTCGGCAGACTTGGATCCTTCGACGAAGACTTATCTCAAGGGTCTCGGCGATTTCGAACCGGGGAACTACGAAGGCCGCAACATTCATTACGGTATCCGCGAACACGCGATGGGCGCAGTCTCGGTTGGAATCGCGGCGCACGGCGGGAATCTTCCGTTCACGGCGACGTTCTTCAACTTTGTCGACTACATGAAACCGCCGGTTCGTCTGGCGGCGCTCAGCGAATCGAAGGTTATCTTCGTCTTTACTCACGACTCGGTGTTCTTGGGCGAAGACGGCCCGACGCACCAGCCGATCGAACAACTCGCGACCCTTCGGGCAACCCCGAACCTCGTGACGCTCCGTCCGGCCGATTCGCTCGAAACCCTCGAGGCGTGGAAATTCGCGATCGCGCACGAAGGCCCGAGCACGATCGTGTTGACGCGTCAAAAGGTGCCGTTCCTCGGCGAACGCAGCTTCGACATCGCGCGCGGAGCCTACGTCTTGAGCGGAGGCGACAAGCAGCCCGACATCATCCTCATCGCTACGGGATCGGAAGTCTCGCTCGCGGTCGAAGCGGCGAAGCTTCTCGAAGCCGGCGGAACCGCAACGCGCGTCGTGTCGATGCCTTCGATGGATCTTTTCGCCGCGCAGGACGATGCGTATCGCGAATCGGTGATCCCGGCTGAGGTTGCGGCCCGAGTCTCGATCGAGGCGGGCGCGACTTTCGGCTGGCACCGCTGGATCGGCGAGCGCGGCATCGCGATCGGGATAGATCGTTTCGGTTTCTCAGCCCCCGCGGCCGAAATCGCAAAGGCTCTCGGCTTCACCGCCGAGGCGGTGGCCGCGGTCGCCTCGGGACTGCTCGCGAAGACCTGAGCGACGTGAACGTCCAGCTTCAACAGCTTGCTGCCGCCGGCCAGAGCGTTTGGCTCGACAACATCCGGCGCAGCATGTTCTCGTCAGGCGAACTGCACGCGCTGATCGAGCTCGGCTTGCGCGGCATGACCTCGAATCCGACCATCTTCGAGAAGGCGATCGGGAGCAGCACCGACTACGACGCGCAACTGCGCGACCTCTTCGAATCCGAAAGCGGCGCGGTCGAGGTATTCGAAGCGCTAGCGATCGACGACATCCGGCACGCTTGCGACGAATTCCGGCCGCTTTACGACCTGACTTCGGGCCGCGATGGCTTCGTAAGCCTCGAGGTCTCGCCGCTCTTGGCGAGGGACACGCAGGCGACGATTGAAGCCGCCAAGCGTCTGTGGCGAACGGTCGATCGGCCGAACGTGATGATCAAGATTCCGGCGACCCCGGAGGGCATTCCGGCGATTTCGGCGGTCGTGGGAGCGGGGATCAACGTGAACGTCACCTTGATCTTTTCAGCGGATACGTACGAGGCCGCCGCGGTCGCCTATTTAGAAGGTCTCGAGGTGCGGGGTGCGGCGGGCGATCGGATCGACCGCATCGGTTCGGTCGCGAGCGTCTTCGTCAGCCGCATCGACACGGCCGTCGATAAGCTGCTCGGGGAGCGCATCGAGGCCGGACATTCGCAGTTGAAGAGCCTCCTCGGCAAAGCGGGCGTTGCCAACCTCAAGCTGATCTATCAGCGCTACAAGCGTCTTTTCGAAGGCGAGCGCTTCGAGCGGCTGCGCGCCAAGGGCGCCCTCGTTCAGCGCCCGCTTTGGGCCAGCACCGGAACCAAAAATCGCGCCTATTCCGACTTGCTCTACGTCGAAGAGCTCGTCGGAAAGAACACCGTTAACACCGTTCCTCCCGGCACCCTCGACATTCTGATGACGCGCGGCGTCATTCGGCCCGACAGCGTCGAAAGCGGTCTGGACGCCGCCCGCTCGGTCTTCGAACAGCTCGCCGCGGCGCAGATCTCGATGTTCGACGTAACCCAGCGGCTGCAAGTCGAGGGCGTGAAGGCGTTCGCCGACTCGTACGCCGCGGTTCTCGACGCGATCGAAACCAAGCGGCGGGTCCGCGGAGACGGGCGGCGCATCGCGCCGGCGCGCGGCAGCACGCCGCTCGAACTCGATGCGACTTTGGCACGTCTGGCGCAGGACGACTTTCTCGCGAAGCTTTGGAAAAGCGATCCGGCGCAGCCGCTCGGTTGGCTCGACGCTGCCGCGCACGTTGCCGAAGGCGTTGCCGACTTGACTTCTTTCGCAGCGGAGTGCGCGAAGCGCTTCGCGCACGTGGTCGTGCTCGGCGTCGGCGGGAACTCGCTCGCGCCCGGCGCGTTGCGCGCGACTTTCGGAAAGGTGGCCGGCTATCCCGAGCTGCACGTCCTCGATTCCACCAACCCCGACCAGATCGCCGCGCTCGAGCAGAAACTCGACCTCGAGACGACGCTCTTCATCGTAGCTACGAAAAGCGGGACCACGACCGAGCCTGAGGTTTTCCTTCGGTATTTCTTCGATCGGCTGAGCAAAGTGGTCGGCGCCGACGCGGCCGGCAAGCACTTCATTGCGATTACCGGTACGGGCACGTGGCTTGCGCGCGACGCTCAACCCTTCGGGTTCCGGCGGGTTTTCGAGAGCGATCCAAACGTCGGCGCGCGCTATTCGGCGCTGTCGTACTCCGGGATCGTGCCGGGCGCCTTGGCGGGTTACGACGTTGCCGCTCTGCTCGATCGCGGCCTGGCGGAACTCGCCGCGAATTCGCGCACGACGCCGCTCGCCGAGGCCGAAGCGGTACGCCTCGGCGCCACGCTCGGACTCTTCGCGAAAACCGGCCGCGACAAAGTTACGATCGTGACGCATCCTGCGCTCGGCGCTTTCGGCGCGTGGGTCGAGCAACTGCTCGCCGAGAGCACCGGCAAGAGCGGCACAGGCATCGTCCCGATCGACGGCGAGCCTCTCGGCAGCCCCGAAGACTACGGTCAAGATAGGGTCTTCGTCTACGTCGGCAACGGTTTACCGCAGAGCGAGCTCGTCGCTGGGGCCGCGGATGCGTCCGACATCGAAAAGCGTTTGCAGGTGTTGGAAAACGCCGGACATCCGGTCGTGAGGCTGAGCATGAACGACCGGCTCGATCTCGGCCGGCAATTCGCGCTTTGGGAGATCGCAACCGTGACGGCCGGAGCGATCCTCGGCGTCGATGCGTTCGACCAGCCCGACGTACAAGAATCGAAGGACAACGCGGCAAGCATCGTCGACACCTACAAAACGAGCGGCAAGTTTCCAGAACCCGCGCCGGCCCGCGCAGAGGCGTGGGCTGCGCTTTATCCGCTTTCCGGATCGCGCGACGTCGCGCTCGGGGAGAGCTTGCAAAGCGCGCTCGCCGCAATTCTTGGAGGGGCCGGACCCGGCGACTTCGTCGCCTTCAACGCGTTTCTCGAGATGAATCCGCGAAACGCGCAGGCGCTCGATGACATCCGCCGCGTCGTGCGCAACGCGCTCGCGGTCGCGACGACCGCCGGCTTCGGACCGCGCTTTTTGCATTCGACCGGTCAGCTCCACAAAGGCGGTCCGAACGCGGGCGTTTTCATCGAGTTGACCGCCGAGCCGGTTACGGATCTCGCAATCCCGGGACGTGAAAGTTTCGCGACGCTCCTGCACGCGCAGGCTCTCGGTGATTTCAAATCGCTCGACGACCGCCGGCGCCGCGGAGCGCGAATCGCGTTGAAGGTTCCGGTCGAGCAAGGTTTGGCGGCGCTCTTGGACGCAATCCAGGATGCCCTGCTGGTCAAAGCCTAATCTGGAAACCGTAATGTAATGGAGCGCTTAAGCCGATGACGACCGATCTGAAAACCCTCGAGCGCCCGGCAGACGGCGTCGCGGGCGGCGTAACACCGAACCCGCTGCGCGAGGGGCTCGACTCGAACCGGATCTCCGACCCGTGTTCGATCGTTTTTTTCGGCGCCAGCGGCGATCTCATGAAACGCATGCTGATGCCGGCGATGTACAACTTGCGGCTCGGCGACGTGCTTCCGACCAACTTCGCCATCGTCGGCTTCTCGCGCAACGCTCTGACTTCCGAACAGTTCCGCGATCAGATGAAGGCTTCGGTCGATCAGTTTTCTCGAAGCGGGCCGGCGCGCGATCCCCTCTGGACCGACTTCGCCAATCACCTGAGCTACATCAGCGGCGACTTCGACGATGCCAGTGCGTTCACCAAACTGCGCCAGCAGCTCGAGGAAAACGATCAGAAGTTCGGGACGTTGGGAAACCGGCTCTTCTATTTGGCGACGCCGCCCTCGGTCTTCACCAAAGTCATCCAGCAACTCAACAACGCGGGTCTCGGGCCTAAGGACCAGGCCACGGGCTGGTCGCGCATCATCGTCGAGAAACCCTTCGGCACCGATCTCCCGTCGGCGCGCGCTTTGCAGGCCGAAGTCATGAAGGTCTTCGACGAGAAGCACGTCTACCGGATCGACCACTATCTCGGCAAAGAACCGGTCCAAGACATCATGGCGCTGCGCTTCGCCAACATGATCTTCGAGCCGATCTGGAACCGGCTCTACGTCGACTGCGTGCAGATCACCGCGGCGGAAACCGTCGGCGTGGAGGGCCGCGGCGGTTACTACGAGACTTCCGGCGCGCTGCGCGACATGATCCAAAACCACGTCATCAACCTGCTCGCGCTCGTTGCCATGGAACCGCCGATCTCGCAGAACGCGGACGACATCCGCAACGAGAAGTTCAAGGTGCTATCGGCCTTGCGTCCCGTGACGGTCGATCAGGTACCCAAGATGTCGGCGCGCGGACAATACGGTCCGGGGCTCATCGAAGGCAAGCCGGTGCCGGGTTACCGCGAGGAACCGAGCGTCGACCCGAATTCGAGCACGCCGACGTACGCCGCCGTGAAGTTCTACATCGACAATTGGCGCTGGGCCGACGTGCCCTTCTACTTACGCAGCGGCAAGCGTCTAGCCCGGAAGAACTCCGAAATCGCCGTGACCTTCAGGCGCATTCCCCACCGGATCTTCGGCGAAGGCCAAGATTCGATCGAGCCCAACACGCTCGTCATGAAGATCGAACCCGACGAAGGCATCTCGATCAAGTTCAACGCGAAGGTTCCCGGCGCCAAGATGCACATCCGGTCGGTGACGATGGACTTCGACTACGGTACCGGATTCGGCGTCGTGTCGGCGCCCGCATACGAGCGTTTGATAGGGGACGCGATGCGCGGCGACGCGACGCTTTTCACCCGCTGGGATGCAGTCGAACGCGCTTGGGAGGCGGTGACGCCGATCATGACACGCTGGGCCTCGTCGCCCGCCACCGATTTCCCCAATTATCTGGCCGGCAGCCAGGGTCCGCAGAGTGCAGATGCCTTGCTGATTGCGGACGGCCGCGAATGGAGGCGCATCTAAATGTCGGCGCACGTCGACTCGATCGAGGACATCTCGCCGATCCTCGAAGAACTCCGTCGCATCCGCCAAAACGCCGCCGCCGGCGAACAAGGCATAGCTCCCCGCGTGGCGACGCTCAATTTCGTCGTCTTCGTCGACGACCCGGCGCACCGGGAATGGGTGCTCGAGCGCGCGATGCGGGTTGCAGACAAGCATCCCTGCCGTCTGATCGTCCTCGATTCCACGCGCTCGGGCGGCGGGGTCGACCTCGCGACCTCGACTCGCGAGTCGTGCGGGGCCACGACGATCATGGAACGCGTCGACATCGCCGTCGGCGACGTGGGACACGGCTCGATCCACACTCTCGTCGAGGAGCTCTCGGTGCCCGAAATTCCGACGATCCTCTGGTGGTCCGGCGCGCGTTTGCTGCAGAGCCGTACCTTCGGCGGCCTCACCGAGCAGGCGTCGAGCGTTCTGGTCGATTCTTCCGGCATGGCGGCCGGCGCCGAGACGATCCGCGAACTCGGCGAGTTCTTGTCGCGTTTTCCCGACGTGTCGCTCCACGATCTGGCCTTTATGCGACTGGCGCCCTGGCAGGATATGATCGCCCAGTTCTTCGACGAGCCGGCGCTGCGAGACGATCTCTTCTCGCTCACTTCACTCGACATCGAGAGCGGTTCGGAAGCGGAAGCTCTGTATCTCGGAGGCTGGCTCGCGAGCCGGTTGAGCTGGGAGTCCGCGGGTCTCGAGAGCTTCCGCGCGCGCGACGGACGCAGCATCCCTTTCACGCGCGTCACGAAGGGCGACAAACGGCGCGTGCGCCGCGTCGTACTGACCAGCAGCGGATCGACCTACATCGCCGAACTCAGCGACGACGACGCCGTGGTCGCGCTGCGCGTCGAAGGACAACGCGCGAAGGCACCCTGGTTCGCGCCGCTCCAAAATATCGACAACACGTCGTTGATCGAGCGGGCCATCCTCGAGGATCGCCGCGACCACATCTTCGAGACGTCGCTGCTCACCGTCCGCGAAATCCTCGGGTGACGGGCGCCCCTTCGAACCTGCAAATCGTCGACGATGCGGGTGCGCTCGCGTTGCGCGTGGCGCAGCACTTCGCCGACACCGCCCGTCATGCGATCGACGTGCGCGGCAGCTTCTACGTCGCGCTGGCGGGAGGTTCGACGCCCGCCGCAGCCTACCGGCTGCTGACCACGAACGCGTTCGACGACCTGGATTGGTCGAAGATCTCCTTCTTCTTCGGCGACGAGCGCTGCGTACCGCCCGACGACGACCAGTCCAATTTCAAAATGGCGAGCACGACGCTGCTCGCGCCGCGCGCAATCGCGCCCGCCCGGATATTCCGCATGCAGGGCGAGATCGACCCGACAACCGCTGCCCGGACGTACGCCGACGCGTTGTGCGCGGAGCTCGGGACGCTGCCGCGTTTCGACCTGATCATGCTGGGGATGGGCCCCGACGCACATACGGCCTCGCTCTTTCCGGGTACGGATCCGTTAACCGACGACGAGTTGCTCGTACGCTCGCCATACGTCGAAAAGTTCGCGACCTACCGCATCACCCTGACACCTCTGGTCATCAACGCCGCGCGACGGATCGCGATCGCGACGGATGGAGACGAAAAGGCCGAAGCGCTGGCGCACGTGTTCGGCGCCGAATACGATCCGAGCGCATATCCGATTCAAATCGTGCGGCCGGTCGAGGGCATCCTCAACTGGTTCGTCGACAAAGCGGCCGCGGCGCAATTGCAGCCCGCGGGCTCGCAGTAGGCGCAAATCGATGTCGCGTTCTCGCCTTCCCAAAGGTCTCGTCGCCGCGACTCTCGGCTTGCTCATATGCAGCGCTGCAGGTGCGGCGACCCGAATCGGAATCGTTCCGCTCCAACCCGGCGATCGAGCCATCTACGACTTCACCTCGACAACCTACACACCCGGGCGCGAAGATCACGAGGACGGCAGCTTCGATCTCGTGCGCGGAAAAAACGCCTCGTTCGAACTCGATTTCTTGCCGGACGGGGCTCTGAACGAAACCTACCACGTGGTCTTGGCGAAAGATGGGACCGTGGTCCTCGACATCACTTCGGACACCGACCAGCCACCCTTCGTGCTCGAGCGCTTCAACCAGATCGCGACGCTGGTCGGCTCCGCGCCGCCGGCATTCAAGTCAGGCGACTCGTGGAAAACAAAAGTCAACGTACCGCTGCCGCGCGGCCAAAGCGTCGACGTTCCCGTGCTGGTGCAAGTCAGCGCCGCCACCGATACCGACTTCGACATCCAGGCAAATGGCGAGATCAAGACGCAGTTGAACCTTCCGCCTCCAACGCAACCCGACGCCTCAAGCGCGGGAGCCGGCGCCAGTGCGCCGATGTCTTCGGGTGCGGGTCTTCCGCTGACCCTCAACCTGCACACCTCCGTTCACGTCGTGGCGGGGAAGCTGGACAAGGCCGACGGGACGCTGCACAGCACGGTCCAGTCGCGCGACGTCGTCGAGATCACCTCGAAGTGGGCCCTCGTCGCACGCAAGCCCGCACCCAATTAAAATTACCTAGGGCGCGAGCTGGGGCGTCTTTCCCAACGGCGCAGCTCCGAGGGTCGCGAGATTGACGTGGTTGTCGGCCAAGATGTTTCCCGAGACCCGTTCGAGTTCGACCAGCGCTTTCTCGAGATCGGTCTGCGCTTGGAGTTCGCGTCCGCGCTGGTTGGCGAGATCGACCTGACGCTGCAGCACGAAGAACGTGGTCGATTGACCCGCACGGAACTTGCGCAACTCGCTGGCTGCGACTTGCTCTGCCGCCTCGCGCGCCGCGCGCGCGGCGATGAGGCGCGAACGAGCCGAGCGGTAGGCTTGCAGCGCGTCGCGCGATTCGACCGCAATGCGCTGGATCAAGGCGACCTCCTGAACCTGCAACTGCCTGCGCTGCTCGACCGCGGCCGCATAGTTCGCCTCGGCGGTGCGGTCGCGCAGCGGAAAGCCCACCGTCGCGGAGATCGAATACTGCGGAAAACGTCCGGCGAACATGTTGGAGTAAGCCTGATTGACGCCACCGATCGTGTAGGGAACGATCGGAAGATTCGGGGGAGTCAGCGGCACGAGCGGCGGCAGCGTCGGCGTCAGCGTGTTGACTCGCCCGATCAATTCGTTGATCGCCGTCGTCTGGCCAAAGAAGAGCGGCGTGAGCGGGTTGAGGTCGAGCGGGGTTTCCTTGCCCGCGAACCCGTTTTCGCTGACGTTCAGATTGAGATCGATCTGCGGTTTGGTTTGGTCTTTGGCGTAGGCGGTGTTGACGTTCGCCTGCTGCATTTGGCCACGCAGCGCCGCCACTTCGGGCCGCGTCTTGAGCGCGTCGAGCATCAGTTCGTTGAGCGAGGGTTCGGGCGGAAGGTCGGTGACCGGAGAGGTCGGCACGATGTTGACCGTCCAGATCGGGTCGGCCGGATCCGAGAGCGTCAGCTGCTTGAGCTGGTTCTGCAGTCGCGCGACGTCCTGAATCGCCGAATAGACGTTGTCTTGGAAGACTTCGACCTGCGTATTGGATTCGACGACGTCGACCGGTGCGGCCGCCCCTTGTCGCACGAGCCTGGCGTTGCTCTCGCTCTGCGCCTTGGCTTGCAAGAGCGCGTCCTCTTGGATTCCGACGTTGCGCCAGGCCGCGACCAGATCGTAGTATGCGTCGAGCACGGATGCGATGGTCCCCGAAGCGGTCAGCAGCGCGTTTGCACTATTGATGCCGGCGCCTATCGCCGAAAGTTGAAGTTGGCGCCGGTTCGCGTCGATCGCCCTCCCGCGCGCGAGCGGCTGCGTTACGTTGAACGCGATGCCGGTCTGATAGTACGGGTTGAAGCTATTGACCGTGCTGTTATTGTTCGTTCGCGAGAGCGAGGTCATGAGCGAGAGGTTGGCGCCGCTCGGCGTCAGGGCCGTGAGCGCGGCGCTGTTGCCGAGCTGCACGTTCTGCAGCGGGTTCCCGTCGGGGCCCGCTTCGAAGACGCTGATCGACGGAGTCTGCTGAAATCCGAAGGACGGCGCTATAGCAAAGCGCAGATCGTAGGCTCCTTGCGCCGCGACGATTTGGAACCTCGCGATGCGCACGTTCGATTGTGAAACGGCGAGATCGGTGTTGCGCGCGAGTGCCATCGCGACCGCATCGTCGAGCGAGAGCCCAACGAAAGGACCGCTGGTTCCGACGAGTTCGCCCGAGGGCTCCTGCGGTTTGCGCTCGAGAAAGGTCGGCGCGACCGCCGGCACGGCCGGAAGGATCAGGCCGGCCGTCGAGTTCGGGGTGGCGATGATCCCAGGCGACGCGAGCGGTAGCGGGGTTGCGACGGGGCCCGGAACCGGACTCGCGGCGACCGCCGGAGCCACGACGGCGAGCGTCAAAGCGAAAAAGTGGATCACGGGGATTACTCCTATTCTGCGGCGACGATCGCCGGTTTGTCCGGGCGCTTCAGCAGAAACGCCAGCGGCGCGAGCAAGAGCGAGATGACCGCAACCGCGCGTGCGGTGTCGGCGTACGAAAGAATCACGGCCTGTTGGCGGACGATGCGGTCGAGGTCACGCCGCGCGACGGTGAGGTCGCCGCTCTGATGGACGAAGTTCCCGACGGCCGACGAGTGCAGCGTCACCTGCGAGGCGAGTTCGGTTTGATGGATGGCATTTTCGCGCGCGAGCATCGTTACCAGAACCGCGATCGCGATGCTGCCGCCGACTTGGCGCGCCAAATTGAACATTGCCGCAGCCGCGGGAATCTTCCGCGGTTCGACCGATCCGAGAACCCCGACCGTCAACGGCACGAAGATTTGCGCCAAGCCCATGCCGCTGATCGCGAGCGGCAAGAAAAACGTCCAGAAATCCGCCTGAGGCGTCGTCACCTGCGCGAGCATGAAGTTCGAGATTCCGATCAACACGAATCCGATCATCACGACGATGCGCGGGTCGAGTTTGTTGCGCGAAACCATGGCGGCGGTAAACGGCGTGAAAAGCATGACAGCTCCCGCGCGAAAGATGAGTAGCTCGCCCGACAGCGTCGCGGTGAAGCCGAGCGAACCTTGCACGTATTGGGGCAGGATCAAGACGCTGCCGTACAAGCTGATTCCCAAGACCATCCCGAGGATGGACCCCGCGGCGACCGAGCGGTTGCGGAGAACGCTGAGGTCGACGATCGGTTTCTCTTGAAACAACTCCCAGAGGATGAAGGCGACGAGTCCGCAGCCCGCGAGCACCGAGCAGACGACGATCGATTCGTCTCCGAACCAATCCTTCTGCTGGCCCTGATCGAGCACGTACTGAAGCGATCCGATGCCGACCGCCAACAGTCCCAATCCGATGTAGTCGAGCGCCAGCTTCTGCGGCCGAACCGGATTGCGAAGCAGCGAAACGACGAGCGCGAAGGCGAGAATCCCGAGCGGGACGTTTATGAAGAACGCCCAGCGCCACGAGAGCTGGTCGGTGACGATGCCGCCCAACATCGGGCCGATGGTCGGGCCGACGATGACCCCCATCGCGAAGATGCCGGCGGCTTTGCCTTGTTGCTGCGAAGGGAACGTTTCCCGTAAGATCGCCTGCGAGGTCGAGATCAGTCCTCCGCCGCCGAGACCTTGAACGATGCGCCAAAAGACGAGCTGCTCGAGCGAACCGCTAAAGCCGCACGCGATCGAGGCGAAGGTGAAGATCGCGATCGAAGCGGCGTAGTACTGGCGCCGGCCGAAGCGCCGTTGCAGCCAGGGCGTGAGCGGGATGACGATCACGTTGGCGATGATGTAACCCGTGCCGATCCAGGCCGCCTGATCGACGCTCGCGCCGAAGTTCCCCTCGATATTGGGAAGCGCGACGTTGACGATCGTGACGTCGATGATTTCCAGCAACGTCGCCGTGACGATCGCGAGCGTGATGACGCCGAGGCGCCAGCCGCGCTCGACGACGTCGCGCGGCACGTCCGGCACGACGTGGCCGAAACTCGCGCCGTTGCGCGGAAGCGCGAGCGCGGTGGCCATAACCCCTACTTGACCTTGACGGAGGCTACTACGGAGAGTCCGGGCCGCAGCGGGCAGCGCGGGTCGGGATTATCGAAAGCGATGCGGACGGGCAAGCGCTGGGTGACCTTCACGAAGTTACCCGTCGCGTTTTGAGGCGGCACGAGGCTGAACTTGTTTTGCGCGGCCGGGGACAGATTCTCTACGTGGCCGTACAGCGGAATGCCGTGGCAGGCGTCGACCGAGATGTCGACCGGCTGTCCGACGCGCATGTTCTTGAGCTGCGTCTCCTTGAAGTTCGCGGTCACGTAAACGTGATTCGCCGGAACGAGCGTCATGAGGGACTCGCCGGGCGAGACAGTTTGGCCGACTTCGACGTTCTTCTGTCCGACGTAGCCGTTGATCGGCGAGGCGATGCGCGTATAGGACAGCTGATTCCGAGCGTTGGCGAGTTGGGCTTGATACGACTCCGCCTGCGCGGCCGCCGCGTTCGCCTGCGCTTGCTGGGCCGGAACGCGACTTGGGGCTGCACTTTCAGCCAGACGGCCCTGGGCCGTCGTTACCGCGCCACGCTGCACGCCGATTTGGGCGAAGGCGGCACTCGCCGCCGCGCGCTGCGCGTCGACCCGTTGCTGCGCCTGAACCACGTTTGCCTGGGCCGCGGCGACGGTCGCCAAGGATTGCGAGTAGGACGAGTTTGCCGCGGCAAAGTTCGCCTGGGAGGTGTCGAGCTGCGAGACCGATAGGTCGCCGGTGCGTACCAGCGATTGCGTGCGGGTAAGGTCCGCTTGTGCCTTTGCGAGGTTCTGCCGCGCACTGGGCACGCCGTCTTGCGCGGCTTTGAGCTGAGCTCGCGCCGCGTCGACGCCCGCGACCAAGGCTGAAATCTCTTGCTCTTGGGAAGTAGCCTGCGCCGCGGCGCTGCGCCGGTTGGCGCTCGCCTGCGAGATGCCGCCCGCGTACTGCTCGTTCTGCGCGCGCTGCTGATCGCTTGTGAGCGAAACGTTCTCTCGCGCGGCGTTGGCTTGCGCCAGCTGCGCGTCGAGCGCCGCTTGCGCCTGAGCGACGCGCTGCCGCTCGTCGACGTCGTCGAGTTGGACCAAGAGTTGACCCTTCGAAACGTGCTGATTGGTGTCGACGAGGATGCGGTCGACGCGCTCGGAGATTTTGCTGGTGACCTCGACGAGATCGGCGTCGATCTGCGCATCGTCGGTCGACTCGTGGGCGAGCGCGTAAATCAAGAAACGTATGCCGAAAATCAAAGCGATGACGAGCGCAATGCCGGCCGCGCTGAAGATCAGCACGCGCCGCTCGGGCGGCGACTTCGGCTCGATGCCCCCATTCGGCGCCTCGCCGGGCGGCTCGCTTTCGACGCGCGCCGGCGGCGGTGCGGCCGGCTGAGTTCTGGTTTCCATAGTCAGTTCGCTCGTGCTCCGTGGAGAAAAATGTCGACGCATTGTTCGATCGCGCTCTCGGGATCGCTATCTTCTGCCCAAATGCGGCGGCCGATTACATATGAGAAAAAGAGCGACATGAAGACGCGCGCGAGGACCTCCGGTCTCCCGCGCAAATCGCCCGCCTCGATCCGTTCGCGCATGAAATCCGCCAGCGCCAAGCGCGCTTCGACCGGTGCGCGCCACGCGCAATCGGTCCCTTCGGGGTTAGAGATCTCTTCCGCGAGTCCAATCTTGATGAGGTCCTGTTTGCGCGTGATCGCCTCGACGGCCGCCCACCCGAGCGCGCGCAGCTGCCGCTCGATGCCGGGCATGCTGCGCAGGCTCTCGTACAACTCGGGGTTCGCCGTCGAACCCGTGTAATGGTCGAGCATCGCGGAGATGAGCTGCTGCTTGGTCCCGAAGTGGCGGAAGACGGTCGCTTCGTTAACGCCGGCACGGTCTGCAACTTCGCGGGTCGTCGTACCGCGACTTCCTTTGCTCGCGTAGAGTTCGCGCGTCGCCGCGAGGATACGCAAGCGAGTTTGATCGACCGAGGTGCGCGCCGAATCGAGCGCGCGCAGGTGCGTCAGAGCGGCCGTCCCGGCAGGCCGGCCAGCGCCAACAAGAGCACGGCAAGCGAGGCAAGGCGGCGCCGTGAATCGCGCAGGCGCGTCGCGGGAAGCTCCGCAGGTAGCGGCGCGCGCGGCGGCTCGAGCGTGAAGATCTTGTCCAGGGCGGTAATCCGCAGCGTGTCCAAGATGCTCTTGCGTTCGGCCAGCAGCGTCACGTCGCCGCCGCGCTCGCGTACCTCGCGCAGGAGCGAAATCAATCCCGAAATCAACTGCGAGTCCAAGACCCCGACGTCGTCGATGTCGACGACGACCCGCTCCGCGCCCGCAGCCACGGCGGCCGCGGCAGACGCCGCAAGCGCGCTCAAAGCCTCCGGTGTAACGGGCTTTTTGAGGGAAAGAACGGCTTCGGCAGAAGCGGACACGATAAGCTACCTTCCGAGCAGCGAGTGCGAGTACATGCTTGCATAACTTATACGCCCTGACCCCCGAGTTGGTTTCAGCTCTGGCAGCCGCGGCGGAGCTGGGCGACCCCGCTGTCGAGATCAAGGCGCTGCCCGACGGAGGGCAGCTCAGCCTCAGGCCGGCTGGGAGCGTCGAACTCGCACCCGCCAGCATGATCAAAGTGCCGATCGCCGCCGCGCTCTGCGAGTGCTGGCGGAGCGGTTCGGCTCAGCCCGGCTCGCAGGTCGAAGTCCTCCCGGAGCACTTGACCTCGAACGACCTGCCCACACCGCTTGAGGCAGGCCGCAGGGCGAGCCTCGAGGAGCTCGGACGCCTCATGTTGACCCGCTCCGACAATGTGGCGACCAACGTCCTGATCGACTTCCTGGGACGCGACCGGATCACCGAACGCTGCCGAGCCTGGGGCCTCGGCGACACCGCGGTTCGTCGCAGGCTTTCGGGCTCGCTGCCGCTGATCGCCGACCCTGGCGCGACCGGGCGCAACGCCCATCCGGCGCACGATGCCGCCGCGTTGTTCGAGCGGATCGCGCTTCCGGCTCCCGGCGAAAACTCGTGGCTGTTCGAGACGCTGCTCGCCCAAGAGTGGAACGACAAGCTTTCCGGCGGCCTCGACGAAGGCGACCGTTTCGCGCACAAGACCGGCGAGACGAGCGAGGTCTCGCACGACGGCGGCATCCTCGAACTGGCGGACGGCACGCGCTGCGTGATCGTCGTCTACACGGCGCTGCCGCCGGCCACGGGCGGCGAACGCTTGGCTCGATTCATGCGCGAGTTGCGTCCGTACCTCGGGACGTCTCGAGGCCAAAGGGGGAGCGCCGCCGGGAGCGTCTAACGCGCCCACTCATTCGATTTACGAACCGGAGGGAACCGATGCGCGTCCAATCCGCCGTCATCGCGGCGCTTCTTTGCATGTCGAGCGCGGCGATCGCGTTCGCCGCGAACGGGCCGGCGGCCGGGAAGGACGTCAAAGTCGGCGTCATCGCCGACGTCACCGGTTCGGCGGGTGCGTACGGCACCTCGCAAAAGAACGCTTTCGAGCTCGCGAGCGAGGACCTCAAAGCCGGCAGGCTTGACGCCGGCGGCGCAAATCTCACCTTCGACGTTCAGGATTCCGCAAGCGACGCGGGCCAAGTCGTCAACCTCGTCCAGCACTTTTCGAGCGACGGCTCGGCGCTGCTGATCGGCCCGACGCTTTCGTCCGAAGCCAAGAAAGCCGACCCGCTAGCCGTCAAGGCGAACCTGACGATCCTCGCAATCTCGAATACGGCGAGCGGCATCACCACCATGGGACCCTGCGTCTTTCGCGACGCGCTCTCCGAGGACCAAGTCGTTCCCGAGGCGGTCGCGCGCGTCGTGAAGCTGTGGAAGGTCAAGACGGCGGCGATCATCTACGGCGACGACGACCAGTTCACGAAATCCGACTACGACATCTTCCACTCGGCGCTCGATAAGAACGGCGTGCAAATCGTCGACGTCGAGACCTACCACAAGGGCGACGTCGATTTCAAGGCCCAGCTGACGAAGATCGCCGCCGCCAAACCAGATCTCATCGTCGTAGGAGCGCTGCTCGACGAAGCGGTGAAGATCGTCGTGCAAGCGCGTCAGAGCGGAATCAAGGCCCACCTCATCGGCGGCAATGGGCTCAACTCGCCGAAGTTCATCTCGAACGCAGGACCGGCGGCCGAAGGCGTCGTCGTCGGCGCGGCCTACTTCCTCGGCAACAGCTATACGGGGAACCGCGACTTCGTCCGGCGTTACACCGCAAAATATGGAAGCGGTCCCGACCAATTCGCGGCACAAGCCTACGCGGCCGCGCAGATCGTAGCGCGCACCGTCAAGGACGGTGCGACCACCTCGGAGCAGTTCTGCGCCGCCTTCAAGAAGTTGCCCGTGGTGCCGACCGTGCTGGGACCGGTCGCCTTCTATCCGTCGCGCGACGTCCGCGCCGCGAGCGCGATCTTACAAGTTTCCGGCAACGCGTTTGCGTACCTGAAGTAGTGTCCCACTGAATTGCTCGCGCAGCAGGTCGCGAACGGTGTCTTCATCGGAGCGGTTTACGCGCTCTTCGCGATCGGGTACACGCTCGTCTTCGGCGTCCTCGACATCCTCAATCTGGCCCACGCGGCGATCTTCACGGCGGCCGCGTTCGTCGCACTGAGTCTCATCGGAGCACACCTGCCGCTGCCGGCCGCCTTTCTCGTGGCGGTCGCCGTGGCCGGCCTCATGGGCGTGCTGCTCGATCGAGTCGCCTTCGCGCCGCTGCGCAGGCGCAACGCCGGGACGCTCGTGCCGCTCATCTCGAGCATCGGCGTGGCGATCATCATCGGCGGCGCGTTGCGCGGTTTCTACGGACCCGACGAATTGCGCTTTCCCGGCAGCTCGCAGTTCGCGACTCGTTTTCACGCGGGTCCGTTCACCTTCGGGGCGCTCGACCTGACGATTCTCGGCGTGGCCTTGGCCTTGATGCTTCTCTTAAGTTACACGATTCGCTCGACCGCGCTGGGCCGGAACATCCGCGCCGTCGCGGACGACCGGATCGCCGCGGCGCTGCTCGGGGTCGATCTCGAGCGAACGATCGCGTTGACCTTCTTCATCGCCTCGGCGCTCGGGGGCGCCGCCGGCATCTTGATCGGGTTGCAGTACGACAGCGTCAGCTTGCAGATGGGGTCGCGCATCGAACTCAAAGGTCTCGCGATCATCGTCCTCGGGGGCATGGGCAGCATTACCGGTGCCGTGATCGGCGCCCTGATCCTCGGCGTCGTTGAAACGCTGTCCGTCGCTTACATCTCTTCGAGCTACCGCGACGCGATCGCGTTCGGCGTGATGTTCCTGATCCTGGTCCTGCGTCCCGCGGGACTTCTGGGTAAACGCGCGCTGCGAACGGCCTGACGAGGCGGCCGTGCTCGCCTTCCTCGCCTCGCATTCGAAACTCTTCGACGAGATCGGAATCAACGCGCTGCTCGCAGTTTCGCTCTCGATCTCGTTGCGTGCCGGCCAACTCGCGCTGGCGCAAGCTGCGTTCATGGGCATCGCCGCGTACGTCAGCGCCATTGCCGCGGTCAATTACGGCTGGAACGTTTGGCTCGCAGCCCTCGCCGGTGCACTGGCCGCGTCGTTCGCCGCTGCCCTGCTGGCATGGCCGATCGGCAGGCTGCGCGGCGTCTTTCTCGCGATCGCGACGATCGGTTTCGGCGAGATCGCGCGGGTCGTGGAGATCAACGTTCCCGCGACCGGCGGTGCCGAGGGCTTCTCGAACATCCCGAGCGACGCGAACACGTGGCTCATTTACGGAACGCTCGCCGCGACGGGTATCGCCCTCTTCGTGCTGCGCGATACGAAGGCGTCCCTTGCGGTCGCCGCCACCCGCGAAGACGAAAGCGCCGCGCGCGGCGTCGGCATCGACACCGCCCGCGTACGCCTAGGCACGCTCGTTGCCGGCGCGTTCGTGGCCGGTCTGGCCGGCGCGCTCTACGCCCACTCGAGCTTCTTCATCACACCCGGCGACTTCGGCTTCGGACGCATGGAGCAAATTCTCGTGGCATGCGTGATCGGCGGGGTGACGAGTTCGATCGGAGCGGCACTGGGGGCAGCGTTGCTGACGGTCCTGCCCGAAGCGGTGCGCTTTCTCAACGACTATCGAGACGTCTCGAGCGGCGCGATCTTGCTCGCGATCGTGCTGTTCGCACCCGACGGCTTGTCGGGACTGTGGAAGCGGCGCACGTGAGCGATCTGATCGTCGACCGATTGCAAGTTCAGTACGGTGGAGTGCGCGCGCTCGACGCCGTCAACTTGCGCGTGCCGGCGGGTAGCGTCGTGGGGTTGATCGGGCCGAACGGTGCCGGCAAGACCTCCTTGATCAATGCGGTAACCGGAATCGTGCGTGTGCGCACCGGAACGATTCGCCTCGGCGAGGTTCGCCTGGACCGCCTCGCGCCGCACCGCATCGCGCAGGCGGGCGTCGCGCGAACGTATCAAAACATTCGTCTGTTCGGAACGCTCTCGATCGCCGAAAACGTTCGTGCCGGGGCGTTTCGGCGGCGCGGCCGGCTCGACGACGCCGCCATTCGAGCCCTTCTCGCGCAGACGGCGCTGCACGTGCCGGATTTGCGGCGGCGCGCCGCCGCGCTCCCATACGGCGAGCAGCGCCGGCTCGAGATCGCGCGCGCCCGCGCGAGCGAGCCCGAGTTACTCTTGCTCGACGAGCCGGCGGCGGGACTCAACCCTCGCGAAACCCAGGAGTTGCGCGCCGTCATTCGCGACGCGGCGGCTGCCGGAGCGGGGGTGCTGCTGGTCGAGCACGACATGTCGCTCGTCACGGCCGTCTGCGATCGCGTCGTCGTTCTGAACTTCGGCGAACGCATCGCCGAGGGTACGCCCGCCGAGATCAAACGCGATCCCGCGGTCGTCGAAGCGTACCTCGGCTGATGGCGTTGCTCGAAGTCGAAAACCTGCACGCCGGCTACGGTCGCATCGAGGTGCTGCGGGGCGTCTCGCTTCAGCTCGAGGTTCACACGCTGTGCGCGATCGTCGGTGCGAACGGTGCGGGCAAGACGACGCTGCTCATGACGCTCTCGCGACTCCTGCCGATACGCGCGGGGAAGATCCGATTCCTCGGCCGCGACCTCGCGCGCGTCGCATCGCACGACGTCGTGCGCGCGGGTCTGGCGCACGTCCCCGAAGGGCGCCGCATGCTCGCGCAGCTGACCGTCGAGGAGAACCTGCTGGTCGCCGCCGAGGCTGCGCCCGGTCTGAATCGCAAGGCGGAAATCGCGGCTCTCTACGAACGCTTCCCAATCCTCGGAAAGCGGCGCTCCGTTCCGGCCGGTTCCCTCTCCGGCGGCGAACAACAAATGCTCGCGCTAGGGCGCGCGCTGATCACCCATCCCAAAGCGCTGCTGCTCGACGAACCGTCGATGGGCCTCGCCCCCAAGCTCGTCGATCAGATTTTCGCGATCGTCGCGGAAGAGCGCGCACGCGGCACGTCGATCCTTCTGGTCGAACAAAACGCGCGCAAAGCGCTGGCCCTCGCCGACCGCGCCTACGTCCTGGAACGCGGCACGATCGCGCTCGAAGGCACCGGCGCGGAACTGCTCGGCCGCGAGGAGATAACCGACGCGTATCTCGGCGCGGCCGAAGAGGACGAGAACGCCTAGTGGCCTCAACGCGAACGAAAACTATTGGCCGCGCCAATCGACCGGGCCCGGCTTCACGAGCGGCGGCGCGTTTTCGATAACGATGTCGGTATGCTGCGCCAGTTCGATCGCGCGCGGGTTCCCTGCGAAGAGCTGACCGTCGACATAAATGGTGAGCTTACCCTTCGCACGCAGCGGGCCGGCGCGCGAAGCCGACAACGGCTCGCCCCAAATGTCGAAGAAGTCGCCCAGCGTGAAACTCCTGAAGACCGGCGACTCGATGTGAATGATCCCGTCAGGGGTGTGCGTGTGCAACCAGTAGAGGCACGCGCCCATCAGCGGTCGCCCGACGTCGCTCGGGACCGGCACCGGTTTGCCGCGATCGTACAGCGCCAAGTGCTGGTGAATGTGGAAGACCGAACCCTCCATCTGGTCGCAGCGGATGCCGTCGACGGGTTGCCCGCTCGGTGCGTCGGCCGCAGCGGTCCCGATGCTGCATGCAAAGCCGAGAACCGCCGCGCCGCAAATCCGCAAAACGGCGGGAATCCGGCCGAGAATGACGTGCAAGAAAGGCTCCATCCTGTGAGTACGCGGTGGATTTCGGCGAATAAACGTACTTTCTTGTGGATTCGTTGTGGGTAGGCGGTTTGGGCTCTTGAAACCGAAAAATGACCCGATTAGAATGAAAACACTTCAGCAATGAAGTGCGATGAACGTGACATCGCGGTCGCCGCACCTTGGAACACCGCTTCGCGGCGGACATCCGGGAACCGGCCGAAGAACGCCAACGACGGAAATGCGGATCGAGCAATCGAAGTACGCGCTGCCGGTCGCGGAAAACACGTCGACGGGGCCTCCGCGAGCGATCGCGGAGGCCCCGTTAGCTTCCGTACAACGCCGCTACCGAGGAGGCGATCTCGCGCGCCAAAGCGCGGACTTCTTCCGGTTCGACGATCTCCGCTTCGGCGCCGAATTTGAGCAGCCAGCGCACGAATTCGGGCGCATCGGCGATGGTGTAGACGATCGTGACGCTGCCGCCGGGCCCCTCTTCGATCGTCCGCTCGCGCACGATGCGGTCGGCTTTGGCCGCTCGCGCGACCAGCGCCGAAAAGCGCACCGTCACGCGCGTCGCGCGATCCCCGTGCATGATGCCGCTGACCGAGCGCGCCGCAAACGCCTCGATGTCGAAATCGTCCGGCAGGGTAAAGCGCTGAGGGGCGAGCCGCACGTTGGTTATTCCGTCGACGGCGAAGACCCGCAGGTCGCCACGCGAGCGGTCGTGAGTAACCGCGTAGATGCGCCCACCCGAGACGACGAAACCGTAGGGATCGGCGTGCCGCGTCGAGCGCTTCCCGTTCTTGTCGACGTATTCGAAGCGCACGCTTTGATGCTCGCGCTGCGCCCGTTGTAGCAGCTCGAAGATCGCCGCGCGCTCGGGGTCGAGCTGCGGGTCGCTCAGGTGAACGCGAACCGCCGGCTTGGCAGCGGCGGCGCGGCCGGAAACGTGCGCTAGTTTTTCGGTGACTTCTCCGATCGAGGCCCCGATATTGCCGCCCAGCGAAGCCGCGATGCCGCGCAGCGCGAGCAGGCCGAAGAGCTCGTTACCGGATAGCTCGAGACGCCGCAGCGAATAGCCCGATTCGAAGCGATACGTGCCGGTGCCTCGGTCGTACAACCAGGGAAAGCCCGATTCTGCAAGCGTCGCGAGGTAGCGCCGCAGCGTGCGCGTGCTGGGCGGCCTCTCCTCGTCGAGCCGCACTTTGAGTTCTTCGAAACCGTAGCGGCCCTCGTCGATCGCCGCCAGCAGGCGCAGGAGCAGCGCGATCTTGGCCGTCGCCATGCCGCGCATTTCGCGAGTCACAGGAAAGTGGCCTCGAAAAGCCTATCATCCATGAAGCAACGTCTTTTAAATCAACGCATTTTTTTATTGGAGGTCTTCATGCGTGACGAGTTAGAGCGGGAAGTCTCGCGCTCGGAGTTCTTGCGCCGCACGGGCGCGCTCGGCATCGCGGGCGCGTCGGTTCTCGGTTTTCCACTCCTCGAAAACCGGCCGGCCGGCGCGGCGCCCTTGGCGCCACCCAAGGACGTCATCGCCGCGGGCGGCGGCGCAATAGTGAAGATCGGCCACATCGACGGCTTTTCGGGCGTCTACGCCGCAGCCTCGGAATCGCAACAGACGGGGCTGGCCCTGGCCTGCAGCGAGGCCAACAAGAAGAACTCGCGCGTCCAGTTCGTGATCGTCAGAGGCGACGACAACAGTCAGCCGGCAATCGGGACGAACGAAGCGAAGCGCTTGATCTCGCAGGAGAAAGTCGACGTCCTTACCGGCTGCCTCTCCTCGGCCGTCGCACTCGCGGTTTCGGCGACGGCGGAGGAAAACGGCGTCCTTTTCGTCGCCGTCGGCACGCACGACACGAACATCACTGGCCCCAAGGCCAACAAGGTCTGCTTCCGCGCCACCTGTTCGAACGCCATGCTGGCCAACGCGGTCGCTCCGGCGCTCCTCAAGAAGGGCAAGAAGTGGTATTTCATCACCGCCGACTACGCGTTCGGGAACGACGGGCACGACCGGTTCGCCAAGATCCTTCGCGCCGGAGGCGGGGTCGAAGTCGGCAACGACCGGCATCCGCTGGGACAGACCGACTATTCGTCGTACCTGACCCGCGCGCGCAATACCGACGCCGACGTGCTGGTCTTTTGCAACTACGGCCCCGACACGCAGAACGCGTCGAAGGCTGCGGTCGGACTCGGCTTGCAAAACAAAATGACCTTCGGCGGGCTCCTCTGCGGCAATGAAGTCGCGGTCGGCATGCCGGTGGACGACATGGTCGGTTCGATTTGGGGTTACGTCTGGGGTCCCGAAGCGGGCGGCGACGGGACGCTCGAGCTCTACAAGAAACTCAAAGCCGTGGCCAAAGGCTTCCCGCCGAACTGGCGGCAGTACCTCGGCTACATCTCGGGCCAGCAGATCGTGGACCGCGTGATGGCGGCCGGCACGACCGACACCGCGGCGCTCGTGAAGGCCTTCGAAGGCCACCGTTTCAACGGTTATAAGAAGCAAGAAAGCTATTGGCGCGCCTGCGACCACCAGAACGTGCAGGAGACGTTCGCCGGCGTGATCCTTCCCAAATCCAAGCGCTCCAGCCCCGACGAGTTCTTCGGGATCGGTTCGGCGGTGGGTGGCGAGTACGCCGCCGAGAGCTGCTCGAACCCCGACAGCGCGAAGGCGACCGCGATCTTTAATTCGCAGACGATCGTCGCTCGCAGCGACTACACGCCGGTGAAAATCAAATAGCGCTCAGGCGGTAGCGATCTTGGCGGCCGACTCGAGTCCGAGCTCGGCCGTCGAGATCTCGCGCATCTTATATTTTTGGACTTTTCCGGTGACGGTCATCGGGAACTCGCGCACGAAACGAACGTAGCGCGGGATCTTGTAGTGCGCGATTTTTCCGCGGCAGAACTCGCGGATATCTTCTTCGCTCGCCGCGCCTTCGTCGTGTAAAACGACCCACGCGCACAGCTCCTCGCCGTACTTTTCGTCCGGAACGCCGATGACCGAAACGTCTTTGATGGACGGATGCGAGTAGAGGAACTCTTCGACCTCGCGCGGGTAGACGTTTTCGCCCCCGCGGATCACCATGTCTTTGATCCGGCCGGCGATGTTCAGGTATCCCTCCGCATCCATCGCGGCGATGTCACCGCTGTGCATGTAGCGCGCCGCGTCGATCGCGCCGGCGGTGTTCGCGGGATCGTTCCAATATCCCAGCATGACGCTGTAACCGCGCGTGCAGAGTTCGCCCGGCGTCCCGCGCGGCACGACGCGCCCTGCTTCGTCGACGATCTTCACCTCGAGATGCGGGTGCACCCGGCCGACCGTGCCGGTTCGCTTGTCGAGCGGGTCGTCGACCGACGTTTGCGTCGAAACCGGCGAGGTTTCGGTCATCCCGTAGCAGATCGTGACCTCCGGCATGTGCATCTCGCTCTGCACGCGCTTCATGATCTCGACCGGACACGGCGAACCCGCCATGATTCCGGTCCGAAGCGTCGAGAAGTCGAACTCTCCGAAGTTCGGCAGGCCCAGTTCGGCGATAAACATCGTCGGCACGCCGTAAAGCGAGGTGCAGCGCTCGCTCTGGACCGCCCGCAGCGTGAGTTCGGGATCGAAGCTGTAGTTGGGAATGACGATCGTAGCACCGTGAGTTACGGCCGCGAGATTCCCGAGCACCATGCCGAAGCAGTGATAGAACGGAACGGGCACGCACACGCGGTCCCGTTCGCTGTAGCGGCAGCCTTCGCCGATGAAGAAGCCGTTGTTGAGGATGTTGTGATGCGAAAGCGTCGCGCCCTTCGGGAAGCCCGTCGTGCCGGAGGTGTACTGGATGTTGATCGCTTCGTCGAATTGGACCGCGGCAGCTCGTTCGCGCAAGCGCTCGTCCGGAACGTTGAGCGCCGCCGTCAACACGTCGTCGTAGCGGAGCGCGCCTTCGAGCGGCGCCTTTAATTCGTCGTCACCGAGCAGCACCACGGTGCGCAGCTCGGGAAGCCCGTCGCGGATCTCGCGCAGGATTTCGACGTACTCGCTCGTCTTGTGCCGCACTTGCGTCAAGAGTACCGAAACCCCGCTCTGGCGCAACGCGTAGGCTGCTTCGGAGCTGCGGTACGCCGGGTTGATGTTTACCAGGATCGCACCGATCTTGGGCGTCGCGAACTGTGCCACGACCCACTCGATCGAATTCGTCGACCAGATGCCGACGCGATCGCCGTGTTGAACTCCGAGTGCGATCAGCCCGCGCGCGAACGCGTCGGTCACTTCGCGCAGTTCGCGATAGCGCAAGCGCTTGCCCTGATGGCAGGCGATGACGGCTTCGTTCTCCGGATAGGTGGCCGCGATACGGTCGAAGTTCGCGCCCAGCGTTTCCCCGAGTAGGGGAACCTCGCTCGCTCCGAAGGCGTAGCTCGAGTCCTGCATGGCAGCCGATTCGCGCGCCGCGCCCCGTGGTACCTGGAGGCGAATCGCACGCAGATACCACCCCCGAAACTTCGCCACGCGTGGGCCGTACTATCCCATGGAATCCCAAGAAAGGAGGGTCTCGGAATGATTAAACCGCGTACGCTAAACGATAAGGAAGAAGTTCGTCGTCCTACGATCGCCATCGCGCCGGGCGAAAGTTTCGCCGGCTGGGGACCACGTCTGCGCTACTAGTGCTCCGGCGCTACTGCGGATCCGCGAAGAGCATCTCGAGATCTTCGCGGGTCAGCGATTTCGCGAGAGCCCCGTCCGCTTTGATGATGTTGCGCGAGAGGTTCGTCTTGCGCTCCGCCAGCTGACGGATCTTCTCCTCAACGGTTCCGCTCGTCACGAGCCGGTACGCCGTGACCGCGCGGTGTTGTCCGATGCGGTGCGTGCGATCGATCGCCTGACGTTCCACCGCCGGATTCCACCAAGGGTCGTAAAGGATCACGTAGTCGGCCGCGGTGAGCGTTAAACCGACCCCGCCGGCCTTGAGCGAACAGAGAAAGAGCGGCGGCCCGTCCGCCTGCATGAACCGCGCAACTTCGCCCTGCCGGTCCCGGTCCTTGGTCGAGCCGTCGAGGTATCCGTAGGCGATCCCGCGCCGCTCGAGCGTCCCGCGCATCACGCGCAGCATCGACGCGAAGGCGCTGAAGACGAGCAAGCGGTGGCCGCCCGAAAGAATCTCGTCGACCGTTTCAAGAAACGCGTCGAACTTGGCGCTGGCCTCCGGGTCCTCGAGAAATTCCTCGAAGAGCAAGCCGGGATGGGCGCAGATCTGGCGCAGGCGGGTGAGCGCGGCCAGAACGTGGACGGTTGCACGCTCCATGCCCTGTTCGTCGAGGAGCGCGAACACTTCGCGCCGGGCAGCCTCGGCGACGCCGCGGTAGAGGCGCCGCTGCAGCGGCGACAAGTCGCATTCGAGGACGACTTCGGTGCGCTCCGGCAGCTCGGGCGCGACGTCTTCTTTCGTACGCCGCAGCAAGAACGGCTCGAGCCGCGAACGCAGCGTCATCACGGCCTTCTGGTCGTTCGCCGCAATCGGCACTTCGAAACGGCGCCGGAACGAGGCCTCCGAACCGAGCAAGCCGGGCTCGACGAAGGCAAAGATCGCCCACAGGTCGCGCAGCGAGTTTTCGACCGGCGTTCCGGTCAGGGCGAGCCGGTGGTCGGCCCGCAAGGCCCGCACGACGCGGGCGATCTGAGAGCTCGGATTCTTCGCATTTTGGGCTTCGTCGAGAATCAAGGAGCGGAAGTGGTGCTCTGCCAGCTGCTCGGCATCCAGCCGCGCCAGCGCATACGACGTGATGACGATGTCGGCGCCGGGGATCTCTTCGTAGCGTGCTGCTCGCTCGCTTCCCGAGTGCAACCGCAAGGTGCGCAGCTCGGGCGCGAAGCGCGCGATCTCGTTTTCCCAGGTATGCGTCACTGAGGTCGGCGCGATCACGAGCGACGGTAAGGAACCCTCCTCGCGCTTGCGCCTTAGGAGGTAGCTGATCACCTGGACGGTCTTTCCGAGACCCATCTCGTCGGCTAAGATGCCGCCGAAGCCGAACCCGGCGAGGTAGACGAGAAAGTCAAGGCCGCGCTGCTGATAGCCGCGCAGCGAACCGTTGCTCAGCTCCGGCGGCTCGACCACCGGGATTCCCGCGAAGTTGCGCAAGCGTTCGCGCGCCCGTTCGACGTCCTCGGGCAGATCCACGCGCGCGAAGTTCTCGTGCAACTCGTCGCGGAGCGCCAGCAAGGCGGCAAACCCGCTTCGCCGCCGCTCGGCCAGATCGCTCAGCAGCGCATTCCGCTCGCGCAGTTTCCCGACGTCGATGAGCTTCCCGCGGACTTCGGCATATCGCCCCGACGTCGAAAGCAGCGCGGCGAGTTCGGCCTGGGTCAGCGTCTCGCCGTCCCCGAGCAAAACGTCGACCTTCAGTTCGAACCAGTCGGATTCATCGCCGGCTCGAACGGCCGAGACGTTGATGTCGAGCTCGCTCCGGCCGCCGGCCAGCTCGCGGAGCCCGGGGTCGAGCCGTTGCTCGAGATCGGTCCACGTCGGAAGCGTCTCGCGCACGAACGCCGCGGCGCGGTCCGGGCCGTGCAGCGCGAAGCCGTCGCTGGCGCGCGGAACGAAGCCGGCGTCGAGCAAGCGCTCGCGGAGTTGCGTGGCGTGCTCGGGGCTGAAGCGCACGAAATGGCGCCCTTCCGGCGCGATGGCCCCGAGCGCCGTATAGGGTGCCCTGGCGCCACTGGCGCGATCGCTGAAGGTCAAGGTTGCGAGCAACGCGCCGTTGCCCCAGCCCAGGGCGATCTCCGCACCCGGCTCGGTCGCGTCGCGAATGCCGAGCTCCAGGCGGTCTTCGTCGGTCAAGAACGGCGCGACGCGCGCGATCGTTCGCGGCGAGGTTGCCGGCTCGGCAGCAGGCACGGGACCGTTCATCGAGCGCGCAACTTCGATTGCTTTGCGCGCATCGAACGTTCCGTCGACGAGGTAGACAGCGCGGCGAGTCGCAATCCAGACCGGCGGCCCGTCGAGTAAGAACATGTCGCGCGCCGCGATGCGCCGTCCGTCGGCAGTTTCGAACAGCGGCATGAAGTCGCCGCCGTGACGCGTCGCGCGCAGCGCGACCCCGCGCAAGTCGATATGGAACTCCGGTAACTCCGAGGGGTGACGGCCTTGAGCGGGGTCGTCGTCGAAACGGAGCCTGGGATGGCGCGACAACGGGAACAGCGCGCGCGCCAGCGCGCGCGGCACGTTGCGCCCGGCGAACGACTCTACGACGGCCTCGTCGCGCAAGAGTTCGCGGTCGACTTCTTCCCAGTCATCGAGCGGCGTCGCATCCATCATCGCGACGACCGCCTGCGCGTCGCGCACGGCGCCGCGCAGCCGGGGCGAATCCAGCACGAGCGTCGCGCACAACGTCAGTCCGTCGGGCGAATTGAAAACGGGCCAGACGCTGCGCGCTCGAATCAGGCGCGCCTCGACGCGCGGGACCGGCAACCAGGCTAGACTGAGCTCGGATGCCGGCGCGGTGCTTTCCAGTTCGGTCTGCGAGCGAACTGCTTCGAGCGCGGCGACGACGTGTTCGCAGATCCCGCTCGTTCCGCACGAGCAGACCGCACGCAATGCGAGCGGACCGGTTCCCGCGCCCCACTCGACCGCGACGTTGCGCACGCCGCTGCGCGGATCGTCGACGGCGGCCTCGACTTTCGCGTCCTCGACGGCGCGAAGCGCGACGCGCCCACCCTCGACGAGGGCGAGCGCGTTACGGACGAGATCCCGAGCGAACCAGGAACCGATCGCGGCAGGGAGACGCGCCCGCCACGTCGCGAACGGCGTCACGAAAGAGTGCTGATCCGGTTACCCGACGGTCAATTCCGGCGGCGGCGCGGCCGGTGGCTCGACCGACGGAATCTTGGAGAAGCGCAGCTTGTCGGGATTGTCCGGATTCACTTCAGCCAAGATGCGATCGCCTGCGCCGAACGCACCTTTGAGCAATTCCTCGGCGAGTTCGTCCTCGACCTCGCGTTGAATCGCGCGGCGCAGCGGGCGCGCCCCGAACTGCGGATCCCAGCCCTTGCGGGCGAGGAGCGCCTTGGCCTCTTCGGTGACCTCGAGGTCCATCTCTTGCGCCTTGACTTCGACGACGACTTTTGCCAATTCGAGGCCGACGATCTGCTCGATCTGTTCCCTGCTCAGCTGGTGGAAGACCACGACTTCGTCGACGCGGTTGAGGAACTCGGGCCGGAACGTGTGCTTGACTTCTTCCAGCACTTTGTTCTTCATGCGCTCGTACGCCGCGTCATCGTGTTCGCCGGTCGACTTCGAGGGACGGAAGCCGATTTCGGTCGTCGTTTGCATACCCGTCGCGCCGACGTTCGAGGTCATCGTGATGACCGAGTTTTTGAAATCGACGACGCGTCCTTGGGAATCGGTCAAGCGCCCGTCCTCGAGAACCTGCAAGAGAAGGTTGAAGACGTCCGGATGGGCCTTCTCGATTTCGTCGAGGAGCACGACGCAGTACGGACGGCGCCGCACCGCCTCGGTCAACTGTCCGCCCTCTTCGTAGCCGACGTATCCGGGAGGTGCGCCGACCAGGCGACTCACCGCGTACTTCTCCATGTACTCCGACATGTCGATGCGGATCATCGAGTCGGCGTCGTCGAACAAGAACTCGGCCAGGCTCCGGGCGACCTCGGTCTTTCCGACGCCCGTGGGGCCCAAGAAGATGAACGAGCCGATCGGACGCTTGGGATTCTTGAGGCCCGCGCGCGAGCGGCGAATCGCCCGCGTGACGACTTCGATCGCCGGGTCCTGCCCGATCACGCGCTTGTGAAGCGCTTCCTTCATCGTCAGGAGCTTTTGCGTCTCACCCTGTGCCAGTTTGGAAACGGGGATGCGCGTCCAGGCGGCGACGATGTGCGCGATGTCTTCTTCCGTAACTTTCAGCGTCTTGTCGGCGTGCAGCCTGCGCTCTTGCCACTCGGCTTCGAGCCGCTGCTTCTCGATGCGAAGCTTCTCCTCGCGATCGCGAATCGCAGCAGCTTTTTCAAACTCTTGCGATTTGACGACGGCTTCTTTCTCGACCTTGACCTTGCGGATTTCGTTCTCGATTTCGCGCACTTCGGGTGGCGGCAAGGTCGCCTGCAAGCGCACGCGCGAACTCGCCTCGTCGACGAGGTCGACGGCTTTGTCGGGCAAGAAGCGATCGCTGATGTAACGGTCGGAGAGTTTTGCGGCGGAGGCCAGCGCTTCGTCGGTGATCGTAACCTTGTGATGCGCTTCGTAGCGATCCCGTAAACCCTTGAGGATCTCGATCGTCTCCTCGACCGTCGGTTCGCCGACCATGACGGGCTGGAAGCGGCGCTCGAGCGCCGAGTCCTTTTCGATGTGCTTGCGGAACTCGTTGAGGGTCGTGGCGCCGATGCACTGCAGTTCACCGCGCGCGAGCGCCGGCTTGATGATGTTGCTGGCGTCGATCGCGCCTTCGGCCGCTCCGGCGCCGACGAGCGTGTGCAGCTCGTCGATGAAGAGGATGATCTCGCCCGAAGCGGCGCGGATTTCGTCCATCACGCGCTTCATGCGCTCTTCGAATTCACCGCGGTACTTCGTACCGGCGACCAGTCCCGCCAGATCGAGCGTGATCACGCGGCGTTCGCGCAGCGGTTCTGGAACTTCGCCCTTTATGACGCGCTGTGCCAAACCTTCGGCGATCGCGGTCTTGCCGACGCCGGGTTCTCCGATGAGGGCCGGGTTGTTCTTGGTGCGACGCGCCAAAATTTGAATGACCCGCTCGATCTCGCTCGCACGGCCGATGACCGGATCGAGCTTGTTGTCGCGAGCGAGCATGGTCAGGTCGCGCCCGTACGCGTCGAGCGTCGGCGTTTTGGACTTGCCCTTCGGTGCGACCGGCTGGCCCTCCGCACCCAAAAGCGAGGTCGTCTGGACGCGGACCTTCGCCGGATCGACGCCGAGGTTCGTCAAGACGCGTGCGGCGACGCCCTCTCCTTCGCGGATCAGGCCGAGCAGCAGATGTTCTGTGCCGATGTAGTTATGGTTCAGCTGACGCGCTTCTTCAAACGCGAGCTCGATCACACGCTTCGCGCGCGGCGTAAAGACCATCTCTTGCTGGACCGTCTGGCCACCGCGTCCCACGATCGCTTCGACTTCCTGACGCACCTTGGCCAGGTTGACGCCGAGCGTCTCGAGGACTTTCGCCGCTAAGCTCTCACCTTCGGAGATGATCCCGAGCAGGATGTGCTCGGTCCCGATGTAGTTGTTGCCGAGGCGCTGCGCTTCTTCTTGCGCGAGCACGATGCTCCGTCGAGCACGCTCGGTGAAAGGTTCCCACATTGACATATCGGCTTTGGCTCCTCGTCCGCCGGCCACGCTCGGCTCCGGCGCACTACTTTTCCACTGCGGGGTCCCCGACGTTCATCCCTTGTACCGCTTGTCGGACTTCCTCCCAACGGTCCCGGGGTCGCCGCTCGTATGGGTGCATAACAGGAAAGGGGTGCTATTTAGTTTCGTCACGTTGAAGGGTTGAAGCGAGGGCGAACGGCAGAACGTGCCGTGAAACCTCGCAAGCGGGCAGCGCCCGCCGCCACGGGCGGATCGCACGCCTGGCCGCGGGCGGCAGCGGCAACGCAGGCGGCTGCGCCGGCCGGTGCTGTGGCGAAGATCTCACATACGCTGCCCCGCGCGATGGCGCAGCGGCTCGAAGAGTTCGCCTTCTTCCAGCGGGTCAGCCAGAGCGCGGTCATCGAGTACTCGCTGGCCGCCTTCTTTGCGCGAAATCGGGACGACGCAGCGCTCGGCGAGGAGTTGCGGCGCACCGGAGCGGGGCGGCGCCGGAAGCTCTAAGCAAGCGGAAAAGGGTTTCCCCCAAGCCAGCGAATGCGCGACGGGGTGCCGATCTCTCAGCTCTTGCACCAGTTCAGCGATCAGTTTTTTAACGGCGTCACGCTGGGCATGCTTTACATTTTGGTCGCGCTCGGTCTGAACATCATCCTCGGGCTCATGGGCGTCATCAACTTCTCGCATGGCGCCTTTTTCATGCTCGGCGCCTATACGGCGTATGCGCTCGAGCCGATCGTCGGATTCTGGCCGAGCGTGCTGCTTGCCGCGCTGCTGATCGGCCTCTTCGGCATGGCGTTCGAGTCGGGGCTCATCCGTCCGCTCTACCGCCGGCTCCCCGAGTACACGCTGCTGCTCACCTATGGAACGGCGCTGATCTTCGAACAGGTGGTGCGTTACATCTGGGGCGACGACGCGGTGCGCTACGCCGGCCTGCCCTCCTACCTCAGCGGCTCGATCACACTTGGAAGTTACCAGTTTCCGATCTATAAGGATGTTTTTTTGGTCGGGGTCACGGTTCTCGTCCTCGGGGTCGTTTGGCTGCTCATCAACCGTACGAATATTGGGATGATCATCCGCGCCGGGACCCGAGACGCCGAGATGGTCAAAGCGCTCGGCATCAACATGCCGCTGATGTTTACGCTCGTGTTCGGGATCGGATCGTTCATGGCCGGCCTCGCGGGAGCACTGGCGGCTCCCATCTACGCCATCATCCCGAGCCTCGCCTCGCAGTGGATCATCTTGACTTTCGTGATCGTGATCGTGGGCGGAATCGGCTCGTTTTGGGGGGCGGTCGTCGGTGGACTCACGATCGGCATTCTGTCGAGCATGATGGAGCTGGTCTATCCTCCCGCGGTTGAATTGACCGGCTTCATCATTATGGGCATCGTGTTGCTCGTGCGGCCGCGAGGATTGTTCGGGGTCGAGGGGCTCTTCGAGTGAAGATGCCGGGCGGCCGGACGACCTGGATAACGCTCGGATCGATCGCCTTAGCCTTCGCCTTCTTGCCGCTTTTCATGCCCGGCGGAACGTTCGATTTCTATCCGTTCGCCGGGAATCGCTTGCCGCTGCATGCCGGCTTTATCGATTTGGCGACGACGATTCTCGTTTTCGCGCTCTTCGCGCTCGGCTTCAACCTGCTGTTCGGCCACACCGGCGAGCTCTCGTTCGGTCATGCGATGTTCTTCTCGCTCGGCGCGTACGCGACGGCGCTTTTCACCAAGGGCTTCGACGCCAACCTCGCCGGCGTGCATCTCTTTTTCGCGGGCATGAACAACCTTTGGATCGCACTTGCGTTGGCGCTGCTGACGGCCATGCTGTGGGCCTGGATCCTGGCGCGTCTGATCGTCCCGCGCTCGAGCGGAATCTACTACTCGATGATCACGCTCGCGTTCGCCCAGGTCATCTACTTCATCGAGTTCCGTTGGAGCGACATGACGGGAGGCGAGGACGGGATTCAGGCCATCGCCCGCCCCGACTTGCCCGGCTTGCCGGCGGGTTGGCTCTCGAACTCGACGCACATGTACGTTTTCGCGGCCGTCGTCGCGCTGATCGCGATCGCAGCGAACTATTGGATCGTGCGCTCGCCCTTCGGAAGCGTCCTTCACGCGATCCGTGAGAACAAGCAGCGCGCGCGCTTCTTGGGCTACGACGTCGACAAATACCGCGTCAACGCGTTCGTCTTATCGGCCGCCTTTCCGGCGATTGCGGGCTGGATCTGGGTCTACTTCCAACAGGCGATCAACCCCACGGCGGGTTCGGTCGAATATTCGGGCGACGTCGTGATGATGTCGCTGCTCGGCGGCATCCATACGTTCGTCGGCCCCATCATCGGCGCGTTCGTCTACTGGGACCTGCAGAACCGCGTCTCAGGCTTGACTAAGTACTGGCCCGCGGCGATCGGCGCGGTCTTCGTGTTCTTCGTTCTCGTCAGCCCGCGCGGCATCGGCGGGATCGTCGAGGACCTGCGCCGCTACGGCGTGCAAGCCGCATTGCGCCGCGCGGTTTCCAAGCGCGCCCGGCTGGAAGCCGATTTAGCGGAAGAAGTCGTTACGCGCGAGGCGGAATCGTGAGCGCCGCCATCGCCCTGCGAACCGAGCACCTGTCGCGCTCGTTCGCCGGCTTCAAAGCGGTCAACGACGTTTCGCTCGAGATTCCGCTCGGCGGCGTGCGCACGATCATCGGACCGAACGGCGCAGGCAAGACGACGTTTTTCAACCTCTTGTCCGGGCTCTTGCCGCCCTCGGAAGGTCGCATCTTCTTCGGCGACCGGGAAATCACGCAGTTGCGGCCCTACGAACGCGCTCGCCTCGGAATCGCCCGTTCCTTTCAGATCACGAATATTTTCGCCAAGTTGACGGTCTACGAAAACGTGCGGCTCGCGGTCCAATCGTTGCACGACGGCAAGGCGAACTTCTTTTTACCGGCGAGCCGAATGGGCGATTCCTCCGCCCGCTGCACCGAAATTCTGGGCGACATCGGTTTGGCCGAAACCGCGGACGCGCTGGCCGAGAACCTCTCGCACGGCGATCAGCGCCGGCTCGAAATCGGGCTCGTGCTGGCGCGCGAACCGAGCGTCTTGCTCCTCGACGAACCGCTGGCAGGCATGTCGCCGGCGGAAACGCACGAGACGGTCGAGCTCATCCAGCGGATCGCGACGGGCCGCACGGTGGTTCTGGTGGAACACGACATCGACGTCGTGATGTCGATCTCACACACCGTTACCGTCATGCAGTCGGGCGCGATCCTGGCCGTCGGAACGCCTGACGAAATCCGCGGCAACGAAGCGGTGCAGCGCGCCTACCTGGGAGGGCTCGAGTAAAATGCGCTCGGGATACGCCGTGGAACCTGCCTGATGTTGCTCGAACTGGAAAACGTCAACGCGTTCTACGGCAAGAGCCACGTCTTGCAAAACGTCTCGCTCGAGGTCGATGCGGGCGAGGTCGTGGCCCTGCTCGGCCGCAACGGCAGCGGCCGTTCGACGACGCTGAAAGCGGTCATGAACTTCGTGAACGTGCGTAGCGGCGCGATCCGCTTTCACGGCAACGCGATCACCGGCAAAGCCACCTTCGGGCTCGCGCGGCTCGGCATCGCCTACGTCCCCGAGGACCGGCGCGTTTTCCCCAATCTGACGGTCGGAGAAAACCTCCGGCTGGCGGCGCTCGGCGGCCGCAAAGGACCTTGGACCGAGCAGCGGATCTACGAGTACTTCGAGGTGCTCCGCGAACGGCGCGACAAACCAGCCAAACTTTCCGGCGGCGAACAGCAGATGCTCGCGATCGCGCGCGCGCTCGTCGCCAACCCCGAGATCATCTTGCTCGACGAACCCATGGAAGGCTTGGCACCGCTGATCGCGCGCAACGTCGAAGACGTCGTACGGCGCATCCGGCAAGAAGGCAATACGATTCTTCTCGTCGAGCAGAACGCGGACGTCGCGATGAGTCTGTCGGACCGCGGCTACATTCTCTCCAACGGACGCGTCATGGCATCCGGCACGATCCCGGAACTGCGCGGCGACGCCGAAGCGATGAAGCGCTACCTCGCGGTGTGAGTCTTTCCGACGACGCGGAAAGCGCCGAGCACTTCACCCGGCGCTTCGAATCGTTCACGGACGTCGTCTTCGGCTTTAGCCTGTCGTTTCTCGCGGGGCGCCTCGTGATTCCCGGACGCGCTCACGACGTCTTCGCGCACCCGATCGGCATCGCGGGATTCTTCGTGACGTTCGCCTTTCTTGCCGCTCTATGGATGCTGAACCATCGAATGTTCCGGTACTACTTCGCGCCGGGACGGATCGACATCGTCCTCGTTTTCGTCGAGCTCTGCGGAGTGGCGCTGATTCCGTACGCGCTGCAAATCTTCTTGAGCTTCCCCGGCCAGTCCGAGGGAGTCCTCTTCTACACCACGGTGTACGCGACGATCTTGGCGAGCTCGGCGGTTGTCGGCTTTCGCGGATTCCGCCGCAACTGGCCGAAATGGAACGTCGAGACGCGCATCAAGCGCTGGCGCACGCCGCTCATCCAAGCCGGCGTCGCCGCGATTCTTTTCACCGCAGCTCTCCTGGTTGCGGCCGGCGTCCCCCACGCGGAGTACGTCTATTGGCTGACGCTGCCGATCGTCGCGTTCGTGCGACGCCGTCGAATGCTGCCGTCCTTCGCGTTACCTACGGTCGATCCGGCGATCCGCAACGCGGCGGGGTCATAAGCTTCGTCCGAACATCTCCTCGGAGCCGCAAACCCTGCGGTACGCGGCGCGTCCGAGCAGTTGACAAAGGCGCCGCGTCTCTTTCCAAGTCTCGTCGAGCCGGCTCGAGCGGAAATATCCGGAACGAACGATGCCGCCCGTGCCGACCAGTACGTAGGCGACGTCCTTGCCCCGTTCGTCGAAAAACTTCAACCGCAGCGGCGTCGCGTACGCCCCGCTCACCGGCTTCCAGCCGGCGCGGCGATTGTTCAAATAGTCGACCAGCCCCGCAACCCGGTCGCGATCTGCGATCGTTTGACGAAGGTGCGCTTGCGGCAGCACCACCGTCACCGTCTTCACGTCATCGAGCGGCGGAAAGTCCCGCGTTTCCGCGCAGCCTGCCGATGCCAGAAGCAACGCCGCACAAAGTGCGGGTAACCCGAACCTTGCCACGAGCGTGACCTTATTCGGGTTACCCGCCGTCTCTTGCCTTCGTGTCAGTGACGCGCGACACGAAGCGTCTTATCGATGACTCGCTTGCTTTTTCGTTAACGTTTTTGGGACTCTCCGTTAACGTTTTAGAGCTTTACGATAACGCTCTTGGTCTCGGTGTAGAGTTCGAGCGCTTCGGCGCCCATCTCGCGCCCCCAACCCGACTGCTTGTAGCCGCCGAACGGCAACGCCGCATCGAAGACGTTGTAGCAGTTGACCCAGACGGTGCCCGCCCGCAAACCCGCCGCGGTGCGGTGCGCCCGGCCGATGTCCTTCGTCCATACGCCGGCGCCGAGACCGTAGACCGTGTCGTTGGCCGCCGGTAAGATCTCGTTCGGATCGTCGAACGGCATCGCGGTCACGACCGGCCCGAAGATCTCTTCTTGGACCACTTTCATGTGGGGCTGCGTGTCGACCAGGATCGTCGGTTCGACGAAATATCCCCGGCTGCCGACGCGACCGCCGCCGATGTGTGCGCGCGCGCCCTGCTCCAGACCGGACTTGATGTAACCGGTAACGCGCTCGAACTGCTCTTGCGATACGAGCGGGCCCATTCCGGAACGCTCGTCGAGCCCGTGGCCTACGTTGATGTTTTTCGCCTCTTCGGCGACGCCGGCGAGCACTTCGTCGTAGACCGGGCGCTCGATGTACAGACGCGAGCCGGCGACGCAGCACTGCCCGTGGTTGAAGAAAATCGCCATCGCCGCGCCCTTCGCGGCTGCCTCGAGATCGGCATCGGCGAAGACGATGTTCGGCGACTTGCCGCCAAGTTCGAGGGTGACTTTTTTCAAGTTGCCGGTCGCGGCGACCGCGATCAGCTTGCCGACTTCGGTCGAGCCGGTGAAGGCGATCTTATCGACGTCGGGATGAGCCGAGAGTGCCGCGCCCGCCGTCTCGCCGTATCCGGGCACGACGTTGACGACGCCGTCGGGGAATCCGACTTCGGCGAAGAGTTCGGCCAGCAGCAGCGCCGAGAGCGGCGTCTGTTCGGCAGGTTTGAGCACGACGGTGTTCCCGCAGGCAAGTGCGGGGCCGAGTTTCCAGGCTGCCATCAAGAGCGGGAAGTTCCAGGGAATGATCTGCCCGACGACGCCGATCGGCTCCTTACGCGTGTAGGCGTGAAAATCGCCGGGAACCGGGATCGTGTTTCCTAGAATCTTGGTCGCCCAGCCCGCCATGTAGCGGAACAAGTCGATGGCCAGCGGGACGTCGGCGATCCGCGCGATCGCGAGCGGTTTGCCGTTGTCAAGCGATTCGAGCAACGCGAAGTCCTCGAGGCGCTCCTCGAGCTTGTCGGCAAGTTTATAGATGAGACGTCCGCGCGCGGAGGGCGACATCGTGCGCCACGGACCGCCGTCGAACGCCTTGCGAGCCGCGCGAACCGCCCGATCGATGTCGGCGCGATCGCCTTCCGCGACCTGCGCCATGACCTCGCCGGTCGAGGGATCGTAAACTGGAAACGTCTTGCCGCTCACGGCGCCGGTGAAGTTGCCGTCGATGAAAAGCTGCTTCGGTGCGCTCATGAAGGTGCGCGCAAACGCCGGAATCTGTCGCGACTGGGGCGGTTCGAGAAGCGCCATATCGTTCCACCTCGTTTACTGGAAGTTAGGGGGCTTCCGAGCTTTCCGATGAAGGAATGGTCGACCTCCCGGACGAGCGACGGGTCGCCTTTCGAAGCGCCGGTGGAACCCCCGGCTTCTCGAGCGAAGTCGTAGCCGCGGAGGACGGAATGCCAACTCAGGAAGCGATCCGGTGACCGAGTCCGAGCAGTCCGCGCGCGAGGCGGCAGTCGAAGCACTCCGCGAACGGCGCGCGCGCGCCCTCGCACCCGCGGGTGAAGCCGCCAACGAACGGCAACGTGCGCGCGGAAAGCGTACGGCGCGAGAACGCATCGAAACGCTGGTCGACCCCGGCTCGTTCGTCGAGTTCGACATGTTCGCGGTCCATCGCACGAGCGCGTTCGGACTCGACGAACGCGAGTTCTTGGGCGACGGCGTCGTCACCGGACGGGCCACGATCGACGGGCGTCAAGTCTTTCTCTTCTCGCAAGACTTCACGGTTTTGGGTGGTTCGCTCGGCGAAGTCTTCGCCGAAAAAATCTGCAAGGTGATGGATCTCGCCGTGCGGACCGGTTCGCCGATGATCGGGATCAACGACTCGGGCGGCGCGCGCATTCAAGAAGGCGTCGTAAGCTTAGGCGGCTACGCCGAGATCTTCTGGCGCAACGTCCAAGCCAGCGGCGTGATCCCTCAGATCAGTTTGATCGCGGGCCCCTGCGCGGGCGGCGCCGTCTATTCCCCCGCCATCACCGATTTCACGCTGATGGTCGAGGGAATCGCGCAGATGTTCATCACCGGTCCCGAGATCATCAAGACCGTGACCGGCGAGGAAGTCTCCTTCGAAGAGCTCGGCGGCGCGCTGACTCACGCGACGAAGTCGGGCGTCACCGATCTCATCGCGGCGGACGAGGACGAAATGAACGCCAGCACGCGCCGCCTGCTCTCGTTCGTTCCGCAGAACAATCTCGACGATCCGCCGGCCTACGCGTGCGACGACGATCCCGAGCGGCTTTGCCCCGAACTCGACGATCTCATCCCCGACTCGCCGACGAAACCTTACGACATCAAGACGGCGATCGCGGCGGTCGTCGACGACGGCGACTTCTTCGAGATCGGCGAACTTCACGCGCAGAACATCGTCATCGGGTTCGGGCGAATCGCGGGTTCGAGCGTGGGCATCGTCGCCAACCAGCCGATGCGTTTGGCGGGCGTCTTGGACATCGCTTCGTCGATCAAAGCGGCCCGCTTCGTGCGCTTTTGCGACGCCTTCAACATTCCGCTGCTCACCTTCGTCGACGTGCCGGGTTTCCTGCCGGGCACGGGACAAGAGTACGGCGGCATCATCAAACACGGCGCGAAGCTCCTGTACGCTTTCGCCGAAGCGACGGTTCCGAAGATCACCGTGATAACGCGCAAGGCGTACGGCGGCGCATACGACGTCATGGCCTCAAAGCATATCCGGGCCGACTACAACGTGGCGTGGCCGACCGCCGAAATCGCGGTGATGGGCGCTCCCGGCGCGGTGAAGACCATCTTCCGGCGCGAGATCGCGGAAGCTGCCGATCCAGCCGAGAAAGCTGCGGAGCTGATCGCCGACTACGAGCGCCGCTTCGCCAACCCGTTCATCGCCGCCGAGCGCGGCTACATCGACGACGTGATCGAAGCGAGCCGCACGCGCCAAGTCGTGTCACGCGCGCTGAGGATGCTCGCCGACAAACGCGTGGAACGGCCCAAGCGCAAGCACGGCAATATCCCGCTGTAGGACCGGCACTCCCCGAGCAAGCAGGGCATCCGCCGCGCGAGGTCGTCATATTCGACGGATGGGGTTATTAGACGGTAAGGTCGCGCTCATCACGGGAGTCGCGAATCGCTGGAGCATCGCAACGGCGATCGCCCGCGCGTTCCACGCCCACGGCGCGACGCTCGCGTTCGTCTATCAGGGCGAGCGGGTGCAGGACGAAGTCGAAAAACTTGCCGCTGAGCTGGGTGGCGGAAAGGTCTATCCGTGCGACGTCACCTCCGACGAGCAGCTGCGCGACCTCGCCGCCGGAGTCTCGCGCGATTACGGTCACCTGGACGTCCTCCTGCATTGCATCGCCTTCGTTAATAAGGAAGATCTCGCCGGGAAGGTCTACTCGACGTCGCGCGCCGGCTTTACGCAGGCTCTCGACATCTCGTCGTTCTCGCTGATCGCCTTGACGAATGCCCTGCGCGAGGTCTTGTCGGACGGCGCCAGTATCATGGCGCTAACCTATCTCGGCTCGACGGCAATCGTGCCGAACTACAACGTCGCGGGCATCGCCAAAGCGGCGCTCGAATCGATCGTACGGTATTTGGCCTTCGACTTAGGCGAGCGCGGCATCCGGGTCAACGCGATCTCGGCCGGTCCGATCAGCACGGCGAGTTCGCGTCAAGTCAAAGACTTCAAGAGCATGATCGGAAAGGTAGCCGCCGCCGCGCCTTTACGGCGCAGCATCAGCGCTGACGACGTCGCGAACACGGCCGTCTACCTCGCTTCGGATCTTTCGCGCGCGGTCACCGCCGACGTTCACTTCGTCGACTCGGGCTATCACGCGATGGGCATGCTGCCGGAGCCGCCGACGAACTGATGCCGCTCGAGGTCGAGCCGGTCCCGACGAAGGACGAGTTGGCGGCGATCGTCGCGGCGCTGAAAGCGGTTGGACCGGGTGCCGAGCCGCCCGCGCCTTCCCGTTGGCGCGCGGCCGGACGCGCGTACGACGACGACGCGGCATCCGCGCGATGAGCCTCAGCAAGCTCTTGATCGCCAACCGGGGCGAGATCGCGCTGCGCGTAATGCGGACGGCGCGCGAAATGGGTCTCGCAACGGTCGCGGTTTATTCGGAAGCGGACCGCGACTCGGCCCACGTGCGGTACGCCGATGAGGCTTACCTGCTCGGACCCGCTTCGCCGGCGGAAAGCTATCTGAACGTCGCCAAGCTTCTCGAGATCGCCGCGCGCTCGGGCGCGGACGCCGTGCATCCGGGCTACGGTTTCCTCGCCGAGAACGCCGCTTTCGCGCGCGCGGTCGAGGAAGCCGGACTCGTTTGGGTTGGACCGCACCCCGCGGCGATCGCCGCGATGGGCGATAAGCTGAGCGCCCGGCGAGCGATGATCGCGGCCGGCGTGCCGGTCGTTCCGGGCGGAAGCGAGGCTCTGGAAACGGTCGCAGACGCAGTGCGCGCGGCGCGCGAGTACGGTTTGCCGCTCGCGCTCAAAGCCTCAGGCGGCGGCGGCGGCAAAGGTTTGAAGATCGCGCACAGCGAGGCGGAAATCGAATCGGCCTTCGTCAACGCGCGGCGTGAAGCCGAGGCGTATTTCAAGAACCCCGCGCTCTACGCCGAACGCTACCTGATCGATCCCAAGCACGTCGAACTTCAACTGCTCGCCGATAAGCACGGAGGGGTCGTCCACGTCGGCGAGCGCGACTGTTCGCTCCAGCGTCGCCACCAAAAGCTCTACGAAGAAACGCCGGCTCGCATCGACGAACCGCTGCGGGCCAAATTACGAGAGGCCGGCGTTCGTGCCGCGCGCGCGATCGGTTACGACAGCGCCGGCACGATCGAAACGCTCGTTTCCGGCGACGAGTTCTTCTTTCTCGAGATGAACACGCGCATCCAAGTCGAGCATACGATTAGCGAAATGGTGAGCGGCCTCGACCTCGTCCGCGAGCAGCTTCGCGTCGCCGCCGGCGAGCCGCTCGGTTATCGCCAAGAGGACATCTCGTTCCGTGGCCATGCGATCGAGGTTCGCGTCAACGCCGAGGATCCCGCAAACGGTTTTCGTCCCGCGCCGGGCACGATCGCGCGCTACCGCGAGCCCGGCGGTCCCGGGGTTCGCGTCGACGCCGCGGCCGGACCCGGAAGCGTCATCGGCTCCGCTTACGACTCCATGATCGCGAAACTCGTCGTTTGGGCGCCGACGCGCGACCAGGCGCGCGCGCGTCTGCGTCGCGCCATCGACGAGTATGCGATCGAGGGCGTGCCGACGACGTTGCCCTTCTTGCGCGACTTGAACGACGCACCCGCAGTTGCCGACGCAAGCTACGGAACCGCGACACTGGAGAATTTCGCCGCGAGTTGGAAGCCGGCGCCGCGACGCCTACTCGACGAGGGCGAAAGCCCCGCAGCGGCGTCGCCGTCCAGTGTCATCCGCGTCGAAGTCAACGACAAGCTCTTCCGGGTCCGCATGCTCGATGGGCCGATGCGTAACTCGGGACCGCGCGCTCTCCCCGCCAGACCGCCTGCGGCGCGCGCACGCTCCGGCGCAGGCAACGGCCGGAGCGGCAACTCGGTGCTCGCGCCGATGCACGGCGTCGTCGTCGAGATTCCCGTCGCTCCGGGCGACTCGGTAAGCGAAGGGCAAGTCGTCGCCATCGTCGAGGCGATGAAGATGATGAATGAGATTCGCGCGCATCGTGCGGGAAACGTCGCGGCGGTTCACGTCGAGAAAGGCGCCACGGTCGAAGCGGACACGCCGCTCCTCAGTCTGGTCTAACGAAAAGCGGAGAGCGGTTGCGTCTGCAGGCGCGTCTCGAAGCGAACTAAGGTGCCGTCGTGCGTACTCTCGATCGCCACGTGCTCTACAAGCGAGCGCATGATTCCGATGCCGCGGCCGCGCTCGGCGTCACCATCCAGACGCCACTTTCCGAAATCGCGTACCTCGACGGTGAGGCGTTCGCCGACGACCGCCGCGTACAGGCGCACGTCGCCGGCCGCCCCCTTATACGCATGCTCGATGGCGTTGCCGGCGGCTTCGCCGACGGCTAGGACCAGGTCGTCGATCTGGCACCGCGCGGTGCCGATGCGTTCGAGGAAATCGCGAATGACGCGGCGCAGGCGCGGCGCGCTTTCCACGCGGGCGGGCAAAACGACATCGATCCGGGATGGATGTTGCATCGTGAGTCCGTTGCGAGGCTGGCGTGCTCGCACGCCGCCCCACTACTTAGTACCGTGGCAGCCTTGTTCCCGCTTGCGGGGGTCGCGGCATCGCAGGCAAAAGCAACTGTGATGGCCGGCAACGGAAAGCCCAAGAAGGCGTTCTACGGCGTCGCCGACGCGCGCGCGGCAAGCGAACGCGTCGCGGGCGGCGAGCCAGGCGAGTTTCCGTTCCTGCGTGGAATCCGGGCCGACGGCTACCGCTCGCGCTTGTGGACGATGCGACAGTACGCCGGTTTCGCGACCGCAGCCGAGTCAAACGCACGCTACCGTTATCTGCTCGAGCAGGGAACCACCGGGCTTTCGGTCGCCTTCGATCTGCCGACGCAGCTCGGCTACGACTCCGACGCGCCGCAAGCGCGCGGCGAGGTGGGCAAGGTCGGCGTCGCCATCGACCATGTGCGCGACATGGAAACGCTGCTCGACGGAATTCCGCTCGACGCCGTCACCGTTTCGATGACCATCAACGCACCCGCCTCGATTCTGCTTGCGATGGTACTGGCAGTGGCGCGGCGCCGCGGCATCCCGTTCGAGCGACTCGGCGGCACGATCCAAAACGACGTCCTCAAAGAATACGTCGCGCGCGGCACCTACATCTATCCGCCTAAACCGTCGATGCGGCTCGTGACCGACGTCATGGCCTACTGCGCGCGCGAAGTCCCCCAATGGAACACGATCTCGATCTCGGGCTACCATATTCGCGAGGCGGGCTCGACCGCAACCGAAGAGATCGCCTTCACGCTTTCGAACGCGAAAGCATACTTGCGCGCGGCCCAAGACGCCGGCCTCGACGTCGACGCGATCGCGCCGCGCTTCTCGTTCTTCTGGAACGCGCACAACGACTTCTTCGAGGAGGTCGCGAAATATCGCGCGGCGCGGTTCCTCTGGTCGCACATCGTGCGCGACGAGTTCGGATCCACAGACCCTCGCGCGCAAATGCTGCGCTTTCACACGCAGACCGGCGGTTCGACTCTGACCGCCCAGGAACCCGACAACAACGTCGTGCGCGTGACGCTTCAGGCGCTGGCCGCAGTCCTCGGCGGTACGCAGTCGCTGCACACCAACGGAAAGGACGAAGCGCTGGCGCTACCCACGGCGGAAGCCGCCAAGCTCGCGTTGCGCACCCAGCAGATCATCGCCTACGAAAGCGGCGTTGCCGAGGTGACCGACCCCTTGGCGGGATCCTATTACGTCGAGGCGCTCACGGCGTCGCTGGTCGAAGGGGCGCGTGCGCTCATCGCCGAGATCGACGCGTTGGGCGGCGCGGTCGCGACGATCCAAAGCGGCTGGATGCAAGGACGCATCGCCGAGTCGGCTTATCTGGCGCAGCGCTCGATCGAGTCGGGCGAGAGCGTGGTCGTCGGAGTGAACCGCTTCGTCGACGATGCCGTTGACCCGCCCATCGACCTGCAGCGCATCGACCCGGCAATCGAGCGCGAACAAGTCGCGCGGCTCGAGGCCTACCGGCGCGAACGCTCGTCCGCCGCCGTCGAAGCGCGCCTCGGCGAGGTGCGCGCAGCGGCCGCGGGGAGCGCCAACGTGATGCCCGCGCTCCTCGAGGCGGTCGACGCCGGGGCGACGCTGGGCGAGATCTGCGACGAACTGCGCGGGGTCTTCGGACGGTACGTCGCAACCGAAGCGATCGCTTGACGACGCGAGGACACGCCATCGATCACGTCGCGATCGTCGTCAGCGATCTCGAGGCGATGCTGCGCCTGTACGTCGATACGCTGGGCTTTACGCAATCGTACCGCGAGACGGTCGTCGAGCAGGGCGTCGAAGCGGTCGGCCTGAGCGGCGGAGAAACGCTGATCGAACTGCTACGCCCGCTCGATGAGGACTCGCCGATCGCCCGCTTCCGCGGCGATGCCGCCACGAAGCTCCATCACATCGCGTACCGCGTCTCCGACATTCGCTCCGAGCTCGCGCGCCTGAAGAGCGACGGCGTGCGTTTGATCGACGAGACGCCGCGTCGCGGAGCGCACGGCAACACGATCGCCTTTCTCCATCCCAAGAGTACGGGCGGCGTCCTGATCGAGCTCTGTCAGCGCACCTAAAGCGCGGATCCCGCGGGCGCGAGACGCACGTCGATCGCGGTCTCGAAGGTTCGCTCCCAGGGCAGCGTAATCGTCAACCCGGCGTCGCTGTAGCGTGGAAAGATCCGTCCGAGCAGATCGAGCGCGTAAGGCCAGAGCAGGGTCCGATTGAGCGAGTTCGCTTCGCCGGCGACGTTCGGCTCCAGCAACGTCGTGTCGATGTCGCGTGCGCGCAGCGTCGTATTGAGCTCCGGCCGCACGAACTGATGAAAGGCGTAGTCGTCGACGTAGCGGTCGAGCAGAAACTCGGCCTGCGCGCGTGCGTCGAACGTGCCGGCACGCCGTCCCGCACCCGCTGCGAGGGCCGCGGCAAGCGAAGTCCCAACCGTGTTCGCGGTCGTATTCCAGGAGGCGAATCCGTCGATCTTGCCGGCGATCCCGCGCGCGATCAGGTCTTCGGTCAAAGCTCGCTGTGACTCGCCGGGGCCGCCGCTCAAGAAGGAGAGATCCGCCACGGTAACGCTCGCGCCGGCGGCGACGTCCGCGGCCAAGTTGTTTTCGAAGGCCGCTTCGTCGGCGTCGTTCGTGTCGGGGACCCGCACGTACAAGACAACGTCGCCTCCGCGCGCGACGCGGTGTGCGCCGCAGGCCGCGATCAGTCGCGCGATCGTAACGTCGATCGGCACGTATTCGAGCCGATCCTGAACCTCCGAGCCTCCCGGACGCGAATAGACGACGCGTACTGAAGGCTGCCACCCGGCGTTCCGGGCGAAAGCTCGCGCGATCAGCACCATACCGAGTTCGTCGGCACCCGGCTCGATCGAGACGCGATCGCCGATTCCGTAGTCCCGGACCGCCGCGTTGAGCGCCGCGACGTCGCGCAGATGCAAACCGGTCGGACCCGCGTCATCCTGGCCGAGCACGAGCCGGTCGATTGCGCCGTCGTAGACGAATTGCAAGGCCCACTCGTCGACGCCGAGGTTGCGCGCGCGCACGCCGAGATACTCACCGAGAACCTTCGGCCCGATCTGCACGCGCAAACGCGCCGCTTTGGCCGCGTCGGCGGGATCGGCCGGCGGATCGGGCAAATTTGCGTACGCCGCAATTGCGTCGACCGTCCCGCCGGCGGCCCAATATCCGGGAACCTGACCGTGTCCCGGTACGCCGGTCGGAGCGAGACGCACGACCGTTCCGAACGCGCCGACGAACGCTTCCGAGCGAAGCGTTTTGATTCGCGCGAAACGGCGCAACCGGCCGACCGCGGCATCGATCCCGATCAGCGGCGTGCGAGATGCCACGAGACCCCCGTAGGCAACCATGTCGGTCGAAGCGATCACCGCGCTGACGCCTGCCGTCGCGGGCGATTCCAACCAGTTCAAGATCGCTTCGGGATCGCCGGGCCGCAGATAGTGGCCGATCGAAACGAGCGGCGGCGTCACGACCTGCTGGCCGGCGATCGAACCGAGCATGACCGGCAACTGCAGCGTCACCGGACGATCGTCGAGCGGGATGAACGCGATCGGGGCGAGGTGCGTCGACGAGTTCGCCGCTACCGCAAGCGCCGGGCTTGCGCTCAGGGCAAGACACGCCGCGAATCCCACGATCCACCGGCGGGACAGAGTAATTCCACGCCACCTCGAAGAGGACGCCATGACCAACGGCGTTTCCGAATCGGGTCTCGACTTCCGCCGCATGACGAGCGGCGAGCGTCCGGAAGTTTTCAAACTCCTCTCCGAGTACTTCACCGGCGATCCGTTTTATCGCGAGTCCGCGCCTGCCTACCAGGGCGGCGAGACCGGGCGCGACGGAACGGAGGCGGCGCTGGCCGCGGCCTTGGCCCTGTTCGTCGATCGCCCCGACTATGGATTCATCTGGCTTGCGTTCGAGGCGGGACGGCTCGTCGGATGCGCCGCCGTCGGGTATTCTATCTCGCTCTCGCTGGGCCGCGTCGTCGCCTCGCTCGACACGCTCGTCGTCGCGCCGGCCGCGCGCCGGCGCGGAATCGGAGTCGAACTCGTCGAGAGCTTAGTCGTTCAACTCCAAAACGCCGAGATCGCGCGTCTCGACGTGGGAGTGCACCAACGCAACGAGGGCTCGCGAAGCTTCTTCGCGGGCCTCGGGTTTGAGCCAACGCACGACGAACGCATGGCCTTGGTGCTCGCGTAAGCGCAGCGCTACCGGCTTAGAGCGCGGCGCGCAAAAAGCCGCCGGCGCGCTCGAGCAAGTTGCGCGCTTCGCGCGCGTCGACCCCGCGCTTGGCCATGACGATCGCGACTTTCACGTTGCCGCCTGCGGCGCCGAGCAGCTCGCGCGCCGCTTCGGCCTCGACCGCCGCGATCGTTTGCACCAGTCGCTCCGCCCGGCGGCGAAGTTTTTCGTTGGTGGCGACGAGATCGACCATCAGGTTGTCGTAGACGCGACCCAAGCGCACCATCGTTGCCGTGGAAAGCGCGTTGAGGGCCAACTTTTGTGCGGTCCCGGCTTTGAGACGGGTCGAGCCGGCGAGCGGCTCGGCGCCCGTTTCAAGCACGATCGCCAGTTCGACCGTGGCGGCGAGCGGCGAACCGCCGTCGCCGGTGAGGGCGATCGTAAAAGCGCCGAAGCCGCGAGCGGCGCGCAGCGCCGCGATGACGTAGGCCGCGGCACCGCTCGCCGAAATGCCCACGACCGCGTCGCCGGGGCGCACCGTCGCCGCAGCTTCCGCGGTCCCGGCGGCTGCATTGTCTTCCGCGCCTTCGACGGCTTGCGCTAGAGCCTCGTGACCGCCGGCGATGTGCGCCTGAACCAGGGACGCTCGCGTGCCGAACGTCGGCGGACATTCGGAAGCATCCAGGAAAGCCAAGCGTCCGCTGGAGCCTGCGCCGAAGTAGTGGAGGTTGCCGCCCGTTCGCATGCGCTCCACGATGGTGTCGACGGCGCGCGCGATGGCGTATTCGACCTGCGCGACTGCTGCGAATGCGGCGGCCTGTTCGCGCGCGAGCACGGCGATGAGTTGCGGCGTGGCCATCGAATCCAAATCGTGGGTCGATTCGTTGACCGCCTCGGTCGGCGTCTGACCCTCGTCGCTCAAGCGAGCATTGCTTCGGCGAAACGCAAGGCGGCGCGAGCCGGTTCGTCGCGGCCCCGCAGCAGCGTCGCCCCCGGTATCTCGTTCGTCAAACGCGCTTCGAGCAAGAACGAGAGCAAACTGTTCTCGCGCAGCAAGCCGCCGGCGAGCACGATCGCGGGCGAGCTTTCGGCAAGCCCGGCTTGCGTCGCGGCGCTCTTCGCGAGATATCCCAAATCGTTCGCCGCCGACTGGACGATCTTCGTCGAGGCACGGTTCCCTTTGCCGGCAAAGGCGAGGATGCTGGGCGCGAGCGAGGCGACTGCAGCCACGTCGAGCGCTTGCGCGTAGATCCCGCGCAGCAGTCCGTCGCGATCGCTGCAGCCGAGCGCGCGCGCGGCAAGCGCGGTCGTTTCGTCGGCTCGCGCGCGACCGTCGTACGAACGGGCCAAGAGTTCGAGCGCGGCTTTGCCGATCGCAAAAGCCGAGCCCTCGTCGCCGATCAGGTAGCCGAGTCCGCCGACGCGCGCACTGCTCGCGCCGTTCTCGGCGTATGCGACCGATCCGGTGCCGGCGATCAGCACGACGCCGGGGCCCTCGGGAACGGCACTGCGCAGCGCGGCCCGCGTATCGTCGGCGACGGTGAGGCGCACGGTTGGAAACGCCTTCCGCAACGCACTCTCGAGCGCCGAGGCTGCATCCGCGCGTCCCGCACCGGCCGCCCCGACGTAGAGAGCGGCAGGCTCGTCGCCGGCGGTCGCTTCGCGAACGGTCGCAACGATCGCCGCTGCCGCCGCTTCGATTCCGCGCGAGCTCGCGTTGGCCGGCGCTCCGCGCACGCTGCGCTCGAAGGCGCCGTCGCGCGAAACGGCCGCAACCGAGGCGGTTCCGCCGGCGTCGACGCCGACCGCCAGACGATCTTTCATCGTCAGCGCTTCGCCGCCACTTCGCGCTGCAACTTCGCCATCAGTTCGTCCAGCGCAAACGGAACGATCGCCCCCAGCACGGCGGCCCGGCGAGCGCCGGTCACGGAGGGCGTGCCCGCGGGGCGGCCGCGCAGCGTTTCATAGCCGAGAACTGCGAAGGCCATCGCTTCCTTCGCGTCCGGATCGATGCCGACCGCGCTCGAGACGAGCACCTCGAACTGCGGCCCGAGTCTTTCGGCCAGCATGCGCAGCAACGTCGCGTTGTGCGTCCCGCCACCGCTGGCGACCACGCGGCCGCGCGAGACTCGCTCGCGCTCGAGCTCGCGCGCAATCGATTCCACCGTTAAGGCGCACAACGTGGCGCAGCCGTCGGGTGTGTCGAGTGCTTCGAGCGCGGCGGAGTGGCGCGCAAAGAACGCGTCACCGAAGCGTTCCCGCCCAGTCGACTTGGGTGGCGCGAGATCGAAGTACGCGTCGTCGAGCAACGCGTGCAGCGTCGCTTCGGAGGTCCGGCCGCGCGCCGCAAGACGACCGCCTTCGTCCCACCTTCCCTCGCTGCGGCTGCGCACGAACGCGTCGATCAGCATCATGCCCGGCCCCGTGTCCCACGCGCGCAACGGGTCGGACGAAGCGCGCGCCGGAACGATCGTGACGTTCGCGATGCCACCCAGATTCAGCGCAACGGTCGTCCCTTCGCCGTCTCCGAACAACAGCGGATCGGCGAACGGAACGAGCGGCGCACCCTGGCCTCCCGCGGCGCAGTCGGCGCGCCGGAAATCGAACACGACCGTGGCTCGGGCGCGATCGCGTATGGCGTACGGATCGCCGACCTGCATCGTACGGTGCGAAGCCCCGTCGTGATAGAGCGTGAGCCCGTGACTTGCGACGAAGTCAACTCGTTGCTCCCCCGCTACGTTGCACGCGGCGGCACCGAGCGCGCGACCGAGCAGCGCATCGAGCAACGCGACGGCGCGCGGCGACGGCGCGCGCGGCGGTAGCGCCGCGCGCAGCAGCGCACTCAGCCGGTGCGGAAACGGCGTCGTATGCGCCCGCAAGAGTTCGAGATCGTATCGCGCGCCGCGCGGTTCGAGGCGCACGAGCGCGGCATCGATGCCGTCGAGCGAAGTCCCCGACATCAGTCCGACGGCGAGCATCAGCCGAACTCGGCGACGGCCGCATCGTTGACGGCAGCTCGCAGATCCCGCAGGTCATTGCGTCCGAAGTACAGCGCGTTCGTCAAGAGTACGACGCTCAGATCGCGCTCGGGATCCGCCCACACGCACGTTCCGGTAAAGCCGGTGTGTCCGAAGGTGGCCCGTGACATCGCGGCACCGCACGAGTTTTCGTCGCTCGTCTTCAGCGCCCAGCCCAGTCCGCGCCGCAAGACGGGATCGCTACCCTGCTCGGAAACCGCCACGCGCGCCAGCTCCGCCGGAACGAACGTGGCAGCTCGTCCGCAGCGCGGCCCGAGAAAGGCTTCGGTAAGCACGGCCACGTCGCGCGCGGTTCCGAACAAGCCCGCATGCCCCGCAACCCCTCCCATCAGCGCGGCCTTCTCGTCGTGGACGGTTCCACGCACGCGGCCGCGCCACGCGTCGTGTTCGGTCGCGGGAATCGCCGAGCGGCTTTCGCCGCGCGGCCGAAACCCGGCGGCGCTTGAGCCGGCCGCCGGCGCATGCAACGGGGCCAAGACTTCGGCAAGCGAACGCTTCGCGGCGCGCGCCAAGATGACGCCCAGTGCGATGAACCCAAGGTCGCTGTAAATAACGCGTTCTCCGGGCCGGGCTGCGAGCGGCTGCGTCAGCGCGAAGCGTTCGACGTCGGCGCCGAAAAGCGTGCGGTAGTCGGCCCCCGATTGCATGCCGGAGGTGTGCGCTAGCAGGTAGCGGAGCGAGATCGCTTCGTGCTCGCCGCCGCGCCACTCGGGAACGAGTCGGGTAAGCTCGCCGTCGAGGCTCAGTTCGCGACGCGCGACCGCGTCGAGCGCGGCGGTGGCGACGAAGAGCTTCGTCAATGAAGCGAGATCGAAGCGCGTGGTGAGGTGAACGGGATCGGCGCCCGTCGAGTCATCCAGCCTGCCGTAGGCGGCTTCAAATACGACCCCGCCCTGACGTTCGACGCGCAACACCGCGGCGGTAAAGCGCTTCCCTTCGGCTTCGCGAAGCAGCGCATCGGCCGACGCGCGGTTCACGACGCGGAGCGCGCGAGACGGACCGGCAACGTTCCGGCCGGTTCCACGCGGCCGGTCAGGATGTCGGCCAAGGCCTCGATCGCACACTCGTCATCGCCGTAAGTGCAGAGTAGCGCGCCGGCACGCGCGGCGAGCGGCGCATCGAACGGCTCCAGCGCCGAAACGGCTATTGCTTCCGGTACGGCCCCGATCAGCGCTTCGACGGCCCAGCGTTGCCCCGGATGCAAGTGCGCGCGGCGCATGGTCAGCACGAGTTGGTGGTTCTGCGCGCGGAGCAGCTCGAGCAGATGCGTCACCATCTCGGGCTCGGGGTCGAGGGGGACGCGCAACGACTCGCTGCGCAAGCGACGCCGTCGCAACGCAAGGTTGAGCGAAACGCGCTCGCCGCCCGCATCCGCGGCGCCGTCGAAGTGCTCGCCTTCGAACGAGACGATCGACACGGGCCGTGCCGGATCGAGCCGCGTCTCGCCGTGCAGCGCGGTGATTGCGCGCCGCGCGATTTGCATTCCGATATCGTCGTGCGCCGCGGGCTCCGCGAGCGCCGTCATACGAGGCAAACCGTCCCGCAGACGCGCGACGCGCGTCGCCGCTTCGCGTAGGCGCGCGAACGGCAGCTCTCCGCTTTCCGCAGCCGCAAGCAACGCGCCGCGAACGGCCCGCGCGACTTCGAGACCTTCGGAAGCGAGAACGCAATCAGCCCCCGCCAGTACGGCAAGCACGGCGGCGCGGGCGCTTCCGACCGAGGCGGCGATCGCTTTCATCTCGATCGCATCGGTGAAACACACACCCCGGAATCCGAGTTCATCGCGTAGCACGCCGTTCAAGACGAGCTGCGAGAGCGTCGCCGGCGCTTCGGGATCCAGGCCCTCCACCACGACGTGGGCCGACATCACCGCCTTCGCACCTGCGGCGATTCCGGCGCCGAACGGGACGAGCTCGCGCGCTCGCAACGTCGCCGCGTCCGCGTCGAGGTGCGGTAGCGCACGATGGGAGTCGAGCGTCGTCGCGCCGTGTCCGGGAAAGTGCTTGAGCGTCGCGGCCGCGCCGCCGTTCTGCAAACCGCGCACGAGCGCGGCGCCGAGAACGCTCGCGCGGAGCGGGTCGTCGCCGAACGCGCGCGTTCCGATGACCGTGTTCGCGGGCTCGAGCGCAAGATCGAGCACCGGCGCAAAGTCCACGTCGGCGCCGGCGCGGGCGAGGTCGACGGCAAGCGCGGCGCCAACTCGTTCCGCCAGAACCGGATCGTTACAAGCGCCGACTGCCATCATCGAGGGGATCGGCGTGAAACCTCTCTGTAAGCGCGCGACCCGGCCGCCTTCCTGATCGAGCGCGACGAAGGTGTGGCTGCCGCTCGCCGCGCGCACCGCCGTAACGAGCGCGCGCGTCTCTTCGGGGGAACCGACGTTACGGCTGAAGAGCACCACGCCGGCCGGGGCGAGTTCGGCCAGTTCCGCCAACGTCGAGGCATCCGGTTCGTTACCGGGAAATCCGGCGCATACGATGCCGGAAACGAGTCGCGAGAGTTCCGTTTCCGCTTTCAGCGCAGGTGGATGATCTCGGCGATGTAGCTGTTGCCGCGCTGGCTCATAAAGACTTGAACGCGCTGACCTTTCACGATGTCGGCGATCGTATGGAAGGCGTTCGTCGAACTTTGGATCGTCGTGCTCGGAAGCACGACGACGTCCAGCCGCCGAGTCGGCATCTGCACCGAGATCATGCCTGCGCGGTAGTCGACGGCGAAGACGACTCCTTCGATCACGCCGGCGTTACGCGACTTGACGCCGGGGCTCTGGCTCTCGTCGGGATCGGGAGTTTTTGTGGTCGTCTGCAGTTGGACGCGCGCGAATTGCGCACGCGGCGCAGCGGATGCGAGCGAAACACCAAATGAGACCGACGCTATGAGAAGCGTGGGGAGCGCAACTGAAAACCGCGACATGGCCTTAGCGTAACGTAGTTCCTCGAACGAACCGTTCCCCTGCAAAGCAAAGGAAGAATTACTCGCCGGAGGACTCCCGGACCGGTGCTTCGGGTGTGAGTTCGCGCACGAAAGCCGCTCGCGCCGCGGCACCGAGTTCGCTCGGCGGCGCCTTGCGCAAGCCGTCGAGATCGCCCAGGACCTCGCCGTCACGCTTGAATGCCCGGACCACGCCGCCCGCGTCCCCGTTCGCACAGGCGCGCGCGAGCGCCGAGAGCGCGCGCACGCGGCGCACGCGTTCGTCCGAAAGCGTCCGGCCGGCCAGGACCAAGCGCAGCGCTATGAAGGCCTCGTCGGCCGCCCGGGGACCGACGGCTTCCAGGCCACGGTAGAGTGGCGCGGCGGCCAAGTCGAGCGAACGCTCGGCGAGCAACGCAGCCAGCGCGTCCGGTTTCGAAACGGGTTCGCCGAGAAGATAGCCGTCGACGACTTCGAAGCCCACATCTATGCGCTTCGCCGCCGTCGTCGCCGGCGTCTGCCTCGGACTCGCGTCGTTCGCGCAGTCGCGCGCCGAGTCGTCCCTGGACAATCTCCTCGCTGCCGTACGCGTTTCCGGCGGCACGCCGTATACATACCATTTGCGCTCGACCCTCAGCGAGATGGTGGACGGAGTCCCGCAGGAACGCGAATTGGAGCTCGAAGGTCCGCGTCGCTTCTTGCAGCACTGCGAAGGGCTCGCTTGCCGCGGCATGTTCTTCGATGGGAACCAAACCTTCGAGACGGACAGCAACGAAACCGCGCTCCCCACCGGTGCATCGGCTTCCGCGTTCGATGCGTCGCTGCAGGCGGTTCTGCTCGAGGAATTCGCCGACCCGAAGTTCCGAGCGCTGGGCGGCAGCGTCGCGCTGCTCGATCCCATCCACATTGGTGGGAAAAGGTATGTGAGGCTGCGCATCGGCGTGCCCTCCGGCTCTCCCGTGGACGTCGCGATCGATGCGCAGACGTATCTCGTCGCCGCCGTGGTGGATCCGCGACACCATTTGACGTTCGCGTATCCGGCGGACGGCGACGCTCTCCCGGCGTTGCCGAGCGCGATCGTCTGGGACGGGCGGAACGGCCGGACTCAGCGCTTCTCCAACTGGACTATCGTGCCCGAACCGCTTGCCGTGCCGGCGGGACTCGTTCCCTCTTTCGGAGGGCAAGAAGGTGTCGTCAAGATGTTGCCGACCGGCCGAGGCACGGTTCTGCCGGTCGTTGCGTGCACGATCGGCGGCCACACGGTGACAGCCTTGCTCGACACCGGTGACTCGAACCTTGCGATGAGTTTGGAACTCGCCGAAGAGCTCGGCGTCGAACCCATAGGCGCCGCACTTTCCGTTCGCGGGGTCGGACAATACGCCACGGGTCTCGCACCGGGTCCGGGCTTCGCAATCGGCTCGGTCGCTTTTCCGCCGGCAAAATTCGCGGTGCTGCACGACATCCATCAGTACGGCTACGACTTGGTGCTCGGCGCGGACGTGTTCGCGCACGTGCGCGTCGCGATCGACTACGCGAAACAAGAAGTTCGCTTCTCCCCGGAAAGCGACGAGCCCGCGCCGCCGAATGCGGTGCAACTCGACTTCGAGGACTTCGTTCCGGTCGCGCACGTTTGGCTCGGCGCCACCCCAGCCGCGCTCGCGCTCGATACCGGAGACGATGCCAGCGTCGACCTCAGCGGCGATTTCTACGCGCGAAACACTTCGCTTTTCTCACCGACCTCAACCGTGCCGATCGCGGGAATCGGCGGCAACAGTACGGAGCTCGTGGGTACGATTCCGAGCGTGACGCTCGTCGGATTCGAGGTCACGCGGCAAAAGATCGGCGCGATCAAGGGGCTCGTCGCGACGGGCGACGGGCACCTCGGCAGCGGCTTCCTGGCACATTTCATCGCGACGTTCGACTACGGGCACGCTCGCGTCGAGCTCGTGCCGCGTGGCGGCGATACGGCGGTGAGCTCGGTACCGTCGCACTCACGCTGAGGGCGCGCCCTCCGGCGTCGCCGGGCAGCCGTCGGGTGCTTGCGGCGGGACCGTACTCAATCCGAACTCAATGGGATACGAGGAGGCGCCGTCAGTCATGTAGTCGGCGCCCGTCTGAACCCGTGCGCCGGCTTGCAGCGAGAACTTGCGGATCAGGTAGCGGACTCCGGCCGTCTTGACGCATGGTACTTCGAGCGGAGCCGGGTCGTCGTCGAAAAAGAGCGTCGTCGTGACCGCATTCCCGCTGGGGACTTCGTAGAGATAGACGTCCGAAGCGGCAGCGGTCGGGTTCTCGAGCGTGATTGTTAGGCGCTGAACGATTCCGTAACCTCCGGCGAGCGCGCGCGGAGCGCGCAGCGCAGTTACCACCGGCATCCCCACCGAAATCGGCGCGGGCTCCGGCTCCCCTACGCGCAGCGCGAGACCGAGAGGCGCGGCATCGAGCCCGAACGTTCCGCTCCGGAGATGCCCATCGCCCGCAACGCGCGGCGCATCGAGCAGCGTCGAGGGATCGGTCGATCCCGTGGTCGCGATGCACAGCACCGCAAGCGGACCGCCGGAAAGCACGCGCAGATCGAACACGCCGGCGACCAAATCGTCGGACTCGAGCGGGCGACTGGAAAGCGGCAGCAAGAACGCTTGACCGGGATCGATGCCGACGACCAGACTGTTCTGCGCGCGCCGGGCGCGCAGATATTGCACACTCGCGGCGTGACCCGTTGCCAGATAGTCGTTGGACGGTCCGGCGGTAGCGCCCAGAATCTGGACGCGCGTCGAAGCCGAAGCGGCGCGCAGCGCGAGCGTAACGTGCCGTCCCGGAACCAGCGAGGCATGGTAGAGATAGAGACGCGTCGCTTCTCCCACGAACAACGTGTCGCGGAAAAGAACGCCGTCGGCACTCGCCGGCAGATTTTCCGGATCGTCGCTGTACATCAGCTCGCCGGGTTCGAGCGGTGGCAGCGCTACGACGCCAAGGTGGACGGTTGTGGTTCCATCCACATCGACGAAGGTGCCGTTTCCGTGCAATTCGACCGGAACTCGGAGGTCGAGATGATCCCCGGGCCGGAGCGATGCGGGAGACACAGGGGCGCTGGTGAGGGTCGCCCCGGCCTGCAAGTGAGCGGCGCGCGAAAGCCCGGCTGCGATCTGTGTGGCAGCGAAATCCGGCGCGATCGCGCTCCCGGCGAGCGTCAGCCGCAACTCGTCCGGCACGACGCCCGCCGGCGGAGCCACGAGCACAGGGATGCTTGCAGTCGCGCCGCTGCCGTCGACGACTGAAATACTCCCACGACCGTTCGACCGGCCGGTAACCAAGAGCACCGCCCTTGCGGCATCGAAGTCGACGTCGTAGTTCGAGGACGACGGCACGATCACAAAAGGCGGCGTGCCGCCGATAATGCGCACCGTCAGCGTCGCGCCCGGAACGACCTGGATTTCGGCCCGGTCGAAGGCAGGCGAGGATGTGACTGGGACGGCCACCTGAGCGAGGATCAATCTGCTGCTCCTAAGCGTCGAGCGAGCAAGTAGAATGCCGCCCCGACCCGGCCGATAACCCCTCTAGCCTTCATCCCAAGGAGGATTACGGCGTTGGCCGAGAGCTCTGCCCTGGTGCTTCTCATCTGCATGATAACCGCGTCCGTTCTCGCGTGCATCGTCGTTTACACCGCGCTCTTGCGATCCTCGGTCGAGCGCCAAGCGCCGACCCTCGAAAGTTCGATCGATCGCATCATTGCCGAAACCGAAGCGCGCGAACTACTTCCCGTCGTGCCCAATTCGATCGTTCGTTCTGCCGACGAAACGTTCTACTGGGAACAGCCGGCGCTTTCCGTTGCAATCAGACCGCGCGCCAAACGCTCGCGCCGCGTCGTCGAATTCAGCGTCGCGCAACTGCGCGACGTACGCTGGCCGCGACGCGCCGGCCGCGTTGCGCGCGCGGCTGTGGACGTGGAGGACAAAGGGACGCTCTACCTTTCCGACGAGCGCATTCTCTTCGTCGGCTTTCACGGCGCCACCGAGGTTGCGCTGGTCGACCTCGTCGCGGTCGACCGTCTGCCCGACGGCGTCAAGATCGTACCGCGCGACGCCGCGACGCGCTTGTTCGTGACGGGCGACCCGCAAGCTGGAATCGTCTTGCAACGTCTGCTTAACGAGGACACGCGCGCGCACCTGACCGTCGATGCCGTGGTGGCGGCGGCCGAAGCCCACCTCCGGCGCGGAAAGTTTACGCCGGGCTAGGAAATCACCGGCGGCGGCATGGGGATTGCCGCCGCTGGGGGAATCTCGAGGCCATGCGCCGGCTGACGGTTTCAACCGAGGTCGCTGCACCGAGCGATTTCTCGCTGTCCTTCCTGGATAACTACTTCCGCGAGCGCTCGAAGGGCGCTGCCGCCGATGCGCGACTTCGCTTTCCTCTGGAACGGATCGCGCACGGTTTGACGCTGGAGAAGCACGTCGCGGTGCGCCTCTTCTATCCCAATTCGAGCCAAGGCCGGCGCGGCGAGAGGCTCGAGTTGCGCTGGAACCCCGAAGGACGCGGCCCGTTTCCCAACTTCGACGGAACTATCCACGCGGCCGCAGCGGATCCCGAACATTGCACGCTGACCATTGCGGGGGAGTACGTTCCGCCGGGCGGAATTGCCGGTGCGGTCTTCGATGTCGTTGCCGGAGCCCGCATCGCTCACGCGACGTTGAACGCGCTCTTGCGGGACTTTCGCGAACTCATCGAAAGCGACTACCGCATTCGCACGACGCTCTGAAAGCGAAGGCGCCCCGCCGCCAGGGTGTTGCCGCGCGGGGGCGCGAAAGGCCAACTGCTCCGGCCAAGAGGGGTCCGGCATTTTTCGTGCCTTCGCACGGGGGGACTCTCCATTTCATGAGACACCTTGGAAGCAAGCTGCTCGCAACTTTCGCAGGCGCCCTGATGCTTGCCGGCATCGCGGCCGCGCCCGCCGGCGCCGCGGGGACGCTCGACGGCATCAAGCAATCGAAGACGCTGCGCATCGCGTACCGCTTGGACGCGCCGCCTTTCTCTTACAAGGATAACTTGGGCGAGCCGGCCGGCTACATGGTCGACCTTTGCAAAGCCGTCGCTCGGAAACTCGAACAACAGCTGCACTTGCCGCTAACGGTCGTGTACGTCCCCGTTACCTCGGTCAACCGCTTCGAGGCGATCGAGCAGCACAAAGCGGACCTTCTTTGCGAGCCGACCAGCGCGACTCTGGACCGCCGTGCGGCTTTGGACTTTTCCATCTCGACCTTTATCGACGGCGCGAGCCTGATGGTGCGCAGCGCCGACGCGAGCGCCACGAAAGATCTGTCCTCGCTCGCGGGCAAGAAGGTAGGCGTTCTCGCCGGCACGACCACCGAACAGGCCTTGCGCAACTCGCTCCAAGCCGCGGGAATGGCGGCGACCGTCGTTCCCGTCACGACGCACTCGCAGGGCGTCGCGATGTTGCTGAATTCTCAGATCGCCGCCTACTTCGCCGACCGCTCGATTCTCGTGGGTTTGATCAAGAACAGCAACTCGCCCGATAAACTCCAGGTCGCCGATGCATACTTCACCGTCGAGCCGTACGCGCTGGCGCTGGCGCATGGCGACGAAGACTTCCGCCTCGCCGTCGACACCGCGCTCAGCCACATCTATCGTTCGGGTGAGATCACCTCGATCTACACGAAGACGTTCGGGCAGAACGCGGCGCCGGTCATCGTCACGCTCTTTCTCATCTCGGGATTGCCCGATTAGAAGTTAAGGTCCCATCGGAACGTCCGCCGGCGGGGGGGTCGGCGGCGCGGGCGTTTCCGGGACGGCTATCGTCACGTGCAGGACGGTCGATTTGACTTGTTCGAGCGACGGCTCCATCTTCCACGTCCCGAAAATCGCATACGTGCCCGGCGCGAGGCGATAGCCCCAGAGCGAAAGCGGCGCTTGTCGCACGATCGTCGCGTCGGGCGGTCCGAGGTTTCCCTCGAGATCGTCGTCGCCGGTGAGCTTCGGCAACGCTCCGTGTGCGATATTCTTTCCCTCCGCATCCTTCACGACGAGCTCGATCGTGCTCGTGAGATGGTGACGGGCGGCGAGCATTATCGTTTGGCGCGAAATGTTCTTCGCCGTGAACGTCAGGACGATGTCCTCGCCCGGAAGGTAGGAGGCCGCATCGGTCGCCAGCGTCACGCCGAACGTGTGAACCGCTGCCCGAACGGGAAGCGCCGTTAAAGCAACGATCGCCAGAACTGCGACAACTCGCTGAGAGCGCATGGAGCGAAAACGTTCGCTTCGAAGCGCTGCGACCATGCCATCGGCGGCCGGCAAGGGACGTAGAGTAACCGGGCTTGCCGCGCGCGTCCTTCCTCCTGTATCGTAGTCTCGGTAGCAACTACGAGGAGGGCCCATGGATCCGGTAACCGCGCTCGTGTCGCTTGGTCTCTCGGAATACGAAGCGCGGGCCTACGTTACGCTGACGCGTCACGGTCCACTCAACGGATACGAGGTCGCCAAACACTCGGGCGTGCCCCGCGCCAACGTTTACCCGGCATTGGAACGGCTCGAGCGCCGGCACATCGTCGTAGCGGTACGCGAGGGCGAAGCCACCCGTTATTCAGCGCGCCCGCAAGACGAATTCATCAAGCGGTTGCGGCGAGAACACGAGCTTGCTTTCGAGCGTGCGACCTCGGCGCTCGCGGGACTTAAATCGGCGCAGAGCGACGAAACCGTCATCAACATGCGCGGCTCTGAGACCGCGCTCAAGCACGCGGGCGACGCGATCGCGGCCGGCAAAGATCAGCTGTTGCTGGCCGTCCATCCTTCCGAAGCGCTAGCGCTCGCAGATGTCATTGAGAAGGCCGAGCAGCGCGGCGTCGACATTACGACACTGTGCATGTCGGCGTGTAAGATGGAATGCGGAGCGTGCCGCGGACGCTTGTACCGCTACCGCGTTGCCGATCTCGAAGCTGCACACTGGCTGCTCGTCGTGGCCGATGCGAGCCGCGTCGTCGCCTCCGAGATTACGGGCGGCGAAGCCACGGCCATCGAGACGCGACAGAAACTCATCGCCGAGCTGACCGGCGCTTACATTCGCAACGCCATCGCGCTGGCTACGGTGGTGGAAGACCTCGGCAACTCGCTCGAGAGCAGGCTCAAACCCGCTAGCCGGCGCGTGCTGAGCACCCTCGGACCGGCCGGCGGGATCGGTTTTCTCGATAACCTCAAAGCGCTGCTGCAGAACGCGCCCCCCGCGAAACCGAAGCCACGCAAGTGAAGCCCGAAACGCGAATCGCGCCCTCGATCTCGACGCCAGGGACTTGCTCTCTCGGAACGAACGAGCTATAGTAGTTTCGCCAAAGACTACTATTGATGATTTCTTCAGGAACCGACCGTCATGCTCGTTCTATCATGACGGCCGGTTCGCCACCCTCAACGACGTCGTCACGCACTACAACACGTTTTTCCACCTCAACCTGACGCCGTCGAATCAGGACGATCTCGTCGCATATCTCAAATCGCTGTGGTTGAAGGCGATGTGACCGCGCACCGCGACTAGCTCGAGCGAGGCTACGGCTATTTGATCGTATCTCCGATATGAGTGCTGCTTGGAAGCTGCCAGCAGTCGACGGAGTTCGTCCGCGCGATCGCTCCGTTGCGCTGGCTGCAGGCGCGCTGCGAATTGAATGGACCGAAACGCACGTAGTTGAGCCTGTCGCCGTCATTCGGATGGGACACCGTCTCAACGACGAACCACGCCTGCGGCTGCGCCTGCGCCTGCGCCTGCGGCGGCGGGGTACCGTTCCAAGTCGACGCGGGAATAGCCCACACGATGAATGCGAACGCAGCCAACCCGGCCACAGCGAGGGTCAAGAGGAGTAATCGCCGCGTCATGCCTCAGCTCCCACGATCGGCTTGTGCTCGCCGGTCGCGAGGTGGTCGTACACGGCTTGGACCGCGCGCGCGAGTTGCTGGTCGGAGTCCTGGGCGGCCGGATCGCAGATTTCTTCGATCCGTTCGAACTTCGGCGCATTGCGCCAGAACGCGATTTCGACGCACCGGCCATCGGACGCCGCGCAGAGGGTGACGCCGCGAGCCGCGAGCCCGGCTCTCTGGAGTGCCAGAATTTCCGTTTCACGCCGGTTGTGTTCCCTTGGCGGATCCCAGCGCATGGACGGCTTCGCCGTGTTTTGATCGACGACGAAGGGGCGACCGACGTCGCGCGAAAGCTGCTGGTCTGCGCGTTCGAGCAGGACCGAGATGAACTGCCTAGCGTCGAGGTGATCGGTCACCAAACCCTCCTGACCGACATATCGGTTCGACGCCCCCGCCGCTTGACACATCGGGCACGATTTTGCGGGCGCGCGGGCATCACAGCCGGGTCTCGGCCGGTGCTTTTTCTCGAGGAGGGTCCGGACGCGCGCCGTCCCCAGAAGAGTGCGAGAACGTGCGAAGAAGAGGACCTCGTTGATTCGCTTTTTCCTCGAACGACCGATCTTCGCGCTCGTCTGCTCATTCTCGATCTTGCTCATGGGCGTCGTCGTGATCCCGACGTTGCCGATCGCGCAATTTCCTAAGATCACGCCGCCCGTCGTCACGGTTACCTCGACGTACACCGGCGCGACCGCGGCCGCCGTGGAATCGTCGGTGACGACGCCGCTCGAGGAAGCGATCAACGGCGTCGACGGCCTACGCTACATTTCGTCGACGAGTTCGAGCGACGGAACGAGCACGATCCTCTGCACCTTCGATCTGGGCAAGAATCTCGACATCGCAGCTTCCGACGTTCAGAACGCGGTCGGCACGGCGAGCGCGCGGTTGCCCAGCGCGGTTACTTTGGCGGGCGTCACCGTCACCAAGAACGCGGGCACGTTCGTGATGGCGTACGGTTTCTCGTCGACCAACCCGAAATACAACACCCTGTTCCTGAGCAACTACGTCGACCTCAACATCGTCGACTCGCTCAAGCGCATTCCGGGCGTCAGCAACGTGATCGTCTTTGGCGAGCGCAAGTATGCGATGCGTCTCTGGGTCGATCCGAAGCGGCTCGCCGACTACAGTCTCTCCAACGACGATGTCGTCAACGCCCTGGCCCAGCAGAACGTGCAGATCGCAGCCGGGGCCCTGGGCGACGCCCCGTCGGCAAACGACCAGCCGTTTCACATCAACATCCGGGCCGTCGGTCGTCTGACGACGCCCGAGCAGTTCGGCAATCTCCTCTTACGGGCGTTGCCGGACGGAGGCTACGTGCGCTTCCGCGACGTGGGCCGCGTCGAGCTCGGCGCGGAAAGCTACCTGCAGAGCGTGCGCTTCGACGGCAGGACGGCCGTCGGAATCGGCATCCAAGCGCTGCCGACGGCGAACGCGCTCGACGTCGCCAAGGCCGTGCGAGCGGCGATGGACGTCTATCGGCGCGACTTCCCGCCGGGAGTCGATGCCAAGGTCGCTTTCGACGCAACGTTGTTCGTCACGGAGTCGCTCAAGGAAGTTCTCATAACGCTGTCCTTGTCGATCGTGCTCGTCGTGCTGGTGGTCTTCATCTTCCTTCAGGATCCACGTACGACGCTGGTACCGGTCATGACCATCCCGATCTCGCTGATCGGTACCTTCGCGATAATGAAGGCACTTGGGTTTTCGATCAACACGTTGACGATGTTCGGACTGACGTTGGCGACCGGACTCGTCGTCGACGACGCGATCGTCGTGATCGAGAACATCGCGCGCTTCATCCAAACAAAGAAGATGGCGCCGCTTCCCGGCGCGATCGCCGCGATGGACGAAATCACTGCAGCCGTCGTCGCGAGCTCCTTGGTGCTGTTCGCGGTTTTCGTTCCGGTGGCGTTCTTCCCCGGAACGACCGGCCTGCTCTACCGGCAGTTTGCCTTGACGATCGCGGGCTCGGTGCTCATTTCGCTTTTTATTGCGCTGACTCTGACGCCCGTGCTGTCGCGGCTCTTTCTTTCCCCCGAGGAAAAGCACCATCCGTTCTTCCGGCCGATCAACGCGGCGATCGACGCCGTTCGAGCGGCGTACGCGCGCCTCTTGCCGGTTCTCGTGCGCGGACGGCACGTCGTCGTCGCGGTGTTCGTCCTCGGACTCGGCGGTACGGTGCTGCTCCAGAAGACGGCGCCGACAAGCTTTCTACCCGACGAGGACAACGGCTACTTCTTCGCTACCCTGCAGCTGCCCGAAGATGCTTCCCTGGTACAAACCAGCCGCGCTATCGACAAGGTCGCAAAGCTGATGCTGGCGATGCCCGAAGTGTCCGACGTTTTCCAAGTCAGCGGACGCGACTTCGGCGGAAACGGCGCGAACCGCGCGCTGGCCTTCGCCGGCCTGCGGCCCTGGGGCGAGCGCCAAAGGCCGGAGCAGAAGCTCAACGGCCTTCTCGCAAGGCTGCGGCCGCAGCTGGCCCAGATTCCCGAAGCGCAGGTGTTCGTGTTCGGACCACCCGCCATCCAGGGCTTTCCGAACGTCGCAGGATTTCAGTTCGAGCTCGAGGACCGCGCGAACCAGGGCTTCGGCGCCCTGGCGACCACGAGCGGCAAGCTGATTGCTGCCGCCGGCCAGGATCCCGTCCTGTCGTACGCTTCGACGAGTTTCCGCAACGACGCGCCTCAATTCGTCGCCGACATTAATCGCCAGAAGGCGGCGACCCTCGGGGTGCCGCTGCAGAACATCGCCGACGCATTGCAGATCTCGCTCGGCTCGCTGTACGTGAACGACTTCGATTTCCAGAACCGCGCGTATCGCGTCTACGTGCAGGCCGATGCACCCTACCGGGCGCGACTCGACAATCTCAGCAGCATCTACGTCCGCTCGTCGACGGGCGCGACCATTCCGCTCTCGACCCTGATCGATATTTCGCGAGAGCGGACCGCACCGATCATCACGCATTACAATCTCTTCCGGTCCGTCGAGCTCAATGGGGTTGCGAAACCGGGTTACGGTTCCGGCCAAGCGTTGGAGGCCATGCAGGCGATCGCGCTACGCACGCTGCCGCCGGGCATGAAGTACGAATGGTCGGGACTTTCCCTCGAAGCGCTCGCCGGCGGCTCGCAGGGAGCGCTCGTCTTCGTGTTAGGCGTCGTGGTCGTCTTTCTCGTCTTAGCCGCGAAATACGAGAGCCTGACCGATCCCTTGACGATTCTTATGTCCGTACCGCTTTCGGTCTTCGGTGCGCTGCTGGCGCTGCGCTTGCGCGGATACGTAAGCGACGTCTACGCGCAGGTCGGTTTCGTCATGCTCATCGGCCTCGCGAGCAAGAACGGTATCTTGATCGTCGAGTTCGCCAACCAGCTTCGAGCTCGCGGAACCGATCTCGTGCACGCCGCGATCGAGGCCGCGGAAACGCGCTTCCGGCCGATCCTTATGACCTCGCTCGCGTTCATCTTCGCGATTCTGCCCTTAGTGTTCGCAAACGGCGCCGGAAGCACGAGCCGCCGCTCGCTCGGGACGACGTTGCTGGGCGGCATGATCTTCGCGACGATCCTGAACCTGACGTTCGTTCCGGTGTTGTACGTCGTGATCGTTCGGCTTCGCGAGCGGTTCACGCGCCGGCGGCCGCCTGCCGTTCACGTCGGTGGCCCGCCGACGATCGAGCGCGCTTCCGACGGCAGCATCGTGGTAGTCTTCCCGAACGGCGGCCGTCCGGTGCGGATGCGCGTCCCAGCGGTCGAAGAAACCGACGATTCCTAGAAAACGAGCCGAGTTTTTAGCGTCCGATCCGCCAGTAGTAACCGACCGATGGAATCACTCCCGTGTTGCGGTCGGCGAGTACGCCCTTCTCGATCAGAGTTGAAACGTAGTTGATATAACGCAGACCGAAGCGCAGGACGTTCTTGCCTCGCGGCACGTCGTACGTCGCGCGGGCCTCGAATTGTGAGCCGCGCTCGGGCGTCGTGGCGTACGGCGTGGGGTTCGTTTTGGTCCGATACGCGACGTCGGCGACGAGCACCGGCATGAAGTCGAGCGCGATCCGAAAGCGACGATCCCGAAGCGGCAGGCCACCGACTTCGTAGCGGCCGCCAACGACCCGCGAGGAGACGTAGAAACCCGGCGGCTGATAGAGCGTCGCCTGATTGTAGATCAACTCGCCGGCGCCGAACGCCATCCGTCCCTTCAAAACGTCAACGGTCGCAACCCCGTCGAAAAACGCGAGGTTGGTCGTCAGGGTTTGCGTCGAGTTAGTCTCGACGATTTGGGGAGCGACCGGAAAGCCTTCGAGCGTTACCTTGAACGCACCGAAGCGCTGCGATGCTTGGAGAATTGGGATCGGAACCGGCGGAATGTGCGAGAGTTCGCCTGGTTCTTCGTGCACTCCGATCAACGGGCCGACCGAAATGCCGACCTCGGTCTGATCGGCAGGTCCGGCGAGCGGCATCATCACAGCGGCAAGTGCAGCCAGAAAAGCGACTGCTCCCGGGTACGGCCACCATGGCGTGCGAGCAGAAGCGCGCTCTTTTAGAAAGCGCAACGCAGCTGTTTTGTGATAGTGACCTCCGAGTTGGCGTTCTGCGTTTGCCCACGCCTTCGTGCCTACCTTTTCGTTCGCCGGAATGCGCGCTCGGGGCGACGGTGTGAGTGCGATCCCTTAAAATCGACTCCGGCCAGGTGTCCCGCTGCCGATAAAATGGCTAGGAGGGCCGCTCGTGCAGGAGAGCCACTTCCCCGATCGCGTGGTGGGCAGGAGTCGTTCGAAACGCTGGCTCGACAAGTACGAGGGCACGTTCCTGTGCGTCTGGGCCGCTGCTCTCGCCTATCCGATCGTCCTGGGTCCGTCCGGAACCTGCGACGTGGAATGGCTTCGTGCTACTTGGATGATCCTCGCGTTGCCGCCGCTGTTTGTGTTGTGCGGTACGGTCCCGTCGTTGATCAACGACCTCCTGGAAAAAAAGCCCGGTGGCATTTCACAGTGGACGCAAGACTTTCGAGAGACGATCTCACAACACTACTACAACGCGCCTCGCATGTGGACGATATGCGCGCTCTTGCTTCCGCTGACGATTTTTAGCTTCTCTTTTCGCTACGTCGAATTCGACCAAAGGGACGGCAGCGACGCTCGGGTTCACGATCGCGTTTTTGGGACGTGGTATCCGATCCGGAACGAGGACTGCGTGATCCCTTAGCGCTCAAAGCAAATAGCGCAACCGCAGCTGGAAGGTTCGACCTATCGGCCAGCTCTGCGGAACGTAGCCGGCGGTGCCGTAGGTCCAGGGCACGGCTTGCGTCACGCCGTCGTTAGTCGGCACTCCGTTGCCAAGCTTGTAGGGCGTTATCCCAGCCGGTAAGCCGGGCGCGCAGGGCACGTTACCTGCCAGAATCTGGCCGTAGCAGTTGGCGTAGGTCGCGTTTCCTCCCTTATAGCCCGGCGGGCCGATGAGGTAGGGATTGTTCTGATACGCCGTCGGCGAGAAGTTCCCCAAGATGTTCGCGATGTCCAGTATGGCGGTGAGGCGCGGCGCGATCGTTCCCTCGACGTGAAGGTTCGCGAAGATCTGCGGCGTCGAACGCAGCGTGTTCGGATCGTTGCCCTCGTTCGTACCCATATTTCCGATGTAGGGATTCGTCTGCGCGTTGTACGGTTCCGACGGGTTCGCAAGGAAATAGTAGTTCGCCCCCGGGTTGACGTAATTGTCGTTGGGAACCTGGATCGGCTTGTTCGTCGCGGGATTGAAGACGTAGACCATTTTGCCGTTCCCGTAGGGATAGCCGGTCGCGTAGGACAGCGAGGGCGTGATTCGTATGCGTCTGCGCGCAGCCGTGAACTCGTAGGAAAGCTCGGCGGTGAAATCGGGTTCGTAGCTGACCGGAAAGAGGTGATTTGCGGCGACTGCGGGAGCGTTGAGGTCGTTGTACGCAAACTGTGACGCGCTCGACGAGAACGCGCGGATCAAGGTTGCCGTCGAAGGCGAAGCCGCCGTTCTTGAGGTAGAGCTCGAGCCCGTTCGCATGCAATTGTCCGACGTTCGTGGGGACGCCGACGCCGGTGGGATTGAGACCCGCCGCAACTTCCGAGCGGAAATTGAACGGAAGAACGTCGATCAGGTCCTTCTCGAACTTCTGATAGTAGGTCAAGCGGAACTGCGTCCGTCCACCACCTTCGAACGAGTAGGTGAAGTCGTTCGCCGTTTCGGGAGCCAGCGGAACGAAGGGCGCCGGATTACCGTTTTGATCGAGGTTCGTCGAGTCCGTCCGGTCGGCTTCCAGAGGCGCCGGCGCGACGGTTATGCGATCGTAGTTTGCTCGCAGCGCATATTGCGTTCCCAGCCGGTACGATGCGCCAAAGTGAGGATCGATGGCGCCGGCATCGTAAGCGAAGCCATCGCTCGGCATGACGTGCGAGTTCGTGATCCGCGCCGTTCCCATGAGTTCGAGCCGGTTGGAGGCGGCCCACCTGTCACCAAGGTAGACTAGATACGAAACGATCGTCGGATTCGAGGTGATGAATTCGTCCGCCGTTGGGACGACTTGATCGAGGTACGAGGTATTGGCCCGAAATTCTGCGCCGAAAAGCACGTGGTGCGGCCCAAAGAGACCTTCGTTGTCGAGATTGACTCCGTTCTGCCGCTGCGCCGAGACCTCCGAAAGTGAGATCGACCCGTCCGGAAAACCGTTCTCGTCCCAGAACGGCCCGCCCGCCGACGATCCGTACTGTGTCTGATAGAGCTGCAGCCGGGAGAGAAGGAGGCCGCTCGTGTGCTGCCATTGCGCCATGAGAACGTCGAAGTTGCCGCGCACGCCGGCCGAATAGTCGACCGGCGCATTGGGGTTCGTCGATCCCGGAAAGCTCGTTGTGGGGCCGTTGAATTGGCCGACCGTTTCGCCCGCAAAGGGTGAACCGTACTGATTGTATGTCGCTTGTCCGACGAGCGCCAAGATCGAGACGTCGTCTTTGGGCGTCACGAGGTCATGCACGTTGGATTCCACCGAGTACTGTCCGCGCGACTGCAGCGCTAGGCCGTACGTACCGGCTTCCGAGGGATAGAACGTCGTGCCGTTTCCATATTGGAAGTATTCGCTGCCGAGGGTGCTCGCCAAGGCGTAACGCCATTTCAAGTCGGGGGTTGCACCGAGGATCTGCAAGTTGGCGAACTGGTATTGCGTGCCGGCGGCCAGGCCGGCCTCGAACGTTGCACGTCCGGGGTAAGTGCCGACGGCGGGGATTTGGTTGACGACCCCGCCGAGCGCATTGTCGCTCTCGTTTGAGTATCCCGCGAGCGTGACCGACGTCGAGGCGATTCCCGTCGTGGGAAGCTGCGCGCCGTCGACGTTTCCGCCGGGCTCCGCGATCAGTCCCTGAGGGATCACCACCGAGTTGTACTCGAAGGCAGCGTCGCTGACTCTGCCTGCGCGAAGAACGGCGTTTCCGAACGAATCGAGGTCGACGCCCGGCACGTTTGCGATCGCGCCCTGCACGCTGCCTTGCGAATAGCTCGCGAGTCCGGCCGACGACGTCGTGGGAAACTGCGCGAGAGCTGCTTCACCGCTCACGGTGAACTTGTCGCTGGTCGAACCGACCGTGAATGCTCCGGCGCTGGCGCGAACCGACGCGATGTTACGCAGCTGCGGCGCAAGCGTAAACGAGACGTGCTGTTCTTGACCTGGGAGCACGCGGAGGTCGCGCGTCGTCACCGGCTCGTAGCCGGGTGCCTCAGCCGAGATGATGTAGCTGCCGGGTGCCACGCCGAGCATTGCAAAGCGACCTTGAGCGTTGGTGAGAGCCACGTATCGGCCGGAGGCCGAGCTTGCGGAGACGGTCGCATGCGCGATCGGCGCGCCCTCGCGCGTGGCGACGGTCCCCACGATGACACCGGTCGTCGCTTCGGCCGCGCGGGCGACGGCAGTTCGATCGACCACTGGAATGGAAAGAAACGCGAACAACGCCAGCACGCCCAGCGATGATTTCAAAGGCTCCTCCGGAAGCGCGTAACGCGCTTCGAAACGTCAGCTGTTGAAGCTTGAGGCCGTTGCGGGACGGAGGGGCGGAGCGCGGCCGCCGATGTGCCGAGCGGGAGCGGAAACAGCAGAGCGCCGCCCGGGATCCCGGCGGCGCCGAACGAACGGACCGGAGCTTTCGCACTCGCGCGCGATGAAGATGAATCCGAGCGCGATGTGCGCGAGTGAGACGAAGGCGTCTATCAGAACCCGCATCAGCCTGCGGAGCAGGAGCACGCAACTCCACCCGATGAGCGCGTGCAGCGCGAGGCTCGCGGCGATGGGTGCGCCGAGCCAAACCGTGCCGCCCAGCAGTCTGCCGCCGGCGAGGACTTGTTCGGCATTCTCCATGACGAAGACGGCGGCGATCTGCAGCGCGAAGACGCAGGCGAAATCTTCAACCCGCTTGTGCGTCGTCAAGTCCGACGCAGCGCCGGCGATCCAACTGCGGGATCTGCCTGGTGCGCTGCGCCAGACCTGCAGAAAGCGAAACGCGGCGATCTCGAGGGCGACGATCAGGCCCGCCAGCATCGTCGGCACAACGCTGAGGTGATTGTCGTCATGATAGGCGGCGCCGAAGATTCCGGTATTCGAGATCGACTCGACGAACCAATCACCAAAAGCCGCGGCGATCAGCGCGGCGGCTATCAGGAACGGCAGACGGTACGCGCACGCCGCAACCATAGGCGGTTCGTTCTGCCGGTGGAGTGCGATCCCTCGCCGGCTAGGCGGGCGCCGCTTACTTTTGGGGAACCGATCGTCGGATCCGGGACGACTAAGCGCAGGACCCTATCGCGAACGTATCCCACAGCGACGCGCTTTCGAGTTGACCGCGGGCGATCGTGTCGTAGCAGCGGCTGGTGTCGGGCATTGGGTCGACTTCGAACTCCTTTTTCAGGCGGTCGCAGAAGCGCCGGTAGTAAGCGAGTGCGCCGGCACGATCGCCCAGTCGAAAGCGAATCGTCATCATCTGCCGGACGGCGTCCTCGCGCCACGAATCGTCTTGCAGCAACTGCTCGACCTGGAAGAGCGCCCTGAGGTAGTCGCGCTCCGCGCAGTAGTCCCGCACGAGCGTCTCGCGCACGCGACGCAGTTTGTAGCGAAGCCGTTCGCGAACGCCCGCAGCCCATTCGTGATCGAGATATGGCGCGAATTCGCCGGTATACAGCTCCGCTGCGGCAGCGAACGTCTCGGGCGATTCGCAAAGACGCTCGAATTCGACGACATCGACCCACGTATCGGTCGCGCGGCTCCAACCGATCGTCTTGTTGGTTGAAGAAATCCACGGCTCGCCGGAAGCAGGCAACACCTGCTGCAACGTATAGAGCTGACGCCGCAGCGCGGCCCGCGCATCGCTTTCGCTGAGGTCCGGCCAGAGCGTAAACGCAACCTGTTCGCGACGTAAGCTTTCGCCCTTGTGCGTCGCCAACAGCGCCAGGAGCAACAAGGCCTGGTCGCACAGCGGCGCATCGACCCGGCGCGCGTCGACATGAATTTGCGGGTGTCCGAAGAGTCGCAGGGAGAGCTTCATGTTGACCACTTTCCTTCTGACATCATCGAGCGCGAGGTTTAGGGTCGGATTTCGAAGACGAGGTTGAACGGCGTCTGCGCCGCGCGGCGGAAGCGTCTGAAACCGGCTTCGATCGCCACCTCGCGCAGCCGCGCTTCACCCGCCTGTGCGCCGAGCGCGAGGCCGACGTTTTGCGAGAGGGAGGCGGGCGTGGACAGCAGCGTCGAGGCTGCATAAAAAATGCGGCCGATGGGGTTGAGGTTCTCTTCGAGGTTGTCGTTCGCGTAGGGCTCGACGAGCAGCCACGTGCCGCCGGGCTTGATTTGCGCGAGGATGTGCTTGGCGCCGCCCACCGGATCGCCCATGTCGTGGAGACAATTGAAGCAGGCGATGAAGTCGTACGGACCTCCGGCGAAATCTTGTGCGCTCGCAACGCCGAAGCCGACCGTCTCTGCGACGTCCGCGGCCGTCGCGCGCTCGCGAGCAAGCTCGATCGAACTCTGATGGTAATCAAAGCCGGTGAACGTCGATTTCGGGTATTCCTTGGCCATGACGATCGTCGAAGCGCCGAGGCCGCAGCCGACGTCCGCGACCTTCGCGCCCGCGCGCAGCTTGGCGTCGACATCGCCGAGCGCCGGAATCCATTCGGCGATGAGGTGCGCGTTGTAACCGGGCTGGAAGAAACGCTCGGTGCCTTCGAATAAGCGCGCGTCGCGTTCGTGCCAGCCGAAGCCGCGGCCCGTCTTGAACGCGTCGGCGATGTGCGGCTCGTCTGCGATCGCGGCTTCGATGACCTGGAACGCACCTTGAACGTACAGCGGGCTCGTCTCGTCTGCGAGCATGAGTGCCTGCTCCGGCGGCAGCGTGAACCTGCGCGTTTCCGGATCGTACTCGACGTAACCGCCGGCGGCTTGCGCAGCCAGCCACTCGCGCACGTAGCGCTCGTGGGTGCCGGTGCGTTCCGCCAGTTCGGGCGAGTTCAATGGACCATACTCGTGGAGCGCTTTGTAGAGGCCGAGCTTGTCGCCGATGACCGTGAGCGACGCGCTCATCGCCGCGCCCATGTCTGTGAGCGCTTTGCCGACGAACGCGTGAAGTTTGGTTTCGTCGATGCCCGGCGCCTCTGCCGTCGTCATGCTCCACGGTCTCCTTAGGAGCCAAGGAAAGGCTCCACGAAGAAGAGCGTAGCGATCCGCCGTCAACTGGCCGTCAAAGAGAGCGTCAAAACGCCAAAAGCCGGAAAATGACCCGAATGACGCCCGTGCGCCTCAAGCTGTTCGGAGCGTTCGAAGCCTGGCTGCCGGGCGGCGGCCAAGCGAAGCTCGAGACGCGCAAAGGCGAGGCGCTGCTGGCCTTCCTCGCGCGGAGGCCTGGCGAAGCGCACGAGCGCGAGCGCTTGGCCGCTATGTTTTGGGGCGAGCACGACGAGCAAGCAGCCCGGCATAGCCTGCGCCAAGCGCTTGCTTCGTTGCGTCGCTCCTTCGACACGCGGGCGGATCTCTTGCAATCCGAACGGGAGACGGTGAGCATCGCTGCCGACGCGGTCGAGGTCGACGTCGCCGCATTCGAGGAATTGAGCAAGAACGACGACGCGCCGCAACTCGAAACCGCACTCCGGCTTTATCGCGGTCCCTTCCTCGACGGCTTGAGTTTGAACGAGGAACCATTCGAAGAATGGCTGGAGCGACTACGGCGGCAGCTACACGAAACCGCGCTGCGCGTCGCCCTGCGACTCGCGGAGCTCGCGCCCGATACCGCGGGCGCGACGCTTCTCCGCGCGCTCGAACTCGATCCAACCAGCGAAGAGGCGCATCGGCGGCTCATGCGCGCGCATATCGACGCGCGCCGGTACGCGGCCGCAATTCGGCAGTACCATGCCTGTGCGGAGATCTTGCAACGCGAGCTTGACGCCTCACCCGAGCCGCGCACCACCGCACTCTTAACCGAAGCGCAAGCGGCCCTTGCGCGAGACGGACCTCTCGAACCCTCGGCCGGGACCGATGCGCCTAGTTTCCAAGAGCATGCCCCCGAACGTGCGCCCAAAGCCGTACCGAACAATCTTCCGACTCAGTTCACTTCGTTCGTCGGACGCGAGGACGACGTCGCCAGCATCGAGGAACTCTTGCATCGGCATCGGCTGGTCACGCTCGCGGGGGCCGGCGGAGCCGGGAAGACGCGCTGCGCGCTCGAGGTCGGAACCGATCTCCTGCGGGGAAGCGGTGATGGCGTCTGGCGCGTCGAGCTTGCTCCGATCGGGGACGCGAAACTCGTGCTCGGCGAGATCGCAAGTACGCTGAGCATCGAGGAAGGCAGCTCCTCGCTCGAGGACGCGCTCGTCGCAAATCTCAAACGCAAACGGCTGCTGCTGATTCTCGATAACTGCGAGCACGTGATCGTCGAAGTACGCGCAGCCGTGACGCACATCTTGCGCGGCTGTCCCGAAGTTCGCATCCTCTGCACGAGTCGCGAAAACCTCAACGTCACGGGCGAGCGCGTCTATCGCATTCCCTCGCTCGCCGTGCCGGCACCCGAGACGAGCATCTCCGCGAGCGAAGCGGCGAGGTATAGCGCGCTCGTGCTTTTCGCCGATCGAGCCCGTGCAGCGGACGCCCGTTTCTCGCTGACCGACGAGAACGCACCGGATGCCGTCGAGATCTGCCGGAGACTCGACGGCATACCGCTCGCCATAGAACTGGCAGCCGCGCGCGTGAGAGTTCTCTCGCCGCGCGAGCTCGCGCTGAGGCTGCACGAGCGATTTCGCGTCCTAACCGGCGGAGACCGGCGCGCGCTTCCCCGGCATCAGACGATGCGCGCGCTCATCGACTGGAGTCACGACCTTCTCGACGAGGACGAGCAGCGCATCTTCCGCAGACTCGCGATCTTTCCCGGCAGCTTCAACCTGGAGCTCGCCAGCGCCGTTTGCAGCGACGACGCGAACGATGAATTCAGCGTCATCGACCTGCTGGCGTCCCTCGTCGACAAGTCGCTCGTTCAAACCGAGCCCGACCCGAACGGTACGCGCTACCGCATGCTCGAATCGACTCACGCCTACGCCGCGGAGAAGCTCGAGCAAAGCGGCGAAAAGGCGTATGCAGCGGCGGCTTACGCGCGCGCGTGCTTGCGGATGGCCGAGCGTTTCGACGCGACATACGACTCGACGCCGGACCAGACGTGGTTCGCCCAGATGGATGGCGAGAAGAGCAGTTGGCGCGCGACGCTCGACTGGGCGTTCGATGCGGAGCACGACGTCGTCCTCGGTCAGCGTCTCGTCGCCGCGCTCGGCGGCGCGCTACGCCCGTTCGGGTTCCGAACGGCGCTGCGCTGGGTCCAAACCGCGCAAGCCAGCGCCAATGCATTGACGCCGGCTGCCGTTGCCGCGCGCCTCGATACGATCGAGGTACGTTTTCGTTCGTGGCTGGGCGAATACGGCGCGGCCCGCGACGCCGCGGAGCGGGCTCTCGCGCGCTACCGCAATCTCGACGAACCCCTGCTCGTCGCTCAAACGCAATCCGATATGGGGCGGTCTCTCGCCTTACTCGGAGAAACCGCCGAAGGGGAAAGGGTTTGGGACGAAGCGCTCGCGACGGCGCGTCGCATGGGCGCCCGGAAGCTCACCGCGGAGACGCTGTCCCAACTGGCAACGGCGAGTCTCTTCCGGAATGACACCCCCGAAGCTCGCGCCCGCTTAGCGGAGTCGCTGGCCATCACGAGAGCCTGCGGCCACACGATGCTCGAGGCGATCGTGGCGAGCAACCTTGCTGAAGTGGAGTTCCTTGCAGGCGACGCCGCGGCGGCGGTGCGCACTGCCGCACAAGCGACGGCGGCGTTCCGTCGCTTCAAGGATTCGACGATCCTCAACGTCGTCGTCTCCCTCTCGAATACGGCAGCCTATCTCATCGCCTTGGGGCGGTACGAGGAAGCGCGGAGCCATGCCCGGGAAGCGCTCGAGCTTGGGCGCGACATTCAGCACGACGTACTCATCGCGATTGCGGTGCAGCATCTCGCCGCAGCCGCCGCGCAGCGTCCGCCCAGCAGCGCGCGCGGAGGCCAGGAGGACAGCCTTCGAGCAGCGCGGCTCTTCGGCTACACCGACACACGTCTCGCGTCACTGGGCTCCACGCGCGAGTACACCGAGCAGCAAGAATACGACAAAGCGATCGGTGCGCTCCGCGACGCCCTCGGCGACGAACGGTTGACCGAGCTCGTCCACGAGGGTAACCGCTGGGACGAGAGCCGCGGACTTGCCGAAGCGCTCCTCGTTTAGAGGCCGCTACGAACAAACCCACCGCGACCACAGCGGCGGGAGTGGGGCTCGCCGCCCTTACACCGCAAACTTGAATGCTGCGCCGTCGCGGACGACGTAGCCGGCGGTGGGAGCGGCGAAGTGGGTGCCGATGACGAGGATCGTCTGGTCGGCCCATTCCGCGAAGAGGCGCGAGCGGGTGAGGGCGGCGGCATTCGAGTCGTTGTCGCCGAGCGACCAGTCGGGGTGCGCCAGCTGACAAGGATGGTGGGTCATGTCGCCGGTGATCACCGCCCGCTCGCCCTCGGACTCGATCATCACGCTGACGTGGCCCGGCGTGTGGCCGATGGAGGGCGTGAGCCGGATCTCCGGCGAGATCGTATGGTCCAGCTCCACTAGCTGCACGAGGCCGGCGTCGAAGATAGGCTCGACGCTATCGCCGAGCATCGCCTGCTGCTCCTCGTCATCGTGAGCGCTCCAGAAGTCGTACTCGCGCCGACTGATGAGGTAGCGCGCCTTCGGGAAGGTCGGCACCCACTTGCCGTTCTCGAACATCGTGTTCCAGCCGACGTGGTCGACGTGCAGGTGCGTGCACACCACGGCGTCGACTCCGTCGCGCGACCAGCCCGCCTCGCCAAGATGTTGCAGGAAAGGCGTCGCCAACGGCTCACCGCCGGTGATCTCGCGCGGCCTGTCGTTGCCGATGCAGGTGTCGACGACCAGCTTCAGCCCCGGCGCCTCGAGCAGCAGCGCGTGGATGCTGAGCTTCAGGGTGTCGTCCTCGCCGACGAAGTGCGGATAAAGCCACGCCGACTTGCGCAGCTCCGCGGACGTGGCCTGCGGCATGGCCATGAGCGGCACCGGCAAATCCATCTCGACGATGCGGGTGATCTTCACCCGGCCCACTTGCCAGCTCAGCATCGCGCTCACGCCTCCTCGCTCAAGGTTCGACCCAAAGGCGATGGGTCTGGTCCAGCTGAGAACACCGCTTGCTCTTCGCGTCTTCCGTCAGATTCTCGAACGAGGGCGTCAGACCAGAAATCGTTCGATGTCGAACCGCTGGTCAGGTAGCAACTCGCGCGGCGTCTTGCGAACTCGGCTGCGGGCGTCAAAGTCCCCCTCCGGGCCGAGCGTTAACCCTACGTGAGATCGGTGCTCTGCCCGACCTCGATAATATAACCGTCAGGATCGCGGATGTAGCAGCGAATCTCGCCGTACTTGGCAATCGGTCCCGTGAGGAACTCGGCTCCTCGACTTTTCCATAATTCGTAGCACGCTTGAATGTCCGCAACGCGGATATTCAAAAAGCTGCTGATCTTATCCGGGTCGGCGGGGACGCTGAGCGTTACTGTCGGCTTGTCCGGGGTGGGCCCGCCCCCGACGTTGACAATGAGCCACGTATTCGCGATCTGAATGTGCCCAGACGAACCCTTGCTATCGCCTCTGCTCAGAATGCGGCCGCCGAAGATCCTTCCATAGAAATCGGCCGATCGGTCGATGTCGGCGACGGTGATAAAATGCGTGACGGTGAACCCGTCGCGCGGGGGCATCTCATAGCTTTTCCGTTCGATTTGCACGCCGCTCATTGACGACCCCTCTCAACACAGTGCTCATCCAGTGATTCTGATTCTTTCGTATTCGTACATGCTGAGTCCGAGCATCGGTCATGCGCGTGACCTGTTCGAACACCTCGCCTTCACCGTCGAAGCGGGGCGGCGCCAAGTCGTCACTGGAGACGGGCCAAGGCACTTCTAGGGCTTTGAGAGATTGAAATGGCTCCCGAAGTTGGACTCGAACCAACGACCCGCTGATTAACAGTCAGCTGCTCTACCAACTGAGCTATTCGGGACAAGGGCAGGGACCTGGGTTCGTTTTGCCGTCCGGCTCCCCTCCTGCCTCGCGCCGCGCGGCCCCATCGCGCCTCATCACGCGCTCGGCTGATCTCTAGGCTAGAGATAACGTCGCAGGACGAAAGCGTACGTCGAGCCGTTCCCGAGAAGTACTCGAACGTGCGTCCCCGGCGTACCGCGTAGCAGGTCGCGAACAGTGGTGAGATCCCGTGCGGCAACCGGACGCCCGTCAACCGCGTTGATCTGTTCGCCGGCGGCGATGCCGGCCTCGGACGCCGGCGTACCATTGAGCACGAGTGCCACGAGCAACGCGTTCACTTGCGTCCGAAGCAGCATCCCGGAACGATCGTGGATAACGTTTCCCGACGGGTCTCCACCAGGTCGCAGATCGAGGATCTGGTGCGGATAGTCAAAGACGATTATCCAGCGGCGGAGAAGTCCGTCTCCGACGTTGGCGACGATCGCCGGATCGTCCGAGGCATCGATACGAGTCAGCAAGTCGAGAAGCGGATCGCGAACGCTCGCCGGGCCCAGCTTCAACTCGCCGGCGCGGACGAGGTAGATCGGATAACGGCCTCCGACGTCCTGAGCGTACGTCGCTACCGTCGCGTGCAACGACGATACGAGGTTGTGCGCACGCACGACGCCGGCTTGCACTTGGGCGGTTAAGCTGCTGCCCGTGTCGATGGTGAACGGACCGTCGATCGCATCGAGCGATCCGCTCACCTGAGGCTGCCGGTCGAAGTATTGGAACGGCACGGGCTCGACGCTCGGGCCGAAGGTGCTCGCACGCGGGGCGAGGTCGAGCGTTCCGTGTGTCATGTCGAGGCGCGCACCGAATCGAGCCAGCAGTTCGTAGCCGACGATGCCGTCGGCCCCGAACGAGCCCGTCGGAAGCACGATGAAGGGCTGATGACGCAGCTCGGCGCTGCCGACCCGAACCGATTGCGCGAAGGCGTACTGAATCGGCACGGTGCCTCCGCCGCCGCCGCGAACGATGCCGTGGCCAACCGGATGAAGGCCGGCTAACGCGGCAGCGTGTGTCGTAATGACGTTTTGGCCGCCCGTGTCGAGCAGAAAGCTTAGGCGCACGCCGTTTACGCTGACGTCGAGTTGCGGCGACCCACCTGCCATCGATACGGGAATGCGCGTGACGCTCGCGAGCTCGGAGTCCCGCGGCGCCGGTGCCGCATCGAACGCTTGTGGTGGGAGCGAACTTGGCGTTTCTATTCGCTGAACGACCGCCGTCCAAACGCCGTTTTGGCTCGACTGCGAGACAATCCGGCCCGGCACGCTCAGACCGTCGCGCGCTTGGTAACGGTCGAACGACAGCGCCTCGTGGTCTCTGCCGCTGCTGACAACGACGCGCGCCGGCGATGAACTCAGCGAACGAACGAGCGCTGCCGACCAGCCGAGGATCTCAGCACGTTCGCCGGCGTTTCCTTGGATCCGGCCCATGCCCGTCGCGTCGGCGCGCCAGGCGCGCTCGCCGTCCCAGCCCTCACCCTCCGACGCCGGGCCCGCGAAGAAGTTCCGCGCGAAGCGGCCGGTCGTTCGATCGATCGCGATCGTGCCCGTTCCCGCAACACCGTAGACGTCGGTGCGAAGGTGCAAGACGACGAAGCGTGGAGCGGGCGGCGAAGATTGCGGCGGAGCCAATGCCGTCAAAAGCATTGCGATGACGACCGCCCGAACGATCATCGTCCGTCGCGCTCCGTCGTGAAGAGCGCGAGGCCGAGTTCGGTTTCGCGGCCCCCGGGGTCGGCGCTGTGGTATTCATGAATAAGCGCGGTCAGCCGTTCGCGCAGCTCGCGACGATTCTCGTCGTTTAGGCACAGGAACGTGCGCGCGACGAGCACATCGGCATCATCGACGCGCTTCGTCGCTGCCCCGAGTTCCGCTCGCGCGCGAAGATCGCTCGCCATCGCGTCCAGGAAGGACGCCTGCGCATCGGCGATCTGCGGCTCCGACGCCTCCGCCGCGAGCAGGGTCCGATCTACGCGGAACGCCCGAGCCACGGCCCGATACGTGCGCTCTTCGATTCCCGACACGAGCCGGGTCTCGGCAACGCGGATGATCCCGTGGCGCTGCAGCAAATCCAGGTGATAGTAGAGACGGGTGCGAGCGATGCCGAGCTGCTCCGCGAGCTCGCGGGCCGTCATCGGCTGATCCATGAGCAACGTCGCGATGCGGTGGCGCTGACTGTCCACCAGCACCTGAAGCGTTTCCAGATGCTCGATCGGAGCGACGCTCGCGATCTCATTCACTTGCATATGAACGTTCATACCACGATGAACACTCGCTCGACAACAGGCAACTGATAGCTTGGTTAGTTGCCTGGGAAGCCCAACACGCGCAAAGGTCCGCTGAAACGTAGCGCCGCGCTCCAAGACGCCGAAGGGTGCCCGCGATGGACGACGATTGCCGAGAACGCAAGACGCGCGTGTTACGCGATCTACGCGTGCGCACACGCAGCGTGCGCCGGCGAACGTGTTGTTCGGCAGCGTCTTGACAGCTGCGATACACTAACCTCTATGAGATTGTAGCGCCCCTCGGGGCTGCGCCGCGCGCGCATTTTCCCATGACGAAACCACCTTTCACGTCATCCGGGGTCGCTCTCTCATGTCAACACGCGTCGAAAGCGTCTTTTCCAATCGAAGTTTTAGCCTGTTTTATGCGGGGCAGGCGTTCAGCTACGTCGGCGACGGCTTGCGCGTCATCGCGATTCCGCTGCTCGTCTATCACCTCACGGGCTCGGCGCTTTCGACCGGCATCACCTACGCGCTCGAATTCGGGCCGTTCGCGCTAGCCGGCTTGATCGGCGGGTCGCTTGCCGACCGTCTCGATCGCAGACGCTTGATGATCGGGTGCGACTTCGTGCGGTTTTCCGTGCTGTTGCTGTTCGCTGCAGGCTACGCCCTCGGGTTTCTCAAGCTGTGGATGCTCTATACGGGCATCGCCGTCATTTCCGTCGCTGCCGCAGTGTTCGTCGGCGGTCAAGCCTCGACGATCCCGTACTTGATCGGAAAACATCGCGCGACGAAAGCGATCTCGGCGCTGCTCGCGGCCGAGCAGATGGCGCAGATGATCCTGCCCCCCGTCGGCGGCGCGCTCTTCGCACTCGTCGGACCGCTGCCGGCGCTAGCGATAAACGCCGCAACGTACCTGATCTCACAGGTCTCGCTAGCCGCTACCGATTCGCTCGGCCCGGACCAGCCGAGCGGACTGCCTTCGCCGCGTGACGTCCTCGCCGACATCGCGACCGGGTTCCGCTTTCTCTGGAACGACCTTGCGTTGCGCTCCATGTCGCTCGTCTCTTTGTTTTTCAACTTCTTCGGACTGATGACGGGCGCCGTCTTCATCCCGTTCCTCAAGCGTGACTTCGGTGCGAGCGACGCGCTCGTAGGTTACGCGCTGGGCATCGGAGCGATCGGAGCGCTCGCCGGCTCGTACCTAGGTGGACGTCTGCCGGCGAACTGGCCATTCGGCCGCATCATGATTGTGGCGTACCTCATCGACGGTGCGTTCTTCATGCCGGTCGCGTTCACGCATAACCTCGCCGTTGCGGTCCTCTTCCTCTCGCTGACCAACGCGTGCGTCCTCTTGGAGGTCACGCAAATCGTCGGCTGGCGCACGCGCATCACACCCCAGGAACTCGTCGGGCGGGTGTTCGGCGCATCGCGACTCGTCGTGCTCGCCGGAACGGTCCCGGGCGCCATCGTGGGCGGAATCCTGGCTGACCGCTACGGCGCGCGCCTGCCGATCGTCATTTCGGGACTCGGTTACCTCGCGATGGCGCTCGCGATCGCACTCTTCCCCGCGATTCGACGCGAAGCGCGCTAAGCGCAGCTCGCTTCGCGTCCCTTACGTTCCGGCGAGCGGCGTCGAAAGTTCGCGTTCGGGGAGCGGCGGCAGGCCGGAGGCCGCGCGAAGCTCGCTCACGCGGTCGAGGCGTTCCCACGGAAGATCGAGATCGGGACGGCCGAAGTGTCCGTAGGCTGCCACTTGCTTGTAGATCGGCCGGCGCAGATCGAGATGGTGGATGATCGCCGCCGGACGCAAATCGAAGAAGCGCTTGACGAGCTCGGCGATCTTCTCTTCGGGAATCGTTCCGGTGCCGAACGTTTCGACCAGCACGCTGACCGGATGCGCGACGCCGATCGCGTACGCGACCTGGACTTCGCAGCGCTCGGCCAGACGCGCGGCGACGACGTTCTTCGCGACGTGGCGCGCGGCGTAGGCCGCGGAGCGATCGACCTTCGTCGGGTCCTTTCCCGAGAACGCGCCGCCGCCGTGACGCGCCATGCCGCCGTAGGTATCGGCGATGATCTTGCGCCCGGTCAAACCGGCATCGCCCTTGGGGCCGCCGATCACGAAGCGTCCCGTCGGATTGACGAAGATGCGCGTGTTCGCATCGCGCAGCGTCTTTGGGATGACCTGGTCGATGACGCGTTCGGTCACTTCGCTGCGAATCGTTTCGAGCGGTACGTCGGGATCGTGCTGCGTCGAGATGACGACGGCATCGACTCGCACGGGGCGATCCCCATCGTACTCGACCGTAACCTGCGATTTACCATCGGGACGCAAGTACGTAATGCCGCCGTTCTTGCGCACCGCCGCCAGCATGCGGGTCAGGTTGTGCGCTAGAACGATCGGCAGCGGCATGAGTTCGGGAGTTTCGCGGCAGGCGTAGCCGAACATCATCCCCTGATCTCCCGCGCCGATCGTCTCGAACTGATCGCCGCCCAGGCCTTCTTTGGCTTCGAGCGATCTGTCGACGCCGAGCGCGATGTCGGCCGACTGCTCGTCGATCGAGACCGAGACGCCGCACGTCTCGGCGTCAAAGCCGATGTGCGAACGCGTGTAGCCGATGTCGGCGATCGTGGCTCGCACGATCTTCGGGATGTCGATGTAGGTCTTGGTCGAAATCTCGCCCGCGATGTGGATCTGTCCCGTGATCGCGAACGTCTCGACCGCGACGCGCCCGAACGGGTCGTCCTTGAGGATCGCGTCGAGAACGGCGTCGGAGATTTGGTCGGCTACCTTATCGGGGTGGCCTTCGGTCACCGATTCCGAGGTGAACAGACGGCGATACGCCACCTAGGTGCCCTCCGACCAAGACGCCATGTACTTCACCTGCTCGGGCGTCAAGGTATCGATCGTAATGTTCATGGCGGCGAGTTTCAAGCGCGCGACCTCTTCGTCGATCGCATCGGGAACGGAATAGACTTTCTTCTCCAGCTCGGCGTGATGCTGCGCGAGATGACCGGCGGCCAACGCCTGATTTGCGAACGACATATCCATGACCGCTGCCGGGTGGCCTTCGGCCGCAGCGAGATTGATCAGCCGGCCATCCGCGAGGATCCGCACCGTCCGGCCGCTCGGAAGTTTGAAGGCTTCGACGAAGGGACGCGGACGCGACGTCGAGACGGCCTTCTTGGCCAGCACGTCGAGGTCGAGCTCGTCGTTGAAATGACCCGAGTTGCAGACGATCGCGCCGTCTTTCATCGCATCGAAGTGCTCGCCGCGAATGACGTGAAAGTTGCCGGTCAAGGTAACGAAGACGTCGCCGATCTTAGCGGCTTCCGCCATCGTCATAACCATGAACCCGTCCATCGCGGCTTCGAGCGCTTTGCGCGGATCGATCTCCGTGACGACGACGTGCGCTCCCAGACCCTTTGCTCGTGAGGCGACACCGCGTCCGCACCAGCCGTAGCCGACCACGACGACCGTATGACCGGCGAGCAGCACGTTGGTCGCCCGGATGATGCCGTCGATCGTCGACTGACCCGTTCCGTAGCGGTTATCGAACATGTGCTTGGTCAAAGCGTCGTTTACGGCGATGACCGGGTATGGCAGCACGCCGTCCTTCTCCATCGCGTGGAGCCGGATGACGCCCGTCGTCGTCTCCTCGCATCCGCCGAGCATACCGCTCGAGAAGATCGGGATGCTTGGTCATCAGCGTCGTGACGAGATCGCAACCGTCGTCCATCGTCATATGCGGTTTGGTCGCAAGAACGGCTTCGATATGTTTGTAATAGGTTTCGTTGTCTTCGCCCTTGATCGCGAAAGTCGGAATCGCGTAGTGCTCGGAAAGCGCCGCGGCGACGTCGTCTTGCGTAGAGAGCGGGTTGGAGGCGCAGAGCGCAATCTCGGCGCCGCCGGCCTGTAAGGCCAGCATCAGGTTGGCGGTTTCCGTCGTGACGTGAAGGCAGCCGGCGATGCGCACGCCGGCGAGCGGCTTCTCGGCGGCAAATCGCTCGCGGATTTGCGCGAGGACGGGCATAAAGGTCGCGGCCCACTCGATTCGCGAGCGGCCGGCATCGGCGAGGCTCCGGTCTTTGACGTCCCCAAGCGGACGATCGATGGTTTGCAACAAGTTCTCCTTTGAAGTGTTGCGAGGCTCGCCGATCTTTGAAACAATCGAAAGCGATCCGACGCTGGTTCTCCGGGACGGCTCGAAGCCCCCACAAAGCTTCTCCGGCCCTCGAGCGAAATGGCCGCTCGTGGACACGATCGACTCCTACCTCGAAGCGTTGGCCTCAGCTCGACCGACGCCCGGCGGAGGCAGCGCTGCGACGATCGTCGCAGCCGCGGGGGCGGCGCTCGTCGCGATGGTCGCGCGGATCACCGCTGCGAACGAGAAATATCGCGCGAAACGTTCCGAGGCCGAGCGCCTGGTCGCCAAAGCCGATACCCGGCGCCGCGAGTTGCTCGAGGCGCGCACCGTCGATGAGAACGCTTATGCGAACGTCGTGGCAGCCCAAGCGCTTGGGCGCGTGACGCCCGAAGAAAAGTCTCGGCGAACCGCGCTCGTGCAAACCGCGTTGGCAGAGGCGGCTGCGGCGCCACTCCTTTCCGCGAAACTGGCGCTGGCGGTCCTTCAGCTCGCGAGCGAGGCAACTCTTCTCGAAAACGAGCACCTCGCGAGCGACGTTGGTTGCGCTGCGGAATTCGGCGCAGCCGCCATCGCAGCCGCCGCCTACAACGTGCGCGTCAACCATCGTTACATGCGCGACGCCGAGCTCGTCGCGCGGCAAGCCGCAGAGCTCGAGTCGATCGAGGCGACCGGAAAACAATTGCTCGCGGCGGTGCGCGCCGCGCTCAGCTAGCGATCGGCGCGACGCGGCGCTGCGTTACGCGCGCGCGAATCGGACGCGCCGGACGCAGCGTCACGAGCGGCGCGATCGGGACCGGGCCGGCGTCGAGCAAATCGAAGCGAACGCGCTGCAAGAGCGTTGCAAGGACGATCGAGGCTTCGAGCCAGGCAAACGACTCGCCGATGCACGCGCGAGTTCCGCCTCCGAAAGGGAAAAACGCGAAACGCGCGGGGCGCGCTTGGGAGAGCCAACGCTCCGGACTGAAACGTTCGGGCTCCGGCCAGAGACGCGGATTGCGATGCGTCACATAGGGGCTCACCAGCGCGACGTCGCCGCGTCGCAGCGTGAAGTCACCGATGCGAACCGCTTCGAGGGCGCTCCGTCCCGTCAACCACGCCGGCGGAAAGAGACGCAGCGCTTCGGAGATCGCGCCGTGCAGGCGCGGCAAACGCGCGACGTCTTCCACGCCGGGCGCGCGCCCACCCAACGTCGAGGCAAGCTCTTCTTCGACCAAGCGCGCAGCTTCGGGATTGCGACCGAGCAAATCGAAGGTCCACGTCAGCGCGTTCGCGGTCGTCTCGTGCCCGGCGAGCAGGATCGTCAACGCTTCGTCGCGCGCTTCATCGTTCGAGAACGCGCCATGTTCGTCGCGAGCCGCGATGAGGAGCGAAAGAAAGTCCCCTCGATCTTCCGCTCCGCGACGCTGTGCGATCAACCGCTCGACGGTCGCCCGTAAGCCGGCTCGCGCTCGGCGAAAGCGCCGCCCCGCGCGCGTCGGAAAAACGTCGTTGACCTCGCCGAACGGCGCAACCATCTTGCCAAACGAGGATAACGCTCTATCGAGAGTGGCGCCGATCGATTCCGTTTCGCCCGAGACGTCGCTTCCGAACATCGTATCGAGCGGCGATCTCAAGGGTCAAGCGCATCATCTCTCGATCGACCTCGACCGTCTGCCCGTCTCGCCAGGATCCGCCGAAGCGTTCGGCGGTCGCGACCATGCGCGGCGCGTACGCGTCGACGCGATTGCGATTGAAGGCCGGCTGGACCAGACGCCGGTGGCGCAGATGCTCGGGTTCTTCGCTCGTCAACAATCCGCGTCCGAGGAGCGGGCGCAGCCGCTTCGACCCGCGGCTCTTTTGGAACGAGCGACCCTTACCCGCTAGAACCTGCTCGATGAGCTGCGGGTCGTCGAACAAGTAGATGTCCTTCAGCGGGCCACGCACGCGCGTCACCGGCCCGTAGCGACGAGCGAGAGCGACGAGGTACTCCGGCATCGTCGCGAACCGCCGCCGGAAAAGTGAAAGAGCTTGGAAGCGGCCGGGTGGTCCTGGACAGGGCGAATCGGGCACGCGGTCTTCTTCGCCGCAGGAGCGAAAAGAACGTGCGTGCGCGCGCTCTATGCGACCTCGACTCGAAAGGCAATCGCCGACCTGCTCCGGGCCGAGCGCCGCTATCTGACCGCAGGCGCGATCCACCGGCTGCTGAGGAGCTCTAACCCGAAGCTCGCTCTATCGACCGTCTATCGCACGCTCGAACTGCTCGAAGACCTCGGCACCGTCTCGTCGCGAACCGGCCCGAACGGCGAGTCCGGCTACGTCTATTGCACCGACGAGCATCACCACCACGCGATTTGTCGCAGCTGCGGTCATGTCGATGAGGTCGACTGCGGCGCGATGGACCGGTTTCGCAAAGCCTTGCTCGCAAACCAAGCCTTCACGCTCGACGATCATTCGATCGAGTTTTACGGGCTCTGCGCCAGCTGCCGTTAAAAGGGCGCCCCACTTCGCGGGGCGCCGCGCGGGCCCCCGATAGTTCTTCTTTTAATCTACTAATCTACGTCACTAGATCCAGGAACGGCTTGATGTCGTTTGGGGCGACTTCGATTCCGACGCCGCTCGCGTTCCAGCGCGGATCGTGGAAGTCTGAGCCGGCGGTCATTACCAAGCCGAGTCGCGCCGCGGTCGCGCGGAATTGCGCGACCTGCCCGGGCTGGTGCGTCGGGTAGAACACTTCAAGGCCGGCCAGCCCGGCTTCGGTGAGTTCGTCGATCAACTCGACGTTTCTCAACCTTCCAGGGTGGGCGAGCACGGGCACGCCGCCCGAGTTTGCGATCGCCGCAATCGCAGCTTGAGGCGCGATGTGCGCGAACGGTACGTAGCCCGATTTTCCAGCGACAAGGTAGTTCCGGAACGCCGCGTCGATATCGCTTGCGTAGCCGGCGCGGACGAGTGCCTTCGCAACGTGCGGCCGGCCGAGCGGCGAGTCGTCGCGGCCCTCGCCTTTGACGTCGTCGAAAGCGATCGCGCAGCCGGCGGCTTGGAGTCCCGCGACCATACGCCGGGCTCGAGCGTTCCGCTCTCGGCGATTGGTTTCCAGGACCGCGCGTAACTTCGTCTCGCCCAGCGGAAACCCGAAGCCGAGGATGTGGACCTCGTTTCCGCGGTAGTTCGTATTGATCTCGACACCGCTGATTCGCAGGAGCCCCGGTGTCTCAGCGAGGCCATCGTAGGCTTCGAGCGTGTCGTGGTCGCTGATCGAAAAGACCGTCACGCCACGCCGGCGCATCGCCGCAACGAGTTCGGCCGGCGAAAGCGTGCCGTCGCTCTCGGTCGTGTGGCTGTGAAAATCGACCAGCACGCGCGATTAGGACCGCGCTCGGGCCTTCGCCTTCTTCCGCGACTTGACGAAGTAAACGAGGACCCGTTTCTCCTCACGGAATCCAACCAGACTGCGTTGCTGCGTCGGGTCGCGCAGCGCTTCGAGGGCGAAATCCACCATCTCGTCCTGCGCCGCGGGATCGTCGTCGAGCGTCTCATCGGCGGCGGGACTCTGGATGAGCGCCTCGCCGAACCGGGTTGCCAAGAGCGTCGTCAGCACGACTAACTCTTCCCGGGAGAACGTGCGCACGTCCCGGGTGATGCGCAGGAACGTCATCTTCGGGTCGCGTTCGCACTCCACGGTGAGCGTTTCGTGCGGCTCGCCGGTGACCGCGAGCAGCGACTCGACGTGATCGACGACCGCTTCCCGGACCTCCCGTTCGACGCGCCGGTCGATCCGCTGAGCGACCGCGAACGAAAGTGCGAGCGTCCCCTCATCAGGGTGCGAGACGATCGTCGCGATCTGCGGGAAGCGGACGAGCAACGCGACGACGAGTCCGACCGCGTCGGAGCTCTCGTTGGCCGTCTGACCTTTCGTCGTTGTGCGCATCACTTTCGGACCGCCTCCTGGCGGTTGGGCGGGGTCGGGGGACCTCCGGGCGGGTGGTGTGTTCGCAGCGGCCGGTCCGACCCCTTGGAGGTCCTTGGGGATCGAATTTAACGCTCCGGGGGAGTCTCTCCGGACCACGAGAACGTTCTAACCTCGATGAACCTCCGACGGTTGCTGGTGGCCGCGCCGCTTGCCTTGCTGGTGGCTGTTTTGGCCCATTTGGCGGGGTTCGGAACCGCTCACGAGCTGGGCGGCGAGCAGGGTGCCACCCTTCTCTTTAGTGCCCTCGGCGCGCTCGTAGCGCTGGCCGGCGTTGCCGCGCTGGCAGTTGCCTTAGGGCGGCCGGCCTCGGTAGGCCAGGCGGTCCGCCAGCTTCGCGACGAGCTGCCCGGATCTGGTGAAATCGGCCCGTTCGCGGCCTGGCTGTTCGGGGGAGCGCTCCTATCCTTCTGGAGCCTCGAGCTCCTCGAGGGCCACGGGCCGCTCGCTGCCGTCTGGGTTGTTCCGGTCGCCGGCGCGCTGGCACTGGGGACGGCCTTGGCAGTCCGCGCGGTCACCCGCTGGCTGGCGCACGCCGGCCTCGCACTCGCGGCTCTCGCCCAACACGTCGACCTCGGAATCGCGCCTCATTTCGCGCGGCTCGAGGCGTACGGCTCGCGAATCGAAGCGCGAGCAACGCGCGGTAGCCATCGCGGCCGCGCTCCACCCCGGCTAGCCTAAAAACTAAACGCGGCCGCTCGCCGCGCTTCGCTTTTTTGCTTTCGCCTCCCGAGGTGGATCCATGCGCGTATCCAACGCGGCGCTCGGCGCCGCCATCGTCTTTACTGTACTTTGGCTCCTTTTTGCGGTTCTTTGGCTTCTCGCCGCGCCCGCCTTCGCCGACACGACCGGGCTCGTTCGTGGTGTCGTCCGATTGAACGGCAACCCGGCGGATCACGTAAGCCTTACTCTCAGCGGCGAAGGCTCAACATTCAAGACGACGTCGAGCGCTCAGGGCGCCTTCGTCTTCGACCGCGTGCCGTTCGGGCGCTACACGCTCGTCGCGCACCGGGACGCAGTACCGGATGTCACCCAGTTGATCGACGTTCAAAGCGGCTCGGTCGCTACGCTCACGATCGATCTGAGCTCGATCAAGGAGATCGCCCACACGCAGTCGGGATTGGTTCGCGGCGTCGCCGCGTCGCCGGTTGGAGTAAATACGCTCAACAACCAAACGATCAACACGAACCCGGTCGGGCAGAGCCTCAATAACCTCATCGAGACGATGCCCGGAATCGTGCAGTTCTCCTATAACGAGCCGGTGGCGCACGGTTTCCACGGTCTGACCTACGAACTCGACGGTATTCCTCTGCCGCAAGGGACGGCCTCCAACTTCAGCGAGATCATCGACCCGCGAACGATTGACTCGCTCGAGGTTTTCACTGGCGCTTTTCCGGCCGAGTACGGCGGCTACCGGCAGGGTGCGGTCGTGAATATTATCAGTCACCGCGCGACCGATCTGTCTGCGCCGGAACAAGGGTACGTCACCGTCGGCGGCGGTAACTACGGCGGTCTGCAAGCATCCTTCGGTGAAGCGGCGACAATCGGTAACACACGCTTCTTTCTGAATGCCAACACCGAGCAAACCGATCGCGGACTCGACTCGCCGACTTTCGTACCGCAACACGACGGTGCCAGCCAAGGGAACGAATTTCTGCGCACCATCACCAACATAGGAAAGAACGACGTGCTGGCGTTCGATGCGTCGAACAATTTCGCGACGTTCCAGATCCCCATCAATACAGTCACGTCCCCGATCAGCCCGGTCGCCGTTCCCCTTGGGACCAACGACGTCCAGCTCGAGAACGACAGTCTCTTCAATCTCGCGTATACGCACAACGCGGCCGACGGCAATTCGTACACTCAGGTCGCCCCTTGGTACCACTACAACCGCATTCGCTATCTCGGCGACCTCGAGAGCGATCTGATGGGGACCTTCACCGACTACACACAGGATCCGCCGGCGGTCACCGGCCTCGACGGTTTGCGCCAAGATCGTGAGTCGACGTTCGAAGGCTTGCGGCTCGTGCACTTCCACGTTTGGGGCGACAACGCGTTCAAGGCCGGCGTCGACGAAACGGTCGAGAACTTTCGAGGTAACGAACAGATCGCGTACTTCAACGACGAGAACCAAGTCACGAACTTCTTCGACAATCAAGCGCAACGGGGAACGTTGTTCAGTGCGTACGTTCAAGACAAGTGGACGCCCACCCAGTATCTCTCGCTTTTCGGCGGAATGCGCTACGATCACTCGACCGGCTACGTTTCGGGAGGTCAGCTAAGCCCGCGTCTCGAGATGAATGTCAAAATCAACCCGTCGACGATCTTTCACGCATACTACGGGCGGTTGTACGCCGCGCCGTTCCTGGAAGATACGCGACGCGCGGCAGTCGTCATTGGCGGCGGCAATCCTGACGAGCTGCCGGTCTACGATCTGCAACCCGAACGCGACACGTACTTCGAATTCGGCCTCGATCACCAGTTTTCGCAGGGAGCGCGGGCTTACGTCAATGTCTGGAAGCGTCTCGTCACCAACGTCTTAGATACGACCCAAATTTTTCCCACGCCGATCTTCGCCGTCTACAACAATTCAATCGGCGTCGCCCAAGGCGTCGAAGGCCGCGTCGACGCTCACTGGCAAAACGGCGACTCGATGTTCATATCGGCCACCCTGTCGAACTCACAAGCCGCGGGCATCTCGGGCGGCACATTCCTCTTCTGCCCGACGCCGTCGACGGCGTGCGCGGCCGGCTTAACGGATCTGACGCTCAGCCCGGAGGATCACGATCAAACCTTCGATATGGTCCTCAATTACACGCACCGGCTTAACTTCAACAAGAGCATCTTCGTCGCGCTCCAGCCCGGGTACGGCACCGGTTATCCGGTCCAATTTCAAAACGGTCAGCAGCGCTTGGCGCCGCACTTGATTTTCGACGCCTCGGCGGGCATCGATCCGCAGCGCGGCGTGCACACCAAACCCGGGTTCATCCTCGACCTGACGAACATCACGAACAACGCTTACCTGCTCAAGGTCAACAACGGCTTCAACACGACCCAGTGGGCGCCGGGCTTCCACTGGTCGCTGCGGGCTACTGAACCGTTCTAGCTCGTTTGTCCCATGAGCGTGAGGGCCCCATACCAGAGTCCGAGGGCCACGCAAACGATGGAAATCCCAATCGCCACGATATTGCCGGTGAACGAGTTGCGGCGCGAACCGAGGATCTTCTCGTCATTGGCCATCACGAGCAAGAAGCCGAGCACGATCGGCAGCACGAGGGCGTTGAAGGCCATGACGTAGAGCGTGATCCGCACGAGCGGCAGATTCGGAATCAGCACGATGCCTGCGGACAGCGCGACGCAGGCGATGTACAGCCCGTAGAAGCGCTTCGCCTTAAGGAAGTGGTGGTTCAGGGAACACGGCCAGCGGAACGCTTCGCCGAAGGCCCACGAGGTTGCGAGCGTAACGACGAACGCGCCGAGCATCGAAGCGCCGACGAGGCCTGCACCGAAAACGATCGACGAAAACTTGCCGGTCAGCGGAACGAGCGCAAGCGCGGCGTGAGCGGCGTCGCTCACCTGTATGTGGTGAACGAAGAGCGTGGCTGCGGTGGTGACGATCACCGCGATCATGATGACCTGGGTCGCCACGGCGCCGAGGGCGGTATCGATGCGCGCGTAGTTGAGATCGGGCACCTTGAGACCCTTGTCGACCGTGGCGCTCTGCTGATAGAAGATCATCCAGGGCATGATGACCGCACCGATGTTGCTCGCAATCAAGAGCAAGTAGTTGCGATCGGCGAGCGGTTGCGAACCGAGGATGCCATCTCGAATTATCGACATGGGTGAGGGCTTCGCCGCAAACGCTGCCGGAATGAAAAGCAACTCGAGGAGACACAGCCCCAGCGCGATCTTCTCGGCCTGCTTATAGTTGCCCGAGAGCGAGACGACGACGAGAATCAGCGCCGCCGCGATCACCATCAGAGCCGGGTTCACGCCGAAAATCAACGCCGCCCCGGCGATGCCGATGAACTCGGTCACCAGCGCGGCGACGTTGGTGAAGAGCATCGTCCCCAGCGATACCCAGGCCCAGGTCAAGCCGTAGTTGTCGCGGATGAGTTGCGCGTGTCCCTTCCCGGTGACGGTTCCGAGCCGCACCGTCATCTCTTGTACGACGAAGAGCGGAACGATCAACAGCAACTGAAGCAGCACGAGCTTCATTCCGTACTGCGCGCCCGAACTCGCGGCCGTCGTAATGCTGCCCGCTTCGGTGTCGGCGAAGGCTACGATCATCCCGGGGCCGGCGACCGCAGCGAGACCGATCAGCCGGCGGCGCCAAGCTGGGACGGGAACGGTTTTCGAACTCGGCGTTGCGGCGGCGGCCAAAAGTGTTCTCTCGAGCGGGATTTAGGCTGTCCTTGCCCAGGATTTAGCCCGTCCTAACAATTCCCTGCCAACCTGGCCGCACCGGTCCAGCACAGGCCGGGCTTCCGAAGGAGCATAATTCACGCAAGCCATGGGCGGCACCAGGTCTCCAAACGAGCCTCCGAGCCCTGACCAAGCGGCCTTTCTCGAGCGAGCTATCGAGCAGTACGGGAAAGCGACGTATAACTTCGCCTATCGCCTCACCGGCAACGAATCGGACGCGCGCGATCTGACGCAGGACGCGTTCATTCGCGTGTACCGGGCATGGCGCTCCTTCCAACCCGGGACGTCTTTCCTCTCTTGGGTCTACCGAATCGTGACCAATTTGTATCGCGACGAACTTCGCAGACGGAAAGGACGTTTCATTGAAAGTATCCCCGAAGACAACGCGCCGCAGGAGTTCGGTGGACAGAGGCCTCTGGCGGTAACACCAATCGATGACTACGTCGAGAGGCAGCTGGGCGAGCCGCTTTCGAAGGCACTCGCGCAGCTCTCACCCGAACAGCGTCAAGTCGTAATCCTCGCCGATATCGAAGAATACAGCTACCAGGAGATCGCCGAAATTATGGGTTGTTCGATCGGCACGGTGCGCTCGCGACTGCACCGGGCCCGGGCGCTCCTCCGGCGACTCGTCGAACGGGCACGGCAACAGCTTTGATGACCCAGCATCTTTCTCCCGAGGTTCTGATCGACTACATCCACGGCGAGCTTACGCCGGAGGCCGACGCTGGCGTGCACGGTCACCTGGCCGGCTGTCCGACGTGCCGCGAACAGTACGACGCCGAAGTGGGCGTCGGCGAAGCGTTGCGCGCCGCTGCCCGCGCGCAGGAAGTCGAGTTCCCTTCGATCGTTGCGGCCCGGACCTGGGAAAAAATCCGCGCTTTGCGGCCGGGCCCGTTCGCGAGCCTCGCGATCCTCTTACGGCCCGTGGTCGCAGTTCCGCTGGTCGTGGCGATCGGCCTCGGCGCGTACTTCGGGACGCCGCTGGGCCGAACACCCGCCCCCGATCGGACGATCGACGCGAGCTACTATATCGAACAACACGCCGGACAAGAAGCTTCTGACCCGATTTCGGAACGGGGCCCAGTCCAGGTGATCGAGTCGTCGCTGGTCGACGCCGCTCCGGCCGGAGGAACCGGCGAAGAGCGCAGCCCACGAGTGCTGGGCGTTGCCATCGATGCCGTACGCTAACCGCGCCGCACGGAACTCGTTGACCGTCTTCGGCTTTGCATTCGTGGCGGCCGCCGCGACGGCCGCGACGACGCCGGCCGATCAAGCCGCGGTGCTGCTCCACGAATGTCTCGACGCGCCGAAGAGCGTCTCGTACGTCGGTGAATTACAAACGATCCGCTTCAGCTCGAGCCGGGCCATCGCTACGATCGTGCGCGTCGAACACCGCGCTCCCTCGCTCACTCGGCGCTGGTATCTCGCGCCGGATTCGCTCTACGGCGACTACATCATTACGCGCGGAATCGCCACCTATCAATTCGATACTAAGCACGAACGCGTTACCGTGACCCACAACCCGATGCTCGACGATACGGTCTCGGCGAATGGCAACCTCGACCGCGTCATGCAGAACTATCGCACGGTTTTCGACGGTCACGAAACGATCGCCAACCGCCCGACGGTCTCGCTCTCGCTGATCAACAAATACACCGGCGAGCGTGCGGTCCGCCTTTGGATCGACGAGCAGACGCACCTCGTGCTCAAGAAAGAAGAGTACCACGGCAACGGGGCGGTCGCGTCACAAATGCGTTTCGAAGAACTTCGCTATACGACCCAAATCCCCGACGACATCTTTGCGACCGATGCTCCCGCGGGTTACGAGCAGGTCGCGGGTACGGAAATCGTCACGCCGTCCTCCAACGTCGAGCGCGTCGAGCGCGACGCGGGCTTCACGCCGGCCAGCCCCAAGGATCTGCCGCAGGGCTTCATCTTGGCGACCGGCGACGTCACGATCGTGAACGGGGTCCGCACCCTGCACTTGCTATACTCGGACGGACTGCGCACGATCTCGCTCTTCGAGAACGCAACCGGGGCCGCTGCCGATTTCGGGACGCTACGCCCGCGCACCGCGCGCTTTGGCGGACACGACGCCGAGTATGTCGAGGACGGACCCACGACGCTTCTGACGTGGCGCGAGCGGGGACTCTACTTCGCGCTCGTGAGCGATCTCATGCGACCCGAACTCATCGAAATCGCGAAGAGCGTCGTCCCTTAACCGCTCCGGGCTAACCGCCGACCGGCGGCCGCGTGATTCCGAAGTCCGCCTTGACCGGTTTTCCGGCGATCGCCGCGTCGAGAGCGGCGGCAATATTCTTGGCCGGAATCTCGCCGTCGTTGATCGCCAGAACCTTGCCGTCTTTCCCGATGAGCACGACGGTCGGGAAGCCTCCTTGCAGATACTTCTTTGCGACGTCGAGGTTCGCGTCGAACGCGATCGGATAGCGAACGTTGAACTTATTCATGAAATCGGTAACGTCGGCTTGCGATTCGGGGCTCTGATCGGCGGCGTATTCGCTCGCTGAGACGGCGATAAACGCGGCGCTGTTCTTGTATTTGTCGTAGAGCCCATCGAGTACGGTGGTCATTCGCTGACAGTGAGGGCACCAAGTCGCGAAGAGCTCGAGGAAAGTGGGGCGGTCGGTTATCTTCGAGAGCACGAACGGACCGCTCGTCGCAAATACGGAGAAGTCAGGCGCCTGCTGGCCGACCTCGACGCGTGCGTACGTCGGCGCGTTCGAAGCGGTCTTCGGCACGCGCGAGGCGAGCGCAACCGCGACGATCGCGGCGATCGCTATGACGCCGAGCGAACCGTAGAGAATCGTTTGCTGACGCTTCTTTTGCGCGGCCCGCTGAGCTTGAGATGGAGTCCCTTTTCGTTCGGCTCGATTCATCCGCTTAGCTTTCGGCCTGCGCTTGGCGGGAACCGCCCAAGCCGAGGCGCCGGTCGACCGCGAAGATTCCGGGGCCTTGGCGCGCGATCAGCACGCTGACCGCGGCGAGCAGCAGGTCGAGCGCGACGTGACCCCAACTGGGCGGCGTTCGAGCTGCCGAGCCGAAGCAGCCGCAGTCGGCTGGAATGCGCCGGATGACGAGCGACGCCACGGCCGCGGCGAAAACGACGAATTGCGCGGCAGCGACGTAGCCCGCGACCCGCGTGAGCAGTCCCGCGAGCAAGTACGCCCCGAGAAAGATCTCGAAATAGGGCAGGAAGACGGCTAGTACCGCGACGGCAGATCCAGGCAACAACCGATAGGCCGCAATCGAACTCGCCACAGCCGCCGAGCCATCGTGCGCCTTCAAGACGCCGGCCACGAGCAAAAGCGCACCGACGCCCACCCGCAGCACGAAGATCAGTTGCGCCACGAAGCGACCTGTTCGAGAATCGCGCGCTGCGCGAGCGGCACCGCGCTCGACTCCGCCGAGACGCCCGAAGCTCCGCGATCGTGCGCGCGCAGCGTCGCTTCGACCGAGCGCGCCAGCGTTTGCGGATCGTAACCACCCTCGAGACAATAAACGGTCCTGCCCTGCGCGTAGGTATCGGCGGTCTCTCGAATCAAACTCGCCAGTTCTGCTGCCGCCAAAGGACCGTCGACTCCGAGGTCTCCGACGGGATCGCCGCTGGCGTAATCGTATCCGGCGCTCACCACGATGACGTCGGGGCGCACGACCGCCGCGACCTCGGGCAAGAGGCGCTGCCACAACGCGACGAACGGCTCGGTACCGAAACCGTGCGGACGCAACGGCACGTTGACGACTGCGGCGTCGGAACGCAGCGCGTTCTCGGAAGAGCCTCCCGTTCCAGGATATGCCGGGAACGCGTGACTCGAAACGAACGAGACTCCGTCACGCGCGGCAGCCTGCGATCCGTTGCCGTGGTGATAGTCGAAATCGACGATCAGCGCGCGCCCGCCGTGTTCGCGCACGAATGCGTGCGCTGCGATGGCCGCACTGCCGAAAAGACAGAAACCCATCCCGCGCGCGGGTTCGGCGTGATGACCCGGAGGCCTGATCAGCGCGAAAGCTGCGCAGTTTTCGGCGACGGCCCGCTCGAGCGCGACGAGCGCTCCGCCCGCGGCGCGGCGCGCGACCGCGAGCGACGAATCGTCGATCGCGGTATCGCCCGTCGACAAGTAGCCACCCTGCGGCCGCACCTCCGCGACGTCGCGTTTTACTCGCTCGAGGTAGGCCGGCTCGTGAACGAGCAGCAACTCGTCGTCCGTCGCATCGCGGGCAGTGCAGCGCCGATCCATAAGGCCGGCCGACTCGAGATGGGCGGCGACGGCCGCGACGCGAGCGGGGGATTCGGGATGCGCGACGTTCCGTAGATGCTTCAGGCAGAGGTCGTCGTAGACGACGATCACGGGGACACTATGCTTAGCGCTTCGGCGTAGCGCTCGGTTTGGGCTTGGCGGCCGTCGCGGCGGGCGCGTTCAGATCGGCCAGGATTTTTTTAACGTCGTTGGCGATCTGGGAGCCGGGTTTCAAATACGGCTGTAAGCGCTGATAGGCGGATTTCGCCTTGTCGCGCTGCCCGCTCTGGCGATAGCAATCGCCCATGACGAAGTAGAGCTGCGCGTTCTGCTTGAGAAAAATCGGGACGTTCTTGTCGATCGCGTCGAAGATCTGCGCGCATTCCTTCGAGTTCTTCATCTGATAGTCGGCCGTCGCGATACCGGCGAGCGCCTGCGGCGTGTGCGCCGCCTCGAACGAGTGGCGGAACGCGTCGCGCGCCGCCGGCCACTGCCGAGTGAAAGCCAACGTCTGACCGTAGGCCAGCCACGCGCCGGGATCGTTCGGCGAAATCTCGGTCAAGCGTTTGGTGTATCCGACCGCGTCCTGCGGTTTGTTCTGGACGAGCGAGAGGTCCGCAAGGCGTTGTAACGCATCGGGGTTATCCCGATTGGGTCCAAGCGCGATGTTCCACTCGCGCGCCGCGCCGGCCTGATCCTTCTGGGCGTTGAGGTAGTCGCCGTAGACGATGTGCGGGCCCGGAAGTTTCGGCCACGTGTCGACGGCGCGTTTGATGGTTGCGTTCGCGTCGGAATCCATTTTTTCGGCGCGGTACACCGCGAATTCTTCGAGCACGACGCTCGCTTTCTCGTCGTCGTTCGGCACGATCGCGAGCAACTGCTCGTAGGTCGCAATCGAGTTCTTGACGTCGTGTTGCATCGCGTAGAGACGCGCTTTCCCGAGCAACGCGTCGGGATACTTCGGATTGAGCGCGAGGGCGCGATCGTATTCCTGAAGACCCAGCGCCACGGCGTTCTGCGCGGTGTAACTGCGCGCCTCGAGAACGATCGGCCCAGGGTCTTTCGGATCGAGCTTCGCGGCCGTCTCGAACTGCACGCGAGCGTCGTCGTACTTCTTCTCTTCTGCAAGGACGAGACCGTAGTTCATCCACGCGCGCTCGTCGTCTTTGTTGAACGTCGTGGCTCGTTTAGCCACGCGCTCGGCATCGGCCGGACGATTCGTTTGCAAGTAGAGGTTGGTCAGCGTGACCAAGATCGTGGCGTTGGTCGGCTCGAGATTCGAAGCGTTCTCGAAATCGTCGGTCGCTTCTTTGATGCGGCCCAGCGACTGATTGGCGGTGCCGTCCAAATAGTAGATTTGAGCGGTCTTATCGCCGGAGGTCAGAAGGCGCTGCGTTAGCGTGAGCGCCTGTGGGGCGCGCCCTACCGCGAGGTAGTAGCCCGCCAAATCGGCCATCGACTCCTTGTCGTTCGGGTTCTTTTGAATGACGCTTTCGAGACGCGGAATTGCGACGGAGGGCGGCTCGGGCGAGGCGGTCGGAAGCGGCGCGGGAGACGGCGACGGGGTCGCGGGTGCCGCCGTGCCTTTGGAAGCCGCGAGTGCACCCGGCTGAACGGCGAACGCGGCCGCAAGCGCGAGAGTGGCTGCGGCGAGTGCGTGAGTGAAACGGTGGTTCAAAATCAAAATCCAATCATGTATGCGCCGCGGCGTTAGCGCGAATCGCTTGAGTCAGTTCGGGAACGATTTGGAAGAGGTCGCCGACCACGACCAGATCGGCAAAGTCGCCGATCGGAACCGTGCCGTCCTTGTTTATGGCAACGATGGTACTGGACGTTCTCATTCCAACTTTGTGCTGAATCGCGCCCGAAATACCGACGGCGACGTACAGCTGAGGGCTGATCGTTTTGCCTGTCTGACCAACCTGGTGACCGTGCGATACCCAGCCGGCGTCGACCGCGGCGCGCGAAGCGCCGACCGCACCGCCTAACGCGTCGGCGAGATCCTTGAGAATCGTCTTGAAGGGTTCCGGGCCGCCAACGCCGCGCCCGCCGCTGACGACGATCGAGGCTTCTTCAACTCCGAGCTCTCCGGCGGCCTCGACGACGGCCTCCTCGACGCGGATGGCGTAAGATTTGCCGGCCGGTTTCTCGATTTTCACGATCTGCGCCGAACCCGGCTGCTGCTGAGCTTTGAACGTGTTCGGACGGATCGCGGCCACTCCGTAATCGCTCTTGAAGCGGCAAGTGGTAATCGTCAAGCCGCCCAGCTTGGGTGAGACGCACCCGACCGAGCCGCCTTCGAACGCGAGGTCGGTGACGTCGGAGGTCAAGCCGGCCTCGAGTCGCGCAGCAACGCGGCTGCCCACGTCACGGCCTAGCATCGTGTTCGGGACGAGCAAAAGCGCGGGGCCAGTCGCTTTGGCAACCGCTTCGAGATAATCGACTTGAGGGTCGACGAGAAAGGCATCGATGTCCGGGTCGGTCGCGAGGTGGATCGTGTCGAGGGGGTAGGCCTTGAGCTGCTCGGCGATCGCTTCGGCGCCGGCCCCGAGCACGACGGCGTGGGCTTTGCCTCCGAGCGCGCCGGCGAACTCCTTGGCCTTGCTCGCGAGTTCCAGCGAGACGCGACGCGCTTTGTCGCCGGTATGTTCGATGTAGACGATGACGTCGCGCATCAGACGAGCTTCTTCTCCCGCAAGAAGTCGAGGATGATTCGCGCACCCTCGGGTCCGTCGGCCGCTTGAACCACGCGACCCTTTTCGCGCGGGGCCGGCTCGGCGAGTGCCGTCAACTCGGTTTTCGCACCGTCGCTACCGATCGGCCGGCCCAAGGCGAGGTCGGCCAGCGTCAACATCGCGATCGTCTTTTTCTTGGCTCCCATGATGCCTTTGAGGGACGGATAGCGCGGCTCGTTGATCGACTTGGTGACGCTGACCACCGCCGGTAGCGGCACCGTCACTCGCAGATAGCCGTCGTCCGTCTCGCGTTCGGCCTTCAAGATCGAGCCGTCGACCTCGAACTTACGCACGTAGGTCAGTCCGGGAACTCCCAGATACTCCGCGAGCGCACCGGGCACTTCACCGGTTATCGCGTCGGTCGACTGCGTCCCGCAGAGCACAAGATCGAAGCCGGTTTTCTTGATCGCTCCGGCGAGCGCGAAGGCGGTACCCCAGACGTCGGAGCCTTCGCAGCCTGCATCGGAGATCATGACGGCGTCGTCGGCACCCATCGCGAGCGCTTTGCGCACGACCTCTTTCCCAGCTTCCGGGGCCATCGCGACGACGGTAACGGTGCTGTCGCCCCCGGTTTTCTCCTTGAGCTGGAGCGCCGCTTCGAGCGCGTACTCGTCGAAGGGGTTGAGCACCGTCTCCACGCCGGTCCGCACGAGTCGCTTGGTCCCGGGATCGATACGCTTGTCGGCGTTCGTATCGGGTACGAGCTTAACGGTGACGACGATCTTCACCCGGGGGCGGCCTCCAGGACGGCGAGTAAGGGCAAACTCACTGCAATTGGTGGGCCCAGTCTCGCGGACCTTCCCGCACTCGCGACGAAAGGTTCAAGGGGCCAATGAGCGAGAGAATGCGCGGTCACTTTACCAGGATCGGTGTGGTGCGCGACCACCGCCGCCGTTCGTGGGTGGTGATTTGTCCGGCCGCCGAATTCGTCGTTCCAAGCGTGTGCGAGGGCCGCGCGGAATCACCGGCTCCGCTTCCCGCCCGGTGGCCGCGTTCGCACAAGCGTCAGCGCATCAGATGGCGGCTGAACGGAATCGACGCGTTCGTGCTGAGCTTGATCGCCGGACTGTACGGCTCGCTGTTTTACTGTCTGGTTACCGTCGTCCGCTAGCCGGCGGAGAGCCGTAACCCTCGGTTTGGGATGACCGAGACTCGAACTCGGATGCTCTTTCGAGCGGCAAATTTTAAGTCTGCTGTGTCTGCCGGTTCCACCATCATCCCGGGCGTTTTCTCTCTTTTCAGGATATCACCGCACGCGTGCCTGCATGGAAGAGCGTACGGAAAGCGCACGCGCGATTTTCTTTTCGCGCCGAAGAGGCTGGTTCGAGCGGGGCCGCTAGCGAAGGCCCGCGCATGAACTCGAGCGGCGCGGCCGAGCCTGTACCGGCAGGGGCCGGGCGGCCGAGCGGCATCGTCACCTTCGTCTTTACCGACATCGAGGGCAGCACGCTGCGTTGGGAGCGCGCGGGGGAAGCGATGCGCGCGGCGCTGCGCCGGCACGATGAGCTCATGTACGCCGTCTTTTCGGGGCACGATGGCTTCGTGTTCAAGACGATCGGTGACGCCTTCTGCGTTGCGTTCGCCCGCGCGGGCGACGCGCTCGAAGCGGCCCTGGCCGCACAGCACCGGCTCGCTGAGGAAGATTTTTCGGCGGTCGACGGCGTGCGGGTGCGCATGGCGCTGCACGCGGGCAGCGCCGACGAGCGCGACGGCGACTACTTCGGCCCGGTCGTGAATCGGGTCGCGCGCTTGCTCGCGATCGGACACGGTGGGCAGGTCTTGCTCTCGAACGCAGCACGCAATCTCGTGCAGGGGCTGCTGCCGCCCGAGAGCGGTTTGCTTGAGTTAGGTACCCACCGGCTCAAGGATTTGGCCGAACCCGAAATCGTCTATCAACTCGTCGCCCCGGGGCTAAGCGAAGCGTTTCCGCCACTCCGATCGCTCGACGTACTGGCGAACAACTTACCGAACAGGTTGACGACCTTCGTCGGTCGCGACGCCGAGGTGACCGAAATCGCTGCGCTCCTGGGGGAGCAAAGGCTGGTGACGTTAGCCGGTTCGGGCGGCGTCGGCAAGACGCGCGCGGCGCTGCAGGTCGCGGCCGACGTTGTCGAGCGCTATCACGACGGCGTCTGGTTCGTCGAACTCGCAGCTATCGCGCAGTCGGCGTATCTGCCGTCCACGATCGCGCAAGCGGCCCAATTGACGCTCGCGTCTGGGCTCGATCCGCAGCAGACCTTGCTGCAAGCCCTGGCAGCCAAGGACGCGTTGCTCGTCCTCGACAATTGCGAGCACGTCCTCGAGGGCATCGCCGGACTGAGCGCCGCGATTCTCCGCGTGTGCCCCAAGGTGCGGATCTTGGCGACAAGCCGTCAGCCGCTCAACGTGACGGGCGAGATCGTCTATCGCATGCCCTCGCTGTCGGCCGAAGCCTCGATCGCGCTGTTCGCCGACCGCGCGAAGGCCGTCGACCAGCATTTCAGTCTGACCGGCGGCAACGAAGCAATCGTTGCCGAGATTTGCCGGCATCTGGACGGAATTCCACTCGCGATCGAACTTGCCGCAGCGCGTGTGACCATCTTGAGCCCACGCCAAATCCGCGAGCGGCTCGACGAACGCTTCCGGGTCCTCACCGGCGGCAACCGCGACGCGTTGCCGAGGCAGCAAACGTTGCGCGCGCTGATCGACTGGAGCCACGATTTGCTCGACGAGCGGGAGCGAGCGCTCTTTCGGCGTTTGAGCGTCTTCGTCGATGGGTTTCCGCTCGAGGGCGCGACGATCGCGGACGCCGAGGCGAGCGACGGGCCGGACGTGGTCGAGGTTCTCGCCTCGCTTGTCGACAAGTCGCTCGTCCTCTCCGAACGCTCCGGTGAAGAACAGCGCTACCGGATGCTCGAGTCGACGCGGGCCTACGCGCGCGAAAAGCTCGCGGCAGCCGGTGAGGTCGAGATGCTCGAGGAGCGGAGGCTCCGCTTTCTGCGCGAGCACTTCGCAGCGGCACGCACGCGCTTCGATGCGACCATGCGCAACGACGAGCTGATCGACGCGCTCGGCTCCGAGCTCGAAGACGTTCGCGCAGCGCTCGATTCCGCGGCCGGATCGGCGCGGGTGCTCGAAGCGGCACGGATGCTGACCCAAATCGGCGAGGCTTGGGTTGCATCCGGTCTCGGTCCCGAAGGCCTCCGCCGCCTTCACGCGTTCATCGAACTGATCCCCGAGAGCGAAGCGGGGTTGCTGCGTCATCTCTGGATGCTCGTTGCGCGGCTGCACAGCTTCCACGCCGATGTCAACGAGGAATTTGAGGCGGCCAGCCGCGCGCTTGCCTACGCTCGACGCGAAGGTCACGTTACTCCCGCGCTCTGTTCTACACTTGCCACCTATGCGGCTGCGGCCTCGAGCACCGGTCGCTTCAGCGAGGCCGAGGGAGCGCTCGACGAAGCGCAAGCGCTACCCGGCCTGGCGGAAGTGCATCGGCTTGGTCTTGAGATCGACCGGGCCGTGCTCGCGAACAGGCGCGGTGACGTCGATGTCGCGGCGCGCGAATACGAGCGCCTTTGGCGCAGCCACACTGCGCTCGGAGACACCTACAATTGGGGCATGGCCTTGAATCTCGCCGACGCCGAGTTCCAGCGCGACGTCCCTCACGCGATCGCGGTGCTCGAGGAAGTGCTCCCAAGTATGCGCGCCAAGCAAAGCCCACTCTATCTCGGCCCGGCGCTTGCGCTGCTCGCGGCGTGCTACCGAATCAGTGGGGACGACGCAGGCGCGCGGGCGGCGTCGCGAGAGGCCCTCGACGCGCTCGGCCCACGCGAACCAGGCTCGGGTGCCACGGTCATGGCGATCGAAGAACTCGCGCTGACGCTGCTTATCGAAGGAAACCTGAGCGATGGAGCTGCGCTCGCAGCGTATGCGGAGGCGGCTCTTCCAAGTCCGAGGGCTTTCGAGTTCGCCCGTCGCGATGCGACGCAACGTCGCTTGCGCGCGATGCTCGACGAACGGTTCGGTTCAGACGAGCGGCAACGTCTCAAGGCCCGAGGTGAGTCGCTTTCACCTGATGCGGCGGTCGCGCTCGCGCTCGAAGCGAGCGCTGCAGCGCCGGCCACGTAGCGTCAGCTGTCGGGGGACCAGTTTTGCGCGCTCGCGCTGGCGTGCCCGACCGCTTCGACGTGGAACGTCCCGGAGGCGTCGCGGTTTCCGTACACGACGACTGCGTGCCCTTTCGGTAGCACGCCGATGCGGTGGGCGGCTTTCGCCGGCCCAATGTCGACGTTCTCGCTTTGCCCGTTGCGCAAGCGCAGCGTCAACACGTCGCCCGAAACGGCGACGACGACGCCGTGCAGTTGTTGCATGGTAGCGGTGTTTAGCGCCTCGTTAGCGGCCGCCGGAGCGGCTACGGGTACGAGGATAGCCAGCATACAGGCGATCGCGATGTGCGGAATTCGCATTCTTCGCTCCCCTCAGAGCCCAAACACGGTGATCGCGTTTGAACTCGGGACGTAGACTTTGCCGTTGGCGACGAGCGGCGTCACGAAACCGTTATTCTCCGAATTTGACCACGTGCCCGCGTTGGCGTGGAAGAGCAAGTTACTGACGTCGCTCGCATCGTACGCTTCTAACGACAGCGAGCCCGACCCGCGTTTCACCAGCCAGACGATCCCGGTCCCCGGCATCTGACCGTTCGAGGAAACGACCGGTGTCGAACCGCCGTAGCCTGCGTTCGACGTTCCGGTCGAGGACAGGGTGAGTTGCGCGAAGGGCGCGGGGCTCGAGCCCGGCTGCGGTTGCGCGGGGCCGGAGGTATAGGAGACTTGGTATGCCTGTAACACGTCGCTGTCGTCTTGGTAGTAGACGAGTTGCCCGGTCGGTCCGCTATAGAATGCCGGGCCACCCCACAGGCCGCCGCCTGGAAGCTGGATCGCCTGGACCGCTCCGGCATCGTTCGCTTTTTCGCCGCCGAGATTGAGCGTGTTGAGAACGTAGAGCAGGGACGCCTTGCCCATGGCGACGGCGGCCTGCGGTGCAGGCACCGAGCCACGCGGCAATAGCATCACGCCGCCCGAACCAAAGTCGACGTCACCGCAGTTGAGAGAGTTGTAGTTGCTGGGGGTAAAGTAGGTGACCACTTGCGAGAGATCCGGCCTCAGCTTTAGGACGCTCTCGCCGTAGTCGTGTCCGCCGGCGTTGGCGTCGAATGCGCCGTTTCCGGTCACGAGATAGAGATATCCGGCGGCATCTACCGCGGGCGCGAAACCCGACATCCAGACGCTCGAGAGGGCGTAACCGGCGCATTGCGTTCCCGGTGGGTCTCCGATCGTAGAGAACACGCCTGTCTGGCTGAGACTGGAGTTGTAACGCAGGACCCAGCCCGCGATCTGGGTGGCATCGTAGTCGCAGTGCGAGCCGATCGAGATGTAGAGCGAGTTATTTGCCCAGACCAAACCCGGCCGATTGTATTGATATACCGGATTGAAGCTGAACGTGCTGCCGTTGTTCAGCAGCACCGAAGCGGAGATGGCGACCGGCGTGACCTTGTCGCTCAGCGTCCCAATGTCGAGGGCGTGGACGGTCATCACAGGGTTGCCGCTGGTCGGTTCCGTCGCCGCGACGACGTAAATCGTGCCGGTCGCGCGATTGATGACCGGCGTCGCGGTGATTCCGTAGGTCGGCTGGACGTCGCTGCAATCGGAACCTTGCGGTGTCCCCAGGCTGACGTGGTTGAGTACGGTTCCGCTATCGGCATCGAATTCGTACACGCTGTCGTTCTCGGTCACGACGAGCAGCACGTTGTGCAAACCTCCGGCAATCGAATACTGGCCGAGATACAAGGGCTGTGCCAAGACTTCGCCGTCGACCGGTATCGTTTGCTGCAGTTTAAAACTGGCTGATGCGACGTTGGTCGTGGTCAACGTGAACTCGCTCGGGTTCCACCCGGTGCGCACGAGATCGTTGTGATAGAGCGCTTGGTCACGGGGCGGGACGGTCTTGGCCACCAACGGCATTGCGTTCAACGTCGCGCCTTGCACCGACACGTTTCCCCCGAACGTCGCTTGCGTCGCGTAGCGGACCGTCAGCTGTTGACCGGGAGTCGCGGCTCGATAAACCAGCGTGTAGACGCCCGTTCGCGTACCGGTCCGGAAGCTCAGCGAGGAATCGGTGAACGTCGAGTTGCCCAGCGTTGCGCTCAACGTGCCCTGCGCGCGATCCACCGAGACGTAGACGCGAAGGACCCGTTCGCGAACGTCCGCCGGAACGCTCAAACCGAACGACCCGCCGGAGAGACTCACGGAGTTCAGCTGCGGAGGCACGGACGTTTTGCGAGCCGCGACTGCAGCGCCGCGGAGCTCGATCCAATCGAGCGTTCCTTCGCCGGCAAAGTCGACCTGGGGCAGCGGAACTCCGAGCGCGCCCTTAAGACCGGGCTTGCCGCCGAGATCAAGCGCGTCCTTCGCGTGCAGTGGGGGGACGTTGCTGAAGCCGGCCACCTGTTTCGGACGCGCTTGACGCTCGTCGTTCGCCGGCAAATCGCTACCTAGCACGAGACGCGCGTTCCCCAGCGGCCGCTGAGTCGCCGGCTGCGGCGCTGCGACGCTTGCGGATGGCCCAGCGTAGCCGTATGTCTGGAGATGCGCGAGAAGCGCCAGCCGGGCCGTACTTGCGAGATCCGCCGGGCTTGTCACGGGAACCGCAAAGGCGTCGATTGCGCCGCTCGTCGAACGGATCAAAAACGCATCGAGTGCGCCTGCGTCGCGCGTTGCGGGCAATGGGCCCGAGATCGCGCGTACGACGCGCGACGCGTTCGAACCGAAAGCGAGGCGCACCAGCGAGAGCACGCGAGCCGAGCGGCGCGTGTACCATCCGAGTGCCGCCGAGGCCGGGTCGCCCGGTATCCCGACGTTCCGCGCAGCCATGCGAGCGTAGCCGTTGGCCGGCGCGGCCGGATTCCAAACCTCGTTCCCGTACTGGAAAACCGGACTAAGACGCGGGTCGAGCGTGCTGTGCACGAGCGCGGCGAAATTTGCGACGTACCCGTCGGTCGCGCCGACGGGCAACGTGAACCACGGGGAAGCGCCGGTCAGGTTCGCGAGCAGTATCATGTATTCGGGCGCCACGCCGCTCGGCGTCACTTGGGTCACTCGCCCGACGCGTGGGCGCTGCGTCCAAAAATTCGAAGCGACGAACGTGTCGGCGTGCATCCACTGCGCGAAACGCAACACGTTACGCCCGAGGAGCGCGCGCACGAAACTCGGAGCGAACGGCTGCGCGGCATACGTCGCCTCGTACCCCGGCAGAATGAGGCGTACGTTCCGCACGGGATTCGACGAATCGGTGCCTGTCAGTCGTAAGGTAAGGCCCGTACCCGCGTTCGCGCCGACCCGAATGGTCGCACGGCCAGGCGACATCGCGACGATCGAACCGCCGTCGACGTCGAAGCGTCCGGCGCCGTCGTAGAGCAACGTGTAGTCGCCGGCCGGATAGGTTTCGTTCGTATAGACGGTGCGTTCGGCCGCTTGCCCCGGAAGAAGCGAGCGAACGTTGCCGCTCGCATCGAGGTGCAGCGTGCCGGGTGTCGCGCTATGCCAACCGGACGCTTGCTGTAGGGCATCCACGAACACGATCCCCGCGCCGCTGCCGGGTCCGATGTCCGGCAAATCGTAGACGATGCCGCCGCTCGCGGCGCGCGCGGGAAGCGAAGAACTCGAGAGCGCGAGCATCAAAGCAAGCGCGATTGACGCGAACGAAACCAGGGGCTGACGCATTCGAACCGGCCTTCTGTTGAGGCTGGGCTGCTTTGTCGCGAGGGTTCGCGACGGGAGCAGTCATTTCCATGCTTGTCGCCGCCACTCCGCAAAAATGTGCGGCGACAGCACTATTGCGTCGCTTCCAGAAGGTAGCCCAGCAAAAGATCGTTCGATTCGAGTCGCGCTTCGGCGATGCCGAGCAGACGCAGCGCCTCCGACAGAATCAGTCCGCCGCCGGGCAAGATGTCGGCGCGTTGGGCCAGCATCCCCGGCACGACGCGTCGCTCGGCCAGCGGGAGGTCGAGCAATCGCTCGATCAGGGCATCGAGATTCGCGCGAGAAAGAGCGCGTCCCGAAACCTTATCGACGCTCGAAGCAAAGGCAATCGCGCCCAATGTGAGCGGGGTACCGGCGACCGCACGGACCTCAATGACCGGCTCGAAAGTTTTGAGGAATTCCAATTCGTGCGCGATCGCGCGGCGCGCTTGGGCCGCGGCGGCGCGTGCGCGTGTTCCCGGCACGTTGCCGGCGAGGTCCGGAAACCGTTCGGTGATACGCACCGAACCGATCTCGACCGAGCCCGCGCGCTCGAGCCGCGCATCCCTGCCGGTCGCAAACTCGGTGCTGCCGCCGCCGATGTCGAGCACCGCGCGCACCGCGCCGTCGTGCGGCGCTCCGTACATCGCCCCGCGGAAGCTGGCGGCAGCTTCGTGCTCGCCCTCCAGCACGCGCAGCTCGACGCTCGTCAGGGCGCGCATGCGTTCGCCGAACTCCGCGGCGTTGTCGGCGCGACGCACTGCGCTGGTGGCGATCGAGGAGAGCTGGGCCTGGTGCGCCTTGGAGCGCGCCACGAACTCGGCGACCGCGCGCAACGTGCGCTCCATCGCGCGGGCGTTCAGCTTTCCGCTCTCGCTCAAGCCCTCGCCCAGGCGCGTGCCGATCGCTCCTTCTTCGAGTTGTTCCAGCGCGCCGCCATCCGCATCGCGTACGACGAGCAGCCGCGTCGTGTTCGTCCCGATTGAGATTATTGCGCGGTTAATACCGCTTCCCGGCAGATGCTTCGCGCGTCTTTTGAATGCGCGCGAGAGACTTGTCGTAATCCTTGTTCGCGATCCCGGCGTAGAGCACGTCGATGATCGACAGTTGGGCGATCCGGCTCGACATCGCGTCGGAACCGAAAGCCGTCTCTTTGGCGGCCGTAAACAGTTTGATGTGCGCGACCTTCGTGATCGGCGAAGTCGCGCGGTGTGTGATGCAGATGGTCGTGGCGCCCGCCCGCTGCGCGTTTTCCATCGCGTCGCAGACGTCGCGCGAAGCGCCGGTGTGACTGATCCCGAGCGCGACGTCGCCGGTACCGAGCAGCGCCGACGACATCGCCATCAGATCGCTGTCGTTCAACCAGACTGCGGCGATGCCGAGTTTCATGAACTTGTGATAGGCATCGAGCGCGAGGGGCGCGCTGCCGCCGATGCCGTAGATCTCGACCCGGCGCGCTACCGCCAGAGCCCCGACCGCCCGCTCCAGCTCGTCGTCCGAGAGCACTTCCATCGTGTCTTTGAGCGCCTGAGCGTTGGCTTGGAAGACCTTCGCCTTGAGCGCCGTGAGGTTGTCGCTCGCGTCGATCTGTTCGTAAACGGTCTCGGTCGGCCCGACGAGATCGCGAGCCAGCATGATTTTGAATTCCTGGTAACCTTTGTACCCGATCTTTTGGCACAACCGGACGACCGTCGATTCGCTCGTCTGGGTGCGTTCCGCCAATTCCGTCACCGTCAGATAGATGAGGTCTTCGGCGTTCTTAAGGATAAAATCGGCTACCCGCTGCTCAGCGGTCCTCAGTGACGCATACGTTCCCTGAATGCGCACGAAGCAGCCTGGGACGCTGACCGGCGAGATGGGATCGCTTTTCACGCCCTCTGGCGTTCTACGTGGGCTTGGCGCGCGCCTCGAAGTGTGCCGCCCGCCGCTTCTTGCGAATGAAGTGCCGCTCGGCGGGTTCAGGGCGGTCCGGGGGCGCCCATTCTTCGGTCGATTTCAGGTAGGCGTTGAGCCTCTCTTCGAAGTGCGGATCCGGTACCAGCGGCAACGCGTCGAGGGAGACGCGCGCGACGGCGTGCCGTCCCGTCATCTCGAGCGCAAAACAAATCGCTTCGCGCCGCTGCAAACTGCGCGTGAGCGCGTCCGCGTGCGCCGAGGCTTCGGCGGCGGGGACCGCTGCAATCGAGCCGTCCTCGAGGCGCACGGTCGCACCGTGATGATGCACGTTGATCACGACGCCGCGGACGACGCTCAGAGACCGCTCTCCGGTTCCGGCGTCGGGCTGGGCAAGCCTTCGATGAAGATCAGCTCTTCGTGAGGCCCGACGAGCCGCAACTTATCGTGAATCTCGGGAATCGCACCGCGCGGGTTGCTGAGCCGCGCTATCGTGCGCAGTTGCCGGCGCTCCTTGGCGCGAAGCGCCGTCAGCTCCGCGCGCGAGGCGGAAACCTCGCGCGCCACCGCGACGTTGCGCGCGATGATGTTGGCAAACTGCAAACCGATGAGGGCGACGAAGGCCAGCCCGACCGCCGCTAACGTCAGCCGACCCGCAGCGCGAATGCGGTTCACGGCACGACCACGGCGACGTTGCTGCGCGCGTCGTTTTCCCAAGCACCGATGCGCCGGTACTTTTCATAGCGACGCTCCCGCAGCGTATCGGGCGGCACGTTCTCGAGACGTCGTAACGCCGCTTCGATCGCATCGACGACTTTGGCGACGAAGGCTTCCGGCTCGCGCTGCGCGCCTCCAAGCGGTTCGGGCACGATTTCGTCGACGATCCCGAAACCCAAGCAGATCGTCGCTGGTCAAGACGCAGGCGTGCCGCAGCTTCTTCGGCGCGGCTCGCGTCGCGCCAGAGAATCGCCGCGCAACCTTCGGGAGAAGCGACGGAGTAGATGGCATGCTCGGCATGATGACGCGATCGGCGAGCGCCAGAGCCAAGGCACCGCCGCTTCCGCCCTCGCCGATGATCGTGGCGACGATCGGGACGCGCGCCCGCGAGAGGGTCGTCAGACAGGCCGCGATGGCTTCGGCCTGTGCCCGCTCTTCCGAGCCGATGCCCGGATCGGCACCTTACGTATCGACCAGCGTCACGATGGGCAGCTCGAAACGCGTCGCGAGCTCCATCAGGCGCTTCGCCTTACGGTAACCCTCCGGGCGAAACGATTCCGAAGTTACGCCGGATGTTTTCCTTGGTGTCGCGGCCCTTCTGTTGGGCGAGCACCATCACGCGGCGGCCGCGAATCTTCGCGAACCCGCCGACTAGCGCCGGATCGTCGCGGAAGTGGCGGTCGCCGTGCAATTCGTCGAACTGATCGAGCGCGCGATGTAGTCGCTCGCGATCGGCCGCTTCGGATGGCGCGCCATATTGACGCGCTCCCAAGGCGTTAGATGGCCGAACAGATCTTGCTCTGAGCTCGGCATACTTGCTTTCGAGCAGCCGCGACTTGCTTCGCTCGTACCGGTCGGCGTCGCGGGCGCGCAGCGCGGCGATGCGGTCTTCGAGAGCTTGGATGCTCTTCTCGCGCTCGACGATCAGATTCATCGCGGCATCACCGGCCCCCGCCTCAGAGTGCGAACTCCGGAACGGCTTTCAGTGCCGGCGCAATGCGCTTACGATCGACGGCGTAGTCGAGCATGCGGATCAGCGTCTCGCGAGATCGCCGGTCGCGCCACGACCATGTCGACGTGGCCTTTCTCGAGCAAGAATTCGGCCGTCTGAAAATTCTCCGGCAGCTTCTGGCGGATCGTCTGCTCGATCACGCGGCGGCCGGCGAAACCGATCGCCGCGCGCGCTTCGGCGATCGATGATGTCGGCCTGAAAGGCGAACGACGCCGATACGCCGCCGGTCGTCGGATCGGTCAAAACGGAGACGTAGGAGGTTTCCGTCTTGCATGAAACGATCGACGGCTATGCGTCGTCTTCGCCATCTGCATCAAGCGCGAGCATGCCTTCTTCCATGCGCGCCCCGCCGCTGGCGGTAAAAACGATCACCGGCAAATGCCGGCGCCGCGCTTCTTCGAACAAGTGCGCGATGCGCTCGCCGACGACCGTGCCCATCGTTCCGCCGCGGAAGTTGAAGTCCATCACGCCGAGCGCGATCGGGAAACCACCGATCGTTCCAAAGCCCGTTACGACGGCTTCGCTGAGATTCGATTTCTCGCGATCGCGTCTCGAGCTTCTGCGGATACGGGCGCTTATCGACCCAGCCCAGCGGATCGCCGGGAAGAATCTCGCCGCCGATTTCGACGAAGTCGCCGTCGACGAGCATGTTGATACGATCGTAGGCGTGCATCCGAAAGTGATGGCCGCAGCGCGTGCAGACCCAAAGGTTCGCTTCGAGGTCCTTGCGGTAGAGCATCGTCACCGCAGGAGGGACACTTGTCCCACAGCGTTTCGTCGCCCGAGGCCAGCTCGGTCTTCGCGCCGGATGCGCAGCCAATCGGGCATCGGCATCAGGCGATTTTCCCGCTCGGGTCACGCCGCGGCGGCTTCGGACTCTTCTGCCATAAGAGTTTCGAGGCATAGATGCGGCGCAACTGTCGCAAGTAGTTGAGGATCTCGCTCTGATTGAGCTTCGACGTGCCCGCAACGCGATCCGTAAAGACGTACGGCACCTCGATCGCCTCGCCCGTAGTGCGCCTTCGCGATCACTTCGAGACCGATCTTGAAACCGATCGGATCCAGTTCGACGCCTTCGAGCGCGTCGCGCTTAACGAGCAAATAGCCGCTCGTGATGTCCTGCACCGGGGTCAGCGGCTTCGCTAGCGCGATCGCAACGCGCGAAGTGATCTTGCGGCGCAACGGCCAGTTACGGATGCCGCCGCCCTTAACGTAACGGCTGCCGATGGCTAGTCCGTACTCGCCCGATTCGAGCGCGCGGACCATCGGCGGGAAGATTCTCGGATCGTGGCTGAAGTCGGCGTCCATCGCGCCGAGCGCCTCTGAGTCCGGCCGCGCGAACTTCCAGCCGTCGATCACGCCGCTCGAGAGTCCCATCTTGCCGGGACGGTGCAAGCAGCGCACGGGATAGCGCGCCGCCAAGCCTTCGACGATCGCTGCCGGTGCCGTCGGGCGAGTTGTCGTCGACGACGATGATCTCGCCGTCAAGCGAATTCGCGCGAAAGACATCGTCGAGCGTCTGAATCAGACGCTCGATTCCGCCCGCTTCGTTGTACGTCGGAATGACGATCGAGAACTTCAAGCCGACCTCGTGGCCATAACCTTCTCTTATACGGCGCGCGTCGGGCGGCCTCATCTCGCGGACCCCGTTTAGAGCTCGCCCGCCGCATAGAGAATGGCGCTACATGCGACGAGTCCCGCCGTCTCGGTGCGCAAGATTCGCTTGCCGAGAGATACGGTGCGGGCGCCCCAAGCGCGCCCTCGCTCGATCTCGTCGTGCGCGAACCCGCCCTCCGGTCCGATCGCAACGAGCACGTTGTCAACGCCGGCCAGCATCCCAGGCAGCGCGTCGCGGAGCGGGACCGGTTCGGCCAATTCCCATGGAATAAGGGCGAGCGCGACCGCTCGAACCTCCCCTTCGAGTTCGGCCCAGCCGGTGATGTCGTCGACGAGGGGCACATCGGGACGGCCGCATTGCGCCGCGGCGGTGCGCGCCAAACGCCTCCAGCGCTCGACTTTTCCGAATCGGTCGGCGGTGCCGAGTGTGCGCTCCGTCCGTAGCGGTATGATGCGCCGCACACCGAGCTCCGTCGCCTTTTCGACGACGAAGTCCATCTTCTGCCCTTTGGGCAAAGCCTGCGCGAGCACGATCTCGAGCGCGACGCGCGGGCGGGCCGCGCCCGGCCCGAGACGCGCCGCTACCTTACGGCCGTCGATCTCCAGGATGGCGCCAAACGAACTTCCGGCCGAATCGCAGACTTCAATCGCTTCACCGGTGCGTTTGCGCAGGACGAGGGTGATCTTCCGTGCGTCTGCGCCCCGCAACGCGACGAGGTCGCCTTCGCGATGAACCCCGTCGACGAAGAAGCGCGGAGGCGAACTCAGGGCGTGAACGCATCCTTCACGCGCTCGAGGAACGTGCGATCGTCGAGCTGATCGCCGCCGAGTCGCGCGAATTCTTCGAGAAGCTCGCGTTCGCGACGCGAGAGCTTTGTCGGAACGACGACGTGAACGCGCACGAGCAGGTCGCCGCGCGCACCGCCACGCACCGACGGCATGCCGCGGCCGCGCAAGCGGTACGTCGCGCCGCTTTGCGTGCCCGCCGCGACTTGCAGATCGTGCTTGCCGTCGAGCGCCTCTATCCCGAGGACGGCACCGAGCGCGGCTTGCGTGAACGTCAGGGGGACGTCGACGTGAAGTTCCTGTCCTTCGCGGTGGAAGCGCGGGTGCGGAGAAATCGTCAAATACACGTAGAGGTCGCCCGGTGCGCCGCCCCGCGCGCCGGCTTCGCCGGAGCCGGGAATGCGAATGCGGCTGCCGTCGTCGACGCCGGCTGGAACCTTCACCTGCATCGAACGCGCGCGCTCGACCCGGCCGCGACCGCGACAAGCTTCGCACGGCGTCGGCACGACCTGACCCTCGCCGCCGCATTTCGTGCAGGTCGTTTGCGTGACGAACTGGCCGAGCGGCGTCTGACGCACCGAACGCATGACGCCCGAACCGCCGCACCGATCGCAGCGAACGACTTGGGTACCAGGCTTGGCGCCCGAACCGTGACAGGTCTCGCAGGTTCCGAGATGGTTGAACGAGATTTCGCGCTCGACGCCGGCGAAGGCGTCCTCGAGCGTGATCTGCAGATCGTAGCGCAAGTCGGCACCGCGCGCCGGTCCGGATCTCGGCTGCGTTCCCGAGGCGCGCGCCCCGAAGAACATGTCGAAAATATCGCTGAAACCGTCGCCCCCTCCGAACGGACCGTAGCCGGCGGCGCTCGGACCCGCTTGACCGAAACGGTCGTACTGCTGGCGCTTCTGGGGATCCGACAGGATTTCGTACGCTTCGTTGATCTGCTTGAACTTCGCTTCGGCGGCGAGCTTATCGTCCGCGACGTCGGGATGAAACTTCCGCGCGAGCCCCCGGTACGCGCGTTTGATCTCGGCGTCGCTCGCGCCGCGCTCGACGCCGAGGACGCCGTAATAGTCGATCGTCACGCGCGCTATCGAATCTCGCTGTCGCTGAGGTGGCTATTGAGCGATTCGGCGGTGCTCGTCGCGATCGATAGCAGACGCGCGTACGGCATCCGCCGCGGCCCGAGGATCGCGAGCATGCCGACGACGCCTTCGCCTAGGCGATAGGGAACCGTCACGACGCTGCATTCGGTGATCTCGTCGGAACCGAGTTCGCTTCCGATCTTCACGGTCGGGCCTTCGCTCGTCATCGAGTCGGCTACGAGTTCGTACAAACTCTTCTGCTCTTCGATAATGCGCAAGATCGAGCGAAGCTTGCGCAAATCTTGAAACTCCGGCTGATCGAGCAAATGTTGAGCACCGCTCGAAAAGACGGCCGGCGAGGCTTCGTTGTGAGCGGCTTCGTTGAAAGCGCTCTGGACTTCGCTCGCCAGTTCGCGCGTCAATCCGGCATGCCGAACGATGCTCGCCACGTCGAGCGATGCGAGATCCCGCATCGGCTTGCCGCTCAAGGCAGCGTTGAGCGCGTTGGAGAGGCTCGTCAGATCGTCGGCGGAGACGTGCGCGTGCTCGAACGGCTGCTGGAGCGCGACTCCAAGGGAACTCACGACGATCGCGAGGCCGTTTCGCTCCGAAAGCCAGATCAGCTGAATGTGCCGGAAGGTCTGCGTCTCGCGCAGCGGCGCGACCATGAACGCAACGTTCTTGGAGAGTTGGCCCATGAGGCGCGTCGTCACCTCGATGACGTCGTCCAACTCACGGCTGGCCGCGCGGAACTCGTCGCGAATGCGGCGCGATTCCCCCGGCGGCAACGGTTCGGGGCGCATGAGCTGGTCCACGTACGTGCGGTAACCGGCATCGGATGGGACGCGACCCGCCGAGGTGTGCGGCTGGATCAAGTAGCCCGCCGTCTCCAACTCGGCCATCTCGTTGCGAATGGTGGCCGAACTTACTCCGAGGTTGTACTTCTGGGTGAGGGTCTGCGACCCGACCGGCTCGGCCGTCGCGACATACTCGTAGACCACGGTTGCCAAAATGAAGGCTTTGCGCTTGTCGAGTTCCGGGCGAGCGACCGTCGGCTCCCTACCTGGATTCTTAGCAGTCATGGCTCTTGAGTGCCAGCATTCCCCCTACCGTAACAAAGCCGCCGGGAGGGGTCAAGTGCAAGGGCGTCACTGCTCCGCCAGAACGGCGTCAAGCGCCGTTTGGAGCTCGTTCCAATTCAGCTCCCCAACCGAGACGTAGGACACGGTGCCGTCGCGCCGCAGCACGATCGTGACCGGAACCTTCTCGATCGAGTATTCGGCAAAGATCGAGCCGCTCGGGTCCTCGACGAGCGGAAGCGCGAGGTGCTCGGCGTCCAAGAACGCTCGCGCGGTGCCCGGTGCTTCCTTTGAAAGCGTGATCAGCGTCGCGTCGTCGCCGTAGACGCTCTGCATCTTCGCAAAGACGTCGAGTTCTTGCACGCACGGCGCACACCAAGTCGCCCAAAAATTGAGGACGATCGGTTTGCCGAAAAGTGCGCTCAAACGCTCGGGTCCGGATCCGGTATCGAAGGTAAAATCGGGCGGCGGCTTCGCGAAGGTAATGCTTCGCAGTCCGGTTTGCGGGCTATGTCGAGCCGCGGCGACGCTCGGGAACATTCCGAGCACGAACGTAAGCGCGGCAAGAACGGCCGCGGAGCGCAGCTTCATGCGAAAAGCTTCCGGGAGGGACCGGCGGTGAGGCAAACCAATCGCATCACATGACTACGCCCCGCACGTCCGACACGATCGAAGCACTCTCTCACGAGCAGCGGCGCATTCCGCCTACCGCCGCCTTCGCCGCACAGGCCAACGCGAAGCCCGGCATCTATGAGGAAGCCGAACGCGACTTCGAAGGCTTCTGGGCGGGCTGGGCGCGGCAGCTTGAGTGGATCAAACCTTTTTCGAGGGTCCTCGAGTGGAACGAGCCGTTCGCTCGATGGTTCGCCGATGGGAAGCTGAACGCTTGCGTCAACGCCCTCGACCGGCACGTTCGCGCCGGGCGAGGCGAGCGCGTTGCCTTCTACTGGGAAGGCGAGCCGGGCGATCGCAAGGTTCTCACCTACGCCGGTTTGCTGGCCGACGTGTGCCGCTTCGCGAACGGGCTGCGCAGCCTTGGGATCAAAAAAGGCGATCGGGTCGCAATTTATATGCCCATGATTCCCGAGCTGCCGGTAGCGATGCTCGCCTGCGCGCGCATCGGTGCGGCCCACTCGGTGATCTTCGGCGGATTTTCGCCCGACGCGATCGTCGATCGCGTCAACGATGCGGACTGCGTCGCGCTGATCACCGCCGACTATGGCTGGCGCCGCGGCAAGAAGATCGCCCTGAAAGAGAACTGCGATCAAGCCATGGCGCAAACCCCGACGATCCGGCATTGCATCGTCGCACGGCGGATTCCCGACCCGGTGACGATGAAGTCCGGCCGCGACATCTGGTGGGACGACCTTATTGCGGGCCGGCCCGACACGTGCGAGCCCGAAGCGATGGACGCCGAGGACCTGCTCTACCTTCTGTATACGAGCGGCACGACGGCCAAACCCAAGGGGATCAAGCATACGACCGGCGGTTATCTCACGGGGGTGACGGCGACCCATAAACTCGTTTTCGACTTGAAAGACGACGACATCTACTGGTGCGCCGCCGACATCGGCTGGGTGACCGGGCACTCGTACATCGTGTACGGTCCTCTCTGCAACGGCGCGACCAGCATCATCTATGAGGGCACGCCTGACTTCCCCGATAAGGACCGGCTTTGGGCGATTGCCGAGCGCTACAAGGCGACGATTCTCTACACCGCGCCTACCGCGATCCGCACGTTCATGAAGTGGGGACCGGAATACGTCGAAAAGCACGATCTTTCGTCGCTGCGGCTTTTGGGAAGCGTGGGTGAGCCGATCAACCCTGAAGCCTGGATGTGGTACTACACGCACATCGGCGGTGGCCGTTGTCCCGTCGTCGATACCTGGTGGCAGACCGAGACCGGCGCGATCATGATCACGCCGCTCCCGGGCATCACGACCTTAAAGCCCGGGAGCGCCACCAAACCGTTCCCGGGAACCGTCGCCGACATCGTCGACGAGGCGGGTAATTCGGTTCCGGCCGGCGGCGGATACGTCGTCATACGCCGCCCGTGGCCGGCGATGTTGCGCGGAATCTGGGGCGACGACCAACGCTACGTGAGTACCTATTGGTCGAAGTTCCCGCACCTGTATCTCGCCGGCGACGGTTGCCGCCGCGACGAGGACGGCGACTTCTGGTTCATGGGACGCATCGATGACGTGATGAACGTCAGCGGGCACCGCATTTCGACGACTGAAGTCGAAAGCGCGCTGGTCGCGCATCCTGCCGTGGCGGAAGCAGCGGTGGTGGGTCGCAGCGACGACGTTACCGGTCAGGCCATCGCGGCTTTCGTAACGCTGAAAGGCGGCGTTCTCGATTCGCTCGCCCTGGCCGACGAGCTGCGTGCGCACGTCGGCGAGCATCTCGGAAAATTCGTGACGCCGAAGTATCTCACGTTCACGCCCGAGCTTCCCAAAACGCGCAGCGGCAAGATCATGCGCCGCCTGTTGCGCGACATCGCGGAAGGCCGGCTGCTCGGCGACATCACGACGCTGGCGGACTCGAGCGTCGTTGCCGAACTGCAATCCCGCGCAAAGGACGAAGCCTCGAAAGAGGAGTGACCCCCCCTCGTTACGGTTACGCCGTAACCTTCTTCGCGGCAGCGTCCTTCGCGACGACCGGCTTCGCCGGCGGCGCTTTCGGTTGTTCGGGAGGTTTCGGCGCGAGAGCCGGTTCCTGTTTTTCGCATGGTAGGCGACCGGAGTCGATCGCCTTCATGAAATCGGTGTAATCGCGCTCTGTTTGATCGGCGTACGCATTCGAGAACGACAACACGGCGCGATCGAACTGGTCGCCGCGGCCGATGTAACCGGCGATCGCCGCCGGATCGCCGGTCCGGGCGTGCGCTCGGGCCAGCGCCCAGCCGCAGAAGCCGGCGTACGCGGCAAGGTCCGCACCGCCCATCTCGTCCACGCTCACCGCGGTCTTCCAGTCGCGCAACTGGCGGAAATAGTACTCGTGCCCTGCGTCGTCGCGCGTCCAGCCTAAGAACATGTCGCTGGCGGCCTGCATGAGATGCTGCCCGACGACGACGCGCCGGCCTTGATTGCTGTAGCAGCTCTTGTCGACGAACGGCTCGAGAACCGACCGGCGCGCTTCTTTGAGCTGCAAAACCAAGGAGTTCCGTTCGTCGGCCATCAGCAGTACCACCGCGCAACGCGTGCCGACGCTCCCGACACCGACGACCTTATAGGCGGCATCGATGAGCCGGTAGCGATCGAGCAACACGCGCAAATGGTCGGGCAGCGATTCGCGGTAACGCAGCAACAAGCCGGCCACTTCCAGATCCAAATATTCTTCGGGCGTCGCGTGGAAGATGAGCGGCGGGTCTTCGATGATCCTGCGTTTCCCGTTCTCCACATCGCTCAGCCGCGCCGCGACGTGATCGCTGCTATGCGCGGCCGCCTTGACGGCACCGCTCTTGCGCAGTGCGGCGCGCCCCAGAATCGCCGCGAGCGAATCGAGCTCGAGCCGGGTGTACCAGAGGTCGAGAATCGGCATTTGGGCGTAGTCGGCCATGTGCAAGCGATACGAGGATGTAGCCGCGAAGGCCGCACTCGCCGCGCTCGCCGGCCGCAGATGCAAGTGGCGAGAAGCAAGGACAAGACTCGTGGCGAGCCGTTTGACGTCCCACTCCCACGGGCCCGGAAGCGTTTCGTCGAAATCGTTGATGTCGAAGATGAGGCTGCGTTCGGGAGTCGCAAAGCCGCCGAAGTTCATCAGATGGCAATCGCCGCAGACCTGTACGCGCAGCCCGGTCGACGGCGTCGATGCAAGATCTGCCGCCATCAGGTTCGCCGCACCACGGAAGAACGAGAACGGTGAGAGGGCCATACGCCCGTAGCGAATGGGGACGAGTTCGGGAATGCGACCCAGGCTCGAGACTTCGAGCAGCGTCACGGGGTCGGCGCGATCCGCCGGCGGCTGCCAGGCGGCATGCGCGGACCGAGGGACCCGGGAGCGCAACGCTTTGCCGGCGTTCACGCGGCCGCCGGATTCAAGCTCGCTCGAAGTAGCCATCCTATTTGCCTATACAGCGATTCTGGGGCGCGACCCTACGGGAAAAAGAAATTGCGGAGCTCGTCGAGCCGCTCCACGCGAGTCGCCTGCGGGAGCGCGCTCAGAATCGCGTCGCCGTAGCGCATCGCGCCGACGCGTCCGTCGAGAAGGACGAGCAGTCCGCGATCGGTCTTCGAGCGGATGAGCCGCCCGAAACCTTGTTTCAGCCGGACGATCGCCGAGGGGATCATGAACTCTTCGAAGCTCGGCCGCCCGGCGGCTTCGATCGCGGCGAGCCTCGCCGCAATCAACGGGTCGGCCGGCGGGGGAAACGGTAGACGGTCGACGATGACGCACGAGAGCTGGTCGCCGGCAACGTCGATGCCCTCCCAAAACGTACCGGTCGCGAAGAGCACCGCGTTCTTGGTCCGGCGGAACCATTCGAGGAGATGCGCCCGCGGCAGTTCGCCTTGCAGTTTCACCGGGAAGGGCAGACGCTCGCGGAGCAATCGATAGACTTCGTGCAGCCGCTTGTAGGACGTAAACAGAACGAAGGCGCGTCCGCGGCTCAGATCGAGCGCCTCCTCGATGATCGGCGCGACTTTGCCTGCGAAGCTTTCCGCTTTGGGATTGCAGTCGGCGGGAGCGACGTACAGCCGGGCTTGCGCGAGATAGTCAAACGGGGACGGCGCGACGTACTCTTGCGCTTCGTCGACGCCGAGCGACTCGCGCAGGAACGCGAACGAGTCACCGGCCGCAATCGTCGCGCTCGTCAGAACGACGCTCTGGGCGTGCTTGAACAGCGCGGTGCGCAAGAATTCGGCGACGTCGAACGGCGCCGAGTTGACCTCATAGCGCCCTTCGCCCTCGTAACGTTCGACCCAACTGATCGCCTCTTCGGGCGGAAGTGAAGTCCGCTCGATCGTCGCAATGTGCGCGAGGATGCCGCGCATCGAGAGGTCCCGGCGTCGCTCAGCCTCGGCGAGATTGTCCGGAGGACGCTTCAAGGCGGCTTGCCAGTTCGCGTAGAGCCAATTTTCAAGACGGAAGAACGACTGCTGTAAGACGCCGAGCGCTTCGCAGGCGGCTTCGTTTGCGGCGAGCGGGTAGCGTTCGCCGGGTACTCGCGCCAGCGTTTGGACGAGGCCGCGCATCCCCTCGTCGACCTCGGCGTCGTAGTTTGCCGGAAGGACGTAGACGCGATGCAGACGGCGCAGCAAGCGCGCGACGCTCGCGTGCGAGAGCGTCGCGGTCAAGGCGGCCGATGCCCAGCGTTCGCATTGATGAGCTTCATCCAAGATCGCGAAGTCGTAGGGCGGTAAGAGCGTTCCACCCATCGTCAGATCGAGAAAGAAAAGCGCGTGGTTGACGACGACGAGATCGGCGAACTTCGCCTCATCGCGTCGCGCGAAGAAATGGCAGTCGCGATAGCTCTCGCAGAACTCGCCGACGCAATCGTCGGCGTCGGCGTCGAGCTGCTCCCACTCGGACGGCGGCGGCGCGAACGGCAACTCGGCCCGATCGCCGGTCTGCGTGTGCCCGGCCCACTCCCACATCTTTTCCATCGTTCCGCTCGAGGCGATCAGGCGCTCGGAGCGCATCCGGTCGAGCTTGGCGCGGCACAGGTAGTGGTTGCGGCCTTTCAGCAGAGCCACCCGCGCACCGATACCGAGCGCGTCGAGCACGAGCGGGATGTCCTTCCTGACGAGCTGTTCTTGCAGCGCGATCGTGGCGGTCGAGACGACTACCTTTTTGCCGCTGCGCAGCGCCGGCACCAGATACGCGAGCGATTTACCGACGCCGGTTCCCGCTTCGACGATGGTGTGCGCGCCTTCGAGGAAGCCGCGCTCCACAAGCTTCGACATCTGCACTTGTCCCGCGCGCGACTCGAAGCCGGGTAAGGCGCGCGCGAGCGGACCCGAACCGGAGAAGACTGCCTCGATCGATTCGAGCGTCGAACTCACGGCTCGCGCGCGCCTTCCGTTTCGGCCATCTCCTCGGGCTCTCGCGCTTCGGCTGGAACCTCGACGGCGTAGGCCGGGGCCATGGCTGCGCGCGGCCGCATTTCGAACGCGGCGAGTCCGACCAAGAAACCGGTGAGCAAGCCGCCGATATGACCAGCTGCCGAGATGTTCGGTACCGTAAACGTGATGACCAAGTTGATGAGAATGATCGGAACGACTTGCCCGATGAGGCTGCGACCCGGCTTGCCCAACCGTATGCCGATTCCGACCAGCGCGCCGAAGAGTCCGAAGATCGCGCCACTCGCGCCAACGGTAATCGCGTCGGGGCTAAAGAGTACGATGGTGATTCCCGAGCCGATCATCGAGAGGATGTAGATCGCGAGCATGCGCGGACCGCCGAGGAAACGCTCGACGGCGGTTCCGACGACGTAAAGCGCCCACATGTTGAAGGCGATATGCAGCCATCCTCCATGCAGAAACGCGCCGCTTGCGATCCGCCAGTATTGGTGGCCCTTGACGACCGCGGGCCCGTACAGCGCGCCGTGCGAAAGCAACGCCGCGTCGCTGCTGAGGCCTCCCGTCGAAATTTCCCAAAGGAACGCGACGACGTTAAGCGCGATGAGAACGCTCGTGACCGTCATTGGATCATCGTTTGACGGCGCGACCGCCGGCTAGGTTCAAGCGCGCGCAGTAGCCGGTTCGAGGGTTTCGCTACCGCTCTCGACGGTGCCGATTACCGTCACCATGCGAGCCAGCTCGAGCGAGATCGCGTGGCGCGACCCGTTGACCGAAATCGTGACCGGGCCGCCGAGCGGCGCTTTCTCGATAACTTCGACGAACGCACCGGGGCGCAGACCGATCTCGCCCAAGTATCGCAAGATCTCGGGAACTTCTTCCGTGACGCCATGAACCAGCGCTCGCTCGCCACTCGCGATCTGCGCGAGCGGAACGCCGGGCCTCGGCGGATCGCTTCCGTCGGCCGGCGGAATCGGAAGACCGTGAGGACAGACCTTCGGATCGCCGAGCAACGTCACGAGCCGGGCTTCCACCGCACTCGAGATCGCGTGTTCCAGGCGGCACGCTTCGGAATGAACTTCGTCCCAGGACATTCCGAGCACGTCGGTCAGCAAGCATTCGGCCAGGCGGTGACGGCGAATCACGCGGACCGCGATCTCGAGGCCGCTCGGCGTCAGTTTCGCTTCGCCGCGCGCGCGGTGCTCGATCAAACCCTCCGAGGCCAGCTTCTTCAGCATGCCCGAAACCGAGGCGGGCGCGACGCCGAGTTCGCTCGCGACCGCCGACGTGGTGACGCCCGGTCCCTCGCGCTCGAGCCGGTAGATCGCCTCGAGATACTCCTCGGTCGACTCGTCAAAATGGGTGTGCCCAGCCATAGGCAACCTAGCTTCGACGCGAGGGTGCCGTTTCCAGGTCGAAAATGTCGAGCTCGCGATACAGGCTCGCTTTGCGCTCCGGCGAGGCGAAGCTAGCCTCGACGGCGTTTCGCGCGAAGCGGCGCAGAGCATCGGTCCCGAGTTCCGCGCCGACCAGCGCGTACTCGTCGCAGAGCGTCGTTGAAAAGAGCGCCGGATCGTCGGCGTCGATCGTGCACAGAACGCCCGCCGCATCGAAAGCACCGATCGGATGAGGCATGCCGGCCGCGACGGCGCCGGTCAGGCGATTCGAGGTTGGGCAAAGCTCGAGCGCAACGCGGCGCTCGGCCAAATCGCGCACGAGCTGTGGATGGTCGAGCGCGCGCACGCCGTGACCTACCCGCTCGGCACGGAGTACGTCGAGCGCGTCGCGGACGCTGCCCGGCCCAGCCGCCTCTCCCGCGTGAACGACGCGATGCAACCCGCGGGCCCGCGCGAACTCATACGGTTCGCGAAAGAGCGCGGCCGGAAAGTTCGCCTCGTCGCCTCCGAGGCCGACCCCGACCACGCCCAGTCCAGCCTCGGCAAGATCCGCCGCGATGCGAGCGGTTTCGAGGGCGCGCTCGACGCCGAAGTTACGCGTCAGGTCGCAGATCAGCGCGACTTCCAGGTCGTGAGCGCGACCTTCGTCGTCAAGCGCCGCGCGCAGCGCGACGACCGTTTCCTCGACGTCGAGGTTGCGGTGGAAAAAAGTCCAAACCGAAGGCGAGATGAAAATCTCCGCGTAGCGCACGCCTTGCGCCGCGGCGTCGGCAACGTAGTCGCGGCCGATGCGCGCGAAATCTGCCGGCGTCGCCAACGTCTTGCAGACTTCGGCGAAGAGCAGCAGGAACTCGCCGAACCGATCGAACGCGTAGGTCTCGGAGGGCGGGCGCGCGAGCCGCTCGCTTTCGACCCCATGCAGTTCGGCCAGTTCGCGGAACGTCGCCGCTCGCACGGTCCCCTCGAGATGACAGTGCAGCTGAACCTTCGGCAACGCGCGCACGAACGCAGGATCGACCATTCCCGCAGATTCCGAGGCTTGCCCGAGCCTCCCGCTTCCTAGCTTTGCATTTGACAGACGCACAGGGCGGCGCTATAGTTGGGTTCGCCTATCGCGGGGTGGAGCAGTCCGGTAGCTCGTCGGGCTCATAACCCGAAGGTCCCAGGTTCAAATCCTGGCCCCGCAACCATTGAAAGCCCGGTAAGACGGGCTTTCTTCTTTGCCCGGAGCGCCGCGGTCGCAAAACGGTTGCAAACGCGATTTCGGGGCGAGCTATTTCTTGCTTGCGATCGCGGCGGTGAGACGGTCGCCAAGGACATCGACAGCGGAGCGTTGGCGCCCTCGACAACGTGCGCGTACAGGCCGAGCGTGACGCTGGGATTCGAATGTCCGAGGAGGCTGGCAGTCGTGCGAACGTCGACCCCAATCGATATAAGGAAGGACTCTGCCGTGTGCCGCAGATCGTGCAGTCGAGTCGTCGAGATTCCGGCCTTCTCCGCGTGCGCGCGCCGGCATACTTGATGTCCCGGATCAACCGCATCGCCGGCCAAGGTTAACCTCGCTCGCGCAGGCGTCTTCGAGCGCCCGAGTCGGCGGGGGATCTTCGCTGCCTGAAAAAGACTACGGCAATGGAATCGATGTCGGGCGTCTATTTTCTTCATGTGCTGTTCGCGTTCGTCGCGATCTCCCTGCTCGTCGTGCCGGGGTTCATTCTGGAGATGGCAGCGCACACGCGCGACGTCCCTTTCATTCGACGGATTTACCAGCTTACGAGTTTTCACGGCAAGATCGGTGGACCGGTCGCGATCCTTACGGCACTACTTGGCCTGGTTGCTGTCTGGCGAAGCAACATGTCCTTCGGCGCCGGGTGGCTGATCGCGAGCTACGTCGTCTTTGCACTCATAATGGCGCTCGGCTTTGGATATCACATGCTGCGCGAGATCCGCATTGGCGCGCTCGCGCAAAAGTCGCCCGATGCAGTACCGTCACCCGATCTTGCTGCTGCGATCAGCGACCCTCTCGCGGTTCCTTTGTTTTGGGTAAGCACGTTGCTGTGGGCTTGCCTGATCTGGCTGATGTCCGCGAAGCCCTTCTAATTCGGGTCTATCGTAGATTGCTGCGCTAAGCTTAGTCGGGATCATGCTTGCGGTTCTCGTGCGTCAAAATAATTGCGAGCGGTAGTCCGACCCGGATCTGATTACTGAGAGCTAAGCTGGAATTCCACACGCCAAAAGACCCGCTAGGAAGTACGAACCGGCCGACTGCATCTAGAGTGCGGACGAGTTACTGTGCGGAAAATTCTGCCCGAAAGAGATACGAACCAGCGTGCTGCCGGCAGTCGTCGATCTCGGGCGTATAGATACTGCGCTTGGCAGCGGCAATTGCGGCGGCGTCGAGCGCGGGACTGCCGGAACTCGCGTACACTTGCGCGTCCACCACCGTCCCGGTTTCGGCGAGCGTGACTTTGACTTGCGTCGTTCCCGTGAGGCCCTGCTGGCGGGCAAGTTCGGGATAATCCGGTTCGACCGCACGCGTCACCGCCGCGTCGACGTGGGGCTGCGCGCACGAGGCCTTTGGCGTGGGTGAAGGTGTCGCCGCTGATCCAGTCCCCGCGGAGCTTGCGTCGCCGGGACCCTCGCTCACGCCGCCGCCCGCACCGGCGGTCGCCGAACCGTCTGTCCCAGCGGGCTCCGGCACCAGTGCCGCGCTCACCGCTTGATGCGAAAGCTCGTGGTGAATCTGCGGCGCGTGCGCCAACGGCCGCGCTGCGGATTGCGTCGGGTGCGTCCGCGCGGGCAAAGGAGCTCTTGGCATTGGTCGGGGCGTTGGTCGCGGATGCGGCGGCGGCGTCGGTATTGTGAAAGTGAAGAGAATATCGCGGTGCGGCTCGGGCGCCGCTGGAAGCGGTCGACTGCGCCCAACGATCGGAAGCAGCGCGAGATGCAGCGCGATCGAGATGACGAATGCCCAACCGAGGAAATTGCGAAGCTTGGCGGGCGACGGTACGCTCACGTCTTGATGCTCCAGCAAATCGTTCTGCCGTAGCAACGCCGCGAGAACCGAAGTTGTGATCGCGCTGTTCCGAAGCAGCGGTCGACCCCGACGGTTCTTGCTCGGAACTTGTCGAGGTCGACGCTCTGATGGATCGTTCGCTATAGCCCTACGGAGCTGGACGCAGAGGTATAATGGGAGCTGGTCTGACGCACAAGGTGGGTTGACCCGCCAGATTAGTTGGGCTGCATTTGATTGGTTCGTGTACCTTAACCATGCCATACGGCGTCAGGCTAAAAAGCATAGCAAAGAGCAGAGCGAACATTGAATTTCCTCACAATAAGATGCCGGCGTTCTTGCGGAACAATTGCCCGCGATGGCTCGGCGCGGCAGTTCTGTTAGCAGAGAGGGCGTTGCCCTTCGGTCAGTCGCCTGTCTTTAGGACGTTGTAGCGTTCCATGGTTTGTGCTTCGCCTTCTAAAGGCACGCTACCAAAAAGCCAGTCATCGCGTATGAGTGCTAGTACTCAACTTCCCTCGGGTGGGCAGCACGCGCTCGTGTAATGGCCTCTCGCGCGAGCGCGACAGCTGTCTCGGAGGTCAAAGTGGCACCCTCCGCGGTCAGCGACGTGAGCTGCTCGGGTGTCAGCCGATCGCGAAAAAGTTGTGTGATGCGAACATGCGTGTCTTCTTCGATGAAGGTGCGCGGGTAACCGAACCGCTCAGCGGCGTCGCTGTAGCCAGTGAGTGTCGCGGCGCAGAAGAGCTCGCCGGCCAATGCCAATGCCAGTGCGAGATGCCCGATCGCTATTGAAGAATTGACCAAGTCGCGGTTCGATGTTGTGCGCTGAAGAATGGCCTCGCGTGCCACATCGAACGTTCCGGGAAGGTCATCTACCGCCGCGAGATAACCAGTTAGGTCTGCCAGCAGAAGAAGACGGCCGCTCCCGTGCATCGTCGGCAACGTCTCGCGGGCCGTCGTTATCGCATGCCGGGTCTGCCCGCTCTCGTACTCTTCCTCGGCGAGCCATATCGCATATACGCCTTCTTCGCGTCGGTTTCCCAGATCCTGGTGCTGCTTACGCACCTGTGCGATAACGCGCGCCGCGCCGACTATGTCGCCCCTGCCGCGCAGCACGGAAGACAGAGCACTCAGCAGCCGAAGCCGTAACCCCAAGGGAAGATCGGGCATCTTCTCAGCCTCGGCGTACGCGCTTTCCGCGTTCTCAAGATCGCCGCGAGCGCTAGAGCTATTAGCGTATCTTGTTAGGGCATGAGCCAGGATCTCGCCGTCGCCGCAGGCTCGTGCGCGCGCGACACCTCGCACAGCCAACTCGTACGCGCGACCATGTTGTTGATCGGCTGCAAGGACGTAAGACAATGCGACCGATAGTCGAGCGAGAAGCACGCACTCGCCGTTTTCCAGACTTGCTAAGCCGTTTTCGATCCACCGTGTGCCTTCGTTGTTTAGATAAAGATAGTTCCAACACTCTCCAATGTCCGCGAGGAGCTCACTGCCAGCGATAAGATCGGCACCTTTGAACGCTTCATCCAGCGCAGCTCGAATGTCAGCCAACTCCAACGAAAAGGCGTTATGGATCTCAGTAAAGCGCGCGGTCTGCTCGGCAAGTCGCCTTAACTTCGAGAACTTAGCGCGCAAATACCTTAAGCGGCTGTGAACAAGAAGCTCGCGTTCGCCGGCGATAACCATTTTCTCTGAGGCGTAAGCTCGAGTCGATTCGAGCAGGCGAAACCGCAAGGCATCGCCATCTGGTTCGGCCAGAACGAGCGACTTGTCAACGAGCGACGCAAGGCCTTCGAAAACATCAGCCTCGTTCAGGTCGTCGGCGCTTGCGACCGCGATTGCGCTTTCCAGTGAGAATCCGTTTTCGAAGATCCCGACGCGCCGAAAGAGCGTACACTCGCGATCTTCGAGCAAGTCGTGACTCCAGTCGATCAGCGCTCGCAGAGTCTTGTGGCGAGGGATGGCATTTCGACCATCGTTGGTGAGGATACTGAACCGTTCGGCGATACGCTCGTGCAGCTGTCGCGGACTGAGAATCGCGACGCGCGAGGCAGCCAACTCGATCGCAAGAGGTATCCCATCGAGCTGGCGGCAAATTCTGGCGACCGTCGTTGCATTTTTATCGGTTAACGCAAATTGCTTGTCGACTGCCTGCGCTCGATCGACGAAAAGTGCGATGGCCGGAAAACCGATCGCGTCGCTTCCACGCAGGCGTTCCAGATTCTCTTCAATTGGAACGTCCAGCGACGGCAAGCGGTAGCATTCCTCGCCGTCGATGCCCAGAGCTTCACGACTTGTCGCGAGAATCGTCACGGTCGGACAACGCTGCAGGATCGGTAGAATGACCTCGGCGGTAGCGGCGAGCAGGTGCTCGCAGTTGTCAAAAACGAGCAACGCGTGCATCGACTTGAGCGCACGGGCGAGAACATCGCGCGGCTCGCCTTCAGCCATGAGTTGAACGTCGAGCGCCCCGGCGACAGTCGAAACTATGTAGGCGCCACTCCTCAGCGGCGCAAGTTCGATGAACCACGCGCCATCGCGAAACCCATCGAGAAGACTAGCCGCGACCCGGAGCGCGGTGCGTGTCTTGCCGACGCCCCCGGAACCCGTGATCGTAACGAGCCGATGCTTTTCCAGCAACCTCGTGAGTTCCGCAAGCTCGGTGTCGCGATTCACGAATGAGCTCAGGTTGAACGGAAGGTTGCTGAGCGGCCTAGATTCGGATGCCGTGTTTAGTCGCTTCTGCGAATCAGCCCGCAGAAGCGCGTTGGCGACTCCTACTCGTGAGTCAGTATCGAGCTTCGCGAAAATCGACCTAACGTGATTCTCGACGGTGCGCTCGCTGAGCCACAAGACCTCGGCGATCGCGCGATTTGATTTGCCGGCAGCAACGAGAGCAGCGACTTCGTTTTCACGAGCCGTCAATTGATTGGTCGGGGTTAATTTCTTTCTATGCATTTGGGCCAGACTGCTTGACGAGCCGCACTAACAGTTTACCTCGTCACGTCAACGTCCATGAAATCATCGAACGGATAATACGGTGGGATGTGCAGCCCAGTCACATCGTCCGTATGAACGGTGTACTCGTTGGTCGAGCCGATAACGATAAATGGCACGTCATCGTCAAGTGTGCGTTGTAATTGCTTGTACATAGGTGCCAGAGCGATCGGATCGTACGTGCGCTCAATCTGGTGAAGGATTGGTTGTAAGTGGCGGTTGCAGTACCGGAAATCGTTGTTTCCGTTGGGCGGGATTAGACTGCAATCAAATTGCGCAGGAAAAGAATCCGCAAAAACTGCTCCGGGACTCCACAGTGCAAGATCGAAGTGACCTCCATCGACGATACCGCCCTCGCTGATCGGTGCGAAAAAGAGCCCGCCGTCATAGAGTTTCGTCTCCATCTCGAAGCCGATCGCGGTCCAATCTGCTCGCGCTTGTTCGAGCACTTGATCGACCAATGCGGAGCCCGCACCAGAAACCACCTGGATATGTAGTCGCGTGCCGTTCTTCGTGCGGACTCCGTCGGAGCCGAGCTTCCAGCCGTCTGCCTCCAGCAGTGCGGCGGCAGCCTTCGGGTCATATTTCACGATCGCGAGATCCTTGTCGTATTCCGGTGCAAACGGCGGGAGCAACGACTCATTCAGCACACCCGCGCCGTGGAAGGTCCGTTGAAGAATGCCGGCGCGATTGAGACCTAATCGTAGTGCGCGCCGCACGACGACATCAGACAGTACCGCACTCTGTTGGTTTAAGACGAACCAGCTGATACGTTGACCGGCGATCTCAACCGCGGGAACGCTCGCTGGAGAGCCGAACATCGCATATCCGGTGAATGACTGATAGGGAAGTAGATCGAGGTCGCCAGACTTCATTGCATTGACCGATCCTATCTAGCTCGGAATGATCTTAAAAACGACCTTATCGAGCTTGGCACGTCCCCGCAAATAAAACGTGTTGCGCTCGAGGTCGACGCGGTCGCCGCGCGCAAATCGCGTAATTTTGAAGCGTCCCGCACCCACGTGAAGATCCCAAAAATCTGCTTTGTTGAAATCCTTGCCCTCGAGCAAGTGTTTTGGCACGATTGGATACGAGTCGGAACCGAAGTACGAGTGAATCGCGAAACCGTACGGACGCGACAGTTCGAAAACCGCGATATCGCGATTAGGCGTACTGACACGCTCTATGAAAAGAAATGCATGCTTATCGAGGACGATCGTCGTTCGTCTTTGATTTCCGCGACCGTGAATGCGATGTCCGCAGAGGTAAGTGGTGTGCCGTCAGACCACTTCAACCCCCCGCGGAGATGCCATGTGATCGTCTTCCCGTCTGCGCTGATGCCGCCATTTCGTTGCGTTGGGACTTCCGAAGCGAGTTCAGGAACGGCCCGGCCAGTTCCCCAGCGCGTGAGAAAAGCGCCGTTCAAAAAGGACACGGAGCCCTTCTAAACACTACCGTCTGTAAACCAGTTTAGCTCTGTTAGATCTAGTGTGGTGCTGAACCGCAGCACGTGAGCTGAGCTGCGCCAGAAAGTTGTATGCAAACAAGAAGCGCTGCGCCGAATAAGCTAGCGAACGCAAAGCAAGCATAATTACCGAATTCTGCACGCTAATCGATCAAAACGCGCGCCTTCGTAGCGTACTCTCACAATCTGCTTTCCACCAGTCCCAAGCTTAAATCATCAATTAGGCTGCCCGCCTCCTTATACCCTGCACTTTGCCCTCCTACAGCCATTTCATGTTTTCTTCGCCGTAAGGAAAGGGAACGAGCATGGAACCCTTCGAGGCTGTCAGTCCCACGGGCTTTGCTCTGGGTGCTTCCGTCCACGCGATCCTAACCGCCGTATACATACCAATTCAACGTCGACATCGCACTGCGCAATATCGGATTCGGCCCGGCGATCGACGTGAAGGTCGCTGTCTCCATCAACGAGATGTCAAGCGAAATCTCCGTTCGAACGATCGAGGCCCACGACAGGGTGCCGCGTCCCGACGAAGGGGCGGTATACCGGCGTATTGCCAGTTTCGGGCCGACGGAGGCACGGTACGATTTCCGCGAGACCTTCACAGCTACGGTTATCACGAGTTACGGGAACATTTTCGATCAGGTTGCGTCGACGGAGTATGCGATTCGGTCCGTTCCGGGCCAGCAGTTGGCCGTCGAAATCATAAAACGGACACCGGCACCAATTAAAGCGCGCGTTCGATAGCGCTCGCGCTGAAGGTGGCGGCAGGCGCCGGAAACAAGGCGATTTTTGCCGCGCTTCTGGAGGGTACATGAAGTTCCGTCGCCCGTTGTTCTTCGCGTTTTTGTATGCGCTCGCGGTGAGTCTGGCCGCATCAGGTAACGCAGCACCCAGTCCGGCACCCGTCGTCGACGGCTGCCTCAATCAGGTGGTGTCCAACGGCGTCTGGCGGGCTCGCGTCACCAAAATCGAACCGGTACGCCGCAAAACAGGTTTCGATGACCAACCGAAGACGGGCTGGGGCGTCTCCATGGAATGGACCAACGCCACCAAGAGCACTCTAAACGTCACAAACAATACCGCATGGAACTGGGGTTTGTCCTTGCCTTCCGGTGTGGGGATCGGTCTCCGCGCCTACGACGACTCCGCCGAACTTAGTGGTAAAGACACCTACGCCAGCTTCACGTCCGCTGAAGACCAGACCGGTCTCTATGAACTTTTCTACCCTCACGATCGCCCGAACGCGAGCGATTTTCCGCCCGGGGTCACCCGCAAAGGCGAAATTAAGTTTTGGTATCCGGCGAACTATCCCGGATACGGTGGAAAGCCTACGAAGCTCCTCATCCAGGGAAGTAGTGAGCTCGTTTATCTCCACAGACCCCCGGGTTTTCGCTTCAACCTCAACTGCGCGAAATAATTGGCATCTGCCGCCTAGCGCTCGATCGTCCGTTTTGAATCGGCCGTGCGCGGGAAAAAGCGGCGAGATGAACATGACAACGTTTTTCACAAGCCGCCTCGGATCCGCAATCCTCGCTCTCTCCCTCATCGCGCCGGCGGCCGCGATGGCGCAGTCGAGCGCAACTGTCGTCGTGAACGGCCAACCGATGCAGTTCGACCAGCCGCCAGTCGAACAGAACGGACGGCTCTTCGTTCCGCTACGCGGCGTCTTCGAACACCTCGGCGCGAGCGTCGTTTATTCCAACGGCCAGATCAACGCAACGGCGGGCCGCACGACGGTGCAATTGCAGGTCGGCTCGACGCAAGCGACGGTGAACGGACAACCGACGACGCTCGATGCGCCGCCGTTCCTCGTCGGCGGCCGCCTCCTCGTTCCACTGCGCTTCATTTCACAGGCGCTCGGCGCGTCGGTGAACTTCGTGTCGTCGAGCGACACCGTGTACGTCAATCAGAGCGGCAACCAAGACCGTTCCAGAAGCTACGGTTACCAGGGCGCCAAGAGGGGTGAACAAAATCCAGCACCGCCGCGCGCTGACGAAGGCCAGCCCGACGTCGTGACGATGGGGCTCGCGCAGCTGCAGCCTCAGCCTGGTGCGATGATCGGCGCACACCGTCCCGAAATCTCCGCGCGCTTCCAGCAACCGGTCGATCCGGACACCGTGCGGATCGCGCTCGACGGTCGTGACGTGACTCCGATGGCCAACGTGACCGATCACGGCTTTGTTCTGACGCCGAGTTTCGATCTGGCGCCCGGAAAGCACACGGTCACGCTCGCCGGCCGTATCGACCACGGTCCTCGCTTCGACGGGCGCTGGGACTTCCTGACCCAACCCGGCTAACGTCGGCTGTCCGTCAACACCGCGCCGCGGAACGGCGCGGTGTTGACTTCCCCTTGCGAAACTGATGGGCCGGCTCACCAGTACCTTCGTTGTTTCCAAGGGGAGCGTGCAAATGTCTTCGATGACGGCGACAGTCCCGGCTTCCGGCGCTTCGACGCCGGAGGTATCGCTATTTCAACTCTATCTCCTCAGAGCCGGCTACCTGCTCTTGGTGGTCGGCCTTGGTTCAACCGTATGGCCGGCAATGCTCGATCACACGGCATGGCCGCTAACGCTCGGCCCATGGCGTAGTATCGGCAACAGCGTCCTGGCTGCGCTGCCGCTCCTGGCGATATTGGGACTTCGCTACCCGCTCAAAATGCTGCCGCTGCTATTTTTCGAGGTGACCTGGAAAGTCATCTGGTTGATCGTTGTTGCACTTCCACTTTGGATAACCCACAGCCCAATCGACGGCGACATGGCGCAAACCATTCAAGCCTGCCTCATGGGCGCGATATTTCTTCTCGTTATTCCGTGGCGCTATGTCTTTGCAAACTTCGTGCAACAAGCCGGGGATCGATGGATAGCTTAGTGGGTCAGCGTCCCGAGCCGGCGAACGATCTCAGTTGCCGTCTCATCGACGGAACCGACTTTGCTGTGAAATATGCGTGACGCGTCAGGGCCGCCTTGGACCGTCAGCTCGTACTCGTCACCCTTGTTTGACGCGTCCTTGGTGATGCTGGCCTCTACGCGATTGAGACGCCACACGTTTCCCATGCGAAGGAGGCCGTGCACTTCTTCCTCTTTGGCTCGCACTTTTACGCGCTCGTCAACCTGCTTGAGAAACTCGTTGAAGTCGACTTTGTCCGGCACGGGCTGGTCCTTTCTGGGTAGCGGGTGAGATCGCGCGACGGCGATTCCTTGCAGCGAGGAGCTAGCACAACGGACGACCCCAACTCCTGCCGCCCGGGTCAAAAAAGGCCTCCCCGGGCCGGTTTTGCCTTAGGGGTTCAACGCGTCCCGTTGCGGGCGCGATCCGCGAGAGCGTTTGCGAGCTGAACCAGCTGGTCCGCGTTTCGTTGATCGTCCCCTGCGGCGTAGCCGTCGTCCTGGACGGTTTCGATCTGCGCGAGAGTCGCCCACGCGTGCGATTCGCGCCTCATCCAGCTGACCTGGCGCAAACCTGTCGTGGCGAGCCGGCAGGTCGTGGCGTCCTTCTGGGCGGTATCGGCGGCGAGCTTTTCCGCGTCGTAGTCGAACACTTTGGTGCTTACGATGGCGGCCAGACGCTTGTCGAATTTGAGCAAATCTGCCTGCGAACACGTTGGATAGGGAGAAGGCCGTTCGGGGGAGTTCGAGCAGCCCGCCAATCCCATAGCCACGAGCGCGACGAGCGCAGCTCTCATGGGGTGACGGCACATCGCTTCACGTGAGTCCCGTTACTTCGCTTTCATCGGTGAGGCCTGGCCGTACACGTAACGCCAAGTGCCGTTCAGTTTGACCCACGTGTCTCCGTACCGAATTCGAACGTCGACCGTTTTGCCACCGGTTCTATAACGAACGTGAAGCACGGCGGTGACGACCGCGCAATCGCCGTTGTAGTGACGAACCGCCACGTCCTCAGGCTGGTTGATTTCGTAAACGGCCGAGCGATCGGCGGCGTCCTTGAGAAAAGCGGCTCGATCGTAGACTTTCCCATGTGATGAAACCAGTTCGTAATCGCTCGAGACGAGATTGTTGAGTACGGCGATATCGTAGTTCTTCGTCGCCACTTGCAGCGTGGAGTTCAGCTTGGTCAGCTGGTCGGTAATCTGGTCTGCCTCGCCGGCCGAGGCCGGAACGGTGAGCGCCATCGCGGCGAGCAAGCAAAGGCACTGAAGTCGAATGTTCAAGTTACGCTTCCTCTTCGGGCCTGGGCACCTTCGCGTAGCCGTCGACGGTTACTGCGGTTTGTTGTTGCCGAACTCGGACCGGGATTTCGGAGCGCTGCATCCGACTGGGGCGGTCTGTATTGACAAATTCCGATACAATGGCTAGAATCGAAATATGTCGATGCAGCGCTGCTGTCCCGAGACGGCCGTCTATGACGGTGACCTAAGCGACGAAGCGACGCTTTTCAAGGCTCTCGCGGATCCGGCGCGCGTTGCGATCGTCGCAACCCTCGCGCGTGCCGAGGATGAGGTCTGCGTTTGCGATTTCACCTCCGGTCTCGAGCTGAGTCAGCCGACCGTCTCGCACCACTTGAAGATCCTCAAGGACGCCGGACTGGTCACTTCGGTTCGGCGCGGTACCTGGGGTTATTACCGCCTTGCAACCGACGCGCGCCAACGGCTCGACGCCGCACTCGGCGCTACTCTTCCGACGAAAGTACTCGCATGAAAATGCACATGAACCTCGCAACCCGCGATCTCGACGCGAGCGTCGCGTTCTACAGCAGCTTACTCTCCGCCGAACCCGTCAAGCATTACAGAGACTACGCACTGTTTCTCACGGAGGACCCCGGGCTCGAGCTCGCCCTCGATGCCGACCCGAATGCAAAGGTCGTCGAAGGCGCCCACTACGGCGTCGTCGTCGAAAAACCTGAGGACGTTGACGCCGCGATCGCGCGGCTGCGCGCGGCAGGCCAACTCGTCGACGTTGAGACGAACGAGACGTGCTGCTACGCGATCCAAAACAAGGTTTGGGCGACCGACCCCGACGGACGCCGTTGGGAGACGTACTTCGTTATCGCCGAAGCCGAAGAACGCGACAGCGAGGAGACGACCTGTTGCCGAACGGACGCAGCTAAGTTAGCCGCGTCGCCCGCGTGTTGCTAGTGTGAACCTCGGGCGCCGGGCTGCCTCGGAGGCGGTCGGAACCGCGCTCCTGCTGTGCGCTATCGTCGGCTCCGGCATCATGGCCGATCGGCTCGCAGCGGGAAACGTAGCGCTCGCGCTCCTTGCGAACGCGATCGCGACCGGCGCCGCACTCGTGGCGATCATCCTTGCGTTCGGACCGATTTCGGGCGCACATCTCAATCCGGCCGTAACGATCGTGGACGCCTGGCAGCGCGGCCTTGCCTGGCGTGACGTGCCGGCTTACATCGGCGCGCAAATTTTCGGCGCGCTGGCAGGCGTCGCGGCTGCGAACGTCATGTTCGGTTTACCGTTGTTCTTTGCATCGCATCGCGTTCGCGCGGGTGGCCCTTTGTGGTTGGGCGAGTTCATCGCGACCTTCGGGCTGCTAGCCGTCATTTGGGGCTGCGCTCGAGCGCGCCCAGGCGCGACGCCGTATGCAGTTGCCGCGTACATCGTGGGTGCTTATTGGTTCACGTCGTCGACGTCGTTCGCAAATCCCGCGGTGACGATTGCGCGGTCGCTCAGCGATACCTTTGCCGGCATCCGTCCGATCGACGTGCCTCCGTTCGTTCTCGCACAACTTCTCGGTGCCGGCGCCGCAACGGCGCTCTTCGGTTGGTTGTCGCCGGTTTCCGAGGCCACAGCGCTGGCCGTGATGCTCCCTCACCCCTCAGAGACGAGAGATGACCATGATCGCCGACGTGAGCTCGCTACGCATCCGTGAATCGCATTCAAACGACCTCGCCGCCATCCGCGAAATCTACAACCAAGGCATCGAAGATCGAATCGCCACGCTCGACGAAGTCGCGCAAACCGAGGATACGATCCGTGAATGGTATCGCGCGCACGGCGACCGCTATAGCGTGCTCGTTGCAGAGCGCGACAATCGCGTCGTCGGGTGGGCGTCACTCAACCCCTACTCGCATCGCTGCGCGTATCGCGGCGTTGCCGATCTCTCCGTTTATGTGGAAAGACGAGCGCGAGGGAGCGGCGTCGGATCGGCCCTCTTGCAGTCGCTCGAACGTTACGCCAAGCGGAATGAGTTTCACAAGATCGTGCTCTTCGCACTCGCGCAGAACGAAGCGGGTCGGCGCCTTTATCTGAAGATGGGATACCGCAAGGTCGGCACATTTGCCGAACAAGGCCGGCTCGACGGCCGCTTTATCGACGTCGTCGCGATGGAAAAGATTTTGAAGCCCTTCATCCTTTTCGTTTGCAAACACAACACCGGTCGCAGCCAGATGGCGGAGGCGTTCTTGCGCCGCATGGCCGGCAACGACGTGGACGTCGCGTCGGCCGGAACGTTGGCCGCCGACCGTCCCGATCCGGGCGTGGTTGCGGTGATGGCCGAGGTTGGAATCGACATCTCGGCGGCGCGCCCGAAACTCCTTGACCCGGCGGTGCTCGCGAAAGCAGACCGCATCATCACGATGGGATGCGATGTCGAGGGCATTCCGCGAATCGACGCGGATTGGGGCTTACCCGATCCCAAGGGACTGCCCCTCGAGCGAGTCCGGGAGATCCGGGATCTCGTGTACAGAAAAGCCGGCGACCTCGCGAAGGCGATGCCTTAGCTCACCGCATCGGAGTGCCGCGCGGAACGGGTCGCGGGGACCCGAACCGCGCCGCCGCGGTGCGCAGTACGGGTTGCGTTCCTTCGGCAAGCACATCGAGTTCGTAAATTTCTAGATAATCGACGTGCTGACCGGCGGCGTTCGGCTGCAGGGCGAGATCGATCGATTTTTGCAGGGCCAGCGCGGGATCGCCCATGGCGCCCATCACTCCGCTGCTGTTTTCGGCAGCGCTGCGCATTTGAAGGCCCGTGATAATCCGTCCGCTATAGTCGATGACGAATTTATCATCAGCCTCCGAATTCGCCTCGTGAGGACCCGGGCCGGCGTGGACGTTGCTCGACTGGAGGACGAATCGCTTCCCCAAGGTGTCTATTGCGTCGTTGACGATGGTTTGTCGCGTGCGCGCCTGACCGCCCTTCTCGATTTTGCCCGCGTCGTTGATACCAACTTGACCGGCGCCCGCCGAGAGCGAGACGTACTGGTTAGGGAAATCGGCAGAATACGTTTGGAAGACTTTCTGCCACGCCCCAATATATTTGGCCGTCGTATACCCGAGAGTTTGCCACTTCCTAAGATCTTGCGGCGTGTTCGGCAACGTGCACTCCGCCGAAACTGAGGTCGGTCCGACCGCTGCGACCATCCTGAAAGCCGGCGACTTTCCGTACCTCTCGCTCAGTAAACTCAAGAACGCGAACCAACGGTTGAGATACACCGTGTCCCAGGGCGCCGGAAGCTTCTCGAGCGATCCGTGGCCCGGACCATATTGAAGCGGAAACGTTTCCGTCTGGACGCCTTTCAGCGCCCAAGCCGGCGTGAAAAAGCCCGGGAAGATGAGCAGCTGTACCCACTTCTGGGATTTTTCAGCAGCGCCGAACAGCGCGTCCAGTTTCGACCAGTCCGGCTTGCCTTCGGCCGGCTCGATCTCGCTCCAATGGATCTGAAGCGCGGCGCCGCTCATGGACTCATTGTTCAACGCTCGCAAATCGAGCGGGCTTTGTGGAACGTCCACGAGGACGACGGCGAGGCCCCTCGGCGCCGGCATTTCGCTTTGCGCGGGCGGACGCTCGGGTGCCGCTGTTGCCGCGGCCGGCAAGAGCAGTAAGTTGCCGGACAAAACGAGAGCAAGTAGCGGCCGGTACATCGTCACCCTCCAGTCAGTGTGCGTACGTGTCTCTCAGCGTTTCGAGCCGAGTCTGACCTCGCACCGCAGCTCGTCGACCGTTCAGGACGTCCACGTCAAAGCCGGGATAGATACGCTGGAAACGCTCCCTCGTCCATTGCCGGACGGTCCACGAATCCTTCGCCGCACGCTCGTACGGATACGGCGGCATCTGTTCCCGATCGGAACGCACGTCCACGCCGTCGAGGTACTTGACTCGAACGAGGAAGCCCTCAACTCGGGCGATCTTCAGCTCGATACTACCGACCGTCGGCATCGCTGGACGATTTCGAGCGAGCGCCTCGAACTCATTTGGGGCTGCGCCTCGGGTTTTCACGGATCGCGGCCGGAGCGAAGACGTTCTTCTTCAGCGGCCTCGGCGCGCTGGGCTTCAGGGGACATCGCGGCAAGACGTTCGCGGTGGACGGCTCGGTGCGCGCGGAGGGGGTCGCCGGAACGCAGACGTACGACGCCGATCAATGCGGCGAGGGCGTAGCCGCCAAAGAAGAGCGAGTAGCCCACGGCGGCGACCAGCGTGAGCGGAGATGCCCGGTGAACGTGCACGATGACGGTCCACAAGAGCAGGAGTGCACCGAGAGGCACGACGAGTTGAATGAGATAGAGCCGTAGCGCCAGTTGATGCGCTTCTTCAGGGCGAGCCACGGCACGACGAGCCGATCCGGCGCGGATCACGCTGAACAGTGCGACCATCGCGACGGCCGAAACAATCATGTACGTGATCCGGAAAAAGAGAGACATCGGTTTTATCTACGGACGGTGCGTGACGGCTTTCTTCTTTGGCGACGTTCCCTTCAGCTTATCCGCGGTCTTCGTGTCGCCTTGTTTCAGGAAGAGCTCGCGCGCCAGCCTCATGTCGGCCGCGCCGCGGGGGTCGTGTCGCGACGTGCGTGCGATGCCGCGGCCCCAATACGCGTACGGGAGGTTGCCGTCAAGCGCGATGGCTCTGTCACAATCGGCCTCGGCGGCTCGGCTATCGTGAAGGCCCAAGTACGCGAAACAACGATGCTGGAAGGCGGCCGGATCGAGCGGCTTTAGCGCTATCGCCTGATTGCAATCATCGAGGGCCTTCTTGTAGTCGCGCCCTTCGGTATAGGCGGCACACCGGTTTGCGAAAGCCGTCGCATTGTTTGGCGCGAGCGCGATCGCTCTATCGCAATCTTGTAACGCGCCGTCGACGTCTTTGAGACGAGCGCGCGCGAGGCACCGCCAAGCCAGGGCCTGAACGTTCGAAGCATCGGTCAAAAGCGCCGCATCGCAGTCATTGAGCGCGAGGGTCGGCTTTCCGGTCTCGTCATACGCCCGGCAGCGCAAGGTCAACGCGTAGGCGTTGGTGGGATCCGAAGGAATTGCAAGCGAGAGATCGGACGTCGCGCCGACGTAGTCGCCCAGGAAGACGCGCGCGACACCGCGCTGTAAAAACGCGGCCGGCAGCGGTGCTTCTCGAACGGCTTGATCGCAGACAGGCAATGCCTCACGAAAATGCAAGCCGTCGTTGAGTTGTTGACAGCGCTGCAAGATGGTGGGAGTTGTCGTATATTGGGAGATGGCTGCGACGACGAGCGCCATGCTGAGAAAAAACATCCCGTTGTAGACACCGGCAGCAAATTGGCCAGGCAGAATCCGGCGCGTTGGAAGCCGCTTTGCGCCTTGCGCGTGCAGCTGCCGAAGGTCGTCAGCTAGCCCCTCATCGATGTCTTGAGCAAAGTAAGCCGCGCCTTCCATGCAGGTTAAGGCTTCGTTTAACTCACCGCGCTGCCGGTAGGCAATGGCCATCCGCCTCTTCAACGCTGAGTTCGCGGCCCAATCTCGCCAGCCGCCGATTGCAACCAGGTAGAGTGATTGGAAACAAAAGATGGGGCCGAGCGGCAGACCCCACCAGCCTAGGAGAACCGTCAACAGCGCGCTTCGTCCGGCGGCCTTGCTCCGGCACGGATCGCACATGATGCCCTCGATCGGCCGCCGGAACGAAAGAACCACAAACGAGACGACCCACGTGAACGCAACGATCGACAGCGACGGACTTTCGACGCCGCAGCGCACGCATTGCGGTAGCTTGAGCACGTCGCCGGGTTCTTTTTCGGCCGGCTCTTCGGTCGAAACCGGCAGCGTGGCGTCGTACGCTTTGCGGAGCTCTGCGTTTTTCAGCGTTTCCCACGCTTGGTTCAGCATCATCGTGAGATGCTCGGCGTTCTCGACGGTATTTACGTCGGGATGGAACCGGACGGCTAAGGCTCGATAGGCAGCGTGGATTTCGGCGGTCGTAGCGGTCGGAGAGACGCCCAGGAGCTCGTAGTAGTTGGTGTCGTTTCTTACCTGAGACATCGCCGTAGCCGCCGCGCCCTGAGCACCGGGGTGGTTTCCTGCAATGCATCGCCGCTCGAGCCGGTGGCGAATTCGCGCCGCCCGTAATCGCGATTCAATCGTCTCCGTGGAGAAAGACTCTCCGCGCGTTTCGGTGGTGCAGGACGAGCCGGGTCAAGCAGTCTCCTTTTGCGAGGAACGGCCTTGGGCCGCTTCCGGGCAGGCCGGCACCGCGCCGCCATTTTATTGAAGACGGAAGGTCGACAGCGGCGCCTCTCGAGCTCGCGGACGGGTGGCCTGAGGCTTAAACTTCACGGTTCGGACGCGGCAGGTCGGACACCCGCCGAGCGGGCCTCGAATCGTCCTTGCGGAGCGGTGCTTCGATTGATAGCATGCCCGCATGCAACGCTCTATTTTCATTGCCGGAGGCCTAGCCGCGGCAAGCGCTCTTGCGGCCACAGCCGCCTCCGCAGACGTCCCGGGGGGGACCGATCTCGTCGAATCGCAGAGCAGCTTCGACGAAAAGGGCTTCGTCGCGGCGGTCGCCCGGCCGGCGGACATACGCCAACTCTGGGATAACGTCGCCCTGCGACCCGGGGTCTTAGGCAACATCAAGAACAGCCTCAACACGCTGCAGTTCGGCTTCGGCTACGAACCGAAACGGATCAGCATAGCTGCCGTCAATCATGGTCCGTCGGTGACGTACACGTACTCGGATTACGTCTGGACGAAGTATTCGATCGGCGACTTCTTCGATTTCAAGGATGCCGCCGGAAATCGGATCGCCACGAACGTCTTCTTTCCGCGAAAGTACCCCGCAACCGCGTCGAAAGATCTCAATGCCGAAAACGGTTACTATCAGGACACCGGTATTACGGCGTTGCAAGAGCGAGGCGTGCTCTTTCTGACCTGTCACACCGCGGTTGAGGAGCAGTCGCGTCTTCTGATCAAAGCCGGCAAAGGCCCGGCCGGCATGTCGGCGCCTGAGGTTGCCGGCGACATCCTCGCGCACCTCATCCCCGGCGCGATCGTCGTCCCGGGCGGCGTCGGAGCGCTGGCGGTCATGCAGCAGAAGTACGGTTACACGTACGCGACGGTGCAATAGTCCCGGCCACGCATCTGGGAGGTTCAACGAAAGCCCACGGTTGACAGCAGGGCGCTCAGGGTGCGCCCGTCGGAGCTGTTGCCGGCCTTGTTGGGAACGAAGCTTTCGCCGAAAGCGATCTCGAGAACGGTCGTGCGATTTCGCGGCAGCGTGTCCGGTAGCTCGAAGAACGCCTCGAACGGTCCGGAGCCGACCGTTCGTTCTCCGAGCGGAGCCCCGTCGAGAGAACAGGTTATGCACTGACCGGGAGATCCGCCTAGTTCGTTCGGCGCCACGCCTTCCACGAACAACGTCCGCGCGTCATCCGGGATCCGCAGCTTGAGCAGCACCGTCGGCGCCGCCCACATCCGCCCGTCTTCCTCGACTCGAAAGAATCCGCTGCCTGCAACGCAGCGCATCGTTCGATCGTCGAAGCGAACCTCCGACGGAATCTGTTCTCCGCTCTCACCGGGCTCGCTGCGACGCAGCAAGAGGAGGTCCGCGGGAAGCGTCGCGGTCGGAACCCGCTCGAAGCTCGTGAGCACGTAGCGCCAGAACCGGGAGTGCGAATTCTGCATGCGCAACGCTTCGTTTTGATCGAGCGCGATGTCGCGCATCACAACGAAGCGGACGTCGTTGCGTTGCAACTGGGCGATCAGAACGGCCTGTTGCTCATCGGGTGACGGCGGCGTCATGTAGATCTCATAGATGACGATCGGTTTCGAGAACGCGGGATACAGCGCCGGATAGTGCGGCACGAAGGCGACTGCACGCCCATCCGCACCTGCGGCCCGGAGTTCGCCCGCCATATTCGTGAGAAAGTCCGCCTCGGAGGCGGGCACGACGAGCATGTCGCCGTGCACGTCGATGCTCTTGTACGGCTCCGCCGAGAAGGCCATCTGCAAGATCGGGATGAGGTATTCGCTCATCGCGACGGTCGCCGCTGCGAACGCGAGCCGCGAAACCGCTCCGAAGCTGCAAGCAAGCCACAGACAAGGAAAAATTCCCGACGCGATATGCGCCAGCCCGGCTCGCGAATACACGCAGTGCAGGTAAACGACGCCGGCGCAACAGGCCGCAAGCGAGGTCGCTTCCGGCGCCTCACGCTTCGGCGCGACGAACCTCCGGATGAGCGCGGCCGAATACGTTAGCGGCAGTGCGAGAAAGATGAGGCTCGAGGCAATCGCGCGCCGGCTTTTCGTCTTTCCGAGAACGCGCCACGGCCAGGGCAGGGGCAGCTTCAGCGGAGTCGAGCCCCGCCCGAACTGCCGCACGATACTGGCGGTAAACTCGCGTCGAAAGCGGCGATCGACGGCGCACAATGCGATGATCGGCGAATAGCCGCAGGCGAGACCCAGCGGCAACGCGACCGCCGCCGCGCGAAGCTGGCGCCCGCCGAACGGGACGAGCAACGCAGCGGCGCCGAGCGACGCCATCGAGTAGACGCCGTGGTTTCTTCCCACGAGCGCCGAGAAGGCGGAGTACGCACCCGTTTCAAAAAACCGCCGCGGGCTCGGGTTCTCGATAAGCCGCGTTAAAGTGAGCGTCGTAAAGACGGGCATCGCGTTATCGAAGCTTCGGTAAAGCGGAAACAACCAGATCTGCAGCAGGAGCGCTTCGAACAGTCGCGTGGCGCCCCGGCCCCTGCGTTTGTCCAGCCGGAAAAACGCGAACAGCGCCGCTGCTTCCCAAACGGCGGCGGCGAGCCGCACGCTCAAGATCCCGTCGTCACCGCGCAGCTTCATCACCGCCGCGGTCCACCAATAGCGCGCCGGGTCGTACGAATCGAAATCACGAATCGGCTGAGCGCCCGCGGCCGTGTCGCGCGCACCGCACCACAAATAGCCCTCGTCGGCTAGGTTCAGCCCGATTCGTCGCTGCAGCACGTACGAGGCAGCGCTGTAGGTACCGGCGAGCAGCGCGCTGCCGAAGAGAGACGCGAAGCGGCGAAGCATGCGCCGTTCGTATTAGCTCAGACCGATGACCGTTCTTGCTCGCAGGATGGGCATCGGCTCCGGGGAACGCAATTTCCGGCGCTACGTCCCCGTGGGGAGTCGGTTCTATTGACGTCGGCTAGGATTCCGTTCAACCGTCCGTGTCTGACCGGTAAAGAGCTCGAAAACGTGGCCCTGTCGCTACAGCGGATGCACATCTCGGGCGACGGCGATTTTACCGAGCGCTGCCACCGCTTCTTGGAGCGAGAGGTGGGCGCGCCCAAAGCGTTGCTCACGACCTCGTGCACGCACGCCCTCGAGATGGCCGCACTGCTTCTGCATCTCGAGCCCGGCGACGAAATCGTCTTGCCCTCCTTCACCTTCGTCTCGTCGGCGAACGCTTTCGTCTTGCGCGGCGCTCGGCCGGTTTTCGCAGACATCCGGGCCGATACGCTAAATCTCGACGAACGCGCGCTCGAGGCTCTGATCACGCCGCGCACCAAAGCAATCGTCGTCGTGCACTACGCCGGCGTGGCGTGCGAGATGGACGCGATCCTCGCGTTGGCGCAGCGACACGACCTGCGCGTCATCGAGGACAACGCTCACGGCCTTTTCGGAAAGTACCGCGGGCGGCAGCTCGGCACGCTCGGAGCTATGGCGACGCAGAGTTTTCACGAAACGAAGAACTTTACGTGCGGTGAAGGCGGCGCGCTGCTCCTTAACGACATCCGGTACGTCGAAGAAGCGGAGATCATCCGGGAGAAAGGGACGAACCGCAAACAGTTCTTCCGCGGCGCCGTCGACAAGTACAGTTGGGTCGGCGTCGGCTCGAGTTACCTACCCTCCGATCTGCTCGCGGGGTTCCTCCTCGCGCAATTCGAGAACCGCGATCAGATACAACGGCAGCGACGTCGCATCTGGGAGCGCTACGACGAGGGACTCAGGGATTGGGCCGAGACGCGCGGCGTTCGGCTCCCGTTCGTCCCGGCACACTGCGAGCAACCGTACCACATGTACTACCTGATCATGCCCTCGGCCGAAGCGCGGAGCGAGCTGATCGAATCGCTCAGAGTCAAGGACATCAACGCCGTATTCCACTACGTTCCGCTGCACACGTCGAGGATGGGGCGGCTCTTCGGCGGAGCGCCGGGCAACTGTCCCGTCACCGAAGACGTCAGCGAGCGGCTCGTGCGCCTCCCCTTCTTCAACGACCTTTCCGAAGCCGATCAGACTCGTGTGATCGACGCGGTGCAGGCCGCTGCGCTGCCGGCGCTCGCGACGACTTGAAGCGGGCGGTCATTTTCGGTACGACCGACTTTGCCGAGGTTGCGTACGCGTACTTAACGGCGGACAGCCCCTATGTGGTCGAGGCTTTTACGGTCCACCGCGAGTACCGTAAGTCTGAGGAGCTGCTCGGACTTCCCATCGTGCCCTTCGAAGAAATGGAGCAGCGCTTTCCGCCGGGCGAAGTAGAGATGTTCGTGGCGCTTGGTTTCAGTAAAGTGAACAAGCGCCGAGCCGAGATCTATGCGTTGTGCAAGAGCAAAGGCTACCGCCTCCTCACGTACGTCAACTCGCGAGCGATCCATTGGGGCCAATTGACCGTCGGCGACAACTGCTTCATCTTCGAAAACAACGTCATTCAGCCGTTCGTCACGATCGGAAACAACGTCATTATTTGGAGTGGAAACCACATCGGTCACCATTCGCGCATCGGCGACAACTGTTTCATCGCGAGTCACGTCGTCATTTCCGGACACTGCGACATCGGGAACAACAGCTTTATCGGGGTCAACGCGACGCTTCGCGACGGGATCAAGGTCGCACCGGAATGCATTATCGGAGCCGGCGCGATGATCTTGAAGAACACGATCGAGAAAGGCGTGTACCCGAGCGTCAATACCGATCCGTCGAACGTGAAGAGCGACGAGCTTCGCGGGTTCTGAACGTGAGTCACCGCTGAAGCGGATAGCGATCGTCCAGTCGAGCTACATCCCCTGGAAGGGCTATTTCGATCTCATCGGCCGGGTCGACGAGTTCGTGCTCTACGACGACGTGCAGTTCACGCGCCGCGATTGGCGCAATCGGAATGCGATCAAGTCTCCGGACGGCGTGCGCTGGCTGACGATTCCCGTCGCGGTGAAGGGCAAGTATCTTCAAAAGATCAACGAGACCGCGATTTCGGATCCCGGGTGGCGCGAGCGGCACTTGGCAGCCTTGCGTCATACCTACGCGAAGGCGCCGCACTTTCGCGAGTATTTTCCCTGGATCGAAAGCGTCTACCAAAAACTCACGAGCGCGCAGCTTTCGCAGGTGAACCGGCTGCTCATCGAAGCCGTGTGCGAGCGTCTCGACATCCGCACGAAGATCGGCAGCTCTTCCGAGTACCGCCTCGTAGCCGGAAAAAATGAACGGTTGGTCGATCTCTGCCTGCAAGCCGGCGCGACGCACTACTTGTCGGGGCCTTCGGCGCGGTCGTACCTCGACGAGCGCGCGTTCGTCGAACGCGGCGTTCGCGTCGAGTGGATGGATTACGAGGGGTATCCGGAATACCCGCAGCTCTACCCTCCGTTCGAGCACAAGGTAAGCATCTTGGATCTCATCTTGCATACGGGATCGCAAGCCGCGCGCTATGTCCGACGCGCCTAGAAACTTGCTGGCCTCCGGCACGCTGCTCGCCGGCGTCGACAAATACTACTCGGCGAAGGTCGCCGAACACGGCGCCAACCACCGCGGCGTTGACTGGAACTCCAAAGAGTCGCAAGAGTTGCGTTTCGAGCAGCTCCTCAAAGTCGTCGACGCGCTCGGCGAGCCTTTCTCCATCAACGACTACGGGTGCGGGTACGGAGCGCTCCGCGACTACCTCGACAGCCGCGCGCCCGACTGCCGCTACCGCGGCTTCGACCTTTCGCAAGCGATGCTGGCGGCTGCCCGAAGAACCCACCCGAACGTTGAGGCCGCCGCATTCGCCGACGACGCGTCGCTGCTGTCGCAGGCCGACTACACCGTTGCGAGCGGAGTTTTTAACGTACGCCTCGAGACTGAGGATTCCGTTTGGTTGGATTACGTGCTCGAGACCATCGGGGAAATCGCAAAACTGAGCGCGCGCGGGTTCGCGTTCAACATGCTGACGCTTCACAGCGACGCGGAACGAATGCGCCCGGACCTGTACTACGCCGACCCGGCCTTTTTCTTCGAGCACTGCCGGAAGCGTTTTTCGCGACGCGTCGCGTTGCTTGCGGACTACCCGCTTTACGAGTTCACCCTGATCGTGCGCTTAGCGTAACAAAGCCTTCATGTCTGATGCCGAGTTTGCGAAGCGAGGTCTGCTCTTCGAGCTTCCGCGCGATCTAGGATGGGCGGCCTCGCACGCCGCCATTCCCACGCCCGAACGCTTGGACGACGGCACGTATAACGTCTACTACAGCGCGCGCGACGCCGCCAATCGCGCCTCGATCGGACGATTCCGCCTGTCGATCGAGGGCGACGGTCTTCGCGTCGTCGAGGTCGAGCGCTCGCCGATCCTCGGGTTGGGAGAACTCGGCGCGTTCGACGACGGCGGCGTCACCGTGTCATGCGTCGTGCAAAACGGCGGACGAAAATATCTCTACTATACCGGCTGGTCCCTGGGAGTTAGCGTACCGTTCTACATGTTCGCAGGCCTCGCGATCAGCGAGGACGGAGGCGCGACCTTCCGGCGTTCCTCGCAAGCCCCGATTCTCGAGCGCGACGCCGTCGATCCGTACTTGACCGCCTCGCCCTACGTGATCGTGGAGAACGGCCGCTGGCGAATGTGGTACGTGTCCTGCAGCCGTTGGGAGCAACGAGCCGAAGGCCCGCGGCACTTCTACCACATACGCTACGCCGAGTCGTCGGACGGGATACATTGGCGGCGCGAGGGGCGCGTCGCGATCGAGTACGCGGGCGAAACGGAATACGCGCTCGCGCGACCGTTCGTCTTTCCAGCGCCGGGCGGCTACGAGATGTGGTTCTCGCACCGTGGGACCGCTTATCGGCTGGGACGCGCCGTTTCGAACGACGGACTCGCCTGGACGAGGATGGAGCCTCCGCTCCTCGACGTTTCCCCGGCGGGTTGGGACTCGGAGATGGTCGCTTACGCCGCGGCGGTCCGCTCGGACAACCGCTTGTTTCTCCTCTATAACGGAAACGGATACGGAGCGACCGGTATCGGCTATGCCGTCGCGCACGCCCCCTAGGCGGCAGCAGGAGTCGCGCCGCGTTCCGGCAAGGTCGGTTGGCGGCCGTTCGGGTCCGATTCCAACGCCGCTATGCCCAGCCGCCCAAAATGAAGGGAGCTAACTTTGCGTTCAAATTCGTCCTCGTTGGCAGTATTGATAGCGGGCGCAGGAGCGCTCGTCTTTGGGCTCGTTGGGCCCGTCGCGGCACAATCCATACCAGGGCCGCTGAAAGTCACCGATAGCGGTCCGAGCGGATCTCCCGGTTACGCAATCAAAGGTATCACCGGCTTTGCGAACGATGCCGGCGTCTTCGGCTACGGCACCGTAGCCTCGAGCGCCATCAACATCGACGGCGTCGTCGGTTACGTGCAGACGCCGCAGTCCGTGGGCGTCGTCGGCTGGTCGTCGTCGACCGGAACCTCAGCTTACGGCATGTTCGGACACTCGGATACCGGACCCGGCGTGTTCGGCTTTAACGCGAACGGCGCCGCGGCTTCCATCTTGGGTCAAAACTCGAGTTCGGGCGGCATCGCGGTATTCGGCTCTTCGACCGGCGGAAACGGCGTGCAGGGAGACTCAGCGGCGGCGAACGGCGTCGTCGGCACGACTGAGACGGGTAATGCGTTGGGAGGCTTTGCGGGAATCGCCGGCTCCGACAACTCGACTGCCGGCGCCAACTTCGGTGTCGCGGGCGCGACCTCGAGCGTGGTCGGCTCGGCCGTTTTCGGTAACGCGGTAAACGGCGGCACCGGCGCGATCTTGCAGTCGGACAGCGGTTTCGGCGCCATCGCGTCGTCGACGAGCGGTACGGCTATGGAAGTGTTCGGTGGCCTCTTGACTTCGGGCTTCGCCCTCGTCGGCGTAGCCAGCGGTGAAGGCGTCATCTCGGAAGGCTTCTCCGGAACCGCGAACGACCCGGCGCTCATCGGTTACGATGCGGTCGGCGGAACCGATCTCTTCGGAACCTTCGGTTTCAACGGCGGCGGTACGCCCAATGAAACCTTCATCGTTCAATCCGGTACGGCCGACGCCAGCGGCGCTGCGCCGGCAGGTTCGAGCGACACTCAGGTGAGCGGCGACCTCTACGTCGGCGGGACTGTCTACGCCGGCTGCAGCGCGGGCGGCGTTTTCCCAGCAACGGCGGGGAGCTGTGCCGACATCGGACCCGACGTGAAACTCCGTGCGGGTGCTGCCGCAGTGACGACATACCGTCCGCGCGAGAGCATTCCCACCATGGAAGATTTCGGTGAAGCCACCTTGGCCAACGGTCAGGCCGTCATCCCGCTCGAGCGGACTTTCGCACAGACGATCGATCCGAGCCGTTCGTATCTCGTGTTCATCACGTCGGAAAGCGAGAATCGCGGCCTGTACGTAACGAGTAAGACGCCGTCAGGCTTCGTTGTTCGTGAAATGAACGGCGGCCGTAGCACCGGCGCGTTCGAATACCGCATCGTCGCGCATCCGCGCGGCAGCACCGCGGTCCGCTTGGCTACGGTGGCGGGTTCGGCGCCGCACGTTGCAATGCGACTCGGCCGCTTCGGCAATGCGGGCGCAATGAAGACGGCGGCACTGCATAAGAGAGCGCAAGGCCTGCGTTTCGGACGCACTCCGGCTCGTCTGCCCATGCCGACCGTCAACCTCTCCCCGAAGTAGCGAACGAAGGCTGACTCCTCGAGGGGTCAGAAGAGAACGGCCGCGTCGAAAGCGCGGCCGTTTTTCTTTCGTTGGGGCTGCGCTCTAAATCCCAGCGGCTTTCAATTCGCGGAATGAGGTCCGTACCGCCCGGGTCGTGCCGTCGCCGCTCGCGCGCCAAGCTTCGCGCCCGGCAGCGTTCGCCTGCGATAGCGGGAGCGCATCGATAAATCGTCGCGAGCCAGGGTCGAATCTCAAGACGCCCATCGTACCGCATGGCGTAGCAAAGCTGTAGTTCAGAGCTGCGCCCGATGCGACGTAGCGGCGATCGAGCAGCTTCCCTGACGGAACTGCAAAGGCCGCGATCGTTCCGTCCCGCGGTGCGGCGTCGGCCGAGCGAACGACGACTTCAGTGGAACACAACGTTGCTTGCGGCCAGGGCGCCAACATCTCGAGTGCGGCAGGGGTGATGCGACGCGGCGTTCGCGGTCGATTCAGACCTGTGAAGAGACGAACCTCGGGAGATCCGTTGGGAAGATTCTCGCGAGGAAATTTGTCGAGTACGACGATCGACGCGCTGACGGGATCGTACGCCAGCACGACGACGTCCTTGAGCGGAACGCGCAACCGGTCGCGCGGGTACCACTTGACGCCCAGAACATCGCGTTCGATGACCCAATCGGCAGTCTCGCCCGCATTGTCGGGTAAGATTCGCAGATCCGAGGGCTCGGCGGTAAGGAACAGATCGGAGGGTGCCGGGTCCAAGAAGAGCCCGAGGGCCGAGCGATACGCCCAGGACTGAACGGTGAGCGGAGCCGGAGCAGTGCCCGCGCGGACGGGAAAATCGTGCAGTACGACGACGGCGCCCCTTTGCCAAACGTCGCCGCTACGCAGCGCCGCCCGCAGCAGCGCCTTCTGCTCGCTCCAACCGTTCGCATAGTCCTCGCCCGCTTGCACGAGACGAACGACTCCGAGCGCGACGACGAAAGCACACAGCGTCCCGGCGGCAACCAGATTGAGCGCGGGGTTCACGCGCCGGACCCGCCGTTTGTTCGGGGCTCCGCGCTTCTCGGGCCGGTAGAGCGGCAGCAGCGCGACGACCACGAGCAGCCCGCTGACGCCGAGCGCCGCGATCGCCGTCGAACGCGAAAGAACGCCGTGCGGCTGCGTCCGTTCGGGCGCATAGTGCGTGCCGTTGACGAGAAACGGAAGCAAACCGGCGAACGTCACGAGCAGAGCCCACAGCGCGAAGCGCGACCAGCGGCGCAGGTTCAGCGAGTTTTCGATTTCCGCCGCGTCGAGCCGGTCGCGGCTTCCCAGCCACAAGATCAACGCGACGGCGATTCCGAATCCGGCGGCGAAAATCGGCAAGCCGATGCTGTCCGTTCCGCCTCGCACCGCGGCATCGAGCTGGCGGAAGGCGAGACCCACCGTCTCGGCCGTCATCTCCCAGAGACTCGCAACGAACCATCCGATAATCGCCAGCGGCGAGGCCAATTCGAGTGGGCGAACGTCGGCGATCGCGCTGCCGAACCGTCCGAAAGGCCACTGCGCTTTGGCAAATGCGAAGTGCCAAACCAGATAGCCGCCGAGCGCACCGAACCAGAGCGCCGAAGGCGCGATCCACGGGAAACGCCACGGACGCTCGCTGCGGGCGAACGTCAAGAATGGAAGCAACGCCAAAAGCGCGACCCCGCTTTCGGTTCTCAAGAGATCGACCCCCGCCGGGACGAACGCCAAAGCGACCAGCGCGGGCCGTCGCGTTCGCACCGCCAGCATCCAGAGGAGCGCCGCCGACAGGAGCTCGATCGTAACGAAGCGCGCACCGATCGAGGCGGTAAACCAATATCTCGAAACGTCGGAGGGATAGACGACGAAGATTGCTGCTGCGATCGCAGCCAAGAAGCGGCCGCTCCGGGGAAACGCTTGCGAGAGCAGCAGCAGTCCGAACTCGTACGCGAGGATCGCGGACACGCCGTGCGCGAGGATGTTGAAAACGGCCAGCAGCGACATGTTGTTGCCGGCGAACCCATGCGCCAGCGCCATCGGCAGGCAGCAAAGCGGCCGCAGGCCATCGAGCGCGAACCAGCGGTTTTCGGCGGCGGCGCGCCACAGAAACCAGTCGTCCAAGACGAGACCCACTTTGCCGATCGCCGAACCCATCGCGACAAACGGAATAACGAGCAACGCGCACCACGTGACGATGCGCGAAGGGCTGAAAACCCTCAAGGAGGCGGCTCGGGCAGCGCGGGCCGCTGCGCCACCAGCAAGAGCGAGCCCCCGGCCGGAAACGATACTCCGAGTCCGATGAGCCATCGCTCGAGATCGAGGCCTCGGCAAAGCCCGGCATTGAGCCATTCCGGCAGACGAAACTCGGCGGGCGTGCCGGACTCGTGTCTACGTACGCCGTCGAGCGCGCGGCTCGCGATCATGAGCGGCATCAGAAGCGAGACGAACGAAGTGACTCGCAGAACTGAGAAACCCGCCGCGCGAACTTTATCGATCAACGCCCGGCGGCTGTAGCGGCGCTCGTGGCGCGCGTAGTCGTCCGTCCGGCTCCAAAGCCATGCGTGCTGGGGAACGGTGAGCATGATACCGCCGCCGGGTTTCGCCGCGCGGTACATCTGCTCGAGAACTTCTCCGTCCTCCGCGATGTGCTCGATGACGTCGAAGGCGCAGACCACGTCGAACTCGCGGTCGAAGGGAATGCTGCGCGCGTCCATCTGAAGAAGCTCGGCCCCCGTCATGCGCGAACTCGCGAAGGGCAAGCCGGCGGCTAGCACCTCGCTTCCGGAGAGTCGCAATTGCGGAAAGGCGTCGTGAAGGCACGCCAGCACGTAACCGGTGCCGCAGCCGATCTCCAAGAGATCTTTTGCCGCTCCGAAATACTTCCGAAGCGCCCACACGATGAGGGCGCTGCGCCCCACAAACCAAAAACTACCGTCTTCGACGCCGAATAACCGGTCGAAAAAATCCGCGTCGAATCCCGTCGTGTCCTCGGCAAATTGCGGGGCTAGCCGAACGTAGCCTTCGACCTTCTGCGGAGCTCGGCCACAACGCGTGCATTCCCAATCCGAGTCGCGAGCGCTCGAAGCGCAAAAGGGACATAGTCGCAAGTTACGACATGCTACGGCGAACGGCCGAGCACTGCCTCCTCGACAAGCGGTCGACAGACCTGAGAATTGGTTCGCGCTTGAGAAAAGTTGAATCGTCGTCAGCCTGGCTCGCCCTCTCGTCGCTCGGAGCAGTGACCGGCTTCCTCATTCTGTCGTGTTTGTTTTTCGTACCGCGCTGGGAAACGAATGACGACGTCGCGATGTCGATGGTCGCGCACGGCTACGGAATTGCGGCGTATGGCTCGCCCGATCTCGTCTTTTCCGGCGTACTCTGGGGATACGTCGCACGTGCGATCCCAAGCGTCTACGGCGTCTTGGGTTACTCGATCGCCGCCCTGCTGGCGCTCCTCGGAGCCGGAACCGCGATTCTTTATTTCCTTCGGCGACTTGGAGTTGGACTCTACGTTTCGACGATCGCCGTCTTTCTTTTCATCCTGCGACCAACGATCTTTCCGCAGTTTACGCTCAATGCAGGACTCCTCACCGTCGCAGCGGTGCTCGGCTTCTGGGTATACGCTCGTTCGGGCAAGAGTGGCGCACTGCTTCTCGCTGCGCTGCTTGCGTTTGCGGGGTATCTCGTTCGAAGCCAAGAATTCTTCGTGGTCTGCGTGGTCGCGTCGCCGCTCGTCGCGTACAGCGGCATCCGGACCGATAGGAAACTGCAGATCGCTGCCGGCCTCATCTTTTCACTCTTGGTCGTCGCCGCGCTCTTCGACCACTCGCACTATACCGGTAGCAAGTGGGAACGCTACAACGACTTGAACGCCGTTCGGGCGGCATTCACCGATTTTGGAGCTGCCGATCGGTTGAGATCGCATCCGGAAATTCTCGCGCGCTACGGATATTCACAAAACGATCTGAACCTCATACAGCACTTCTTCTTCGTCGATCCCAAGATCGCCGACCCACAGAAGTTACAAGCGCTGCTCGCAGCTCTAGGGCCGGCGGAATATCTGAGCGCCGGCATGACTGCGGGTTTCTCTTCTCTGCAAGCGCTGATTTCGCCGGAGATCTTGCCCGTCGCGTTCTGCGCCTTAGCCCTTCTAGCTTTGAGGCCGAGAGGGCCCGTTGTTCTTTCGTGGGCAATACTCTGCGCGACGGTCTTCGTCATGGGATTCCTCGGGCGCGGCGGAGTCTTGCGCACCGATTTTCCTGCGCTCGATTTGCTCTGCGCGATCTCGCTGATATTCTTGTCCGTTCCCCAGCGAGACGCTGATCTCAAAGAGCGGCTGCGGAACGCGAGAGCGCGGCGTCTCATTGCGGCGGGTGTCGTGACCTTGTCGGCGATCCTCGTCTATCGTGCGATTGCCCCTGAGGCTTTCGACTCGCTGCGGAGGGTTCGAATCGAGCAAGCGAACATCCGGGGACTACCCGATGAAGTCGTCGTCGATTGGGGTGCGGGGCTTCCCATCGAATACATTTTTCCGCTTCTCGCAAACGATCCAGAAGCGCGTGTCTTGAAACTCTATCCGTTTGGCGTCTTTACGTTTGCCCCATTCTCCGTTGCGTCCGCCGAAGAAGCGAGCGGTCGAGGGTTTATCGAGAGAGTCAGATCGCCCGCCGGCATACTCATGGTTGCCGACCAGAATCGCCTCGAGGAGTTGAGGATTTGGTGCTCGGAACGCTTTGGGGGGCAGCTGCGCAGCGTCGTTCTCCATCCGATTCCGGTGACGACCGTTCAACGCGTATGGTGCGAGACCCGAGTCAAACCGGAGGTCCGGACGAATTCTTGAGCAAAAAGGTGACTCGTCGTGATCGAACTGTCGGTCGTCACTACGATGTTTCGCTCGGCTCCGTATCTACTGGAGTTTCATCGTCGCGTTTCGAGCGAAGCCATGAAGCTCACCGGCGACTACGAAATACTCTTCGTCAACGACGGCTCGCCCGACGAATCGCTGGCCATCGCGCTCACGCTGCGCGAATCCGACCCGCACGTCAAGATCGTCGATCTCTCGCGCAACTTCGGACATCACAAAGCGATGATGACCGGTCTGCGCCACGCTGCCGGGAAGCTCGTCTTCCTCATCGACTGCGATTTGGAGGAAGAACCCGAACTCCTCGGCCAGTTCAACGCGATTCTCGCGGCGAACCGGAATGCGGACGTCGTCTACGGCGTCCAATCCGTCCGTAAAGGCGCCTGGTTCGAACGAATCACGGGGAAGCTCCACTACGCCATCCTGCACGCGCTCTGGGACTTGCAGCTTCCCGAGAACGTCGTGGTCGCGCGTCTGATGACCCGGCGCTACGTCGACAACCTCATCGCGCACCCGGAAAGCGAGCTGGTCATCTCGGGACTTTGGCTCTCGACCGGCTTTACGCAGTTGCCGGTGCCGGTGGTCAAACGCGACAAGGGAACCTCGACGTACGATTTGCGGCGCAAGAGCGCTCTGATGATCCGCTCGATCACCGCATTCAGCGACAAACCCCTCGTCTACATCGCCTACTTCGGTTTCGCGATTTCGGCGCTGTCGGTGCTCTACACGATTTACTTGGTTTCGCGGTTTCTTTTCTTCGGACGAGCGCCCGAAGGCTATACCTCGCTGATCGTCTCCGTCTGGCTACTCGGCGGAATGATCATCTTCAGCGTTGGAATCGTCGCGATCTACCTGTCCGTGATGTTCGTCGAGATCAAACGGCGCCCGCTGACGGTCGTCCGCGAAGTCTACGAGCGCGAAAGCAAGGATGGATAGCGAACGCGCTTTCGAGCGCCTGCAAAGCGACGGGTTCGTGCTCGTCGAGAACGCGCTCGACGCCGCGACGCTTGGAATCGCGCGTCAAAAGCTCGATGCCTTGCAGCGCCTGGACGTGGAAGAGTTCGGCGAGCGGCATTTGCTCGAAATCGGCGAGTACGGCACGTTGCGCTTTCCGATGGTGCGCGATCGCTTCTTCCTCTCGCTGATCGCTTTGCCGGCGGTTATGCCGCTGGTGGAGCGGATGCTCGGACCGGCGTGCATCTTACACCTGCAGAACGGCATCGTGCTCTTCCCCTCGAAGCAGCACCAACAAGCCGCCTTCCACCAGGATTTTCGTCCGTGGCTCAACGGAGCCGACGTCTCCTTCAACGCGTTCGCATTCGTCGACGACTTCACGCCGCAAAACGGTGCCACGTTCGTGGTTCCCGGTACGCATCGCGCGGAGCGTCGTCCGAGCGACGCGCAGCTCGAGGAGCTTGCGGTCCAAGTGACGGGCGCTGCGGGAACCGCGCTCGTTTTCAACAGCCGGTTGTGGCATCGGGGCAGTACGAACTCCACGAACGAGCCGCGCCGCGCCGTGAACATGCAGTACACGCGCGCATTCATCCGCCAGCAAGTCGACTACGCGCACTGCCTCGCCGAGGACGAGTACGCGACGTTTCCCGAGCGCACGCAACAGTTACTCGGGCGCTTCGTGCGACTCCCGAAATCGAGTGCCGAGTTTCGAGTTCCGTCCGAGCAAAGGTTGCATCGCGCGGGCCAATTCTAGGCGCCGCCTGGCGCCCCGTTCGGGCTCGTGATACATTTTACGGACGCCCGCTTGCTCGGGCCTCTCACCGGTAAAGGAGTCAGCTTTGCGCTCACTCATGCGTGCGTTTCGACGTTCGTTCGCTTTGGTAATTCTGGCTCGTGCTTGCGCGCTCGTCCTCGGGCTTGTTGGACCGGTCGCGGCGCAATCGATACCGGGGCCGTTGAAGGTCACCGACAGCGGTCCGAGCGGAGCGCCCGGCTACGCGATCAAGGGGATCACCGGCTATCAAAACGATGCGGGCGTCTTCGGGTACGGAACCGTCGCTTCGAGCGCCATCAATATCGACGGCGTCGTGGGCTACGTACAAACTCCGCAGTCGGTCGGCGTCGTCGGTTGGGCGCAATCGACCGGAACCTCTGCGTACGGCATCTACGGATACTCGGCCACCGGACCCGGGGTGTACGGATTCAACAACAACGGAGGCGCAGCTTCCGTCTATGGCGTCAACAACTCTTCGGGCGGCAGCGCGGTGTTCGGTTTCTCCAGCGGCGCCTCAGGGAACGGAGTCGTCGGCGAATCTGCCGTCGGATACGGCGTGGCGGGTTCGACTTCTACCTCGAGCAACGGTTGGGCCGGCGTGTACGGAAACGACGAGTCGACGGTGGCGAGCAACTTCGGAGCCGCGGGTTCTTCTACGTACGGCGCCGGAGTTGGAGCGTTCTCACTTGGAACCTCGAACGGCGGACAAGCGCTCTACGCCTACTCCTCCAATGGGAACGATTCCATCGACTCGTACCAATACGGCGGCGGTCTTTATGGAATCAAGTCGTACAGCGATTCCGGAGCTACGGCCGGGTGGTTCGAAGCCGGAGCCGGTGCGAACTTCGGGCTTGAGGCGGTTTCGGATCTCAGTCACGCTGGCGTGGCCCTCACCTCATCTTCCGGCATTGGAATCACCGCGTACGGGCAATCGGGCAGCGCATCGGCTCCCGTCGTCCAAGCGATCGAGGGAGCCGCGGGAACCTATCCCTTTGCGACTTACAACGACGTCACCGGAGGCCGCGGTCCTCACGGTGAAACCTTCATCATCGAAGACACGGCGTGCGCGAGCTACGGCTCGGAAATACTCGGAGATTGCCGAGGCAGCGACGTCCAGATCAGCGGCGACGTCTACGTCACCGGCGCAATTTACACGGACTGCGCCGTGTTCCCGGAAGGGAACACCGCCAACTGCCTCACCGGACCGTGGGGATCGATCCACAAGACGTCGAGCGGTGCCGCGCTGAAGACGTATGCGGCGAGCCAGAGTCTGCCCACGATGGAAGACTTCGGCGAGGCGGAAATGGTGAACGGGCAGGCAAACGTTCCGCTCGAGCGGAGTTTTGCGTCCACGATCGACACCAGCCGGCCGTATCTCGTATTCGTCACGCCCGAAGGCGACTGTCACGGCCTCTACGTCGCGAACAAGACGCCGCGCGGATTCGCCGTTCGAGAGCTCATGGGCGGCCGCAACACGCTTGCGTTCCAATACCGCATCGTGGCTCACCCATACGGTGACGCCTCGACTCGCCTGGCCGGCGTCAGCCTGAAGAGCCGCAGCGCCTCGTCGCACCGCACGTCGCATTTCGGCAATCCGCATTCGGAACAATTTGCAGCCATGATCGCCAAGTCCAACGCTCAACGTGCTTCGGCGGCGCGCCGCTTCGTCCGTACGACGCGAATGCCGGCGCGCCCGGCCCCTCCGGTCCTAAGCCCCGGCCTTTTCAAGCCCTAGACCGCCGCCAAAGACATGCGGCGACGTCGACGCACTCACGTTATCTCGAATTCCGAGCGGTCCCTCGCCCGCCGCAATGTGACGGATGAACGTTTTGCTGCCTAGCCCGTGCTGGGGGGTTATGGTAGACTTTGGCAACAGCGGCTTGCGGCCGCTCGGGTCCCTGTCCAGCGGGATGGTTTTTTGAACCGTCCCTGGTCCTCACTTCTTCCGAAAAGGAGCCACCTTTGCGTTCTATCACAAGTGCGCTTCGGCGCTCGTCCTCCTTGGTAGCCCTGGTGGGTGCGTCCGCACTCGTTCTAGGGCTCGTTGGACCCGTCGCTGCGCAATCGATTCCCGGACCGCTGAAGGTCACCGATAGCGGTCCCAGCGGATCCCCCGGTTACGCGATCAAGGGGATCACCGGCTTTCAAAACGACGCCGGCGTCTTTGGATACGGCACCGTGGCCTCAAGCGCCATCAATATCGACGGCGTCGTGGGCTACGTCCAGACGCCACAGTCGGTCGGCATCGTCGGCTGGTCGCAGTCGACCGGCACGTCCGCGTACGGTATCTACGGATATTCGGCGACCGGCCCCGGAGTCTATGGATATAACAATAATGGAGCCGCGGCGGGCGTCTACGGCAACAATCCAAACGGGGGCATCGGCGTGTTGGGTGCCGGCACAGACGCCGGAGTTTTCGGCGAAAGCACTACCGACACAGGTACGTTCGGGCTCACCACCTCGTCTACGGCAGGTGGTTGGGGCGGCGTGGGCGGAGCCGACGATTCATCGGTAAACGGCAACTGGGGGACCTTCGGCTATTCGCAATTAGGTGGGGGACTCTACGGAGCCTCGTACGCGGCGTCCGGAGCTAACGGACAGGGCGTCTACGCGCTAGCCCAAAACGGGGCCGATACGATCGACGCCTACCAGCATAACGGCGGCAGTTTTGGGATCTTCTCTTTCAACAGATAGTGGACTCGCGTCGGGTTGGTTCACGAACGCTGGCACGAGTGGGCTTGCTTGGGGTCTCGTCGCGATAAACCAAAATACCGGGTCTACCGCCATCTTGGGACTCGGCAACGGCACTGCCGGAATATTTGGCGGAGAGGGCGGAGGCGGGGGCACACCGGTCCTTGCGGCTGAAGAAGACACCGCGGGAATGTACTCCTTCTCGACCTACAACGACACCTCGGGAAATGGCGGCGGTCCCGGCGCCAACAACGAGTCGTTTATTGTCAGCGACACCGCTAACTCCAGCGGACTTGGGTGGCCTAATGGGTCTGACGTGAACGTCAGCGGCGATCTCTACGTGACCGGCCAGGTCTACGCCGATTGCTCCTTTCTGAATTCCCGTCGACCGCGGCCAGCGAGTGCACCGGCCCCTTGGTGCACCCGAGAACGACGTCGAGCGGCACGAAAGTCAACACGTACGGCGCGAGTCAGAGCTTGCCGACCATGGAAGACTTCGGCGAGGCTCAACTCGTGAACGGTCAGGCTGCCGTCTCTCTCGAGCGGACGTTTGCTTCGACCATCGACCGCGCGCGCTCGTACCTCGTCTTTATTACACCCGAAGGCGATAGCAACGGACTCTACGTCGCGAGCAAGACCCCGAACGGTTTCATCGTGCGCGAATCCAGGAGCGGCCATAGCACTCTCGGATTCCAATATCGCATTGTCGGGCATCCATTCGGTGACGCCTCGACGCGCTTGGCTGCGGCCGGCACGAAACCTCACTTCGCAATCACGCAACACCGCCTCGCGCAGCCTCTCGCGACGCGTTCAACGCAGTTTGCGTCGATGTTGGCGAAATCCAAGGCTCAAGTAGCGAAGTTTGGGCATCAAACCGTTCACATCCCGACGCGACCGACGCTACCGGCGCCCCCGGTCGTCAAGGTTATCTCGCAACACTAACGCGGGAAACTCCCACAAAAGAATGGCCGGGTCTACGGACCCGGCCATTCTCTTGTTCGTGCGGCGAGCTAGAACGGAGAAACCCCGCAGTATCCGGTCATCGCGTCGATAGCCGCCTGGTCCCAGGCTTTATCCATGTTCAGGTGCCTGGCTGTTATGGTAGACTCTGCGACAGCGGCTCGCGGCCGCTCGGGTCCGTGTCCAGCGGACGGTTTTTGAACTGTCTTGGCGGTTCTCACTTCTTCCGAAAAGGAGTCAGCTTTGCGTTCTATCACAAATGAGCTTCGGCGCTCGTCCTCCTTGCTTGCCCTGGTGGGTGCCTCCGCACTCGTTCTCGGGCTCGTTGGACCCGTCGCGGCGCAATCGATTCCAGGACCGCTGAAGGTCACCGATAGCGGTCCCAGCGGATCCCCCGGCTACGCGATCAAGGGGATCACCGGCTTTCAAAATGACACCGGCGTGTTCGGATACGGCACGGTGGCGTCGAGCGCAATCAACATCGACGGGGTCGTGGGCTACGTTCAGACTCCCCAGTCGGTGGGCACCGTCGGCTGGTCGGCGTCAACGGGAACTTCCGCGTATGGAATCTTCGGGCACTCGGACACCGGCCCGGGTGTCTTCGGAGTGAACATCAACGGAGCTTCGGCTTCCGTCTATGGCGTGAGCACCGGTTTCGCCGGTGTTTGGGGCGATAACACTGCCGAAAGCGGCGTATACGGCACGACCGAAACGACGGGCACGGGTTTTGGCGGCGTCGGCGGTAAAGACTTTTCCGCGGCATGCTGCAACTACGGAACCTATGGTGTTTCGGGCGTCGGCGGCGGACTCTACGGCGCTTCCAATGCGGCCGCGGGGTCTTCCGGACAGGGCGTCTACGCGACAGGCCTCAGCGGGAGCGACTCGATCGATGCCTACCAGCATAACGGCGGCGATTTTGGGATCTTCTCTTCAACCGATTCCGGATTTGCGGCGGGTTGGTTCACAGCCGGCTCGAGTGGCGTATGGAGTCTTGTCGGGACAAACGATGTTACGGGCGCTAGCGCCATTCTCGCAACCAACAGCGGCGTTGGAGCAGAAGTTGCCGGAGAGGGCGGAGGCGCGGCCACGCCGGTCCTTGCGGCTGAAGAATTTACCGGAGGCATGTACGCGTTCTCGACCTACAACGACGTCGGCTCAAATGTCGGTCCCGGCGCCAACAACGAGTCGTTTATTGTCAGCGACACCGCTGACTTCAGCGGTCTTGGGTTTGGTAACGGATCTGACGCGAACGTCAGCGGCGATCTCTACGTGACCGGCGAGATCTACTCGGATTGCTCCTTCGCTGAATTCCCGTCGACCGCGGGCACCCAGTGCGAGGACAATCCGACGGTCCGGACGACGACGAGCGGCGCGAAAGTCAAGACATACGGTGCGAGTCAGAGCTTGCCGACGATGGAAGATTTCGGCGAGGCTCAACTCGTGAACGGCCAGGCCGCCGTCACTCTCGAGCGGACGTTTGCATCCACGATCGACGCCAACCGTTCGTACCTCGTTTTCGTCACGCCTGAGGGTGACTGCCACGGTCTCTACGTCGCGAGCAAGACGCCGCGCGGGTTCGTGGTTCGCGAGCTTATGGGCGGCCACAACACGCTCGCGTTCCAGTATCGCATCGTCGCGCACCCGTTTGGTGACAGCGCAACGCGCTTGGCCGCGGCCGGGACGAAGCCCCACTTCGCGATCACGCAACACCGCCTCGCGCAGCCTCTCGCGGCGCGTTCGACGCAGTTTGCGTCGATGGTGGCGAGATCCAAGCTTCAAGAGGCGAAGTATGGGCATGAGACGGTTCATCAGTACGCCCGTCCGGCGCGGCCCGTCATGCCGGTCGTCAAGGTCATCTCGCAACACTAACCAGGAAAACCCCCACAAAAAGAATGGCCGGGTCTACGGACCCGGCCATTTTCTTTTCGGTGCGACGATCTAGCGCGCTAGACTGGAGAAACCCCGCAGTAAGCGGTCATCGCTTTGATGACCGCCGGATCCCAGTCCTTATCCATGCGCACGTAGGTGAAGGTCAAAAGGCCGGAGGTGGGCGTCTCCGGCAAGAGGAGTCGGTTGATGATCAACTGATGGCCATCGGGCCCCGCCGCGAACTCGACCACATGGCCGGCCTTTCCCGCACAGGTGAAGTCTTTGTTGATCGCGGGCTTCACGTGATTGTCGGAAAAGTTCTTCAGGATGGCCGCGAGCGAATCGGCGTACGATGCGGCGCTGTCATCGACCATCGTGAACGAGTCTGAGCCGCCGCCGCTGATGTGCCACTGAGTTTGCTTGCGCGTCGAATCCGAAGCCGGCGCCGCGTCGGTGCTATTGCGCTGCCAAGGGAATCCAAGCGTGAATTGCGCCGGAGTCTGCGCGAACGCGATACCTCCGAGAACGCCGGTTAGGCCCGCTGCCAAAGCCAGCGTTCCAACGAAAGGTCTCAACATGCTGGAATTCACTCCGCGCGGCGTCCGGCGCCGCCTTATGTTTAGTGGCAAGAAGTGTTCCCGAATTTAACCGTTTGGCGCAACTTCCTGCCCAAAAGAAGAGAACGTGAAGGCTCGACGCCGGGTGGAATAGCCGAATGGATGATCCGATCGGACGGGGCAGTCGCGCTTACTTTGGCGCGACTTCCTGCCCCTCGAGGACGCCCAGCTCCCGTCCCACCCGCTCGAACGCCGCGAGAGCCCGCTCGAGTTGCTCGCGCTCGAGCGCCGCGCTCATCTGCACGCGGACGCGCGCCGTACCCTCCGGCACGACCGGAAAGCCGAACCCCGTTACGAAAATCGCCCTCGCGCAACAGCTGCTCGCTCATCGCAATCGCGAACGCCGTATCGCCGACGATGATCGGAACGATCGCACTCGGACCTTCAAGCGGTCTGAAGCCGAGACGCTCGAGCCCGGCGCGGAAATAACGCGGTGTTCTCGCGCAGCTTCGCGACCTGCTCCGGACGCGTCTCCAACAACTCGATCGAACGCAGCGCGCTGGCCGCGACCGTCGCCGGCAGGGCGTTGGAGAACAGCTGCGTGCGCGAGCGTTGAATGAGCGTGTCGATCAACGCTCGGCTGCCGGCGACGAAGCCGCCGGCGGCCCCGCCGAGGGCCTTGCCAAGCGTGCCGGTGACGATGTCGATTTTTCCCGTCAGCCCGAAGTGTTCGATGGTCCCACGCCCGGTCTCGCCCATGACGCCGGTGCCGTGGCTGTCGTCGACGATGGTGACGGCGCCGTACTTCTTGGCCAGCGCGACGATCTCGGGCAGCTTCGCGAGGCTAGCCTTCCATCGAGAAAACGCCGTCGGTCACGATGAACGCGGTGCCTTGCGCCTCGCGTCAAGCGAGCCTCGAGATCGGCCATGTCACCGTGCTTGTAGCGAACGCGCTTGGCGGCCGCGAGCCGGCAGCCGTCGATGATCGAGGCGTGGTTCAATTCATCTGAGATCAGCGTGTTGCCGGCCGTCCCGACCGTCGGCAGCAGGCCTTCGTTGGCCGTCCAGCACGAGACGTAGGTCAGCGCCGACTCGGTGCCGAGGAAGGAGGCGATCTTCGCTTCGAGCGTCCGGTGGATGTCGAACGTTCCGCAGATGAAGCGCACCGAAGCGGTCCCCGCGCCGTACTTCTTCAGCCCCGCAATGCCGGCCGCGACGACCTCGGGATCGTCCGCCAAACCGAGATAGTTGTTGCTCGAGAGCACGATGACGTCGCCGGCTTCTTCCATGTGGCGTCTCGGCCGCCATCGGCGTCGTCAGGTGCCGCAAGCGCTTGTACGTCCCCGCGGACTTCAAGCGCGTCGAGTTCCTCTTGCAGAGCGTTTTCGAAATTCCGGTTCACTTCACGCGCCCTCCACGTCGAAGACGATCTTCGCTGCTTTGCCCGAGCGCATCAACTCGAAGCCCTCGGCATAGCTCTCGAGCGGCAGCCGTTGCGTGATGATCGGCCGCAGGTCGACGCGTCCGCTCTTGACGAGAGCCTGCGTTTGATACCACGTCTCGAACATCTTGCGCCCATTGATGCCAAGCACGGTTAAGCCCTTGAAGATGATCCGTTCGGCGAGATTGATCTTGACGTCGTCGGGCGGGATTCCGAGGAGCGCGGCCCTCCCGCCGTTGCGCAGGAGATGCAGTCCGGAATCGATCGCCGAAGCGCTGCCCGACATTTCGAGGAGCACGTCGGCTCCATCGCCCCCGGTGCGGCGCAAGATCTCGTCGTACGAGGTTCGGATCGCTCGCCTCGAAAACCGCGTCGGCTCCGACCCGTTCGGCAAGCGCGAGCTTCTCGCGGTTCACGTCGACCGCGAACACCAGGGCCGCCCCGGCGGCGCGTGCGACCGGGATCGCCATCAAGCCGATCGATCCAACGCCGGTGATCACGACGCTCTTGGCGCTGACGCCCGCCGCCATCACCGTGTGCACCGCATTGCCGAGCGGGTCGAAGATCGCACCGACGTCGTCCGGAATTCCGGGATCGAGCGGCCAGACGTTGACCGCCGGCATGCGGATGTAGTCGGCAAACGCGCCGTCGCAATCGACGCCGATGATCTGCACGTGCTCGCAGATGTGCGCTTCGCCGGTGCGGCAGAGAAGGCACGCCCCGCACGAGATGTGCCCTTCGGCAGAGACGCGATCGCCGGGAACGATTCCTCGAACCGCTTCGCCGACGGCCGCGACCGAGCCCATGAATTCGTGACCGACCGTCATGGGCGGATGAACGCGGCGTTGAGCCCAAGCGTCCCATCTGAAGATATGACCGTCGGTTCCGCAGATCCCGGCCTTGCGCACGCGAATGAGGACGTCGGTCGGTCCCGTCTCCGGCACGGCGGTATCTTGCAACGTAAGGCCTGGAGCGGCGCTGAGCTTGCGCAGGGCGCTCATGTGCGCGGGGAGCTTCCCAGACGGAACCGTGCCGGTTTGCGCGAGCATCCGCGCGGACTTCGTCGGGTCCCCTCGCAACTCTTCGAGGCTTCAGGGGAAGGCTTCCTCAGCCGTGCGGATCTTTACATGAGAGCCTCATCTGTCGCGATAGAGAGCTACACCGAGCCGATCGCCTTATCCGAAGCGTCCGGTGATGTAATCCTCGGTGCGCTTGTCTTTCGGCTTGGTAAAGATGTCGGCCGTCGCGCCGACTTCGATCAACTCGCCGAGCAAGAAAAAAGCCGTGATGTCGGAGACGCGTGCGGCTTGCTGCATCGAGTGCGTCACGATGACGACCGTATAGTCGCGCTTCAACACTTCCAGCAAGTCTTCGATCTTTGACGTCGCGATCGGATCGAGGGCCGCGGCAGGCTCGTCCATGAGAATTACTTGCGGCTTGACGGCAATCACGCGAGCGATGCACAGGCGTTGCTGCTGTCCACCTGACAAACCGAGCGCGGAGCGGTCGAGGCGATCCTTGACTTCGTCCCAGAGCGCCGCCTGACGCAAGCTGAGTTCGCAGATCTCCATCAGCTGCTTCCGATTTCGCTCGCCCTGCAAGCGGCAACCATACACGACGTTGTCGAAGATCGACTGCGGGAACGGGTTAGGCCGCTGGAAGACCATTCCAATACGGTGGCGTATCGAGTCGGCGTCGACCTGACGCCCGTAGATGTCCACGCCATCCAGCGTGACCGAACCGATCACCCGGGCGCTGGGGGTGAGATCGTGCATGCGGTTGAGCGCGCGGAGAAAGGTTGACTTGCCACAACCCGACGGACCGATCAACGCCGTGATATGGTTCGCTTGAATCTGCAACGATGCGTCGCGGAGCGCGTGAAAGTCGCCGTAGTACACATTGAGGTCTTCGACGGACATCTTCTGCGCCGGCAAGATACGCGCTTCCGCCAACACCGAATTACCCGAACCTTCCCGTAATGTAATCTTCCGTCCGCTTCTCTTTCGGTCGCGTAAACATTTGCTTGGTCTCTCCGAATTCGACGAGACGTCCAATCCGTTCTTCGCCGGCCAACATGAAGGCCGTGTATTCGGAGACGCGAGCCGCCTGCTGCATATTGTGCGTGACGGCAATAATCGTATAGTCCCGTGCCAGCGACGCCATCAACTCCTCGATTTGAGCCGTTGCGATCGGGTCGAGAGCCGACGTCGACTCGTCCATGAGGAGAATCTCGGGATCCGTAGCCAGCGCTCGCGCGATACACAAGCGCTGCTGTTGTCCGCCCGAGAGCGAGACCCCGGGATTGCCTAGCTTATCCTTAACCTCGTCCCAGAGAAATGCGAGGCGTAACGCGCGTTCGGCCGCCTCGCGCAGTACGTTCTTCGAGCGGATGCCCATCGCGAAGCGCAGGCCGGAGACGGTGTCGTCGGCTATCGACATCGTCGGGAAAGGGTTAGCCCGTTGGAATACCATCCCTATTCGTCGCCGGACCGCGACGGGATTGACGTCAGGCCCGTAGATGTCCTCGCCGTCGAGCAAGACTTTCCCCGTAACCGTTCCGCCTTGACTCGCGGTTTCGTGAATTCGGTTGAGGCTGCGCAAGATTGTCGTCTTTCCGCAACCTGAGGGGCCGATTAGCGAAGTCACGCCCTTGCGCGGAAAAGCAATGCTCACACCTTCGACAGCGATCCGCTTCCCGTAGTAAACGGAAAGGTTTTCCGTCGCCAGAGCAGGCGCGTCGGCGATTTGCTCGCTCGCTCGCTCGGGTTGAGTCCAAACCGTCATCTTGCCGCCACCCGTGAACGCAGGGCGATGCGCGCGAACAGATTCAACAGGAAAACGACCACGATCAAGATGAGCGCGCCGGCCCACGCCTGGCGATGCCAGTCGTCGTAGGGAGAGATGGCGTAGGTGAAGACCTGCAGTGAGAGTTCCGCCATTGGATTTGTCGGGTTGAGCTCCCAGAACTGGCTTCCAAACGCGGTGAATAGCAGCGGCGCGGTCTCGCCGGTCACCCGTGCGATACCGAGCAGCAAACCCGTGATGATCGCCGAACGGGCGGCGGGCACGACGATGCGCACCGTCGCGGAGTAGGCCGACATTCCGAGTGCGAGGGCGCCCTCGCGGATAGTCGGCGGGACGCTCCGGATCGCTTCTTCGGACGTTCGGATGATGATCGGCAGCATGAGGATCGCGAACGCGACCGACGCCGAGAGCGCCGAGAAGTGCTTGAACGGCGCAACGAAAAGCGTGTAGGCAAAAAGGCCGATCGCGATGCTCGGAACTCCCGATAGCACGTCTGCGAGGAAACGCACGCCTTCGGCGACCGCGCCCTTGCTGAAGAGCGAGAGAAATATCCCGACGAGGATTCCAACGGGCGCCGCGATGACGGCGGCAATTCCGACCATGATGAAGCTGCCGACGATCCCGTTCGCAACGCCGCCCCCCGTCATTCCGACCGGCCGCGGCAGCGCTAAAAAGAAAGCGGGATTGATGGCGGTGATGCCCTGGACGATGACGTAGCCGAAGATGATTAAGAGCGTCGAAGCGGCGACGCCGGAGCAAAGCGCGGCAAAACCGACGCCGACGGCGCTCGAGGCGTGCCGCAATCGCAAATTGCGATCGGCCCCGGGCGCGCCCGAAAGACCCTCCACGACTGCGCTCGCCACTCAGCGGCTTCCCCGCATAACAGTTAGCGTGAGAAATCTCGCGACGCCGTTTACGATCATGCTGACGATGAAAAGGACGAGCCCGAGCTCGATGAGCGCGCTGAGATAAACGTCGGTCGTGGCTTCGGTGAATTCGTTTGCGATGACGCTCGGAAGCGTGTACCCGGGAGAGAACAGCGAAGCAGCGATGGCCGGCTTGTTTCCGACGACCATAGTGACCGCGATGGTCTCGCCGAGCGCTCGTCCGAGCGCGAGGATCAGCGAGCCGAAGATGCCGACGCGAGCTGCGGGAAGCACGACCTTCCACATCGTTTCCCAACGCGTCGCTCCAAGCGAAGCGGAACCCTCGCGCAGGTCGTTCGGGATGGCCTTGATCACCTCGCGCGAGATCGCCGTCACTGTGGGGACGATCATGATCGCCAAAATGACACCGGCGGTAAATAACGACGTGCCGTAAATCGGCCCCGAAAAGATCGGCAAGAACCCGAACTTTGCTTGCAAGAAGGGGTCGACATAATTTCTCAGGATCGGCGCGAGCACAAAAAGGCCCCAAAGGCCGAAAACGACGCTAGGGACGGCGGCGAGCATCTCGATCATGAACACGAGCGGCTGCGCAACGAGCTTCGGCGCAAAATCCGAAAGGTACGCGGCGGCGAAAATCCCTATCCCGCCCGCGAGGAGGATGCCTATCCCGGAGCTGACGACCGTGCCGTAGATCAGCGGCAAAGCGCCAAACTGATTGGTCACGGGATTCCACTGGCTCGTCCAAAGGAAGCTCAAGCCGAAAGTCCGCAAAGCAAGCCACGAGCCCGAGACGAGCTCCACGAAAAGGCCTACGACGACGAGCACGAACAGCGCGCTCGAACCATACACGGCCCACATGAAGAGCCGGTCGGCATGACGCGAGCTGCGCATGCTGTCTGAGACGGTCAGGCTGCCCTTCGGCCCCGGCCGCGGGGGCGCTACGTCTTGCAAAGTCGCCAAAACTTCCGTTGAGATCACGGGGCGAGGGGCGCGTGCAACGCGCCCCTCGGTGGCCAGGTTCCGTTGAGCTTAGACGCTCATCCCGTCAAGTTGCTTCTTCGCGTACTCCTGCACCGCCGATGGCAGCGGTACGTAGTCCAGGGTTCCGGCAATCGGTTGTCCTTCGGTCACCAACCACTCGAGCGCGTCTCGCACGAGCTTGGCGCGCACTTTATCGCTCGGGTTCTTGTACACCATTCCCCACGAAAAGCCCGAGATGGGCCACGCGTCAGTCGGTGATGTGTCGACGATGGAGAAGTCCGTCGGCGATACGGCAGGCTTCGTTGCAGCTGCGGCTTTCACGCCGGCCGCGGTACAGAACTGCCACTTACCCGCTCTATTTTGAATCATCGCTTGATTCATATGGTTCTCTATCACGTAGGCGAGCTCAACGTAACCGATCGCTCCGGGCGTTTGACGGACTTGGCCGGCAACGCCTTCGTTTCCCTTCCCACCGACGCTGCCTGCCGCGGGCCATTGCACGCTCTTTGCCGTCCCCACCTTCTTCTTCCACTCGGGAGAGACCGAGGCGAGGAAATCGGTAAAGTGGTACGTGGTGCCCGACCCGTCGGACCGGTTCACGGGGACAATCGTTAGGTCCGGCAGCTCGTTGCCGGGGTTGAGCTTGACGATTGCGGAATCGTTCCACTTCGTGATTTTTCCCAAGTAGATCTCAGCTACGAGCTCACGCGTCAGCCTCAGACCGCCCTTGATGACGACCGGGAGATTGTACGTGATCGCCTCCCCGCCCAGAGTGGTGGGAAACTGAATCACCGGCCCCCCGGAGGCTTCCGCACGCTTCAGCTCTTCCGCGTTCATGGGTACGTCCGAGGCGCCGAAATCGACGGTCTTCGCAGTGAACTGCTGGATGCCGCCGCCGCTCCCAATCGACTGGTAGTTGATGTTCACATCCGGGTGCGACTGACTATACGCGTAAAATGCCTTAGAAAAAAACGGGTACGGGAAGGTCGCTCCGGCTCCGGTTATCTGCGTTGCGGCGACAGCCGGCCCGAGAACGAGAGCCGAAGCGCCGACCGCGGCTGCAAGCGAGATAAGACTTCTACGCCATCCACGACGTTCGTCCACAAAGTGCTCCTTTGAATGTGTTGCCGGTACTAAAAGGCGGTAGCGCACTTTCACAACCCTTTCTCCAAACCTCTAACAATTACTCGGAGTGCATTGCGCCGCGGACACATTACCTTAAGTAATCATTAAGGTCAAATTAAGGGCTTAAGTTTGCACGACATCGCGGTCCGCGCATTGACCAATCGCCATCTTCTCTCAGTGTCGCAAGACCACGTTAAGCGCGACTTATCCCGTACTTAAATAAGCGGCAGCTGCTTGCGCCCCTCGAGCGCGCTGAACACAAAGCCCTAGGGTGTCAGCTTAAGGCGCCTTATGTCGGCCGGCCCCGCTTGGGCCGGCCGTCAGCGGTCGGTTGCAGAAACCTTCATGTCGCCGATCGGAATATATCCGAGTTGCTTGAGAATCGCCGAACTGCTGTGGATAAAGGCGATGAAGCGCGAAACCTCGGTCGACGCCGGCCCGTTCGTGTAGATATGCTCGTAGGACCATATCGGCCACTCGCCGCTCTGCACGTTTTCGTCGGTTGGGGCGACGCCGTCGATCGAGACCTCGACGATCCTCTCCTTGGAACGAGAGGCGGAGAAGGTCGCGTAAGTCGTGGCACCAGGGGTGGTGGCAACGGCGATCACGACCGTACCGTTCTCTCCTAGCGTACCGCCGGTCTCCGTGAGCTTCAAGCTCCCCATGATCGTCTTCTGGAAGACCGCGCGCGTGCCGGAACCGATCGGACGGTTGATGACGACGATCTTTGCGTCCTTGCCCCCGACGTCTTTCCAGTTGCGTGACTTTTCCCGAGTAGACGTCCTGCAGTTGCTTCTTGGTCAGGTTCGTGACGCCGGCGCTCGGATTCGTGATGACGGCGAAGCCGACGACGGCAACCTTGTGATCGACCAGGTCGGGATTGGTGGACACGATGTCGGAGTTCCCCATGTCGACGGCTTTCGCAGCGACTTGCGCGATGCCGAGCTCGGACCCGCCACCGCTCACGCTGATGCTGACGCCTGGGTGGTTTGCTTGGTAGGCGGGAAGCGAATGCTTTCATCAGAGACAGGAGCGCCGTCGAACCTGCTGCGGAGATCGACGTATCCGCGAGCCCGGCCAGTGGACCGAGCAAGAGCACCCCCAAAAGCAGGGTCGCGGGGTGTGCAGAGCTGCGCATGCTTATCGGCACCCTATTTCGGGTCAACCTCGCGGCGGCCGGCGCTAAACTCACCGGGCGCGCGACGGGGAATATGCACGTGAACGATGCGCCCAGGCCGAACTCCGAGTCGGCCGTCGACGGTACCGCCGTGCGCCTCGACGATCTGCTTGACGATCGAGAGGCCGAGGCCCGTGCCGGTCGAGCTCACGCGCCCGCGAGCGGTCGACGACGTAGAAGCGCTCGAACAGATGCGGCAGGTCGCTGTATGGGATCCCGACGCCGGTGTCGCGCACCGATAGCGTCGCGAAATCGTCTGGCTCCAAGCACGTCGACGGAAACAGTACCTCCGGCAGGCGTGTGGCGCAGCGCGTTGTCGACCAGGTTGACGAGTACTTGCGCTAAACGGTCGGGATCGCCGTCGACGCGAGTGGTCGTCCCGTCGAGGCTGAGCGTCACGCCAAGCTGGTCGGCCCGCGGCTGGAACGTCTTGAGAATGTTCGAGGCCACGCTGTAGAGGTCGACGTCCTCGCGGCGGAGTCGCATGCGGCCCGCCTCGGCTCGGCTCAGGTCGAGCAGGTCCTCGACGAGATGCACCATGCGATCGACCTCGCGCTTGATCTGCGGCAAGAACATCTCGATCGCTTCGGCCTCACCGCCCGTCTCGAGAATCGTTTCGATCATCAAGTTGACCGACGAGAGCGGCGTGCGCAGCTCGTGCGAGACGCTCGAAATGAAATCGCGCCGCGTCTGTTCCAGCTCGTGCAGGCGCGTCTCGTCGTTCGCGATCACGATCGCACCCTCGGCTCCGTCGATGGGCAGCGTCGTTACCGTCAAGAAGCGCTCGTATTGGCGCGCGCTGAGCGGGATCGCTCCGCGCGAGGGATGGCCGTTCAGCGCGTCACGTACGCGCCGGTCGAGATCGTACGAGGGGATCACCTCGATGATGGCTTTGCCAAGCACGGGGCGGCCGCCGAGGTCGAAGATCGCACTCGCCGCGGCGTTGAGCGAAGTGATGTATCCGTGGCCGTCGAGCGTAAGGATTCCGACCGTTAGCGAGCGCAGCAGCTGCTCGAAGCGTGAATCCGGTTCGAGCCGCTCGAGCGGCGTCTCCGCTTGGGCCTCGCTTCGCGTCTCGCGGAACCGGCCCGTCAGAAGCGCGCCCGCCAAGGCGCCGGCGCCCAGCGCCAAGAGGTCGTCCCAGAGCATCCTACTCCTTGAACATATAGCCGCGGCTGCGCACGGTGATGATGTGCCGCGGATTGTTCGGGTCGATCTCGATCTTCTCGCGCAACCAGCGAACGTGGACGCTGATCGTCTGGTGCTCGCCTTCGAAATCGTAACCCCAAACCTTATCGAGCAAGGCTTGCCGGGTGACGACCCGCCCCCGATTTTCGATGAGCACGTGGAGCAGACTGAATTCCTTCGGAGCGAGCGAAACTTCGCGCCCCCGTACGACGAGCGATTGGCGCGACGGATCGAGCACGATTTCGCCGGCCTCGATCGCCTCGCTACGCGGGCCCTCGGAGTTTCCGTTACGCCGGCGCAGGCGAGCTTTCACGCGCGCGAGGAATTCGTGGAGCGAGAAAGGTTTGGTGACGTAGTCGTCCGCCCCGAGTTCGAGGGCCAAAACCTTGTCGATCTCCTGATCCTTGGCGGTGAGCATGATGATCGGAACGCCGCTCGTTTTGCGGATCTCCCTGCACGCTTCGATCCCATCGAGAACCGGCAGCATGATGTCCATGATCACGAGGTCCGGGCGTTCGCTCGCAGCCAGCGCGATCGCCGAGCGGCCGTCGCCGGCCGTCGCGACCGCATAACCGCTCCGTTCGAGGTTGAAGCGGAGCGTCTGAAGGATCGCGGACTCGTCGTCGACGATCAAAATCTTCTTGGTTCCCGGCGCCGCGACCACCACGTTCGTATCTCCGTTCACAGGCCTCCTCGGCCAAGCCGGTAATCTCCCGCGGTAAACATAACCCAAGATCGTCGCATCGAGCAAGGAGGGAACTTGTGGCTAGAGCTCGCTACGACGGCCTGACTCCGGAAATGCCGCTCGGGGACGCGGCGCGCGCAATCCTGCAGAGCTTGGTTTCGGCGGTGGCAGCCGAAGCACCCGGGGTACTGCGAAACGACGTCGAGGCGACGCACGACATGCGCGTTGCGATCCGGCGGCTTCGGACCGCGATGTCCACGTTTCAGGGAGCCTTTCCCAAAGGACGCTTCACCGAATACCGTGAAGCGACGCGCCGCGTCGGCCGCCGGCTCGGCGCGGTGCGCGATGCGGACGTCCACCTGGCGGTCCTGCGCGCGGCGCTGGCCGGAGCGACCGAAGCGGAGGCGCCGGGAATCGCTTACGCGATCGAAACGCTCGGCGCGCGCCGGCGCCGTTCCCTCGCTGAATTCGCGATCGAGTATTCTCAGTTCGATCCCGACGCATTCGTTGCAGCGCTCGCCGATGCGTAACAAGCATCTGCGCCCTTTCGCGCAACGCAAGATCGAACGGCGCTTGCGCAAGTTGCTCGCCTGTGCGAAGCGGGCGCTCCAGAGCAAGCGCGACGAAGACTTGCACGCAACCCGGATTGCCGTCAAACGCTTGCGCTATACGCTCGAATTTTTTACCGGAATCTTGGGCGAGTCGTGCCATCAGGCGCTCGATTCGCTCGCGCTGGCTCAAGAACGCTTGGGAACGATTGCCGACGTCGACGCGTTCGTGCGATTTTACGACGACCTTACCGATCATTTGCCCGACGGCGACCCGCGCATCGCGGGCATCCAGGCTCGCCGCGAAGCTGCCTTGTTGGAGCGCGAGCGCGCCACCGAATCGCTGCGCGACCTTTGGAAGGGTTCGGATGCTCCGCCCTATCCCGAGAGTCTTGCCGCGTCGATCTCGTCGGCGCTCGGCTCGCTCTCGCCGAAAGACGAGTCGTAGGGCGACCGCGGCGCAGCTTCGACTCCGAGCGCGACGTTGAACGCCTGCTCGAATAACTCGGACTTGAAGAGCGCCCCTTCGATTTCCGGCTCGACGCCCTGAGAGGCCTCGAGCGCGAGACGGACCTTGCCGGGCGCGATCTCGGCACCGATCGAGGTGACGACGCCGAGGCGGCGGCGATCCAACCCATCGGCGACGCGCAGGATGCCCGCTAAGCCGGAGATTCTCTCGCGCAAGACCGGCGAAGCTGCGATCCACTCTTCGTGTGTTGGTTTGGGCAGCGACTTGCGATGGTAGCGCACGAGTGCGGCGATCAGTTCGATCTCTTCGGCCCGCCAACCGGCGAGGCCGGCGTGGCGCACGATGTACGCGCCGTGCTTGTGGTGCGCGCTGGGCGAGATGGCGCGGCCGATGTCGTGGAGCAGCGCCGCGGCAAAGAGCACGTCGCGTTCGGCCGGTTCGAAACGGTGGACTTCGCCGAGAAGGTCGAAGAGCTGCAACGCGAGGCCCGCGACGTGGTTCTCGTGCACGCCGCTGTGGCCGAAGCGCCGCGCAAGTTCGTGGGCCGCGTCGAAACGGCGCGTGCGCTCGTCGCCTAAACGCCGCGCCACCGCGAGGTTGCGTTCGATGTAGTCGACGACGACGCCCTCGCGCAGAGCCCGTTCGCAAACGATCAGCTCGTCTCGCCCCAGCGACTCCATAATGGCGATGACGATCGCGTTGCCTGCTACGATGATGTCGCCGCGGCGAGGGTTCATGCCGGGAAGCTTGCGCCTTTCGGCCGGCGTTAAGCGGCGCATCGTGGTTTGCAGTTCGCGCAACCGTTCGAGACGCAGAACGTAGCCGTGCGCCCTTTGCTCGGGGACGCCGGAGCCGGCGGCGTCGAGTGCCGCCAAACCCATCACGGTCCCCGAGGTTCCGATTAACAAGTCGAAGCGATACTCTTTGAGCTGCGGCATGAAGCGGTCGAGAACGTGTTTGACGTTCGCGTCCAGCGCGGCGTAGCGGAGCTGACTTTCGCCGTCGCGAAGGTATTCGTCGAAGAGCCTCAAGCTGCCGAGCCGCACGCTGTGCAAGAAATACGGACGTTCCGAATCGGCGACGATGAACTCCGTCGAACCGCCGCCGATGTCGAAGATGCACGCGACGCGGTCGCCGATCGGATAGCCGCGGCTGACGCCCAAGTGAATCAGCCGCGCTTCTTCCGTTTCGCCGAGAACCTCGATCGAGATGCCGCTGGTCGCTCGAACCGCCGCCAGGAACTCCTCACGATTGCCGGCCTCTCGCACCGCAGAAGTTGCGACCGCGCGCACATCTGCTGCACCGGCGGCCCTGGCTGCGTCGGCGAATTTGGCGATCGCCGCGACGCCTCGTTGCACGGCTTTCTTGCTGAGGTGACCGCGCGCCAGCGCTTCTCCACCGCCGAGACGCACCATTTCACGGGCCTTGAGGAGCGTTCGCGCCGTGCCGAAACGGGGATCGAGCTCCACGACGATCAGATGGATCGAGTTCGTTCCTACGTCGATCGCGCCGAGCAGCATCTCGGCGCTGGCTTTGCCTCGGGCGGACGCCGACACCTTTCGTTGAACCGGATCAGTGAGAACTGGAGTAACGCCGCAATGAGACAGACCCTCTTCGCACTCGTTTTGACCGCGCTCGCCGTCGCTGCGGGCTGCAGCAAGTCGACGCCTTCGGTTACCAAGCCGACGCCGTCACCGTCTCCCATGGGGAGCCCGCTCGACGTGCTCTTCTTGAGCGGCTCTTCGGGCGCAGCGTGCAACGACGTTGTGGCGTTTGAGCTTCCGAATCTAGCTTCGATCGGGTCGCCGTTCGCCGTCGCCGGGTTATGCGCAGGAGCCTTTACGGCCGACGCTAGCGGCAATCTGTACGCTATGGAATCGAGCGCCGGAGGTCAAGGCACCGTCTATCAGTTCGCGCTCGGCTCGACGACGTCGACGCAGTCACAATCCGGTTTGTGTTTTCCGCAAGTCCCCGGCAGCGGCTTCATCGCGTTCGACGATTCCTCCGGCACTTTCTACATCGCCGCGTGTTCGTCGAAGAGCAACGACCTGATCCAGCAGTACAGGGTCGGCTCCAACGCTCCGGTACGCACGTTAGCCGAGCCGAACGGCAACACCGGCGGCCTCGTCACCTGGCCTCGGATCGGATTCGACGCTGCGGGAAGCGTGTGGACCGGCTTCAATGCCAACGATGTGACGATTGCGGGTATCACCCCGGCGCAGGCGTTCGTAACCGCGGAGTTCAGCAAGAGCGCGAGCGTGACGATGCCCTCTCACAAGGTTGCAGCGCAAGCGCCGACCGCAGATATCGTATCGGATCCGGCGGGCGGCGTTTGGATCTTGCGCCAGTTCTTGCCGAGCTACGCGATAACGCCGATTCCGTTCTCCTTCAAACCAGGGGTGTGCACGTTCGATTCCACTTCGCCCGTGAGCGGTGACGACGTGCGCTTCTTGCTCGCGCAACAGTACACCGGCGGGAAGCTCACCCAAGAGCTCTTCGGCAGCCCGAACGCCGACGCCACAGGCGGTTTGCACGATGAAAACGCGATCGAGATGGCCGTCGACACGACCGAAATCGAGTACGTTTCGTTCGACTACGCGTTAGGCGGCAAGTCGGGCGTGCTCGTGTACGATCAGGCGGCGGGCGCCGCCGGGCCGGACGGCGTTCCCGTGCAGTGTCCCGATCTCACTCACACAATCGTGCAGGCTGTGGCTTCGGTGCCGTCGCTCGGCATCGATTCCGCGAACAATCTCTACGTTTCGGATGCCACCGCGGGCACGGTAACGCAGTACGCACCCGGCGGTCAATCACAGACGGGTCAAGTCACGGGCTTTGCGTCGTTCTACCCCAACCCCGGCGGATTCGGACAGATCCTCGTGCGCACGGTGAGAGTCAACTTCCCGGTGGTTTTCCCCATGCCCGGGTCGCGGCGGCGATGATCTGCATCCCGCAGAACCTATTCGCGCGCGCCTTCGAAACCGAGTTGACCTGAGAGTTCGCCGGCTAAAGCTTTGACGATCGGCGACAAGCGCTCGACGCGTTCGAGCGTCAGGCGCGTCGTCGGACCGGAAACCGAAATAGCGCCTACAACTTCGCTGCGACGATCGAAGATCGCGGCAGCGATGCAGCGCACGCCTTCTTCCATCTCCTCGTCATCGATGGCGACGCCGCGCTCGCGGATCCGGGCGAGCTCCGTCTCGAGCGCGCCGCGCGTCACGAGCGTCTTGGGCGTGCGCGGCGCAAGTTGCGCGCCGAGGACTCGATCGGTGTCCTCGGCCGCGCGAAAGGCCAGTATCGCCTTACCGCTTCCGGTACAATAGAGGGGCGCGCGCATCCCGGGCGACGTGAACATCTTGACCAGATGCATGCTGGCGACTTGGTCGAGGTAAACGACTTCGTCATCGCTTGCCGTCACGAGATTCGCCGTTTCGCCCGAATTTCGCATCAGGCGCTCGAGATAGGGTCGCGCAACCAGGCGCAAATCCAGATGCACGTCGGCGGCGCTGGCCAAGGTGAAGACGCGCGAGCCGAGATGATAGCGCGAACTGTCGGGGTCTTGACGAACGTAACCGCGATCGACGAGCGTCGCTAGCAAGCGGTGGACGGTGCTGACGTGGAGGCCCACGATCTGCGACAGTTCGCTGATCCCGGTCGCTCCGCGACGTGAGGCAAGGGCCTCGAGGACGTCGAGGGTCCGGTCGACCGATTGAACTTTTGGACGGCCGCCCGCGGTCTTTCGCGGGGCCGGCCTGGTCAGTTGCTGCGTCATCTTTTTGCGCTGTGAAAGCTCATTTTGCGTCGCGCGCAGGGAGCTTCCTTCGCCATCCGAAGCGCGCCCAATCGTGCTGAGGGTTCTCGCCTTCGTCAGGCTCTCGCGGCTCAAGTTCCTGGCCGGCGGCTTCGTCGGCGGAGGTCTGGGCGGCGCGGTCGCAGCCTACGAGCGGGCGAGCTTCGCCTGGGGCCCGTTTCTGCTGGCTCAAGCCACGGTCGTTGCGTTCCATCTGATGACCCACTACACCAACGACTATTTCGACCGCGCCGCTGACGAACAGGCGGTCCGGACGCCCTTCTCCGGCGGCAGCGGCGCCCTCGTCGATGGCACGCTGCCCCCCTCGACCGGCCTCATTGCCGCGCTCGGCTGCGCCGCGCTCGGCGCGGCGGGCTGCGCGCTCCTGGCGAGCCGGGGGCTGCAGGTGGCGGCCCTCGTGGCCGCGCTCGTGGGCGTCCTCGCCTGGGCCTACTCCGCGCCGCCTGCGCGTTTGCTCGGCCGCGGGCTCGGCGAACTCAACGCGGCCCTCGTCGTCGCCATGCTGGTGCCGCTCTGCACCTACGCCGCCGAGACCGGCACGTTGAGCTGGTTAGCGCTGGCGACCACGCTGCCCGGAGCGGCGGCGATGATCGCGATGATGCTCGGCGTGGAGTTTCCCGACGTGGCCGCCGACCGCGCCACCGGAAAGCGCAATCTCATCGTCCGCTTGGGCGAACGAGGCGTCCTCCCGATCGCTTATGCCGCCTGCCTTGCGATCTACGCGGGCGTCGCCGTGGCTCTGCTGGCCGGGGCGCCACCGGCCCTGGCGCTCATGGAAGTGCTCACCCTTCCCCTCGCCTGGCAGTTCGCCCGCTCCGTCACGCGACGCACGGACGAACGGCCGAACGACGAGGCCATTGCGGGCCGCGGGGTCTCCCTCTTCTTCGTCGTCAGCCTTTTCGCGTTGCTGGCCTTCCTTTCGGGCGCACCCTTCATCTAGCGCAACGCCCTCGCGCTGACCGTGGTTGAAGAAAACGAGATGGATACGGTGACCGACGGACTTCGCGAACGCGTCGAAGCCGCTCTCGCGAGCGTCCGCCCGGGCATTCTCGCCGACGGCGGCGACGTGTGGCTGATCCGTATCGAAGACGACGTCGCCTACGTGCAGATGGTCGGCGCTTGCGGAGGTTGCGCGATGTCGACGGCCACGCTCAAGTTGGCGATCGAGGCATCGGTCCGGGCCGCCTGCCCCGAAATCGAGCGCGTCGAACAGATCTAACGGCCGCCGCCGACTTCGAGTATCGTTCCCGTCACGTATGACGCAGCCGGCGACAAGAGCCAGAGAATCGCTTCGGCGACTTCTTGCGCTCTGCCGGCGCGACCGCTTGGGACGTTCCCTGATAAGCGCTCGAGCCGTCCCGGATCGCCCGCCGACGCGTGGATCCCGGTTTGGATCAAGCCCGGAGCAACCGCGTTCACGCGAATTGCCTCCCCCGCGACCTCGCGCGCGAGACCAATCGTAAATGAATCAACCGCACCTTTCGAAGCGGCGTAGTGCACGTATTCGCCGGCGCTTCCGAGGCGCGAAGCCAGTGACGACACGTTGACGATGGCCCCGCCCGAACCACCGTGACGGGTCGACATGCGGCGAACCGCCTCGCGCGCGCACAAGATCGTACCGGTGACGTTGAGATTCAGTACGCGCTGCAACGTTTCGGCGTCGAGCGCATCGACGCGCGTGCCGGCGCCGATGATGCCGGCATTGTTCACGAGCGCCTCGATCTTGCCTAACTCGCGCTCGGCCGACGCGAAGAGTTTGAGCACGCCGGCCTCGTTCGAAACGTCGGCCTCGATCGCAACGGCTCGGCCGCCGGCCGATTCGATTCCGTCGACCACCTCGCGCGCAGATTTTGAGCTCGTCGAGTAGTTCACCGCGACGCGATAGCCGCGCTCAGCGCCCAGGCGCGCCACCGCGGCACCGATCCCCCGGCTCGCGCCGGTGACGATCAAAGCTCCGTGCGATTCTTTCATTGCACCTATCGTCACGACGGACGAACGGAAAGGGTTGGCCGAGACCGCGCCCGGAGCCTTGATTCCGAAAAGGTCTGCCGCGCGTTTAGGCTGCCGGAGAAGTCTCCGCGAGCTGCTTCAGATCGGCGAAGTAGCGGCGATGCGTACGAAGCAACGCCTCCTCCGATTCCGCCTCGAGCGTAACGACCTCGACGTCGGTGCGCCCCTCGCGCACAATCGCGGCCCTCTCCAAATGCGCGCGAACAGTATCGCCAGCGCCGCGCTCCTCGTCGGTGAACGCATGTAGCTGCTCGATCTTGCCGCGCGAGCGGTTGTACTGAATGACGAAGATCACGACTGCCTCCCCTCCCCGATTATAAGGTCGACCTCCGCGATTACCTTCAGCATCTCGTCCGCGATAATCTCCTCGGCCTCCGAGTCCCGCGAGAACCGACCCTGCTCTAGGGTTTCGACCAGCTTCGACACTCTCAGCAGAGATCGACGCACCTCTTCCGGGCCGCCGCCATACTTTATGGCCGGGTCGCTGTCTGCCACCTTCTCAGACAACTCCGCCCAATAGTGCTGGTTTCGTCCGCACCTGAACCTCGATGGGATAACCGTCTACGACGAAGATGATGTGTACGGCGCGGTAACCGCCGCTCGGTTTGTCGCGTCGGTCTTTGACTTTACAGTCCGTAAGTCCGCGCAGTTTCTCGACGGCCTCATCCTGAGCCGCAAGATTGGCTACAACGATGCGTAAACCGGCAATGTCCTGCATCGTCGTCAGCCGCGTCTTCTCACGCTGTAGCTTCGCGACGATCGCGAAATTCGTCTTGGGATACCGGCCGGACGGCTCGAACCCACAGTTCCGCACGCCGGCTAACATCTGTTCGTAGGCCGGCAAGAAGGAACGTTGAAAGGATGCCAGCTCCTCGAGATCCCGCTCAGTCTGCTTCCCAGAGGCGAGACGCTTACCGAGCGCATCGATATACGACCTCGTTTGGTATTGGCCGGTCAAGACTGCCCGAGCCGACCGGGGCACGTATGCCTCAGGTTCTTCGAATCTACGAACGGCGAAACGCGGTCCGGCTCGCACAGCGGACAGTACCAGCCACCTATCCGTGACGTCAGCATCTTCTTCACTCTCTCGGGGTGCCAATGCTTGCCGACGGGCTCACTTCCTTGTCTGCTCTCGTCAATAGGCGACCACGTTTGACGGGGGTGCCAGACAGGTGGCACACCCTGGTGAGAAAGTCTCGCTCAGGAGGTTGCCTATGTCCACCCTGTACGAGTGTCCCGGATGTCGCCGGCTCCACGACGAGCCGTTCGACCCGGCTTACCAGCTCGCGGTCAGCTGCTTCGATTGCGCGCTCGAGGTCGAATTCTTCGAACGGCGAGGCGCCCGGCGCGAACTCCGGCGAGCCGCGTAGCGCAGGCTCGCCGGCGCATCTGGGGCCCGCTATCGGAACGTTGCGCTGGCGGCCCTGACAACTTCACCCAACGCTTCGCCGTCGAAGGGCGAGCGCAGTCCGGCGGAGCGCACGAGTTCGCGGAACGGCGCCTCACCGCCGCGCCCGCAAAGCGCGACGTATGCCTCGAGCACGCGCGAGCGGTCGCCGCGTGCTTTCTCCCAAAATTGGAGCGCGCAGCAGAGCGCCAGGGTGTAGTCGATGTAGTAGAACGGGTAGAGGTAGACGTGCCGCTTCTCTTGCCAGAGGCCGCCCTTACGCGGGAAGGCGAGATCGCCGTAGTTGCGCCAGGGCAGATAGCGGCGCTCCATCTCACGCCACATCGCGTGCCGTTCGGCCGGCGTCGCGCCAGGGTTCTCGTAGACCAGATGCTGGAAGTGGTCGAACGCGACGCCGTACGGCAAGAAGAATAAGGCGTCGAGCAGGTGCGCGCGGCGATACGCATCCGCATCTGCCCCGAAGAAACGCTCCATCTCCGGCCAGGAAAGATATTCCAGCGCCATCGAGTGGATCTCCGCCGACTCGAGCGTTGCCTTCACGTAGTCGAGGGTAGTCTTGTTCCGGCTGCTGTACCCCTGGAACGCGTGCCCGAGCTCGTGCATCAGCGTCTTGACGTCGGCGCTGCTTCCGTTGAAGCTCGCGAAGACGAACGGCACGCCCGCGGTGGGAAACATCGTGCAGTATGCGCCGAACGCTTTGCCCGGACGCAGCTCGACATCGAGTAAACGGCGCTCCTTCATGATGGCGCCGAACTCGCCGAGCGGCGCTGCGATCGCGCTCAACGACTCGACCGCGCGATCGACGATCCAAGCGCGGTCACCCTTGGGCGCAACCCGCTCGGAAAGCGCGAGGACTTTTTCGTCCCAGAAGTGGACGCGGTCCAGACCCGCCTTCGCACCGAAGCGCCGCACGAGATCGAGTACGACCGGAACGACCGTCGCGACGACGTCATCGCGGTAACGGGCGACGTCGGCCGGGCCGTAGTCGATTCGGCGCATGCGCCGATAGCCCAGAGCGACGAAGTTGTCGTAGCCGAGCGTGCGAGCCATGCCGTCGCGCAAGCGCACGAGCTCGTCGAAGATGGCGTCGAGCCGTTCGGCGGCGGAGTCGAAAACGCTCCAACGCGCGACTTCGGCCGCATGCCGCCTTTCCCGGTCGGGGTCTTCAAAGAAAGCGCCGAGTCCGGCGAGCGAACGCTCCTCTCCCGCGAACGGGACGGTTGCTGCGGCCAGCAACTCGGTATACTGACGGCTTAAATCGGACTCGCGGACGAGCTGGTCACTTATCGCGACGTCAAAAGCGTGCACGTCCGCATCCCAGAGCGCGAAGGCTTGCGGACCGAGCTCCGCTTCGAGCGGCGCGCGCAGCGCTCCGCCGTCGAGGAAACGCCGTTTCACCCGCGTGTCCCGCGCGGTGACGCCGGGGGTGCGAGCGTCGAGCGCGTGCAACGCGGCGCGAAATTCCTCGTTGCGCGTGTCCTGGCTATAGCGCAGACGAACCATGTTTTGGCCGCTGTACCATTCACGGCGCAGCGCGTCCCAATCCGTGAAAGCTGCGCGCCAGCCTGCCGGCGTGTCGCGCCTGTCGAGCGCCGCCTCGATCCGTCCGTAGCGCTCGTCAAGAGTGCGCTCTGCCGGAAGCTCGGCTCTTATCGGATCCATTTGAAGCGCGACTTCTCGCTCACAGCGTTACCGTCCCCGCGTAACCGGTCAACTCGACGTATCCCGCGCCGGCTTGCGTGCCGGGTCGACTCGCAGCTTGGACGTCGACTGCGCCCTCCCAATACGAAACCTCTTCGCCGGTTGTGAGCGCCAACTCTTGATCGGCCAGCACCGGCCTCAGCACGAGGTCGATTCCCGCGCGCGGAACCCGCACTCGCCAGCCACTCGGATACGTCGCACCGGTATGCGGACTCTTCCAGCTTCCCGTCGCTACCGCCGAGAATGCCGCGAGGGGCAGGTACTCGACGCTCCCGTCGCGCTCGATCAGGCTTCCGCTCGACTCGGGCGTGACGCTTCCGCCCTTCTGACGCAACACGTACAACATGAGTTCGCGGCCATCATCGAGCTGAATCGAGTACCAATCCCAGCCCGTTTGATCGGGCTGCAGCTGACCCGAGCCGAACTCGTGATCCATCCACGAAATGCCCTCGACCGCAAAGCGCTGCCCGCCGAACGCCAACGCCCCTCGCGAGCGCAACCGCGTGTACGAGTAATAGTGCGACGCGCACGAAGCGCACGACCCCTTCTTCGAGATTCCGTCCCGGCCGTGAACCGCCGGCGGCTTTTCGGGCGTCTGCACGAGGTCGAGGGCCACGACGCCGCCCGGTCCGTCCGGCTCGCGCGCGTGCATCTTCATCTCTTCGAAGCGCCGATCGTTCATGCTGCGGCCCGTCAGCGTCCAGTCGAGCGCTTTCACCTCGAGGCGGTCGCTCGACGACGATCCCATCCCAAGCGCCTCCCGCGCAAACCGGCTCGTGTAGAAGAATTCCTTACCGGCCTCATCGGTGATCGCGAAGTGCGCCGGATACAACTGAGTGCCGCGCCAACGGCTCTGTCCCGGCCCAGGCGTCGGATCGCCCGGACGCATCGCGACGCGAAAGAAGGTCAGCTCGTAGCCGAAGCGCCGGCCGCTCCGCGTTACGAGATGCCCCGTGTAATACCACCACTCACTCTGGAACTGCTTGTGCGCCGCATGGTCGCGCGGAAACGAGAACGCATACGGCGTGCCCGCGCTCTCGAACCCATCGGCAAGCCGGTCGCCGGCTCCGCTTCGCGCCGGCAGCGACATCAGCGCGAGCGTGAGGCCCAAAAGAACCGCGCCGAACGGCCGGCTCATTCGGTCCGCACCGCTTCCGCCGTCCGGATGCGAGCTGCAACGCGAGCGGGGTACAGTCCAGCGAGCAGCGCCGCGACGATGACGAGCCCAAACGACGTGGCGAGAAATTCCCACGGCATGTGCAGCTCGATCAGCCAGCCGAAAGCCTGACGGTTGATCACGAAGATCAGCAAGAGCGCAAGCAGGATGCCGACCGCAATGCCGCTCGAGCCTCCCAGCGCGCCGATGTAAGCGGCTTCGTAGAGGATCATGGTGCGGACTTCCGACGCACGCAGTCCGAGGTAGCGCATCAGGCCGATTTCGCGCCGCCGCTCGAGGACGAGCGCGAACAGCGTGCTGACGATCCCGAGCACGGCGATCGCGATCGAGATGACGTACAGCGCGTACGTTATCGCGAACGTGCGGTTGAAGATCGTAATGACGAGTTTGCGCAATTCGCGTGTGGTTTGAACGTCGACGCGCAGCGGGAAGAGGCGCCGGATGACGCGCGAGCGCAGGCTTTGGAGATCGGTACCGGGCTCGGCGTAGATGGCCAGCGAGTTGAACGAAGCGTCGTGGAAGAGCTTGGTGAAGGTGCGCGAGTCGAGGATGATGATGCCGCCGTCGCTCGAGTAGTCGTTGTAGAGGGCAGCCACCTTGAGATCGACCGGGCCGCTCGGGGTTTCGATGCGCAGCGTGTCTCCTTCGAAGACGTTGAAGCGAGTGGCGAACGGATCGCTGACGAGCACGCGGTCGGAGCTCGGCAGCGTGCGAGCGAGCGCAGCTGCATCGACGTTTCCGATGAAGCGAACCTTCTTTCGCGCGACGAGCGAGGCGAGGTCGGTCGCCGCGAGGGTGGTCAGAGAACCGTGGAAGGGAATGGTGATTGCGCGGAGCGTGTCGACCGCGGCGACGCCGGGCAGCGCCGCGATCTTCGTCGCGACCCGCGGTGCGAAGCGTGAATCGATCGAAGCGTCCACCAGACCGAGCGGTCGCACGAAGAGGTCTGCCCTCAGCGTCTCGTCGGCCCACGCGACGACGGTCGCCCGGAACGAACCGATCAGAATTGCGACGCTGACCATCATCCCGATCGCGACCATCAGAGCGGCCACTGCGACCGCGGTGCGGCGCGGCGCGGCGCCCAGATTCGCGGCCGCGAGCCGGGCGCACGGCGAGAGCTTGCCGGTGAGCGCGCGCAGCAGCGCGGCGGCGCGGGCGACGACGAGCGGCATGCAGAGCGATGCACCGGCAACGATCAGCAGACCGCAGGCGTAACCGAAGACCGGCACGGAGTCGACGGCGGGAAGCCTCGCCGCGAACCCGGCGAGGACGAACGCGACGAGACCCGCAAGCGCGAGACCGATACCGGGCCGCCCGGCGCGGCTCTCGTAACCCGCGGCACGCATCGTGATCGCGGGGAGCGTCCGAGCGGCTTCGAGCGCCGGCGCAAGCGCCGACAGCGCGGCTAGTACGATCCCGAGGAGCAGCGCCTTGACGAGCAGGAGCGGCGCGTAATCGACGCGATCGACATGCGTACCGACGTAGAGCGTATCGACCGTTTGCGCGACGGCGCCGACCGAAAATTGCGCGAGGAAAGCGCCGAGCGCGAGGCCCACGAGCGAGCCGCAAACTCCGAACGCAACGCCCTCGGCAAGGAACGTCGCGAAGATCTGGCGGCGCGTCGCACCGAGCGCGCGCACCGTTCCGATCTCGGGTCGCCGCTGCACGACCGAGATCGCGACCGTGTTGTAGATCAAGTACATCCCGACGAGCATCGCGACGTACGAAAGTGCCGCGAGGTTCAGTGCGAAGCTGCGCAGCATCCGTTGGATCTCGGCGGTGCGCACCTTCGGCTCGATCACGCGCGTTCCGAAGGGGATCGCACCTTCGACGGCGTGCCGGATCGATGCGATGCGAGCTGGATCGACGACGAGATCGATCCGATCGAGCAGGCCGACTTTTCCAAAGATCTCCTGAGCCGTCGCAATGTCGACGAAGACGACGCTCGAATCGATGCCCGGCACCGAAGGCGGAAAGATCGCGACGACCTTGAGACGCACCGGCCGATCACCGGCCAGCGCGCGAAACGTACTCCCCGGCTGCAGATGATAACGGCCGGCCACGCGCTGCGAGACGATCGCGCCCCGCCCTCCGATCAGCCGATAGGGATCGCTCTGCGGCTCCGCCGCGTCGTAGGCCCCGGGAGCCGCGACGCGTTGCGATTCGTCGTGCGGGAGGGGACGCAAGAGATCGACCCCCAGCACGTGGAGGATCTCGCCCGACATCGGGTCGTCGGGATGGGCGCCGGCGACCAGCGCATCTTCGATCACCGGGCTCGCGTCCCTGACCCCATCGAGTCCTTGCACGCGCAGGAGGGTGCGCTCGTCGAACCCGCGACCGATGCCCAAGACCTGCAGGTTGACATGGTTCGCGATCAGGTTGACGTTCTTCGAAAACGAGTCGACGGCCGTCGCGTTGGCAAGATCGACCGCAAGTGAAATCGCGACGCCGAGGCCGACCGCGAACAGCGTGACGAGGGTGCGCAGCCCGTTGTGCCGGATGTGTCCGAGAACCAGGGTTCGAAAGAGCGTCATCTCAAATCGACGATGCGCCCGTCCTGCAGATGGATCGTGCGATCGCAGGCGGAAGCCGCCTCGCTCGAATGCGTCGCCAACAAGATCGCTTGCCCGCCGGCGGCGATCGAATGCAAGAGGCGCAGTACCGCGGCGCCGTTGCGCGAATCGAGATTACCCGTCGGCTCGTCGGCTAGCACGATCGCGGGCCGATGGATCGTTGCGCGCGCAACGGCGGCGCGCTGGAGCTGGCCGCCGGAGGCTTGCGCCGGATAGGCGCCGGCTTTGTCGGCGATTCCGACCGCTTCAAGCGCGACGTGCACGCGGCGCTCGATTTCGTCACGCTCCCGGCGCTGCAAGACGAGCGGAAACCCGACGTTCTCGGCGATCGTCAGGGACGGCAACAGGTTGAAGAATTGAAAGACCGTGCCGACGCGGTCGCGCCGCAGCATCGTCAGGTCGTCGTCGTCGAGATCGGAGGTGGCCCGTCCGTCGAGAACTACCGCGCCCGATGTCGGCAAGTCGACGCAACCGATCAAGTTGAGCAAGGTGGTCTTGCCGCAGCCGCTCGGACCCATCACCGCGACCATCTCGCCCGCGTTCACGTCGAACGTGACGTCGTCGAGCGCGCGAACTTCGTCGGCGGCGGCCGCCGAATAGCGTTTGCTGACGCCGACGACGCTGACGACGCCCTCCGGCGCGCTCACGCGCCGGCGCTTCGCAGGACGAGAGCCGCGTTGATCCCTCCGAAGCCGGTCGAGTTCGAGAGCGCGATGCGGGGACGCGCGTCGCGGGCATCGTGCACGACGTTCAAGTTGCAGGCCGGGTCGCGATGCTGCAGGTTGACGGCGCCGGGAAGGCGGCCCTCGCTCATGGCCAAAAGCGAGAGTGCGACCTCCCACGCCCCAGTCGCGCCGAGCGCGTGTCCGTGCTGACCTTTCGTCGCGACGATCGGTATCGAGGCGGCGGTCTCGCCGAAGGTCCGCTCGATCGCCAGCGTTTCCGTCACGTCGTTGAGTTTGCTCGACGAACCGTGCGCGTCGATCATCTCGATCTCGCCCGGCGCGACCCGAGCCTCGCGCAGCGCATTCTGCATTGCGCGCGACGACGCGCGAGCCTCGGGATCCGGCGCCGTCATGTGGTGGGCGTCGCCGGTGAGTCCGAAACCGGTGATCTCGCCATAGATGCGGGCACCTCGCGCCTCGGCGTCCTCCAAGCGCTCGAGGACGAGCATCCCGGCGCCTTCAGCCATGACGAAGCCGTCGCGATCGCGGTCGAACGGACGGCTGGCGTGCGCCGGTTCGGCATTGCGAGTCGACATCGCACGGATGATTGCGAAAGCGCCGAAAATCAGCGGCGAGAGCGGCGCTTCGACGCCGCCCGCGAGCGAGGCGCGCACGTCACCGCGCGCGATCGCGCGGAACGCCTCGCCGATCGCCACGGAACCCGCGGCGCACGAATTACCGTTCGCCAAGTTCGGTCCGCGAATGCCCAGCTCGAGTGCGACCTGCGTCGTCGCCGCTCCGCCGAAAACGGAGATCGCCAGCAGCGGTCGCACGTGCTTGATGCCTTGGTCGCGAAACACGCCATGCTGATCTTCGGCGTAAGCGAGACCGCCGAGCGCGGAGCCGATGTAGATGCCGGTCTCGTCCTCGCGGCCCTCAATGGAGAAGCCGGCGTCGTCGAGGGCCATCCGGGAAGCAGCGATTGAAAACTGCGCGTAGCGGTCGGTCCAGCGCAGGCGCTTGGCGTCGAGATAATCGGCCGGGTCGAAGTCGTTGACCTCGCCGGCGATTCGCGACGAGAACTCGCTCGCGTCGAAGCGCGTGACCGGCGCGACGCCGACCTGCCCCTCGAGTATCCGGTCCCAAAAGGTTCGAACGCCGTTCCCGAGCGGGGAAATGATGCCGATTCCGGTGACGACTGCGCGATACATCCCGTTCGAACTCAAGCCGGAGTCTCGGCCAGAACCTTCATGCGTGCCAGCGTCTTACTCGCGACGTTCTCGATAAAAAACCGCGAAACGACGTTGCGGCCGAGCCACTCCGCTGCGAACGGAAAGATGAAGGCCAAGCGGTGCTCGATCGTGACTCGCGTTCCTTCCTCGAGCGGTTCGAAGCGCCAAACGACGTCCATGCCGCGCGTCCAGCCGCGCAAATGCCGAAACCGGATGCTCGGACCTTGCGGATCGCTGATCTGCTCTGCGACCCAGCGGATCGGAATGAAATCCCGCAGGGCCGCCATTTCGACGACGCGTCCTTCGGCACGCTCTTCCAGCACGCGCACGTAACGGTAATGCGGCAAGAACTCGGGCCAGCGCTCCGTTGCCACCGCCAAATCGTAGATGCGCCGGGCCGGCGCCGCGATCACGATCTCGTTCTTGGTTTCGGTCATACGATTAGGCGTCCGAGCACCGCCGGCGAGAGCGCGCGTTCTGGGGCCATCGTACCGCTCAGCGCCCCGAGCAGCGCGTCACCCAATTCGGGGAAACGCCGCAACCGCGCCGCCGCGCGCCGCGCGAGAAACGGCACGTCGACCAGTGCGTCGACGACGCGCGCCAGCCTGCGCCGCGCGCGCAAATCTTCGGCCCGGCGCTGCGCGTACTCCCGCAGCGTCTGCTCCTCGCGCTCGGGTGCGTCGAGCGCGGCCGCCAGCGCCGCGGCCGCCTCCGCAGCTCCGCGCAGTGCGAGGAACACCCCCTGCCCCGTAAAGGGGTTCAAAAAACCTGCCGCGTCGCCGACGAGCAGCGCCCCCGGACGCGCGGCTTGGGTCACCGCGAACGTCAGCGGGCCGAACGAAACGCGCTCTCCGATGCGTTGCGCCTCCGAAAACGAGCGATGGCCGCGACCTAACTCGAGCGCCTTACCGCGCACGCCCTCATCGACGGCGCCGGACCATGCCGCCAACTGTCCTTCGCGCACGACGACCATGACGTTGGCGCGTTCGGCGTCGAGCGGATTGATCGCAAAATACGCGCCGCCCCCGACGTACATCTCGAGGTGCTCGCCGAGATCTCCGAATCCCCGGTAATGACCCCCGATCGCAAAGCGCCGCGTACCGCGCGAGCGGCGAGCAACGCCGAGTTTCCGGGCAACCAGCGAGCCGCTGCCGTCGGCGCCCGCGACGAAGCGCGCACCCAACCGCTCCAATGCGCCCGACTCGTCCCGCGCGACGACCCCGCTTACGCGGTCGCCGTCGAAGAGCAGCTCCTCGACGCGCGCGCGCACGAGACGGGCGCCCGCTCCCAGTGCGGCGTCGAGAATCAACGCGTCGAGGTCGGCGCGCGCAAGCGCGAGCACCGGTGCCGGAAAGCGCAACTCGAGCGGCGCGGTTCCGGGCGTCACCAGGCGCAACCCGCGCAGCGGATTCCCTTGCGCGCGGGCGACTGCGGCGAGGCCCAGCGACTCGAGCGCTTCGACTGCACCCCCGTTGAGATACTCGCCGCACACTTTTCGCCGCGGGAAGCGTGCCCTCTCGACGATCGTTACGCCGAAGCCGCGGCGGGCGAGGTCGAGAGCGGTGGCGGCACCTGCCGGCCCCGCCCCGACGACGATGACGTCAGGCATCGCTGAGCACCATGCGGAAGAACGCGTCGCGCCGCACGCGCGGTTCGCGCCAACCCGCGCGCCGCGCGAGTTCGAGGGCCTCGTCCGGCGAATACGCACGCAATACCGACAGCGGCGCATCGTGTTTGGTGAGCCGATTCCGCGCGATGAACGTCGTGAAAACTCGCGTCGCGAAATAGGCGTGGCGCGAGCGGCGTAAATCGCACACGAGCGGGGCGACGGCCGCAACGCGACGCAGCTCGGCGAGCAGCGTGACCGCCGCCGGCGGGTCGAAGTGATGCAAGGCCAAGTTGCAGGTCGCGACGTCGAACTCGGCGTCCGCGAAGGGCAGCGCCTCGCCCTCGGCTTGCACGAAATGCAGCGCGCTCTCGCCGCGCGAACGCTCGCGCGCGATTTCCAAAATGGCGGCGCTGCGATCGAGGGCGACGACCTCGAGCGGACGACCCCGGCGGCGGCTTTCGGCGAGCAGCGCGCGCGGGACATCGGCGCTTCCACAACCCACGTCGAGAACGCGGCGGGCGCCTCGCGCGAAGACTTCGCGCACGACGGCGCGAGCGCCGCCGAACCAAGCGTTCGCGCGCTCGATATCCGCAAAGTTGCCGGCCAGCTCGACCGCGTCGACGGCCGGGTCGTCCATCAATTCCCGGGCCTGGCTCCGCTCCATCACAGCGCCATTGGCGCTATGGGATTGCCGAACCCCCGAAACCCCGGGGAGCTCTCTCAGACCTTCTTAAAGTACTCGGCGTTGATTTCGATGTAGTTCTTCCACTTGTCGGGGACATCGGAATCCGCGTAGATCGCCTCGACGGGGCAGGCCGAAACGCACGCGCCGCAGTCGATGCAGACCTCGGGATCGATGAACAGCATCTTGTCTTCTTCGCGGCCGTGAATACAATCGACGGGGCACACGTCGACACAAGACTTATCCTTGGTGCCGATGCACGGCTCGGTGATGATGTACGACATGGCTGCTGCTGATCGAACCCTCTGGCCGGTGAAGCCCGTTCGTATTAACGTAAGCCACGGTCGGGTCCTTTCCCCAACTGTGCTTTGAAGCTGAAACCGCCCCCCTGGCGAAGTGGTAGTCAGGAGCAAGGATGACACAACTCTGCGAAACCTGCGGCACGCGCCCGGCGACCGTCCGCGATTTCACCATGCGGATGGGCAGCTGGGTCGCCGCCGACGTCTGCGAAACGTGCGCTCGGCGGAGGCGGATGGCCATCGTCCCGCTGCTCGGGTCCGCCCTCGCGGCGGTCGCGCTCGCAGCCGGGACGACGTATGCCATCGACCGCTTGCAGCGGCGCGAGCGCGAACCCTCGGCCGACCCGCGCGAGTGGGCCAAGCGCTTGCGCGGTGGAACGCCGACTCTGGCCGCCTACTCGCGAGACCTCACGGCTGCTGCTCGAGCGGGAGAGCTCGATCCGGTGGTCGGACGCTCGGACGAGATCGAGCGCGTGATCGCGATCCTCTCGCGCCGCAGCAAGAACAACCCCGTGCTGGTCGGCGAGCCGGGCGTCGGTAAGACGGCGATCGTCGAGGGTCTGGCCCAACGCATCGCGCGAGGGGACGTACCAGCGGGCCTGCGCGATAAGCGGATCCTTTCGCTCGCGCTCGGACCGCTCGTTGCCGGCACGAAATACCGCGGTGAGTTCGAAAGCCGCGTCAAACGCATTCTCGACGAAGTCGCGCGCGCGTCGCGCGAGGTCGTCTTATTCATCGACGAGCTGCACACGCTCGTCGGTGCCGGAGCGGCCGAAGGTTCCCTCGACCTGTCGTCGATGATCAAGCCCGAACTGGCGCGCGGCGACCTGCAGTGCATCGGCGCGACGACCTTCGACGAATATCGCAAGCACGTCGAGTCGGACGCTGCGCTCGAGCGCCGCTTCCAGCCCGTCATGGTTTCCGAACCTACGATCGAGCAGACCGCGGGCATCTTGCGCGGTCTGCGTTCGCGCTACGCCGAACATCACGCCGTTACGATCTCCGACGCGGCGGTGGAGGCGGCCGCGACGCTTTCCGCACGCTACATCGTCGATCGCTTTCTGCCCGACAAGGCGATCGATCTCATGGACGAGGCCGCCGCCTCCGTCGCGATGCGCGGCGCCTTCCTCGTCGAACCCGCCGACGTTGCCGCGATCGTATCCAAGTGGACCGGCATCCCGCAAGGTTCGCTCAGCGAAGCCCAGTCGCGCGGGCTGCTCGCGCTCGAAAATGCGCTCGAGAAACGCATCGTGGGGCAACCCGAAGCGATCGGCGCGGTCGCCCAAGCGATCAGGCGCGGGCGCGCCGGCCTCAAGGATCCGCGCCGGCCGATGGGCGGCTTCCTCTTCGTCGGACCCAGCGGTGTCGGAAAAACCGAGCTGGCGCGCGCGCTCGCCGCCGAATTGTTCGGTACCGAGGATGCGCTCGTGCGCATCGACTTGACCGAATACACCGAGGCTCACACGGTCTCGCGTCTGCTGGGCGCGCCTCCAGGATACGCCGGCCACGACGAACCCGGGCAGCTGACCGAGCCGATCCGGCGCCGTCCCTACTCGGTGGTTCTCTTCGACGAATTCGAAAAGGCGCACGCCGACGTGGCGGCCGTCCTGTTGCAAATCCTGGACGATGGGCGCGTCACCGACGCGAAGGGCCGCACCGTCGACTTCCGGCACTCGATCGTCATTTTGACCAGCAATGCCGATCCGAGCGAACTCGACATCTACCTGCGCCCCGAATTGCTCAATCGCATCGACGAGGTCGTGAAATTCAAACCGCTCGGTCTTCCCGAGATCGAGTCGATCGTCGACCTGCAGATGAACGCCGTGGCCGATCGGCTGGGTGCCCTGCACGTCACGATCTCACTCAGCGAAGATGCGAGGCGTTTTCTCGCGAGCGAGAGTCTCGGCGCGGGCAGCGGCGCACGGTACGTGGCCCGGACGATTGCGCGCTTCGTAACGAACGCGCTTTCGAGCGCAATCCTGCGCGGCGAAATCAAGGAAGGCGGCGCGGCGCGCGTCGAGTTGCGCGATAGCGACCGCATCGAAGTAATCGCAGCCTAATACACTCGGCTGCTCGCCTATTGTTCGGGCGTCCCCCCGGTTGGGTACCAGACGACCAGCATCCCAAAGATCATCGCGCAGGCTAGGAACAAGAGTCCCGCAACTTCGCCGGTGACTCCGTCCGGCGCAAGAATCATTCCGATGATCCCGACCAGCGCCCCTGCGAACGAGATCGGGAACATCATCGCATCGTTCAACGGCATCGTTTCCTCCCGGGAGGACCGTCCACCGGTCCTCGCCCGGGAGTAAGGTAGCGCTCGGGGCGTCCCCAAAGCGTCCCCCGAAGCCTCTCCGCTTAGAGAATCTTCTGGATCGCCGCCTCGATTTCGGTTGGTTGCATCTCGCCCAAGCGGTACGTGCTGATCTTCCCCTGACGGTCGATGAAGATGTGAACGGGCAAGCCGATCGCGGCGTAGGCTGCTCCGGCTTTCCCGTCTTCATCGCTGACCGCAGGGAACGTCAGGTCGTTTTTCTTGACGAACTCGGTGCCTTTAGCCGCCGGCTCCTGTTCGTCGATGCCGATCACCACCAGCCCGCGCGAGCGGTACTTCTTATAAAGACTCGAGACCGCCGGCGCTTCCTCGTTACACGGCGCGCACCACGAAGCGAAGAAGTTCACGTAGACCGGTTTGCCGTGAAGGCTTGCCAGCGACAAGGAGCTGCCGCCGGCGAGACGCGGCAGGTCGAAGGCGGGAGCCGCCTCACCCGTATGCAGCGCCGCGAGGGCCACTTGCGGTACGAAGAAGGCGGCACAGCCGGCCAGCAGACATGAGAGAAAAAGGCGATTCACGGTCTGGTTCTCCTTACGTTACGTTAAACGAGGGGAAGGCGACGTGCGTCGCGTCGTCGCGCATCTGGACCAAAAGCTCTTCGACGTTCGAGAAACGGCGCTGTTCCCGGACGAAGCGGAACTCGCGCAATACAAGCTCTTCGCCGTAGATCGTGCGCCGGAAATCCAGCAGCCAGGCTTCGACGGTGCGAGCCGCGCCGTCGAAGGTCGGGTTGTTCCCGATCGAGACGAGCGCTTTGTAATCACGTCCGTCATAGCGGGCCACGGCTGTGTAAACGCCGTCGGCCGGCAACGTCTTATGCGGCGGGACGGCAAGATTTGCGGTCGGGAAACCGAGGTCGTGCCCGCGGCCCACACCGAGTGCGACGTTCCCGCGCAGCGCGTACGGCGTCCCGAGAAGACGGTCGGCCGTCGCGAGGTCGCCGCGCAGGATCGCGGCGCGGATTCGGGTGCTCGAAACTCGCTCGTCTCCGTCCAAGAGCGGCGGCACCGCCACCACGTCGATGCCGCGCGGTTCGAGCAATTCGCGCGCTAAGGTCGCGTCGCCCTGACGCTTCTTGCCGAAGCGAAAGTTTTCGCCGACGACGAGGCCCCGCGTCCCGAGAGCGCCGGCGACGATCTCTGTGAGGAAGACGGGTGCTTCGAGCGCGGCGATGCCCGCGTCGAACGGCACGAGGTAGAGTTCGTCGATTCCGGTCGCCGCCAAGAGGTCGACGCGCTCTTCGAGCGTGTTTATGAGCGGCGGAACTCGCTCGGGACGCAGATGAGTCGCAGGATGATTCGAAAAGGTCAGGATCGCCGCGACGGCGCCGGGCCGGCGCAGGCGGAGCAGGGCGCGGACGATTTCGCGATGGCCCCGGTGCATGCCGTCGAAGAACCCGATCGCGAGCACGAGCGGACGCTCGTCCTCCGCGCGCGCCAGATCGTGATGGATTTTCACACGAAAACTTTTCGCGGCGCGAGCAGCGCACCGACCGCTTCGCCGACACCCACCAGCGTGCGGGTCGAGTCGCGCACGAAGACGTGTTTCGATCCCGCGCCTTCCGGCAACGCGACGAGACGCCCCGCCCGGAAGTCGGCCGCCTCGCGCCCCTCGAGAACGATCGTCGGAAACGGGATGACGCGCTCGGGCGGAATGAGCGCTGCTTCGGGTGCCGCGTCGATCTCTTCCAGCCGCAGGCTTTCAAAGAGCACGAACGGGCCCGAGGCTTCGCGCAGAAGCGTGCCCATGTGCGCGACCGAACCGATCGCGACGCCCAAGTCTTCGCACAGCGTTCGCACGTAGGTTCCTTCGGAACAGGCGCAAGTCATCCGCGCTTCGTTGTGCGCGTACCCCAACAACGAGAGCCCGTACAAGGTGACTTTGCGCGGGGCTCGCGCGACGCTCCCGCCGGCGCGCGCGATCTCGTACAGCCGCTTTCCGCCTTGCTGCAAGGCGCTGTACATGGGCGGAACCTGTTCGATTTGACCGATGAAGCGCGCCGAAACGGCCCGCAAGAGTTTCTCGGCGTCGGCGGGAACCGGCGCTTCGCTGACGGTCGCGCCGCTCGCGTCGCCGGTTGCGGTCGCACGTCCCAAGACGAGCGTGAACGCGTAGGCTTTACGGCGATCTTCGATCAGCGGGATCAAGCGCGTCGCGGCACCGAGCGCGAGCGGCAAGACGCCCGCCGCGTCGGGATCCAGCGTGCCCAAATGTCCGACCGGCAACTTTCGGCCGCCGAGCGGCGCGAAGATGCGCCGCACGCGTGCGCCGACTTGCGCCGAGCTCGGACCCGACGGCTTGAAGACGTTGACGAATCCGAGCAGCTGCGGCTTCCCTAGAGCCCTTCGGCTACGAGCGCTCCACGCACCGCATCGAGCGCGTCCTGTAACGAACCTTCGAACGTGAGCCCGGCGGCGCGAAAATGTCCTCCGCCCCCCAAGCGTGCCGCCGCCTCTTGGACGTTGATCTTGCCGTTGCTGCGCAAGCTCACCCGCAACTCCCCACCGAAAGCTTTGAAGAGTGCCGCTACTTCGACGCCTTCGACCGAGCGCAAGTGCTGGATGATCTCTTCGGTATCTTCGCCGTCGGCTTCGTTGTGCGCCAACATCGCGTCATCGACCACCGACCAGCAAAAACGTCCGTCGTCCGAAACCTGCGCTTTCGAGAGCGCGTCGCCCAGCACGCGAATTGCAGCTAAGCGCTTGTTGGCGAAAATCTCGCTCGTGATCTGCTCTTTGTCCGCGCCCAGATCCATCAATTCGGCCGAAATCTGCAAAACCGCCGCGGTCGTGTTACTGTGCACGAAGCCCCCGGTATCGGTCATCACCGTCGTGAGGAGTGCGGTCGCGATCTGCGGCGTGATCGGCGCTTTCATCGCTCGCAACAGTCCCAGGACGCACGTTCCGGTCGAAGCTTCTTTTTCGAGAATGTAGTTCAGGCCCGCAAAGCGTGAGTTTCCCAAATGATGATCGATGTTGAGCGTGTTGCGTTTTTCGATCGTCGGCAGAAACTCGCCGGCCCGCGAGCTGTCGCTCATATCGCAGAAAACCCACAGCGTGTCGGCCGGCAAGTCCGCTGGCACGGTCCGTGAGACGAGCTCGGAATCGGCCAAGAAGCGCAGGTTCCGCGGAACCGGATCCTGCTGAAAGTACGCGACCCGCTTGCCCATCGCGCGCAAGGCGAGACCGAGCGCGAGTCCCGCGCCGAGCGTGTCCCCGTCAGGCTTCACGTGACTCACCATGACGAAGGCGCGCCGCGCCCGCAGCTCCGCTACGACTTCTTCCGTCGTCGCACTCAGCGTCTCACTCCGAATCATCCACAGCCTCCGCGTTCGCTTGCGACGCCGCCGTCTTCGCCAGGACCTGGCTGAGCGCGATCGCCCTCTCGGTCGAGCGATCCTCGACGAACGTCAACTCCGGAGTATGTCGCAGCTCGATCGCATGTCCCAATTCGCCGCGCAAGAACCCCTTGGCCGACTCGAGCGCATCCATCGACTGTCGCGCCACATGCCGGTCCCCGATAATCGAAACAAAAACCTTTGCGGTCCGCAAATCGTGGCCGACCTCGACGCGCGTCACGGTCACGAATCCCAGGCGCGGATCTTTCAACTCGACCGAAATCAGCCGCGCCAATTCCCGCTGCAGCTCGTGATCGATCCGGGCCATCCGCTCGCGCTTCACCGCCCGAACCTCGAGCGGACGCCGCTCACACCTTCCACGCGATACTCCCTTGCGACCTAAACCGCAGCTCCGGCTTCCCCGAACCCAGTACTGAGCCCAAGGCGCGACTCAGGTCGCTCCGGGCGCCTGCACTCCGCAGTGGCCGGACGCCCCAACTGCCGTGCAGACAACCCGCGCCCGGTTCGACCACGGAAGGACGAACCGGCGCTCGTGTTTCGTCTCCGCTGAGACGGACGGCGTTACGCAGGAACCGGCTCCGGCGCCACGAGCTCCGAAGTATACGCCTCGATGACGTCGCCTTGCTTGAGGTCCGAGAACTTCGCGATCTGCACGCCGCACTCGAACCCGTCGGCGACTTCGCGGACGTCGTCCTTGAAGCGGCGCAGCGACTCGAGTTCGCTCTCGAATACGACCGCCGAGTCCCGCAAAATGCGCACTTTGGAATTGCGTAACAGCTTGCCGCTCTGGACGTAGCAGCCCGCGATCGTACCGATCTTCGAGACCTTGAAGACCTCGCGGACCTCCGCGCGCCCGAGGACGACCTCGCGGAATTTCGGCGCGAGCATGCCGACCATGGCTTTGCGCAGATCGTTCTCGACGTCGTAGATGACGTTGTAGAAGCGCAGGTCGACCTGTTCGTTTTCGCCGAGACGCTTAACCGTTTCGTCCGGCCGGATGTTGAATGCCGATCAAGACCGCGTTCGAGGCGACTGGCGAGGTTGACGTCGTTGGGCGTAATCGCGCCGACGCCGGCATAGATGACGCGAATGTCGACCTCGGCGTTGGAGATGCCCTCGACGCGCGAACGGAGCGCTTCGACCGCACCTTGACCGTCGGCCTTGAGGATGAGGTTGAGCGTTTTGCGGGCCGCCGTCGGTCGGCATCTGCATGAAGCTCTCGAGCGAGATGCGGGGACCGGTCGCCGCGGCGATACGGACCTCTTGACGGCGCGAGCTGCGTTTTGCGGCGGCTTCGCGCGCGACGCGCTCGTCCGAAACGACCATCGAGGGTGTCGCCCGCGCTCGGAACGTCGGAAAGTCCCATGATCTCGACCGGAATCGACGGACCGGCCTTTTTTACTTGTTTTCCCTTGTCGTCGAGCAACGCGCGGATCTTGCCGTAGGCGCCGCCCACGACGACCACGTCGCCGGCGCGCAGCGTGCCGTTCTGAACGAGCACGGTCGCGACGGCGCCGCGGCCCTTATCCAGAGCCGATTCGATGACGACGCCGTTGCGCGCGGCGGTTCTTGTTGGCTTTGAGGTCGCGGATGTCGGCTTCGAGCAGCACGGTTTCGAGCAGCGCGTCGATGCCGTCGCCGGTGCGCGCGGAGACGGGCACCATCTCGGTCTTGCCGCCCCAGTCGACAGGTTGCAAGCCCTGCTCCGACAGCTGCGACTTAACGCGGTCGGGCTGCGCGTCTTCCTTGTCCATCTTGTTGATCGCGACGACGATCGGTACGTTCGCGGCGCGAATGTGCGAGATCGCTTCGATCGTTTGCGGCATGACGCCGTCGTCGGCCGCAACGACGAGGATCGCGACGTCCGTGACTTTGGCGCCGCGCGCGCGCATCGCGGTGAACGCTTCGTGACCGGGCGTGTCGATGAAGGTTAGCTTGCGATCGTTGCGCTCGACGGTGTAGGCGCCGATGCGCTGCGTGATGCCGCCGGCTTCACCCAACGCGACGTTGGCCGCGCGGATCTTGTCCAGCAGCGAGGTTTTGCCGTGGTCGACGTGACCGAGCACCGTAACGACGGGCGGGCGCGTCGTCATCAACTCCGGCCGGTCTTCTTCTTGCTCGACCACGACTTCTTCGCCGGCTTCCTTGATAACCGCGTTGAACCCGAACTTTTTCGCGACGCCTTGCGCGACGGTCGCCGGAATGTTCTGATTTATCGTCGCCATCGTGCCGATTTTAATCAGCTCCTTGATGACGTCTTTCGCGGGCACGATCATCGAGGTGGCGAGTTCTTGAACGGTTAGAACGTCCGGAATCTCGATCGTTTCGAGAACGGTCGGCGCGACCGCGGGCGCGGAGTCGAGCGAACCGCTCTTCTTGCGCCGCCGCTCCTTATCGAGGAGCATCTCCTTTTCGCGATCTTTCTTGGCCGCCGCGTCCTCGCGGTCGCGTCCGCCGGTCCGGCCGCGGGAACCGCCCGAACTTGGGCTCGGACCCTGCGCTCCGGGAGCGCCCGGGGCCGGGCTCGGATTGAACGGCCGCGGTCCACCTGCGGGAGGCGCGAGTGGCCGGAAGGGTCCGTTGCCGGCGCGACGCGGCGGCGCGCCGGGCAGGCCGGGGCGTGGCGCGACCGCACCAGGCGCGATCGGACGCGGTTGGTAGCCTTGGCCCGGCATGCCCGGTTGCCCGGGTCGCGGAGCGACTCCCGGACGGCCGGGGATTCCGGTCGCCGGGCCCGGCGCGGCCGATGCGGCAACGCCCGTCGTGGGCGGGGCGGCGGGTGCCGGGCGCGGTTCGGCGATCGTTGAGCGTCCAGCCGGAACCGGGCGCAGCTGCGGAATCGGGACCTCGGGAGCGGCAGGCGCGACCTCGGGCCGCGCGCGCGGGACGGCCGGCCGTTCGGCGGCAGGTTTGAGCGGAGCCTTACGCGGCGCCGAGCCGTCTTCAGGCTTCGGCTTGGCGGTCGCGGCGGCCGGCGGCGCCGCCTCGGCAGGCGCTTCCTCAGCAGGCGGAGCGGCCTGAACGGCCTGGGCTGCGGCCGGCGCAGCCTTCGCGGTGCGGCGAACGGGGGTTGTGACCGGCTTGAGCGTCGGAACCGGCTCATCGGGAGCGGCAGCTGGGGCCGGCGCGACCGCTTTGGCGATCTTGCGCACCGGGGCCGCCTTCTTGGGCGGCGTCGCGGGGGCGGCCGGCGCAGCCGGTGCAGCCTTGGGAGCGGCCTTCGCGCCACCCAGGAGAACGCCCCGGACCAGTTCGGCGATGTTGTCATCGACGACGCTGAGTTGATTCTTCGCCTCGAGGCCGAGCTGCGCGAATAGTCCGATCAGGTCTTTCGAAGAAAGCCCGAGATCTTTCGCCAGCTCGAAAATGCGCACTTTACCGGTTGCCATATCGTCCTTTTTAAAACCCGTTCGCCGCATCGTTGGCTGCGTTCGGGAAGCCTCTTACTTCATCGTTTGTTGCTCCGGCCGCGTGGGGGGCCCGCCTATCATACACGGCCGGGGCGCGCCGGGCAAAGAGCCGCTCAGGCCCAATCCATACCGGCCGCCGCGGACGCCAACCCTGCAAAGCGTTTGTTCTTGACGACTCGACGCGCGCAGTCGCTCGAGCAAAGGTACGCGCCGCGGCCCGGGCCGCGATGCCGCCCGGCATCGCGCTGCCAGCCGTCTGCGTGCCGCACGAAGCGAACGAGTTCGCGCTGCGCGAAACGCTGCCGGCACCCCACGCAGGTCCGGGCCGGGGTGCGGGCGGCGCTATTCGGCGGCTCCGTCGTGTTCGTCGCGACGCTCGAGCATCGTGCGGCGGAACTCCTCGAGCTTGCGGATCAGCTCCGGGTCGATCGCCGGCGCCTCCGTTTCGCCCTCGGCCGCCTCCCCTTCCGCGATCGGTTCGGGTTCGGGGGCGTTGAGGCGTTCCTCGCGCTCGACTAAATAGCGCGCGCGCGCCTCTTCCGCATCCGCTTCGCTCGTGATGTCGAGACGCCAGCCGGTCAATCGCGCGGCAAGCCGCACGTTCTGCCCTTCCCGTCCGATTGCCAGCGAGAGCTGGTAGTCCGGCACGGTCACGAGTCCGACGCCTTCGTCCTCGAAGAGCTCGACGCCGAGCACCTTGGCCGGTGCGAGCGCGTTACTGATGAACGTCACCGGATCCGGCGACCAGCGGATGATATCGATCTTCTCGCCGCGCAGCTCGTCCGAGACGGCAGCGATGCGACTCGACTTCGGCCCGAGACACGCACCGACGGCATCGACCTCGGCGCGGTGAGAGTGCACCGCGACCTTCGAACGGCTGCCCGGTTCGCGCGCGATCGCCATGATTTCGACGATGTTGTCGTCGATCTCGGGGACTTCGGCCTCGAGCAAGCGCTGCACGAGACCCTCGGCTGCGCGCGAGAGGATGATCTGAGGGCCTTTGCTCGTCTTACGGACGTCGAGGACGTAAGCGCGGATGCGATCGTTGATCCGGTAGTTCTCGCGCGGCACTTGTTCGGAGAGCGGTAGCAACGCTTCGGTTTTTCCGAGATCGACGTACATGTTGCGTTGTTCGTAGCGCTGCACGGTGCCCATCGCGATGTCGTGCAGTTTCTGACTGTACTCGTTAAAGATCGTGTCGCGCTCGGCTTCGCGGATGCGCTGCACGATGACTTGTTTGGCGGTTTGCGCGGCGATGCGTCCGAACTGCTTCGGCGTTACTTCCTCATCGAAAAAATCGCCGGGCTCGTACTTCGAGCCGGCTTCCTTACGCGAGACCTCGAGTTTGGGATCGCCGACCTCGTCGACGACTAGGCGCCGGTGGTAAACCTTGTATTCGCCGGTGTCGCGGTCGATCGCCACGATCGCATTTGCTTCGGCACCGAAGTTTCGCTTGTAGGCGGAAAGCAGCGCCGCCTCGAGAGCCTCCAGCAGCATCTCGAACGGGATCGCGCGTTCGCCTTGCAGCGCGCGCAGCGATTCGCGCAGCGTCGGTTCGTCCGGTTGTGTTTTCGTCGCCTTCATCGCGTGTCTCGTCTCTCTCGTTTGTCGCGCCGCAGTGCCGCACGGTAGTCGAACTCGAGGTTGGCCGATTTGATCATCTCGAGTGGAATCGGGAGCTCGCCTCGTGCGGTAGCGAGAACCGCCGCATTGCCGCGCACGCCGAGCAGTTTGCCGCGGTGCGTGCGCTCGCGACCGATCGGGAGCGTCGTTTGAACGCACACGTCGCGATCGCGAAAGCGATCGTAGTCGGCCGGACGCAGCAACGGACGGTCGAGCCCAGGGGACTCGACGGCGAGCGTGTACGGATCGCTCTCGTCTACGAGCAACTCACCCAGACGCGCGCCGATGCGTTCGCACAGTGCGACGTCGACGCCGCTCGGCCGGTCCACGACGACCCTAAGGTCGTGTGCGCGGCCGTGACGGTGGACGTGATGCGACACGATTTCGACGTCGCGAAATTCTTCCTCATACGGCAGCGAGAGCGTCGCGCGTTCGAAGTTTTCAGCCAATCCCAAAGCGCTTTTCGAAAGACCCCCGACAACAACGAAGCGCGGGACCAGCCCACGCTTTTTCCTTTACGATACACCGCATTCTATCACGGACGCAGCGCAGCGCGCAACCGCGCTGCCGTGGGGCACGCGCCTCAAGTCGGGCGGGGCTTCGGGATGTTCGGGAGACCACCCGGCAAGGGCTTGGTGCCGGGGTCGAACTTCTCGCCGTTGCAGGGTCCGACCGTGTACCCCCCTATCGGACCGGTATTGAGCTGCTGCACGTACCAACCGCTGCAGATCTCGAAGCCGAAAATATTTGCCTTTTTGAGGACGTACATGATGCTCGGTCCCATCAGCAGCGTGCCCTTGATCTTGATGACGTAGAGCGCTTTGGCGAGAACCTCGGGCGGCGGCGCCGCCTTCTCGAAAAACTCGGCCTCGGCTTCGGCGACCGCCGCGTTCAAGTCGTTCGTGATGTGGCGTTGCGAGTAGGTCACCGGCGAGCCGCCGGGGATCATGCTCAGCACGCGATCGTTGAGCTTGGCCAGGGCCCCGCTCGCGATCGGTGCCGGGCGCCGTCCTTGCGAACCGGCCGGGCCGCCCGGACCCGGCGCCCCCTTTGTCCCTGAACCCTCACCGCGACCCGGTCCTGCCGAAGCCCCCGGCCCGGGCGGCCCCGCTGCGACCCGGCTTGCGCTGCCGGGGCTCGACAGGCTGCGGGCCTGCAAGCTCGTCGCGGTCGCGGCAGCGGGTGCGGCCGTAGCCGGCGCGGCGGTCGGGCGAGCGACCGGCGCCGCCGTCGCGGGTGCGGCGGTCGGCACTTGCGTCGGGCGCGCCGTGGGCACTGGCGTTGGGCGCGCCGTGGGCACTTGCGTCGGGCGCGCCGTGGGCACCGGCGTCGGTCGTTCCGTCGGCACCGGCGTCGGGCGTGCCGTCGGCACCGGCGTTGGCCGGGCGGTCGGTACCGGCGTCGGGGGTTGCGTCGGCCGCGGCGTAACGAGGACCGTCGGCCGGACCGTCGGCGGTGTGGTCGGCGGAAGCGTCGGCGGCGGAGTCGCGGGCACCGTCGGAGCAGCGGTCGGCGGGCGCGTCGGAGCGGCGCTCGGCGGCGCGGTCGGAAGCGGCGTCGGCGGCGCCGTCGGAGGGCGAGTCGCAAGCGGAAGCGGCGAGGCGGAGGGCGGAAGCGCGGTCGGTCTCTCGCTGGCTTCCGGACTCGGCTCGATCGTCGGCGGGCTCGTGCGCAGTGGCGCGACGACGGCAATCCGCGCAGGCGGCTGCGGCGTACCCTCCGGCGTTATCTTCGCGAGTTCCGGCCGACGTTGCGCGCTCCGCGGCGCGACGCGCGGGCGCGAGGGCTGAGGCGGTTGCGTTTTCGGACGCGGCTGCGGCAGAGGTGTCGGACGCAAGGCGAGCGGCTCTGGCGCGAGTGACGGCAGCGGCGATCGCGGCGGCGCCGGCGCTGGGGAAGTCTGGCGCGTTTCCTCAGAGACGGTCGTCGTTTCGCTCTCGTTCGTCTCGGTAGAAGCGGAAGATCCAACCGGCACGAGCACATGCACACCGAAAAAGAGCACCAAAAGCAGGTGCAGCAAGAGCGACAGAACGTACGCGACGGAAAGGCGCCGGCGCATGCCCGCAGCGTTCGTGCCGCCAGGCTATCTCACTCTATTTGGGATGCGAACGTTAAATGGGCGACTTCGCGCGCAAGCGCACGAAAATCGTAGCGACCGTTGGACCGGCGTCGCGCGACCCCGCAAGCTTGCGGGCCTTGCTGCGCGCCGGCGTCGACGTCGTTCGTCTAAATTTCTCGCACGGTTCGCACGCCGAGCACGGTGCGACGATCGATGACGTTCGACGCATTGCCGGCGAACTCGATCGACCGATCGCGATCCTGCAAGACCTGCCCGGCCCGAAGGTTCGCACCGGAAAACTGGCCGGCGGCGTCGATTCGGTCCTTCTCGAAAAGGGCGCGACGTTTTCGCTGACGACCGAGAACGTCGCGGGAACGGCCAGCCTGGTCGGCGTCAGCTATCCCGGTCTCACTCGCGACGTCGCGCCGGGAGCGCAGATCTATCTGGCGGATGGCGCGATCGTCCTTGAGATTCTGGACAAGAGCGAGACTTCGATCCGCACGCGGGTCGAGGTCGGCGGACTCTTGCGCGCCGAGCAAGGCATCAACTATCCGGATGGAACGCTCGGCATAGCTACCGTAACGCCGCGCGATTTCGAACACCTCGCCTTTGGGCTCGAGCGCGGGGTCGATTGGGTCGCCGTATCCTTCGTTCGCACGGCCGAAGACGTTCTCAGCGTGAAGCGTTTCGTGGCGGCGCATGGAGCGAGCGTTCCGGTCATGGCAAAAATCGAGAAACACGAAGCTCTCGACTCCATCGAAGAGATCCTGGAGGCCGCCGACGGGTTGATGGTGGCACGCGGAGATCTCGGTATCGAGATTCCGCTCGAGCAAGTTCCGCTCGTGCAGAAAGACTTGATCGCGCGCGCCAACCGTGCCGCGAAGCCGGTCGTCACGGCAACGCAAATGCTCGAATCGATGATCACGAGCGTGCGCCCGACGCGCGCCGAGACGACGGACGTGGCCAACGCGATCATCGACGGAACGGACGCCGTCATGCTGTCGGCGGAAACGGCCCGCGGCGCGTATCCGATCGAATCGGTGCGCGTGATGGCGATGATCGCGCTCGAAGTCGAGCGTCACTACCCGCACGCGCTCCTGCACGCGCGCCGCGTGGAACGCGCGCCGAAGGACGGACCCACCGCGATCGCGCAAAGCGCGGTCCGCGTTTCCGCCGAACTTGGCCTCGGCGTCATCGTCTGCGGCACGGCCTCGGGCATGACCGCGGCGACGATCGCATCCTTCCGTCCGCGCGCTCGCCTGGTCGCGCTGACCCTAGGCGCCGAGGCCGCGCGTCGCTTGAACGTCGTGTGGGGCGTCGACGCGCGCGTCGTCCCGCGCTTCGACTACTTCGAGGAACTGGTCGCGCTAGCCGAAGACCACGTGCGGCGCGATGGCGTTCCGGGCGAGAACGAGTTCGTGCTCACCGCGGGCATGCCGATCGGCACCGGAACCAACGTGCTCAAGATACACCACTTGTCGTAAAGCTCGCCGGCTGGAAGGGCTCACGCGCTCAATTTTGGAGCGGCCTTGCGTTCGCGTACGTCGCTGTGGAGCGCCCGGGCGTGCTCGAGGGCGACTGCGGCTGAACTTCCCGACAGCATGCGCGCGATCTCGTCGAGGATCGCCGGCTGATCGCTTAACTCCGTGAGTTCGATCGTGGTTTTGCCTCCGGCTTCGTGCTTGCGCAGCGCGTAGTGCCGGTCGGCCCACGAAGCGATTTGGGCTAAATGGGTCACGCACACGACTTGCGTGGCGCGCGAAAGCGCCCCCAGCCGCACGCCGACGGCGTTCGCAGTCTTGCCGCCGACGCCCGCGTCGATCTCGTCGAAGACGAGCGGCGCGTTCTCGCGACGCCCGGCGAAGACGACGACGAGCGCGAGCAGGACCCGCGAAAGCTCGCCGCCTGAGGCCGCCTTGGTGAGCGCTCGCAACGGTTCGCCCGGATTCGGCGACAACTCGAACTCGACGCGCTCGGCACCCTCGGGCCCGACGCTTTCGAGTGGTTCCAACTTCGCCGCAAAACGAGCCGCGGGCATCGCGAGTCCTCTCAGCTCGGCGGCGACTCGCGTCTCGAGTTCGCGCCGGGCAACTTCGCGCAGTCCGCTCAGCGCGCTCGCTTCATCCCCGAGAGCGCTGCGCGCCGCGGCAAGCTCGGCGCCGATCGCGGTGCGACGTTCGTCCCGATCGGAATAGGCCTCGATCGTCTCCTGGAAAGCGCGCCGCGCTTTCGCTACCGTCTCGAGCGAACCGCCGTACTTTCGCTTGAGCCGCTCGAGCGAATCGAGCCGCGCTCCGAGCGTTTCCAACTCCGCGGGATCGAAATCGGCGCGATCGATTTCTCGCGCCAGCGTGAGCGAAACGTCGCCTATCTCTTCTTGCGACGTCGCGAGCCGCTCGGCGAGCGTTTCCAGCGCCGAATCGAAGCGAGCCACGTCGTGCAGCGCGGCGGCGGCAACGCCAAGGCCTTCCAGAGCGGCGCTCTCTCCCGCCAGCGCGCTTTGCGCGCGCCCGAGCGCGGAGGCGATTCGCTCCGCATTTGCGAGGTAATCGCGGCGCTCGCGCAAGCGCTCGTCCTCGCCTTCCAGCGGTGCGACCGCATCGATTTCCCGCGCGCCGAACTGCGCGAACTCGAAGTCGGCAAGCGCGCGCCCATCGCGTTCGAAAAGCTGCTCGGACTCTTCGCTCAAGCGCTCGACGCGCTCGAAAGCCTGCGCGGTCGCGGCGCGCCGGGCGAGCGCCTCGGAACCGGCAAATCGATCGAGAAGTTCGCGCTGATACGCATGCGAGAGCAGGCGCTGCTGCTCGTGCTGACCCACCCGGTCGACGAGCGAATCACCGTAGGTGCGAAGCTGTCCGGCCGTCGCGGGCCGCCCATTGAGACGCGCGGAGGACTTTCCAGCAGCGCTCAGCTCGCGCGAGAAAATCGCGGGCTCGCCCGCTTCGAGTTCGAAGCCCTCGGCGATCATTCGCTCGCGCAGCGCCGGGTCGACTTCGGCTTCGAGCGTAACGCGCGTGCGCTCCGCTCCACCGCGCACGACGTCGGCCGAAACGCGTTCACCCAGCACGAAGGCGAGGGCTCCCAACAGCATCGTCTTCCCCGAGCCCGTTTCACCGCTGCAAACGGTGAGGCCGCCGTCGAACTCGAGTTCGGCGCGCGCGATCAAGCCGAAATCCTCGATCTGCAAGCGCAACAGGCGCAAGCCGGGACTCGCGTCCCGGCTAACGGTCTTTGATTGGCGCATTCCAGCGCAGCTTGTCTTCGAGAAGCGAGAAAAAGTCGAGCGGCGCGCGGCGTGCGAAGCGCACGGGAAAGGGATAGCGCGTGACGAGAACGCGTTCGCCTGGTTGCAAGCGGTCCACCGTCCGGCCATCGCAATCGAGTGCGACGCTTTCAACTTCCGCGTTCGAGATCAGTTCGATGCGCGAGTGGTCCGGGACGACCAGCGGCCGCGAAAACAGGGTGTGCGGCAAGAGCGCGATGATGCCGAAAGCCGCTACGTCGGGCGCGAGAATCGGTCCTCCCCCGGAAAGGAAGTAGGCTGTCGAGCCTGTGGGCGTGGCGACCGCGACGCCGTCCGCCGGAACGCGCGCAGCCTCTTTTCCGTCAACGAAGATGCTGAAAGGCGTCATGTGCGAGTCGCCGGTCCTGCGCACGACCACGTCGTTGAGCGCCATGCGCATCGTCCCGTGCACTTCCACGGCGAGCGCGCTGCGTTCGTCGATCGCGAGTCCCACCCGCAAGATCTGGGGTAGTTTCCTGAGGTCCTCGCTGCGTCCGTCCATCTCGGTAAGGAAGCCGAGCCGTCCCGTATTGATGCCGAAGAGTGGAAGCCGCAGCGGTGCGGCGATCTGCGCGGCCCGCAAGAGCGTACCGTCGCCGCCGAGCGTGACGAGCACGACGGCGTTCTCGACGCTCGCGCCGTCGCTTCCCAGACCCAACTCGCGATCCTGATCCTCGCACAGCGCAACTTCGAATCCCGCCGCGCGCATCGCGGCCGCGACGTCACTCGCCGCGCGCCGCGCGCTCTCGCGCACCATGTCGACGTACAGCGCGACGGTGCCCATCTTCGCGCTGACCGTCTCGATCACGGGAGCGCCTCGACCTCGACAGCCGTGCCGCTCATAGCACGCTCCAGCGCTGCATCGTCGAAGGCTTCACCCTCGCGGCGCACGAGCACGAAAAACTCGACGTTTCCGGCAGGCCCGCGCAACTCCGAGCGCGCGACGCCGGCTGGGACGAGACCGAGCGCGACGATTCCCGCGCGCATCTCGCGCAGGATTGCGAAATGCACCGCCGGATCGCGCACCACGCCGCCGCCGCCCAGACGTTCGCGGCCTGCTTCGAACTGCGGCTTGATAAGAGGCAACAGAACGCCGCCCGGCGCGAGGAATTCGCGCGCCCGCGCGATCAGTTTCAGCACCGAGATGAACGACGCATCGATGACGATGAGATCGAACTCCGCTCCGAACGTCTCGCCGGGCAACGTGCGGAAGTTGGTCCGTTCCAGCACGCGGACGCGCGGATCGTTGCGCAAGGGAACCGCGAGCTGGCCGTAGCCGACGTCGAGCGCAACGACGCTCTGCGCGCCGTGCGCCAAGAGACAGTCGGTAAAGCCACCGGTTGAAGCGCCCACGTCGAGAGCGCGCGCGCCGCGAACGTCGAGCCGGAAAGCCGCGAGCGCTCCTTCGAGCTTCTCACCGCCGCGACTGACGTACGGGCGGGGACGTTCGACCGCGATCGCCGCGCCCGGCGCGATCGCGGTACCGGGCTTCGTCATCGGGTTGCCGTCGACGCGGACGCGTCCGGCGATGATCAAGGCGCGGGCGCGCGAGCGCGTCACACCGGCCCGAGTCGCGACCGCTTCGTCCAGACGGAGTCCGGCGCGACCGCTCCTGCTCAGAAGGGCAGCCCATCGTCGACGGTGGGCGGCGTCCCGCTCGCAGCCGGCGCTTCTCCGTTCGTCGCCGCTTCGATCGAGGCTTGAGCCGCCTTGAGCAGCTTTTCGCACTTGACCGCGAGTTCTCGACCTTCGCGAAAAAGCGCGACCGACTCGTCGAGAGTCGGGTTCTCTTTCTCGAGCTTGTTGACGATCGCTTCGAGCCGTTCTAGCGACTTTTCGAATTCGCCGGATGCACTAGTTGCCATTCGACTCCTTCGCTTCGACGCGCGCCGACAACGTTCCGCGAGCGACGCGCGCGGCGATCGTCGCCCCGAGCGGAACGGTTGCCGGGTCCTTGACGATCGCTCCATCCAAAGTGACGATCGCATAGCCCTTTTGCAGAATCGTTTCCGGATCGCTGCCGGCGAGGCGCGCGTCCAAGAGGGAGCGGCGTTGCGCGGCGCGCTCCCAGATGGCGCGCACGCCCGGCGTCAAGCGCGGCGCGGCCTCGTCCAGCCGCGCTTTCGCGGAGGCCCGGCGCGCGCCCGCGGCCGCTTTCAGGCGTGCGGCGAGGCCATCCAGCGCGCGAGCGCGCTGCTCCAAGCGCAGCGACGGATCGAAGCGTTGCAGGTGCCGGGCGCGTTCCGCGAGCCGTTCCCGCCGGCACTGCATCGAGCGTGCAAGCTCGCCGATGAGGTTCTTGTCGGCGTCGGCGAGATGCTGGAGTTGCGGCGAAAGCATGAGGCCGGGATCGCTTAAGCGCGAGCGAACCAGCGCGTTCGAGAGGCGCGTCGACTGTCGCAAAAGAGCACCTTCGGTGCTGCGGCGCCCTCTTTCGAAGGCGAGCGCGACTCGCTCGCGCAGCCGGCGGGTGTCCGGCCCGATCAATTCGACGGCACGCGACGGGGTCTGCGCGTAGACGTCGGCGGCGAGATCGCTCAGCTGTTGATCGATGTTGTGGCCGATCGCCGACACGACCGGATGGCGCGCGGCCACGACGGCGCGCACGATGCTCTCGTCGCTGAAAACGAAAAGATCTTCGAAGGAGCCGCCGCCGCGCGTCAATACGATCGCGTCCACGTCCAATCTCGAAGCGCGCCCGATCGCGCCCACGACTTCCGAGGGGGCGCGCTGACCTTGCATCGTCGCCTCGCACCAGACGATCTCCACGTGCGGGCGGCTAGCGCGCATGAGGTTCACGAAGTCGTCCGCTCCGGCCGCACCCTTCGATGAGACGAGCGCGATCCGGAATGGGAATGCGGGCAGCGTCCGCTTGCGATTCGCTTCGAAGAGGCCTTCGGCGGAGAGCTTCTTCTTGCGCTGTTCGAACAGCGCGTGCACGTCGCCGACTCCCGCGATCTCGACGTGATCGGCGATGACCTGAATGAGGCTTTTGAACGTCGCGACTTGTCCGCTCGCGATCACGACGGCGCCCGCCCCGAAGGCGGGGAAGCGGAAGTTGTCCTTCGCGAAAGCCACGCACTTCACGATCGCGTCGCCTTCTTTCAAATCGAAGTACATGTGACTGCCGCGCACGAAACCCTTGTAGTTGGTAACTTCGCCGCGCACGCGTACGCGGCGCAAGAGGTCGTCGCCGGCGATTTTCGCGCGCAGATACTCGACGAGGGCCGCAACCGTGAATTCGGTGCCGCCTGCGGGCCGCGCGAGCATCAGCGAATCTCGCCTTCGGTCGGAGCCGCTTCCGGGGAGCTGGGCGTCGCGACGGACGCGGGCGTTTCGTCGACGCTCGCGGGCGCGAGGTTTGCAGCCGGAGCGTTCGTGGCTGCAGCTTGTTGCGGCGCGGGCGGAAAACCGGCCTGCGCCCCGCCGAAGACTGCGGCGCGGTGCGCGTTGTAAACGCTCGGACTGGCGCACGAGCTGGTCTGCGTTCCGGCGAGAAAGTACTCGAACTTCTTCGGTGAGCCGCAGTACGGGAGCTTGACGACTTCGGTCGAGGGGAAGACGAAATCGTGCTTGGGCGTGTGGGCCAGCGCGGCGCGCATGAAGCGCGCCCAGGTGCGCGCCGGGATGTTCCCGCCGTACGACTCGTTCATCCGCGAGTAATCGTCGTTGCCCAGCCAGACCGCGGCAACAAGGTCGGGCGTGAAACCGACGAACCAAGCATCGCGAAAGTCGGAGGTCGTGCCGGTTTTTCCGGCAGCGGGGCGGCCGATGTCGGCATTGGGGTAGCCGGTGCCTTCCTTGATGACGCTCTCGAGCATGCTCGTGATGACGTACGCAGTCCCGGCGCCGATCACTTCGGTCTCTTGCGGAAAGCGGTTGTCGAGGATCGTCGCGCCCAGCGCATCCTTGACGGTGCGGATCGACGAGGGATCGATGTGCACGCCTTGGTCGGCGATCGTCGCGTACCCCGCGGCTTGATCGATGACGGAAACGCCCGAACTGCCCAGGGCCAGCGAGAGGACCGGATCCAACTTCGCTTTGACGCCCATGCGGTGCGCGTACTCGATAACGCGGTCGATGCCGAGCTGCTCCGCCAAACGCACCGCGACCACGTTGCGCGACTGCGCTAACGCGTAGCGCAGGGTGACCGGTCCGAGATATCGGCCGTCGTCGTCGATCGGCGACCACGTCGTGCCGTCGCCCATCGGGTAACTGATCGGCGAGTCAGCGATGATCGAGGTCGGCGGCATGCCGCTGTCGATCGCCGTCGTGTACACGTAGGCTTTGAAAGACGAGCCCGGCTGACGGAGCGCCTGCCAAGCGCGGTTGAACTGATTGTTGAGCGAGAAACCGCCCGCGCCGCCGACCATCGCCAAGATCTCTCCCGTCGACGGCCTGATCGCGACGAGCGCCGCCTGGCGCGCGCCGATGCCCTCGGCCATCGCCCGGCTCGCGCCCCAATCGACCGCTTCCTGCGCTTCCCGCTGCAGCTTCGGATCGAGCGTGGTGTCGACTTGGATCCGCCTTCGTAGACGGCTTGCTTCCCGAAGGTTTGCTCGAGTTGCGCGATCACGTACGTCGTGAAGTAGGGATACGCGAACGACTGGAGCCCGGTGGGACGCTCGCCGATCAAACCCAGCGGCGAAATTTGCGCGTCCGCAGCTTGCGCCGGCGTGATGAAGCCGCTCCGAAGCCATGCGCTCGAGCACGTGACGCTGGCGCTCTTGCGCGCGTGCCAGGTTGACGTAGGGAGAGTAGTCGGAAGGCGCCGCCGGCAATCCGGCAAGGAGCGCGGCCTGCGCGAGCGACAAACGGGACACGTCCTCGCCGAAGTAAGTGTGCGCCGCAGCTTGAATGCCGTATGCGCCGGAGCCGAAATAGATGAGGTTGAGATAGCGCTCGAGGATCTCGTCCTTGGTGTAATACCTCTCGATCTCCATCGCCAGCAACGCTTCCTGAATCTTGCGCGAGATCGAGACCTCGTTCGAGAGGAAGAGTTTGCGCGCGAGCTGCTGCGTGATCGTCGAGGCACCCTGAAACTCCTCGTGCCGGTAATCGGCCAGCGCGGCGCGCGCGATGCCGAACACGTCGACGCCGTGATGCGAGTAGAAGTGCTGATCTTCGGTCGCGATGAAGGCGTTACGAACTTGCTGGGGGATGCCCGAGATCGGAACCCACGTGCGGTTCTGACGGTAGAGGTTCGCCAGCAGCGTGCCGTCGCGCGCGTAGACGTGAGTCGAACGCGACGGCTGAAAGTCCGCCATCTTGCTGATGTCGGGCAGGTGTTGCGAGTAGGAATAGATGATCCCCGCGACCGTTCCGGCAGCGAACAGCACGAGCAAGAAGAGCGCGGTGAAGCTCACGAAAAAAACGCGGCCCACAAAGCTCATCCGCCGCCGGCGGCGACGCCGCACCGCGATGGCGCTCATTGCGTCCGGCTCGCGTTCGAGAGCACTCCGTTCACGAATCGCCCCGAATCCTCGGTTGAAAACTTCTTGGCAAGCTCGACCGCCTCGTTGATGACGACGGCCTTCGGCGTCTCGGGATGATAGCGCAGTTCGAAAATGCCCATGCGCAGCAGTAAACGATCGACCGTCGGTAGACGTTCGAGCGTCCAACCCTCGAGGAGCGGTGCGATGAAGGAATCGGTCTGCGCGGCATGCTCCAGGGTTCCGAAAACGAGGTCTTTGACGAAAGCCCGGTCGCCCTCAACGCTGCGCGACAGGTTTTGCTCGAGGGCGTCGCCCGGATCTTGCTTGCCCACCTCGACGCTGAAGAGCGTCTGCAAAGCGAGTTCGCGCGCGAAGCGGCGCGTCACGATCCGGCCGGAGCGCCCGCCGCCAACAGCGAGGGCAAGAAATCTATGGCGACGCCTCCCTCGCGAAAGCGCTCGTCGCTCATGATGCGCCGGCACATTTCGACCGTCGTATTGATACCGCTGATTTTGGTTTCGGCAAGTGCGGTATCCATTCGGGCGATCGCACCTTCGCGACTATCGGCGTGCACGATGACCTTCGCCAGCAGCGAATCGTAGTACGGCGGAATCGCGAGACCGGCATAGACGTGGGTGTCGACGCGAACGCCGAAACCGCCGGGAAGCGCGACTTCGCCGAGCGTGCCGGCGGCGGGCGCGAAACCCGAATCGGCCTCTTCGGCGTTGATGCGGCACTCGATCGCGTGGCCGCGCGGGACCAAGTTCGCTTGCGAGAACCCGAGCGGTTCCCCCGCGGCGATCCGGATCTGCGCGCCGACCAGGTCGATTCCGTAGAGCATCTCGGTCACCGGGTGCTCGACTTGAATTCGCGTGTTCATCTCCATGAAATAAACGTCGTGTCCGGAAAGCAAGAACTCGAGCGTTCCGGCGCTCGTGTACCCGACGGCACGCGCCGCAGTGACCGCGATGTCGTGCAATCGTTCCCGAACGCCCCCCGGCAGCGCGGGCGCCGGCGACTCTTCTACCAGCTTCTGATGCGAAGGTTTCTGCACCGAACAGTCGCGCTCCCCGACGTGGACGATGTCGCCGAACACATCCCCGAGCACTTGGACCTCGAGGTGACGCGGGCGCAGAATCAGCTTTTCCATGTAGAGGCGGCCGTCTTTGAAATTCGCTTCGGCTTCGGCTTGCGCGGTTGCGAAAGCGTGCTCGAGTTCGGCCGGCGAGCCGACCGCGCGCATGCCCTTTCCGCCGCCGCCCGCGACCGCTTTGAGCATGACCGGATAGCCGAGTTCCTTCGCGGCCGTCAGCGCGGCCGCGGTCGAGGGGAGCACGTCGCTGCCCGGCGTGGTCGGAACCCCTGCCGCCTGCATGATCGACTTGGCTTGCGCTTTGTCGCCCATCTGCTTGATGACGTTCGGGCTCGGTCCGATGAAGGCCAGACCGTGGTCGGCGCAGATCTCGGCGAAGCGCGCGTTTTCCGCCAAGAACCCGTAGCCGGGATGAACCGCGTCGGCGCCGCTGATCAGAGCGGCCGAGATGATATTCGGAATATTGAGATACGAGCGCGCGACCGGTCCCGGACCGACGCAATACGCTTCGTCGGCGTAGCGCACGTGCAACGACGGACGGTCGACGTCGGAGTAGATCGCGACCGTCTCGATTCCTAGCTCGTGGGCCGCCCGGTTGATGCGAACGGCGATTTCACCGCGATTCGCGATCAGAATTTTCTTGAAGCGCGTCACGCTCATTCCTCGATGGCGAACAGCGCTTGACCGTATTCCACCGCCTCGCCGTCGTTCACGTAGACGGCTGCGACACGACCCGGTCCCTTCGCGCGGACGGGGTTACGGATTCCGAGCGACTCGACGTAGGCGAGTTCGCGGGCGCCGCTCAGCACCGTGCCCTCGCTGACCGAAGGTCGAGAGAAGCGAACGACGCCGACGAACTCGGCTTTCAAGATCGTCTGAGGCCGGGAATCCGGCCCCGTGGTCACGCCGTTCCCGGAATGCCCGTTCACCGCGAGAGGCGGATCGGGTGCACCGGCCGGTTGGGCGCTGGGTGCGGGCGTCCGGCTCACCTCGATCGCGAGGTCGTCTTCCTCGACGCGAAAGCGCGCCAGCCCACTGCTCGCACAAAATTCCGCCGCTTCCCGGACGCGCTCGAGCGCCTTGTCCCAATCCACGCTGGCTCGCCTTCGCGGGCCCTAGGTACCTATCCGCTCCAGCCCCTGGCGCGCGTCGGGTGGTAAGGCCGCGAAGGCCGGCGCGAAAGCCGGGTCGATCTCGGCTAGGGGCCCGAGCGCGAAAGCGCGCTCGAAGAGACGCTCGTGCGGCACGATCAGGCCTTCTTCGCGGATCGTAAGTGCGCCGTACGTCAGAATGTCCAAGTCGATCACGCGCGGACCCCAGCGGACCGTCGCCTTCCGGCCGAGGTTCCGTTCGATCGTCTTGAGTCTTCGCAACAGCTCGCGCGCGGGAAGGCCGGTCTCGAGCAGCGCTGCCGCGTTGACGAAGGGCGCTTGATCGAGCACGCCCCAGGGCGCGCTGCGGTACAACGACGAGCGCGCGACGACGTCGCCGAGTGTCGCGAGCTCCGTCAAGGCTCGCGTGACGTTCGCGACCGGATCTCCCAGGTTCGATCCGATCCCGATGGCCGCTCGAACGACGGCGGCCGCCGGCTTACCCGGAACGGACGCGCCTCACGGAGACCGAGGGCGTCGCCCCGTCGAGCAGTTTCGGCTTCGCAACGGTGACGGTCGCGGCGAGAATACGCTCGTCGCCGAGCAGCATCGCCGTCAACTCGTCGGCGAGGCGTTCGAGCAATGCGTACGATCGCTCGCGGACGATCGCCACGACGCTCGTCTGCAATGCTGCGTAGTCGACCGTATCCGCGAGCTCGTCGCTCGCGCGCGCACGCGAAAGATCGAGCTCGGCCTCGACGTCGATGACGAAAAGCTGCGGATGGAGCCGCTCGTCCGGCAAAGCTCCGTGCTTCCCGTAGGCCCGAATGCCGCGAATCGCGATGCGCTCGTTCAAGGCGGCGGTTCGAGCCAATTCGCGGGTCTGCGGCCGCGGACGATCGCGTCTGCGACGGCGACGACGTCGGCCATTTCCGCGACGTCGTGCACGCGCACGATGTCGATGCCCGACGCAATCGCGAGCGCAACGGTAGCGGCCGTCGCGAAAGCGCGCTCGCCGACCGGCTTCCCGGTCAGCTTTCCAAGCGTCGACTTCCGTGACGTGCCGAGCAGCGTCGGAAAGCCGAGCGCGATCAAGCGGTCGAGTGCACCGAGCAGCGCGAGGTTGTCTTCGGCCGATTTTCCGAATCCGATTCCCGGATCGAGAATGACGTGCTCGGGGCGAAGGCCGGCACGTACGGCGCGCTCCGCCTGGCTTTCGAGGTACGCGAGGACCTCGTCGACAACGTCGCGCTCGTAAAGAGCGACGCGTTTGTTGTGCATGATCACCACCGGCACGGGCGCCGCGGCCGCTTCCTCCAGCAGCGCATCGTCGAGACCCCAGACCGAATTGAGCAGGTCGCCGCCGGCCTTCCGAGCCGCGGCGAAGACCTGCGGTTTGAATGTGTCGATCGAGATGACGGCACCCGGAGCGCGCTCGCGAACGCCGCGCACCACCGGCAGGAGCCTCCGCAGCTCTTCGCCGGAACCGAGCGGAGTCGAACCCGGGCGCGTCGACTCCGCGCCGATGTCGACGAAGTCGGCGCCGGCTTCGAGCTGAGCGAGCGCGTGCGCGACGGCGGCGCCGGCTTCGCAAAGGCCGTCGCCGGAAAACGAATCGGGCGTCACGTTGACGATGCCCATGACGTAGGTTCGCGCGCCCCATGGGAAGCGAGTGCCGCGAACTTCGAGTGCGGCTCGCGTGCCTTCAGTTACGGGAGCGTTCGCCGACATTCGTCAGCCACCAATCCCGTAACCGCCCGACGACGAACGTCGAGCCCGTCACGACGACGATGTTGGAACCGTCGGCGTTGCGGCGTGCGACCGCGAGCGCATCGACGGGATCCACGATCGCCCGAGCCGAGCGCCCGACGTTCTGCGCAACGTTGACCAGCGTCAGCGGCCGAATCGATGCGCGACCCGGCGTTTCGAACGAGGTGAACACGAACGAAGCGGGGAGCTCGAGCCAAGGCTGCAGCACGCCGGCGGCGTCCTTGCTCTCGCCGATCGCGACCACGAAGACGAAGCGTTTCTGGGGAAACGTCTCGCGCAGTGCGTCGGCGAGGCCGCGCGCTTTGTCGGGGTTGTGCGCGACGTCGAAGACGACGCTCGGAAAGGCCGGAAAGAACTCCATCCGGCCGGGGATCACGAGCTGCGAGAAGCCGCGTTCCACGCTTTCGATCGAAGGACGCAAGTCGTCGGCCAGCTTTTCGAGCGCGGCGATCGCAGTCGCGGCGTTGCGCCGCTGAAATCCGCCCAAGATCGGGCAGCGAGAGATCGTAACTGCCCCGTTCGGTCGTCGCGACGAAGGATTGTCCGTAAGGTTCGCTCGGGCGGTCTTCGATCTTTACGAGGTCCGGGACGGCGAAGAACGGCGCGCCCACTGTGCGGCTGACCTCGGCAATGACGTCGCGCGGAGCTCCGCGTCGCATCGGAAACGAGCGGAACTCCCGGCTTGGCGATTCCGGCTTTGTCGCGCGCGATTTCTTCCTTCGTCTCGCCCAGAATCTCGGTGTGATCGAGGCCGACGTTCGTGATGACTGCAACCTCGGGTAGCAGGACGTTCGTGCCGTCGAGCGAGCCGCCGATCCCGACCTCGATCACGCCCACGTCGACCGCCTCGCGCGCGAAGTGCGCGAAAGCCAGCGCGAGCAGCGTTTCATAGTAAGACGGCCGGCCTTCTACGCGCACGGTCCGCTCGATTGCCGGCAGCATCTCGGAGAGCAAATCGGCGAAGACGTCTTCGCCGATCGCGCTGCCGTCGATCCGCGCGCGTTCGGTCATCGAACTCAGATGCGGCTTGGTGTGCAAGCCGGCACGCAAGCCCGAAGCGGTGAACGCCGCGGCGATCATCGTCGCAGTCGAACCCTTTCCGCTGGTGCCGCCGACGTGGATCGTCGGGTACGCGTTTTGCGGATCGCCGAGTTCGCGCAGCAGCAGGCGCATTCGTTCGAGCCGGGTCGGCTGACGACGCGAGGCGGTCTCGTTGATCGTCCCGCGCAAATAGCTCGACGCCTCTTCGTAGTTCACGTATCGTTCGCTCAACCATCCGTTACGGTGTCGGCAAGCAAGTCGAGAGCGTGCGGGATAACCGGCAAGATCACCCCGAGGGTCTCGCGAACCGCGCGCGGACTTCCCGGCAGGTTTACGATCAGCGTCGTGCCCCGCACGCCGGCGATTGCTCGCGAGAGCATCGCGGTGGGCACGTGAGCGAGCGACGCCGCGCGCATCGCCTCGCCGAAACCAGGCACTTCGTAATCGACGATCGCCGCGGTCGCCTGCGGCGTCTTGTCGCGCGGGCCGAGTCCGGTGCCGCCGCTCGTCAAGACGAGCGGAATCCCGGCGCCGTCGCACAGTTCGATGAGCTCCGCCTGAAGGATCGCGGGTTCGTCGGGCAGCACGCGGGCGTGCGCAACTTCGAAGGCGGCACCGAGAACTTCGCGGACGACGGGGATGCAACCGTCTGCGCGCGTTCCGGCCGCCGCGCGGTCCGAGAGGACCAGCACTGCGGCGCGGTACGCGCTCATTCCGGCGCCCGCCAGTCCCCGCGCGTACCGCCGCGCTTCTCGATGAGCCGCACGCTTTCGACGACGATCCCGCGTTCGAGCGACTTGGTCATATCGTAGACGACCAGCGCCGCAACCGACGCGGCGACCATCGCTTCCATCTCCACGCCGGTCTTTGCGCTCGTGCGCGCAGTCGCATCGATCTGCAACACGCCGCGGCTCGATCCACGCGAACGTAACTTCCACGCTCGAAAGCGGCAACGGATGCGCGAGCGGTATCAAGTTCGCGGTCTGCTTGGCGGCCATGATCCCGCCGACCTGCGCGGCTACGAACGCGTCACCTTTGGGAAGCGTCGCAGCGCGCAGCGCGTCTTCGGTTTGATCGGACATGCGAACTAACGAGCGCGCGTGCGCGAAACGCTCGGTCGACGGTTTTGCGCCGACGTCGACCATCGTCAACGACCCGTCCCCAGCGAGGTGCGTGGGGCGTGGCGCCACCGGGCGGCCCACTAGCGCGCGCTCGTCGGAGACGCGCTCTTCGTTTGGAAGCGCAACCAAACGAGCGCCAACGCGCCGAGCACGACGCTGAGCACGGCGTGCTTCACGTGGAAGCCGAGCGGGCTGCCGGGAATCAGGTATGCTGCCGCGCCGATGAAGAGTACGGCAGCGAGCAGGATGGCGAGAATTTTCATGTGATGACCTTCGCGAGCGCGAGCGTAAGACAAACTGCCCCGAAGATCAAGCAATACCATCCGAACGGACGCAAATCATTCGTATGGAAATAGCGCGTCAGAAAGGCGACTGAGGCATAGGCCACCAGGCCCGCCACGAGCGCCCCGAGCGCCGCCTCGGGGAGCATTCCGGCCGCGGCCGCTGAAAAGAGGCGGGGCAGTTCGAGCACGGATGCCGCGAAGATCGCGGGCGTGGCGAGCAAGAATGAGAAGCGCGCGGCATCGTCGTGAGAGAGCCCGAGCAGCAGCCCTCCGACGATGGAGGAACCCGAGCGCGAGATTCCTGGGAACAGCGCGAGCGCTTGCGAGGCGCCGACCTTCACGCCGTCGGTCCACGTCAGCGAAACGAGCGCTCGCGGTTTGCCGCCCTCGCGGGCGCCGCGCCGCAACCGTTCGCCGGCGAACATGATGAAAGCGTTGACGATGAGGAAACCTGCGACCAAGGCCGGCGAGCCGAAAAGTTGCCGTACGGGTTTCTCGAGAAGCAGGCCGAGAATCGCGACCGGAATCGTTCCCGCGACGAGAAGCCACGCGATCTTCTCCGACTCATCATCGCTCAGTCGCCCGCGCGCGACGCTGGCGAACCAGGCTCTCACGATCCGCGTCCAATCGTGACGATAGAACGCGATCAAAGCGACGGCAGTCCCGAAGTGCAGCGCGACGACGAATGCGAGAAAACCCGGGTCGCTGCGATCGATGCGCCAACGAAGCAACGCCGGCACCAGCACCGTGTGGCCGAGACTGGAAATCGGAAAGAGTTCGCTCGCGCCTTGCAAGACCGCCAGCAGTAGCGCTTGCGCGAACGTCATCTCCTATGCGTCCGCCGCAAGGCGGCCGCCCCTATTGCGCCGTGAACTCGGCCCGGAAGAGGTACGTACCCGCTTCTTTCTGACAGTTATCGATCTCGGGAGAATACGAACTCTGATTGGCTGCGGTGAGCGCCGCCTTGTCGAGAGACGCATTACCCGACGACTTGTACACCTTTGTGTTGGAAACGGCGCCCGTCTCCGTCAACGTGACCTCGACTTGCGTGACCCCGACCGCTCCCTGCTGCCGGGCCAAATCGGGATAGTCCGGCTCGACGGCGCGAGTTACCGTTGCGTCGACGTGCGGGTTGGCGCAGGCGGGTTTCGGTGTTGCCGTCGGCGGCGGTGGTCCCGCGGGCGTACCCGCCGCGGCCGGGCCGGCCGGCCCGTTGTTGGAGTTTCCGTTCGGGTTGCCTTGCTCGTTACCAACCGGCGGTGCAACGTAGGCGTTTTCCGCGGGTCCCGCAGCTTTGTTGTGCGTGTGGACGACGTTGAGCTTCAGCTTCTTGGTCTGCGGGGGCGCAGTCTCTTGCTTCGGCGGCGGCGTGGTCTTCGGCGGCGGTGTCGGCGGCGGTGTCGGCGGTGGTGGCGTCGGAACGACTACCTTGATCTTCTTGGTGACCGAAACTTTTTCGATTTCTTTGTCTTGCTCGGTGTACGGCTTATACCGGCCGAGGAAAGGCCCGGCGACGAGATGGATGCCGATCGAGATCAGAAAGGCCCAGCCCAGAAAATTCCGCACGCGGGTCGCGCGCGGAAGTGGAAGCGGCGCGGGTGGCGGCGGCGGCGGCACTGCGGCGCTCCGGTTCGGCGGCTGCGAACTCATCGAGCGTCCCCGGGATCACGCGGCGCGCGCAAGTTAGTACTTCGTGCCTTCGATGTGATTGGCCAATCCGAAGTTCGTCAGGTCTTTGCCTTTGGCGGCGTCCATGACTTGCAGAATCGTGCCGTACTGGGCTTTCGGATCGGCCTTGATGATGACGCTCGTGAATTTGTGGTTGGTTTGCTCCTCGAGCTTCCCGAACGCAGCCGCGGCGTCGCTGATGCTGACTTCTTGCGAGCCGATCTGGATCTGGTTCTTTTCGTTCACGTAGACGACGATCTGCGAGGCTTGGACCTTGTCTTTGTTCTTCGCATCGGGAACCCGTGGCTCTTTGGTAACCGAAGCGAGGATGATGAAGATGATCAGCAAGACCAGCAGCACGTCCGTAAAGGGCGTGATGTTGATCGTCGACATGACGTCCTCTTCGCCTTGACCGACAGAAACTGCCATTAGTGTGCTCTCACTAGGAAGTCACGAAGCCGACGTCGTCGAGGTTCGCCAGCTTTGCCGCGTCCAAGATGCGGATGATGATTCCGTATGGCGCCTTGGTGTCGGCGGTGATCGAAACGTGTAACCTTCCGCGCCTGGCCGCCGTCTGAGCCAACACTTCGTAGATGCCCTTCTGGTCGGTCCTCTGAGCGTCGACGAAGATGACGCCCTTGTCGTTGACCTCGATGTCGATCGTCTTTTTCTTGTCGTCTTTGTTCGTCTGCGCGTTGTTATTGTTGTTGGGCAGTTCTTTTTGGAAACCGGGCGGCGTAATCAGCGCGGCTAGAATCATAAAAATGATCAGCAAGACCAAGAGCACGTCAGTGAACGGCGTGATGTTGATCTCGGCCATGACGTCCTCGTCCTGTTTCGCCGAGAGAAGCGACATTTGTTAGGGCTTGGCTCCAACTGCCGCCGCTGCCGGAACGGGCGTATAGAGGTCGGTCGGGATCGGTTCGCCGACGTTGTGGAAGTGCAGCATCTCGGCGAGCTGGTTCGCAGCCACGATCATCTCTTGGTTGTACGCCTTGATGCGCGTCTTGAAGTAGTTGAAGAAAATCACGGCGAGGACGGCGACGAACAGGCCGGCGGCGGTCGTGATCAACGCTTCGGACACGCCGGCGGCGACGACGGCTGGCGTCGAGTTGCCTTTCAGCGCGATGTCGTCGAAGGCGCGAATGATCCCCAAAACCGTTCCGAATAGACCGACGAACGGCGCGATAACCGCGATCGTCCCGATGACGCCCAAGTTGCGCTCCAGCGTGTTGAGATGCTCCATTAACGCTATCGAGAGCGCATCTGTGATGTCGGCGCGACCTTTCGAGCCGCGGAGCAAGCCGAACTCGAGGATCTTGGGGAGCATCCCCTTGTTCTCGTTGCAAACTCGTATGGCGCCGGGGATGTCGTCCACCTGGATCCGGGCTCCGATCTGCCGCAGGAGCGTCTTGCTGTCCCCATGCTGCTGAGCGAAGAACCAGAGGCGCTCGATGACGATTGCCACCGCCACGACCGAGCAGATGAGCAAGGCCATCATCGCCGGCCCACCTCTTACGAGGAAGTTAATGAATCCCGAAAACAAATCCACGCATCAAACTCCGCAGGACAAAAAATTGAAGCGACGCCGAGAGCCCCGTCGCGAGGACTGCCTATTTCCCTTGCTCCGGTCTTTCTCCTCGCGCTTGTTCATTTGGTCGCGTTCAGCTGCTTGATCGCAGTCTCGACCGCGTTCACCACCACAGTGTCCCCGGCCGCCTTGGCAGCCGCGCTGGCCTTGTTCAAATAGGTGAGCGCGTCGGCTTTCTTCCCCAGACCCGCCAAGGCCAATCCCTCGGCATAGTTCGCCAGGTCGTTGTTCGCGTCGAGCGCGAGCGATTTCTCGGCAGCGGCCTGCGCCTTGGCGTAGTCCGCTGTGGGTTGCATCTTAAGGTATGCGATCGCGGCCTGCGCGTAGAGTGGCCCGGCCGCAGACGGCGCGGCGGCAGCCCCTTGCTCGAACGAATTGGCGGCCTCCGCGTATTTCTGAAGCTTGAAGTTCGCTTGCGCCTGCTCGTTATAGTAGTTTTCAACGGCCATATCGACGGCGGTGGAGGACTTGGGGTTCAGGCGGACGGCCGCGGCCGCGCTCGCCTTGGCTTGTTCGGCTTGTCCCGCACCGAGGTACGCCGAAACCAAGTTCACCTCGATGTCCGAACGCTTCTCGTTCGGTGCGTTGGCACTCTCGGCCAGCGAACGCGCCTTTTCGAGAGCGCTTATCGCATCGGGGTAGCGACCGGCATAAAACTGCGTCAAGCCGAGCGCGTTGTAGTTCGCGTAAGAGGGCGCCAGATCTACGGCCTGCTTCGCGAGCGCGATGCTCCGGTCGTAGTTCTTGGCACCCGACTGTTTGATGGCGGCTTGCGCGTAGGCCGAAGCGGCTACCGTCTTGTACGTCGGCAGCAACTTGTCGCCGACCTTTTCGAAGGCGTCGGTCGCGCCGTCGTAGTCCTCGAGAAAATAGTCCGCCAGTCCCAAGTATGTCAACGCGGTTGGGTCGCCCGGATGCGCCTCGAGATACGATTCCAGACCGCTCTTCGCGCCGGCGTAATTCGGCGGGCTGCCGACGATCATGTGCTCGTAGCCTTCGAGCCCCGCCGGCGCGACGGCTTGCTCCGAGGCACTCCCGCCGGAGAAGCGCAGCGTGTAGTCATAGAACGCGTCGACCGGTTTGTGGTTGTTGGTCGCGGCACGATACGTCGAGGTCTTGGCGATTTCGAGGGCCGCCGCGTCGAGTTCGTGATTGCTGGACTTGATGATGCTTTGAACTTGCGCGGTGCCATCCTTTTTGACGAACACTTTGACGGTCACCGTGCCGCTGCCGGCGGGAATCGAAGAAGCGCTGCCGCGCTTGACGATCTTCGGAGGCAGGTATCCGAATTGCGGAGCGACCGTGGGCGCCGCGCTTTGGGCGAGGGCGACTCCCGGCACCGCTGCGAGGGCGGCCGCCACGAACGCAAGTTGCCTGATCCCGCCTTTGTGTTGCATCATCTCGTCTCCGAAACTTCGTTTAAGCGTTGGACCGCAATGGCCGCTTCGTCGAAAGCCGGCGCAAGCGCTTCCTCTTCGCCGGCCTCGAGCACGCGCGCGAACTCCGTGAGTATGGCGGTCAAGCCGCGCACTTCCTGCGCCACGGCCTCGCCGTTGGCGGCGAGCACGCCGCGCCAAACGGCCCACGACGATCCGGCCAACCTCAGCATCGAACGCATGCCCGGGCCACACAGTTCCGCCACCCCCGTTTCATCCAGCCGGTCTCCCAGGCGCCCGGCCAGCGCCAGCGAGAGCAGCTGCGGTAGGTGCGAAGTCAAGGCCACGATCCGGTCGTGATCGGCCGGATCGAGAGGGAGCGGGCACGCTCCCATCCAGAGAATGAAGGCACGGATCGCAGCGATGACGGGCTCGTCGCCGGGTGCGTGCATCCAGACGCGACCCTCGAAAAGATCGCCCCGGGCAGCTTGCGGTCCGCTCCGTTCGGAACCGGCCATGGGATGCGACGGCACGAACGCGGCGAGTCCGCGTCCTGCGCTCGCCACGGGAACTTTTACCGAGCACACGTCCAGCACGAGCCTCGCCGGCGGGACAGTCCGGCGCAATTCCGCGAGCAGTTCGAGGGTCGCTTCCAGCGGCGTCGCGAGCACGAGAACGTCGGCCTCGAAACATTCGTCCCGCGCCGGCGCCACGCGATCGAGCGCGCCGATGGCGCGAGCCTGCTCGCCGTGTTCGGGCCGTTCGTCATAACCGATCGTGCGCGCGCCGGCGGCACGAGCCCGCAGCCCGATCGACGTTCCGATCAGGCCGGTGCCGAGGATGCCGACCGTTCGAAACCCGGACGGCCGGTGTCCTGTCGCGGCGCTAGACGACAACGGCCGGCGCCGGGAGCCTCCGGCCGACGGCCTGAGCCACGGGCCCGAGGCGTGCGGTCAGCTCGGCGAAAGCCGGCAGCGTCAAGGATTGGGCGCCGTCCGACTTGGCCGTCGCCGGGGAAGGGTGCACCTCGACGATGAGTCCGTCGGCACCGGCCGCAACCGCCGCCAGGCTCATCGGCAAGACCAAACCGCGCACGCCGGTCGCGTGCGACGGATCGACGATGACCGGCAAGTGTGTCAGCGTTCGCAACACCGGAACCGCCGCCAGATCGAGCAGATTGCGCGTGTGCGCGTCGTACGAACGGATCCCGCGCTCGCACAGGACGACGTCGTGAGTCCCAGCGGCAAAGATGTACTCGGCGGCCATCAACCATTCATCGATCGTCGCGGAGATGCCGCGCTTGAGCAGCACCGGCTTACGCGCATATCCGACTTCGCGCAACAGCGTGAAATTCTGCATGTTGCGCGCCCCGATTTGCAGCATATCGGCATGCGCGGCGACCAGTTCCACGTCGCGCGGATCGAGAACCTCGGTAACCACCGCCAAGCCGTTGCGATCGGCGGCCTCTCGCATGTACTCGAGTCCCGCTTGACCGAGTCCTTGAAAGGCATACGGTGAGGTGCGCGGCTTGAACGCTCCGCCTCGCAGCAGATTCGCGCCGGCCGCCGCAACCGCTTGCGCCGTGCTGCCGACTTGCTCGCGCGACTCGATACTGCACGGCCCTGCGGCAATCGCGAGCGTTTGGCCTCCGAAGCTCACGCCGTCGCGCACTCGCACGATGGTCGGTTCGGGTTTGGCTTCGCGGCTGACGAGCTTGTACGCACGAGAGATCAGGATGACTTGCTCGACGCCGTCCAGCTGCACGAACAGCGCGCGCAGCGCGTCTTTGTCGTCGGGTGCCCCGATGACGCCGACGATCGTGCGCTCGGTCCCGCGACTCACGTGCGCGGTCAATTCGAGCGATGCGATGCTCGCTTGGACCGCTTGAATCTCTTCGTCCAGCGCGTGCGGACGCATCACGATGATCATTGCGGGGTCGTACTCCGGCTAACGAGGTCGGGGCGAAGCGAGACTGCTTCGCGTAAATACACGTGGACCATTTCGGCTTGCGCCTTTTCGGTATTGACGTGAATCAACACGCGAATGCAACGCGGCAGCCGTCCGGGGACACCGATCTCGGTAAAGTTCAATAAGGGGACGAGCGTCCAACCCATACGCCGTGCGGCGGCGGCCGGAAATTCGGCGCTCAGGTCCGGCGTCACCGTGAAGAGCGCCGAGGCCACGTCCTCCGAGGCGAGCCCGTTGGCAGCGACGATCTCGCGTACCAATTCCTCGGTCGCTTCTAGAATCGCCGCTTGCGTGTCCTCGGCCACGGTCGTCGCTCCACGGATGCCGCGCAGCGTTCGCGCCGGCTGCGCCGGGCCTCGATCGCTGCCCCCGCGTCGCAGACGCGAGGTAAGGTACGTAAGAGCGAGCAGAACGAGCGACACGAGGATGCGCGCGACGTTACTCATCGCTCTTCGCCCCCGCTTCTTTAAGGATGACGCGCAACGCCGCGACCTCGCGTTCGGTAGCCTCCCGCCAATTGCCGACCCGCAGTTCGCCGAGCGCGACCGGGCCGAAACGCAAGCGCACGAGCGAGAGCACCGGATGTTCGGTCGCCTCGAACATGCGCCGGACTTGGCGATTGCGACCCTCGTGGATCGTGATGTCGAGTTCGGACCCGGCCGGCGACGTCCGCACGACGCGGACCTTGGCGGGCCCGGCGTTTCCGTCCTCGAGGCGCATCCCTGCGAGCAGATGACGCACGTCGTCCGGGCCGAGCCGTCCGCGTACGAGCGCGCGATACGTCTTCTCCACCCCGAAACGCGGATGCGTCAGCACGTGCGCTAGCTCGCCGTCGTTCGTCATCAAGAGAACGCCCGAGGTGTCGTAGTCGAGCCGGCCGACCGGCACCAAACGGCCTTCGCTTTGCGGAATCAGCGACGACACCGTCCGCCGGCCTTCGGGATCGCTCATCGTCGTCATCACCTTCGGCGGCTTATGCAGCACGAGGTAACGCTTCTGGCTTGGGACGCTGACCGGCCGCCCATTGAACTCAACGCGATCGCCCTCGGCCACGCTCGTGCCGAGCTCGCGCACCGGCTTCCCGTTCACGCTGACGTGACCGCTCTTGATCAACTCTTCGGCCTGCCGCCGCGACGCAATTCCGGCATGCGCGAGAAATTTGTGAAGCCGCACTCCGGCAAGGTTAGAGATTGAGGCGGCGCGGCCCGCTGATGAAGCGGCTGCCACGCTCGTAGAAGCGGAGTTCGCGATGGACCTCCTGCGTAACGCCGATGCGCACGCTTTGCCCGATACGCGGCAACCCTTCGCCGGCCGCCGCCAGCCAAAGCGGTCCCGGCGCGCAGAGATCGAGACCGTCCTGTGCGCGCGTGACGCCGAGGGCGGCGGCTAGGCGCCCGGGACCGCGCGCGAGATCGCGCAGCAGCGCACCGGGCCGCGCGCTCTCCATCAAAGCGACGCCGGCGAGCGGCTCGCCGGCGCGCAGCAGAACGCCTGCGCCGGTTCCCGCGGCTTCCGCCGAAACGTTCAAACAGAACCACGTACCATAGATGAAGTACACGTACGCGTGGCCGCGGCGTAGAAACAGCGAACGGTTGCGTTCGGTCAGGCCGCGGTACGAATGCGCTGCCGCGTCGCCCGGAAGGTACGCCTCGGTTTCGACGATGCGCAGCGCGCGACGGCCGCGCGCGTCGTCGCGAACGACGATCGTGCCGATCAGAAAGCGCGCCAACGCAACCGCTTCTTCGGGCAATTCGCTCCGTCGCAAACGACGGAACCGCGTACGCTCAGGCGGCGATGAGGGTCGCCTCCGCGCGCGCCCGCGCGGTCAGATCGCGAGCGACGGCGTCGTGGGCTTCGACGACCGTCACCGCGGCGAACTGGTTGAGCCGGCAGCGCAGCGCCACGTACGGTACGATCAGAGCGTTCGGTAACGAGCGCCTCTCGGAAACGTCGAGCGGAAGATTCGCGTCGTCGATCGCGATGACGGCGCGACTGACGCCGCGCCGCAACAACTCGGCCAGCACCGCGTCGAGTGCGGAGTACGCGACGTCGCGTCCACGTAGCGCCGGGAGCGGCCGGCAAACGAACTCTACCCTGACCGGCGACCCGTTTCGTCCGCCCGCTTCCGCTGCCGCGTAGGCGACGCCGCTTCCGCCCGGTCCGGCCGCGAAACCGACCGTGACCTGATGGGCGAGCCTGGAGCGATGTTGCCGTGCCATGTCTACCTTGTTCCCATTATGCCTCGAACGTACGTTCGATGTCAAGCCGGAACTCCGGCCGGCTCACCCCTCACTCCGAGCAGATCTCCATAGAGATCGAGAATCCGCTCGGCCAGCGAAGGGCCGTCAAAGCGCAGCGCAATCGGCGAGATCTGGGCCGCATGCGGACCTGCCGCGAGGACGCGCGTCAGGGCAGCAGCCAGCGCGGGAGCGGAAGCCGGCACGACCATTCCGGCGCCCCCCAAAACGTCGCGAGTTTGCGGCGTGTCGACGGCCACGATCGGAAGTCCGGCCGCCAGCGCTTCGACGAGCACGAGGCCTTGGGTTTCGCTGAGGCTGGTGAAGACGAACGCGTCGGCCGAGGCGTAGGCGTCGGGCAGCGCCTCGCGCGCGAACTCACGCGCGAACGTTGTGGCGTCGGCGACGCCGCAACGCGCCGCTTTCCGTTCCAGCGCCTCGCGGTGTACGCCGTCGCCGACGATGACCAAGCGCACCGCCGGGTCGCCCAGGCGCGCGAAGGCTTCCAGTGCCAGCTCGAGGTTCTTTTCCCGGCCGAGCCGCCCGACCGAGAGCAGCATCTTGCCCCCCGGCGGAACGCCCAGGCGCGCCCGCAGAGCCTCGCTGCGCCGGCCTTCCGCGAAGAAGCGCACGTCGATGCCGCTGGGCACGATCTCGATGCGCGAGCGCACGCCGAGCGCGCGCAAACGCGTGTGCATCGCGGCCGTGGGCACCACCACCGCGTCCGCCGCATTCGCGTAAGAACGCGTCAGTTGCGAGGCGGCGCTACGAGCCGCGCGCGGATCGAAAGGTACGTAGTGGGCGTACTCTTCGAGTTGCGTGTGATACGTGAAAACGAGCGGTACGCCCAAACGCCGCGCTAAGCGCAAACCCATCCAACCCGTTACGAACGGCGAATGCGTGTGAACGATCGAAAGATCGGCGAGACGTTGCGTCGGGACGAGCGGAATCGTCAAGCGATACGCGGTCCGCGTGGGCAGCGGCAGCGACGGCACGCGCACGATGTCGCCATGCGACTCTTGGTATCCCGGCATGCTGGGCGTTACGAAAACCACTTCGTTGCCGCGCGCGCGAAGAGCCTCGGCGAGAACGTCGAGCGATGCGACGATTCCGTTTTGAATCGGCCGGTAGCACTCCGTGAAGAAGCCGACCCGTAAAGCGCTCACGGTTGAGACTTCTTCGTCAATTTCGGGCCGCCCCGCGGCGAAGAACACATCCGGGCCGATTTGTCAAATTGACGATTGGGAGGGCCCTGTGCTATCGTGTCCCGGTTCCGGTTCCTTGCCCGCTCGCGAGGAACTAGTGGTAATGCTTCCGCGGAAGCGTTCAACCCGCAACTTACTGAACGGTGCCTCGCCTATCGTGGCCGCTCCACAGCCGTGGGCGCGCAGCAGCGACGTGCCTCTCGTCCAGAAAGGAGCCGAGTTGATCGACAATGATCAAAGGTTCGCGACGTTTGTCGCAACGAGCGTCTTAACACTAGTTCTCAGTCTCAGCGTGTCGTCCGGCGCGGTTCGCGCCGCCGAAGTAGCCGATACCGAGGACTCCCAGCCCATCATCGTGACCTTCGTCCGCGACGGTCAGTCGACGATGTTCGAAACCCACGCGCGCAGCGTCGCGCAATTTCTCGACGAACGGGGCGTCAAGCTTGCCTCGGACGATTTCGTCGCGCCTGCGCTCGAAACGCCCCTCGCTGCGGGCATGCGCCTGGAATACCGGTCCGCAATGGCACTCACGCTTGTGGTCGACGGTCAGCGTCTGCCCTTGCATTGCGCGCCGGCGACGGTTGCGGACCTCCTCGCTCGTCAAGGCGTCATACTTGGACCCTATGACGAGGTCTCGCCCGCACTCGGAGCGCATCCCGCGCCGGGTGCCGTCGTGCGCGTCGTGCGCATCGACGAGTGGACTGCGCGCGAGCGCGAGCCGATCGAGCCCGGCGTACGCCACCGCTTCGATCCTGCGCTCGCGATCGGAAAAACGCGCACCGTCGACCAGGGACTTCCCGGCGAACGCGAACTCACGGTACGTTTCATCAAACGCGGCGATGCACCTGAAAAGCGCGTCGTGTTAGCCTCGCGCGTGCTGCAGGAAGCGCGTCCGAAGATCGTCGTGCACGGGATCGGCGAATTCGCTTCAATCGTGGACGGCGTGCGAGATGCGCTCCACATCGCGGGCACCGCGATGAAGATGGTCGCCACCGCGTACGTTCCGTTCTGCTCGGGTTGCAGCGGCATAACGAAGCTAGGTTTGCACGCGGGTCACGGCGTCGTTGCCGTCGATCCCAACGTGATTCCACTTGGTTCGCGCCTGTACGTTCCGGGTTACGGCAACGCGGTCGCAGGCGACACCGGCGGCGCGATTCGAGGGAACCGCATCGATCTCGGTTTCAACAACCTCGGAGAAGCCCTGCGCTTCGGACGGCGGCCGATCACCGTCTACGTATTGCGATAACGTCCGACCCAACCTCGCAGCATCCCCGCGCGCTGCTCGCAGCTCGCGGAATTCGACCGAAGAAACGTCTCGGACAGCATTTCCTGATGGACGGCCCCGCCGCGACGCGCATCGCGAAGCTGGCGGCGCCGGGCGATCGGCTGCCCGTCGTCGAGATCGGCGCGGGAACCGGTGCGCTGACGCGAGCGTTGCTCGCGAATGACGCCGCCGTCACGGCCATCGAAGTGGACCCCGGCCTCGCAGCGATCTTGCGCGAGCGCAGCGACCTCGCCGCGGCGGCGATCGTCGAAGCGGACGCGCTCGAGTTCGACTACGATGCGCTCACCGCGCAACGTGCGTGGTGCGCCGCGGGAAACTTACCGTATAACGTCGCAACGCCGCTGATCCTGCGTCTGCTCGAGCTGCGCAATCCTCCCGCGCGTATCGTCGCGATGGTTCAGCGTGACGTAGCCGAGCGTTTCATTGCGACTCCGAGCACGCCGGCGTATGGCAGCTTGACGCTGGCGATCGGATATTCGATGGAGGTGCGCCGCGCGTTCACGCTCGGACCCGGCGCGTTCTATCCGCGACCGAAGGTCGACAACACGGTGGTCGTTATGGAGCGCCGGGCAGCACCTGCGGCGATCGCACGCGATCCGGAATTTCTGATGCAGGTCGTGCGCGCCGCCTTCGCGTACCGCCGCAAGACGCTCGCCAACAGCCTCGCGCTCGCACTCGCCATACCGCGCGCACGAACTCAAGCAACGCTTGGACGGTTGGGGCTCGATACGGAGATCCGTGCAGAACAACTCGACTTGGGCAAATTTGCAGCCCTCGCCGACGACTTGGCCCCCTGACGCCTTTCGCGCCTCGCTGACGATACTCGCCGTGCTCGGCGCGATCGGCGTCGTGATCGTTGCAGCCTTCGTCTTCCTCGGCAGCGCGCTCGCCGCGGGTGCGATCGACCGGCACAATCCGAACGGCGTCGCGCCCGACGTCGCCTTGACTTTGCAGATCGCGCTGTACCTGCCGCTGGCTGCCTACCTCGCCGTGATCCTCCCGCCGCTGTCCCACATGTCGTTGCGCGAGCTCGGCTTGCGCGCTCCGACGGGGCGCGATGTGGCCGTGGCGCTCGCCGGCATCGTGGTGATGTATTTGCTCGTTGGAATCGTCGAATCGGCTGCCGAGACCGTCACGCACCGTCACGATACCGAAACGGCGGTCGCGCTCATGCAGCAGCTGCGCAGCCCGGTCGAACGGGCGATCTTTGCGCTCATCGCGGTCGTGCTGGCACCGATCGTCGAAGAGCTCGCCTTTCGCGTTTTTCTCTTCAACGCCATTTCACGCTATGCGCCGATTTGGGTAGCCGCGCTCGTAAGCGGGCTCCTTTTCGGTGCCGTGCACGCTGCCGGCGCGGCACAGTTGACGACGATCGGTTTGCCGCTCGCCTGCGGCGGCGTGGTACTGGCCTACGTTTACGCCACGACGCGCTGCTATTGGTCGAGCGTCTTGACGCATGCCGGCTTCAACGCGATCGGCGTCACCGCGGTTATGTTCTTTCACCAGAGCTAGCGCGCTAGCGTCCGTGCCGATGCGGCTCGCAATCGACGCAGCCAACTTCCCGCGGGACCGGCGCGGGATGGGCCGCGTTGCGCGCGACGTGCTGACGGTCGCGCTGAGCGATGCGTCGCTCGAGGTGACCTTGATCGCCTCGAAGCGCTCGGACGCGCGGGAGCTGCGCGCCGAGTTCGGTGAAGCCTACCGGGCCGCGGGAACGTTCGGCGCGCGCAAACGCGGAGCGTACGATGTCGTGTGGTTCCCCTGGAACGGTCTGCGCTTTCGTTGCGCCGCCCCCACGCTCGTCACCCTGCACGACATTTTCGCGTTCAGCGAACCCCACTCGCAACGCATCGCGCGACTGCGCGAACAGCGTCCAATTCTGCGCGCCACGCGCGAGGCGACGCGCATCGCAACCGGCTCACAGTGGAGTCGCGAGCAGATCATCGCGACCCTTGGCGTCGCGCCGGAGAAGGTCGAAGTGATCGCGCCCGTGCCGGGAGTGTTTTGGTCGCCCGGCGAGGGCGACGTCTTGCCGCCGCAAGTCGTGCCGCACCGCTACGTCCTTCTGGTCGGCGCACGTGAAAAGCGCAAGAACGCCCGCACGCTCATCCGGGCCTGCGCCGACGCGCTCCGCAGCGGCGAGTCGCTCGTCGTCGTCGGAGAACTCGCGCCGGAAGATCGGGCGCTGGTTGCGCGCTTGGGATTGCGCGCGGGCGAAATCGCCGCCAGCGACCGTATGCTGCGCTCGCTCTATCGCAACGCCGGCGTGGTCGCGGTGCCATCCACCGCGGAGGGTTTTGGGCTCGTACCACTCGAGGCGATGGCGTGCGGCGCGCCCGTCATCGCGTCGAACGCCGCGGCGTTGCCGGAAACGACCGGCGGCGGCGCGCTCTTGCTCGACCCGCGCGACGTTGCGCAGTGGGCGAGTTCGCTGCGTCTCCTGCTCGACGATCCTCTGCGCGCGGGCGAACTGCGCGAGCGCAGTGCGGCGCGCATCGCTTCGCTCGATCGTGAGGGCTTCGCGCGAGGTACGCTCGGCCTGCTAGGCCGGCTCGCGTCCGACCGATAGAACTTCGTCGATCGCCGCGCGCAATTGCTGCTTGAAAACCACGGGCGAAAATGTTTCGGCGTGAGCGCGCAGGCGCGCCGGATCGTAACGCGCCGGATCGAAGGCGGCAATCGTGCGCGCCAGCGACGCCCCCGATGCTTCGTTGAAGAATTCGCCTGTGACGCCGGGAACGACCGTCTCGAGCGCACCGCCTGCGCCGAACGCGAGGACGGGCCGGCCCGAAGCGTTCGCCTCGAGCGGCACGAGACCGTAATCTTCTTCGCCCGCAATCAAGACGGCGCGCGAGCGGCGCATGAGTTCGCCCACTTCCCCGTCGGAGACGGCGCCGAGAAACTCCGTGCGCGTCCCCGCCGCGGCGCGTTCGAGCGAGCGCCGCGCCGGACCGGCGCCGGCGATCACGAGGCGCGCTCCGCTCAAACGACAGGCCTCGATCGCCAGATCGATGCGCTTGTACGGCAGCAGCCGCGAGACGACCAAGTAGTAGTCGCCGCCCCCTTCATCGACCGAAAACCGTTCGAGGTCGACCGGCGGGTGGACGACGCGCGCGGGACGTCCGTAGAATTTCCGCGCTCGTTCGGCGACGTTGCGCGAGTTCGCGATAAAGGCAGTGGGACGCTGCGCCGCTGCGAGATCCCAGCGGACTAGCGGTGCGACGATCGGCTGCGCGGCGCGCGCGAGACCGAACCCGCCGAGGTACCCATCGTACGCGAAAACGAAGCGGCTGACGGTGTGCAGGTAGCAGACGTGCGTCGTTCCCGGGCGTGTTTGCACGCCCTTGGCCCAAGCGCTGGTCGAACTCACGACGAGCCGATAATCCGACAAATCGAAGCGTTCGAAAACCGCGGGATAGAGCGGGGCGAGGTAGCGAAAACCTCGCTGCGCGAAAGGGATCCGTTGCAGCGCCGATACGCGGACGCGCCCCGGATCGATGAGATCGCCCATCGCCGCTCGATCGAAGAGCGCCGTATAGACGGGCGCCTGCGGAAACATGTCCGCGATGTGGCGGAAAACTCGTTCGGCGCCGCCGCGCTGGTTTAGATAGTCGTGAACGAGAGCGGTGTTCAGCCGCCCTGCCGGGGCAAAATGAGCGCGACGATGTAGCGCTGCAGATACTGCTTCGCAACGCGCTGCACGTCGGCCGGCGTGGTCTTGTCGACGGCCGCGAGAGCCGCGTTGATCGCATCGGGGCCGAGGCCGTGCGTCGCAAACGTGCCGAGCAGGTAGGCACGGTCCGAGATCGAGACCGAATCGATGACGAATTGGCCGGCGGCTTGCGCCTTGAAACGGCTCAGCGCCGCGGGCGTGAGCGGACGCGCTGCGAGCGACTTTGAGACCAGCAAGAGTTCGCGCAGAGCCAAACTCGGATCGACGCGAGTTCCGTTGACGTAGACGACCAAACTCGCCGGCGCCGAGTCATAGAGATAGAACGCGCCGACGGAACGTTCGGCGATACCGAGCGTCGTCGAACTCGAACGCTCGAAGGAGCTCGACAAGAGCGACTCAAGGACGACCATCGCTCCGAAGTCGGCGCTACCGGGCGACGGTGCCGCAAAACCGACCACGACGATCGGCGCCCCGACGTCACGCCGCGCGACGATGCGCGGAGCGGTCGTGGGAATGGGGCGCGCTTTGGGTGGAACGGTCGCGACCGCCCCGTCCGGCAACGACTCGGACAGTGCCGCGAGCGCTTCGCTCAGCGCGCTGCCGGTCTTGCCGACGGCACTGAACACGAGGCCGTTGCGCTTGTAGTTCTGCTGGTAGAATGCGCCCAGATCGCGACTGCCGAGCGTCGCGAGCGAGGTCGTCGTACCGAGCGCCGGCAACCCGGCGTTCGTCGCGTAATACGAGTGCCGGAACATTTCGATGCCGACCGAGAGCGCGTTCGCTTGCAGCTCGCCGATTCGCGTCGACAGCGAGCGGCGCGCGGCCGCTACGGTCGCGGGCGAGAAGTCGGGGGCGGCGAAAGCGCGCGCGAGCAGGCCGACGAGCGCGGGAAGCTTCTCCGAGCGGCCCTCGACGTAGTAGTGAACGGTGCTTCCGTCGACCGTGTATTGGAGGCTGCCTCCCTGCGCGATGACGGCATCGCGCGCCGGTAACGTCTCGCCGTTTCCCGAGGCGACGGGCGTACGGAGGATGCATTCCGCGACGAGTGCGGCCACGCCGTTCGTCGCTGCGGATTCTTTGTCCAAGCCGGCATTCAAGAATATCTGCACGCCGCTTACCGCCGCGCCGGCGTCGCTTTCGGCCAACAGTTTCGCGTTGCCGACGTCCGAAGAGACCGCTTGCGGATAGCGGCCGGTGCCGAGCGGCGCTTCACCGCAGAGAAGCAGCACGGCGGCAAGGAGCAGGGCCAAGTTCTTCACTTCGGCGCCTCCGTTTCGAGCGTCACGCTCGCCGGCGACTTGCCCAGGTACTTCTCGGCGGTGGCCGCGACGAACTCCGGCGTCAACTGGCTCGCAGATTTGAAGTAAGCGCCGCTTTCGTCGTCCGCACCCGGAGCGTAAGCTGCGTTTCCTTCGATCGCGTACCAACCGAAGTTGTCGGCGATCTCCGACGGCGTTTGGAGATCGCTCAGCAGGTGGTACTCAAAAGCAACCAGGGCGGCCGCGAAGGTCCGCGCGTCGAGCGGCTTACGCACCACGCTGAAACCCTCGTCGATCTTGCGGCGAATCTCGCTTACGTTCTTTCCGGAGAAAGCCACGAACATCACGCCCGGGTCGCGCAGGGTGATGAACTGACCGTTGATCAGCGCATCGGGATAGGCTTCTTCGATCGATCGCGTCACGATGCCGGCTTCGGGCCGGAACAAGTAGTCGGCGATGAAATCCATCGCGGTCGCTTCGCGTTCGCTCGTGATCGGAGGACCGACCCACCCGTAACCGCCCGACGGCTCTTCGAACGTCTTGCTGACCGGCGCCGGCGATGCGGCGACTTGCGGATCAGAGGGCGGCTCCGCGGCGGCGGCTTCGCCCGTTTCGGTGCGACCGGCCGACGCGGCAGTTTGAATTGCCGGATCGACTGCGCCGCTCATGACGAGGACCGCGTTTTGCGCTCGAAACGCGCGCGTTGCGAACGCGCGCACGTCCGCGAGCGAAATTGCGGCGACGTCTTTGGGAGTGCCGATCGGCGGGTAGTGCTGCGGACCGCTGCTGAACAGCGAACCGAAGACGGCGTCGCGCACGATCGTCTCGGGATTGAAACTCTGCAAGAGAGCCTCTTGCGCGACGTCGCGTTGAGCGAAGCGAAAGCCGTCGTCGGTGACGACCGGCGCGAAGAACGCCGTCGTAAGCGAGCGCGTGATCTTGCGCGCTTCCTGCGAGGGCACGACGGCGGCGATAGAAATCGAATCGGTGTAGACGGTGATCGCGAGCCGTCCCCCGACGTCGCTGACCTGCTTGCCGAGAGGATCACCGATCAGCGGCTTCGAGGCCGCCACGACTTGCGCCGCGAGCCGCGCCAGCGACGGCACCGGTTTCGGCCCAAAACCCGTCGAGGGCGCGCGATACCACAGCTCGACCGCCGCGACCGGCGCGCCGCTGGCGGGGCGGACGATATAGGTTCCGCCTTGCGGGAGCGTTCCGATCGACACGTTCGTGCCGAGATTCGGGAGTTCGCCCGTCGCGGCGGGCACGCTACTCGTCGAAAAAATGCAAATTGCCGCGCATGCGGCCACGGCAGGCACGAGACGCACGATTACGCGGGTTCCGGCGAAATGTTGGGCAGGCGCTTCGGCTTCTCGATGCGTTGCGATTCGGGCTCGGTCTGTGAAGCCGCAGCCTTCGGTGACTCGGACGGTTCCGCGCGGCCGAAGGGGCGATCGTTCAAGATGGCGATGACTTCGTCGGTCTCGACCGTCTCGTGCTCCATGAGCGCCGCGACCATGCGTTCGACCTTATGCCAGTTTTCCGTCAAGAGCCGCTTTGCTTCGGCGTAACACGACTCGATGATGCGCCGCACTTCGGCGTCGATGCGCCCCGCAATTTCTTCGGAATAGTTGCGGTCTTCACCGAAATCGCGGCCCAGGAAGACCTGATGATTCCCGCGGCCGTACTGAATCGGCCCGAGCGTATCGGACATGCCGTATTGCGTCACCATGCGGCGCGCGAGTTCGGTCGCTTTCTCGAAGTCGTTGCTCGCGCCGGTCGTGACGTCCCCGAACTTGATCTCCTCCGAGATGCGGCCGGCCAGCGCCATCGTGATCTTCGCGAGCAGTTCGTTCTTGGTCACCGAGTGGCGATCTTCGTCGGGCAGCGACCAGGTAATGCCGAGCGCCATGCCGCGCGGGATGATCGTCACCTTGTGAACCGGATCCGCCTTCGGCAGCAATCCGCCGACGACCGCGTGGCCCGACTCGTGGTATGCCGTATTCTCTTTTTCTTTCTGCGACATCACGAGCGACTTGCGCTCGGGACCGGCGACGACGCGGTCGATCGCTTCTTCACAATCGCTCATCTCGATCAACGACTTGTTCCGGCGCGCGGCCAGCAGCGCAGCTTCGTTGAGCAAATTCTCGAGATCGGCGCCCGAGAAGCCCGGCGTGCGCTTGGCCAGCGTGTCGAGCGAGATCTCTTTGGAGAGCGGTTTGTTCTTGGCGTGGACGGCAAGGATCGCCGCGCGCCCCTTGACGTCGGCCCGGTCGACGACGATCTGACGATCGAAGCGTCCGGGGCGCAGCAGCGCCGGATCGAGCACGTCGGGACGATTGGTGGCGGCGATCAAGATAACGCCGGTATTCTGATCGAAACCGTCCATCTCGACGAGCAGTTGGTTGAGCGTCTGTTCGCGCTCGTCGTGACCCCCACCGAGGCCTGCGCCGCGCTGCCTTCCGACGGCGTCGATTTCGTCGATGAAGACGATGCAGGGTGCGCTCTTCTTGGCTTGCTCGAACAGATCGCGGACGCGCGAGGCGCCGACGCCGACGAACATCTCGACGAAGTCGGAACCCGAAATCGAGAAGAACGGAACGCCCGCCTCGCCGGCGATCGCTCGAGCCAGCAACGTTTTGCCGGAGCCGGGCGGGCCGAGCAACAGGACGCCTTTGGGAATGCGCGCACCGAGCGCCTGGAATTTCTTCGGGAACTTGAGGAATTCGACGACCTCGCCAAGCTCTTCTTTGGCTTCTTCGATTCCGGCGACGTCGTTGAAGGTCACCTTCGGGCGGTTTTCGCTCATCAATTTCGCGCGCGAGCGCCCGAACGAAAGCGCTTGGCTTCCGCCGCTCTGCGCTTGGCGCAGGATGAAGAGCAGCAACAGGGCCATCAGGCCGAAGGGAATGATCTGAACGACCATGCCGAGGAACGGCGTTGCTTGCGGGTTATCGATCGTGATGTCGACGTTGTGCTTGCGGAGTTCGGGCACGAGATCGCGATCGGCTTCGGGCACCGCGGTCGTGAACTTCAGATCCCCGCTGGTAGCCGAGGTGGCACGCTTCAGTTCGCCCTGGATGTCGTGGCCGGAAATGCTGACCTTGTTGACGTTTCCGGCTTCGATTTGGGCGTAGAACTGGGAATAGTCGAGCTTCGCAGCCGCCGTCTGGTTGAGAACCAGTTTGTCGACGATGAAGATGACTGCGATGAAGATGAAGACAACGAGGATGATCGACCTGACGTGCTTGCCCAACGTGCCTATGCCTATCCTATCTGTCCGGTCCCTTGATCCTCGAAAACCCGCGACCGGAGTTTCGCTAGATAAGGAAGGGATCTAAACTTTTCTTGGTAGTCCAACCCGTACCCTACGATGAAGGTGTCGGGGGCGACGAGCCCTCGGTAGTCGATCCGAACGTCCGTCAGGCGCCGGTACGGTTTATCCAGTAAGACGCAGGAGCGGAGCGAGGCGGGGTTGCGACGTCCCAGTAAGTCGTGGAGGTACTGCAAGGTGAGCCCGTGGTCGACGATGTCCTCGACGATCACTACGTGTTTACCCTCGACACTTTCGCTCGTATCCTTGAGGAGGCGGACTTCGCCGCTCGAGGCATGCGAGTTCCCATAACTCGAAACTGCCAGGAAGTCGATGCCTGCATCGAGGGCCGGCGGCAGTGCCCTGGCCAGGTCGGCGATCAAGAACAGCGCACCTTTCAACACTCCTAACAGTAGGACGGGTCGCGAGGCGTAATCGTTTGCGATCTCCCGCGCCAATCGCGTCACGGTCGCTGAAATCTCATCGGCGCTGAAAACGATCGCTTCGACGTCGTCAGGTGTGACGGGCACGCTCAGGACGATACTTCCGGTGAGTTCGGGGGTGTCTTCCGGATCTCGATTTCGAGCCCGGGACGCACGAGGTGCCGGCCGGTCCGCCTGCGCTCGATGCCCCGCACGGCGGCTTCCAGGCGCAGGAAGCTCACGTCGCGAGCATCTCCAGTCGAGGCGACGATTGCCTCCCGGAGCGTCGCCCGGAGCGAGGCTCGCTCGCTTCCGGCTTGCTCGGCCTGGAGAATCGCCGCGCAGCGAGCGACGGCCTCGTCGAGACCCGGGAAGGTTTCCCTCAAATCCGAGAGAGCGGCCCGGACGGCGTTGCGGCGGTAGCCTGGCGCCGCGTTGCTCGGATCGAGTGCGACCGGCAGGTGACGCCGGGCACAGTACTCGCGCAAGACGACCCGGGACACGTCGAGGAGCGGCCGTTCGAGCTGGATGCCGCGCTCGAGAGTCCGGCGCCCCGGCATGCCGGCCAAACCCGTGCGCCCGGCTCCCCGGAAGAGCGCCAGCAGCACGGTTTCGCTTTGATCCTCGGCGTTGTGCGCGGTGAAACACGCGCCTCCCGCCGGCGGACCGGGCGATCCGCGTCAAGCAGGCATATCGCCCCGCGCGAAGCCGCGCCTCGCCGGCCGGACCCGGTTCGAGTGAAGCGCTCAGCACCCGCGCTCCGAGCGTGGCTCCGACTGCCAGGACGACCGCCTCGTCCTGCCAGGCGCCGGGACGCGTGCCGTGGTTGACGTGGGCGAGCACGAGCGATGCTCCCGCCCCTTCCGCGGCGAGCGCGAGCAAGGCTGCCAGCGCGACGCTATCCGGTCCGCCCGAGGTCGCCGCCACGAGCACCTCGCCCGGCGCCGCCCCGACCCGTTCCGTCAGCCACCGTTCGAGCGCCCGCTCGGGATGCGTACCCCTCAAGGGCGGCGCCCCATTTCGCGCGCTAGGTCGCGCTTGGCGTCGCGTTCGCGCTCTTCGCGGCGCTTGTCGTAGATTTTCTTGCCGCGGGCGAGGGCGAGGTCGAGCTTGACGCGTCCGCGCTTGAAGTACAGGCGGGTCGGCACGAGCGTGAGTCCCTTTTCCGCGGCACGGCCGGCAAGCCGATCGATCTCCTTGCGGTGCATGAGAAGCTTCCTGGCCCGGGTCGGATCGTGGTTCGAGAAGCTGCCTTCTTTGTAAGGAGGGATGTGCATGCCGAGCAGCCAGAGCTCGCCGTCGCGCACGCGCGCGAAGGCCTCGTTGAGGCTGATCTGGCCGGTCCGCACGCTCTTGATCTCGGTCCCGGTCAGGACGATGCCGACCTCAAAGCGCTCGAGGAACTCGTATTCGAAACGCGCTCGCCGGTTGTCGACCGTGGGCGCCGGGATCGGCGGCTTGGGCGCGTCGCCTTTGACGGCAACCGGACGCGCTTTAGAGCCGGCCATCGCCGGTCAGTCGCCCGAGGCGCTGCCCGGGCGCGAGCTTGCCGCGTGAAACGAAGCTTCCTTCGCCGCTCGCAAACGGCTTGCGCCCGTCCGCGCTTGCAATTGAAGCTTCGATCCCAAAGACGTTGCGCCGCTGCCACAGGACCTTACCGCGCACGACGAGCGGTTCGTCGATCGGCACGGGATGGCGAAAGCGCATCTTCATTTCACCGGTTACGCCGAGGTAGCCGACTGCGGCCGCCGCATAGGCCATCGCTTCGTCGAGCATCAGCGCGACGATGCCGCCGTGCGCGACGCCGCGCCAGCCTTGGTACGCCGCGTCGAGCACGACCCGGCTCTCGACCGAACGGTCCTCGAGCTCAGTGAAAGTCATATGCAGTCCGATTTTCGAACGTGGACCGCAACCGAAACAGAACCCGTCGTCGACCGGAGCTGCCAGCTTCGCGTTTTCGCTCACCGCGTTGCGGGATTCGGCGTCGGCGACGGGTCGAAGTCGCCGGCTTTGATCTTCGCCAGCAGCGTCTTGGCGTAGATCGTATCGACGTCCGCCGCGATCGCTTGGTTGAGCACGCGCTGCGCCTCCGTGAGTTTGCGCTCGTCGATGTAGATTCGCGCCAGCAGCGTGTACCCGTGCTGTCCCGCTTCGCCGACGTGTCCCACGTCGAGGTTCAGACCGTTCGTGAGGTACTTGATCGCAGCGTCGGGTTGCTTGAGGTCGTAGAGCAGCGAGCCGATGTGGAACTGAATGTCGGCGTAGGTCGGCACCAAGTTCGGTACGTCGATGACGTAGTTGAGCCCGCGCTGCGGATCTCGCAGGTCGGTCTGATAGAGCTGCCCGAGGTACTCGCGCGCGAGCACGTTGTTCGGGTCGGTCTTCAGCGCGAGCAAGAACTCCGTCTTGGCGCGGTTCGCCGAGCGTTCGTTGAAGCGCAAGATCCCGAGCCCGACGTGAGCGCCGGCTCGATCCGGATCGAGCGACACCGCTTGATTCAGTTCGTCGCGCGCATCCTGCGTCCGGTCGCGCCCGCTGAGCGACTGAAACATGTACGAGAAGCCGAGCCTGACGTGATTGACGTAGTTCTTGGCGGAACCCGAAGCCGCGTCTTCTTCGATGTTGGTCAGAACGTCGAGGTCGCTCTGCTGAAGTGCCGAAGCGTTCAAGAACGAGATCGCCATCGTGTTGTCGGGAATGATGAGGAGCGCGGCCTGAAAGTCGGTCTCGGCATCCTTGAACTGGCGCTGATAGAAGTGGCTCAGCCCGGAACGGAATACTTCGACGAACTTGGCATTCGAGTAATCGTTGCGCTCGGCCGAAGCTTGCGGCGATGCGGCAGCGTGCGGCGTCGCCGTCGGAGGCGTAGCGCCGATTGCCGGCAACGCCAGCAGGATCGATCCCGCCAAGAGAGCCGAGCCGAGCGCGCGCCCGACGGTCGTGGTCATCACGCTTTCCCTATACGCGGCCGGTGCTGTTTATCTTCCGCGCTTTCGATCAGCGTCCGGCACTCAACCGCTCTGCCAAAGCCGGCGGCAGTTGTGCCTCCCCGATCTTCGCCTGCACCCGCGCGATCGCATATTCGACGCGCTCCCAGACGACGGTGCGGGCGGAGGGATCGTACGTCGCAAACGACGCCTCGGGATTACGGTCGCGCGGCTGACCGACGCTACCGACGTTGATCAGGTAGCGCGTACCGGGTTCGAGTTCGAGCGTGCCGCCCCGCGGACGGCGTCGCTGCACGATTTGACCGTCGCTCCCCAGCGCGTACGACTCCGCGACGTGCGAGTGACCGATGAACACGAGCGGCGCATCGGTCGCGGCGAACGCCTTTGCCGCCGTCTCGGTATCCAAGATGTATTCGAAATAGTCGACCGGCGCTCCGTGGACGAGCAAATAGCCGGGCATTCGAACCTCGTAGGCCAGACCGTCGAGCCATTTCAGATGGTCCGCGCGCAAAACGCTCTGCGTCCACTTCAGCGCTTCGCGCGCCATCGGATTGAAGTACGCCAACCCGTGATCGTCGATTGCGGCGACGTCGTGATTCCCCAAGATGCACGTCGAGGCGCGCGCGCGAATCAAGTCGAGGCACTCGTTGGGATTGGGACCGTACCCGACGATGTCGCCCAGACACAACACCTCGTCGTCCGGAGCGCAGCGTCCGAGGACCGCCTCGAGCGCTTCGAGATTCGAATGGATGTCGGAGACGATCGCGTAGCGCACGTTCGGGCGGTCCTAGACCGCCGCTCGAGCGCCGACGTCGTCGAGCGCGCCCGCGAGCGCCGCGGCGAACCGGGCGCGCTCCCCCGCCGTGCCGACGGTGACCCGGACGAAGCGGTCCAGCGGCGGCGCGCCCGGCTTGCGCACGAAGACGGCGCGCGCCAAGAGCGCCGCGACAAGCGCTTCGGCGCGCTCGCGCGATCCCAAATCGAAGTTGACGAAGTTCGCCCAGGAGCGTAAGGTTTCCAAACCCAGCCGGCGTCCCAACTCGTAATATTCTTCGCGCCCGCGCGCGACCTCGCCCACGACGACCGAGACGAAGCTCGTCTCGCCGAGCGCCGCGAGAGCGGCAGTCTGCGCGAGACGGCCGACGCCGTACTGCAAGCGGATTTTGCCGAACGTTTCGATCGCTTGGGCGCCGGCGAGCGCGTACCCGATGCGAAGGCCTGCGAGTCCGCACGCCTTCGAAAACGTTCGCGTGCGAACGACCCGCGGATCGATGCGTTCGGGCAGGAGTTCGCGCGGGTCGACGAAGTCGGCGTACGCTTCGTCGAGGACGAGCAGCGCGCGCGCCGGGAGCTGCGCCAGAAACGCCTCGACCGCCTCGCGTCCGGCGAACGAACCGCTCGGGTTATCGGGATTCGCGAGATAGACGATGCGAGCGTCGCGCTCGCGAGCCGCCCGTGCGAGTTCGTCGAGCGGCACCGTTCCGTCGGCCGCGTAGGATACCGTTTCGAGCCGCCCGCCGTAGCCCATCACGTGATAGGCGTAGGTGGGATAGGTTCCGAGCGCGCAGACGCTCGTTTCGCCCGGCGCCAGATAACCCCGCACCGCGAGTCCGAGCAGGTCGTCGATTCCCGCTCCGACCACGACGTTTTCGACCGCGCACTGGTGCCGCTGCGCGATCGCCGTGCGAAGGTTCATCGACTCGGGATCGCCGTACCACGGGACGCGCGCGAGATCGTCGTGCATCGCCGCGACGGCCGCAGGCGGCGGACCGAAGGCGCTCTCGTTGGCGCCGAGACGCAGCAGCGCCGAGTGTCCGGCTCGCGCTGCCAATTCCTCCGGTGCGATAAAGGGTCGCGCGACGGGAAGCGCGCCGATCGCTGCCGCCGGCGCCGGGTCTTCGTTCACGTCTTGACCGAAATTCGGTCCACGACGCTCTTGACGCCCGCAGTGTGCTTCGCCGTTTCGAGAATCGTCGTCTTGATCGCGTCGCTCTTCGCGGTTCCGCTGAGCGTCACGACGCCCGCGTGAGCGCTGGGCTTCACCGTAAACGCGTTGAGGCCGGCCTGGCCGAGCAGTGCGGCGCTCACTTCGGCTGAGAGCGCGAAGTCTTTCGCCTGAGCGCTTGCCGAGGGCAGTTTCGGGTCGACGCTGATGCGCGAAGCGACGCTCTTGACACCCTTGACGCCTTTCGCCGCGTCCACGAAACGCTGTGCGATCGTCGCGGATTTCGCGCGGCCGCTCAGGGTGACGTTGCCGTCGTGAACGTCGACCGCAACGTGAAGGGCTGAATCGGGATCGATTCCGACGAGAGCAGCCTCGGTTTGAGCGACGATTCCCGCGTCACCGATAACCGCGGGTGCGGAAGTCGAGATCGCTTTCTCGGCTTGGCCGACGTCTTGCGAACAAGCGGCAAGTAGCGGGAACAGCATCGCGAGGAAAAAGGTGCAGTGCTTCATCAAACTCCTTCGACCGGCGCACCGCCGGACGAAAAGAGAGTTACCCGTATTTGGCCGCCGGCTTCGATCCGCGCAGGCGATTCGCCGACCGTCGCAAAGCCGCTCGCACGCGCGAGCAGCGCCGTGTGAGCCGAACGAATGAGGAGCGGTTCCGCGAGCAGCCGGCCCGCGTCGTTGCGCAGACGGACGGGAACGTACCACGTCCAGCCTTCGCGGCCGCTAAACGGAGCCGCGGCGGTGGCTTCGATCACGCACGGCGCTCCGCGCCGTTCGCCGGTCGCGGCAACTACGATCGGCCGGGCGACCGCCTCCAAAATCGTGAGCGCCGAAGCGGGATTACCGGGCAATCCGATCACCGGCTTGCCGTCGATCGCCCCGAGAACCGTCGGCTTTCCCGGTTTGACGCGAAGTCCGTGGACGATGACGCCGGGCTCTCCCAATCTCGCCAACGCTTGCGGCGTTAGATCCCGCAATCCGACCGACGAGCCGCCCGTCATGACGACGGCGTCGCACTCGGCGAGTGCCGCGCCGATCGTCGCGCACAACGCGTCGAGCCGGTCCGGCGCCCGCGGCACGTGCACCGGCTCCGCTCCGAGCGCCGACAGCGCGCCCGCGATGGCGTAGCGATTCGAGTCGCGCACTTGCCCGACCGCCGGGGTCTGTCCCGGATCGATCAATTCGTCGCCGGTCGATAAAATGGCAAAGCGCGGACGCGCGTACACCGGCACCGAGGTCACGCCCAGCGTTGCCAACACGCCGAGTTCCGGACCACCGATGCGCCGTCCACGCGAAAGGACCAGCGTGCCCGCTCGAATGTCTTCGCCACGCTCGGTGATGCACGCGCGGTTCTCGAGCGGTCCGCGCAAGAAGATGTATCCGTCGCGCTCGTCGACGTCCTCGAGGGGGACGACGGTATCGGCTCCCTCGGGCAACGCTCCTCCGGTCGGAATGCGCAGCGTTTCTCCGGCACCGATCGCCCGCGGCGGCGCGGCGCCCATCGCGATTTCGCCGACGATCCGGCGCGTTGCCTCACCGCTCGCGGCGAGCGCGAACCCGTCCATGGTCGAGCGCGCGTGCGTCGGCGTATCGCCGCCGGCAACGGCGTCCTCCGCAAGAACGTAGCCGCCCGCTTTCTCCAGAGCGACGCGTTCGACACGGGGCAAGGCCGGCGTCACGCGCGAAAAGTACAGCGCGAGCGCCTGTTCCGGCGCGAGCAACCGCTCGGCCACGAAGGGCTCGGTGGGTAGGACCGCCGTTGAATCTCGCATAAGGCGGGTCGACTTCGCTTTGTGCCGTCCGGGTGCCCCTGCGCATTCCGCAAACGACAGCGGGAAATGGACCGATGCTAGACCTTGCGCTTCTGCGGCGCGATCCCGAGCGCGTTCGCCGCGTCGCGGCGCGCCGTCCCGCCGGTGCGGACTTCGTCGACGAGGTTCTCGCGCTCGACCTCGAGCTGCGCGCTGCCCGCACCGGCGCCGAGACGCTCAGGGCCGAGAAGAACGCCTTGACCGCGCGAATCTCGAAAGCCCCGGACCGCGCCGCCGAGGCTCAGCGTCTTCGCCCGGAGATCGGCGATCTCGACGCGCGCATCGCGCTCGCCGGCGAAACGATTCCCGCGCTTGAAGCCGAAATCGATGCGATCTTATCGGAAGTCCCGAATCTCCTCGACGATTCCGTGCCCGACGGAACGGGCGAAGCCGACAACGTCGTCGTGCGCAGCCACGGCGAACCGAAACGCTTCACCTTCGCGCCGCAACCCCACTGGGAAATCGGTGAGGCGCTCGGCATCCTGGACTTCGAACGCGCCGCCAAACTTTCGGGCAGCCGCTTCGCGGTGCTGCGCGGGAAGGGTGCGCTGCTCTCGCGTGCGCTCGCAAACTTCTTTCTCGATCGCGCGGCGCGCCGTTCGTACGAGGAAGTCTCGCCGCCGGTACTGGTCAACCGCGAGACGATGTGGTCGACCGGGCAACTCACGAAGTTCGCCGACGCGATGTTTCTGGATCGCGACGCCGACCTGTTCATGATCCCCACTTCGGAAGTTCCCTTGACCGCGCTGCACAAGGACGAAATTCTCTCCGGCGACTCGCTGCCGCTGCGCTTTACCGCGTACACGCCGTGCTTCCGCAAAGAAGCGGGGGCGGCGGGAAAGGATACCCGCGGCTTGATCCGGCTCCATCAATTCGACAAAGTCGAGCTCGTCTGGTTGAGCGAGCCCGAGCGTTCCTTCGACGCACTCGAGCAGTTGACGCGCGATGCGGGCGACCTGCTCGCGGAGCTGGGCATCCCTTACCGCGTCGTCGCGCTGTGCAGTGCCGACGTCGGCTTCAACGCGGCGAAGACCTACGATCTCGAGGTGTGGCTGCCGGGGCAGGACACCTACCGCGAGATCAGTTCGTGCTCGAACTGCACCGACTTCCAGGCGCGGCGCGCGGCGATCCGCTTTCGGCGCGAGCCCAAAGCGAAGCCCGAGTTCGTGCACACCCTCAACGGCTCGGGCCTCGCCGTGGGCCGCACGCTCGTCGCAATTCTCGAGAACTACCAGCAAGCCGACGGCAGCGTGCGCATTCCGCCGGCCCTCGTCGAATATACCGGCTTTGACTCCATCGAGCGGAAGGCGCAGACTTAGGGGAGGGCCGCTCCTCGACCGCAGGGTACTGTCTTCTGCCCGCTTTTCGGGTAACCGCTCTTCTTCCAATTGGAGTACGTATGCGTCTTTCACGATTGCTCGCCGGCTTCGCTTTGCCGCTCGCTCTAACGCTGCCCGGTGTCGCGCTCGCCCAACAACCTGCCCCGAATTCCGGCGCAATGGCGGGGGCAGCGATGAATCCGCAACAGATGCAAGCTGCGGTTAAGACGGCGTTGGAAAGCTGCAACCTGACGCGGCAGCAGAAACGTCAAATCGCGCCGATGGTTCAGAATTACAAAAGCGAAACGGCGAACGCGGACGCGGCAACCAAGCAGTCCGCACAAAAGGCGCTCCTCAAGAACATTTACGGCGTGCTGACGCCGGCGCAGCAAAGCCAATTCAAGGCGTCGCTCCATGCCTCGATCCAACAAGCAAAGTCGGGCGGAGCCTCGCAGTAGACGCAACGGCTGCGCGCCCGGAGACCCAAAAAGGGCGCTTCGACAGACTCGTCGATATCGCGGCTGTGGGGCTGATCTCTCTCGCGACGGTGCTCACCGCCTGGTGCGGCTACCAAGCCTCACGTTGGGGAACGATCGCGACTCGGCAGTACCAGCAAGCAGGCGCGACCCGGCTCATCGGGGCCGAGCATCAGGCTCGCGCCAACGCGCTGGAAACCGTCGACGTCGGCCTCTTCCTTCAATACATCATCGCGGCGGAAGAAAACCACCCCTCGGTACGCGATTTCATCGCGAAGCGTTTTCGCCCTGAAATGCGGCCGGCGTTTGCGGCTTGGCTCGCGACGCGTCCGATGACGAACCCGAACGCGCCGCCGTCGCCCTTCGCCATGCCACAGTATCGACTCAAGGAAAACGAGCTGGCCGACCGGATGCAGGCCGTGGCCGGAGCGAAGTTCGCCGCCGCCCAAAAGGCAAACGAAACCGGGGACGATTACGTCCGGCTCACCGTGAGCTTCGCAGCCGTTTCATTCTTGGCTGGAATCTGCACGCGTTTCCCATACCCCTCGCATGTGTTCGTGGTGAGCGTCGGTTTCATCACGCTGATCGTGGCTCTCTTCGTCCTGGCTCAGCAACCTATTCCCTAACGTTTGCGCATATCGTCTTCGTCGCCGTCCAGCATGCCTTGGGCCGCTCGGCTGCCCGCGACCGTAGGCGGCCCCTTGAGTATCGTTTCGAAGGCGACGCCGATTGCAGCTCCGAGCAGCGGCCCGAGAATGTAAACCCAGGTCGTTGAGAAATCGCCTCGAGCAAAATCCGGCGCAAACGAGCGAACGGGGTTCATCGAGGCTCCGCTTATCGGAGCGGCCCACAGTCCCGCCAGCGCGATGTAGCCGCCGACGGCAATGGCGCCGTTCGTTCCGATATTCCGCGCGCCCGACGCGGTGCCCAGGATCGCGTTCACCAGACCCGCAGTGAGCACGACTTCCATAACGAACGCCTTGCCGGCACCGAGCGACGGATCCGGAATCGTCGCGCCGGCTTGACCCGCCAAGCCGAACATGCCGCGCAGAAACAGCGCCGCAGCGATGCCGCCCGCGAACTGCGCGACGATATAACCTGGAACGCGATACCACGGGAAGTTCCGTCGCAGCGCGAACGCCAGCGTCACCGCCGGATTGAGATGCGCTCCGCTGACGGCGCCCATGAAGTAGATGATCGTCATCACCATCAGCCCCGGTGCGACGACGGCCATCGCGAGGGTAACCGCACCGTGGCTGCGGGCCGAAACGACCGTCGCGCCGGCCGCGACGAGGACGAGTAAAAACGTTCCCCACATCTCGGCGAAGATGCGGCGCCCTTCCAAAGTGCGATCTTGAAATTCGCGCGCTTGAAGCTTGGCCTCCGCCAACCGGGCGACTGCGGGTTCAACCATGACTCAAGCATATAGCAGCGCGGCACGATTTTTCCAGGTCCACCGCCGCGACTTGTGTGAGGTTTACCTAAATGCAACGCTCGTTCTGGCAGCGCCCGAGCATCGCTTTGCCCAGCGTCCTGCTTACCTCTCTCGCTCTCGCCGGCGCGACGGCGGCGGTCGCCGCGACGCAGCCGGCCGGCGTCTGCGCAACCGCTAGTCAATTTATCGTCGTCGACGGGATCAGCGGCGTCGATTCTCCGTGCACGATCGCTCCGGGCGACCTGCTGGTCGAGAGCCTTTATCTCAAACGCGAAGGCTCACCATCTCGCCAGCGGCTTGAACTATCGGCTGTAGCTTCGCGCTCCGAGGCTAGGGCGCGAGTCCGCCTACCTCGATGTAGAACGTCGCGCCGTTCGTAACGAAGGCGGTCGACACGGCACGAATCGAATCGAGAAACGCGTTATTCGACGGCTTCTGAGCGAGCGCCGTTCCGGGCGGCACCTCGAAGGTCGTCGCGACGTCCATGACCGTCGCACCGATCGGCATATCGCAAACGTCCGCAATTTGCGCCTTCGTTTTGCTGTAGTGAGCGCTGCAACTGGCGCGATAGCTGCCGAAGCGGTAGGTGACCGGATTGAGCTCGAGATCGAAGCCGCCCTTCGACCACTGGTACGGATACTTTTTCTTCAAGCTCGGCTCGTCGTCGTAGAGATCGAAGCGCAGCAGCGTCACGGCTTGATCGGCGGTGCGCGTAAACGCGAATTGAACCTGTCGCGGGTTCTGACCGGGTAACTCGGTCGCAACCGGTATCTGGTATCCGCGCGGTATACCCTTTTCGGGATAGATCGTGTGCATCAAGCGGTCCACCAGCGTGGCCGCCGTCGGATCCGCCAGCACAGCCGCCGGTAACATCACGCAGAGCAACGCGAGCACGATAGCCCCGGCGCGCGATTTGGGAATGAGTTGGGGCCGCTTTTTTGTCATAGTCGCGCTTCCTTCGGACGCTCGAGCCTTGCGGCACGCGCGATCCGAACGCCTTCGCGCGACGGGACGAGCGAAGGGCGACCGGATCGCCGATCGCCCTTCGAGGAGTCCCCGGAGCTTGCGTTCTTAGTTGACGATGATCGTGATCGGAGCCGTCGGCGGGGAGAACGTCGTTGAAGCGCACTGCGTCGAGGACGTTCCAAGGAGGCCGGCCGGCTGATCCCAGGCGCAGACCGTCGTCTCTGCTCCGCTCGTCGGCACGATGTACTCGTTGTAGTTGATTCGAGTCGTCGAAACCGGTGAGCCGTTTCCGAGGATAGTCGTCGTGCCGTAGTCGGTGAGCACGATCGGCTGGGTCGAGCTGCTCACGAAGAGCGTGTCGAGTTCTTCGCCCTGCGGGCTGTTGGCCAGACCCGCCGCGACGCTCGTGTAGAGGGCCGTATCGCCGACGTTGCCGTTTCCGCCGCCGCCGCCGTAGATGAGGTTGTTGTCGTAGTCGGAGAATCCGACGTAGACGAAGTAACCTTGCGCTCCAGGCGCGCCTGCTGGCATATTGGTCGCACCGGTGTTGACCGAAGGCCCGACGCCGTGCGCTATGACCGCGTCCAGCGTGATGCCGACGCAGTTGACGATCGCGCCCGCGTTCGAGTCGCAGTTACTCGTTGCGGTGTTGACGACGGTAGCAGCTACGAAGTTCTGCGACAGAGCCGGACCGAGGAGGGTCACGCCGTCTGCCGCGAGCGGCTGAATGTTCGTGGGCGCGGTAGCGCTCTCGGTCTGATCGGTGGTCGTGATCCGGAAGAAGTCGCTGCCGACCGGAACGTTGTTCATCACGACCGTACAATCGATGCCGTTGCCCGAGGCATCGGGCGAGCAATTGCTACCGTTCGTCAAACTCTGGTACTGCGTCTGGGATTGCGAGCCCGCCGTGCCGTTCACCGAGGCGACGTCCAAGACGATGGTGTCGGAAGAGGGCGAGACCCACTCGGGATGCAGACGGGAAGCCGCATTACGACCTCGCGCGCTGTGGACCGTGCTGGCGCTCTTTGGAACGTGAACGAGCAGCGTCAGCTTATTCCTAACGGCCTGGGTTTGTCCGCCGCTGCCGCCGCTGCCGTTGCCGCCGCTGCCGCCGCTGCCGCCGGCACCGGCTGCACCTCCACCACCACCGGCACTGCTTCCGAGGTTAGGCAAACTGCCTGAACCTGAAGCGCAACCGGACAGGATCAGGGCTCCGAGCGCGAGCGACACGAGGAAAGAATGCCGCATCTAAGCGACCTCCACTAAGCGAAAAATGCAGGCCGAAGATCGGCCTCTCAGTGTGTAGCATCGTCGCGCGTAAGCGACTACTTTAGCGTGATGCGCGTGCAGTGTGACGTGCGTCCACTTCGATGCACGCGTTTCCTCTGCTTGCGGTCGGTTAGCGCGGAGTCGGAACGCCCGATCGTCTCGCCAGAGCTGCGCCAGACCCAAGCGCACGCAATTTCGCATACGCGACGTCGCGCCGCATCGGCGCCATTCCGCAGTTCGTCGAACATTGGATGCGTTCGTCGGCGACGTGCCGGCGCGCGAGCTCGATCGTTGCCATAACCTCCTCGGGCGTCTCGACGCGATCGGTCGCGACGTCGATCGCGCCCACGGCCACATTCTTGTCACCGAGCAATTCGAGAACCCGCGGCGGAACTCGCGAGCCCGCCAACTCGATCGCGATCGTATCGACACGGCTCCGCGCGAGGAACGGGAAGATGTGAGCGTACTGGTCCCACTCGCTGCCCAGAGCCCTTTTCCACTCGACGTTCGCGGCGATGCCGTATCCGTAGCAGACGTGCACGGCGGTTTCGCAAGTCGCACCCGCGACGCACGCATCGAGCGCCGCTATGCCCCATTCCTCGACCTCGTCGAAATAGACGTTGAAGGCCGGCTCGTCGATTTGAACGACGTCGACGCCGGCCGCGACGAGCGCCTCGATCTCGCTTTGCAAGGCAGCGGCACAGGCAAATGCCGCCTCTTTGCGACCGGCGTAGTATTCGTCGTTCAGCGTGTCGACGATCGTCATCGGCCCCGGCAAGGTTACTTTCAAGCGCCGCGTGGCGGCGTCGCGAGCGAAGCGCATCTCCTCGACATGCACCGGCGCGCTGCGGCGAATCGGCCCGACGATCGTCGGGCAATCGGCTTCGTAACGGTCTGCGCGAATGCCGCGGCGCTTCACTTTTTGCAAGTCGATGCCTTCGAGGGCGCTCGTAAAGCCGTGCACGAAGTGGCGGCGCGATTGCTCGCCATCGGAAACGGTGTCGATCCCGGCACGTTCCTGTTCGAAGATCGCGATCCGCACGGCATCGCGCTGCGCGTCGCGCAGCTCCTCGCCGGCGAGCCGCCAATCGGGCCACAGGCGTTCGGGATCGGCAAGCCATTTCGGCTTCGGCAGGCTTCCGGCAATCGTCGTTGGGAAGAGCATCGCCCGGCCTTCGCCGCGACTTTCCATGCGACCCCGCTGACGCTTCACGCGGTTAAATTTCGGGCGGCTCAGGCCGAGGACACGTCCGCGCCTGCCGGGACCGCGGTTCTTTTGAAGTACATGCTCAGAACGATGTTGGCGACGATCTGAACCAAGAAGTAGGTCAGCACGGCGGGCATCACGCGCGTGTTCGGGAACGCGGCGGTACCGATGACTGCGCAAAGACCGATATTGCGAAGCAACGACGCCGAACTGAGCGTGCGCCGGTCTTGGCTCCGGGGGCCACCGAAAAGCCAACCCAGGCCAATCGAGAGCACGACGATCGCTACGGTCGCCATCCCCACGCGCGATCCGAAGACGACGGGAATGGCGCCGAGGACCGCCGCTCCCTGGAGTGCGAACAACGCGATCAACGCGGCGGCGAAGACGAGTTGCACAGGACGCTGGATCTTCGGTAACAGTCCTGGTGCCCGTTCGCCGACGAACATGCCGGCAATGAGCGGCACGAATTGGAACAGCACGAGCGTAACGAAAAACGACGTCAACGACAGATTCCCCAAGCCGCCGCCCGGTAGAACCAGTTCCGCCGTCAAAGGCACGGTCAGAATCGATAGCAGCGGGAAGAGCACGGTCAGCGCGACTGCAAATCCCAAGCTGCCACCTTTTTCGCGCGCCGACATGAGGACGAAGGGTACGCCCGGAGCTATCGCCATCAACAGAAAACCGGTCGCCACGTCCGCGTCCAAGCGGAAAAGGCGGACGAGGAGAATTCCGCAGAGCGGAATGAGGACGAAGTTCGCCAGCAGCGCCCGCACCAGGAGCCCGGCGTCCTTGAGAATGGCCACCAGAGTCGCGCGATTGACTTCAAGGCCAGCGCCGAACGTCAACGAGACGAGCACGACGATTGCGGCGATTTTTGCGGGGCTCACGTGGGGGGGTTCGCGCTGTCGTTACCCAACCCCCCGCCGCCGCCTAATGCCGGTCGAACCAACGATACTGCAACGTCAAGCCGAGTGTCGAGAAGTTTTGCCCGTAGCGGCCGGCCAGCCACTTCGACCACGACACTTTCGTCGAAAAGCCGCTCGTTGCCGGAATGGCCAGTGTAAGACCGTAGCGCGAATTCGCCAAGTCGTTCAGCGCCGGTCCACCGTCCGCGCGAGCACCGCCGCCTTGGTAGTACGTTCCGTCGGCCGCAAGCCACAGCCCGGGCGCAAAATTATAGCCGGCGTGAACCTGAAGCGTCGAGAGTGGGGCTTGGCTTCGGACTTGACCGCCGAAGAAATCTGAGTTTTCCGTGAAGAACCAAACGCCGGCCGAGAAGTCCGCGAACGCCTTCCCGACCGGCTGTTCCATTCCGACTTCCGACTTGAATGCCCAGCGGTTCGAGCCGATGTTGATCGCCTGTGTGGGATCGTAGACGCCGGTCGGTGCAACGATGCTTTGACTGAATCCCACCGTCGTCACCGGCTTCCGTCGGGCGAACTGGGCCGGCGTAAGCGCCGGATTCCCGAGAAAATTGATCGCGAGCCGTCCACTGAAATCGGAAAAGCCGGCTCGCCCGATCGTCCGGCTTTGTTCGAACACCATGCCGCTAATGGTACCTTGAGCGTACGGAATCAGGATCGCGAGACTTGCCAGGCGGCCGGCGAGATCGAAGGAATGCGAAAAACCCAGGCTGGCAATGTCGACGTCCGCCGTCACGTTGCTGACCGGGAGATCGGGCGAGAGTCCGACCTGACCGCTCGAGTTTGAAAACGATTCGCCCAGAAAGTTCGTGCCGATCGGAGCCGCTGAATAAGCTCGCGGTTCAAGTTCTTGCGCGCTCGCCGGTTCGGAGTAAACGTAGAGCGCCGCCGCGGCCACCACGCTCGCGGCAACGCGCGCGCTAATCCTCACAAAGCCCACGTCACTACCTAAAACTTCGCAACGCCAAAGACCTTGTCATCGTAACTCGGAACGTGGGGTCCTGAGGGGGTCTGCGGTATCTGTAGTGAATTAGGCCGTGCCGCGGAGGGTTCAGCGATCGAAGAGACATTTCGAAGTTTTGCGAATACGATCGCCCTGTTCGTGGAATTGGGCGCCGCGATCGTGGTCGCGATCGGCGCCCTCGAAGCTTTCATCATCATCATCCCCGCGATTTTCGTTCCGAAGCGCTCGCTCGGAACGCGCCGCGAAGCCTGGCGGGGATTTGCGAGGTGGCTGGTCCTCGCCCTCGAGTTCGAACTTGGCGCCGACATCATTCGCTCCGCAATCGCGCCGAATTGGAACGACATCGGCCAACTCGCGGCGATAGCTGCCATCCGGACGTTTTTGAACTATTTTCTGGAGCGCGATATAGAGCGGACCCGTCCCGTCAGGCCCGCCGGAGCATAGGTCGTGGGATCGCTCGACCACGTGCTCACGGGCATGGACTTTTTCGAACGCTTCGGGTTTGCAGTCTTGCTAGGTTCGATCATCGGTTTCGAGCGCGAGTGGCGCCGGAGTACGGCCGGCGTTCACACGATGGCTCTCGTGTGCGGCGGCACTTCGTTGTTCGCGATGATCACGCCGCTGATCGTCGCGCCTTCGGTCGGGGATCCCTCGCGAATCATCGGGCAAGTCGTTACCGGGATCGGCTTCCTCGCGGGCGGCGTAATCTTGCGACAAGGCAGCGACGTCAGCGGTCTGAACACTGCGGCCACCATGTGGGCGACCGCGGCAGTCGGCGGTTTGGCGGCGTTCGGTTTCTACCCCCAGGCCACTGCCGGCGCCGTCGCCATCACGATCGTGAATTTTGTCTCGCCGTACGTCAGGCAGTTCGTTCGCAGGCATTCGCGATTTGTGCCGGACGCCGATACGGAATACCAGTGCGAGATCGTATGCCGGCAGGCGGCGTCGGACGCAGCCAGAGATGCGATTCTGGCTGCGGTAAGCGCTTCGCGCTTGCGCCTCGTTCGAATCTCATCAGAGCAGACTGACGCCGGTCAAGTCACAATCGTCGCAACGCTGTCGCTGATGGGGCGCAAAAATGATGAAGTGGTCAAAGAGTTTTCGACGAGCCTCGAGCACGTCTCGGGAATCACGGCGGTCAACTGGAAAACCGCGGCCTCCGCAAACTAGCCTCAGGCCGATCCATCGCTCCAGCTAAGCGTCGCGTTGCGCGGCACGTGCCGCCGCGGTGTGGCCACGTTTCGTCGGCGCAGAGCGAGTTCGCCGGCAACCTCGGTCGCGGGCCCTTCAAGCCATAACTGCTTGGGGACCGCTCTCGAACCGTGCGTTTGCGCCGGAGTTTCGCCGAACAACTGACGGTAAGCGGCGCCGAAGTGCCCCTGATGCCAGAAGCCGTAGTCGATCGCAACGTCGATAACTCGCCGGCGTGGCGTGCGAGCCAAGAGTGCCTGTCGTACGGCGTTGAGTCGCTGCAAGCGAAAGAAACCCATCGGACCGCGCCCGCAGCAGCGATTGAACGAATAGATCAGCGTTCGCGGACCGCAGTTGATGGCATCGGCGATCTGGTTGAGCTCGAGCGGCTCGTCGACATGGGCCCACATGAAGGCCTCGGCGCGCCGAACCAGCTCGAATCGGTCCCGGCAAGCAGCGTCCGAAAGGCGAACGTCGGCGAGCTGAGTCGTCCGGCGAAGAACCCCGAGGATGTTGTCGCGAAGGGCGTTCGTCGACTCGATCGATTGATGAGGTGCACGTAGCCAAAACGCCCGATTGCACGACTCGCGCAACGATTCTATTGAAGGCCCGCTCGCCAAGAACGCAAGGTTCGAATCGAGCTTTGAATCCGGGCCGAGAAACGCTGAGAAGGCTGAGCCGCGCACTTCGATCAAGACGAATGCGCCGGGCCCGTTGGTGCAAAGGTCGAGTTCCCCTTTCTGAACCACGACAATTTCCTGGGAATTCCAGGGCGAACCCGACAGCGTTACCCCGGCACTGCGGCGGACGATCAACCCATACAAACGGGTTCGCGGCGCCGGCGTCAGACACAAGCGGGCCCCGTGCGCCAGATCTAAGCGGTACAGTCTGACGTTGTCCCACTCGGCCCACGCGACTGAACTCGCAAGTGTGGGAGGCGCAGGGGTCAGCTGGACCATCGAAGGCAGGTCAAAGGGCGATTCCCCGAGGGCGGCGCTATCGCGACAATCTCCCGCCGTCAGGGACGGCGGACACAGCAACGAATTGTCCATGGTGATAGCCTAGCGCTCGGGCGCAGACATAGGGAGCCGTCTATTTATCCTGGCCTCGCCGGGAGGGGTCTGCGCTATACGAGGCGCCGTCAAGGGGACGCCTTAGGCATCGAGCGAAACCGCCTCTCCGTGAGCCCGAAAGGAGCGGTACGATGCGGCGGCCGCTGACGGCGTTTCTCGTCGCGTTCATGACCAAAAACTTCGCTGCTAAAGCTGTCTTCAGGTTGTCCGCCGAGAGGGCAGGCGCATGAGCGCCGAGCGCGACCGGAAGCCCGACGGAGGCGAGACGCGCCGCAAGGAGCTCGGTGCTTTCTTACGAGCCCGGCGTGAATCGATTCCTCCGGAAAGCGTCGGTCTCAACCGGTACGGCCGCCGGCGGACGCCCGGCTTGCGACGGGAAGAGGTGGCGCTGCTCGCGGAGATCGGTGCGGGCTGGTATACCAAGCTCGAAACGGGTCACGACGTCAAAGCTTCTCCCGCTACGCTCCTGTCCATCACGCGCGTTCTTCGATTGACCCGCAGCGAAAGCGAATACGTTTTTGCGCTCGCGAAGGTCGCGATGCCGCTCCCGATCGCCTACCCCTCGGACGACCGCGTTCCCCTAATGATCGATCAACTGATACAGGGCCTCCACAACGTCGGCGCGGTGCTGTGGGATCGCTACGTCACCGCGGTCCGATGGAATTCGATTGCGGATGCCATGTTCGACTATGCGCGGTATCCGGACCCGATGGACCGCAACGCGATCGTACGGCTGCACCGCGACGACTCTCGGTTCGAGTACTTCGGCGATGACTACGAACATCTACTCCGCAATCTGGTGGGAATGTTCCGCCGCGCGTACCTTGCGGAAGAGCCGTCCGCGTTCGCCCGAAAAGTGTACGAAATCGCGAGCGGATATCAGCTCTTCCAAAAGCTCTGGAAGCAGCAGGTCGTTGCCGAGGAGTTTTTCCACTCGAGCTCCGCGCCAATGACTCGACACCACCCGGTCGTCGGCAGCTATGCGATCCTCGGTGCGAACCTGCACATCGTGGGGAGGAACGACTTCTTCTTGCGGGTCGTCGGACCCGCGGATGACGCTTCCGCGGAGAAATTCGCCCGGCTTGCCGCGCTCGGCACACCGTCGACGTCGCAAACTGCTCTTTCGGACTGCAACGTTGGTTTGGGATAGAACCTCGCCTTAGAGTTGCGGTACGCTAATCCGAGCAAAATGCGTGCGCCCACTGGTTCGTACCGGCTCGATAGTGCCTCCGCGTTGTTTTTTGGGGCGCCGAAACTTCGCTTGAATCCGTGCGACCGTAGTGAGTTCAACGTTACCGGGCGATTCGGTCGGCATGGGACGATAAAGGGAGAACTGTCGCAATTGCGGCTGCGAGCAACTTGGGCCGAACGGCAACGCTCCGGGTGGATGAGCGTTACGTTCGACGAGACGTACCAAACGTTCGAGGGTACGTATGGGATCCAAAGCGGCGATTCGGCTGTCATGGGTAGCTGTTCAGGCCAATGGACGGGCCCTTCGCCGTAAAAGGCTCACGACGGCTTCCCTCCGTCGGTTGAATCAAATTCGGCCTTCAGACCCTCGCCGAGTTTCTTGCGTGCTTTCTCACCAACTTCCAAAGGCTCGGGTTCCCAAGGCTCCCACTCCTCCCAGCCGAGAGCTTGCGACAAGAGCCGAAAGCCGAAGCCAAAGAAAAACGCGACGATGGTTGCGGCGGCCTCGGACCAGCCAACGAGTTCGTGGAGAACGAGATAGAGCACCGCCGTTGCGGCTGCGGTCAGCACGAAAAACTCGCCGCGCACGAGCTGCTTTGGTATCACGTTGCACGCGACGTCGATGATGAAACGGCCACCCGTCGTCGCAATCACGCCGATGAGTATGGCCGCGGCGTAGCCGAGCTTCGCGTCGACTGCAGTTTGGGCTCCCACGATCGCGTACCATGGGAGCGTAAATGCGGTCATAAATTGGAAAACGCCATCCTTGAAACGCTGCGTGGAGTTATAGTCCAGCAGGAGCGCGAGCGCGGCAGCGGCCAAGCAAAAAATCAGGTACCACGGGTTGACTAGCGGTGACGGGACCTTATTCACGAGGATATCGCGCATCACGCCGCCCCCGATGCCACCCGCATAACCCATAAGAATGACCCCCATCACCGTGAAGTGGTGGTAGTGGTCCGGACGTCGCGCGAGGAGCGCTCCGTTAAATGCGTTCGTCGTCGCCGCAATGAGGCTGACGACGCCCATCGTGCCGAGCGTCGCGAGACTGTACTGTTGGATCTGCAGTTCCATGGCGTTTTCAGCTAGCCACGGCGTCGCGGGTACGCTTATAGTACATTCGGACCGGTAGGCTCAGTACGAACGTAATCACGAAGTACGTGATGACCGTCGGGACGACCAGGGTGTCCGAGAAATCACTCGTACCCACCAGCGCTGCAAGCCCGATGTTGCGCATGAGCGTACCGATCGAAAGGGTACGACGGTGTTGGCGATCTGGTCCCCCGAGCAGCCAGCCCGCAGCGAGGGCGAAAATGCCGATCGCGGCGATCACGAGAAGGTGACCGAAGCCGTAGACGGATGCGACCGAGCTGACGAGCTTGGGACCAAGCACTACGACCAGACAGAGCGTGGCTGCAAGGAACGCCAGGTGGAGAATTCGCGCCAGTTTTTCATCCGACTCGGCTGACAATCGCGAGCCGACGAGCGCGCCCACGATAAGCGGCACCAACTGAAACCCGAGCAACGTCGTCAAGAATTTTCCCCAGGGCAGCTGCAGGCCGACGGGCATGATCAATGCCGCCGTTATGGGGATTGTAATGACCGAAAGTGCGGAAAAGAGAAAGGCGATCCCAAGCGCAAACGAGAGACTCCCACCCTGCTTCGCGGCAGCGGAGTTCACTAGGAACGGGACGCCCGGTGACATCGCCATCAAGAGAATCCCAATCGAGACGTACGCGTCGACGTGAAACGCGTTCACGAGGAACCACGCGAAGAGCGGCAGCAAGACGAAATTCGCGGCAAAGGCTTTGATCCACAGATCGTAGCGGCGGAACATCGCGCCCACGTGCTGCAGGTTCACTTGCAAACCGGCACCGAGCATCGTCGAAACGATCATGATAAGTGCGAAGATCTTGGGCAGCGCCAACTCTCTTACTCCTCGTGACCGGGCAACGCTTCGAGCGTAACACCGGCCCAACGTGGTGATTATCCCGAAACGACAGCGTGCCGTCGTCGCGTCCGCGGAGATGAATTTCGCGAACCGCTTCGGAAAGTTGGGGCTCCGTTCATAAAAAGTGAGGACGAAACTATGCAGACCCACGTCCAGCCCGGTATCGACGCGGTCCTTTCCGAGGCCGTCGAAGCGGGCCGCGTACCGGGGGTCGTGGGAGCTGCGGCCACGGGCCTTGGGACCCTTTATGAAGGTGCGTTCGGCAAGCGCAGCATCGATCGGGACGATCCGATGACGACCGACACCGTCGTCTGGATCGCGTCGATGAGCAAAGCGATCACCGCGGTGGCTGCAATGCAACTCGTGGAACGAGGTAAACTCGATCTCGACCGCCCGATCGGCGACGTCTTACCCGCGCTCGCCAAGCCGAACATCCTCGAAGGCTTCGAAACCGACGGGACGCCGAAACTTCGGCCCGCTACGCAGCCTATTACTTTGCGCCGCTTGCTCACTCACACCGCCGGCTTCGGTTATGAGATTTGGAGCGAGCAGCTGCTAGCCTATCTCGAGCACACGGGCACGCCAAGCGTCATCTCATGCCAAGAAGCCGCGTTGTCGCTGCCTCTTCTTTTCGAACCGGGAAGCGCTTGGCATTACGGGATCGGCATCGATTGGGCCGGCAAGGCCGTCGAGGCTGTGTCAGGCCAGAAGCTCGGCGCTTACCTGCACGACAACATCCTCGGACCGCTCGGCATGCGCGATACGGTGTTCCGCATCGGGCCCGCTCAGCGCCGGCGCCTATCCGGTATGCACGCGCGCACGCCCGACGGACTGGTTCCGACGTCGTTTGAAGTCGAGCAAGAGCCCGAATTCGAGATGGGCGGCGGCGGACTCTACGGAACGGCGCCCGACTACATCCTCTTCCTTCGAATGCTCCTGCGCGACGGCGAACTCGCCGGCGCTCGCATTCTCAAACCCGAGACCGTTGCGGCGATGATGCAAAACCACATCGGCGATCTCAATGCAGGTGTGCTTAAGACGGCCATGCCGCAGTACTCCAATGATGTCGATGTCTTCCCGGGCATGAAAGCCGGCTGGGGTCTCAGCTTTATCGTCAATTCCGAAGCAGTTCCCGGCGGCCGCAGCGCGGGGAGTCTCGCGTGGGGAGGACTCGCCAACTCGTACTATTGGCTTGACCCGGCCAAGAATGTCGGCGGCGTCATCCTTACGCAGATCATACCCTTCTGCGATCCCGAGGCGGTGCGTCTCTATGGCGACTTCGAACGCGCGGTGTACGGCTTTCTGTTAGGAGAAAACCCAGTCGACCCGGACGAGCAGCCGGCGTCGCCTTTCTAAGGGGCCAGAGGATCGTCTCACATCGCCTGTTTGATTCCGACGCGAACCAAAAACCAATTTGCCGGATACGACGTCGCATATCCGGCGATCATGCCGAGCTGCATGAGAAACCAGAAACTCGGCTGGAGCGGATTCAGCGCCTCGTGAAAGGGTAGACGCGTCATGAGGAACATCCAAACAAAGAGCCCGATCTCAAACGCCGTGAGGGAGATCGCATCGGCCTGAACCGCGGCCTTGATACCGGGAAGGAGCGCGAGTCCTCGCATCGGCGCAATCGCGAAATACTGAAAAGCCACTCCGAACGTAAATGCGAGGACGAAATCACCGGCATATTCTGCGAACAGCACCGATCCGGCGATGGTGGCGGCGCTAAAGAAAGTTGCAAACTCGGCAACGATGTCCCCCAGCACGCAACCGGCTCCGCAATGCGTCGCCTCAACGACGATCGTTTTCCAGAAGGGACGCGGCGAGACGGCGCGGTGTGCGTGTTCGGGAGCCGGTTCGGGTCCGGGTCGCCCGAGCGCCCAATACCACCACACGGCAACCGGACCCAGATAGAGCGCGGTGATGGGCCACACGAAATTCATGACGCCCATCGGCTGCGGGCGGCGGACGATGTCGACGACAAGGATCAGCGCGCTGACGAATGCGCCCAATAATGCAACGACGGCGAGCGCGTGGAGCCATGCGGGAATCATCGAAACTTAGATAGTGCCCGGCAAAACTGCGCCCCTCTCCCGGCACGCTCGCCAAGATGATGCCGGCCGCTGACTCCGTCGGAGGTGACGGATAAACAAAAAGCTGAATGTTGCGTTCGCGGGATGGAAGAGAGCCTCAAAGGAGGACCCATGAAACGGCTTTTTCTAGCGCTGATCTTGTTCGCAGTGGCGAGTGCCGGCGACGTTTTGGCAAACGAGAACCCTTCGTTTCGCGAGCCGACCTTTCGGGGTCCGCTCAGCGCCTCCGAAAAGGCCTTCGTTGCCGCAGCGCAAGCGGATTTGGGGCCGCGTTTCGCTTCGGCGAGCGATGCCGAGAAGGCCGGCTACGTTCGTTACACGAGCGAAGACGACTCGGGCGCCATCAGCTACGCTAACCGCCAATGGCAGTCGAGCGACGCCAATCATCCGAGTCAGCTTTGGTATGACAAGCACGGACAGCTTCTCGGCGCCGACTTTTCGCGCCTCAAGACCGGAAACACGCCACCCAGTTTGTGGGGCATCAACCCTGGGCGGTGGTGGGAATTCGACCGTCACATGCATTTCGTGACGAGGAAGCCCGACGGCAAACTCGTGTACGATCTATACGTCGCTGACGACGACTGGCTGGCGGCGGGCGGAAGCTTGGAGGATCCGAGCGCCGCGACGCTCGTCAAACTCGGAAAGGTCAAGAGCGCCTCGGAGGTCGTCACCGTGTTCAACTTCCCGGCGGTGTGGGACCTCATCATCTGGATAAAACCGAACCCCGACGGAGCGTTCGCCTATAAGAACCCGCTCGTGAAACCGTAATCGCCGGCGCGAATCCCTCTACGCCCCGCCCGGACGAGGCGATCCTTGGAAGGTACCGAAGGGCCGGACGTATTCGCCCAAGGTAATCTCCAAGGGAATATGCTATGCGCACTCTCGTATTGGGTTCTATCGCCGCGCTTCTACTTACGTCGACAGCCCCGTCGAAAGCCGGCACTAGCTTACCGACAATGCTGCCAAATTGCGTCGGTACGCCACAGAGCCGGCCGGCAGAAGTTGTGTTCGCCTGTGCCGACGGCGGCATTCTCGCCGTCAAGTTGAAATGGACGAAGTGGGGCGCATCCACCGCCGCTGCCGCGGGCACTCTCGAGCAAAACGACTGCAACCCAAATTGCGCGGCCGGGCACTTCCACAGTTACAAAGTGAGCCTGACCGCCTCAGGGAGTCAACGGTGTCCCAACGGTGACGTTGCATATGCCAAGGTTACCTACACCGTTCTCGATCAGAATTTCCCGTATCCGAATCGTGTGAGTTCGATGAACTTCCCGTGTCGTCCAACGCTTTGAACGAGCGGCAGGCGGACGATTACGGGATCCAAGACATATAGCCTAGGGGACTATATTACCCGAGGGCGTACGACTCATGGATGAGTCATACCATTCGGGACAAGGCGAAGCTGCTTGCTCGGGTTCGCCGCATCAAGGGCCAATGCGAGGCAATCGAGCGTGCCCTCGAGGCGGAGAATGAGTGCGGTGAGACTCTCCAGCTCATAGCCGGCGCGCGTGGCGCGATGAACGGGCTCATGGCTGAAGTGCTCGAGCAGCACGTCGTTTCGCACGTTCTCAACGGGCCGACGTCGCGCGCCCGCGATGAGGCCGCCGGCGAACTTGTCGACGTAGTCAGGGCCTATCTGAAGTGATCGAAGACGTCGAGCGTGACGCCGAGAGTATTCTGACGCCCGCGGGTGCGCAAGACGACCACGAGGCCGCCGGCCACTTTGAGATCGATCGGGTTGACCTGCTCCGCGTGGCCTTCGTCGCCCTCGCCGCCGCTGCCGTGTGGTTTCGCGTTTGGGAGCCATTTGCACACGTCAGCGTCATAGGAATCTTGGCGACACTGATCGGGGGCTACCCGATCTTCAAAGAGGCCTTCGAGAACATCGTCGAGCGTCGAATGACGATGGAGCTCTCGATGACGATCGCGCTGGTCGCGGCGCTCTCGATCGGGCAAGACTTTACCGCGCTCGTCATCACCGCGTTTGTGCTGGCCGCCGAGATCCTCGAACATCTTACGGTTTCGCGCGGCCGTGAGGCGATCGGTGATTTGCTTCGGTATTTGCCGAGGACGGCACTCGTCCGTCGCAAGGGTGTAATCGCGGAGGTTCCCGCCGGCGAGCTCGCCGTCGGAGAGGCGGTGCTGGTAAATCCAGGAGCTCTTGTGCCGGTCGACGGCGAGGTAATCGCCGGCACCTCGTTCGTCGATGAAGCGCGCATTACCGGAGAATCGATGCCTGCCGAAAAGGTGGTCGGTTCGATCGCCTACGCCGGCACGGTAAATCAGCGCGGCGCTCTAGAGATCCGCGCCGAGCGCCTCGGGCGCGACACGAGCTTCGGCCGCATTATCGTCGCCGTCGAGTCCGCCGAAAAGTCTCGTGCCCCTATCGAACGCCTCGCCGATCGCCTCTCAGGTTATCTCGTCTACTTCGCGCTCGCCGCGGCCCTTCTGACGTATCTGATCACACGCAATATCGTTGCGACGATTTCGGTCATCATTGTCGCGGGAGCGTGTGGAATAGCTGCGGGAACGCCGCTGGCGGTCCTGGGCGCCGTTGGCCGAGCAGCCCGTGCCGGCGCGATCGTCAAGGGCGGCCGATATCTTGAAGCGCTCGCCGCAGTCGATACGGTCATCTTCGACAAGACGGGAACCCTTACGCTCGGTAAGCCCGAGGTTCGCTCGCTCAATCCGTCCTTCGGAGTCCCGCCTGAGCGACTCCTGAGCATCGCTGCAATCGCGGAGCGGAGATCCGAGCATCCCCTGGGGACGGCGATCGTTGCGTATGCCGAGTCTCTGGGTGCCGCAATCGCAGAACCCAAAGACTTCTCATACACGCCGGGCCGCGGTATTCGAGCCTTCTTCGAAGGCGAGACTATCCTCGTGGGCAACGCGGCACTTCTCAACGATGAAGGCATCGCAACGAGCGAAACATCGGACGCCGCCGCGACGCTTGTCCACGTTGCTTACGGGACGAAGTATCTCGGAACGATCGCTATCGCGGACGCGCTTCGGCCTGAGGCTGCAGCAGCCGTCGCCGATCTGAACGCGATGTCGATCCGTACGGTTCTTCTGACCGGCGACAATGAACGCGTCGCGACCGCTGTCGGACGCGCGCTGAACGTTGGAGAGGTCGTCGCCGAGCTCTTACCCGAGGAGAAAAGCGAGTACGTCGGCAACCTCGTCGACGCCGGTAGAATCGTCGCGATGGTCGGAGACGGCGTAAACGACGCGCCGGCGCTCACCCGCGCGACGGTCGGAGTGGCAATGGGCTCCGGGACTGACGTGGCTCGCGAGAGTGCCGACGTCGTGCTGCTGGGAAACGATCTTTCGCGATTCGTGGAAACCTTACGCATCGCGCGGCACACGAAAGCAATCGTAATGCAGAATTTCGTCGGAACGATCGCGGTCGATAGTCTGGGAATTCTGCTGGCGGCACTCGGGTTTCTGAACCCGCTCTTTGCCGCCTTCATCCACGTGACGTCAGAACTCACGTTCATCCTTAACTCGACACGAATGCTCGCACCCCGCGAAGCTCACGCCCCCCAATCGAGGTTAATCGATACGGGCCGCTACTGAGGCTCTCGTCGCCACCCTGCTGCCCGGTCAACGTACGCCGTGTGAGCGGTGGAAGCTGTCGGCAAAGAACTCGGCCGGCGGCGCTCAGCGGCTGCTGGGCCCGATCGCGGCGCGTCTATCTAAAGGATGAGCCGTGCCTAATAGCCTTACTCGCTTATGATTTCGCGATCCAGGCTAGCCATAAGCGAAGCCAGGTTTGCTTTGCCCGACTTCGATGATGTAACCGTCAGGATCGCGGATGTAGCATCGTGTCTCACCGTACTTTTCAAGAGGTTCCGTGAGAAACGTCGCTCCCCGACTCTTCCATAGCTCGTAGCATGCTTGAATGTCCGCAACGCGGATGTTCATGAAGCTACTGATCTCATTGGGATCGGGAGGGGCCCGGAGCGTCACCGTCGGTTTGTCGGGTGTCGGACCGCCGCCGAGGTTGATAATCAGCCACGTGTTGGCGATTTTGATGTACGGGGGTGCGTCTCCGTCGCCCGTGCTCACAATTTGTCCGCCGAAGACCGTTTTGTAGAATTCGGCGGATCGCTTGAGGTCGGCCACGGTGAGAAAGTGCGCGATAGTAAACCCTTCGCGCGGGGGCATCTGATAGCTCGATTGCTCGACTTGTACTTCGTCCATAGATCTCTCCAATCGTAGTACTATGTCCCGGTTACCACGGCGGCTATGCGTTCCGTGTCCGAACCGATCGGAAGCTCGCGCGAACGTTCGTTCGCCTTATTTCACCGAGGAGTTGGCAGCGTCGATAATCACGGCCGCAACGCGATCCGGCATCGAGAGCATAGGAACGTGGCCAGCTGGAAGGACCGTCAACGTCGCATGAATTTGTCTTGCGGTGTCTCGTTCATACTGGGGTGGGACCATGCGATCGTTGGCGTCCGCGATCAGCCAGGACGGCTTCGACTCCCACGCCGGATTCAGAACCTTCTCCGATAGAGCCGCGGAGTTCCACGGCCCCTGCGTTGCATACACGATCCCACGCTCGACGGCCGGCAGTTCGGGAACAAAATCCTCGTCAACGCCCTTGCGCGTGAGGCTCAGGTAGCCCGCAGCATCCGGTTTACCTTCTGCAGAGCCCGGAGCAGTGGGATATCCCTTGGTCGTATCGGCCGCGGACTGACCGTCTTTCGGTACGAGTGCGGAGATATACACCAAGCCGGCGACTTTGGGATCATTTCCCGCTTCGCTGATGACCATTCCCGCCCAGGAATGTCCGACGAGGATCAAGGGACCGTTCATCTGCGCAAGCGCGCGCTTCGTTGCGGCGACATCATCGGCAAGCGATGAAAGCGGATTCTGAACGGCGATGACGTTATAGCCCTTGGCCTGAAGTAGCGGGATCACTTTGGACCAACTCGATCCATCTGCGAAGGCGCCGTGTACCAAGACGATGTTCTTCACCGGCGTCGCAGCGCGCGCGCTGAACGCTCCCGACGGAACAACCAATAGAGAAAGCGCGAAGATCGAGAGGCGCCTCATGCTCAGCTCCTTATTGTCTTGTTTTGTTTAGCGCACAGACCGGAACGTCCCGAGAACGTCTTCGGAAAGGAGTTGCGGTTGCTCCCACGCTGCAAAGTGGCCGCCAATGTCGTGCTTCTTGTAGTAGATAAGCTTTGGTTACGCTTTTTGAGACCAGCTGCGTGGCGCTTGGTAGAGTTCGTACGGGAACGCGCTTACTCCCACTGGTACGGTAACCAGCTATGTGAGGTCTGTGCTCTGTCCGACCTCGATAATATAACCGTCAGGATCGCGGATGTAGCAGCGAATCTCGCCGTACTTGGGAATCGGCTCCGTGATGAACTCGGCCCCTCGACTCTTCCATAGTTCATAGCACGCTTGAATATCCGCAACGCGGATATTCATAAAGCTGCTGATCTTATCCGGGTCGGCGAGGACGCTGAGCGTTACCGTCGGCTTGTCCGGGGTGGGCCCGCCCCCGACGTTGACAATGAGCCACGTATTCGCGATCTGAATGTGCCCAGACGCGCCCTTGCTGTCGCCCAGGCTCAGAATGCGGCCGCCAAAGACCTTTTCGTAGTAGCGAGCCGATCGCTCGATGTCGGCGACAGTAAGAAAATGCGTGAGGGTGAAACCTCCCGCGGAGGCATCTCATAGCTCTTCTGTTCGACTTGTACGCTCATTGACGACTCCCATTCCGACAAACAGTGCTCACTCGCTTATTCCGATTCTTTCGTATTCATGCTGCCGATCCGATTCATGCCGCCGATCCGAGCCCGTCGGGAGGGGGGCGCACTTTTGCCCGGCGTTATGTATTATCCCAGAGGAGTCCAGGAGAGGGTGGGATTCGAACCCACGGACGATTCATCACCGTCTGCGGTTTTCAAGACCGCCGCATTCAACCACTCTGCCACCTCTCCAAGTGTCCCTAACGTCGATGTTTATTGCGGTTTCCGCAAATGGGCTTGCTAACGGAGAACGTCTAGCAGAGCCATTTGTTAACATTTGCTAACGTAAACTTAGCCCCTCGCCGGGACCAGGAGCGAACGAGCCAGCTCGTTGACCGCCTGTCGCCTGAGGCCCTCGATCGAGCGGGCGTAAACTGAGAGTGTCACGACGGGAGAGCTGGAGTTGTCCCGATTTCGTGGACCGTTGATTTAGGCAGTTTCGTCGAATTCTCTTCGGAGCTCGTACTCGACGAGCTTAGATAGCCGGTCTTTGAGCAACCGGTAATGCGTGCGCCAGCTGCCAAACTCAAACCTAAAATCGTTGTGCCCGTCGCGCGAGATCGCGCTCACCGGATAGGGTTCCGGAGTCGGAGCGGCCGCTGCTGAGGCGGCGACGAGGAGTATCGTCACAATAGGGCGTTTCGTGCGCCTTATTCTATGGGGGGAATGGACCTTCGTATCGGACCAATTCGAGGTAGTATGAGAGGGCCAATTGATCTCGAGCCGCTCTTCCCCGACCGCTCGTCGAGTGAGCCGCTTGGTGCGCAGCTCGTGCGGCGCTTCCGTAACGCGATCGAAAGCGGCTTTTTCCCGGCGGCTTCACGCCTACTGCCGAGCCGCGAACTGGCCTGCCGTCTCGGCCTATCGCGCAACACTGTGACATCGACTCTGGAACAACTTATCGCCGAGGGTTATCTCGAAGCTCGGGTTGGCGCAGGCACATTCGTTACCAAAACGCTTCACGAAGCACGCGAGGTTTCCACCGCCGCACCGCGTCCACTTCCAGCGAGCCCGAGCAAGCTCGCCTTGATCCAGGACCATCTCGATTCGGTCGGATCGTCCCTCGGACCGTTGCGAGTCGGCGCACCGGACCTTAGCATTTTTCCGCATCGCGTTTGGCAGCGTCTTGAGCGGGCAAATCTCACCAGCGGGCTAGAGCATTTAGACTACGGCCAATCATCCGGGCTACTGGCATTGCGCGAGGCGATCTCGCGCCACATTGCGCAGTTTCGCGGTGTTGTTGCCGATCCAGATCAAATTATTGTCGTCGAAGGAGCGCAGGGTGCGGCTCACCTCGCCGCTTTCGTCGTGCTGCGATCCGGCGATCACGTGGCAATCGAGGATCCGTGCTACCAACTTGCGACGGCGGTGCTCGCAGGACACGGTGCGGTACTGTGCAGGGTACCGGTCGATGACGATGGCATCTGTACGGGCGAACTCCCGACGAATTGCGTCCTTGCGTACGTTACCCCTTCGCACCAATTTCCGCTCGGCGGGGCGTTACCGCTGACTCGACGCACGGAATTGCTCGCGTGGGCCTGTACCACAAACGCATACATTGTAGAAGACGACTACGACAGCGAATTCAATGCACACGCGCTGCCCGCGTTGCAAAGCTTGGATCGCGACGAGCGCGTCATCTACATCGGTACATTTAGCAAGACGCTTGCCCCCGGGCTACGCCTGGGGTATGTCGTCGCGCCGCCACATCTCGCGCAGATGTTCCGCTTCACGCGAGCCATCACGAGTCTTGGCGCTTCTGCACACCTACAAAAAACGCTCGCAGACTTCATCACGGAAGGACACTTTAGTCGGCACGTTCGGCGCATGGCTGCCGTCTACGAGCGACGGCGGCGGGTCCTCGTGGATGTGCTATCAGCGAGCCTTCCGGCCGGTTTCAACCTCGGCCCTGCTCGCAACGGACTGCACGCCGTCATCATGGCGCCCGCCGATTTTGACGATGTTACCTTTGCGAACACCATGCCGCCGGGACACCGCTGCCTCCCGCTTTCGCTGCTCTGCGGGCAGCGGACTGATTGCCGAGGCCTCGTCCTAGGATTCAGCTCAGCGCACGAGGACGCCATCAAAAAGGCGGCGCTCGCACTCGCGACATCGCTACGTGACGTCACCTCTTTCGAACGCGCGCCGAACATTCTCGATGCTGCGGATGAACACGTCTGCGCGCGTTCCCAGCACGCGGAGCCGAGCACGGTCGAGCACGTTGTCGTTGCACGACCCCGCAAGGGTCACAGCCTGTGAGGCTGTTGAAGGTTGAACGTTAAGACTATTCCTCCCGAACCTTACCCGCTTCGAAGGCTGCCAGGTTTAGTGGCTGCAGCCGATCCGGGTCACGGATTACGTCAATTTCGACAATCCTGTTGCCTTTGACGGTAAAAGTCACAACCGAAAAAACGTTCCCACCAGGAAGCCGCGACACAACTCCAGCGACGCCGTTGACGAGGACGCTGAACCCATTGGGCGAGGTGAGAGAATGTGATCGCGCTCTCCGCCACAATTCGCGCACCGTGGAGCTCGCGTATTGCCCCATGATCGCTCCGCTCGACGACGTCACGATCGTGTCGCACGGGCTGCTGTTGCTGGCGCAGCCACTCATCATCGCTGAATTTCGAAACGAGCAAGAACGCTTACCACGGCTCTAAAGTAACACCGTGGAACGTCGCTGATCAACGCGCCGGCCGCGTAACGCGTTCGTAGTCGGTCGTCGAGACGGTCTGCCACGCGTTACCTTTGTCCGCCGAGAACGCTTCTTCGAAGCGCGGGTTACCGTTGTGCTCAGCCCAACGGTAACGCACGACGATCGGTTTGCCTTCGAACGTATCGAGGCCGAAGAAATCGCCGGCGCCGTCTGCGCCGAATTTGCCGACCTGCGGCCGGAGCGCCAAGCCCCGCTTCTGCGTTCCCGAGTAGAGCGACCACTCGTGCGTAACCGGATCGTACAAGCGAACCGTCACGCCCACGATGTGCTGCGCCGGACAATGGAGATCGTCGTCCTCGATGCCAGCGCTTCCACCCCAAAAAGGCCGGACGGAAGACGTACCGTCGCATGCGAACCAATCGTGACTGTCGCTTAACGGATGGCGCAGCTGCATGTAATGCGTTCGCCAAGTCCCAATCAGAAAGTCGAAACCGTTGTGTCCGTCGCCGACCGGCGCAGTTGCGTTCCACGCGCCTTTGCTAGAAGATGACACGCGCTCCGTGTCGGTAATCCAGTTGATTTCCCACGACTTTCCGCCGTCGGTAGAGAACCCTTGTTCAAAGTGGGGATTGCCGTTCACTTTGGTCCAGTGGAAACGGACAATAATGGGGGTGCCCTTCCAGTTATCGTACGAGTAGAAGTCGCCGACGCCGTTTGCATCGAAATGCCCGACTTGCGGCGGTGGCTGGATGCCGAGCTTTTTCGTTCCCCACCAAAGCGTCCATTGGTGCGTTTGCGCATCGTAGAGGCGAAGCGTCATCAAGCCGATATACCGGTTCGGGCATTTCATATCCCCGTCTTCGAGATTTCCGCTGCCGCCCCAAAACGGGCGAAAGACCGAGGTGCCGTGGCACTCGTACCACTGGTGGCTGCCGACCAACCGATCTTTGAGTATGCGGTAGTGCGTACGCCACGTTCCATATGCAAAATTGAAATCGTTGCGTCCGTCGCGCGCCGTCGGGGCGGCCGGGTAAGGCGTGTACACCGGTGCAGGCGCGGCCGAGGCAGCAAGCAGCGTTACAGCCAGCAGAAGTCTCGTGATTTTGTTCTTCAATGGGATGGGCTCATTCTAACCGAGGATTGGACCTTCGTATTGGGCCAATACGTGGTATTATGAAGGTGCCAATCGACCTTGAGCCGCTGCTCCCCGACCGGACCTCGAGCGAACCACTGGGGTGTCAGCTCTTACGGCGTCTGCGCGAGGGCATTCGGAGCGGATTCTTTCCGGCCGGTGCCCGTTTGCTGCCGAGCCGCGAGTTCGCCAAACGCCTCGGTGTCTGTGCAGTACCGTGACGGCGGCGCTCCAGCAAACAATCGCAGAGTGCTTTCTCGAAGCGCGCGTGGGCGCTGGCACGTTCGTCCAAACGCTGCACACAACGCGGGCACGCAGCCTTGCATCTTCCCGCGCTCTGCCGGCAAGCCTAGCAAACTGGCGGTCAAAGACCATGCGAATACGCGCGGGCGACCCCGAAAATCTGCAGCGTGACCCGGGTGGTCTACCCACGGGTGGTCTACCCAAATGTCTACCTAAAATTGGAACACCGGGCGGGGGTTGGCGGCGCGGGTTGACTCGAGCCGTGCGCGCGGGACGAAAAATCACGGCGCGGCGTCCGATCGAAACGTTCGACTTCCCGTTGGCGGCGCAGCCCTGAGCTGCGCCACAGAATGTTCATAGGCGCTTCCGGGAAGCGCGTTGCGACACGATCCCCCAAGAACCCCAAAATCACGGTTCGCGTCCCGCTGGGCCACGCGAACGAAAAAATACGACAATTGCACGACAGGTCGCGCGGAAAATCGGACGCCGGCGGAAGCCCGGAGCCGCCGGAAACTTATTTCACAGATCTTTCAGGCTATTTCTTCCGCTTTTTACGGGACCGCGGTTTGGCGCCTTTCTTGCTTCGCATGTAAGAGGTCAGTGCTGAGTCGCGGAGGACCCTTCTGCCATGAGCAATGTGAGAAAACAGATTCTTCTCACCGAATAAGACACGATTGGGTCGGATTAGCTCCGATAAGTCCAGTGATCGTCCTCAATTGATACTTGCGAGGACTTGTTGAGGCTAGCTGCAAACATTTCAAGACCGCTGCATTAAACCGCTCTGCCACCTCTCCATGATGGGACGTCGTTACACCACAAGGTTTTTCGACATTGGACTTCGGTCGCTTTGATCTTACGAACGCCATTAGGTCACGGATGAGTCACGTTCGCGTCCCGGGACGCGATTTCTTACGCTGTCACCAGCTTTACGCGCGGCGCTATACTGGGCGGTATCTAACACGAGCCCTCTCGACACGAATGTAGCGTAATTGCCCTCATTCTTAAACGTAACCGAGCGTGCGTAGGATTTCAGGCTTCGGCGCCAAGGGGAAATCCGGCGAAAGGCTCAGTTCGCAGCGCGAGCAGCGTTCCTCGACGTCGGTGCAATAAATCGCCGGCGCAAGGTGAAGGTTCAGCGCGGGTAGAGCCCATCCGTTGATCTCGGCGAGTGCCCGCGCATCGACCCAGTGCTTTGGATCGGCAGGGCTCCCAGCCGATGCCATGCGGATCGTCTGGAGCTTGTGCTCCAGAATGTTGCTTCCATCGATGATGAGCGGCGACGTACCTCCTACGACCGCACGATTTGCCTGCGCGATGACTCCATTACGGTCGGGAAAAATATCGATGCGAAGACACGCGATCGGATCAACGAGTTGCAGGAGCGCCTTCGGCACGCCTGGACGCGCTCTGTGGTAGTGCGAGACGAGAAAGTCGCACGCAAACTCTCGCACGATCCCGTCGACGCTGCAAGCGACGAAATCGAGATCTGTCAACCTTTCTCGAATACCCGCACTGAGTTTAACCTTCCTCGGGCAACCCGCGTTCAGCGGCACCGACTAGACCGAACTGCATCAAGTGCTCGCCGCTCGGAACCGAGTTACGATCTAACTCGGGCAAGTGAGCAAGCGTTGGCGCGCGGGTGCAGCAGCGTCACGTCCGGTCGAGGACAGCCACGCCGAAGGGCCAACGTCTGATTGCAATACGAGGGGGCATACGGGATGACGTGGGCCAACGCGATCTTGTTCTTGGGGTACCTCGCTTCGGCGCTCGTCTTCGCTACGTTTTTCATGCGCTCGCGAGCGCGCTTGCGCGAAGTCGGCATCGCGAGCAACGTCGCCTTCATTCTTTATGGCCTGTTCGGGCACGTCATCCCGGTGCTCGTTCTGCACGTGCTGTTGCTTCCGCTCAACATCTGGCGCTTGTGGGAGATCAACCAGACGAAAAGCGGAATTCTGAGTGCGATCAAAGGCGATCTTCGGATGGATTGGCTTGAACCGTTTGCGCAGCCTGTCGAGCTGCACGCTGGGGAACAACTCTTCGCCCGAAACGACCTGGGCGACAAGACGTACTTTATCGTTTCGGGCAAAATGCATCTTCCCCAGTCCGGCATCGATCTGGGACCGGGTTCTCTGCTCGGCGAGGTGGCGATATTCTCCCCAGAACATCGGCGCACGCAAAGCGCGGTGGCATCAACCGAGACACGCTTGCTCTCGATGACGCAGGACGAGCTCTTCACGCTCTATCGGAGACATCCCGATTTCGGCGTCTACCTGCTTCGATTGATTACCGCCCGGCTTCTCGAAAACGAACGCCACCTCGAAGAGTCCCAGTAGAAAAGATGCACACTGGCGGTCGATCGCGTTGGTCGGGGTCTGGGAAAGTGGCTGTCTTTGCAATGACGCCGGCGACAAACCTGGCAATTCGCTGCCGACGAAAGGTCTATCGTCGAACGAATTTCAGCCGGGGATTAAGCCTGACAGGAAAGAAGGACGCTCCCTAATCCCAAGGTGGAGGGTAGCTTCGTGCAACGCCTAGCTGTGACGGCAACGTTCATACTGTCGCTGGTTTCGCTTTCAGGCTGCAACGGCGGCGGTGGTTCACCCGCGCCCGGCCGGCCGGCGCCGACAGCCAGTGCGGCGGGCCCGAGCCTCAACTTCTCAGAACCGCCGGTCGTGCAAAGCTCGGGCGGCGTCGCGTCGGTGACCTTATCGGCGCTTCTGGCCGAAGGCCTGACGCCGAGCTATGCCTGGGACAGCGGTACCGGTTTGGTCGCGCCCACGATCGAGGTGAATCCAGGCGATCAAATCCAGCTGAAGCTTTTCAATAACCTACCGCCCGCAGCCGACAAGCTCGCAATGGGTTTGCCCGACGAGACGAACATTCACTTTCACGGGCTGACGTCGTCGCCGATCGCGCCTGGTGACGACTCCATCGACGCCGTCGAACCCGGGTTTTCGACGACGTACGACGTGACCGTAAACCCGGACCAACCGCCGGGAGCGTATTGGTATCACGCGCATCCGCACGGCGAGGCCGCGTACCAGGTCGGGTACGGCATGTCGGGCGCGATCATCATCGACGGAATCGAGAACGAAGTTCCGGATGTAGCAGGCTTGCGACAGCGCCTGTTGATCGTACGTCAGCACTTCACGACCGGCGTCACCGACCGGCGGAGAGCGTTGGCCGCGCGTTACTGCGGGTTGAATCGCCTCCCGCCGGCGCAACGCGCTGCGTTTCTCAACAACCTCGCGAGCGAGCCTCGTCCCGCAGCCGGTTCGGCTCCGGTCCCGCTCACCGTCAACAACATCGACTCCTCGACCGTCGCGATCGGCATCAAGCCCGGAGAACGCGAGCTGTTTCGCGTCGTCAACGCATCGGTGGGGCGTTATCTCGATCTTGCGGTCGACGGGGAAACTCTCGAGCTCGTCTCGCAGGACGGCGTTCCACTGCGCGACTTCTCTGGAAGTGCGGCATCGGAGACCGTGCCCGATATCGTCGTGCCGCCTTCGGGCCGCGCCGAGTTCGTGGTCACCGGTCAAGGCGCCCCGACGACGCTGCGCACGCTGCCCTTCGATTCGGGACCGGTCGGCGATCCGGATCCGGGCGACGTCATCGGCATGTTGGTGAACGACAACGGCACCTCGAGCAATTGGCGCGTTCCGGCCGCGAAAAAACATCGTCCGACGTTGCATCCGTCGGCGTATCGCGACCCGCTACCGCCGCCTTCGGCTTCGCACACGATCGAGTTCCAAGAGAACAGTACTCAGACTGTTTACTACCTCAACGGCGTCACGTACGACCCAAGCGCACCGCCGGCGATCACCTCTCACGTCGGAACGGTCGAGCTATGGACGCTCGAAAACGAAACGGACGAAGTCCACGACTTTCACATTCACCAGGTGCACTTCGTCGCTACGAGCGTTAACGGAGTGGCCGTGCCTGCGTCGCAACAACACTGGCGCGACACCTTCAACTTACCGCCGCAGATTCACAACGCCGACGGGACGACTTCACCGAGCGTGACGACCGTGCTCATCGATTTCCGCGACCCCGTCATCCGCGGCACGTTTCTCTATCACTGCCACATCATCGACCACGAAGACGCCGGGATGATGGCGAAGATTCAGGTCATGTAGGCTACGGGGATCCCGATACCGGCGGGGGGCTCGGGTCTCCCAACGCCGCCGCCATCGCGCGGTAGACGTTGAGGCGCCCGCAACCTTCGTGCGGATCGCCGATGTCGTCTGCCGTCGAACAAAGCAGTTGTTTCATTGCCGACGCGCTCTGATAGGTAGGATTCACCGAAAGAACGAGCGCCGCGGCGCCGGCTACGAGTGGGGCCGACATCGAAGTGCCGGCAATCTCGACGCGGCAGTCGACGGGTGGAACCACCGAGGTTGAGTTTGGGTAATCGTCGCTGCACTCGCCGGTGAACGATTGATCCGTCGGCGACGCCTGGTAGGGAGTCGTCGTCCAAATGTCCCAGATCCAGTGCAAATTGTCACCCGGCGCCGAGGAGGCTGCTTCCTGTGGGGACGGATCGGCGCCCGGCGCGACGAGTCCCCAGGCAGTCGGACTATTGGGGGCCGCACCCGGCGAACCGGCATTTGAGTAGGAAGCGACATACTCGAACGGATTGCTAGCGGTGCCGTTTGAATTGCCGGCGCCGTTCGGCTGGCCGTCCGCGAGACCGGTCGCGCCGGCGGCGATGACGCCTCTGTCGCAGGCCGGAGCTTCCAGCGCGACAATCGATCCCGGGCTGCTATCGTTTCCCGACGCAGCCACGACCACGATGTTCGCCGCGATCGCATTTGCAACCGCGTCACCCTCGAGCGGATCCGGATCGGCTCCGCCGCTAGAGCAGCTACCTTCACCGAGACTCATGCTTATGACGTTGACGTGTTGCGCGACCGCATCGTTGATCGCCGAAATGATGTCCCCATCGTCCGCGCCGCACTGCGGGTCGCTCGTCATAGAATTCAAACAATTGTCGTCCGGCGTGGGGAACACGCGGTAGCCGTACAGTACGACGTTGCCGCCGGCGCCGGTAAAGCCGAAGCCGTTCCCCAGAGTCGCAGCGGCGAGCCCCGAAACGTCGGTGCCGTGTCCGAGCTCGTCGGTCGAGAAATTCGAAGTCGACCGCACGTGGCTCGGACTCGTGATGTAGCACTTCTGATAGACGAGCTTGCCGCTCAGGTCGGGGTGCGTGCTGTCTTCACCGGTGTCGATGATCGCGATCTTCACCGCACTCGAACCGAGCGCTTTCGGATTCGATAGACCGCTGCCGTTGCCGGGTTGCGAGTACGCGAAAGCGTGCTCGAGCTGGATCGCGTGCATGTTCCATTGACCCGGCACGCTGGCGCTCTCTTCCAAAGGCCCAACCTCAAAGGTCGGCGGCGGCGGGGAGGCTCCAGGAGCCGGCGCTTCGGTTGTCGCGAAGCCCGTGAAATACGGATCGTTTGGGAAGAACGGGGTCGTCACTGCGGAGGCATAGCGGCGCACGCCGGTGTCGCCGACGGCGAGCACTCCGGGCTGCGAGCGTAACGTGGCTTCGACGCTTGCGGCTCGAGCGGGAGCGACCGATAAGACGCGCGTCACGCGACCCACGTTTGGAAAATCGTACTCGCGCACCAGAGACGCTCCGACCGACAGCTCGCGGTTGACCAGCGCGGCATGCGAGGTCTGGGCTTGCGAGCGCGAATAGGAAACCGCGATGAGGCCGGTGCTCGCCGGTCCGGCCGCGGCAACGTGCCGCTCGGGCAGCCGGCGACGCTCGCTCTGCGCGCTCGAGCGCGCGGCGGACGTGGACGCGGCGCTGCTGGGACAAACGAATGCCGCGGCAGCACCGGTCGGCAAAGGCGTCGGGGACGCGGAACCCCTGGGCGAGAACGTGCTGCCGCCGCTGCACCCCGCCAACAGAATCGTACTCGCGACCAACCAGGATACCCGGCGGAAAACGCGCTGCGAAGTCATACGCACAAGTACGCTACGTCCTTTTTCAGGCGAAAGGTTCCCTTCGCCGGACCCGTCACACGAGGAGGTCCTTGCCCGCCGGCGGCGCTGCCGCGGCCTTGGCGAAAAACATCGATAGGATTCCCTCGCGTGGGTAAACATCAAAGACCTTCAGGCAGCGGCGGCCGCCGCAGGAGACCGCATGACGACCACGCTCGAGCCAGACTTTCGCGAGCTTCTCGCCCGCACGCTCGATCCCGACCTCGACCCGGACGACGATGACGACGATGATGACGACGACGATGAGTCACCCGACAACGTCGATCCCGAAGTCCAAGACTAGGCCGGGCACAGGCGCAGAATGTGGGGCTTGATTCGATTCGTCGCCGTCACCCTAGCCGTCATCGTGGGGATTCTCGTTCTGGTCGACAGCGCGCTGTTCGCCAATCTCTTGAAAAAAACCGACGAGAGCTAGCGCAACTCGAGCTGTACCCGGTTCTCAGTCACTTGTGAGAACCGCTCGAATGGACGGCCTGCGTCGCCAGCGAAGGCGGCTGCAATGCGCGCAGGCGCCACCTTGCGGCGATGACCGACTTCCTCTTTTGGGCCGATTCAAGTCAAGCGAACTACGAACAGGTCAGTTTGAGCTTGCTCTTCGGTGTGGCGATTCTCGGCGTCTGGAGCGTGTATTCCCCGCAACTTGACGCTTGGTTCCGGACGCGCAACGCGACCCTCGCTTACCTCGGCCTCGTCTTACTAGCGCTCGTAGGCTCGCGCTGGCCGACCTTCTTCGTGTTCGACGCGCTCAATCAAGACGAAGCTCAGATGCTCGCCCAGGCGATCACGGCACTGCATCACCCGATCCCCTGGGTCGATTTCGACGGTACCACCTCCGGCCCGTTTAATACGTACGTTTTGGATCTTCCGGCGCTGCTCGGTCTGCGCCTGAGCTTTTTCTCAACTCGAGTCGTCTCGATGCTGCTCGAGTTCGGAGCGATCGCGTCGCTCTACGTTGCGACGCGCGCGCTTTTCGATGCCGCCTTGGCGCGAGTTGCCGTCCTTCCGCCACTGTTCTTGTTCGCGCTGTTGACGCAAAACGAACTGGTCCACTACTCGAGCGAACGGCTTTCGATATTCCTTTGCTCCGTAGCCGTCGCGCTGCTCTGCCTAGCCGTCCGGAACGGCCTCGGCCCTTGGTGGTTTTTCGGGATCGGATTGCTCGGCGGAACGATGCCGCTCGCGAAACTGCAGTCGGCGCCGCTGTCGGCCGGACTCGCGCTCGTGAGCCTCACCGTCATTCTGGCAGCTCCGAAGCTTTCCGCGTGGCGCAAAGCGGAACGCGCCGGCGAACTGTTCGCAGGGCTTCTCGCCGTCCCGGCCATTACGCTCGGGACCGTTGCGCTGGCCGGCGGCCTGCGCGATTTCTGGATCTCGTACGTTCAGATGGGTCTCGCCTACATTCTCTTCGAGTACATGCCCTTCACGTTTCTCACGACCACGCAAGAGGTTGGGCCGCTCGTCGACGTCCTGCTGGTGACGACGCTTCTGGGCGCGCTTGCGCTCGGCATCGCCTGGAAGCGGATCGCGCCGGCGCAACGCAACGCCTTCGGCGCGGCGCTGGTGCTGCTCGGCACGGCGATCTACACGGTCTACTCGCCGCGACACGGATCCGTCCACTACGTTCTCTTTGCCGTGCTCCCCGGGGCAGCTTCCGCCGCGGTGGCGCTCGCTCTTTTGGGGAGCGCCTTTGCCGAGAGCTCGAGCACGGGCACCAAGCGCGCGTTCATAGCCGGAACGTTCGTGCTCGCGAGCCTCATCGCGACGTCGGCGTTCGCGCGCCCGGGCTACCCCTACATCGGCGTGGTCTACGACTACTACTACGGAGCGCACGACCCGCTCGACGCCCTCATGAAGCAATATCTGCGGCCCGGTGACCGGCTCGCGATTTGGGGTTGGCGCGCCAAATACTACGTCGACACCTACACGCTGCTCGGCACGCGCGATTCGATCGCGCAATACGACGTCAGTCGCGTCTACAATCCTTATCTCGACTATTTCCGGGCGCGCTACATCGACGATTTCAAAAAGAACCGCCCGCTCGGATTTCTCGATGCGGGCAGTGAGTCGTTCGGCTTCGGAAACAACGCGTTCGGCTACGAGATGTTTCCGCAGCTAGCCGAAATCGTACGGCACGACTATCGGCTGGCCGGCACGGTGCACGGTATGCGCTTCTTCGTGCGGCGGGATGGGCTCAGCGAGGTGCGCTGATCGCTTTCGCGTGATGTGCGTGAGTTGCGGTGGTCGAACCCTGCGCGACGGCGACTGAGAGCACGCAGGCCGCGTAGGCGAAGGCTGAAGCGTAGGCGATCGTCGAGATAACGCGCACGGCTAAGCTACCCCCTCGTTATCGCCGAGCACGTCGACGAATTGTTGCTTTGCAACGCCGTCGACGAAGCTCACCAACTCGTCGTGAGTCTCTTCCATGAGGCGCTTCGCACGAGCGATGCTGTGCAGTGCGATGCTCCCGTCCTCCGCCGCGCCGTGCTCGTCGTGCCCCATCTGGAGCGCCGCGGCAACTGCGCGATCGTAGCCCAAACACGCTTCGGCGTGCCGGATGCTCAAGAGCTGAAGGTGTTTCATCCAAGATTGATTCATGCGCCGACTTCCCATCCTTGTGCTGGCGGAGCGTAGAGCTCCATTGCTTTCAGGGTCATCGGCAGAGCGCACCTGAGCTCTCCACAGTCAAGCGGGCTGGAAGGGCGGAATGTGCGCTAGGTCCGCCTTGGCCTCACTTGCTTTTTCTGCCTAAAGTATTGCGGCAAGCGACCGATAGGGTGGTAGATTACGTACCTGCCAAGCGAAGGAGCCCGGCTCCGTGAAGTTCGTCGTCAACGGCCTCGTCGCAGCGCTTCTCGCCATCTGGGCCGTCCCGTATCTTTTTGGCGGCCTCGATCTACCGGTCGCTTACGGTTGGGTGATCGCCCTGCTCTTCGTGGCGGTCGACATGAGCTATGTCTCGCTGCAGCTGGCGCGCGTGGAAACCGGGCGCACCGCCGCACCAGGCGGACGGCGGCCTTAGGGCGCCTCCCGGCGCTGCCGGCGCAGGGCCCGAGCTTGGGTCCGCCGGCCCTCGATCACTGCCTTGGCCTCTTGAGCCGATTTGACGACGCCGCCGAGGACCACGAGGAACCCCAGCAGGGCGGCTGACCAGCCGAGCCAGACCGGAACGGGCGACGGATAGCCCGGAAGCGGCTTGAAGCTTCCGAGGGTTATTCCTACAGCCGTCAGGACGACCCCAACGACAATGACGAGAACGCCTACCATGTTGATCCCTCTGGGCGACACCTGTCCTCCTTGAACATCGGCATCGCGAGAGGTTTTCCGCAGGGTCTAGCGACTCAAAGCGAGTTCCCCTTCGGCCTCCATACTAGGGGTATATTTGCCGAGCGAGGCTAGGCTCACGAGCTTGGCGCGGCGCATCATCGCGGCTTGCGCCTTCGCGTTATTGGCGCGGTCGCCCAGCCAGATGTGAAGGGCGGGCTGCTGAAGCGCGCGGCCGTACGAGAAGGTCAGGTTCCACGGCGCGCGGCGCTCGCGAGCGAGGACGTTGATCTCGTTGAGGTGAGCGGTCGCGTCCTCGTCGCTCTGGCCTCCCGAGAGGAAGGCTATCCCGCCGACGGCCGGCGGCACCCAACGCATGAGGACCGTGAGCGTCGCGTCGGCGACTTCACGCACCGAGGCTTTTTGGCCCGACGTTTGACCGGGGATGACCATGCTCGGTTTGAGGACCATCTCTTCGAATTTGACGCCGGCGATCGCGAGCTGCTCGAAGACGATCGGCAGCACGCGTTCGTGGACTTCGAAGCTGCGCTCGAGCGTGTGCTTCGAGTGCACGCCGTCCATGAGAACCTCCGGCTCGACGATCGGAACGAGTCCGCCGACTTGGCAGATTGCCGCATAGCGCGCCAGCGCGTTCGCATTCGCTTCGATGCACCGGTACGTCGGGATTCCCGCATCGATTTGGATGACGGCGCGCCACTTCGCGAACGCGGCTCCGATCTTGACGTACTCCTCAACGCGTGCGGCGAGACCATCGAGCCCTTCGGTAATCTTCTCGTCGGGGCCGCCGAGAGCGAGCGGGTGAGCGCCGGTGTCGAGCTTGATGCCGGGCAGCGAACCGTCGTCTTTGAGGACCGCGACGAAGGGTTTACCCTGCGAATCGTTTTGGTGGATCGTCTCGTCGTAAAGGATGACGCCGCTAAAGTACTCGCCGAAGTGCGGAGCGCTGAAGAGCATCTCGCGGTACGACCGCCGCATCTCTTCGGTCTCGGGAATGTTGAGCGCCGCGAAACGCTTGTTGGCGGTTGGCGTGCTCTCGTCCGCGGCCAGGATCCCTTTGCCGGGTGCGACCATCGCTTTCGCGACTGCTGCGAGGTGGCTGCTCATACGTGCTCCTTGAGGAGAGTCGAGACGCCGTTGACGGCGATCAAGTTGGAGAAATATTCGAGGTCGTGTTTTCCTTCGACCATGCGCATCGTATGCGTGAACGACGAGATGATAATCGATTGGGTGTACGCGCTACCGCGAACGTACGTTACGCCCTCAAGAAGTTCGCCGTCCGTAACGCCGGTTGCTGCGAGGATCGACAGATCGGATTTACACAGATCGTCCAGGAACAGCACCTTGCTAGGATCGATGCCTTCTCGCTCGGCGATCGCCTCCTCACCCTCGCGCAGCCATAAGCGGCCTTGCATGTCCCCGCCCAAGCTCTTGACGGCGCAGGCGGTTACGACGCCTTCGGTCGCGCCGCCGATGCCCATCAGCATGTCGATGCGATGACGATCCTCGAGGGCGGCGATCAATCCGTTCGCCACGTCGCCGTCGCCGAAAAGACGCACGCGGGCTCCGATCTCGCGCAACTCCGCAACCTTCTGATCGTTCCTCGGACGCTCGAGCAGGGCAACGGTGATCTCGGTGACCGGCCGGTCCATCGCCTTCGCAAGCGCGCGCACGTTCTCCGCAACCGACGCCTCGATCGAGATAACGCCCCGGCCGGCTTTCCCGACAATGATCTTGTCCATGTACGCGATGTGCGTGTGAAAGAGCGATCCGCGCTCGGCCGCCGCCAGAACCGAGATCGCGCCGTGACCGCCTTTTGAGGCGAGCGTCGTACCGTCGATCGGATCGACCGCGACGTCCATGGCCGGCCCGTCGCCGGTTCCCACGGGCTCGCCGATGTAGAGCATCGGCGCTTCGTCCTTCTCGCCCTCGCCGATGACGACGACGCCGTCGATGTCCACCTCGCCGAGCACGCCGCGCATCGCATCGACAGCCGCTTGGTCGACGCCGTTCTTGTCGCCCCGCCCGACGAGCTTGCCGGAGACGATCGCCGCCGCCTCGGTGGCTCGCAGAAACTCTAACTCGACGCGGGCGTCGACTCGCCGTCTGTTCACCATATGAAACTATAGCTCGCGCGCTGTGGAAAACCATCCCGCGGGCGGTGACCGGCAAACCGGCGAAGGGGCCGCCCATGCTCGAAACCACGACCCGGCCGCGCTTTCGCGAACGATTCCCCACGCTCGAGAGCGCGACATACCTCGTGTCGCATTCCATGGGCGCTGCGCCGCTTGGAGCAAAAGACGCGCTCGGGACCTATTGGGAGGCCTGGGCTCGTGAGGGCCCCGAGGCGTGGGAAGCCTGGCTGCCCGAGATCGCGGCGCTCGCCGACAACCTCGGGTCGATCTTCGGTGCTCCCGCGGGAAGCGTTTCGCTCGGACCCAACGTGTCGTTGCTGGAGGCGGCCATCGCGTCGACGATCGACTTCCGCGGCGAGCGGAACGAGGTCGTCTTCGAAGAGCTGATGTTTCCGTCCGTGACCTACGTTTGGAAGGCGTGGGAGCGATTCGGTGCGCGGGCGGTTTGCGTTCCCTCGGAGGACGGCCGCACCATGTCGACGGACCGCCTCTGTTCGGCGATTACCGAACGCACCGCCGTCGTCGCGCTCTCGCATGCGGCCTACGTCTCCGGCGCCCTCATCGACGTACCGGCGATCGTGGCCCGCTGCCGCGATACCGGCGCTCTGTTCGTGCTCGACGCGTATCAAACGACCGGCATCTACCCCTACGACGCGCGCGCTCTGGACGTCGACGTCGTGGTCGGCGGCAGTCACAAGTGGCTGTGCGGCGGACCCGGCTGCGGCTTCATCTATATCAAGCCCGAATTGCGCGAGCGACTCGCGCCGGCGATCACGGGCTGGATGGCGCACGACGCGCCCTTCGCTTTCGAGCCGGCGCCGATCCGGCTCACCCTGGGTCAGCATCGGTGGAATAGCGGCACGCCGACCATTCCGGGTTACCTCGCGGCGCGCGCCGGACACGACGCGATCTTGGCTGCCGGCGTTCCGAGCATTCGCGCCCACAACGTGCGCTTGACGACGCGTCTCGCGGAAGCTGCGCTCGAGCGCGGGTTGAAGGTTCCGACACCGCTCGATCCCGAGAAACGGACCGGCTGGATCGGCATCGACTTCCCCGGGGCGGACCGTGCGACCGCGCGGCTCATCGAGCGCCGCATCTTCGTCGACTATCGCCCCGGTTGCGGCATCCGCGTCGGGCCACACTTCTACACGAGCGACGCGGAAATCGACGCCTTCTTCACAGCTCTCGACGAAATTCGCGGGGAGATCGCATGAAGCTCGGACTTACCGTCGCACTCTTGACGGTCGCGCTGCTCGCCGGAACGCGCGGCACCGGCTCAGCGCAAGCGGCGCTCGATCAGGCGCCGCCCGCACTCTTGGCCGCATCCGCAGCCTTCGACAAAGCCTTCCGCGCCGGCGACGGGGACGCGGTCACGGGATTTCTCGCCGACGACTTGATTTCAACCGGCGTCGGCGGGCGCGTTGAAAACAAGAAGCAGTTTCTCGACGACTACCTGCCGATGGCGCAGCAACTCGCGTCGAAGCAGGTCACGTTCGACACGTTCCAGCGCAGCAACGTCCAGGCGCGCGCGTTCGGCAAAATCGTCATACTCGCCGGTGCTCTCGACGTCCTCAGCCACATTCAGGGCGTGCCCGCCAGCAATATGGAACCCGTTCACTATCGCTTCACGCAAGTCTGGGTCCAGCTCCCCAGCGGCTGGAAACTCTCGGTCGTCCAGAACAGCCTCATTCCAAAGTCCACGTCGTCGCAGCCGCTACCGTAACCCGGCCAGCAACATGCGGGCGAAGGTGCCGGCGTTTTTGGCGGCTTGACCCAAGCGGTGGTTGTTGAAGAACACGTAGGTTTGTTTCGTTTGCGCTGCCATTTCGGCGACGCGCTCCGTCCACGGAGCGAGCTCTTCTTCAGTGTAGTCGTAGTCGTAGCGCGTTTCGGCCGTCCCTCGCCACCAGTTCTGGTAGTTGCGTCCGTGAAAGCGCACGTACGCGAGCGGTCCGACCACATCGCTCGACGGTCGCAGCAACTTGTCGAATTGCGGTTCGTCGACGTTGCACCAAGCGATGTCGAGTTCGGCGAGCAGTTCCAGCGTCGCGTGGCGCTGCCATTCCCGGTTGCGAAACTCCGCCACGAGCGAAAGGCCGGCAAGCTCCTCGCGTAGGCTCTTCAAATAGTTTTCGGCACGCGACGTCGCAGCGAACGAATGCGGGAATTGCATCAGGACGGCACCGAGCTTTCCGCTGCGGATCAAGGGAGCGATGTTCTCGCGGAACAGCCGCGCGTCGTCCGGCACGCGGTGCACCTCATCCGCCGGAAGGTGCGTCACCGAACCCGGCAGTTTCGCCGCGAACCGGAAGCCCGAAGGCGTCCGCGCCTCCATCGAGGCGAACGCCGCCTCGGTGGGCACGCGATAGTACGACGCGTCGATCTCGACGGCGGGGAAATGCTCGGCATAGTACGGCAGCATTCCGTTCGACTTGATGCTTCGAGGGTAGAAGCGCCCGACCCAATCCTTATACGAGTACCCGCACGTCCCGACCGCGATCGAGCCGTCGCCGAACGGGATCGATTCCACGCGCGCCTCCGGTTCGGTCGCGTGAACGAACTCGAAGGATTGCTGCGAGTCGCTCAACCCATCCCGAGGTGGTCGCTAGCCCAGCGGACCGGTGTACTTCTCGAGCGCGGCCCAGGCTTTATCGCCATACGTTTGGTGCCACTGCTTGTAAAATCCGGAATCGACCAGGCGTTTCTTGAAGGGCGCGCGATCCGGCGTGTTGATCGCCAAACCTTTCGTCGCGAGCGTTTTTACTTCGGCCGCATTCGAGTTCTCAAGGTCGGAGCGTTCCAGCACGGCGGCCGCGTTCACGTTCTTCTCGACGACGTCACGAATTTGTTTGGGCAGTTTGTTCCACGCGTCCGTGTTCGCGAGGAACCAGTAGCCGTTCCACATGTGGTTCGTGAGCGACAAATACTTCTGTACCTCGTACAGGTGAGCCGTCTCGATCAGCGCGACCGGATTCTCTTGACCGTCGACGACGTGGGTTTGCAGCGAGGTGTAGACTTCGCTGAAATTGATCGGCGTGGGGGACGCTCCGAGCGATTTGAACAGCGAAAGCACGAGCGGGCTGACCGGGACGCGGATCTTGAAGCCATCGAGGTCGGCGACTTTGTCGATCGGGTGCGTGCTCGAAGTGATCTGGCGAAAGCCGTTATTCCACTCTTTCTCGAAAGCGTAGAGGCTGGCGGCTTCGATCTGGGAGCGCACGTACGCACCGAGCTGCCCGTCCATCGCCTGCCACACGTGGTTGTAGCTCTCGAAGATGAAGCCCATTCCGTTGATCGCCGCGACCGGCACGATCGAGGCCAAGATCGTGTCGGGGAAGGTGAGGAATTGGACGGCGCCCGAGCGGAGCTGGGTCAGCATCGCGGTATCTCCACCCAGCTGATTGTTCGGGAAGAGCTGCAGCTCGAAACGGCCTCCCGTCTCTTCTTTGATCTTGGCGGCGGCGTCTTTCATCCGGACGTTGACCGGGTGCGTCTCGGGATTATCGTTGCCGAACTTGTAGGTGAACTCCGCGGCACCGGCCGGGAAACGGAGGATTCCGATCGACGCGAGGGTCGCGGCGGCGGCGGTAAAGGTGCGACGGTTCATCATGAAGTGCTCACTTTCGTTGCGGGACATTCGATCGCGCCGCGCGCCTCCAACGAAGCGAGATCGGCGCCGGTGAGCTGGAGTTCACCGCTCAGTACCTCGCGCGTTCGCGCGCCGACTGCGAGTTCCCCGGGGAGGGGCTCCTCGGTCTGCGCGCGCTCGAACCGCGGCAGAACGCCTGCCATGCGCAACGCTGCGCCGCCTCGCTCGAGGACCGACACGAACGTCTCGCGCGCCGCGACTTGTGGATTGTGCAGGACCGAATCGATCGTCTCGAGCGGGCCGGCGGCTCCTCCCGCCGCCGTGAGCTCCTCGAGCGCGGCATCCCGGGTGCGGACCGCGCACCACGCGGCTAGCGTCTTGTCCAGCTCGTCGGCGTGCTCGACGCGCGACGCGTTGCTGGCGTAACGCGGATCGTTCGCCAGCGCCTCCCCGCCGACGACGCGCAAAATCCGCTCGGCGATCGGCTGCGCGCTCCCGGAGATCGCGATCCACTCGCCGCCGGAACACTGATAGGCGCCGCGTGGTGCGATGTCTTCGAGTCGATTGCCCATCCTCCGATGCAGCGTTCCCGCGCGATCGTACTCCATGATCTGATGCTCGACGAGTTTCATCGCGGCTTCGTAGATCGCGCAATCGATGATTTCCCCCTGCCCGGTACGAGCCGCGCGCAAGAGGGCGGCATTCACCGCGGCCGCCCCGAGGTAGCCCGTCACCACGTCGGCCAGCGGGTACGACGGGAGGAGCGGCGGCGTGTTTTCGTAGCCGGTGACCGAAGCGATGCCGGTCATCGCCTCGGCGAGCGTTCCGAACCCGGCGCGATCGCGATACGGGCCGTCCTGTCCGAACGCCGTAACACGCAGAACCACGAGGCGTGGATTGAGCTCGAGCAGCTTCTCCGGCGCCAGGTCGAAGCGCTCGAGCGTTCCCGGCCGGAAGTTCTCGATCAGCACGTCGAAGCTCTCGATCCAGCGTCGCATCAACGCCGCAATCTCGGGATCGTGCAGGTCGACGGCGACCAACTGCTTGCGGCGCGAAAGCGAACGCCAGTACCACGAGACGCCTTGGGCATCGAGCGCGCCGAATTTCCGCGCCAAATCGCCCGGCCCGGGCCGCTCGACCTTGATGACGGTCGCGCCATAGTCGGCCAGCAACGCGCCCGTCGTCGGCGCGGCGATCATGGTGGCCAGCTCGAGAACGCGGATTCCCGCGAGCGGTGCGTCGTTCATTGCGTCGCCCGCTCGATCAAGGCGTACGCGCGGCGCGCGACCGGTTCGTCGACCATGATGCCGTCGACTCTTACCGCGCCCGAGCCTTCGCGATCGGCACGTTCGAAGGCCGCAACGATGTTGCGCGCGCGCGAGAGTTCGACCGGATCGACCGCGTAGACCGCTTCGACGATCGGAACTTGACGCGGGTGAATCGCGAATTTTCCGGCGTAACCCAAACGCGCTTCGAGTCGGGCGTTCGCTTGCAGTCCGGCGTCGTCGTCGATGATGGGGTACACGCTACCGAGTGGCGCATCGCAACCTGCCGCGCGCGAAAGCACGCGCAAGTTGGTCAACAAGTCGGTGAAAAGCGGCGGATTTTCGCTCACGGCGGAGGTCCATTCGATGTCGAGATCGCGTGAGAGGTCGGCGGTTCCGAGCGTCGCCGCGTGGCGAAGCCGCGGGGCCTCGAGCAGCTCGGCCAAATCGCGCACGCCTCGCGCGGTTTCGATGAGCAGCACGAGCCGCAGCGACCGGCCGGCCGCACTCCGCGCGACGCGCGTCTCGACTTCGCGCAGCGCGCCGACGCTTTCGACTTTCGGCAAGAGCAACTCGTCGATCGGCGCTTCGAGCGCGGCATCCAGATCGCGGGCATCATAGCCGTCACCCTCGGCGTTGATCCGAACCATGACGCGCTTGCCGGCTGCGCGCAGCTCGGCGACGGCGGAGGCAAGGTTCGCGCGCGCCGCAGCCTTACTCGCCGGCGCCACGGCGTCCTCAAGATCCAACACGATCGTGCGCGCGGCGCCGCCGGCGGCATTCGTCACCTTGCGCGTCTGATCGGCGGGAACGAACAGGATGGCCGCCATCAGGGTTAAGCTTCCATTCAGCGCTCCCGCTGTCCGCTGTCGCGGCCGAGTTAAGGGTGCGCCGGCTCTACGTGGAAATCGACCTCCGGCTTGATCCCGCTTGCAAGCGTCTGATAGACCACACAATATCGTTCCGTCAACTTTTGCAGTGTCGCAACTTCTTCGGGCGTTGCGTCCGCATCAAGATCGAAGCGAAGCCGGATATTCTTGAAGCCAACCGGCGCAGCGCGGTCGACGCCTAACGTGCCGCGGAAGTCCAAATCCCCTTCCGCACGTACGCTTCCGCCGCGCAGCGGAACGTTTATAGCCGTGGCGACCGATCGCAGCGTGACGCCGGCGCACGCAGCGAGTGCCTGCAACAACATATCTCCCGAACAAGCGAGCGTTCCATCACCACCGGTTGCCGGGTGGAGGCCGGCTTTCACTAACGCGCGTCCAGTCTCGACGCTGCAACTGAGGCCTTCGGGATCGTCGACACGACCGCTCGCACTCAGCGTGATGAGTGCAGCATCGGGCTCGGCCCGATACCGATCCTTGATCGGCGCCTGCAGAGTGCGCAAACTTTCGGTGTTCATGCGAGTCCTCCGTTCGACTACGAGTAGAGCACGCGTGACATGAGACGTGCAAGCGCCCGCCGCAGTTGAATCACCACCTCCGCGTGGGCACTCTCGTCGATTTTTTGGAGTGCGACGTCGATCCAACGGAGACCCTCTGCTTCGACGCCGCCGTGCCACCAGAACATCTCCAAGGCGCCCGCCACCGCGCCGCCCAGGGGTACGTCTTGACCTTTGGTGAGCGCCCAGTCCATCGTCGCACGAAAGTTTTCCACCTCCAGCTCGGCTCCCGCAAGCCATTCACTCATCGGGATCGCGCCAAAGGTCGTCCTAAATTCCTGTGCGATGCCTCGGAAGTATTCGGCGTGCCGGCGCGCGACCAGCTCGCGCTCACCGCTCGCCGTTAGTTTTGCCAGTGCGTACTGACGGGGGGATTCAAGAAGACGGAAGCGCTCCCGGTTGCCGCTCGTATCCACCACTGCCAACGACTTGTCCACGAGCGAAGCGATCAAGTCTAGCACGTCTCTCTGCTCGATGCCGTCGCCGGCGCACACGACAGATGAGGCATCGGAGCTAAACCCGCCGGCAAAAATCGCCACGCGGTTAAACATCACCCGTTCCTCGATCGAGAGAAAATCATAGCTCCAATCGAAGAGGGCCATCAGCGTTTTCTGTCGCGGGAGAGCGGTGCGACTGCCCCCGGTGAGAATCTCGAAGCGCTCGTTAAGGCGCTGCGCGATGGTGGCGACGCTCATGACTTTCACGCGCGCTGCGGCGAGTTCGATCGCAAGCGGAATGCCATCGAGCCGGCGACAGATATCCGACACGATTGACGCGTTATTGTCGCCGAGCCGAAAAGATTGATCGACGAGCGACGCGCGGTCGACGAAGAGCGCCACCGCACCGAAGCTGAGCGCGAACGTTGCGTGGAGATCTGCTACCTTTTCGGGCACCGCCAGCGAGGCGACCCGTACCACCTTTTCGCCGCCCACCCCCAGCGCCTCGCGCGAAGTGGTCAGAATGCGCACGCCCGGGCACTGGCGATGAATCGCGTCGGCTAGCCTGGCAGCAGCTTCCAGCACGTGTTCGCAATTGTCGAGAATTAGGAGAAGCTGCCTGGGGTTGAGAAACTGAATCATTGACTCGTCGCTCATGCGCGAGTGCGCTTGGTTCACGCTCAATACTTTGGCTACGACGTTCCACACCAATTCCGGCTCTGTGGTCGATGCGAGATCGGCAATCCATACCCCGTCGGAAAAGCGGTCAAGAACCTCGGCGCCAAGTTGCGCCGCCAGACGCGTCTTGCCTACGCCACCGGCTCCAAAGAGTGTGATCAAACGGTGCTCGAGAAGCTGCACCTTCAAATCCTCGAGGTCTTGTTCGTGGCCGTAGAAGCTCGAGACTTGAATGGGTAAATTGTTGGGCAGCGTGTCCAGCGAATTGAGCCGCGGGAAATCGCCCGGTAGACCTATTACCGTCACCTGCCACACGTGCTCGCTCTGGGCAAGGTCCTTGAACCGGTGCGAGCCGAGGTCGCTGAATCGCGTCGCACGTGGCAATTCGTTTTGCACGAGCGCGTGGGTTGCATCCGACAGCAGTACCTGCCCGCCGTGGCCGCTCGACGTGAGCCGCGCCACGCGATTCACGGTTGGCCCGAAGTAGTCGCCGTCACGTTCATCCGCGGTACCGGTATTGACCGCGATGCGCACGCGAAGGCCGCCGACCGCTGAGAAGTCGGCGGCAGCGAGCGCTACCTGAGCGTCGAGCGCGGCCCGAACGGCCGATTCTGGTGTCGCGAACGCCGCGCAGAACGCATCGCCGATGGTCTTGAACACGTGCCCGTCGTGCGCTGCGATTGCTTCGCGCATGAGCCGGTCGTGGAGGCGCACGGCTTCCTGCATCGCGGCGCGATCCCGCTCCCAGCGCTCGGTGCTTCCCTCGATGTCGGAGAACAGGAAAGTGACCGTGCCGGTAGGCAACGACCCTTGCTGTCTGGATTGCCGTTCCTTGCTCCGAGCGCTATCTAGCATCGATGATGGCCGCTGTTCGGTTACTAGCCGTTGGGGCCCTAGGCACGCTTGCCAAACCGAGGGCGTAGGCGATATGATGCATGGACCCAAAAAACGCTTGTGAAATCGGGCTTTCGCGCGCAATCGATGGAGGGCATTTGCATGCCTCGATACTTGGTCGAACGAACTTTCAAGGGCGGATTAGCGATTCCAGCTACCGATGAGGGCGCCGAGGCGTGCAAAAGCGTCGTCGACAAAAATGGAGACGTCGGCGTGACGTGGGTCCATTCGTACGTTACGAAAGATCATGGGAAATCGTTTTGCATTTACGATGGCCCCAGTGAGGATGCAATTCGCAAGGCGGGCGAACGTAACGGATTACCGGTCGATAGCATTTCTGAAGTGAGCGTTTTGGATCCGTACTTCTTCCACTAGCAGTCGATAGCTCAAAAAAGCGGCCGATCGCTCCAAGCCGGCTCGGACGAACCAGTGGATCGGCACCGCATGCGGTGAGTATAGTGTCGGAACGCACCTATCGGGAAACCGAGAGCCTCCGCCCCGTAGGTGGAAATGCGCGCCGCAACCGGAAAAGCCAGCCCTATGGAAATGAACGTAGCCGATGCGCCGGCCCTTTCGGAGCCGTTGAGCGCCGAGCAAATTTCGCTCGGCAAAGAGCTGCTCGCGACGATGATCCGCATTCGTACGCTCGAGGAAGGCATCGAGCGGCACTTCTTGGCGGGCGACATTCCGGGCTTCGCGCACCTTTCGATCGGGCAAGAGGCGGTCGCGGCCGGCACCTGTGCGGCACTGAACCGTGACGACTACATCGCTTCGACCCACCGCGGGCACGGTCACACGCTTGCCAAGGGAACGCCCATGCGCACGATGGTCGCCGAGATCTTCGCGCGCGAAACCGGCGTCTGCCGCGGCCGGGGCGGCTCGATGCACATCGCCGACTTCTCGGTCGGCATGCTCGGTGCGAACGGCGTCGTCGCGGGCGGATTCGGACTCGTCGCGGGCGCGGCACTCTCGGCCCAACTGCTCGGCAACGGTCGCGTCGCGGTCTGCTTCTTCGGTGACGGCGCCACGAATCGCGGACCGTTTCACGAAAACTTGAACTTGAGCGCGGTCTGGAATCTGCCGGCAATCTTCGTCCTCGAGAACAACCACTACGCCTCGACCACATCGACTTCGGAAACGATGAAGATCGAAGACGTCGCGATCCGCGCCGCAGGCTACGGGATGCCGAGCGCGATCGTCGACGGATTTGACGCGCTCGAGGTGCATCGGGCGGTCGGCGCAGCGGTCGCTCGCGCGCGCAGCGGGGGCGGCCCGACCTTCGTGGAGTGCAAGACGTATCGCGTGCGCGGCCACTACATCGGCGATCCCGAGCGTTACCGCTCGAAGGACGAAGTCGAGAGCCGCAAGAGCGACGATCCGATCGTGCGACTGCAAGCGCGACTCGGCGATGCGCTCTCGAGCGCTCAGTTCGAAGCGCTCTGGAGTGCCGCGCGCGAAGAGTTCGCCGAAGCGGTCGCGTTCGCAAAAGCCTCTTCTCCCTCTCCACCCGGCGACGCGTTCGTCGGCGCGTACGTCGGAGATCGCGACGCTGCGACGGTGTACGGCGCATTCGCAATTCGCGAACGGGAAAATTTCTGATGGCCCGCAGCGTGACGTTTTCGGAAGCGACGCTCGAAGCGATGCGGGAGGAGATGCGGCGCGACCCGACGGTTTTTCTGATGGGCGAGGACATCGCAAAGCAAGGCGGCATCTTCGGGCAGTTCAAAGGGTTGCCCCAAGAGTTCGGCTTCGAGCGGGTGCGCGACACGCCGATCTCGGAAGCGGCGCTCGTCGGCGCGGGCGTTGGAGCCGCTCTGACCGGGACGCGCCCGGTCGTCGACATGCACTTCGCCGACTTCATCACCTGCGCGATGGACGAGATCGTCAACCAAGCCGCCAAGCTTCGTTATATGTTCGGCGAGCAGTGCTCGGTTCCGATGACCCTGCGCGCCCCCGACGGAATTACGAAGTCCGCCGCCGCGCAGCACTCGCAGTCGCTGGAGGCCTGGTTCGTCCACACGCCGGGTCTCGAGGTCGTCGCACCGGCGAACGCGCGCGATGCGAAGGGGTTGCTCAAGAGCGCGATCCGGAGCGACAACCCGACGCTCTACTTCGAGCACAAGGCGCTGTTTACGCAAAAGGGCGAGATTCCGGACGACGACGACTTCACGATTCCGCTCGGGAAAGCCGAGACGCTGCGCGAGGGTCGCGACGCGGCCGTCATTACGTACGGCATCACCGTCGGGCGCGCGCTCGAAGCTGCCGAGAAGCTCGAACGGGAGGAAGGCATCTCCGTGCGCGTCGTCAACTTGCGGACGCTCTGGCCACTCGACTACGACGCGATCGCCGATGCCGTCGCGGCGACGCATCGCATCGTCGTCGCGCACGAAGCGGTCCGCATCGGAGGACTCGGCGGCGAGATCGCGGCGTTCATCGGCGAGCATTGCTTCGACGATCTCGACGCGCCGGTCGTCCGGCTCGGCGCGGCGCACGTACCGGTTCCGTTTTCGCCCGGGATGCAGGACGCGATGTTCCCCAAAGCGCCCGCGATCGAGTCGGCAGTTCTCGATCTCGTCCGGAAGCGGCGCTAAGTGCCGGCGGAGATCACGATGCCGAAGCTCGGCCTCACGATGGAAAGCGGCACGATCGTGCGCTGGCTGAAAACGACCGGCGAACGCATCGCTGCCGGCGATCCGCTGCTCGAGGTTTCGACCGACAAGATCAACTACGAGGTCGAGTCACCTGTCGCGGGAACGCTCGTGCAGCGCATCGGCAACGACGGCGACGAGTTCGCATGCGGTGCGCTGATCGGTCTGGTCACGCTCGAGAACGAGGACGTGGCGCCGGCCGGCGCCGCTTCGCCCGGTCCGCTACATGCCGCGCGCCACACAAATGGGGAGCGCGTCCTCGCCTCACCGGCCGCACGCCGGTTGGCGCGCGAGCACAAACTCGACCTGCGCGCGTTGCGCGGCTCGGGTCCGCGCGGGCGCGTCACGCTCTCCGACGTTCTCGCAAGCGCCGGAACACAGCCCGCAAGAGGCGCGGCGATTCCGCCGGCAGCGGCGGTTCGCGCGCCGACACCGTCGCCGGCCACACTACCTCCGGAACTCGACCCGCTTCGGCGCACGATCTTCCGGCGCATGAGCGAGGTCGGCACCCTTCCGCTAGCGCAGGTCGAGACGAGCGTGCGGGTCGACGGCGTGCGCGCGCTGATGTCGCGCCGCAAAGATTTCGGCTGGACCGCGTTCGCCGTTTTTGCGCTGGCCCGGCTGCTGCGCGAATTTCCCGAACTTCGCACCGACGCGCGTTCCGGTCAGCCCTGCGAAGCGCTCGACATCGGCGTCGCCGCAGACACGCCGCGAGGTCTCATCGTGCCGGTCGTGCGAGGCGCAGGCGCGCTCTCGCTGGCCGCGATCCAAGCCGAGATTCTCCGGCTCGCGGCCGCCGCTCGCGCGGGTGCGCTCGGCGCGAGCGACACCGGCGCTGCCGCCTTCTCGCTCTCCAACGTCGGGCCTCAGGGGGTCGAACGCGTCGTTCCGCTCGTCGACCCGCCGCAAACCGCCATCCTCGGGATGGGCGCGGTCACGCGCCGGCCGGCAGTGGAAGGCGATTCGCTCGTGCCGGCTTGGATGCTAACGCTCGTGTTGAGCTTCGATCATCGCTTTATCGACGGCGCCCCGGCCGCTCGCTTTCTCTCGGCCTTGGCCGGCGCATTCGCCGAGCCCGGCTCGCTCCTGTGAACGCCGCGCGGCCGGCGGCGATCGTCAGCGGCGGCGCGAGCGGCATCGGCAAGGCCACCTGCGAACTGCTGGCGCGCAACGGGTACCTCGTGCTCGTCGCCGATCGCGACGAAGCGCGAGCGCGGCAGGTCGCGGAGTCGATCGGCGGACGAGCGTGCGCCGTCGACGTCGCCGACGAAGCCTCGGTCGCCGCACTCTTCGAGTTCGCGGACCGCGCGCTCGGCGGGCACCTCGACGCGCTCGTGACCGCGGCTGGAATCGCCGACATGACGCCGTTCATGGAGATCGACGTCGCCACGTGGCGCCGGGTTTACGATATCAACGTGATCGGGACGTACCTCTGCGTTCGCGAGGCGGCAAAGCGGATGCAGGCCGGTGCGCGGATTTGCACCGTCGCCAGCGTCGCAGGCAAACGCGGCGGAGGGCTCTCGGGGACCGCGGCGTATGCCGCGAGTAAGGGCGCGGTCATTCAGTTGACGCGTAGCGCCGCCCGTTCGCTCGCGCCGCAGGGGATCGCCGTCAATGCCGTCGCTCCAGGCCCCGTCCTCACTCCGATGCTTGCGGAGACTTTTGAGGTGCCCGAGGCGCGCAGCCGTGTCGAGAACATGACGCTCGTCGGCCGCAGCGCGGACCCTTCCGAAATTGCCGAAGCGATCGTCTGGCTCGTCTCGCCCGCATCGTCTTTCGTTCACGGAGAAACGCTGACCGTCGACGGCGGGATCGTTCTCGATTGATTTCCAGAAAGGCTGGTTCCAAGGTGGCTCACCGAATCTCGCGTCAACGTTTTGCGACCGCAACGGCGGCCACGCTCGCTAGCATCAACGTTCTGCGGTTGCCGGCTCGAGCCGCCACGTTTACGTACAAGTACGCGAGCAACATTTCGATCGACCATCCGCTCAACGTTCGCATGATTCAGATGTGGAACGCCGTGAAGCGCGAAACGGGCGGCGCGGTCGACGTCACGGTCTTTCCGAACAATCAGCTCGGCGGCGACACCGCTATGCTCACGCAGCTGCGTTCCGGCGCGCTGCAGTTCTTTACGCTCGACGGCGGCATCTTGCAGTCGGTCGTGCCGGTGGCAGCGATCCAGGCCGTCGGTTTCGCGTTCAGGAATTCGGCTGAGGCGTTCTCCGCATTCGACGGACCGCTCGGGGCCTACGTACGCAAGGACATCGAAGCCAAGGGGCTCATCGCCTTCCCGAAGATGTGGGCCAACGGCATGCGTCAGATCACTTCGAGCACGCACCCGATCAAAGGCGCAGACGATCTCGCCAACTTCAAGATCCGTACGCCGCAGGGCGCGCTGTGGGTCGACCTCTTCAAGTCGCTCGGGGCTTCGCCCACTCCGATCAACTTCGCCGAGGTATACACCGCGTTGCAAAACCACACGGTCGACGGCGAGGAGAACCCGTACGCCATCATCGCGGCCGGTCGTCTCTTCGAGGTGCAGAAATATCTGAGCGTGACGAATCACATGTGGTCGGCTTTCTGGTTTCTCGCAAACCCCGACGCTTGGAAGGCGTTGCCGCCCGACGCGCAAAGCGTCATCCAGCGCAACGCAGAGAAGTACGCGCTCCTGCAGCGGGCGGACACCGAACAGCGCAACGATTCGCTGGCCGACAAACTCCAGCGCAGCGGCATGCAGCTCAACGTGGCCAACACGAGCGGCTTCCGCCCGCGTCTCGGCGATTTCTACAAACACTGGCATGCCACGTTCGGAGACACCGCGTGGGAATTGCTGGAGAAAACCTCCGGAAAACTCGGGTAGGCCACAATGATGATTGGAGAGGCGGCCACGCCGAGCAGCCTCACGCGGACGCGATCGTGGGCGAGGACGGTCGACCGGACTATCGGAGCCGTGGTCGAGCCGATCGCGGGCATCCTCATCGTGATCGAAGTGGTGATCTTGGCCAGCGGCGTCTTTTCGCGCTACGTCCTGCACAGCGCGCTAGTCTGGACCGACGAATTGGCGACGATCCTATTCCTCTGGTTGACGATGCTCGGCGCGGTCGTCGCCTACCGCTTGGACGGACACATGCGGTTGACGGCGGTGGGAAATGCGGTTCCTCCGCGAGTGCGGGAAATCTTCGACGTGATCTCGCCGACCATCGTCGCGATCTTCTGCTTGGAACTGCTTCCGGCTAGCAAAAGCTTCCTGATCCAGGAACAGATCGACCTCACGCCCGCGCTCAGCATTCCGCGCTCGTACGTCGTCGCGGCAATCGTCGTCGGACTGGCGCTCATACTCGTACTCGCGATCCTGCGCCTGATCGAGTCCGACCCCCGGATCGTGCTTCCCGTCGTCGGCTGCGCGATTCTCATCTCGGCCGGCGCCTGGTTCGGACGTTCCGTCTTCGGCGCTTTCGGAAACTTCAATCTCGTCATCTTCTTCGTCTTCGTCGTCGGCGCGTGCGTCGCGATCGGAATTCCGATCGCATTCTCATTTGGAGTCGGAACGCTGAGCTATCTGGCGCTGACGACGAGCGTCCCACTCAACACCGTCGTGGGCCGCATGGACGAGGGCGTCTCCAACCTCGTCCTGCTCGCCGTTCCGCTCTTCGTGCTGCTGGGACTGCTGATGGAGAATGCGGGCATCGCCAAGCGCCTCGTCGACTTCATCGCAAGCTTGGTCGGGCATCTCCGCGGAGGCTTGTCGATCGTGCTGCTCGGCGCGATGTACCTCGTTTCGGGAATCTCCGGCTCGAAGGCAGCCGACATGGCGGCGGTCGCGCCGGTGCTCTTCCCGGAGATGGAACGGCGCGGTCAGCCGCGTAGCGAGCTCGTCGCGCTGCTCTCGAGTTCGGCCGCGATGGCGGAGACGATCCCACCCAGCCTCGTGCTCATCATCATCGGCTCGGTGACCGGCGTTTCCATCGCCGCGTTGTTCACCGCCGGGCTTATCCCGGCGCTGGTGGCCGCCGTCGCATTGATGATCGTGGCGCTCTTCCGCTCGCGCAACGATCGCACCGAACTGGCCAAGCGGCCGAGCCTGTCGCGAATCGCGCGCTACTTCGTCATCGCGCTGCCCGGTTTGCTGCTGCCCCTGCTGATCCGGTACTTCGTCTTGGAAGGTATCGCGACGGCTACCGAGGTGAGCGTCGTCGGCATCATCTATACCTTGATCGTCGGCGCGTTCATCTACCGCGAGCTCGACTGGCGCCGCATGTACCCGATCTTGCGCGACACGGCGGGACTTTCGGGCGCGATCATGCTGATCATCGCGACGGCGACGGCGATGGGCTGGGCGCTCACGCAATCGGGATTCGCCCAGCAACTCGCCACGACCGTGGGGCAGGCACCCGGCGGGCGCGGCGGCTTCTTGGCCGTCTCGGTCGTGCTCTTCATCATCCTCGGTTCGGTTCTCGAGGGAATCCCCGCGGTAGTCCTTTTCGGGCCGCTGCTCTTTCCGATCGCTTCGACTTTCGGAGTCGACGAGGTGCAGTATGCGATCATCGCCGTGCTGGCGATGGGGATCGGACTCTTTTCGCCGCCCGTTGGACTCGGCTACTACAGCGCGTGCATCATAGGAAAGTGCGATCCCGATACGGCCTTCGGACGCATCGTGCCGTATCTCATCGCGCTCGTCATCGCATTGGCGCTGGTTGCCGCGATCCCGTGGCTTTCGCTCGGCTTCCTCCACCGCCCGGCGTAACGCACGATGCTGGCTGACGATGCGGGCGGAGCGGATCGCCGCACTCCGGGGGTGATTGTGGTCGGTGGCGCGAGCGGCGTAGGAAAGGCCATCTGCGAGGTGCTCGCACGCGACGGCTATCGAGTGGTCGTCGCCGATCGGGACGAGATTCGCGCGCACGCCGTCGCCGACGCCATCGATGGTTTCGCACTGGTCGTCGACATCACCGACGAGAATGCAGTCAAAGCGCTCTTCGTGCGCGCCCTGGAAATCCTCGGCGAACTCGACGCGCTCGTGACTGCTGCGGGAATCGTCGACACGACGCCCTTCATGCAACTCGACGCTCAGCGCTTCGCGCGCGTGCACGCAGTGAACGTCGTCGGAACGTTCGTCTGCATTCGGGCGGCGGCGCAGCATATGAAAGCGGGCGCGCGCATCTGTACGATTCCGGCTGTCGGCGGAAGTTTCGACAACGCGGGAAGCGGAGCGGTCGCTTACGCCGCGGCGGTCGGCGCGATCGTCGCGTTGACGCGCGCCGCGGCTGCTGAACTCGCCTCGCGCGGTATCGCGGTCAACGCGGTGACGCCGAGTCTCGCCGCATCGGCCGAACCCCGCGGCACGGCCGAGGTCGCCGCCTTCCTTCTTTCTCCGGGAGCCGCAGCCCTGAACGGCGCGGTTCTAAAGGTCAACTAGCGACCGCGGCGTTGACGAGCGTCGGCATCGGTTCGCCCCGCAGGCCGGCGACGAGGTTCTGCGCCGCAAGCATGGCCATCCGTTCGCGCGTCTCGGGAGTCGCGCTGCCGATGTGCGGATAGATGGTGACGTTCGGGGCGGCGTAGAGCGGATGGCCGGGCGGGAGAGGTTCGGGATCGGTCACGTCGAGCGCCGCGCCCGCCAGCTTGCCGGACTCAAGTGCAGCGAGCAGTGCGTCTGGATCGACCAGCGCACCGCGTCCGACGTTCACGAAGTGCGCCGAAGGCTTCATGCGCGCGAATTCGGCCGCGCCGAACATCTGATGCGTTTGCGGCGAGAGCGGGACGAGCGATACGACGCAGTCGGCGGTCGCGAGGAGCTCGTCGAAGGTGCGATACCGCGTCCCGAGGGCCGCGTCGTCATCCCGCCGAGTCCGGTTGTTGTAAACGACGTTCATCCGGCTGACTTGAGCCCGGCGCGCGAGCGCGGCGCCGATCTCACCGAAGCCGACGATGCCCAGCGTCTTCCCCGCCAAATCGTTTCCGAAGGGCGCCGGACCGCGCATCCAAGCACCGGAACGGCCCCAATCGAGCGCAACACTCAACTTGCGAAGCGACGCCAGCACCAGCGCAAAGCTCAAATCCGCGACCGCATCGGTCAACGCACCGCGGGCGTTCGAAAATGGAATGCCGCGACGGTTGCACGCTTCCACGTCGACTTTTTCGTAGCCGACCGAAGAGAGCGCGACGACGCGTAGCTTGGGCGCGCGTGCGAGGAGCGCTTCGTCGACGGCGAACGAGCCATCGGTCAACAAGCCTTCGGCTTCGCCCAAGCGATCCAGTCCTTCGACCCGGGCTACTTCTTCGACGAAAGCCTTGACCGAGGGGTACGTACTCTTCGTGAAGACCGCGATCGTATCGCTCATGCGCGTCGTTTCTCGTTTCGACGGGGCTCTCTTGCAGCGCCGTCAAAACCGCTCGCCGGAGGAACTCAAATGAAGAAGGAGATCGGTTTCGCGGGGCTCGGGACGATGGGTTCGGGAATGTCCGCGAATCTGCTCCGGCACGGTTTCGCCGTGCGCGTGTGGGACCGCAAGAACGCGGCAGTGGACGTCCTCGTCGAGCAGGGGGCGAGCGCGGCGAAGTCTCCGGAAACTCTCGCCGAGGCGGCAGACGTCGTCATTTCCATTCTCTGGGGTGACGACGCGTCGCGTGAGGTCGTCCTCGAGCGCATGATTCCGGCGGCGCGTCCGGGGACCACCTTCGTCGAAATGAGCACGATCTCGGCAGACATGCAGCGCACGCTCGCGCAAGCAGCCGAACGACGCGGGTGCAAATTTCTCGGCGCGCCCGTCACCGGCAGCAAGGACGCGGCCGCCGCCGGCGAGCTTACCGCCCTCGTCGGCGGACCGCGCGAGGTGCTCGACGAGCAGCGCGACGTTCTCGAAGCGATGGCGAAATCAGTCCTGTACGTCGGAGGGTACGGAACGAGCGCCGCGCTCAAGCTCGGGAACAATCAGCTCCTCGGCCTGGTCCTCGCGGGTATCGGCGAGAGCTTGCGCGCGACGGATGCTGCGGGCGTCGACCGGGTGCTCGCGCTCAACCTTTTCACGGGAACCGTCGGTCGCGTCGCGGAGATGAAGCGCAAGGCGATCGCGGACCGCGACTTCACGCCGCACTTCAGTCTTGCGGCGCTCGTGAAGGATCTCCGGGAAGCCCACGACGCGGCGTCGGCTGCGGGCCTCGAACTTCGGCTGCTAAAGCAAACCTGCGCGGTGTACGAGCAGGCGCTGGCGAACGGCAAAGGCGCGCTCGACTTCTCGGCGATCGTCGACTCGACGCCATAGCGCGGCCTCAGCGCTCCGACAGAGCGCCGATCATCTCCGCGTGAACGCGGCCGTTGCTGGCGAGCGTCGAGCCGCGCTGGAATTCAAACGGAGCCCCGTCGATCGCCGTTACCGTTCCGCCCGCTTCCCTCACGAGCAGCATGCCGGCGGCAACGTCCCATGGAAAGAGATCCAACTCCCAAAACGCATCGAAGCGGCCCGCTGCGACGAAGGCAAGGTCGAGTGCAGCCGACCCATCGCGCCGGACGCCTTGCGCGACTCGCGAGAGTTGCGCGAAATTCGCGCCGTTGCGCTCGTAGAGGGCCGGCTTGAAGCCGGTGCAAACGAGCGCGTCGGCGACGCGCTCGGTGCGCGAGACGGTCAGCTCGCGATCGTTGCAGCGCGCGCCGCCGCCGCGTTCGGCAACGTACAATTCGCCGAGCGCCGGAGCGTAGATGACGCCGCAGAGCATTTCTCCGTCGCGTTCGAAGCCCAGCGAGACGCAGAAGAGCGGGTACCCGTGCGCGAAATTCGTCGTCCCGTCGAGCGGATCGAGAATCCAACGCTCGCCGCTCGTGCCGGCGACGCTCGTACCTTCTTCGGCCAGGATCGAGCTTGCCGGAAACTCGGTGCGCAAGCGCGCGACGATCGCCTTTTCGCTGGCGCGATCGGCCACGGTCACGAGATCGCCACGCATTCCTTTTTCGCGCGTATCGAGTTCGGTTCCCAAGAGGTCGAGCAGCAGCGTTCCGGCTTCCGTCGCCGTTTCGATCGCACAGCGTAGCGGGTCCACGAGCCTCCTCTGCGAGAATGAGACGTCAATGCTCGAGCGGACCTTCACCGTTATCGAAGCCCTGACCCTCGCGCTGTGGGTCGGCTCGCTTGCCGGCTTCGCGTTCATTTTCGCGCCGATCGCTTTCGGCATCGTGAGTAATGTCGAGGAGTTCGGTCGCGTCACCGCGGCGGTGCTCGGCGCGCTGACGCTTTTCGGAACCGTTTGCGGCGGAGTCGCGATCGTCGCCGCAGTCGTTCGCGCGAAAGTTCCGTCGCAGCGAGCCTCGGCCATCGCACGCATCGCGATCGTCGCCGTGATGCTGGTGCTCGCGCAGTACGAATCGCGCGCGATCGTTCCGCGGATGGAGGCCTCGCTTCCGAGTCTCGGGGCACGCGCCACGCCGGAAGCGCTCGCCCAAGCGCGCAAGACCTTCCGCGCCGAACACGGCGTGTCGACTTGGATCTACGGCAGCATCTTCGTCCTCGGCCTCATCGCAATCGGACTGTCTGCCGCGGCGGGCTCCGAACCACGCTATCCACGCTACCCGCGCTAACGGCTCGTTCGCATCCCGTCAGAGGTAGGGCTTCGTCAAGGACTTGGAGCGGGACGGAGATTCGGTGCGATCGTGCGAGCCGCCACCGCAGCGGCTGCGACGCACAGCGCGGCGCCCAGGAGCATCGCATTCCGGAAACCGTCCGCGTACGCTTGGCGCAACTCTTCGGTGACTCGGTCCTCGTCGTCGGCCGACGTCCCGGCCGGCGGCTTCAAGGTCGTAAGAAGATCGCGGTTCGCTCGCAGTGCCGCGAGCGTTGCGGGAGCAAATGTTTGACGGGCGGTCCTTCGATCGAAATCTGCGTAGAAGCTGCCGATGAGCACGATGCCGAGCACGGCGATCGCGAGAACGCCGGCGACGCGCGAGACGGCGTTATTGACGCCCGACGCGATGCCGGCCCGTTCCGTCGCAAGCGCATCCATCACGGTCGTCGTCAAGGGTGCGACGAAGAGCGCCGCGCCGCATCCGAAGATGACCGTCGCGGGAAAGAAGGTCACCCAGTACGAGTGCCCGATCCCACTGAAAGCGTACGCAATGAGCCCGCCGGCCGCGATCAGGGCGCCCACGATCAGCGGCAAGCGCGCGCCGACGCGCTCGACCAGACCACCGGACCAGCGCGAACTAAGGAACATGATCGCGACGAACGGTAAGAGTGCCGCGCCGGCCTCCAGCGGCGAGTACTCCAGTACGTACTGGAGCTCGAAAGGGACGAAGAACAAGCTTCCGCCGATCGCCGCGTACAAGAAGAGCGTATAGAGGTTCGCGCCGGCGAACGTCCGATTCGCGAAGATCTCGAGTGGGATCATCGGATCCGCAACCCGCGACTCGTAGAAGACGAACAGCGCCGACACGGCGACGCCCGCCCCACACGCAAGAATGCCTCCGGCACCGGCGTTGCCGCCTTGCAGCCGGATCAACCCGTAGGTCACGAGGCCGAGGCCCAACGTCGCGAACAGAGCGCCCGCGTAATCGACACGTTTGGCAGCATGTTCGTCGCGGCTCTCCGGCACGCGCAACAACGCGGTCACGATGACGAAGAGCGCGATCGGAACGTTGATGAGAAAGACCCAACGCCACGAGTACGTCTGCGTGAGCCAGCCACCGAGTACCGGTCCGATAGCAGCCGTCAGCGAGGTAAATCCCGACCACGTTCCGATCGCCGTTCCGCGACCGGCACCGGGATACGCCGCGCTGATGAGTGCGAGGCTGCCCGGCGTTGCGAAGGCCCCGCCGAATCCTTGCAGACAACGCGCCAAGTTCAGTTCGAGCATGTTCTGCGACAGCGCGCAGAGCACCGACGCCCCGGCAAAGAGGCCGACTCCGAGCAAGAACATCAGACGGCGGCCGAAGCGGTCACCCAGCGCACCGCCGATGAGGATGAACGCGGAGAGCACGAGGGAGTAGCCTTCGACAACCCATTGCAGGCTCGCAGCATCTGCGTCGAGGTCGCGTTGCAGCGTCGGTAAGGCGACGTTGACCGCGGTACCGTCGATAAAGACCATGCCCGAACCGGCGATCGCAACGGCCAGCACCCACGGGCCGGCCGCTCCGGCGTTACGTATAATAGTTGGCGGGGAACTGCGCGCCGAGCGAAATCCCCGCCTCCGCAAAAGCACGCTGAACGCGCAAGTTGATTTCGCGGCGGCCTTCGAATTGACGCAGCGGACCCGTCTTAATCGCGGCGCGGATGATGACCCAGTCTTTGCTGAGTTGATCGACGCCGATGAACTCGAGAGGCAAACGGATCGCGCCCTGCCATTCCGGCTCCTGCGCGAGCGTCTCGATGCTGGCCTGCACCAGTTTTAGCGCCTTTGCGATGTCCGCCTCGGGTGCCACGGGAACGCGAAAGTCGATCCGCGACCAATTCCGTGATCTATTGACGACCGCAGTGACCGAACCGTGCGGGATCGTCACCAGATCTCCGCCGGTGTCGCGAAGTTGCACCATTCTTAGCGACAGGTTCTCGACGACACCGCTATACGGCGTGATGCTGATGTAGTCCCCAACGACATACTGATCTTCGAGTAAGACGAGAAAGCCGTTGACGAAGTCGCGCACGAAGCTCTGCGCTGCGAACGAGAGCGCGAGCGCGGTCAAGCCGCCGATCGTTACGACCGAGCCGATCGGCACGCCGATCTGCGTCAAGATCGTCAGGCCGGCAAGAAAGATCAAAGCGATCGACTTTATCGTCCTGATCGCATGCGAGATGGTCGGGACGCGCAGCATCTCCCGCGCCTGATCTTCGGAGCCGGCAAAGGAGCTGGTCGCCCACAACGTCGCGATCCGGTTGATCATGAGGTCCAAGACGCGATCGAGAAAAATTGTCACGACGATGGTGACGGCGATGGCGAGGGCATCGTTCGTCAGCGTCTGCGCGAGCGACGACGTGCGGGGGAAGAGCGAGAACGCCCAGGTTACCGCCACGAACCACATGAGGTTGATCAGGGCGTAGATGACCGCCGAGGAAGCTCGAAGATACTGCAACTGCTGCGTCGGTGCCAAAGCTCCCAACGCGAGCGAAAGGATTCGGCTGCGTTGTTGATGCGTCGAGCCCTCTTGTTTTTCAGCGAGGAGCGAACGCTCGGCCTCGACCTGACTCGTCTGCGCTTTCACCTCATCTCGCAACGTCTTGATCCGGCGGCTCAGTTGAACCAGGAGAATGCTGAGGATGAGCGTCGCCAGCGCCAGCGCCACGGCGACGCGAGCAACCCGCCGTAAGTTATCGGCGCGCTCCTGCGGCTGTCGCAGATCGAGCGCTTTGGTAAGGGCAGCTTGTAGGATCGTCTGCCATTCCGCCGCGACGGTCCTGATGCTCGCTTGATTGTAGCGGGCATCGTCCGCGTTCACGGTCGCGATCGGCATCGGAAGGTGATGGCGCGCGTCGACGACTTGCAAGGCGGCTACCTCGGCGCCGGCGACCACGCTTACGCGAAGCGTGCGCGGATCGTATTCGGTCGTCGAACCGAGCCAACTCCCATGCGTTGCGAGCACCTCGTCGATGGCCGCTTGCACGTAGAGCTGCCGCTGGGCGATCGGAATGTGCGCCGAGTTCGGACTTAGGGGGCCGGCGAGCTTGAAGACCAGGTTCCCGTCGACGCGGATCGGGGCGGTAAAGAAAAAGCCTTCCTGTCGGATCCCCGTCGACGAAACGGGATTCGGTGCGGCGCTCGGCAGCGAGAGTTGCGCGGCGACCGGTCCGCTTTCCAAGATCCCGAGCACGACCGCGACGATGGCCGCTGCTCGAAAAATGACGAGAAGACGAGGCACTTCGCGCTAATCCCCGGGCAAGAGGGACGGACCCTCCTGCGGCGCGGCGACGCACTTCGGGGTTGACCCCCTCGTTGCGGGGCGCGTATACTGATAGACGGACATCTCGATAGGTGAGGCGTCTGCGCTACACATAAGCCGTTGCCCCGAAACGTCGAAAGACGCCAAGTGGGTGGAACAGGCTCCGCCGAGATAAGGCGGCGCTCAACGCGGCTGACGACGGGGTCCGTCGTTTACGGTGCGCAGTGCCAAAGCTCGACGCGACTGAGATGTGATGTGCCCTCAGCTCAGGCTGGGAGCATGTTCCGGACCGGTCGCACCTTCGGCGGCTGGTTTTTTTGTTTCGGGAAGGGGGTGAAGGAATGGCGTATCAGGACGGCTACCTGTCGGACCTGGTCGGTCGCAGCGCGGTGCTGGCGAACGGCACGGCAATCGGGAAAGTCATGGATTTCGTCGTGGGCAAACCCGATGATGCGTTTCCGCGCATCGACGGCTTCGTGATCAAAACGAAGGCCGGACAGCGTTACTCGCCGATCGACCAGATCTCCAGCATCGAACCGCATGGAACGGTCACGCTCACAGTCACCCCCGACGCCGAGCCGACCGCCGAAGAGCAAACCCTCTACCTGATCAAAGATCTCTTCGATAAACAGATCGTCGACGTCGACGGCCGGAAGGTCGTGCGCATCAACGACCTCGAGATCGCCAATACGGGCGGCACGCTGCGCGTCGTCGCCGCCGATATCGGAGTGTCGGGCTTGCTGCGCCGGCTCGGGCTCGGGCGCGTCGCGCCGCAGGTCCTCGAGCGCGTTCCGCGCTCGCTGATCGCTTGGGATAACGTCGCACCGCTGACCGACGTCAACCCGGCGCAGGTGCAGCTTTCGGTCTCGGGCAGCCGCCTCTCGCGTTTGCATCCGTCCGACTTGGCGGAGATCATCACCGACCTGTCGGCGCAAGACGCGGCCCGCGTCGTCAAGTCGCTCGACGACGAGACGGCCGCCGACGCCTTCGAGCACCTCGACAGCGACACGCAAAAGACGCTCATTGCGGATCTGGGGACCGAGCGCGCCGCGGACATCGTCGAGGAGATGGACTCGGACGACGCGGCCGACCTTTTAGGCGAACTCGACCACGAACAGCGCGAGAAGCTGCTCTCGCACATGGACGACAAAGCGTACGCGGGCGAATTGAGCGAACTCGTCCAGTACGAACCCGATACGGCCGGCGGCCTGATGACCACCGATTACGTCTGGATCTATCCGCACCGCACGACCGCGGCGACGATCGCGAAGCTGCGCGAGATCGCACCCGAATCCGAGTTCATCTACTACCTCTACGTCACCGATCCCAGCCGCAAGTTGCTCGGGGTGCTTTCGGTCCGGCAACTCCTCTTGGCACTGCCGACGGCTTTCATCCACAAACTCATGGATGTCGACGTCGTCAGCGTCTCGCCCGACGTCAGCGCAGAGGACGTTGCGTCGACGATCGCGCGCTACGATCTCTTGGCCGTACCGGTCGTCGACGAGGAGAACCGCGTCCTCGGGATCGTCACGGTGGACGACGCAATCGACGCGATCATTCCGGAGAAGATCGCTCACTCGCTGCCCCGCATCACGCGGCATCGCAAGAAGCATCCCGTTGCTGCCGGCTAGCGAGGTCCTCGGAGAACCCGTCGAGCGGCCCGCTCCAGCGCGCCGCTCGCGCTTTGTTCGGACGGTCTTGCTGATCGTCGGCGTCCTAGGCCCGGGGTTCATTACGGCGTCGGCGGGCAACGACGTCGGCGGCATCGCCACCTACTCGCTGGCGGGCGCGCAGTTCGGCTATCGCATCCTCTGGACCCTCATCCCGATCACGATCGCGCTGATCGTCGTCCAGGAGATGGCGGCCCGGATGGGCGTGGTTTCGGGTAAAGGCCTTTCGGCGCTCATCCGCGAGGAATTCGGCGTCCGCATCGCACTCGTTACGATGCTCGGACTGTTCGTTATGAATACGTTTACGACGTCGGCCGAATTCGCCGGGATCGCGTCGGCTTCCGAGATTTTCCATCTCTCGCGCTACGTCGCCGTTCCGTTGGCTCTGATTCTCGTTTTTCTGTTCGTCCTGAGATTCAATGACAAGATCGTCGAACGCACCTTCGTCGTCTTGTCGCTGATCTACGTCACGTACATCATTTCGGGAATCGAAGCCCACCCGAACTGGGGCGCAGTGGTTCGCGGCTCGCTCGTGCCGAGTCTCGATCTGAAAGATCCGGCGTACATCGGAATGATCGTCGCCCTGATCGGTACGACGATCTCACCCTACATGCAATTCTATCTTCAGACTGCGGTCGTCGAACAGGGCGCGCGTCCCGGCGGCCTGCTCGGCACGCGAATCGACGTGATCAACGGCTCGATCCTCGGCATCATCGTCGCCGCGTTCATGATCATCGCCAACGCGGCGACGATCTTCGTCTTCAACGAGGCTCACCCGCAGCACCAAATCGTGATCGTCCAGGCAGCCGACGTCGCGAAGGCCCTCGAACCGCTCGCGGGACGCTTCGCCGAGACGCTCTTCGCGTTTGGAATCTTAAATGCGGGGCTCTTCACGGCAACGATCTTGCCGCTATCCACGGCGTATCTCATCTGCGAAGCGATGGGATTCGAAGCATCGGTCAGCCGCAAGTTCAGCGAAGCGCCGGTCTTCTTCAGTCTCTTCTTTGCCGGACTCGTCATCGGAGCCGCGCTCGTCTTGATCCCGGGCGTTCCACTCTTGAAGATCGCCTTCTACTCTCAGGTGCTCCAAGGCTTGCTGCTACCCTTCGAACTCGTGTTGATGCTGATCATCATCAACCGCTTTCGCGTCATGGGACTGCACCGCAACTCGCCCGCGGCCAACGTCGTCGGCTGGACTACCGTCATCGTCGTCGGCGCGCTGGCCCTCTTCTACACCGTTCAGCAGATTCAAAGCGGAGGGAGCTGACCGGACATGACGAGCCGCGCGTTGTCCGCGCTCGCATTTGCGGCGGGCGTCGCGCTCGTGACGGCTCCGCGCGCGGTGCAGGCGCAGACTTCGCCGCAACCTTCCGCGTCGTCGCCCTCACCGGCGCCTTCGGCCTCGGCGCAGCCGACGGCGACGCCGCGCGCCCTCGGGCTGCGCTTTGCGACGCAAGCCTACGCCTCGCTCGTCGACCAAAGTACGGCCGGCGAAGGACAGGTCGGACCGGAAGCGCAGGGCTTCATCCAGGGCGCGGCGCTCGCGCCGAATACACCCTACGATCTCTTTTCGAGCGCGCCCGACGTCCCCGGCGTCGCCGGGATCGGCAGCATCATTTCGACCGCGAATTACGGATTGCCGAAGTTCGACCTCAGTGCAACTGCGGGCCTCGAGTACGTGAACGGCAGCACGAACAACGCTGCTTATTGGACTGAGAACCTCATGCCGACGATCAACCCGCACGTTGGCTCCGCGGCTCTCGGCTACAAGATCGCGTTTCCGACGCACGCCGGCCAAGACGACGGCACCGCGCTCAAGCTCTCGGTGCTTTCCGGAAGCGTTGCAACGGCCGACGGGAATCTGAAGGTTCGCGGCGGCTGGTTCGATCTCGCGCAAACGGACCGCTTCGTCTTCGCACAACCCGCTCTGACCAACGTCAATCCCGCGATCGCGTATGCGCCCGCCGAATCCCTGTCGAGCGGCTTAGCGGGGAGCGGCGTGTGGCAGCCGTACGCGACGGCGCTTCCGCTCGTTGGCGTCGACGTCGTCGCAAAGCGAAGCATCGACACGCTCGAACTCTCGAACGCGGCGCTTCCCTCGCTGCCGGGCGACTCGGCAATCTTGACGATGGGCTCGTTCGTCATGGATCACGGCGAAGGCACGCGTTTTTCGGCGCAGGTCGCGCACATCACGACAGGCGGGACGCCGTTCGTCACGACCGTTCCCTTCGGCACCGATCCGAAGTTCGAGCAGACCCCGCAGGGCACGTTGCCAAGCAGCACGCTGAGCGGTCAGCAGGAAACGGTAGCCGGTCTGCGCGGCATGTTCCACCTCGATACGGGTTGGAACGTGGACGGCATCCTCGAGATCGGCCGATCGTGGTACGAAGCCTCTCCGGTCGTACGTCCTGGAACCGAAGCGCCCGGCGGATACTACCACGCCGGAGTCACGAAAACGCAAGGCCGGGTCACCGCGTCGCTCGATTTGTACCGCATGGAACCGCGCTATGCGACCATCATCCTTCCGTACGGTGCGCCCGAGAATCAATGGAGCACCGCGTTCGCATGGCCGGGCCAATGGCTGAAATCGAACTACCAGATGATCGACAACACGGTCCTCGGCGCGAACCGCCAAGGCTTCCGCTTCCGCTATTACGTTGATAAGGGTCCGCTGGAAGTGCACCTCGAGTACACCTACCTGCGGCAGATCGACGAAGAAACGGTTTCCACGTCGACGCAAGCTGGTTTCGTCGACGGATATTACTTGCCGCAACAAGACGGTTTCGCGACGCTCGGCACGCAGAAACGCTACGCGGGCTGGATCGCCTGGCACCCCTCGTTCGGCGATCTCACGCTCGACCTCGTCGATGACGAGCTCTACCGCCCGTTCTATGCGTCGCATCCAACCGACCAGGTCTCGTACTACGTTCCGCAAGCGGTGCTGACGTATTCCCGGCACGTCTCGCCGAGCGTCGTCGCGGCCCTGGGCACCGGAAGCTACGGCACGAACGGCGCTTTCTCCGAACCGATCGCCTTCTTCCAGCGCCTCTACTTCGCGGGCGTCATCGTACAGCAGTCGCCCCAGGCCTCTCTGCTGGCCAGCTTTCGGCGCACGACCTTTGCCGGCATCACGACCTACCCCGCCTCGCCGCTCTCACCGAATTTCACCGGCTCCGCACTGATCGTCGAGCAACGCTTCGCGTTCTAGCCGAGCGGGCCACTCCTGTCACGCCAGGCCAAAGGAGTTCACCCCGCTACCGCGTGCATTCCAAGGTAGAAGACGTATGCAATCACGAGCGCACCGAGGGCGAAAACGCCCATGACCATGCCGCGCGGGCGGCCTCGCCGCTCGAATGCCGAACCCATGGCATAGACTCCGCCGACGAGGATCGCGAGAATCCAGTGGACCGTGGGGGGACCGACCCCACCTATCCACCAGGTAAGACCACCGAGAATGATTTGGAGGGCCAGCAGATAGAGCACGTAGCGCCGGACCGGCGCGTAAACGATCGCGACGAGCGCGCTCAGAAAGACGACGAAGCCCAGGGCGTAGTGTGCGTTCAGCATGTCCTTGGGCCGTTCGCTTGATAGAACCGATGGTCTTGTCGAGCGACGAACTCGTTGAATTTGCGGAAGGCCTGGCGCGCATCGCCTCATCGGGCGGCGGCGTGAAGGCGCTCGCCGCGCACGTCGCCGGCGCGCTCTCGGCCGCCGTCCTCGTTGAAGATTCGGAATGGCGCCACGTCGCTCTGGCAGGCGCGAACGCGCGCTCGATTCCGCCTTCGGCACGCGAACTGATCGCGGCCGCCGGGCGCGAGGCCGGCGAAGCCGCCGTACCCTTGCCGGGCCGGGGCGACGCCCCCGACGGTCTTGCCGTTCGCATACGCAGCGGCGATGCGCCGCTGGGCTGGCTTGCCGTCTTCCCCAGCGCGCCGGGCGCCGGTCCGATGACCGGAGCAGTGCGGCTGGCAGCAGCAGCGATCGCGGTCGAGTTGTCGCGCGACGGCGGCGGCGCGAAGAATCGCCGCCGCTCGTTCTGGGACCGGCTCATCGCTCGCGCATACGACGATCCGATCGAGGCGCGCGACGATGCCGCTTCCCGCGGCATCACCCTGGCTGCCGGCTACGTCGCGGTTGCGGTCGAAGCCGAAGGTCTCGACGAGGCGTCGGCAACGACGAAGAGCACCGAACTGCGCCGCATCTGCCTCGAGACGCTTCGCTCGGGATCCGGCGAGATCGTGGTGCTCGAACGCGGCGGCGGATTCGTTTTCCTGTGTCCGGCGCCGCTCGAAGTCGACGCGCAGAACGTGCGCACCGCCGCGACGCTGATCGCGCGGGCGGCGACGAAGAACCACTTCGGCGCGAAAATCGTCGGCGGCGTGGGACGCCCTGCCGAGGCGATCGACGCCGCTAAGACGGTCGACGAAGCGCGCGAGTCGATGTTTATCGCGCGACGGCTCTTCGGCGGTTCGCGCGTGATGCCGTACGAAGATCTCGGCGTTTACCCGATCTTGCTACGCGGCAACACGAGCGCGGTCGAGCTGCGCGGCTTTGCCGAGCGCATCCTCGCGCCGTTGCGCGCGTACGACGAGAAGCACCAAACCGAGCTGATCAGGACGTTGCGGCTGTACTTTGACGTCGGCCAGAACGTGAAGACCGCGGCTGCGGAGCTTTCGGTTCACCGCCACACCGTGTTCTACCGGTTACGTCAAATCTCGGAGATCAGCGGCCACGACCTCGACAGTGCCCACGACCAACTTACCTTAAGGACAGCGATGGCGATCGATGCACTCGACCCTCACGAACGGTGAACGCAAAGCGCTGACGAAGCGCGAGATACTGCGCCAAGCGAAGGAACGCGAGGTACGCTTCCTGCGCCTCTCGTTCGTCGACATCCTCGGGATCTCGAAGACGGTAACGATTCCGATTGGCGAACTCGAGCGGGCGCTCGAAGGCAAAGTGACGTTCGACGGCGGCTCGATCGACGGCTTCGTGCGCGGTGAGGAAGCCGACATGATGCTGCTGCCGGATCTTTCGACCTTCGCCGTGTACCCCTGGACGGTCGGCACGCAAGCCGTCGAAGCGCGTCTGATTTGCGACATCGCGATGCCCGACGGCGAACCGTTCGAAGGTTGCCCGCGCACGACGCTGCGCCGGGCGATCGACGACTCCAGCGAGGTGCTCGCCGGTCTGCGGACGGGCCTCGAGGTCGAGTTCTACCTCTTCGAGCTCGATTCCGAGGGCGCGCCGACGACTTCGACCTCGGACGTCGGGTCGTACTTCGATATCAACGAGTCCGATCGCGGCGAAGGCGCTCGCATCGAGATCGTGACCGCGCTCGAAGCGATGGGTATTTCCGTCGCCAGCGCGCATCACGAGCACGGTGCGGGCCAACACGAGATCGATTTGAACGACGCGGGCGTTCTCGCCACGGCCGATGCCTTGAGCACGGTTCGCACCGTCGCCAAACACGTTGCGGCCCGTCACCGCCTGCACGCGACCTTCATGCCCAAACCTCTCGAAACGCTGGCGGGAAGCGGACTGCACGTCTACTTCAGCCCGCAGCGGAGCGCTCCCGACGACGCCGCCGACGAGTCCGAGGATCTGAGCGAGGAATCGCTCTTTGCGATCGCAGGTCTGCTCGAACACGCCCAAGCCTACACCGCAATCTGCAATCCGACGGTCAACTCGTACAAGCGACTCGTCGCCGCGTGGGACGCGCCGATCTATACGGTCTGGTCCAACCGCAGCGCCAACGCGCTGGTGCGCGTACCGGCGCAGTCGGGCGCAGGCCGGATCGAAGTGCGCAGTGCCGACCCCTCGTGCAACCCGTATTTGGCGCTAGCGGTGCTGCTGGCCAGCGCGGCTCACGGTTTGCACACGCACGCTTTGCCGGGCGACCCGCTAGAAGGTTCGACCTACGACCTGAACGGGAGGGAGCGCGAGAAACGTCGCATTCGCACCCTCCCAAAATCGCTCCGGCAGGCGCTGGCGGAGCTCGACAAGGACGCCGTCGTGCGGGGCGCGCTCGGGGATCACATCTACCACGCCTTCCGGGATGCGAAAACCGCCGAGTACGAGCGGTACCGCCGGGCAGTGCACCCCTGGGAAAGGGAGGCCTACCTCCGGGTCTATTAGCCGCTCTCTCGTTCCCCAAACGACCCGAGCCTGAGGCCTTGAGGATGGGACCGGGGCAGCCGATTGATAGGTGTATGACGGCGTCCGGGCCGGCGGAACATCTCGGGTACGCACGCGCTACCACGAGCGAACGGTGGTGGGCTTTCTTCGTTGCGCTGGGCCTTTTAGGCTCGGCGTTCGTCGCGTTCCAGCATGCCCAAAAGCTCTGGCCGGCATACGAAGCGTTCCTGCCGACGACTTTCGCGGCGGCTTTCGTCGCGATGCTCGTCACCGCGGCGATCATGCGCAATCAATATCGCGGCACTCACTTCGCGCCGTTCGCCTTTCTTTCGGCGACGTACGCGACCAGCGCGGCAGTTCTCGTTGCGTACATCGTTCTGCTGCCGCATGCATTCTCGGCCAATTCGTTCGGAACGGGACCGCAGACCGCGGCCTGGCTCTGGGTAGAATGGCACGCCACGTTCGTCCTGTCGCTTGGGATCTATGCGCTCTCCGAACGGTACTTCGCGTATCGGCCGGTCGACACGCAGCTCGCCGCTCGACTCGTTCGAGGCTACGTCGTCTTCGTCATCGCCGTCACCGAGGCGGTCGTGATCACGACGATCGTCTTTCACGACCGTCTGCTGGCACTCGTCGCGCCCCACGGCGGCTACACCGCGCTCTTCCACGTGATCGCACACTTGCTGCTCGCCCTGGCCGCGATCGTTTTCGTCGCGCTCATCTTGCGCTCGGGAGCGCGCGACACGATCCATCTGTGGCTGGCCGTGGTGGTGATCGCGCTCGTCATCGAGATCTACATGAGCGCCGAGCTCTCGCGCAACACGTTTTCGGTTGGCTGGTACATGGGGGTGCTCGCGGCCCTGGTTTGGCAAGGGCTCTTGCTGGCCGCGCAACTGCAACACGCCAACGAGCAGATGGAAGCGTACGGGAATCAAGCGCGAACGCTCATCGAGGAGACCTTGCGCGACGCCTTAACGGGTCTCTACAACCGGCGCGGCTTCGACGACCGCTTCGAAGAAGCGCTCGAGCAGTGCCGCACCTCGCTGCAACCGATCGGTTTGATCGCGCTCGACCTCGACTACTTCAAGAGTTTCAACGATCACTACGGTCACATCGCAGGCGACGAAGCCTTGCGCCGGATCGGCGACGCGATCTCGAGCGTTGCGAACCGCAACGAGGATACCTGTTGCCGCATCGGCGGCGAGGAGTTCGCGATCGTTCTTCCTTTTACGGACGAGCCGGGAGCGTTGACGGTCGCCGAGCGCGTTCGCGCCGCGGTGCTGCGCCTCAAGATTCCGCACTCCCCGACCTCGCCGACTCCGATGATGACGGTCAGCATCGGCGTCGCGGTCAACGACGGCCGTTCGAAGACTTCGACCAAACAACTTTACGAGTCGGCCGACCAGGCTCTGTACAAGGCCAAGCGCCTGGGACGCAATCGCATCTCGACGGCGAGCGCCGGCGAGCTCGCGGAGCTGCCCGCACCTTCAGCGCAAGCGCAAGCCGGCTAACGCGCTCTCGGCGCTGCGGCGTAAGACGTCCCACGCCAACCGCACGTCCTCGCGCGTCGTGCGTTCGTTGCCGACGGCCAGACGCAGCGCGGTCCGGCCGGCCAAACGTGTCGAGGAAATGAAGATCTCACCCCCGGCGTTTGCCTCCTCGACCAGACGCTCGTTGCAGGCGTCGATTTCTTGCGGATCGAGACCCGCCGGCGCGTAGCGGAAGCACACGACCGAAAGCGGATGCGGCGCGAGGATTTCCCAGCCGGGCGCAGCCTCGACCCAGCCGGCAAACTCTTGAGCGAGTGCGATGTGCTCGCGCAAACGCTTGCGGATACCGCGCGCACCGTAGGAGCGGAGCACGAACCAAAACTTCAGAGCGCGAAAGCGGCGGCCGAGTTGCAGGCCGTAGTCCATGTAGTTGCGCACGCCGCTCTCGGGCGTTCGCAGGATATCGATGACGAGGCTGAAAGCGCGGCGCACGATTTCCGGATCGCGCACGTAGAGCACCGAAAAATCGATCGGGACGAACATCCATTTGTGCGGATTGACCACGAGCGAGTCGGCCCGCTCGCAGCCGTCGAGCAGGTAGCGGAACTCCGGCAGAATGGCCGCGGGACCGGCATACGCGGCATCGACGTGGAGCCATACGCCGTGCTTGCGAGCGACCTCCGCAATTGCCGGTACGGGATCCGACGACGTCGTCGACGTGGTGCCGATCGTCGCCGCGATGCACATCGGCCGCCTGCCGGCCGCGAGGTCGCTCGTCAGCAGGGCGTCGAGCTCGTCCGGCAACATCGCGAAGTTTTCGTCGACCGGGACGCGCACGACGTTTTCGCGCCCGACGCCGAGCGCGAGCGCAGCCTTCTCGATGTGCGAGTGCGTATGCTCGGTGAGATAGACGCGCAACGCCGGCAAGTCCGAACGTCCCGCCATCCCGCGTTCCCGGATGTCGAGATCCAGCGACTCACGTGCCGCGGCCAGCGCGGTAAAGCCCGAGATCGAGGCGGTGTCGTAGACGATTCCGCTGAAGGCGGCCGGCAAGCCGAGCAACTCCCGGAGCCACGCCAACACGACTTCTTCGAGCTCGGTCGCCGCGGGCGACGTGCGCCACAACATCGCGTTGACGTCGAGGGCCGCGGTGAGCGCTTCGGCAACGACGGCGATCGGCGCGCTGCTGATCGCAAAATAGGCGAAGAAACGCGGATGATTCCAATGCGTGATGCCGGGCACGATCAGCCGCTCGAAATCGGCGAAGATCCGCTCGAAGGGTTCGGGTTCCTCCGGCGCGCTTGGGGGCAGTGCTTCGCTCAACTCGCCCGGCAGCGAGCGTGAAAGGACCGGGAAGCGACGAGGGTTCTCATAGTACGCGTCGATCCAACCGGCCGCGCGCGCGAGTTGGCGGAGAAGATCGCTCATCCGGTCGGGTTTGGCGGCCCCGGCGGCCAATCACTCCCGCGTGACCACCCTCCCCGAAAGCGAAACCTTCGCCGCGAACGACGCGCGCAACGTGCTCGGGCGCTTCGCGAGCGACGAGCGCGTGCAGGCCGGAGTCGCGGCACTCGTCGCGCTGCTGCTTTTGATCGTCGTGTCGCGCGGGGACAACACGCCCTTCAACAACTACGTGCTGTTGGCCGACGCCTGGCTCGACGGTCATGCCTGGATCCATTTTCCGGGCGACTGGATCGATGCGATGCCGTATCACGGGAAAGCGTACATCGTCGAGGCACCGCTGCCGGCCGTGCTCCTCGTGCCCTTCGTTTGGGGCTGGGGAACCAGCTTCAACCAGACCTGGCTGTCGATCGCGCTCGGCGCGATCGCGGCGTACGGCATATGGCGAACGGCGCGCCTCGCGGGAGCGTCGCGTGCATGGACCGCCGGAATCACCGCCTTCGGTCTCTTCGGGACGAGTCTCGCGCAGTGCGCCGCTTCGGGCGACGTTTGGTTCCTCGCGCAAGTCGGAGGCTTTGCCTTCACGATGTTGACGCTGGCCGAATTGCTGGGCGCCGCGGCACCCTGGCGCGTCGCACTGTGGGCTCTCTGCGCGTGCTACTGCCGCTATCCGCTTTTCCTCGCCGTGCCGATTTACGCACTTGCCCTTTGGCCGCAATTGCGAGTCGCGCCGCGTCGCCTGGTTCCGGCGCTGCTCGTGGGCCTCGCCTTCGCGCTTCCGTCGGCGTACTACGACTATATTCGGTGGGGGACGCCGGTCGACGTCGGCTTTACGATGTTCTACAAAGTCATGGTCGCCCCAGGCAAGTTCGCGCCGCCGGCGTTCAGCACGATCTATCTGCCCATGCAGCTCAAAAACTTCTTTACCGAGATGCCGCGCATCGTCCATACGCCACCGTACATCGTACCGACGCTCGCGGGAATGGCGCTGACGTACATGAGCCCCGGGCTCTTACTGGCCTTTGCGGCACCGATTCGCGAGCGCTTCGTGCAGCTGATGTGGCTCGCGACGCTGGCCTGCGCGATCCCGAACTTCGTTTACTACACGACCGGCATAGCGCAATTCGGCGCACGCCACGCGCTCGACTTCATTCCGTTCATGCTCGTGCTGATGGCTTTTGCGGTGCGCCGCTCGCCCCAGTGGTGGGCGGTGCCGCTGGTCGTGTGGTCGATCGGCTTCGCGTCGCTGGAGCTCTGGGTGTGGCAGTGGCTGCCCGGACTCATCCGCGACCCCTACGCCTAGGGGTCCTGCCGCGCGTATGTGGCGCCGCTAAACGAGCGTGGCCTTGCCGCTCTCGAGATTGTAGGTCGCGCCCACGATCCGCAGAGTGCCCGCCGCGACGCCTTTCTCGAGTACCGGCGAGCGCGACGCTGCGGCGGAGACCTGCGCCCGGACGTTCGCCTTGACTGCTGCGTCGAGGCTCCCGCCTTGGCGAACGATGCTTTCGATCGCAGGGCCGATCGCGTCCACGAGCGCGTTCAGATGCGGCGGCAACGGCTTGCCCGTCTTGATGCTGTCGTAGGTCGCTTGAACCGCGCCGCAACTTGAGTGTCCCATGACGAGCAGCAGATTCGAACCGAGGTGTTCAAAGCCGTATTCGATCGTTCCCAGGCCATCGTCGGTAACGTAATTGCCGGCGATGCGCGTCACGAACAGATCACCGACATTCGCATCGAAAATCAGTTCGGGCGAGGTGCGCGAGTCGGAACACGTGAGGATGGTGGCCCAGGGGTTTTGGCCGGCGGCCAGGGCGACGCGCCGCGCCACGAGGTTGCTCACGTTGTCCAAGTGACCCGAGACGAAGCGCTCGTTCCCCTCTTTGAGCCGCTCCAGAGCCGCCTTCGCGGGTACGGTCACGCTCGCCGGCTCCGCGGCATCCGCGGGCAATCCGAGTGCGATGGCCCAAGCTGCCGCACCGCCGAGAAGCGCGGCTCGATTCAGTCTCGCCGATTCCATCAGGTTTCTTTCCTCCATCATCGCAGTGCGATCGAACGTAACGCGGTCCGAGCGAAGCTCCGATTCCCGGGCAGGGTCGAAAAGCCTTACTCCTTAAGCGGCCGGCCATGGCATTTGGTGAATCGACGAGGAGCGCGGAGCTCGAAGCCTTCGTGAGCGATCGCGCGCCGGCGCCGATCGGTCCGTACAGTCAAGCCGTTCGCGCCGGCTCGTTCCTCTTCTGCAGCGGTCAAACGCCGATCGATCCGGCAACGGGCGAGCTCGTCCCAGGCGACGTCGCAGCGCAAGCTCGCCAGGTCATGAAAAATCTCGAAGCCGTCCTGGGCGCCGCCGGCCTCAGCTTCACGGACGTCGCCAAGAGCACGATCTTTCTGGTCGACATGGGCGACTTCGGCGCAGTGAACGGCGTCTACGCCGGGTTTTTCACAAGCGTGCCGCCGGCGCGTTCGACGGTCGCCGTCGCGGCGCTGCCCCGCAATGCCCGGGTCGAGATCGAGATGATCGCCAGCTTCGGCGAAGGGTCTACTGCAGCGCCCTGAGGTCGCGCGCCGCGGCGTCGGCGACTTCGGGCTCGTCGGACTTGGTCGCCCGCTCGTACTCCTGACGCGCTAAGTCGTGCTTGCCTTGGTCGGCGTACGTGAGGCCGAGCAGATAGTGCAACCGCCCGTCGTTCGGAACGACGCTCAGGCCCTTGAGAAACGCAGCCTCGGCGAGCGCGTAGAGATGCTCTTCCTGATAGTCGTAGCCGAGGTTAACGTAGGCGTCGCGGGCCAGGGGATCGACTGCAATCGCCTGGAGGTAGTAGCGCACCGCGGCGTCCCGATGAAGCCAAACGTCCTGCAGATAGCCGAGGTTGATCAGCGCCTCGGGCCCGTCGGGAACGATTTTGTTCGCGTGCGTCAGCAGCTGCTCCGCATCATCGAAGTGATGCGTCTCGATTTCGAGGGCGGCTAGGTTGACGAGGGCCGAGTAATTGTCGCGCTCGATGCTGAGACAACGCTTCAGAACGTCGGCGGCGAGCTCGGTCTCGTTGGTGTCAAGGTAAGCATTCCCCAGCTCGCTCATGGTTGCGCACGAGCGAGGCTGAAGATCGAACGCCCGCCTCAGGTAACGAACGGCTTCCTCGGACTTGCGGTCGGCGACCAGGATCGCGCCGATCGCGTATTGGGCCTCGGCGTCGTAGGGCATCGCATCGGCCTGGGTTTGGAATTCGCCCCTGAAGGTCGCGAAGTCACCGTTGCGCTTGTGTAAATCCACGAGGTGACCGTAAGCGCTCGTCTCCGGCAAGCTCTTTGTGAACTCAGCGATTGCCTGATTCACGTGATCTTGCGCGGCATAGATGCCGCCGAGCCGGTCGTGGGTCTGGCGATCGCCCGGCGCAACGGCGAGGACGGCCCGGTAGGTTTGCTCCGCCGAAGCGAAGTCCGACTGCCGGTAATAGAGGTCGCCTAAATAGCGCGCTGCGTCGAGGTCGCGCGGGTGCGCGTCGACGAAGCTCCGGAGGTTCTTCGTCGCGCCGGCCAGGTCGCCGGCGGCAACCTGTTTGCGGGCGGCGTCGATCGCTGCCAAGGCGGTCTGCGGGGCGACCTTTTGAACCGGCGCTACGTCCGGGCTCGCCGGCGTGACCTGGGCGCCTGCGCGGCTGCCGCAGAACAGCGCGGCGATCGCTAAGGCGATCGCGACGGTCGCCCGCTGAAACCGGGGCGCGCGAATCACGCAACCGGCCTTCGTCGGGCGCCGGGAGCCTCCCTGGGATCTGTTTAGGAGTGTGTCATGTCCTTAGGGATGACCGAGCGGTCGAACTCGTCCGCGGTGACGTAACCGAGCCCGACGGCCGCCTCTTTCAGCGTGGTCTTTTCCTTATGCGCCTTCTTCGCGATTTCGGCTGCTTTGTCGTAGCCGATCTTCGGCGAAAGCGCGGTCACGGTCATCAGCGACTGCGCTAAATACTCGCCGATCGTTTCGACGTTCGCGGTGAGACCCTCGACGCAGTGCTCGCGGAACATCCGCGCCGAGTCGCGCAACAGCGTGGTCGAGTGCAAGAAGTTGTAGATCATCACCGGATTGAAGACGTTGAGTTCGAAGTTTCCCTGCGACGCAGCAAATCCGATTGCGGCATCGTTACCGAAGACTTGCACGACGACCATCGTGACCGCTTCGCTTTGTGTCGGATTCACCTTACCCGGCATGATCGAGCTCCCGGGCTCGTTTTCGGGCAGGTTCAACTCGCCCAGCCCTGCCCGCGGACCCGAGCCGAGCCAGCGAATGTCGTTGGCGATCTTCATCATCGCAGCCGCTAATTGCTTGAGCGCGCCGGATGCGAACACGAAGTCGTCGTGAGAGGCGAGCGCCGTGAACTTGTTAGGGTGCGAGCGCAACGGCAGCGAGGTCAGCTCGGCGAGTTTCTTCGCGGTGCGCTCCGCGAACTCGGGATGCGCATTGAGACCGGTTCCGACGGCGGTGCCGCCGATCGCGAGGTCGTACAGGTGATCGAGCGATTCGGCAATCGCGACCATCGCGCGATCGAGCTGGGTGACGTAGCCGGAGAACTCCTGGCCGAGCGTGAGGGGCGTCGCGTCTTGCAAGTGCGTGCGCCCGACTTTGACGATGTCCTTCCACTCGAGCGCTTTGACGTGGAGCGCGTCGCGCAACTCGCGGACCGCGGGCAGCAGCTCGGTGACGGCTTCGGCCGCCGCCATGTGCATCGCCGTCGGAAACGTATCGTTCGACGACTGCGACATGTTCACGTGATCGTTCGGATGAACCGGCGTCTTCGAACCTAATTTCCCGCCGGCGAGCTCGATCGCCCGGTTCGAGATGACTTCGTTGACGTTCATGTTCGTCTGCGTTCCGGAGCCCGTTTGCCAAACGCGCAACGGAAAGTGCGCGTCGTGTTTCCCGGCGATGACTTCGTCGGCGGCCCGCACGATCAGGTCGGCCTTTTCCTTGTCGAGTTTGCCCAGCTCGCGGTTGACGAGGGCGGCTGCCTTCTTGAGGGTGGCCATCGCGCGGATTACCTGGCGAGGCATCACGTCGCGCGGCGTCGCGCCGTCGCCGATGTCGAAGTGCACGAGCGAGCGCGCCGATTGCGCTCCGTAGTACTTGTCGCCGGGGACCTCGATGTGACCCATCGAGTCGGATTCGAGGCGCGTTTTCGCGCCGTTTGCGGTTGCGTTCGCTTTCGTCATAGCATGTATGACTTCGGCGCCGAGCGGGAGTTTGCTGCCCGAGAAAGGTCGCAGGTTGTGGGCGGGCTCGCCCGGTAAGTGCTCGTCGTGAGCGTCCATTTGCGCCGCCTCAGTCCGATCGATTTCCTCGAGCGGAGCGCCCGTGTATACCGCCGGAAGACGGCTGTGGTTGACGGTGCCGTGCGCCGGACCTACCCTGAAATGCTCGAACGCGTCTACCGCTTTGCGCACGTGCTGCACGCGCTCGGCGTTCGCAACGGCGAGCGCGTCGCGCTCCTCGCAAAGAACCAAACGACGCTGCTCGAGGCACACTTCGCGGTGCCTCTTGCCGGCGGCGTTCTCTGCGCGCTCAACGTCCGCCTGATCGCGAGCGAGATAGCCTATATCGTCGACCACTGCGGCGCGAGCGTCGTCGTTTACGATCCCGAATTCGCGCCGCTCGTCGAAGGACTCGCTCCCGGGGTACGGCGCGTGCGCAGCGGTGACGCAACCGCACAAGATCTCGAAGCGCTGCTGGCCCGCTCGCCGGGAGAACCGATCGAAAATCCGGTTACCGATGAAGACGCGACGATTTCGATCAACTACACGAGCGGGACGACCGGAAAACCGAAGGGCGTGATGTTCACGCACCGCGGCGCATATCTGAATGCGCTGGCCGAGATCGCAACGGCGGACCTCCGCCCGGAAAGCGTGTACCTTTGGACGCTTCCGATGTTCCATTGCAACGGCTGGTGTTATCCCTGGGCGGTGACCGCCGCCGGCGGCACGCACGTCTGCCTCGCTAAAGTCGAAGCCGAAGCGATCTTCGACCTCGTCGAGCGGGAGCGCGTCACCCACTTCTGCGGCGCGCCCACCGTGTTGATTGGAATTGCAAACCACCCGAAAGCTCGTCCCTTCCCGCAACCCGTTCACGTCGTCACCGCCGGGGCGGCGCCGGCACCGACGACGATCGCGCAGATCGAGGCGCTCGGCGCGACCGTAACGCAGGTCTACGGACTCACCGAGACCTACGGTCCCATCACCATTTCGGCGTGGCAGACCGAGTGGGACGCGTTACCCGCCGGCGAACGCGCCAAGCTCAAGGCGCGCCAAGGCGTCGGGCTTGTCACCGTCGGAGCCGGCGACGTGCGTGTCGTCGAACAACTCTCTGCCGAACAACTCGCGCCCGAGGCGGCCTCCGGCGTCGAGCTGCGCGACGTCCCGAGCGACGGCGCGACCCTCGGTGAGATCGTGATGCGCGGCAACAACGTGATGAAAGGTTACTACCGCGATCCGCAGGCGACCGCCCAAGCGTTCGCCGGTGGCTACTTTCACAGCGGCGACATCGCAGTGATGCACCCCGACGGTTATCTCGAAATTGCGGACCGGGCGAAAGACGTCATCATCAGCGGCGGAGAGAACATCTCGACGGTTCAGGTGGAGAAAGTGATCCTGGAGCATCCGGACGTTCTCGAGTGCGCGGTCGTGGCGAAGCCTGACGAGGCCTGGGGCGAGGTTCCCAAAGCGTTCGTCGTCGTAAAAGCCGGGCACGAGGTGAGCGCCGAGACCTTGATCGCGCATTGCCGCGAGCGCTTACCGCACTTCAAGGCGCCAAAGGAAGTCGAGTTCGGTGAGTTGCCGAAGACCTCGACCGGCAAGATCCAAAAATTCGTGCTACGGGAGAGAGAATGGACAGGATTCGAAAAGCGCGTGCATTAGGCGCCTTCGCGGCGACCGCACTGCTCCCGTTGGCAGCGACGGCCGGTACCTTCGCGCCGACGCCCAGCCCCGTGCCCTCGCAGAGCGCCGCCCCCGCCACGCCGACGCCCGGACCGGCGCGCGGCTCCGACGCCGAGGCAACCCAGCGAGCTCGCGAATGGATCGCACGGTTTCAGTCCGGCGACATCGATCGCTCCCAACTTACCTCCGATTTCAGCGCGACGCTTGACAAGACGGCGGTGGCGCAGATCCAGAGCGCGTTGCCGAAGGGTCAACCGCAATCGGTCGTGATCAACTACAAAGATAGCGCTTCCGGGAACACCGCGTACGTGTTCGCCGTGACGTGGCCCGAGGGCACGCTCTCTTTCACGCTCGGCATCACCGCGAGCGGGAAGATCGCCTCGGCCTACTTCCGCCAGACATGAACGTCGCTTCGGGCGCGGTCTACGCAACGTTCTCTCAGGACGAGCTGAACCGGCAGTACGACGCCGCCGGAACCGTTCCGGCAATCGAGCCGTATTACGCGCGCTTTGCGGCGGCCAGCGCGCGTGCTCTGCCGAACCTGCGAGCCGAACTCGACGTCGCGTACGGTCCGGGCGAGCGCAACCGCATCGACCTCTTTCCGGCAGAGCGCCCGGGTGCGCCGCTCTTCTTTTTCATTCACGGTGGCTACTGGCGACGGCTCGACAAGAGCTTCTTCACCTTTCTCGCGGAGCCGGTCGTACGCGCGGGCGGCGCGGCGGCGATCGTCAACTACCCGCTCGCGCCGGCGGCTTCGATCGACGACATCGTCGCTTCCATCCGAGCCGCTTTCGACTGGACGGCCAACAACGCGGCGCGCCTGAACGCCGACCCCGCGCGGATCGTCGCCGGCGGGCACTCCGCGGGCGGGCACCTGGCCGGGATGTTGGCCGGCTCGCAATTGCGTCCGGCGGGCGTGTTTGCGCTAAGCGGACTCTTCGATCTCGAGCCGGTCCGGCTCTCGCACATCAACGAGTGGGCGCGTCTCGACGCGGCCTCGGCCGAGCGCAACAGCCCCGTGCGGCGCCTTCCCGAATCTCCGGTCAGGCTCGTCGCCGCGGTCGGCGAACGCGAGACGGACGAATTCAGACGCCAGACGCATCACTATGTCGAGACCTGGCGCGCGCGCCGTTATCCGGCTGAAGAGTTGATCGCGGCGGGCCACAACCATTTCACGATCGTCCTCGAACTGGCGGACGAAACGACCGAACTCTCGCGCGCGCTAGCCGAACTCTTATTTGACTAACTCCCGATCGGCGTAGGCGCGCTCGACGAGATCCGCATAGCGCGTTTCGACGACGCGCCGCTTGACTTTGAGCGTCGGCGAGAGTTCGCCGTCTTCGATCGTCAGATCGCGCGGCAAGAGCGCGATCTTCCGGACCTGTTCGAAGCTGGCGAGATCGGCCGACATATCCGCAACCTGTTTGCGAACGAACTCTTCCACGTCGGCCCGCTCGGAGATGGCCGCCGTCGGCACCTCGGCGGGAATCGAAAAGTCTTTGCGGATGAGATCCCAGTTGGGCGCGACCAGCGCGGCTGGATACGGACGCCCATCTCCGAGAACGAAGACTTGCGCGATGTAGCTCGAGCGTTTGAGCGCCGCCTCGACGCGACTAGGTGCGACGTATTTCCCTGCCGAGGTCTTGATGAGTTCCTTCTTGCGGTCGGTGATGTAAAGGTAGCCGTCGGCGTCGAGCTTGCCGATGTCGCCGGTCATGAACCAGCCGTCGGCGGTCAGCGGATGCTCGTCGGGCAGATGGTAGTAGCCGAGCATGACGTTCGGTCCCTTGACTAGCACCTCGCCGTCGTCGGCGATCTTCACTTGCACGTTTGCAATCGGTCGACCGACGCTCCCATAGCGGATCGAACCGAGCCGGTTCGCGGTGACGACCGGCGAGGTCTCAGTGAGGCCGTAGCCCTCGGCAATCGGAATGCCCATTCCGGCGAACGTCAACGCGATGTCGCGGTGCAGCGGCGCGCTGCCGCTCGCGAGCGCGCGAACGCGGTCGAGTCCCAGCGCAGGTTTGATCTTTGAGAGCACCAGCCGTTGCGCGAGCGCGTATTTCGCTTGTAAGAGCGGCGGCGCGCTGCGGCCTTCGAGCGTTGCCTCCGCATATTCGCGTCCCGTTCCGAGCGCCCAGGGGACGAGCTTGGCCTTGATTCCGCCCTCGGCCTTGGCGCGCGCGTAGAGCGCTGCTAAGAGACGCTCGAAAATGCGCGGGACGAGGGCCATGATGACCGGACGGACGGACTTCAGATCGTCGACGAGATACTCCGGTCGCGTGATGTAAAAGCGCCAGTCGAACTGAATGATGCCGAGTGCGTCGATGAACTCGTAGACGTGCGCGAAGGGCAACACCGAAAGCACCGGATCGTCGGCTCGCATGTGGTCGAAACCGGTGCTGAACGTATCGCGCGCGTTCGAGGTGAGGTTGTTATGCGAGAGCATGACGCCCTTGGGGTTACCGGTCGTGCCCGAGGTGTAGATCAGGACGGCTAGCTCGTTCGGCCCGATGCTCTCGGTAAACGTTCCGAGAACCGCGCGTCCTTTTTCGAGGTTCATAGCTCCACCGGCCTCGAAAACCGCGAGCGAATCGGGACCGGCGCCGTCGAACGCGATCATGCGAGGCGCGTGGCTGCAGCGCTCGCGCAAGCGGTACGCCATCGCAGGCGACTCGACGAACGCGAGTTTGGCGCCGGAATCCGCAAAGATGAAGTCGAGCTGGTCGTGCGCGAGGGTCGCGAAAACCGGGACGACGACGCAGCCGGCCAGCAGGATGCCGAAGTTGGCTGCGATCCAATCGACGCGGTTATCGGCGATCAGCGCAACCCGGTCGCCTCGCTCGATTCCCGAAAAGCGCAACGCGCAAGCGATCGAAGAGGCGCGCGCGAGCATCTCGCGCGAGCTCGTGAAATGCCACTCTTTCGCGCCGAGACGCTCGGCGAACGCACGCGGACCGGGCTTGGCTAGCGCCCCCGAGATGTATTGCGGAAGGGTTTCCATCCTGCGACCTTTCTCGTTTCCATCCACGCCGTTCCCTTTCGCAAGGGCCCCGACCCGCGCGTCGAATGTGCGCCTTCCACCCTTTTTGCCCGGAGAACCAACATGCTAGAGACGCCAACTCGCCCGGCACTCACAAGTTCTGAAACGCGGGAAGGCGTACGCGTCATTTCGATCCACAATCCGCCGGTGAATGCGCTCTCATCGGCCGTTTGCGAGGCCTTGGTGGCCGAAATCGCCGTCGCGGAAGCCGATCCGGGCGTCGACGCGATCGTCATCACCGGCTCCAACGGAACGTTCAGCGGCGGCGCAGATATCAACGAGTTTCTCAAACCGCCTCCCGCCGGTTCGAAAAACGCGCGCGACGTGACGGCCGCCATCGAACGCAGTCCGAAGACCTTCGTCGCCGCGATCGAGGGAAACGCGTTCGGCGGAGGTTGTGAGGTCGCGATCACCTGCGACTTTCGGCTCGCCTCCTCGAACGCGCGTCTCGGCACGCCGGAGATCAAGCTCGGCCTGCTGCCCGGTGCCGGCGGGACACAGCGCTTGCCTCGCATGCTCGGCGCGCAGATCGCGCTCGACTTCATGCTCAAAGGCGATCCGAAGAGCGCCAAGCAGTCGAAAGCGATGGGACTCGTCGACGAGGTCGTCGAGGGCGACGTCGTGACGCGAGCGGTCGCTTTCGCAAAGGAGAAAGCCGGAACGAAGAACCGCGCCAGCGCCAAGTCGTTTACCGTTTTGCCTTTCATGACGGCGATCGCGCACGGCATGGTTCCACCCGAAGACAAAGGCGGATTCGCCGCGCACAAGCTCATCGATGCGGTGGAAGCGGCCTCGATGCTCGACTTCCCGTTCGGCCTCGCGCGCGAATACCGGCTTTTCGAAGAGCTGGTCGTCGGACCCCAGGCGCAAGCCGCGATCCACTTGTTCTTCGCGGAACGCGAACTCGGGAAGATTCCGAACCTTCCGCCCGTCGAAGGTCGCAAAGTCGAGAAGGCCGCGGTGGTCGGCGCCGGAACGATGGGCACCGGCATCGCGATGACGTTCGCGAACGCGAAGATCCCGGTTTCGGTCATCGACGTGAGCCCGGAGCAAGTCGAGCGCGGCAAGAAAACGGTCGCCGATACCTACGCGGCTCAAGTCAAGAAGGGACGCATGAGCGCCGAAGAAGCGGCGGCTCGCGTCGACTCGATCAAGTTCGTGAGCGACTATACCGCAATCGCCGACGTCGACCTCGTGATCGAGGCCGTGTTCGAGAGCATGGACGTCAAGAAGAAAGTCTTCGCGGCGCTCGACCGGGCGCTCAAACCGGGCGCCGTGCTCGCCTCGAATACCTCGACGCTCGACATCGACCAGATGGCCGGCGAGACGAAGCGTCCCGGAAGTGTGGTCGGGCTGCACTTCTTCGCTCCCGCGAACATCATGCAGTTGCTCGAGATCGTTCGCGGCGGCAAGAGTTCGCCCGAAACGCTCGTGACCGCAACCGGCATCGCAAAGGCGCTCAAGAAAAAGGGCGTCGTCTCCGGCAACGCCTTCGGATTCATCGGCAACCGCATGCTGTTCGACTACGCGCGCGAGGCGAATTACTTGATCGAAGAAGGCGCGCTGCCGAGCCAAATCGACGCCGTGATGCGCGACTTCGGCTTCCCCATCGGTCCCTTCCAAACGTTCGACCTTTCGGGCCTGGACGTGTTCTACAAGATCGGTCTCGAAGCGCCTAAGACGCCTTTCCGGACGTCGAATATCGTCACGAAGCTTTATGAGAAGGGACGCTACGGCCAGAAGACGGGGGCGGGCTTCTATCGCTACGAGGCCGGCAGCCGCGAGGCCATTGCCGATCCCGAAGTCGACGCCCTGATCGCGCTGGAATCGAAAGAACTCGGCATTGCGCGGCGCGAGATCTCGAGCGAAGAGATCCTGCAACGCTGCATGTACGCACTTTCCAACCGCGGAGCGTGGCTGCTGGGCGAGGGCTTGGCCTTGCGACCCGGAGACATCGACATCGTCTGGGTTTTCGGTTTCGGTTACCCCTGGTATCGCGGCGGCCCGATGTGGTATGCCGACGCGGTCGGAACCAAACGAATGTACGATGCGATCGTCGATTTCCGGAAGCGCTTCGGCCCGCACTGGGAACCCGCGCCGCTTCTCGCCGAACTCGCCGCAAGCAACGCGACGTTCGCCAAACACGCTCAACTCGCAAAGGTATGAGATCGCCGCTATGAACGAACCCGTCATCATCGCCGGAGCGCGAACGCCCATCGGCCGCGCCTTCCGTGGCGCTTACAACATGACGCACGGAGCAACGCTGGCCGGACACGTGGTCAAGCACGCGGTCGAACGCAGCGGCGTCGACCCTCACGACATCGAGGACGTCGTCTTCGGTGTCGGTCTGCCGGAAGGCGCGACCGGGCACAACCTCGGGCGGAACGCCGCGGTTCGCGCCGGCTTGCCGATCGAAGTCGCCGGTACCACGATCTGCCGGTACTGCGCCTCGGGGCTGCAAGCGATTAGTCTCGCCGCGCAGCGTGTCGCAGTCGACGGTGCCCCAGCCATGGTTGCCGGCGGCGCCGAGTCGATCAGCCTCGTGCAGAACAATCTCAACATCAAGTTCTTCTCGGAAGAGTGGCTGATGCGCCATGAAGCCGATCTCTTCTTTCCGATGCTGCAGACGGCCGACATCGTCGCCGAACGCTATCACGTTTCGCGCGAGCGCCAGGATGAGTACTCGTTGCAAAGTCAGCAACGCGTCGCGGCCGCGCAAGTTGCAGGACGCTTCGATCGGGAGATCGTTCCGCTCGAAACCTGGAAGTACGAACAGAACAAAGAAACCGGCGAAGTCAAAGAGTCGCGGGTCACGCTCACCAAGGACGAGGGCAACCGGCCCGATACGACGCTCGAGGGCCTTGCGGCGCTCAAGGGTGTCTTGAATCCGAAGTCGTCGATCACCGCCGGTAACTCGAGCCAGCTTTCCGACGGAGCGGCCGCGGTCGTCGTGACCAGCTACGACTACGCCGAGAAGCACGACCTCAAACCGCTTGCCTACTACCGCGGCATGGCGGTCGCGGGAGTCAAACCGGACGAGATGGGGATCGGTCCGGTCTTCGCGATCCCCAAACTTCTCGAGCGGCACAACCTGGGAATCGACGACATCGATCTGTGGGAGTTGAATGAAGCGTTCGCGGTGCAGACGATCTATTGCCGCGACAAGCTGGGAATTCCCAACGAGCGCTTCAACGTGGACGGGGGAGCCATTTCGATCGGCCACCCGTACGGAATGAGCGGAGCACGGCTGACCCTGCACGCGATTCTCGAGGGGCAGCGCCGGAAAGCCAAAAACGTCGTCGTGACGATGTGCGTGGGCGGCGGCATGGGCGCGGCAGCCCTGTTCGAGCTGATCGGGCAGAACTAGATTCCCTAAGCCTTCGCTCGCTGGATCGATTCCTCTAAGCCTTCTCTCATCCTTACGGGAGGAGACGGGGCGCCCCCGCGAGGATGACGCTCCACGCGCACCCTTTTCCCGGGAGACTTTCCATGAAGATCGGTCACCGCGCAGGGTTAGTCGGGCTGATGCTCACGTTGTGCGGGACGATGATCCCGCAGGCCGACGCCGAGCCCGTCCAAGCGGACAATGAGAAAGCTTCGATCGACGCGCGGCTGGGTGCGCTCTCCGATGCCATTCGAAATCGAGAGGACGTCCTCGGCGCGCCCCTCGAAACCGCCGGACGGCCCCGTCCTCGTGGCGCAGGCCTTCCTCAACTATGCGCCGACCTTTCGCAACGCCACCTACGGCTTTCGCAACGCTGTTCCGGCTTGGTACAACGTCGGCATTTGGAACAACGCCGGGATCCACTTCCTGAATAACGCTCCCGCGTTTCGCAACTACTATGGGGGATGGCGCAACGCATATCCGGGGTGGATCAACCACGGTGCATTCTACAATACCGGCGCGGGCTTCCGGAACAATTCGGCGGGCTTCCGGAACAGTTACAACGGCTGGAAAAACAACGTGGGCGGCTGGGGCAACGGTGGCGGGAACGGTGCTTTTAAGAACGGCGGCAGCGGTGCGTTCAAGAACGGCGGCAACGGCTTCCATAACGGCGGCGGCTCGTTCCGTAACGGCGGCGGCTTCTATAACCGCTAGCCCGCGGATTCCCTTTCGAACGCTATGAGCCGTTTCGGGCCGATCAATCTGGTCATCGTCCAGCCGACGTCGTTTTGCAACCTCAACTGCGACTATTGCTACCTGCCCGACCGGCAGATCCGCAATCAGCTCTCGCTCGATCTGATCGAGCCGATCTTCCGCTCGATCTTCACGAGTCCGTTCGTGGGCGACGGCTTCGCCGTGGCTTGGCACGCCGGAGAGCCGCTCGCCGTTCCCATCTCCTTCTACAAGTCGGCCTTTGCGCTGATCGACGAGGCCTCGAAAAAGTACAACCACACGGAGGCCGTCGTCGTTCAGACGCTGCAGACCAACGCCACGCTCATCACGCAAGCGTGGTGCGACCTCTTCATCGAGCGCCAGGTCGAGGTCGGCGTCAGTCTCGACGGGCCGGCTTTCATCCACGACGCGCATCGCGTGACGCGGAAGGGTACCGGAAGCCACGAAGCGACGATGCGCGGAATCAAGCTGCTGCAGGCGAACGGCATTCCGTTCAACGTCATCGCGGTCGTCTCGAAGGACTCGCTCGAGCATGCCGACGAGATCTACCGCTTCTTTGCGGAGAACGGCATCGAGGACGTCGGCTTCAACATCGAGGAAACCGAGGGACTCAACACGGTTTCGTCTCTGGAAAATAAGGCCGAGGTCGACCAGCGCTTCCGGGCGTTCATGCAGCGAATGTGGGAGCTGACGGCCGCCGGCGGCGGCGTCTTCAAACTGCGCGAGTTCGAATCGATCTGCAATATGATCTACTACGACTCGCGACTCACGCAGACCGACATGAACGCGCCCTTCGTCATCGTCAACTTCGATTACAAAGGGAATTTCTCGACCTTCGATCCGGAGATGCTGGGCGTGCGGACGGAGCAGTACGGCGACTTCTTTTTCGGCAACGTCTTAACCGATTCGCTGGAGTCGATCTGCCACACCGAGAAGTTTCAGCGCGTTCAGGCCGACATGCAGGCCGGCGTGGCGCTCTGCCGCGAGACGTGCGACTATTTCGGCGTGTGCGGCGGCGGCGCGGGCAGCAACAAGTATTGGGAAAACGGCACCTTTCGCAGCAGCGAAACGCAGGCTTGCCGCTACCGCACCAAGGTGGTCACCGACATCATCCTCGCCGCCTTCGAGCAGACCGGCAAGCTCCCGGCGCCCGCTTCCGCCTCCCCGGCCTAGGCCGGAGCTTTGTCGGGCGGCGCCGGCTTGTGACGCAGCGCCTGCGGCACGAGACCGCCGAGTACGCCGAGGCCGACCGCTACGCAGGTAACGGTCAAAGTCCAATACGGCGATAGCCCGAGGGCTGCGTCGAGACTGTACGGGCCGAAGCCGACGAACGCAAACAGCAACGCGAGGCTAATGTACAGAACGGGTGTCTCGATTCCGTTCGGTGCAAACCACCCAGCCGGTGCGTGAACGGCGATCGCTGCAGAGACCATGACGGCGATCATGAGCATCGGCCCGATCGGTCCGCCGAAGCCGAGAAACAGCAGCAACCCGCCGGCGAACTCGCCGGTCCCTGCGGCTCCGGCGTAGAGCTTTCCCGGTTTCCAGCCGAGCGATTCGAAGAACCCGCCGGTCCCGGCCAATCCGTGTCCTCCGAACCATCCGAAAAGCTTTTGGGCACCGTGAGCCGCAAAACCGAGACCGATCAACCGCACGACCAGGAGCACGATATCCACGATAACCTCCGAATTCTGCACGCTCGTTCGAGCCTAAAGTCAGTGCTCCGGTGCGTGCGCGGCATACACCGAGCGGGCCGCCATCCAACGGCAAACGCTTCCGTCCTTCATCACGAAGCTTTCGCAACCATCGACTTCCGGATTGAAATCTTCGTTTTGCGCCCTCGTTGCCGCGACGTCGACTCGCTGGTCGCTTCGCGCGGTAGCGCGGGCCGTCTTATAGGAGAACTGCGGATTCTTGGCGAGCACGTTGAGGGCATTTGCCAGTTTCTGTGCATCGTTCACGTTCGTAGTATAGCAAAACCCGACAGGGTGCGCCGCTTTGCGAACCGTAGATCGCCCCTATGAGCAGAGCGGACTCGACCGTCCCCCGCGCCCCCACGCGCAAGCGCTTTCTCGCCGCCGGGAGCGTTTTCGCCACGATCGGCGTGCTCCGTTATCCGGCCGGCGCGGCCGAGTTCAGCTACAAGCTTGCGAACGATCAACCTGCGACCCATCCGCTTACCGGCTTCGCCGAAAAAGCCGCAAAGGCGGTGCTCGACGCGTCGAACGGCCGTCTCGAGATCCATGTCTTCTCGAACAGCGCGCTCGGGAACGACACGCAGATGATCGCGCAAGCCCGCTCGGGCGCGCTCGAACTCTTGCAGATCGGCAACAACATCCTCGCCAACGTCATCCCTGCGGCGGCGCTCGAGGGCATTCCGTTCGCTTTCAACTCCTACGCGCAGATGGAAAGCGCATCGAACGGCCCGCTCGGCGCGTACATCGGCGTTCAAGCCGAAAAGATCGGCCTCCGGAAATTCGACGGCTCGTGGTACGGCGGAACGTTTCAAGTCGAGAACCGCGTCCGCGCGATCGACGTGCCGGCGGACTTCAAAGGGCTCAAGATTCGCGTTCCGGCCGGTCCGCTCGACGTTTCGCTTTTCAAGGCGTTCGACGCGGCGCCGACGGTCGTTTCGCTGGCGGAAGTCTACACCTCTCTGCAAACGCATTTGGTCGACGGCATCGAAGTGCCGCTTCCGACCCTCGAGAACTTCCGTTTCTTCGAACAGATCAAATACGTTTCGCTGACCGGCCACAGCTTCCTCAATTACCTGATGGTCGCGAACGCCGCCGCGTGGCAGCGTCTCCCGAAGAGCCTGCAAGAAATCGTCGATCGTGAGTTCGTCGCAGCCTCGAGCCAAGCGAGTGCGGCCATGGCCGCCGACGAAGACGGAATCGAAACGAAGCTGCGTTCGCAAGGTCTCGTCTTCAACCGGCCCGCCGTCGAGCCGTTTCGCCAGGTCGTGCGCAGCGCGGGACTTTACGCGCAGTGGCGCGACCAATACGACAGCGAAGCCTGGAAGATCCTCAGCAAAACGACCGGTGACCTCACGTGAGCGATACGGCGTGGCCTGCACTGCCGCTCGAAGCCTGGAGCGACACTCGCGCCACGCTGCACATGTACTTGCAGGTCGTGGGCAAGATCCGGCTAGCGCTGGCTCCGGCCGAGCCGGAATTCGGTCAGACGGCGCTCTACCTGACGTCGCGCGGTTTGACGACCGGTCCGATGCCGTATCGCGACCTCACCGCTCAGATCGACTTCGACTTCATCGCGCATAAGCTATATCTCGCGACTTCGCAGGGCCAAGTCGAACGTCTCGACCTGGGGCCGCGCAGCGTGCGGGATTTTTACGCTGCCGTGATGGCTTCGCTCGAAGCAGCCGGCCTCAAGGTCGCGATCAATCCCGTCCCTCAAGAGATTCCAAATCCGATACCCTTTCCGGACGACGTCGTGCACGCATCCTACGACGCACCGTGGGTTACGAAGTTCTGGCGGATCTTGAGCAGCGTCGACCAAGTTTTCAAGCAATTCCGCGCACCCTATCGGGGCCGCCAGACGCCGGTGAACGTGTGGTGGGGGTCTTGCGATCTGGCGTACGCGCGCTACTCGGGACGTCCGGCGGAACCTCCGCCGAATTCGGGCTACATCATGCGTAAGTCGATGGATGCGGAAGAGGTCGCCGCCGGATTTTGGGCCGGCGACCAGCGTTACGAGGCTCCCGCCTTCTACGCGTACGCCTACCCGAAGCCGCCCGGAATCGAAACCGCGGCGATCCGTCCCGAGGGAGCCGCGTGGAGTAAGGAGCTGGGTGAGTTTCTGCTGCCGTACGAGAACGTGCGCAACGCGCAGTCGCCCGAAACGGTGCTCCTGGAGTTCCTCGAAAGCACGTTCGACGCCGGCAGCAGACTCAACCGCTGGCCTAACTAACTCAAGCGAGTTGCCTGCGGGACCGGGCGTCCTTCATCTAGATCGAGCAAGTCGAACCAGGTGACGACCTCCGGTCTCCCAGGCGCGATCTTGTCCCGAAGGCCCTTGAAGTACTCTTCGCTGGGCGAACCTTTCTCGGGATGCCAACGCATGCGTTCCGCATTGAAAGCATCGATTTGAGCCTGGGTCTTTTTGCCAAAAGGTAAGGTTCTGATCCACTCGACGATCGCATCGTCGCTCTTGAGTTCCTTGACCTTGGCCGCAAACGTAGGACCGTCCGTGCCGATGAACTCGAACAGCGGTTTGTCGTGGGGACAATCGTAGTCGTACTCTCCCAAGTTGCCCTCGTTATAGGCTCTCGCTTTGTCGATCGTACGAGCCAGGGACACGAGGCCTGCGAGTTTGTCTTTGGCACTTCGCGGGACAGTGATGGTCAGATTCAATTTCTTTTCCTCTCCAGAATAAAAAGCTTAACGAACAGCTGGAACCGGCGCTTTGATGAAGGCCAGTAGATCGGCGTTCACGCGGTCCTTCATGGTGGTGCAAAGCCCGTGCGGGGCGCCCTTATACACCTCGAGCCGAGCCTCTTTGACTATTTTCGCGGTCAACAAGCCGGAATCGGCGATCGGGACGATTTGATCGTCATCGCCATGAATGATCAGCGTCGGGACGTCGATCTTTTTGAGATCCTCGGTGAAGTCGGTTTCGGAGAATTGTTTGATGCAAAAATAGGCGGCGGGCAGGCCGGCGAGCATGCCTTGGAGCCAGAACGACTCGCGAATGCCTTCCGATACCTTCGCACCCGGCCGATTGTAGCCGTAGAACGGCAGGCTGAGGTCCTTGAAGAATTGCGACCGGTCTGCCTGTACGCTGGTGCGCAGCCCGTCGAAGACTTCCATCGGCAGGCCGCCCGGATTTGCCGGCGTCTTGAGCATAATCGGAGGCACCGCTCCGATCAGCACCGCCTTCGCTACGCGGTTCGTGCCGTGCCGTCCGATATAGCGGGCGAGCTCGCCACCGCCGGTCGAGTGTCCCACATGAACGGCGTCTCTTAGATCGAGCGCTTGCACGAGCTCGGCCAGGTCGTCGGCGTAGGTGTCCATATCGTTCCCGATCCAGGGTTGACTCGACCGGCCGTGCCCACGACGGTCGTGCGCGACGCACCGATATCCGTTTGACGCAAGAAAGAACATTTGGTCCTCAAACGCGTCCGCGTTGAGCGGCCAGCCGTGACTAAAGACCACCGGTTGTCCCTGTCCCCAATCCTTGAAGTAGATCTGCGTTCCGTCTTTGGTCGTGATCGTGTCCATAAGGGTGCCTCACTCAAGCAGCAATGAACTTTGGTGGCGGGTTATTGTAGGTCGGTTTCTAGCTCGGCGACACCTGGCAGGAAAGCGTTCGTGAGCGCAGGCCTCTCATAGCCGAGCGAGCGGACGGCATCTCGCACGCGCACCCCAGCAGGTTTGAAGCGGGCGTCAGCGCACGCGCAGAAAGAATTCGAACATCTCCTCGCTTGCGTTCGGGCCTTCGGGATGCGTGTGCGACCCGCGAAAGCTTCCTCCACTCCAAGCGTGGCCCATCTCCGGAACGCACCATTGCTCGACGCGCACGACCCCTTGCGCATCTGACCAGCCAAGGACTTCGGCGTCACCGCGCGCGACGCGCAGCGCTTGCATCCCGTTCAGCTGCAGCAGCTGCAAGAACTGGCGCGTCAAAGCCGAGGCGTTGGTCGGCGCAACGCGGCGATCTTCCGCGCCCGTCCAGATCGTCGCGCGCAGCCTTCCAAACGACGCGTTGAGTCGAGCCTTACGAACGAGCGCCGGCGCGAGGTCGCTTTCCACGGCGTCGCCCCGCATGAGCGCATACGCGCTCGCGACGTCGTGACTCGCGTATAACGGAACGCCGGCCATCATGCCGGCCGCCGAGAACACGTCGGGTGCCTGCTCGGCCAAGATGGCCGCCATTGCCGCACCCGCGGAGAGGCCGGCGACGAAGATGCGCTCGCGGTCGATCGAATGCTTGCGGCATACCTCTTCCACGAGCCTCAGGATCGCGGCGGGCTCGCCGCGTCCGCGTTTCTGATGCTCGGGCAGAAACCAATTCCAACAACCTTGAGCGTTCGCGCGAGCCGACTGCTCGGGATATAGCACGTACGCGCCGTGTTGCCGGGCCACTTCGTCGAAGCGCGTGCCGGCGGCGAAATCGCTCGCGCTCTGCGTGCAACCGTGCAGCGCAACGAGCAGCGGAGCGCGACCGAGCCGCCCTTCCGGGACGTAGAGGCGATGCTCGATTACTCGCTCGCTACTTCACGAGCGGCACGACGTCGCTTGGGGCATACGGATAAAGACCCAAGACGAGCACCGCGACGGCGCACGCAGCCACGCCGATCCAGGGCAGAAAACTGACTGGGGTTACGGCACGCTGCAGCGGCGCGCCGGCCGTGCGCGCGTACATCGTAAAGACGATCTTCAAGTACACGTAAGCGGAGACGACGGTTCCGGCGATCAAAATGCCGGCGAGCCACGCGTAACCCGCGAACACCGAACTCGCCAAGATAAAGACTTTCCCGGTGAAGCCGACGGTCGGCGGCAGACCCGCGAGGGCCAGCAAGAAAAACGTCATCGCGCCGGCCAGGATCGGCTGGCGATGTCCCAAGCCTGAGTAGGAAGCGAGGCGCGAGCCTTCTTCATGCTCGCGGGTGAGGAGCGCGGCCACTCCGAAGGCGCCCAAGTTCATAAACATATACGCGATCAGGTAGAAGATCGCATAGCGCAGACCGCCCTGCGTCGTTCCGGCCATCGCCGCCACGATGTACCCGAGTTGCGCGATCCCCGAGTAGGCCAGCAGCCGTTTTATATCGGTCTGGGCGAGTGCCGCGACGTTGCCGACGATCATCGAAAGCGCCGCAAAAATCCAGATCGGCCAGAGCAGCTGCGGCGCCTTCGATGCGGGCAACGCGGCATATGCGAAGCGCGCGAAGACCGCGAGCATGCCGGCTTTAGTAACGACGCTCATGAACGCCGTGACGGGCAAGGGAGCGCCCTCGTAGACATCCGGCGTCCAGACGTGGAAGGGAACGAGGCTCAGCTTGAACGCGATCCCGATGAAAAACAGACCGCAGCCGGCGTCGAAAAGCGCGGTCGAAGCGGGCGGGTCGAGAAGCGCCGAGAGCGCGACGCTGCCGGTAGCACCGAACAGCAGGGCCATGCCGTAGAGCATGAAAGCCGTCGCCGTCGAGGACAGGATCAGGTACTTCAGGGCCGATTCGCGCGAGGCCGGCCGCGGCGACAGCGTGCACAGGCAATAGAGCGCGAGCGAGAGCAGTTCGAGCCCGAGGAAGATCGTCATCAGGTTCGAGGCACCGGCCAGCAGCATCGCTCCGGTGGAAGTCCACAAGATAAGCGCAACGCCGGCGGCCGCTTGATCCTCACGGCCGAGCGTCGACGACATCAACAGCGTCAGCAGCGTCGCGACGACGATGACCTCTTCGAACACGATCGTGAAGCCGCCCAGCATGAAACCGCCGCCGAACGCGGCGTAGGTATGCCCCAAACCCTGCAGCGCGAGCACTCCGCCCGCGACGAGTCCGAGAAAAGCGAGCACCAGCCCCGCGCCCCGGCGCGCTTCACGAGGCAGCGTCAAGTCGGCGATCAGCACGAGCAGCGCGGTCGATCCGACGACCGTCGCGGGCAAGATCGCCATCCAATCGGCGCTTCCGAACGGTATCGTAAGGGTCGTCATGGCCGCACGCTCACGACGGCCGATGAAACGTACGCGCTGTGCGCGGCCGCGGCCACCGGACCTGGATCGACGCCGAGCCACACGATCGCCACGACCAGGGGCGCGAGTGCGAGCATTTCCAGCGCCGACATGTCGGGCCGTTGCGGAAGATCTGCGACTTGGGGTCCGTGCATCATTTCCTGGAAAAGCCGCAACATGTAGGCCGCGGCCAGCACGATCGCAACGAGCGCGACGACGGCCGGCCAGACGTCGCCGGCGCGATAGACGCCGGCGATGATCAAGATCTCGCCCGCGAAGCCGGCCAAGCCGGGAAGACCGAGTGCCGCGAGCGCGAGAATCACGAGCCCGCCGGCGAGACGCGGATTTCGCGCTCCAAGGCCCCCCAGACGCGACAGCAGGCGCGTGCCCTCGCGTTCCTCGACCTCACCCAACACCAGAAAGAGCCCCGCGCTGAAGAGTCCGTGCGCGAGGATGTAGACGACGGCGCCGCTCAGTGCCAGGCTGTCGAAGCTGAAGATTGCGATCAGGATCAAACCGAGGTGCGAGAGCGACGAGTAGGCGACAACACGTTTCGCATCGTCTTCGACGAGCGCCACGAGCGCACCGTAGATGAGACCGACCGAGCCCAACACGAACATGAGCGGCGCGATCGCATGGAGTGGGCCCGGGACGAGGGTAGGAACGATCGCGATAAACCCGTACAGGCCACCTTTGGATTGCACCGCGCTCACCAAGGCGACGGCCGGCGGCGGCAAATCCGCGTAGGTATCCGGCATCCAGGTGTGAAGCGGCCAAACCGGCGTCTTGATCAGAAACGCGATGGCGATTCCCGCGAAGATCCACGCGCTCCATGCGTTGTTCGCTAGCCAAGAACCGCCGGGGGGTGGGAGCCCGATGACATCGGTCGTTTGCGCCGCGATGCCGAAAGCCGCCGCCGCCAAGAGCAAGGCCAGGCCGCCGGCCAAATTGTAGACCAGATAGCGCCAAGCCGAAGCGGCCCGCCGGTCGGGGCTCCAGCCGATGAGAATCAAGAAGACCGGGATGAGCTGCAGATCCCAAAAGAGCGCGAAGACGAGCAAGTCGCGCGCGATGAACACGCCCATCATCGCGCCGAGCAAGATCAGCATCTGCGCCACGAAATCGCGTTGACGCGGCACGTGTACGACGGCAAGCGCGCACCCGGCCGTCAAGCCCAAGAGCGCCGCGATCCAAAACGAGATGCCTTGTCCCAGGCCCACGTGGAAATTCGCAACGAACGGTTGGCTGAACCAGTGCACCGATTCGTCCGGCGCGCCGTACGAGCCGATCGTTGCGGCGAACGCCGCGAAAGCTATCGCGACGCCGATCCATTTGGCAGCTTGCACCGCACTGCGCGGTAACGCGTAAAGCGCGAGCCCGGCCAGCACCGGAACGATCGCGAGCGCCCAGATCATCGGCTGCCCACCCATGCGACGTACACGAGAACCGCCGTTGCTCCCGCTACCACCGCGAACGCGTAGCTTCGCACGAGACCGTTTTGCAGCGTGCGAAAGATCAACCCGGCCCCGCTGGCCAGCCAAACCAGATCCCGGATCCCGCTATCGATGACGTGCGGATCGACAAACCGCGCGCAAGCGTCGCCGATCGCGCGAGCCGGGCGGACGAAAATTGCGTCGAGCGCATCATCAAAATAGAAGGCGTGAGTGAGAGCGGGCGGCATCGTGCTTGATTCAGTGCGCAGCCGCTCGACCGCGTTCTGCATCGCGTTCGCCGAGCCGTAGCGAACGAAGGCGACCGCGAAACCAACCGCCACGACGGCCAGCACCAAGATCGTCGAAACGAGCTCGGAGACGAGCGCCGGTCCCGCGAGCGCGGGGCCACCCGCGAAGGTGTCGCCGAAATACCGGTACCATGGACTCGAGATCCCGCCCAGCGCGACCCAACCCGCGCCGACGGTGCCGATCATCAAGATCGCGATCGGCGTCTGCATCACCCAGTCCGGAAGATGGCTGCCGTGCTCGGTCGAGGCAGGCGGAACGCTGCGCTCGGGGACGCCGACCGCCGCGTCGTCGAGATCGCCGCGGTACGTGCCGAAGAATGCGACGAAGATCATCCGGAACATGTAGTAGGCCGTGAATCCGGCCGTCAGCACGCCTACCCCGTACAACAGCGGATGGCCACGTTCGAGCGTGCCGTAGATCACGGCGTCCTTGCTGAAATAACCCGAGAACCCCGGAAAGCCGATGATCGCGAGCGTGCCGAGCAGCATCGCGAGAAACGCGAAGGGCATGCGCCGGCGCAAGCCGCCCATCTTGCGGATGTCCTGTTCGTCATGCAGCGCGTGGATGACGAGCCCGGCTCCCAAGAAGAGCTGCGCCTTGAAGAACGCATGCGTGAAGAAGTGCAGCACGCCGGCGTGGTACGCGCCGACGCCGACGCCCATGATCATGTAGCCGATCTGCGACATCGTCGAATAGGCGAGGACGCGCTTGATGTCCCACTGCGCCATCCCGAGCGTCGCTCCCAGCAGCGCGGTCAGCGCGCCGATGACCCCAACCAGCTCCTGCGACTGAGGCGACGCGTTGTAGAGCGGTGCGCAGCGCGCGACCAGATAAACGCCGGCCGTGACCATCGTGGCAGCGTGGATCAGCGCCGAGACCGGAGTCGGACCCTCCATCGCGTCCGGCAACCACGTTTGCAGCGGGACCTGCGCCGACTTCGCGGCGCACGCGACGAACAGCGCGACGCACACGAGCAGCAGGGTCGGAACCGGCAACTGTCCGACCTTCGAAAAGATCGTCGCGAACCCGATCGAACCAAGCTGCGCGTAGAGGACGACGATCGCCAGCATCAGCCCCATATCGCCGACCACGTTGATAACGAAAGCCTTGCGGCCCGCCGCCACCGCCGAAGGCCGAGAAAACCAAAAGCTGATCAAGAAGTACGAAGCTAAGCCGACCAGACCCCAGCCGACGAGCAACCCGACGAAATTGTCGGAGAGCACGAGCGTGAGCATCGCGAAAACGAAGAAGTTCATGTACGCGAAGAAACGCGCGACCGCGTTGTCGCCCGCCATGTAACCGACCGCATAGGCGTGGATCAAGCCGCCGACTCCGGTGATGATGAGGGCCCACAGGAGCGCGAGCGGATCGAGCAAGAGGCCGAAGTCAAAGCCCGGGACCCAGCTTCCCAGCGTGACGTGGAGTCCGCCCGGGGCGCGCGCGACGTCGAAAAGCGCGACCGTCAGCGCGAACGAAAAGAAGACGATGAAGGTCCCGACAACGCCCGCCGCGCGGTTGAGCTGCGGGCCGAAGGCCCACAACAAGATCGCACCGGCGAGCGGCAGCAGCCACAGCGAGATCAGGAGCGCGCTCATCCGCGCAGGCTCGCGACTTCGTCGACGTCGACGTTGGTGCTTCGTCTGAAAACCGCGACCACGATGGCGAGCCCGATCGCGGCTTCGGCAGCCGCTACCGTGATCACCAAGAAGACGAACACGTGGCCCGCGTTGTTGACCCAGGCGCGCGAAAAGGCAACGAGGGCCAAGTTTGCCGCGTTGAGCATCAGTTCGATCGACATGAGGACGATCAGCGGATTGCGCCGGAGCAGCACGCCGAGTACGCCGATGAAGAAAATCACCGCCGAGAGCGCCACGTACGGCGACGGGTCGACGCTCATCGAACCTTGACGATCGGCTCGCGCTCGCGCGCCGGCCGGACGGGGTGACGTCCTCGCGTACGCTCGGGAGCGGCGTCGGCCGCGATCAGCACGACCCCGATCACGGCGACCATGAGAATGAAGGCGGTCACCTCGAAAGGCAAGAGGTGCGTCGTGAACAGCGCCGCCCCGAAGTCGCCGATGCTTCCGAAGACGTCCGGCTGTCCGGCTTGTCCGAGCGTGGAGCTCGGCGCGAGAATGCTACCGGGGGACAGCGGTTCGCGGAGCACCGCGTAGACGAGTGCCGCGAAAGCGACGATCACGATCGCAACAGCCGGTCCACGCGCGAACGGCAACCGGTTGGGGCCGTCGCTGAGCGGAACGGTTCCGCTCGAGAGCAGCGCGATGACGAAGACGAAGAGCATGAGGGTCGCGCCGCCGTAGATCAGGATTTGAACGATCCCCAAGAACTCGGCATCGAGCGTCATGAAGAGCGCCGCGAGCGTAACGAGGTGCACGAGCAAACCGATGACGCTGTGCACGGGGCTCTTCTGCGTGACGGTGAAGATCGCGCTCGCAACGAGGAGCACGCCAAGAATCCAGAACACCGTCATCCGGCCAGACCCTTCCGTTGGGTCTTGAGGATCGTGCCGCGCCAAGTAGCGCCGTAGCCGTCGGCGACATCGACGGTGCTCTTCTGCTCGGCGACCTCGCCGAGATCGGCCGGAATGCCGCCGGGGCGCTCGTCGGGTGCGACGCCCACTCCCGCTTCGGGTGGCACGAGCAGGCGGTCCTTGGCGTAAATGAACGATCCGCGCCGGTAGTCGGCCATCTCAAAACGCGGGGTCAGCACGATCGCGTCGGTCGGACACGCTTCTTCGCACATGCCGCAAAAGATGCAGCGCAACTCGTCGATTTCGTAGCGCGCGGCATAACGCTCGCCCGGCGAACGGCGATCGCCGGGAGCGTTCTCGGTTCCGATCACGGTGATGGCGTTGGCAGGGCAGGCGATCGCGCAGAGTTCGCAGCCGATGCAGCGCTCCTTGCCGTCGCCGTAGCGGCGCAGTTCGTGCAAGCCGTGGAAACGCGGCGCGTGCTGCTTTTTGACCGACGGATACGGAATCGTCGGCTTCTTCTTGAAGGTGAAGGACATCGTCGTCAAGAGACCCCGGACGAGCGCCACCACACCAGCGAAATAGGAGTTCACGTTTTACCCCACCACCGCCACGATTGCGGCCGTAACGATCAAGTTGACTACCGCGACCGGTAAGAGGACCTTCCACCCGAACGCCATCAGACGATCGTAGCGCAAGCGCGGAAAGGTTCCGCGCAACCAGATATAGAGGAAGACGAACAGACCGGCCTTCAGCACGAACCAGACGATTCCCGGGACGACGGCGAGCCCGAACGGCGCACCCCACCCGCCCAAGAAGAGCAGCGTCGCGACGCACGCCACGGTGATCATGTTCAAGTACTCGGCGATGAAGAACAGGCCGAAACGGAGTCCCGAGTATTCGGTGTGGAAGCCCGCGACGAGCTCGCTTTCGGCTTCGACGAGATCGAAGGGCGTGCGGTTGGTTTCGGCGACCGCGGTAACGATGTAGATCAGGAAACCCACGAACTGCGGAACGATGAACCAAAGCCGGTCTTGGGCGTGGACGATCCCCGCGAGCGACGTCGTGCCGGCCAGGATCAGGACGCCGATAATCGACATGGTCATCGCGAGTTCGTAGCTGATCATCTGTGCGGTCGAGCGTATACCCCCGATGAGCGGATACTTCGAACCCGAGGACCAGCCACCGAGCGAGACACCGTAGACGCCGACTGCGGTCAACGCGAAGATGAACAGGATGCCGGAGTTTACGTCTCCGACCGCCCATAGGCCGTTCCCCGATTCTGAAAACGGGATCACGGCGAACGTCGCCATCGCCACGAAGAGCGAGATGAACGGCGCCAGTTTGTAGATCAGCGGGTCGGCGGTTTCGGGGGTAAGATCTTCCTTGAACAGCATCTTGCCTGCGTCCGCGGCCGGCTGCAGCAGACCCCACGGTCCGACGCGATTCGGTCCCGGCCTTAACTGCATCCAACCCAGGATCTTGCGCTCGAAGAGCATCGCATATGCGAAAGCAGTTAAAACGATGACCAGGAGGACCACCGATTTGATGAGCGCGATGAGCCAAAGCGGCGTGGCGTTCAACACGTCCAAGACTGCGTTCACCCTGCAGCGCCTCCGGCTGCGAGCGCGCGGACGGACCGGACGTTGATCAGGCGCGCCATCTCGCCTTCGAGCAGATCGTTGGCGGGCGCGGCCGGAATGCCGTCGACGATCGAGATCGCGCCGTCGATGGCGCCGTCGTCGACGGCGATCAGAAGGTCGTGCACGACGCGCTGACCGACGGCGAGATCGACCGTCTCACCGTCACTGACACCCGCAGCGAGCGCGGTGGCCGGGGAGAGCGTCGCAGACGGAAGCGGACGCAGCTCGTGAAGGCTCTCGTCATGGTGGAGCGTGCCGCCGCCGGCGAACGGATGGGCCGCGATCGCGACGACGAGACTGCCCTCGCTCTCACGCCGCGACGGCGCGGTGCCGCTGAGCGCAACGTCGGCGAAGCCGGCGGGAGTCGATGCGGCGCTCATCGCTTGCGCTTCGATAGCGTCCGGCGCCGGCAGCTCGACACCGAGTGCGGCCGCGAGCGCGACGAGCATTTCCCCGTCCGCGAGCGTCCCTTCCGGCGCGCGGTGACCGGCGCGCAAGGGCAAGATCGTGCCGGTCATATCCGTCACGTGGCCGCTCTTCTCGAAGGCGCCGCGCGCCGGTAAGACGAGGTTCGCGAGCGCTGCCGTCTCGGTCATGAACAGCTCGCTCACGACGACGAATGGAACCCGCGCCAGTGCGGCACGAACGGCGGCGGCGCCGGAAGGGTGGTGCAGAACCGGATTGGCGCCGAGAATCGAAAGGACGTTGAGCTTCCCGCCCCGCGCCGCGTCGAACATGCCGAATGCGTCGAGGCCTCCGCTGCGCGGCACGAGCCCGAGCGTTTCGGCACCGCGCGCGTTCGGCTGCTCGCCCGGAACGAAAGCCACGACGGCGGCGCCTTTCGCTGCGAGCTGCGTCATCAGCTTCGCCGCTTCGGCACCGCGGGCGAGATCGATGCCATCCCAAACGAACGCGATGCGCTCGAAACCCTCCAGCAGACCAGCAAGCTCCGCAGGCTCGGCGACGTGTTTCTCGGGCACCGACGAACGCGCCCGATGCAATCCTACGGTAAACAGCTGCGCGCCCTTGTGCGCGACCGCCTTGCGGATGCGCAAATCCATGACGGGTGCCGTCTGCGAAGGCGGCCGGCCAATCGCGACGATCGCTTGCGCCGTCTCGAGATCGGCGTAGCTGCCCGGAAAACGCGAGGCGGAGGCTTGCCGCTGCCGCCCGGTACGCCAATCGAGATTGTCGCCGCCGCGCGCACGAACGAGATATTGGAAGAGCCAGGCCTCTTCGTTCGTCAAGCATCCGCCGCCGAGCGCACCGCTGGCGGCAGCGGTCGCATCGCGCAGGTTCTTCGCCCAGAGTTCGATCGCGTCGTCCCAAGCGATCTGAACCCAGTCATCGCCTTCGCGCAGGAGCGGCGCCGTCAAACGACGCGGGTCGCTGTAGAAGCCGACGTTGTAGCGGCCCCGATCGCAGAGCCACCCGTCGGATTGGGCGTCGTCGGAAGGTTCCGACATCGTGCGCAGAACGGCGCCGTGCCGCTCGTCGATGTTGAGCGCGCATCCGACGCTGCACCCGAGACACGTCGTCGCGGTCCGTTCGAGGTCCCAAGGGCGCGACTTGAAGCGGTACGTTTTCGAGGTGAGCGCGCCGACCGGGCAAAGCTCGGTCACGTTGCCGCTGAAGTTCGAGAGGTACGCCGCGCCGGTCGCGGTGGCGATGATGTCGGATTGACCCCGGTCCTTGACGACGAGCGAACGCTCTTGGGTGATGATCTCATCGAAGCGCGAGCAACGCTGACAGACGATGCAGCGTTCGTTGTCGAGCACGATCGTCGGACCGAGTTCGACCGCCTTGGGCTTTTTTGTCTTCGGGTCGGCCAGACGTGAGGCGCCCCGACCGTACGCAATCGTGAAATCTTGCAGATCGCACTCGCCGCCTTTGTCGCAGATGGGACAATCCAGCGGATGGTTCAGCAGCAAGAACTCGAGAACGGCGCGCCTTCCGGCCTCGACCTTTGGGCCGTAGGTGTGCACCACCATTCCTTCGGTCGCGGCGGTGTTGCAGGCGATCTGCAACTTCGGCGTCTTCTCGACGTCGACGAGGCAAATCCGGCACAATCCGGCCGGTCCCAGTTTGGGATGATAACAGTAGACCGGGATGTCCGTTCGAATCGCCTTGGCGGCTTCGACGAGCAACGTTCCGGCCGGTACGGTAAGGCTCGTGCCGTCGATCGTCAGCGTCACGTCTTTAGCCAAGCAAAACCTCGCACGTCATTGGGCGCCTCGCGCTTCTGCTCCACCGCATCACGCCGTCACCGCTTCCGGCTTGCGGACGTAGGCCCGGAATTGCGCTTCGAATCGCTTCGACGACCGAAGCTAAGAACGGTTCGATCGAATCGCCGAGCGGACACAGGTTGATACCGGTCAGCTGCGCGCTGACCTTCACGAGCATGTCGATATCCGAATCGACGCCGCCGCCGGCGATGAGCCGCTCGAGCGTAATCTCGAGCCAATGGCCGCCTTCGCGGCAGGGCGTGCACTGACCGCAGGACTCGAACGCGAAGAAGCGCACCAGCGCGTGCGCCGCTTTCACGAAGTCCGTCGTATCGTCGAAGAACACGACGGCGCCCGAACCGAGCATCGTGCCGTTCTGGGCCATCGTGTCGAAATCGTACGCGAGGTCGAGATGCTCGTCAAAGAGGCACGCCGACGAACCGCCGCCGGGTTGCACCGCGACGATCTTGCGGCCGTCCCGCGGGCCGCCGGCCAGCTCCAAGAGTTCGCGCAGCGTCGTCCCGAGCGGGACTTCGTAGTTCCCGGGTTTCTTGACGTGACCGCTGATCGAAACGATCTTCGGTCCGGGCGATTTCGCGGTTCCGATTGCCGTAAACCACTCGACGCCGTTCTTCAACAGATGCGGAAGCGATGCGACCGTCTCGGTGTTGTTGACGACGGTGGGCTCGCCGTATAGGCCCTTAACCGCGGGAAAGGGCGGCTTGAGCCGGGGTTCGCCGCGTTTGCCTTCGAGCGAATTGAGGAGCGCGGTCTCTTCGCCGCAGATGTACGCGCCGGCCCCGCGGTGGACCGTCACCTCGACCGAATACTCCGTCCCGAAAAGCTTCTGACCGACGAAGCCGGCCGCGCGAGCTTGCGCCAACGCTTCCATGAAGGTGGAGTAGGCGGCCTTGAACTCACCGCGGATATAGATGAAGGCGTGCGTCGAACCGATCGAATACGCGGCGATGAGCATCCCCTCGAGCACTTGATGCGGGGTCTCCTCGAGCAGCATGCGATCCTTGAACGTTCCGGGCTCGGCCTCATCGGAGTTGCAGACGAGATAGCGCGGGCGGCCGTTGTCGGGCAAAAAACTCCACTTGCGGCCGGTCGGAAACCCGGCCCCGCCGCGCCCGCGCAGCCCCGACTTCATCGTCATGTCGAGGATCGCGCTGGGCTGCATCTCCGTAACCGCGCGCTTCCACTGCTCGTAGCCGCCACGCTTGCGGTACGTATCGATATCGCGCAGGTCGACCTCGCCGATCCCGGCGGTGAGCACTCTGACGACGGGCATTAGTGTCCGGAACCCTCCGCTTCGGCAGCTTCCGCTTCAAGGATCGCATCGCCGTCGACGACCAGACGCTCGCGCGTCGGGCGCACCCGAATCGGTTGCGGATCTCTAACGAGCCGCTCGATCATCGAGACGCCGGTGCGGTCGCCGAGGCCGCCGGGATCGTTCGGGTCGGGCACGTCGCGCGCCCCCGGCGACTTGCCCATCGGATCGGGCCCGACGTGCCAGGTGCGCCCCGGCTTCGCCGTTTGCGGCCACGCCGGCACTTCGTAGGATCCGGCACGCATCGCCGCCAGCATGCCGTCGATCTTCTCTTCGGTCAAGTCGTACACGTATTCGAGGTTGACTTGCATGCACGGCGCGCGGTCGCACGCGGCCAAACACTCGACTTCTTCGTATGAGAAGAGGCCGTCCTCGGTCGTCTCCAGATTTCCGATGCCGAGCTTCTGCCGCAAGTACGCGTTCGTTTGGTACGCGCCGTTGACGATGCAGGAGAGGTTGCGGCAAGGCTGCAGCATGTACTTGCCGACGGGCCGCCGGAAGAACAGCGTGTAGAACGAAGCGGTCGACTCGACGACCGAGCGCGGCAGGTCGAGCAGCTCACCGGTTGCGTCAAGCGCTTCGGGTGAAACCCAGCCTTCGATGTCTTGGAAGGCATGCAGGATCGGCATCAACGCGCTGCGCTTGTCCGGGTACAAGCCGATGAGCCGCTCGGCTTCGGGCTTGACTCGGCGCAGCACCGCGTCGAAGTCGCGCTCCTCGACCGCGCGGTTCACCGGTCGACCTCGCCGAAGACCGGGTCCAGCGAGCCGATCGTCACGACGACGTCGGCGATGAGGTTGCCCGGAGCGATCGCTTTGAGAACCTGCAGATTGTACAGCGAGGGCGGACGCGTCCGCACGCGCCAGGGCCGATTGTTCCCCGTCGAGACCAAGTAGAAGCCGAGTTCGCCGCGCGGTCCCTCGACGGCTTGGTAGACGTCGCCCGGCGGTACGCGAAAGCCTTCGCTCACGAGTTTGAAGTGGTGGATCAGCGCTTCCATCGAAAGCGCGATCGTCTCTTTCGCCGGCGGCGCGATCTTCGGATCGTCGACCATCACCGGTCCCGGCTCGTCGAGCCGTCGACGCGCTTGCCGCACGATTCGCATCGCTTGATCCATCTCGTCGAGCCGTACGAGAAAGCGCGCATAGGCGTCGCCGTGCGTGCGCGTCGGAACGTCGAACTCGTACGACTCGTAGCCCGAATACGGAAACGCCTTGCGCACGTCGTAGGCGATCCCCGAAGCACGCAGCGACGGTCCGGTCACGGAGTAGGCGATCGCATCTTCGGGACTGAGGACGCCGACATCGATCATGCGATCTCGCAAGATCGGGTTGTTCTGAAGCAGCGTGCGCAGTTCGTGCATGCGGACGGGAAACTTCTCGATGAGCGCGTCGAGCCGCTCGAGGAATCCGCGCGGGATGTCCCCGTTGAGACCGCCGATCCGGAAGTAGTTCGGATGCATGCGCGCCCCGCCGGAGGCTTCCACCAGGTCGAGGATGTTCTCGCGCATGTCGAAGGTGTAGAAGAACGCGCCGATGGCACCGAGATCGATCCCGTGCGTCCCGAGCCACACGCAATGCGAGGCGATGCGCGCGAGCTCGCACATCATGACGCGGACGGCCTGAGCCCGCGGCGGAATTCTATCGGTGACGCCGAGCAACCGCTCCACGGCCAACACGTAGCAGAGCGCGTTGCTGGGCGGAGAGAGGTAATCCATCCGCTCGATGACGGTGGCTGCTTGGGTCCAAAAGAGATTTTCGGCCGACTTCTCGATGCCGGTGTGCAGGTAGCCGATCTCCATGTCGGCCTTTTCGATCGTCTCGCCGGAGAGCTTGACCATCACCTGAAGGACGCCGTGCGTCGACGGGTGCTGCGGCCCCATCGAGAGCGTCATCATGTCTCCGTCGCGTTCGATGACGTCGATTTCGGTCAAACTCATGTGGCGTCGCCGTCTTTGGGCTCGGGCGGTTCGGCTTGACCGCGAGCGCGGGCGATCTGACGCTGCAGCGCTTGCGCTACTTTTCCGGACGGCGGCACGCCGGCGGGCACGTTGCTCTTGAGCGCAAAGGACGGACGTGGAGTCGCCTCGCGCGCCGGTCCGCGCAGCGGATAGTCTTTGCGCAGCGGGTGACCCACCCAGTCGTACGGCATTTGGATGCGCTTGAGATTGGGATGGCCCGCGAACGAAATTCCGAACAGGTCGAAGATCTCGCGTTCGGCCCAATCCGCGTTCGGCCAAATATCGCTCACCGAGGGAAGCGTCGTTTCGCCCGCGGGTACGCCGACCAGCACGCGCACGCGCCGCGGAGTTGAGACGAGGCCCTTACCGGCCGCCGCCGCGGAGAGCGCCAGCATGTGGTAGGCGACGTCGTAGCGAGGGTCGCGTTCGAGATAATCGACCGCGCCGATGTCGAGCAGCATCGCGAGCCCTTCGTTCTTCAGCGCGAGCAGTCGCTCGCGCAACTCGGCCGGAGTAACGCGGAAGATTTCAGCGTCGGCTATGGGCGGGCGAAGACTCGTCGGGTCGAGGGCTGTCCCGGCGATCGAGGGTGTCTGCGGACTCGGCATGTTACGCTCGCGCGAAGATCCCGCCGCGACCGCCTTCGCGGATTTGCTGCTGGATCAGATTGATCGCATAAATCAAGCCGTCGGGCGTCGGCGGACAGCCCGGCACGTAGACGTCGACCGGGATGACGGTGTCGACGCCTTGCACGATCGCATAATTGTCGAACACGCCTCCCGAACTTGCGCACGCGCCCATCGAAATGACCCACTTGGGATCGGCCATCTGGTCGTAGAGCCGTTTGATGATCGGCGCCATTTTTTGCGCGACGCGGCCCGAAACGATCATGAGGTCGGCTTGGCGCGGCGAGGAGCGGAAAACTTCCGAACCGAGGCGCGCGAGGTCGTGCTGTGGGTCGAGCGAGCTCATCATCTCGATGGCGCAGCACGCCAAACCCATGGTAAGCGGCCAGACGCTCGAACTCTGCGCCCAGCGAGCGACGTCGTCGAGTTTTCCGAGGAGGAACTGTCCCGGCATCACCTCCATTGGAAACCCCCTTTCCGCCACACGTAGGCGTAACCGATACCGAGAACGACCACGAACGCGACCATCTCGACGAGGCCGTACATTCGCAGGGCGTGCATCTGCACGGCCCACGGGAAGAACGACGCCGCCTCGACGTCGAGCACGACGAACAGCATCGCAATAAGGTAGAAGCGGATGGAAAACCGGCCGCCGACCGTCGAGGTCGGTTCGACCCCGCATTCGTACGGCTGCGCTTTGACGGGATTCGGTTTGCGCCGGGCGAGCAAGCCCGGGATGAGGCTAAAGATCACCGCCAGGACGAGCGCGACTCCGAGGAAGATGACGACCGGGCCGTAGGGGCTCATCGGGCTTCAGTTTCGCGAGGGGCGGAACGAACCTTCGCCAATTTCCCAGTCATGAGCCGCACCTTCTCCCCGTCCCGGCGGTTGCGCCTCGGCCTGCTCGTCGCCGTCTTGGCGGCGACCTTGGGCGACAAAGGATGCGACCCCAACTACATCGGCGTTCAAGACTACGGCGCGATCACGGGCCGCGTCATCGACGCGAAGACCAACGGTCCGATCTCGGGTGCGCTCGTCAGCGTCGGCTCGCTGTACGTCACGCGCTCGGACCCGCAGGGCGCCTTCACGCTTCCCAAGGTACCGATCGGAACGCAACAAGTCGTCATCACGGCAACCGGCTACCAAGCTCCGTCACCGATCCCCGTGGCCGTCGGCAAAGACAAGACGGCGGTGATCGAGCAGCCGGTAGCGCTGACGCTGAGCGCCGACGTCGCGCCGCCGCCCGTCCCCGCGGTCACCGTAGCTCCGTCACCGGCTCGAACGTAGCGCTAACCCGGCGGCGAGGTCGGGAGCGGGCCGTGCAGTTTGCCCTTGAGGAACCGGCGCGCGTCGTCGATCGGAATGCCGAAACCGATCGCTTTCTCTTCGTCGAAGCGCGACTCGGCGAGCGCGATCACGGTTCCGTTCTGGACGTCGAACACGGGCCCGCCGCTCTCACCGGGGATGACCGGCAGGTCGAGTTCCAGCGCGTCCTTGCGAATGCTCGAGATGCGGCCGGCATACACCGAGGTTGCGACGCCGAGGCCTTCGTCTTCGAAGGCGTCGGGAATGGGATAGCCGGCGACTCCGATCGGCTCCCCTGGGTCGAGACCGCGCGACGTCCCGAGCACGGCGACGGGAAGGCCCGGCGCGGTGACCTCGACCAGCGCGAGATCTTCTTTCGAATCGCTCGCGGTGACGCGGGCCGGTAGCAGACGCCGTTCGCCGACCGTGGCCTTCAGATCGCGCGCGTCGCGGATGACGTGCTCGACGGTCAAGATCTGACTGCCCCACGGGCCGCTCGCGACGATCACACCCGAACCGTATGCGTCGTCGAACTGGCCCTTTTTCTTCTCGTCGTCGCTGGGAATCTTCATCGTAAAGAGCACGACGCTGGGCCGGATCGTGCGGAAGGTTCGCACGAGCGGATCGCCGCCGAGCACCTTCGCGCTCGAGTTGCACGCGACCAGTACCGCGCAGAGCAGCGGCGCGACGTAGCGTCTCACGCGTGTGCGCTCGCAGCGAGAGAGGCGGCGATCGCGCCACGCAGTTGCTCGAGCCCGTCACCGGTTCGCGCTGAGATCGCGATCGAACCGGGCGGCAGCGGTCCGGCGTGCGGGTCGCGCACGTCGCTCTTGTTGAACGCGAGGACGGTCGGCTTGGCGTCGAGCTTGAGATCGTGCAGAATTCCCTCGACGCTGGCGCGTTGACGCGGCCAATCCGCGTTCGAAGCGTCGAGCACGTGGACTAGCACGTCCGCCTGATCGAGCTCTTCGAGCGTCGCGCGAAAGGCGTTGACGAGCTCTTTCGGCAGATCGGTGATGAAACCGACGGTGTCGGCGAGCCGCACGTAGAGGCCAGGCTCGAGGTAGACGCGGCGCAGCGTCGGGTCGAGCGTCGCAAAGGGCTGATCCGCAACGAACGCGCCGGCGTCGCCTCGAGCGTGCGAGAGCCGATTGAGCAGCGAGGATTTTCCGACGTTCGTGTAGCCGACGAGCGCGACGAGCGGGATCGCGCCCGACGGCGCACGGCGCGTTTCTCGCGCGCGGCGCACGTCTTCGAGTTGCTCGCGCAGAACCGAGATGCGCGCTTGGATGCGGCGCCGGTCGACTTCGAGCTTCGTTTCGCCGGGACCGCGCGTACCGACACCGCCGCCGAGACGCGAGAGGGCGGTATTCGCGCCGATGAGGTTGGCTTGCGAGTGCCGCAACTGCGCCAGCTCGACCTGCAACTTACCTTCGCGGCTGCGCGCGCGTTGCGCGAAGATGTCGAGGATCACGGTGGTTCGATCGACGATCGGGATCGGAACGATCTTGCCCAGGTTCGTACGCTGGCGCGGACGCAAGTCGTTGAAGACGAAGAGCGTCGTCGCCTCGAGTTCTTTCGCCAGGTTTGCGATCTCGTGCGCTTTGCCGCTGCCGAGCAGCGTCGCCGGGTCGGGTGCGTCGAGACGCTGCACGACTCGTCCCGCGACCGCTGCCCCGGCGGCGCGAATCAAAGCTTCGTACTCCGCGAGCTCGGGTTCGAGCGGACGCTTTGGATCGCGCACGTCGACGGCGACGACGAGACCGCGCTCCTGGGGCGGCGCGGCGAGTTGACTGCTACGTGCCATGCGGGTGCAAACGAGCGATCAGCCAGGCCAGGCCTTCGTTGTAACGGGGTCCCGGCCGCTCGAGCAGAGCTGCGTCGTCGAGAACGTACACGCGCCGTTCGCGCACCGCGCGCAGAGCGTTCCACGGAGCGCGATCGAGGACGCCGGCGAGCCCGCTCTGGCTGTCGGCGACGATCGCGTCGGGTTGCAGCGCAACCAACGCTTCGGCGCTGAACCGCGGGTAGACGTCCTTCAAGTTTCCGGCGGCGTTGCGTCCGCCGGCAAGCGCGATCAACTCCGCGATGTACGAACTGTCGGACACGGTGTAGATCGGAGCGACGCCGAGAACCACGAACACGCGCGGCCGCGACGTCCCCCGCACGCTGTGCTCGAGCTCGGCCGTTCGCGCGCGCAAGCGCGTCTCGAGTGCGGCCGCTTCGCTCGCGTGACCGCTGATGCGACCGAGCTGACTGAGGTCGCGAAAGATGTCATCGTAGGAGTCGTCGGCGAGCAGAGCGGGCCGTAGTCCGGCTCGCCGCAGATCGGCGACGAGCGGGGCTTGCGCGGGAATGCCGACCACCGCGTCCGGATGCAGGCGCAGCACCTGCTCGGTGTCGACCGACGACGCGCTTCCGATGACCGGCAAGTGCGTCGCCTGCGGCGGAAAATCGGTCCACGCCGAAACGCCGACGACCTGCGGCCCGGCGCCGATAGCGAAGAGATCTTCGGTCAGCGACGGGATCAGCGAGACGATGCGCGGCTTCGTTTGCGAATCCGCCGGCGCGAACGCTGCGAGGGCCATCAGCCCGGCAAGCACCGCACCCCGCAGGAGCACCATGATGAGAGACCGGTTCGGCCCGGCTGCCGCGGCGCCTGGCGAAGCTCGTGCGGCAGCACAGGAGAGTGCGCTCACGGCGCATATCTAACGTTGAGGCGTTCGCGAACGAGGAACCCGGTGAGAGTCCGGGACGGTCGCGCCACTGTAAGCGGGGAGCCGCTCGGAACCACTGCCGGAAACGGCGGGAAGGTTACGGGAACGAAGGCATCGATCCGCGAGTCAGGATACTCGAGCGGACGCGTTACTTACCACCTCGCGTAAAGGTTGGGCTAACGTGTTGAGACTCGCTCGTGGCGGCGCCTTGGCGGCCGCTCTTCTGACCGCAGCATCTCCGGCGCAAGCCGAAACGGTCGCGGTCCCTTCCCCGAGCCCGTCGCCGGGTTCGGACTTGACCTTGCAACAGATCGGCTCCGTCACGACCGCCGACCGGCACCTCGAACCGATCGGACAGGATTCGAAGCCGACCTTCGTCGTCGACCGCGCGCGCATCGACGCGTTCGGGTCGCGCACCGTCGCCGACGCTCTCGTTGGAGTTCCCGGAGTCGATCTGTTCGCGTACGGGCCCTTCGGCGCGCAAGTCGGTTACGGGATTCGCGGCGCATCCTCCGAGCAGACGTTGGTGCTCGTGGATGGATTTCCCGTCACCGATCCGACGCAAGGCACGGTGCAACTGGGTCAGTTTTCGACGATCGGCGTGAGCCGCATCGAAGTCGTCGAGAGCGGCTCTTCGACGCTCTACGGAACGAGCGCTGCCGGCGGCGTGATCAACATCATCACGAGCGTGCCGCGCGGCGAATACCTCGAAGCCTCGGCCGGTTCGTACGGCGATCGCGACTTTCGGGCCGGCTTCGGAACGCAAGACGTCGGCTTAACGCTCGAACGGCACGTCGCGACCAACGATTACCCGTATCCGGGCTTTGCGTACGGTCCGGGTACGACGTTCCCCGGCGGCGTGCGCGACTTCGCCTATGGCGATATGAGCGCCGGAAGATTGAACTTCAACGTTCCGCTGTCCGACGGTTTCGTCGTGCGCGGACGCCTCGACGCCTCGGCCAGCGACGTCGGCGTCCCGGGAAGTCTCTACTTTCCGTCGACGACCGCAACCCAAGATACGTCGTACGATAGCGGCTTGTTCGAAGTCGAGCGCGATGTCGCGAGCTCGCGCTTGAGTTTGACGGTGACCGGGTCCGACACACGACTCGCCTACAACGATCCGATTGGGAACGGCGGCGAGAGCGATACCTACACCGGACGGAGTCAGATCTCGCTCAAGGACGTCATCTCAGGCAAACTGCTCGACGCCACCGTCGGGATCGATCTCTCGCGCTCGAGCGGCGTGTTCACCTTTCCTGCGGTACCTCAGCCGAGCGCCTCACCGATTCCGGCCCACGGATTCGGCAGCGCGCAGGCTCAAAGCGCCGCATATTTTCAAATCGGCGCCTCGCCGTTCGCGGGAAGCCGTTTCACCGTGGGTTTACGGGGCGAAAACGATTCGCCGGCGGGATCTCTTCTCGCACCGTCCTTCGGTGGCATCATTAACGCCGGCAACTTCCGCTTCGCAGGTAACGTCGGCGAATCGTTCATCGTCCCGACGCTCAGCGATCTGTACTATCCCGGCTTCTCGAATCCCAATTTGTTGCCCGAAAAGGCGCAGACGGCCGACGTGACCGTCGCGTACGAGACTCGCCCGGTAACGTTTTCAGCCGGCTGGTTCGACCGCAACGGTTCGAACTTCATCGTGTTCGCGCCGCCGCTCTTTCTTCCGGTCAACGCGCAGCGCGCCTCGACGGCGGGCGTCGCGTTGACGGCGACCTCGCGTCTCTATCGCGGTCTCGCGGTCGAAGCGAGCTACACCGATCTCTATCTCGCGATCGATCAAGTGACCGGCGCGCGACTTCCCCACAACCCGGTGGGTCAGACAACCCTCGCGCTCACCCATCCGTTCGGGGCCACGAAGTTCGCCTACGGCTTCAACTGGGTCGTCATGGGATCCGACGGCGACGACGCCGCCAGCGTCTCGCCGCTAGCGCAAAACTACGATGCCTACAGCACCTTCGACGCGTACGTACGCTACCAGCTCGCGCCCCATGCGATCCTGACGGTTCGGGGCTTCAACCTCGGCAACACCCAGTACGCGCCGGTTTTCGGCTATCCGGCACCGGGACGGCGCGTTTTTGTCGAAGTCTCCACGCGATGACCGTCGCGCTGCGCCTCGGATGTCTGGCGCTCGCAGCCTGTGCTGCGATGCTGCTGGGCCTTTTCGTGGGCGGCAGCGAGCTTCCGGTTGCGACCGTCGCTTGGACGCTTCTCCATCCGCACGCAAGCGGCGACGTGGCCACCATCGTCTGGCAGTTACGCGCGCCGCGCGTCTGTATCGCGGCGCTCGTCGGCGCCGCGCTCGCCGTCTCGGGCTTCCTACTGCAAGGTATGCTGCGCAATCCGCTAGTCGATCCGTTCTTGACCGGGATCAGTTCGGGGGCGGCGCTCGCGACCGCGCTCGCGATCGCCGCCGGAGTTGCGATTCCGTTCGTTCCGGCGCTCGGATTTGCGGCGGGCCTCGCGACCGCACTCGCGGTCGCCTTTCTGGCGCGTCGCGGAAGCGGCCTCGACGCGGAGCGTTTGATCCTCGCAGGCATTTCGCTCTCGGCGCTTTTCTCGGCGTTCGTCGCGCTCGCCCTCACGCGCGTCGGACGCGCGAGTTCGTCGACGATTCTCGCGTGGCTCGCGGGCTCGATCGCCGGGCGCGGCTGGAACGAACTGCTTTGGGCAGCTCCCTATGCGCTCGCCGGGATCGGACTCGCCCTGGCCGTCGTTCCCGCGCTCAACGCGCTGCGTCTCGGCGACGACGTGGCGCGAGCCGTCGGGCTCGACGTCGCGCGCGCGAACTGGATGATCCTGAGCGCGGCCACGCTGCTCACCGCGGCGGCGGTCGCGCTCGCGGGAACGATTGGTTTCGTCGGCCTCATCGTTCCGCATCTCGCGCGGCGCCTGCTTGGGACCGACGGGCGCAAGGCCCTCGTGGCGAGTGCTCTGCTCGGCGCAGCACTCGTGCCGCTGGCCGACGCGGCGAGTAGAACGCTGTGGGCGCCGGCTGAAATCCCGCTCGGCGTGCTGCTGGCGATCATCGGCGTCCCGACGTTTCTCTACCTCTATCTCCGTCCCGCCTCGGCGACGCGAATGTGGGGCACGTAGCGCTGCGCGACGTGCGCGTCGCCGCCGGAACGCGCACGTTGTTCGAGAACATCAGCTTCGAGGTCGCGCCGGGAGAATTCGTCGCGATCGTGGGACCGAACGGCGCCGGCAAGACGACGCTTCTGCGCACCATCGCGGGCTTCATCCGGCCGCTGGCAGGCGAGGTGACGATCGACGGTGCGCCGGTTCATCGCCTCTCGGCGCGCGAGCGCGCGCGCAGCGTAACGCTGCTCGGAAGCGAAAGCGAGTTGCCCTACGGAACGAGCACTCGCGATGTCGTTGCGACGGGGCGCTTCGCCCACCGCGACTGGTGGGAGTGGGGCGAGCGCGAGAGCGATCGCCGCTGCGTCGACGTGGCGCTGCGTCACGTCGATCTCGAAGGCTGCTCGGAGCGGCCGTTCGAAACGCTTAGCTCGGGCGAACGGCAACGCGCTCGGCTCGCGCTCGCGCTCGCGCAAGAAGCGAGCGTCGTCCTCGTCGACGAGCCGACGAGTCACCTCGATCCGCGCTTCGCGCACGAAATCTTGAGTCTGCTACTCACGCTCGCACGGGGGGCGCGCAGCGTCGTCGCGGTGCTCCACGACCTCACGCAGGCCGCCGCTGCCGACCGGATTCTCGTCGTCGCCGCGGGCGAGCTTTTAGCCGACGGCGCACCGCCGGACGCGCTCGACCCGGCGATCCTCGAACGGGCCTACGGAATCGCCTTCACGCAATTCGAGCGGGAAGGTGTGCTGACCGTCGTTCCGAGCGGTCCGTCAGTTTCGCGGCGTTCCGACGACGCTCGAGTCGTGCGGGCCGCGCAGCGGGTGAATGTCGCTCGAAAGAACCCAACCGAAACGCCCCCGGTAGGGCCCCGACATGATCCGGACGCCGATCGCGTCCCGGGAACCGGATTGGAACCGCGGATGAGCGACGCCGGACTCGCAACTGACGACCACGGCGGGGGTTCCCGGTCGCGCTAGGATCGTGTGCGCGAAAATCGCCTGCGCGTCGCCCCACTCCCCGGCGGAATAGTCGATCAGACGCTCGCGGGAATCCCACAGAAACACGTCGGGATCCTTAGCGTCCGACATAAGCGAAACCCGGCTGCCGCTCGTGACCGGCCAGCAGCTATCGGCTCGCGCTTCGAGCGGAAATGGCAAGCCGAACCACACCGCCAGAGCGGTGCCGAATAACAACCTTCCGCCGTGGGACCGCCCCGGCCGGCGTTTTAGCACACGGACTCTATTTCCAACACTGGCGAAGCTGAAACCCAGCCGCAAGGCCCTCCGCCTCCTGAGCGAATAGGGCGCGTGTGGGATCATTCGAAAAATTTCGCAAACTGCTCCGGCCGCTCGGGGCGATCGGACTCACCGGGGCGGCAGCAGTGCTCGTCAACCGGGGTCTACGCGCGAGCGGGCCGCTGCCGGTCGATCACATCGGCGGCGTGCGGCGCCGGTGGCAGTGGCGCGGGCACGAGATTTTCGCGACCGAACTGGGCGCGGGGCCGCCTCTGCTGCTCGTGCACGGCCTGGGCGCCGGCGCTTCGTCGTACGAATTCCGCAAAATCGCGCCCATCCTCGGCGAGAGCCATCGGGTCATCGCCTTCGATCTGCTGGGCTGCGGCCTCTCCGAAATGCCCGATGTCGACTATAGCGCCGAGCTGTTCGTCGAACAGATCGTGGACGCGATCCGCGAATTCACGACCGAACCGCTCACGCTCGTGGGGACCTCGCTCGGCGCGGCCTACGCCATCCGGGCGGCGACACGGGTACCCGAACTGGTCGAGCATCTCGTCGTGAGCTGTCCCACCGGCCTCGGAGTTCTCGACTCCGAACCGAGCCTCGCACGTCGCGCGACAACCTCGTTTTTTCGCTCTCCGGTCGCAGGCGAAAGTGCCTTCAACGGACTCGCCTCGAAGCCGTCGATCGCGCGCTTCTTGCGCAACCAGGCGTACGCGTCGGCCGCCTCGGTGACGCCCGAAGTTCTCGACCACTACTACGCGGTCACCCATCAACCGGGGGCGCGCTTCGTGCCCGCGCACTTCTTGGGCGGCGCGCTGAACTGTGACGTGGCGCGCGATCTCCCGTTCGTCGAAGCGCCGCTTTTGGTTCTGTGGGGCGAGCGCGCGTCGAAAACGAGCCCGCTCGAGCGCGCGCATGAATTCGTGCGGCTCGCCAAGGACGCGCATTTGGTGACGCTACCCGCGTCGGGCATCCTTCCACTCGAAGAAGAGCCCGAGAAGTGCGCCGAAGCGATCGAAGCCTTCGTCACCGTCCCGGACGCCGCGCCGGCGGCGAGTGCCGAGCCCGACGTTTCGATCGCGGGCGTGTCGCCGGCCGATGTCTCGACGTCCGATGTCTCGACGGCCGGTGTCTCAATGGCCGGGCTCAGCTCGATCTTCAAGAGCTACGACGTGCGCGGAATCTATCCGGACGAATTCAACGACGACATCGCGTACGGCATCGGGCGCGCGTTCGTCGAACAACTCGGACTGGGGTCGATCGTGGTAGGCCGCGACATGCGCCCGTCGGGCCAAAAGCTCTTCGAGGCCTTCGCGCGCGGTGCGAACGAGGCCGGCGCCGACGTCACCGACGTCGGACTCGTCTCGACCGACGCACTCTACTTCGCGGTCGGAAAATACGGTTTCGCGGGCGGCGTCATGATCACGGCGTCGCACAACCCGGCTAACTACAACGGCATGAAGTTCACGCGCGACCGCGCGCAAGCGATCTCGCTCGAGACCGGCCTCGCGCGAATTCGCGATCAGGTGGCGAGCGGAACGTACGGACCGCCGGCGGAGCACCGCGGGACGATCTCGCACAAAGAGATCCTGGATGAGTTCGCGAGCCATTGCTTGAGCTTCATCGATCCCTCAACGATCAAGCCGTTCAAGATCGCGATCGACGCGGGGAACGGCATGGCGGGACTCACCGTTCCGCACGTTTTCAAACACCTTCCGTGCCAAGTGATTCCGCTGTTTTTCGAACTCGACGGAACCTTCCCGAACCACCCGGCGAGCCCGATCGAGCCGGAGAACATGGTCGATCTGCAGAAGGCCGTGATCGAGAACGGGTGCGACTTGGGAGCCGCCTTTGACGGCGACGCCGACCGCATGTTCATCGTCGACGAAAAAGGCGGGCTGATCGGCGGCGACATGGTGACCGCGCTGGTCGGAATCAACACGCTCAAACGCGACCCCGGAGCGAAGATCCTCTACAACTTGATTTCCAGCCGGAGCGTGCCCGAAGCGATCGAGCGCGCCGGCGGCGTGCCGCGGCGTTCCCCCGTCGGTCATTCGCTGATCAAAAAGATCATGCGCGACGAGGACGTCATTTTCGGCGGGGAGCACTCCGGGCACTTCTACTTTCGCGGCAACTGGTTCGCGGATTCCGGCATGATCGCGCTCTTGCAGTGTCTGGAAGTCTTCAGTGAAGCGCACGCGCCGGTCAGTGCCGTAGTCGCGCCCATCGATACGCGCTTTCGCTCGGGCGAGGTCAACAGTCGCGTGCGCGACATCCCCGCGAAACTCGGCGAGATCCAGGAACGCTATAAGGACGCGAAGATCGATCACCTCGACGGACTGACGATCTCGTATTCCGATTGGTGGATGAACGTGCGGCCCTCGAACACGGAGCCGCTCCTTCGACTCAACGTCGAAGGCGATACGAAGGAATCGATGGAGCGGCACCGCGACGAAGCGCTTGCGCTGATTCGCTCGTAGGTCGATGCCGGAGGCCCCAAGAGATGTCGTCGCCGCGCTCGACGCGTTGCGCGATTTGCTTGCGAGTGCGGAACTCGCGCCGTGGCCGGCTCGCCAGGCCGAGCTCGAGCGAATCGAGGCGGAGCGCGAACGTCTCGAACGGCGTTTCACCCTAGCCGTCGCCGGCGAATTCTCGAGCGGGAAATCGTATCTTCTGAACGCGCTGCTCGGCAAAGTGCGGCGCGATGCCCAGGGCCGCGTGGGAGGACTGCTCGCCGTCGACATCAATCCGTCGACCGCGACGATTACCGAACTCGAGTACGCTCTGGTCGAGTCCGCGACGGCGCGTTACCCGTCGGGTCGCGAGGAACGCATCCCACTCGACCGCCTCGAACGCTTCGTCGCGGTCGGCCTCGACGCACCGGGCGCCCTGCACGACGCGACTGCCGACGACGACGCAGCGCCGTCGTTCGTTATCGTACGCGTCGACTCGCCGTTTCTCGCCGGTGGTTTCGTCGTCGCCGACACGCCGGGCCTCGCCTCGCTCAATCCGGCGCACCGTCGCGCGACGCTCGCCTATCTCCCGCGCACCGACGCGGTCCTGTACTTGATCGATACGCAGCAGCCGTTCAGCGAAAGCGACGCGGCCTTTCTCGGGCTGATCGGCGAGCACGTGCGAACGATCTTCATCATCCAAACGAAGATCGACCTGTGGCGCGCGCCCGAAAGCGACGGACGGCCCGCTTGGGAACACGCGCGCGACCGGATTCGCGAGCGCGCGGCGCGCTTCGCGCCGACCGCCGAAGTCTTTTCGGTCTCCGCGCGCGACTACGCCATGGGATTGCTCGAGGACGACGCCGCACTGCGCGCGGCCAGCGGCTTCGAGGGCTTGCTGGCCGCCCTCGAGCGTTCGCTCGAAGAACGGGCTCAAGCCGACCGCGTGCTGCGCGTGCTCGGCGTTCTCAACGGCCTGTGCGAGCGGACCTCCATCCGTTTGCAGCGCGAGGCGGTACTGCTCGCAAGCGACCACGCCGAGCTGGCTGCGGAGCGCGTACGGGCCGAAGACACACTGGTCGAAGGCGAGCGCGTCCTCGCCCGGCAACGCGACGACACGCTGCGTGCCGGGGTGGAACGTAAGGACTGGATCGAGGCCCGAGCCCGCACGCTCGCCGGGGAGTTGGTACGCGCTCTTGCCACCGCAATCGACGTAGCCGACATCGAACGGCTCCGGGATCGCGGGAAACTTCACATCTTGGCGGACGCGACGGTCAGCGCGAGCTTCAAGCGTTTTGCCGAACATGTCGCTGGTCACGTGTCGCGCGCTCTCGAGTTGCTCGAACGCGACCATCCGGGCCTGCGCGTCGCCGATGCGGTGGCGCTGCGTCTGGGCGGCGAACCCGGCAGCGGGGTGTGGTCGCGCGACCTCGCGAACGGCATCGCGTCGACGATCGTCCTCGAGGCGCTCGGCAAGCCGACCGTCTCGTTCGTGCACGAAGTGGCGACTGCGTTCGCAACCCATCCTCACGGAACGTATATGAAACGCGAACTCGGAGCCGATCTCGTCGAGAGGTTCTTGCCTAACCTCGAACGTGAACTCGCAGCGCTCTTCGACGAAATCGCCGGAAAGATCGGCGCGGCCTATGCCGATCTCTCCACGACGCTCGAGGCGGACCGCGCAACCTTGCGCGCCGAAACGCTCGGCCCGATCGATCGCGCGCTCGCACTCTCGGGCGACTCCGCAGCCCGGAGCGCTGTCCTCGCGAATCTCAAAGCCGCGCTTGCGAAACTCTCGGCCATCGACGATCGGCGGCGTGCGCTCCTTCCGGAGCGGAAGGCGGCCCCGAGCGTCGCGCTCTTCGCGGACGACGATCTCGAGACGGCGGCTTTCGTTCCGGAAGCGTACGATCGAGGCTTGCGGCCGGAGCGATACCGTGTCGTCATTTTGGGCGCGCTGCGGCGCGGCAAGTCGAGCTTGATCAATGCGATCGCGGGGACGCGATTGCTGGACGATTCGGTCGGAAGCGAAGCGCGCTTCCCGATCCACGTGCGCTATGGCGATCGTAACCGCGCCTATTCGCTCGACGACGCAGGAAAGTGGAACGAGATCGATGCGGGCGCGGCGGTGGCGCAAGCTGCGCTCTCGCCGGTGCTCATCGAAGTCCCTTGGAACCTTCCGCGCCAGCTCGTGATCGTGCACGCGCCTGCCTTCGATTCGGGCGATCCGAACGCCGAAGAGGTTGCGCTTGCGGCTGCGGCGGCGGCGAGCGAAGTGGTCGGACTCTTCTCGCGCCAACTCTCCGAGAACGAGCTCAACCTCTACGCGCGAGTCGCGGAACTCCGCAAACCGATGCTGCTCGCGCATACGATCGCCGACAACGAGACTCCCGCGGAGCGCCGCACCGTCGTCGAGCTGGCCGCGCGTTACTTGCGCGAACGCGGCATCGCGACGTCCCGCATCTTTACGATCTCGGCGCTGGACTTTTTCGAAGCCGCGCAGACGGGGCGCGCGGCGGCAGCCTGGAACGAACTCGGCGCTTTGCGCCAAACGCTCGAGGCTCACGCCGAAGCGCACATGCAGCGACTGTCCGAACGCGCACGGCGCGGCGACGCGAAAAATGTGACGTCACAAGTGTCCGGCGATGTCAGCTCGCGACCGAATTTGCGACGGGCTCTCGACCGGCTCCTGGGACGCGGCTGAACACTAGGGCCACCGAAGCGGCGTCCCGAACCACCGACAGGTGTTACGTTCCTTTACGCTCGGCCCGGCACGTCTCGCGCTAGGCACCGGAGCGCTCCAGTACGGCCGCATCGTCATCGAGAACGGCCGCGTCGCCGACATTCTCGGCGGAGAAGGTCCCAGCGATTTCAGCTTGCCGGCTCATACGACGATCGCGCCGGGCATGATCGACGTCCATTCAAATGGCGCCGACGACGTTTTGTTCAATCGCGACCAAGGTAACGCCGTCGACGTTGCCTCGCACGCATATGCCTCGCAAGGAGTCACCGGCTTCGTCGCAACGATCATGACGGCTCCTTGGGAGTCGATGCTGCACGCCGCCGAGGAAGTCGCCGAAGCAGCGCACGCGCTGCTCGAACACCCTCAGATTACGGGCGCACGCTGTCTCGGACTGCATTTCGAGGGACCGTTCCTTAACCCGAAGTTCCGTCGCGTTCACCGTCACGACTGGTTGATCTCGGCAAATCCGGAACGCTCGAAGGCGATGATCGACTCGTGCCGCGGAGCGCTCGTGCTGGTGACGATGGCGCCCGAGGTCGAAGGCGTCGACGAGGCCACGCGTTTCTTCCGCGATCAGGGAATCGTATGCTCGGCGGGACACACCTCCGCGAAATACCGCGACGGGATTCTCGCGATCGGGCTCGGTTTCCGTACGCTGACGCACGCCTTCAACGCGATGCCGCCGCTCGATCACCGCGAGCCTTCGATCTTGGCGGCCTTCATCCAGGAGCCGCGCACGACGGTCCAAGTCATCTGCGACGGTTATCACGTCGCTCCGGTCATGATCGACATTTTGTATCGCACCTTGCGCGAACGTCTCGTGCTCGCGTCCGACTACATGGCTCCCGCCGGAAGTGGTTACCGGATCGAAGGCGGCGTCGTAAGGGCCGAAGACGGAACGATCGCGGGCAGTGCGCTGCATGCCGACCGGGCGGTGCGAAACCTGATGGCTTACGCCTCGATTCCGTTCGAACAGGCCATCATCAGCGCGACCGCGTCGCCGGCCGGATTGCTCGGCATCGAACGCGAGGCCGGGACGATCGCGCCCGGAAAGCGCGCCGATCTCTCGATCTGGAACGAACAGTACGAAATCTTGGCGACGATCGTCCGCGGCGAGCCGGTTTTTGGCGCTCAACATCTCAGCGCGAACCGCGCCACGACCGTCGGCTGAACTTCGCCCTTCTCTCTATGCGCTTGTGCGCCCGGCGTTACGCTTTCCTGGTTGCGCTTGCCCTCGCCTCGTTGCTTTGCGCGTCGGCTGCCGTGGGAAGCGGGAATGCACCGTTTGTCGTCACCGCGAGTGCCGGTCCGCAAGCGGGATCGCACATCGATGCTACGGTAACGCGCTCGATCGGGAAAACGAGCATCACGTTGCCGGCCGCCCTTGTTCCGGCGCTCAAACCCGGAGACGTCGTCGACGTCGACTTTCCGGATTATCGGCGCCCGCCAAGCACGGTAAACTATCACGTCAACGTCGCCTTCATCACCGAAACGGCGCGCCAGCACTGGCTGTTCGAGCGGAGCAGTTCCGCCGACCAACTCTTTTCCAACCGCCGGCCGCGCAAGAACGCGCCCGCCGTCCCGTCAGGGCGGATCCATTTCGTCTACGGCGCCGGCAGCGACCGCGGAATACCGATCTTCTTCATCATTCCGGAGGACGCAAAGACGCGCGGCGTCGACGGCGTGCGCGACTACGTCGGGGCGCATCCAACCGATTTCGTAGACATGGCGCAGGGCACGAATGCCGCAGTCGACCGGTACAGTTTCTTGAACGACTTCCTCTCCTCGCTCGGCAGCGGATCGATCGATCCGGTGAGCGCGCAGTATCGCATCGAGTCGGTCGCCCAGAGTCTCGGCGTGAGCCCGGCGACGATCGATGCGTGCTACGTCGCCGGAGAACCGTCCGCAGAGGTCAGCAATTGCGTCCAGCAGGCCCTGAACGCCACCGTCTATCAAACGAACTTCGCCGCGCCTACGGAGGCGCAGTTCCTCGGCGGCGTCGCCGGGGCTGCGAGCCCGCTGACCTATGCGCCGTACCTTGCGTCCTTATTGACGGTGTGGCATCTCTTCGTTCAAACCGGACGTCTCGAATACGAGTATTTGCCGACAACCCTCACATTGGTCGACCCGTCGGCGACGCGCAACGACGAACTGCTCATGGGTCTGAAAGTCCCGACGATCCGGCCCCCCGCCGCTTATTCGGACGTGCTTTTTTTCACCATCGGCGATCCGCAGGCGAGCGAACGAGCGCCCGTGGTCGTCAACGATGCCGCGGCAAATGGCGTCTGCGAGCGCTCGGACCGCTTTAGCATCCCGCTGCATTTCGACCATACGTCACGCTACGTGAACGATGCCGCGTTGCGCGTCACACCTAATGGGCGCGCCCCGTATCGTATCCCGCTCGACCCACGGAGCCTCTCTGCGCCGGTGGTCGATCGCTCTCGCTTCGCCGCGAGCGCCGACGGTGCGTACACGATTGCGTTGAATGGACGATTCGGGTTCGACCCGGTCGCGCAACCGGCAGCCGCGGTGATGCGTTTAGCGTTTCCGAACGATGGACCGTGGAGCGTGACCGCGGCTCCGCACCATCCGCCGGTGGCCGGGGAAACGCTGGACGTGGTCGCTTCATCTGCCTCGGCAGCCTGCCTCTCGCGTGCCGAGATGCAAATCGGCAGTGCGCCGCCGATTCCGCTGACCGCAACGCAACTCGACGCGCGGCGCGTTGAGTTGCGCGCTTCACTGGCTAACGTGCCTCCGGGTCCGGCGCAGATCCGGTTCTACGAAGACGATCCGCGCGCTGGGCGCGCCTTCGAGACCGCCGCTGCGCTGGCGGTCCAACCGCATCCGGCGGAAGTTGACGCGAAGTCCGCGGTCGCCGCACTCGGTGACACGTTTATCCGCCTCGCCGGCTCGGGTTTTGAGTACGTTCATAGCCTCTTCGCCAATGGGGTCACCTACACCAAGGAGACGAACGCAACGGCAACCTCTGCGTGCTTCGACGGGCCGCCGTTCGGGCGCTCGGGGCTCGTCATCGGCCAGAACGTGACGGCCCAGCTCTTGGGCGACGGAAACGTCTCCGGGCAAGTGTTCGAATTGACGGTCGAACCGCCGCGGCCGAAGCTCGCGTCGGCGCTGATCGCCGAGCCGTCGTCGACGCCCTATCTCTCGACGACGCCGCTCATCGTCACGTTGGCGAGCGCCGACGCCGCGCTACCGCGCCAAGTCGCGGTTCGCGTGCGGCAAGCCGGTGAAGCACGGGCCACTCCGTGCACCGCATCCCTCCCCGATGAAACGGCAGTTGCGATTGCCGATGCGAACGTCCACGTGCGTTCGGCGAGCACGCTTGCCGTAGATTTTCGCGCCGACGTCTTGCACGATCGGGCCTTCGGGATTCTCGAGATGCAGCTCGTCGATGCCGCGACCGGCGCCGGGGGAAACTGGGCGGCCTTGCCGGGCACGTTCGTACGGGCTCCGAATGTGACGGAGATCGGGTGCCCGGCCGGCACTGCCGCGATGTGCCGGCTCTACGGCACCGATCTCTCCGCGATCGATGCCGTGAAGGGCGCATCAGGCACGTACGTCGCTCCCGGTCTCGGTTGTCCGCCGACGGACAAAGGCGTCGCGTGCGTCTACGTACCGCGCCTCGCGCACTACACGTTGCGATTGATCGACGCGGCCACGATCGAATCGTTGCCGGACACGCTCATCGCGAACGTGCCCTCGTAACGGCACGCAGCCGGCGTCGCATAACGACCGCTTAGAGATGCCGTCTCAAGAAATCCAGCGTTTGCGTTGCGGCGTCGGCGCCGGCGGATGCATCGTAGCGGAGATGATAGCCGTAGCTGACGCGGTCGGGTGCGTTGACGTCGAAGGCGTGCGTCGCGCCCGGGTAGGTCGTGATGACGACCGGTTTTCCTATTTGATCGGCGTCCCTCGCGAGAACTTGGCACGGCGCGGCGGGCGTCCAATCGTCGGCCTCGCCGTCGAGGATTCGCAACGGCAACTTGACGCTCGCCGCCGAACGGTTCCGGCAGGATGGATAGTAGGCGACCGCAGCTCGAAGTCCGTCCGGTAGCGTCGCTTCGTCCCGCGGCACGACGATATCGAGTGCCGCAACGGCTCCCATCGAGTACCCCAGCAGCGCTAAGCGCGAACCGTCGACGTAGGGCAGCGAGCGCAGCCAGGCGAGCGTCGCGCGCGCGTCTTGTGCTTCATTTCGCGAGCCGCTAGGATCGTCGCACGAGTTCTTCTCGCCGCGAGGAGAAAGCGAATCGATCGCAACGGCGACGTATCCGTGGCTCGCCAGCCAATCCGCGATCGCCGCGTAGCGCTTGGTGTACCCGCCGCAGCCGTGAAGCACGACGACTCCGGGCGCGCGCGAAGAACTCGACGGCCGGGCAACGTACGCGGGAAGCTTCGGCGTAGCGGGTGTCGCAGGGATACTGATCGTTTCGCCTGATGCGGTGCCGGCCGCGCAGAGCCGCGCCGGCGATGACGACAACGCCAGCAGCAGGCTGAACAGAACCGCCCAAACTCGCACGATACGCGAAGTATACGCGCTTCTAGGCCGCGCCGCCGAGGTACGCCGCGCGCACCGCTTCGCTGGCCATCAGGTTCGCGGCAGTTTCTGCGAAGACGATCTTGCCGACTTCAAGCACGTAGCCGCGCGAGGCGATCGCGAGCGCCTGACGTGCGTTCTGCTCGATGAGAAGGACCGTCGTTCCCTGTTGATTGATCTCCCGGATCACGCCGAAGATCGTTTCGACGAGGATCGGCGACAGCCCGAGCGACGGCTCGTCGAGCATCAAAAGACGCGGGCGCGACATCAGGGCGCGGCCGATGGCGAGCATCTGTTGCTCGCCGCCCGAAAGCGTCCCGGCTTTCTGCGCGAAGCGTTCCTCGAGACGCGGAAAGATCGCGATCACGCGCTGCAGGTCGCTCGCGACTTCCGCCGGCACGCCGCGGGTGTAGGCGCCCAACTCGAGATTCTCGCGCACGGTCATGCGCGCGAAGACGCGGCGGCCTTCGGGCGACTGCACCAACCCCGCCCGCACGATGAGATCGGGGGTCGTGCGCGTAATCTCCTGACCGGCGAAACGAATCGTTCCGCTGCTCGGACGAATGAGTCCGCTGATCGCGCGCAGCGTCGTCGTCTTGCCCGCGCCGTTCGCGCCGATCAGCGTGACGATTTCTCCCTCTTCGACACGCAGGCTCACCCCGGAAAGCGCTTGGATGCGGCCGTAGTGGGCTGCGAGACCTTCGACTTCGAGCAGCGCCATGCTCAGTGCGTTGCCCCGCTGCCAAGATATGCTTCGATGACGCGCGGGTCGCTGCGAACCTCCGCGGGGGTCCCCTCGGCGATTTTCTCGCCGTGGTCGAGCACCGTGACCCGTTCGCTCACGTTCATCACCAGATGCATGTCGTGTTCGATGAGAAAGACGGTAACGCCGCGCTCGCGGATGCGTCCGATCAGACCGATCAGATCGTCCTTCTCGCGCGGATTCATCCCCGCAGCCGGCTCGTCGAGGAGCAAGAGCTTGGGATCGCTCGCGAGCGCCCGCGCGATCTCCAGCCGGCGCTGGAAGCCGTACGGCAGGTTCCGCGCGTACCCGCCCGCGTGTTGCTCCAGATCGACGAAGCGCAGGAGTTCTCGCGCGCGCTCGCGCACGACGCGCTCTTCGCGCCGCTCCGAGGGCACGTGGAGCAGCGAGCCGAGCAGATTGGCATGCATCCGCGCGTGTTCGCCGGTCATGACGTTGTCGAGTGCCGACATGAACGCGAAAAGGCGGATGTTCTGAAAGGTCCGGGCTATCCCGAGCGCCGCGATCTCGTACGTCTTGAGCCCAACCAGGGAACGGTCTTCCAGGTCGATCGTGCCGTGCGTCGGGACATAGATGCCGGTGATCAAATTGAAGACCGTCGATTTGCCGGCCCCGTTCGGTCCGATCATCGCAACGATCGTCCCGGCCTCGATGTCGAACGACAAGTCGTTGACGGCGACGAGGCCGCCGAAATCTTTGCGCACCCCGGTCAAGCGGAAGAACGACATCAGGCCGCACCGCTCGTATATTCGGTCTGCTCTTGCGCCGCGAGGGACGGATCCTCTAGCGCCTCGTGAAACTCAGCTTTGCGTTGCCGGCTCGGGATCAAGCCTTCGGGACGGAACAACATCATCGCCACGAGGATCACGCCGTACAGCATGAAGCGGTAGTTGGTGAAGTCGAGCCAGGTCAAGCCGATCTCGTGCGCGAGGTTCGTCGATTGCGGCAAGAGGAAGCTATTGAGGAACGAGAGGACGAGGCTGCCGACGATCACGCCCCAGATGTTCCCCATGCCGCCCAGCACGAGCATCGAGAGCACGAGCACGCTCACGTTGAACTGAAACTGGTCCGGCGAAACGAGGTCGAGCTTTGCGGCATACGCGACGCCCGCCAGACCGCTGAACGAGGCTCCCAGCGCGAACGCCGCAAGCTTGGCGGTCGTCGTGTTGATCCCCATGTGACGCGCGGCGAGTTCGTCCTCGCGAATCGCCATCCAGGCGCGTCCCAGGCGGCTGTTTTGCAGGTTGCTCGCGAACCAAACGCCGAGCGCGATGAGCACGAGGATCACTTCGTAGAACGGCGTCGCGCTGAAGCCGAAGCCGTGCCCGAAGAGCGAAGGCTGATCGAGCGAACTGATCCCGTTCGGGCCGTTGGTAAATTGCGAGAGGTTGAGGAACGTTTGCGGTACGATCTCGCCGAACCCGAGCGTCACGATCGCTAAGTAATCGCCGCGTAGCCGCAGCGTGGGCGCGCCCAGCAAGACGCCGAACAGCGCCGCGATGCACGGCGCGACCAGCAGCATGATCCAAAACGGGATGTGAATGCCGAACTGCTGGCTGGCGAGCATCGCGTAGCTGTACGAACCGATCGCGAAAAACGCCGCGTACCCGAGGTCCAGCAGACCGGCGAACCCCACGACGATGTTGAGGCCGAGGGCTAGCAGAACGAAGGCTCCGGCGTTGGCCAGAAAATCGATGTGCGAATTGTTGGAATCGATGAGCGGGATGAGCGGCAACAGCAGCAGCGCCAGATAAGGAAGGCGCCGGCGGACCGTGGCGGACATCGCCCTACACCTTCTCGGGGAGCGATTCGCCGAGCAAGCCGGCCGGTCTGAAGATAAGCACGAGAACCAGCACCGAGAACACGATGACGTTGCTCCACTGCTGACCCCCGGGAATGTACTGGGTCGTGATGCGCCTCGACGAGGCCGATCACAAAACCGCCCAGCATCGCGCCCGGAATGTTCCCGATGCCGCCGAGGACCGCGGCGGTGAAGGCTTTGAGACCGGCCTCGAAACCGTTGAAGAACCAGGTCGTTCCGTAGTACACGCCGCTGACGAAACCCGCCGCCCCGGCAAGCGCGCTGCCGATCAAGAACGTCATCGCGATCGTCGTGTTGATGTTGATGCCCATCAGCTGGGCCGCGTCACGATCTTGGGCGGTCGCCCGCATCGCCTTCCCGATTTTCGTCTTCGAAATGAAGAGCTGCAGGCGACCATCATGACGATCGCCAGCGCGATGACGAGCGACCGCTTGGCGCTGATCGAGACGCCGCCGAGGTCGACTGTGGGATTAGGAATGAAGTCTGGAAACGGGATAGGCGAGGGACCCTTCCAGAGCTGCATCACGTTCTCGAGGATGAACGACATGCCGATGGCGGTGATCAGCGGCGCCAGCCGGGGAGCGTTGCGCAGCCGCGATAGGCGAGGCGCTCGATCAGGACGCCGATGATGCCGCAAAGCAGCATCGACACGACCACCGCGAGCAAGACCACGCCGATCAGCGGCAAGCCGTGCAACTCGCCCGAGACGCCGATCGCCGTCAAAACTGCCAGCGTAAAGAACGTCCCGAGCGTGTACACGTCGCCGTGTGCGAAGTTGATCAATTCGATGATCCCGTAGACCATCGTGTAGCCGAGCGCGATGAGCGCGTAGATGCCGCCGAGCGAGAGCCCGTTGACGAGTTGCTGGAAGAAAACTTCCAAAAGTCGTTACGAGCCGCCCTCGGTTACTTGATCGACGAATTGGGCTTTCCCGTCCAGAATCTTGTAGAGACTGAGGATGCCGGCCGTCGTGTCGCCATTTGCGTCGAATCCGACCTTGCCGATCGGCGAATCGAAGTTCTTCGTTGCAGCGATGTTCTTGAGTACCTCGGCACGCGTCGGCATCTTGCCGCCGTTGCTCCTTGATCGCCTTCTCGATGGCAGCGATCTCGATCATCGCCGCGGCGTAGGCGTTCGCACTGTAGGCTCCGATGTCGACATTGCATCGTCTTCTTGTACGCCGCGATGAAGGCTTGCGCGCTTTGCAGTTTGGCCGGATTCGGCGCCGCCACCGTGTAGTAGACGTTGTTCGCCATCGCGCCGGCGGTCGTGAGGAACTCGTGTCGCTGATGCCGTCGCCACCGAAGAACGTGACGCTCTTGAGCGCCGAATCGCCCATCTGCTTGCGCAGCAGCCCTCCTCCGGTCACGGTCGTGCCGCCGAAGAAGATGAGATCGGGTCCGAGACTCTCGGCCTTCGTCAGGAGCGCCTTGAAGTCGGTCTGCCCTTTCGTGAGATGTTCGTGACCCAAGACCGTGCCGCCGTATTTCTTGAAGTCCAATTCGAAGACGTCGGCTAAACCCTTGCCGTACGTCTCGTTATCGTCGACGATGAACACTTTCTTGTAACCGAACTTACGCGCGAAACTCGCGCCGACGGCACCTTGGCGATCGTCGGTCGTGCAGACGCGGAAAAAGGTATTGACGTCGGGATGCGAGATGCGCAGTTTCTTTGCGTCTTCGCCCTTCGTCAGACCGGGGTTCGTCGTCGAGGCTGCGATCATAGCGAGGCCGGCGTCGTTCGAAATGGGGATCTCGGCCTTCGCTACGTTTGAATTGAATGGGCCGAACATCGCGAGCACGCTCGAGTCGGAAACGAACGTCTTCACGTTCTGCGCACCTTGCGCCGGATCGTGCGCGCCCGCCACCGCGTCGTCGAGCGCGTCCGCTTGCAGCTTGAATGCGCCCAACACGTGGTGCGCGTTGGCATCGTCGATCGCGAGCATGGCTCCCTGTTGCGTCGGGATGCCTTGCGCCGCGTCGCCGCCGCTTACGGGAAGGTCGATGCCGATCTTGATGACCTGTACGTTTTGCGCGGAAGCCGGCGTTTCGAGCGCGACCGGTGTCGTGGAAGCGACCAGCGCCCCCAGCACGACGGCGACCGAAAGCCGGACGAATGCGTTCCGAGAATGCATAAAAATCAACCTCCGAATAAGCGGGCTCGCGAGCCGCAAAAAAGACGAGACCGAGTCGAATCTGTGTACGCCGAGGGGAGAGGCTTCCCTCCCTCGCAGAGGAGGCGCCGGACGTTCTTACGTGCCGATGAGTTCGCGAACCGCGGCGGCATTGAAGTACGACGCCTCCGGGTGGTGGATCACGATCGCGGCGGTCGATTGCTCGGGCACCATTTGGAACGCTTCGGTCAGTTTGACGCCGAGCGATCGTTCGACGTCGAGCAATTGCCAGACGATCGCATGTTGCGAGAGATCCGGACACGCGCCGTAGCCCCACGAGTAGCGTTTGCCGCGATCGCCGGGTAGGCCGAGTTCGGCGCGGATGCGGCGATGTACGTACTCGGCCGTCGCTTCCGCGGCTTGCACCGAGAAACCGTGCAGAAAGTAGCTCTCGCTATAGTCGCTCGCAGCTTGCAAGGCGTCGACGCGCTCCGAGGCCCCGCTTCCGATCGTTACGACTTGCAGCGCGACGACGTCGCGCCCGCCGCCAGCCTCCGGTTCGCGCAAATAGTCGGCCAGCGAAAGATGTTCTCCGCCCGCTTGCCGCACGAATGCGAACCGTCGCGATCTCGCGGCTCGGCTCGTCCGGCGCGTAGAGGATGACGTCGGATCCGGAGGCCGCAGCGGGAAAGTACCCGTACACGGCGCGCGGCCGGATGAGCCCGCTCCCTTCGGCTTCTCGCTGGTAGCGAGCGAGCCTCGGCTCGAACTCATCGCGCACCAGCGCCTCCCACAGCGGCCCCTTTGACGTTCGCGCCGCCCCAAGAGAGACGGTAGAGACTCTTGAGATCGAAGTGCTGCCAGAGCTCGGGCGGATCGATCGAATCGAGCACGCGCGGACCGTAGAAAGGCGGCGTCGGAACCTCCGCGGGTTTCAGCGTCTCGCGCGCGGTTCGGCCGTTCGGGGAGCGAGGAGTCACGTTCCGCGCGGAGGCGTTGCGGCTCGTTTCCGCTTCGGCGCGTTTCGCATCGACGAACGTGCGGCGACGGTCCAGATCTGAAGTGAGCGCGTCCATGATTTCGAGGCCTTCGAACGCATCCTTCGCGTAGTACACGCCCGGATCGAAGTAGCGCGCGCCTTCATTCGACTCGACGAATGCGATCCGGCGCCCGAAGTCGCGGTTGATCGCGGCGCCCGCCGATCGAGAACCGGAAACTCCAAACCCGCGCGATGCTGCTCGGCCACGCAGACCGGCATCTGCTTCGAGGTCGAGACCAGCAACGCCGACAGGCCGATCGCGTCGGCCTCGTACTTCGACCGCCTTCTCGAGGATCGCGCTGCATCGGCACTTGCTTGCCGAGGTCGTAGACGGTGTATCCGTTGTTCGTCAGGATCGTGTTGACGAGGTTCTTGCCGATGTCGTGGACGTCGCCGAAAACGGTGGCGAGCACGACCTTCCCCTTGGTCACGCCTTCGCTGCTTTTCCAAAAACTGCTCGAGGTGCGCGACGGCCTTCTTCATCACCTCGGCCGACTGCAAGACGAACGGCAGGATCAGCTCGCCCGAGCCGAACTTGTCGCCGACTTCCTTCATCGCCGGGAAGCAGCACGTTGTTGAGAACGTCGACCGGCGTCGCGCGCGCCGCAGCGCTTCGTCGATCTTGGCCTCGATGCCGTCCTTGCGGCGGCGCAGGATCGCGTTGTGAATGCGCACTTCGATCGGTGCGCCGGCGTCGTCGTCGAGAGCGGCCGCGCTCGCTTTGGCGCCGCCCTCCGCGCCCTTCGCATCCCAGTGCTCGATGACGCGCTGGCAGCGCGTCGGGCCGGCGGTTGAGCACCAGGTCGTCGCAGAGTTCGCGCTCGGCGGATCGAGTTCGGCGAACGGGGTGATCTCTTTGGCGTTAACGATCGCCATGTCGAGTCCGGCCGCGACGCAGTGGTGGAGCATCACCGAATTGAGGGCGGCACGCGCCGCCGGCTTGAGTCCGAACGATGCGTTCGAGACGCCGAGCGAGGTGAGAACGCCGGGAATACGTTCCTTGATGAGCTTGATGCCGGCGATCGTTTCGACGGCCGAGTCCACGAACTCGGGGTCGCCGGTCGCCAAGGTGAAGGTCAACGCGTCGAAGATCAACGCTCCCGGCGGCAAGCCGTACTCGCCGACGATCGATGTCGTAAATGACGTTGCGCGACCTCGAGCTTCCGTTCGGCCGTCTTCGCCATTCCCGTCTCGTCGATCGTCAGCGCCACGATCGCGGCACCGCTCTCTCGGACTAGCGGCATGACGACGTCGAGCTTGGCCCGTCCGGCTTCGAGGTTGAACCGAGTTGACGATCGGACGCCCCGCGTAAATTTTCAGTGCCGCCTCGATGACCTTCGGTTCGGTCGAGTCGATCATCAGCGGCGCCTCGACCGTTTGCGCGAGCTTCTTGACGAGCGTCGCCATCTGCTGATCTTCGTCGGTACGCTCCGTCAAGGCGACGCAAACGTCGAGCACGTGCGCGCCGCCCTCGACTTGCTCGCGCGCGACGAGCATGATCTCGTCGTAGTCTCCTCGAGCAGGAGACGCTTGATGCGGCGCGAGCCTTGCGCGTTCAGCCGCTCGCCGATGAGGAGCGGACTGCCGTCTTGCAGCGAGCGCCGTCGCGGTCATCGCCGAAGCCGCGAACTGAAGCGGTTTCGGTGAGGGCTTGCGCCCGACGCGGTCCTCGGCGAGTGCCGCGAAGGCGCGCGACGTGCGCCACCGTCGTACCGCAGCAGCCGCCGATCGCATTTACGCCGAAGTCGCGTACGAAATCGCTGAGTTCGCGCGCCATCTCGTCGGGGGTCTCCGGGTAGATCGTCTCGCCGCGCGGGCCCATGATGCGGCAGACCCGCATTCGGGATGACCGAAACGAAGCAGCGCGAGTTTTCGACCAGGTAGCGGATCGGGTCGCGCATATGCGAGGGACCCGTAGAACAGTTGAGCCCGATGACGTCGATCGGCAAGCGCGTCGAGCGTCGCGCAGACGGCGCGGATGTCGGTGCCGAGCAGCATGCGGCCGGTGACGTCGAGGGTCGCTTGCGCTTGGATCGGCACGCGGCGCAGACCGCGCGTCGAACTCGCGGGTAATGCCGGCGATCGCCGCCTTCATCTCGAGCAAGTCCTGGCTCGTCTCGAGGATCAAGAGGTCGACGCCGCCCGCCACGAGATAGCGCGCTTGCTCGCCGTAGATGGCGGCGAGCTCATCGAAGGTTATGCGCGAGAGCGCGGGATCCGAGGAGGAGATCAGCATTCCCGTCGGTCCGAGCGAACCCGCGACGAAGCGTGGGCGCACCGGCGTCGAGAAGCGATCCGCGGCGGTGCGAGCGAGTTGGGCCGCGCGCAGATTGATTTCCTCGGTGCGGTCGCCGAGGCCATACTCGTCGAGTTTGAGCCGCGAGGCGGTGAACGTGTCGGTTTCGAGAACGTCCGCGCCGGCCGCAAGATAGCGCTCGTGAATGCCGGCGATGAGGTCCGGCCGCGCGAGAACGACCGCCTCGTTGCAGCCCGCGAAAGCAGTCCCGCCGAAATCCTCGGCACCGAGTTCCATCGCCATGAGCTCGGTCCCCATCGCTCCGTCGAAGACGAGGACCCGCTCGTCCAGCGCGCGCAGAAAACCGTTCATCTCACCTTGTTTCGCCGTCCGGGCCGTCACCGACTGCCCGCCGGTCTCGGCCGGAGGTCCGGAGGCGCGAAGGCGCGTCCGGTGAAAGCGCCGGAATGACCGCTAACGCGATCGTCGCGACGCAGGGGCTCTCAAAGTCTTTCGCCGGTTACCGCGCCGTCGACGACGTCTCGATCGCGATCGAAGCCGGAACCATCCACGCCATCATCGGACCCAACGGCGCAGGAAAGACGACCTTCTTCAACCTGCTCTCCGGCTTCGTGAAGGCGAGCGCGGGGACGATCTCGCTGGGTGGACGCGACATCACGGGCCTCAGCCCGCCGCGCATCGCGCGCCTCGGTATGGTACGCAGCTTCCAGATCAACAGCATCTTCACGCACTTGAGCGTCCTGGATAACGTCAAAGTCTCGCTCGAGTCGAAGACGGATCTGCCGATTCGCTTCTGGTCGAGCGGCGCCGCAACGGCGCGCCTGGAGCCGCGCGCGAAGGAACTGCTGGCCGAGGTGGGTTTGGAACGCGAAGGCAACCTTCTGGCCGTGCAGCTTTCCTACGGCCGCAAACGCGCTCTCGAACTCGCGATTTCGCTCGCGCAAGATCCCGAGATCTTGCTGCTCGACGAGCCGACGGCCGGCATGGGGACCGCCGACGTCGCGCGGATCTCACGCTTGATCGGCCGGGTCGCGAAGGACCGCACGGTAGTGCTGGTCGAGCACAACCTCAGCGTCGTCGCCGATCTCTCGCAACGCATAACGGTCCTGCAGCACGGGCAGGTTCTCGTCGAGGGGACCTACGAGCAGGTGCGCACCGATCAACGCGTCATCGACGCGTATCTCGGCGGCGGTGCAGTCCGTGCTTGAAACGCGCGGCCTCAACGCCTACTACGACGAGAGCCATGTCTTGCGCGGCGTCGACTTGCGGGTCGAGCGCGGCGAGGTCGTGACGTTGGTAGGTCGCAACGGTGCCGGTAAGACGACGACCCTCAAGTCGATCATGGGGATCGTGCGCCGCCGGAGCGGCGAAGTCGTCTTCGAAGACCGCTCCATCGCCACGCTGAGTTCCGATAAGATCGCGCGGCGAGGCATCGGCTTCGTGCCGGAAGAGCGCGGCATCTACGCGACGCTTACCGTCGCCGAGAACCTCGCGCTCCCGCCGGTCATCGACAACGACTGCGCCTGGCCGATCGACAAGATCTACGGACTGTTCCCGATTCTCAAAGAGCGGGCGCGAGCGATGGGAACGACGCTTTCGGGTGGCGAGCAACAGATGCTCGCGATCGCGCGAGTTCTGCGCAACGGTGCGCGGCTGATTCTGTTGGACGAGCCGACCGAGGGTCTCGCGCCGGTTATCGTCAACGCGATCGGCGACCTGATTCTCGAGATCAAGCAATCGGGCGTCACGATACTGCTGGTCGAACAGAATTTGCGCTTTGCGACGCGTGTCGCCGACCGCCACTACCTAATGGTCCACGGCCGCATCGTCGACTCGATGACGAACGCCGAAGTGATCGAACGCGAAAGCGACTTGCTCGCGCACCTGGGAGTTTAGTAGTCTCCGCGTTTGCCTATTAGATCGGTTCGGGTTCGACTTCGACGACGAGATGATTGGGATTGTCTTCGTCTTCGACCAGCAAGCGGCGGGGCGCGAAGGCTCGCTGCAGAATTTCGCCGACGATGCCGCGGCGCGCAACCAGAATCACGACCGCGAAGACGAAGCCCATCACGAGATTCGTTTTGTCGCCGATCGCGGTTTTCGATACGAAGTAGTCGAGCGACTCGAAGACTGCGGCGCCGACTATGGGGCCGTAGATCGTTCCGATCCCGCCTAGGATCGTCATCATGACGATCGCGCCCGAGGTGTGCCAGTCGACGCCATCGAGTCCGGCCAAGCGGTTCCCGATCGAATACAACGCGCCGGCGAATCCCGCGAGCGTCCCGGAGAGCACGAAGGCCGCGATCTTGAAGCGCGTGGTCGCGTAGCCGACGCTTTGCGCGCGCACCTCGTTTTCGCGCATCGCGGCGAGTACTTGCCCGAACGGCGAGGTCACGACTCTGATCGCGAACATCGTCACGAACACCGCCGCGACGAGGACCAGATAGTAGTAGACGCGGTCGTTCTCGAGCGGGAGGCCGAAGAGCGTGCCGCGTGTCGAGATTTCCAGGCCGTTCTCGCCGCCGGTCAGATTGACCAGCTGAAAGGAAAGAAAGTACTCGATCTGCGCAATCGCCAGCGTGATCATCGCGAAGTAAATGCCGCTGCGACGTACCGCGAACGCACCGACCGCCAGCGACAGGACTAGCGAGAACGCGACGCCGCCGAAGACTGCGAGTACGAACGAGTTGACGCCGTTGTGAATCAGGATCGTCGCGACGTAGCCGCTGCCGCCCCAGAACATCGCCTGACCGAATGAAAGCAGTCCCGTGAAGCCGAGTAGCAGATCGAACGAGACCGCGACCATCGCGAAGCACACGAGATCGATCGCGAAGACGGGATAGACGAAGAACGGCAGCACCAGGCCCAGAGCCAGCAAGACTGAGCCGACGACGAGCCCGCGCCGGCCTTGCACGAAGGCTAGCGTCACGCCGCGCGCTCCGCCGTTCCGAAGAGCCCGGCCGGCCGGAACAGCAGCACGACGACCATCAAGAAGAATATCAGCGTCGTCGAGATTTGCGGGAAGAAGACCGCGCCGATGGTCGCAATGACGCCGACTGCGAATCCGGCCACAATCGAACCGAGGATCGAGCCGAGTCCGCCGATCACGACGATCGCAAAGGTCTGGATGATGATCGTGTCGCCCATCGTCGGCGTGACGTTCGTATTCGGCGCGCTGAGAACGCCGGCGAAAGCAGCCAGCGCAACGCCGAACGCAAAGACCCCGCTGACGAGGCGGCTGGTGTTGATGCCGAACGCGCGCGTCAGCTCCGGCTTTTCGGTCGCGGCCCGGATCCGCGCGCCGAGCATCGTACGCTCGACGATCAGGTAGACCGCGAGGCAGACAACGATGCAGACGACGATCGTGAACAGACGGTACGTCGGGTAGAGCGCGAAGCCGAGATTCGTCGCGCCGGCGAGTAGCGGCGGCGTTTCGTACGGCGAGCCAAGCGCGCCGGCGGCGAGTCGCATGGCGTCTTCGATGATAAGAACGAGCGCAAACGTGAACAAAAGATTGTAGAGCGGGTCGAGGTTATAGAGCCGGCGGAGCAACGTTACCTCGATCAACAAACCGAAGATCCCGACCACAATTGGGGCAACGATCAGTGCCGCAAAGAATGGCAAGTGCACGAGTTGCGCGCCGTAGTAGGCGACGAAAGCACCCAACATGTACATCGTTCCGTGGGCGAAGTTCACGATACGCAGCATGCCGAAGATGATGCTGAGACCGAGCGCGAGCAGCGCGAAGAATCCGCCGTTGACCAGCCCATTGAAGAGCTGCGTCCCAAGATAGTCCGGCGTCAACTGGGCTTGCGCGAGCAGCGGGAGAAAAGAGGCCGGCATCACCTGCCGGCCTCCGTGTTACGGACGTAGTGAGTCGTCGAGAAATTCACCAATCCTTCTTACACGTCGACTGATCCTCGGGACGGAATGCTCGCGAGGGAGGGATGACTTGGATAATTTTGTACCACGCGTGCGGTTCTTTGATTTGATCTTTAGACAGAACGTCGACCACGTACATCTCATGCGTCACGAGGTGGTCGCGGGCGCGCCACTCGGCCGCGTGTGCGTAGAAGTCGTTGAACTGCCGCCCGTCAAGGTAGGTCACGACTTTGTCCGCGTCGACCGAGCCCACGGCCTTGACCGCGTTGAGCCACTGCGTGGTGGCCGAGTAATCGGAGGCTTGAATCGACGTTGGCCGGATGCCGCCGCCAAAGCGTTGGGTGAACCTGTCGGCCCAAGCGCGTGCCAGCTTATCCTCATTCCAATACCATGACGTCGTGATGTGCGCACCCGCAAAGACGTCGGGCAACGCGTCGACGTCCGAGAGGAACAGGAGCCCGATCGCGATCTTCATCGTCTTGTCGAGCCCGAATTGCTTGACGCCCTTCATGGTGTTGACGGTATCGGCACCGGCATTAAGAACGCCGAGGACCTGTGCGCCCGAGTTCTTCGCCGCAAGCAGATACGACGAGAAATCGGTCGTGCCGGTCGGGATCATGTCGGCATGAACGAAGCTCGCGCCTTCGGGTTTGATCGCCGACGTGAAGTCGGCGAGCATCTGCGTTCCGAAAGCGTAATTCGGCACGATGCCATACCAGGTCTTAGCGTCGGCTTGCCGCGCGACGTTCCGTCCGGTGGACGCCGCGAGCGAGTATGTGTCGTAGGCGTAATGATAGGTGTACTTGTTGCAATTCGCTCCGGTCAGCGCCGAGGTTGCACCGCCAGTGACGATCGCGAGTTTGTGCTTTTCCTTCGCCACCCCCGCAACCGCCAGCGCGACCCCCGAGTTGGTCATATCCAGCGCCAGTTCAGCGCCATTATCATAGGCTTCGCGGGCTTTGGCTGCGCCTTCCGGCCCGTTGTTACGGTGGTCGATCGTATCGACGATGATCTGCCGCCCGAGCACCTTCCCGCCGAAGTCGTCGACTGCCATCTGGGTCGCGAGGACTGCGCCCTTTCCGGCAAGTGACGCATAGATGCCCGACATGTCGGTGATCACGGCGATGTGGATGGGACCGCTTTGCGCGTCCCCCGCGAGCGGCGCACTATATGAAAGGAGGATTCCGGTTAGGACGGCGAGCGCCGTCGGAATGCGAAGCTTCTTCACGACAGGAGCCTTTCGTGGGAAGATGTTCCCGGGGATGCCGATGGTCGATTCATCGACTCTTTGGAGAATCCCATCCGTGGAGGCACTCGGGCCGCTCTAGAGGAGTTTCCCATATATGTTTATCGAGTATGGCGGCAGAGTTCCGCGCATTTCCGAGACGGCATTCGTGGCTCCGACTGCGGTGCTCGTCGGTGACGTCGAGGTCGGCGACGGCGCCAGCATTTGGTTCGGCGTCGTACTGCGCGCCGACAGCGGCCGAATCCTGATCGGCGCGAACGCGGCGATCGAGGACAATGCCGTCGTTCACGCGCGCGCGGGTCGCGTGACGACGATCGGCGACGGGTCGACGGTCGGACACTGCGCGGTACTCGACGACTGCACGATAGGGAAAGGCGCGCTGGTCGGATCGAACGCAACGGTCCTAGCCGGCGCGTTGATCGGAGCCGGAAGCGTGGTTGCGGCCGGAAGCGTCGTGACGGTCGACGCGCACGTACCGTCCGAAGTCGTCGTCGCCGGCGCACCGGCGCGCGTGCGCAAGACGCTGGCCGGCCGCTCCGCCGACTGGATCGCGCACAGTAGCGAGGAAACCGGCGAGCAAATGCGCGGGTACCGCCGCGACGGCATCGGCGATCCGCACCACCACGACCTGGTCACTACGGCGCGCCGGCGGCGCGGCGGTAGTCCGATAACTTCGCGCTCGCACTAGACCGGCGCTAAATGCTCGGCGCGGGCTCCAATTCGGAGGTGGGCGCGCCGCTGCCGGCGCCGCTCGGTCCGCCGGCGCTCGGCGGCGCGTGGTGCTTGCGGCCTTCGCGGAGATTCACCACGACGACGTAAAAGACCGGAACGATAAAGAGGTTGAGGATCGTCGAGAGGATCATTCCGCCGAGCACCGGCGTGCCGAGCGAGTGCCGGCTGGCGCTGCCCGCACCGGTCGCGAAGGCCAGCGGCACGATGCCGAAGATGAACGCGAGCGAGGTCATCAAGATCGGGCGCAGCCGCGTTTCGGCCGCCTGACGCGCCGCCGACATCGGGTCCAAACCTTGCTCGCGCAATTGATTGGCGAACTCAACGATCAGGATCGCGTTCTTGCTGGCCAGCCCGATCAGCATCACGTAGCCGACCTGGGCGTAGATGTCCGAGGTGATGAACCCGATGCCAGGCCCGAGAAACGCGGCTAAGAAAATCCGGCCGTAGATCGCGAGCAGCGCGCCCAGAATCGCCAGCGGTACCGACATCAAGATGATGAATGGGTCCGTCCAGCTCTCGTACTGCGCCGCGAGCACGAGAAAGACGACGACGATGCCGAGCAGGAAGACCAGTGCCGCCTCGCTGCCGGACTGGGTCTCGTCGAGCGAGAGGCCGGACCACTCGTAGCTAACGCCGCGCGGATCGAGTTTGCTCGCGATGGCCTCCATCGCCTTGATCGAGTCGCCCGAACCGTAGCCTTGCGCCGGCGATCCGCTGATTTCGATCGACCGGAAGAGGTTGTAGTGTGTGATGACCGGCGGGCTCTTCGTTTGCGTCGATTGGATCAGCGTCGTGAGCGGCATGATCGCCCCGGTACTCGATCCGACGTAGATCTTCTGCAAGTCCTCGATCGTCGAACGGTAGGGCGTCTGGGCTTGCACGTAGACGCGATACGACTGATTGAGATAGTCGAAGTCGTTGACGTAGAGCGAGCCCAAGTAGATCTGCATCGTGTTGAAGATATTCGCCAGCGGAACGTTCAACGAGGCAGCTTTGGCACGATCGACGTTGACGAGCAATTGCGGGTTGTCGGTGCGGAACGTCGTGTAGACGTAGGCCAGCCGGTGTTGTGGATCGCTAAATGCAGCACCCTGGTAGGCTTGGGCGAGCGCGTACAGCTTGTCGATGCCGATGTTGCCGGTGTCCTCCAACTCGAACTGGAAACCGCCGACGTTCCCGATACCCTGCACCGGTGGGAAGTTGAACGCAAAGACTTGGGCGTCGGGAATCTGCCCGAAGACGGGGTACAGCGAGTAGATGATCGCCGTAACCGAGTTGCTGAAGCCCGGCCGGTCCTTCCAGTCTTTGAGGCGCACGAACATCGTCGCTTTGTTGGGGCCGTTCCCGGTGAACCCGAAGCCGATGACGTCGAAGATGTCGAGCACGTTCGAATTGCGGTGCAGCAGCTTTTCGACCCGCGTCGTGATGCGCTCGGTTTGGTCAATCGACGAGCCTTCGGGCGCCTGGACCGTGACGATGAAGAACCCTTGATCTTCGTCCGGGGTGAACCCGGTCGGTGCGTGCGTGAAGAGAAAACCCGTAAGGGCGAGCAGGATGACGAACGTCCCGATGATCGCCCAGCGGAAACGGAAGAGGCCGCCGAGGGTGGCGTGATAGCTGCGGCGCAGCCAGGCGATTCCGGCGTTGATCGCGTTGAAGAACCGGCCGCGCGGCCGCTGCGTCCTGCCGAGGAGCAGCGCCGAGAGCGTCGGCGTCAAGGTTAACGCATTGAACAGGGAGATCGTGATCGAGCAGGCGATCGTGAGCGCAAACTGCTTGTAGAGCTGGCCCGTCGTTCCCGGGAAAAACGCGACCGGAACGAAAACCGCCAGCAGGACGAGCGAGGTCGCGACCACCGCGCTCGTGATCTCGGCCATCGCCGCGGAAGCACCGGCGAGCGGCGACATCTTCTTCTCTTGAATGAAGCGCGCGATGTTCTCGATGACGACGATCGCGTCGTCAACGACGAGCCCCGTCGCGAGGGTCAAGCCGAAGAGCGTCAGCGTATTGATCGAGAAGCCGAGCACCTTCATGAGCGCGAAGGTGCCGATCAGCGACACCGGGATCGTGATCGCCGGGATCAGCGTCGTGCGCCAGTCCTGGAGGAACAGGAAGATCACGACGACCACCAGCGCGATCGCGATCAGGAGCGTGATGATCACTTCCCTGATCGATTCGTTAACGAATTCGGTCGAGTCGAAGGCGATGTCGTAGTAGGTGCCGGCCGGGAACTTCGCCGACAGCGCCTTCATCTCGGCGCGCACGCCCTTGGTGACGTCGAGCGCGTTGGCGGTGGGTAACGCCACGATGCCGAGGCCAACCGCCGAGCGTCCGTCGAAGCGCAGGTCGGAACTGTAGTCTTCCGCGCCCAACTGCGCGTACCCGACGTCGCGCAAGAAGACGTGACCCCCGTCGGGCGTCGATTTGATGATGAGGTTATCGAACTGATCGGCGGTCGAGAGGCGGCCCAGCGCGCGGACGCTCATCTGATAGGGCTGGTGGCCGTTGGTCGGCGGCGCGCCGATCGAACCGGCGGCGACCTGCACGTTCTGATCGCCCAGCGCGACCACGACGTCGTTGGCGGTGAGCCCGTTGTCGGCGAGGCGCTTGGGATCGAGCCAGAGACGCATCGCATACTTGCGCTCGCCGAAGATGATCACGTCGCTCACGCCGGGGATACGCTTGAGCGCGTTCTTGACGTAGAGGTCGGCGTAGTTCGAGAGGAAGAGCGCCGTCGTGTTCGGATCGTGGGACGAGAAGCCGAACGCCATGATGAAGTTGCCGGCATTTTTGCCGACCGTGATACCGGCCAGCGTCACCGCGTTGGGCAAGCGCGCCTGCGCCGTCTGAATCGCGTTCTGGACGTCGGTCGCAGCCAAGTCGAGGTTGCGCTCGAGGTCGAAGGTGCAGGTGATCGTGCTCGTGCCGTCGTTGCTCGACTGCGAGGACATGTAGCGCAAGCCTTGGACGCCGTTGATCGCCTGCTCGAGCGGCGTGGTCACCGAATCCTCGACGGCCTGCGCCGAGGCGCCGGTGTAGGTTGCTTGAACGGTGACGACCGGCGGAGCGACGTGCGGGAACTGCGAGATCGGCAGCGTCGGGATCGTCACCAAACCCGCCAGCAAGATAATCATCGAGCAGACCGCCGCGAAAATCGGCCGTCGCAGGAAGAAATCGATCAAGCTATCCCATCCCCATGGTCGCGCACACTCCTAGGACGGGCCAACCCTCGAAAATGTTTCCGGGATGCAGGCCCGTACGACGCCGACGGCGCGGCCGGCGACGTTGCGCACCTCGGTCCGCGCAAAGGGCTCGAGCGCCGCGGCCTCGGCCGCTGAGAAACCGCGCAGTTCGCCGAGGAGCGCCAGCGCCGCGGGAGGGGTTGCGCGCCGATTTCCGTCGATCACCTTGAGCGCGAGACCCAGACCCTCCGCCGGCAGCGCGTCGCCGTGCACCCCCTCGGCCCCGCCTTTGGCGACCACGCCGCCTCGCGTCGCCGCGATGAGCGCCGAATCGAAGCGGGCGGTGCCCCCAACGAAGAGCGGCGCACCGATCATCGCGTCGCGCACGATTAACAAAGCGCGCGCGTCGGCGGCCGAGATTCCCTCGAGCGTCGCCAAGCGCGCGAAGGCCTGAGCCGCGCGGCGCAGCGAGGTCGCGAAAACGGGGATTCCGCAACCGTCGACACCGAGCAAGAAATCCTTCGGCTCATCGCCGGTCATCCGGCCGCAAAACTCCAAGATCCGGCGCTGCGCCGGATGGTCCGCGTTCAAATAACTCGCCGGGTCGAGGCCGAGGTGCACGCAGAGTGCCAAGATTCCGGCATGTTTGCCGGAGCAGTTGTTGTAGACGGGACTGGGTTGCTGTCCGCCGGCGGCGAGGGCGGCCGCCTCGCGTTCCGACGCGGGCGGGTGCGCGCCGCAACGGAGGGCCGACTCGTCGAGTCCGATCTTGCCGAGGATACCCCGGACCGCGGCGACGTGAAACGGCTCGCCGTCGTGCGAAGCCGCGATCACCGCCAACTCGTGCGGCTCGAACGCAAAGCGCTCGGCGGTTCCGGCTTCGACGATCGCCGCGGCGATGAACGGTTTCGCGGCCGAACGCAGATAGATCGGCGTCTCGACGTCGCCCAGCGAAAGCCGGATCGCGCCGCGCGCGTCGACGGCGCACGCGGCCACCGCATGGACCGACTCGACGAGCGGTCCGCGCGTCACCTCGACGAAGGGAACGCCGGCCGGCACGCCGCTACTTCGCCGGACCTTCGTTCACCTGAACGAAACGCGCCGGATCGATCCACTTGGCGAAAGCGGCGCGCACCTGATCGGCGCTGATGCCGACGGTCGCTTTCGCACGGATGGTCGGCGTATCGAGCGGAAGATCGGCGATCGAGCGCGAGGCAAATCCCTCGACGATCGAATCGACGCTCCCCTCCGCCAGCGGCAAGTCTCGCAGAATCTGCGTCTTCGCCGAACGCAACTCTTCGTCGCCGACGTCGGCGGTCGCCATCGTGCGCAGCTCGCGGTCGACGATCGTGCGGGCTTTGGAGACGTTCTGCGGATCGCAACCATACTCGACCTCGTAGGTGGCACGCGTCTTGCCGGCTTGCAACTGACCGCCGACATAGTAGACGAGCCCGTTCGTCAAACGCAGGTCGCGATAGAACCGCGAAGAGTAGAACGACCCGCCGAGGACCGTGTTCCCGAGTTGCAGCGCGTAGTAATCGGGGTCGAGCCGGGTGATTCCGAGCGTTTCGCTGAGCGTGACGGTCGTCTGCGTACGCCCGGGGGCCGTAACGCTCGTAGTCGCCGCAGCGTTGAGCGGGACCGGGGGCAACTGCGTGTCGGGTTTCGGACCGACGGCCGTCCACGTGCCGAAGTACTTCTCGACCAGTTCCTTCGCCCGGTCGGGCGTCACGTCGCCGGCCACGACGATCGTGGTCAAGTCGGGCCGGAAAACCGAGCCGTAATAGGTCTTCACGTCGTCGAGCGTCAGCGTGGCCAGCGACGCCGGCGTCGCATGGCGCAAAATCGGATCGCCTTTCGGCAGAAGCGCCGTCGCGAGCGCGCGGCCGGCAAGATAGTCCGGCGACTTGATCTCACCTTCGAGTTCTTGGCTCACTTGCTGCCGCACGATGCTGAAAGCCGGAGCCGGCAGCGCCGGATGAAGCATGTTGTCGGCGAGCAGCTCGAGACCGCGCTCGAATCCTTCGGACGGGACCGAAAGCGAGAACGTCGTGCCGGCCGAAACGTCGGCGGCGATGTCGTCGAGCTGCGTCTGGAAGGCGAGCCGGTCGTAGGTCACCGTTCCGTAATTGAAGAGTCCTGACAAAACGCTCGAGGTCCCCTCGTGTCCGGGCGGCGTCTGCAGCGCGGCCTCGCTCTTGACCTGGCCGCGCAGCGTCACGGTCGGGCTGATCGAAAGCGGCTGTACGATCAGCCGGATTCCGTTCGGCAGCGTCATGTCGACCGGCGACAACGTTGACTTCGGGATCTGAACCGTTTGCAGCTGTGAGGCCCAAACGGGCAACGGAACCGGCTTCGAGGCTTCCGACGAGAACGTGTCTTTGACGCCGATCGAACCGTTGGACGACGGCACGGCGCCCGGAGTCGGCGTGAGAATGCCCGCAACCGCTTCCTTGCGCACGAAGTAGCGACGGAAGACCCGCGTTACGTCGTTGGGAGTCACTTTGCGAAAGAGCGCGATCATGTCGTCGGGTGAGTCGAGCCCCTGAATTGCGACCGCTTGCGACCAGTCGTTGGCGAGCCCTTCGATCGAGTTTCGCGAAAAAAGATCTTGCGCGATCTCGCGCTTCTTCTGCGCCTCGACGAGGTCGGCGGGAGCGCCGTGCTCCTGATAGGCCTTGACGACGTCGTCGAGCGTTTGCAGCGCCGCCGCCGTATCGCCGCCCGGCTGAATCGCGATGTAGGTGTAGCCCAATCCCGCCTGCGGTTGGGGTTCGTAATCGACGCCGGTCTGTAGAGCTTTCCCGGAGTAGACCAGCCCTGAGAAATCGCTGCGCGGACTCTGCAGCACGTCGAAAGCAATCTCGGTTGCGGCGTAGTCTGGGTCGCTGTAACCGGGCATGCGATAGGAAAGGAGCACGAGCGGAACCGGAAAGTCGCTCTGATCGCGGATCGTCACGTTCGCGGGCAACGAAGCCAATTTGAGTTTTGCGTGGGCCGGAACCGTGCGCCGCGGAATGCTGCCGAAGATCGACTTGATCTGAGCGAGCGTCGCCTGCGGATCGACGTCGCCCGAGATGACCAGGATCGCGTTGTTCGGCGCGTACCACGTATTGAAGAACTTCTTGAGCATGGGACCGGTCGTCCGGTCGAAGGAGGCGCGCGTCCCAAGCGCATCGTGATCGTACGGAGTACCGGCGAACTCGGCCGCGAGCGCCTTCTCGTAGTAACGGTAGAACGCGCTCGAGAGGTCCTGCGAAACCTCCTGTTCGATCGCACCCCGCTCTTGGCTCCATTCGGATTGCAGATCGAGCGCTCCACGCATCCGCGCGGCTTCGAGGCGCAACGCGACGTCGAGATACTGGCTGGTCGTGGTGACGTTGTATTGGGTTACGGCGTTCTGCGTGTCGGCGTCCGAGTCGCCGCCGAGCAGCGTCTCGATGCTGGCAACTTGGGAGGCCGAAACGTCGCTTAGGCTCCGGCCTGCGACCATGTGCTCTTCGGCGTGCGCCATTCCCGGAAAGCCGGGCGGCGTGTCGGCCGATCCGACGAGGTAATTGACGATCTCGGTCGCGATCGGCGCCAGCGTATTGCGCACGATGATCACCCGCAAGCCGTTGTCGAGCGTCGCCCGCAGCACGTCCTGATCCGGCGCCGAGGCGGCAGGCACGGCACAAACGAGCATGGCGACCGCCGTCCCTCCGGCGATCAGGGCTCTGACGCGAGCAAACATCCTCGGATTCTCCCTTTCACAAAAGACGACGCCGGGCGACTTTCTAGACGAGCGCGGGCTCGACGACTTGCGCGTCTTGCTCGGAGAAAACCGGATTCGACAGGTAACGCTCACCCGTATCGCATCCGATCGTCACGACCGTCTTGCCTGCGAACTGCGGCCGCGCCGCCACTTGCAGGGCGGCGAAGATGTTGGCGCCGGCCGAGATTCCGACCAGCATGCCTTCCTCGCGTGCCGCTCGGCGCGTCATCGCGATCGCGTCCTCGTTCGTGACGCGAATGACCTCGTCGTAGACCTTCGTGTTGAGGATGGACGGCACGAAGCCCGCCCCGGTCCCTTGAATCTTGTGCGGACCCGGTTTGCCGCCCGAGAGAACCGCCGAAGCATCGGGCTCGACTGCAACGACGAAGACGCCGGGCCGGCGTTCTTTGAGCACTTCACCGACGCCGGTGATCGTGCCGCCGGTGCCGACCGCCGCGACGAACGCGTCCACGTTACCGTCGGTGTCGCGCCAGATCTCTTCCGCCGTCGTGCGACGGTGGATCTCCGGGTTGGCCGGATTGTCGAATTGCGCAGGCATGAAATATTTGGCCGGATTCGAGTCGTGGATTTCCTTGGCACGCCGAATTGCGCCGGGCATGCCCTCGGATCCCGGCGTCAGCACGATCTGCGCGCCGTATGCTTTGAGTAAATTGCGCCGCTCGATCGTCATCGTGTCGGGCATCGTCAGCACGACCGGATAACCTTTGGCTGCCGCAACGAAGGCGAGCGCGATGCCGGTGTTGCCGCTGGTCGGTTCGATGATGACGGTGTCAGGCCGCAGGCGACCTTCGCGCTCGGCCGCTTCGATCATCGACACGCCGATGCGATCCTTGACGCTGCCGGCGGGGTTGAACGACTCCATCTTCACGAGCACCGTCCCCGCCGTTCCCTTGTTCAAACGAGGAATCTTGACGAGGGGCGTGTTCCCGAACGTATCGGCCAAGTTGTCGTAAATGCGTGCCATCTATCCGTCCCGTCGTTAGTTGCAAACCCAAAACCGCAGCGTGCGCCCGACCGTTGCGAAAGGTTTCGAGCGCCTGAATCGAACGTATGTTCCCTCAACCACCCGGCATTTTTCGCCCGGTCATCACGAGCCGGTCGCGGCGCGCATTTGCTCGCGCTGTTTCCAAAACGGCGAAGCGGTTTTCGCTAGGCGCCGAGATCCCACATGAGTCCGAGGTCGCGCTTCGAGAACGCGCGGAACGAAATCAGCGTTTCGGTCCGTTCGATGCCTTCGAAGTGGGCTACGTGCTCGGTGACGAGATCGGCGAGCTCCTCTTGTTGCTTGACTCGTGCGACCGCGACCAGGTCGTACGGCCCGGCGACGCTGTATACTTCGGCGATGCCCGGCACGTCGAGGAGTTGCTCGGCGAGCGGTTTGACGAGTCCCGGACGGATCGTCATGAGAACGAAGGCCGTAATCATACCGGGCTATTCAAAATGGCGCGCGAAAAAGCCCCGCTCGGCGAGCGGAATACTGCGGGGGTGGTGGTGAGCTTACACGAGGGAGCGCGAGAACGGTGATCGCCTTTGCCGAGGTCTGCGACGCGGTCGCGGCGACGCCGTCGAAGCTGCTCAAGACCGAGCGGCTGGCAGAATATCTGCGCCGGCTCGAACCGGAGAATCTCGCCCCCGCAGCACGTTTTCTCACCGGCAATCCGCTTCCGGCCTACGACGACCGGAAGCTCGCGATCGGCGGGCGTACGATCGTCGCCGCCGCGCAAGAGCTGTGGGGTCTCTCGGGTCCCGAACTTTCGGCCGCTTACCGCGGAACGGGCGACCTCGGCGAAGCCTTGGCGCGCCTTTACCGCGACCCGCAACGTCCGGGTCTGTTCGCCGACGAGTTGACGCCGGCTGTTTTCGCCGAGCTCCTCGATGAACTGGCGGCGGCAACGGGAAAAGCGGCGGGAAAGCGGCGCGAAGCCCTGTGCGCGCGCGTGTTGCGCGCCTGCCGGTCGGACCGCGAAGTGGCCTACGTCGTCAAGATTCTGACCGGCGACCTGCGCATCGGTCTGCGGGAAAGCCTGGTGCTCGACGCGATCGCGCTGGCCTTCGCGCGCGAACCGGGAGCCGTTCGCCGGGCGGCAATGGCCGCCGGCGACGTCGGCGCGGTAGCCCTCGCCGCGCGCGACGGCACGCTCGAAGAGATCGAGGTGCGCTACGGTGCGCCGATCGGTTTCATGCTCGCGTCGCCCGTCGCGTTCGGTTCTTCGTATCGCGAGTTCGCCGCGGGCGATTGGATCGTCGAGGACAAATACGACGGCATTCGCGTGCAAGCGCACGTGCGCGCGGGAGCCGCCACGCTGTATTCCCGTGCGTTCAGCGACGTCGCACGAGCATTCCCCGAAGTCGCGGCAGCACTGGCTCGCGGGCCGGACGCCATTTTCGACGGCGAGATCGTCGCTCGCCGTGAGGAAGGCGCGCTGCCCTTTCGCTACCTGCAGCCACGCCTGCAACGCGTCGATCCGAGCGACGAGCTGCAGGCCGAGATCCCGGTCGCGTTCGTCGCCTTCGACATCTTGGCCGCCGGCCCGCGCTTTCTGCTCGACGCGCCGCTCCTCGAGCGCCGCAGCGCGCTCGCGGCGACGCTGGTTGAGAGCGAGCACGTGCGCCTCGCACCCTGGCAAGCGTTCGAATCCGGGGTTTCCCCGGAGCGCGCGCACGAAATCTTCGAGGCGGCGCGCAAACGCGGGAACGAAGGGCTGATGCTCAAACGCGGCGATTCTTCGTACGTTCCCGGGCGGCGCGGCAAGTGGTGGCTCAAACTCAAACGCGAGCTGTCGACGCTGGATGCCGTCGTCATCGGGGTCGAATGGGGGCACGGAAAGCGCAAGGCCGTCTTGTCGGACTATACGTTCGCGGTGCGCCGCTCCGCGGAAGATCCCGAGCTGCTGGCGATCGGCAAAGCCTATTCCGGCCTGACCGACGCCGAGATCGCGGCAATGACCGAGTGGTTTCTCGCCCATCGTACCGGCACGCTCGGTTCGTACGGCTTTGCCGTCGAACCGGAGATCGTCGTGGAAATAGCTTTCGACATCATCCAACCGAGCACGCTGCACGCCAGCGGGTTTTCCCTGCGTTTTCCGCGGATCGTCCGACTTCGGCCCGACAAGCGCGGAGCCGAGAGCGATACGCTTGCCGACGTCGAGCGCATCTATCTCGAGATGCTCGAGCGCGAGGGCGTCGCGCGATGAAATACGGCGCCAACGCGCTCGCGGTCGATGCCGACGTCGTGCTCGTGCCGCGTCACCCGAATGACGCGGCGGAAACCTTCGAACTCGTCAGCGCCCATCGCAGCGCGCTCAACGAATGGCTGACCTGGATCGAGTCGACCTACGCCGTCGGCGATATCCGGCGCTACGCGCAGTTCGCCGAATCCCAATTCGACCGCCACCTGTCGTTCGACTATTCGATTCGCTGGCAAGGCGCGATGGCCGGCGGCCTCGGTCTGCACAACCTCGATTTCGCGGGCCGCAGCGCGCACGTCGGGTATTGGCTCGGACCGCCCTTTCAAGGCCGAGGCATCATGTCGCGCGCGGTCAGCAAACTTACGGACCACGCGTTCGGGGCGCTGGCGCTGCATCGGCTCGAGATCCGCTGCGTCGTCGAAAACCACAAGAGCCGCGCGGTCGCCGAGCGCCTCGGCTACGTTCAAGAAGGCATCCTCCGGGAAGCGTACCTCTTGCATGGCCGCTTCCGCGACATCGCCCTCTACGCGATGACGGTAGGTGAGTGGCCCGTCCGATAGTTCGTCTCACCTCGCGACGTGCACGACAGGCGGCGGCAGGCGTTGCGGCAGCGGGCGGATCGTGTTGCCGCGATGAAGCCTCATGCGCGCGTTGACCTTCGCCTCGAGTTGCGACAAGACGCGCGGGTTTATGAAGTGTAATTGACCGGTGTGCGCGGAGGGACGCTTGTCTTGCGACAACGAGGCGAGGCGCGTCGATGCATCGCCGTAGGGATGCGCTACGATGCGGTATTGAAAGCTGAGGGTGCTGTGTCCGCTCATCAGCTCGCGGACGACGAACCCGCTGGCTGACTTGCTCGCCACGTAGATCCCGTGGCAGTCGCCTTCGGGTGTGATGAAAACGAGATAGGACCGCGCGCGGTCGATCGTCGAGGCGAACTTCGCTTCCAACGGTACCGCTGCTTGACCGTTGACCATCTGCGCTTCGCCGAAGTCCTCCATCGTCGGCAGGCTCTGATTGGCCTGATAGGTTGCAAGACGATTTCCGCTCGAGGTCCGCTGCTCCGCGCCGGCCGGGACGGTGCACTGCGACGTCGCTGTTGCCGGGAACGTGTTGCACTTCGTGTAGACGATTCCGCTGACGTACAGATCGCCGCTCACCTGCACGTCGCTGCCGGTCGAAAAGGCATGGGTGCTCGCGTTCACGGTGTCCTTGATGATGAAGGTTTCGTTGTTCGGGCCCGGCCCAAGCGTCGCTTCGTTAATCGTGACGAAGGGATACGTACCGGTGGCCGCTTCGACCGCGCTGAGGACGGGGTGCGCGGCGTCGCCGGACTGACCGTTGAACGTTCCGCCCTCACCGGTGTCCAGTCCGATAGCGCCCTGCCCGCCGTCGGTGTAGTTAACGGCGATCAAGCCGGCACGCGCCGGACCGACGCCTTCCGCTTCGAAGAATCCGGCCGCGATGCCACCGTCGGTCTGCCCGTGAATGGCACTGTTGCCGCCGTTCTGCTGATGCGCATCGACCGCGTACGCGCCGTTCGGCGCAAAGGCCTCGACAGCGGCCGCTCCGTTCATAGCCGCTTGCGTCTGGGCGTACACGCCATGGCCGTTCATGCTCTCGCCCGCGACGCCGTAGTTGATCACGCCCGTCTGAATGGCCGAGTTGTCGGCGCCGGTGACGCCGGCGAAACCTCCCGCGGCGGACGTCGTGGTCGTTAAACCGACAACTGCGTTCGCGGTGGTCGAATAGCCGTAGATCGAGGGCGCGCCTCCATCGTTATTAAATCCGTAGACGCCGGGCCCGGTGGCCGAGTATCCGTACAGCCCGTAGGCGGAGGTTCCGGTCGATTGTGCCCAGCCGACGACACCGACCGATTGTGGAGTCTGAACGTAGCCCACGACGCCGTCGATGTTGATCGCGCTCGAGGCGACGGTGCCGTAACCGAAAACTCCGGTGTCGTTCGCAAAGCCGGTGATTCCTTTGATCGCGTAACCGGGGGCGCCGCTGGGACCGCTGTCCGTTACCTTGAGCGGTCCCGGAATGGATTGCGCCGCAACGGGTGCGGTGAGTGCCAGGACGAGTGCCGATGCGGCACCTGCGAGAACTGCGGCTGGAAAGACGCGTCGAAACGCGCGCATGCTGAAAAGCAAAACTAGCTCCTCTCTCTGAGCGGAACGGCAAAAGCGCTGTGCCGGAAAGCATAACACTTTCCGCCCTGTGACGCGCTCTACACTTACCGTTTGCGAACGAAAACGCCGTTATCGCGAGCGTTAACGAGCGTTAACGGCGGCGTCGACGAACTTTGCTTTTAGTCGCGGGGTGGGCGCGTAGCGGTTTGATCGACGTGCACGCGAACGGTCGAACCGCGCTGCACGATGAACTCCGAACGTCCGACGGGAGTAAGACCGACCCATCGGCCGAAAATGTTGCCTTCGATGATACCGGAGCCGGCGCGCGCGCGCGCGTGCCCGGCGATCGGTGCGACGGCGCCGCTCGGCAAGAGGATCTCGTCAAACGCAAGCGCCAACCGGGCGCCGTGCCCGTGCGCCGGTGGAACAACCCCAGCCACGTGACCGCGAACCGACGCGCCCTCGTACGAGACGTCACCACTCGGGAATGGAGGCACGATCTCGAGGCTCAACTCTTGACCCGGCCGCACGGTACGCGTATCCAGATCGCCCGAAAAACGTGCCAGCACCGTATTGGGTGCGGGCGTCGAACTCGCCGCGTAAGCGGCACCGATGCCAAAGCCGAGCGCGACTGCTAGCGCGAACGTCGTGGGAAAGGCCCAACCCAGACGTGCACGCGTAGACGCTGCTGCCAACATACCGCGATGTTTCCACCGCCGGGCATTCGCTAATCCTTTTCTGGGAGATTCGCAGAAAGTTCGGCGCGTGTTTCTTCTAGGAGCGACCTGTAGCTTGGCCGTTTGCCGCGGCCGGCAGCGCATGCTTACTCAGCTCGATTTTCGCGATTGCGGCACGATGGACTTCGTCGGGACCGTCAGCCAGGCGCAGCGTCCGCGCCGCGGCGTACAGGTACGCTAAGCCGAAATCGTCACTGATGCCGGCCGCGCCGTGCGCTTGGATGGCACGGTCCGCCACGCGCGCGAGCACGTTCGGTGCGACGACCTTGATCATGGCGATCGCCGCTCGCGCGCTCTTGTTCCCATGACGATCCATCAGATCGGCAGCATGCAACGTCAGAAGGCGCGCCTGATCGATCTCGATGCGCGAGTCGGCGATCCACTCGCCGACAACGCCCTGTTGCGACAACGGCTTCCCGAACGCAACCCGGCTTTGCACGCGCTCGCACATTGCGCCCAGCGCGCGTTCGGCTGCACCGATCGAACGCATGCAATGGTGGATCCGACCGGGTCCGAGCCGGCCTTGCGCGATCTCAAAACCACGCCCTTCGCCGAGGAGCAGGTTCTCCGCCGGCACGCGGACGTCGCTGAAGTCCACCTCGGCATGTCCGTGCGGCGCGTCGTCGTAACCGAAGACGGTCAGCGGACGCAGGACGCGCACGCCGGGCGTATCGAGCGGTACGAGGATCATCGACTGTTGCAAGTGGCGCGGTGCCGCCGGGTCGGTCTTTCCCATGACGATCAGAATCTTGCAACGCGGATCGAGCGCGCCGCTCGTCCACCACTTGCGCCCGTCGATCCGGTACGAGTCGCCTTCGCGAACGATGCGAGCTTCGATGTTCGTCGCGTCGGACGAAGCGACCGCGGGCTCGGTCATCGCGAAACCGGAACGAATTTTGCCCGCCAGCAAAGGCTCGAGCCACTCCCGCTTCTGCGCTTCGCTGCCGTAACGCACTAGGACTTCCATGTTGCCGGTGTCGGGCGCGCTGCAGTTGAAGACTTCCGGCGCGATGTGCGAGCGGCCCATCGTCTCGCACAGCGGCGCGTACTCGCGATTGGTCAAACCAGCACCGAATTCGCTCTCGGGCAACCAGAGATTCCAAAGTCCGGCCGCGCGCGCTTGCGCCTTCATTTCTTCCATCACCGGCGGAACGGTCCAACGGTCGCTGAAGGCCGCTTGTTGCCGGTGGTACTCGAGCTCACCGGGTTCGACGACGTCGCGCATGAAGGTTTCGAGGCGCTCGTGGAGCGCGGCAACTTCAGGGCGGACTTCGGTTAACATGAACCGTACCTCAGACGCGTGTCTAAGAGCGACTTTCCCGGCTCTCTCGCTTTTCCTATCGCGCGCGCCGGAGTCGTGGGCGCCGGTACGATGGGAAGCGGAATCGCCATGACCTTCGCCAACTCCGGCATTGCGGTTCGCTTGTACGACGCGCTGCCCGAAGCGCTCGAACGCGGTCGCGCGACCATCCTCGCCAACTACGAGGCAACGCGCGCGAGAGGGCGCCTCAGCGCCGCCGAAGTCGCGACGCGTTTGCAGACGATCGAGTTTGCCGAAAGTTTGGACGAGCTCGCCGCATCGGACGTCGTCGTCGAAGCGGTGTTCGAGTCGCTCGACCTCAAACGCCGCATCTTCGCCGAGCTCGGAACGCGTTGCCGCCGCGACGCGCTCCTCGCAACCAATACCTCGACGCTCGACGTCGACGCGATCGCGGATGCCGCGCCATTCCCCGAGCGCGTCCTGGGCATGCACTTCTTCAGCCCGGCCAACGTCATGCGCTTGCTCGAAATCGTGCGAGGCGCGCGGACGTCGCCCGCGTCGATCGCGACCGCGGTCGAGCTTGGAAAACGGCTCGGGAAAGTTCCCGTCGTCGTTGGAAATTGCGACGGTTTTGTCGGGAACCGGATGCTGCTATTGTACCGGCGTCAGGCTGAGTTCTTGCTGCTGGCGGGCGCCACGCCGGACCAAGTCGACGGAGCGCTCAAACGCTTCGGATTCGCGATGGGACCGTTCGCCGTCGCCGACCTAGCGGGAATCGACGTCGGTGTCCGCGCCAAAGAAGAACGCCGCGCTCGCGGAATCGTGCTCCCTTTTACCCTAACGAACGTTTCCGACGAGCTCGTCGCGGCTGGGCGCCTCGGTCAGAAAACCGGGCGGGGTTATTACCGGTACGAGCCGGGCGATCGCACGCCTCATCCCGACGCCGCGCTCGAGCCGATCCTCGCGCGCGAACGCGCCCGGCTCAGTGTCGCCCTACGCCAGGTTGACGACAGCGAGATCGTCGAGCGCTGCGTGTACGCCCTGGTCAACGAAGGCGCGCGTATCCTGCGAGACGGTATCGCGGCAACGCCCGGCGACATCGACACGATCTGGGTCAACGGCTACGGTTTTCCGGCCGCGCGTGGAGGCCCCATGCACTACGCGTTGGAGGTCGGGCCGGCAAACGTCGTGGCAGCAGTCACCGCATACGCGCAAAGCGACCCCGGCGCCTGGGACCCGCAAACGCTCGCCGCGTTTCTGGGCTCTTTGCCGGCATGACGTAACATCTCAAAATTTCTAAATCTGTGCTCGGCTCCAATGCCCGTAATTTTTCATTCGGGAAAAGCCGATGAACGATACTTGCTTTGCAAAGACAACCATCGTAAACTGAACGCATTCGAACGTTTGCGGCGGACGATTACCAGTTGCATTCGAGGGAGCAGCCCATGAAACGAAACGCGTTCCGACGGATTATGTTTTCCGGCATTACTCTGATTGTTGTCTTGAGTATGGCTTGGCAGCAGCAGGCGCGCGGCGCTACGTTGCTCTATCCTAGCATGGCACGGATCGATCAATACCTTATCGCAAACCAGACCGCGGAGATCGCGCTCGCGCGAAGCGCGGCGCCGGCGGCTATATCCGCCGACGCCACGATCCTGGTCCTAGGACGGCACGGATATCAGACCGTGAACGAGGGCAAGAACGGTTTTACGTGTCTCGTCGAGCGAGGCTGGATGAGTCCGTTCGACGCCACGCAGTTTTGGAACCCGAAGCTGCGCGGTCCGGTCTGCTACAACCCGGCCGCCTCCCGATCGATTCTCCTCTATACGTTGAAGAGAACCGAACTGGTATTGGCGGGACTGCCCAAAGATCAGGTGCTCGAGCGCATCAAAGCCGCGTTCGCCGCGAAGGAACTTCCAATGCCGGCGCCAGGCGCGATGTCGTATATGATGTCGAAGAACCAATATCTGGGCGACGGGGTCGGGCCCTGGCATTCGCACTTGATGTTTCACGTTCCGAAAACGGACGGCGCGAGCTGGGGAGCAGACCTGCCCGGCTCTCCGGTTTTGCTGGACACGACGCACCGCGTGGTCCCAGAACCCGAGACCATCTTCATGGTCCCGGTCGCGACGTGGTCGGACGGAACGCCAGCACCGCCGGTGACGGGAATGTAGCGCTGACTTCGGCCGGCACGCGGCTTGGATCGAGCACGCAGAGGTTTCCCTGAACGCACTTCCAGGCCGCATGCGGCGTCGGAGCCCCGAGTAACGTTTGACCGATGTCGAGGATCACGCGCTGGTCGTGAACGGCATAGCCGTGTCCCTCGTTCGCGCGATCGGCCGCCGATGCGTCGACGACGTCCGTATCGGCAAGCGACCTCCTTCCCGGCAGCGATTGGCCGAGGCGGCGGTGGAGGTGGATGATCGCGGAGAGCAACAGCGCGTGGTCGTGACTTGAAGCGTAGATCGTGACCCGGCCGAACGGTTTCGGACTTCGCGTGATCGCTTTGCGGTAGTCGTCGATCGATAGGTCGGGCGCAGCCAACACCGCCTCGTTCACGACCGGAGCGCCGTCCGCCGCAGGTTTTACGATCGCGATGGCGCCCACCGCGACCCTCGTTCCCATGCTGTGCGCGAAAATCCCGACGGACCGTCCTGCGACCGTTCCATTGAGAGCGGTCAAGAGCGCCGCAAAGGCCGGCGTATTCCGCCGGGCGCTGTGTGCGTCCGATTCATAGTCAACGTGCGCTCCGCGCGAGCCCCAATCGACGAAGACGATGAGGAAGCGCGGACCGAGTTGCGCCGCAATCCGTTGCGCTTCGTCCATGCCATGCCCGAAATCCGTCGAGTATCCCGCAAGGAAGAATACCACGCTGTCGACGCCCGCGCGGCCGGCGCGCTCGGCGATTGCGCTCAGGGTCTGGGCTTGGGGAACGCTCGCGCCTGCGATGTTGCAGGTCGCCTGTACCGCCACCGCCGGGCACAGCGCGAACGGCGGCACGAAACCGGCAAACAAACGAACGGCGAGAACCCGATCTTCAGCTTGGGGTGAGGCCGCTCGCGCCGTCGTCGAGCTGAGGCCGAACGCAAGAGCGAGCGACAGCATCAAGACACGGCGCAACATGCCAGCCGTTTCCCTGCGCCGCGAAGGCGGCCCTACTACACGAGAGCGAGCGAAGCGCGGTCTGCGGAGAACTGGGCCTCGGTCAGTGCGAGCGTGGAGCCGGCACCGGCGGTGATCTCGTTCTTGTAGGTTGTGACGCGCGGCAAAACGTGATCGGCGTAGTAACGCGCCGTCACGAGCTTGGCAGCGTAGAAGTCCTCCGTTGCCTTGCGCGCCGCGATCTCCGCCGAGCGTGCCAGAAGCCAGCCGCCGAGCGTCGTGCCCCACATCATCAAGTACGGAACCGCTCCTGCGAAGGCGGTCCGAACGTCCGCCTTTCCGCCGAGGATCTGCGCGCCCAGATTACCGAGCCACATCGACGTCTCGGACAGCGTTTGTACCGATTTTGCCAGTTCGGCTGCGATCGCTTTGATTTCGGCGTTGTCGCTCTCGCCGAGCTCCTTGGCCGTCGCTTGCATCCGGCCGATCAGCTTGGTCGCGCTCTTGCCCATGTCTTTGAGGAACTTGCGCCCGAGCAGGTCGTTGGCTTGGATGCCCGTCGTGCCTTCGTAGATTTGCGCGATGCGCACGTCGCGATAGTATTGCGCAACGCCGGTTTCTTCGATGAAGCCCATTCCGCCGAAGACTTGCAGCGCTTCTGAAACGAGGCTCGTCCCGGTCTCCGTCGACCACGCTTTGCCGATCGGCGTCAGGAACTCGACCATCGCCTGCGCTTCGGCCTTCTTCTTCTCGTCGGGGTCCATGTGCGCGTGATCGAGCTGTTCGGCGGTGAAGAAGGCGAGGGCGCGCATCGCTTCGATCTGCGCCTTGCAATCCATCAGCATGCGGCGCACGTCGGGGTGCTCGATGATGCGCACCGGCGTCCATTCCTTCGCGGCGACGTCCTTCGACTGGACGCGCTCGCGCGCGTAGCCGAGTGCGGCCTGGTAGGCGCGATCCGCCATGGCGAGACCTTGGAGGCCGACCGAGAAGCGCGCCAAGTTCATCATGATGAACATGTATTTGAGGCCTTCGTTCTCTTTGCCGACCAGGTACCCGATCGCGCCGCCCTTCTCGCCGTAGTTGATCGTGCACGTCGGCGAGCCGTGGATTCCCAGCTTGTGTTCGATCGAGGCGCACGTGACGTCGTTGCGCTCGCCGAGCGAGCCGTCGGCGTTCACGCTCACCTTCGGCACGATGAAGAGCGAGATGCCCTTGACGCCTTCGGGCGCCGACGGCGTGCGCGCCAGCACGAGATGGATGATGTTGGGCGTGTAGTCGTGCTCGCCGTAGGTGATGAAGATCTTTTGACCGCTCAGTCGGAAATGATCGCCTTCCGGCACGGCCTTCGTGCGCACTTGCGCGAGGTCCGAGCCGGCTTGCGGTTCGGTCAGGTCCATCGTGCCGGCCCACTCGCCCGAGATCAGTTTCGGGACGAACTTCTTCTTCTGTTCGTCGGTTCCGACCAGCAGGATCGCCTCGATCGCGCCCTGGTTGAGCATCGGACCGTTGGCGAACGCCATGTTGGCGGCCTGGAACATCTCGAGCGTCGCGGTCGAGAGCACTTGCGGCAGACCCTGTCCGCCGTACTCGGCCGGCAGCGGCAGACCGATCCAGCCGGCCTGCGAAAACTGGTGGTAGGCGTCCTTGAAGCCCTTGGGCGTCGTGACGTTGCCGTCGCTGAACTTCGCGCCCTCGCGATCGCCGCTCACGTTCAACGGGTCCAGAACGTTGCTCGCGAAGTTCGCCGCCTCTTCCAAGATCGGATCGACGACCTCCGCGGCCTCCTCGTATCCGGGCAACTGTCCGATCGACTTGAAATCGACGAGTTCGTTGATCAGGAAGTGCATGTCGCGGAGCGGAGCTTGGTAGGGAGCGGCCATCGTATGCTTGAGACCCCGATTACGGAAAGTGCTGAAGACGAAACGAATTCTCGCGCGGCGTCCGGAATCCCGGCGAAGCGCGGCAGGGTCGATTACTCGAAGCCGCCGATCGTCGTTCCGCCGTCGATGACGAGCGTCTGGCCGGTCACGAACGCTCCGGCCTTCGCGGCGAGAAAGACGGCCGCTCCCGAAATGTCGTCGACTTCGCCGAGCCGGCCCAACGGGTAGTGCTTGAGAGCCGCCTTGTAGACCGCTTCGTTCTCGTACAACGCCTTCGCGAAGTCGGTCCGGATGATGCCCGGTGCGAGACAATTCACGCGTACGTTGCGACCGCCCCATTCGACGGCGAGGTTGCGCGCGAGCTGCGAGTCGGCCGCCTTCGAAAGCGCGTACGCGCCCAGCAGACGCGTTCCCAGTTGACCTGCGATGCTCGACAGGAGGATGACCGAGCCACCGCCGCGCTCCGCGATGTGAGGAAGCACCATGTTGCAAAGCCAGAGGTTCGAGCGCACGTTCGTGCTCATGATCTTGTCGAACGCGTCGTCGCCGATCTTCTCGAGCGGCCCGAAATAAGGATTGACGGCAGCATTGCACACCAAAATATCGATGCCGCCCCAGGCCGCAAGCGTTGCGTCGACCAGGGCCTGTAGCTGCTCTTTGTGGCTGATGTTTGCGGGGACCGCAATCGCTTCGCCGCCCGCTTCCGCGATCGCGCTGCGGGCCGCTTCGCATGCGTCGGGTTTGCGGCTCGAAACGACGACGCGCGCGCCATGTTCTGCGAAACGCCGCGCGATCGCAAAACCGATGCCGCGCGTCGAACCGGTAACCAGCGCCACCTTTCCGGTGAGATCGAACAGCTCGCCGCGCGCGAGCGCCGCCGTGGGAGCCGTCACCGCGCAGCGAACGCCGGCTTGCGCTTTTGCATGAAAGCTTGAACGCCTTCGAGCAAGTCGGGGCCCGCAGCCGCTTCTTCTTGAAGCTCCGCTTCTTGTTCGAGCCACTCCGCGAAGTGCGGCATGATCGAGCGATTGAAGGCGCGTTTGGTCAACGCCAGAGCGACGGGAGAAACTTCCGAAAGACGTTCGGCGAAGGCCGCCGTTTCATCGGAGAGCGTCGCAGTCGCGACGACCCGGTTGACGAGGCCGAGCCGGTAAGCCTCAGCCGCGCCGATGCGATCGCTGGTCCACGCGAGTTCGAGCCCGCGGCCGAAACCGGCGAGCAGCGGCAACAGGTAACTGCCGCCGGCATCCGGGATCAGGCCGATCTTCGAAAAGCCCAGCGTCAGCAGTGCATCCTCCGCCGCGACCCGTACGTCGCAACAGAGCGCGATCGACAGACCCGCGCCGGCGGCGATCCCGTTGATGGAGGCGATGACCGGTTTCTCGAGATTGCGCAGCGCGAGCGCCACGAGGTTGTAGCCGCGGCGCAGGTGCTCGGCGACCGAGACCGGTGTCGCGCTCGTTTTGAGCCGCACGAACGCCTCGAGATCTTGACCCGAGCAGAAACCGCGTCCGCTTCCATTGAGAACGACGACGCGGACCGACGAATCCGTGGCGGCTTTACGCAGGCCCCCCAGCAGCAACTCCGTCAACGGCTCGTTGAGCGCGTTGAGCTTGTCCGGCCGGTTCAAGGTCAGCCTCAGCACGGCGCCTTGCTGCGATGAGAGGACTTCGGGCTCGCTCATGCGCGGAGCGTTCGGCGGGCGCCGGGACCCGTCCGCTCCACGAAAAGGCTTCGGCCGGGCTTGACATGTGACTAAATAGTCACCTATTATCTGGGGGTGGACGCGGTCTTCAAAGCCCTGGCCGATCCAACCCGGCGCAGCGTTCTGGACGAGCTGTTCCGGGAGGACGGCCAGACCCTCGGGGCACTCGGACGCTGCTTTCCCGGCATGTCGCGATTCGGCGTCATGAAGCACCTCAGGCAGCTCGAAGAGGCCGGCCTCGTCGTGACCAAACGGCGTGGCCGCGAGAAATTGCACTTCCTCAACCCGGTGCCGATCCGGCTCGTCCACGACCGGTGGGTCAGCAAATACGCCGAGCCCTGGGCCGCAGCGCTCAGCGGCCTCAAGACACGAATGGAGAGTCAGATGGAGAAAGTTTTCGAGATCTACATTCGCACGACGCCCGAGCGTCTTTGGCAAGCGCTCACCGACCCCGAGATCCGCAGCAAATACACTTTCGGTATGCGGGTACAGTCCGACTGGACGACCGGTTCGCCGTACACGATGAATCATCCGAACGCGCCCGCACTTCTCGGCGAAGGCGTGAACGTCGAAGTCGATCCGCCGCGCAAATTGGTGCAAACCTTTACCGCTCTGTGGAGCGACGAGGTCAAGAGCGAGGGCACTTCGCGCGTGACCTACGAGATCGAGCCCGTCGGCGACTCGTGCTGTTTGACCGTCACGCACGATCAGCTGCGCGAAGGCGCGAATCCGCAAGTCTACGGCGGCTGGCCGATGATCCTCTCCGGTCTCAAGACGTGGCTCGAGTCCGGCGAATTACTCACGACTCCAGGTTCGCTGATGTACGGTTAGTGGACGGCCGCCGGGTGGAATTGTTCGGCTTCGGTCGAGCCGTGCAGTGCGGTCGTCGAGGACTTGCCTCCACTCACCACTTGTGAGATTTCATCGAAGTAGCCCGCGCCGACTTCCGCCTGATGGCGCGTGGCGGTGTAACCGTAACGTTCGCTTGCGAACTCGGCCGCTTGAAACTCCGCGTAGGCGGCCATTCCACGATCCTTGAAGTCGCGCGCGAGTTCGAACATCGAGTGGTTCAGCGCATGGAAGCCGGCCAAGGTGATGAATTGGAACTTGTAACCCATCGCTGCGATCTGCTCCGAAAACGTCGCGATCGATCGCTCATCGAGCTTGAGCTTCCAGTTGAACGACGGCGAGCAGTTATAGGCGAGCCATTTCCCCGGGTACACGGCGTGGATCGCGCCGGCGAAGCGCCGCGCTTCATCGAGGTTGGGCTCCGAGGTTTCGCACCAGATGAGATCGGCAAACGGAGCGTAGGCCAGGCCGCGGGCGATCGCCGCGTCGAGGCCGCCCTTGCAGCGAAAGAAGCCTTCTTCCGTCCGCTCGCCGGTAAGAAACGGCTCGTCGGTCGGGTCGATGTCGCTCGTTACGAGTTTCGCGCCGTTCGCGTCGGTTCGCGCGAGGATCAGCGTCGGCACGCCGAGGAGGTCGGCGGCGAGTCGCGCGGCGATCAGGTTGCGCACCGCGGTCTTTGTCGGAATGAGCACCTTGCCGCCCATGTGGCCGCACTTCTTTTCGCTCGCTAGTTGATCTTCAAAGTGAACCGCCGCGGCGCCGGCTTCGATGAATGCTTTCATCAACTCGTGCACGTTGAGCGCTCCGCCGAAACCGGCCTCGGCATCCGCCACGATCGGCGCGAAGTAGTGGATGTCAGACTTGCCTTCGCTCGTCTGAATCTGGTCGGCGCGCTGGAACGCGTTGTTGATGCGCTTGACCAGTTGGGGCGCCGAATTCGCCGGATACAGGCTCTGATCGGGATAGGTCTGACCGGCGCTATTCGCGTCGCCGGCGACCTGCCAGCCGGAAAGGTAGATGGCCTTGAGCCCGGCTTTGACCGCCTGAACCGCCTGGTTGCCGGTGACGGCTCCGAGCGCCGCGACGCACGATTCTTTCCGAAGGAGGTCCCACAGACGCTCGGCTCCGAGGCGGGCGAGCGTGTAGTCGATCGGAACCGACCCGCGCAGACGCACCACGTCTGCTCCGCTATACGGGCGGGTGATCCCGGCCCAGCGCGGGTCGGATTCCCACATTAGTTCCAGTTGCCTGGCGTCGTCGAACACCTGCACGGTTGCCTCATCCTCTCGAGCAGCTAAAGGTGGGCCTCCTTTTCCCACATTGGCTGGGTATTCCTCGATCGATGGACGGGGCCGTCGCCATTTAGGGGCTTTGCCCGGTCAGGGGCCTCCCAGGAGGTCCTTGTAGCGTTCCCGGAGGTCGCGCTTGAGAAACTTGCCGACACCAGTCCGCGGAATCGCGTCGACGAAAATCACGCGATCGGGAATCATCCATTTGACGACGCGCTCGCCGATCCAAGCCTGCAAGGACGCTTCGTCGAGAGTCTTGCCCTCACGTAAAACTGCGACCGCGACCGGGCGCTCGACCCATTTAGGATGCGGCAATCCGATGACGGCGGCTTCTTTAATCGCGGGATGACCCATGATGAGATTCTCGAGATCGACGCTCGAGATCCACTCGCCGCCGGACTTCACGAGGTCCTTCGAACGGTCGACCAGCTGCAAGTATCCGTGCTCGTCGATGGTGCAGACGTCGCCGGTGTGAAACCAGCCGTCTTTAAATGAGGGCAGCGGCTCGTCCACCCGGTAGTAGCGGCCCGTGACGCCGGGGCCGCGCACCCACAGCGCGCCCGCCGTCTTACCGTCGCGCGGAACGTCGTTGCCCTCTTCGTCGAGCAGCTTCCACGCGACGAGGGGCGTGAAGCGGCCTTGCGTGAGCAACACTTGCCGCTGCTTCTCGGGTGCTGCGTCCTCGAGCTCGGCATGAAGGCGCGAGGTCGTGCCGATCGGGCTCATCTCGGTCATGCCCCAGGCGTGCATGACCGTTATCCCGCGCTTGTTCAAGTCGTCGAACAGCGAAGGCGGCACCGCGGAGCCGCCGATCACGAGCGATTTGAGGCTCGGCAGAAAAGCGTTGCGCTTCTCGAGTTCGTCGCGCACCGCGAGCCACACGGTGGGCACCCCGAGCGAAAGCGTGACCTTTTCGCTTTCGACCAGCTCGATCAAGCTTTGCGGATCGAGTTTCGCTCCGGGCAAAACGAGCTTGGCACCCACCATCGGTGCCAGGTACGGGACGCCCCACGCGTTGACGTGGAACATCGGAACGACCGGCATGACGCAGTCGCGCTGTTGGATGTTGACGGCGTCGGCTAACCCCGCCGCGAACGCGTGTAACACGCTCGAACGGTGCGTGAACAGCACGCCCTTCGGATCGCCGGTCGTCGCCGAGGTGTAGCACAAGATGGCCGCGTGACGCTCGTCGAGATCCGGCCAGTCGAACGTCTCGGGCTGCGCCTCGAGCAGCGTTTCGTAGTCGAGCGCCTGAGCTAGGCTCGCGTCACCCGAACCCATGACGACGAAGGGTCTGGTGAATTGCGGCATCGTCACGGTGGCGCGCGCGATGGCCGGTGCGAGCGACGCATCCACGAAGATCAATTTGTCGTCGGCATGTTGGAACGCCCAGCAGACTTGCTCGGGGAAAAGCCGAATGTTGGTCGTGTGCAGCACCGCACCGATCATCGGGACGGCATAGTAGAGCTCGAGATGGCGGTGCGTATTCCAGCCGAACGACGCAACCCGGTCGCCGGGCCGGATGCCGAGCGCCACTAGGGCATTCGCGAGCCTGGCGACGCGCTTGCCGAAATCGCTGTACGTGTAGCGGAAGATCGAGCCGTCGTCGAGACGGGAGACGACCTCGCGCGAACCGTGATTGCGCAGCGTATGCTCGAAGATCCAGCGCACCGTCAGGGGCACGTCCATCATCGTCCCGAAAATCGCGGTCGCCGGATCCAGCTTAGGCGCGTACGTCTTCATCGTTGTTTCCTCGTCTAGAGAAGTCGACCGTCGTCCTCGGCTCCGAGCATGGTCCTTCGAGCGATGGCCAGCGGAGGATCGCCGTGGGCGAGAAGCTCGTCGTGAAAGAGTTCGAGCGAATATTTGCTCCCCATCTTCTTCTGGAAGTCGGAGCGCAGCTTGAGGATCTCCAGCTTCCCGAGCGTGTAATAGCCATACAACGGATCCTGCGTTCCGCGCAAGGCCTCTCGCCGCGCCGTCTCTTCGGCCATGAAGGCGTTGTCCTCAAAAAACTTCGTGGCAGCCTCGAGGCTCATCCCGGCGGTGTGCTCGCGGAGACCCACGAGATAGCGGCACTCCCGCTGCAGAGCAGCCTGGAGCTGCGCGAGCCGCACGTGCGGATCACCGTTCCCCCAGCCCTCGTCGACCATCATCTGCTCGTCATAGTGAGCCCAGCCTTCGGAGAACGACGGGCTCGAGAAAACGCGACGGATCAGCGATAGCCGTTCGGTACGGTCGATCGCGAAGTTGACGTAGTGCCCGGGCATGACTTCGTGCAGCGTGACGATCGGGAACGTATAGACGTTGAAGAACGCGAGGTGCTGCTCCTTGCGCGCGGCGCTCCAGTCGGCCTCGATCGGCGTGATGTTGTAGTACGCCTCGGTCGCCGTCTTTTCGAGCGGACCGGGCGTGTTCATCGACGCGAAGGTCGTCGCGCGAGCGAATTCGGGGGTCGGAACCACCTTGATGTTTTCGCTGCCGCTCGGCAGGGTGATGATGTGGTGAGCCACGACGAACGCGCGGAGCTTTTCGATGTCGTCGCTGGCCGTGCGCAGGAGAGCATCGGGCGCGGGGTGATCGGCTCCGAGCGATTCGGCGACTTCTTGCGGCGAGCGGGTGGCGTCGATTTTCTTCGCGGTTCCGAGGAAGTCGACTTTCGTGCGCGCCAGCGCTTCCTCGCCGACCCGCTCGTAGGTCGCGAGCGAAATGGGCGTGAGCTCCTGCAGCGCGAGCATGCGCTCGAAGAGCTTCGGTCCGATCGCAAACGTGCCGCTGGGATGGACAAAGAGGCCCGCTTCGAGCGCTTGCTGGTAATCCCGAAGCGCCGCGACCGTCTCGTCGTTGGCAGTTTTGAAATCCGCGCGCGAGGTCGCATCGGCGAGGGGTGCCACTGCGAGGGGCACGACGGTCGTGAAGAAGTCGATCGCACCGGAGATGTTGCGCCGGGCGATCTCAGCCGTGACCGCATCGACGCTCGTCAGGTTCGCTTTGCCGGCTGCCAACAATCCCGGAAGCTGGCGCTCGCGCAAGATGACGTCGCGCATCCTGACTTTGGCGGGTGCGAAGTTGCGAGCCACGAGCGAGTAGACCGCATCCGCCGCGAGGGTCGAGTACAAGGCCGGCTGGTGGCGCCAGTTCTCGCGGTTCTGGAGCTTGAGGAGCGTCTCGTCGAGTCTCGCGGCGAAGATCGCCGCGTCGTCGGCCCCCTCCGCACCGAAAGAATCCGGATCGATCGCGGCGAGCTGCGTGCGGAAGCGGCGTGTCAACGCGATGCGATCCGCGTACCCCTGCGCCGAGTAGTCGCCGATTTTGTCATCGTAGTCGTGAACGCCGGCATCCGTCGCGCGAATCGGATCGAGCTTCCAGAGCTCGTCGAAGTATTGCGCTGCGAGGGCATCGAGCCGCTGATCCCCGAGCGGGCGGGTTTCCTGCGCACCGAGCGGTACCACCAGCGCGACGAAGAGCAACCCGCTCGCCGCGGCGCGAAGCAGCACAGCGCCCGGCATTCGCAACACTCAGTCTTCGGTTTCGTGCAAATGCAGGTGCGTGCCGTCTTCGGCATCGTCGAGGACCTCGCGCGCTTCGGCGAGCACCGCTGCGGAGAGCTCCTGCGAGCCGCTGACGGTTCCGTCTTCAGCCAGGAAGTCCAACTCGCCCCAGTCCTCCCAAGTCTCGAGCGGTTCGCCGTCGATCTCGACCGGAAACCTGACGCAGAACCCCTGTTCGAGATGCAGCCCGGCGACCATCACGCGCGTTCCGCGGGGGAAGTATGTCCCGTCTTTCCATAGGGTGCCGTAGCTGGTTTGGTAGTAGACGCCGATTCGTATCGCTTCGATCGTTCCAGGCTCCTTCGAGCTTTCTGCGGGTAGTTTAGCCATGCCCGGCCTTGAGTCTTTGCCCGCTCGCGAGTATCCTCTGCGAGTGGACGGTGAGCGCGAGGCCTGGAAGATCGTCGAGTCCGAGTTCGTCATCCAGACGCGCCACCTGCGTCTTCGCCGCGATACGATCGAACTGCCGGGCGGAGAACTCGTTCGCGACTACTTCGTGCGCGAATCGCGGGGTTTCAGCGTCGTCTTCGCAATGACGCACGACGAGCGCGTCGTCCTCGTACGTCAATACAAGCACGGCATCGGACAGCATCTCTTGGAGCTTCCGGCCGGCGCGATCGACCCCGGCGAGGAACCGCGCGCATGCGCGCGCCGCGAGCTCGCCGAGGAAACGGGTTACGTCGGAAGCCCGGCGGAGCCCGAACACATCGGCTCGTTCGTCTACGATCCGACGAGTTCCAATACGCGCTATCACCTCTTCCTCGCGCGCGATTGCAAGCCGCTCGTGCGGCAAGAACTCGACCTGACCGAACGGATTACGGTGGAGCTCGCGACGCTTGCCGAGCTCCGCAGATTCGTGCGGGACGGCACGATCGAGGTCGGCGCGCACGTCGCTTCCATCTACTACACGCTCGACCGGCTCGGAAAGCTTTAGGGTCGTCTAAGCTCGCTTCTCACGCACGCGCAGGAGCTCTTCCAGCAGGCCGGTGAGCGCGCCCGGCGATTCCCACAGCGGGAACCGTCCGCACTCGAAGAGGTCGAGGCGAGCGCCTCTGATCCCCGCCGCAATTGCCCGGCTGGCCGATACGTTCGCGTCGTCGAGGCCGGCGGCGACGCGAACCGGCACGTCAATTTCGGCGTACAGGTCCTCGGAGCTCGCGCGCATCGCGATGCCGCGAAGCATCGCGGCCGCGCCGTGCGGATCGGTTTCCGCGAGAGATCGACGAGCGCGCGAGTCGGATTCGATGGCGACGAGCGCCGCCGATCCCTCTGCATCGACGCGGTCCGCGAGCTCGAGACGCAGCGCCGCCTCGAGCGCCGAATCCGCGTCGCCGCGCGTCGCGACGAGCGCGAGACCCTCGCAGCGCTCGGCGAACATCCGGAAGAACTCCAAGGCGACGAAACCGCCGAGCCCATGACCGGCCAGGACCGCGCGCTCCACGCCGAGGCCGTCGCAAACGCCGGCGACGTCGCCCGCGAGCCGTTCCATCAGGTAGGGTCCCGGCGGAACGCCCGAGCGACCCATACCGCGCAGGTCGAAGCGAACGACGCGAGCGATCCCGGCGAGCGCCGCGGCTTGCGCATCCCACGCTTCTTTCGTCAAACCGAAGTCGTGGAGCAAAACGATCGCTGGTCCGGCACCATCGTGCGCCACCTCGAAGTCCACGCCGTCGAATGCAAGCCGCATCGCTCGAACTTCCGGCCGCGGCCGTAGAGTCCCGGCAACCCGCGCCACGCGGGGCTTCGCGGCTCGATCGCCGGATGAGCCACATATTCCGGATGAGCCACATATAAAAGGAAGGCGCACTCCGTGACCGCGCCGAGAGCATTGCGAGAGCGTCCGCTGCCGCGCAACCGGCGTCACACTTTGACGAGTTCGCATCACATCCGTTGGTGCGCGAAATCGCGGCCGCATGCGGCGCAAACTGCTCCCGCGCTCTGCGGTTGTTGCAAAAATCCTTCAAACATTGTATAACAGGGTTAACTACCCTGACGATGTCGGACCGACCGTCGTCAGACGGGCGGTTCGCAGAAAGGATGACTACCACATAATGGCAGTCAGAAAGAAAGCGAAACGTAGAAAGAAAGCAGTCAAATCGGCGGCTATAAAGAAAGTCGTTCGTAAAGCTGCTCGCCGCAAGGTGGCGAAAAAGGCCATCCGCCGCAAAGTTGCTAAGAAGGCCGTACGCAAGGCCGTCCGCCGCAAAGTTGCTAAGAAGGCCGTACGCAAGGCCGTCCGCCGCAAGAAGGCTTCTCGCCGCAAGAAAGCCTAACCGGCGCACCTGGATAAAGACGAACCGTGCACGTCGCACGGTTCGTCTTTTTTTATGTCGTTAGGGCTCCGCGAGCGCGGCGAACCTTGCGACCCCGTCGCCGTGCCTCACGCGCCGGCGCGGCAGCTGGTACGGCCGCACGAGGCTTCGCACCGTTCCCGGTCCCTCGGTAAATGCCGCCCAGACGCCGAGCGCGGGCATCAGTTGCAGCGTGATCGCATCGTACTTGCCGGCCGGATATGCGTATGTCTGCGCTTCCCAACCGCTCATGTAGCGCGCGAATGCCGAGACGCAATGCCCCGCTTCAGACATCTGCCCGGCGAAGTCGAGCCTCGAAAGGTCGCGATGCTCCGTACCGTGACAGGCAATCTCCATACCGGCTGCGCGCATCTCGCGCATCTCGCGCCAGGTCACGTGACGGGGCGTTCCGACGAATCCAGCCGAAACGAAGAACGTGGCGCGCGCGCCGTACTTGCGCAGCAGCGGGAACGCGCTCGTCGCCGCATCTTGGTAGCCGTCGTCAAAGGTCAAGACGACGGTCTTCTCGGGGCGTTCGCCGCGGCGCAACGCCGCGACCAATTCGGCCGCGGTTATCGCCCGGATGCCGCGATCGCGCAGGTAGCGCAACTGCGCCTCAAAGGCGGCTGGCTGAACGGTGAGATCGCGGCCCACCCGATCGTGTGGCAGCTCCGCGTCGATGCGATGGTACATCAGGACCGGAACGCCGGCCCAATCCACGGTATCCGGCGAGGCGCTTGCCGACGATAGCAGGCCGGCGAAAAACGGGACTAGCGCGACCCAGGCAATGCGACCGAGGCGTTGCGAAAACCGAGCGTTCCGCGCGTTTGGGCCGGAACGCCGCCCAAAGACGGAACGGCGTAGAGGGAAAACAACGTCACGGGCGGGTTGAGATCCGCGGGGAGTGTGACCGTACAGGTGCGCCAGCCTTTCCAATCGACGTGGGACGCGAGCGTCAGCGCTTGGCGTTCGCCGAAGCGGTTCAAGAACGCTGCCCGCACGGCGACGCCGGAGGCATCGCCTGCGACGTCGACCGAAAACGCGAGCGGCTCACCCGGCAGGGCGGCAACGGCGTTCGCATACGCGGCTCGTTCGCCGGCGGTGAAATCGTACGACAGGTCCATTTCGCCGGCGGCCGATTGCTTCAGGCTGCCCGGCCCGTCGCGCGGCGCACTCGAAAAAACCCAGCCTATCGCGGGATCGAAGACTTCGAGCGCCTGCTCGTGTCTGCCGACGCGCAGCGCGAATGTCGTCCGGCGGCCACCGGCCGCTGCAACGATCGTCGCGTCCGCCCCTGGTGCTCGCAAGATTCCCGGCGCCTCGAAGGTTCCGCGGTCGGTACTCCAGTGCACCGCGCTACCGACCTCGACCGGCTCGCCGTCGTCCGCGAGAGCGGTCGCCCGCAAGACCACGCGCGCTCCGGGATCCGGGTTCGCGGGCAGCGCCGAAATCGAGAGCCGCGCGACGCTGGTCACGATGCGAAGGTCGAGCGGCGCGGAGTAGCCACTGTTGCGTTCGGTGATTTCTACCGTACGCGCGCTCGAATCCGTTGGAACGACGAGCGGTGCGAGCGTCGCGCTGCGCATAAAGTGACCTGCGTCATCGACGATCGCCCCGCTCAGCGACACTTGAACGCCCGGTAGTGCGATCACGCGATCCGGTCGCACGACCAGCTGCGGATTCAACCCGGCCGGCGCCTCGCTATAGACGAAGAGGCCGTCGGCAACGGGACGCTCGCGGCCGTCGCTTGGTGAGTTGAGAACGCTGGCGTGCGGGTCGCCGAGAATCCGCGCGACGAGCGTTGCAGATCCGCCGCTGTCGAAGGCCATGGCATCGGTCGCACCGAGTGCGAGCAGCAAGGCCGCGAACTCGGGACGCGTCACGCCGATCGAGAGCGAAGGCTGGCGGCCGTCAACCGAGACCAGCAGCAACTCGCCCTCGCTCGTCGTCGCGGCGCCCGCGACCGGAAAGCGGCGATCGCGTTCTTCGGGTGCCGGCGAAAACGGATCTTCGAAGGGCAGGCCGCTTTTGAGCAACAGCGGACCTCCGCCGATCGCCGTCGTGATTCCGTCGAGAGGCGGATCGACGCGCTCTTCCAGCGTCACGACGTCACCGGGCTGCGGCGGCGCCGCCAGCGCGAGCGCAGCAGGTCCGAACCCGAGCAGCGGCCCCGGAACGTCGAGCGGGCTCGGTGCATCGAATGCCGCAGCCGAGAACGTCAGAATGGCGCTGTCGGTGGCGCTCGACTGCGGGACGAGCGCGCGCAGCACGACGTTCGCGGCAGGTTTGAGCCTGCCGTACTCGGGCGTCAGCAGGGTTACGCCGCCTTCCGGCGGCCACTCGTTGACCGTGGTCAGCGGCAGCGCGGTCGATCCGTAGCGCACCGTGCCGCTGAAAGCGAACGAGTCGAAATGGACGGTTCCGTCCTTGGCGACGTCGAGCGCGTATCGTTTCGAAGGCGTGCGCAGAAGCCGGCCATCCCGCACGACCACGTTGAGCGGTTGATTCGTGTTCCCGATGTCGAAGTAGTCACCGTTTATTCCCGCGACGGCGTCGCCGCGCAACGACATCGAGGTAACGGTCTCGCCGCCCGAGATCAAGCGATCCTTCGCGAGCACGATTCCGAGGCGCACTCGGCGATCGTGCGAATCGACCGCGACGACGTTCACGACGAGCGGTCCGTTCGAGGTTTCGAGGCGATAGATCGCACGCGCGACGCCCGGTGCGACGAAACTCTCGCGCATCGACTGTACCACGATCGAACCGAGCGGCGGCGGCGGCGCGAGTTCCGCCGGCAGCACGAACACTCCTAAGGATCCAGGCTCACAGCGGGTACCTTCGCAGCCTCGAGCAGCGCGGGTGCGGGCGCAGAACTGTACAGGAACAGACCGTCCGAGACCCAGCGCTCTGCGCTGTTATCGGACGGAACGTTGCGGACGCTCACCTTCGCATCGCCCGGCGCCCGTGAAACCATCGTGACCGAGCCGCCGGAATCCAACGCCATGGCATCGACCGCTTTGAAGTTGCGCAACAAATCGGCGAATTCTGGTCGCGTCATCCCAACCGAACGCTCGGGATGACGGCCGTCGACGGCGACAAGCAAGAGCGAATCGTCGCTCAGCCGCGCGAGCGCAACGACCGGCCAGCGCACGTCGCGCTCGTCGGGAGCCGGCGCGTGCGGGTCCTCGAACCATTGCCCGTCGCGCAGCAGCAGCGGGCCGCCTCCGATTCCCGCAACGACGTCGGCCGCCGGCGGATCGAGCGCGAACTTTAGATGAATTTCCTCACCCGGATGGAGTTCGGCGCGCGCGAGCGGACCGAAAGCCAATCCGAAACGGACGGGAACCGGCTCGCTCATCGGCGTGACCGTGCCGACGCGATACTCGCCGGGCTGCTTTAGCGGAATCAAAACCGCGAACGTAACGCCGTCCGCCGGTGGCAGTTCTTTGCCGAACGCCGGCGTGATGACGGTCACCTCGCCGGCGGGCCAGTTGTTCAGCTGCGTAACCGGAAAATCGCCGTGCGGCGTCGCTAGCGTCCCGCGCAAGCGGTACTCTCCGAACGAGACGCTTCCATCCCGGTGAATCAGGAGAGCCTGCCGATCGGTCGGGCCACGCAAGAGCTCCCCGTGAGAAATTAGCAGACCCTGCGGTTGATAGGTACGGCCGATGTCGAAGTAGTCGCCGTTCACGCCCGCAATCGCGCCGGTGCGCAGACCCATTTCCGAGGTCCGTTCGCCGCCCGAGATGATGCGATCGTTCGAGAGCGCCGTGTCCCAGCGCAAGGTCGGCTCGTGCGGATCGATGGCGATGACTTGTACCGCCAGCGGCCCGTGTTCGGTCGTCAAACCGTATTGACCGAAAGCTGCGCCGGGCGCCGTGGTTTCGACGTGGATCGAGGTCAAACTCGGCTGATCGGCGATCCCGGCGAGAAGCCGCGCCAATTGCAAGAGATCGCGCGCGCCTTTCGAAGGCCGGCTTCCGGGCGGCGCGAACCCGTCGGCTTCGCCCGAGACGTCGAGCGGGATCGCGTCGACGCTGCCCGCGATCTTCACGCTTGCGAGGGCGTCGCCGTTGAGGACGAGCGCGCCGTGCAATCCGCGAATATCGTGCACGCGATCGCCACTCAAGCTGGCCGAACCATCCTCGACGTGCGCGTTCGCTTTGAGCGAGAGCGGGAGGCCGTACGGATCGCGAACCAGCGTAAGATCGACGCCGGTAAGCCGGCCGCCCGAAACGTGGACGGGGCCTTCGGACACGAGCGCAGCCAGCGGTGCGAGTGGAAGCGCCGCGGCAGTCCAGCGATCGGTGACGCGATCGGCGAGGACCTCGGAGTGCGCGGACACGGGATAGGTTGCGTTGCCGTCGGCCAAGGCACCGCTCACATCGTAGCTCGCAACGCGGCCCACTTGCCGCACCGTCCCATCGATGCTGCGAAAGGCGAGATTCCAGGATGGCATATCGCCGCCGGTCAGCAGCAGCGAGCAATCGTGCAGGCGCGCGGCCAGGCTCCCTTCGCCGATGAGAAAGCGGCGCGCGAAGGCCGTTGCACGATCGAGGGGCGCAGTCCAACTTCCTACGGCTGCAGTCGCCTGCAATCCGTCGAACTCGACGTCGAAGCCCGCTCCGCTGCGCGTCAGAACGACACGCGGAGCTTGCAGCCTGAGGTCCCCGTTCTCGGAGCGCGCGCGAAAACCGCCGAGTGCGATGCCGCCCGGAACCTCGCGGATCTCATCCATGTCGACGGAAAGCCCCGTCGCGCGCTGCAAGAGCGACGTCACGACGGCACGCTCGATCGGCGCGCGCAAGACCACGGCCAAGAGCAGCGCCGCCACGACGACCGCCACCGCGAGCGGCACGACGCGTTTGCGCATGCTAGTGTGCTGTCTCCGATATAGGTTTACACAAAGCGACAGCGATTTTTCGCTGCCGCAAGGAGCGACGAGCGTGGAATGACAGCGTCATTTGAGCGAGGAGCGACGCAGCGGCGGCGGAAAAGCGCCGAGCGACTGTAAAGCTATATCGGAGACAGCACACTCTAGTCCGGTCGGATCGAAAGCTCGTCGCGACTTCCATTTCGGCCACCGGGGATTCTCCCTCGAGACTCTAACAAGACCTTCCGCAATGGTCAATCGACTACGAAATGCCGTCTGCACGGCGCTGCTGCTGGTCCCGATGGCGGCGGCTTCGCAAAGCGCCTTACCCCCGGTTGCTACGGGCGGCAAGACGCCATATCTCGCGGTCATCGTCTGGCACGACGTCATCGACGGCGACCGGGAGGTATGGTTCGACACGCCCCTAGCGACCTTCCGCGCGCAGCTCGAGGCGATTCGGCGCGGGGGATATCATGTGATCCCGCTCGCGATGCTGCGCGACCACCTGGTTTCCGGCAAAGCCGTCCCCTCCAAGCCGCTGGCCCTCACCTTCGACGACAACGGTCACGGCATCTACGACAACGCCTTTCCGCTGCTCGTGAAATACCACTATCCGGCGACGCTCTTCGTTCACACGAACTTCGTCGGCACGACGACCTCAAAGCGGCACAACACGTGGGCGCAACTCAAAGAAATGGAACGGAGCGGGCTCATCGACGTGCAGAGTCTGACGGCGAATCATCCACCCGACCTCCGGCAACTTTCCGACGCGGACGTCGTGCACGAATTGACCCTCTCGCGCTACTCACTCGAGCACCGGCTGGGCCAGCCCGTTTACGCACTCGTGTATCCCGAAGACAACTACGACGAGCGCGTTGCGAGACTCGCCGCCGCCAACGGCTACCAGTTGGCGTTCATCGAGGACTGGGGCGCAGCCGGCGAGTCGGAGAACTTGCTGATGATTCACCGCTACTCGGCGCTGACGCGCTTCGATCAAGCGCTATCGGACGTCGCCGGCAATCGCTAGCGGCACTAGCGCCAGGTGTCGGCGATCGGCGACACCTGGGCGGCGTGGCCTGTCGGCGGCAACCCAAAGAACGCCTCGATCGTGCGCAGCACGCGGTAGTGCGTGATGGGCTCGGCGTAGCGTCCGGGCCTGACCATCGGTCCTGCGAAGATCGTCGGAATCGAATTGTTCCGATCGAAGCCCTCGTCCCAGGTGACGATCACCAGCGTATCGTGCGTTTTCGCCCATGTCAGCAGCGGACCGATGTGGTGCACGAACCAATCGTCAGCCTCCTTGATCGTGCCGTCGTGCATGTCGTCGTCGAGGTCCGGCACGATGAACGCGACGGTCGGCAACTGGTCGAACGTCTTGAGCGAGTCGAGGGGTAGGCTATTTGCGCCGGGCACGTTCGAGAATTGCACCCAGGGGGCGTGCTTCCGAGCGTATTCACCCGCGTAGCATCCGGTGAACCCGACGGCCGGCAGACCCTCGGCGTACCCGTCGAACGTCAAGTGCGCCGCGATCAATTCGCTGCCGAGATTCGGCGCCGTCTTCGCGATGCCGGTCGCCGGGCAGCCGTTGCCGTTGTCGTTCGTGAGGCCGGCGAACAGCGCAAAATAGTTCGGCAGGCTCGGATGCGCGACGCCGCGCGAATTCGTGAAGAGCGCACTCCGGCGCACGATTGCGTTCAAGTACGGCGCGGAATCGCTCCCCACGATTTGCGCCAGCGTCTTGTTCTCTTCGACGATCACGACGACGTGCGCCGGCCGCGGCAAGGGCTTTGCCGGGTGCTGCGCAAGCGCAGTCCCGTTCCCAACGCCGAAAAGCATGAACGAGATCGCCGCAGCCGCGAGAAGTCGAAAAGGTCGGTGCACGATGTGAGGTATCTGGCCGCCGCACCTCCGGCTCCCTCTTTGGGGCCTCGCGGCCGGCTTGCCTTGCCGAGCCAGCACACTTAAACGGCGCGGAGTTCGGGATCGCTCGCGTAGATTGCGATCGCGATGACGAGGCAAACGACGCCTCCCGCGGAGATCGCGGTCGGTAGCCCGACGAGCGTCGCGATCGAGCCGAGCAACAGCGAACCGGCCGGCACGAGCCCGAGGATGATCATCGAGAAGACGGAGATCGCGCGTCCCCGCATGTCGTCCGGCGAGAGCGTCTGAAGCAGCACGTTCGAACTGCCGGCAAAGCTGAGTACGGCAAGTCCGATGAAGACGAGAACGAGCAGAGCGACCCAAAAGACGTGTACCGTTCCCAGCACGATCGTTCCGAGCGACATCAAGACCGCGCTGAAAAACCACACGGTCCCGCGCCGCCCGCTGCCCACGAGCGCCGTGAGCAGCGATCCGAAGATTGCTCCGAGACCGCTGGCCGCGAGGAGCAAACCGAGGCCGCGCGCGTCGACGTGCACGACGTGCGCGGCGTAGGCGGGTAAGAGTTGCGCGTACGGCCGAACCAAGATGCACGTGATCAAGAGCATCAGCACCACGTAGCGAAGGACGTGGTGACCGAACAAAAAGCGCAAGCCTGCGACGATCGAGGTGAACACGCCCTCCCGCGCCGTCGAGCTCGGCGGCGCGGGCTGCATGAGAACGAGTGCAACGACCACCGCCAACGTCAAAACGGCGTTCATATAGAACGAGATCGAAACGCCCACCCAGAGGATGAGCAGACCTGCAATCGGCGGTCCGACGACGCTCGGTGCGTTGAAGGCGATCGAGTTCAAGCCGACCGCGGTCCCGACGTACTCGCGCGGCACGAGCAGCGGGACCCAGCTCTGACGCGCCGGCGCGTCAAACGACTGATTCGCGGCACGCGTTCCCGAGAGCAAGAAAATCTCCCAGAGCGTCAGCAGATTGAAGGTCGCAAGCAGCGCGAGCGTCAGCGCGATCGCCGAGGTCATGAGGTTCGTTATCAGCAAGACGCGTCGCCGCGGAAAGCGATCGGCCACGACGCCTGCGAGCGGCGAGAGCAACAGCACCGGCACCGCATTCGAAGCGCCCAGAATGCCGACGTTGAGCGCGGCCAGCCTAGGCGACGGCGACAGCTGCACGACGAGGTAGCCGAGCGTCGTGAACTGCATCCACGTGCCGAGGTTGGAGACGATCAGTCCGAACCAGAGCAGCCGGAAATCCCGGTAACGAAACGGCGTGAGCAGCGTGGACTGACGACGCGGAATCTCCGGCTCTTCGAGCGTGACCGGCGGGCGTACGAGGCTCATCGGCTTTCGAGAAACCGGACTGCAGCCACGATCAAACCGGTCGCGCCATCGATCCCGAAACACGACGCATCGATGACGAGATCGTACGAACGCGCCTCACCCCAGGCCATCTTGTAGCGTTCTTTTGCAAACCTGCGGCGCGCGGCATCGAGCCGGTCGATGTCGCCGGCTGCCTGGGCGGGCGTCCGGCCGAAGTTCTCGACGATCCGGTCGATGCGCCACGCGCGCTCCGCGCGCACGAAAACGCGCACGAGTCCGGGCGCACCCGCAAGCACGGCGCTTCCGACTCGACCCAGCACGACGAGGTTACCGGCGGCGGCGCGTTCGCGGATCGTCCGCTCGATTTCTCGACGGACCGATTCGTCGAACGCATCGGGGAGCGGCGGATCGGTCGAGATCGCTTCGGGCGATCCAGCTTCGAGGCTGCCGAGCATGCGTTCCGGGAGCGAACGCGGGGCACTATCGCGCGAAGAAACTTCTTCGGCCGAGGTCCCCAAGCGAGCCGCCACGGTCTTGGGAAGATCGTCGGTAAGCAAGTCGTAACCGAGCGCCCGGGCAGTCGCATCCGCGATGGCCAAGCCACCGGCACCGTACTCGCGTGAAATCGTGACGATCACGCGACGGCCTTCGAGCCGGGTCTCGGCTGGTCCGCCGGAGCCGGAAGCCTGATTCCCGCGGTCGTCGAAGCTCGGATCATGAAATCCGGCCGCCAACGGACGCTGCTCGCTGCGGTCGAGGTCTTCGTGCCGCCTGACGCGGAGCCGGGACACGTCGCCTCGTCGCTCGTCGAAACGATCGCGACGCTGAGTCCGAAACGGCGAAGCGAGCTCGAACTTCTCCTCGATCTTCTGGCGGCGCCGATGCGTCTGCCGCTCGGCGCGCGCTCGCGCGTGCTTGCAGCGATGGCCGGTTCGCCGGTCGGCAAGTTACGCACCGGCTTCGCGACGCTCAAGAGGCTCGCACTGTTCGCCGCATACGCCGACGGCGATGCCGCGGGCGAGCACCGCACCTGGAAACGCATCGGGTATCCGGGACCTCGCGGCGATCGCTCGACGACGCAAACGCTACCGCCACTCACGTGGGCGCGTGACGGCGAGACGCTCGAAGCCGACGTCGTCGTCATCGGCAGCGGTGCCGGCGGCGGCGTCGCCGCAGCGACCTTCGCGCGAAGCGGCAGGCGCGTCGTCGTGCTCGAAGCCGGCGGAGCCTATGGCGCGGCCGACTTTACGCAGCGCGAGACTTCGATTCCGAACCTCTATCTCGAAGGCGGTCTGGCCTCATCGCAGGATCTCGGTTTGATCGTCCTAGCCGGCGCGGCCCTCGGCGGCGGGACCACGATCAACTGGTCGACCTCGTTCCGCCTGCCGCCGCGCATCGCCGCAGAATGGGAGGCGGAAAGCGGGATCGAGGGGTTAGGCGCCGAGCTCGCGCCACACTATGACGCGCTCGAGGCAGAGTTGCAGCTCGCGCCGTGCGAACGGCACAATCCGAACAACTCCATCCTTCTCGAGGGATGCCGCACGCTCGGCCTTACGGTCGGCGAAATGCCGCGCAACGCGCCGGCCGATTGCGGCGAGGGTTGCGGTTACTGCGGCATGGGTTGCGCGTACGACAGGAAGCGCTCGACGCTCAAATGCTTTCTGCCCGATGTCATCCGGAACGGCGGAGCGATCTTGACGAACGCCCGCGCCCAACGGCTGTTGACTGAAGACACGCGTGCAATCGGCGTTGCCGCGCTTCAACGCGACGCCGCCGGTGTGGAGCGGCGCGTCAACGTCCGCGCTCGAACGGTAGTCTGCGCCGCGGGTTCGTTGCGCACGCCCGGCTTGCTCGCGCGCAGCGGACTCGCGCATCCGTTGCTTGGAAAGCGGCTGTTCGTTCATCCGGTTTTCGCGATCGCGGCACTTTTCGACCGTCCCATCGAGGCCTGGAACGGACCGATCCAAACCGCATATTCCGATGCCTTCAACTATCGCGCCGGAAACTACGGCGCCAAGCTCGAGGTCGCTCCGGTCCATCCGGCTTTCGCTGCGATGGCGCTGCCCTGGACCAGCGCTACCGCGCACGCGCGCTGGATGGACGAATTGAGCCGCACCGCCCTGCTGATCGCCTTGACGCGCGATCGCGATCCGGGCAGCGTCGACCTCGACGGCGAAGCGGCAATCCACTACTCGCTCGCACCGTTCGATGCCGAAAACGCGCTCGCCGGACTCGCCGGAGCGATCGACGTCGCCTTCGCCGCAGGCGCGCGCAAAGTACGTACGCTGCACGCCGCACCTCTGGAACTCGATGCCGCCGAATGGAACCCCGCGTCGCGGGCGGCGCTCGTCGCTCGACTGCGCGCGCTCGGCGTCGCGCCGAATCGCCAGCCGCTCTTCAGCGCGCACCAGATGGGTACGGCCGCAATGGGAAGCGATCCGGACCGTTCGGTCGTCGACGCGCGCGGTCGCGTGCGGGGTCTCGAGAACGTGCTCGTCGCGGACGCATCGTTGTTCCCGCAGGCGAGCGGGGTGAACCCGATGCTCACGATCATGGCCCTCGCGCGCCGCGTCGCGACGCTCGCGCTGGAACCGGTGGAGGCGCTCGGCGCCGCGTAACCGGGAGGGCGCTGCGAGGCCGCGGAACCAAACGAGCGATGCCGATCATCGAGACGCGCGATTTACGAAAAGTCTTTCGCGCGGTCAAGCGCAGCCCGGGAGCGCTCGGTGCGCTGCGCACCCTCTTCTCGCGCGAGTACGTCGACCGCGTCGCCGTCGAGGGCGTGACGATGTCGCTCGAGCCCGGCGAACTGGTCGGTTACATCGGCCCCAACGGCGCCGGAAAGTCGACGACGATCAAGATGCTCACGGGCATCCTCGTGCCGACCTCAGGAGAGGTAACGGTGAACGGTCTCGTTCCCTATGCCGAGCGCAAGCGCAACGCCCGCAGCATCGGCGTCGTGTTCGGACAGCGCAGCCAGCTGTACTGGGACCTTCCCTTGATCGAGTCCTTCGAACTCTTGCGCGCAATCTACGCGGTTCCGCGCGAGCGCTATCGGAAAAATCTGCACGACTTCACCGAGCTGCTGGAAATGGGCGACTTTCTGCAAACGCCGGTCCGCCAGCTCTCGCTCGGGCAACGCATGCGCGGCGACTTCGCGGCGGCAATGCTCCACGACCCGCGCATCGTCTTTCTCGACGAGCCGACGATCGGTCTCGACGTCGTGGCCAAGGAAGCGATCCGCAACTTCATCATACGGGTCAACGCGGAACGGGGAACGACCGTCATCCTCACGACCCACGACCTCGCCGACGTCGAGCGGATCTGCCCGCGGATCGTATTGATCGACGAGGGCAAGGTCATCTATGACGGCGAGGTCGAGCGCATCAAGTCCGAGTACGGCACGCATCGCACGCTGGTCGTCGAACTCTGCGACGGCGAGCGCGACGTGGCGGTCCCGGACGCGACGTTCGAGTCCCGCGTCGCCAACACGGTTCGCTTGAAATTCGATCGTAACGCCGTCAGCGCCGACCAGCTGATCCGGCGCGTCGCAGACAACTACTGCATCAACGACGTGACGCTCGAGGAGCCCGATCTCGAATCGATCATCAGACGAATCTACCGCGAGGGGTATTCTGACCCCGACGCGGTCGGGCCGCCACCCCCCGCCGAAGTCGCGCGTTGATCGAACCTTACGTCGAATTCGCGCGCAAGGCTTTCGCGCGCGAGGCGACCTACCGCTTCGAGGTTTTCACCAACATCGGATCGGTGTTCTTGCGCGTCTATCTCTTCCGCTCGCTGTGGACCGCGCTTTACTCGCAGAACGCCGCCCCCGCCGACATCCCGCTGCACGCGATGATCACCTACGCGACGGTCGCACTCTTGATGAGCCTGATCCTCGAGATCGACGGGACGCGCTCGATTCGCGAGAGGATTCGGGAAGGCACGATCGCAACGGACTTGATGAAACCGATCAGTCTCCCGCTCTACTTTTTCAGCGATGGGTTCGGCCAGACGGTCTTTCACGCGCTCATGATCGTTCCGTCGGTTCTTCTCGCGCTGTTGCTCGTTCACATCGACGTTCCGGCACCGGCCACCCTCGCGCTCTTTCTCGTCTCGTTCGCACTCGGCTACCTCGTCAATTTCTTCCTGAATTTCCTGATGAACGTCGTTGCTTTCTGGACGCTCGAAACGTTCGCGCTCCAGCTCATGGTGCGCTGGGCATCGGACCTGCTCGGCGGTCAGATCCTGCCGCTTAGTTTCTTTCCCGGAGCGCTCGGAGCGATCGTGGGCGCGTTGCCTTTCGCTTCGATCTACTGGACGCCGCTGCGCATCTACATCGGGCAAGTCGCCCCGGCGGAGATCCCAGGCCTGCTGACAATTCAGATGGGGTGGCTGGTTCTTTTCGCCGGCGTCTCGGCGGTCGTGTGGCGGCTCGCCGAACGGCGCGTCGTCGTCCAAGGGGGGTAGCGTGAGCGTCGAAGATGTGGACCTGGTCGTGATCGGGAGCGGGCAGGGCGGCGTCCCGCTCGCGGTCGACTTCGCCACGCGCGGCAAACGCGTCGTGCTCTTCGAGCGTGGACAACTAGGTGGATCGTGCGTGAACTACGGTTGTACGCCGTCGAAGGCGTTTCTCGCCTCTGCGCACAATGCGGGCCGGGCGCGGAGGGCCGCACGGCTCGGCGTGCACGCCGAGGTGCGAGTCGATCAGCGGGCGGTTTTCGAGCGCGTCCGGAGCGTCCGCGCAGAGTGGCGCGACGGCGTAGCAAAGAAGATCGCGAAAGCCGGCGTCGAGCTCGTAAACGCGTCCGCCGCTTTCAGCGCGGAGCGGACCGTACGCGGCGGCGAGCGCGAGGTTCGCGGCGAGCGCGTCGTCATCGATACCGGCACGACGGCGGCGCTGCCGCCCGTGCGTGGCCTCGACGGCGTGCCGTATCTCACGAACAAGACCTTCTTCGAACAGACCGAACTCCCGGCGCGGCTGCTCGTCATCGGCGGCGGCTACATCGGCCTCGAATTGGGTCAGGGCGCCCAGCGCTTGGGTTGCGCGGTGACGATCGTGCACGGCTCCGACCACGTGATGGAACGCGAAGAACACGACGCTACGAGTTTCGTACGCACGAGCCTTGAGACGGACGGCGTGATCTTCGAAATGTCCGCCCGCGCGACCGCGGTGGAACGCGCCGGCAACGTCTTGCGACTCACGCTCGACAACGGCAAAACGCTCGAAGGCGACGGCCTGCTCGTTGCCACCGGACGCATCCCCAACACCGCCGACCTCGACGTGCACCTCTCAAACGTGAACTGCCGCAAAGGCGGCTACATCGAGGTCGACGAGTTCTTGCAGACGAGTTGCCCGGGAGTCTACGCACTCGGTGACGTCGCGGGCCAGCCGCAATTCACCCACGTCTCTTGGGAAGACTTCCGGCGCCTGCAATCGACCTTTGCGGGCAAACCGCGGCGGCGCGACGATCGCGTCTTGTCGTACACGACGTTTACCGAACCGCAGCTCGCGCGCACGGGCTCGACCCAAGCCGAAGCCCTCGCGAAGGGCATCGCCGCCGGCGTCGTCACCGAGCCCTTGAGCGACGTCGCACGCGGCCTGGAATGGGACCTCGAGGCCGGTTTCTATCGCCTGGTGATCGATCGCCCGAGCGGAAAGATCCTCGGCGCGACGTTCGTCGGATACGAAGCCGGCGAATTGATCCACGTCGTCGCGTTCGCAATCGAAATGGGGGCGACGTGGCAAGACCTCGATCGCTTCATGGCGATCCATCCGACGTTCGGCGAGGGAATCCCGAGCCTGGCGCGGCTCTTCGAGAGTCCGGCTTCGTAGTGTGCTGTACTAGACGCCGAAGAGACGCTTGAGAAATGCTTCGTGTTTGTACGAAGCGGAATTGCCGAACTTCACCACTGCCAAATCGAGCGATGGAACGACGTACAGCGCTTGACCGACGGAGCCGCTCGCGTAGATCAAGTCGGGCGGCGTGTGGGGCGGACTCAGCCAAAACGCGAGCCCGTAGCGCGGGTTGGCCGCCGAACCTTCGAAGCACGCGCGCAGCGCGCGCTCGGGAACGACCTGCTTGCCGCGTGCGACGCCGCCGGCTGCGAGCAGCGCACCGTACTTCAACCACTCGCGCGCTGCGACGAAGGCCCCGGTCGGGAGCGGCTCGCTGCCGTCTTTGAGCTTCCGCCAGGATCCTATGCGCAGACCGATCGGCGCGAGGATGCGCTTGCGTAAGTACTCGTGCGGGGTTTCGCGACGCTTCTCGAGTTTGCGTGCCAAGACCGCACCGAAGACCTGCAGCGGGATCCCGCTGTAGGTGAAAACGCGGCCCGGTTCGTTCTTGAGCTCGACGGCGAGCGCGTTGTCGTAGAGCGGAACCGATGCCCCCAGGCCGCCGAAGCCAATCCCGCTCGTCAGTTGCAGCAACTCGCGCAAGGTGACGCGGGCTTTCCAGGGGTCCGCTTTCCAGGACGCGATCGTATCGGCGACCGGCTCGTCGAGTTCGAGCAGCCCGTCCTCTTGCGCTGCGACCGCCGCGACGCCCCAGAAACTCTTCGTTCCGCTGTAGAGCGCGTGCGGTTTGTCGCCGTCCCAACCCTCGGCGTAACGCTCGAAGACAATTCGACTTGCCTGGCGGACGACGAGTGCCTGGAGCGCGTGCCGCGCGGCATAGTCCGCGGCCGCCTCGAGGTTCAGGGCGCGACCGCCAACGGTTCCCGCGCGAGAAAGGCCGCAATCCCGAGCAGCACCGCGCCGCCCGCGCGTTCGATGAGGAGGCCGGCCCGAGCCGCCAAGGCAGTGCGGCGCAACCGCGCCGCCGCGACCGTGTAACCGCTGAGCACTCCAAACTCGATTGCCGCCGAAAGTAGCGCGAGAACCAACAGCTGCAGCCAGACGCTTCCACGCGGGTCCACGAACTGCGGCAGCACGGCGACGAAGAAAACGATCGCCTTCGGATTCGAGAGCTGCGTGACCAGCGCGCCGTGAAAAGCGCGACCGCTCGCGCCGCGCGAGAGGCCACCCTCGCCGTCCAGGCCGGCATCGCTCGCCAGAAGCGCGCGCAATCCGAGGTATCCCAAGTAGGCGATGCCGCACCACTTCACGACTCCGAAGAGAGCGTAAGAGGCGAGCAGCAGAGCCGCGACGCCGCAGGCCGACAACGCGAAATAGACGGTATTGCCGGCGACGATGCCGGCCGCGCCCAGAAGTCCGGTGCGCGGCCCGCGACGCAGCGCCGTCGACAACACGTACAGGACCGCCGGGCCCGGAATCAGGCAGAGCGTGAACTCCAGCAGCGCGAACGCTGCGAGCGTCGTTAGTGCCAAGCTACGTCGTCACTGCCAAGCGACATCGTCACTGCCAAGTTACGTCGTCGATGTAGCAGTACTTCCAACTTTCGCCCGGCTCGCGGGAGGTAACGATCGGGTGGCCGGTGGCCCGGTTATGCTTGGTAGCGTGCTTGTTTTTCGACGAGTCGCAGCAGCCGGCGTGCCCGCATTCCAGACACATCCGAAGGTGGACCCACCCCTCGCCCAGCTTGAGGCACTCTTCGCACCCGTTCGCGCTGGGCTTGACGTTCCGGATCGTATTCGTGTGCGTGCACGGAACCTCGCTCATTCGCGCGCATCCGGCAGCGGAGGCACGTCCCAGAGCACCACTTCGCCGCTTCCGGCGAGTTCGAACTCGAGCGGCCCGGTGATGCGCGCCGCGTCGCCGGCGGCGAGCGGCTCACCGCTCAGCGTTACGTTCCCATCCGCAACGAACAGGAACCCGAGCCGGCCGCTTCGCAGCGCGTAGCGCAGCGGTTTGCGTTCGAGACGCGCAACGTACGCCGTCGCGTCCTGCCACAAACCGATCCGCGAGGTGACGTCCTTTTCGCCGCTCGCAATCGGCAGCCAGCGCTCGAGCCGGTCTTCCAGCCTGTAGTCGACTTGCCCGTAGCGCGGTTCGAGCCCCTGCGCCCGCGGCAAGACCCACATCTGAACGAGGTGCACCGGCTTTTCCGCGGAGTGGTTGTATTCCGAGTGCCTGATTCCGGTGCCGGCACTGAGATACTGAACCGCGCCGGGGCCGACGACGCCCACGTTACCCATCGAATCTTTGTGCTCGAGCTCGCCGTCGAGAACGTACGTCAGAATCTCCATGTCGCGATGCGGATGCGTTGGGAAGCCTTTGCCGGCCCCGATCACGTCATCGTTGAAAACGCGCAGCGCTCCCCAGTTCAGATTCGCCGGATCGAAATAGTCGGCGAAACTGAAGGAGTGATACGTTTGGAGCCAATCCATATCGAAGAAGGCCCGCTCCTTGGAGCGCTGGATTGAGATGCCGGGCGGCGATTGAACGTTCATACTGCCCTTAGACCCTGGCGGGGTTGCGCGCGGTTTCGCGGAACGGCCCCGAGGTGCAGCGGCGCCCAGCCTTCCTCGTTCTCGCCCTCGCGCTGTTCGCTTTCGCAGCGCGTCCCGCCGCCGCCGACGACGCTCAACTCCACATCGGAGCGGCGTTCGCCGAGCGCACGGGATCGGGCGACCGGGCGGTCATCTTCATCCCGGGACTCGCCTCGGGAGCGTACGTTTGGGACGGCGTCGCGCCCGAAGTCGCCCAGCACTACACCGTTTACACGGTGACCTTCGCCGGTTTCGACGGCGCGCCGCCGGTCCAACCGCCGTACCTCGACGAGTTCGTGCGCAGCATCGAAGAGCTCATCGCCATTGAAAAGCTTTCGAAGCCGATTCTCGTCGGACATAGCCTGGGCGGCCACATCGCCCTCCGGGTCGCCGAGGAGATCCCCGACAACATCGGCGGCGTGATGGTGCTCGACATGCTTCCGCGCTATCCACCCTCTGCGGCGACGGAGTCGCCGGCGACGCGCGAGCGGGATGCCGGCGCCGTACGCGCCGCGATGCTGACGGCGTCACCCGAGCAGTTCGAAGCCGGCGTGCATGCCTACGTGACCGGTCTCGTCAGCGACCCCAAGAACGTCGAGCTGATCACGGAGCTGTCGCTGAAGAGCGACCGCGCCACTTTTGCCGGCGCCGAGTACGAACTGACGCAGGCGGATCTGCGGCCGAACCTCAGCAAGATAACGGCGCCGGTCGAGGTACTCGCGCCGATCAAGGCCGGCGCCTCGGTACCGATGTTGCTCAACTTCTATGTCGCCGCGTTCAAGGGCGTCGCGCAACTCGACGTCGAGCCGATCGGGCCGTCGCTGCACTTCCTCATGTACGATCAGCCTGCGAAGTTCCGCGCTTTGCTCGACGCATTTCTTGCGAAGGTTGCCGGCTGAGCGCGGGGGCGGCGGCTAGTTCGCCGCGCGCTTCGAGCCGGGCGAGCAAGAACAGGTAGTAGAGCATGCCGCGTTCGTCGCCGAGCGCGTGCAAGGCCGCATCGACGTCGACGGCCGGGTCGTTGAAAGCTCTTGCGCTGCGTGCGATGCCCGAGTCGTTCATCGGAAAGACGTCGAGCCGGCCGACACCGCGCAACAGGATCACCGCAGCCGTCCAGGGTCCGATTCCCTTGATGCGGCAGAGCAGCTCGGCGGCCTCGGCGCTCGAGCGCGACTCTAACATGACCTCGTCGAGCGCTCCGCCCGACAAGGCTTCGGCGACGCGGCGCAACGTCGCCACTTTGTTCGCACTCAAGCCGAAGCCGCGTAGGCCGGCTTCGTCGCACGCCGCGATCCTTTCGCTCCCGGGGAACGCGTGGAGTTCGAGGCCTTCGAACTTCGTACGGACGCCCAATGCGGCGACCGTGCGGTGCATGATCGCACTCGCCGCCGAGAGACTGATCTGCTGAAAAACGATCGCGTTGGCGCAGGCTTCCCAGAGCGTCGGATAACGCGGCGGCTTCACGCCGCGCATTCGCGCGGCTAACGGGCGTAGCCAGGGAACCTTGCCGGCGCGGCGGTGGAAAGCGCTCAGATCGCGTTCGGTGCCGAGCATGCGGCGCGTCAACGCAAGGGCTCGCGCTTCCTCGCCCGCAGCCCCGCTGAGCGCGACGGTCAGAGCCCCGGGAGCGCTTTGAACGACGCACAGGACGACCGGTCCCGCGAAACCTTCGAGCGCGCGAACGTAGCGCCCATCCGGCGTCGTGCGGTCGACGATGTTCGTCGAGAATCGCCGGAGCACCGCGACCGTCCGGTCGAGACGGTACGGTTCGTGAACCGGGACGATCGCCTCGGAAGCGGAATTCATCGCGGGTGAGCCTGGCCGTCTACGCCCAGTACTGGCGCATCAACTTCTTGACGATGATCGAGTACCGCGCGAACTTCTTCATGTGGTTCGGGTTCATGCTCGTCTACCACGCGACCGCCATCATCGCGCTTTGGGTAACGCTCGATAAATTTCCCTCGATGAACGGCTGGGACTTCAAGCAAATGGCCTTCCTGTACGGCCTATGGATGCTAGGTCACGCCTTTCATAACACGTTTTTCTTCACCGTCGGCGAAGTCCCGAACATGGTGCGCGAGGGGCGCTTCGACCGCTTTCTCGTCCGGCCGCTCGATCCGCTCTTCCAAGCGTTGACCGTACCGCAGCAGATCTGGCCCGACGAGATCGTCCTCGCCGTCATCTTCTTCTCGATCGCGACGCACTTCGTCGGCGTACACGTCGACCTCGCATTCGCGGCGTTCGTCCCACTCGTCACGCTCGGCGGAGCGCTCATCGATTTCGGTATCCAGCTCACGATCGCGACGTTGGCTTTTTGGGTGATTCGGATCGACACGCTGCGTTGGGTCGTCATGTCGCTCGAGCAGGATTTCACGCGCTATCCGATCAGCATCTACACGCGCGCGGTCAGTTTCATCTTGACGTTCATTCTGCCGTTCGCGTTCATGAACTACTTTCCGGCGACGTTCTTACTGCATAAGACCGACGGGGCGCTCGAACTTTCGCCGCAGATCGGTTTGCTCACGCCGGTGGTCGGCGTCGTTTGGTTTGGGATCGCGTACGCATTTTGGCGCGTCGGCTTAAACCGCTACCAGGGCACCGGGAGTTAAGGGGCGCCGGGGGTCGCAGGAGCGACCGGCTCGGTTGCCAGTTCTTTGAAGAGCGCGCCGGCCTCGCGCAGCGGCGCTACGAGCGGGCCGTCCGGTTTGAGGTGTCGTGCGAGCCAATGCACGATCGCGCGCAGGCGCAAGATGCGATTGCGGGGGTGTCCGCTGCGCGAGAGACCGTGACCGTCACCGCTGAAGCGCACGAACTCGGTCTCGCTGCGCCCGAGCCGGCGCAGCAGCGTGAAGAGCTGCTCGCCTTGATCGATCGGACAGCGGTAATCGCGCTCGGAGTGCATGATCAGCAGCGGAACGTCGATCTCGTGCGCAGTGCGCATCGGCGAGTTCTCGAAGAGTTTGCGGCCGCCGTCGTCCCAGGGCGCTCCGAGGGTACGTTCGAGAAACCAGCCGAGATCCGCGGCACCGACCTCACTGACGAAGTCGTTGACCGCGCGCATCGAGATGCCGGTCGCGAAGCGCTTGGAGTGTCCCAGCAACCACGTCGTCATGAAGCCGCCGTACGAGCCACCCGCAAGCGCTATGCGCTTCGGATCGGCCGGCGCGGCCGCCAACGTCGCGTCGAGAAGACTCAGGACGTCGGAGGCGTCGTCTTGCCCCCAGCGGCCCGTCACGCCGTCGGCGAAAGTGAAACCGTAGCTCGTACTTCCGCGCGGATTGCCGTACGCGACGCCGATGCCGTGCGAGACGATCGTCTGGAATTCAAACGAGAACGCGAAGCCGTAGGCAGTGTGGGGGCCGCCATGAACCGCCAAAACGTACGGTGCGAGACCTGCGCCGTCGGGATCGAGGAGAAAGAGATCGAGCACCCAGCCGTCCGCTGCCGCCGGACGAAGCCTGCGCGGCGCGCGTAAGGCACGCTGCGCCAGCCAGGGGTTGCAATCGGTCAGCCGGGACTCGTTGCCGTACGGATCGAGTTGTGCGATTTCGCTCGCCACGAGCGGGGTCGAGAACGCGAAGGCGAGCGTCCCGTCGTCCGAACGCGCGAAGGCGAAGATGTCGCGCTCGCCGCCCGCGACCACGCGATGGTGCGATCCGTCGCGCGCAAAGGCAGCGATGCCGCACGTCGCCTCGCTGCAGAGCGGAACGAAGATTTCGCGGTCGCCGGCGGACCAAATCGGTGGTTGGGGCGGAGCCAGACCGCGCACGTCGCAGATGATGCTGTCGACGATCGAACGATCGAGCTGCGCCGAGAGGGAGCGGATCGCGCCGCCCGCGGAGGGCACGACGAGCAGCTCTAAGTTGTGCGGCGTGAACGCCTCGCCGTGCAGGTGTCCGACAAACGCAATTTCGCGACCGTCGCGCGAAAAAGCCGGCGTCTCCGCCGGTCCTTGACCCGCCGTTAGCTTGCGCAGTTCGCCACCGCCGAGTTCCACGACGAAGACGTCGCTCCAAAACGCCGTCTCGGGAACGTCGATCTGCGCGGTGAACGCGAGCGAAGCGCCGTCGGGAGACCAAGCCGGGCTGTCGACGTCGAAATCGCCGAAGGTGAGCTGTACGGCCGGCGCTCCCGGCTCGGGGCGGCAGACGAAGAGATGCTTGCGCCGGCCGTCGAGCAGGCCTTCTTCATCGCTCTTGAAGGGCAGCGCGCGAATGTGTCGCGCGCCGCTGCGCTCGTCGAGCGCGCTGCGCGCGCCGGACGCATCCAAGCCGGTCTTGGCGACGTACGCGACGGCGTCGGACCCGGGAGCCCAGACAAGTCCACCCAGCGCCTCGCAGTCAGGCGTTACGGCGCGCGCTTCGCCGCCGCCCAGCGGCATGACGTAGACGCACGTAGCTTCGGCGCGCTGCCCGATGAATGCGAGTTGGGTGGCGTCCGGCGATATGCGAGGCATCCGGTCGTGCAGTCCGGAGGTGAAGGGCGTCGCCGGAGATCCGGCACGCACGCTCCAGATCGCGCTGCGCGTTTCGTCGCTCGCTTCGTCCTGGGTTGAGAGCACGAAGAAAACGCGACCGTCGGGCGCGCACTGCGGGTCGCCGGGAAGGGCCAGACGCAGGAGGTCGGCCGGCACGAGCGGCGTCTCGGTCACTTGGCGAACGTCCGCAGGATCGCCGCATACAGCGCTCGCGCTTCCCGCTGCTGAAACGAGGCCGTCGCGAGGAGCCGCTCCTGCCCGGGATTCGAAATGAAACCCAACTCGACGAGGACGGCCGGGACGGTCGCCTCGCTGGTAACGGCGAGGTCGCGCACGCGAAACTGCGACTCGCCGAGTCCCAGGGGCGCCAGCTCGGCGCGCATTGCTTTCGCGAGGGCGAGGGAGTTCGAGCGTAACCAGAAGACGCTCGTTCCGCGGGAGCCGGGATCGAGCGACGCATCGGCGTGAATGGCGACGAACGCGGTCGCGCCGAGACGGTTGGCGAGCGCCGCTCGCGCGCGGTTATCGACGCGAATGACCGTCCCCGTCCGGTACGGTTGCGCGTAGGAACGCGTAAGGACCACGCTTGCTCCCGAGACGCGCAACAAGTGCGCGAGATCTTCTCCGACCGCGAGCGCAACCTTCGCCTCTTGCACGCCGTCCGGTCCGACCGCGCCGACGTTCAGCGGACTACCGTCCGGGTAGCGCACGCCGTGCCCGGGGTCGACGACGAACGTTTCGCCCGCAAGCGGTTGCGCCTCTTGCGCTCTCACCGGCCCGGACGCAGCCAACGCAAAGAACAGAAGAACGCCTGGGCCGACATTTCCGCTCACATTTGGCCGATGCGCGCGAGGAGATGCGGGCTCCTCGTCCGTAGCTGTGGCGAGCAGTGAATCGGAGCGCGTTCGTCGGCGGAACCCTGGCATCGAGTCTCGCGCCGCTGGCGGTCCGGGCCGGCAACGTGGATTCGCAGATCGCGAGCGCCGCCGCCGAGTCGACCGGTGAGGTCGGCGTCTTCGCGCGAAGGATGGGCCCCGGCGCGCCGATCGCGTACAACGCGAACGTCGTTTTCCCAGCCGCGTCGACGATCAAAGTTCTGATTCTCGTGTCGCTTTATCAGGCAGCGGAAAAGTCGCCGGGCTTGCTGGAGAGCACCGTCCGTCTGCAGAGCTCCGATTTCGTGGGCGGTTCGGACGTTCTCGAGAGCGCCAATCCCGGCGACCGCATCCGCGTTTCGACCTTAGCGCGCGCGATGATCGATCAAAGCGACAACACCGCTTCGAACGCGCTCATCAGCCTGCTCGGCTTCGATCGCATCAATGCGACGGCGCAGCGGGCCGGCCTCACCCGCACGCAACTCAAACGGCACTTCCTCGACTACACCGCGATCGTCCATCATAGCAACAATCTCACGACCGCCCACGACATGGGCACCCTGCTGTATCTCATCGAACGCGGTTCGCGCGAAGCGCTTTATACGGTCGCCTCGCCCAAGTCGTGCCGCGAAATGATCGACATCATGCTCAAACAAGAGGACCGCGACAAGATCGCGCGCGGTCTTCCCAAAGGCATCCCGCTCGCCAACAAGACCGGCGAAATCGACGGCGTCCGCAACGATGTGGCGATCGTCGACCCCTTCGGCGACACGCCGTACGTCCTCGCGGTCTACACCAAAGACCTCAACGACTTCTCCGTGGGCGTCATCGCAATTCGCAACATCGCCCACTCCGTCCACTCGACGTTCTACCCGCAGAACTAGCCGGCGGACTTTGGTTCGATCGTGACTTTCTCCATGACGTCACCGATGCGAACGGCGTCGACCACGTCTTGACCGGCGGTCGTTTGGCCGAAGACGGTGTACTGTTTGTCGAGAAAGCGCGCATCGCCGAGGCAGATGTAGAACTGCGAACCGGCTGAGTTCGGGCTTGTCGCACGCGCCATCGCGACCGTGCCTTTGACGTGCGGGAGCGAACTGAACTCGGCGTCGAGGTTGTAACCGGGCCCACCGGTGCCGGTGCCTTGCGGGCACCCGCCTTGGATGACGAAGCCGGGCTCGACGCGGTGGAACTTCAGGCCGTCATAGAAGCCTTCGCGCGCGAGTTTGATGAAGGCGGCACTGTGTTGCCGCGCTTCGTTCGGATAAAACGAAAAGACGATGTCGCCCTTTTTGGTTTTGATGCGCGCTTGCACGGTTTCGGCTTCGGCGGCAAGCGTGTCCAGTTCGGATCCGGTAGGGGCGGAGTGTGATGCCATGCGCTCTAGATTGGCTTCTTCGGTTTCGCCCGCCCTGCGAGTTCGGCTAGCTTCCGGGACCGGCGGAGCCGCCGGAAACGCGCTTCCTCGCGCAGGGCTGCGCTTCGATCGGAAGCCGGCCAGCTTGCCTCTAGCGTGAAGGGGAGACGCGAGCGAACGTAGCGCGAGCCGCCTCCGTCGCGGTGGGCAGCGAGACGTTTTTCGAGATCGTTCGTCCAACCGACGTAGAGCGAGCCGTCCCGGCAGCGGAGGACGTAGACCACGCAGCGCGACTTGGCGCGCATCACAGAGTCATATAGAGGAAGAGCTCGTCCGGTTTAGGAGGATTGCGCGGCGGGAACGTTTCCCAGGTACACCATGCCCACGGAAGCCGCGCTCGATTTCAGAATCCCTCCCCATCCCCGCCTCGCTCGAGTCGTTCGGGAAGGCGTCGCCGAGTTCGGCCGGGCGCACGGCGTACCCGAGGATGATCTCGGGCACTTCTTGATCGCGCTCGGGGAAGCTCTGGCCAACGCCATCGAGCACGCCCGGGCTGCCAAACCGATCGAGATAGCATGCCGGGTCGGTCCCGAGCGGATCATCGCGACCGTCCGCGACGACGGGGTCGGCTTTCCGGGCGAGCCGCCGGCCTTTCCAGAGCTGCCGGAAGTCTCGGCCGAGCGGGGCCGCGGCCTGCCGATGATGCGCCGCTGCTCCGACATCTTTGCCGTACAAAGCGTTCCCGGGAAGGGCACGGCAGTCGTCGTCGGCCGGTATCTGCACAAGCTCAACGTCGCCTGACGGGAGCCTGGAAAGGCCGGCAGAAGAACCATCCTCGACGCTCGCCCGACCGGGGAGGTTTAGCACTTGACCTTCGACAGCAAGTTCTGTAGCTGATGGGCAGCGAGTTTCGCGCCCAGGGGACCTGGCTCGGCTGCAACGGAGTGATCGCGTTGACCGTCTTGAGCGCGCTCGCACTCGCCGTGGCGCTCGTCGCGGCCTTCCGGCTGACCGCTCACACCGAGGGCGCGCAGACGGCACGCCGCTTGACTGACACGCGCGACGCGTGATAGCGTCTAGCCTCACGATGAACCGCCGCACTCGCCTGGTACTCGGACTCCTCATTTTCCCGACCCTCCGGGCTCGGCATCGTTCGTCATAGCGCTACACGGATTACGACCTGACGATCGACCCCGCCGGCCCGGCGGGGTCGATTTTTTCTCAAGGAGCAACATGTCCGCCGGATCCCTCAAGCACATGGATATCGCGCCGTACTATTGGTTCGACGGCGAGATCAAACTCAAGGAAGAAGTCACGGTGCACGCCTTCGCGCACGGCCTCCACTATGGTTCGGGCGTCTTCGAAGGGATTCGTGCCTACGCGACTCCGCGCGGTCCGGCGATCTTCCGTCTGCAAGAGCACATGGAGCGATTCTTATGCTCGGCCTCCATCTATTCGCTGTCGATTCCGTACGACGCCGCCAGCCTGTGCGAGGCCGCCGTCGAGCTCGTCCGCCGAAACGAGATCGAGTCGGCCTACATCCGGCCGCTCGCATTCTTTGGCGAGAAAACGATCTCGCTGGCGCCGAGCTTCTCCTGCCCAACGCACGTCCTGTTTGCGCTGCGCGTCCTCGGCGACTATTTCGGCGCGGGCCAGCAAGACGGAATCCGGGTCACGCTCTCGCCGTGGCGCAAGTTCTCTTCCAAGGCACTTCCCTCAACCGTCAAAGCCACGGGTCATTATGCGAACTCCGTGCTCGCGATGCAGGATGCGGTAGCGCGCGGTTTCGACGAAGCTCTTCTGCTGAACGACCGGGGCGACGTCGCTGAGGGGACCGGCGAAAACGTCTTCGTGGTCAAGAACGGACGGGTTCGCACGAACGACCAGTCGGCCGACATCCTGCATGGGATCACACGCGCCAGCGTCATCGAACTTTGCGCCGATCTCGGCATCCCGCTCGAAGTGGGCGCTCTTTCGATCGATGACGTCTGCGGGGCCGATGAAGTCTTCTTCACCGGAACCGCAGTCGAAGTCACGCCGCTGGCGTGTCTCGACGAACACGAGTTCCCGGCGAATCGCCCCGTAACGTCGCGGCTGCGCGACGCCTATGCCCGCGCGGTCGCGGGCGAAGATCCGCGGCACGGCGATTGGGTCACGCTCGTCCGGCAGGATGCCCTCGTCTAGCGCTAGCCGCGATGGTGGTCGAGGCCGCTTCGACGGTTCGCAGGATCGCGCGCCGGTTTGAAGTGCTTCGAAAAACCGGAGAAGAGACCGGTGGCGCAATTCGCCCCGCACCTCTCACATTTCACTCGCGCGACGCCCGCCGGATTCCAACCTTTGTGGGCTAAACCATTACACTTCAAACAGAGAAAAGCGTCCGACACCAGAGAGCCTCTTTCGATAACGTCACTACGCTTATCGGTGGGTGAGGTGCCGGGGATAAGGCTTTTCGCAAGAGCGTGACGCCGGCCGGCGCGGCCTCAGCGCCGGGCTCGCGGGTGCGCGAGCGGCGTCGTCCCCGAGGGAACGACGAGCATGGTCAGGGATTGCGCTGGGTATGCGACGGTGAGGGCGGCGGCCGGGGCGAGTGCGGGCAGCTCCACGATGTTGCTCGCGTTGCCGGAGGTGTACTGGTAGACGTTAACCGGCTGTCGCACCGTAATGTCAGAAAGCGTCAAGGTGCTCGTCTGGGTGCTGCTCGCGCTGTTCACCACGAGAATCGTGAGCGCGGAATCGGCGGTGCGTTGCGCAGCATAGATCGTTAACCGCGTCGCATCCGCGCTCGTCGCCGAGACCGACGTGTCGCCGAAGGCGGAGCCGCTCCCGTCGTAGTTGCGGTACATCAGGAAAGCAAACGCGCTCGGGTACGTCGCATCGCTCAGCCCCCAGAAGCTGGCGAGGTCGACGGCCTGCTGCCCGAACACTCCGAGCCCGTCGGCCGTCGCGAGCGCGTTGGCGTAACCGTTACCGGTTCCGCGATTCCACTCGTCGTACGCAAGCTTCGTTCCCGGATAGGCTGACGCAATCCAGCCCTTGTGCCGTTGGATCGCAGTAACCATGTCCGCCAGCGTTCCGTTCGTGCTAAAGCAGCACGCGCCCGGATAGTGCATGGCGTAGTAGTCGAGATAGCGCGTCCCCTGCGCAGCGAACTGTTGCAGATACCACAGGCCGAGCGCCGTACCACCGTGCTGAGCGGCGCTGTCCGTATTGCACGTGCCGGGCACTCCGCTCGGTTCGCCGCTGTTGCAGTTTTCGTCGGCCGGCGGAATGTCGTCGGGCCCGAGGACGAGCGCCGTCGGATCTGCGGCTTTGATCGCTTTGGCCATCGCCAGCGACTTGTTGAAGAGCTCGGTGTAACCGACGTTCTGCGGACGCACGTCGTGATGCACTGCGATCCAGCCGTTGGGCTCGTTGTCGAGCTCGTAAATCGGTACGCCGCCGTGCGCTCCCTGCCCGTATTTCGCAACGAAGTGCGCGACCCAGGCCTGCTGGATTGCGGGGGTGTTGGGAATGTCGGTCGCTCCCGGGTTCGAATCGGCGATGTAGCCCGCGGAGTTGCTACCGCTGCCGCAAGCCGCACCGTTCGCGAGGTGAACGTACGGATTGTAGGCCGGGTTACCGTTGATGCCGACCTGATTGCCGACCGGCGGATCGGGGTAGCTGCAATTCCAAGCGTACGCTGCGTTGATGTAATCGATGATCGGAATCGTGACGATCGATTTGGTTCCGTTGACCTTGTTGCCGTCCACGATCGTGTCCACGGACGCGCCGGGAGTCACGCTCGATTGGCCGTTGCCCCCCATGAAATACCAGTCGCTGCCGGCGTTGGACGAATCGACGTTCCAATTGTAGCGCGTCGTCGCGTCGCCGCCGTAACGGTTCGCCGGCAAGCCGATCGCTTTCGCGAACGCGACGAGATCGGACGGCGTGCTCGAGCTCCAGAAGATCGAGACGCCGTAGATGTCCGGGCTGATCGCGTGGCGTGAAGCGCTCGCGTCGACGGCGAGGGCGGGACCGTTGGTTGCTGCGGGAGTGGGAGCAGGCGTCGGGGTGATGCTTGGAATCGGCGATGGGCTCGCAGTCGGACCCGTTGCGTGCGGTGTCGGCGTCGGCGCACCGCCGGACGGAGCCGGACTCGGGGTCTGCCCCGCAGGCGTCGGACTCGGCGTCGCGCCGCCGCTCGGCGCCTGTTTTGAACCCCCGCCACCCGAACAGGCAGCGAACGTCGCACACAGGCTCAATGCCAAAAGCGCGCGTCCGAAAATCCTCACGACTCTCCCGCCTTTCGGAAAGCGCATTCCCGAGCGCCGGTTTGCCCGGCCTGCCACACTGCCGTGAGTGTGATCGATCTTTCATCGTTCGAAGGTTCTCGATCACAGCCGGCCTCGTTCGCGAAGTTCCCGCAACGATGCTTCCGTCGCAGCCAGCGTCCGGTCGATTTCGGCCGGTCCATGTTCGCTCGAGAGGAACATCACCTCGTTCGGCGAGGGCGCCAGCAAAACGCCGCGCGTTCGCATCGCGTGATAGTAAGCGGCAAAAAGTTCGCCGTCAGCCTGCGAAGCCTCGTCGTAGTTGCGCGGAGCCGGACCGCGCCTGAACTTCAGGTCGACGATGCTCGCCAACTGCGTCACCGGAAAGTTCAGATCGAAGGAATCGAGCAGCCGGCGCGTACCGGCGCCCAAGCGACGCGCCTGCGATTCGAGCTGTTCGTACAATCCCGGCTCGCTCTCGATCGCATCGAGCACGCGATGCCCGAGTGCGACGGAAAACGGATTCCCCGAAAACGTTCCGCCGGCGAAGCTCGCACCGTCCGGCGAAAGCACCGACATCACGTCACTTCGGCCGCCGAAAGCCGCCAGCGGGAAACCGCCGCCCATCACCTTCCCGAGCGCCGTCAAATCCGGCCGGAAGCCGAGCATTTCCTGAGCCCCGCCGAGACCAAGGCGCAGCCAGGTGATCACTTCATCGAAGATGACGAGCGCACCAGCGCGCCGCGCGCGCTCGAAAACGCCCGCGAGAAAGCCCGGGTCGGGGAGAACCAGACCCATATTCGCGACGATCGGCTCGAGCGCGATCGCCGCCACTTCGTCCGCACGCGGCGCGAGCTTTGCGTCGAGGTCGGCCAGATCGTTGTAACGCGCGACGATCGCATCGGCCGCAGTTCGCGCCGGAATCCCGCTGCATTCGGCAGCCGGCGTGTGCGCCGAAGCGCCCGCGTCGTGGAGTGCGGCATCGAAATGCCCGTGATAGTTCCCGGCGAAACGTACGATCGCGGGACGTCCGGTAAACGCGCGTGCGGTGCGAAACGCGCTCATCATCGCTTCGGTGCCCGTGCTCACGAAGCGAAGAGTCTGCATCGAAGGCAAAACCTCTGCGATGCGCTCCGCGAGACGCACTTCCTCGGCGTGGGTGGAACCGAAGACGCTTCCACCGGCAGCGAGCGCGTCGAGACCCGTCACCAAGGCCGGATGCGCGTGTCCGAACAGAAGCGGGCCGTAGGCCATCACGTAGTCGACGTAGGCACGCCCCTGCGAGTCGAACGCATAAGCGCCGCGACCGGAACGTTGAACGAACGGCCGCCCGCCCACCGCCGCGCCGGCGCGCACCGGCGAACTGACCCCACCCGCGAGCGCTCCGGCAGCTTGGGAAATCGCCCTCAGGCGGCTTTGCGTCTCGAGCATGTGCGCGCTCCCGCTTGTCGTGAAAGGTTGATTACTCGGCTTTCGAAGCAGCGGCGGAGGGCGGAGCCGGCGGCGTCCTCTGCGGATAGATCCAGTTGTAGTGGGGCGAGCCGAGCACGAGATAGCGTATCGCAAGCGCCGCCACGACGCCGATTGCGATATAGGCAGCGAGCACGGCGCCGAAATTGTACCTCTCCTTCATGATCTTCCTCAAGCGCCGGGCTGACGATTAGGTCGGGGAGCGTTGCACGTCGAAGCTCGCAAACATGCCGGCCATCGAAATTCGACCCTCGACGAACATCCGGGAACTGGTCGGCGCTTTGCCGATCGCCGAGGAGGTTTTGACCGAGTTCGGCCTCCACTGTGCCGGGTGTGGCGTCAACAAGTACGAGACGCTCGAACAAGGAGCCTCGGCGCACGGCCTCCGAATCGAACCGATCCTCGCGGCGCTGACGCAAGCGCGCCTGTCGGGCCGCGTGCCGACGATCATGAATTCGGACAAGCAGCCGGTCAGGCGGGCTCCTGGCGAGTTCAACCGCCGTTCCCGCTTCAAGTACGTCGTACCGGTCATGTCGGGTAAGGGCGGCGTGGGCAAATCGCTGACCACGGCGCTGCTCGCGGTCGGCCTGCGGCGCCTTCACCGGCGCGTCGGAATCCTCGACGCCGACATTACCGGACCCTCGATCCCACGTCTTTTCGGCTTGCGCGAGCCGCTTGGCATCGAGAAAGACCCGGCCGGTCCCGCCGACGGCGCCGGCGCGCGCCCGCTCTTCGTTCCGGCCGCCTCGCGTTCGGCCATCGAAATCGTCAGCGCCAACCTCTTGACCCCGCAAGAAGACACCGCGATGATCTGGCGAGGTCCGATCCTTTCGGGCGTGATTCGTCAGTTCTACGAGCAGACGCTGTGGAGCGACCTCGACGTCTTGTTGATCGATCTCCCGCCGGGCACGTCGGACGCTCCGCTGACGGTCCTGCAGTCGCTCGCCGTCGACGGCGTGGTGCTCGTGACGATGCCGCAAGCGCTCGCGACGATGATCGTGCGCAAGGCCGCGAATCTGATCCACCAGTTGAAGAAACCGATCCTCGGCGTGATCGAGAACATGTCGTACTTCGTCGCGCCCGACACCGGCAAGCGCTACGATATCTTCGGACCGTCCTACGCGGACAGTGTCGCGGAACTGGCGAACGCACCGGTGCTCGCGCGGATCCCGCTTTCGCCCAAGATCATGGAGTTGGCCGACAGCGGGCGCGTCGACGAAGTCGACGATCCGATTTGCGACCTGCTCGCGCGCGCCCTCGAAGAGCGCCTCGCGGCTCTGCCGAAAAAGACCGAGACGATCTCCCTGATCTGACTTTGGGTCGCGCGGCGGAAGCTTACTGCAATATCAGCTTTTGCACGCGCCAGTTGAGGATTTCCGCGACGTAGAGCACGTTCTCTGAAGGTGCGGCCATTTCGTGAATCCAGCCGAATTGCTTTAGCTGTTTTCCCGAGCTGCCGAGAACGCCGATGACCTCGCCGTCCAGCGTCATCTTATAGATGCGGCCAGGGTAGGCGTCGGAGGCATACAGGTACTGATGCGGCGGCGGTGAGATTGCGAGAGCCCAGGGCGCGCCCGGTGCGAACGTTCCGGTTTGCAGCGCAGATGCGCTGGGCTTGTTTCCGATAGCCGGGCGGGTGTCCGGGTCGTATTCGACGTCGATGTGGATCTCGCGGATGAACTCGCCCTTCGTGCCGAAGACTTGGATGCGGCGGTTGGCGCGATCCGCGACGTAGACGCGGTTGCGAGCGTCGACGGCGATACTGTGCGGCGTATTGAACTGACTCGGCCCGGTTCCAGGCGTGCCCCACGACATCAACCAATTGCCGTCCTTGTCGGCTTTGGCTACGCGCGAGTTGATGTAGCCGTCGCTGATGTAGACGTTGTCGTCGCTGTCCCACGCGACGTCGGTGACTTGCCGGAACCGGCCATCCTCGGGTGGGAGCGGCGGATTTGGATGTTTCAGCGGACCAGTTCCCTCGTCGGAAGCCTCCTGTTTACGTCCGAAAACCATCGCAACGCGGCCGTCGGGGCGAAATTTGACGACCGTATCCGAGCCTTTGTCGGTGCACCACACGTTGTCGTAGCGATCGACCTTTACCGTATGCGCGAACGACCAGGCGTAGAGATTGTGCCCGATCTCGCGTACGTAACGGCCGTCGGGGTCGAACTCGAGAAGCTGCGAGGCAGCGGCCCCGTACGCCGGACCGGTCGTGTTGCCGCGCGAGAAAATGTAGACGTTGCCCTTCGAATTCGTCGCGATGCCCGGGCATTCGCCTAAATAGAGACCGTCGGGGAGTTTGATGAAATCGGGCACGGAGTCGAAGCGAATCGCCGGCACCCGCTTGAGTGGCCGTGGCGCAACCGCACTCGATGGTGCTTGCGCGAGCTCGTTCGCCAAGAGCCGTCCACAGTGTGGGCAGCCGGCGGCGTTGCCGCTCGCCGGTCCTAGGGTGGAGGCAGCGAGAACTGCTCCGCCGCTCAGAATCGAACGTCTTGTCGTCATCCTGAAGTCTCCTCGTCTCTGACGTGTTTCCGCATCGTGGAATGCGCCCTCGATGTCGTATTTAGATCATGCTAGAACAAGAGCTAATGAGCAAAGTTGAAATTAAGACCCGCGACGGGATTTGTCCGAGCTACGTATATCGGCCTAGCGGCAGCGGTCCTTGGCCTGCAGTTCTCGTCTTCATGGACGGCGTCGGCATTCGTCCGGCGATGCTCGAGCTCGGCGAGCGGCTCGCGACGTACGGCTACTTCGTCCTTTTGCCGGATCTGTTTTACCGGTCGGGACCGTACGAGCCGATGGACGCGACGGTCTTTAGCGATCCTGAGAAACGTAAGGTGCTCATGGAGAAATTCTTTGGGCCGGCGACTGCGCAAAACATCATGTCGGACACCGGCGCGTTCCTCGACTTCCTGGGAGAACAGCCCGACGTCAAGCCTGGCGGGATCGGAACCACGGGTTACTGCATGGGCGGCCTAATGTCGCTCACAGCGTGCGGCACGTACCCGGATCGCATTGCCGCGACGGCCACCTACCACGCCGGCCGGCTTGCCAGCGATGCGCCGGACAGCCCGCATCTTCTCGCTCCAAAAATGAAAGCGCGCGTCTACGTTGCGGGCGCGAGTGAGGACCAGTCATTTCCGGACGACATGAAAGTGCGGCTGGAAAAAGCGCTGACCGACGCCGGCGTGGAGCACAAGATCGAGACGTACCCCGCCCAGCACGGTTGGGTTTTTCGCGACTTGCCGGTGTACGATGCTGCCGCGGCGGAGCGCCATTGGCGGACGATGGTCGCGCTGTTCGAAGCGAAGCTCGGATTCGTTCAGCCTTCGTGAACCAGGTTGCCGTCGATCCACGTCTGCATGATTCGCGTTGCGGCGAAGTCGCCGTCGTCGAACGGATCGCGGTCGAGCACGACGAGGTCGGCGTCGTAGCCTTCCGCCAGCCTGCCGGTCCGATGTTCGGCATGTCCGAGACGCGCCGCGTCCGCGGTGTACATCGTCAACGCTTCGAGCGGCGTCAGCCGCTGCGCCGGGTTGTGGTGAGCGACCGCGGCGGCCATTCCACGCAAGGGCGAGAGCCGGCAGACCGGGCTGTCGTCGCCTCCGCACAGCGTCGCGCCTTCTCTTAGCGCAGTGCGCAGCGCGTTCATCGAAGCCGCGCGCTCGATACCGAGTCGCGTCTCGTACATGCCGCCCGGACCGCCCCAAGCGGCGTCGAACTGCGGCTGCATCGAGAGCAGTAAGCCCAAGCGAGCGCTGCGCGCGATCTGCGTGGGCGTCGCAAGCTCGAAATGTTCGACGAAGTGCCGCGCGCGCGAACTCGGACGCCCGCCGAGAACTTCTTCCCAGGCCGCGAGACATTGCTCGATCGCGCGATCGCCGATCGCGTGAACTCCGGCCGAGACCCCGAGCTGCTCCGCGCGCGCGAAGAAGTCGAGGACCTCGGCATCGCCGAGCGCTAATTCACCGTTTCCCGCGCGATCGGCGTACGGTGCGCAGAGCGCGGCCGAGCCGCTCCCGATCGACCCGTCGAGAAAGACGTCGCCGCCGACGAAGGGCAGACCCAGCGCGACGGCCAGCTCGGGATCGCGCTCGCAGATCTTCGGATACCACTTCATAGGCCCAAGCGCGCGCAGCGCCGCGATTTCCGCCGCGTATGCGTCGCGCGAGCCGAGTCCCAAGAGCTGCGCGTGCAGGTGGACCGCGCCTTCCGAGAGCGCGAGAGCGTAGGCGCGCCGTTCGGATGCACGGCGGACGCTTTGGGGAAGACGCGCGTAGAAGTGCTGTTGCGCGGCCCAGTTCGCGGCGAGGAAGAGACGTCCCGTGGGGCGACCCTCACGATCGCGATCGATCCCAGCCAACTGCGGGTCGAGGGCCAACGCCTCGAACGTGCGGCGGTTTACCAAGCACGAATGCGCGTCGACTCGCGTAAGCAGTGCAAGCCGTTCCGCGTGAAAACGTTCGAGCGGACGCGCGTCGGCGGACGCGTCGTTCCAGCTCGAATCGTCGAAGTTCCCCGCTATGAGGTAGTCCCCGTCGGGTTCGAGCCGGGCGATACGTGCGCCGAACTCGGAATAGCTCCGGACATCGCGAAAATCTCGCGCGCCGACGCTGTAGCCGCTCTCGGCGAAGTGCACGTGGCAATCGGCAAATGCCGGAACGACGATCGCCCCGTCGAGGTCGATGCGCTCGACGCCGTTCCCAGCCTCGGCCGGATCGAACCCGCAGAGCCGAGAGCCGTCGATACCGAGCGCTTCGCGGCGCGTGTAGCTTCGCGAATGCGGGTCGAAGACGTACGCGCGGCAGTTGACGAGCAGCTTCACGGCGTACTGCTTCTCGCGTGCGGCGCTTTCTCATCGGTTCGGCAGGCGGATTCGTCTTGGGCTATACGGCGTGGCGTGGCTACGAGGCCGTCCGCGACCGCTTCTCGCCCTATTCGAACTTGCAGGCCGATGCCAAGGCCTACGGGCACCTGCGCCGGCAGTTGATGTTGGCCGGCATGCTCCGCTCGCTCGCGACGCTCGGAGTCGTCGCGTACGGGCTGGGGCCGGCGCTCGAGCCACCCGTCGAGGATCACCCGCGCCCGCGCCGCATCGCGCGCATCGCCGCCGGTTTGGCCCTCTCGAGCCTGGTCGATCTTCCCACGGACTACGTCGAGAGTTTCGTGCTCGAGCGCCGGTACGGTCTCTCCAAACAGAGTGGACGCGACTGGCTGCTCGACCAGCTCAAATCTGCCGGCGTCTCACTCGCGGTGGGATTGCCGCTCCTCGAAATTCTCGCCAGTGCGATCGAGCGCGCGCCGCGCACGTGGCCCGCGTACGCGACCGTCGCAGCGTTTCCGCTGTTGCTCTTGGCCAACGTCGTCGCGCCGAACTATATCGCGCCGCTTTTTAACCGCTTCGAGCCATTGGACGGCGAGCTCGAGAAGCGGCTGCGTTCGTTGGCGGCGCGGTACGGCGTAGGGAACGCGCTGATTCTGCGCGTCGACATGAGCCGGCAAACCGAAAAGGCGAACGCCTACGTCACCGGCCTTTTCGGAGCGCACCGCATCGTTATCGGAGACACGCTCATCAAACGCTTTCCCGAGGCATCGGCCGAGTTCGTCGTCGCGCACGAACTCGGGCACTACGTGAGTGGAGACGTGTGGCGCAGCGTCTTCGCCGGAACGGCCGCGGCGGCCGGCGTCCTGTTCGGCGCGCAGGCGTTCGCCGATCGTGGCGTCCGTTCGCTTTCGTCGGCGACGGGCATCGCGCGGTTGTTGTTCGTGGCGTCGGCGCTCGGCATGGCGGCGGGTCCGTTGCTTGCGGCATTCTCTCGTTCGCGCGAACAGGCTGCGGATCGTTTTGCGTTCGAAGCGACCAACGACGCCGGCGCCGGAATCGCCGCATTCGTACAACTTCGCGAACAGAATTTGGTCGAAGACGAGCAGCCTCGCTGGATGGAACTCCTCTTCTCTTCGCATCCGTCCTTGCGCCGCCGGATCGCCGAACTCGAGAGCCACGCGGCATCGCGGACATAACAGGCACAAAAACCGCCTCTCGCATTGCCGCGTCGCTCCTCGCGCTCGCGGCGTTCTCGCCGTGGCGCTTGCCGTGCTCCGCCGACACGCCTTCTCCTTCGAGCCCGCAGCCGCTTGTGAGCCCGCAAGCGGTTGCGACCTTGCCGCCACCACGGCCCAACGTTTCCGTCGAAGAAGAATATTCGCCGGATTACGACGTCGAAACCGGACAGAGCGTCCTGCTCAACTTGCGCGGACAGCTGCCCTACCTCGAGAACGGCCAGCAGTATATCGTTCGCGTGAAGATTCCGTTCGTTACGACCTCTCCGCCCGAAGCCGTCACCGGCGTGGGTGATTCGACGCTCTACTATCTCGCGGTCAGCAGCGTTTCCGGCGGGCGCTGGACGTACGGTGCGACGATGAAGTTTCCGACCGCCGGCGATTCGTCGCTCGGCTCGGGAAAATATTCGATCGGACCGGCGGCCGGTTACGATCGCTTTGCGGGCGATTGGACGGTCGGCATATCCACCACGAACTATTTTTCTGTGATCGGGCCATCGTCTCGCACGCAGGTCGCGCAGACGAAGATCGATCCGAGCGCACTGCTCTCGCTTGCGCGCGGTTGGGCGATCGGCACCTCGAGCATGAGCTTCACGTACAATTGGGTGCAAGGCACTTGGATCGACGTCCCTCTGGGAGTGCGGATCGAAAAAGCGTTCGGGACGAACTCCGCGCTACCGCTGGCCCAATTCCTCGCGCCGGTCGTCGGTTCGGCCGAGTTCGAGAAGAACCTAGTGGCCGTCGCAGGCACGCCCAGCTGGACGATCCGGGTGATGCTGCGCTGGAATCTGCCTCGCCGGAAGAACTAGTTCCAGGTCGCGCCACATCGCATCCGCGATCGCGTCCCAGGTGACCATCTTGGCCCGTTCGCGACCGCGCTCGCGCCGTGCGCGGTCGGGAGTCAAGGCCGCAAAACACGCATCGGCAAACTCGCCGGGCGTCTGCGCGACCTGCACGACATCACCCCAATCCCTCACGACGTCGGCGATCGGCGTCGTGACGACCGGAAGACCCGCGGCGAGATACTCGGGCGTCTTCGTCGGCGAGATGTTCGCGGTTGCCGCGTTGCGCGCAAACGGAAGCAGCGCTACGTCAAAACCCGCGAGAAAACTCGGCAGCTCGAGGTACGGAACCGGGCCGGTGAAGTTCACGTTGGGTGCGCGAGGCAAGACCGCCGGATCGATCTTGGAAACCGGTCCGAGGAACACGATCTGGCATTCGCGCCGCGCAAGCTCGCGCACGACCGCCAGATCGAGACGTTCGTCGATAACGCCGACGTAACCAAACACCGGCCGGTCGAGCGCCGCGACGAGCGGATGCATTTCGAGTGCAGCCGTCTTTGCGAAGAGCTCGAACTCAACGCCGCTCGGATAGAGCTTTAAGCGTTCGCCGGCCTTTTGCCGTTTCTCGTAAAGCGAACGTCCGCCGGCGAAGATCAAGTCGGCGCGCGCGAGCAGGGCGCGTTCGCGCTCGCGCATCCCAGCGGGAGCGAAGTCGAAGGACGCGAGGTCGTCCATGCAGTCGAAGACGAGCGGCGCTTCCCCAAACGCAGCCGCCAGGTCGAGCATCATCGGCGTGTAAAGCCACAGCGCTCCCCGGCGCGTTCCGAGCCAGCGGCGAGCCGCCTCGATCGTAGCCGCATCTATGCGCGCGTCGCCCGGCGCGCGCCGAAAGGGGCGCAGGACCGTGATCTCGCCCCGTTCGAAGGTCGCGTCCCGTTCGTCGCCGGCAGCAAACGGTTCCTCGACGAAGAGCACCGGGACGCGCTTTGCGATGCGCGAGAGCAGCTGCTGCGGGCGCTGCCAAACGCCGTCGAAGCGCAAGTGCGAGCCGGCGATCAGAGCTTCGATCTTCAACGCGGGGCGCCGGTCGTTTCCCACCAGCCCGGTTCTTCGGGAAGATCGGGACGTTCGCCGCGCGCCATCGCGCGCACGGCGTCGGCAACCGCAGTGGGGCGAGGCCGCTCGCCCGCGGGCGCGAACGCGAAGATTCCGTCCTCGCGATAGTCTTCGCGCCGGGTGAGCAGCGAATCCCAATCGATCGAGCCGAAGGCGGCCCAAGCGCCGAGCATCCGGACCGGAAAGCCCTCTTCTTCGAGCGCGCTCAGGTCGTCGTAGCGCTGCACGAGCCAGCGCACGCGGGCGTTCTCGCCGGCGTTGACGTGCACTTCGCCGATCCCGAACGGCAAGCCGAGACGCTCGTGCGCCGCGGCGAGCAAGGGGCGCGGTGAAATGCTGCCGGGCGCGTGCACGACGCGCGGCAGGTCGAGCTCCGCGCCTTCCGGGCCGTCAGCCAGAACGCGTTCCGAGTTCGGATAGTAATTCCAACCGATGAGTTCGGGCGCACAGGCGCGTTCGGCGATCCGGTTCAGCAGAGCGCTCGCGACGTTGCAGGTCTCGTTGAGATAGCGGTACAGCGCGTGCCCGGGAACGACGCGACCCATCACGAGCTCGATCGAGAGGTACATGCGCTCCGACTGATGGCGGGCGTCCGCGTCCCGGCCGGCGTCAAGTGCGGTAAAGCTCTGCAGATCTTCGGTCAGCACGAAGTGAGCGTCGGGAACGCTGCGCCGAATCGCTTCCATCGCGAGCAGCATGCCGAGCGCTTCGTGCGCGATCGCGTGCCCGAAAGCCGAATCGTCACGGCTGTTCGGATACCACAGGCCGTAGAGCGTCGAGAAGCGCGCCGTCGTCAGCGGCTCGTTGATCGGCGTCCAGCGCAGGATCCAGGGGAAGGCCGCCGCGATCGCGCCCGCATACGCCGCGAACTTCTCCGGAAACTCGGGATCCGTCAGGCTGGTGTGCGCCGGACCGCTGCCGTGATGCAGGAGCGTGACGATCGGTTCGAGATTGCGCTGCTCGAGCGCGTCGAGGCGGGCGCGAGCCCAGGCGACATCGGGTTTTGCCGGATCGCCGGGTGCGGTCTTTTCCCAGAGCACGGGATAGCGCGTAGCCGCGACGCCGAGCATGCCCAGCAGTGCGATGTCGGAATGGCGACGCTCGTGCCCGGTTTCGGAGAGCACGTCACGGACGGTCGTCGCATCGATTCGCGCGAACGTCGGCTCCGGCGACGCCCAAATCTCGAAGTCCGGCAGTTAGCGCTCGTTCATCCGGCGACGACCGGCGACGGACGCGTGCCAAGCCACGTCGCGAGGTCGGTCTTGCGGCCGTCGTACGCACCGCTGCGCAACTCGGCTCGCAGCTCGCCGAAGGTCCCGAATGCTTCGGCGAACGCATCGTGCTTGTGGATCGATTCGTAGTTGACTTGCGACGCCGAAACGAACGTCGAGTCCGGAAAGTCGGCGTAGACATCGAGGGCGCGGGCCAGGATTCCGCGGACGACGTCTTCGACGAACTTCGGATTGTGATGGGCCTTGTTGACGATGAAGAACTCGTCCGGCCGCTTGAGCAAATCGTAGGTCTCGCTCGACATCGAGTTCTCGACGATTTCGACGAGATCTTCGGCCCGGATCTCAAGCCCCGCGGCATCCGGCGCTCCGATCAATATCGCGCCGCGTCCCCGTTGGTTGTGCGTGGCGACGGGCAGCGCGTCGAGAGCGCGGTTCGCATCGCTCTCGCTAAAGCCGGCCTCGGCGAGTTCGCGCAGCGAATGCTCGCGAACCATCAGCTGCGCGCAAGGGCACGCGGTCATGCCTTCCGCTTCGACGCCGACGACTCGACGGACGCCGTCGCGATCGGCGTGCGCAATGCCGAGCAGCGCGTAGGTTTCCTCACCGCGCATTCCGCTGACCGGCGTCCAGCGCTCGAGTCCGAAATCCGCCCGCAGCCGCACGTCGGCGCGGAGCGCCTGCTGCGAACCCACGACCTCCCGCGCGATCTGCGAGACGATGTCTTCGATGCGGCCGGGCTTCTGGCTGCGCCCCAAAACTTCGAGGGTCGCCTCCTCGAGCAACTCGGAAAAGCGCGACATGTGCAGGCCGGCCCGGTGGGGCGCGAGGTCCGCGACCATCGTGAACTCACCGTTGAAGACCGTTTCGCGACCGCCGATGTCGAGCCGCACGATGCGCTTGATCTTCGAGACTCCGGCGCGATCGATCGAAAGCTTGACCTCGGGTTCTTCTTCCTGCCGGTTCGCGAAGAAGTGCAGCGAGCGCTCCTTCTTCGCAACGCCCGTACGATCGAGACCACGAGCCAGCTCGGCGACCGTTTTCCCCGTACCGGGAACGATCACGTCGGGAGCGATCTCCGCGAGCGGGATGAGGTTGAAGGGCCTCTGCCCCAGGTACGGATGGGGCACTTCGAAGCGGCCGAAGTCTTCCTCGAGATCGTCGACGAGCAGCACGTCGATGTCGATCGCACGCGCCGCGAGGTGGCCGGCGCGTTGACGCCCGACCGCCACCTCCACGCCCCGCGCGAAATTCTCGAACGCCGCCGGCTCGAGCTCCGTCGCAACTTTCGCGGCGACGTTGAGGAAAGCGGGACCCGCCACGCCGGATTGCGGTTGGGTCTCGTAATACGACGAAACCGCTTCGATCCGGCAGCCGGCGCGCAGTTTCTGAAGCGCCTGCAGGATGTTACCTTGACGTTCCCCGAGATTCGACCCGAGACCGAGGTAGACCGAGTGCACGCTATTTGAGTTGGCTTTCGAAGAACGTGAAGTTGTCCGTTTGGTCCTCGACTCGCTGCTCAAACGAGTTACCGATGCCGTGTCCCTGTCCGGATTTTTGGATCAGGAGCAAAGGATAGTCCGCTGACGAGCTGGCCTGCAAACGGGCGATCATCTTGCGCGACATGTAGGGAGCGACGCGCGGATCGTTCTCGCCGGTAACGAGGAGAACGGCGGGATAGGCGGTTCCCTTATGGACGTTGTGGTACGGCGATTCCTGGAGCATCCAGGCAAACTGAGCGGGATCCTTGACCGTACCGAATTCGGGGATGTTGTAAGCGCCGTTCGGCGTCAACTCGACGCGCAAGAGATCGTAGATGCCCACCTCGCTGACGACCGCGCGATAGAGACCCGGGTTCCGGGTGAGTGCTAAGCCCATCAAGAACCCGCCGGCGCTGCCCCCGATGATGCCCATATGTCCCGCATCGCCGTAGCCGTTCTTGCCCAACCACATGGCGCACGCGGCGAGGTCGTCGCTCGAAACCGTCTTGGTTTGATGCACGGCAGCGTCGTGCCAAGCTTCGCCGTATTCTCCACCGCCGCGAATGAACGCCTGCGCGAAGACGCCGCCGCGTTCGAGCGTTGCAAGGCCCGGCCCAATGAAGAACGGGGTCGAGATGACGCCGTAAGCGCCGTACGCAGTCAGCATCGTCGGCGCCGTTCCCGCCTTGATCCCTGGAAGGTTGACGATCTCGAGCGGAATCTTGACCTTGCCGTCCAGCGACGGCACAAGGACTCGCCGCACCACCACCTTCGAGTAGTCGCCCGGCGCCGTCTCCTCGATTCCGGTCGGCGCCAGAGTGTTGGAGACGATGTCGTAACGCAGCCAGCGGTTCGGCGTCGTGTAATTCTGGTAGCCGACGATCACGTCGCCTCCGGCTGGGTCGCCCGCGAGCGCGGTCAGAACCGACGTCGCGGGAAACGGAAGCTGATGGATCAACCGGCCGTCGACCGCAAAATATCGCGCCGCGCTGTCGCCGCCGTCCACGTCGCGCGTGATGAAGCCGCCGCGAACCTCGCTGAGATCTTGGATAACGAGCGAACTCGCGGGCACGACGACTTTCGCGCTAGCGAAGGGCTGATCGACGTTGAGCGCCACGATCTCACCGCGCGAGTCTCTCTTTTTCGAGATCGCGTACAACGTATCGCCCACGAACGCCGCGTCGGCGTCCGCACTGTCCCCGATGTCGGCGCTCGGCTCGGCCACGAGCGTGAACGTTGGCGAACCGTCCCGGCGCATGTAGATCGAGGCGTGTACGCCGTCGCCGGCGGTCACAGCAAGCGCTTGGACCTTTCCGTCGAGCGAACCCTGCAAGACGTATTCGGCGCGCGTCGACTGGTCTTTTCCGAAAACGTAGCTGTCGGTAGCCGGGTCGGTGCCGATGACGTGATGAAAGATCAGGATTTGCTCGGTTGTATACGAGCCGTCCGCTTGACGCTGAAATTGGGTGTGCAGGAAACCTTTCGCGTCACCGTCCCACACGAGCGCGGTTGGAGTGGTTCCTCCGCCGACGTGTGCGATCGTGTCGGTAAGCACGGTGCCCGCTCCGGGGTCAGCATCGACGACGTGCAACGTCTCGTTTTCGGAACCGCCCTCTTGTGTCGTAAACGCGACCTTCGAGCCGTTGTTCGAAACGAAGATCGACTCGATGGCGGGTTGAACTCCGCCGATCGCCGCCGTCTTGGGGTCGAAGAGCACCCGCTCCCCGCCCTTTATTCCGTCCCGCGCGATCAGCTGCGGCTGCGGTTCCGGCGGCGTCTGCCGCAAGTAGATGAAGCGGCCGCCGCGTGCCGTCAGAAAGAAGCGCGCGGTCGAGGTCTTACTGAGCTCCGCTACGCGCTTCGAGTAAAACGCGTACGACGGCTGGCTCTGCAAGTAGCTCTTGGCGAGCGCCGTCTGGGCCGCTGCCCAGGACTTCACCGCCGGAGAGTCGTCGGCTTCGAGCCAGCGGTACGGGTCGGCGACCTGCGTTCCGAAATAGGTGTCGGTCACGGTGTCGGTCCGGGTCGCGGGGTACGTCAGGCGGGCGGCGAGCGCCCCCAGGGCCAGCGAGGCGACCAAGACGGGTGGCAGTCCGGCACGAACGATGCGTAAAAAGCTCATGGGCGCTGGGTTCTACGCAGGGGTCTCCGGCATCTTGCCGGCGATGGCGAGGCTGCGGCGGACCCCGCTGCGGACGGCGCTCAGCATGCGTACCAGCTGCACCGTTTCCGCGACGTCGTGGACGCGCACGAGCGCCGCTCCGGCTTGGATGCCGATCGCAGCGGTCGCGAGCGAGGGGATCAACAATTCGCTTGCGGGCCGGTCGAAGACGCGGCCGATGAAGCTCTTGCGGCTCGCCGCAAACAAAATCGGATAGCCGAGCGAGCGCAGGTCCCCGAAGCGCTCGAGGATTTCGAGATCGGTCTTCGGCTCTTTGCCGAACTCGAGACCCGGATCGACGGCGATCGAGTCCCGCGCGACGCCGGCGGCAAGCGCACGTTCGGTTCGCTCGCGCAAGAACGCGCAGATCTCCCCGAGCGCGTCGCGGTACTCGTACGACTGCGCGCGCACGTTCAGTTCGCCCAGCAGGTGCATCACGACGAGCGCCGCATCGTGACCCGCGACCACGCCGGGCAGCGATGCATCGGAGAGTCCGCTGCAATCGTTGATCGCATCGGCACCCGCGGCGAGCGCAGCATCCGCGACTTCCGCTTTGAACGTGTCGATCGAGAGCGCGACGTCGAGGCCGTCGCGCACGAGCGCCTCGACGACGGGCACGACGCGTTCGCGTTCTTCACGCGCCGCGATCCGCGGATTCCACTCGGCGTACGACTGACCTCCGACGTCGATGATTGCGGCTCCGAGCTCGACCATCTCGGCGGCGCGGGCCCGCGCGGCGTCGACGCCGGCATAGCGGCCGCGGTCGTAAAAAGAGTCGGGCGTTACGTTGAGGATGCCCATGACCTTCACCCCTGCGCCCAAATCGAGCATGCGGTTGCGCATGCGCAGCCGCGCCGGCCGCGACCGCCCGGCATCGAAGGCGCGCAGCAGCTCGTCGAGGGTAGCGGCCTCATCCTGCCCGCAAGCGGCGCGGCACGATTCGAGCGCGCCCCGCCGTGCCACGACCACGAGCCGCTCGGCATCGCAGTGCACGAATGCACCCGCCGCGCGCAGCGGCGCGGCCAACGCCAAAGCCGCGGCCGAAGGCCCGTCGAGCGCGAGGATCGAGCTCTCGGCGACCTCTTGTGCCGCAGGCAGCGCGCTTGCGGGAACAACCTCGGCGAGGCGCTCGCGCGCGCTCAAACCCGCCTCCGCGGTCAGGACTCTCGCGTTGTGTACGAAGCTACTTCTCCACGACCAAGGCTTTGACGGTCGCGTCGACCTCTTCGTCCTGCGAGTCGCCGACCACCGTTTTGCGAAGGCGGCCATGCCGATCGAAGATCAGCTGGGTGGGCCAGTACTCGATGCCGTACGCTTTCCAAAGCGCCATGTCGTTGTCGATGGCGACCGGCCACACGACGCCGAGCCGCTTCAAGTTGGAAACGACCGTGCCCCGGTCTTTCTCGTAAGGTGTCTCCGGCGAATGAATGCCGATCACTCGAACGCCGGGCTCGCTGCTGAGCTTGCGCAAGTTCGGCGTCACGTTCTGACAGTTGATGCATTCGACGGTGAACACGTCGACGACGACGACCTTGCCCGCGACGCTTTGCGCCGTGGCCGCGCCGTTGAGCCACCCGCCGCTCGCTGCAAACAGCGGCGCCAGCGTCAGCGGCTGCGCGGCCCGCACCGCGCCGGTTCCGGCCGCCAGCAGCGCCGCCAAGCCGAACACGAGCGCGCGCATCACGCTCCCGCCTTCTCGCCGCGCGGCAACTCGATCGTACGTCCTTCCATCCGAATGCGTCCCGCTTTCACCAAATTCGACAGTTCGAGCGAAACGGTCTCCCGCGTGCTTCCCACGAGCGAGGCGATATCCGCATGCGTCAAGCGCACGCCGAGCGCAATCCCGGAAGGCGTCTCTTTCCCGTGCTCCGCCGCCAAACGCTCGAACAGATTCATGATTCGTTCGGGGACCCGCGCATACGCCAGATCCTCCATCGTCGAGGTCGCCTCGCCGAGCCGCTCGCTCAGAATTTTCGCGACGTTCAGCGCCAACTGCGGGTCCCGCGAAAGCAACGCAAAGAGATCGTCGGCCTTCGCCGTGCAGAGCAAGGTCTCGTCGACGCACACCGCCACCGTCGTTCGCGTCGCTTGCTCGAAGAGAGTCTCTTCCCCGAAGATATCGCCCGCTCCCAGCACCGCGACGCTGACTTCCTTGCCGTCCGGAGTCAAGCGCACGATTCGCACGTTGCCGCGCTTGATCAGGTAAACGAGACGCGTCGGGTCCCCCTGATCGAAAACCATCGAACGCTTCGGAAAGAGCGTCGTCTTGAAAATGTGTTCGCAATTCTCAATCGACTCGTCGGTCACCCGATCGAACAGCCGGTTCTGTCGAAGGTACCAGACCTTGTTCTCGATCGGCTCCCCCTCGCCGTCACGCGACATCGCACTCCTCCGTTCGTGCAGTTCGCCAAAGACCGGCAAGAGGCTGCTCACATCGATCATACCGGCGAGCTTACCAGTCCTCGCCCACCGGGTCCGTAGGCCCGCTTACCCCGCGGCGCCTGAAATCCCAGTTAGCTGCTGCGCATCGCGTTCGGGTCGAGGGCGTGGCGGACGCGCGTGCGCAGATCGTCGAGATGCGCGCGGGTCGCGACGTCGAGAGAGTTCGAGGCGAGGCTCTGGTTCAGACGGCCTTGGAGCTGGACGAGCTCGTAGCGGGCGAGCGGAACCGAATCGCTCGGGTAGCCCAGGACGCTGACGACGAAGCTCGGCGCGAGGTTGAAGGCGATCATGAGGTTCGTGTAGCGGCGTTGCAGCGCGCGATGGAGCGGATCGATGGAGACCGTGTGCGGTCCCAGGTCGTCCCAGACAGCCGCTTGCGTCCAGTTGAAGAGGTCTTCCAGCGACATCGTGTCACTGGGATGCGCGACTTTTAGCTGTTCGTCGGCAAGCCGGCTCATGACGTCGGGCGAGAACATCTCATCCATCACGGAGTCCTGAATGGCTGCGACCGTATCCTCGAGCGGAAAATCCGGACGATCGTAAACGTCCTCGGCGCCGCGGTGAAGGTAGTTGCTCGTCCCGAGGTCGGCCATCAACTGCGGCGAGAAATGAAAGGCGCGGCTCGAGAAGACGTGCTGCGACAGCATATCGAAAGCGCGCCGCTCGTCGCTCCGTGCGATCGGGCGGAACGGCGGTAGTCCACCCGGTTGGCCGCGGTGATCGCGCGAGGTGTAGATTCCGCCGATGTAGCGCACCGCCAGTAGCGAGGTGCGCAGATAGTTGCGCAGGAGGGTTACGAAGGTGGCGCGCTCTTCGGAATAGGGGCTATCGTTCCGTGGGTAGACGCTGTCCAAGGTGCCGATCAGGTGGCTGGTGACCGCATACTGGTTCGTATAGAACGCAAACGGATCGCTCGAGAGCAGGAAGGGTGCGTCGTGCGGATCGAGCGCGCGTTGACCGTAGACGTCTTCGTCGCTCGCGTAGACGTATTCGGGCCGGACGCTTTCCTCGGCGAGTTTTCGCAGCGCCGCTTCTTCTTCCGAAGGCTTCGTCACCGGGCCGAAGTTGTGATAGCCATAGCGGATCGCCCAATAGTCGTACGGTCCGAGGTCGAGCTGGAAGTACGTGCCCTGCGGCTCCCCTGGCGCCGACAAGTTGAGCGGCGTATAGTCCATGACCGAACTCACGAGACCGTGACGGTTCGTGAAGTTCTTGCTGTGCAGGTCGGCCAGCGGATAGATTGCCGCCGCAAAGTTGTGGCGCAGGCCGAAGTTGTGGCCCGACTCGTGCAACACCACCGATTTCAGCCAGTCTTCCGCGAACGCCTCGGTTTGCGCGCTCGAGGCTCCGGCGGCGCGCAGGGCGACCGTTCCTTCGGCGGCGAGTTCGGCCGAACTCTCGGCGTAGTCGTCGCATTCCGCCGGCTCGGCGCACAGAGTCATCGTGCTCGCGCCGCGGATCGGCGTGACTTGATCGACGAACCCGCGCTTGACTGCGCGCATCACCTCGCCGTCGATGACGATCTCGACGCGGAAGATCTCCCCGGTACGGGGATCGGCGATGTGCGGGCCGTACGCGGCGAAGGCCGGCTTGTCGCTCGTGATCCAGCGAACGGTCGAGTAGCGCACGTCGTCGGGGTCCCAACCCTGGTCGTTCGGCTGATCGCGAACCTCGATCGCGTTTGGAATTCCGGCCTTCGCGAAAGCGGCGTTCCATTCGAGCAAAGCCGCCCGGATTGCCGGCTTGTACTGCGGCGGGATCTCATTGGTTAAATAATAGACGATCGGGCCGCGCGCGAAATTCCAGCGATCGATGTAGCGGGTGAACGGCGAAGGCGCTGCATCGTTATCGAAATGCTTTTGCGCGGTGATGAAGTAGCCGACGCGGTCGTCGGCGAGACGCGGAACGTAGGAGCTCTTGGCGGGCGGCGCCACGATCGAGTAGTGCATTCGCAGCCGAAGCCCACGCGAGTCGCCGCGGATGTCTCCGGAGGGCGGACCGACGAAGGCGAGGCTGGCGAGAAACTCGTCGTTCTCGGGAAGCGCTTTGGTCATCTCGATGTACGAGCGCGACGCATCGACGGTGAAGCTGGCGCGGGGCGTCAACGAGAGCGACAGAATCGGCGCCGACGAACCGCCGAGCGAACGGCCGATGTTCTCAAAATCCGTCAGGAAGAACGCAGCCGAAACGACCACGCGCTTCGTCGCTTCGTCTTCGGCGACGATCGGCGTGCTATTGATGACCGAGTCCGCCGCGGAAATGGCGAGCGAATCCGCGGCCGCCGAGTTCGGGGCGGGTTCGCCGAAGTACGTATTCTTGGAGATCCACAGGACGCGTTTGCCGACGCGTTTGAACTCGATGATAAAAGGAGAGAAGACGCGTCCCGCCACCGTATCGACGTCGCCGCCGACGCCCGAGGCGAGCACCGGTGCGACGATGAACTCGCGGTCGAGCTCGCTCGGGCCGAAGTCGAGATACGTTTCGTCGTCCTTCTTGATGATGTCGATCAAACCGGTCTGGCGCTCGGCTTTTTTGACGAAGGCGGCGTACGGTTGCGGTTGACCCGGCATCGCAAACCCGAACGGGACGCCGGCTCCGGAAGGCAAGGCGGGACCCGTCGTCGCGCCTGCGGGCGGCATCGAGGGGAGCGGAACGGGCGAGGCGGCAGCGGCCGCGCTGAGAGCCTGGGCGGCGGTTTGAGCGCCCGCCGCACTTCCAAGAACGAGGAAGAGAGCGAGCGAGGCGAGCGAAAGACGGCGCACGATCACGAGAGCCGCATACTACGCCGCGCCGGGGAGGTTCCCCGCTCGCGTTGCTGCAGCCGCGCCGCAAACAGGACGGTTATAAGGAAAGCCATGCAACAAACTAGCGATACGACCATCGAAAAGGCCACCTTTGGAGCCGGATGCTTTTGGGGCGTCGAAGCGGCGTTCCGCCAAATTCCGGGCGTCCTCGACGCGGTTTCCGGTTACGAGGGAGGGACGCTCGAGAACCCGAGCTACCGCGACGTCTGTAGCGATCGTACCGGGCACGCCGAAGTCGTCGAAGTTAGCTTCGACCCTAGTCGCGTGAGCTACGCGCGCTTGCTCGACGAGTTTTTCGCCCTTCACGATCCGACGACGCCGAATCGTCAAGGCCCCGACGTCGGCTCGCAATATCGTTCGGTCGTGTTCTTTCACAGCGCCGAACAACGAGCTGCCGCCGAAGCGGCGATTCGACGTCTGAGCGACGCCGGCACGTTCAAACGTCCGATCGTCACGCAAGTCGTTCCGGCTCAAACCTTCTACCGAGCCGAGGACTACCACCAGCGCTACTTCGAAAAGAACGGCATCGCCTGTCACCGCTGATTCGGCGCGGGGCGCTGCGCGAACTTTAGGCGGCCGGCGGCGTCGTCCGTTTGCGACGTCCGCGGAAACGGCGCACGCCGCCGTTCTTGCGCCGGCCGTTCGTGTGGCGCGCAGCGGCCTGTGGCAAGTCGCCGTTCTGCAAGCGCGTCTGCGCCGCGGCGATCGCTTCGGCGAGCGTCGGCGCGGTTCCGATGTCCCGCGCCGGAAGCCTTCCGTTGCGCAGCGTCGCGACATAGGCGTCGCCTCGCCGGGTCACGTCGATTTGCGCCGCTTCTTGTGTCACCGCACGACGGTCGACGTCGAGTAAACGGAGCGCGAAACCTTCGGCGTCTTCGTGCGGCGCAATGCTCTTAGCCATCGCGATCAGGCGCGTGAACTGCTCCTCGAAGTGCGGCACCGGACGGCCCTTCCGGTCGCGCGCGACGCGCTGTGGAGCGCGTTCCAGCCGCCAGTGCTCGGGCGTTATCTGCTGCCAGGTTGCAACGTGGTTAGCCTTGGGTTTCGCGCTCTCGTCGAGTTCGATCAAGGCCGTCTCGATCGCTTCGGCGGTCCGCACGCGTGCGGCCAAGCGGGGCGCGCGGCGCACCACCTCCTCGTACCGTTCGGCGACTTCGGAGATGGGGCGACCCTGCGCGTCGATCTGTGCGGGCAACCCCCAGAGCGTGGGGAGCGTCACCAGCTGGTGACGGCGCGCCTGGTCCACGATGTCGACGATGATCGCGTACGGCTTCTCGCTCATCGCGATGACTTGACGACGAGCGTCGGCACTCGGCAACTGCGAGAGGATGTACGCGTACTCGTCGAGAGGCCGTAAGCCGCGCCCGGTGACCTGGGTGTAGAGGGTGGTCGATTTCGTCGGGCGCGCGTTTACGATGACCTGAATCGAAGGAACGTCGAAGCCCTCGAGATAGAGGCCGCAGTTGACGAGAACGTCAATGCCGCTGCCCCGGAAGCCCGCGACGATCTTCTCGCGTTCCGCTTGCGGCGTCTCCCCGCTCGCGAACGCGGCCCGGACGCCCGACTCGACGAACAGCTGGGCGACGTTACGCGCGTGTTCGACCGAGGCGGTGAAAACTAACGTCTTCTTCCCCGGAGTGAGGTTCAGATAGGCCTCGACGACTTTGCGATTGCGTTCGTCCGTATCGACCGCGTCGGCTAACTGTCCGAGCACGAAGTCACCGCCGCGCGAAGACACCTCGTCGAGATTCGTCTCGGTCGCAATGGCGTAGGATCGCACCGGAACGAGGTAGCCTGCGCCGATCGCCAAGCGCGCGTCCATCGAGTAGACCATGTCGGGGAAGATCTCGCTGAGCCGGACGCCGTCGCCGCGATGCGGCGTGGCGGTGAAGCCGATCACCAGCGCGTCGGGGCGCTTGAGCAAAATCTTATCGAGGATCGCGCGGTACGTCGGCGCCGCCGCGTGGTGCGCTTCGTCGATCACGAAGAGCGCGATGCGGCGGCCGAACTTCGTCGCAAACCGGGTCAAACGCGGCCCGGTCAGCGTTTGCACCGTGGCTACGACTATCGTCGAGTCGCCCGGGGCGCTCTCTTCGGCCTTCTCGACGCCGACCTTCGCGCCCGGATTCTGGGCGGTCATCTTTTCGACGAGCTGCTGGATCAGCTCGTCGCGGTGTGCAACGACGAGGGTCACATCTCCCGATCGAAGCTCGAGTAATTCCGGTAACGTCGCAATGACGACCGACTTGCCGAGCCCAGTGGCGAGCGACACGAGTTGCGCGCGAAAACCGCGCTTTCGCGCTTCGACAATCGCCTCTTGCGCCTCCAATTGATATGGGCGCAGGCGGAGGGTACTGAAGTTCAACGTTTGACCCTGTCGATCACTCAGGCGCGATGTGGCGCTCTCACCGGCCCGGGGCGCGTTCGCACGCAAAAAGACGCTGCGCGAACGCCGGCACCGGATGATTCAAAGCCGGCACCCTCTTCACCATGCCGTGAAGCCGCCGACGATCGAGAACCGCCCGACTGTCTATTGGCACCTCCAGGCGAAATCCCTATCCCGCCGCGGGATCGTGACGACGGCTCTTGCCTTGGCCGGTCGCCAGTGCGCTGAGCAACTGGGTTTCTGGTGCGCGGTGCACCGGGTAGAGGTCTGAGGACACGCGCCGATCTTCGGAGGCACAATGGCGACACTTATCAGCGGACTCTTCCCTGACCGCGAGGAGGCGGAACGAGCGATCGACGCGCTCGAGGACCTCGGCTACGCTCAGAACGACATCAGCGTCGTCATGACCGGTAGTACCCGCGAGCGCGATTTTCGCGGCGATGCCGAGCGGACCGGCGCCGAGGACGTGCACGTCGCAGCGAACGTCGGCGTCGGCGCGAGTTTTGGGGGAACGCTGGGAGCGATTATCGCCGGCGTGACCGCGACGGGCGCCATCGTCGCCACGGGAGGCATGGCCGCTCCGATCGTCGCCGGGCCGATTGCCGCAATTCTGGCCGGCGCCGGAGCCGGGGGACTTGCCGGCGGGATCATCGGGGCGCTGACCGCCGCCGGCGTCCCGGAGAGCCGCGCGAACGAATACGAGAGCGAACTCGAGCGCGGCGGCATCCTCGTCGGCGTCAACGCTCGTCCGGGCGACGAGCCGGTCGCGCGGCGCATTTTAAACGATCGCGACTACGCCGGCGCCGAAAATCTCGCGGAACTGAGAGATCGCGGGGGCGATCCCGGACGCGACGTCAGACGCGCCGACTACGCTACCCGCGACGCCGGTCGCGCCGACTACCTGGACGGTCTTGACCGCACCGAGTACCGGACGGGCGAGCTCCCGCGTGGCGGCGACGTCCCGACCCGCCAAGTCTAGGCAGCCTGCTTCGATCGCGCCGATGCGCGAGCGCGCCGTACCGAGCGGCGTAGCTCGCGCTCGAGCGCGGGCCGCGGCCGGCGAATTCGATGCAAGAACTCGATGACGAACGCTTCGACGTCTTCGGCTTTGCGGGCAGCGCGTTTCCTCGAATTCACGAAAGCGCCGTCGAGATACGACTCGATCACCTGCGGATGCACGTAAGCTTTCCGGCAGACCGACGCCGTATTGCCGAGGCGCCGTGACACGAGCTCGAGCGCAAGGCCCACGTTAGTCTTCCGCTCTTTGGGCCGGCCGGTTCCCGCCGCGAGCAATGCCTCGGCGCAGCCGACCGTGCCGATCCACGTTCGAAAATCTTTTGCGGTGAAATCGCCCTCGGCGGCTTCGCGGATGTAGCCGTTCACGTCGCCCGAAGCGATCGAGCGCGGTTCGCCTTCGTCGTCGACGTACGAAAATAGCTCTTGCCCCGGCAGGTCTTGCATGCGTTGCACGGTTCGGGCCAGCCGGCGATCGTTTAACGCAATGGAATGTTCCTTTCCGCTCTTTCCGCGAAAGCGAAAGCGCACGTTCGGCCCGCGAACGATGACGTGCTCTTCGCGCAGGGTGGTGATGCCGAACGAATCGTTCGAACGCGCATATTCCTCGTTACCGATGCGAATCGAAGTCGTTTCGAGCAGCTTGACCGCAGTTGCCAGCACCTTCTTTTGGGGCAGCCCGGGCAAAGCGAGATCTCGCTCGACGCAGGACCTGATTCGCGGCAAGCTCTCGGCAAATTCGAGCATCCGTTCGAATTTCGTTTCGCCGCGCACCTCGGCCCAGCGCTTGTGGTAACGATATTGTTTCCGACCGCGCGCATCGCGACCGGTGGCTTGGATGTGCCCGTCGGGCGACGAGCAGATCCAAACGTCAACGTATGCCGGCGGAATCGCCAGCGACCGGATGCGGGAGAGTTCGGCGGCGTCGCGCAGCGGCCGTCCTTGCGAGTCGACGTATGCAAACGTCTTGCCGCGCTTCCGGCGCCGGATGCCGGGACTCGTATCGCTGACGTAGCGGAGGCCGGCGGCCGCGGCAGCGGCCTCCGGACTCGAGGCAGCGATTCGGCCGTTCTTCGGCCTCAGTCGCTCTTCCGATTCGGGTTCGGCGGGACTTTCTCACCGCTGCGCCGCGCTTCGGAGATTCCGATCGCGATCGCTTGCTTCCGGTTCGTGACTTTTTTGCCCGAGCGACCCGACTTGAGCTTGCCTCGCTTCATCTCGTGCAGCTCTTCGCCGACCTGCGAGCTTGCGGCAGGGCTGTACTTGCGCGTACCTGACTTCTTCCGCGTACCGGTCGCCTTCTTCCGTGGAGCTTTCGATTTCTTGCGCGTGCCGGTCGACTTCTTGCGCGATGCAGCCATGCTCCGCATACCCTCCTGTCGCTGAGTATGCGCTTCTTACCCTCGCGAACGGCGTGAAAAACGCCGCCCCAGTCGCGAGCTCGTCAAGGATCCAAACGCAACTCGTGGGCTGCCGGCTCGCGCTCCGCGGGATCGGGAACGTCTTCGTCGGTCAAATCGTTCTCCCAGGCATTATCGCCCGGGGAGTCCGGGTCCGGCTCAGACGGCGAGTGCGGAGGCCGGGCCGGATGGACGCGTTGCAGCGGGCGCCAACCTCGCGCATGGAGATCGGGCAATTCCGGGGACCACGGCATGTACATATCGGATCCTTACCGTCCTTGAGGCTCGGCCTAACACGCTAGCTCGGAAACCCGTACAGCAGCGGCGTTGCTGATTTTTGGGAAACTGTCCTGACAGTGAGGGCCTAAGAAAGATGCTGCCCCACCGAAGGGCGTAACGTGGAACTCCGCCTCCACACGGGAGACTTGCAGCCGGGTGCCGTGCGTCGCCAGGTCGCGCGCTTTCTCGAGCAGGACGCGAGTGAGGATTCCGACTTCGCGGCCACCGAACTCATCATCGGCGAATTGCTCGGGAACGTCATTCGTCACGCACCGGGGCCGGTTCGGGTCCGGGCCGAGTGGGAGGGAGCCGAAGCGAAGTTCGTCGTCGAGGACAGCGGTCGCGGGTTTTCTTTGCCGCAGCCGCCGGCCGGTCGCACCGAGCAGCGCGGCCGCGGACTCGCCCTCGTCCAGGCCTTCGCGCGCTCGCTGCTCGTCTCTTATGAGCCCGGGCGCGGAACGACCGTGGAAGTCGTCTTGCCCCTGCGGCGAAGCAAACCGTCCTCGCGGGAATAAAGCCGTGGCGCAGCGGGTATAGGCGCCGATAACATCAAGTCCGAGGGAGGGAGTTCGTGCGAACGAGTCTGGCCGACTTTTCTTACATCGGAGATACGCGCGTTGCCGACGTGCGGGCCGAGATCGATATGTCCAATGCCCAATTCTTGGAAGCCGACCTGAACGATCTCCAGAACGAAACCGGCACCCAACTGATCGTCGCGCTCTCGGACTGTCCCTATATCGACAGCAGCGGTTTGCGCATATTGATCCGGCTCGCAAATGCGCTTGGATCGCGTTTAGCGGTCGTGGCGCGTCCGGGCTCGCACGCGCGGCGCCTGATCGACGTAGCCGGACTCACGCGCGCGATGGGCGTTTACGATTCGTTGAGTCCGGCGCTCGCAAGCCTCTCGCAACCGCAGTCTCCGAGCACGAGCGGCTCGCTGCAGTAGGCTTCCTGGCTAGAAGTGCTCGTCCGGACCGGCATGCTCGATGTCGCGCCGGTCGTCGTCGGTTTCGTGCTCGGAACTCTCGCCATAAACGGGACCATCGATCAGGCCCGCAACTTCGGCTTCACGCCGGCTGAGCGGAGCTTCGTCGTCGGCAGGCGTCCGCAGTTGGCGGGGCACCCCCGAATCCGGTCGATCGTCGACCTCTTCGGGGAGTGCGTTCTTATAGTCGCCGAGATCTTTCATTTTTTTACTCGTTCCCCGCTTCAGCGGTTCACATGCCAGGCACGGCGTATCGTTTCGCGTTCGGCGTCGAGCAGCAGATCGAGTACCTGCGAGCGGGTGAGGGCGCACGTGCAGCGCCGCCTGGCATAGCGGACGCTTCCAACGCAGCCATTCGCCTCGTGAAGTTCGATGGTATGACCGCAGGGGCACTCGATGAACCGCTCGATAGACACGATGCGCTTATCTTTCCTCGCGTCGACGCGAACGAAACCACGTGCGGTCCTGCGCTCGGCCGCTTGGGCCTCGCTCCGCGAGGCAGTTTCACCGTCTGTTAAGCTTCCCAGGATCATCCGAGGCGGGACCTTTACAGTCGAGGGTGGGACGGCCCGGCAGCGAGGCGGCAGCCGGGCGGCGAACCGCGCAGACGTTATGGACTGGTACCTCATCGGCTTCACCATCGCCGGCAGTTGGGTCGTTCTGCTTGTGGCCGGCGATCTCGCGGCCTTGTTAAACGTGCCCGCGAAGAGCCAGGCGCTCGCACGCAACGCGGCATTCTTCCTCGCCGTCGCCATGACCATCACGCTCGGGGTGGCGCTCGCCGGCAGCCATCACGCCAAGCCGTGTACGACCAAGGGCGCCTTTCGCTGAACGACGCGAATGCCCGCCGCCGGCGCGTCGCGCTCGCCGCGTCGCTGCTTTTGCACGTGCTCGTGGCGATTTTCGTCGTGCGAACACTGCCGTTTTTCAAACGCGTACAACCTCAGCCCAAAGAGGTCGTCGAAATCCATCAGGTCCTGCGCATCGAGAGGCCGACGCCCAAACCCGTCGTCGCGAGCCATACCCCGGCGCCATCCTCCAGCGTTCCGATTCGGCGACCCGTTCCTGTCCTCGCATCGCTGCCACAGCCGACCTCGCCGCCCCGCAAGATCGAACTCGGCAGGCCGCACTTCAAACTTCACTTGCCTCCGGCGCCCGTCATTGCACCGCACCCAGCCCGCCCGGCGGCAACCGGGAAGGCGCTGTTGTCCGAACAGCGGATCGCACAAATCCAGGGTAACTTGGCCGCCGCGATCGCACAGGATCGGGCCGGAATCGATCCCTTGCACGTGCCGCCGGGCGCCCCGCCGGACGTGAAACATTACGGGCCGAACTTCGCGGACTTGGGCACGAGCGCGATGCGACATCACGGCTTGTGCGATCCGGTACAAAGTTGGAAAGACGGAGGTTGGAACTACTACTACGTGGTTTGCAACGTGCGCTTTTCCGACGGCTCGTCGCAGCGTCAAGGCGTCCCGTGGCCGGTGCGCTTCAATCCGGTAGACGACCCCTTTGCGGGCACCGCGCACGACGAGCGGCCGCTCGCGATGCCGCTTCCGGGCTGGCACTTGGGCCCCAACGAAACGATCAGCGTCGAGTTGCGCGAATACGCGCACGAACACGGCGTTGAGATCTAGCGCGCTGACTGCGCTAGAGCTCGCTACGTTGCGCCGACGACCTCGTCATGGATAGTTTTTGCCGTTAGGTCCGTCTGCTTCTCGAGCCCGATCATCCTATTGTCGGCAGCCTCGATCGAGCAGATGATCGCGTCGAGCTTCGCGTTGATCGCCGAGGTATCGCGCGATTGGGCGTTGTTGAGGACGAAAACCATCAGGAACGTTACGATCGTGGTGCCCGTATTGATGACCAGCTGCCAACCGTCCGAGAAGTGAAAGTGCGGCCCCGAGATCGCCCAAACGATGACGACGGCGAAGGCGAGTGCCGTCGCGGCCGGGCTCGAACAAAACTCATTCACCGTTCGCGCGAACGCGCTGAACCAGTCGCGGATCATCGTCATATGGCGCAACGTACCCCCCCTCGGACCCCGGCCAAACGTGTTTGAGGCCGCTCCCGCGCGCTCGACAGGTGAACGGACGCGCTTTTTCGGAACCCACGCGAGTGTACGATTTCCTCGTGGTGGGTGCCGGGCTCAGCGGATGCACGATGGCCGAGCGCCTTGTCGTCGAGCTGGGGGCCACGGTCCTGGTCGTCGACAAGCGGCCCCACGTCGCAGGCAACGCCTACGATCCCATCGAGAGTTCCGGATTACGCCGCCACGCGTACGGACCCCACATCTTCCATACGAGCTCGCCGGCCGTGGTCGAATATCTGAGCCGGTTCACGGCTTGGCGGCCGTACGAACACCGCGTACTCGCCCGAGTCCGTAAGCGACTGGTCCCGATACCGATCAATCGGACGACGCTCAATCTGCTCTTCGGACTCGATCTCTCGTCAACCGACGCGGCGCGCTTCCTCGCGAGCCGAGCCGAAAACGCGGGACCGATTACGAATTCCGAAAATGCCATCGTCTCGAAGGTCGGTCGCGAGCTCTACGAGCTGTTTTTCCGTGGCTACACGCGCAAGCAGTGGGGTCTCGATCCGAGCGAACTCGACGCATCCGTGTGCGGTCGTATCCCGACGCGAACGAACGACGACGACCGGTATTTCAACGATTCCTTTCAGGCGATGCCGCGCGAAGGCTTCGAAGCGATGTGCTTGCGCATGTTGGCCCAACCCGGAATCGAAGTCGCGCTCGGCGCGTCGTTCGAGGAGATCGATGCCCGCGTTCAGTTCGACCGCCTCGTGTACACCGGCCCCGTCGACGAATTCTTCGAGTTCCGCTACGGAAAGCTCCCTTACCGCTCGCTGCGCTTCGAGTTCGAAACGAAAGCGGTCGAATGGCACCAGGCCGCCGCGGTCATCAACGAACCGAGCGAATCCGTGCCGTTCACGCGTACGACGGAATACAAATACATCACCGGTCAGAGCCATCCGCAAACGGTGATCTCGCGCGAGTTTCCGTCGAACGATGGGGACCCGTATTACCCGATTCCGCGTCCCGAGAACCGGGCGCTGTACGCAAAGTACGCGAAGCTCGCTTCGGCCGAACGCAACGTTTACTTCGTCGGCCGGTTGGCGGAATATCGCTACTATAACATGGATCAAGTCGTCGCCTCGGCCTTGCGCGCGTTCGCGGAAATCGCCAAGGACTGGACGCCCTTCGAGCGCATCGCGTAGCCCCGCATGGCAGGACCGCGCTCGACCGGAGGGCGGGAATGGCCGGTCAAGCGCTCAAATCCCGCATAGCGATTTGCCCAAAGGAGCCGCAAATGGAAGCTCTCGATCTCACCGTCGCGCCGCCGCGTCCCCCACGAGCCGAACTTGCGGGCGTCATCTTCCTGCCTCGCTCGATCGACAAGGTCAGGGCGACGCTTCCGGGCGGCAATATGGGGCTCTATCAAATTCAAGGCTTTACCCAGATGATGCTCGACGCGCTCGGAATCTCGCTCGAGACCTTCACTGCGGCCGTCGGCAAGGCAGCCGGAGATGAGGACATCGCCGCGTTCGTTCGCTCGAATACGATGTCTCAGGAAAGAGCGAAATGGAATACGTTTATCGAGGCGCGCGAGCCGCGAGGCGGTAATCGGACCGAAGCGCTCGAGGTCTACCCTTGGCTGGCAGAACGTCCGGACTTGATTCTTTCGCTCGACGTTCTGGAAGAAGACGACAAGCAGATTTTCCGCTAGCGCACCGGCGGCGGACCCAGGACGTTTCGCCGCGTCCGCCTGGTGGAATACAGGCTTAATGGACGTTCGAAGAACGGACGACGCGCGCGTTCCGGAACACCTCGAGCAGAGTATCGAATCGATCGTCGACATCCACCGCAGTGCCGAGAGCAGTATCTCCGCACATCAGCGCCGGATCGAGCGTGCGACCGCCGCACTCGGACGACCTGCGACGACCTTCACGATCGTGGCGCTCGTCATCGTTTGGATCGCGCTCAATCTCGCGCTTGGCCCGCGCGCGCTGGACCGGCCGCCGTTCCAGGCGATGCAGACGTTGGCTTCACTCTGCGCGTTGATCATGACCACGATCATCTTGACCACGGAAAACCGTCAAAACCGTCAGGCCGAACGTCACGCGCAGCTTTCGCTGCAGATGACGACGCTCACCGAAGCGAAGGTCGCCAAGCTGATCGAACTGGTCGAACGCTTGCGCGTCGACAGCCCCAACCTTGAGAACCGTGAAGATCCTCAGGCGCGCGAGATGACCGAAGCCACCGATCCGAAGCGCGTTCTCGAAGTCATGGACGCACGAGGCACTCCCAGCAGCACGAGCTAGCGTCCCTTTGACCTGAGAGGCTGAAGATTATCCCAATCGCGAAATGCGGGCCAGGTGCCCGTTCAGACTCTCGATCGCAATTTCCGGCGCGTCCCGCAAGACACTCCGCTCTTCCCCGCGGGATTGACCTTCTCGGCGGGCGTTTCGGACTTCGCGCACCTCGCCGAACTCTCGCCGAATTGGCGCGGCGAGTTCGTGCCGCTCGGCGCGGGGGCGTTCTCGGGAAGAATGGCGGTCGCCCACTCCGGGAACGTTCAGCTGGCGCGCATCGACTACTCGGGAGGCTTCAGCTTTCTCGGCAACGTGCCGAAGCACGCATACACTTTCCTGATGCCGCTGGCCGGCGAACGAGGCGGCGTCTTTCGCAGCACCGAGATGTCGGAACTCGACATTGCGGTCGTGAGGTTCGGCGAAGACGCGGCCTATCACACGACCGGACCGACTCGGCACCTCGTGATCTCCATATCGGAGACGCTTCTCGAGGAACGCCTCGACACGCTGCGCCCCGACGAGAACGAGCCGGACGGACGCATCTTTCAGTTCGCCGGCGCCGAGCGACGCGCCGCATTTTTGCGCGACGCGCAGCGCTCGCTGGCGATGGCTCAGGAATATCCCGAGCTCTTGACTCGGCCCGACCGCGCGGAACTCTTCGAGCGGCGTTTGGTCCAGCGCTTGCTGCATGCGATGCGGCCCGATCCGCGCATCGCGCGGAGCGCGGAAAGACATCGTTTGGCGCGTCTCGCGCACCGCTACCTGCTCGAGCGCGTGCGCGAGAACGTTTCGCTGCTCGAGCTCTGCGAAGCCCTGCGCGCCAACCAACGCACGCTGCTTCTAGGTTTCGCCGAGACCTACGGCACCGCGCCGATGGCATACCTGCGCGGTGTTAGACTCGGTCGCGCCATGCGGGAACTGCGCCGCGGCGGCCGCGGCATGACCGTCACCAAAGTTGCCAGCAACTGGGGCTTTCTCCACTTCGGCCGATTTTCGGAGAAGTATCGCACGACGTTCGGCGAGACGCCGCGCGAAACGCTGCTCGGCGCGCGCGAGCGTCCCCTCGTCGAATGGTCGGCCTAGGGCGCTCTACGGAGCGGGAACCGCTTTGTAAGAGACCCCACCCGAATCATTTTGCGGCTTGAACCACGTATTGCCGCAGACGTAGTAGGCCGTTCCCTGCACGGTTGAAGACGCACAGCCCGCCGGTAAGGCCTTCAAGGTCGTACCGACCGGATAATTCGATCCGCCGGCAGCACTCGATCCACTCGCGCTTGCGCCGTTCTCGGAAACGATCGTCAAGGTCGTGGTATCGACGCTATAGTTGCCGGCAGAAACGAGGTTGTTCGGCTGCGCGCAGATCACGCTCGTGTTCGGGCCGTAGATGACGACGAGATTCGGCGGCCCGCAGGGTGTCTGAGTCAGCTGGTAGCTCGCGAGAAGCTTCGCGCCCGGACTTTGCGGCTCGACTTGGTACGAGGCGATCGTTACGTTGTTCGCTGCGAGCACCGACCCATAGACCAACGACGCCGTGGCGGCGCCTACCGCGTATGCTCCCCAAAATGCGCCGCCATAGTAGATCGGCGCGGGGTACCACGCGACGCCGGCGTTCCACCCCCAGGCCGGGTATCCGCCATAAACCGGATTGCTCACCGTCGCGCCGTGATAGACGTAGCCGTTATTCGCGTAGGTGCTCGTGTGGTAAGTTTGACCGTACGAATTCGTAGCCGTCCCCGAACCGCTGTACGTACCGTTGTGGGTGTTACCGCTTCCCGAATCGTTATACGAGCCGTACGGATTACTGCCGCTGCCGTTGTGGCTGTAATTGCCGGAATTGACGTTTCCGCTCGTGCTGCTGTTGTGGCTTCCGTAGGCATCCGAGCCGCTGCTACTGTGGCTGTAGTTTCCGTTGCTGTTCGCGGAGCCCGTGCTCGTTCGAGAGGCGTCTCCGTTGGTCGCCGTGGTCGTACGGTTGTAGCCGCTCCCGGTATTCGTCGCGGTCGTCGTCCGGCTCGTGCCGGCCGGCCCGGTGCTCGAATGACTGTAGCTGCCTTCGTTGTGAAAGTCGAAGCCGCCGCCCCCGCCGCGCCCGGCGCCGAGCGCGCTAACCGCGGGCAGCGCAAGCAAGACGGTCAACGCTGCGGATGCTACATGTTTTGCGTTCATTTCTTTACCTCGTCCGCTGTGCCGGTAAGAGACACATACGTTCCTGCTTTTGTTTGCATCGACAGCATCACGCCGCGAGGCGGAAGCTGCGTCGACGAACTGGGAAGCGCAAGTCTGGTGGAAGTAGGATTGACCCAAACGGTGCCGCTTTGCAACACTATGTGCGTCGTCTTCCCACCCTGATCGAGCGTTGCGTCGTACGGGAAACAGCGGACCAACTCGCCGACTTTCGTGCAAGCGGCTTTACCGATGTAGACGGTCCCCTTCCCATCGCTCGAGGTTAAGGTCATGCTTTGCCCGTCTATGCTGATCCGCACTTTCGTGTAGGTTTTCACCGAACCGTCGCGCTGCTGGATGCGAGCCGTTCCGGTGGCGCCGGCCGGAGACCCGGCGACTGCTAAATATCCCGCACCCAAAAGGATCACGAGAAGGATCCGACCGAGCCTGTGGGTCGCGCGATGACGTTTCAAATTCGACCTCCTACTGCGTCCGGAGCACGAAGCTCGAACTCTGATCGACGACCGTGAGCTTCTTGCTTTGCCCATTTACCGTCGTCGTTTCGGCGTAGCTCGTGCCGTCGGGAAGTTTCGCGTAACGAACCTGGATGGTGACTGCGTCTGACGGCTGGCTGAGATACGAGGCGACGTTTACCGAAAAAAGCGCTCGCGGGCTGTTGCTCGACGTCAAAACGATCGAATCGCCTTGTTTGAAGTAATTTGAAATGACGAGCGCTGAATAGCCGGGCGCTCCTCCGGACTTGAGGGCTACCGCCCCTTGAGCGTAGAGCTGCTGCACTCGCGTGGGGCTCAAATGCGAGTAACTCTTGGCGAGCGCCCCGACGTCTTGAGCGTATTGCTGAAAATCTTCCTGCATCCGATGCTTGATGCCGTGCGGGCGGCCCCCGCCTTGCGGAGCGACCGGCTGCGAAACGAGCGTCCGCACCTGTTGACCGTCGGGCCCCAGTTGAACCTGATAAATGCTCTGTTGTTTGACGTCGCCGTTGACCGTAACGGTCTCTTGCATCTGCCAGGTATAGCGTGCGAGTTGCTGCTGGTTGACGACCATCAGCTGCTTTGCTTGTTCGACCTTTTGCTGGATCATCTGATTCTGGGCCACGGCGGGCGCGGCTATCAGCAAAGCCAGAACGACGGCTGCCGCGCAGTACGGGGTCCTCACGGATTTCTTTCGAGCTGAAGTGATTGCGATGTTACTAAGCCTCCATTATGAGTGGAACTTCGATGTCCGGACAGCGGGGATATTGAGGTGTAGCTCGGGCGTTCGATCGGCTCAACCAAGCCCCGCGTCCCTCCGGAAAGTACTACGTCCCGGAGACCGCTGCCTTGGATAGCATAGCGCGGAACGATACCGTTTGGCTATCCGGTTAAGGCAAGACGGGCCGGGGGAGGGCATTCGATTTCCGGATAGCGAGCGCCGCCGTTCGGCGCTACCGTGGAGTCGTGTACCGTCGAACGCGTCGTTTTGCCACGACATTTCCCGATTTCAGCGAAGTCAGTCAAACGACGCGCGATCGTCTGCGCGTCGAGGCGACGTGCATCGACTTCGCTGGAATGAGCCTTCACCGCTCGCTCTTCAGCGCCGGCTTTCAGTTTCGCGCGAACGTTGCGCCGGGCAGCGCCGTCCTTGCCCTCACCGAAGGCCAAGCCGCGTTGACCTCCCACGGACGGCCCTGGCCGGCTTCGGCCTTCGCGCTCGCCGGAACGGGCGGAATCGACGCGTTCTCGCTCTCGCCTGCTTGCGTCGTCTGGATCGAGTTCCCCGCAAATCGGCAGTCATTCGCGGAGGGTTTGCGCGCGGCGCTCGCAAGCGACCGCGGCGAGTTCTTCGTCAGCGATGAGGCTGCGACGGTCCGCTTGCGCCGCGCGGCCCGTCAGGGGAGCGCGGATTTACGCGGAGCGCTCGACGGCGTCCTCGCCGGCGCGGAGCGTCTCGCGCAGCGCGTCGCCGTAGTGCGACGCTATCAGCTCGTCCTCGAGGCCGAAGACTTCATGGCGAAGCACTTCGGCGAAGTGCCGCACTTGGATTCGCTCGGCGCGGAACTCGGATGCAGCGCGCGCACCTTGATCTACGCCTTCACTCAAGTCTTTGGAATCGGACCGATGGCGTACTTCAAACTCCAGCGTCTCAACGCAATCCATCGCCTGCTCAGCGCGGGCGACGGCGCGCTCAAGATTTCCGAGCTCGCGCCGCGCTACGGATTCCGCCACATGGGCCACTTTTCGACCGACTACCGCCTGATGTTCGGCCGGCCCCCGTCGCACAGCCGCTTCGCACGAGAACGGCCCGGAAGTTCGCATCCCGGCTAATGTCGGATCGTCTGCATCGGGCGAATTTTAGCGCGCGAAAACGATCGCTTCGAGCCGGGGATAGACGAGTTTGCGAGCCTGGGGAAACGTGGTCGGATCGATGATGTCGTGCCGCGGCGGACCGAGCCCGCTCAGCACCACCTCGGTCGTCGTCGCGTCGTCGCTAACCCAAGTCTCGACCAACCGTCGCGCCACGTTGTTGTTGACCGCGGGATCGTGCTTGTTGGTGACCAGCGTCATGTTGCGAAAGAGCGGCTTCGCCTTCGCGGCGTCTTGAAAAACGACGCCGCCGAGGAACACGATTTGGGCGAGTGCGTGCGTCGGGAAACCAGGGTAGGCGTACAGCGGCAAAGTGTTCTCTTTCAGGCGCGGATCCCACCACCAATATTGGTCCGGGAGGACGTCGAGGAAATCCATCGCGGGCATCCCGATCGCGCGCGGAAACCCGATCGGCATCAGAAAGGGCGAGACCGGAACGGCGAGATCCACCGCTTGAGTCTGCGCGAGCCACATCGCCATCGTGCCGCCCAGCGACAGGCCCAGAGCCGTCACGCGCCTGCCGAGGCCGCGCGCGAACTGATACGCCTCCTGTGCGCTCTGCTGCAGCTCGCCGACGGTGAGGTTGGCGAGATCGCGCGTCAAACGATCCTTCTTGCCGTGGCGTGGAATCAGCGGCACGTAAACGTTGCAACCGCGCGCGTAAAAGTCGCGCGCGAGTTCATCGAACTGCTGCGGGCAGTTCGTGAAGCCGTGGAAGAGAACGACCGTGTTTTCGACCGGCGCGCCGTGTTCGTAGAGCCGCGGCAGCGCCGCCTTCTCGAGCGTTTCGTCGGCGTCGTCGCGTGCGATGACCGCACGAATTCCGCGCACCGCTGCGTCGAAGGACGGCGCCGGACCGAGCACCGGCAGCGCCGCGCTGTCGACACCCGGCGGCACGCCGCACCCTCCTAGCGCAGCCGCCGCCAACGATGCAGCGGCGAGCGCAGTAAACTCCGAACGTCGCACCCCGCGTCCTTCCTTGCGCGATTCGGGGCGCCCCGCACCTCGGCCGGCCCGATCCGGAGCTGGGGCTCGCCGTCAAGCGCGTCCGGGCCACCCCTGCGGCGACGTGCGCCGGAGGGATTAGCCCAGCTTAATGCTAGGATCCCTATACTGCTGAGGCGCCGGGCGGCAGTGGATCGGCTCGATAGGGGGTAACGATCCACTTGCAGGACCCACGTCCTTGCAGAGCTTCAATGAAAGTATCGCAATGAAAGCAACCCAAGCCCTTCACGATCTCGGACAGAGCATCTGGCTCGACAACATTACGCGCGACATCCTGTCGAACGGCACCTTGCAGAGCTATATCGACGAACTCTCGGTGACGGGCTTGACCTCGAATCCGACGATTTTCGAACACGCGCTGAGCAACAGCACCGCGTACGACGAGTCCGCGAACCGCATGCTCGACCGAGGGATCGAAGGCGAGCAGCTGTTCTTCGAACTCGCGCTGGAGGATCTCAGCAAGGCGGCCGACCTTTTCCGTCCGATTCACGATCGCACCGACGGCGTGGATGGTTGGGTCTCGCTCGAGGTTTCGCCGGTGTTGGCTTACGACGCTCAGAGCACGCTGAAAGAGGCGCAGGCTCTGCACAAGCGCGCCGGGCGGCCGAACCTGTTCATCAAGATTCCCGGAACGAAGGAAGGTCTCACGGCGATCGAAGAGGCGATCTTTGCCGGCGTTCCGATCAACGTCACCTTGCTGTTTTCGCGCGAACAGTACGTCGCTGCGGCGGAAGCTTACCTGCGCGGCGTCGAACGCCGCATCGCGGCCGGTCTTAACCCCGCGGTCGATTCGGTCGCGTCGATCTTCGTGAGCCGGTGGGATGTTGCGGTGCAGGACAAGGTCCCTGAAGGTTTGCGCGCGCACCTCGGCATCGCGATCGCGAAGCGCGCGTACAAAGCCTACCGCGAATTGCTCGACTCTCCGCGCTGGTTGCGCGCGGCCAACGCCGGAGCTCGCGCGCAGCGCCTGCTCTGGGCGAGCACCGGAACGAAGGATCCTCAGGCCTCGGACGTGCTCTACCCCAAGGCGCTGGCCGCGCCGTTCACGATCGACACGATGCCGGACGCAACGCTCAAGGCACTCAGCGACCATGGCGAGATCGGCGGGATCTTACCCTCGGACGGCGGCGACGCGGAGCTCATGATCAACGAGTTCGCGCACGCCGGCATCGACGTCGTAGCTCTTGCGGCAAAGCTCCAAAGCGACGGCGCCGATGCGTTCGTAAAGTCTTGGAACGCCCTGCTCAAGGTCATCGCGACCAAGAGCGACGCTCTTCAGAAAGCTTAGACCGGCAAGAGAGGGAGGACCCACGTGACGACGGCAACCGGCACTCCGGCGGTAACTTCGGCCTGGAACGCACTCGAAACGCACTACGAGCAAATCCGCGACAAGCACTTGCGCGAGCTCTTCGCCGAGGATCCCGAGCGCGGCACGCGCTTCACGGCCGAAGCGGCCGGGCTCTACCTCGACTACTCGAAAAACCGCATCACCGCCGAGACGATGAGCTTGCTGCTGAAGCTGGCCGAAGCGTCGGGTCTTCGCGCGCACATCGACGCGATGTTCGCCGGCGAAAAGATCAACGTGTCCGAAAGGCGGGCGGTACTCCACGTCGCACTGCGCGCGCCGAGGGGTGCGACGATCATGCTCGACGGGAGCAACGTCGTCCCCGAGGTCCACGCCGTTCTCGACAAGATGGCGGCTTTCAGCGATCGCGTCCGGAGCGGTGAGTGGAAGGGCCACACCGGAAAGCGCATCAGGAACGTGATCAACATCGGGATAGGCGGTTCGGACCTCGGCCCCGTCATGGCGTACGAGGCGCTGCGGGCCTACTCGCAACGCGATCTAACCTTTCGTTTTGTTTCGAACGTCGACGGAACCGACTTCGCCGAGGCGGTGCGCGACCTCAATGCGGACGAGACGCTTTTCATCATCTCGTCGAAAACGTTCACGACGCTCGAGACGATGACCAATGCCGCCTCGGCACGCGCCTGGACGCTCGCCGGACTCGGCGGCGACGAGTCGGCCGTCGCCAAACACTTCGTCGCCGTTTCTACGAACGCCGAAGGGGTCGCCAAATTCGGAATCGACACCGCCAACATGTTCGAGTTCTGGGATTGGGTCGGCGGCCGCTACTCGATGGATTCCGCGATCGGCTTGTCCACGATGATCGCGATCGGACCGGAGAATTTCCGCCAGATGCTGGCCGGCTTTCACGAGATCGACGAACACTTCCGCACGACGCCGTTCGAACGAAACCTGCCGGTACTCATGGGCCTGCTTTCGGTCTGGTACAACGACTTCTTCGGCGCCGAGACCGTCGGGGTGATGCCCTACGAGCAGTACCTTAAACGCTTTCCGGCCTATCTGCAGCAGCTCACGATGGAAAGCAACGGGAAGCACGTGACGCTCGAGGGGAAGCCCGTCACGCATAAGACCGGCCCCGTCTATTGGGGCGAACCTGGGACGAACGGTCAGCACTCCTTCTACCAGCTGATCCATCAAGGAACGCGGCTGATACCGCTCGACTTCATCGCCTTCGTCGAGGCGTTGAACCCGCTAGGCGAGCATCACGACATCCTGATCGCCAACGTCTTCGCGCAGGGCGAGGCCCTCGCGTTCGGCAAGACGCCGGCCGAAGTCAAAGCCGAGGGTTCGCCCGATTGGCTCGTGCCGCATCGGACGTTCGAAGGGAACCGGCCCTCGAACACGCTGCTGCTTCAAAAGCTCACGCCCGCGGCGCTCGGCAAGCTCGTCGCACTCTACGAGCACAACGTGTTCACGCAAGGCACGCTGTGGGACATCGATTCCTTCGATCAATGGGGCGTCGAACTCGGCAAAGTGCTGGCGAAGCGCATCATTCCCGAGCTCGAGAGTTCTGCGGCACCGCAACTCCATCACGACAGCTCGACGAACGCGCTGATTCGCCGCTATCGCAAGCTAAAGGGACTGATCTAATGCAACTCGGGATGATCGGACTCGGGCGCATGGGCGCCAACATGGTGCGCCGTTTGGTGCGCGCCGGCCACCATTGCATCGTGTCCGATCATAGTCCGGATGCGGTCAAAGATTTGACCGGCGAAGGCGCGACCGGTTCGACCTCGCTGGCCGATTTCGTGAGCAAGCTCGAGCGCCCGCGCGCGATCTGGCTGATGATTCCGGCCGCGGCCGTCGACTCGACGATCGCCAAGCTCGTCCCGCTGCTCGAGGGGGGCGATACCTTGATCGACGGCGGGAACTCGTACTACATCGACGACATCCGGCGCGCACGGGAACTCAAAGCGAAGAACATCGAGTACGTCGACGTCGGGACGAGCGGCGGCGTGTGGGGACTCGAGCGCGGGTATTGCATGATGATCGGTGGCCCGGACGCCTGCGTCGAGCGCCTGGATCCGATCTTCAAAACGCTCGCGCCGGGACCGGGAAACATCGAGCGTACTCCCGGGCGGCCAGTGGGCCGCGGTACGGCCGAAGACGGCTACCTTCACTGCGGACCGAACGGTGCGGGACACTTCGTGAAGATGGTCCATAACGGGATCGAGTACGGGCTGATGGCCGCGTACGCCGAGGGTCTCGGCGTCCTCAAGAGCGCGAACATTGGTAAGCGGACGCAGGTCGCCGACGCAGAAACGACGCCGCTGCGCGATCCCGAGCTCTACCAGTACGACCTCGATCTCCCGGACATCACCGAAGTATGGCGGCGCGGCAGCGTCATCGCGTCCTGGTTGCTCGACTTGACCGCCGCGGCCCTAATCGAAGATCCGCAGCTCTCGAAGTTCGGCGGCCGCGTCTCCGACTCGGGCGAGGGACGTTGGACGATCAAAGCGGCGATCGACGAAGCCGAGCCGGTGCCCGTTCTGAGCGCCGCGCTCTTCGAGCGTTTCAGCTCACGCGGCGAAGCCGAATTCCAGAACAAGCTGCTCTCGGCGATGCGTTATGAATTCGGCGGACACCTCGAACGCCCGGCGGAGAAATGACCGGATCTCGCCGCATGGAGAAAGGGGACGCTCGAAATTCGAGCGTCCCCTTTTGCCTTTCGGCCCTTAACTTAACCGCCCAGTGAGCGCTGACCGACGACGCGGCCGGCCGCGGGTGACGTATCCGGTCCGTAGCCCCAAACACCGTTGAAGCTGTTGTTGTCGCCGTTGAACCAGTACGAGAACCAGCCGGTCCCGTGCGGACCGCTCCAGGTCGCTCTGATCTTGTCCTTGGTCCGGAACTTGCCGTTGATGACGACGCCGTGAATCTTACAGACGGAAACCACTCCGGATTCCGTGCAAGTCATCGGTCCGACGAAGGACGCCGGGCCGCCCGCGGCGACGACGTTCCAAGTTCCGGCAGCGCTGATTGGACCCGGCGGCAAGTACTTGTTGCCGGTGAAACTCCCGTTGGCCGACCTTCCGTTGTACCCCCACGTGCCGTTGAAGCTATGACCGTTAGGGCTGACGTAGACGGTCAGCCAGCCCGCTCCACTCGGACCGTGCCACTTCCCGTTGATTTTCGAGTCGTCGACGAAGGTTCCGGTGAACCCGTTGCCGTTGGCAGCGTTGGTGCCGACGATGCCCATTCCCGACTGTGTCAGAGTTACTTTGCTCGTTGATGTGCCGTTCAGGCCGGTCTGCTCGATAGTCCAATTGCCCGTGATATTCGGCGGGCTCGCGAATGCGGGAGCGCTCGATAGCGCAGAGATTGCGAATCCACAAAGAAGTGCGAAAACTAAACGCTTCACTCTAACTGACCTCTTTCGTTTCGGTGTTGTACGAGTTCATCCGACTCGTGCGCTACTCGTCAGAAGCGGAACGTGTACCCGATCATCGGGCCGTTCAGGTTCATACTTTGTACGAGTTTGCCGCTGCTGGCGTTGGAGTAATCGAGGTACCGCCACAACAGCGAGAGTTGACCGTACTTGATGCCGCCAACGAGTTCCGTGGTGAAGGCCGGCGTGCCTGTGCCGAGGTCCCAGTAGAACGGGATCGACCAGTGCGAGCCAAGCCCGATTTTCCCGTATGTCCCGATAAGCACGTCAGACAGCGTACCGGTCTTCGAGGCACTGCCGCTCGGATTAAAGATCCCGTTCGGCCCCGTGAGTTGGTAGTCGAACGACGTCTTGACCCACGCAAACCGTCCACCCGCGAGTACGTCGACCGTCGTTCCCTGCTGGTTGAAGACCGTATAACTCGGACCGACCGTCCAGAGCGTTGCAAAGGCGTGAGCATTGACGTTGCCGGTGAACGTGTGAGGGTTGCCGAGGGGACCCACCAGAGTGAACGCGCTCGTCGCTTGGTTACCCGCATTCACGTTGATGAAATCGGTGTAGAGCGCCAAGTTGCCCTTGCGCACCGAGGCGGCCGCCATCAGCGCGAAGGTCAGGTGCGTTAAGTACGAATTCGGTCCGATTTGCGTCTGGATCGTCCCCGCAGGCGGGTTCGGTAGGTTCTGGTGGAGGTCACCTACATCGTAACCGAACGTTGCGTTGATCGTCGGACCCCAAACGTACGGGGTGAGCGTGAAATTTAGTTTCCCGTCGTACGGATTGTCGTCGGCTCGCGCCGGAGTTCCGTGCAGCGCAAACACGGCGAGGGTCGATGCGCAAACGAGTGTTTTCAGCGTCCGGCGAAAGGTCGGCGGCAACGGCTTATCTCCTAAGAAGTGCTACAGCTAAGAAGTGCTACAGCGCAGTGTAGCCGAAAAAGGTGGTCAAGGCTATCCGAGAATTGCAAGGACCAGCGCGCTTGCGAGCATCCCGGCAAGGTCGACGCGTTCTCGCGAGGAGAAGGCAACGAAATCATGTCCGAACGTGGGATAACTCGCGCGGAGTTTGCAATCCTGGGAGCCGCCCTGCAGACGGCGCTCGCCGCGCGTCCGGCCCTGGCCCAGGCTCCGGCGCCGGGACCACCCGTTCGCGCGCTGAAGCAAGCGTTGGTCTTAAGCGGCGGAGGAGCGCTCGGAGCGTATGAAGCGGGCGTCGTCGAGGCGCTCGTGGCACGCTACGGAACTGTCGAAGGGCGACAGCTCGGGCCGTACGAGTTGATTGCGGGAACCTCGATCGGCGCCTTCAATGCGTACCTCGTGGCCACGGGACAGTACGCGAAGCTGCGCGATCTCTGGTCGACGATCGCCAGAGAGAACGTCATTCGGCTCAAACCGCAGTTCGCGAAGATCACGAACCCATCGAGCGGGCTCAGCAACAGGGCACTCGAGGCGCTGAGTCTCGGCACCGGCCTCTTCAAGAACGAAAAGGGCATCCTCGACGGGGACCACCTGCGCAGCTTCCTCCTCGCTTACTTGGACTTCAGCGTACCCGTCGCCACGCCCATGCTCTGGGCCGTCACCAATCTTACGCTGCAGATCCCCGAGTATTTCTATCTCGCACCCGACGGCACCAGCCCGGAGAAGCTGCAGCTCGCTCTCACGTCAATCCACCTGGCGGTGGGCCGGGACGTCCCCGTTCGACCGGCGACCCGCGCGCTGCTCGTCGATCAATTGCGCGCGTCGGCCGCGGTGCCCCTCGCGTTCGACCCGGTTATGTTACCGGGTCCGGACGGGAAGCCATGCGCGTACGTCGACGGTGGGGTCACGGCTAACACGCCGGTCAACATCGCTCGCGCCCTCGCCCTCAGGGTCGATGCGATCGTGCTGAATCCGGCCTTCCACAGCGAAACGTACGACAACGCCGTCGAGATTTCGATGGCCGCCTTCGACACGATGCAACGTCGACTCATCGAAGAAACGCTTCGCGTCGCCTACCTTCAGTCGCTCTTGCTCCAGGCTCTGAACCAGCTGACGCCCGAATTCGTCGCGAAGCTTGCGAATCTCGCCGGCATCACCGTCGATCAGCTGACGGGTCTGCGGGCCGCGTTGTACGACACGCAGTTCTATCTGTTACGGCCCAAATCGGTTCTGCCGGCGAAGCTGCTCGGATTCGACAACAGTGCGGACATCGCGCGCACGTATGCGATCGGTCAAAACGACGGCAACGCCGGGTTCCAGCACTTCGATTTCGCTTCGATGGCGGCGACCCAAACCGTCTAAGACGTCCCGCGCTTTAACTCTGCCAGCCGCCGCCCAGCGCCAGATAGAGCTGCACGAGCGCGAGACGCTCGCTCAGTTTAGCCTGTTCGAGACTCGTGTCGGCTTGGTAGCTCCGCGTCTCCGCGTTGAGAACTTCGAGGTAGGAAGTTTGTCCGGCGTCGTAGCGTTCGTTCGCTAAGCGCAACGAATCGGTCGAGGCTGCTTCGTACAGACCGACTTGGACGCGATACGCGCGCTGCTGGTCGTACGCGGCGACGTCGTCGGCTACTTCCTGAAATGCGCTCAACATCGTTTGGAGATAGGATAGCGCCTCCTGCTGCTGTTGCGCTTGCGTCAGCCGGACGTTCGCTTGAAGCCTGCCTCCCGAAAAGATCGTCTGCGTCAACTGCGGCAAGAGCGCGAAGAGGCCCGTCGGTCCGTAGAAGACGTTGTTGATATTGGCGACCGGAGCCAAGACGGGCGGGAGGTTTATGCCGTTGACGACTTGGCCGGAGACTGCGACCGTCGCGCCCAGGCTTAGTGACGGGTAGAGCTCCTTGCGTGCGACGTCGAGGTTCGCGTCGGCGGCGGCGAGGGTATACTCGGCTTGCTCGATGTCGGGTCGCCGGAAAAGCAGTTCGCTCGGAACTCCCGTGGGCGGAAACTCCGGCATCGCGATCTGATCTTCGAGCGATAAGCCGCGCGCGATCGAATGGGGATAGTCGCCGGTCAAGACCGAGAGCGCGTCTTCCGTCTGCGCGATGCTCTGAGCGATGAGCGGAAGCTGCTCGGTCGTTTCGTAAAGAGCCTGCTGCGCCTGACGCAGATCCTGGAGCGAGACTTGACCGTAGTCGACCCGCAAGGCCGTAAGCCGGACGTTCTCTTTGCGGGCGACCACCGTTTTGTTCGTAATGGTTTGCAGCGCGTCGAGCTCGAGCAGCTGAAAGTACGCCGACGCGACCTGACTCACGAGCGTAATCAGCACGACGTTTCGGGCCTCTTGCGTCGCGAAGAGCTGCGCGCGTGCGCCCGACGTCGCCGATGCCAACTTACCGAAGAGATCGATCTGATAGCTCGCACTGATCGACGCCGCGGGACCGAACTCGCTCGTCGGGGTGATGCGCGAGATTTGTCCCGCGTTCGCTTGGTACGGGGCCTGCACCGTCGCGCCGGCCTGCGGTTGCTGGTTGCCGGCAACAATGTCGAGATTCGCCTTGGCGGCCAGCACGGCGGCGTAGGCTTGCTGTACGGTGTAGTTCTTCTCGAGCGCTTGTTCGATCAAGCTCTGCAACACCGGATCGCCGTAGATTTTTTTCCAGGGCGAAGCTGCGAGCGAGACCGTCGTTTCACCCTCGGTTCCGCGATAGGTCGCGGGCAAGTGCGAGTCGGGCGGCTGCGTCGGCGTGTTCGGAACGCACGACGCGATCGCGGAGAGTAAAAGAGCCGTCGCGAGCGCGAGCTTCACGCGGGGCCTTCGCGCGGAGCAACCGTTTGCGCCGTGGCGGCCTCCGCGTTACCCGCCTTCCCCTTCGCGCCCCGTTCGATGAGATGCTGCATCACTTCGTAGAGCGTCGGGATGAAGAATACTCCGATGCACGTGGCTGCAAGCATTCCCCCGAACACCGTGGATCCCAGCGAGTGCCGCGACGCGGCACCCGCGCCGGAGGCGAGCATCAACGGTATGACGCCGATGATGAACGCGAACGAGGTCATCAGGATGGGGCGAAAGCGCAGCTGGGCACCGAGGCGCGCCGCCTCGAGAATCGGCTGACCTTCGGCTCGCTGCTCGCGCGCGAATTCGACGATCAGAATCGCGTTCTTCGCCGCAAGCCCGATCAGCATGATCAAGCCTATTTGAACGTAAACGTTGTTGTCGAGCCGCCACAATACGACCGAAAGAAAGGCGCCGAAGATTCCGATCGGCACGCCGGCGATCACGCCGAGGGGCGTCAACCAGCTTTCGTATTGCGCCGCGAGGAACAGAAAGACCAGGATCAACGAGAGCACGAAAATCAGGCTCTGGGTATTGCCCACGCTGATTTGCTGGTAGGCGGTCCCGGCCCATCCGAAGCCATAGCCCGGGGGCAGCGTCTCCTTTGCAACGGCGGTCATGGCGGCCAAGGCTTGTGCGCTGCTGTATCCGGGAGCGTTCTGACCGAAGATTTCGACCTCCCGATTCGTATTGAAGCGCTGGATCACGTCGGCGCCGGAAGCGCGATGCCACGTTGCGACGGTCGAAATCGGAACCATCTGGTTGTTGTCGTTCCGCACGTAGAGCGCGTTCAAGCTGTTCTGATCGACGCGGTAGTTCGGTTCGGCTTGAATCATCACGTTCCACGTGCGATTGAAGAGCGTGAACTGATTCACGGTGAACCCGCCCAAGTAGGCCTGCAGGTTCTGGAACACGTCGCTCACGTTCAAACCGAGCGCCTTGACCTTGTTACGATCGATGTTCATCGCGATTTGAGGAACGTACGGACGCATCGTGCTCTTGAGCTGAGCCAACTCCGGACGCTTCGAAGCGGCAAGCATGACCGCGTCGGCGACTTTTGCCAGGTCGCCGATGCTGTGACCCGAGAGATCCTGAAGTTCGAAGTTGAAACCGGACGAGTTGCCGAGCCCGGGTATCGTGGGCGGCACGAACGGGAATATCTGAGCTTCGGGGTACTTGTTCAATTTAGCGTAGAGGTTGGTCACGATCGAGCGCAAGCTCAGCTCTTTGCTCTTGCGCTCGTCCCACGGTATGAGCGTCACGATGAGGCTCGACGTGTCGGACGTACTGACGGTGCTGAGTATGCTGAAGCCGGCGAGCGTGACGACGTCCTTGACGCCGGGCATCTTCAGCACTTCCCGCTCCATTTGCTTCGTTAGAGCGTCGTTCCGATTGAGCGAGGTGCCGTAGGGGAGTTGAATCTGAAGGAACGCGACCCCCTGATCCTCGATCGGCACGAAGCCGCCGGGAATAGTCATTCCGAAGTACCCGTCGGCAACGTAGAAGAGCGCGAGAATCCCGAGGACCACCGCCGTTCGGCGCAAGAGCCAAACCAGGATCGACATGTAGCCGCGCGTCGTTTGTGCGAAGAACGCGTTGAAGCGCTCGATGAACCAACCGAAGGGTCCCCATAACCGTTTGCGCCCCGGCCGTAGGATCAACGTGCACAGCGCCGGCGTCAACGTCAGGGCCACGAACGCCGAAATACTGACCGACACGGAGAGCGTGAGCGCGAATTGCCGGTACAGTTGGCCGGTAATGCCGCTAATGAAAGCCGCCGGCAAGAACACCGAAACCAGCACGAGCGCGACGCCGATGACCGGACCTTGCAGTTCCCGCATCGCTTTCTCCGTCGCCGCTTCCACCTCGAGTCCGTCCTCGACGTGCTTCTCGACCGCCTCGACCACCACGATCGCGTCGTCGACCACCAGGCCGATCGCGAGCACGAGGCCGAACAGCGTGAGCGTGTTGATGCTGAACCCAAGGGCTACGAACGCCGCGAACGTTCCCAGCAGCGATACCGGGACGGCGAGCATCGGGATGAACGCGGTTCGGAAGCTTCCGAGGAACACCAGCACGACGAGAATGACGAGGACGATCGCTTCGACGAGCGTCTGGATGACGTCGTGTATCGAGCTGCTCACGAAGAGCGTGCTGTCGTACGGAACCGAATAGTCGAGACCGGGCGGGAACTGCGTTTTCAGTTGTTCCATCGTCGCACGGACGGCTTTCGCCGTCCCAAGGGCGTTCGCGTCGGGCGTCTGATAGAGGAGGATCACCGTCGAGGGGAGTCCCGAGGTGCGACCGATCGTGACGTATTGCTGCGCGCCGAGCTCGAGGCGCGAAACGTCGCCCAGACGCAAGACCGATCCGTCCGGATTCGTTTTGACGATGATGTCGGCAAACTGCTTGGTCGTTTCGAGTTGGCCCGGCGCGTTCACCGAGAGTTGATATTGGGCTGCGCTCGAGGCCGGCGGCTGTCCGACGGAACCGGTCGGGACGAGCACGTTCTGCGATTGAATTGCATTTGAAAGATCGCTCGGCTGAAGCCCCAGCTTCGCGAGCTTGTCCGGCCGCACCCAAGAACGCATCGCGTAGTTGAACTGTCCGATGACCGAATTGCTGCCGATGCCCGGAACCGAGAGCAACGGATTGATCAAGTTGATCGTCGCGTAGTTACTGAGAAACACCGAATCGTAGGCGTTGCCCGGCGAGTACAGTGAGACGACCATGAGGAGCTGGGGCGAGACCTTCTTCACGGTCACGCCGTACGTAACGACCTGCGACGGCAAGAAGCCCGAGGCTTGCTGCACGCGATTCTGAACGTCGATCAGCGCCTGCTCGAGGTTCGAGCCCACCTTGAACGTGCAATTGAGCGTATAGAGCCCGTTCGACGTGCTCGTCGATTGCATGTAGATCATGTTGTCGACGCCGACGACCTGGTTTTCGATGGCCGATGCGACCGATTTCTCGATGACCGAAGCGCTCGCTCCAAGATACGTCGCTTGAACTTGGATGACCGGAGGAGAGATCGGCGGAAACATTGCGACCGGCAAGGCGAGGATCGAAAGGAGGCCGACGAGCGAGATTACGATCGAGAGAACGATCGCAAAAATGGGGCGCCGGATAAAAAAATGCGACATGCCTAGCCGGCCTGCACGATCACTTTCGTCCCCGGCTTCACCTTCTGCGTGCCTTGCACGATGACGCGATCGCCGGCATTGAGGCCGCTGTTGACGACGAAGCTATCGCCGAATTGCGGACCGAGCGTCACGGTGCGCAAGTCGACGATGTCCTGCGAATTGACGACGTAAGCGGTGTTGACGCCTTGGACCTGAACGATCGCGACTTGCGGGACGAGCAGGGCTTTCGGCCGATTCTGGACGACGATGCTCACGCGCGCGAACTGGCCCGGCCGGATCAAGCCGTCCGGATTGGGGAAGCGCGCCTCGACGGCAATCGTGCCGGTCTTCGTATCGAGCGTCGGATTCACGGTGTAGAGCGAACCCGCATGCGCGTACACGTCACCGTTCGCGAGCAGCAGCTTCAGCGCTTGGTCTTTGAGCGCGCGCACGTTCGGATCGCGTTTGGTGCCGGCTAGAGCGAGATACGTATTCTCGTCTACCGCGAAGTTGACTTTGATCGGATCGATCGTCGTCATCGTATCGAGCACTTCGTTGCCGGCACCGCCTACGATGTTGCCGACGTCGTACTTCAAGAATCCGATCAATCCGGTCACCGGCGCATAGATCGTCGTGTAGCTGAGATTCAGCGTCGCGTTCTGGACGTCGGCTTTCGACGAGAGGACCTGTCCTTTGGCGGACTCGATCGCCGCTTGTTGGTCGACCTTCGCGTTGATCAGCTGAGCCTCGGACGCATCCACGTCGGCTTTTGCCGCAGCTTGACTCTGGATCGCATTGTCCAAGTCTTTTTGCGGCAGGGCCTTGTCCGCGGCCAGTGGACCGACGCGCGCGACGGTGATGTTGGCGCGCGTCAGCATCGCTTGTTTCTGAGCGAGGTTCGCCTGCGCGAGTTGCACGGGGACGGTGTCCTCCGCCTGCAGTAGAGCAGCTTTCGCTCGCAACAGCGCACCTTGAGCCGCCATCAACGTCGCTTGGTACTTGTCTTTTTGAAGCTGGAAGATGAGCTGGCCCTTGTGGACCAGCGTCCCTTCCTTGAAAGGCGCGCTCTCCAGGATGCCTTCGACGCGCGCGCGGACTTCGACGGATTCGATCGCGCCGGTCGTGCCCTGATATTGATCGCTGATCGGAACGGTTTGAGTGCGAAGCGTGCTCACGAGGACGACCGGCGGGGGTGCCGTGACGTTTGCTGCGGTCTCGTCTTTGTGGCCGCACCCCGCAAGCAACGAGACGGCGGCTCCGGTAAAAGCCGCCGCTCCCAGGAAACGACGATTCCGCGCCAGTTGCAAAGCCTAGCCTATATAGGCGTCGACTCGGGCAGCCACCTCCCGCTCGCGTTGGGCGAGAGGCCGCTCGCCAGGCCCTCCGGATGCCGCGCAGAAGCCCGTCATCCGGCGCTGCTCACTCGCAGACCGGGAGGTTTATCTCTTGTCTTCGTTCATTCGGTATCTATCGCGAGCGAGTTATGCGTTCGCACTCATGGCATTCGCTGGGACGCTTGCCGGCACGCCGGTCGACGCAAAGGGCACGACGACGATAGTGAAAGCCAGCGGCATCACCCGGACGTATCCGGGCGTCGGGATTACGCTCGTGAAGCAGGTCTCGCTCACGATCACGTCGCCAGACGGCGAGGACAAACTGATCGTCGACAAAGCGGCCTGCTCGTATACCGGCGAGCTGCAAAAATGTTTGATCTCGCACATTTCCATTGTGAAGAACGGGGCAACGAAACCCCTCGATCTCGCACATGGAACCGTCTATGTGAATCTGACGAGCTCGCGCCAGCAGATGTCGCACTCATCGCAGCAGTTGCCGCCGAACGGCATCCTCATGGCGCTGAAGACGCAAATCGGAACGTACATTACGGTCGTCGGCGTTATCGACGGTCCGATTGGAGGTCATTCGAAATGAAGCGAACGCTGGCATTCGGTCTCGCTCTGGCGCTCGCGCTCAGCGGACCACTCGCGGCTTCCGCGCAGCGTGGGGGCGGCGGGCGCCCTGGAGGCGGTGGCGGAGGTCGTCCCGCGGGCGGAGGCGGAGCTCGTCCAAGTGGCGGCGGCGGAGCGCGCCCACCGAGCGGCGGCGGATCCCGGCCAAGCGGCGGTGGTTTTAATCTCAACAGCGATGTCAGCGCCGGCAGTCGCCCTGCGACGCGCCCAGCGCCTGCTCCCGGCGGAGGTGGCGGCAATCGGCCGCCCTCCGGCGGAAACGGCGGCAACTATCGTCCACCAAACGGCGGTAACGGTGGCAACGGCGGAAATAACGGCGGCAACTATCGTCCGCCAAACGGCGGCAACGGTGGAAATGGCGGGAACAACGGCGGCAACTATCGTCCGCCAAACGGCGGCAACGGTGGAAACAACGGCGGGAACGGCGGAAATTATCGCCCACCCAACGGCGGAAACGGCAATAACAACGGCGGCAACTATCGTCCGCCCAACAACGGGAACGGCGGCAACTACTATCGCCCGCCCGGCAGCAACGGCAACGGCTATTACAACGGATACCACGGGAATCGCACGGTCATCGTCAACCCCCACTACTACGGCGGCGGCGGTTGGGGTTGGAATCATGGCGTCGCTTGGTACCCCGCGACCAACTATTGGGGCGGCGGCTTCTGGGGTGCCCTGGCGATCGGTGTGACCAGCGCCGCAGTGGGCGCTGCCGTGTACGGCTCGATCGTAAGTTCCTCGACGCAGCAGACGGTCACGTCGTACCAGGTCCAGCCGAACAGTCCGGGTGCGACGCTGTTGATGAACTACCAATTGCAACAGGTCCAGTGCGGTCCACCGGGATTGGTCGTCATCTTCGGTCCGGACAACAGCGTCATCTGCGCAAACCCGAACCAACTCGTCGCGGCCGGCCAGTACGACCTCGACGCGCAACAGCTCTCGATCATCGCGCGCTGATCGGAGGCTCCAAGGGTGCCGGAGCTCGGCGGCCTAGCCGCTGAGTTCCGCTTGCCTCAATTCCGGTACGATGTATCTTTCGCGTCGAGCATGCGGACGAGCGCGGACCACGCAAGCTTCGCGACCGAGTCGCCGCCGGCGTGGGCCTGCTTCTGCACCAGCTCTTGAACCGCTTCGCCCGGAACGATGGGTTCGGCGCCGCCGGCCAGCGTCGCGACTTGCATCGCGCAAGCCCGTTCCAAAAGATAAATCTGCAGGAACGCCGACGCTACGCTCGGACCGAGCGCAAGCGTGCCGTGATTGCGCAGCAACATGAGCGGCTTGTCGCCGAGATCAGCGACGAGCCGCGGACGCTCGGCCAGGTCGAAGGCGAGGCCCTCGTAGTCGTGATAGGCGACGTCGCGGCAGACGAGCATCGCCGTTTGGTTGAGTGGGAGCAGCCCGCGCCGGTTCGTCGCGACCGCTGTCCCTGCCACGGTGTGCAGGTGCATCACGCAGGCGGCATCGTGGCGGCTTGCGTGGACGGCGCTATGGATGGTGAAGCCCGCCGCGTTCACGATCGCTCCCGGCTGATCGACGACGTTTCCATCCAGATCGATCTTGACGAGACCGGAGGCGTCGATCTGCGAGAAGACGACACCGTACGGGTTGATCAAGAAGTATTCGGTGCCGGGGACGCGCGCCGAGAGGTGGGTGAAAATCATGTCGTCCCAGCCGTAGTGCGCCACCAGCCGGTACGCCGCGGCGAGGTCGATCCTGACTTGCCGCTCCTCATCCGAAATGTGTGCTCGCGCCGGCGCCTCGCCGGTGGCCGTGCTCGTCATCGTCATAAGAACCCCCTTAGGCCGCAGAGGCCTCCCTTTGCGTCACCGCGGAAAACCCCTCGGATGGCGAGGGTTTACGCGAGCCTTTTTGCCGAGCCGGCGGCGTGAGCGCCGTGCGCCGTCGTTACCTCGCGCTCGCTCCCGAACTCTTTGCGACCGCCTCCGGGAAAACCGCGCACGGCGTCATCGCGTATTCCTCCGACGAGACGGTCGCCGTAATCGACCCGAGCCTCGCGGGCAAGACGGTACGCGAGGTCCTCCCCCATCTCGAACGCGACATTCCGATCGTCAGCGACGTCGCGGAAGCGCTGCAGTTCGGGCCCACGTCGTTGCTCATCGGCGTCGCGCCCGCGGGCGGCAAGCTACCTCCGGCCTGGCGTTCCGAGATCTTGCAGGCGATCGATGCGGGCCTCGAAGTCGTCAGTGGATTGCACGAACTTCTCGCCGACGATGCGGAGTTCTCCAGCCGGGCACGCGCCGCGAACGTGCGCCTTTGGGACGTCCGCGTCCCGCCGAAGGTCGAACTGTTCAGCGGAGCAGCGTTCGGGCTGAGCTCGCGCGTCGTCCTCACCGTCGGCAGCGACTGCGCGTCGGGCAAAATGACCGCGTCGCTCGAACTGACGCGCGCAGCGAACGAGCGCGGGGCGCGAAGCCTCTTCGTTCCAACCGGGCAAACCGGCATAATGATTGCCGGCTGGGGCATCGCGGTCGACCGCGTGATCGCGGACTTCATCTCGGGGGCGGCTGAAGCGCTCGTGCTCGACGGAGCGCGGCGCGGGGGTGAGCTGCTCTTCGTCGAGGGGCAAGGCAGCATCAACCATCCCGCCTATGCCGGCGTCACGCTTGGTTTGCTCTACGGATCGGCTCCCGACGCACTGATCCTCGTCCACGAGGCCGGGCGCCGGGCGATCGCCGGCTTCGACGTGCCGCTGCTCTCGTTGCACGAGTTGGTGCGGCTTTACGAACAGCTATGCGCATCGGTGAAACCGGCCAAAGTTGCCGGAATCGCACTCAATACGCGCGAGCTGGACGAGCGCGACGCGCGCCGTGCGATCGAAGGGGCGCGCTCCGAGACGGGCCTTCCGGTCGACGACGTCGTCCGCTTCGGCGCCCACGCGTTGTACGACGCGGTCGCGCCGAACGTGCGAAAGACCGCGGCGCGAGCCGACGCTCTTTAGGCGCTGGAAATGCAACGAATCGGCTTCTGGGGTGTTTCTCTCTCGTCCCGGCGTCGTGTCTGGACCGAGGAGAAAAAATCGTGGAAAACAATGGACGCCGTCCGGAATCCGGACGGGTCATCGTCGAGGGAGTTGCCGAAGAGCGGTCGGGGATCACGAGACCCCTCGTGCGGACGCTGGATCTGTTTCTGGGCTGGGGTCCGAGGCTTTGGTGACGCTTGGAATCGCTTTTTGCGTGGCTGCCTGCGCGATGCTCGCCGCCCGCGCGGTCATGCCGGTACGGACTCCCGACTCGAACTCTGTTTGGTCAGACGAACGTGAAAGACGTCTCACCAGTGGCCGAGAGAACTGGCCGCCGTGACGAGCTTGCCGACCGGCGCACGCAGCGCGCGATCGCAGGCGCCCTGGCGGAGTCTGTCGACGGGCACTTCGAAGAGTTCGTCGCAAAATACCAACATCGTCTCTTCGGCTTCGTGTTGACGCTCGTGGGCAACGCCGGCGAAGCCGAAGAGATCGCGCAAGATACGTTCGTTGCAGCCTATCGGGCGCTTCGCTCGTACGATGCGCCGCGTCGCCGCGCGCTCGCACTTCGGGCGTGGCTGTTCACGATTGCGCTCAACAAGGTGCGTAATCGCGCGCGGCGCGCTCCCGCGACATCGCTCGATGAAGCGCTCGCAGACGGACGCATTGCGCTGCAGGACTCGGACCTCGGCCCAGCCGCCCTGGTCGAGCGCGACGAAAGAACGGACGCGGTCCGGCGCGCGCTCGCGGCGCTGGCGCCGCGCTACCGCATGCCGGTCGTCTTACGGCACCTCGAAGGTTTTAGCTACGACGAAATTGCGGAGCTGTTGGAACAGCCGGCCGGAACCGCCAAGGCGAACGTGCACCGGGGCCTCGCCCTGCTGCGCGCTTCGGCAGAACTCGAAGGAGCGACTTCATGATGAAAGACTTCTCAGCGATGCGCGAGATTCAGGCGCCCACGGGGTTCCTCACCGGCGTCCTGCGACGCGTCGGTCTGCTCGACGGTTACGCACTCGTTGCGACGCCGCTCGGAGCGCGCTTCGTCGCCGCGAGCGAAGCCGGTATCACCTCGGTCGCGCCGGCCGCGGACGACGCGGAATTCGTGCGCTCCTATCGCGAACGGTTCGGCCGCGCCGTCGAACGCCGCGACGAGTTGGCACCGGCGCTGCAAGCCGCCGTCGACGGTGATGGAAAAGGCGTTCGAGTCGATCTGCAGACCTGCAACCCATTTCAGCGCGACGTGCTCGAAGCCGCGCGCGCGATTCCGCCCGGTCGCGTTCGGCCGTACGCGTGGATCGCGGAGCGGATCGGTCGTCCGGGCGCCGTTCGGGCGGTGGGAACCGCGCTTGCGAAGAACCCCGTTCCGCTCGTCATCCCGTGTCACCGCGTCGTGCGCAGCGACGGTGCGATCGGTGAGTATGCGTTCGGCAGCGAGAACAAAGCCTCACTTCTGCGACGCGAAGGCGTCGATCTGGACGAGGTGCGCCGGCGCATGCCGGCTCGCTGCGTCTGGCAAGAAGAGGGCGACGAGACGTACTGTCGCCCGTTCTGCTACGACGCGCGCCCGCTGCCGGAGATGCACTTCGTCGTATTCAAAGACGCGAAAGAGGCGCGCGCGCGGGGCCTGGTACCCTGTACGACGTGCCATCCGGCGCGGGCCGCGTAACCGCTTGCTCTTAATGAACTACAGAAACTCGAGCCCGCTCGCCGACGGCACGCATTCGTTCTCCGTCAACCAAGCCCGGTTCCAAATGCGCGAACGATAGCGTTCGCCGCCGTCACAAAGCACCGTGACGACCGTGCTGCCGCCGGGCAGAGTTCGGGCGTAGCGCGCCGCTCCGGCCACATTGAGCGCAGCGGAGCCGCCGACGTAGAGGCCTTCCTCGCGTAGCAGCCAGTGGGCCATCTCGATTGCCGTCCGGTCGTCGACTTGCAGTGCGTCGTCGATGGGTGCGTCCTTGAAGTTCTCGGTGATCCGCTTGATCCCGATCCCCTCGACGTTCGAATCGCCCTCGGCTTCGAGAACTCCGCGTTTTACGAAACTGAAGAGCGCCGATCCCATCGGATCGCACAGGACGGTGCGAATCGCTGGATTCATCTCTTTGAGGAAAGCGCTCGTTCCGGCGAGCGTCCCGCCGGTACCGCAGGCGGCGACGAAGGCCGTCGCCTCCGAGCCGAGGGCATCCCAAATCTCAGGACCGGTCGTGGAGTAGTGCGCCCGGCGGTTCGCCGTGTTGTTGAACTGATCGGCCCAGATCGCTCCCGGCGTTTGTTCGGCAATGCGACGCGCGACGTGATAGTAGTTTTCAGGGTTGGTAAACGGAACCGCCGGAACGATGCGCAGGTCCGCACCGATCGTCCCCAGGAGTTCGTACTTCTCCTGCGACTGATCGTCGGGAATGCAGATGATCGTGCGGTAGCCGCGAGAGTTGCCGATCAGACAGAGCGCGATCCCCGTGTTGCCCGCCGTGCCCTCGACGACCGTCCCGCCCGGCGCGAGCGCGCCGCGCGCTTCGGCATCGTCGACGATGCCGCGCGCAGCCCGGTCTTTCACCGAACCCCCGGGGTTCAAGAACTCAGCCTTGCCGACGATCGTACGGCCGAGCGCCGCCGAAAGCTTCGGCAGCACGATGTGGGGTGTGTTGCCGATCGTGCCGCCGAAACCGATTAAGAGGCTCACGCTCTCTTCTGTTCGGGCGAAGCGCTGCATTGCTCCCGCTGCCGGAGGGGTCGCGGCGTGCCTTGGCGCAACGATAGTTGCGTATGGCAACGATCGATGCCGGACGGCTCGAGTCCCTGCGGCGGGCGCGCGGCCTTTCCCAGCGGGCCTTGGCGGAAACGGCAGGCATCACTCGGCAAGCCGTCGGCGCGATCGAGAGCGGACGCATGCAGCCGAGCGTGGGTATCGCGCTTGCGCTCGCGCGAGCGCTGGACACGAGCGTCGAAGATCTGTTCGGCAATCCCGGCGAGCCCGAGCGGGACCGCCCGCGCATCGCAAGCGCGACGATCGCCGGCCGAATCGTAAGCCACGCTCTCAACGCCGATCATCTCGCGATCGAGCCAGGCGACGCTACCGTATCGAACGTCTTCGTGGCCGGCTGCGACCTCGCCGTCGGTCTCTTATCGCGTCACGCGATGACTCGCTCGCGGGCCGCGCGCGTGCTCTGGTTGCCGATGACCAATCGCGCGGCGCTCGGCGCGCTCGCTCGGAACGAAGTGCATGCGGCGGTCGTGCACGGCGACGCTCCGGCCCAAAGAGCGGCGCACGCCGGAAAGTTCGTGCGTTTCGAACTCGCGACGACGGAGGCCGGCTGGCTGGCCGGCCGTGGAAACCCGCTCGGTTTGCACGGCGCCGCGGATCTCGTTCGAACGAAAGCGCGCGTCGTAAACAGACCCGCCGGCGCGGGCGCGCGGCAGTTGTTCGACCAGCAATTGCGCAGGGCCGCCGTCGATCCGCGCCGGCTCGCGGGATATCGCCACGAACTCGCCGGCCAGCTTGACGCGGGACGAGCAGTCGCGCAAGGCTTCGCCGACGCGGCCGTCGGCATGGCGAGCGTAGCGCATCTCTTCGACTTATCGTTCGTTCCGTTGCGGCAGGAACGCTGCGCGTTGCTCGTTCCTCGTGACGCGCTTCAGACGACCGAAATTCGTGTGTTGCTCGACGCATTACGCTCGAACTCATATCACCGCGACCTAGAAGCCCTCAAAACCTACGACGTCCGCAGAACGGGAGAACGCATCGCATGAACCGCCGCACCTGGATCGCCGGGAGCTCCGCCGCCATCGCGCTGGGCGCGCGTGCCGCGAGCGCGCAAGAACTGACACCGCTCGACGTCGCCTACGCCGGATCGATGGGTTCGATGATGGAAGGCCCGATCAAAGCGGCCGCGGCACAAACGCTGCAAGTGGCGATGCAAGGGCGGGCACAAGGTTCCGACGCGCTCGCCAAGCTCATCGTAGGCGGCAGCATCTCGCCCGACGTGTTCATACCCGTCACGCCGAGTCCCATGATGACGGTACTACAGGGCGGAAAGGCGACCCGCGCAGTTCCCGTCGCGCGAACGGAGATGGTCATCGCGTACAGCCCCAAGGGCAAGTACGCATCGCAGTTCGACGCTGCGGCCAAGGGAAGTCGCGGCGCGAGGCAGTGGTGGCAGATCCTCCAGGAGAGCGATCTGCGCTTTGGGAGGACCGACCCGATGACGGATCCCCAAGGCCGCAACATCATTTTCACGCTGCAACTCGCTGAGGCATACTACAAACAGCCCGGCTTCGCCGACAAGGTTCTGGGTCAGACGATCAACCCGGCCCAAATTTTCAGCGAACCCACCGTCCAGGCGCGTTTGCAGAGCGGCGAACTGGACGCTGCTTCGGCGTACAGAATTCAGCCGGGTCCGTTTAACCTGCCGTATATAAACCTTCCCGACGAAATCAATCTCGGCAACGGATCGATGCACGATCGCTACGCGGCGGCATCGCTCGATCTCGGCGGCAAAACGTATCACCCCGAGCCCCTCGTCTACTACGCGGCGGTTCTGAACGACGCGGCGCACAAAGAGAAGGCGCAAGCGTTCGTGGCATGGCTCGGAGCAGGCGGTCAGGCGATCTTCAAGCAGTATTTCTACGATCTACCGGCCGGGGCCGCACCGCTCGGTGCGTAGTCGCTCTACGTATTGTTGAAGCGCGCCGGCGCTGCGATTTTCGCAGCCGTCCTCCTCTACCCGCTGGCCGGCCTGTTCGTGCCCGTCGGCCCGTGGTATTGGGGCGACGGCTCGGCGATCGCCGCAGCCGTCCGCGTTTCCCTGCTCCTCACCGGCCTCGCGATGGTCGTAGTCGTCGTCTTAGGGACCCCGATGGCATTGTACGTCGCTCGTACGTCGAGTACCGAACGCCTCTGGTGGCAAGCGATCCTGTTGATTTCGGTTCTCTTGCCCCCGCTCGCGCTCGGCATTTTGCTTTCGCTCGCGTTCGGTCCGCACGCCCTAGGTGGAATCCTCGGACAGGCCGGCATCCGCCTGACGAATACGCCGCTCGCATTCGTCGTCACCCAAATCTACGTGAGCATCGGCTACTACGTTCTCGGGACGATCGCCGCGCTCGACTCGGTGCCGCCGGCGCTGCAGGTCCAGGCCGGCTTGTTGGGACACGACCGTTGGAACGTGTTTTGGCGCGTCACCTTTCCGATCGCTCGCTTGGGTTTCGCGGTCGCTCTGAGCTTGGCATGGGTGCGCGCGCTGACGGAATTCGGCGCCGTCGTGATAACCGCGTACTATCCCGCCGGAATGCCGGTTGCAATGTGGACCAGTTTGGAAAACTTCGGGTTGCCGGCCGTGATGCCGCTCTTGATCGTGTTCCTGGTGACTTCGCTGCCGCTGCCCTGGCTTGCCCACGTCGTGGCTCAACGGCGCTTCGCGCGTGTTTGACGCACACATCGTCAAAGCTCGTCGCGAATTCACCGTGGACATTTCGCTCCTCCTCGGGTCGGGCGACGCGTGCGGACTGTTCGGCGTCTCCGGCGCGGGGAAGAGCACGTTCCTGGCCTGCATCGCCGGCGCCATCGAACCGGACGCCGGACACGTCATCCTCGACGGCGTGACGCTGTTCCCGCCTCCGCTTCCGCTCCATCTGCGTCCGGTCGGATATCTCACGCAAGATGCCGATCTATTTCCGCACCTACGGGTTTCCGAAAACGTCCGCTTCGGCTTAACGAACGGCAAGCGTGAGGAAGGCGACGCGTGGGTCGCTCAGTTGCGCGATCGGCTGGAACTCAGTTCGATTTGGAACCAGCCGGCACGCGCGATTTCGGGCGGACAAGCGCGCCGCGTCGCGCTCGCCCGAATGCTGGCTCGCAAGCCGCCTTTGGTCCTGCTGGACGAACCGTTCAACGGTCTTGACCGGCATCTCGTGCGCGAGTTGCTCGCGGCGGTCGCACAGTGGCAGAAAGAGCTCGGTTTCACGATGCTGGTCGTCGATCACGAAGCCGAAGTGCTCGCCCGGCTCTGTCCGCGCGTCGTCGTGATCGAGAGCGGTCGCGCGGTGCAAGACGGATCTTGGGAGACGCTCCGCGAGAAGCCGGCAACCGAACTGCTCGCGCAGCTACTTGCGCCGCTCTAGCCCGAGCGCGATCGCACCCAGCGCGCAAAGCGCGGGAACGATGCCGATCAGACGCACGTCGGCGCTTAGAATCGCGCTCGCCAGCGCGGGCGCGAAGATCATCGACGCGTTGTCGAGCGAATCGGCGACTCCGAGCACGGCGCCGCGCTGATCTTCCGGTGCACGCTCGGCCAGCAGCGTACTTAGCGTCGGCTGTAGGATCGCTCCCGGAACCGCCCAGACGATCAACAGAGCGACGAACCACCAGAAGGTCGATACGAATCCGAGTAAGGCGTATGCGACGAACGAAAGGCCGAACATCCATTCCGACAGCACGAAGTTTCCCAAGCGTGCGCTCATTCTGTGGGCGAGGAAAATTTGAGCCAGCGCCCCAACCGCTCCGGCCACGCCGAGGAGTAAACTCGACACCTCGGCGTCCCCGTGCAACGCCTTCCCGACAAAGAGACCGAAGACCGTGAAGAAATACGTATACGAGAAGATATAGAGAAACTGACGCGCGAGCACGTTGAGCAGGGCCGGCGTCTCGATTGTGGCCACGATTCGCCGAAGATCGAGAGTCCGTGCATCGTGCGGTTTCGTCGCCGGCAGCGTGAAGAACGTCAGGACGAGGTTGACGGCCTCGAGACCCGCGGCGACCCAGAACGGCACCGTCAGGCCCGCGCGATATAGCTGACCGCTCATGAGCGGACCCACGACGAAGCCGAGCCCGAAGGCTGCGGCTCCCCACGAAAGCGCCTTTTCGCGTTGATCTTCCGGTACCGAATCGACGATGTACGATTGCGCGACGCCGAGATTTCCGCCGCCCAATCCTTCGATTGCGCGCGAGGCGAAGAGGATCGGGACGTTGCCCGCTATGGCCAAGAGAAAGTAGCCGGCGAGCGAAAAACACTGGGAACAGAGCAACACGGCTTTGCGCCCGATCCGATCGCTCAGCTTTCCCCACACGGGGGAGGAGATTGCGGCGCACGCCGCAGTCGTCGAAATCAGCAGCCCCATCGTCAACGGAGAGGCCGCAAACTTCTCGGCCAGCGCCGGCAACAGAGGAATCAGGAACGTGAAGCCGAGCACGTCGATGAAAATGATGAGGTAGATCGGGAAGAGCTTACGGAGCATGCTCGGTCTCGGAGGCGGAGTGGTAGATCTTGGAATATGACGCAGTCGTCGTCGGCGCCGGAGCCGCGGGGATGATCGCGGCGAGAGAACTCGCGCGCGCCGGGCGTTCCGTGGCGCTCCTCGAAGCTCGCGATCGTACCGGTGGCCGGATGCGCAGCATTTGGGAACCTCGCGCACTCGCGTCGATCGAGCTCGGCGCCGAGTTCGTCCATGGAAGACCGGCCGTCACGTACGAGCTGCTGCACGAATACGGTGCGACCGTCATCGACGACGCCGAAAGCAGTTTCATCCTTCGCGACGGTATCTTGCAAGCCGCCGAAAACGACCCCTTCGAAGCGGCCGGCGATCTCTTGGCGCGCGCTCTCGAGCGTGACGAGGATCAGAGCGTCGAAGCGCTGATCGCCGGAAACTCGCGTGACCGCGCGAGCCGGGAGGCGGGGACGTGGACGCGGCGTCTCGTCAGCGGGTTCGATGCCGCCGATCCAGCACGCGCAAGCGCGCGCGCCATCGCACGGGAGTGGGCCGGCGACGCTTCTGCCGAAGGGGCTCAGTCGCGTCCACTCGGCGGCTACGCGCAGCTTACCGCGCACTTGTCGCGCTCGCTCGAGGCGGAGCACGTAGCTCTTCATCTTGAGTCGGTCGTTACTCGCGTGACGCGCCTCGCAGCAGGCGTGCGCGTCGTCGCGCGCGTTGGGGGCAGTGAGGTGGAGTTTCGAGCGCGGCGCGCCCTCGTCACGGTGCCCCACGGAGTCCTCGGCGCCGAGCCGGATGCGGAGGGCGCGATCGCCTTCGAGCCGGCCTTACCAGCGCCGACGCGCGACGCAATCGCCGGCATCGCGACCGGACCGGTCATCAAGGTCGTCCTGCGGTTTCGCGAGGCGTTTTGGGAATCGTTGAAAGGCGGAGCCTGGCGCGACGGCGCCTTCTTTAGCGGTGACGGTGAGTTCCCGACGCTGTGGACGCAGTTGCCGGTGCGCGCCAACACGCTCGTCGCGTGGGCCGGCGGCCCGGTCGCCGAACGAATGGCGGGCGCGACCGGCGAAGAACACCAACGTCTTGCGCTCGCGTGTGCGGGGCGGTATTTCGCCGACGCGCGAGCCGCCGAAGAAACGTTCGAAGGCGGATATCTGCACGATTGGCAAGGCGACCCCTACGCCCGTGGTGCGTACACGTACGTTTTGGTTGGTGCCGAAGGTGCTCGCAACGCCTTAGCCGCGCCCGTCGACCGAACGCTCTGGTTCGCCGGTGAAGCCACAGCAGACGGTGCTGAAGGCGGAACCGTGGCGGGCGCGCTCCAGAGCGGACTGCGCGCCGCGCGCGAAATACTCGCCGAACAGTAAAAGACCTTCGAGCGGACTCGGTCCTTAACGCGTTCCGTCCTGGGGCCAGAAGCCGAAGAGCGCGCGGCCCGGTTCGAGGTCCCAGAATCGAGTCGCATTGTCTCCGACGCCGTAGATGACCGCATACGGCACGTCGCGCGACATGACTGCTCGCACGAGTCGCGCGAAATCGGCGTGAGACATCCACGTTGCCGCGTAGCGCGCAAATTTCTGGTCGTCGGTCAAATTCAGCCAGGGGGACGAGCTGCGAACGCTCTCGTCGCGAGGGTTGTCGGCCGCGGTAATCGACCCGATGCGAACGCACGTCACCTGCAAGCCGTAGTTGTCGCTGAAATAGCGGCCGAGCGTTTCACCGAATGCCTTCCAGACACCGTACAGCGAGTCGGGACGAAATTCCGCATCGGTCCGCACGACGAGTCCGAATCCGGGCTCGTAGATCGCGGGCAGGTTATCGACCTCGTACATGCCGACGGCGTGGTTCGAGCTTGCAAAGATCAGCCGCTTGACACCGGTCTGACGCGCGGCTTCGAACGCGTTGTAGGTACCCTCGATGTTGGTCGAATGGATGTCGGGCCATGGCGTTTGCACCCTCGCGATGCCCGCCAAGTGCACGACGGTCTCGCAGCCCTCGAAGGCTCGCTTCAGCGCTTCGAGATCTCGCACGTCGGCGATGACGCCGGCACCGAGAAGATCGATCTGGACGACCTCGTGGTCGCGAGCCAGGTCGGCGCAAAGCGAGCTGCCGACGAGGCCGGCGGCGCCCGTTACCGCAATCTTCTTCATGCGCACGAGAGTACGACGCCACCGAGTGACATTCCAGGGAGGCGGGTACGGAGGAGTAGCCATGAGCAAACACTCGATGACCTCTCATTCGCTGGTTGGGGAAACGACGATCGGCGGCGATCTGACCATCCGGCGACTCGGTTTCGGCGCGATGCGGATCACCGGGCAAGGAATCTGGGGTCCTCCGCCCGACTGGGCAGGCGCCGTCAAATTGGTGCGTCACGTGGTCGAGAGCGGCGTGAACTTCATCGACACGGCCGACTCTTACGGACCGGAGGTAAGCGAAGAAATCATCGCGGAAGCCCTCGCACCCTACCCGCCAGGTGTCGTTATCGCTACGAAGGGCGGTTTCAAGCGAACCGGCCCAGACCACTGGCAGATCGACGCGCGACCCGAACGGCTGCGCGAGTGCGTCGCGGGCAGCTTGCGCCGTTTGAAATTGCAGCGCATCGACCTCTATCAACTCCACCGCATCGATCCGAAGGTTCCGGTCGAGGAATCGCTCGGTGCTCTGAGCGAAATGCAGCGCGAGGGCAAGATTCGTCACATCGGTGTTTCGGAAACATCGGTCGAAGAATACGAGCGTTGCAAGAAATCTGCGGCGATCGTCTCGGTGCAGAACCGCTACAACGTGGAGGATCGCAGCGCCGAAGCCGTGCTCGACGCCTGCGAGCGCGACGGCATTGCGTTCCTGCCGTGGTTTCCGCTCGGCGGCAGAGGAACGCTCAGCCATGCGGCGCTCGCGCGAATCGCCAAGCGTAAGAACGCGGCCCCCGCGCAGATCGCGCTCGCCTGGTTGTTGGCGCGATCTGCGAACATCGTTCCGATTCCGGGTACCAGCTCGATCGCTCACTTCGACGAGAACGTTGCGGCCGCCGAGATCGCGTTGAGCGCCGAAGACATGGCAGCGCTGGCTTAGTCGACCGTCAAGGAGCCGCGCCGGAAAGGCGGCCTAGGAGCACCGTCCAGGGTTCGATGCTTACCGTTTTCAGCAGGTGCATTGGGGCCCACGGATCCTGGGCCAGCCGCATTTCGATCGCGCTCGCGTCGAGTGCCGCTACGATGTGCAAAACACGCGCGGCATCGTTCTCGCCGCCGAGCGGACCGCCCGCAACGATGAATCCTTCGTCCGCAAGAGCGTCCATGAAAGCGGCGTGCGCTTCCCACTCCGCCTGGCGGCGCATCGGCAGCGACCAATCCCACGCAGGGCCACGCTCCAGTATCACTGCGAAATGCTGCATGGCCGTTTACTCCCGCTCAGCGTCGCAAGTGCCTTGCTCTGTTTAACGTGCTAACCATAACATGTGTCTCGCGCATCCGCACGATGACGATCGCGCCGGAGAAAAACGTGAGCGCCGCGACGACGCCGATGGCTGCACGCTGTCCGGCGGCTTGCGCTACGATCCCTGAAATGAGGGCGCCGAATGCGTACCCCGAGTCGCGCCAGAGGCGGTAGACCCCGACCGCTGAGCCTCGGATGAGAGGTTCGACGACGTCCCCGATCGCGGCCAAGAGCGTCGGATAGACCATCGCCGTGCCCGCGCCGAGCAGCACGGCCGCGAAAAACCAGAGCGCGAAACTTCCGGGCACTAAGAAGAGCGCGATCGCCAGCGCCTGAAGCCACATCCCGCTCGCGATCATCGCCTTACGTCCGACGCGGTCGGACAGCGGACCGGTGACGAGTTGCATGAGACCCCACGTCGTCGGATACGCACCCGCCAGGATCGCGATCCGTCCGACGTCGAGACCGGTAACTGCGAAATACAGCGGAAGGATGCCCCAGGCCAGGCCGTCGTTGAGGTTGTTCACGAGGCCGGCCTGGCTGATCGCGGAGAGCGTTCGATCGCGCCACGAAACGTTAACGAAAAGCGCTGCGAATGAGGGCGCCGCGGGTGGCGCCGCTGCCTGCGCGGCTTCATACCGAGCGTGTGCGTGAGTCTCGCGCACGACGAACGCCGATAACACGAGCCCGATCACGACCGAGACGATCCCGAGAGCGAACGGCCAAGGCCGCAGGCCATACTCTTGCGCGACGGCGCCCGAGGCGTAAGCTGCGACGCCGACGGCGAGATATCCGGCGAACTCGTTGAGACCCATCGCGAGACCGCGCTGCTTCGGACCGACGAGATCGATCTTCATGACGACGGTCATCGACCAGCACAACCCCTGGTTGATACCGAGCAGAACGTTCGCGAAGACGATCCAGCCCCACGCAGGCGCGAACATCAAAAGGAAAGGGACCGGCAGAGCGAAGAGCCAGCCCGCGATCAGCAGCGGCTTGCGTCCCGTCCGATCGGCGGTTCGTCCGGCGTACAGATTTGCAAGCGCCTTGCTGAAACCGAACGTGACGATGAACGAGAGGACGGCCGTCTCCGATGCGAGGCCGAAGGTGCGCTGACCGACGAGCGGGAGAACGTCGCGCTCGATTCCGACCATCGAGCCGACAAACGCATTGACCGCAACGAGCAGCCAGAACTGTCCGGCGTTCGCACCGAGTCCCAACTCCAACTCGCGCCGACGCGGCACGAATCAGCCTGCCGTTTCCAGCGCCTCGCCCAGCGCGGCCCAATCGGGCGCGCCTAGCAGCAGCCTTCGCGCCGTGAACCCGCGACGTTGCAGAACCTCGACGGCCTCATCGGCCCAGACGCAATAGGGACCGCGGCAGTAGACGATGATCTCGCGATCGCGCGGGAGTCCCTCGGTCGCCTTTTTGCGCACCAGGGCGTCGATTGGAACCGTGCGCGCCCCCGGGATGTGGCCGGCTCGATACTCGTCTTGCGGACGCACGTCGAGGAGGAGTGCGCGGCCGCTCTTCACGCGGCGCGCAAGCGCGGTCGGACTCAATTCCTCGATCCCGCGCTCTCCGAGGTGTCGGTGCAGCGTCGCTTTGACCTCGGGAAGGCGTTCCTCGGCGACGTCACCTACGACGCGAACGAGTCGCAACGCGCTGCCGCTGGCGAGACGGTAATAGGCGAAAGTCCCCAAACGCCGCACCGCAACGAGTTGAGCCGATGCGAGGACGCGGAGGTGGCGCGAGGCGTTTGCGACCGAAAGACCCACTTCGCGTGAGAGGTCTTCGACGCTCCGTTCGCGCTGCGCCAGCAGGTCGAGAATCTCCAGCCGTTTTGGACTCGCGACGGCGGCGCCGATCCGGGCGAATTGCAAATAGAGCTCGTCCTTGAAACCTCGATGGTCTACCGTCTTCATTATTCAACTATTCAATCGAATAATTGAGAAGACCTTTTCTCGATATCGAATCCCAGCTGGCCGCTCACCGTCCCCTTGGCCAGGTCCGCGGACACGGACGTGGTACTTTCGGGTAAGGAGCGGCGGCCCGCAAGCTCCGCCGCCCTTCATGTTTTGGGGCGATTAGCGTCCCCGAAGGAACGACGTGTAACGCATGGGCCTAAAGCAATCGAAGCACCCAAACGTTCGTGCCTTCCTCACAATCGCGGCCCTCGCGGTCGCCGCCGGTGTCGTGAGCGGATGCGGCGGCTCGGCTGCTCCCGCGCAACCGATCAGCGGCACTACGCCGACGCCAAGGCCGAGCGTGAGCCCCACGGCACGGCCAACGGCAACCGCGAGCCCGACGCCGACGGCGACGGCCACGGCGCTAGCTCGGCCGGCGTCGATCTTCATCGGAAATTTCGGCGCGAGCAACGTCGTGTCGTTTCCCGCGACCGGGACCGGGAATCTCGCCCCAACCACGACCCTTACCGGAAGCGGCGTTCTCGCACCCTACCTGATCTATGTCGATGGTTCCGGTGACTTGTGGTCGGCAAACCGTCTGCTCGCAACGGTGACAGCCTACGCGCCGGGTGCGAGCGGAAGCGCGGCGCCCATCGTCTCGCTGGCGGGTTTGAACACGGGCTTCGCCATCCCGATCGGGGTCTATACGACCGCTGCCGGGACGATCTTCGTGACCGACGCCGGCAGCGACGTGGACGGATCGATTCGCATCTTTTCACCCGAATCGAACGGCAACGTCGCTCCCGCAAACGTCATCGCCGGCTCGAACACGACCTTCAATGGCGGGCAACCCGCCGGCATATGGTTGGACGGAAGCTCCAACATCTACGTAACGAACTTCAACCAAGCGAGCGTGGACATATTCGCGGCCGGAGCGAGCGGCAACGCCGTGCCGGTGCAGATCATCACCGGCTCTGCCACGCTGCTAAGTTCGCCCTTAGGCCTCACGCTCGACAGCGCCGCCAACATCTACGTCGCGAATCCCGGTGGCCATGAGGTTCTGGTCTTCGCGGCCGGAAGCAACGGGAACGTGGCACCGTCGCGCGTGATTTCGGGCGCGAACACGCTGCTCTCGTACCCGGCCGCAATTGCGGTCGACGCGTCGGGTTACATCTATGTCGGCGACGCGGTCAACAATTCGATTTTGGTTTTTGCACCCGGCGCGAACGGCAACGTCGCGCCGGTTCAAAATATTTCGGGCAGCAACACTGGCCTCAATAACCTTCGCGGTCTCGCGATCCGTTAGCGGGGAACATTCTTAGCGTCCTCCCGGCCGGAGGAAACGGTCTCCTCAACGAGTTTCTCGCCGACGATGCGGAAAATAGCGACCGCTGGAACGGCGATCAGCAGCCCCAGAATCCCAAGCAACTCGCCTCCGATAAACAAAGCGACGATCACCGTCAGCGGCGACAAGTCCACCCTTTCGCCGATGATCCGTGGCACGAGTACGTTCCCCTCAATTTGATTGATTGCGATGATCCCCAGCGTCACCAGCAGCGCGCTTTCCCAACCATTCGTGAAAAGCGCGATCGCAAATGCCGGCAGCCAGCCAGCTACAGCCCCCGCGTAAGGAATCACGTCGAGAAATCCGGCGAGCACACCGATCAGGATTGCATACTTTATTCGTAGGACGAGCAAAAGCGTGGTCATCATCGCCGCGACGATGAGCGCGACGATGAATTGGCCTCGAATGAAGTTCCCGATCATAAGGTCGATCTCGCGACCGACGCGCGCGATCGGCAAACGAGCGGCCGGAGGCGTCAACCAAAGAGCTGCTCGCCGTAACGTGCCGGCTTCGAGAAGCAGGTACACTGCAAGGATCGGAATGACCACCACAACGAGTACGGCAGAAACGGCCGAAACGGCAAATGCCACGACCCCCGTCGTCGCTTCAACTCCTGGGTTTCCTAGCAAACCGGCGAGTCGCTCGGGCACGTGTAAGATCGCGTTACCAACACCAGAAGGTAGACGGTGCACCCAGGTCGCGGCCGCAATTTGCGCGTGGTATGCAGCGGTCGCGTGCGGCACTTCATTTATGAACTGATTCACGCCTTCGACAAAGCTTGGGACGACGATTGCCGTCGTGGCCGCGAGGAATGCTACTAAGCCGAAATACGTGATTGCGATTGCCACATTGCGTGGGCAGCGCTTCTCCAGCCAATTCACCGCCGGCTTGACGGCGTACGCGACGAAGATGGCGCCGACGATGATCGCCACAAAGGTCTGGATTCGGCTCAAAAAGCCCGAGATGTTCGTCAAGATGTAGATCGCGGCAGCTAAAAGCGCCGCGATTTGTAAAGCGTAAACGATTTCCCGTTGCCACGGAAGACGTTCGTTCTCGTCGGCCGGCCGCAATTGTTTCAGGTTCAGCCTCCAGAGTACGAAAAGACCGCAAGAACGTCTCGCTGTTGCGGCGGCCCCGACCGGCTTGCCCTTACGTTCGGCCCCATTGTGCCCGCGTTTGATGGAAGTCAAACGATTCGGCCGAAAGATGACGCGCGTGCGATCGCATCATTTGGTTTCATCGCTCAGCTTCACGGGTAGCCATGGTTGCAATGAATCAAGGCCTAGAGAGAGACGGGAACATGCAGCAGAGGACAGTCGCGCACGAGGTCGCGGGCGGAGAAATAGCGGTCTGGACGCCTTGGCCCGTGAACTGGAGCGCCGTCTGGATCGGTGCCCTGGCTGCGCTGGCTGCGGGGCTCATCCTTGGGCTTGTAGGGACCGCACTGGGCGCGTCATCGTCTCGATCGATCTCGACATGGCAAGCGGTCTCACGTCTCGATGTCATCGTGGCCGTCGTCTCCGCATTTTTTGCGTTCGTGTGCGGAGGCTGGGTGGCGGGAAAGATCGCCGGCAGTCGGCACGCAGAGCCGTCCATTCTTCACGCGGCTGTCAGTTGGCTCGTCTCTTTGCCGCTCCTCATCATCTTGTTGGCGGCAGGCTCGGGCAATGCTTTCGGCGGCTGGTCCGGAGGGCTCACGAGCCTGCCGCTTGCGAACGCCGCGGCTGCGACGGCGTCGCCGGAAGCCATTCGGGATACGGCGCTCGCGGCGCTCATGACAATTCTGCTTGGGCTAGTTGGAACCGTGATCGGCGGTTGGCTAGCCTCCGGTGAGCCTATGAGCTTCACGCACCATCGCACGCGGAAGGCGATGTATTCTGCACCCGAACGGAGGACTCAATCGTGATTCTGATTCTCTTGTGGTTGCTGGGCGTGCCGCTCGGCCTGATCCTCATTCTCTTCCTCTTAGGCGTAGGCCACTAGCTACGCTGGTCGGATGGGCAAAAACGATCACCGGAAAGTCAATCCGACAAATTATGACGAGATTCCGACGTATCCGCCTGGTGAGCCGGACGGCGTCGTCTACGCCGTCGTGGAAACACCCGCATTGACCCGGCACAAATATGCGTTTGAGCCGAAATATGGAATAATGCTCCTCAAAGCCACCCTCGCAGAAGGGCTGCGCTGGCCGTACGATTATGGGTTTATCCCGCAGACGCTCGCAGACGACGGCGACCCTCTCGACGTCCTGATCTTGAATGACGAGCCTACGTTCTCGGGATGTATGCTTGAGGTGCGCGTGCTTGGCTCGATTCAGCTCGTAAAAGATGGAGAAGAGAATGACCGGATCGTAGCGTGTCCAACACGCAAGCCCGGCGTGGCGCTGTCGACGGACATATTCGAAGACATCGACGATCTTCCAAAAGAAAAACTCGTCGGCATCGAACGATTTCTCACCGAATATTCGGCAGCCGAGGGCAACGATATCGACCTAAAGGGTACGACATCTCACAAGAAAGCGCTTAAAACCATCGATGAGTTGCGCAGAGTTTTCAAGAACGAACGCGAGGCGCGGTTTGCGTAAACGCCGCCTAGCATCGCTTACCCAGCATAGCAAGGTCGATCGAGATAAAGATCCTGGCGCGTAGGAGGACAGGCCGTGCGACCGTCGGTGGTTGGTTTTGCGAGCAGAGACTGGAAAACGCCAAGCCGCCCGCTTGCGAAGCCCTGGGCACTCCCCGCGAGATACAGACGCCAAATGCGGTACGTCATCTCGTCGCTTGCGCCGACAACCTCGCGGCGGTTGCATTCGAGGTTGGCCACCCACGCGCGTAAAGTGCGAGCGTAGTGCTCGCGAAGGCTCTCGACATCACGCACTTCGAATCCGACGCGCTCGGCGATCGCAAGCCGGTCGCCCAAGGCTACCAGCTCGCCGTCCGGAAAGACGTAGTGCGCGATGAACCCCGTCGCCTTGCCACCGCGCCGCCCTTCACTCTGTTCCGCGATTCCGTGGTTGAGGAAGAGCCCGCCGGGCCGCAACGCCTTCCAGAGCGTGGAGAAATACTCGTTCAAGCAATCGCGCCCGACGTGTTCGACCATACCGACACTGACGATCTTGTCGAAGGTCCGGTCTCCAAGTTCGCGATAGTCGCGGAGCTCAACGGAGCAGCGACCATCGAGTCCCTTCGCGCGAATGCGACGCTGCGCTTCTTCGTATTGCTGCTGACTGAGCGTGATCCCGACGGCGCGCGCGCCGAACCGTTCCGCCGCCCGCACGATCAAGCCTCCCCAGCCGCAGCCGACGTCGAGTACCCGCTCGCCCGGTTTTAGACGGACCTTGCGCAGGATGTAGTCGATCTTTGCCGTTTGCGCGTCGGCGAGGGTGCGCACGCCCTCGTCCCAATAAGCACACGAATACACTAAAGCTGGATCGAGGAAGGTTCGATAAAACGACACCGGTTGATCGTAGTGGAACGCGATCGCTTCGGCATCGCGTCGATGCGAGTGAATTCTTCCGCGAAGGTGCGCGGCGCGATCCTTCAGGGTTACCTGCGGAGGCTTAGGAAGACGCAGCAGCCGCGCGGCAAGGAGTGACGCGCTTAGCGCCGAGAGCGATGCTGTTGCGCGCATCATTGCGTCCACCGCCGCCTCGAGATCTCCATCGACGTCGATCCAGCCGCGCACAAACGCGGCGCCGGCATTGAGTTCGAAGGGCGGCATGAAAGCGGCTCGCAGCGCGAACGGCGCATTGATCCGCAACACGAAGCGCTCCGGAGTTCGAGCCGGAACGATTGAATCGTCCCACAACCGGATCGCGAAGTCTCGCGCGTACGCGTCCGCGAAGACTTGACGCAACACCTTCAGCGCTATCTCGCGGCTCTGATCGCGCCCGACCGCGTCGGTTTCTTCGGTCCGAAGACTAACTTGCGACGACGGACTTTGCGCGTGACTCATCCCGCGGTCCCGTCCTCCTTCCACGCTCCCCCGCAGAGGTATTCTTCTTCTACCCGGCGACCATTCGCTTAAAACGAGCTGTCCGAGGCGCGAGGGCCAAATCCCCATTATGGTTTGGAATGCATGATCCGCATTCTCAAAGCCGTTGCGACAGCGGGCGGCGGCCGTGACGGCGAACGCCCGAAGGCCACTCAGCGATCCGGTTCGGTCGAGCAGGCCGACGTCGATGCTGCCGGACTGGAGGCCGAGCTATGCAGCAGCGTGCGCGGCGAGGTTCGTTTCGATTCGAGCACTCGCGCGATGTACGCGACCGATGCTTCGAACTACCGGCAAGTACCGATCGGGGTCGTCGTTCCCAAGGATGCCGAAGACGTCGAGCGAGCCCTAGCGGTCTGTCGCAAATTCGGAGCGCCGGTCTTTTCGCGCGGCGGCGGGACCAGCCTCGCCGGTCAAACCTGTAACGTCGCCGTCGTTCTCGATTTCAGCAAGTACATGAATGCGATCCTCGAGATCGATTGGCAGGGCCGCACCGCTCGGGTTCAGCCTGGCTGCATCAACGACGACCTGCGCAAGAAGGCCGAGGAGCGTCACCTCACGTTTGGACCCGATCCGGCAACCCACGATCGCAACACGTTCGGGGGGATGATCGGTAACAATTCGTGCGGCATGCACGCCCAGATGGCCGGCAAGACCGAAGAGAACGTTGAGGAGCTCGAGGTCGTCACGTACGATGGCCTGCGGCTACGGGTCGGCCGGACATCTGATGATGAGCTCGAGCGAATCATCGCCGCCGGCGGCCGCAGGGGCGACATCTACCGGCAACTCAAAGCCTTGCGCGACAAGTACGCCGACCGAATTCGCGAGAGATTCCCCGCCATTCCCCGCCGCGTTTCGGGTTTTCCGCTGAACGAATTGCTCCCTGAGAATGGCTTCAACGTCGCGCGCGCTTTGGTCGGCACCGAGAGCACTTGCGTCACCATCGTCGACGCGACCGTTCGACTCGTGGATAGCCCGCCCCATCGCGCGATCGCGATCTTCGGTTTTCCCGATTTGAGCAGTGCGGCCGACGAGGTTCCATTTTGCAGCGAGCACGGTCCGATCGCGCTCGAGGGCATATCGGCAACGATGTTCGGCTTCCTCGAGCGCAAAGAGGGCCACCCGGACTCCGGCCGCTCGATGTTTCCGCCGGGTGAGGGCTGGTTGATTTGCGAGTTCGGCGGCGACACGAAGGAGTCGGCCGCCGCTCGCGCGCGCGGCCTCCTCGAGGCGTTCAAGGGACGCCCTAACCCGCCCTCGATGCGACTGTTCGACGACCACGATGAGCAGGCGCGTTTTTGGAAATTGCGCGATAACGCATTGGGTGCGACCGCGAAGGTTCCAAATGAGGCGGACTACTATCCGGGTTGGGAAGACTCCGCCGTCGATCCCAAGCGCCTGGGGGATTACCTTCGCGCGTTTGGGGCGATGCTCGACGAGTACGGCTACAAAGGTTCGATCTACGGGCACTTCGGACAGGCTTGCCTGCACGTCAGCATCAACTTCGATCTCTTCACCGCGCCCGGCATCGCGAAATTCCGCGAGTTCGTTACCAAGATGGCGCACATTTGCGTGGCTCACGGCGGCTCGCTCTCCGGCGAGCACGGGGACGGTCAGGCGCGCGGAGAGTTGTTGCCCATCATGTATGGCGACGACCTGATGCAGGCGTTCTGGGAGTTCAAGACGATCTGGGACCCGCAGCACAAGATGAACCCGGGCAAGGTCGTGCATCCCCACAAGCTCGATCAAAACCTGCGCTGGGGCACCGAATACGAGCCGTGGGAACCTAGAACGCACTTTACATTTGAAGACGACAACGGCAGCTTCGCAAATGCCGCGAACCGTTGCATCGGAACGGGCAAGTGCCGTAAGCACGACGCTGGAACGATGTGCCCGAGCTACATGGCGACAAAGGAAGAGGCCTACTCAACGCGTGGGCGCGCGCGGTTGCTGTTCGAGATGCTCGAAGGCAATCCAATCGGAAACGGCTGGCAGGACGAAGGCGTCAAAGACGCGCTCGATCTGTGTTTGTCGTGTAAGGGCTGTAAGGGCGAATGCCCGGTCAACGTCGACATGGCAACCTACAAGGCCGAATTTCTTTCCCACTATTACGAAGGCAAGCGACGTCCGCTCGCAGCCTTCGCGTTCGGCCTGATGTATTGGTGGGCGCGAATCGCTTCGCGCGCTCCCGGCGTGGCGAACGCCCTCACGCAGACGCCGGGCTTGCGTGAAATCGCGAAGGCGCTGATCTCGATCGCACCCGAACGCTCGCTTCCGCTCTTCGCGCCGCAGACGTTCCGCGCGTGGTTCGCGCAGCGCCCGCTTCGGAACGTCGGCAAGCAGCGTGTCATTCTGTGGCCCGACACCTGGAACAATCACTTTCATCCGACCACGGCCCAAGCTGCAGTCGAGGTTCTGGAAAATGCGGGATTCCAGGTCACTATACCGGCCGTGCAGCTGTGTTGCGGGCGTCCCCTCTACGATTACGGGATGCTCGACCTAGCGAAAAGCATGTTGCAAGAAGTACTGGAGGCGCTGCGGCCGCAGATCCGCGAGGGCGTGTGCGTCGTCGGACTCGAGCCCAGCTGCGTGTCGGTCTTCCGCGACGAGATGACCAACCTGCTCGGGCCCGATGAAGATGCGAAGCGGCTGAAGGCGCAGACGTATCTCTTGACCGAGTTTCTCGCGCAGAAGGCGCCTCAATTCGTGCCACCGCCTTTACATCGTAAGGCACTCGTGCAAGAGCATTGCCATCATAAGTCGATTCTGGACGATTCCGGCGAGACCAAACTGTTCGATGCACTCGAGCTCGACTACGAAAGGCCCGACACCGGGTGTTGCGGGATGGCGGGACCGTTCGGATTCGATGCCGCGCACTACGCGGTGTCGATGGCGATCGGCGAGCGGGCGCTGCTGCCGCGAGTGCGTGCCGCCGAGCAGCAGACGATAATCGTCGCCGACGGATTCAGTTGCCGGGAGCAGATTTCGCAGACGACGAATCGACAGGCACTGCATCCGGCACAAGTCTTGAAGATGGCCATCGACGGCGGCGGGAGAAAAACGAACGATCCGCTGCCCGAGTTGCGCTATATGCCGCAAATCCAAGCTGAATCGGCCCGGGCCGCCAAGCACGGCACGATCGGGTTGTTCGTTCTCGCCGGAACTGCGGCAGCGATCGTCGGACTGACTATCCGGAGCCGGCGTTAGTAACGAAGACGCACCTGTCATTGCAGTCCGAAGGTCAGCGAACAGCGCGCATCGATGTTCTTCTTACAGGTTGCAGGGCTTCGTTATTAGGCCACCATTTTCGACCAAGGTCGATCCGTCCCAGGATAGATAAACGACGCCCTTGAGCCAAGTGGGGAAATATGCGTCGGCGGTACACGCTCCTGGGGGCTGGTAACCTTTCCCCGCCGCGGCACCGCTCGGCATGAGATCCGCGACCACGCCCAAGCCCACCGTGCAAGCCGTCGTGTTCGCATAGCTGGAGCAATCGGGGGCGGCGGCCGGCAGAGCGCCAGGGTTCGCGAGGCCGGGGTCATTGTACGTATTCGCCCCCCACGGCCACGCCGCGCCCGAATCGACGTTGCTAATCCATGCGTGCGTATTCTCCCCACCCGTCGCGGTCGTGGTCGGCGGGTTATTATTCCAAATGTAGTTTCCGCTAATGTCGACTTGTGAACAAGAGTTGACGCAGTCGATTTCGGCGCCTCTGACTGTGGTGGTCCCGTTGTCTCCGGCGCTCCCCACGGTCGCTTCAAAGATATTGTTTGTGATTGTGTAACTGCCGGTCCCCGTGGGATAGATTTGGTTGAAGAACAGTTCTGCGCCGCCCGGATTCTTCGGATCCTGATAATTTCCGTAAGTCGTGTTGTTGAAAAGAACGATGGTCGCCTCATCCTGTGACGAGTGGTTGCCCTGCGGGAACGCTTCAAAGCCGGCCGATCCGTTCGCCCAGAACGCATTCTGCTCGACGACTGCCTGATTGCGATACGAAAGGATGCCCCATGAGTCGAAGATCAAACCTTCGCCATCCGTGTTGCATCCCGCACCAACTGGCGCGTTGATGTTCTTGTACGCAAAAGAGCCAGCGACGAAGACGTGAGTGCCGGCACTCGCATCCGGGCCGTTGACCGGGATAAGCGAGATGCCGCTTCCACAGATTCCGGCGCCGTTGGTACTTGGAGCCCCGTTAAAGGTGATCGTTCCAACCACAGCTTGCTGGTCGACACCGCCGGTGAGGCCGTTCCAGGAGTAACTATCGAATCCGGCGAGAGAGCAATTTACGGCAATGTCGTTGATAAAAGCAATATGATGTAGCGGCGTGCTGGTTTCGGAGGTCGCCGAGAAGCAAGATCCATTTGCTGAGGCGAGCTGCGTACCGTAAAACCCCTCGGCCGCCCAATTTGACTGATCGATGCGAAAGGCTTCGTTAGAACCGCCGTTCACGTTGCAACTCGTTATTTTTGGTCCCGCACAAAGCACGGTGGCAAAATAGATGCCGCCGGTTCCGCTTATGCCTGCGGTCGTCGATGGACACGAGCTGACGGTGCCCCAAGATCCGACTCCAAATTGGCCCGTCGAATAGGCACCGGCTGCGGTGATGATGACATCGCCACACTGCACCGAATGCTTTGGGGTTCGCCACGGACCGCAATTCGTACCGCAAACCGTTGCGGACGTGCCGTTGTTACCATCGTTGCCGGTCGGAGACAAGAAATACGTATGCAGGGCAACAAACGGCGTGGCCGCCGGCGAGGAACTCGATGACGCCGCGGGTGACGGCGTCAGATTCGCGGTCGACGTTGCCGCCGGCGTCGGCCCCCTTCTCGATGGCGTGTTCGTCCCGCCGCCACAAGAAGCGAGCAGGATCCCGCACGCGAGCGACGCGATCCTTGCGGCGCGGAAGCGGCCGTGACCCGAGGTGAAAGCCAAGGACCCACAGTTTGGGCCGCTCCGGCGGCGGCACCTCGCGGCGAGCGATCGAACGCGCGCATTGTGACGCGTCGCGGTACAAGCGTGGTCGATCGCGCGACGTGCGCGTTCGCCGGCGGACGGCGAAACGTCTCGGGACGCCGCCGCTGTCGGATACGAGCAGCGTTTGCGGCTCGTCTTAATTCTTAGTTAGCGGTAGAGACGCCCGCGAGGGGAAAATTCGTGACGTCGCTGAAGAAACGGCCATGTCAAGTGCGTGCCGTCTGTGCGCTCTTCTGCTTCTCGTGTTTGCGGGGCTAGCCTCGACGGCCGTCGCCCAAACCTCACCCGCGCCTGCGGCCCCGACGCCGGTGTACGGGTACACGTTTACGCCGGCACCGCAGACCGGAACGCCCGGCATCCTCGAAGTGGAATTGAACTCCAATAATCTGCACGGCGGCGGCCCGATCGACATTCGCGTCACTACCACCCCCGACGTCATTAAAGTCACGACGGGCAACGGCAGCAAATCCGGCCCTCTGACGCAGATCGCACCGGCGTCTTTACGAGCGAAGCGAGGCTGCCCCACGCCGGCGCCGATCTGATTGTAAAACACATCAAGCTTCACTTCACCGCGACAACTGCCACCGGAGCGTCCGTCTCGGTCGACGTTCCCGTCACGTTTAAGTGAACTGACTTCCGCGAAACTGACTCGCCGCGTGGCGAGGCGGATTGCGGCTCCGGAGAGGCCGGCTTGTTCACTCTGCCGCCGGGCAAGTCTTTGCTCGCCGATATGGGACTTTTGCCCTACATCTCGTGCACGAAGTTGCGAACAACCCTGGCTGCAACGCTGGCCCGGCAGTCATTGCGAGTTTTTCGGCTGGCTGGGCAACGCCGAGTGAGGTATGCTTGGTTGTGCTGGAAAGGGAGGCGTTCTATGTTAGCAAGTCTCGCAAGTCGGTGGTGGGTCTTTCTCATTCGCGGAATCGCCGCTATCTTGTTCGGCGTCCTCGCAGTGATGTGGCCAGGCATCGCGCTCGGTGCACTGACGATTCTTTTCGGTGCGTACGCTTTCGTCGACGGCGTTTTCGCGCTCGGAGCCGCGTTCAGCGGCGGCAGCGGATCCCGCTGGTGGGTGCTGGTCGTCGAAGGTCTCGTCGGTCTGATCGTGGCCGGCTTCGTTTTGACGCAGCCGTTCATGAGCGCCGTCGCGCTGGTCTACGCGATTGCGTTCTGGGCGATCATCACGGGGATCCTCGAGATCGTCGGGGGCATTCAAATGCGCGACGTGCTGCAGAACGAGTGGCTCTACGTGCTCGGCGGCATCGCCTCGATCGTCTTCGGCATTTTGATCCTGCGCGATCCGGGTTCCGGGGCGCTCGCGGTCATCTGGATCATTGCGTTCTACGCGATCCTCTTCGGAATACTGCAGATCGGCCTGAGCATCAGGCTCAACCGGCTGCACGGGACCGCTGGAGCGATATCCCAAAAACTGCAATCCTCCTAACGCGTAAAGAAACCCACGGACGCTAAGCGGCGTCCGCGACGGCCGCCGGCGCAAACTCTTGAGGTTCCGTGCGGTATACAGTCACGTGCCTGCCGACGCGATCGTGGTCGAGGATCTAGCTAAATACTACGGCGACGTGCATGCGGTCGACGGGATCAGCTTCCGCGTGCCTGGGGGCACGATCTTCGGGCTACTCGGGCGCAACGGGGCGGGCAAGACGACGACGCTCGAATGCTGCATCGGGCTAAACAAGCCCAACGCCGGCTCCATCCGCATCGCCGGTCTCGACCCGGCAAACGCTCGCGACTTTGCCAAACTCAAGCGCCTCTTCGGCGTCCAATTGCAATCAACGTCGCTGCCGGAGAAGGCGACTGCCGGCGAAGTACTGACCTTGTACGCTACATACTATTCGATTGCGCCGCGCCCCGCGGAGATGGCCGAGCGCGTCGGTCTCGAGGGGAAGCTCGATAGGCAAATCGCTCAGATGTCGGGTGGCGAGCAGCAGCGCCTGGCGTTGGCCCTTGCGTTACAACACGATCCGGACGTTGTATTCCTCGATGAACCGACGGCCGGAATGGACGCCTTCGGAAGGCGCATCTTGTGGGCAGAAGTCGAGAAGCTGCGCGAAGCGAAAAAGACGATCGTGCTGACCACGCATTACATCGAGGAAGCCGAACGGCTCTGCGATACGGTCTGCGTCATGCAGCGAGGCAAGATCGTCGCCGAAGACACGCCCACAAACCTCGTCGCGCGCTTTGGAGGTGCCGCGCGCGTTTGCGTTCGGGCCGACGGTTTCGAGCCGGACGCGGAATTACGGACGCTTGGGACGTGGGTCGAAAGTAGCGGTGAGTGGCAGCTCGTGACCGGCCAAGAGCCTGGTCTGGCGCTCGCGGCAGTCGTGACCAAAGCGAACGCAACACGGGCAGCCATCACCTCACTCGACATGCATCGACCGGATTTGGAAGACGCGTTCATCGCCTTGACCGGCGAGCGAATTGGAGAAGGGCAATGAACCTCGTGCGCATGTTCGTAACGCAGACGCGCATGAACTTTACGTGGTACTTCCGTCGCGACGGCGAGATGATCTTCTGGACGCTGGCGATGCCCGTCTTCTTCCTCGTACTGTTCTCGTTTGCGTTCTCGAGTGGACCGTCGACGCGAACATCGACGTTTCTCGTTCCCGGCATCATCGGCGCGCAAGTATTGAGTTCGGGCTTTTGGGGCGTAGGCGTCATGCTCGCTACGTTCCGCGAAAAGCATCTCCTGAGGCGCGTCTATCTCACGCCGCTTCCATCTTGGTTGTTCTTCGCGTCACTCGTCGCGTACCGGATGACTCTGCTCGCCGCTCAAGCGGTTATTCTGGTAGCCGTCGGGGCAGTCGTGTTCCATGTCAAGATTAACGGAAACCCACTCGAGATCTTGCTGATCTTGCTGCTCGGTACCGCGACGTTCATTTCACTCGGGACGATCATCGGCGCGCTCGCCCGGACCACGGAAAGCGCGAACAACATCGCTTCGATTCTGACGGTACCGCTCGCTTTTCTTTCGGACGCCTACATCCCGATCGATCGCTTTCCGCACCCGACCCCGGACCTGTTGCGGCTCCTGCCGTCGACGCAGTTCATCGAGATTTTTCGCGCCGTCTCGACGGCGGGCGCTTCCCTGACCGAATACGGCGGATGGATTCTCGCGCTGGTGGCTTGGACGATCGCCGGAACGTTCGTTAGCGCGCGAACCTTCCGCTGGACCTAACGCGGCGCTTTGCCTTTACGAAAGGGTTTTCGCGCTCTCACCGTCGTGAGCGCAGCAATAGCGCTTTTTCAGCGCGCTCGACAAGGTCGGGCGCGCTTGAGCCTCTTGCAATAGCCGTCAAATTCTGCGGTTGGCCCGCGCCACTCCAGCTCGCCCACATCCGTGAAGAGGGGCGCATCGGTCCGGAGCGTTGCTAGCGTTTTGAATAACAGCGCAAGAGCTTGACGTTCGCCCAATACCTCTGATGGGAAATCCTCGATACTGCCATAGCGCGTGAGGAGCGCGACCGCGCCTTTTGGTCCGATGCGGGCAATGCCGGGGTAGCCGTCGGCGCTATCGCCGACGAGCGCGAGGTAGTCCGGGATCTGCAGCGGATCCACTCCGAACCGCGCGCGCACGCCGGCAGCATCTCGAATGGCCTTGCTCTTTCGGTCGACTTGAACCACACGCTCGCCGCGAACGCACTGCGCGAGGTCCTTATCCGGTGTCCAGATGCAAACTTTCTCGACGAGCGGATTCATCGACGCAAGGGCGGCCGCTGAGGCGAGCGCATCGTCGGCTTCGAGCTCGATCATCGGCCAGACGGTAACGCCCATCGCAACGAGAGCCTCTTCCAGAGGCTGGAACTGAGCGCGAAGCTTCGGATCGATTCCCGCGCCCGTCTTGTATCCTTGCCAGAGCTCGTTTCGAAACGACTCGATGATATGATCGGTGGCAACCCCGATGTGAGTAGCCCCTTCGGCGGCCATCTGGAGCACGGTGTTGAGCACGCCGACGACGGCGCCGAACGGCCGCTCCTTACCATCGGCGATGCGGCGCAGGCCGTAAAAGTGGCGAAACAGCTCGTACGTTCCGTCGATGAGGTGCACGATCAAATGTGGGCCACCGGACTCCCCGCAAGCGGGAGGCAAAGAAAAGAACCTCGGATTCACGAGGCTCCGTTGGAGCCGACGAGCGGACTTGAACCGCTGACCTGCTATTTACGAAACAGCTGCTCTACCAACTGAGCTACGTCGGCGCGCGAGGTTTGAGCCTCGTTCAACGCGACCTCCGCCTGCCCTCCCGCGAGCCTCGAGTGCGCGCGGGAAACCCGTGAAACCTTCCGCCGAAGCGGCGCGTCGAAGGCGGTATGAATCCTCCAGAAAAAATCGTTCGCTCGGCTTCTGTGCACTGGGAAGGCGACGTTGCGCACGGGCGCGGATCGATCGCCACCGAAAGCGGAAAGGTTCAAGCCGACTACTCGTTCGGAACCCGCTTTAGCGGCGATCCCGGAACGAATCCCGAGGAACTCCTCGGGGCTTCGCACGCGGCTTGTTTCACGATGGCGCTCAGCGCCGTGCTCAGCAGAGCCGGGCATCCGCCGGCTTCCCTCGATTCGAAAGCGCTCGTGCACCTCGACCGCGACGGGCCGGGCTTCTCGATCACAACGATCGAGCTCGAGGTGACCGGCAAAGTTCCCGGCATCTCAAGCGCGGACTTCCAAAAGTACGCTACTGAAGCAAAGGAATCGTGTCCGCTGAGCAAAGCGCTTAAGGCGGTTCCGATCTCCCTGAAGGCCACGCTCGCCGCTTAAAAGACGCCGCCGGCAACGGCGACTCGGCAGGACTTGTGCCGCGGCGCGCAAGAGTTGAACTCGGTGCAGTTGGCCGGAGTCGCACCTGCGGCGCCCACCTCACTCTTCGCCGGGCCGCGTTCCTTGCGCGTTCCGCGAGAGCGCATAGCGTTGCTGCTCTCGCTGGCAGCAGCGCCGCTGGCGGTCGTGCTGGTTGGCCTCTTCTTCCATGGAATCACCGTCAGCGAGGTCGTGCTGCTGGTCGTCGTGGGGCTCGTTCTCGTTTCGCTGGCGCGCGGCCGCTTGCTCGGGAACAGCGTCCGCATCAACGAGCGTCAGTTCCCGGAGGTCTTCGCCGACGTCGGTGCGATCGCGGCCGATCTCGGAGTCGGCGTGCCCCTCGTCTTCATCCGCGACGACCCGTTCGTGCCGCTCGCATCCGTCGGCACGGAAGAACCCTACGCCCTGGTCATTTCCAGCCAGTATTTCGAGCATCTACGCCGGCCCGAATTGCGCTTCCTCATCGCTCGCGAACTCGCTCACATCGCGGCGGGACACACTCGAATCGCGTCGCTGTTCAGCGCTTCGGGCCGCGAGAATCCCTTCGTTTCGATTCTTTTCGGACCGTGGCTTCGCAAGACGGAGTACACCGCCGACCGCGTGGGGTTGCTTTTTTGCGATTCGCTTGAAAATGCGAAATCCGCAATCGCGATTACGACGTTTCACGCCATCGGGCGCCACATCGACTACGAAGCCCTGGCCGAACAACAAACTGCGCTCGAAGGCGACGGCCGGCTGCGACTCGGCGAGTGGAGTTCGGCGGTTCCCTTCGCGACGAATCGCCTCAAGGCGCTCCAGACGTTTGCAAACTCCGGCCTGGCAGACTATTGGCGCGGAGAAATCGGTCGCGTCGAACGGAAAGGCGAGTTGCCGCAACCTCCCGTGCACGGACAGTTCGTGCGCCGGCGGGACTGCGCAACGCCGCTGAGACGGCTCTCGGCGGTCGTGCTCGATTCGTTCGTCGTATCCGCCATCGTTCAGTCCGGAATCGCCTCGCGGACGACGATGGATCAGTCGACCATGTTGGATCTCAAAGATCTTTACAAAACCTTTCCCTGGCTCGAGAAAATTCCGCCACTCCACTTTTCGGTCACCGACCCGAAGTTTTTCCTCGCCTTCTTCCTTTACAGCTTCCTGCTCGTCGCACTGAGTGGTCAGACCCTCGGGATGATGATCACCGAGGTGCGCGTGGTGACCCGAAAATTCGAGCGCGTCCCGGTAGGTCAAGCACTGTGGCGTTACCTCGTCGGCATGGTTTCTTCAGTTTGCGTCGTGCCGGCCGTGTTCGGCATGGCGCTGCGCATACAACCGCACGACCGGCTTTCACGCACGCGGGTCGTACGAAGCAGGCTGCTGCACTGATGCAAGGTGATTTATGCCACTCGCTCCCGTAGCTCCCCCGCATTCCGTACCGATTTCAAGTGGCTTCGACTACGTGACCGTCGACGCCGAACGGCGGCGCGTTTACGCCGCGCACACCGGAAGCCGTGCTCTGCTCATCGTCGACGCGGATTCGGGCAACGTTCTAGGTCAAGTCAGAGTGGGGCCATTGCACGGGGTCGCAGTCGATCCCGCAACCGGGCACGTCTTTACCGGCGACGGTGAAGCGAACACGGTTTCCGAGATCGACCCCGTGACGAAGACGGTGCTGCGCTCAGCGGATGTCGCCGGCGCCGTCGACGCGATCGCGTACGATCCCGGGAACGGACACATCTACGCCGACGAAGGCAATGGGACGCGTATCTTCGTCGTCGACGCGAAGACGATGAAGAGCATCGGGACGGTCGCTTTGCCCGGCCACAAACCCGAATTCCTCGCCGTCGATCCCCAGACGCACGACGTCTATCAGAACATCTCCGACCTCTCGGAGTTCGTCATCGTCGACGGCTCGAGTCTCAAGGTCATCAAGACGATTGCCACGCCTGAGATCAAAGGCAACCATCCGCTGCAGTACGATCCTGCCTACGGCCACATACTGGTCGGCGGCCTGAACGGCCTCATCGCCGTGTATGACAAGACGGGTAAGTTGATCGGTAAGACTCCGATCCAAGATCGCGTCGACCAATGCAGCCTCGATCCGGCGTCACATCGAATGGCCTGCGCCGGCAGCGGCATGATTACCGTCGTGCTCGACAAGCCGGCCGCGGCGCCCGAAGTCGTCGCGCAAGGACCGGCCGCCCGCGGTGCGCACACGCTCGCCATCGATCCAAAAACCGGAGACGTCTGGGCCGTTTGGGCGGAGCCGAGCGGCGACTTCATTCAGAACTTCCGAGTTCAGTCGTAAGGTGAGCGAGTCGGGCCGGTGATCTTCACCGCGGTCTTACCGGCCTTCTTCGCTTCGGTCGTCGAATTCGTCGAAGCGCTGACCATCGTTCTCGCGGTCGGTGTCACGCGCGGATGGCGCTCGGCTTGGCTCGGAACGCTCGCAGGCGTCGCGCTCCTGACGTTGTTCGTCGTCTTGCTGGGTCCGGCGTTGCGTCTCGTTCCGCTGCACGCTCTGCAGTCGGCGGTCGGCGTTTTGCTGCTGTTGTTCGGGATGCGCTGGTTGCGAAAGGCCGTCTTGCGCTACGGCGGGGCCATCGCCTTCCACGACGAGAGCGCGATCTATGCGGCTCACACTCGACGGCTTGCGGGTGACGGCGCACCGGGCAGCTCCACCGATAGGACCGGCATCCTGATGGCGTTCAACGCGGTCGTTCTCGAAGGGCTCGAGGTCGTCTTTATCGTGATCGCGGTAGGCGCCTCGAGTGGCGGGCTGGTGCCCGCCGCGCTCGGTGCGGCGGCAGCCGGCGCGCTCGTCGCCGGCGCGGGCATTTCGCTGCGGAGGCCGCTGTCGCAAGTGCCGGAAAACGGTTTGAAATTCGCCGTCGGCGTCATGCTCTCGGCCTTCGGAACGTTTTGGACGGGCGAGGGGCTCGGAATCGAGTGGCCTTCCGGCGATTTCGCACTGCTCGCGCTGGTCGCGGGCTACGCGCTCGTTGCGCTGACGGCGATCGTGGTCGCCCGACGCAACATCCCGCAGCGCAAAGCTGTATCGTGATGAAAGCGGCGCGCGAGTTCGGAGCGGAGCTGCTCGGACTCTTCGTCGAGGACTGGCAGTTCGCGGCGGCGATCGCGTTCTGGATCGCGGTGATCGCGGTCGCGTCGCGCACCGCAGTCCCCGGATCGTGGTTAGGCCCGCTGCTCTTCGCGGGACTTTCGATCGTTCTCCTCGCAAACGTAGCGAAGAACTCGCGACGAACGCTTTAAACAGCTTTAAGGGAAGGGTGCTAAGAGTGACCGTTTTCGCGCTCATGCGGCGACGTACCGAAGCTTTCGATGAAGGCGCAATGGCGAAGCTGCTGGATCCTGAGGCCGAGGAGGCGCGCCGGCTTTACGCCGACGGCTACGTGCGCGCGATCTATTCCCGTCAGGATGTGCCCGGCGCCGTCCTCCAGCTCGAAGTCGCGTCGCTTGACGAGGCAAAGCTGGTCACGCAACGGCTCCCGATGATCGCCAACGGAATGCTCGAAGCTACGTACGTACCGGTCGGCCCCTACCGCGGGTTTCTTCCGCGCGGCTAAGCTAAGTCGTGAAAGGTGCCCTTCGGGGCGCTGTCGTCGAGTTCGAGATCGTCGAGCAGGTAGTACACGATCTTGCGATCGTTGAAGCCGACTTTCGCCAAGCGGCGTCCACCGATCGTGACGACTTCGTGGATGTGGCCTTCGCGGCCGGCATACGCGTAGTTCACGGGAGTGTAGTCGGGGTTATCGGGCTGCGGACGGGGCACGGCCTTGACGCCGCGCAAAGGCGTTTGGTGACGGTGGGGCAAAGCCGTCCTCCCTTCGCCGGAGGGGCCGCATGTTCATCGAGTACAAGGGCAAGACGCCGAAAGTTCACCAGACGGCCTTCGTGGCGCCGACCGCCGTCTTGATCGGAGACGTCGAGGTCGGCGAGGGATCGAGCATCTGGTTCGGCACCGTCGTGCGCGCCGACAATGGCCCGATCCGGATCGGCGCGCGGTCCAACGTCCAGGACAACGCGGTGCTCCACGTGAGCGAAGACTGCAGTACGATTATCGGCGACGACGTGACGATCGGTCACTGCGCCGTGCTCGAAGACTGCGTGGTCGAGAGCGGCGCGCTCATCGGCAGCAACGCAGTCGTGCTCAACCACGCGACGATCGGACGGCGCTCGCTCATCGCCGCCGGCAGCGTCGTCGGTGTCGGGATAAAGATTCCGCCCGAAAGCGTCGCGGCCGGCACGCCCGCGCAGGTCAAGAAAAAGCTCGAAGGCGCCGCGATCGGCTGGGTCGAGCACGCCGGACCCGAATACGTGAAGCTCTCGCGCTCGTATCTGCACCACGGCATCGGCGACCCCGAAGTTCACGAAATCGCCGAAGCGAAGGTCATCTAGCGCGCTACGGCGCGCTGAAGTGGCTGCTCTCGCCGTACGGAACGAAGAGCGTGTACTCTTTGAGGAAGCGGAGCTTGATCATTCCGGTCGGGCCGTTGCGTTGCTTGGCGATGATGAATTCGGTCAGATCCGGCTCCGGCGCACTCTCCGGGTTGTAGTACGCCTCGCGGTACAAGAACGCGACCATATCCGCTTCTTGCTCCATCGCACCCGAATCGCGCAAATCCGAAAGCATCGGGCGTTTGTCGTTGCGAGACTCGACGCCGCGGTTGAGCTGAGCCAACGCGATGATTGGAACCTGTAGATCTTTTGCCGTCGCTTTGAGGACGCGGCAGATCTCCGAGAGCTCGTCGTTCCGGTTTTGCGAGCGCGTCATCGAGCCGGGACGCAGCAGCTGCAAATAGTCGATGAAGACCGCGGAGAGACCCTCGGCGGACTGCAAGCGCCGGCAGCGGCTGCGGATCTCGGTGACGGTGATCGAGCCCGAATCGTCGATGAAGATCGGGACTTGCGAGAGCACGCTCATGCCGTCCGAGATCTTCTGCCATTCGTGATCTTTGATGTTGCCTTTGCGCAGGTCTTGCGCGTTGATGCGCGCCTCCGAGCATAGCAACCTCGAGACGAGCTCTTCGTTCGTCATCTCGAGCGAAAAGATCGCAATCGGTTTCTGAACGTCTTTGGCGGCGGCGGCCGCCATCGTGAGGGCCATCGACGTCTTCCCCATCGCGGGGCGCGCCGCTACGATGATGAAGTTGCCGGGTTGAAACCCCGCGGTATAGTGATCGATGTCGCGGAAGCCCGAGGTAATGCCGGTGCGGTCACCGTGGCTGTGATAGAGACGATCGATCTGCTCGAAGGTCCCTTTGAGCAACTTGTAGATCGGATTGAAATCGCCGGTCCGTTGGCGCCGGCCGACCTCGTACACGATCTGCTCGCTGCGGTCGAGCGCGCCGTCGACGTCCTCCTCGTCCTCGAATCCGATGCGCGTGATCTGGGTGCCCGCATGGATCAAGCCGCGCAGCGCCGCCTTCTCGCGAACGATGTGCGCGTAGTATTCGGCCGAGGCCGCCGTCGGAACCATGTCCATCAGCGAGCTGAGGTACGGAATGCCGCCGACCTTCTCGAGCAGGGACCGCCGGCGCAATTCCTCCGCGACGGTGATCTTGTCGAGCGGCTCGCCGCGTTCGTAGAGCTGCAGCAACGCGCCGAAGATCGTTTCGTGCACGTGCGCGTAAAAGTCGTGCTCCGCCACGATCTCGCTGATACCGTCGCCATCATCTCGCGATCGACCAGGATCGAGCCGAGGACCGCCATCTCGGCTTCGAGGTTGTTGGGCGGAATGCGGTCGGCTCCGCCGACGCTCCCCGGAGCGATCGTCGCCATCAGCGTTTCGCCTTGCGCGTGACGCGCGAGGATCTCGAGCGCTTCGTCGATCGTGCCGATCGGTTGGATCTCAAGAGGTCCGAAGGCGCGTTCCACCTCGCGCTCGTTCTCTTTCGGGATGAGCACGAGCGCGCATTCCCGCTTGCCGGGCGGCGTAGACTTTCTCGACGATACCGCCGACCGGACGGACCTTACCCGAAATCGACAGTTCGCCCGTGATCGCGACGTCCTGCGGCAGGCGCGTTCGCGTCAACGCGGAGTAGAGCGCGAGAAAAATCGCCAGTCCGGCCGAAGGGCCGTCGATGTTGCCGCCGCCGACGATGTTGACGTGGAGATCGTGGTCGAGCGGGTCGATGCCGATCAGCGAGCGGATCGCTGATGCTCGCGTTGAAGACGCTATCGCGCGCCATCGTTCCGGCGGTTTCGTTGAACCGGACGACGCCTTTACGCGGTTGCGGTGCCGGAAACGCGGCGGCTTCGATCTCGATCAGACTGCCGACGTGGTGCGAGACTCCAAGGCCGAAGGTCTTCCCGACCTCGCGGGCCTTTCGCGCGCGCACCGGCGTGTGAGGGACGAGCCGGCCGGACTGCACGACGAGCCGCACGTCCGGCTCCGTGATCGTAACCGCGGGCGGCTTCCCGGCAGTGGAGTTCTTCTTATCGCGCTCGCGATAGAGCGCGTGACCGTGAGCGTCGGCAACGATCTGCACCGCCTTGCGGCCCTCGATCGTATACGAAGCTATCGTTTGCGCAACCCGCCGCTCCAGTTTTGCGCCCAGGCGCTTCGCCGCGCCCACGACGATTTCCCCAACCTGCGCTTCGGTGAGCGGTTCGAAATACACCTCCGCGCAGCGCGAACGGATCGCTGCATCGATCTCGCTCGGGCTCGCGCGTCGTCGCGCCGATCAAAACGAAGTCGGCCGGCGCGCCTTCGTCGAAAAGTCTCTTAATGTACGCAGGTACGCTGGGATCGCTCGAATCGTAATAGGACGACTCGAACAAAACGCGTTTGTCCTCGAGGACCTTCAGCAGCTTCGTCTGCAACAGCGGGTCCATCTCGCCGATCTCGTCGATGAACAGCACCCCGCCGTGCGCTTTGGTCACGAGTCCAAGCTTCGGCTCGGGAATGCCGCCCTCGGCGAACTCGCGACGGCTTCCCTGATAGATCGGATCGTGCACGCTGCCGAGCAGCGGATTCGTCGTTTCGCGCGGATCCCAGCGCAGCGTCGAGCCGCTCGCCTCGACGAACGGAGCATCGGCTGCGAACGGCGTGTACCCACGCCGCTTCGCTTCTTCCAGCGCCAGCCGCGCAACCGTCGTCTTGCCGACGCCCGGCGGCCCGTACAGAATGCACGTGCTGCGGAAACGGCGAGGAGATCTTTGCCAGCAGCGAGGCGATCGCCGAGCGCTGTCCGACGACCTCGCCGAGCGACCCGGGACGCAGCAGCTGTAAGGCCGAGGCGGCCAGCTTTCGCCGCATCGAGTTCGACCAGTTCCTCGAGCTTTCGCTGGGTGGCCGGCGTTTCGGGACCTCCGTCCTCACGCAGCGCTTCGAGTTTGAGTTCCGCAAGGTACTCCTGGTGGCGCTCGGCCATCTTCAAGCTGACCTTGCGACTCGATCTTGTCCTCGACGGACCGCGCTGCGCGACGAGATCGGCGAGTCCGTCTTCGATTTCGGCGATCGCCTCGCGGAGTTTTCCGGGAACGGGCAGCCGCTCGAGCGTCGGATCTTCGAAAACGAGCCGCTGGAGCGCCAAAATGCGCTCGGGCAACTGGGTGGATCGCATCAGTTTGAGGGCGTCGAGTTTCCCCGCCCGCAGAACCATTTTTTCCGGCGCCGAGGGTCGCGGACAGCAATTCGTACAGCGCCGCGACGTAGCGCCGCATTCCATCGTCACCGCCGTATTTGCGGCGAATGCGGGCGACGTAGGCTTGGTCCGCCCCCTGCGCCACTCGACTCAGTTCGCAGCGACGACTTTAACGGTAGTTTTCGCGACGAGGTTCTTGCCGAGCCGGACTTCGACCGGATAGCTGCCCAGCGACTTGATGTTGTCCGGAATGACGATCTTGTGGCGGTCGAGTTCGATGCCCAATTCCTTCGAAATCGCTTCGGCGACGTTCGCGTTGGTTACCGCGCCGAACAGCTTCCCGTTGCCGCCGCTCTTGGCGAAGACGGTAACGGTCACGTCCTCCAATTGCTTGGCGAGAGCCTCGGCATCGGCTAGCGCTTCGGCGTCGCGGCGCGACTTCGCACGGCGCTGCTGTTCGAGCAGCGCGAGCGCGCCCGATGAGGCCTCGGCCGCCAAGCCCTTGGGCAGGAGAAAGTTCCGCGCATAACCGTCGGCGACTTCGATGACGTCTCCGATGGTGCCAAGCGACTTCACGTCGTTGAGGAGGATGATCTTCATACTCTTACTCGGAGACGAAGGGGAGAAAGGCGATGATCCTGGCTCGTTTGACGGCGACCGTCAACAAGCGCTGGTGTTTGGCACAATTCCCCGAGATGCGCCGCGGGAGAATCTTGCCGCGTTCCGAGATGTATTTTCGCAACCGAGTGACGTCTTTGTAGTTGATGTCGCTAATCTTTTCGGCACAGTACGTGCAGACCTTACGCTTGGGGCGGCGTTCTTTTTTCGCGGCCGCCCGCTTCTTGGAATTGCTGGCCATCGATCTCTTCCTATCCTCCGAAAGGGAGGAGCATGTAGGTGGAATCGGCGAGGTGGCGCCGGATCGTCGCCCCTTGCCCTACACACGTGGCGCGCGCGCCACGAACCCGTCGCTACCGTACCGTTGAGGCCACGGGTGAGGCCTCCACAACCCGGCAATTGTACAGCCAAAGCCCTACGAGGGCAACTGCCCGAGGAGGAGGGAAAGCGTGGCGAATCCTCCCCTGTGGATGAAAAGAGCCCGCGCAAGCGTGGGGGGCCGCGAGGTTGCTACACGAAGAACGGCTCGCCGAAGACCGCGTTCGCAACCAAGAAGCTTGCCGAGCGGGCAATTCCACGGACGAGTACGGGGTTGCGGCCGTACGCGTGCCCATTCCACGGTTGGCACCTCGGACATGGCAAGCACTGAGGCGGCGGGAACCTCCTTCTTTGCGACCGGTCAGCGCCGCTCCCGAATTGTCCTTGTCACTCTTGGCCGCAAGAATCGGCAGCCGTACGCCGCACCGACCGAGAAAGCCGTCGACAACATTCCACGCCTTCCGTCAAGGAGTGTAAACACAAACGATGCCCACCGAACTGCGCGATTTCCTCATGCTCTCTTACGGCGAGCTCGAAGAGCTCAATCTGAAGGCCAAAAAGCAGCGCCAAGATCGCGTTCCGATGGACAAGCTGCAAGAAGAGCGCCTCAAATACCTTACTGACGAAAAGAAACTCAAAGCGGTCACGCTCATGTTCAGCGATCTCGAAGGCCGTCTGCACATGCTCGACTACGACAAGAAGTTCTTGCTGAAGTCGTACGACAACCTGACGTTCGACGGATCGTCGATTCGAGGGTTCACCGCCCAGCGAGAGAGCGATTTGAGGCTCGAGGTCGACTGGAGTTCGTTCTATTACGCGCCGGGCGATATCTTCGGCTCGGGCAAGGTCCTCGCGTTTGGTGACGTTCTGAGCCGGGACGGCACGCCGTACCCCGCCGACATCCGCGGCAACCTCAAGAAGCTCTCGACACAGGCGTTTGAGAAGGAAGGCTACACCCTCAACGCCGCCAACGAAATCGAGGGATTCGTCTTCGCCGGCATCGACGCGGAGCGCCGTTACCCCGAAACCGGAAAGTTTGAGTACGTCAATACGGGCGGTTACTACTACTCGCTGCCGGGCGATCCGCTGCGTCTCTTCATCGACTCCGTCGCGGAAGTGCAGCGAGCGATGGGTTTCCAAAACGAGAAGGACCATCCCGAGGTGGCACCCTCGCAGTTCGAGATCAACTACAGCTATGGCGAAGTAGTCGCAGCCGCCGATCAGATTCAACTCTACAAGTTGATCTGTCGTCAAGTTGCGACGAAGCTCGGGATGACCGCGAGTTTCTTGCCCAAGCCCGTCGTCGGTGTCAACGGCAACGGCATGCACACGAACGTCTCGGTCAGCAAAGGCGGAAAGAACCTGTTTTGGGATGCCAAAGGGGACGAACACCTCAGCACCTTCGGCTGGCAGTTCGTCGACCGGATCCTGACGCGGGGCAACGATACGTGCCTGATGCTTAACTCGAGCGTGAACGCCTACCGCCGCCTCGACCCGCATTTCGAAGCTCCCAATCAGATCAAAGCGTCGGCGATCGACCGCGGCGCGATGATCCGCATCCCGTTCGGGAACGAGCGCAGCGCCCGCGTCGAAGTTCGTTCGGTCGCGCCGGATGCGAACCCGTATATGGTCATGCAGTCGGTCTTCCAGACCGGACTTTATGGAACGATCAGCGACGAGAAGAACCTGCGTCAGGCCGAGCGCTATCTGCCGGACAATATTTACGACGCGATGGCGAATTTCCGGGCTTCGAGCTGGACGACGACGCTACTCGGCGAGGACGTGAAGACCCGTTACGCCGACCTGAAAGAAGCCAGCGCGGATAGATGCCCTCGCCTGCTCGGCACGATCGTCAAAACGCAAGAAGTCCAGTACCATCACGAAGTCTACAACCAGTATCTCTGGAACATTTTTTAAATAGCATCCACTACGTAAATCGCGTGATGGAAAACTCAAAATGAGCAGACAGGCGGCTATCGTGCTTTACATGGTGGCGATGGTAGCGGTTATAGTCGGTGTCGATTTCTTGTTCTTCAGACACCGCTTCTGGGAACGGCTGACGGTGAATATTGGAATCGTCTTGGTGTTCGCAGCGTTTTACCTGAGATTCCTAGGCGTCCGCGAATAACGCCGGCGAACGCAGCGCGCTAGGAGCCGGCTCCGATCGATCCGACGCCGGAGATCGAGCGTTCGACGTGCGCCGGGTTCCCGAAGTACTGAATCGAGCCGACGCCGCTGACGTCGCCCGCGAGCTTGTCGCTCGCCCAAACCTTCGCGCTACCGGTTCCGGAGATTGAGACTTTCACGCTGCGCGCTTTGAGCGCAACCGAGTCGAGGGTCCCGGCTCCGCTGAGCTCAGCGGAAAGGCTGTTCGTCTGTCCGGCTAGCTTTACGTTTCCGGCTCCGGACACACGGACGCTAAAGACCGAACCGTGAACGTTCGAGATGTCGGCGCTGCCGGCGCCACTCAGACCAAAAACGGAGAGCGATGGGACCTCGATGGTCACGCGCCTGCGGCCGGAATTCCAGGTGTACGAGTTGTTTTCTCCGAGCTCGAGCGTGCCGTCACGCACCTCGGTCGTTATTTGGCCGACGACCGAAGGCGCGGCTTCGATGACGACGGTTCTCGACGGTGCTCCTGCGTTCACGACGATTTCGAACGCGCCGCCCGCGTCGATCTTATCGAAAGCTCCAACGTTCCGCGTCTGTCGAACGCTTCCGGAATCGGCCACGACAGTTGGGTGGGCACCGGTGGCACCGAGCAAGCCAAGAACGCCGAGCGCGCCGCCGGCAAACACCAAGAGCGACAAAAGGACGAAAGGCATCGGCTTCCCTCTCATTTCACTTACTGCGAGTTCTTCGTGGTGAACGCCGAGATGGGCGTCAGCACCGCGTGACCGCTTTTCTCGGCGATCTTATATTGGACCGTCGTGGTCGCGTGCGGGCAACACAGCGCGTCCTGTGCGTCGTAACGTGTGAAGAAGCCCGCGAGGTCTTGCGCGTCGACGAGCGTTACACCGTAGCCCCCGAGCGAGGCGTCGCTGCGAGCGTCCATCGGGTGCGGTGCGATCGTCCCCGCAAACGCTCCGCCGACGAAAACGAATCCCTGAAAGCCGTTCGGCCGGCACATCCCGTCGGCACTCGAAGTACCCATCACGAGCGAAGTGTTGCCGAAGCGCTGGTACGAGTCGATCAAGAGCCAACCTTTGCCGGTGACTGCGCGATCCTCCGGCATCGAAGGCGGGCGAACCATCGAAGCGCATTGGCCACCCGGCGCGAGTCCCGGGTCGCGCGGACCCGGCGCCGCGGGAAGCTGTGAACCGGCGACGTTCCAGTTCGACAGAACTTTCGCGTCGAGCCAGACGGGCGATGTAGCTGCGAGGAGTACCACGGCGGCGGCGAGGGCAAAGGATTTCATGCAGCCCTGTACGCCGCGGGAGCCCGGAACTCCGGGCGTCATTGCCGTAACGGCAGGTGTGGACGATTCCCAGGACACTGCAACCGATCGGCTCGTCGCCAACGCCCTGCAACACCAAGCCCGTTTCGAGGGGCCTCGCGCGGTCGTTCCCACGCGGAACGTCGCAATCGTCACGTGCATGGATTCGAGAATCGATATCTTCCGAGTCTTTGGTCTCGATTCGGGAGAAGCGCACATTCTGCGGAATGCCGGTGGCCTGATCACCGACGACATGCTGCGTTCGCTGGTCATCTCACAGCGGAAGCTTCAGACGCGCGAGATAATTCTGATGCATCACTCCGATTGTGGGTTGTTCGGCATGAACGAGGACGCGTTTCGTTCGCAAATCTCGGCCGAAGCCGGACGCGAGTTTCCGCTCGAGCTCGGAGCCTTCGATGACGTCGACGAAGCAGTCCGGCGGTCTCTCGCGCGCGTTCGATCCTACCCGTTCCTGCCTCATCGTGACCGCGTGCGCGGGTTCGTCTACGAGGTCGAAACCGGTCGCGTGCGCGAGGTCGTACCATAGCCTCCGCTTGGCAAGGCAACTCTTCCCGCCGGCGATTCGTTGAAAAAGCCGTGACCAAAAGATCCGTCCGGATGCTCGCGGCCTGGGCGCTCGCCGCTGCGGCCGTCGCGCTGTTCTCGAAACCCGGCGGCGCTCAGTCGCCGCAGCCCTCACCACCGCAGCCGACGCCGACTTCGATCGGCGAGTACTGGTACGACGCCGCATACGACCACTGGCGCGCCCTGCCGCGAGAGCACTTTGCGACGTACGACACCGACCTCGCTTACGTGCTCACCGGAAAGCGAAAGGAGCGTAAGGACCACGTCTTTTTCCGCTATCACGACGGCAAGTGCCTCGTCGTGGGAACACCACTCGACAGCCGCGACCGGCCTGACAAAACGCAGATCACCGACCGCTGCTTCGGTCCCGACTTTTCGTTCGCGTTCGTACAGCAGCGGCTCGGCGGATTCAAAAATGCGCCGATCGAGATCCCGACGCCCGAGCCGACCGCTGTCCCGACGCCCCAGGCTTCAGGCGCTCCGCAGCAGATCGGAAAGGTGAAAACCCGGTCGCGCCCCTACGACGTAACGTTCGTCGGCTATGAAACCAAAGACGGCAAAGAGACCGTGCACCTCTCCCTGGTCGCGCTCTACCATCCCGCCGATCATCTGTTGACCGACATGTGGATCGACCCCAAGACTCTGGGCGTCGTTCACCTACGCGCCGTCGCGGAAGCCAATCAGAGAGTCGCGCGCGTGACGTTCGAGGCGTTCTACGATGAGGATACGACCACGCAGGTTCTGACGGCCGTGCGGGGTTACGTCAAGGCGCAGGCTTTGATCGCCAAGATCGGGATCAATTTCGTTTACAAGCAAAGTAACTTCGAGTATCCCGACACGCTTCCGGACTGGTACTTCGATCAAGCGAAATACGACGCGCATCAAGCAGCGGCGCACGCCGCGAGCCCGACACCAAGCGCGAGCCCGTCGGCGAGTCCGTAAGCCCTACTCGAGGCGGGTTACGGTGTAGCCGAGCTTCGCCAAGTCCTCCAAGAGGCTGCCGGAGCCGCTGAGGTGTGCGACACCGACCGCAACGAACGAGGTTCCCGCGCCCTGCAGGCGCCGATCGAGCTGTTTGGCCCAATTTGCATTGCGATCGATCAAAAGGACGGCAGTCAATGACGGGTCGAGCGCGTCCATCTGCGCCTCGTAGCGCGCAACTTGGGCGATGTCTCCGCTCTGCCAGGCCGCTTCGAGCTTATCGATATCGGAAGCACCGCCGGAGGAACCCGCCGTTTCCGAAGTGGCGAGCGACTGATGGAGGAGCGCTACTTCTTGCGACGGCGAGAGATCGGCGAACAAATGGAGCTGCTCCGAAAGCGACTCGAAGCCTTTGACCGGTTTGCCGGCCGAGATCATTTGCGCGCGCAAGTTCGCGTCGATGCCGTTCGCGCCCGAGTACCCGGCCTTGGCCGCGGGAAGCACGCTGACCATCAGCGCTGCGAACCACGGCCTGAACGACTCGAAGGGCGCCTCGCCCGGCAGTCCGGCAGCCTTGAAGGCCGCGTCGAGGCGACTCAGGTCGTCTTTCGAAATCTTGGTCGAGAGCGGATGTTCGGGATCCATGCCAAGCTTGCTGACCTCCGGCAAAAGAGCGCTGGGATCGCGCAGATCGTCGGGGATTTCGAGCCAGAGGTCGTCGCTTTGCGAAAGGGCGCGAGCGATCGCAGGCGTCGACCAAACGACGCCGGGTTTCATGATGTGAATCGTCCCGAAGATGTAGACCTTTGCTTTTGGCCCTTGCACCAGCCACATCGCGGGAGCCGACGCGGCCTGGCCTTGCGCGAAGCAGAGTACGAATACGAGCAGCGTCGCGAATGACGCGCGGAACGAACGTAGCGGCCCCGACTCTTCGATCCGTTCCATCGATCGCGTCTCCTTGTTACTTATCGATCCGCTTTCAGCATACGCCGCGGCTCCATCCGAACCTTATCGGCCGCCTTCGTCCGACGCATTCTTTAGAACCTGCAAATCGGCGGACATCGTGCATTCCCTTTAGCGAGACGTGCGCGCGCACGGTATGAGCCGCGACGTGCGGGTTGTCGAGCGGAAGCTCGGGCGTCAAATTCGTACGGTCTGCGACGTACATCGCATCGACCGTCGAAACCCAAAGCGCGCACCTCGCAGCGAAAGCGAGATCCAGCGATCCGCTTTGTGGATCCTGCGATTTAACCTTCGTACGCCCGCTTCAAAGCGGCGATATCGATCTTGTCCATCTGGAGCATCGCCTGCATGACCCGCTCCGATTTCTCGTCGTCGTCGTCATTTAACATGTCGCCGAGGACCGTCGGGACGATTTGCCAGGACAGGCCGAACCGGTCTTTCAACCAACCACACTGTTGCGTCTCACCGCCTTCGGAGAGCCTCGACCACAGTTCGTCGACTTCCGCCTGTGTTTCGCAATTCACGAGGAACGATACGGCCGGTGAGAATGCGTATTGTGGTCCGCCGTTGAGTGCGATGAACTGCATGCCTTCGATTTGGAATCTCGTCGCCATCGATCCCGTGCTTTCGATCTTCGAATCCCCGAAAATCGACACGTAGAATCGCGCCGCCTCTTCGGCCTTTCCGTCGAACCATAAGAAAGGCTTTATCCTCTGCGTCAGGGTCATCCCAGTTAGGGTCATCTCAACCTCCATGGGAACGGACGCTCTGTCCGGGTACGATGTGAACGTGCTCTCCCGTAAACGTCGCGAATTCATCCGCACGGTCGCCGTATCCCCGCTCGCCGTCTGGCCGAGCGCGTCCCAGGCGCAGGCTTCACGGGGCATGTGGTCGACCGGCGCGCCCCTTCCAACGCCGCGCAGCGAGGACGCGGTGGCCGCCATAGGAAGCTCGCTCTACGTCGTCGGCGGCTTCGGACCCGCAGCCGTCGATGGTTCGCTCGTCGAAGCCTACGATGCGACAACGAACCGCTGGACGAATCTCGCTTCGTTACCCACGGGATTAAATCACGTCGGCCTTGTCGCCTTCGGCCGTAAGCTGTACGCGTTCGGCGGTTTTGACAGCCAAAATCGCGCGGTTGCCGACGCGTCCGTCTACGAGCCGGCGAGCGGCCGTTGGACCTCGCTTTCGCGCGTTCCGACGAAGCGCGCCTCCATTTCGGTCGCGGAGCTCGACGGTAAGATCCATCTCGTCGGCGGACACGACGAGCGTAGCGTTGGAACCCACGACGTGTACGACCCGTCGATCGACCAGTATAAAGCCGCGGCGCCGCTACCTGTCGGCCGCGATCATATGGGTCTGGTCGCATTCGATCAAAAGCTCTATGCCATCGCCGGCAGAGTCGACGATTTCGACCACAACACGTCCTTCGTCGACGCGTACGATCCCGCGATCGATCGCTGGAGCTCGCTCGCACCGATGCCGTCAAAGCGAAGCGGTATGGCGGTCACGCTTTATCGCGACCGCATTTTTGCGATCGGCGGCGAACGCCGAGGCGCCACGTTCACGAATAACGAGGCTTTCGATCCGCGCCGCAACGAGTGGAGCGTTTTCTCGCCACTACCCGAGGGCCGGCACGGCACCGGCGCAGCAGTCGTGAAGGACGCTCTCTACGTTCCGGCCGGTGCGGCGCGCAGCGGCGGCAGCGAACAATCGATGACGCTCTTCATCTTCCGCTTAGCCTGACATTCGTTCTCCCGGTTTGGCGGCTAGGCACCCTTCTTTTTGAGCACGAGCGAGATATCGTCCGAGTAGCCGTCATTGTACTCGCCGTCGTATCGCGTCACGGTGAGGGTGACGCGCGCCGAGCGGGCGTGGGCGGGAACCGCTCCCGTCGTCGAGCGCAGGAAGATCCCGGTGACGCCCTTGCGATCGGCCGCTTTGAGGGGGCCGACCTGCGCGCTGCCGCTAAGCTTGCCGCCGCTCTCGTTCAAGAACGCGACCGTAACTTGCACGTCGTCATCCTGGTTGCTGTAACCACCGAGCCACCCGGAGAGCGCGTACGTGACCGAACCAGCGTCGATCGCCTCCGCGCCCGAGCTCAGATCGATCGTCTGTGTCGCGGTCGACAGGGCCGCGTTGCCGCCGGCGAAAAAGTTCTTGCCGCGATCGGCGGGACCGGGCGCTGACTTGTCGGGGAAACCACCGCTGGCCCCATATTGGACGACGGTGAATTGACCGGTCGTCGTCCAGTCGCTGGGCTTCACGATTTGAGTGGCGTCGGGGGATCCGGTGTCGGCTTCGGCGTTCCCGTTGACGACGAGGTTCCTGCCGAACAGCGAAGCGGCAGGTGTTTGGGCCGCCGCAGGTACGAACGCTGCGAGCGCAAGCGCGGCGCACGCGGCACCGAGAATCGTTCGAATCATCATGGCAGGCCGGTTCTTACCAACGCCTGCTTTGTCCCCTACCGGCCTAGCGGTTGCCGGTCACTTCTTTCGAGGAGCCCACGATCCGCTCTTACGGTTTGCCGTATTCGCTGACGAGATAGTCGACGATCGGAGCGAACGCATCGTCGGCGATGGACGCGCCGTAAACGGTCTTCATCTTCGTCACCTCGGCGGTCCACTGAGCGCGGCTAAAAACGGGCTGAATGCTGACGTATGCGGATGAGTGACACACGAGGCAGTTCGCCTGCACGACGGCGAGGCCGGGACCCGGCTTAAACGCCATCCCGGCGTCACCCGGAAGTTGGATGCTGACCGTTGCCGTGGGTGGTGCGGGCGGGGCCGCGTATGCGGCTGCTGCCACGATTGCGAGCAGCGATAGAGCGAGGGCTAAGCGTTTCACGCGACCGTCACCTCGTAGGTCTCGATGTTGTTGCGCAGGTAGCCGCCGGGATTCCAAACGGGAGTCGTCGTTTGCACCTCGCCGTCATTCGACGTCGCTCGAACGGCGAGAGTATACTTGCCCACGGCCGCCTCCCAGTCTGCGTTCCATCTACGGAAGGCGAATTTCCCGTAGTCTTTTTCGAGCGTTGCCGCGCGCCAAGAGGTCCCGCCATCGCTCGAAACTTCGACGCTCTTGATCCCGCTGCCGCCGTCGAACGCTATACCGCGCAGCGGCCGGCGCCCGGCCGAGAGTTTCTCGCCGGCGCTGACGTTCGTGACAAAGGAACGCACCCGCATTCGATTGATCGGAATCGTAGGGTAACCGGTATCGGTCGGCGCCACGGTGTTTCCCGGCGTCGCCGGTATCCGATAGGCGGTCTTCATCCAGAAATTGTCATCGGTGTGGTCGAGAACCGTGATTGTCGAGAGCATCTTGACCCAATACGTCGCAAACCAGCCCGGCACGACGAGGCGGACAGGGTAGCCGTTCAACAACGGCATCGGCGCATCGTTCATCAAATACGCGACGACGACGTCGTCTTGACGCGCGACGTCGAGGTCAAGCGATTTGCGAAACGCCGGCGTCGTCGGCAAAATCGGCTGCTCGAGTCCCTGGAACTGCACTTGCTTCGCACTCGACGTCACTCCGGCGCGAGCGAGGATGTCGCGCAGGCGCACGCCGGTCCAGCGAGCGTTGCCCATCGCGCCGTTGTCCCATTGACCCCCGGCGACCCGTGGAGCGAACAGACCGCGGCTGTTGCCCGAGCACTGGTTGACCGCCGCGATTTCGACCTGCGGCATCCCCGCGAGGTCGTTGAGAGAAAGCGACAACGTCTGCCGGACCGCTCCGGTAACGGCGATGCGGTGCGTCGCGGCGTCGACGGTCGTCGGGATGCCCGCGAGATGCCAGCGCACGAAGAACGCATCGTTCGGCGTGAACTCACCGTCATCGAAGACTGAAAAGGGCGTCTCGAGCTGCGGTGGCCGTGGTGTCAGGAGAATCAAAGGCCGCTTCTGAGGGAAGGCGACGACGGGTCGTTCGCCGTTGGCCATCGGCAACGAAACGCTTTGCTCGGCGAGCGACGCCAGAGGCAATGCCGCGCCGAGAGCGCTCCCGGCGGCAGCGAGAAAACGGTGACGGTTCATAGTGCACCTCTACGCGGACACCCCGACGTATTCGCGCTTCTCGAACCGCCGTCCTAGAGCTCTGAGGTGCCGATCATGCCGTCGCGCGTGACCATCGCCTGGAGACGCTCTTCGCTTAAGTCGTCCGTACCGGGCGGCCGCATCGGAAGAACGAGGTACCGCATGTCGGCGGTGCTGTCGTGAACGCGCACGGCTCTGCCGGAAGCGAGCTGCACGCCGAACTCGGCGAGGACGGCACGCGGCTCGCGCACGGCTCTCGATCGGTATTCGATGCTCTTGTACCAGTCCGGCGGCAGGCCGAGCAGCATCCGAGGATAGCACGAGCACAAGGTGCAGACGATCAGGTTGTGGACCTGCGGCGTATTCTCGACGATGACGAGCTTGAGCGCCCCGACCTCGATTCCGAGTTCGCGGACGCCCGCACTTCCGTCAGCCAAAAGGCGCGCCCGGAATGCGGGATCGAACCAAGCGCGCACCACGACGCGGCCGCCCAGAGCGGGTTGACGCGAGTACAACAACTCCACCTTCGCGTCGACCTCGGCTTGCGTGAGGACTCCGGCTGCAATCAGCGCTTCGCGAAAGGCTTGTTCGAGGAACTCGTCGCTCCGGTCAACGTGCTCGTGCGTGACGCTCATGTTCCCTCCGGCTGGAGCCAATGCTCGTAGATCTCGACATCGAGCGTGTCGCCGGCGGGGCCGGCGTAGTCGGGCCAGACCTCGCGCTGCGAAAAACGGACGCGATAGAGATGAGCGACCGGCCCGTTGCGACGGCCGTAGGCGAGCTCTTCGGGATTGAGGAAGGCGCCGCAAACGCGTTCGACGACGCCGCGCTTTCCCCGGATATACTTCGGAGTTCGCATGTGACCCGTATGATCTCGGCATGAGACGCGGACGGCATCGCCCGGCTCAAACCGGCGCTCGCTCAATGCTCGTGCTCGTGCTCGGCGGCGAGTTCCGCGGCGCGGCGCTCGATCTGCGCTCGCTCGACGAGATCGCGTTCGCTGAAGAGTGCAATCATCGAGCGCAGCCACTTCCCGTAGAAGTTCAGATTGTAGTACTCTTCCGCGCTAAGCGCTTCGATGCCGCGTCGCATCTCGTCGACCGTCATCCGCTGGCCGCCTGGGCGCTTGGGATCGGTGAGCGCTTCCCTCAAAGCCTCGACGCGGAACTCCCAAGGGAGAAACGCGTGTTCCTTGCGCGGGATCGGCGCGTCCGAGCCTCTCCCGCCGACATCGTGGTTGTCCGTCATCCCGCCGGCCCTCATCCTGGTCAGGGGAACGTTTCTTCACGGACCGTACGCGCCCGTACCTGCGCGTTACCGTCCGGTTTCGTTCAGGTACTGGTGCACGAACGCAATCGCCATGCTGCCCTCGCCGACGCCCGAGGCGACGCGTTTGATCGAGCCGTGACGGACGTCTCCGCAGGCGAAGACTCCAGGCGCGTTCGTCTCGAGCAGATAGGGCGGCCGCTCGAGCGGCCACGCGGCATTGCCTCGGACATCCGGTCCTGTCAGAACGTAGCCTTTGTCGTCGCGCAAGACCTCGCGCGGCATCCAGTCCGTCTCCGCGTCGGCTCCGATAAACGCGAACAGACCGGTCGTCTCGCGCCTGAATCTCTCGCCCTCGTTCAACCGGCGAATATCGATCGATTCGAGATGCTCGTCTCCTTGCACCGAGACGACTTCACAGCCCAAGAGCACGTCGACGTTTTCGCGTTGCTCGAGCTGTTGGATAAGATAATACGACATACTCTTGGCGAGGTCGTCACCTCGGACGACGAGCGCGACGCGGCGAGCGTAGGTCGAGAAATACAGAGCCGCTTGTCCCGCCGAGTTGCCGGCACCGATCAAATAGACGTCTTCTCCCTGCGTGCCGGGTGCTTCGCTGCGGGCCGCACCGTAGTAGACGCCTCGGCCGATCAACCGGTCGCACGACTCAATCGTCAGGCGTCGCCAGGCGACGCCGGTTGCAAGGATGATGGTCTTTGCGCGCACGATCACGTCCCCGTCGAGTTCGATCGAACGACTTGCCGGGTCGATGCACGTGACCCGGCGCGTAACGACGATCTCGGCACCGAACCGCTTTGCCTGTTGCAGCGCACGCGCGGCGAGTTCTTCGCCCGAGACGCCGGTCGGGAAGCCGAGGTAGTTCTCGATGCGCGACGACGTCGCAGCTTGGCCACCGGGAGCTTCGCGCTCGATCATCACCGTGCGCAGCCCCTCCGACGCGCCGTAGACTGACGCCGCAAGGCCGGCGGGTCCACCACCCACGATCGCCACGTCGTAGTCGACATGTTGCGGGTCGGTCGACAACGACAGCGCGCGCGCCAGTTCGCGGAGGTCGGGCTGTATCAGCAGCGGACCCTCGCGGATGCGCACGGCCGGGAGGCGCTCCGCAACGGCTGCCAGGTCGGCGGCAAACCGGTCGGGCGACGGTTCTCCCGCAATGACCCACTCGAACTGCACCAGGTTGTGCTCCAGAAACGCGCGGAGCTTGTAACATCGATCGTCCCAGCGCGCGCCTAGCACGCACGCGAGCGGCTCCGGCTGTTCGTTGGTGATATCTTGCAACCCCTCGATCCGGTCGCGCGCCAACGCGCCGAGCATCTCCGAGACCTCTGGGACGGCAGCCGAGAGCACGTGAATCTCGCGGGGATCGATTCGCACGATCCTGCACGCCGTCGTCGCGCGCAGACTCGCGAGCACCGGTGTCCCGAGTACGACGGGCACTTCCCCGAACACTTCGCCCGGCCCGCGCACGCCGACGGTCCGTTCCACCCCTGCGACCATCTTCGTCACAGCGGCGCTCCCCTCGAGCACGACGTACAGCGCGCGTGGATCTCCCTCGTTGACCGCATATTCCCCGGCGGGGATCTGCAGATCGGCCGCAACGCGCGCGAGTCGCTCGAGGTCGGCGTACGGCACGGCAGCGAACAGCGCAACCGCGCGGAGATCCTCGGCGGTGATCATGCGGGCGTTTGCATTTGTCCCGAGAGCTGCGTCACCTTCCCATGGAGCGACGCCGCTGCTTCGACGGCGAGGAGATGCTCGGTTCTCCCGACGAAGAAACGTACTCTTTGAGAGGGGGCGTCAAATGCACTTTCAGCAGTTCTTCCTCAGCTGCTTGGCACACGCGTCCTATTTCATCGGCTCCGAGGGCGAAGCCGCCGTCATCGATCCCCAACGTGACATCGAACAGTACTTAGACGAAGCCCGCGATCGCGGCTTCACGATCAAGTACGTCATCGAGACGCATCTCCACGCCGATTTCGTGTCCGGACACCGCGAGCTTGCCGAGCGGACCGGAGCACGCGTATACCTCGGTGCGAAGGCCGGCGCCGGATTCCCTCACATCCCGGTCCGCGACGGCGACGAACTCCGGGTCGGTGCGTGCAAACTCACATTTTACGAAACGCCCGGGCACACGGTCGAGAGCGTAAGCATCGTGCTGACCGACGAACAGCGTTCGTCCGAACCGTACGCGGTCTTCACCGGCGACACGCTCTTTATCGGTGACGTCGGCCGGCCGGATCTCGGCGGAGAGCCTCGCGAACTGGCCGCACTTCTCTACGATAGCCTTCATGAGAAGTTACTTCGGCTGCCCGACGACGTGCTCGTGTTCCCGGCGCATGGAGCGGGATCGCTCTGCGGGCGGGCGATGAGCGACGACCGCAGTTCGACGATCGGCCGGGAAAGGGCCTCGAACTACGCCCTGAAGATCGCCGACAAGGCGGCGTTCGTCGAGCTCATGGCGAGCGATTTGCCCGACCGTCCCGCCTATTTCGCGAGCGATGTCGAAATGAACCGCTCGGGCGCTGCACCGCTGAGCGAGTTACACGAACTCGACGGATTCGAGCCGGCGCAGGTCGCCGCGGCGCAGCGACGTGGGGTTCTCGTCATCGACGTACGCGACGAAGACGCGTTCGCCGCCGGTCACATTCCCGGCTCGGTGAACATCGGACTCGACGGGCAATTCGCATCGTGGGCCGGACAAGTCGTCGGGCTCCAAGTCGACATCGTGCTCCTCGGGGCCGACGAGCGCGCAGTCAAGGAGGCACGGATGCGGCTCTCGCGCGTCGGGATCGACCGCACGATCGGCTACGCCCGGGGCGGCATCGCCGCCTGGACCGCCGCCGGAATGCCGCTTGCGACGCTAGCGCAAATTGCGCCGAACGCTTTCGCGGAGCGAGTTCGAGCGGGTTTACGGACGATCGACGTTCGCCGCGACCCGGAATGGTCGAGCGGCCACGTGGCCGGCGCTCTGCATCTTCCCTTGAACCGTCTGCTCGCATCGATCGACGATCTCGACCGCGAAGCGGCCGTCGGCGTCTACTGCAAGAGCGGCTACCGCAGTGCGATCGCCGGCAGCTTGCTCCAGCGTTCCGGATTCAAGAACGTCGTCAATCTCGCCGGAGGCATCGACGCGTGGCGCGAGGCCGGCTTCCAAACGAGCGCGTAGACGCGACTATCGCGCTACTTGGAGGTCGCCGGCTGCGGCACGATGCGGATGTAAGGCTTCGGTTCTTTCCATCCATTCGGATAGAGCTTTTTCGCTTCGTCATTGGATACCGAGCCGGAAATGATCACGTCCTCGCCTTGCTTCCAATTGACCGGCGTCGCAACCCGGTGTTTGGCAGTGAGTTGCAAGGAGTCGATCACGCGGAGCACCTCGTCGAAGTTGCGCCCGGTGGTCATCGGGTAGGCAATGAAGAGTTTGATTTTCTTGTCGGGTCCGATGACGAAAACGTTGCGGACGGTCTGGTTGTCGGCGGGCGTGCGGCCCTGCGATGAGTCGCCCGCCGTCGCAGGCAGCATGTCGTAAAGCTTGGAGATGGCGAGGGTCGAGTCGCCGATCATCGGATACGTGGGCGCGTAGCCCTGCGTCTCCTCGATGTCTTTAGCCCAGAGCGAGTGCTGGTCCACCGGGTCGACGCTGAGACCGATGATCTTCACGTTGCGTTTGTCGAACTCGGGTTTTAGCTTGGCCATGTAACCCAGCTCGGTGGTGCAGATCGGCGTGAAGTCCTTGGGATGTGAAAACAGAATTCCCCACGAGTCGCCAAGCCAGGAATGAAAGTTTATATGGCCTTGGGTCGTTTCGGCTTCGAAGTCGGGGGCGGTGTCTCCAATGCGCAGGGCCATGGGGTATTCTCCTCTAGCTTGGTGATGCAGCGATGGGAATGCAAACGCCGCCGTACCTTCTGGGAAGGCGACTCGCTGGCCTAGGGCGCCGCGTTCCACACGCCTTTTGTCGAAGGCGCGACGCGGGTGTAGACCGTGGTCCAATTCGTTTCCCACGTCTTACCCTTGTCCGCTGAAAACGCTTGCTCGAAATAAGGGTGATCGCCGGGCTGCAAAGCCCACTTGAAACGTACGATGATGGGTTTGCCGCCATTCGTGTCGTGCGCGAAGAATTCACCCACGCCGTGCGCATCGAAATGGCCGACCTGCGGCGGCGGCACCAAACCAAGCGTCTTGGTCCCCCACCAGAGCGACCATTGATGCGTGCCGGCGTTGTAGAGGCGCAAGGTCATCCCGCCGATGTACCGGTTCGGACAGTGAAGGTCGCCGTCTTCGAGATTGCCGCTGCCGCTCCAAAAGGGACGGATGACCGAGGTGCCGTCGCACGAGTACCACTCGTGGTTGTTGCTCAGTCGCTTTCGAAGAATCCGATAGTGGGTGCGCCACGTCCCGAACAGAAAATCGAAGCCCTTGCTGCTATCCCGCGCGGCCGGGGTCGCCGAAGTCGCGCCGCCGGCGGGTGTCGCGCCGAGCGAAGCGATCGAGAGAGCGGCCGCGATCAGGATCGAAACAACGGCGGCCTTCACGATGTCAGAACGGGATCTCGTCCTCGACCGCCTCATCGGCGAATCCGGACGCGCCCGCGGCGCGCGGCGCTGCTTCGGTAGCGGCGCCGTACGTGCCGCCGTCGCCGCCGGCACCCCGACCTTTCGAGTCGAGCATCTGCATGTCGCTGGCGACGACCTCGACGGCGGTGCGTTTGTTGCCGTCTTTATCGTCGTACTTGCGAATCGCGAGCCGGCCTTCGACTAGCGTCGACATCCCCTTCTTGAGGTACTGATTGCAGATCTCTCCCAGGCGATCCCAGGCGACGATGTCGACGAACATCGTGTCGTCGCCTTGCTTCGTCTTGCGATTCACGGCGATGGCGAATTTCGTGACGGCTTTTCCGCCGCCGTCGACGTAGCGGATTTCAGGATCCCGCGTCAGATTTCCGACGAGAACGATGCGATTGTAGCTGCCGGCCATGGAGCCTCCCGAGTTGGCTTAGCTGTCGAGGTTGATCAGGAGCGCGCGCATCACGTCTTCGTTCAAGCGCATCTGCCGCTCCAGCTCTTTGGCCGCAGGCGGTTCGCTCTTGAACTTCATGACCACGTAAAAGCCTTCGCGGACGTCATCGATCTCGTACGCGAGGCGCCGCTTGCCCATCTTCTCGATCTCACCGACCACCTCGCCGCCGTTTTGACGCAGCGTTTCGGCCAGTTGCTCGACCCGGGTGTCGACCTCGGTCTCTTCTAGGTTCGGACGGATGATGTACGTGACTTCGTAGTCGGTCGTCGGCATGATCGTATCCCTCTGTGGACGTCGTCCCCGAAACCAAGGACGAACGGCCCCCTTTTGGGGGCAGCGGGCCGTGCGCGGGGAGCCCCCGCACGAGCGTGCCGGGCGGCGAGAGCCGCCCGGAAAACTCGCCTAATATATCACACCGAACGAATGTTCGGCAAGGGCCGTTTCGGGGAGCCCGCAAAAGGCTACCGCATGCATCGGGGTCTCATTTTCGCGGCACTGCTGGCCTCGCTCGCCGCGCCGGCGGCGAGTGAGGGGCCCGCGCAGTTCACCGACGCGGCATGTTCGGACGCAACGCCCATCGCGCGGCATCTCAACGCTTTGAACGCGTCGACGAGCGTACCGACTCCCGAAGTGATGTCGACGGCACTGCAATTGGTCAGCGTCTACCAAGCGTGCGCGGACGCGTACGATCACGGTAGCGCGCTCGGCGGCGCCTCGCAAGACGCAAACGCGAACGGCGTCGTGGTGCTCCGGCTGTATGCCCACCTCGCGCTCGCTCGCGCCCAACAACGCGTCGGCAACTATTATGCCTACCAGCACAAGTATAGTGACGCTCGCGCTTCGTACGACGCGGCTCTCAAATTCCTCGGCACGCTGAAGGCGCTCGACACCGCCGACGTCCCGCCTGGAAGCACGGCACGATTGCTCCTCAACAAGGGCAGCGATATCAAGAAAGAGATCGAGACGGCCGAGGCGGCCCTTCCGAAGCCCTCTCTAGCGCCGGTGGAAGAACCGGCGCCTGGTATGATCCAGGGATCCCCGAGGAATATTTAGCCGCTCGCGCGAGCCTCTCGCTTCGTCACGCGATAAACCGTGCGCACGTCGCGCAGCGTACGCAGTTTTTCCATCACCTTGTGCAGGTGGTCGAGATTCGAAATCTGCAGCGTCAGGCTGATCAAGGCCATCTTGTCGCGCTTCACGCGCGCCGTCACTGCCGACGCCGAAGTCTTGAACTCGGCGCAAACCCCCATCACGTCCTGGAGCAGCCCCGCGCGGTCGACCGCTTCGATTTCGACGTCGACCGCATGCGTGAGGGTGTCGCCGGTCGCCCACGATGCTTGCAGGATCCGTTCCGGCGTAGCCGTCATGTATGCCACGTTCGGACAGTCGGCCCGGTGGACTGAGACGCCCTTTCCGATTGTGACGTAACCCATGATCGGATCTCCGGGCACCGGACTGCAACACTTCGAAAGACGCACCAGCACGTCATCGACGCCCGCGATTAAGATACCGCTGGCATTTCGCGTAACGCGGCGCGCAGGTGCTGGGATGCGTTGCTGCACCGATGCCAGGTCGACAAGATTCGACTTGACTTCTTCTTTGAGTTTCAAGACCACGGAGACGGCCGAAGCGTCACCGAAACCGATCGCTGCGAATAAGTCCGTCGTGCTCGCATAGTTCATGCGCTTGGCGATCTTTTCGATCGGTTCGCCGCGCGCGAGGTCGACGCGCAAGTGCTCGCGCGCCAGCTCGCGCTCGACCGACTCCTGGCCGGCCACGACGTTCTCGTCCTTCCGCTCCTTGCGGAACCACTGTTTGATCTTGTGTTTGGCGCTCGAGGTGCGCGCGATCGCCAACCAGTCGAGCGAAGGTCGCGAGCTCTTGTTGACGAGGATCTCGCAGATGTCGCCGTTGCGCAGCTGATAGTCCAGCGGCACGATCTTTCCGTTGACCTTCGCGCCCACGCAGTGATGGCCGACGTCGGTGTGGACTTGGTACGCGAAGTCGAGCGGCGCGGCCGACGAGGGCAGCGAGAAGACGTCGCCCTTCGGTGAGAAAATGAAGACCTGATTCTCGAACAGATCGAGCTTCAGGTTTTCCATGAACGCGCGCGAGTCGCGCATGTCGTTCTGCCACTCGAGCAGCGAGCGCAGCCAAGTCAGCTTGTTCTCGAACTCGTCGCGCTTGCCGCCTTCCTTATAACGCCAATGCGCGGCGATGCCGTACTCGCTGGTGCGGTGCATTTCGGCGGTACGGATCTGAATCTCGAGCGGATCGCCACCCGGCCCGATGACGGTCGTGTGCAGCGACTGATACATGTTGGGCTTGGGCATCGCGATGTAATCTTTGAAGCGGCCGGGGAGCGGCTTCCAAAGCGAATGGACGATGCCCAGCGAACCGTAGCAGTCCTTGACGTTGTCGACGATGATGCGAACCGCGGTCAAGTCGTAGATCGTCGAGAACTCGCGGCCCTTCTTCATCTTCGTATAGATCGAGAAGAAGTGCTTGGGGCGCCCCGTGACGTCAGCCGTCAGGCCCACCTTGCCGAACTGCTGCCGCAAAATCGTGACGATGTTCTCGATCGCCGCCTCGCGCTCGCCCCGCTTCTTGGCAACGCGCTCGGAGATGTCGTGGTAAGCATCGGCGTCGAGGTAGCGCAGACACAGGTCCTCGAGGTCCCACTTGACCTTCCACATGCCCAGGCGGTGCGCGATCGGCGCGTAGATCTCGACCGTTTCGCGCGCGATCGCCTGCTGCTTGTCGGCCGGCAAGCTCTGCAGCGTCCGCATGTTGTGAAGCCGGTCGGCCAGCTTGATGATGATGACCCGGATGTCCTTGGCCATCGCCATGAACATCTTGCGCAGGTTCTCGACTTGCGCGTCTTCCTTCGACTGGTAGGGAATGCGCGTCAGCTTGGTGACGCCCTCGACCAGCTGCGCGATCTCGGAGCCGAACTTGGCGGCGACTTCCTCGCCGGTGACGACGGTGTCCTCGACCACGTCGTGGAGGATCGCCGCGGCGATGGTGGCCCGGTCCATCTCCATCTCCGCCAAGATGCGGGCAACGGCCAGGGGGTGCTCGATGTACGACTCACCCGAAGCCCGCTGTTGGCCCTGATGGGCGGCGTTGGCGGTGTCGTAGACGGCATGCAGCCACGACGCAGCGACCGTCGGGTCGTACGACTGGACTCTCCGGATGAGGTCGTCGATCGGGGTCAGGGTCGTAGGCATAAATGGATTCCGTCTATACTGCCATAGACGCCGCCCGAGTGTCCATCGGATTCGGGCCGGTTCCCCTGCGCGGTCAGTAGCTGATGAAGCTCGTCACCTCGCGGGAGCCCAAGGCCTTGCGGCCCTCCAAGGCCCGCAACTCGATAAGGAAGGCGAACCCGACGATATCGGCGCCGAGGCGATCGAGCAGCCTGCCCGTAGCGGCCGCGGTCCCGCCGGTCGCCAGCAGATCGTCGACCACGAGGACCTTCTGACCCTTGCCGACCGCGTCGGCATGGATTTCGAGCGAGTTGGTACCGTACTCCAGTTCGTACTCCTCGACGTGCTTGTTGCCGGGGAGCTTACCCGGCTTGCGGACCGGAACCAATCCGGCGCCGAGCGCATACGCCAGCGGCGCCCCGATCATGTAGCCGCGCGCCTCGATCGCCACGATATACTCGATTCCGGCGCCGCGAAACCGGTCGACGAACAGGTCGATGGCCGCCTTGTAACCGGCTGCGTCGCTCAGAAGCGGGGTTATGTCGCGAAACAGTATCCCGGGAATGGGGAAGTCCGGGATCGCCCGGATCAGCGACTCAACTTGCAGCTTCTCGTCCTCCAAACTTCGAGCAAACGCCGCAAGCGGTTCGGTTTTCGTCCGAGCGACCCTCTCGCCGCCGGGCGAGGGACGTTTGCGTGAACCGCCCTGCTTGCCGGCCGGACCGCGTGTCGTGATGGAAGCTCCGACATCACTTTACGTCGGAGGCTTGGTTCATGCTCGCCACGCTCAACGCCGAGCGCGTTCCGCGAACGCTCGAATTCGGAATCTACCGGGACGGTGACAACAATCTCGACGGAGTTCAAGCGCTCGTCATCGGACAAGCCGAGAATACGAGCAAACGCGAGCCCGGAATCGAGTTCACCGTCGAGGATACGACGTCACGCCGCGGCTTCGCACCGGCGCACGTCCTGCGCAGCGAGGCCTACACGATCGCCGACGGCACCTTATCGAAGAACGTGCACCTCGCGCCTCCGCACGACATGTCGTCGCGCGAGAATCTCGCTCGCTTCGTCGCGCGGACCCTCGATAACGCCGAAGCTTCGGGCGCGCGCGAGACCTGGCTCGATCTCGTCGATCACGGCGGGGGCGACGGCGGCGGCCTCGAGGCCGACCACTGGCGCGGCATCATGCGCGCCGACGACATGGCGGGCGCGATCTCCGATGGAATGGTGCTTCACGCGCAGGCGCACCCCGAGGATGCGACGCGCCGTATCGACGGCGTCGTTTCGAATCAATGCTTGATGGCGACGCTCGCCTTTTCGTCGGCACTCTCGCGCGCAGGCGTGCGCTTCTTGGCAGCCAGCCCCGAGACGATGCTCGCACCGGGCGTCCCCAGTTCGGTTGCGGCCGACATCGCGCATCACGTGGGTGACCCGCAAGCGATGGCCGCTGCCGTCGTCGCGCGCACGATGTCGACCCGCTACGGCGACGCGGGCGAGCGCTTCGGGCCGGCAGCAGCGTTCGACGTGCTCGACCTCGATCCGCGGAAAATCGCCGGACTGGAAACGGCCGTCCGGAATCTCGATGGAGCGCTCCTCTCGGCCGCGTCGGCTCCGGCAATGCGCAACGCGATCCGTCAAGACGCCAAAGCGATCGACGGGATGGTGCGCTTTCCCGAAAGCCAGGGACTGCCGTGGCACGCCGACCGGCCGGCGATCGAATTGTACGAGACGTTCGCCTCCGACGGACGCCTGCCCGAAACGGTCCGCGCTGCGGCGGGCGCTGCCGCCTCGGCGGTCTCCGCGCTCGTTCTCGCTCACCGCGAATCGGACGCCTTCGAACCGTTCGATTTCGCCGACTACAGCAACGCCGCCGGTCCGACCGTGCACTTTCCCGTTTCGCCAAAGCAAATCGACCCGTGGGCACCGCGCATCAGCGAAACCGACAACGCTTTTTATGCCGCCGTCGGCGCCGCCCGGCTCGCAAAAGTCATCGCCTAAGCGGCGCTAACGCGGCAGCACGTCGATGCGATCGGCGTGATAACTTCCGTCGTCGTTCCAGTGACCGTAGACTGCGACGTGCATGTGAGGCTGCAGCGTAATTCCCGTCGGGTTGATCACCGTACCCTGATGAAGATGAACGTGCGGCCCTTGATAGAGCCAAACGTTGAAGGGCTGCGATCCGGAGATCCAGCCGTAGATGCGACGCTCGTGCCGTTCGGGATAGTAAACGGGCGGCGGCGGATAGGTATAGGTTTGCGCGACGAGATACGGCGCGGTCGGCGTTTGGGCAGCGCCGGCAGATGCGACGGCCGGTGCTGCGGCGAGCGCTACCGCGAGGCCAAGTCTGCCGATGAGAGCGGAGGATGGCATTGACGTTCTCCTAGGGACTCACGCGAAAAACGCGTTCGGTCGCACCAATCATACGTGGAAGCGCGGCGCGGCGTGCTGAAAAATCGATGAGAGTCTCGTTACGAGAGCGTTAGTTGAGAAACGGCACGCGATCGGGATAGATCGGGCGATTGATGATCTGCTCGAGGGTTTGAGCGTCCGCGCCGAGCGCGAGCCCGCAAAACCGCTCGAAGTTCTCTCGTTCCGCCTCGCCTTCCGCATAGCGCGTGGTTTGCGTGAGATCGACCTTACCGGGCACCTCGACGAAACGAATGAAGCGCCCGTCGTCGTCGGTCCCGGTCTCGACGAGTCCACCCTCCGCGAAGATTCTGAGCGCTGCCCCGACGGTCTCGCCGTCGGCCATGTCGAGGTCGAGCGTGCGGGCGATATCTTCGTGCGACAGGCGCAGCACGTCGTCCGCGGCCAAGCCGCGCATCCCGCGATACAGCTCGCGCAGCAGCGGGAGCGAGGGCGAGCTTTTCGCGATGATGTAGTCGTTGATCTTGCGGTCGGCCTCGGCGTACAGCAGGTGAATCCGAGCCTCGATTCCGTCCCGCCCCGCTCTGCCTGCCTGCTGGTTGAACTCGGTGAAATTGAAGTTCAAGTGATACAAGACGACGTCGCGGACGTCGGGCAGATCGATCCCCTCGCCGAAAGCCGACGTCGCGACGATGATGCGAATCTTGCCGGCGCGGAAGTAGTCCTCGACCTCGGCGCGCTGCGCGCTGGGCACGCCGGCGTGATAGAACGCCACGCTCGGACCGAACGCGTCGCGTAGCCGTCCGGCCAGCTTGTTCGCCTCCGCACGTGAATTGCAGTAGACGATCGCTTTGCCGTCGCCGTCGAGCACATCGCGCAGATAGGCGAGCCGGTCCTTGGTATTACGCGCGTCGACGACGTGCAAGTTCTCGCGAATGGTCGGATCGATCACCCACGCTTCGATTCCGAGCGCGCGCCGGATCTCGTTGAAACTCTCTTCGTTGGCCGTCGCAGTCAAGGCCAGGACCTGGGGCTTGCCGAGCGACGCGACGAGTTCGCCGAGGGTGCCGTAGGCCGCGCGGTGCCGCGATTCGTAGAGGTGATGCGCTTCGTCGACGACGACCAGCGCCGGGCGGTTACAGATTCGCCCGAAAACCTCCCGATGGTAGGTTGCAAACTCGGGAGTCGCGAGGATGATGTCCCAACTGCCGTCCTCGAGCGCCGCTTCCAACGCCTCGCGCTCCTCGCCGTCGACCGCGCCGTTGGCTCGATGGATGCGCAAGCCGAAGCGACCGAGGCGTCGCACGAGCGCTACGTGTTGGTCGTTCGTCAACGCGCGCAGCGGATAAAAGACGAGCGTCTTCGAGCCGTTTCCAAGTGCTCGCTGCGCGGCAGGCAACTGAAAGCAGAGCGACTTGCCGCGGCCCGTTCCCAGGATAGCGATCGTGTTGCTTCCGGCTTCGATGCGTTCGAGGACGGCGTGCTGCGAGTCGCGCAGCGGGCGCTCTCCGATCAGCGCGATGCGCATTTCGTCGAGCGTCGCCCCGGTCTGCACGCCGGACGCGGTCCGCGCGGGGCCGCCTGCGCGCCGGCGCCGCACGTGGAGGTTGACACCGACGTTACGCTCCCCGCCACCCGTGACGCTGCCGACGGTCGCCGTGTAACGATCGCCGGCGTCGATGTTCGGCGCTAGCCGGCGTGCGATCTCGCGCCGCAGATACCCCAATTGCAACTTGCCGTAGTGCACGGCGATCGCGTTCGAATCGTGCGGGTTCGCGGGGTCGCGAATCAGCTCGAGCGGATCTCCGGCGGTGAGTCCCGCCACGATCTCCTGGCGTCCTTCGAACGAGACGCCGACGACCTTGGTGTAAAACCTGTCCGCTTCGCCGATCGATGCGTAACGGTCGCGCTCGAGATACGATGCCTGATTGGCAAAGAGCTCCTCGAGAAATGCCGCGGCGCTCGCCGGCTCCGCTTGCGCGCGGTGTTCGGGCCGCGCCGGAGTCTCGCTGGGCAGCAGCACGAGCTCGTCAAAACCGTTCACCAGGCGCTCGAACGCCGCTTCCGACGCCGTCGCCCGCGGTAGCGCCTTCGCCGCGGAGCGGCGTTCCTTCTTAGTCGCGCTTAGCGGGAGCGGGGGATTCACCTTCGACCGCGCCATGCTCCACCGCGTGCTCGCCGTCGTCCTCGAGGTTGAGATGGATCTCCTCGTGTCCGAGCGTTAGTTCGTGTTCGTGCATCCCGGCGTTTTGCGCGTCGAGCGGATCGACCGCCTCGTACTCTTCATCTTCATACTGCTCGCCGGCGCTCTCGGCGGCGGCAGCTTCGGCGGGGGTCTGCGAGGCGGGGCGCTTGCGGCGGTAGCGTGCCGGGCCGCCCGATGCGCGGACGGGTGCCTGCTTCTCGCGGCTGCGGCGTTCCTTACGCGCGGCCAGGATTTGCTCGCGCGTCATTCCCGAACTCGCTTGAGCGCGGGCTTCCGCAACGGAGCGCGGTTTCTCGAGCGCGCTGGCGCGCTGCTGCGCGCGCAGTGTTGCGGCCCTCTTCTGCTGGCGCTCGCGCAAGATATAAACCAGCGGCGCCGAGTAGAAGATCGAGTGGTACCCGCCCGAACAGATCCCGACCAGCAGCGCGAATGCGAAATTCTGAAGCGAGGCGCCGCCGAATGCGAGCAGTGCGACGAGGGTCACGACCACGGTCGCGAGCGTATTGACCGAGCGCGTCATCGTCTGCAAGATCGACGTGTTGACGATCTTCTCGTAACCTTCGCCGGCCATGACTTTGACGTTCTCGCGGATCCGGTCCAAGATCACGATCGTGTCCATGACCGAATAACCGATGACCGTCAGGACGGCTGCGAGAAACGCATCGTCGGCTCGCTTCTGAGCGAGCGCGTAGATCCCGATCATCATGAGCGCGTCGCGCACGAGCGCGACGACGACGACTTCGCCGAAGATGACGTTCCAGCCGAAGCGGAAGGCGATGTAGACGAACTGGATGCCGATCGCTATGACCAGCGCCAAAAGCGCCTGGCGGAGGTACTCTTGCGAGAGCGACGGGCCGACCGTCGCGATCTGCGATTGAGCGCGATCGACCGGCGCGACGCTGCCGAGCGCGCTCCAAAGCTTGTCCGCTCGATCGCCGAAGTCGGTTTGCGTCGAGATGGTGAAGCGCTCGTTGGGGACGGTGTCGTTCGCCTTACCGACCGTGTTGATCTGCGCGTCCGTTACGCCGATCGTGGCCAGCGCGCCGCGGATTTGCGCGGGCGTCGCCGGCGCCGCGTACTTCACTGTGACGTCGGTGCCGCCCGTGAACGAGAGGCCCAGCTTGATCGGATAACCCTTGGTGAACCAGTTGTATCCCATCATTACGAGGCCGGCGAAGATGACGGCGTACGAGATGTAGGAGACGGTCCTGAACCAGGAGACGACGTTCCAATTCAGCCTACGGAAGAACATGTGGTGTACCTAGGCCCCGTACGCCTTCGGGTTCTCGACGAGATCGTTGTCGACGACGACGTCCATGAAGAAGCGCGTCACGAAGGTCGCCGTGAAAAGCGAGAACGCGGTCCCCCAAAAGAGCGTATAGGCGAAGCCTTTGACCGTGCCGGTGCCGAGCAAGAAAAGCACACCGGCGCCGACGATCGTCGTCACGTGGCTGTCGAAGACTGCGGTGAAGGCGCGCTTGAAGCCGACTTGGACCGCGGCGCGCAGCGTCTTCCCGGCCCAGAGTTCTTCCTTGATACGCTCGAAGATCAGCACGTTCGCGTCCACGGCCATCCCGATCGACAGCACGAAGCCTGCGATGCCCGGCAGCGTGAGTACCGCTTTGACCCCGGCCAACAGGCCCAGCAACATGAGGACGTAGACGATCAGCGCGAGGTCGGCCATGAAGCCGGGCAAGCGATAAACGGCCAGCATGAAGATCAAAACGAGGCCCAGGCCCACCATCGATGCGTAGAGCGACTTCTCGAGGTCGATCTTGCCCAGAATCGGCCCGACCGTATCGTTTTCGATCACGGCGACGTCGACGGGCAGCGCGCCGGCGTTCAGCTCGTTGGAGATGCGGATCGTGTCTTCTTCGGTGAACGTACCGGTGATTTGACCGTCGCTGGTGATGACGCCCTGAATGGTTGCCGCCGAGACGTACTTCTTATCGAGGAAGATGCCGAGCAGCTTTCCCATGTTCGTTTGGGTAAGCTCGCCGAACTTCTTGGCGTCTTTGGTCTGGAAGTCGATCTTCGGATTGTTCGACTGATCGAACGCCGCCTGGGCGCCCTTGAGATCGGCGCCGGAGTACACGATCGGACCCGAGTCTTTGTACGCGCCGTTCGGATCGTCCGCATACTTCTTGTCGCGCAACGCGCGCTCGTTCACCGCTTCGGGAACGATCTTGAAATCGAGTTTCGCTACTTCCTTGAGTGTCCTGACGGCCTCGTCCGGATCCTTCACGTTCGGCAACTCGACCAAGAGGCGATTGGAGCCGACCGGCGTGATCACCGGCTCGGCGACGCCGAGTCCGTTGATACGGCTCTGAATGACCTGATCGACCTGCGCCTGGATTTGCTTCGTGACCTCGGGAACCTCAGGCGATGGACGAAGCTCGAGAAGGACCCGAACGCCGCCTTGCAGGTCGAGTCCGAGCTTAATCTTGCTCTGGATGGGGAGGATCAGAAACAGGCACAGGACCACGATGCCGAGCACCGATAGGCCCTTCAGCCAGGGTTGAAGTTTTCGCCACATAGATGAAAATAAAGCCCCAGGAAGGGGAGAACCCGCGTATTGTAGCAGGCTCGAACCACCCAGTCAAACGACTTCGCGGCGCATTTCGCGGGCGATTCCGCCGCAGGGGAGAGCCGTCGGGCATGGATCTCAAGACCGTGGACGCCGGGCTACTACAATCGCGCTACCGTCTTACGAAACAGCGCGCAGCGATCTTGCGCGCGCTCGGCGACGGCGCGCACCTCTCGGCAGAAACCATCCTCGAGCGCGTGCGGGGCGAACTCTCCGGCGTCAGCCTCGGTACGATCTACCGCACGCTTGATATACTGCGCGAGATCGGCTTGGTGCAAGTCTTCTCGTACGGAGGGAGCGCCGCGCGTTACGAGGCGGCCCTCGAGAAACATCACCACCTCCTGTGCAGCGAATGCCGCGAGTTGACGAACGTTCAAGCCGCGAGCCTTTCGCAGATCGCGCACGACATCGCGAGGGATGCGGGCTTTACCGGAATCGACTACGCGCTCACGATCGTTGGCCGCTGCGCGCATTGCAGCCTAAACTAGCGTAGCGCCGCGGCGGCCGGTCGCTCGAGGATCGCGGCGGGCACGAGCTCGAGTTCGGGTGGAAGTTCGCCGTACGCGAACACGTCGAGACGAAAGCCGAAGCGCCGCAAGAACTCCGACAGCGCCGAGCGCAAGGCGGCCGTGCACACGAACGCCGCTCGCTCCCGCGGAATACGAGCCACGTAAGCGCCGACGGTCGCGCGCAGGTGGAGTGCGATCTCGGGGCGGGGTGCGAGCGAGCCGTCGCCCAGCCAGCTTTGCAGCTCGGTCTCGAACTCGGGCGACAGGATGAGCGGTTCGAGCCGGCTCTTTCCGGTTCGGCGCAAGTGTCCCGGCACGATCGCTCGCCGCACGGCTTCGGCTAATTCGCGATGATCGTGCGTGGTCGCGGCCGCATCGATCAACGCTTCGAGCGTCGCAATCGTATCGCGCGGCCAGACCCGTTCGCGCAAGAGCGCTTCGAAGACGCGTTGCACGGTGGCGAGCGGCACCCCGTCGTTTCCGATCTCCTTTACGAGCGACGGCGCGCCGGCGCGCAGATGCTCGAAGATCGTATGCAGTTCTTGGCGTCCGACGAGTTCGCTCGCATGCGAACGCGCGACCTCGGCCAAATGCGATCCGACGATCGAGATCGGATCGAACACGAGCGCGCCCGCGAGCATCGCTCCCTCACGCGCCGCCACCGGTATCCAGAGGGCCGGCATCCCGTAGACCGGCTCGCGCGTCAGTTCGCCGGAAAGTCCGCCGAGAATCGCTTCATCGGCGACCGCCAGCAAAGCATCGAGCCGTAAGCTGCCCTCGCCCGCCAGCGCGTCGCGCACGCGAACCGCATACGTCTTCGGGTCGCGCACCAGATCGTCGCGCAGACGAACTCCGGGCAACACGATGCCGATCTCACTCGCCAAAGCGCGGCGCACTTCGCCGATCCGGTCGAGCAGCTGCTCGGCAAGCGGCGGGGCCAGCAGCGGACCGAGTTCTCCACCGAAGTCGATTGAAAGCGCATCGACGCCGATCAAGCCGAGCGCCATCTCGGGACGGCGGATCGCCGCCCGGCGCGCCGCCTCATGCGCCGCTCGCTCTTCTTCCGAGCGCGAGTTTTGAGCGCGTCGCGCGAGCGCTGCGATGCCGAAGAGCCCGGCGGCGATCGTTCCGAAGAGCAGTTGCGGCAACACCGGGACGAAAGCGAGTGCCGCGGCGAACGTCGCGGCCGCCCGCAGCACCTCGGGACGTGCCGAAAGTTGCGTCGCCAGGTCGAGACCGAGCGATCCGTCGCCGCCCACGCGCGTCACCATCAGACCCATCGCCGTCGAAAGCAGGAACGCCGGGAGCGTTGTGATCAGCGCGTTGCCGATCGAAAGGATGGCGAACGTGTCGAGCGCTTCGAGCGGCGGCATGCCGTGATACAGCGTTCCGACCGCGACGCCTCCAGCCAAGTTAAGGATGACGATCACCAGCGCCGCGATCGCATCGCCCTTCACGAATTTCCCCGCACCGTCCATCGCGCCGTAGAAGTCCGCCTCCTTCTGCACGAGGGCGCGTTTGCGACGCGCACCTTCCGCGTCGAGCGCGCCGGCGTGCACGTCGGCGTCGATCGCCATTTGCTTGCCGGGCATCGCGTCGAGCGTGAAGCGCGCCGCGACCTCGGCGACGCGCTGCGAACCCGCTGCGATGACGACGAACTGAATCGTGATCAAGATTGCGAAAACGATCAGCCCGACGATGAGGTTGCCGTGCACGACGAGCCGTCCGAAGGCCGGAATCAACGCTCCCACTCCGCCCTCGACGTGACCTTGGGTTAGAATCAGACGCGTCGCGGAAACGTCGAGCGCCAGGCGGAAGAGCGTCGCAATGAGGAGTGCCGGCGCGAAGGCCGAGAATTCGAGCGGATCGCCGATCGAAAGACTCGTGAGCAGGACGATTCCCGAGCCCATCAGATTGAACGCGAGCAACGCGTCGAGCATGGCGGGCGGAAGCGGCACGACCAGAATGGCGACGATGCCGAGCACGATTGCCGCGAAACCGTACGTCGCACCGCGCCGGCTCACGCGCGCACTACTCCGCTTCGCAACAGCGCGGCCACGATCGTAGCGACCGCAACGTAGGCCTCGCGCGGAATGTAATCGCCGGGTCGCGTGTTGGCGAAGAGCGAACGGGCGAGCGCGACGTCTTCGATCAAGGGAATCCCGAGTTGCTGCGCCCGCCGTTTGACGAGCTGCGCCGTTTCGTCGGCGGCGCGTATGAGAACGCGCGGAACCGGAATCTCCGGCGGCCGGTAGGCGAGCGCGACGGCGATGTGCGACGGGTTTGCGACGACGAGCGCCGCTTCGGGCAAGCGGCGCAGCGAGCCCGCAGACAGCGCGCGGTGCGCTTGGCGACGGCGGCCACGCAAACCCGGATCGCCTTCGCTTTGTTTGCGGTCGCGCTTGAGTTCTTCGAACGACATGCGCAGGCGCCGGCGCCGCTTCGTTCGCTCGATCAACAAGTCGATCCATGCGAATGCCGAGCCGGCCGCGATCGCAACGGCAACGCTGCGTTCGATCGCCCCGAACGTTTGAGCCGCCAAACGCGCGGGCGCCGTCGCGCCGTCACCGGCCAGCGCTTCCCATGCGACCGGAAGCAACGCGAGCGCGAGCGCCGTCGTGGCAACGAAGGCTTTGAGCGCAGCAACGAGCGCGTCGGGCGAGAACAACCGGCGCAAACCGCTGCGCGGATCGAGTCGCTCGAACTTCGGCGCCGGAAACCGCACGCTGAGACCCCCCGCCGGCAGCACGTTCGCCACCGTTGCACCGGCGATCGCCGCCGCCGGAACGCACGCCGCCAGCGCCGCCATCTCGGCGTACGTGCGCGCGGGCGGCGGTCCGCCGCGAGCGGCTGCGAACAACGCCACGCGAGCCGCCGCGGCGAGCGGCTCGAGCACGAGCGGCAAAACGGCGAACGCCGATCCCAGCGCCGCGACCGCCGCGAGGTCGCTCGAACGCAGAACGTCGCCTTCCCGCCGCGCGCGTTCGAGCCGCGACGCAGTCGCTTCGAACGGTTTCGTTTCGGCCATTAGTGACAGCGCACTTTAGCGGCTCAGACCAAGGAGCGTCAGCGCGCCGAGAATGCGGAGAGATCCCACCAGGGAGATGCGGCCGCCGGCAACACCAGCGGAATCGCGGCCAGCGTCGCGACCAGCACGGCCGCGAAAACGAGTGGGAAAGCGAGCGTGAACGTCGAGAGTCGCGGCACGACTCGGGACGCAGCTGCCAACCCGACTTGCACGACGAGCGCAAACGCGAGCGCGGGACCGGCGACGAAGAGCGCCGCACGGAGCAGCGTCGCGGGCAACGTCAACGCGAAGGTCGCGAGCTCGCGCGACTGAACGAGCGCTCCCGGCGGAAGCGCCTGCAGCGTTTCTGCAAACCCGGTGAGCGCGACGCGATCGCCACCGAACGCGAAGAACGCGGCCGTGAACGCCAGCGACCACAGACGCCCGAAGCCCGCGCCGGCCGCAACGCTGGCCGTTGGAACGCTCGCGTGGATGCCGACGTAATCGTCGAGCGCGCGTCCGCCGGAGTAGGCGCCGTCGTAGAGCATCGAGGCGGCCGTGCCGATCGCCGCGCCGAGTGCGAATTCCGTAACGACGCCGTAGGTCAGCTGCGCCGGCGAAACCGCGTGTCGCGCATAGGGTGCGCCGAGCGCCAGCGCGAGCACGTAGGCGAATCCGGCGCGGAGCGGCGGCGGAACGGCGGGATGCGAGAAGCCCGGCGCTCGGAACACGAAACCGAGGCAGCGCGCGAAGACGAGCGCGCCAGCGCCATTCACGCGCTCAGAGTCCGCGAACGATCGAAGGCAACCGGTTTATCGCGTCGACGAAGAGCGCCGCGCACGCGCCAAGGGCGAAGCGGCCGAAGAGCGCGACGACGGCGCCGACCGCGAGCATCTTCGGCAGAAGGGTCAAAGTTTGCTCTTGAACTTGCGTGGCCGCCTGCAACACCGCGACCAACGTCCCGATCGCGGTCGCGACGATCAGCACCGGGAAACAAAGAACTGCCGCGAGCAGCAGCGCTTCGCGCACGATCGATTCCAGCGCATCCACGCCGGGATCGTACGCCGAAGCTGTTACGTCGGTGCGAGCAGCGCGTTACTCGTGCGCGATGCGATCAAGGCCGAGACCACCGCGCGCGTTGCCGGCGACTTGTTCAGCGTGTAGAAGTGGATGCCGGGAACGCCGCGGGAGAGCAGCTCGACGCACTGCAGCGCGCAGTATGCGACGCCGAGAGCTTCGACGGCGTCCGGCTCTTCGGAGCGCGCTTCGAGTTCGGCGAGGAGCGTTTGCGGGATGCGCGTCCCACACATCTTCGTAAAGCGCGCGATCTGATCGTAGTTCGTGATCGGCATGAGGCCCGCCACGATCGGCACTTCGATCCCGGCCGCGCGCGCCCGCTGCACGAAACTGAAGTAAGCCTCGTTGTCGAAAAACATCTGCGTCGTAAGGAAGGTCGCACCGGCGCGCACTTTCCGCCGGGCGGCGTCGAGGTCGCTCTGTGCACTTTCCGCCTCCGGATGAACCTCCGGATAGGCCGCACCGCCGATGTCGAATTCGAACTCGCTCGCGAGCATCTCGATCAACTCGGAGGCGTAGCGTAACCCCCCGGGCGTGACCTCGAAGCGCGCTTCACCCTTCGGAGGGTCGCCGCGCAGCGCCATGACGTTCTCGATTCCCGCCTCGCGAAAGTCGCGAAATATGCCACGCAGCTCTTCGCGAGTGCTACCGACGCAGGTCACGTGCGCGAGCACCTCGATCTCGAGTTCCGACTTGATGCGCCGGGCGACCTCGAAGGTCCGCGCGCGCGTCGAACCGCCGGCGCCGTAGGTTACCGAAACGAAAGCCGGATTGAGGATCCGCAGCGAGCGAATCGTCTCCAGCAGCGTCTCCACCCCGGCATCAGTTTTCGGAGGAAAGAACTCGAACGAGAAACATGGGCGTCCTACGCGGAGGACTTCGCCGACCTTCATCCTCCCGTAGCTTCGTGCGCGACCCCGTGGGTACCTTACGAGCGAAAGCTCGAGACGACTCCGCCGCAGACCAGCGCCCAGCCGTCGAGCATTACGAAAAGCAGCAGCTTGCAAGGCAACGAGACGATCGGCGGACTCAACATGAACATCCCGAGGCCCATCAAAATCGAGGCGACGGCGAGATCGATGGCGATGAACGGGAGGTAGAGCGCGAAGCCGATTGCGAACGCGCTGCGCAGCTCGCCCACGACGAAGGCCGGCAAAAGCACCGCCGGCGAGACGTTCCGCGCGGTCAGGTCGCGCGCGTGAGCGAGCCGGCCGAAGAGCGCGAGATCCTTGGCGTGAGTTTGACGCAGCATGAAATCGCGCAAAGGAACGAAGGCGCGTTCGAGCATGCGCGTCTGCGAGATTCGACCCGCGACGTACGGCGTGACGGCCTCGCGCGAAACGCGCTCGAGGGTCGGCGTCATGACGACGAAGGTCAGCACGAGTGCGAGGCCCGTGAGGACGGCGTTCGGCGGGAGCGACGAAGCGCCGAGCGCCGAACGCACGAGCGACAGGACGACCGCAATGCGAACGAACGAGGTCGTCATCACGAAGAGGAAGGGTGCGATGGCGAGCAGGGTGAGCGCGCCCAAGATCTCGAGCGGTAAGCCCGGACGCGCGGCGTGTTCGAGCGAGGTGAAGGCGAACACTCTACGAGCTCTGCGTACGGCGTGCGACGACGTCGGTGATCCGCACGCCGAACCGGTCGTCGACGGCGATCACCTCGCCGTGCGCGACGAGCCGGTTGTTCACCAGCACGTCGACCGGGGCACCGGCCGCGCGGTCGAGCTGGACGATCGAACCTGCGCCGAGTTTGAGCAATTCGCTGATGCGCAGGGTGCAGCGTCCGAGTTCGGCCGTGACCGCCAGCGGAACGTTCATCAAGAGCTCGAGACGGTGCGTCTCATCGCCCTCGCTCACGACGCGCAGCGCGAGCGAACGGCGAACGCGCGGCTACCGCCGCTCGAGCCCGCCTCGCCGCGCGCGACGGGAGTCCCGCCTACGCAGAGCAGCGCGGGTGCGTCGAGTTGCGTTTCGAGCGGCAGCACGGCACCGCACGCGAGCCGCGCGAATCGCGGTACCGGGAGCGCTCCGATTGCGAAGCGCACGCTGCCCGAAACTTCGACGTCGCCGAGATCGTCGAGCGTCAGTGGAGGGCCGGCCTCCTCCGGCGGATCGAGGCTAAGGCCGAAGCCGACGGCAATGCGCGGCGAGCCCAGCGTCCGTACCTCGAAGTAACTTGCGATTTCCGCAGCGACGTCGCCGGCGTCGCGTTCGGCGGGGCCGAGCGTGCCGCACAGCGACGCGCACAACGGAACGAGGACCGCCAGCACGCGATCCAGCGTCTCTCGCTCGAGTTCCGACAGGGGCGCCGCGAGCGGACGATGCGGTTCTCCGAACGCGAGTCCGGCGAGCTTCGCGGCGTCGGCGGCGCGTAAGATCACAAAACCGTCGGCTCGGCGGCCACGAACCCGGCGCACGAGCGCCCCGCCGGCGAGCACGCGGCGTTCGTCGGGTCCGGGCACGACCGGTTCGAGCAGTTCGACTTCGCATTCGCGGCCGAGCAACCGCCCCAAGCTCTCGCGAACGCCGTTTGCGACGACGCTCGCCGCCGAAAGCGGCAGCGTCGAACGAAGCGCAAAGAACGCAGGACGGAGCTGCCGGCCGCCCTCCGCGCGGGCCGCGCCGAAACGCAGCGCTGCGATCACTTCACCAAGTCCATCGCCGCCTTGTCGGTTCCACCCCGGGCGTGATGCGCCGAAAGGAGCGCTTCGAGCGAGAGGTACGCCTCCGCAAGGCGCTGCAGTCCGGCCACGACGTTCAATCGTCCGAGGTCGCGAGCGTGCAGCGTGAGCGGCGCGAACGTCCCATCGGAAGGGTGTCCGACGAGCGGCAAAACTCCGCGCGGCGCGCGCACGTGGGTTGCGTCGACGCGTTCGGGAAGCGTTCCGGCGGGCAATCGCGTCAGCGTCAATCGGCCGATTGAAACGCGCTCGCTGCGCCGCTCGCCGTTGCGCGGATCGAAGCTGCTGCGCGTATAGCAGACGCTGCCGTCGGCCTCGATGCGCGGCGCCGTCACGCGACCGAGCGCCGCGTCAACGGGTTCGATTCGCAGCGGCCGCAAGGTCTTCGTCGCGTCGGTCGTACCGAGCGCGACGCCGCCGTCCGAGCTGCGCAACTCGCCGTCGACGAATCCGAACGTGCCGTCGCGCGAGAGAAGCGGCGCTCCGCTGGTGGCGCGGGTGACGAAAAACGTTCCTTCGGGCGCGACGACGCTCAGCGGATCGAGAGCCGGAGCGGAAGCAGTTCCGCGAATCGTGGCGTCGCCGGCCGCCGGTTCGAAACCGCCGCGATAGGCTTGCAGGAGGTCCCGCGCGCGGCTCGCGACGCGCGACAGGGCGTCGGCGGTCGTCGCGTCGATCACTCGGACACCTGCGACGCGCGCAGCGACGAGCGCACCTCCTCGCCTTGCGCACGCAGTGCGAAGCCGGCGCACGCCAGAGCTCGGCGCACCAGTTCGAGATGGCGCCGCGTGCACAGCGCCACGACGTGTAAGGCTTGACCCTCGCGCCGCAACAAGATCTGGACGCGCGCGCCCTCGATCGCAATCGTAAAGCTCGCGCGCAGCGGCGGGAAGCGCCGCGCAGCTTCAAAGTGCGTCGCGACGCGTTCGCCCCGGCGCGCCGGATCCGCCGGCCGACTCGCGCCCACGCCCTCGAGCCACCGCACAGGTCTGGGGACGGCGAAAGGGACGAGGCTCGGCGTCCGGCGCTGGAACGTCGCGTTTCGCGGAAGCGGGCCGCCCGAGGCGCCTTCGCAGATGGCGAAGGCGTGTTTGACGGCCGCCGGCGGCGTCGCGTCGCTCGCCAGATGAAAGGCGGAGAACCAGGCCTGCGAGAGCGCGCGGCGATCGAAGTATGGGAGCCGCGCGCGTACCGCGGCGATGTCGTTGGCAACAGTCATCGGTCGTCCTCACACGAAGTGAAGGGACGATATCGCGCCGAGATTCCCGACGCATCGCCGAACCGTTACGCCAAAATGAACGAGCCTCAGTGCTTCGAGCGGCCGTCGTCGAAAGCCGAGCTCTTCTGCAGATACATCGCGTTGCGGCTCTCGTCGAACGTCACGACGAAGTTGAGCAGGATGCCGAGTCCGAGGTTTCCCGCATCGAACTGGTCGGCAAAGGCGCCGCTCTTCGAGCGCATGATGTCGGTGTCGACGTGGTAGAGCGAAACGCCGCCGAACTCGACGGTGTTCATGTTCGCCGCCATCGAACCGGTCGCACCGCCGATCCCGTAATTTTGACGCCACGTCGTGGGCGGGTCGACCAGGGCGGAGTGCTTCGCGAAGAACGGCGCGTAAAGGAGCATCGATCCGGCGTTTCCGGTATCGACGATGAAGAGGCCGTCGACCGCCGTGTTCAAGCGCGCGTGCGCTTCCGGAAAAGCACGATCCGTCTCGATCGGCAAAGCGTCGCCGACGACCGGAACGCTGCCGGGAGGCCCGAAGGTCATCGTCATAGCGACCGGATCGATGCGTACCGTGGCCGCAGCGAAGAACGGGTAGCCGAGAATACCGTCGATCTTGAATGCGCCGTTGCTCGACGCGTTCAGATCGAGGCTCGTTGCGACAAGGTCGCGCATGCGCCCGTCGCCCACGTCGAGCTCGGGAACCCTCAGCACTTTCAGGCCGCTGGTTCGCGTCGCGCCGCTCGCTTCCAGCGCGCCCTCGGCTTCAAGGCCCGCCTCGCGCGCGATGCGCGCGTCGAGCACGATATCTTGCGCGCCAGTGTCGAGCAGGAACGAATACGTCTTTCCGGCGATGCTCACCGGCGCGAACAGATGCCCGTTGCGGAGCTTAATGGGGACCGTTTGGGGCCCGCTCATTGCGATCGGACGCGATTGCGGCAGCACGAAGATCGCCGCATCGATCGGACCCTCGAGTTTCATCTCGGAAGTCGTCTGGGTGAGATCGTACGCGTGATCCCCGTCGGATTGAATCGAGCGGAATGGAAAACGGTGGCCGCCGACGCTGCGCCAGTCCGAAAGATCGATCGTGGTTCGACCGTCGTCGTCGTCGTACGCGATTTGGAGCGGTAACCAACTCTCGGCGTCGAGATAGAGCGTTTCCACCTCGCCTCCTTCCGCGTTCACGTCGAGTATGAAGGCGCGCCGGCCCGACAGGTTCGTGCGCCCGCGCAAGGTCACGCGTTCTGGAACCTTGGCAAAGTCGCCCGAATCGATGAAGCGGTCGGTCCGGGTCCGGCGCAACATCAAGCCGGTGAAACGCCGGACCGCCCCGTTCGCGTCGCGGTCGTACACTTCGTCGTTGAGCCGCAGCACCGAATCAAAACGCGGACCCAAGCTTTGATCGTCACGCTCGTCGTTTCCATCGATCCACGTATGAAAGGAGCCGCCCAGACCCGCTCCAGTGACCGTCCCGCTCGACTCGAGGCGCACGATCGGGGCTGCGCCCGGGTCGGTCGTCGCGCGAAGGTAGTTCGCGAGAATCTCGTTCAGTGAAACCGGCTGGTCAGCGGGGGCGCCGGCACTGCCGGCCGGAACGAGCAGCGCGAGCGCGAGACTAGCGACGCAAAAGACGGTGGTACGTTGCCAGGACGCGCTCCACGTAGCGCTGCGTTTCGGGAAACGGGGGCAGCCCGCGCCGGCGTTCGACCGTGCCGGGGCCGGCGTTGTACGCCGCCAGCGCGGTGGGAAGGTCGGCTCCGAAGCGTTCGATGAGGGAGCGCAGATACGTGGCACCACCTCGCACGTTCTGCACGGGGTCGTACCGGTCCGTGACACCCAGCGCGGCGGCGGTCGCGGGCATGAGCTGCATGAGGCCTGCCGCACCCGCCCTCGATGTGGCGGACGGATCGAAGCCCGATTCGTTCGCGACCACGGCGCTTATCAGCGCCGGATCGACGCCCGCCGCGAGCGCCTCGCGCCGGATCAGCGCCGCAAGCGAACCGTGCACCGCGCGCGTGAAGACGGCGGGAACGGGAGGACTCGGTAAATCGCCGCCGAGCTGCGCGACGCGCCGCTCGGTCGCGGCAAGATCTTGTCCGACCGTCATGCGCCGGCGCATTCCCGGGCGAGCGCGGCGAGCGCCGTCAGCACCGCCGTGCGATCCTCCGGATCGCGCTGGCGGAGAAAAGCTTCGATCGCAGGTTCGGCCTCTAGCGCGCGCCGCAACGTCGGATCGCTCGCGTCGGCTACGCCGGCTGCACGAAAGTCCTCACTTTCCGCCAAGAGCGCGAGCGTCGCACGCACCCGTGCCGCCGCGTCGAGGTGCGCGCCGTCGACGACGGCGGCCATCGTCCGGCTGGCACTCGCCAAAACGTCGACCGCGGGGAACCGGCCGGCTTGCGCCCGCGCGCGCGAGAGGACGATGTGTCCGTCGAGCAGCGAGCGCGCCGCTTCGGCCAGCGGATCGCTTTCGTCGCCGCTCTCGGCGAGAACCGTGGCCAGCAGCGTGATCGAGCCGCGCTCCGTCGTTCCAGCTCGCTCGAGTAATCGCGCCAGCGCGAGCCACACGCCGGCGGGATAGCCGCGCTGCCCGGCCGGTTCGCCGAGGGCGACGCGCTGCTCGCGCAAGGCATCGACGTAGCGCGCTAAGCTGTCGAAGACGAGGGTGACGTGCAAGCCGCCGGCGCGTAGAGCGGTCGCTTGCGCGAACGCGACCTCCGCAGCTCGAATGCGTTCCGCCGGACTGCGATCGCTGGTCGCGCACACCAGCGTCGTGCGCGGGTCCACGCGCGCGAGCCAGGTTTGTGCTTCGCGTCCGCGTTCGCCGACAAGCGCGATGACGAGTGCGTCGCTTCGTGCTCCGCGCGCGATGCTCTCCAAGAGCGCCGATTTGCCGGTGCCGGCGGCACCGAAAATACCGACGCGCGCCCCGCGGCCGACGGTCAACAGCCCGTCGATGACGCGCAGGCCGGTCCAGAGCGGCGCATCCACCGCGCGCCGAACGTCGGGCGAAGGCGCCGCCGAAGCACCGAAGCGCACCGCCGAGCCGTGCAGCGGACCTTTTCCGTCGAGCGGCCGGCCATTCGCGTCGACCGCCCTGCCCAGCGCGCCGAAGCCCGCGACGCAGGCGAGAGCCGCCGGCGCGACTTCGACGCGATCTCCTACCGCGATGCCGGTTGCCGCGGCGAAGGTCACGATCGCGGTACGCCGCCGTTCGACGGCGACGACTTCACCGTCAAGCCACGCATGCGATGTGCGAATGCGCACGCCGTCACCGACTCTCGCTAGCGGCAACGCGGCGAAAATCGCGTCGCCCTGCGTGCGCACGACGACGCCGGTGCCGCGCGCGATCAGCTGAGCTCCGCGACGCGCGTCGCTTCGCTGAGTCGCAACTCGAACCTCGCGTCGATCTCGCCGTCGCGTACGGCGATTAGGAGGTCTCCGGCAACCAGCGAGGGATCGACGCGTACGGGAAGCGGCGAAGAAACGCGCTCGGCGTCGGCCGGCGCTACGACCAGCGCGAGCGGCTCGCTGTCCGCGAACGTACGCAGCGCTCGCGCGGCGAGCGCGTCGAGGTCGGCCGGGGCGAGCATGAGCTCGCGGGCGAGCACTTCGCGTGCGAGTACTTCGAGCATGCGGGCGCGCGCGCGTTCGAAGCTCTCCAAGGCCGCCAATCGAAGCAGCGCGAGGTCCTCGACGACACGCTCGCTCCCGAGCGTCGCGCGAGCCGGCGGGGGAACGACCGGGGTGTCGGATGGCGTCTGCGTCGCACGCAGCTGCGAGGCGAGCGAGACGAAACCCTCAGCCACGCCGCAGCACCGCCTCGTAGTCGGGAATCACCGGCGCAACGGCGCGCGCCATCCGCGCGACGATCTGCGCGCGCTCTTCGGGCGGATACATTTCCAGCACCGCCGTCGCGGTCGCGGCGGGAAGCGCGCTGATGATCGCGGCGACGGTGTGCGGAGGTTCGTCGCGCAGCACGCCGCGAACTTGAGACGGCGCGAAACCGGCAACCGCACGCGAAGCGCGGCGCACTTCGAGCGAACGCGTCAATGCGATCCAAGCTCGCGCGACCGGCCTGGGAGCGTAGCGCAACCCAGCCAACCCGGCCCCGGCCGCAAGCAGAGGAACGACGAGCCGGGCCAACGCGTCCGCCGCGAGCGCGAGGAACGGCGCTTTGCGCACCGGCGCAGCGGCGAACGCGATCTCTTCGACGCTCACCCGATCGCCGCGCGAGGGTTCGAGCCCAAGCGTCGCGATGGCGAGCGAGCGAATCTTGCTGAGATCGAGGCGGCGCGCCGCGTCGACCGCTATCGCCACCGAAGTTCGGGCGATCCGGCCGGCGGGAATCTCCGTTCGCGTTTCCTCGACATCGCTGCCGTTCTCTTCGTTCGCACTCGCCTTCGAGTAGCGCTTTTGCACGCTCGAGTAACGCTCGTCGGTGTTCGCCGTTCGAAGCGGGTGCGATCCGAGCGGCTTGGCGACGCGTTCGTCGACCTGGCGCGAGCGCGGATCGAACGACAGGTGCACGCGCACGATGGTCGCGCCCGTTCCGAAAGCCGCATCGAGAACCGATTGGAGCGAGGCGCCTAACTCTTCGTCGCGGTCGGCGGCCGGTGCGCCGTCGCCCGGTACGGCGCCGCGGTCATCCAGAAGAGCGACGCGCTTCGCTTCGAGGCCGGGCACGCCGGCCGCGACGAACGCGCGAATCCCAGCCGCCGTATCGCGCGAAAGCGTCGCGCCCGGAGCGAGCACGACGCGAACGCTGGCACTCGCTTGACGCGATGTCTCTCCGACGAAAGCGCCCTCCTGGGCGGGCGCGATGATGACGCGCGCGTCGGCGACACCGGGAAGGCCGCGCAGGCTAGCGGCGAGATCGTCGGCAAGCCCGTCGCGCTGTTGCGCGTCGAGCACGCTTTGCGGCGTCAGCGGATTGACTTTTTCTAGAAGTTCGCGGGTGCCGTCCAGATGCGCGTGGGGGACGCCCGCCAGCGAAAGGCGCAAAAGCAGTTCGTTGCGGCGGCGCGCGTCGACTCGCACGTTGTCGGCACTCGTCACGAAGGCGACGTTCCAATCGGCCAGGCGTTCGACCACTTCGGTGATCTGTTCCGGCCGCAGCGCGACCGCGAACAGGTCGACGCGCGAGTCGCGCTGCAACGCGAGAGCGAGTGCGATCGAAACCAGCGCCGCGGCTGCGAGTGCGACGCCGAACGAGCGCCGGCGCGACGCGAACTCGCGCAGACGCGCGAAGAACTGCGCCGGATTCACACTTGCATGCCGAGCAGCGTGGTGAGAGCTTGAGCCACGCGCGACGCGGCCGCGCTCGCAACGGAAAGAACGACGTCGGCCTGCGCGCGCTCGAGCACCATCTCTTGTAACCCGCCGCGTCCGCGAGCGAAGGCGCGTTCGGCGGCGTCGGCGCGGCCGAGCACGTTTCCGGCGGCATCGAGCGCCTCGAGCAGTTGCGCACCGAAAGAACCTTCGCCGGGGCGAGCACTCGAAATCGGCGGCGGCGCAGCATCGGGCGTCGCCGGCACGTCGAGGTCCGGCACGGGCGGCGCGATCCCCGGCGGCAAACCCTCAAGCGGCGTGACGGTCACAACCGCCCCATGTCGATCGTGCGTTCGGCCAGCCGTTTTCCGACGTCGAAAACGGACGCGTCGGCTTCGTACGCTCGCTGCGCGTCGAGAACGGCGACCATCTCGGTCACCGCGTTGACTTCACTGCCCGGCTGCGGCGTTGCACCTAAGAAGCGCACGGGAGGCTGCTCGCCGTCGTCGCTCGATTCGCCGTCGGGCTCGTCCGGCGGTTCGAAATCGACCGGCGCATTGCCCTCGGCGGCGGCCTCAACTTGAAAGCGCGGTACAAGCCGCGCGAAGCTGCCGTCGGGAACGGTTTCGGCGGCGGCGACGTTACGCGCCGCCACGTCGAGCGCGGCGCGCTGCGCGTCCATGCCGGCCGCCGCCGCACGGAGGATGTCGAACTCACTCACCGCTTCATGATACGGTGAGGCTGTTAGCGCACTGCGGCCGCCGCGTTATCGCTTCGCGCGCGCCCCCGCGGCAACGCTCTATCGACTGGTTACCGGGACTTCCTTAAAACGGCTCGTTGCAGCGAACCGTGACGATCTTTCCGCTCAGGCCGAGCGGTTTTAGCAGAACGTCGCCGTAGAACGAGCGGTCGGAATCGAATGAGACGATGCCTGCGAGACGGTAGTGTCCGGCCGACTGCGGGCTTCCGCGCTTGTTCATATACGTCAGGCGGCGACGTTGTGTCCCGTCCGTGCGAACGAACCACCAATCCGCGCCTTGAATCTCACCGAGGAAAATGTCCGCGCCGCTGCCCGACATGTACACCAAGCTTCGGCCGTCGGGCGTATAGCGAGGCGCCTGCGCGAAGCTGTCCGTTGAAAGCTCCGCGATCGCGCCGCTCGTCAGGTTCCACGTGTAAATTCGCGTGGCGAAGAGATTCCGCGTTTTGTACGTGCTGTAGAACGCGAGCGTCGGACCGTCGGACAGGATGCCGTCGACCTCCCCTCCCGCGGGACGGCCGCCCGGCGTGAAGGCGTGAATGTTTTCCAGATGCGGGGTGGGATCGAGCTTGAAGTCGGCGACGTTGAACACGTACGCGCCCGCCCAGAGGTTCGCGTCGAAGAGATTCGGCCGCTTGACGCGTTCGGTCCAGGTGAGTTGCGTGCCGTCCGCCGTGATCGCCGCATGCGTCAACGCGTGGTCGTAGTCGTTGGGCAGGTCGACCAGCTTCCAGGCCTCTTTGCCGTCGCGCGAAACCAACCACAAGTCGGTGTACGCACCGTAACCGGGAATCGCATCTCGCGACGATCCCCGGTGCTCGGTCTTTTCCACTTCCACGAATAAGTAGCGGCCTTTGGGTTCCCACTCGACGACGAACTGATGGCGGTTCTCCGGCCATCCCGAATACGTCAGACGCCGCTCGTTGCTGCCGTCGGCTTCCGACAAGTACGCGTGAAAGTGGCCGTCGGCGGCCGGCCGCCCGTACGCGAGCGTTTTGGTGGCGGCATTATAGCGCGCCCCAATACTCCCGTCGGTCTTGAAATCCGAGATCGCGCACCCGTGATCGAGCGCATCGTTCAGCGTTTGTGCGGTCGCTGGTACGGTCGTGAGGGAAAGCCCCCAGCACAAGCCGAGCGCGAATGCAACGGCCCGGGATCGACGCGCGCTTACGGTGATTTCATGCACGAATCGTTGCCGTGCTTGACGTAAACACCGCTCTCGAGAGACTCGAAGATGCGATCGTAGTGTGCGGCGTCGACTTCGACGTACGTTATCCGCCCGTTCAAAGCCGGACCGCCGGCCGCGCGATAATACGGTCCGCTCCAGACCCATCGCCCGTCGACGAGTCCCGGGGAGGTCAGGTCCGCGTAGCTGCCGTCGGCGTGAAAGTCGCGATAGACCCAAGTGCCGAGGCCGGTGACGTATCCCATGACCGCCGTTCCGTCCGGGTTGCCGGCGCGACCGTACGAGATCTCGATCCAGCTGCTGCCGGCGAGCAGCGGCGCGAAGCTCCACGGCACGCCACCACACGTCCACTTCCCAACGAAGTACTTTCCGTCGTTTTGAGGATCGCTCGCTCCGAGTAGAGCGAGCGCCGCGCAGAGCAGTGCGATGCGTTTCATTCCACGCGTTTCCGCGCCGGCGGTCCGGCATCCCCGTCTTCATCGGCGATCGTATATAACCACCAGCGCGACGCGCCGCGACGCGCTTGCCGTTCGAAATAGACGACGGCGCTTCTTCCGTCGGCGAGCGATATCTCGAACCAGTGCCGCTTGACGTAAACGTCGCCCCGGTCGGTCTTCGTCGAGCGCCAAGTGCGACGCAGCGCGACGACGCGTAACGTTTCATCGCGCCAGACAAAATGACCGGGAAGACCCGGTTCGCCGCGCGCCATCGTCGCGACGTCGAAGTCGCCGCCGGGCGCGATCGCTTCACCGACGAACCTCTGGCTCACGCTGGAACCTTAGCGATGCGCCGGCGCTTTACTTCGCGACGTTCTTCAGTTCTTCGAGTCTGGCGCGCAGCGCCCCGAGCAGCGCGTCGGTGAAAATCGCTTCGCGGGCGGCGGCCGCCATCGCGCTGGCCGGCTGGGCTCCGTGTGGCGTCACGTTCGCTTCGGCAGTACGCAACGCAAGTCGCGCGAAGCGTTCGCGTGCCTCACCTGCCGCGCCGGTCAGTTCTCCCGGAAGCATCTCCATCTGCGAAGGGTAGTCCGCGCGTATCGCCGGGATCTTGCGGCTGCGTGAACTAAGGGACGATCGGGAAAGTCGGCCGCGAGCGCGCGTACTGCAAGGCGAGCCACGATTCCGGTCGCCGGCGAACCGCCTGCTCCTCGTATTCGACGAACGACGCGGCCCCGGTCGTCCGCGCCAGGCGCGAAGCGGCGAGCGCCGCACGCCACGAACAGCCCAAGCGATCCCACAATTCGAACGCGTCGGTGTAAAGCGCGACCGCGTGCGACGCGAGACCCTCCGCTTCCGCGACGCTGCCGCGCGCGTAGAGTTCGAGCGCCCGGGCCCGCGGGTCGGGCCGGCCGAGCAACAACGGCGACGAATTTTGATGCAGCGAGTCGTAGCGCGCGAGCCACGACTGCGCGGCCGCCGGATCGCGCTCGGCGGTCAGCAACGCAAGGTGCAACAATCCGAAGCTTTCCTCTCCCTTGGTTCCTTCCCAATCGATCGTCGAACTCAAATCTTGCGCGAGCCGCAGCTCTTCCTCGGCTAGGATCAGCTGATCGAGTTCGCGCGCTAGGTACGAACGTTCCAGCAGCGCCAGGAGCTTCCAAGTCGGAGCCGGCGCGATCTCCGCTGAGAGCCGCAGATTGCGCAGCGCACCGAGATGATCGCCGGCGAGTGCGGCGCACCAGGCAAGCGAACGCTGCACGTGCGCGTGCTGCTCGTCGAGTTCGGAGGTCCAAGGCAAGACTTCCGCGCGTTCGCGGACCACCGAGGCCACGGTCGGCAGATCGAGTTCGCGCGCCCCGAATGCGAGGTCGCGCAGTAAGACCGCCTCGAGGTACGGATCCGGGTCTTCGCCGCAATCCAGTTCGGCCAGCGCGTGCAGCAGCAAGTCGACGTACGCCCGGAAGCGCCCCTCGCGTGCTACCTCGTATCCGAGAATCATCACCGCCCGCGCGCGGCTTGCGGCGAGCGCCGGGGTGCTGCCCTCGTACGGCGGTGGTCCCGAGTTCTCGATGTCGAGAACGCGCCGGGCTCCGGTCTCGCCGGCCGCAAAATCGCCCTGGACCCAGCGCAACATGGCGCTGTAGTATTCGAACTCCGCTTCGAGCGCGGGGGATGGGGCCGAATAGACGTGGAGCCGGGCCGCGGCGAGGTCCTCGTCCGCGCGCGAAAAGCGCCCCAAAAGCGTCGCGACGGCCGCGCGGACGACGAGGGCGCTCGCTCGCAGCTGGTGGGAGACCTCGCTGGACTGGGGGACGGTCTTGAGGCTCTCCGAAGCTTCCTCGTAGCGGGTCAGCCGAAGGAGAGCCCGGGCCCGCAGGACCCGTTCCGGCAGCGTCTGGTGGCCCCGGAGGCTGCGAATGCAGTCGTTGAACCGGGCAGCCCGGTAGTCCGTTAGCGCACTTTCGAAGGGAGCCGGTGCCGGCTCGAAAGCGACGACCCGGTCTTTCACCCCGTTGGGAAAGGGGACTGCATGGGGGAGTCTCCTGCGAATAGGGAAGAGCACCTTCCGGCAGCCGCTGGCGGCCGGGGACCCGTGACCAATCGCACGCCCGATGAGCGCCAGATATCAACAGACGTCAACGCCGCTATGCGCTTGACCGTTAACATTACCTTCTCAGCTAGCCGAAAGAAGTGAGGAGCAATGCACTTCCTGTCACGAGGGATACGGTTCGCCCTACTCCTCGTTTCAGTGCCCGCTCTCGTCGTTTCCGGGCCCGCTCTAGCGAACACCGGTTCGGTGCGGGTCCTCCTACCCTATAACATCAACGCCGACCTCGCACAGACCACCGCGGCCAACGAGGACATGCAGTACGTGACCGTTCCCGGCCTACTCATCGTCAACCCCTCACGTCTCTTCGCGCAGACGTTCCGGCCGCATGACTTCCATCTGCTCGTCGGCGAAACGGTCTACTACCCGGTGGTTCGACCCGGTTACAACGCGGTCGATCTGAGCGAGGCGGGCATCGTTGGGCCCAGCCAGTCGCAACGGGTTGACGTATCTTTTCTCGTACCTAACAAGGTCTCGGTCGCCAAGTTCGAATTCACTCCTCACTGGCAGAACGACGCCGGCTACATGGTCGACTATTGCTGCCTGTACTATAGCTATTGAGTGAGTTGATGCACCCCCGGGGGCAGCCCGAGCCGAGCGACGAGCGCGTTCTCACCGACGCATTCGCGACGCTCTCTTCGAACGCGGCCATCCGCGACGACTCTGCCGCTTCGCGGGCGCTGGAAGTGATCGCGGCGCGCCTCGACCCGGTCGCCGAGCGTAAGCAGCGGCGGCTCGCGCGCGCGGCGCAGATCGTCAACTCGTCGCTCGAACTCGACGAAGTGCTCAGGTCGGTTCTGGCCCTCGCGGTCGACGTGATGAACGCCGAGCGCGGGTACTTGATTTTCCGCGAAGGCCGGCGCGTTGCCGCGGCCCACGACCCGTCGCGGCCCGAGGGGACTCTCGACGAACCGGCGCAAGCGATCGTTGCGCGAGTTTTGGAGACCGGCGAGCCCGTTTTCACGACCGACGCGCAGAGCGATCCGGATTGGAACGCGCACCGCTCGATCGTCACCCTGCACCTGCGTTCGATCGCTTGCGTGCCGCTGCTGGTCCGCGATGTGGTCATCGGCGCAGTCTACCTCGACTCGCGCGTCTTGCCGGGACTTTTCAAGCCGGGCGACCGCGAACTGCTGGTAGCCTTCGCGCTGCAAGCTGCACTGGCAATCGAGAACGCGCGACTCTTCGCCGACGAACGCAGCCGTTTGGAACGGATCTCCGAGCTGCAAGCCTTTCAAGCTCACTTGCTGGAAGCGATCGCGAGCGGCGTCATCACCCTCTCGGCCGCGCGCAAGATCACGACCTTCAATCGTGCCGCCGAAGCGACGTTCGGGACGCAGGCCGACGAAATGATCGGCTGCGGAAGCGCGGCGCTAACGGCTTACCTGCCCGATTTCGACGACCTCCTCGAGACGTTCTTCGCCAGCGGAGCGGTGTCGCTACGCGCGGAAGTCGAAGCGCACAAGGGCAACGGCAGCGAACTCGTACTCGAGATCCGTCTCGCACCGCTGCAGATGAACGATGGAACCGGCGCGGCCGTGCTGGTGACCGACGTGACCTCGCAACGCAAGATCGAAGAGTCGTTCTCCCGTTACTTAGCGCCGCACGTCGTGCAGTCGCTCATGCACGATCCCTCGTCGATCCGCTTGGGCGGCGAGCGCAAGCGGGCGACGATGCTCTTTGCCGACGTCCGCGGCTTCACCGCGCTCGCGGCGACGCTTTCTCCGGAGCGCGTCGTAGAAATCCTCAACGGCTACTTCGAAGCGGCCGTGCGCATCGTTTTCGAGCACGACGGGCTGCTCGACAAATTCTACGGCGACGGTTTGATGGCGGTTTTTGGGCCGCCCCGCGTGCGTGGGGACGACGCCGGGCGCGCCGTCGCTGCGGCCATCCGCCTCCACCAGGTCGTGCGCGAGCTGGGTCCGCGCATCGCCTATCCGCTCGAGATTTCGGTCGGTCTTGCGACCGGTGACGTGGTCGCCGGACACTTCGGAAGCGCGCAGCGCATGGATTATACGGTGATCGGCGACGCGGTGAACTTAGCGAACGGCCTCCAGAGCGCGGCGCCGCCCGGATGCATCTACTGCGACGAAGAGACCTTCCGCAGCGCGGGATCGATCTCGCGTCAAGTTCACAAGCTCTCGGCGCGCGTCAAAGGGCGCACCGAACTCGTCACGGCCTACGCGATCTTCTCCGAAGCCTAGCCTCGCGCCAAGCTTCGTCCTCGCGAATTAGCGCTTAGAGAACTGGAACCGCTTGCGGGCGCGCTTGCGTCCGTACTTTTTCGACTCTTTTTCGCGCGGGTCGCGCGTGAGCAGCCCGGCTTTGCGCAGCGGCTCGCGGAGCGACTCGTCCATGTCGATCAGCGCGCGCGCGATGCCGTGGCGAACCGCGCCGGCTTGACCCGACATGCCGCCGCCGATCGTCTTCGCGTGAACGTCGAAGCGCGAGCCGGTTTGCGTCACCTCGAGCGGCTGGCGGATGATCTGCAGGAGCGTCGGGCGCGTGAAGTATGCGTCGACCGGTTTCTGGTTGACCGTTATCAGGCCCTGACCCAGCTCGATTCTTACGCGCGCGATTGCGCGCTTGCGGCGGCCGGTCCCGGCGAACTGTTCGGTCGATTCCAACTAGGCGAGCTCCTTGGGCTGTTGCGGCGCGTGCGGATGCTCCGCGCCGGCGTACACTTTGAGGCGGCGCAACTGCACGTCGCGCGTCTTGTTTGTCGGCAGCATGCCGCGCACCGCGCGCTCGATCAGGCGCTCCGGATACTTCTTCTGCAAGTCGGCTGCGGTCTCGGTCCGCAGACCGCCGGGGTAGCCGCTATGGCGGTGATAGACCTTCTGCTGCCACTTGTTGCCGCCGAGTTCGACCTTGGCGGCGTTCAGCACGATCACGTGGTCGCCGTCGTCGATGTGTGGCGTCCAGGTCGGCTTATTCTTGCCCGCGAGCGTCCGCGCGATGCGCACGGCCAAGGTACCCAAGCGCTGGCCCGCCGCGTCGACGACGTACCAATCGTGCTGAGTCTCAGCCGTTTTCTGTTGGAAGGTGCGCATTCGGCCTTTTCGAGCTGGGAGCGAAACCAAAGAAATGCCGCCCGGTTCCCGGGCCGACAACCCCCGAATTCTACCGGAGGGCGCCAGCCGTGTCAATGCGACTGTGTGTGCTCTATAGGGCCCAAGTAGAGATGTCCGGTTTTCTCCCAAGTACAGATGTCCGGTTGGCCGGGTGCGGGGTGCATGGAGCCCTTACCGATGAGCCAAGCCGAGCTGAGCCGCCTCCAGACCATGGCCAATCTCGCCACCAAGAGCATCACCCAGGTCCAGGCCGGCGTCCGGCTGGGGATCTCCGAGCGCCAAGGAGCTCGCTTACCCAGTCCGGCGTCGCCCCGCATCGCGGGGCCGGCACGAGAGCGGGGCGGAATCCTGGCGCGCACGGTCAAGGGTGGGGAGCATGAGCCTCGAGATGCGGACCGTCTGCGAACGCTGCAACGAGGCGGGGTTGCAACTCGATGGCCCCGCGTTCATCTGCAGCCACGAGTGCACGTTCTGCGAGGCGTGCGCGGGGGCGCTGGGGCGCATCTGCCAAAACTGCGGAGGCGAGCTGGTCAAGCGCCCGCGACGCTGGACCCAGGATAAGTGAAACCGGCCAGCGGTTCCGACGAAAAGTCCGGATAGCGAACGCCGACCAGAAAGAGCCCTTGCGGCGGGGCGGTGAGTCCAGCCTCGCGCCGATCGCGCGCGGCGAGCATCGCCGGAGCTGCGCCGGCGGCGCGCCGGCCGCTCCCGATCTCCAGAAGCGTGCCGGTAAGGATGCGCACCATCCGGTGCAAGAATCCCTTGCCGCGAAAATCGAAGCGCACGAGGTCGCCCTCGCGCTCGATGTCGAGCGTCGCGAGCGTACGGGTCGTGCCGCCCCGTTCCGGCAGCATCCCGCAGAACGTCACGAAGTCGTGGGTGCCGATGAAATAGCGCGCGGCCTCGCGCATCGCGTCGAGGTCGAGCGTACGGTGCTCGAAGTGCGACCAGCGCCGCATCGTCGCAGCGGGTTCGCGCCGGTTGAAGACGAGGTAGGTGTAGTGCCGCTCGAGCGCCGAGAGGCGCGCCGAGAACCCATCCTCAACGCGCGCCGCGTCGCGCGCCGAAAGGTCGGAGGGCAAAGCGCTGTTGAGCGCGATGCCGAGTTTCTCGACCGGAAACGCAGCGTGCGACACGAACGAGATCACCTGTCCGACCGCATGCACGCCCGCGTCGGTTCGGCCAGCCGCCGTAACCTTGACGGAACGGTCGAAAAGCCGCGAGAGAACCCGCTCGAGTTCTCCCGCTATCGTCCGCATTTCGGGCTGAAACTGAAACCCGCAGAAGTCCGTGCCGTCGTATTCGACGACGGCACGGTACGTCGCGAGCCCGTCTTCGTCTTTCAAGCTACCGCACTACGAAGAGTGTTGCTGAGGCCGCTGCAGCGGAAAGAGGATCACATCGCGGACCGACGCGTTGTCGGTGAGCAGCATGACGAGGCGGTCGACCCCGATGCCGATGCCGGCGGTCGGCGGCATGCCGTATTCGAGCGCGTTGACGAAATCCCAGTCGGGCACCGGAACCTCTTCGTCGCCTTGCTTGCGCAGCGCGATCTGCGCCTCGAAACGCGCCCGCTGGTCGTCGGGATCGTTCAGTTCGGTGAACGCATTCGCTACTTCGAAGTTGGCTGCAAACAACTCGTAGCGCTCCACGATTTCGAGATCGCCGGGCTTACGCTTCGACAGCGGCGAGATCGCGAGCGGATAGTCGTAGACGAAGGTCGGCGCGACCAGATGGGGCTCCACCACGCGCTCGAAGATCTTATCGAGCGCGTGTCCGTGCGTCGGCGAGGAGGGCAACCCGAGGCGCTCGAGCGTGCGCGCCGCGCCGGCCGGGTCGAGCAGATCCTGGCGCTTCAAACCGCCGTAGGTTTCCATCGCCTCGAGATACGTGATACGTCGGAAGGGCCGGGCGAACGAAATCAGGTGTTGGCCGACTGGAAGCTCTTCCTTCCCGTGAATCGTCGCGACCAGATGAGCGATCAGCTCTTCGTTGAATTGCAACATCTCGTTCATCGACCAGTACGCCGCGTAGAGTTCGAGCATCGTGAACTCCGGGTTGTGCGTCGTGTCGATGCCTTCGTTGCGAAAAATCCGGCCGATTTCGTAGACGCGTTCGAGTCCGCCGACGATCAAGCGCTTGAGATTCAGCTCCGTTGCGATGCGCAGGTCGAGCGGGATGTCGAGGGCGTTCGAGTGGGTGCGGAACGGTCGCGCATTGGCGCCGCCGGCGATGCTGAGCAAGGTCGCCGTTTCGACTTCGAGAAAACCGCGCGCGTCGATGAAGCGGCGCATCTCGGCGACGACGCGGCTCCGCGTAATGAAGACCTCGCGCACGTGCTCGTTCATGATCAAATCGAGGTACCGCTGCCGGTAGCGCTTCTCGACGTCGACCAAGCCATGCCACTTATCCGGTAGCGGAGCCAGCGCTTTGGAGAGGACGGTCAGCGACTCGGCGCGCAGCGTCAGTTCGCCCATCTTCGTGCGGAAGAGCGAACCCGCAACTCCGACGATGTCGCCCAAATCGACGCGATCGAACAGCGCGAACCCCTCGGGGCCTACGACGTCCTCGCGCACGTAGAGCTGAATCTTGCCGGTGCGATCCCACAGGTCCGCAAAGTAGACTTTCTTGCCCTGCTTGCGGAGCGCCATGATGCGCCCCGCAAGGCGATAGCGCTCGGAGGGCGCCGGCGATTCTGCGCTCAGCGAGACATAGCGCGAAGCGAGTTCTGCGGCGTGCGCGTCGACGTCGAAGCGCGTCGTTGCGAACGGATCGGCGCCTCGCTCGCGCAACGCTTCGAGGTTTGCCCGCCTGGCTGCCCGGAGCTCGGCTTCGCGCGTGCCGAGATCCTCGGTCACGACGCTTTTTTCGCGGCTGCCTTCTTCTTACCGTTGATCGCTTCGATCTTATAGCTGGTGACGCCACGCGGCGTCTGCACGTCGAGCGTCTCGCCTTTCTTACGGCCGATCAGAGCCTTGCCGAGCGGAGACTCGTTCGAGAGGCGCTGGTTGGTGGGATCGGCCTCGGTCGAGCCGACGATCGTGAACTCCATGCTCGAACCGCTCTTCGTGTCCTTCACTCTTACGGTCGCGCCGAGATGTACTTCGTCGCTCGAGAACTCAGACTCGTCGATGATGCGCGCGTTGCGAATCATCGTTTCGACTTTCAGGATGCGGCCTTCCACGAAAGCCTGTTCCTGTTTGGCGTCTTCGTACTCGGCGTTCTCAGAGATGTCGCCGAACTCTTTAGCCTGCCGAATCCGGTCGTTGACTTCCCGGCGGTGAATGGACTTGAGCTCGTCGAGCTCGTCCTCGAGCTTCGCGAGCCCTTCTTTCGTAAGTACGGTCTCTTTGTCGTTCACGCGTGATTCCGTCCCGTCTCCAGGTAGCAAAAAGGACGCAAGCGGGCCGCTCACGTCAGCGCGGGTCATTCGTGCTGAAGGGGCCGTACTACCTTTTCCACGGGGGCGCAACCCCGCAGATGTGCCTGGGCCCTCCTGCGGGCCCCGAGCCGAGGGAGCGGCGAGACTGCGTGAAAAGACCGGCGAACCGCGCTAACCCAGACCGCTCGCCTCCCGCGCGAGCGCTTCCTCGCGCACGAGGCCGCCGCCGCGTCCGCGCCACAGCATGAACGGAATTCCAATCGCCAGACCTCCGAGTTCGATTCCGCGCGTTACCGGGTCCGAAACGAACACCGTGTAGCCGATGACGGCCAGCAGCGCGAGCGCGCCGAACGCCGGGATCAGCGCCGCGCTCACCACGGGCTCTCCTCCGGCCCGGCCGGCCAGCATGCGCACCGCGGCGCAGGCCGACGCGCAGAACAGCAAACCGAGAAACACCGAGGTGCCGTCCAGGATCAGCGTGAGCGCGCCGACCACCGTGGGCCAGAGGCCGGTGACCAGCGTGAAAAGCGAAACGGCGAAGCTCACCGCGAACAGCGCGTTCACTGGGAGTCCGCGCCGATCGAGGCTGCCAAGCGCGCGCGGCAGAACCCCGTCGCGCCCCATCGCAAAGACGCTCCGCGAAAGATAGAGGAGCGTCGTCCAAAGCGCCGCGGCGGTCGACACGAGCACGGTGGCGACGATCGCGACGCGCCACCAGCCGCCGCCCAAACGGTCGGCGACGTACGCCAGCGCGTCGCTTTGGTGCGCTGCGAAACCGGCAACGCTGCCGGCGTGCAAATACGCGGCCATCGCGGCGAGCAGAATCGCGACGGTCGCAACGAGGCCGACGATCCCGCCGCGGCCCGGCGTCTTGCTCGACCCGGTCGTCTCTTCCGAAGCCGAGGCCGAGACTTCCCAGCCGTCGGTCATCCAGATTCCGAGCACCATCGCCGGCAAGATCCCGCTCCAACCCGGCAGCGCAAATCCCGCAGGCAGCACGCTGGACTCGGGCACGGGGTGAACGAACAGCGCCGCAAGCGCCGTCGCGGCGATCACCGCAAGTTCCGCAAGCAAGAAGAGCGCGGTCGCGAAGGCGGTCGGCCGAAGGCCGACGGCGAGCAGCAGGGCGCTCGCGGCGATCCACACGACGCCGACGAGCGCGTCCCATAGCGGCGAGGCGGAGAGCCGCGGCGCGACGAGATCGAGCGTGTAGATTCCGGCGGGCAGCGCGGTCGCCATCGTTGCGAAATAGTTGGAAAGCAGCAAGAGCCACGCGCCGTACGCGCCTGCGAGCGGCCCGAAGGCGGCGCCGATCCAGGTGAACGACGAGCCGGCGTTCGGCAAGCGCGCCGACAAGCGGCTGAACGCGATCGCGATGCAGAGCATGATCGCCGCGAGGAGCGCGAGCGCCAGCGTTGCGTGATCGCCCGCAACCGCGACCATCGGTCCCATCGTGGAGGCGAGGCTGTAGGCCGGCCCCATCGACGCCGAGGCCAGAATCGAGATGTCGAACAGCCCGAGCACGCGCGGCATGGCGCGCGGCGGGGCATCTCGGGCTACGTCGCGCCGCCTTCGGGTTTCGGCCGCAAGAGCGAGTGACGGAAGCCGTACAACGCATAGATCGCCATGCCGACCAGGAACCACACGATGAAGCGCACCCACGTCGATCCCGAAAGTCCGCCGAACATCAGATACAGACAGAGCACGAGGCCGCAGATCGGCACGCCCGGAGAAAACGGTGCACGGAAGGGCCGGACCGCATCCGGCTCCTTGAAACGCAAGACGAGCACGCCGCCGCATACGATCGCGAACGCCGAGAGCGTGCCGATGTTCACGAGCGAGAGCAACACCCCCAGCGGCACGATGCCCGCCAGGATCGAGACGACGATGCCGGTCGTCACGGTCGTGAGCAGCGGCGTTTGCGTACTCGAATTCACGCCGGCGACGAACGGCGGGAGCATCCGATCGCGCGCCATCACGTAGAAGATCCTGACCTGTCCGAGAAGCGACGTGAGCATGACGGTCGTCGTGCCCGCCAACGCGCCGATCGTCAAGATATTGTTGACGAAGGCGTTGTTACCGCCGAGGCGCACCGCGTCGCTCATTCCGGCGTCTTCGTTGATGTGCTGCCAGGGCACGACGCCCACCGTTACCCAAGCGATCGCGACGTAGAGGACCGCCCCGATGAGCAAGGAGCCGATCACGGCGCGCGGCACGTCGGTGTGCGGACGGTGGGCCTCCTCGGAGGCCACGGTTACCGTATCGAAACCGATGTACGCGAAGAAGACCAGCGCCGCGCCCGTCACGACCCCGTGCAGTCCCCTCGGAAAGAGCGGCGTGAAATTCGCGGGATGGATCGCGCCGAGGAGCGCGACGACGAAGACGACGATCGAAAACACTTGGACCAGAACGAGCACGGTATTCGTGGAGGCCGACTCGCGAATGCCGATCGCGAGCAGCGCCGTAATGAAGAGAACCACCGCGATAGCGAGCAGATCGACTTGCGAATGGACGAAATCGATCCGGCCGCCGGCCGTCACGAGGTGCGCGACTTGCCCCCAAACCGGCACCGAGATTCCGAAGCCCTGCAAGTACGATTGCACGTACCCCGACCAGGAAGCGGCGACCGGAGCGACGCTGATCCCGTACTCGAGCAAGAGATCCCAGCCGATGATCCAGGCGACCAACTCACCGAGCGTCGCGTACGCGTACGTATACGCGCTCCCCGCGATCGGCACCATCGACGCCAGCTCGGCGTAACACAGCGAGACGAAGACGCAGGCGAGACCCGAGAGCAGAAACGAAACGACGACGCCCGGACCGGCCGCCAGCGTGCCGGCTCCGATCGTGGTGAAGATTCCGCCGAGCATCGTGCCCAGCCCGACCGCGATCAAACCAGGCAAACCCAAGGCCCGGCGTAACGCAGGGCCCTTCGAGACCGCGAGCCGATCGTACGGCTGCCGCGCTAGAAGTTGCCGGATGATTTGGTTCAAGCCGGCGCGTGGCTCAATTCGAGCACGCGCGGCCGCAGCTTCGCCGCGGCTATCAAACGCGTGTAGTCATCTTCCGTCACGTCGCTCCAGCGTTTCCCGAGCAAAGCCAGCAAAGCAGCTTCGACCACATTCGTGCCGAAGGAGCGGCCGCCGAAGTCCGGCGTCGTCGTGACCAGCCGCGCGACGCCGCGCTCGCGAAGTTCTTCGACGTCGCGCGCGGTCACGGTGTTGGTCAAGACGAGCTTACCGTCCAAACGATCGGGCATGAACTGGCGCATGAAATGGAAGTCGCCGGCGACGATTTGGGCGGCGGCGTAGTATTCCGGATATTTCGGTTGCGGCGGTCGGTCTTGTTTCTTGCCGGTCGGATAGAAGAATTGGAACGGTAACTTGCAAGCGTCGGGCAAGTAGCGTTCCGCCAGCTGCTCGAATTCGGCCAGACCGCGCACCGGTTTGTCCAAGTCGAGGGCGAAGATGAAGTCGCCGAAGACGACATCCGCGCCGGCGGCGACGAGCGCCTGCGCCATCCCGAAACGGTCGAGTGCGCTGACCATCAAGACGGGTACGCCGGACAACGAGATGCCGAGATCATCGCTCAAGTAACGCACGGCGTGCCGTTCGAGCGTATTCTTCAGACCGCTGCCGTCGACGACCGGCGTGACCTTCGCCGCCTCGAGCAAGCGCAAGCCGTCGCGCAACGCGAAGCGCTTGCTGCCGGCGTACAGGTAGACGTCGATGCCGCCGAGACCGATCGCGTCGACGCGACCGTCGAGTTCCTCCACTTTTTTCAAGGCACGGTCGAGCGAACCGTCCATGCCCACGCGCTCGAGAGCGATCCGCTCTCCCAGCAGGTCGATTTCGGTACGGTGATCGCGCGACGACGAACCCAGCGAAACGGAGACGATGCGCTTCACGAACGCTCGATGCGCGGCGCGTGCTCGACCGGGAAATTGACCGAGTTCGCGATGAAGCATTCCTCGCGCGCGCGATCGTGAAGTTCGAGCGCGCGTTCGACTCGCTGATCGTCGACGGTCACTTGCGGCGCGAGCCGGACGAGGGTGAAGCGTCCGGCGCCGGCCTCTTCGCTCATCGTGCCGCTCGCCTCGTCGCGATAGGCGACGACGCCGATCCCTTCGCGCGCGCAGAGCGCCAGGTACGAAAGCATGTGACACGCGGCAAGCGAGGCCAGCAGCAATTCCTCGGGATTGTAGCGCGCACCGGTGCCGCGGAAAGCGGGATCGGCGGAGCCCGCAAGCACCGGCTTTCCATCGAAAAAGATCGTGTAGTCGCGCGAATATCCGGCGTACGTCTTCGTCGGGCCGCGGGCGGCGCCCGTCCACACGACGTTGGCGCGGTACGAATGCACGCGCGGCACGGCTAGCGCGCTGCCATGGCGCGGCCGCGCGCGGCGGCTCGGATCGCCTCGATCCGCTCCGGAACGATCGCGCGATCGAAGGCGCGCATTCCCGCCAGCGTAAAGCCGGCTCGCATCGCCAACTCGTCCATCTCGCGCACTTTCGCCAACTCGATGCCGCGTCCCAGCGTGAAACTTTCGCGTCGCTCCTCGAGCGCGAGAACCATCGTCTCCGACATGCAGGCCAGCGCCGTGCCGGGCGGCAAGCCGAAGTCGAAATCAGTGCCGGGCTCGCGGACGCGCTCGAATCGGACCGCACCCGGCACCTTCATGTGCCCTCCCTCGACGACGAGCACGTCGGGACGCTCCAGCGCGACGCGCCGTCCGACGTCGTGCGGCAGCGAGAGCTCGCAGACAACCGAGCCGATGCGGAGATCCGCCGGCTCGATCAGCTCTTGCGTCGAGGTCGTCGCGGTCAGCACGAGCTGACCGCGCCGAACCGCGCTCGGAACGTCGGTCGAGATCGAGATGCCGCAGGTCAACTCCTCCGAGAGCGCTTCGGCGAGACGCTGGAGCCTGGTGGCGTTGCGCGCGACGAGAACCAGCTGGGCAACGTGCGGACCGATCAAACGAACGCAGGCGGACCCGATCGAACCGGTGGCCCCGACGACGACCGCCGTCGCGCGTGCGAGATCGATTTCCATCTCCTGCGCACCCCGGAAGAAACTGCGGACTCCGGCTGAAATGGTGAGCGAGTTTCCCGTCGTCACCGGAATGCGCGAGCGCCCTGCGACCGTCACCCCGCCGTCGCCGACGACGCCGGTGAAAGCGCCGAGTCCCGCGACCTCCGCCCCGAGCTGCGCACCGATCTCGACCGCGTCGAGAATCTTGCCCAGGACGCGTTCGCGCGGCAGCGAGAGCATTTGTTCGGGCATGAAGTTCGCGGCGACGAACCAGCCTTCGGTGGTCCGGCCGTCGGGCGCCGTAATTCCGGTAACGTGGGCGGCCGCGTATGCGGGCATCCACTCCATGATTTTCTCGATCAGCGGGCGCCCCTTACCGACGGCGCCCGGCTCGTAACGGACCACGTCTTCCAACGACGTCGGGTGAATGACGAAGGCGAACTTCACCCGGCCCCGCTTCGCGCCAGGTCCTCCACAGACCCCGAAGCGAAGGCCGGGCGATGCTGACTTCCTCATCGGAACTTGCGGAAATTGCCCAGCTCGTGCGCTTCCCTTCGCCCGCTCCGGCGCCTCAGTCGCTGGCCCACGACGGCGAACATTTATGGCTCGGTTCCTGGGATACCGAGCGCGTGTACGGACTCGATCCCAAGCAAGGCCGAGTGTTCGAAGAGGTCCGCGCGCCCGGCCGTCCCGTCGGCTCGACGGTCATCGGCGACGAACTGCGCTTCATCTGCTCGGAGAACGGCGAGGGGGACAATCGTTTCATCCGTCGCTTCGTTCCCGGCCACGGTTTCAAGACGCACGCCGCCGCGTGTCCGGACGATACCGGATCGTTTCTCGCTTTCGACGGCGAGCGTCTGTGGTTGAGCCAACGCCATAACAAACGCGTCCTCGAACTCGACGCGACGCATCGTGTGGTGCGCACCGTACCGATCGGCGAACAGATCCTCGGGATCTGCTGGGCCGGAACGCGCCTGTATCTCTCGTTGTGGCTCGGACGCGAACGCGGCGGCGCCCGGGTCGCCTACATCGAGCCCAAGAGCGCGGGCGCCATCCCGGTCACGGTCGCGCAATCACCCTTTGCGATGATTTCCCTCGCGGTCGACGGCGAGCGCTTCTGGACCAACGACGCCCACTCGAATCAAATCGTCGCCTTCTCGCTACCGAACTAGCCGGGATTCATTCTACGCTCAACTCGGCTGGTCGAGAACGCCTCCCGGCTTCTTCTAGGTAGTGCGGCTACTCCGCGGGAACGCGGGCTGCGGATTCCGCTTCGCGCTTGAGCGCGGCGAGCATCATCTCCGCGTTTTCGCGAACTTTGCGCGCGAGCGTCGGGCCGATGAGTTCGGCCAGCGTCGGTACGCCGAAATCGAACTCGACGCCGAGCGTTACGTGAGTCCGGCCGTCGCCGTCCTCGAAAGTCCAGCTGCCTTCAAAGGTATCGAGATCGCCTTCGATCAGCTTGTAGTCGACGCGTAGCGCCGCGTCGTCGAAACGGTCCTCCTCGGTCCATTCGATCGGCGCGTCTTCGACCAGCGTTTTCCAGCGCGAAATCATGCGGTGCGGCTCGCGCTCGAGGATCACGACCGATTCGACGTCGGGCATGAATTCGGGAAAGCGTTCCTGCTTTTTCGCGAGTTCGTAAACGTCTCGAGCCGGTGCCTCGATGACGATGGTCGTCTCGACGAACGGCATCTAGCCGAGCGATCCGAGGGTCGCGGCTGCCGCGTGCACCGCGCCGCGCAGCGCTTCGAGCGCGCGCGAGACTTCTTCGGCAGTTACGATGAGGGGCGGTTCGAGCCTGATCACGCGCTGCCGGTTGAGCGTCCAGGCGGAGGTTACACCGCGCTTGAGCAGTTCCGGTACGAGTGCCCCGCCGTAGCCTTCGTTCGTCAGTTCGACGCCGACGAGCAGTCCGAGCCCGCGCACCTCGCGAATCACTCCAGGGTATTCGGCGGCGATCAGGCTGGCGCCGTGCAAGAGCTGCTCCCCGCGCACGCGCGCATTTTCGATCAGACCTTCGTCGAAGAGCACGTCGAGCGCGGCGAGCGCCGCCGTGCACGCAAGCGGGTTACCACCGAACGTCGAGGTGTGCAGCAAGGGCGCCTTGCCGAAAGCTTCGTCCCAGACCGAAGGGCGCGCAACGTACGCGCCGATCGGCACGACGCCGCCGGAGAGTCCTTTCGCTAACGCCATGACGTCGGGAACGACGCCGTCGCGTTCGCAGGCGAAGGCCATGCCGCAACGGCCGAGACCGGTCTGGACTTCGTCGGCGATCAAGAGTGCGCCGGCCGCGTCGCACAGCTCGCGCGCGCGCGACAGATAACCGGCCGGCGGAACGTTGACGCCGCCCTCACCTTGCACCGGCTCGACGACGAAGGCCGCGGCGTCTTCGAGCGCCGGCGCGAGGGCGTCGACGTCGCCGTACGGCACGAACTCCACTTCGAGCAGCGGCTCGAAGGGTTCGCGATACGGTTCGCTTCCGCTCACCGAAAGCGCGCCGAAGGTCTTGCCGTGATAGGCGTCGTGCGTGGCGACGAACTTGCGGCGTTTGGTGGCGGCGCGCGCCAATTTGAGCGCACCTTCGATCGCCTCGCTTCCGCTATTGGCGAAGAACGAGATCCGCAGATCTCCCGGCGTGATCTCGGCAAGCCGTTTCGCCAGACGTCCCATGGGCGGGCTGAACATCGTGCGGCCGGATAAGGCGAGGTTCTCGAGCTGTTCGCGAACCGCGGCGAGGACGCGCGGGTGGCGGTGTCCGAGCGTGAAGACGCCGTAACCGCCGGCGAAGTCCAAGTATTCCTTGCCGGTCTGATCGAGGATCGTGCAGCCTTGCGCGCGGACTTCCACCGGCGAGCCGGAGAGTTTCATCAGCCGCGCGAGCGGCGGATTCAGATAGGCGCGATAATTCTCGTACGCCTCCGCAAGGAGGCCGGCGTTTATTTCGACGCTCACGCGAACGCGAGCGCTCGCTGCGGCGTCTCGAGCTTCGCGATCGTCGCTTCGACTTCGCGCAGCGTCTCGGCGGCGGTCGGGGTGCGCATCACCCGTTCGCGGAGTTCGGCCGCTCCGCTGAAACCTCGCAAATAGTACCCCAGGTGCTTGCGCATCTGCGGAACGGCGCGAGCTTCGCCCCATTCGTCGACCATCACGCGATAGTGATGCATCGCGTAGCGCAAGCGCTCCGCCGGCGACGGCTCGGCCTCGGGCTCGCGCCCGTCGAGCAAAGCGGCAAGGCGACTCACGAGCCACGGATTGCCCAAGACCGCGCGACCCAGCATGATCCCGTCGACCCCGCTCCGCTTCATCTTTGCGAGCGCATCGACGGGATCGCTAAGATCGCCGTTGCCGACGACGGGAATATCGACGGCGCTTTTGAGCGCCGCGATGTGTTCCCAATCGGCGCTCCCCTTGTAAAACTGCTTGGCGGTGCGCGCGTGCAGCGTCAGCGCCCGTATCCCCACGGCTTGCGCGCGCCGCGCAACCTCGAGGTAGACCAGCTCGTTCTCGGTCCACCCCAAGCGCATCTTGACGGTAACCGGACAATCGACTGCCGCGACGACGGCGCGCATGATGGCCTCGCAGCGCTCGACGTCACGCAAGCACGCGCTGCCGCCTTCGGTCTTGGTGACCTTGGGCGCGGGACATCCGAAATTGATGTCGACGATGTCGGCCCCGCACTCGCGCACGACGCGGGCGGCGTAGGCCATCACCGCCGGATCGTTCCCCCACAGTTGCGTCGAAACGGGGTGCTCGACGCCGTGCTGATCGATCATTTCCATCGTGCGCGCGTTTCCGTGCTCGAGCGCGTTCGAGGAGACGAATTCGGTGACGGTCAGCCCGAAGCCGAAGGGTTTGTACAGCGCCCGCATGGTACGATTGGTGACCCCGGACATCGGCGCGAGCACGATGGGCGGCCAGATCTCGAGCGCTCCGATGCGGAGTGGCGGGATAGCGAGCGACATGACGCGGTATTATACCACGTTCCGCTGCGACTCATAAAACCGCCGCAAACCGAGCAAGACGAGATGGGGTTCGACGGCGTCGATCGCGCTCGTGTGGCGAGCGACGATCTCGGCGAGTCCGCCGGTCGCGACGGCCCGAGCGTCTTCGCCGATCGCCCCGCGCATGCGCGCGAGCATGCCTTCAGTCTGACCCACGAAACCGAACACGATTCCGGCCTGCAGCGCCGCGACGGTATCGCGACCGATCGGCCCGTTCGGCGCTTCGAGCGCGACCTGAGGCAATTTTGCCGTCCGGGCGACAAGCGCGTCGATCGAAATTCTGATTCCCGGCGCGATCGCCGCGCCGACGAACTCGCCTTCGCGCGAAACGGCTCCGAACGTCGTAGCGGTTCCGAAGCCGACGGTTACGAGCGGCGTCCCGTACAACTCGCGGGCGGCGATCGCGGCGGCGAGCAAATCGCTGCCGAGCTCGCCCGGCCGCTCGGTCGTGACGTCCATCAGTTGCTGGTTCGTCGCGCTGAAGAAAAGCGGCTCGGGGCCGAAGTACGCGCGGCACGCTTCGGCCAGCGCACGGTCGTTCTGCGGCAAGACGCTCGAGACGACGATCGCCCGAACCGCACCCGTCTCGACACCTGCGCCCGCAAAGAGCGCGCGAAAGAGCACGCCGAATTCATCGGCCGTCTGTCCGCGCGTCGTCGTCACGCGCCAAGTCTTGTGCAGAGCGAGTAACCCGCTCTGTTCCGCCGTGAAGAACCCCAGCTTCGTCTCGGTGTTGCCGACGTCGATCGCGAGCAGCACGCTAGCGGACTAGTTGCGCGAGCGCAGATGGAGCATGGCGTCCCACAAGCGGCGAGCGAGCCGGCGCTTCGAGGCGCGGCCGAGCGGCGCGCGCTCCTCGTCGCCCCAAAGCAGCACCAGCTCGTTGTCGCCTTCGCCAAAACCGGCGCCCCCGGAGACGTCGTTCACGACGATCGCGTCGAGCTGCTTGGCGCGCAACTTCTCCCGCGCGTTCTGCTCGTGGTTTTCGGTTTCGGCGGCGAAGCCGAGCAGAAAACTGCCGCGCTTGCGCTCGCCGAGCGCTGCCAGGATATCCGGCGTGCGCTCGAGTTCGAGACTGCTCGGCCCGTCGTGTTTTTTCGCCTTCTGTCCGAACACCGTCACCGGACGCCAATCCGAAACCGCGGCGCTCGCGATCGCGAAGTCGGCCGACTCGGCGTGCGCCAAAGTCGCGTCGTACATTTCTTGGGCGCTGACGACGCGCGTGACGCGCGCGTCGCGCGGCGCTTCGAGCCAAGTCGGACCCAAGACCAGATCGACTTCCGCGCCGCGGGCGATCGCCTCGCGCGCCAACTCGATGCCCGTCGATCCGCTGGCGGCGTTCGAAAGGAAGCGCACCGGATCGATCGCTTCGCGAGTCGGACCCGCGGTAATCAAGACGTGCTCGCCCTGCAAATCCTTGCCGCGCTCGAAAAGCCCGTCGAGCGCGGAGAGGATCGCGTCTTGATCGGCCAAGCGCCCGACGCCGAACTCCCGCTCGGCCAAAAAGCCGGTGCCCGGTTCGACGATCGTCACGCCGCGCGCATCGAGCGTGGCCAGGTTCTCGCGAGTCGCCGGATGCTCGTACATCGCATCGTTCATCGCGGGCGCGATGAGGATCGGGATGCGTGCGGCGAGCGCGGCATCGCTGAGCAGGTCGTCCGCGATGCCGCGGGCCAGCTTCGCGATGATGTTCGCGGTAGCGGGCACGATGGCGAGCACGTCGGCTTCGCGCACGAGCGAGATGTGCGGAATCTTTTCGGGCTCGTCCCACAGCGACGAATGCACGTGCTTGCGCGTCAAGGCGGCGAAGGTCGCGACGCCGACGAATTCGCGCGCGCCGTCGCTCAAGATCACGGTGACGTCGTCGCCGCGCTGCACGAGCGTCGAAACGAGCGCCGCGGCCTTGTAGGCCGCGATGCCGCCGGTCACGCCGAGCAGAATCCGGCGGCTCATCGCGCCGCGGGCACGGCGCGCGGACGAAGCGGCGTCAGCACCGGATCGAGGCCATCGGCTCCGGCGAGGGACAGGTTGTCGATGAGCCGCGTCGCGCCGGCGAAAACCGCGCCGGCGACGAGCGCCGGGCGCGCGATGCGCTCGAGCGAGACGAACGTTGCCGGATCGACGATTTCTAGGTAATCCCAGATCGAGCGGGGCTTCGAGCAGCGCGCGACCCGTCGCGAGCGCGCTCGGGGCATCTCGTTCTCCGCGCTCGATGGCTGCGCCGACGGCTTGCAACGCGCGAAAGAAACTCGGCGCCGCAGCGCGAGCCGCGCCGTCCAGGAAGAGGTTTCGGCTCGAGAGCGCCAAGCCGTCGAATTCGCGCACGGTCGGCGCAACCACCAGATTCGTCGCCATGTCGAGGTCGCGTAACATCGTCCGGATCACCGCGCTCTGCTGCACGTCCTTCTGCCCGAGATAAAGCGAGGTCGGCTCGAGCGCGTGTAACAGCTTCGCAACGACCGTCGCAACGCCCGCAAAGTGTCCCGGCCGGCGCGCGCCTTCCAACCGCGACCCGAGCGGACCGGGATCGATGGAGGTCGCGAACCCGCGCGGATACATGCGTTCGACCTGCGGTGCGTAAAGCAACTCGACCCCGCGCTCCCCCAGCAGGTTGCGATCGCTCTCGAACGCGCGCGGGTAACGCTCGAAGTCTTCGCCCGGTGCGAACTGCAACGGGTTTACGAAGATCGAGACGACGACCGACGCGTTCTCGAGCTTGGCGCGCTCGACGAGCGCCAAGTGGCCCGCGTGAAGCGCGCCCATCGTCGGAACGAAACCGAGCGGTCGCGGCAGCGTCCGCGCGATGGCCCGCGCCGAGCTGGGAGTCACGACCGTTTGCATCAGCTCTTTGCGACGCGCAGAAGCGTCCGGCCCACGATAAAGCGATCCCCGAGGGCAATTGGAATCGGAGTCGCGGCCGTCACGGTTTGTCCGTCGAGCTTGGTCCCGTTCCGGCTGGAAAGGTCGGTCAGGACGAGCCCCTCGCCTTCCTCGCGGAGTTGGGCGTGCTGACGCGAAATATAGCGGTCAAGCGTAATGCAGGCCCCGGCTAGGGCGTCGTCCCGGCCGATCGTAATCTCCCGCTCGAAGGTCCAGGTCTTGCCGTCAAGGGGGCCGCCCATTACCTCTAGGATATACATTTTCTTGCGAGAGTTTGGTCCCCCGCGGGTCGAACTCCCCCGGAGAGACGCCAGAGGAGGGCTGCGACATAGGTACCGGCGCTGACCCAACGGGACACGGGACCCTCGACGAACTCCTCAATTTGATGGAGATCGACGCCGATTCCCTGCGCGAAGCGGAGTTCGAACAAACGCAGGGGATCCTCGATACGCTCGCAGGCAAAACGATCGCGAGCGCGACCCTGGAAGAAACGCGCATCGTCGTCGAGACGACCGACGGCAATCGTTATTTCTTTTACGGCTTCATGGGAAGCCGCCGCTAGAAGCGCGCCGCCTCGGCGCGAAGCCTTATTCTGCGGCCTTTTCCTCGATCGACGCGATGCGCTGGACTTCGTCGTTGACGTACGTGACGATGACTTCCTGATCGCGCGGGTCGATCTGCGTGAAGGCGATCCCGTGGAAGAACTGCTGGGCCTCGGCATCGTAGAACGAAAGCACGATGCGGCCTCGCGCCACGAGTTCGCGCGAAGCTGTCGGCAGTTCGAAACGCAAGAGCAACACCGCTCCGAGCGCGAGGTCTTCATCGCTCGCTAGGCGTACGCCGCCGCCACCGAGGTCGGAAAGCCGTCCCGCCTTGGCCTCGTCGAACCCGTCGCGAACGTAATTGACGTCGAGCCCGACCGGGACGCGCACGTACCGGCGCCGATACGTCCCTTCGCCGTTCTTTGAAATGGCGTCTGGCTCGCTCATTGGCGCTCTCCCACAATCACTGGGCTGGACTTCTCCGGCACGCTTCATTTGCTTTCTTTGAAGAGCTCTTCAGCCGCGAAGAGCGCCCCGGCTGCCACGTGGAGGCGAGAGCTGCCTCCCTGCAAGTAGACTTCATAGGGCGGCCGGAGCGGCGCGTCGCAGGAAAGCTCGATCGTGGCGCCCGGAACGAACGCCCCGCCGGACATGACCACCGGCTCGGGATAGCCGGGCACCGGACCGGCTTCGGGCGCGAACCCGGCGTTGACGGGCATCGCTCGCTGTAGCCCGCGGGCAAAGGCGACCAGCTTGGCCGCATCTCCAAGGGCGATGGCCTGCACGATGTCGCGACGCGGTCCGCCCGGCCGCGGGTCGACCCGGAAGCCGAGTTCCTCGAACAGGGCCGCCGCGAAGTCGAGCCCTGCCAAGCACTCGCCGACGACGAGCGGCGCGAGGAACAGCCCGTGCACCAGGTCGCGCGTCAGGCCGAAGCTGGGTCCCACGCCGGTGCCCAGACCCGGCGCGTAATGCCGGGCCGCGACTCGTTCGATGACCTCGGCGCGGCCGGCAACGTAAGCGCCCGCCGGAGCGATCCCGCCGCCGAGGTTCTTGATCAGCGAACCCATGACCGCGTCGACGCCATGGTGGGTCGGCTCGCTCGTCTCGACCAGCTCGCCGTAGCAGTTGTCAACCAGGACGAAAGCTTGCGCGGCGACGGCGCGCACCGCGCGGGCGATCTCGCCGCACTCCGCCGACGAGAGCGAGCGCTGCGGCGCGTAACCGCGCGAGCGCTGCACGAAGACGACGTCCACGCCGATCTCCGCCGCGGCGGCAATCGCATCGAGATCGGCGCCGCCGTTTGACGCACGCGGGACTTCCGCATAGCTTGCACCCTGCGCGACGAGCGAGTGTGGAGCGCCGACGAGCGCGTTACGCAGCGTGTCGTACGGCACGCCGGTCGCGGCTAAAATGCGGCCGCGCGGCGGCAGGCAGGCCGCGATCGCCGTCACGATCGCGCTGGTGCCGCTTGCGAATGAAAGCCGCGCGAAGGCGCGCTCCGCTCCGAGCACTCGCGCCAGCAGCGATTCATAGCGCTCGCGTCCGGCGTCGTCGTAGCCGTAGCCATAGGTCGCGGCCAGATCGCTTTCGTTCACGCCTTCTTCGAGGAACGCCGCGAGCACGCGCGCTTCGATTTCGGCGCGGTCCGAACGATCGGCGCCGCCGGCTCGCGCTGCCGCGGCGCGCGCGGCGCGCGCTACCGCCGGCGCGACCGGAAAGCGTTCGAGCAGCGCTTCGATCATGCGGCCTGGTCGCTCTCGCGCCTCTTCTCGAGCCGTTCGTAGGTGGCGACGAAGGGTGCGTAGATGAGCAGCGAAACCGAGAAGTTGACGGCGATGAGTACGAGCGAGCGCCAGTCGCGGGTCGCGACGAAGACGTTGAACGGAATCGGAATCGTCGAGGGGATGTAGTACGCGGTTCGCGCGACCCAGCCCAAGGCCGTCGCGTAGTACGTGATCAGCGCGAGCACGAGCGGTGCGAGGACGAACGGAACGCCGAGCGTCGGATTGAGGACGACCGGCAGGCCGAACATCAGCGGCTCGTTCGCGTTGAAGATCGACGGCACGAGGGTCGCGAACGCGACGGTACGGATGCGCTTGACCTTGCTGCGCAAGAGCAACAGCACCGCCGGCAACGTTGCGCCGGCGCCTCCCGGAAAAACGAAGAGGAAGATCGAGACCGTGACGATGTGCGGCAGCGGCTGACCGTGCGCGAGCGCTTCGGTGTTTTCCAACTGCAGCTTGATGTAGACAGGTAGCACGACCGCGGCGAGCAGCGCCGGCCCGTGGATCCCGACCGTCCACAAAAGCGTTTCGACGAACGTCAGGACGAGCAAGGCGGTGAGCGTGTCGCCCAGCATTCCCATCGGCTCGATCAGCCGGTCGAGTTCGAGGGTCAACGAAATGCCGCGCGAGAGCAAGAAAACCGCGGTGCCCACGATCGCGGCGCCGCCGACGACCGAGCCGGTCACGTTTCCGAGGCGTCTCCGGGTCAAACGCAGGACATTCACGTCGATCAACGCGACGCCGATCGCGAGGAAGAGTCCGCTCGAACCAAGAGCCGTCGCGAGGTCGACGAACGACGTCGTCTCGCCGTACGGAAGCGAGAGAACGAATGCCGTAAGCGCGGTCGGCAGCGCGAGCCAAACCGGGACCGCGCGCCGTCGCGCCAAGTCGAGCGTGAGCAGGATGACCAGGACTGCCGACATCACGCCGAACGCCGCTCCGAACGAATGCGAGAAGCGGTCCAGCAGCGAGCCGCTCGGCCGGAGCAGCATGAAGATCGGAAGGCCGGCGCCGAGACCGGCAAAGCTCCACGGCAGGCCCCAGCGGATGGCCAACATCTCCGGACTTTCCGAGAAAGCCCGGATGCGTGGAACGAGCGACGCCTCGATCGCTTCGAGCTTGCCGCGGAACGTCGAGGTCACGGGGGAGGCAGATTCGCGCCGAAGTCCCGTTCCCCCGGCGGCCCAGTTTAGCCCAGCGTTAGAGCTTCCGGACGACGGCCTCGACGCGCCCGAGAACGCTCACCTCGTCGCTGAAGATCGGACGCATCGTGCGGTTCTCAGGCTGTAAGCGCACGCGGCCCGCTTCCCGGAAAAAGCGCTTGACCGTCGCTTCACCGTCGACCATTGCGACCACGATCTCGCCGTTGCGGGCGTCGGGTTGGGGCGACACGACGATCAAATCGCCGTCCAGAATCGCCGCCTCGATCATCGAGTCGCCCTGCACGCGCAGCATGAACGTGCCGGGCTTGCGCGCCAGCTCGGCCGGCACGACGTATTCGCCCTCGAGGTTCTCCGTGGCCGTGATCGGCACGCCGGCCGCCACTTTTCCGACGATCGGCAAAACGCCGTAGTCGGCTTCCGCGCGCTGGAAGGCGCGGGATCCGCTCGCGATGAGGGCGCGCGGTTTGGTGGGATCCCGGTGGATCAGTCCGCGCTTCTCGAGCGTCTTGAGATGGGCCTGAACCGTCGAGGAGGATGAAAGGCCGACCCGTTCGCCGATTTCGCGGACCGACGGCGGGTAGCCGCGCTCTTCCGTGAAGTCGCGGATGACCTCGAGGATACGCGCCTGGCGCTCCGTCGGGGCTCGCTCTGCCATGTGGCACTCCTACTGACTGCGGCGCGAAACCACGCCGCGATTAGCACGAGGGTAGCACAAGAGGTCCTTTGAATGCAAACATACGTTCGAGAAATCCTTGACATATCCACAGCCGGTTGCTAAAATGTGGTGGACGAACAGGCGTTTGGCCCAATATATGGGCTAGGAGATGAGAGATGTACACGCCGAGACGCAAGCGGATAACCCTGACGCCGGCCCTCGCAATGGCCGCGCTCGGTGCGCTGATCGCGGTCCCGGCCCTCTCGTCATCGCGACTCTACGCCGCGAGCCCCGAGCGCTTTACGACTGCCACCGTCCAGCGCGGCGACAGCCTCTGGTCGCTCGCCGCGAAATACACCGCCGACGGCGGCAACGTTCAGGACACTATCGACCAAATCACGGTCGCGAACCACCTCAGCGCGCCCACCATTCAAGCCGGCCAAGAACTAAAAATCCCCCAATAACCCAGCCCGCAGAGAAAAGGAGAACGGCGCTCACGGAGGAGCGCCGTTCTCCTTTTCCCCCTTGCTGCGACGCGATCAATTCGCCAATGCGCTACACTTAAGCGCCTTACCAACGCGCGCAGGGTTGGCTGCGTGGGGCCAGCGCGCAGTGACGCTCCGGGAGCTCCGACTCGGAGCGAAGCGCCGGATGCGCGAGAGCTCCGAGCGGTGCAGCGTCGATTTTCCCTGGATGGGGAAATCGACAGCGGTCCCGGAGCGTTACCCCGCGCCACCCCACGCAGCAACCAACAGCAGCGACGTACGACGCGCGACGCGCTAAGTAGGCCGGCGACTGATCGCGACGCTATGCCCACGATGCTTCTCAAGAAAATCGAGCGCCTCGACGATCCACGTGTCGAGTCCGGCTGCGACGTGCCGCGCGACCTCACGCACGACGTGCTCGCGATCTTTGAGCCACTGGAGTTCGGAACGCGTCGTCGCGGGCCACGCGGCCTCTTCGCATTCCTCGCAGTGATAGCCGTACGTCATCCGCTCGCTGTACCTCGGCTCGCACCTACAACCTTTCGGGGCAAGCCAGATACAACAAAAGAATGCGGTCTCCGGATAGTTCCGGAGACCGCATTGCTTTTCAAGAGACTCGGTTAGACCTACCGGTGCTTGAAGTGGAGACCTCTGTTGTGCCGGAAGCTGGCCGCCGGCGGCAGCGGAGGCGCCGGATTGAAGATTCCCGCAGGTGAGATCGTGATGTCCGACTGACCTGAGGCTCCGAGGATCGTGGGTGCGGGGTTCCCCTTGCTGTTCGGATAGGACGCCTCGTATGCGGGGTAATCGAACCCGATTGCCCACGTATAAACGATGTCCGGAGCGGTGGGAGCACCGTTCACGGTCGAATTGTCAGCGGCCGCACAAATTGACTGAACTCCACCAGGACCCATCGTGTCAGTCAATGTGAACGTGCCGCTGGCGGTGGCTTCGAACGTGTAGAAGATCGGAGCACCGACCGACGCACCGTTGCAATTCGGCAACGCGTTGTCGGCCCCGTCCTGCGTACCGAAGTCGACCACCTCGAGGTAAGCCTCCGTGACACCGGCCGGAAGGGTGATTCCGAACACCCCGCCGTTTCCGGTTGCATCAGGCGTGTAGGTTGGCGACGCCATGGTCGGCAAGAGCACGGTCGAGGCCATTTGCGCGCTTGCGGTCTTCGTGAACGTACCGCTACTCGATTGCGCGATCGTTACCGTCAAGGAGTAGGGCACGTTCGCAGCCGGGGGGATCTGGAAGACGTTGAGGCCCGCACTGATGCCAGCCGTACCGCCTGGTACGATTCCGCTACCGTTGGGGGCTTGTCCGGTCCCGAGAATGTCGAAGGCGGGCACGCCTCCCCAAGCTGCCGGTATTTGATTCGGATCGCCGGTGAGGCTGCTGAACGTCGGCGGCGCAGCCCCCGCCAGCGCGTCATACAGCGGCACCGGATAGGGATTGACGGCGAACGGCGTTCCGCTTGCCGAGGTGTAGTTGAACGGCTCGATACCGAGGCCGAAAACACCACCGGCCTGGCCGAAGGTCGTCGTCGTCGTGTTGATCGGTTCCGGTGGCGCTTGCGCCGTGGCAGTCATCGAGCCGACACCGGTCGGAGGATTCGGAATCTCCGTCAGCGCCGGGCCGGTGATGATCGTCGAGAGCGGATCGGCCCCAATGGCCGGCCCACTTATCCCAGGTGCAGCCGGAAAGCCGCTAGGGATGGTCAGGGTCGGCGAGTTGGTTAGCGCGCCGCTGTCGCCTGGGGCCGAAGAGCCCTTTGGCTGCCGGTACGTCGTCACGACGTTGACCCCGGACCCTGTTCCATAGATGTTTGCCGTTCCGACTGCGAGTTGCAGCACGTTCGCGCCCGGAGGCTGGATTTTGTTGGGACCCGGAGAGCCGGTTCCAGACGACGCTCCGCATCCCGATACCGCTATCGCTCCTACGACGCACGCGGAAAGGACCCTTAGATTGGTTTTCAAATTTTCTTTCCTTTCCGGATTACAGCTTCAGCTGATAGTAGACGGTAAAAGCGAACGGCTGCAGCGGCGCGATCGCGGAGCCCTGCGTGAAGTTTCCGTTCGATAGGACGTATGACCCGTTGCTATAGGCGTAGGCCGCTTTTGGAATGTTCGAGCAGCCACGCGCCGAGCCATACTGTAAGCAATCGGCGTTGTAGCTGGTCTGCGGGCCCGATACTCCGGTCGTAACCGGCTGGTACCACGGGTTGAGCGCTGGAACCGAGTTGACGAATCCGTTGCCGAACAGGTTGATGAACTGGATACCGACCGTGCTCGACTTGATCGCGTATTGCAACGTTAGGCCCGCTTGCAGGTTGATGTGCGAGAGGTAGCCGCCGGCTGCAGCGGTCTGGTTGACGCCACGCGTCGCGGCCAGATTGGGATTGAAGTTCGTCCCAGGATCCGCCGGATCGTAGTAGCCGGTCGCGAGGTTGTTTCCGCTGCTGGCGTACAACCCGTTGTTGATATCCGGTGCTCCGCAACCGAAGTTGGCCTGAACGATGTTGACGTTCTTCCCGTTGCAGTTCGCGGCGATGAGGGTGCCCTGAGAGTACGGGTATCCAACGTCGAATTGGAGGACCGGCGTCGCGGTAAATCCGCTTGCCGTCTTGAACGTCGTGCCGAGGCGCATCGAGAACGGCGAAACGTAGCCGGCTCGATAGATGTTTCCGAGTTCGATCGAGGCTGAAGGCAGCAGCGGGACGTTCGTCTCGTTCTCAGAGAGGGGCGGCGTCGTGCCGAGCACGTTCTGGTAGGTTGCTGCGAAGAAGCCGGACCAGCCGACCGGCTTCGACGGCGTCGTCACGTCGAGCTCGACGCCCGTCGTGCGATTGAAGCCCTGATTGTTCGTACCGAAGATCGCGCCGCCACCGGGTAGCAACTCGATCAGGCCGAAAGCCGGCAAATTGGTTCCGAGCTTGTAGAAGCCGGTGGCCCGTGCGCCCCAGCCGTTGTTGAACGCGTGGTTGAAGCTCAGGTCGTAGTTGTTGTAGAGGCCTGGTTGGGTTCCACCTGCGTCGGGCGCTTCCACGTTGTCACCTTGCCAGTACAACTGTTGCGAGTAGAACGAGCAGGGAACGGAGTTTCCGCTGATCCCGGCGATACACTGCGCACCGGGCTTGGCCGGAATCTTCGTGTACGGCGCGAGGTTCCACAGCTGGAACGGCGTGCCGCCGCTCTGCGCGTTGATGAACACCGCCGAACGTCCGTAGGAAGCGCGGACTGAATTCTGCGTATTCAGTTGGTAGCTGACGCCGATCCGGGGCTCCCATTCCGTCGGGTTCAGGAACGAGCTCGTCCAAGACGAGGGGAGGACCGAGTACGGACCACCCGGCGTACCAGTCGGAATCCCTTGCCCGTACTGCTCGAGCTGGTTGAACCAGTGACTGTTCTGACCTTCGTAGCGGACGCCCGCGTCGATGTGCATCGCCGACGTCGGCGTGTACTGGAAGCGGATGCCCGTTCCGTAGTTTTGGAAGAAGCTCTGGTGGTAATTGATCCCCCAGATCGGGATGCGCGGCACCGCTTCACCCTTGCTGGTGAAGTAGTTGTAGATGTAGCCGCCCGGCAACCAGTCGGCCGGAACGGGGTCGGTGGCTGGACTGGGGTCGAACTCGTTGAGGCCGAAGAAACCGACTTGCGGTTCCTGCGCATCCCAGATGGGATGCTGGAGGTCGTATTTGGTGTTCAGCGAGACGAGGAGGTTCGACGCGAATTGATGCGTGATGTCGAACGACATACCTGTGGTGGGGCCGCCGACGGTCTGGTTGACGGTGATTCCGCCGCTGCCGGGACCGAGGCTGAACGAGGTGTCGTTGGCGATGAGCTGGTTCCAGTTGTAGTAGCGCAACGCCATGAACGTCGTGGAGTTCAGGTTGTTGTCGTATTCGAACTTCAAGAACGTCGTCTGCAACGACGCGTTGACCTGTGGAGATGGAATCGTCGAGTTGGTAGCTGGGACGCCATAATCCAATCCGATGAGGCTGGCATACTGTGCCGCGGTGTATCCGGTTAGGCTACCGGGACCGTAGTACTCACCCTCTTGCGACAGACTATCGTACGGGTAGTACGACAGACCGTTCCCGCCCGGTACGCCGCCGTTCGGGATCCCTCCCAGATTGCCGAGCGCCGTCTCCGAGATGTTCGTGTAGAGAACCTGCAGCGACTGTGCTTGATTCTTCCCGAACTTAAAGATGAAATTGTTGGTGAGCTGGTTGTTGTTCGTGTACTGGTCCGAGAAGTAGTTACCGTACGCGCCCTGATTCTGTTGCGAATAGCCGAAGTACGGATCGAAGCGCCGGCCGGTATACGCGATGTAGTCCGAAATCGTGCCGTTCGACGTCGCGAGGCCTTCCTCAAACGCGAACTGGTGCGAGAAATTCGGGCCGCCCGCTTCGAGATCGACGAAGCCGAAACCCGGATACGTGCCGCGCTTCGGGATGACGTTGATGACGCCGGAACCGACGTTGCCTTGGGTGGCGTCGCCGGCACCCTCGACGACCTGAACCGAGCCCAGGCCGTTGACGAGGCCGTTCGACCCGTTATTGCCGAGAAATGGTTCCGTGAAGCTGACGCCGTCGTACTGGTAGCCGACCTCGCGCGAAGCGCCGCCGCGAATCGTAGGCATGCCCGCGTTGGTCAAGGTCACGCCGGGAACGGCCAACAGAACGTTGTTCTCGTTCGTGCCCGCCAGCTTACCGACCGACTGCAAAATGCGGTTCTGGTCGACCTGGAACGTATCGGTCGTCTGCGTCGGTTGGAACGCGCCGGCTTGCGAGCGAGCCGTCACATGCCCGATTTCCTTTTCCTTGCCGAGCAGGATGAGGCCCATACCTTGCGTCTGGTCACCCTGAATCGTGACGCCGGAGAAGGTCGCCGGGAGATAGCCAGGGTCCTCGACCGTGACCAGGTACGTGTCGACCGGCACACCGAGAATGCTGAACTGACCGTTCGAGCCGGTCGTCGCACGGTAGGTGCCGCTCGGGCTGACGACCGTCACCTTCGCGCTTCCGATCGGCGCCTTGGTCGACTGATCGAGGACGGTTCCCGATAAATTGCCGAACTGACCGCCTGCGGCCATGATCGGGCTGATCGACGTGCCCACGAGGGCAAAAACTAGTGCGACGAGGACGGCGGCGCGTGCCAGCCATCCGCGACGCTCACGCATGAACGCCATAGACATAGATGTCCCTCCCTAAAAGGGCGATGTGGCGGAACTCACCCGTCGCTGTTAGCGACGAGCTTGCGGCCGTAAGGTTGGCGCCAGATATAGACTGACCAATCGCAGAGTCCGCGATCGTCCTGCTCAACGTGTGCGTGGTCATGCGGCCAGAACCCAAGTTCCCTGGTCGATCGCCACGAGCGCTAGACAGGGGATCAGCGAACTGAGACTGCGTCTCAGCATACTGTCTCCTAGACGGTTCAGTTATGTTTCGTGCGAAGTTGATGCGAATCAACTAGCGCAATGCACGGCGCCACAAGTGAGGTGACGCCCCGCACTCTAGGCCGCTTCGTCCGGCCAAATGTTAATCCTCTGTTTAGTTCGTTAAAGGACGCAGCGACCGAAAAATTCTTTCGGACCCCTAGACGGGGGCTCCGAGCCGGCCCTTCACCAGCTCGGGGATCTCCGAGGGGCGGTCCGCGACGGGAACCCCTGCCGCCTTGAACGCGGCAAGCTTGCTTTCGGGGGTGCCGGAGTTCCCGGAGATGATCGCGCCGGCGTGACCGAGCCGCTTGCCCTTGGGGGCCGATCGGCCTCCGATGAAGGCTACGACCGGCTTCTTGGGCAGGTGCTCGCGAATGAAGTCAGCGGCATCCTCCTCGTCCGAGCCCCCGATTTCCCCGCAGACGACGACCGCGTCGGTTTCCGGATCGTTCGCGAACGCCTTGAGGCAATCGACGAAGGTCGTCCCGATGATCGGGTCCCCGCCGATTCCGACGCAGGTCGACTGCCCGAGCCCGGCTTTCGTCAGTAGGTCGACGATCTCGTAGGTCAGCGTCCCCGAGCGCGAGATCATCCCGACGCGGCCCTCTTTAAATATCTGGCCCGGCATGATCCCGACCAGCGCCCGCCCCGGCGAAACCAGCCCCGGGCAGTTGGGTCCGATGATCCGCATCCCGGCGGTCGTGGCCACCACCCGCAACATATCGTGCGCCGGAATGCCCTCGGTGATGCACACCGCCAGCTCGATCTGAGCGTCGTGCGCTTCATAGAGCGCGTCGGCCGCCGCCGCGGGGGGAACGAAAATGATCGAAACGTTCGCGCCGGTCGCGGCGACCGCGTCCCTTACCGTATTGAAGACCGGCTGGCCGCCCTCGATCGTCGTCCCGCCCTTGCCCGGCGAGGTGCCTCCCACGATCTGCGTGCCGTACGCGATCATCCGCTGCGTATGAAACAGCCCTTCGCGCCCCGTGATCCCCTGGACCAGGACCTTCGAATTCTTATCCAGCCAAATAGACACGCTTAGTCCACCCTCTTCATTAGGAAGCGGCTAACTCGACGGCGCGTTTGGCGCCTTCGTCCATGGTCTCGACGGGGTTCATTCCGGCGGCGGCTAGGATCTCGCGACCTTCTTTTTCGTTGGTCCCGGTCAGCCTGATCACCAGCGGCACCTTGCGGATATCGTTGCCCGAAAGAGCCTCGACGATGCCCTTTGCGACCTGGTCGCCGCGCGTGATGCCGCCAAAGATATTGATGAAGAGCGCCTTCACTTTCGGGTCGCTCGTCACGAGCTGGTAACTCTTCTTGACGAGGTCCGCCTGCGCGCCGCCGCCGATGTCGAGGAAGTTCGCGGCCGAGCCGCCCGCGCTGCGGATGGCGTCCATCGTGCCCATGCCGAGGCCGGCCCCGTTGGCGATGACCCCGATGTCGCCGTCGAGCTTGGCGTAGTTCGACAACCCGAGCCCGATGGAGATGGCGGCCGCCTGATCTTCATCCTTAGGCGTGTCGTTCTTCCAGTCGGCTAGTTCGGGATGCTTGTAGAGCCCGTTGTCGTCGAGCTCGACCTTCGCATCCGAGGCGATGACCCGGCCGTCTTTGGTCAGCACGAGCGGGTTGATCTCGACCAGCTGCGCTCCGTAGTCCATGAAGAGCGCGTGGAGCGCGCCGAGGATCGAAGGGAAGGTCTTGCGGTAGCCTTCGGGCAGATTGGCCGAGAATGCGAGCAGCCGGCCTTCGAACGGCTGGAAGCCGATGGCGGGATCGATCCAGAGTTGAGCGAGCGCTCCCGGGTCGGTCGCCGCGACCTCCTCGACGTCCATCCCGCCTTTGGCGCTGACGATCGCGACGGGCTCCTTGACGGCGCGATCGATCGTGATCGAAACGTAGGCCTCGCTCGCGATGTCGACCTTCTCCTCGATGAGAAGCGCTCTGACTTCTTCGCCGTCCGGGTTCTGCTCGTTTTTGAGCACCTTGCCGATCAATTCGGTCGCGAGTTTGCGCGCGTCGTCCGCGTTGTCGGCGAATTTGATGCCCCCGGCTTTCCCGCGACCGCCCATGAGGACTTGACTCTTGAGCACCCACGAGCCGGGGTTGGCCGCGACGAATGCCGCGACTTCCTCGGGCGTCTTGGCCAGCTGACCGCGCGGCGTCGGGATGCCGGCGCGCCGGAATAGCTCTTTACCTTGGAACTCCATCAACTTCAAGCGTCGAGTCTCCCTAGCAGCGAACGCGCGACGATCACTTGCTGGATCTCGCTCGTGCCCTCGTAGATTTCCGTGATTTTGGCGTCGCGGTAGTAACGCTCGACGGGGAACTCCGTCGTGTAGCCGTAGCCGCCGTGAATCTGCACCGCTTCGGCGGCATGCTTGCGCGCGGCGGTCGAAGCGAACAGCTTCGCTTTGCTGGCTTCGGTTGCGAAGGGCTCGCCGGCATCGTACAGCGCCGCTGCGCGATACACCAACAGGCGCGCCGCGTCGAGGTCGGTCGCCATCTGGGCGATCTTGAACGAGACCCCTTCGAAGGCGCCGATCGGCTTCCCGAACGCTTCGCGCTCTTTGGCGAATTTCACCGAGGCCTCGAGACAGGCCGCGAGAATGCCGGTGGCCTGCGCCGCGATTCCGATGCGACCCGTGGTGAGCGCGCCGAGCGCGCCGGTGAATCCAGCGCCTTCGGCGCCGAGCAGCGCGTCCGCCGGGACGCGCGCGTCGTCGAACGCGAGGTCGACGGTGTTGCTCGTGTGGATGCCGAGCTTCTCGGTGACCTTCTCGACGGTCATGCCCGGCGTCTCCGCCTCGATGAGAAAGGCTGAAACGCCCTTCGCGCCCGGCCCGCCGGTGCGAAACATCGCCATCGTCACGGCGGAGAAACTGCCGTTCGTGCACCATTGTTTGCGGCCGTTCAAAACGTATGCGCTCCCATCGCGGCGCGCGCTGCTGCGAATCGCCGCGGCATCGGAACCGGCGCCGGGCTCGGTCAAGGCGAAGCCGGCGATCTTGTCGCCCGCGGCTAGCTGCGGCAGATACCGCTGCTTCTGCGCGTCGCTTCCGAGCCGATCGATCGCAGCGGCAATCATGTAGTGAACCGAGAGCGTGACCGCGGTTCCGGCGTCGACGCGCGCGATCTCCTCCAGCGCCAGCGCGCACGAGACGTAATCGGCGCCCGCTCCTTCGTAGCGTTCGGCGATCGGCAAGCCCATCAGGCCCGCCGCGTTGAGTTTTCCGTACAGCTCGCGCGGGAAGTGGTGCGCGCGATCCCACGCGGCGATATGCGGCGCGATCTCGCGCTGGGCGACCTCGCGCGCGAGCGCGCCGATCTCGAGCTGTTCGGCGGTCGGCGCGAATTGAACGCGCCGCCGAGTTTCCGTCGACACGTCAGCGAGCGGTCGCGGCGGGAATGGGTTTGGTGCCGTTCGACTCGCGCGCAGCGTAGTCGTAGAAGCCGCGCCCGCTCTTGCGTCCGAGCCGGCCCGCGTCGACGTACTCCACGAGCAGCGGGCATGGGCGGTACTTGGGATCCTTGAAACCCTCGTAGAGCACGAGCAAGATCGAGAGTAACGTGTCGAGCCCGATGAAGTCGGCCAGCTCGAGCGGTCCCATCGGATGGTTCATGCCGAGCTTCATCACGGTGTCGATCGCTTCGACCGATCCGACGCCCTCGTAGAGCGCGAAGATCGCCTCGTTCAGCATCGGACACAGAACCCGGTTCGAAACGAAGCCCGGAAAGTTGCGCACCTCGACCGGCGTCTTGCCGTGCGCGACGGCGAGATCGCGGACGAAGTCGAAGGTCTCCTGCGCGGTTGCGATTCCGCGGATGATCTCCACGAGCTTCATCACCGGCACGGGGTTGAAGTAGTGCATGCCGATGACGCGCGGCGCGCGGCGCGTCGCGTTGGCGAGTTTCGTGATCGAGATCGAGGAGGTGTTGCTGGCGAGTATCGCGCCCGGCGGCGTCAACTCGTCGAGCCGCCGGAAGATCCCGAGCTTCGTCTCGAGGTCTTCGGAGGCGGCTTCGATCGCGATGTCGATCTCGAGCGGTTCCCACTCGAGCTGCGGCCTGATGCGGCGTAGCGCCGCGTCGCGCTCTTCGGCGCTCAGCTTGCCCTTTTCGACCGAGCGTTCGAGGTTGCGTTTGATGACGCCGAGGCCGCGTTCGACGAATTCGGGCGCGCGGTCGTTGAGCCAGACGCTATCGCCGGCTTGCGCGGCGACCTGGGCGATGCCGCTCCCCATTTGGCCGGCACCGACGACGAGAACTCTCGTCACCTTACTCGACCCGGATGAGAATGGCGTCGCCTTGGCCGCCGCCGCTGCAGATCGCGGCGATCCCGAGACCGCCCCCGCGCCGACGCAACTGATGCACGACCGAAGCGGTGATGCGTGCGCCCGAGGCACCGACCGGATGGCCGAAAGCTACCGCTCCTCCGAGTTGGTTGAGTACCTTAGGATCGAGACCGAGCCGGTGCGCGGTGCTCCAGGCGACCGCCGCGAAGGCCTCGTTGACTTCCCAAATCGCGATATCGCTCGCCTTCAGGCCGTTCTTCTCGAGCAGTTTCTGCGAAGCCATCGCCGGTGTCAGCGCGAGGTACGCCGGGTCCCACGATGCGGCGGCATGATCGACGACGCGCGCGAGGAACGGGCGCCCGTGTTTGGCCGCGTACTCTTCGCTCGCGAGCACGACGGCGGCAGCTCCGTCGTTGACGCCCGGCGCGTTTCCGGCGGTGACGGTTCCGCCTCGCTCGAGCGGCGGGAGCTTGGCCATCGATTCGAGCGAAGCGTCGCCTCGAATCGGTTCGTCTTTGTCGACGAGCGTGAACGGCACGTCACCGGTGAGGTACGGCGAGAAGCGCTTTGCGTCGGGCACCAGATGCGCGGCCGGCTCGTGTCCGAGCGAACCTGCAGCGCCGTTGCCGGCGCCGGCGGCAACCGGCACGCGCGCGCGCGCCGCAACCGGCACCGCATCCACGACGAGCTTTCCCTTGGCCTTCGTTGCGACCTTGAGCGGGACGATCTCTTCTGCGAGCGTGGCGTCGGCCGTGGCTTTCGCCGCGCGGGCATGCGAGTTGTAGGCAAACTCGTCCTGTACGTCGCGCGCGATTCCGAGATCGGCGTTGACCTCCGATTGCGCTTGCGCCATGGTCATCTTCGACCAAGGGTCGAGCAGCGCGTCGTAATTCATGAGATCGACCAGCGTCCCGTCGCCGAAGCGATATCCGAAACGCGCCGAAAGCGCGGCGTACGGTGCGTTCGACATCGACTCCATGCCGCCGGCGACGACGACCTCGGCGTCATCGTCGTTGATCAAGCGCGCGCCGTGCACGATCGCGATCATCCCCGAGGCGCACACTTTGTTGATCGTCTCGAAGGTGACGGTCTTGGCGAGGCCGGCGTTGTATGCCGCCTGACGCGCGGGCGCTTGGCCGGCGCCTCCCTGCAGCACTTGACCCATGATCACGTGCTCGACCTCCGCCGGATCGAGGCCCGCGCGCTCGACCGCGGCGCGAATCGCCTCTCCCCCGAGCGTGGTCGCGGCGAGCGATGCCAGCGCGCCGCCCAGGCGTCCGAACGGCGTCCGCGCGGTGCTCAGAATGACGGCTTTCGAGTTTTTCATGCGGTGCTATCCCTCTCGATATGACGGACTGGTTTGCTTCCGGATCGTGCGACGGCGCCCCTCGGTTTAGTGGCTCTGACTCCCGCCGGCCGGCCCGGCAACTTGCGTGCAGACGATCCGGTCGTCGTCGCCGCAGGACTCGCACTCGAACTGAATGGTCACGTGCGTGATACCAAAGTCGTCGCGCAGCGAGGTTTCGATCGTGCGCAGGATTGCGGAAGCCTCGCTGATCTTTTTGTCCGGCAACAGGATGTGTGCCGAGAGGACGTGAGCGCCGGCGCCGATCGTCCAGACGTGGAGGTCGTGAACTCCCGCAACGCCGTCGAGCGTGCGGAGCCTTTCGCGCACCTTCGGGATAGCCGCGTGCTCCGGCGCGCTTTCGAGCAAAACGTCGGTCGCGGCGCGCACGACCCGCGCGACGCCGAACAGGATTATCGCCGCCACGAATAACGAAGCCAGGGGGTCGACCCACGCGTTGCGGGTGGTCAGCACGAGGACGGCGGCAGCGGCAACCGCAATCGCGCCGAGCGCATCGCTCGCGACGTGCAGCAACGCGGCGCGCACGTTCAAGTTGTCCCCCGCGGTGCGCGCCAAAGCGAAGCCCAGCGCGAGGTTGATGGCGATGCCGACGAGCGCGACGGCGAGCATGATGCCGCCCTGCGGTAACTCCGGGGAGCCGAAGCGCCGGGCGGCTTCGACGACGATGAGAATCGTGACCGCGAAGAGCAAGCCGCCGTTGACCAGCGCGGCGAGAATCTCCATGCGCGCGAATCCGAAAGTCTGCCGCGCATTGGCGGGGCGCAACGCCTGAGCGGCGGCGTAGGTCGCGACGCCGAGCGCAAATGCGTCCATGAAGACGTGCGCCGAATCAGCTATGAGCGCGAGACTGTGAGCGTACAGCCCACCCGCGAGTTCGAGAACCGCAAGCGCCGCAGTGAAGACGAGCGCGGTGCGCAGCGGAGCCCGTTCGCCGTGGGAGCGCTTGGCCGCCATCAGCGTGGTTTCTTGAGCGCCAGCGCGAGCAGCATCGCGCCGAAGGTCAAGAACGTGCGCGTTTCGGCGCGGCCGATGACGTTCGCGTCATAGCTACCGGTTTGCGGCTCGGAGGGAGTCGCCCGCGGAAACAAGCGCGGCACTCGCGCGGCGTAGTCGTCGAAACTCGCCCCGAAGGTTTTACGCAAGTACGACTCTTCGAGCGGGACGATCGCCGCATAGACGGCGAGCATCGAACCGAGTCCGAGAGCGCCCAACAGCAAGCGGCCCGGCGCCGGAAGAGCGCCGGTGAACGCGATCGTAAAGCCCAGCGCCGTGATGAAGTTGCCGACGTACAACGGGTTGCGCACGTACGCATACGGCCCCGCGGTGACGAGCGCGGGAGCGGTCACGCGGTCCGAGCGCGTCGTGACGCCCGAGTAACCGACGGCCCAGCAGCGAACCGCCTCGCCCGCGAGCGCGAGCGGAACGCCGGCCAGCGCCGATTTGCGGCTGGGACGCCCGAACACGACCAGCGTCGCCGCCGACAGCGCGAGCAACGCTCCGCGATTGGCAAAGACGGTGTTGCGCCAATCCGCGACGCCGCGTCATCCGGCGCCTCAGCCACTCGGAGTCCGCAGGTTGAGATTTCCCGAGACGTAGCCGCCCAAATCGAGCGAGACGTAGCGGTAGCCCGCCGCCTTGACGCCGGCCACGACGCGCTCGCGCACCTCGCGCTCGGCGAGCCGTTCGATCTCCGATTCGGGAACTTCGATGCGCGCGACCTCGCCGTGATGGCGCACCCGGCACACTCGGATGCCGGCCGAGCGAACGGCTTGTTCGGCGCGATCGACTTGCTGCAAGAGTTCCAGCGTAATCGGCGTTCCGTACGGAAAGCGCGATGACAAGCAAGCCAGAGCGGGTTTGTCCCACACCTCGAGCCCGAGCTTCTTCGCCAACGCGCGCACCTCGCTCTTCCCGAAGCCGGCTTCGGCCAAGGGACTGCGCACGGCGTATTCGCCGGCTGCCTTGCGGCCGGGGCGCCAATCGCCCGCGTCGTCGAGATTGAAGCCGTCCACGATCCACTTCGCGCCGCGCTCGCGCGCGATCTCGCTCAAGCGGCCGTAGAGTTCTTTCTTACAGAAGTAACATCGGTTTTCGGGATTTGCCCGATAGTTCGGATCGTCGAGTTCGCGCGTCTCGAGCACTTCGTGGCGCGCCCCGACCGCGGCGGCAAAGCCCAGCGCTTCCTCGAGTTCGCTCTCGGCCAGGCTCTCCGAACGGCCGGTGACGCCGAGCGCCCGCTCCCCGAGTTCGTCGCCGGCGATTTTCAGAACGAGCGCCGAATCGACCCCGCCCGAAAACGCCACGACGACGCTGTCCAGCGAACGGACGAGATCGCGGAGCCGGCGCTCCTTGCGGTCGAGATCTTCCAGGACGATCATGGCGGGGGGAGGAGCTCCTCGAGGCGAGCCGCGACTTCCGCGATCGGCAGCTGCCGTTCGCGCGCGATTCGCACGACGTCGTCGTATTCGAGCGTACGGCGGACCGACCCGGCGGCGTCGGCTATCTTTACCCGTACCGGACCGAATTCGGTTGCAAGCGACTCGATCCGCCGTTCCAGCACGTGGCGCCGCTCGCGCCGGGCCCGCACGCCGAGCGTGCTCGTTTCGAGCAGCATCGCGCGGGCGACGGCGGCCTCGAGCTCGGAGGGCGCGATCGCTCCGAACAGGATCGCCGGGCGCGACTTTTTCATCGTCACCGGGGCCAACCACACGTCGTAGGCGCCGGCCGCCAAAACGCGCTCGATCGCAAGCTCGAAGTGCTGCGGCGACATGTCGTCGATGTTGGCTTCGAGGACCACGACTTCGTCGCTCGCGCCGGGTGCCTCGAGCTTCGTTCCGATCGAGACGCGCAGCACGTTCGGAAGCGGAAAGTCCGAGCGCCCCGCACCGTAGCCGATCCGCGTCGCGCGCATCGGCGGACGTTCTCCGGGCGAAGCGACGAGCGCCGTGAGGATCGCCGCGCCGGTCGTCGTGACCATCTCGCCTTCGACCGGCGCCGCGAACGTCGGCGCGCCGCGCAGCAGCTCGGCGGTCGCGGGTGGCGGATTCGGGTAGAGTCCGTGCTGCATCAAGATCGTTCCGCTGCCGATCGGAAAGGCCGAACAGGCGACCTCCTCGACCTCGAGCTGATCGAGCAAGATACAGACGCCCGCGACGTCGAGAATGGCGTCGACCTGGCCGACCTCGTGAAAATGAATCTCGGCGAGCGAGATTCCGTGCACGCGCGCCTCCGCTTCACCCAAGCGCGTGTAGATCGCCGCGGCGCGCGACTTCTGTTTCTGCGTGAGGCCGCTGCGCTGGATCGTCTCGAGCACGCCGGAGAGTTTACGCTGCGCGCGCGGCTCGTGCGCGTGCGCGTGATCGTGAGCGCCGTGGTCGTGGTCTTCGCCCGGGATCTTGAAATCGAAGAACGTCGCCGCGATACCGCGCTTGTCGACGCGACGCTGTTCGATGCTCCAGCCCTCCACGGGGATCGTGCGCAGCGCGCTCTCGAGTGCGCCACGTTCGCCGCCCGCGTCCAGCAGCGCGCCGATCAGCATGTTTCCGCTGGCGCCACCGATCATTTCGACGTACGCGACGTTCATGGCGCCGGCGCCGGACGCTCGCACGCGTCCTGATAGACGTCGCGCAGCGATTGCGCGAGCGTGTAGCGCGGCCGCCAGCCCGTCGCGGCGCGGAGCTTCGCGTTGTCGCCGTAGGCCAGCGGCACGTCGCTCGGGCGCAGCTTGTCCGGATCTTCGCGCACTTCCACCGCCACGCGTGCGGTCATGATCAGCTGACGGAGCACTTCTTGCAGCGCGACCGCCGTGCCGCTGCACACGTTGTAGGTTTCGCCGTCCGCTCCGCGAGCGGCGAGCGCGATGTAGGCTTCGACGACGTCGCGCACGTCGAGGAAATCGCGCCGCGTCGTAAGGTTCCCCACTTCGAGCACCGGCTTGCCCCCGGCGGCTATCGCAGCGAGGCCGCGCGCGAAGGATGCGACCGCGAAGCGCTCGCTTTGTCCGGGACCGATGTGGTTGAAGGCGCGCGTCACGATCGTCGGGATCCCATACGTCCGAAAGGAAGCCAGCGCGATCGCTTCGCTCGCGACCTTCGAAGCGGCATAGGTGGTCATCGGACTCGGCGCGAGGCTTTCGCGCAGCGGCTGTTCGGCGGCGTCGCGCGCGCCGTACACCTCTCCCGAGCTCGCCACGAGCACGCGCGGCATCGGCCGGCCCTTCTGCCGGCGCAGCGCGTCGTACAGGCGCGCCGTTCCGAGAGCGTTGATCTCATAGGTCGTCAGCGGATCGCGCGTCGCTTCGGGCACGAAGGTCTGCGCTGCGAGATGAAACACGACGTCGGGCTGGGCCGCTTCGAGTGCCGCGCGCACGCTTTCGGCGTCGTTCAATTCGAGCGCGAGGTCGACCGCGCCGACGTCGCCGTCGCCGGCGCGACCGGCAGTTACGACGCCGGCTCCTTGTGCGCGCAAGGCCGCGGCGAGATGTTTTCCCACAAAACCATTCCCGCCGGTGATCAGTGCGCGCACGCGTTCCCGTTCCTAGCGCAGCGCGAGCGGACGGAGCCGCGCGAGGTCGGCGCGCACCATCGACTCGATCAGTTCCTCGAAAGTCGTCTCGGGCTCCCAGGATAGGTCGCGTTTGACTTTGGCGGCGTCGCCGACCAAGACGTCGACCTCGGCCGGACGCATGAAGCGCGGGTCGGCGACGACGAACCTCTCGTAATCGAGGTCGACTGCAGCGAAGGCGAGCCGGCAGAAGTCGCGCACGCTGTGCGCGCGGCCGGTTGCCACGACGTAATCCGTGGGCTTCGGCGCCTGCAACATGAGCCACATCGCCCGTACGTAGTCGCCTGCGAAACCCCAGTCCCGCTTGGCATCGAGGTTTCCAAGCGCGAGCCGGTCGGCCATGCCGAGTTTGATGCGCGCGACGCCGTCGCTGATCTTGCGCGTCACGAACTCCTTACCGCGCCGCTCGCTCTCGTGATTGAACAGGATACCGCTGACGGCGAACATACCGTACGACTCGCGGTAGTTGACGGTGATCCAGTGACCGTACACCTTCGCGACGCCGTACGGGCTGCGTGGATAGAACGGCGTCAGTTCGTTCTGCGGAGTTTGAACGACTTTACCGAACATCTCGGAGCTGGACGCCTGATAGAAACGGATCGACCGATCGACCGAACGGATCGCTTCGAGCACGCGCGTGACGCCGAGCGCGGTGAATTCGCCGGTCAGGACCGGCTGGTTCCAGGAGGTCGGCACGAACGATTGCGCTGCGAGGTTGTAAACTTCAGTGGGCCGTATTTCGGCGATCAAGTTGGTCATCGAACTCTGATCGAGCAGGTCGCCCGGCACGATCTCGATCCGGTCGGTGATGTGCTCGATGCGCTCGTGTACGTCCGTACTCGTGCGGCGCGTCATCCCGACGACGCGATAACCTTTCTCGAGCAGGAGCTCTGCCAGATACGAGCCGTCTTGCCCCGTAATCCCCGTAACGAGCGCGGTTTTCTTGACGGCCAACGAGCGTCTCCCGTGCGCTAGCTTCTGCGCCGGCCCGCGAGGGCGAGGTAGTACGCCAGCTGGCCGAGCGATTGCGCCGCCGCGGCAACGTAGGTCAACGCCGCCGCCCGCAAGACGTTGCGCGCTGCGGGGATCTCGGCGGGCGAGAGAATGCGCGCCTGTTGCAGCATCGCGAGGCCGCGCGTGCTTGCGTTGAACTCGACGGGCAGCGTGCAAATCGAAAAGAAGGCTGCCGCCGCAAAGGCCGCGATGCCGACGTAGACGAGCGAAAGGGAGTTGAGCAGCATGCCTCCGATGAAGAGCAGCGGCCCGACCCACGCGCTCAACTGCACCGCCGGCACGATCGCGGCCCGAAGCTTCATCGGACCGTACCCCTGCGCGTCTTGCACCGCGTGGCCCATCTCGTGCGCGACGACCGCGACGGACGCGATCGATCCCTGAACCGAACTCTGCGACAGGCTGATCGACTTGGTACGAGGATCGTAGAAATCCGTAAGCATGCCGGGCGTCGAGTTCACGCCGACTTGCACGCCGCTCAGCTGCATCAGCGCTTGCGCGGTCTGTTGCCCGTTTACGCCGCTGGCCGTCGGCACTTGAGCGTACTTTGCGAACGTACCCTTGAGTGAGGCTTGCGCCCAGAGACCGAGCAGCAACCCCGGCAGCGCGTACAGATAATAGTGCCAGTCACCGTAGTACATTCACTTCAACCCCTCGGACTCGCTTTCGGCCCCGTTCCCAAGCTACCCGGCGCATCCTTCAGACGACGAATTTGCTGAGGCCGCGAGGAGCGTCGCTGTCGACGCCGCGCACGCGGCCCAGTGCGAGCGCGAGGCACTGACCGGTCACGAGCCATGCCAACGTGTTGAACGCTTCCCCGGCGAGCGGACCTAAGAGCGTGATGCCTTCGACCTTGCCGCCGATCGTCGCGCGCACGGTGCGGGTGCGCTCCGCTTCCGCGAGAGGACGCCCGACGATGGCGCGCGACGCTTCGTCGACGATCCCGAGGAGCGCCGTTTCCGCGTCCAAGATCGCGGCGCTTCCGTGGCGGAACTCGCCTGCGGCGAACCCCTCAGCGTGCAAGTAGCTCGACTCCTTGATCTTGAGCGCGATCTCCGACGCAATTGGTACTCCGTACCCGGCTCCGACGACCGCGACGCTGCGCCGCCGTGCAAGGAGCGCGGCGAACTCGACCAGGGCTTCGAGAGCTGAACTTTGCAGCCACGCTTCGACCGTATCGGCCGTCTCGTTCAACGTGCGTTCGTTGCGCTCGGTCGCGCCCGTCGTGAGCCCGGCCGCCCAGAGCAAGATCGCAGCCATCGCGGTGACGCTTTTCGTAGCGGGTACCGCGAGTTCGCGCCCGGCGTCGAGCCCGATCAGCAAATCGGCGCGGCCCGCGAGCGGCGAACTCACGTCGTTGGTCAAGGCGACGAGCACCGACGGTTCGAGGAGGTCGAGCGCGTTCAACACGTCGGCGGAACGACCGCTCTGCGAAAGGGCGACGATCGTACCGCGCCGGTAGAGCGTTCCGTCGAAGATTGCTTCGGTCGCAGCAAGTGCCGCCGCGTGTACGCCCCGCCGGCGCAGCGCGAGCGCGCCGAGACGGGCCATGAAAAGCGAACTGCCGCTACCCAACAGCAACACGGTCTGTCCGAGCAACGCACGTGCGAGCTGTTGCGCGTAGTTCTCGCGCGCCAGCCGGCGCCAGACGTTGGGTTGTTCGCGGATCTCGCGTTCCAGGTTTTCGCCCAGCATCAGTCTTGCACGATGCGCGAGAGCACGCTCGCCCGCAAGGCCGCCAAAGCGGGATAGTCGCCAAGCCAATCGTCGACGGTGAAAACGAACGTGACCGCGCCGTGGTGCTCGGTCGCAAGATAACCCGCCAGGCCGCGAATGTGCATCATGCTTCCCGTCTTGGCAAACACGCGGCCCGCGGCCGGAGTTCCGGCGATGCCCTCGATCGTGCCGCGGGCGGCGCCGACCGGCAATGAGTTCAGCACGAGATCGCGATACGGCCCGTTCCAATCGTGCTGCAAGATCGCGACGAGATCGCGCGGCGTGATGCGGTCGTACTGCGACATCCCGCTTCCGTCGGCGAGCGTCGTCGTCGCCGGATCCACGCCGATCGATTGCAGCCACTTATTTTCGAAGGCGACGCCCTTTTCGGTCGTTCCGGGTGCGCCGCCGGTCTCGTAGCCGAGTTCCTTGAGCAGCAGCTCGGCCACCAAATTATCGCTCGGGATCCAGAAGCGCGGTCCGAGAAACTGCGCGAGCGGTGGCGAGTCGTGCGACCACACCAAACGAGCGCCGGAAAAGGGGGCGTCGGCGGCAGCCGCCTGCGAAACGAGGACGTGACGCTCTTGCAAGAGTTGCGCGGCGACTTCGAACGCGTACCTGCTTGCATCGGGGACCGCCGCGTCGATGCTCTCCGGCGCGGAGCCTGCAGCGATCCCTCCGCCGAGCACGATGGAGTGGCCTGCCACAGAAACGTCGAGCGTGCTCTCGCTCCCCGCTTTCAAAGTGACCGCCCCGCCAAGAACGGGCGGCTCGGTCGACGCGAACGACACGCGCGCTTTCTCACCGGGTCGAGCACCGGGCCGGACCTCGATGCGAACGACGTTTTCGTTCAGCGCAATCGCCGAGATCGGCGCCGCGTAGCCATACGCGAAATCGTCCCAAGTCCACCCCATGGCGTGCGCTTGCGAATCGTAGCGCGAGGCGTCGAGCGCGAAAACGAGCCGGGGAACGCCTTGCTTCGCGACCGCTTCCGCAAAGCCGCCCAGATCGGCGGTCGTCAAGAACGGATCGCCTCCGGCAAGCAGGAGGATCGCCCGAGATGCCGCGCTCGCATAACCCTGCGTCGTAAAATGAAACGCGGTGCCGAGTCGATCGAGAGCGGCACTGCCGACAACGAGCTTCAGCGTGGAGGCCGGCTGAAACGCATCCTCGGCATTGCGCTGATAGATCGGGACGCCGCTTTTCGTGTCGATTGCGAGCACGCCGACGTGCGCTCCGCGAATCGTTGCCGCGCTATCGAGCATCGCATCCAGGTCGCGTTGCAGCGCCACTATTCGCTCGGGCGTCCAGGCATCGCCGCCGAGCGCGGGAACGACGATTGGAACCGCCGGACTAGGCTCCGCGCTGGGCGGCGTCGTCACGAACGCGGGAGGAGGGGTCGCAGCGGTGCTGCGCAGCGCTCCGTCGAGGACGGCAAGCGCGACGAACGACGCCGCAACCAAGCTGCGGAGCGAGCGCAGCGCGAAGCTCAGGCGGGGACTCTTTCGACGAGCCGTTGCGCGATGAACGTGGCGACGTCGCTCGGCAAAGTGTTGCGCCCGAAACCGGCGTCGTAGCCGAGCTCGGCAGCGAGGAGATTCGTCACCCGCGGACCTCCCGCGATCAGCAGCACGTCGTCGCGCAAACCCTCCGCTTCGAGCAGTTCGGCCAATGCCGTAAAGTTCGCGATGTCGCTTCCCTTTTGGGTGACGACTTGCGAGACGAGCACTGCGTCGATCGCGTTCGCTTTCACGAAACGCACGAGTTCCTCGACCGAAATCTGGCTACCCAAGTTGAAGGTGACGAACTCCTTGTAGCGCTCGAGTCCGTAGTCGCCTTTGTAGCCCTTCATATTGAGGATCGCGTCGATGCCGACCGTGTGCGCGTCGGTGCCGATGCAGGCGCCGGCGACGCGCACCTTGCGGCCGATTCGCTCGCGTATCAGCGCGTCGATCTCGTTCATCGAGAGCGCGTGCGCCGAGGCCGACGGCGCGCCGACCAGCGAGAGGTCGACCTCCGCCGGCGTGCTGGCGTATACCACGAAAAACGAAAAGCCGCTTGCGATGCGCCGGCCTTCCGCGACCGCCACATCCGAGAAACCCATCTTGACGACCAGCTGCCGCGCGGCTTCGTCGGCCGCCTCGCTCCACTCGATGGGCAGCGTAAACGAGAGCTGGACCTTTCCGTCGCCAACCGTGTCGCCGTAGGGCCTGACCGCCTCGCTCATCGCGTACGATCCTAACCCTTCACGCCGGAGGTGGAACCGAAGGGCGAAAGCGCTTCCTCGAACGGATTCCAATAGCCGGGGGCGCGTTCGAAGACGCCCTCGGCCCCGCGACCTCCGTCGGGCGGGCGCGATACGTCCGCAAAATAGCGCGACTCGATCGCCGCCATCAGTCCAGTGCCGGCGATCCGTTCCAAGAGCGCGTGCGCTTCGCGCAGCACCGTCTGCGCGCGGCGCTCCACGATTCCGCCCCGTTTGAACTCGATCTCGTCGCCGAAGTGCCGGGCCGTTCCCATCACGTAGCGAGCGTTCTCGAGCGACAGGGCCCGGTCGCCCAAGAACGGGGTGTGGATCGCCTCCGTCGGCATGCCGCAGAGGTGAATCGTTTGCTTCGTCATGACCGAGGTCAAGTTGAAGAGCGCATCGATCAGATGTCCCTTGAAGATGTCGCCCGTCATGTGTTTGGTCGGCGGCATGTACTTCAAAGGCGATGCGGGGAAGATCTGACGCGCCAATTGAGCCTGCGCGACGGCGAACAAGAAGCCGTCCTCGAGATCCGGATCGATCTCGTACGCGTCGCCTAGGCCGATCTGTGCGTCCGGCATCCCGGCCCGGTGCGCGAACTCCTCGTTGATGAACTGCGAAGCCAGAACGGCCGGTGCCTGCTCGACCGCGTCGGCGGTCGTTAGGTAGTTGTCCTCGCCGGTATTGATGACGATGCCGGAGTACCCGTTGAGCATGCGCGAGAAATGCTGGTCGACGAACGTGCGCTTCATGTTGATGTCGCGGAAGAGAATTCCATACATCGAGTCGTTGAGGAGCATGTCGAGACGCTCCAGCGCCGCAATCGCCGCGATCTCCGGCATGCACAACCCGCTGGCGTAGTTCGTCAGCATCACGTAGCGCTCTAAGCGCTCGGAGACCGCGTCGAGCGCCTCGCGCATGATGCGGAAATTCTCTTGGGTCGCATACGTCCCGCCGAAACCCTCGGTCGTCGCGCCGTAAGGGACGTAGTCGAGCAACGACTGACCCGTCGAGCGTATGACGGCGATGATTTGCGCGCCGGCTTCGGCTGCGGCGACTGCGGCCGTGCGATCCTCGTAGATGTTTCCGCTCGCCACGATCACGTACAGCAGCGGCGCCGGTCCTTGCGGCAGCCTCGCTAAGAAGCGCGCGCGCTCGTCGCGCCGCGCTGCCACGCGCTCGAGGCCGCGCCGGAGATGCGGCGCGAGCGCGGCGCGGGCCGCTTCCGCCGGCACGCCGCCGGCTTTCTCGATCGGCAACGCGCCCGAGACGACCTCGCGAGCGAGCTCACCGGGGCCGCGGCCGGTTTCGGCCACCAGAGCGCCGAGCCAAGCGGCCGACCCGGAACGCCGCCGCTCCGGCCCCAGCCGGTCGAGGAATAGGTTCGGCATGGGCACCTCATCGGCGCCGACGCCGTCGATGTCGAGCAACCGAAGGACGGCGCGCTCGACGGCGACGGTCGAGTGGGCGCGGATGAAGACCTCGACCGGGTCGACGATCGCCCCGGCCAGCCGGCGCGCGTCCGCGACGATGCCGCGATCGATTGCGAGCTCCATAGGGCGCCGTTCCGCGCGCTCGACGGGGGCTCATCTCGGCGCCAAAACGGCCCCGCGCAACCTTTACGCCATCCAATGGTAGAACGGGCGGAATCAAGAATCGGAGGAGGATGACGATCGAAGGGCAGGCCGACGAGGAGTTGGTCCAGCTCGTTCTCGACGGCGACCGCGAGAGGTTCGCCGTTCTGGTCGACCGTTACAAGCGAGGCATTACAAACTTCATCAGCGCCGGAGTGCGCAGCCCAGCCGACGTCGCCGACCTCTCGCAGGAGACTTTTTTGCGCGCGTACGCGCACCTCGGGACCTTCAACCCGAGCCTCGGCCGCTTCTCGACCTGGATCTACCACATCGCCCGGAACGTCGTGCGGACGCACTTGGGAAAGTCTCTACGCCGCCCGCAGGCTCAAGATCTCGGCGAAGACCGCTCGCTCGAAAACGCGTTGCCCGACACGTCGCGCGAAGCGGACCCCGCGGGCGGCGTGCTGCGTGCGGAGGCCGAGAGCGACGTGCGCGGCGCGCTCGCCGAACTACCGGAACGAACGCGTACCGTCCTCGCGTTGCGCTACTACGACAACATGGAGTATCAAGCGATCGCGCAGACGATGGGGTTATCACTCGGAAACGTCAAGACTCTCATTCACCGCGGGAAACTCGCTCTCGCGCAGAAGCTTCGCGACCGCGAAGCTCGCGCGCTGGAAGAGTCGAGCGCCGTGACACGCACGACACCGCCGTCCGGAGGAATCAAGCATGCGCTGCTCGTCTTCTGAGCCGCTGCTCGACGAATTCGTCGACGGCACGCTCCCACTCGAAACCCACGCTCGCGTTGCGGCGCACGTCGAGGACTGCGCTTCGTGCGGTTCGCTGCTCGCCGAATTGCGCGTCATCGATGCACTCTTACTGACGCCGCGGCGTCTGGAGCCCGCCCCGAACTTTGCCTTTGCGGTGATGGCCGAGGTGCGGACGCTGTCGCTGCCGCACTCCTCACGCGTTCACGCGTTGCCGGTTCTCGGTACCTACCTCGCCTTTGCCTGGAGCGTCATCGGCTTCTTCTTCATCCTCGGAAGAAGCTCGGCGCATTCCGCACTCGGATTCATCACCGGCTCGCTGCTGAGCGGAGCGGCCACCTTCGGTGCCGTCGCCGAGTCGACGTCGCGCCTGCTCGCCGGACAGAGCCTTCCCGTCTCGGCTGCGATGGCAGCCATCTTGGGCTTCGACTTGGTCGCGGTGGCGATCGTCTTCGTGGGAGTCAACCTGTTGCGACCGCGATTCGCAACCCGCAGCGCGCGCACGCGAGCGGGTTTCTGATGCGAGCCCTTTCGCTGCGGGCGCTCGCCGCGCTCGCCCTGACGCTCGTGCTCTTCGGTTTTGCGGCTTCGGTGGCTTCGGCGAAGACGTACAGTCACGGCCGCACGGTGTGGTTCCACAATACCGAGATCGACGGCGACGACGTCGAGGGCGACCTGAACGTCCTTTTCGCCAAGGCGAGTTGCAGCGACGCGACGATCTCGGGCAACGTGAACGTCTATTTCGGTTCGTTCGATCAACTCGACAACTGCGCAATCGACGGTACCGTCAATTATCTGTTCGACTCAGGTTCCCTCGGCATGTTCGCGCCGTGGGTCACGCCCGGCGGCTTTGCCGGCGACGTGTTCGGTGAAAACCGCCGGCTCTTCGAGCAATTGGCCTGGGACGTCGTCGTCGTTTTCGCCTTCTTGTTGTTTCCGGTGCGCGTGCGCGTCGCGCTCGATCGCGTCGAACGCTATCCGGTCATCTCGGCCGGAACGGGGACGCTGGCGCTCGTCGCGGTGATGCCCGTCGCGATCCTGCTGCTGTTGAGCATCGTCGGCATACCGCTGATCGTGCTCGAGATCGCCGCGTTGTTCGCCGGCGTTTGGATCGGACAAGCCGCGGTTGCTCTGCTCGTCGGACGGCGCTTATACGAACTCGCGCGGCCGCACGCGACGCCCTCGCCGCTCACCGCGCTCGTGCTCGGACTCGTGCTGATCAGCGCGGCCGAGATTTTGCCCGTCGTCGGCTGGGCCGTCATGGCGCTCGTTTGGCTCGTCGGCCTCGGCGCCGCGGTCCTCGCCTGCTGGCACGACGTGCCGTTCGGCGGTCCGGTGAATTCCGCGTCCTCCGGCAGTTCGATTAGCAGGACGATGGAAACTCACCCGTAGGGCGCGAAGCCCCGACCCCGAACGTGACCGGCTCGCTTCTATCTCGGAGGTAGCATGGGGTTTATCGTAGTCGGACTTTCGCAGAGTGCCAACGTGGAGCCGTTGCGCGATGCGCTGAAGGCAGCTGCGCTTGACGGCGATCGTTTGGACGTCATCGACGGCGGCGACATCGACCTCATCCCGGGGGCGATGATCGGTTCCGAGCTGCTTACTTCCGACGGCGGAGCTTCGGTGCCCGGCATCAACTCCGGTTCCGGCGTCACGGTCAAAGCCGACGACTCGCTCATCGGGCGGCTAGGCGACTTCAACATCCCCGATGGCGAAAGCGACAACTACCTCGAAGCACTCGGCCGGGGACGCAGCGTCGTGGCCTATTCGGCGACCAGCGACACGGTCGGCAAGGTGATCGAAGCCTTCCGCGCAGCAGGCCTGCTCAACGTCAAGCAGTTCTAGCCGCGGCTTCGTTTCCCGCGCCGGGAACTAGGCCGCGGCGCCGGATGCCGGCGCGGCCTTGCGCGAATCGAGCGGCACGTTGACGCGATAGAGCGCGGCAACGAGCGCGACGCCGTTCGCGACAATCAAGACTTCGATCACGTGCGCCAGCGAATCGTGGCGCAGGGCGATGCCGGCGACTTCGGCGACGGCGACTAGCGTCAGCGGCACCAAGAAGTCGAAGCGGTGGATCGCCATCTTATAGAAGACGACCGCGTTGAGGATCGCGAGAAAGACCGTCGCAATACCGTAGGGGAAAACGAGCGGGGCCGCCGAGGCGAAGGCTTTGCCGGCCAGCAACGTGACGACCCGCGATGGGAACGCGAAGTAGAGGAAGAGGCCGGAACCCGCGAGCAGGATGACGCTTCCGACCGCCAGCACCAGCAGCGGAAGCGGACTGGCACCTCCCGCGGCGCGGCGCGATGCCTTGGGCAGCACGACGGTCGGCACGAAGGCGACCAGGAAGAAAAGCATCTTCCCGCTGAGCGAGAGCGCTCCGTAAAGGCCGGCGGTCGTCGCATCGCTGTAGTGTTTGACCAGCAGCACGTCGGAGTAGCCAAGGCTCGTGATGAGCAGGATCGAGAGCGCGACGTTGGCGCTGGTCAAGACCAGACGGCGGAGGTCGAGGTGAAGCGGCACGCGCGCTCTGTTGCGGTGAGGCCACAAGACCGTCCACAAGGTAAACGCGAGCGCAACGATCGTCCCGGTCAACCAGCCGCCGAGCGCGCCCACCACGCCGTAGCCCGCATAGACGAGGCCCACGCCGAGCACCGTCTTGAGGAGCGACTCGAGCATCGTCGAGAGAGCGAAGCCGCGAAAGTTTTCGACGCCTTGCAAAACTCCGCGCAGCACGTTCAGGAGTAGAGACAATCCGATCACGAGCGCGATCAATTCGATCGACCAGGCGTCGGCGATGTGCAGGAAGCGCCCGGCCGGCAGAACGAGCAGCGAACCCAAGACGATCGCCGCGACTGCGGCCGCGCCGACGTACTTCGTAACCGCGCGTCCGAGCGCGCTGAGATGTTCCGCGTCTTCGAGCGCCCTGAACTCCGCGGCGTACTTGACCACGACGGTCGATAGAATCGCCGGAACGAACAAGCTGATCATGTAAGCCGCGTTGAGGGCCGAGAGCACGCCGTAACCTTCGACGCCGAGCCGCCGGCTGTTGAGCGAATGGTAGAGATATCCGAACACGTTCACGATCATCGAGGCCGCGAAGATGATCAACCCGTGACGGACGAAGTCGCTACTGTAGATACGCCGGAAACCGGTCAGAAAACGCTCAGGCAATCGGAACCTCGCGATTCTCCGGCGGGCTCGGAGTGCGGCTTTCGAACTTTTGCAAGATGAGCCGGAAGGCGATGCCGAGTTCTTCCACGCGGACCAGCCGCGCCATACCCAGAAAGACGAGCGTCGCGATGAAGAGTTGTCCGAGCAGGAACGTGGCGCGCGCTACGAACGAGCTGCCGACGACAACGCCGAGCGACGCGATCCAATGCAGCGCGATCACCATCGCCAGCGAGCAGACGACGATGCGCGCAGCCGAACCGAGGATCGTCTTCCAATCGAGGCCATTCGTGAGGCGCCAAATGAGAACGAGCAGCAACGCCGCCTGCGTCCACTGACTGACCGAATTCGCCAGGAGCAGCCCGCGCGCGCCGAGCGTCGGCAGCCACGTGACCGAAAGCACGACGTTCAAGACGACCGCGAACACGGAAATGCCGACCGTCCAGCGCGTCTCCTTGCAAGCGAAGCCGCAGCGCGTCAAGACGATGCTGGCTGCAACTCCGACGAGCCCGATCGCCGAGAACGGCAGCAAACTCGAGGTGAGCTCGGTCGCCGAGGGTCCGAATTCGCCGCGCTGAAAAAGCGCCGCTACGATCGGATGGGCCAGAAAGATCAACCCGAAGACCGACGGTACGGTCACCAAGTTCACGAGGCGCAGGCCCATCACGACGCTGCGGCGGACGCCCGCACGGTTGGCGATCGCGAATTGCGACGCGAGCAACGGGAAGATCACCGTCGCGATCGCGGTCGCGAAGATCTGCTGCGGAAACCCGACCAGCTTCGTCGCGTAGTTCATTCCCGAGATGTTTCCGGTGCCGAGCGTGGAGGCGAAGTGACGGTCGAAGAAAATCGCAGTTTGACCGGCAGCCGAGCCGACCACGATCGGCCCGAGCATCGCGCCGATCTTCTGCAGGCCGGGATGGTGCAGATCGAGCGTAAAGCGGTACATGCGGTTGCGCAGCACGGCGGGGAGCTGCACGAGCAGCTGGGCAAACAGTCCGAGCGAGGTGCCGAGGACCAGCGCGAATATTCCCAGGTGCGGTTGGAATGCGACGACGGCCGCGATGGTCACGATGTTCAGCGCCATCCCTTGTACGGCAGAGGCCGAAAAGCGATGGTGCGCGTTCAGCATCGCGCTGACCACACCGGCCAAACTCGTGGCGACGACCGTCGGCATGAGCCAACGCGTAATCTCGATCGTCATCGCCAGCTGCGTCCCGTGAAAGCCTTGCGCGATGACGGGCACGTAGAAGGGTGCGAGCAGCCAGCCGCACACTGCGAACGCAGTCAGCGTGAGGAACAGTCCGTTGAAAACCGTACTCGCCAAGCGCCACGCGCCGTCTTCGTCGCCGCGCGCCACGAATTCGGAAAATACCGGCACCAGCGCGCTGACCAGCGCACCGTTGAAGACGCCGAAAAGAATCGTCGGTATGACCGCCGCGGCGAGGAACGAGTCCATCTCGACTTGCGTCCCGTAGTAGCGCGCGTTTACTACTTCGCGCGCAAAACCGAGCAGACTTGAAGCGAGCGTGGCTCCCATGACGACGAGCGTGGAGCGCGCGAGCGAAACGTGGCTCGGCGCGATCGAGGGCAGCGGGCGGAGATGCGCCTTAATGAGCGCCCTCGCCGCGCAACACGGCCGGAACGGTGCGCGCCATGATCGCGAGATCGATGAGCGGCGACCAAGTGTCGATGTAGTGGTTATCGAGTTGCATCCACTTTTCGAAGGACACGTTGGAGCGGCCGTTGATCTGCCAAAGGCAGGTGATCCCCGGCTTAACGCTCAGCCGGCGCAACGCGAACTCGTCGTAATGTTCGACTTCGCACGGAAGGGGCGGCCGGGGACCGACGATCGACATCTGACCCAACAGAACGTTCACCAGATTCGGCAGTTCGTCGATGCTCGTCCGGCGCAGGAATTTGCCCAGCGGATGCAAGCGCGGATCGTTCCTGATCTTCAAGACGGGACCGGCGACTTCGTTCAGGTCGCGCATCTCGGAGTGGCGCAAATGGGCGCCGTCGACCATCGTCCGCAACTTCAGCAAGAAGAAGCGCCGCCCGTCCTTCCCGACGCGCTGCTGTAAGAAGAAAGGCGAGCCGGGTGAGACCACCATCACGCCGACGGCCGCGGCCGCAACCAGCGGCGACAACCCGATCAGGGCCGCTCCGCCGACCGCTACGTCGGTCGCGCGTTTGAGGAAATGCCAGGACTTCGGCACGCGGCGCGGCTTGGCGCTGCTTTCGGAACGCGGCAAAAGCGGAGCGCTGAATGGCTGAACGTCGGCGCGTTGCGTCACGATGACGGGGTGCCCACCGTTTGAACTCCCGAAACCAGCAGATCGCTCATCCGCCGGCCGACGACGTCGAGACCTGCGGTCCCCTTGGAGGAACCGCGGCGGACACCGAGCTCGAGGTAGGGGAGGTATTCGCGCGTGTGGTCGCTGCCGGGCGCGGTGGGATCGCACCCGTGATCCGCCGTAAAGATCGCCACGTCACCCGGCCGGAGCGCCGCCTCGAGCTCCGGGACGCGCCGATCCAGGCGCTCCAGGGCAGACGCATAGCCGCGGACGTCTCGACGGTGTCCGTACTTGCTGTCGAAGTCGTTCAGATTCACGAAAACGAACCCACGCTCGATCGAGTGCAGGATCTCGAACGTTCGTTCCATCGCCTCTTCGTTATCGCTGACCCGGACGGAAGTCGCAATGCTACGTCCGTTAAAAATATCGCAGATCTTGCCAACGGCGTGCACTTCGACGTTGGCCGCCGCCATCCGGTCCAGAACGTTTTGGGGTGGATCGAGCGCGAAGTCGCGCCGGTTCGGGGTGCGCTCGAAGCGCCCCGGACTGCCGGCGAACGGGCGCGCGATCACGCGGTTGACTTCGTTCGGAGGCACGAGCATGGCCCGTGCAGCCTCACACCAGTCGTACAGACGCGGCAGCGGCACGATCGCTTCGTGGGCGGCCACTTGGAAGACCGAGTCCGCCGAGGTGTAGAGGATCGGCCGCCCGGTCGCAAGGTGCTGCGCTCCCAGCCGCTCGATGATCTCCGTGCCCGAGGCGGCCACGTTGCCGAGCGGCGGCGCGCCGCAGATCGCCGCGAACGCCTCGACGACCTCGGGGGGAAACCCGTGGGGATAGGTCGGAAACGGGACCTCCGTGTGGATGCCCGCCATCTCCCAGTGGCCGGTGATCGTGTCCTTGCCCTTTGACGATTCGTCGAGCTTCTCGACGAACGCGGCCGGTGCGGCAACCGGGCGCACGCCCCGAATCGGCGTCAAACACCCCAGGCCCAAGCGCTCGAAGTTGGGTAAGGAAAGACCGCCGACGCTCTGCGCCGTGTTGCCGATCGTATTGGCGCCGGGCGCATCGCCGTAAGCGGCCGCGTCGCCGAGCGCGCCGATGCCGCCCGAATCGAGGACGATCACGATGCCGCGTGCCATACGGCCGCGCTTCTGACTCGAGTGAACGATGCCTTCAACCACTTCGTTCACCAAACTGTGCAGGGAACACGTTTGACAAATTTTCTCCGGCGCATCACGATTCTCTGCGCACTCGTTGCCGCGACCGCGGCGCGCGCCGGTGCGGCGGAAACCGCGAGCGCGGTCGTCAAAACGCATCCCGCCCGGCTCGGTCCCTTCAGTCTGCGAGCAAAAACGATCGCATTCTACAGCAGCCGCTATATCGTGGGGGCGCAAGGATCGGTCGTCGTACGGCTGGGCGACGGCACGGTCATCAGCGCAAACACATTTTTCATGGACCTTCGTCTCAACCGCTTCCTCGTTGCGGGAAACGTGACGGTCGAGCGCGGCGACGTCTCGCTGGAGGGGGCGGCGCTCGCCTACTATTTCGATTTCGATCGCGTTTATTTCTTGCCGGTCGGAGCGGAGCCCGACCGCTGGACCTATGTCGACGGCGACTACGCACATCCGCTGCGCGGCCGCGAAATGCCGGGCGACGCGTTCTACCTCCCCGACGTTTCGACCGAACGCATTTTTTTGACGGCGACGAAGGCGGTCGTCGATCCACGCCAGAGCGTCCATTTCTGGCCCGCGACGATCAACTTCGGAATCGCGAAGGTGCCTTTTCCGGGATACTTTCTGCTGTACTCACCCAACCCCAACTTCGCGCAGAACGCGCTCGCGCCGGCGAACGTCGACGGTCCGTACGATTTTCTCGGCGGCTCCCACGCGCTCTCGACGCTGCACTTGCGCTACAGCACGATGAACGGCGTCTACTTCGCGCTCGAGCAGCACCAGGTCAGCGACGATCACTACATCGTTGCGTCGATCAATCCGCTAACGCGTCCCGAGAAGCAGTACAATCTGCTGGGCTTCGTGCATCCCGCTCCAGCTATCGAGATCTCGCCGGCGCTCCAGGAGAACGCATTTCAGTCGGGTTTCACGCAGCCGCTCCAGGCGACGGCGACGGTACAACCGCAAATCAACCTCGCCCTTCCGCGTTCCGGAATCCAAATCACGCCGATCTGGTACTACGAGAGCCTGCTCGCGATGCCCGCACCGATCGACGGGATGTACTACTACGGCGCGCCGGTCCACGCGTGGGGTCCCGATCACCCGTTGAACATTTCGCTTACCTGGCAAGGCTATCAAAACCAGGTCGACCATCTGCCTCTGTATTTCCGCCTGCGCTCGGGTCTGGGATACGCGCACAACGAACCGACCCCGCTGTCGACGCTCGGACTCACCCCGCCGTTTAATCCCGCCTACGTCACGCTCTACACGCGCACTCTAGGCATAACGCTGCTCTCGCCGTCGGTGCGCATCGGCCGCGACCACCGCGGCGCCGCCTACGATACGCAATTCAACGCCACGCTCGACAAACAGATCCAGTGGTCTTCGCCGCTTCCGCACCACGTCGACACGACGCAGCTGACGCTCTCGTTGAGCAAAGAAATCGTGACGCACGTGCAGACGCTCGTTCAATATACGAACCTCAACGTATCGGATCGCTACAACAACGAGCTCGATCAGAGCGACGCCTACCCTTCGTTCGCCGGCGTCGGGATCGGTAACGTGCTCTATCCGGAGTACAGAGCCTTCCGGGGTTTCGCGACGACCCGCGCGCTCACGGGACAGATACTGGTGACGCCGAATCCCGGATTGACCTTCTCAGCTTCCATGCGCACCGACGACGACTTCCCCATCGCAATTCCACAGCAGCAGTCGCAGCCTCAAGTCGGCGTGCCGCCGAATCAAGCGACCTTCGACGTACGTTTCAAGGTCAACTCGATCTTGAGCATCGATATTTCCCGCGCGTATTACTTCAACTGGGGCGGATACTATCGCTGGGGCTCGCCGTACGGCGTCAACGGATTCAACATTCAGGTGGTAAAGTGAGGAACTGGGCTTTCGCCGCGCTTGCCGTCCTCGCGCTCGTTCTGGCTTGGAGCGGTTTGGCGCGCGGCGGCGCGCTCCCGACGCCGGCCCCGCTCGGGTCGATTGCAACCCTTCCGCCGATCGAAGCGACCGCGACTCCCTCGCCTTCCGGGAAGCTGATCGCATTTTCGGGGCAGATCCTCGACGTCCGCAAGTCGTTCATCTTCTTCACGACCGGCGACGCGTTCCGGCTCGCACCGGACTACAAGCTCGTGGATGCGGCAGGCACCGGACCAACCTCGCTACGTCCCGTCACGCTGACCTACGCGCGCGCCTCCTTCGATTCGGGAAGCGGCGCCGTCGTCACGCTCGCACTCTCGAAGCGCCCGCTTCCTCAAGAAGCTTCTTACGACGAAGTAAAGCGCTTCGCCGTCGCGATATCGGCGCCGTTCGAAAATCCCGACCTGACCCATCCGAACGCCCCCGGTTACGACGGAAAGCCGGCGCTCGTCGTGATCACGGTACAAGTTCCGTCAAACACGCCGTTCACCGATCAGGTGTACATCGCGACCGATACGAGCGGCTGGAGTCCGACCGCGATCAAGATGGACCGCGTTGATGCGCTGCACTACCGCGTCTCGCTGACCTACGCGTCTGGAACGAAATTGGTCTACCGGTACACGCGCGGCAGCTGGCCGACCTCGGAGCGCGGCCAGAACGGGCTGCAGGTTACGCATTCCGCAGTGGTTCCGAACGTCGATGTCAAGAGGTTAGCCGACACAGTTTATGAGTGGGCCGATCAAAATCCGAACAATCCGAATCCGGCCGGGGTGTCAGGCACGGCGACGCCGTATAATCCCATTCCCTTCGTCACCCCGCCCCGCACGGTAGAAACGCCGCCGCACAAGTGAGTCGCCCCAAGTGCGCAAACACGTCCCGCTCGTCGCATTTGCACTTGCGTTCGGATCAACGCTCGGGACGGCGTGCGCTGAAGTGCCGGGACGCGTGGACGTGCGGGCCGACGCGGTCGGTTTCTACTTATTCAGCGATTCGGCGTGGTTGGCCGCCGACGGCCACGTAACCATCCACGCGGGATCGCGCACGATCGTAGCCGATTCGGCCCGCTACGATTTGCGCAAGAACCGGCTGCTCGCAACCGGGAACGTGCGCGTCAGCGGACGCGGCGACAAACTGAGTGGAGCGGCCTATGCGCTCGACTTGCCCTCGGGTGGGGCGACGCTGTTGCGCGCGGAGCCCATCCCGTCGGTCCTCACGCTCCATGCCGACGAACTCCGCACGGCGGTCGTCGAGCCGCCGAAGCCCGAAACGTTCGAGGCGCTCGACCTGAGCGATTCGCGTCCGTTCATTCGTTCCCGGCACGCGATCCTCGCGCCCAATGCGAACCTGCGCATGTCCCCAGCCGAGTTTCCCGCGAGTAGCGGCGCCTCGGTCTCGCTTCCGACGTTCCTCTACACGCTCGCCTCCAACCAGAATTTCAGCCAAAGCGCGATGCCGGGCGCGATGCTCGACCAGTCGTACACGCTCTTCGGCACCGCGAATTCGATGACCGCGGCGCACCTGCGCTACGACGGACAGAACGCCGTGACGCTCGGAATGGACGAGCGTCTGGTGGCCGGCAACAATGCCTACCTCGTCGCTTCGATCCTGCCTTTGCGCGACCGGCAGATCGATATCAACGCGTTCCAGCAATTGCTGCCGGGGCTGCAGCAGAATTTCAACGCCGACCACATCTTCGGCCAGTATGCGAGCGACTACGCGCGCTATCAGTTACAGTGGTCCGAACGCCAGTTTCGCACGACCTTCGCGGCGAGCCAGTCCGACAGTTCGCAGACGGCAGACCTGATCCTCAGCACCTACGACCGCTGGATCCCGCACTTTTTCCAGTACAAGCTGAGCCTCGACTATGGCTTCGACCGGAACCCGGGTGCGCTTCCTTTCGCCAAAGACTTCCGGTTTGGCCCGAGCGCATACGTTCAGTCGCCGACTGCGCGGCTCCCGCTCGGCTTCAACGCCAGCGCACGCTACGATTACACCTTTCTCGCGTACGACTATCCGCACGAGGTCACGAACGGGACCTTGTCGCTCAACTTCTCACGCTCGCTGCTCGGTTCGCCGATCCGGTTCAACGGAACAGCCTCGTTTCAGCAAATCGATAGCCGCTACCGCGACGACCCAATGCAGTACCTCTCGCTTCCGAACCCCGAGTATCCGTACTACGCGCCGGACGGAACGCTTTGGCCCGGTTACTTCGCGTACGACGGGCTCACGACGCTGCGCACCTACAGCGGACAGTGGACGTACCAGCGGCGGGGCGACAACCAAATCCAGTTCACGGCGTGGTACACCGACGATTTTCCGCAATTCCACGGATACGGACGGCCACCGCTCAGCACGAACCTCAGCATTACCGAACGCCTGTCGCCGATGCTCAAGATCAATCTCGGACGCAGCTACTACTTCGGCTGGAACAAGCAGTATCTCTCGCCCCAGTGGACCTTCAGCGTATCGCCTTGAGATGTAGTCTCGCGACGGCGATTGCGCTCGGCGCTGCGCTCTTCTGGGCGGCGCCGGCGTGCGCGCAAACTCCGCGAGCGAGTCCGCCGGCGAGCGCCATCGTCGTGCACGGACAGTTCCTGACACTTGAGAACGGTTACCTCATCTTCACGAGCGGCGACGCTCTGGCACTCGATCCCGGACTCTCGCCGCCCGCCGGCTTGCGCTTGGGCATCGAGATCCGGGCCACGCTCGATCCGGCTTCGCACCGCGTGAAAGCGATCGAAACCGGGCATCGTGCCGAGCCGGGCGACGTTGAGATCGACAAGCTTCCCCGCGAGTACGTCGTGACCGATCCCAGGTCGGCGCGAGCCACGGCCAGTCCAGCCGCCGTCGCTGCCGCGAGCACGCCGCGCCCATCCGCCACGATCACGATCAACGTGCGCGTTCCGGGAAGCACGCCGACCAGCGATGACGTCTACCTGTCGACCGATCGAAGCGCTTTCACGCCCTCGGAGGTTCGCATGGTGCGCGTCGACGCAAGCCATTGGACCGCGCAGCTGCGCCTGCCGAACGGCTCGAGCCTGCGCTACGATTTTACGCGTGGCAGCTTCAGCACGCTCGAACGCTCGCGCACCGGCGCCGTCGTGACGCCGCGCGCCATCAGCGTGGCCGACGGCGAGAAAACCGACGACATCGTCGAAAGCTGGGCCGACAGTCAGTAGCTAAAGCGCTCTATCCGGAGGCCAGCGCGATCTTGTGCGCGAGCGCGGCTGCGCCGAAGCCGTTGTCGATGTTGACGACGCCGATCCCTGGCGCGCACGCGTTGAGCATCGCGAGCAGCGCGGCGAGACCGCCGAAGGATGCACCGTAACCGACGCTGGTCGGAACCGCGACGATCGGCGCGCGCACGAGACCCGCGACGACGCTCGGCAAAGCGCCTTCCATTCCGGCCACGACGATGATCGCGCGGCACCCGTTCAACTCCTCGATGTGCGAAAGAATGCGGTGGACGCCGGCGACCCCGACGTCGAAACGCCGAACGACGTCGTGTCCAAATGCATCGAGCGTCGCGGCGGCCTCGTCGGCTACCGAGACGTCGGAGGTCCCCGCGCACACGACGGCGATGCGCACGCCGGTGCGTGGCAGCGAGCCGAGCCGTAACACGCGCGCGCGCTCGTCGTAGATCGCTTCCGGCAGCGTCGCCGCGAGCGCGATGCCGTCTTCGGGCGCTACGCGCGTCGCAAGCGCAAAGCCGGCTTGTTCGTAGAGCTCGCGCGCGATGCGTTCCGTCTGCTCGCGGGTCTTGCGCTCGGCGAAGATCACTTCCGGAATTCCGGTGCGTTCGCGGCGCTGGTGATCGACCGTCGCGTCGTCGCTCACCGGAACTCCATTACGAACGACCCGTAGGCCGAGCGACCGGCCGCGGTCGTCGCGGTTACGCCGACGCGATACCGTCCGTGAAAGATCGGCGGCACGCTGCGCGGTATCGTGAAGGTGATTGCGAAGTGCCCGCTTTCCAAACGGTGCAGCGCAACCGTGTAGATGTAAACGCGAGCCGAAACGCTGGCGACGTCGGGCGTCGTGAGGACCGTCCAGTTGACGACGTCACCCGAGTGCGCGATCGCGGGCGAGTTCGCGATCGTGACGATTTCCGGTGCTTTGACCGTCTCGGGCGCCCTCGCCGATACCGGCGTGAGCGCGAGCGCACACAGCGCCAGCGCAAGGGCTCGAATCCGGCTGGTGGAACGGCCCCAGAGTGGGTTATAAGCCGATCGATCTCGGGCGGCTGCACGTGACGTCGCTCGAAAACCGGCCGTCGAAGGTGCGGAGCGCCGACGTGGGGCGGACGGTTGGAGCGGATGCGTCATTCCGCGCCTGGTTCGACGCGCTTCCGAACATCCTGGCAGGGGCCGAGTTGCGCGAGCTGGTCCGGCGCACCGCGAGCGCGATAACCCGCCATCGGCCGATACTCGTAGGGATGGGTGGTCACGTCATCAAGGTAGGTCTCGGCGGCATGCTCTGCGATCTCGTCCGGGACGGGTATGTGAGCGCGGTCGCTTCGAACGGTTCGGTCACGATTCACGACACCGAATTGGCGCTGGTCGGCAAAACTTCGGAGGACGTCGACGTCGCGCTGCAAGACGGATCCTTCGGAATGTCGGCCGAGACGGCCGAATTCATCCTCGGGGCGATCTCGGCGGGCCGCGCCGAGGGCATCGGCCGAGCGGTCGGCGACGCGCTCGTCCGCGCCGAAGCGCCTTATCTGGCAGATTCGGTGCTCGCCACCTGCGCGCGCCAACAAGTCCCGCTCTGCGTCGTCGTGGCGATCGGAACCGACATCATCCACGCTCACCCGCAAGCCGACGGCGCGGCTTTGGGAGAAGCGGCGCTGATCGATTTCCGCACCCTCTGCGCCGTCGTCGCCGATTTGCTCGACGGCGGCGTCTATCTGAACTTCGGCTCCGCGGTGCTCTTGCCCGAAGCTTTTCTCAAAGCGGTCAGCGTCGCGCGGAACCTCGGTCACCGCGGCGACTTCACGACCGCGGACTTCGATTTCGTGCGGCAATACCGTCCCGCGACCAACGTCGTGCGCCGTCCGCACTTGGGCACGCAGGGCAAAGGTTTCTCGTTCACCGGCCATCACGAGTTGCTTTTCCCACTTTTCTGGCAAGCAGTGCGTTCGGAGCTGGCGTGAGCCTCATCAGCATCGTCGTCCCGATGTACAACGAGGAAGGCAACGTTCCCGAGCTGCTGCGGCGAATCGGCGCCATCTTGAAGCGCGTGATTCCAAGCAGCGACGACTACGAGATCATCGCCGTCAACGACGGTTCGCAGGACGGAACGCTGCAAGCGCTGCGCGCCGCGCGGGCGGAGCAGCCGAAATTGACGATCGTCAACCTCTCGCGTAATTTCGGACATCAGATCGCCGCAACCGCCGGACTCGACGCGAGCCGCGGCGACGCCGTGATCTTGATGGACGGCGACCTGCAAGATCCTCCCGAATTGATCGAGCAGTTTCTCGAAAAATGGCGGGAAGGCTACGACGTCGTCTACGCAACGCGACGCGCGCGCCGCGGCGAGAATCCGTTCAAGCTCTTCACCGCGCGCCTCTTCTATCGCATCATCCGGCGCTTGACGAACGTCTCGATCCCGGTCGATACGGGCGACTTTCGCCTGATGAGCCGGCGCGTCGTCGAAGCGCTCGGGCAGACGCGCGAAAAACATCGTTTCTTGCGGGGCCTGGTCAGCTGGGTCGGATTCGAGCAGGTCGGAATCGCCTACGATCGCGATCCGCGCTTTTCAGGCAAAACGAAGTATCCGTTCTCGAAGATGCTGCGCTTTGCAATCGACGGCATCACCTCGTTCTCGGAAGCGCCGCTCCGTTTCGCAACCTATCTCGGTTTCATCGTGAGCGGCTTTGCCTTCGTGTACGCCGTCGTCGTGCTGATCCTGAAGATCTTGCAGCTCAACGAACCGGGCTACACTTCGACGATGGTCGCGATCCTGTTTCTGGGCGGCGTTCAGTTGATCGGAATCGGCATCCTCGGCGAGTACGTCGGACGGGTCTACGATCAAGTGAAAGCGCGGCCGCTCTACTTCGTTTCGAGCGTCGAGCGTCCGGCACCACCGGGGCCGGCCGCGGCCGTCGAGCGCTCCCCGAACCCCGCCTCGATTTCCTCGTAAACGAGCTCCCGCGACGGCGGCGGTTCGCTCGCAACTTCGAAGGCGCCGGACGCGCCGCGTACGGCGTCTGCGTCGCCGTACACGATCGCGAGCGTTTGGCCCGCACGGACTTCGCTGCCCGTGCGAGTCTCGACCACGATGCCGGCGCGCGCGCCGCGTTGCGCGACCAATTCGCGCGCGAGTAAGCCGAGCGCGGGAGGATGCACCGCCGCGAGGTAACCCGAGCGCTCGGCGCGCACGACGCCGCGCTCCGAATGCGGAGCCAGTTCGGCGAGCGCACCGCTTCGCGCGCCGAGCGCTGCGAGCATGCGCTCGAAGCGTTCGTAGGCCGCGCCACCCTCGAGGGCATCGTGCAGCCGGCGTTCGGCATTCCCTTCGAATCCGGCGAGCCGCAGCATGCGCAGCGCGAGCGTGCGACTCACCCTCTCGAGCCGGGCGTCGCGCCGCGTCCCGCGCAGAAAATCGCGCGCTTCGGCCATCTCGAGCCCGGTCCCGATCGCGGGGCCGAGCGGCTCGTGCATGTCGGTTACCAGAGCGATCGCGCGCCGTCCAAAACCCGCGCTCAACGCGACGAGCGATGCGGCAAGTTTGCGAGCCGACTCGTGCTCGCGCATGAGCGCACCGGAGCCGGTCTTTACGTCGTAGGCGATGCCGAAGGCTCCGCCGGCAATCTTCTTGGATACGATCGAGGCCGCAATCAGGCCCGGCTGGGCGACGGTTGCGGTGCGGTCGCGCAGCGCATAGGTTTGCCGGTCGGCGGGAACGAGCCGCGCACTTTGCGCGGCGATCGCGCACCCGGCAGCGGCGACGCACGCGGCAAATTCTCCCGGTGAGAGTTCGGTGCGGACGCCTGGGACCGATTCGAGCTTGTCGAGCGTCCCGCCGGTGTGCCCGAGCGCGCGTCCGGAAAGTTTCGCGACCGGAATTCCGCAGGCCGCAACCCACGGCACGACGATGAGCGAGGCGGTATCGCCGACACCGCCGGTCGAGTGCTTGTCCACGGTACGCGGATCCGAGTGCGAGAGCGTTTCACCGCTCGCGACGTACGCCTCGGTCATGGCCTGCGTCTCCTCGGGCTCGAGTCCACGCAACATGCAAGCCATGAGCAGTGCGCCCATGTGCCCCTCGTCGAGCGTTCCGGCAACGTATTCGCGGATGAGCTCCGGCCAGATTTCCGCCAAACTCAACCCGTCGCGCTTGCGTTCGATCGCTCGGGTTATCGCGGCCGCATCCATCGGACGCACGTTTTCGGAGGCCGGCTCGCGAAGCCCCCGGCGACGTGAAACGCGCACTCCTCGCCGCGGCGGTTCCCGCCGCACTGCTCGCCGGTAGCCTCGCCACCCGAGTTTTGCTCGTTCGTGCGCCGGCTCGGCTCGCCGGCGATCTCGCGCAGCCGTTGCCCGTGGTCAGCGCTTGGAGCGAGTTCGGCGTGAAAGCCTTCGCGATCTTCGCGCTCGCCCTCGTTTTGGCCGCGCTCGCGGCCTTGCGCTATGCGTCGACGATTCGTGGATCTGTGCCGGCGCGCGGGACCGAACGCACGATTTGGCTCGCCGCGGTCGCATCGGCCGCGGCTGCACTGAGTTGGCCCGTCATTTACTCGAGCGACGTCTACGCCTACGCGGCGTACGGCGAGATGACGCTGCGCGGAATCGATCCGTACCTGCCGCCGCCGGCGAACCTGCACGCGCCGTTCGTCGATCTCGCGCGCGCTCAGTGGGGCGGCGCGTTTCCGCCGTGCATCTACGGAACCGGATTCGCCGGACTGGCGCGCGAGTTCGTACGCGTTTTCGGCGCACGCGATCCGGCACGAACCTTGTTTGCGTTCCGCGCGCTCGAATCGTTCGCGTGGCTCGCCTGCGCATACGTTTTCTCGCTGCTCGCGCGCTTCTGGTTTGCCGAGCGGCGGAGCGCCGCGTTGGCGCTGTTCGCGCTCAACCCGCTCGGCATTTGGTGCGCCGCCGAAGGACACAACGACCCGTTGATCGTGCTCGCCGGCTTGTTCGCGGCGCTCGCCGTGGCACGCGCCGCGTTCCTCGCCGGCGGACTCGTTTTCGGGTTGACCCCGCTGCTGAAAGCTTCCGGCGCGGCAGCGGGCGCGTTCGTCGCCTTGTACTTCGTGCCGCGACTGGGCGCGCGGCGTGGCCTGGAGCTTTGCGGCGGGTTCGCGCTCGGGCTTGCGGTCGCCGGGCTGCTCGACATCGGACCGATGTGGCCGGCGCTCGTCGCCCTCGGGGCACACGGACGCTATGCGCCGCAGGTGTCGCTCCACAGCGTCGTGGGCGCGCTCCCCGCACTCGCACTTGCCGGCATCGCGGCGCTGGCCGGACTTCGCGCCCTCGCTCGCGCCGAGAGTTCGGGCGCCCTCTGGCTCGCACTTGCGCTGCCGCTCGCGCTTCCCAATCCGTATCCGTGGTATATGATGTGGGTTCTTCCCGTCGCCGCGGCCGCCCGCGGGCCTGCCGGCACGTGGCTGTGGATCGGAACGATCGCCGGAAGCCTGCGTTACCTTCCCGATGCACTCGGCCCGCTCAGGAGCCATTCGAACATGCTCGCCGTCATCGTCACCCTCGCACCGCTCGCAGTCGTCGCCGCACTGTTGCTGCGTTCGCCGGCAGCGCAGCGGGAAGCGCCGGCACGCTCGTGACGCCGGCGCTGATCTTCGCGGCTGCGCTCGCAACTTCGCTCCCCTCGCCGTTTCCGAGCCCGTCAGCGACGGCGTCCGGTCCCGCCGTCACCGAGAGTCCGAGCGCCGCCCCGACGCCGAGTCCGAATGAGAGCGGCACCCCGCCGAGCGCAACGCCGAGCCCCGCGCCGACCGCGACTCCAGTCTACAAGTATCGCGTCGTGCCTTCACCGAAACCCTCGGCGGCCAGCGATGATCCCGCGATATTGGAAATCGACTTGAACGACGAGAAGCTCACGCCGCACGGCAAAATTGCGATGCGAGTCTTGACGACTCCGAACGTCGTCAAAGTCGTGACCCGCAGCAACGGGCGTGACGGCGTGTTGCAGCAGACCGCACCAGGAGAGTTCGTCGCGAACGGGAGCATCCCGGGCATTCCGTTTCTCGCCCACGGCTGGAAGGTCAACATCGAGTTCGTCGCATCGACCGCGGACGGGCGCACGACGAGCGTCAAAGTTCCCGTGACGCTTGGGTAGGGCTGCACTCGCAGCCATCATCGTGCTCGGCTGCGGCGCGCTCGCACTGGTGACGCACGGCAGCGCTCGGCCGGACCCCACACCCGCTCCTTCGCTACCGGCGCTTTCCACTTCGTCCCCGGCGGCTAGCGCTTCGCCCGCGCCGGCAAGCGCTTCGTCTGCGCCGGCAGCTACGGCGACGCCGCCGATCGCGCCGACGCCGACCTACCGCTACGTGTTCGTCCCGAGTCCGGCGCCCGCTGCGCGACCGGATGCCCCGCGCATCCGCGAGATCGATCTGACCGATTCCGTGCTCTACGCTCCGGGGGACGTTCACGTACGCGTGCTCACGAACGATACGGTGGTGAGCGTGACGGCGGGCGCGATGGGTCGCGACATCGAGATCCCGGAACTGTCCGCCGGCGTCTTCGCATACGACGGCTTTATTCCGAACGTTCCCGATTTCGTGCGCAACCGCACGTTCGACGTCAACTTCGTCGCATCGACTGTGGATGGCCGCGCCTCGACCGTCACGCTTTCGCTCACCTTGAAGTGAAGAACGGCGCAGCGTGATCGCTCGAGCCGCGCGCGGGCTGATGCGCCACACTCCGCTCGGCGCGCTGGCCCGCCGCGCGGCGCAACGCTTGCAGCGCGGCGCGCTGCTCGCCGAGGACATGGTGCCGTATGGCATCCACCGCTTCGACCCGCACACCTGGGTCATCAAGGAGACCGAATTCGGCGTCCGCATTTGGTGTTCGCTCGACGAGCGCGCGATCAGCAGGCCGGTACTTCTCGACGCCTACGAACTTGCCGAAACGCGCTTCATCGCGGCCACCGTGCGGCCGGGAGACCTCGCGGTGGACGCCGGCGCGAACATCGGCTATCACGCGTTGCACCTGGCCCGTCTCGTCGGAAACTCCGGTTTCGTCCTTGCCTTCGAGCCTGTCCCGTATCTTGCCGAAGCTCTGGCGGCAAGCGTCAAAGAGAACGGCTTCGCGCAGCTGAGCGTGCAGCGCCTGGCTCTCGACGAACGCGCCGGCGTGCAGCGCTTGCGTCACGCGCCGCGCACCGCGAACTTCGGCGGCGCGCACTTCGCGCCCGATGAAACGCCACCGCCGGCGCACGCGGACGAGAGCGTGACCACCGTCGCGCTCGACGACGTCGTCGCCGGCCGGCACTGCAGTTTTTTGAAAATGGACGTCGAGGGCGCCGAACCGCGCGTGATCCGCGGTTCACGGGCAACCCTCGAAGCCGGCCGGCCGGTCATTCTCGCAGAACTGCACGACCGCCAGCTCCGCGCCGTCAGTGCGAGTCGCGCCGACGATTTCATCGCGCAGATGTCGGCATTGGGGTATCGCTGCTCGCGTTTGAACGGCGACGGCACGCGCGGACACTCGCTCGAGCGCTACGCCGACGAAACGCCCATCAACGTCGTCTTCGATCCGCTGCCGCTCTTGGCTTGAGCGGCGACCGCTCTTCCGAGATGAGGCGGCTCGCTAGCGGCGAAAGGCAGTCGGCCGTCCACAGGGGTTTCCATCCATCGCCACGCTCGCGCCGACGCTCGTCCGTGCCTTACCCAGCTCTAGCCGCCCGCTCGCAGGCTTGCTCGAGCGGCTGCGCACCCATCGGGCAGCTTTCACACTCCACGAAACGAGCGCGAGCGGGCGCCCCTTTTTGCTGGCCGGGCTGTATCGCGCGCTTCGGACGCAGTTCTTGGTCGTGGTCCCGACAGCCGACGTCGCCGAGCGCACCTTCGCCGATCTGAGTTACTACCTGGCCGAAGACAGCGCGCACCTGACCTTGGTCCGGCCGCGCGAGGAGAGCGTCGGCGTCATCGAAAGCCCGTCGGAGCGCAGCGCGCGCATCTCGCTACTCGCCGACTTGATGGCGGGTAAACCGCTGCTCGCCGTCGCTCCGCTGGCCGCGTTGCGGCAGTACGTGGTGCCGCGCTCGGACTTCGGCGCGCTTTCATTCAGCCTCGAACGCGGTGCGAGCATCGGCTTTGACGCCCTGCAAGAGCGGCTCTACGAACTCGGCTATCACCGCAGCGACGTGGTGGCGGCCGCCGGCGAGTACGCGGTTCGCGGGGGAATCGTCGACCTCTGGACGGCAACCGCCGCGGCCCCTGCGCGCATCGAATTTTTCGGCGACGAGATCGAAAGCATCCGCAGCTTCGACCTCGTGACGCAACGGAGCAACGAGAGCCTCGAGCGCATCGCGATCGTTCCTTGGAGCGAGATCTCGCGCGAGGACGCCCGGCGCGAGCGCGTGCTCGCGGGAATCGAAGGTCGCGCACCGGTCGTCTCCGCGGCGCGAAGTTATCTGGCCGGAGGGGCCGAGATTCCCGAGGCGTGGTTGCCGCTCGCGTACGCGGAACGCGAGACGCTCCTCGACTACCTCGCGCCCGGCGCTGTGGTCGTTCTCGAGGAGCCGAGCATGCTGGCGCGCGTCGAAAGCGGCCTCGACGACGAGCGCTCGCGTGAAGAGCAAGTGCTGCTCGCCGCGGTCGAGTCCGGCGAACTCTCCGTCGACGAAGACGCCGTCGGCGAAGCGCTTCTCGCCGAAGTCGCGGCGCCGCATCCGACCCTCGCTTCTCTCGGCAGCTCGTTCGCGCAGCGCAGCACGCTCCTGATTCCGGGCGCCATCGAAGGTGAACCTACGCCGTGGCTGCCGCGTTCGCTCGAGTCCTTCGTCCTCGAAACGCGTCCGGTCGAACACTTTAACCGGCAAGTCTCGCTCTTCATCGCCGCTGCGAAAGAGTGGATCGATGCCGGCGAGACGGTCGCGCTCGTTTCGGCGGGCGCTTCGCGCTTGGCGGAAATGTTGCAAGCTGCGGACATCGCCGTCGAGCGCCGCCCGACGCTGCTGCACTTACGCGAGAGCGGCAGCGCTTCGTTCGTCGGGCAGGCACCGGGGATGACGCGCGGCGGCGTCGCGTTCGTCGATCAGGGGAACATCGAGAGCGGTTTCGCGATTCCCGGCCTGCGTTTGCGGGTGCTGGGTGACCGCGAAATCTTCGGACAGCCTCCCAAGCGAATCAAGCTCCGCGCCGTCAAGGAAGGCGTCCCGGTCACCCTGGGCGACCTCAAAGTCGGCGACTACGTCGTGCACGCGGTGCACGGCATCGGTCAATATCTCGGACTGCGCACCGAAACGATCCTCGGTGCGACGAGCGATTATTTAGATCTGAAGTATGCGGGCACCGACCGGATGCTGGTGCCGGTCACGCAGATGCATCAGGTCACGAAGTACGGCGCCTCCGAAGGCGCCGCGCCGCGGCTTTCGAAAATGGGCGGCGCCGACTGGACTCGCACCAAGACGAAGGTCTCGGAAAGCCTCGCGAAGATCGCCGACGGGCTCGTCGCGCTGTATGCCGAGCGCGAACTAGCGCCCGGCTACGCCTTCGCTCCGGATTCGCCTTGGCAAGCCGAACTGGAGGAGGCGTTTCCATACGACACGACGGTCGATCAACAGAAGGCGATCGACGACGTCAAGAACGACATGGAGCGGGCCAGGCCGATGGACCGCCTCGTCTGCGGCGACGTGGGCTACGGCAAAACGGAAGTCGCGGTGCGCGCGGCCTTCAAAGCGATCCTCGACAAGCGCCAAGTCGCCGTGCTCGTGCCGACCACGCTGCTCGCCGCGCAGCACTACCGCACGTTCTCGCAGCGCTTCGCCGGCTTCCCCGTTCGCATCGAAGAGCTCTCGCGTTTCAAGACGCGCAAGGAGCAGCAGGCGATTCTGCGCGACTTGGCCGACGGAAAGGTCGACGTCGTCGTCGGAACCCATCGGCTGCTCCAGAAGGACGTTGTTTTCAAAGCGCTGGGGCTCATCGTCGTCGATGAAGAGCAGCGCTTCGGCGTCATGCACAAGGAACGTCTCAAGCAGATGCGCGCTTCCGTCGACGTCATGACGATGTCGGCGACGCCGATCCCGCGCACCCTGCACATGTCGCTGCTCGGCGTGCGCGACCTCTCGCTCATTCAAACGGCTCCCAAGAATCGCATGTCGATCAAGACGGTCGTCGTGCCGTTTTCCGACGCGATCGTGCAAAAAGCGATCGTCCAAGAACTCGACCGCGGCGGTCAAGTCTACTACCTGCACAACCGCATCGACTCGATCTACGGAGTGACCCGCGCGCTCCAGCAGCTCGTGCCCAAGGCGCGCGTCGCGATCGGGCACGGACAGATGACCGAGGCCGAACTCGAACCGGTCATGGCGAGCTTCGTCGACGGCGACATCGACGTTCTGGTCGCGACGACGATCATCGAGAACGGGATCGACATCCCCAACGTCAATACGATCATCGTCAACGATGCGGACCGGTTCGGTCTCTCGCAGCTCTACCAGTTGCGCGGGCGCGTCGGACGCTCCAACCATCAAGCGTACGCCTACCTCTTGTATCAGGCGCACAAGGCGCTCTCGGAGGACGCCAAGTCCAGGTTAGAAGCGATCCGCGAATTCGCGCACTTGGGAAGCGGCCTGCAGCTCGCGATGCGCGACCTCGAAATTCGCGGTGCCGGCAACCTGCTCGGTGCAGCGCAATCGGGATTCATCGGAGCGGTCGGGTTCGAGACGTACTGCGAGTTGCTCGCCCAAGCGATCGCCGAGCGCAAGGGGCGGCAAGCCACAACGGAACCCAAACGCGAAGCGGTCATCGACGTCAAGCTCGACGCCTTCATTCCCAACGACTACGTGCCGCAAGTCTCTCAGAAGATCGCCGCGTACCAGCAGTTGGCCGGAGCGCGCAGCGAGAGTGCCGTGGACGAGATCGCAGCGGGCCTGCGCGACCGCTTCGGTGCGCTTCCCGAACCGCTCGAAAACTTGATCGAGGTCACCAAACTACGCACCATCGCGCTCGAGAAGGGCGTAACCCGGGTCGTCATCGACGAAAGCCGGCTGACCCTCGGCGTCGGGAGCGGGTTTGCGATCGCACCTACGGCGATCCCCAAGCTCCAGTCGCTGACTAAGAACCGCTTCCGTTTTACGGACGGCCGCATCTTGGTCGACCTGCCGAAGCAAATGGCCGCGGCTCAGAGCTTACCCCTCCTCCGCGCGCTCCTCGTCGCCTTGTAAGCGCGGCAGGGCAGGAGAAATTCAGCTCCCGGCGCGAAACTCGCGGAGTTTGCGGGGTCTCAGGGGCTCCGCCCAAATTCGTCCTTCTGGAGTTTTTTTTATGCCCCACGCGTCCCGCCTCGCCGCCGCTCTCGGAACCGTCCTGTTCGGGGCCTCGCTCGCCGCGTGCTCCAACAACACTGCCGGTGCCAGCGGCCCAAGCGTGGCTTCGGTCAACGGTCAAGCGATCACCCGAACCGAGTTCGACGCCCGCCTCGAGCAAGGGCCCGCGGGCAAAGCCGCGCTCAATCAGATGATTCAAGGCATGCTGATCGATCAGTACGCGAAAGACAATCACATCGACATCTCCTCCGCAGACGTCAAGAAAAAAGAGGATGAGATTCGTTCGAAATATCCGCCTGGGCAGTTCGACATGCTCCTGAAGAACCAGAATCTCACCGAAGCCGACGTGGACCGCATCCTGCGCGAGCAGTTGATCCTCGAAAAAGCGGTCAGCTCACAGATCACCGTCAGCGATGCCGACGTGCAGGCGTATCTAGCCAAGAACCACGCGATGCTGGACACCGGCGAGCAAGTGCGCGCCAAACACATTCTCGTGCCCGACCTCAAGACGGCCAACGACGTCGAAAGCCAGCTCAAAGCGGGCAAGAGCTTTGAGGAACTCGCCACGAAGTATTCGACCGATCCTTCGAGCAAAGCGAAGGGCGGCGAGCTTGGATTCTTCGCAAAGGGTCAGATGGTGCCGGCGTTTCAGGCCGCGGCATTCACGCAGCCGATCGGCGTCGTGGGACCCCCGGTGAAATCGCCGTTCGGTTACCACATCATCGTCGTCGAGGAGAAGAAACCGGCCGTCGTCGCGACGATGGCCAACTCGGGCGACAAAATCAGAGCGCAGCTCAAGCAGCAGAAAGAGTCCCAGCAAATCCCGCTCTTCTTGCAAGGACTGCGCGCGAAAGCGAAGATCGACATCTACGATCCCCTCCTGAAGGAGGCGCTGCCGCCGGTGCCGCCCGCCGGGCAGGGTGGCGCCGCTCCGGGCTCAGCTCCGAAGTAGCGATCCGTACCCCGGGATGCCGCGAGCATCCCGGGGTCGAAATCGCCGTCAGCGTGGAGACGTCGCCGTGGCTCTGATCCGCATCGTTGGCCTTGGGCCCGGCGACCCGGATCTCGTGACGCTCGGCAGCCTCGAGGCGCTTCGCGCGGTGGGCCGCGCCGTCACCCTGCTCGCGCCGCCCGAACTCGCGCTCTTTCTCGAGAGCGAGGGCGTCTCGCTCGTGCGCGACCGGATCGCGCAGCCCGCGCTCTTCGTGCGCGGTTCGAGCGACGAGATCGAGGCGTTCGCCGCCGGACTCGACGACGAGGATCTCGCGCTGGGCGTTCTCGGAAATCCGCTCTCGGACTTTCCCGGTTTGCCTTTGCTCTTGCGCGCCCTCGAACGCAAAGGAATGCGCTGCGAGCTGGTTCCCGGCATGCCGCGTGCTACGCTCTCGGCCTCGATCTCGATGCCGCTGGTTCCGCTTCCGCCGGCTTCGGACCACCACACGTGGGACGATCTGGTCGAGGTGATGGCGCGCCTGCGCCGCTCGTGTCCGTGGGATCGGGAGCAGACGCACGCATCGCTCATCCCGTATCTCATCGAAGAAACGTACGAGGTCGTCGACGCGATCGAGGGCAACAACTCGGGCGACCTGTGCGAAGAACTCGGCGACCTCTTGCTGCAGATCGTCTTTCACTCGCAGCTGGCGACCGAGCGCGGTAAGTTTTCGATTGCCGACGTCGTCGACTCGCTCTCCAACAAAATGATCCGGCGCCACCCGCACGTCTTCGGCGATCAGGCTGTCGCGAGCGTTTCGGAAGTGTGGAAGAACTGGGAGCAGCTCAAGGCGCTCGAGCCCGCCGGCCGGCAGCGCAAGAGCAAGCTCGACGGCATTCCCAAGGGTTTGGGCGCGTTGCAGCGCGCGCAGAAAATGCAAGACAAAGCGTCGCGGGTCGGCTTCGATTGGCCCGACCTCGACGGCGTGCGCGCGAAGATCGCCGAAGAAACCGCCGAACTCGAGGCCGCACGCCGCGAAGGCGACCCGGAACGCATCCGCGAGGAGTTCGGCGACCTGCTCTTCAGCTTTGTCAACTTTTCGCGCGTGCTCGGCTACGACGCGGAGGGCGCGTTGCGCGAGGCGAACGAGAAGTTCTACCGCCGCTTCAACTTCATGGAGCGCCGCGCCGAACATCAGGGCCGGGCGCTCGACGACCTTTCGCTCGACGAGCTCGAAGAGCTCTGGCAGCTGGCGAAGACGCAAGCGGCGTGAGCGCGCGGGAGTCGGAGCCCGTCAAAATTCGCGTCCGCATGAGCGCGCACGACGCGCACTACGGCGGATCCCTCGTCGACGGCGCGCGCATCCTCGGACTCTTCGGCGACGTCGCTACGGAGTTGCTGATTCGCAGCGACGGCGACGAGGGTCTGTTCGCGTCGTACGCATCGGTCGAATTTCTCGCTCCCGTCTTCGCGGGCGACTACATCGAAGCGGAAGGCCGGATCGTGCGCTTCGGAAACCGTTCTCGCGAGATCGTCTTCGAAGCCCGCAAGGTCGTCGCGGCGCGCCCCGAGCGCTCGCCCAGCGCTGCCGACGTCTTGGATCCCCCGATCGTCGTCGTGCGCGCCGTCGGCACATGCGTCGTTCCCCACGCTGCGGAGCAGCGTGGGGGCCCCGAGATTTGAAAGTCACTCCGCCGCTGCGCGGCTCCGCGCCCCCGCACGCAAAGCGCGCGGGGCCCCGCCACTCATCACCGCGTGCGAATAGATAAGTTCCTCAAGGTTTCGCGACTGGCGAAACGGCGCTCGGAGGCGCACGAGGCGCTGGTCGCAGGGCGCATCACGCGGGACGGCCGGGCGCTGAAGCCGGGCGCTGAGGTCAAGGCGGGCGACGTTCTCATCTTGCACTACGCGCGCAAGTTCTTGACCGTGCGCATCTCGCTCGTCCCGGAGAAAATAACGCCGGCCTTGCGCGACGTCGAGCTCTACGAGATTCTCGAGGAGCGGCGCGACGATCCGGTCGATTGGCTGGACGGTCCGGCGCGGCGTTCCCCGGCGTGAGCTCGACGCTCTCGGCCGACGCAAAGGACGCGCTGACGCGCGACGTTCCGGCCGCGGAACACTGTCGCCGCGCTCTCGAGCGCGGACTCGTGACGTTCGGCCGTTCGACCGAGGGTCATTTCTTTCGAACCGGGCGTCCCGCGATCGCGCGGTTGTTGTGGTCGCTGCTCGGCGAGCGTAAGCGCGGTACGCTCCGCAAGACCTCGGCTCCCCGCTTGCGCCGTTCGCCCGTCTACGAGATCGAGGTCGAAGCGGTCTCGTCTGCGCGTATTCCGCCGGCTCGCTGCGATCGCCGCATGGAGTTGCGCGGCGCCTTTCTGGCGTGCGGTTCGCTGGCCGAACCGGCGCGCGGCTATCACCTCGAGTTCGTGCCGCCGAACGCCGCCGGTGCGGAGCGTCTCGTCGCGTTGCTGCGCGCCGAAGGGTGCACGCCCAAAACCGTGCCGCGCAAAGGCAAGCCGCTGGTGTATTTCAAGGACATCGAACAGATCACGCGGCTTCTCGCCTCGATCGGCGCATCGGGCGCGATCCTTCATCTCGAAGACGTCCGCGCGCTCAAGGAAACGAAGAACCGCATCCACCGCTTGGTCAACACGGAGGCCGCGAACGTCGAGCGGGCGGCGACGGCCGCGGCGGCGCAGAGCGAACTGATCGCGCTCGTCGCCGACGCGTTCGGGCTGCGCAATCTCTCCGCGCCGCTGCGCGAAGTCGCGGAATTACGGCTCCGTCACCCGACCGACACGCTGACGGAGCTAGGACGCCGGTGCAACCCGCCGGCAAAGAAATCGACGGTGAACGGGCGCATCGCGGCGCTCGTACGCCTAGCTCGCGACCTCGAGCGCAAGCGCTACGAGACGCCCGGCGCAGACGGCCGTTCCTGACGGCAGCCCTATTTCGGACCTGCTCTCGGACGAGGCCGGCCGATTAAAAAGGGCTCCCGGAGAAGGGTCGTGTAACCGATGAAGCCCACGGTGAAGGAGCAGCATGCGGATCGGGATCAACGGCTTCGGACGAATCGGACGTAATTTCACAAAGGCGCTGATCGAGCGGCATCCTTCGATCGAGATCGCCGCGATCAACGACCTCACGAGCGCTGCCGAATGCGCTCATCTTTTCAAGTACGATTCCAACTACGGCACGTACGCGGGACGGGTCGGCAGCGACGGCGATACGCTTACGATCGGCGACCGGAAGATCGCCGTGCTCGCACAGCGGAACCCAAGCGAACTGCCTTGGAAAAAGCTCGGGGTCGACGTCGTCATTGAGTCGACCGGACTCTTCACCGACGCTTCGAAGGCGCGCGCGCACATCGATGGGGGCGGCGCGAAAAAAGTCATCATTTCGGCGCCGGCCAAGGGCGAAGACATAACCCTGGTGCTGGGCGTCAACCACAAAGAGTACGACCCCGCCAAGCACAACATCATTTCGAACGCGTCCTGCACCACGAACTGTCTCGCGACCGCGGTGAAGCCGATCGTCGACGGCCTCGGCTGGGTGAAGGGCTTCATGACGACGGTTCACTCGTACACGAACGATCAGCAGTTACTCGACGGGCCCCACAAGGATTGGCGCCGCGGCCGGAACGCCGCCACCAACATCGTTCCGACCTCGACCGGAGCCGCGAAAGCGCTGTACTTGACGATCCCCGAGGTCGAGGGCTCCTTCGATGGTTTCGCGTTGCGCGTTCCGACGGCGACGGTCTCAATGATCTATCTCGTCGCGCAGGTCAAACGAAACACGACCAAAGACGAGGTCAACGGACTCCTGCGCGCCGCGGCGGCAGGCGACCTCAAGGACCTCGTTTTCTACAGCGAAGAGCAACTCGTCTCGAGCGACTTCAAGGGCTCGTCCTACAGCTCGATCGTCGACAGCGCGTTGACCGGTGCGAACGGCGACCTTATTCAGATCGCGGCCTGGTACGACAACGAGTGGGGCTATTCGTGCCGCCTCGCCGACGTCACGCAGATGATTCTCGCTAAGACGCTTTCCGGCGTGGCCTGAGGCCCGAAGCCCGATGCGCTTCAACGGCCTGCGCGACGCCGGCAATCTGCGTGGCAAGCGCGTGGTCGTTCGCGAAGATCTCAACGTACCGCTCAAAGACGGCGCCGTGGCGGACGAAACGCGGCTGATCGCCGCGCTCGAAACCCTTCGCTACCTGCGCGGTGCCGGAGCCCGGACGATCGTGCTCTCGCACCTCGGACGGCCGGACGGGAAAGCGGTCGCGGCACTCTCCTTGCGTCCGGTGGCCGCGGAGTTGGAGCGGCTGATCGGCTCTCCCGTCGCATTCGGCGAGGACTGCGTCGGACCGGTCGCGCAGGCGGCCGTGGCGCAATTGCAGGACGGCGACATCGTCGTGCTCGAGAACGTCCGCTTCCATCCCGAAGAGGAAGCGAACGACCCCGGATTCGCGGCGCAGCTTGCCGCACTCGGGGACATCTACGTCAACGACGCCTTCGGGACCGCGCATCGCGCCCATGCCTCGACCGAAGGGATCGCGCAGTACCTGCCTGCGTTCGCAGGTTTTTTGATGGAGGCCGAACTCTCGGCGCTCGGCGAGCTGACGGGTTCGCCCCGTCAACCCTTCGTCTGCGCCATCGGCGGCGCGAAGGTCAAAGATAAGGTCGGCGTCTTCGGCAATCTGCTCGACCGAGTCTCGGCATTCACGATCGGGGGCGGCATGGGCAACACGTTCCTCGCTGCGAAGGGCATCGACGTCGGCAAATCGCTGCGCGATCCCGACCTCAAACCTGCGCGGGAGATCGTCGCACTCGCCGAGCAAAAGGGCGTGCAGCTTCACCTTCCGGTCGATGCGATCGTCTCGTCGTCGTTCGACGCCGACGCCGAGGCGCACCCGGCTTCGCTGAACGCTATCGGATCGTCGATGATCCTCGACATCGGACCCGAGACGGCGCGCGCCTATGCGGCGGAGTTGCGCGGGGCCAAGACGATCGTATTCAACGGACCGATGGGCGTCTACGAGAAGCCCGCCTACCAGAACGGTACTCGCGTCGTGTTGGAGGCAATCGCCGATGCGACGCGCGCCGGCGCGGTAAGTGTGGTCGGCGGCGGCGACGCTGCTGCGGCGGCGCACGAACTCGGCTTCGCGAACGCGATGACCCACGTGTCGACGGGCGGCGGCGCGACGCTCGAATTCCTCGAAGGAAAGACGCTTCCGGGGGTCGCCGCGCTCGAGCGCGCGGCCGAACGGCAAGGCACCCGAGCGTGAATCGCGCTGCGGCCCCGCGCCGTCGGCTGGTCGTCGGAAACTGGAAGATGAACAAGACGATCGCCGAGGCGCGCGCTTTCGTGCAGGAGCTGCGTGCGATCGCGTTGCCGGACGACGTCGAGGTCGCCGTCGCGCCGCCGTTCACGGCGCTTGACGCCGTTCGCGCGGCGCTGCAGGGCTCGCGCATCCAGCTCGCGGCTCAAGATATGAACGACGCCGATCGCGGCGCGTTCACCGGCGAGATCAGTCCGCTCATGCTCAAAGAACTCGACGTGCGCTATGTGATCCTCGGGCACTCCGAACGGCGGCGTTACCAATGCGAGAGCGACGCCGCGGTAGGGAGAAAGGTCCGCTCCGCGCTGGCACACGGGATCACGCCGATCGTCGCGGTCGGTGAAAACGAACAGCAGCACGTTGAGGAACGCGCAGTCGAGCATTGCTCGACGCAGCTGAGCATCGCCTTCGAGGGCATCGGGCCGCAGGACGTCGCGCGCTGCGTGGTCGCCTACGAACCGATTTGGGCGATCGGGACCGGCCGGGCGGAGGATCCGAAGAGCGCTAACGACGTCATGGGGTACCTGCGGCGCTGCGTCGACGGCCTCTCGACCTCGCTTTTGCTCTACGGCGGAAGCATGAACCGCGCGAACGCAAGCGCACTCTTGACGCAGCCGGAGATCGACGGCGGCTTGATCGGCGGAGCGAGCCTCGATCCAAGTGCCTTTGCCGCGATCATCGATGCCGCGCGACCGGCGACGGCGCCGCATTGAGCGGACGAGTTAGCTCCGGGCCGCTCGTCCTCGCGATCCTCGACGGGTTCGGTTTGCGCGACGACACGTACGGAAACGCGATCGCCGCCGCCGCGATGCCCAACTGGCAACGCATGCTCGCCGGGTGGCCGCACTGCGTGCTCGCGGCTAGCGGTGAGGACGTCGGCTTGCCGAGCGGCGTCATGGGCAATAGCGAGGTCGGACATCTCAACCTCGGAAGCGGGCGCGTCGTGCCGCAGGGCGTCGTCGTCATCAACGAATCGCTCGCCGACGGCACGTTTGCCAAGAATTCCGTCTTGCACTCGTGTCTCGATCACGTTCGGACGTCGGGCGGCAGGCTTCATCTCTTGGGGTTGCTCTCGGACGGATGCGTCCACAGTTCGATCGAGCACCTCTTCGGCTTGATCGACGCTTCGGTTGCTGCGGACGTGCCGATCGCAATTCACGCCTTCGGCGACGGGCGCGACGTGCCGCCGTCCTCGCTGCAAGTCTACGTCGATGCGCTCGAGACCCAGCTGGCGAGAGTAGGACGGCCCGGCTCGATCGCCAGCATCACGGGCCGCTTTTACGCAATGGATCGCGACAAACGTTGGGAGCGCATCGAGAAGGCCTATCGCGCGCTCGTCGACGGCACGACCGAATATCGCTTCGCGACGGCAACCGAAGCGGTCCGCGCCGCGTACGAACGAGGCGAGACCGACGAGTTCATCCAGCCCACGCTGGTCGGCGAGCCGCGTTTCGTGCGCGACGGCGACGCGGCGATCTTCTTCAACTTCCGGCCCGACCGCGCGCGCGAGTTGACGCTGGCCTTTTCGGACCCGAACTTCGCGGAGTTTCCGGTTCATGCGTTTTCGGACTTCATCTTCGCGACGATGACCAAGTACGAGGAGAACTTTCCGAACCCGGTGCTCTTCGGGCCGCGTCCCCAATCGCAGACCTTCGGGGAAGTCATCTCCGGCGCGGGTCTGACGCAGCTGCGCCTCGCCGAAACCGAAAAGTACGCTCACGTCACCTACTTCTTCAACGGCGGTCGCGAGGACGTGTTCCCGGGCGAAGACCGAGAACTGATCGCGTCGGACCGCAGCGTCGCAACGTACGACCTGGCTCCCGCGATGCGCGCTCAAGCGATCACCGACGTCGCGGTCGCCGACGTCGAGCGGAACGCCCACGACGTCATCGTCATGAACTACGCGAATGCCGACATGGTGGGACATACCGGCGTGATGGAGGCGACGATCGCCGCGCTTGACGTGCTCGACCGCGAACTCGGCCGCCTTGCGAACGCGGTTCTGGGTGTCGACGGCATCTTGGCGGTAACCGCCGATCACGGCAACGCCGAAGAGGAGCTCGACAAAGACGGCAAGCCGATGACCGCTCACACGACGAACCCGGTGCCGTTCGTGCTCGTCTCGCGCGAGGCACTCGGCGAACTCTCCGACGGCCGTCTCGCCGACGTCGCGCCGACCCTTCTGCCGCTGCTCGGCGTCCCGGTTCCACCCGAGATGACCGGACGCAACCTGCTAACGCCGGTCGCCGCAACGTTGTCCGGCTGACAGCGCGCGAGTGTGCTGTCTCCGATATAGGTTTACACCAAGCGAGAGCGATTTTTCGCAGCCGCAAGGAGCGACGAGCGTGGAATGACAGCGTCATTTGAGCGAGGAGCGACGCAGCGGCGGCGGAAAAGCGCCGAGCGACTGTAAAGCTATATCGGAGGCAGCGCACTATCATGTCGAAACTTGCCGTCGCCGCGACGCGCCTGCAGCGCTGCGCCGGCGGACCGCTCGAGGTCGCCGTCGTGCTTGGCAGCGGCCTGTCGGACGCCGCCCGAGCGCGGATCGAAGGCCGCGCGATTCCGTACGCCAAGCTCGGCGTGCCGCGCGCCCGGATTCCCGGACATCCGGGGGTAGCGCTTACCGGCACGTGGGCCGGAAAGCGCGTCGTCGCCTTCGCCGGCCGCGTTCACCTGTATGAAGGCCACTCCGCGCGCGCCGTGTCACACGCCGTCCGGCTCGCGGCCCGAGCCGGCGCGCGCACGATCGTGCTTACGAATGCAGCCGGCGGCCTGAACGAAACCTTCGAGCGCGGTGACGTCATGCTCGTGCGGGATCATCTCAACCTTACCGGCACGACGCCTCTCGATCCACGACACGAGCAGCAGCCGTTCCTCAACATGATCGAGGCGTACGCACCGCACCTCCGCGCGCTTGCGCGGAGTCGCGCCGGTGAGATCGCACTGCGCGAAGGCGTGTACGCCGGCGTCCCCGGGCCGGCGTACGAGACCGCCGCCGAAGCGCTCGCCCTTCGCCGGCTCGGTGCGGACGCCGTAGGGATGTCGATGGTCGTCGAGACGATCGCGGCCCGGGCACTCGGTCTCGACGTGCTCGGCATCAGCCTGATTACGAATACGATCGGCCCGTCGAGCGAGGTCTCGCACGAGGACGTCCTCGAGATCGCGCGCGCCGGCGCCGAGCGCGTCGCCACCCTCATCGAGAACGTGCTGAGCGCGCTGTAGCAGGCCCGTCCGGTAAACCGCGTTCGGCGCGAAGGTTATCACAGCATTCGCATCGACAAGCAGTACCGTATCGTTTTCCGGTGGGCGGACGACGGCGCAGACGCGATTACGATTGAGGACTATCACTGATGAAGCGCAACGACGTGACCGACGTGCCGCTCCCTAAGCATCGGCGCCCCTTCACGCCGGGCGAGATGCTCAACGAGGAGTTTCTGACGCCGCTAGGTCTCACGCAGCAAGATATCGCAAACGCCATCGGGATGGATCGCCCGTCAGTGAACGCACTACTCAATGGCCGACGCGCGGTAACCTCGAGAACTGCGCTCCGGCTTGAACGTGCGCTCGGCGTTTCAGCGCAGTTTTGGTTGAACCTACAGCAAGACATCGATCTCTGGGAAGCGATGCACGATCGAGAATTGAGGCGCGATCTCGATCGAATCAAGAGAATCGATTTCCGGAAGAGCGCGATTCCCCCACGGAAACGTGCCGTGTAGCACTTGGGAGCCCTTCCCGTCGCTATCACCGAGTCGCCAGGCTGGAAGGCCGAACCTGCATCACCGCACTCAGTGAAGATGAACGCGCAGTTGCCGCCGCACACCTGAGCCTCGGCACAATGTAAATTGGCGGCGAGTAGCAAACCTGAGGCCGGATGGACACGACCACGCGCCCGACGCTGCCCCCACTGATTCCGCGCGAACTGCTCTTCGGCAATCCTGAGAGAGTGAGCCCTCGCATCTCGCCTGACGCAAAGCGTCTCGCATATCTCGCGCCGAGCGAGGGAATGCTTAGCGTCTGGGTCCGGACGATCGGCGAGCACGACGACCGGGTCGTAGCCCGCGATCCGCTGCGCCCCATCTCGCGCATCTTCTGGCAAGGCGACAGCCGGCACGTGCTCTACCTGCAAGACAGTAAAGGCAACGAGAACTACCACTTGTTCTCGGTCGACCTCGAGGGGGGCGCACCGCGGGAGCTGACGCCGGGCGAGCGCGTGAAGGTCGAACCGCTCGACATCGACGAGCGCTTTCCGACGGAAGCTCTGATCGCTTCGAATGCGCGAGACGAGCGCGTCTTCGACGTGTACCGCCTGAACCTCAACAGCGGGACGGAGGAACTCGACACCCAGAACCCCGGCGACGTCGGCGGCTGGCTGAACGACAACGCGTTCGTCGTTCGCGCCGCGCACGTTCAGAATGTCGACGGCTCCTCGCTCATCCGCGTTCGCGACGATGCGGCTGCGTCTTGGCGCACCCTCGACGAGTTCAGCTTCGAGGACGGCTTCGGCGGACCGGTCGCGTTTTCGCCGGACAACCGCTCGCTCTACGTGATCTCGGCAAAGGACGCGAACGCGGCGCGGCTCGTGCGCTACGATCTCTCCAGCGGAGCGAAAGACATCGCGGCCGCCGATCCGACCTACGACGTTTCAAACGTGTACATCGATCCGGCCTCACGCAAGCTCGTTGCCGTCGCCGTCTCACGGGACCGCATCGAATGGACGGTGCTCGACCCCGATTTCGAAGCGGACTTCGCGGCGCTGCGCGAGCTGCACGCGGGCGACATCGGGATCGACGGCGCGAGCGCCGACGGCGACACGATGATCGTTTACTACCGCTCGGACTCGGGCCCGACCGCGTACTTTGCCTTCGACCGTCCGACGAAACGCGGCACGCTGCTGTTCTATAGCCGGCCCGCACTGCTCGAACGCGAGCTCGCGCCGATGCGCCCGATCGCCTTTGCCGCACGCGACGGCCTGGAGATTCACGGCTATCTGACGCTGCCGGTGGGAATCGAACCCCTCAAGCTGCCGACCGTCTTGCTCGTGCACGGCGGTCCCTGGCACCGCGATCAGTGGGGTTACGATCCGTACGTGCAGTGGCTCGCCAACCGCGGCTACGCCGTGTTGCAGGTGAACTTTCGCGGTTCGACCGGTTACGGCAAAGCCTTTCTCAACGCGGGCAACCGGGCGTGGGCCGGAGCGATGCGCACGGACCTCCTCGACGCGCGAGACTGGGCCGTGGCGGAAGGTTACTCCGATCCGGAGCGGATCGCCATCATGGGCGGAAGCTACGGTGGCTACGCCGTGCTCGCGGCCGTCACGTATACGCCCGAGGCGTTCTGCTGCGGAATCGATATCGTCGGTCCGTCAAACCTCAACACGCTCTTGTCCTCGATTCCGCCGTATTGGGAAACGCAGCGAGCGACCTTCACCAAGCGGATGGGAGACACTGAAGAGTTCCTGAACTCACAGTCGCCGCTCTTCCTGGCCGACAAGATTCGCGTGCCACTGCTCATCGCCCAAGGTGCAAACGATCCGCGCGTCAAGCAGCAGGAGAGCGATCAGATCGTCGCCGCGATGCGGGCCAATCACGTTCCCGTCACTTACGTGCTCTTTGAGGACGAAGGTCACGGCTTTGCGGATCCCGCGAACAACAAGCGCTTCACCGCCGCGGCGGAAGCTTTTCTCGCAAAGACGCTCGGCGGCCGCGTCGAGCCGTCGCGCGCCGGCGAAGAGATCGAACCTTTCCTGCGCTAGCGAATCTCGAGGCGCGGACTTAGTCGATCCGGTACGAACCGCTTACGTCGACGGTGAGCGTGCGGCCGCCGATGGTCAGCGCGCGCACGCGGTGCTCCCAGTACGTGACGACTCGCACGATCACCGGCCGGAGCGTGGCGAGCAGGGCACGCGCACGCTGCGAGAGCGAGACGGTATCGCGGGGCCAAGGCGGATGGTCGTTCGGAAGCTCGTGGCCGAGTTCTGAGTCCGGATCGAGGATGACCGGTTGCAACGCGGCCGGTGCCAAGGCGGCCGACCCGGCTTGCGCCGCGCTCCCAGGATCGAGTTCGACGCGAGCGCTCACGCCGGCGGCATGCACTTGCGCAAGCGTGCGAGCGCCTCGAGGTGAAGCTGCGAAACGCGCTGCGGGGAAACGCTCATCCGCTTGCCGATCGCGTGCAGCGACAGTTCGCCGTAGTAGTGAAGCTCGAGGATGCGGCGTTGGCGCGGGGGGAGTCGAGCCAGCGCTGCGCGCAACTCGGCAGCACCTGCATGCAGCTCGAGTTCCGCTTGCGGATCGGCGCCGAAGTCGGCCAGAACGTTCGGCTCGCCCGGCAGCGGCGCGTCCAGCGAGAGCGCAGACTGACGATACGCCTTCACGCGCGCCGCGCGTAACGCCGGGATCGTCTCGTTCGAGTTCGCAGAACGTTGGAAGGGACCCCAGCTCTTGTGCGAGTTCGAAGCGTTTGCGTTCGGCTTCGCGCATTCGGCGGCGAACCCGTTCGGAGACCGGGTCGAGCCGTCGCAAACCGTTGAGCATCGTGCCCAGGATCAGACGCCGGGCGTAGGCCTCGAGCTTTGTTCCGCGCGTGGGATCGAAAGTATCGACGGCTCGAATCAAGCCGATCGCGCCGTCCCCGATGAGGTCGTCAGGATCTGCCGCGCGCACCATGTGGGCAACGCGCCGCGCGACGCGACGCACGAGCGGAAAGAGCCTGCGAATCTGCAGTTCGCGTTCGTCGCTCACCGTTCGGATCCGAGCGCGCGTTCGAAGACGTCGCGCAAGCCGCCATGTTCGGCACGTGCCGCCGCTAGCGCTGCGGCCGACACGACGGCGTCACCGTAGAAGCCGAGCGCTTTGGCGAGCGGCTTTAACGCCTGGGCAAAGAGTAACGCGGCGCACTGCTCGGCCGCCGAAACCCGCTCGGCGCCCGTCCCCCAGGCGCTCCCCGCGCGAGAGCGTGCCCGGCAGAGCGTCCATCGAATCCAGCTTCGTCACGACGAGCGCTGCGGTTGTTCGTAGCAACGATTCATGTCGATGAGCAACGTTAAGCTACGAGCATTTCACCTCCATGACGCTGCTGTTTCGGTAAAGGCGCTCGTGCAATCGTCGAGAACACGAAACCCCTGCGCTCAAGGAGCACGACCGTGAACGTTACGAAGGTCGAACTGATCGAAGCCGCGAGCGCGGCCGGAATCGACGAAACGGCCGCCGCTCGGCTCTGGTCGACGCTCGAGGAGCGCCGCTCGCACGGCGCCGCGACCTTCACCGGCGCCAACGTGCTCTACTATTTCGGCGGCTTGCTCGTAATCGGCGCGATGACGTTCTTCATGTCGCTGGCCTGGAACTCGTCCGCGCTCGTTCTCTGCCTCTCGGTTTTCTATATGGCCGGCCTCGGATTGCTCGGCTACAAATTATTCCAAGAGCCCGCCACGCGGCGCCCGGGCGGAATCCTCGTGACGGCGGCGGTTTGCATGACGCCGCTTACGGTGTACAGCCTCGAGCGGATACTCAACCTCTGGGCCGGAGATAACCCTGGGTCTTACTCGGACTTTTATTCGCTCGTTCATCAGAGCTGGATTTTCATGGAGATAGCCACGGTCTTCGTCGGCCTAGCCGCGCTGAAATTCGTGCGCTTTCCCTTCATCACGATGCCGATCGCATTCTCGCTCTGGTATTTCTCGATGGATGCGGTGGCGTTCATCCTCCGAGCGCCGCCCTTCAGCCCGCACTATTGGGAGCACTGGCAAATCATCACGATCCTCTTCGGCGTTGCGATGCTTCTGGGCTCGATTGCGATCGATCGGCGGACGCGTGAGGACTATGCGTTCTGGGGTTACATCTACGGCGGCGCGGCACTTTACGCCGGGCTTTCGATGCTCGTGGACCCGAACGACCACGCGAAGCTGGCGCTCTTCGGCGGGATCTCGGTCGTCATCTTCGCGCTCTCGGTCGTCCTGGGTCGCCGCGCGTTGACCGTTTTCGGCGGCCTCGGGGTGTTCACGTATCTCACCACGCTGGCGTGGTCGGTCTTTCCCAACTCGTTGGCGTTTCCGTTCGTGCTGACGTTAATCGGCCTCGCGACGATCGGACTCGGCATCTGGTATCAGCGGAACGAAGCCAAGGTCCGGGCGGCGATCGTGCGCGTGCTCCCTGCGGCGCTACGAGAAGCGCTCCCGGCTTCGCGCGCCTAGTTAGCCCGCTAGATTCTCTAAACCGATGCGCTTTCGATCGATTGACGCCAATTCTCGCGCGCTAGCGCTCCTACGGATCGCTATCGGCATTCTGTTTCTGATTTTCGCTGAATACAAAGTCGTCGGGACGCAATTTACGCGTGACGGGGGTTTCGAGATGTGGATTCACCGATTCCTCAACGATGGGGCAGCGTATCCTTTCATGATTCCCATCCTGCGCGGCTTCGTTCTGCCGCATGCGACGCCGATCGCCTTTCTTGTAGCATTCGGCGAGCTTGCAATCGGCTTGGCGCTCGTGCTTGGGGTTCTCGTGCGCCCCGCAAGCATTTGCGGAATCATTTATATGCTGTCGCTGCTCTTTTCGTCGAACTACCCTGGACCGGGCGTTGCGCTCTGGCAATATTTTGGGGCCTCGCTCGATCACTCGGTGCTCGCGCTCTGTTTCGGTGCGTTCGCGATCGGCAAGGCCGACAGCGCACTATCGCTTCGAGCCGTTCTGCGAGGCAGGTTCGGGGCCGACTCATGAACGTGCAGGCCTTTGGATCGCTTGTGGTATGCGGTGCACATCGTCAGCGCGACATTCCGAGAACCAAGCGCGCTGACGAACGTATCGCGGTCATGGAGGAAATACCGCTTGACGAAGCTACAACAGATTGTCGTTCGAGCTCATTCCGTCGCAGCGTATCGTCATCCCGGCTACCCTCGATCTTCCAGTCGTTCGATCCGATGCTCTTGACGATCCATTCGCCGCTCGATGCGAATGACGACGGCGTGAACATCGCTTATTGATTCGTCGTGAGAAGCGGCGGCCGCAGCAATAAAATCAACTTTACTCTGAAGACCATCGAAGCGCGCGTTCATCTTGGCAAACCCGTCGACAACGACGGTTCGCAGCTCGGCAATCCGATTCGGGTTTCCGCGCATTTCGCTCATGAGCGCACCCCGGTCTTCGCCACCGCTATCGCATTCTCTCTTTCGGAACGGCGCACGCAGACGTAACGATCTCAGCTGCGGTGCAAATTGTTGACGATCCGCAGCATCTCGTCGCTGGCTTGCACGCCCTTTGCATTTGCTTCGTAGGCACGTTGCGCGGCGAGGATCGCCATCATCGACTCGACGATCGAGACGTTGGATTTCTCGAGCGAGCCGAACACGATCTTCGTCTGGCGGTCGCCGCCGGCGGGAAGTTCGCGCGGAGAGCCTGAGCCCTGCGTCGCGGCGAACAGCGCCGTCCCCACCGGGCGCAGCAGTTCCGGTGCCGCAAAAACGGCGAGCCGAATGCGACCGGCTTCACGCCGGCCGTGGCCGGGCGATTCGAGACTTACGCGGCCGTCGGCCGCCACCGCGAGGGAGGTTGCTTCGGCGGGAATCCGGATGCCCCGCAGCGCCCAGCCGGTCGCGTTGCGCAGACGCCCGTCCGCAGAGCGCGAGAACGAGCCGGCGCGCGTGTAAGCGACCTCCCCGTCGCGTTCGACGGTGAAGAATCCGGTGCCGTCGATCGCAACGTCGAACGGGCCTCCGCTGCGTTCGAGTTTCCCCTGGGCGAAGCTCGTCCGTCCCCCGGCGAAGGCCGTGCCGAGCTGCGCGTCCGCACCGAGCGTCGAAAAGGTCGCGGTCGCGCTCTTGAAGCCGACGACGTCGGCGTTGGCGAGGTTGTCGGCGACCACGTCCAAGTTGCGCTGCTGTGCCGCCATCCCGCTCGCCGCTGCGTACAGTGCGCGGTTCACGCCTTCACCCGCACGACGTCGTTGACGGCTTTCGAGCGCGCGTCGTCGAGCGCTGAGAGCGTCTTCTGTGCCGTCTCGAAAGCTCGCTGTGCCGAGAGGATGTCGACCATTTCTTTCACGGCGTCGACGTTTGAGGCTTCGAGAAAGCCACTTTCGACGGCCGTTCCGTGCAATAACCGGAGTTTTCCGAGCACGTTATCGCCATCGCGCACGACGCCGCGAGCGTCGATCGAAGCGCCCGGACGCGCGACGAGCGGCCCCGACTCGGCCATCAGCAGCCGTCCGTGCGGGTCGCGTAAGTGTCCGGCGCCGTCGAGAACGAACGAACCCGAGCGCCCCTCGACGCTGCGCCCGCGGTCGTCGAGCACGAGCGCACCGCTTGTCGTCGCGAGGTCGAAACTCCGCCCGGTGTGGCGCAAAGAGCCGCGCGCGGCATCGAGGTCGCGCTGCGCGACGATGCCCCCCGCGGTCAGCGACGTACGGGCGATGTGCCGTTCGAAACCGTCGCTCGAAACGTTCGCAAGGTTATCCGCCGAGACGTCGAGCCGTGCCTGTGCCGCGTGCATCGCGCTCGCCATCAATTCGATTCCATCCATTGGATCGACTATGACGGACGCGCTTTGCGCCGATCTTACGGCGGCGTTTCCAGCCTGCGCGGTTGCTCCGCCCGGGTTAGGCGAAGAAACTGAACGGCGGGCGAGGGCCTTCCAGGTACGTCGTGATGCCCAGGGCCGCGCCGGCAGTCTGGTTGTCCGCCAGCGCGAGCCGCAGTTTTTCGGCGCCGGCCTCATCCACGAGATATGCTGCGCTGTATAACGCGCCGCGTCGCGATGGGAGTGCGAGGCGGCGCGTCGCCGTGGCTGCCGTCGAGCAGGCGCCGGAGATGACGAGCACGTGCTCCATGAAGCGCCGCTCGCATTTCGGCTGCCAACCACGCGCCGTGCGGACGACGAAGGGGGTGACGCGCAGAAGGTAGGGAGCCCGCTCGGGGGCGGCGTGCGGTCCAGCGAAAGCGTGCACCACCAACTCGCGCTTGTCGCCGACGCGGGGCAGAGCACGGTACCAGCGCGCGTAGTTCGCACTCGCGAACTCTTCGAGCGTCTCGGGATCGGGGAATGCGGTGAGGAGCCGTGCCGGGGCGACCGGTACGCCGTGCGCGCCGGCTCGCTCGACGATGCGCTCGTGGATGCGCGCTTCGACGCGTAAGAAATCGAGGTCGCTACGCCGTCGTTCGAGTTCCTCGGGCGAGTACGCGGCTTGATCGACGTACGAGACCAGCAAGGTTAAGCGTCTGAAGCGCAGACCTTGCACCCGGCGGCCTTCGACGGAGAAGCGCCGGCTGGCCAACTCCGCGGGACCGGCGCCGAAGAACAGCACCGCCCGCGCCGTCGGATAAATTCGCGGCTGGGCAGAGGCAACGGCCTCGGATTTCGACATCGCCTTGGCTCAGTGCTCGACTCGTGCCGTCAGCGTGCCGTTGAGCGGCACTTGATCCGGAAAGGCCGGCGTGGTCCTTTCGAGCAGCGCGAGATGCGTCGTGAGCAAACTCCGCAGCTCGCTTTTGGCCTTCTCGACGGTCTCGACGACGCGCTGATATTCGCGTCGAGCTTCGGACGAGCGGTCGCCGTACGAGGCCATCTCCTTTTCGACGGCGACACGCGCCTCGGCGCGAATCAAGTCGGCCTCCTTATGCGCTGAAGCCTTGACTTCATCGGCGGTTCGCTGCGCGAGCAGCAGCGTGTTTTGGAGCGATTCCTCCATTGCCTTGAAGTGGCTTATACGCTCTTTCATATCGGCGATCTCGGCTTCGAGCGCGGCGTGCTGCTGAGCGTCGTCTTCGAGCGTCTCGATGATGTCGTCGAGAAACCGGTCGACCTCGGTGCGATCGTAGCCTTGCAAAGCCTTCTTGAACGTCTTGTGCTGGATGTCGACAACGGTGATCTTGTTCATCGGCCCTCGGTCCGGTTCATCATGAAATCGAGCAACGTTTCACCCCCGAGCGAATCGCGGAGACCCTGCGAGTTCACCGCGACGCCCGGCGGCACGACCAGGTACATCGCGTCGGCCAGCTTCTGGATCTTACCGTCCAGAGTGTAGGCGACGCCGGACGTGAAATCGACGATACGCTGAAGCAAGGCACGATCGACGCCTTGCAAGTTGACGATCGCCACTCGCCGCGAGCGCAGCGCGTCGGCAATGTCGGTAACGTCGGCGAAGGCGCGCGGCGCGAAGAGCGCAACCTCGGGCCCGCTCCGGCGAGTCTCTCGCGAGAAAGCTACGACGTTGCGCCGCGGCGTCTCGGGTTCGTCGTCGTAGAACTCTTCTTCGTCTTCGCGCAGCGAGAAGAACGACCCGATACGGTGCAGGACGCTCGTCTTGGCTGCGACTTCGGCTTCGTCACGATCGTTCAATTGCGTGCTCCAAACAGGGCGGTCCCGATGCGCAGCATCGTCGAACCGTGGGCGATCGCTTCCGGCCAATCGGCCGACATCCCGAGGGAGAGGGTCGAACCGCCGACCCGTTCGAAGGTCCGCGCGGCGCAGTCGAAGGCGCGCGCGATCTCGGCGCGGTCGCCGGTCGCCGGACCGATCGCCATCACGCCGTCAACGTCGAGGCCTTCCTCCTCACGCAGCCGCCGCGCGAGTTCCGGCGCATCGGCGGGTGCGATCCCGAACCGCTCGCTCGGCGAGATGTTGACCTGCACGAGCGCGCGCATCTGCTTTCCGAGCGCACGCTGAGCTCTTCCGATGGCTCGTCCCGCGTCGAGACGGTCGATCGATTGAACCACGTCGAACAGTTCCACGATCGCGCGCGCTTTGTTCGTCTGAACGTGCCCCACAAAGTGCTTGCGAACCGCCGGAAGGGCGACGTACTTCTCGCGCGCTTCTTGGAGGTAGTTCTCGCCGATGTCGTCGAGACCGGCGGCGATCGCCGCGAGGATCGTCTCGCGCGAGCATTGTTTGGTGATCCCGACGAGCGCGATCGACCCGGGATCGCGACCCGCACGAAGCGCGCTTTCAGCGATTCGTTCCCGTAAGGAATCGATCCGCCCCGCGAACGAATTCGGGTCGCCGGTAGGCGCGACGCCGACTTCAAGCTTCATGGACCCAGAGTTTTCCGGTAAGACGGACGCTTTCCCTATGCGGCGGGAGCGGGCTTCGGCCACGTGTGCGCGTTCCGGCGGTAAGCCAGAACGACGAGCGCGATGCCGATCGCAATCATCGGCAAGGCGAGCAGCTGGCCGCCGGTCAACGGCCCGATTGCGAGATCGGTTTGACGCCAAATCTCGGCCAGCGAGCGCGTCACCCCGTACAGCGTGAACCATGTCCAAGCGACCACGCCATCGGGCGGTTTGCGCCGGTAAACCAGCAGGACGATCGGCAGCACGAGGATGTCGAGGAGCGACTCGATCAACTGCGAGGGGTAGCGATAGTCGCTGGTGGGGGCGTTCGGAAACCTGATGCACCAGGGCTGATCGGGCACGCAGACGTTGCCCCACAGTTCGTCGTTGACGAAATTCACGATGCGCGTGAGCGCCAAGCCGATGGGCAACATCACGACGATCTCGTCGGCGAGGACCGCAAACGTCAGCGGAGGATGGCGCCGCACGTAGACGGCGACCGCGACGAGCACGCCGATCAAACCCCCGAAGAAGCCCATGCCGCCGTTCCAAACCGCGATCACGTTGAGCAAGCTGCGCGGCATGTCGCCGAAGTAGAGCGATGCATCGTGCTTGGTGACGATGTCGGCGATCACAAAAAAGGTCCGGCCGCCGATCAAGACGCCGGCCAGAGCGTAGACCAGGAAATCCTGGATCTGCTCCACCGTCAGGCCGAGGCGCCGGCGACCCGCCGGGCGCGCCATCCACAGGCCGACGCAGATAAACCCGGCCAGATATGAGAGGCCGTACCAGTGCACCGCGATCGGGCCCAGCCGGAAAGCGACGGGGTCAAAATTCGGATAGGTAAACCAGTGCTGGACGTCGGCAAGAAGCGGCACGTCCGCGAAGGTTAGCGGTGAAAAGCGAGAAGCCTATCGGGTTCCCAATGCACCAGCTCAACGTCCTGACCGCGTTCCTCGCGGGACTCGTGTCCTTCGTATCGCCCTGCGTTCTGCCGCTCGTTCCAAGCTATCTCTCCTTCCTGACCGGGACGAGCCTGGAGGATCTCAAGGCCGAGACGTCCTCCGCCGCCAAGGCGCACATCTTCGCGCACGCGCTCGCGTTCGTGGGCGGATTCACCGTCATCTTCATCTTGATCGGGCTCTCGGCAAGCGCCATCGGCTCGGTCTTTGAGAACAACAAACGGATCGTCGAGGTTCTCGGCGGCATCGTGATCATCGTCCTCGGCCTGCACATGATGGGCGTGCTGCGCATTCCCTGGCTCAATATGGACAAGCGGATCCACCAGCGTGCTCGCAAGCCGTCGCTTTGGGTTTCGTTCATCGTCGGCTTGGGCTTTGCGGCAGGATGGTCGCCGTGCATCGGTCCGATCCTGTCGGCCATCCTCTTCCTCGCGTCGCAAGAGAAGTTGCCTCAAGCGACCTTTCTGCTCTTCGTCTATTCGATGGGTCTGGCGGTTCCGTTCCTCATCACGGCGGCCGCGATCACCCAGTCCCTCGGCGCGTTGAATCGGGTCAAGCGCTTTCTCCCGGCGATCGAGGTCACGTCCGGCGCGATCCTGGTCGTCACGGGAATCATCGTCGCTTCCGATCTGTTCACGCGCGTCGCGGGTTTCTTCTACCAGTACGTGCCGACGCCGTCGCTATGAACTTGCTGTGGTTGTCGGCGCTCGCCGTACTCGCGCTCGACCAGTGGACCAAGCACGTCGTCGTCACGACGTTCGATCCCGGTGAAAGCCGGATCTTCATACCGCACGTTCTCTATTGGACGTATGTCCAGAATCGCGCCGGCGCATTCGGTTTGTTCGGCACGCAAACCTGGCTGCTCGTAGCCATGGCGCTCGGCGTGCTCGCGCTGTTCTGGTACGCGTTCCGGGACGTCGCGCGGCATTCGCCCATGGTGCGGATCGCCTTCGGAGCGATCGTCGGCGGTGCGTTCGGCAACATCGTCGACCGCTTTCACTACTCGTTCGTCGTCGATTTTATCGACTTGCGCTGGTGGCCCGTCTTCAATGTGGCCGACTCGTGCATCACCATCGGCGTCGGAATGCTCGTCCTCGCGACGATTCTGCGCGACCGCAAAGTCACCGCCGAGGCGAAGTTACCGCCGGCCTGACGCACGTCGTCGCTGCCGAGGAATCCGGCATGCGCTGCGACGTCGTCATCGCGCACCGTAGCGGCGCGTCGCGCTCGATCGTCGCGAGCGCGCTGCGCAACGGTACGGTTCGCCTGAACGGCACCATTCCCAAAGCGAGCGCTCCCGTCGAAGAAGGTGACGTGCTCGAGTTCGTGCTGCCCGAAGCGCGTCCGCTCGAAGCCTTGCCGCAAGACTTGCCGATTTCGATCGTGTACGAAGACGAGGCGTTGCTCGTCGTCGACAAGGCGGCCGGGATGGTCACCCATCCGGCGCACGGCGCGCGCGACGGAACGCTCGTCAACGCGCTGCTCGCGCACGCCGGCGCGCTGCCGGGCGAGCCGGTGCGCGCAGGTCTCGTACACCGGCTCGACCGCGACACGTCCGGCCTTCTGATCGTCGCTAAGACGGAGCGCGCGCTGACCGCGCTCGGCAAAGCCATGATGCGGCGCGCGATCGAACGCGAATATCTGGGCCTAGCTCGCGGCATCCCGGAGCATCGCATCGGAACGATCGACGGCGCAATCGGCCGCGACCCTCACAACCGCTTCCGTTACGCGATCGTCGCCGACGGCAAGCCGGCCGTAACGCACTACGAGGTACGCGAGGAACTGCGTGCGGCAAGCGAGCTGGTTTTCAAACTCGAAACGGGACGCACGCATCAGATCCGGGTTCACATGGCCGGTTTCGGACACCCCATCATCAACGATCCCGTGTACGGAAAGCTCGATCCGCGCATCGAGTTACCGGGACAAGCGCTCCACGCGTGGCGTCTGCGCTTTCGGCATCCGTTGAGCGGCGAGTCGCTCGCCTTCGAAGCGCCCGAACCGCCCGCGTACGTCCGCGCGCGGGAGTCGCTTCGGCTTTGAGTCCGGCAGACCCATTCAGACTGCACGCGACGGACGGCGGAGCGCGACGAGGCACGCTGACGCTCGCTCACGGCAGCGTCGACACGCCCGCGTTCATGCCGGTTGGAACTGCGGCCACCGTCAAAGGTCTCACGCCACACGATCTGCGCGAGATCGGCACGCAGATCGTCTTGGCGAACACCTACCATCTCTGGCTGCGGCCAGGTCTGGAAACGATCGAGGCCGCCGGCGGATTGCATGCGTTCATGGGCTGGGATTTGCCGATTCTCACCGACAGCGGCGGATTCCAAGTCTTCAGTTTGGAGTCGCGGCGCACGCTCGACGACGACGGCGTCCGCTTTCGCTCGCATCTCGACGGCAGCGAGCATCACTTCACGCCCGAGAACGTCGTCGCGTTTCAGGAAGCGCTCGGCGTCGACGTCGCGATGGCGCTGGACGTCTGCGTCAAGCTTCCGGCCGAACCCGCCGCAATCGACGAAGCGGTCAGGCTCACGAGTTTGTGGGCGGCGCGCTGCGCCCGGGCGCGCCGCCGCGACACGACCCTCCTCTTCGCCATCGTTCAAGGCGGACTGGACGAGCGCGCGCGGGCCCGCAGCGCTCGGGACCTCGTCGCACTCGACCTCCCGGGTTACGCCATCGGCGGGCTGTCGGTGGGTGAGTCGCGCGCCGAGCTCGAGCGCACCGCGCGCTCTACCGCGGAGCTCCTGCCGCCGGACCGGCCGCGCTATCTCATGGGCGTCGGTACGGTGCGCGACGTGATTTCCGCGATCGATTGCGGCATCGACCTTTTCGACTGCGTCTATCCGACGCGTTGCGGCCGTAACGGCCGTGCGATGACTCGCGAGGGCGATCTCAACATCCGCAACGCCGGCTTCGCAACCGATCAAGGGCCGCTCGATGCCAGGTGCGCCTGTTCGGTGTGCGCGACGTTCACCCGCGCCTACCTCTCGCATCTCTTCCGCGCCGAAGAAATGCTCGGCCCGCGCCTGCTCTCATACCACAACCTCGCGCTCCTGCTGGATGTCGTGCGAGAAGCTCGTGACGCGATCGAACGAGCGCGCTGGAGCGTCTTCCGCGACGCGACCCTCGGCGCCTTAGCCCCAACGCCGGACTGACTCGCGAAGGCGTCCGCATCGAAGGTCTGGAAGCCGCGCTAACGTGAAGGCCTCGCCCGGACGCACGTATTGGATCGAGGGACGCGTCGTCGACGCGAACGAGGCGCACGCACCGATTCTCGCACACGGGCTGCATTACGGAACCTCGGTCTTCGAGGGCATCCGCGCCTATCCGACGCCGCGCGGCGTCGCGATCTTCCGGCTCGACGATCATCTCAGTCGCTTTTTTGCGTCGGCGAACCATTACGGTCTTTCGATCGCGTACTCGCTCGAGGAACTCCACGCCGCTGCACTCGAGACGCTCGCGGCCAGCGGTCTGGACGATGCCTACCTGCGGCCGCTCGCCTATTTCGGCGACGAAACGATCGCGCTCGCACCCCGGATGCGCTGTTCGACGCACGTGATGATCGCGGTTTTCGGTTTTCCTCCGCTCATGGAAGGCGCGCCCGGCGCGCGAGCGACGATTTCACCGGTGCAAAAGTTCTCGTCGCTGGCGATGCCCTCGACGGTCAAGGCCGGCGGACACTACACGAATTCCGTGCTGGCGCTTCAGGACGCGGTCGCGCGCGGTTTCGACGAGGCAATCCTGCTCAACGATCGCGGCGACGTCTGCGAGGGAAGCGGCGAGAATATCTTCATCGTTGCGGACGGCGCTCTGCGCACGAACGACGCGTCGGCCGACATCCTGTACGGGATCACGCGCGACTCCGTCTTGCGCATCGCTCGTGACGAAGGAATCGGCTGTACGATCGGTCCGATTTCGCCGGCCGATCTGCTCGCCGCCGACGAGGCGTTCTTCACCGGAACCGCCGCCGAGATCATCCCCATCCTCTGTGTCGACGACCACGAATACTCGATCGATCGTCCCGTCACCGAACGGCTACGCTACATTTATTCGCGCGCGGTCCGCGGAGGGGAGCCACGCTACGACGCGTGGCTCACTTACGGAACGCAACGCTAAGAGCATACCCCTCAGGAAGGTGCTCGCTTCTCTGCTCGGCGAGCCAGGTGCGTTTTGGATAGCGCACTCAGCGGGCAAGAACCGGGGCGGAGGTTGACATGACCAAACAACTGACGGGCGGAGCCGCCCTCCTCGCAATGCTTGCTCTCGCGGGCACCGCGGCGGCCCAACCGCTGCCCAAGCAACAGTTTCCGTATAAATCGGGACCGGTGACGATCACCTCGTGCACCGTGAACGAGAACACGAGCAACAGCACGGTCAGCCCGAACAGCTTGCGCATTAATTACTTCAACAACGTCGAGGGAAGCGCGCTGACGTCGATAACCTTTCGGGTGCGCTATGCCGGTAAGCCCGTGACGGTGACCGACACCGGATCCTTCGGGTACCAAACGGCGATCACGCATCAGTTTAACCAGCTCGGCGGCGTTGCGTGGGCCGGAGCCGGACCGGAAATGTGCCGCGTCGTGACGGCGACCTTTGCCGATGGTAAAGTCGTTAACCCGCCGTACGACGGCCCCGACGAGGATCGCGACGCGATGCCCGAGCCCGCCTCGAAGTAGGGGGAACGTACGATGTTTGCGATTCTTTTGGCAACGTTAATAGCGCAGAACGGCATGGGAGCGCCGTGTGCCGGCGCACTTCCGGCCATCTCGTCGGTCGCCGTCGACCGCACGACGCAGGTCGGCGAAATCAACGACTACACGCTGCGGGTGAGCGTGCTGAACCGCGGCGACCTCTCCCAAGCCGGGAACGTGCTGCAGTCCGTCGATATCTACCGCGACGGCACGAAGGTCGATCAGAAAGGCGTTCCGCCGCTGAAAGCCGGAGGAACGTATACGTTCCTCTATTCGTTCCAACGCAATTCGGACGCGGGCGACGGAACGACGACGTTCACGTTCCGTATGGACCCGCGTACGGCGAACGGCTGCGACAGCAGCGGCGACCGGTACGATCTCAGCGTCTGAGCGTCACGCGTAAGCCGGTTCTGTTGGACGAAGCGCGGCGGTAACAGCGCGAACCCGCCGCGCGAGCCGCTCGAATGCATCGCAATCGATGGCCTGCGCGGCGTCCGAGAGCGCCCGATCCGGGGCCGGATGAACCTCGACGATCGCGCCGTCGAGGCCGGCCGCGGCGGCGGCGACGGTCAGCGGCTCGATCAGCGAACGCCTGCCCGAAGCGTGCGAAGGATCGACGATGACCGGCAAGTGCGTCAACTCCCGCAGACGAAGGGCGCCGCCGAGGTCGAGCACGTTACGCGTCTCGCAGTCGAAACCCCGGATCCCGCGTTCGCACAGGACGACGCGCGCGTTTCCTTCGAGCAACACGTACTCGGCCGCTAAGAGCAACTCTTCGAGCGTTGCGGACGAACCGCGCTTCAAAAGAATGGGAAGCCCGCTTCGAGCCGCTGCCCGCAGCAGCGGCACGTTCTGCATGTTGCGCGCCCCGATCTGAAGCATGTCGACGTGGGCAGCCATCCTCTCGACCAGAGTTTCGGAGAGGACTTCGACGACCGTCGGCAGGCCACTGAGCCGGCCGGCCCGTTCGATGAGAGGCAACGCTTCGTCACCCAGCCCCTGAAAGTCGTACGGCGACGTGCGAGGCTTGTACGCGCCACCTCGAAGCATCACGCCCCCGGCCGTCGATACCGCCTGCGCGACCGATTCGATTTGGTCCGCGTCTTCGATGGCGCAAGGTCCGCCGATGAGGACGAACTCGCCGTCGCCGAAGCGCACGCCCGCCACATCGACGACGCTGGTTCGGGCTGAGCTGCGGCTCGCGAGCGGATGACGGCTGGCCATGCTTTGTCTCCTCGTAGACTGATAATAAAAAAACCACCCGGTGAGGGTGGCCGACGGGAACGTTTTGGGGCGTTCGAAGCGCGCTTTTACCTCACCGGCACGGAATCATGCGGGATAAACCAATACCAGTAGGCCGATGCGCGGAGCGACATTGCGCTGACGTTACACCGATCTAGCGCCTCTGTCAATGAGGGAGGCCAAATCCAGCAGGCATAACGAGATCGAGGATGAGGCCTAGTCTACGCACGCTCGCAATCGTGGCCCTCGTGGTCGCGACCTTGACGCTCGGCCTTGAGGGGTTCCTGTCATGGCGAGCCTCGCAAACGCAACTCGCCAGCATGCGCGGCACGCCGGTCATGCCTGCCCGCAGCTTCGTGCCGCTGCAGCTGACCGACGAGGCCGGGTCGAGCGCGAGGTTCCCCAGTGCCGACGCAGCGTACACCCTCGTGTTCTTCGGCTACACGCATTGCCCCGACGTCTGTCCGCTCGGGATGTCGACGCTGGCGCGCGCCGATCGGGAACTCGGCCGGCCGAAGAACCTCGCTCTGGCCTTCGTCACGGTCGACCCCGAGCGCGACACGCCGGCCGCGCTACGAACCTTCACGCGCTCGTTCGATTCGCGGATCGTCGGATTCACGAGCGAGCCGGCGCAACTCGCGACGCTTTGGAACGAGTTCGGCGTCGAAGTCGCACCGGCGTCGCGCGAGTTCGTGCACGGCGAAACGATTTACTTGGTCGATGAGAACGGACGGATCTTGATCGAATATCCGCCCGATGGCTCCGCCGCCGACATCGCAAGCGACGCGCGCAGGCTCCTTACGTCTCTAGCCGCGCAGTTCGTTCGCTAGATCGGCGTCGGCCGCCGCGACGACGTGAAAGACGGCTTGAGGATCCGGCTCGAGCAGCGGGACCGCGCCCGATTTGTCGATGACGGTCGCGCCCGCCTCGATCAGGATCGCGAGCGGACCGGCGAGATCGTGCACGTGGACCACTCCTCGCTCGAACGCGACGAACGCGCCCAGCGAGCCCTCCGCGACCCGGCACAAATCGATGCTGGTGCTTCCCGAGACGCGAATGCGCTGCGCGCCGCCCGGCGGACGCGGCACGTCGCGATCGCGCATCGGACTTGGCAGCCCGAGCAACGTTCCTCGCCGCGCCCGCACGGCGCGGCCGTCGGCAAACGCACCGCCGCCGCTGCGCGCCGACCAGCGCCGGCCGGAAACCAGTTCGCACACGAAGCCCGCCAGCGGACGCCCGTCGCGCACGAGACCCATCGCCGTCGCATACGGCGGGTATCCCGCGCGGAAATTGCGGCTGCCGTCGAGCGGATCGAGCGCGATCCACGCGTCACCGGTCCGCGGCATCGGGCCGATCAGCCCGCGCTCTTCGCTGACGATTGGGATGCCGAGCGGCGCGAGCGCTTCGAGCGCGGCTCGCTCGGCAGCGCGATCTCCGGCTTCGGTCGGCGCACCGTCGGCGCCCATGCCAACCGCTTCGAGCGCTGCGAGGTCGACGATCGCCGAGACGACACCGGTCGCCGCGCGCGCCGCTGCGTCGAGGAAGCGCTCTTCGAGCGAGGCGTGCCGGCGCTCGGGAACCTGACGGCGGAAACGCCGCGCCGGCGTACGTTCGTCGTAGCCGCGCTCGCGGTAGAAAGCGTGCGCCTCGTCGCGCCATTCGGAGCTTTCGAGTTCGATGCGCGAACAGCCGAGCTCGCGCGCGGCGCCGTCGACGGCTGCGAGTAACGCGCTTCCGATGCCGCGCCCGCGCAGATCCGGCGCAACGGCGAGAGCTCCGAGCCAGGCCTCGTATGCATCGCCGATCGAGGTCGGACGCGCTTGGATTTCCGCAAAGCCGGCGACTCGTCCGCCACTTTCCGCTACTACGACGCGCGCATCGCTGCGCCGCAAGAGCGTTGCCAAATGGCGCAGCGGATCGGCGTTCGCTGCGACGTCGTCGTGCCCGCCCATCGCGAGCGTCAGGCCGAGGATTGCTTCACGATCCGTCCACGCCGCGGGACGCAGCGCGATTGAATCAGGCAGCGGCGTCGAAGCCGCGGACGATCGCGGCGCACGGCGCGCACAGCGTCGGATGCAACGGGTCGCTTCCCAGCGCCAAGTATTTCCAGCAGCGCTCGCACTTCTCGCCTGAGGCGGGGGAAAGGACGACGCGTGGCTCGGCCTCGGCTGCCGCCTCCGGATCGACGTGGAGGTGCAGATCCGACACGATCAACGCTTCCCGCAGGTCGTCGCCGAGCGCGGCGAGCTTCGCTGCAAGTGCTGCCGGCGCGTAGACGTCGGCCTGCAGCTGGAAGTCGCGCATTCCTTCGGCGGAGGCGACGGTCGCGCGCAGACGTTTGAGCGCGGCCCACTCGTCGAGTTGAGCTTTCTCGAGCGTTCCGCGCTCGCTGCCCGCCGACAGCGGCAAATCGAACGCCGAGAACGCGTCGCCGCGCAGCCGCCCGGGAACGTGCTGCCACGCCTCTTCGGAGGTAAACGAAGTGAGCGGAGCGAGCATCGCGATCGAGGCCTTCAGAATCTCGAAGAGCGCGGTTTGCGCGCTGCGGCGCCGTTTGCCGTCGCGTTCGCCCGAGTACATCGGATCCTTGAGCGCGTCGATGTAGAAACTCGAAAGGTCCTCGGCATCGAACGCGATCAAAGCCAGATACACGTCGTGCAAGCGGTACTCGCGGTACGCGCTGGAAACGCTGCGCGCGACGTCGTCGAGCTTCGCCAGCGCCAGGCGGTCGAGCGGGTGCAGTTCGTCTCGCGGAACCGTTTTGTCGAGCGCGAAGTCATCGAGCAACCCGAGCAGCATCCGCAAGCGATAGCGGAAGTTACGGTAGACGCTACCGACGCCTTCGAGCAACGTCTCGCCGAAGCGCATGTCTGCGGTGAAATCGACCGAGGCGGTCCAGAGCCGTAACACGTCGGCGCCGTATTTGTTCATCGCGTCTTCCGCGGCGATGAAATTGCCGGCCGACTTGTGCATCGCGCGGCCTTCCGCGTCGACGACCCACCCGGTCGCGACGACGCCACGATACGGTGGCGCACCTAGCGTCGCCACGGCGGTGACGAGATTGCTGCGAAACCAGCCGCGGAATTGATCGCTGCCCTCGAGGTAAAGGTCGGCCGGCCAATGCAGACCTTCGCGCTTCTTGAGGACTGCGCGATGCGTCACGCCGGATTCGAACCAGATGTCGACGATGTTGAACTCTTTCTCGAACGCGCGACCGTGGCAGTGCGGGCAGGTCAAATTCGGCGGGAGGAACGCCGCGACGTCGTCGGTCCACCACGCGTCGGAGGCGTTCTTGCCGGGAACCGCGCGTTCGCGAAAGACCTTCGCCACGTTGCGCGCGACGTCGGGATCGATGAAGGCGGTGCCGCAGTCGAGGCATGCGAGCGCGGGGATCGGCGTGCCCCAGGTGCGCTGACGCGAGATGCACCACTCGGGGTGATGCTCGATCATCTGCGTCATGCGCGCCTCGCCCCAGGCGGGCGTCCACTTCACGTGCGGGATCTTCTCGACGATGCGCTTGCGCAGACGGTTGACGTCCATCGCGATGAACCACTGCGACGTCGCACGAAAGATGACGGGGTTCTTGCAGCGCCAGCAGTGCGGGTACGAATGCTCGTAGCTCTCGCGTGCGAAGAGCCGGCCGCTCGATTCCAAATCGGCTACGATGCGCTCGTTGGCCGCGAACACTTCGAGTCCGGAGTACGCTACCGCTTCGCTCGTGAACTTTCCGCGCGCATCGACCGGACTGTACACCGGCAAGCCGAACTTCAAGCCCGTCTCGAAGTCGTCGGCGCCGTGTCCGGGCGCGGTGTGGACGGCGCCGGTTCCCGTATCCAGTTCGACGTATTCCGCACCGACGATCTTCGAATCGCGGGCGAGCAACGGATGCCGTACCGCCGCGCCGACGAGCGCGCTGCCTTGCGCTCCGCCGAGCCGTTCGGCCGGCGCGTCCGGGCGCGCGCGCGAAGACGCTCTCGGCGAGCGCGTCCGCGACCAGCAGCAACTCGTCGCCCCGGCGGTAGATTCCGTACTGCGCTTCGGGTTTAACCGCGACCGCGGCGTTCCCCGGAAGCGTCCATGGCGTCGTCGTCCAGATCAAAATCGAGAGCGGCGCAGCGCCGGCCGCTTCCAATTCCGTGCGGAGCAGCAAGTCGTCACGCTGCGCGGCATCGGCGGGGAACCGCACGTAGATCGACGGCGAGGTGCGGTCTTTATACTCGATCTCGGCTTCGGCGAGCGCGGTCTCGTCGACGATACACCAGAGCGTCGCGCGCAGGCCCTTGTACAGCTGCCCCTGCTCGGCGAGATCGGCCAGCGTCTCGACGATCGTCGCTTCGAATTCGGCGTCGATCGTGCGGTAGGGATGTTCGAAGTCTCCGAACTGCCCGAGCCGCAAGAACGTTTCGCGCTGTACGTCCATCCAATGCTCGGCGCGCTCCCGGCACGCGGCGCGCAGCGCGATCGGGTCGATGTCGCGGAAGTGCAACCCGAGGTGCTTGAGCGTTTCGAACTCGATCGGCAGACCGTGCATGTCCCAGCCCGGCACGAACTTCGCGTAGCGTCCGTCGAGCAGATGAACCTTGACGAAGACGTCTTTCATCACGCGGTTCAAGAACGTCCCCATGTGCACTTGACCGTTCGCGTAGGGCGGACCGTCGTGGAGGATCCAGGGCGGATTGGCTGCGTTGCGCTGCAAACGCCGCGTGTAGACGTCGTGCTCCTTCCACCAGGCGACGCGGGCCGGCTCGCGCTTGGCAAGGTCCGCCCGCATCGGGAAATCCGTCTTGGGAAGCGCCAGCGTCGAACGGTAGTCCGTGGTCAGAGTTTTGTTAGACATCGAATCCGAACGGTTCGCGCCGTACTTGGGGCCGTCCCGCGAGCGTGGCGAGAACCTCGAAGTTGCGCTCGGCCTTCACCCGCATCTGCAGGGCGGCATCACGCAGGAGCGCGGCGAGTTGCGTCCGTCGCGACCAAGCCTCAGCCGCCAGCTCGGCGGCCTGTTGCGGCGTGGAACGCGCACCGGGAGTCCAGAGCGGTGCGAGTGGATAGCCAATGTCTTCGCACAGGCCGCGCACTTTCGGATCGTAAGGTACGGCCAGAAATGGAACGCCGAATCGAATCGCAAGGATCAAGGCGTGCAGGCGTACGCCGATGACGAGTTTGGCGCGCGACAGCGCGGCCGCGACGGCGTCGATTCCCTCGAGCGGAACGAGCATCGGACGCGAGCGGCACTTCCGAATGACCATGGTCGCGGCCTCGGCGTCGGCGAGGCCACCGAACGGAATGAACGCCGTGCGCGCACCGTGCCGCTCCGCCAGCTCGTCGACTGCGGCGGCCAACGCGGCGATTCCGTCGTTCCAGTTCGCCGTCTTGCGCACGCAAACGACGACGAGCGGATCGCTTTCCGCCCCGAGTCCTTCCGGAACGCTCTGTTCGCCGTCGGGCGGATCGTACAGGAATACCGGATCGGCGGTCCGTTCGACGCTGGTCCCCGGCACGAGCGGAACGAAGAGCTCGCGCGAGATCTCGTCGCGCACGGTCGCCGCGCTCAACCCGCGACAACATTCCCGGACGGTCTGCTTTCCCCAGAAGTCGAGTGGGCCGACGGACTGCGCGAACACCATCGTCTTCCGGCGCGCGTGAATCGCGGTCCGGATGATTCCGGCGTAGTAGATCAGGCTCTTTAAGCTCGTCGCGTTCTGCAGCAAGCCGCCGCCGCCAGAAAGCACGATGTCGGCCCGGTCGACCGCGCGCCGGATCGCACTCTGCTCCCAGCGCGGAGTCGCCTCGACGCCTAGCTCGTGGGCGGTCGCGTCAGGTTGCGCCGACAAAACGTCGATTTCCGCAAACGGATAGCGAGACTTCAGTTGCGCGACGATGATCGCGAGCAGCGCCTCGTCGCCGAGGTTCGCAAAGCCGTAGTATCCGCTGATGAGAAAGCGCAAAGGCTGCGGTTAGGCCCCCTTCTCGCGAACTTTCCAAATCGAGCGGTACGCGATGACCGCGATCGCCCCGAGGATGATGCCGATGACCGCGCCGTTGAAGACGCGCAAGAGCGAAACGAGCAGCGGCGTGTGGAGGTGACAGAACGTGTCCACGATGTCGGCGGTCCCGACGGCGATGCCGAGCGCGAAGAGCCATCCGAGCGCTTTCCGGTGGGCGAGCTGCAAGGCCGGAAGCAGCATCATCAGCGGGAAGCCGACCGCGAACTCCTTGAAGCGCGGACGCACGCCGAGCAGCGCGGTGAGATTCGAGCGCAGCGCAAGCTCGAAGGACGAAGGCGTTATATCGCTCTGGTTGCCGCTGCGCACGACGTAGACGATCGCTCCGGCGGCCAGCACGAGGAGCGCGAGGATCTGGTAGACCCGGACCGGCGCTTCGGCGCTAGCGCGCGGGCTCGGCGGCTCGTTTCCAAAACGCCGTGTATAGATGTAGAGCGCGAACGCGATGATGGGCGGCAGGGTCAGGACGAGTTTGACCCCGGTGAAATGATCGATCTCCTCCATGAGCAAGGGGACGCTGACGAGGCCGACGACGACGAGCGCGCCGCAGAGCGCGAAGAACGTCGCGACGCAAACGGTACGTAGACCCGCCAGGAGCGAAGCCCGCAGGTCGCTTGGCGCCGGCGACGTGAACGAACGCGGGATCGCGACGACGCCCATGACTGCGAACATGATTCCGCCCGCAAGGGCGAGGAGCTTACGGGCGAGCAGCTCGTGGTGACTGACGTAGCCGAGCGCAAGCAACGCGAGGTCGGCAGCCACGACGACGTACACGAGCCGTGGCCGCCGAACGCCGAAGGCTTCGAGCAGCAGCATGAAGATCGCGGGAACCGCCAGCGAAGCAAGGACGATCAGCAGCGGGCCGCCCGGGATTGGCTGCACGGCGGTCGCGCGGCCGAGCTTGAAACCTCGCGCGTGGAGCCCTTGCGCGATCTGCCGCACCAGCTCGACGTTCGTTCCCTCGGGCGACATGCCGTTGTAGGGATGCGGGAAGGGTCGCAGGTAGACCACGCGCACGTTGCGCTCGCGAACGCCGAGCAGATAGCGGGCGACGACCGTTTCGAAGTCGAGCTTATCGAGCTCGGTCTTCGAGATCGCCTGCACGCGAACGGTCTGGTCGGGGATCAGCGCGGCCAGACCATCGTTTCCCTTTTGGAGCTGAGTTTTATCGTAGATCTCGATCGTGCCGAAGTTAAGGCCGCTCTGGCGAAAAGCGTCGGCCGTGTCCTCGAGGTGGTCGGGGAAACCCAGCACCTCGTTGCGCTGGCCTGAGAAGACGACGGTCGTCGGCTTTCCGCCGGCATTGAAGCTGGAGAAAATCTCGTCGATCTGCGGTTGACCGAAGCGCTCGTCGTTCTGCACGCGCGGCACTACGAGCAAACCGAGACGCCCGGCCAGCGCGAGCGGGTGCACCGGCAAGCCGAGGCCAAGCGTGTTGAAGTAATCGAGCTGCGAGCGAAAGGCGAAGATGGTAGGGTCCGCCGCGCGCAGCGTGCGCAACGCGTGCGGGCCGAGGTTCATCGCGATCGCGCGGCGGTAGCGCGGCAGGGCCGAAGGGTTGTAGACGATCAGGTAAAGATCGCGCGCATCGAGCTTTCCGGACTTCGCCAGCGCGGCGAGCGTCGGCTCACCGAGCGGCGCGAGCCGGGCTTGCGAGATGAGTTGGGCTCCCGAGAGCAGGAGCGCGTCGGTTCCCGAATCGACGGCCGCTCCGAGTTCCTCGGAAACCGCGAGCGAGGTGAGTCCGGCGCGCCGCAGCGCGACGAGCAGCTGGGCTTCGTCGTATCCGTAGGATTGCGCGAGCGCGTTGAAATCGGTGTAGTCCATCGCGATCTCGACGCGGCGCGCGCCGAGTTCCTTGCGCACGCGTAAGGTGGCGACGAGAAGCGAAGCGACGAGACCGAGCGCCAGCACCAGCGTCAGCGCGAAACGGTAGCGGCGCGGCGCGCTCAAACCCATCTTCCAAGGTCCGAAAGCAGAGAGCGCCCCCCGGACGGCCTGCCGGTCACCGCAAAGGGGGCTCCCGGCGCATGAGCGTCGCCATGCGGCTGCCAGCGCCAGGCACAGCCGGCACGAGCACCGCTGACATGAAGCGCGCCTCCCGAGGCGAGGCGCAAGACCGACCGTGCTTGACGCACCGGCGCGGGGTTCGGTATAGTGGGCGGACTTAACTGCAGTCTCTAGGTGTCACGCTTGTCGCTCACTCAACCAGCGCACGCGGAACGCACCGACCCCGATCGCGACACCGTACGCCTGGCACTCCTGGGCTGCGGAACGGTCGGATCCGGTGTCGCGTCGCTCCTCCTCGGTGCCTCTTCCTCGATCGCCGCCCGCAGCGGCGTCGCGCCGAAGCTCGAAGCGATCGCCGTGCGCTCGCGCACGAAACCGCGCAGAGCCGATGTTTCGCCGGCGCTCTTCACCGAGCACGGCCGGGCGCTGGTCGAGTCTCCGGAAATCGATGTCGTCATCGAGTGCATCGGGGGCACCGCTGACGCGCGGGAACTGGTCGAGCTCGCGCTCGCCCACGGCAAGCACGTCGTCACTGCCAATAAGGATCTGATGGCGACGCGCGGCCCCGAACTACGCGCCCTCGCGCGCGCGAACGGCGTGACGATCGCTTGCGAAGCAGCGGTCGGCGGCGCGATTCCTATCGTCCGGACGCTCGGCGCCTCGCTGGCCGGCGAGGAGATCCTCGAGGTCGGCGGCGTGCTCAACGGCACGACGAATTTCATCCTCAGCGAGATGTTCGCGGGATCGACCTACGCCAAAGCGTTGGGTGAGGCTCAGCGCCTCGGCTTCGCGGAAGCCGATCCCGCCGCCGACGTCGAGGGAATCGACGCGGCGCACAAGCTTGCCATCCTCGTCCAGTTGGCGTTCCGGCGCGCGCTGCACACCCATCAGATTCCACGGCGCGGAATCACCAAGCTCACGCCCGACGATCTCTCGCTCGCGAAACGTTTGGGCATGACGATGAAACTGATCGCCTGCGCGCGCGGTGGCGGCTCGCTCGTCACCCCGGCTTTCGTACCGCTGGGTCACGCGTTCGCGCAGGGCTCGGGAGCACAGAACTGCATCCGGGTCACCGGTCGCAGTTCGGGCTCGCTGACCTTCACCGGCAGCGGCGCGGGCAGCGCACCAACCGCCTCGGCCATGATCGGCGACATCGTTGCGGTGCTGCGCCGCATCGCGGCCGGCCGGCACGTCGGAATCGACGAAGCCGACGACGTGCTCCAACCCGTTCCGGTCGAGACCGAGCGAGGCATCGCGCTACGCCATATCGTGCGGCTCGTTTCGCTGCGCGACGCGCGTCCCGCGAAACTCGCGCTCGATCGAGCCGGGCTCGAAGTTCAACCGCTCGACGGAATTCCCGCCGTCATCACCTCTCGCCGCAGCGGCGACGCACCCACGCAAATCGCGGCGATCCTCGCCGGCCACGGATTGCGCGCTGAAAGCGCGATCCCGGTCTGGGAAGACGCCCCCCTCTCCGTCTCTCCCTCCGAATCCAGCACCGTCCGCTCGGCTATCTCAACGCCGGCATAGGAGCAACTCATGTCCGACAACGGTCGATTCCACCCCGATACGACCGCGCTTCACGGCGCCTTCAGCGGCGATCCCGCGACGAAGTCGCGCGCGCTTCCGATTTACCAGACCACCTCGTACAGCTTCGACGACGCGGACCACGCCGGAAGACTTTTTGCGCTGCAAGAGTTCGGAAACATCTACACGCGCATCATGAACCCGACGAGCGACGTGCTGGAACAGCGCATCGCGCAGCTCGAGGGCGGCGTGGGCGCTTTAGCGGTCGCGAGCGGACAGGCTGCCACCATCTACTCGATTCTGAACCTGGCGCGCGCGGGAGACCACATCGTCAGCTCGGCCTCGCTCTACGGCGGCACCTACAACGCGTTCGTCCACACGCTACCGAAATTCGGCATCGAAGTGTCGCTGGTCGATCCTTCGAAAGGCGAGAACTTTGCGGCGGCGGTGCGGCCCAACACGAAGGCGCTGTTCGCGGAATCGATCGGAAACCCCAAGGTCGACGTCCTCGACTTCGAGGCCGTCTCCAAAGTCGCGCGCGACCACAAGCTTCCACTGATCGTCGACAACACGCTGGCGACGCCGTACCTCGTCAAGCCGTTCGACTGGGGCGCAAACGTCGTGGTTCACTCGGCGACGAAGTTCATCGGGGGACATGGAACTTCGATCGGCGGCTTGCTCGTCGACGGAGGGAACTTCGATTGGGAAGCCTCCGGGCGCTTTCCCGACTTGACCGAACCGGACGCGTCCTATCACGGCGTGCGTTACGTCGCGTCGTTCGGAAACCTCGCTTACATCCTCAAGGCCCGCGTGCAACTCTTGCGCGACCTCGGCGCGGCACTCTCGCCGTTCAACGCGTGGCTCTTCCTGCAAGGACTCGAAACGCTCGGGTTGCGCATGGAGCGTCACTCACAGAACGCGCTGAAGGTTGCGGAGTTCCTGGCGGAGCAGCGCGACGTCACCTGGGTTTCGTATCCGGGTTTGCCCAACCACCACTCGTACCAGCGCGCGCAGAAGTACTTGCAGGGCGGCGCCGGCGCGATTTTGGCGTTCGGCATCAAGGGGGGCGCCCCGGCGGCCAAGAGCTTCATCAACAATCTCAAGCTCTTCTCTCTACTCGCGAACGTCGGTGACGCGAAGTCGCTCGTGATCCATCCGGCAACGACGACGCATCAGCAGCTGAACGTGGTCCAGCAAATCGAAGCCGGCGTGACGGAGGATCTCGTGCGCCTCTCGGTCGGAATCGAAGACGTGCGCGACATCATCGCCGACCTCAAGCAGGCGCTCGAAGCGGTGCGCGGCGACAGCCCGCAACGCGAACCGGCCGGCGTGCATTGACCACGACGGCGACCACGCCGGCTCCGGATTTCGAGCGCGACGTCCTCGTCGGATCGCTCGCGCTCGAATCCGGCGGCACCTTGCCCGGCGTCGTCCAGCGGGTTTCCGTCTACGGCGAGCCGCGCAGTGACGGGTCGAACGTGGTGCTGGTCCCGCACGCATTGACGGGCTCGAGTCGCGTGCTCGACTGGTGGGGCGGTCTCGCCGGGCCGGGAAAACTCTTCGACACGAACGCTCTCGCCATCGTCGGCGTCAACGCGCTCGGTAGCTGCTACGGCTCGACCGGTCCGCCCTCGGCGGCACCCGACAGCCGGCCGTACGGTTCGCGCTTTCCGCTCGTCTCCGTCGTCGACATCGTGCGCGCGCAGCGCGCAGCTCTCGCGAAACTCGGCATCACGCGGCTCGCGGCAGTTGCGGGGGGATCGCTGGGAGGAATGCAGGCGCTCGAGTGGGCGCTGCAAGCGCCTGGGAACGTCGGACACGCGTTCGTGATCGGTGCGTACGATTCGTTTTCGGCGATGGGTATCGCGCTCAACGCGGTCGCGCGCGAAGCGATCCGGATTTCCGCCGATCGAACGGCCGGCATCGAGCTGGCCCGCAAGATCGCGATGCTGACCTACAAGAGCGAGGCGCTTTTTGCCGAGCGCTACGGCCGCAAATTCAACCGGAAGGGCGGCGATCCAACGAAGAACGCGAGCGATCGATACGATGTCGAGGGGTACCTCGATTACCAAGGTGCGCTGTTTTCGGCGCGCATGGATCCCGACGCATACCTCACGCTCACCCGCGCGATGGACTTGCACGACACGCTCGATCGTGTCACGAACGCGCAGATGCCGCGGCTGACGTTCGTCGGCATTTCGAGCGATTGGCTCTTTTTACCGGCCTACGTCCAGGCTGCGGCGCGTCGCTTCGCTGCCGCGGGCGCCGACAGTCTCTACCTGGAGCTCGAATCGAACCACGGCCACGACGCGTTCCTCGCCGAACCGCAAGCTCTCGAAGCCCTCCTGCGCCCGCGCCTGCGCGAACTCTACGCCGGCATCCAACTCTCGACCGCTCGCTGATAAGACGAAGCGACTCAGTTCATCGGTAGGGCGCCGCGGCGTTTTTTCTTTGGAAAGGTGCGCTCGATTTGCGCGATCTCATCGGGGGTGAGTTCGAGGTCGCCGGCGGCTGCGTTTTCCTCGACGTGCGCGATGCTGTTGGCTTTGGGTATGACGAAGACATCGGGATCGCGCAGCAAGAAGGCGAGCGCGACCGCATGCGCCGTGACGGCGTGACGCTCGGCAATCTCGGCGAGCGGCTTGTGGTGGGGCGAGCGCGGATGGATGCCGCCTTGCCCGAAGGGCGTATACGCGACGAGCGCGGCACCATACTCTCGACACCAAGGTAGTTCGTTGTCCTCGATGGTCCGGGAGTCGAGGTTATACAAGACTTGATCGCAGGCGATGCGCTCGTTTCGTAGCGCGCCGGCCGCTTCGCGCAAATCCCACGGATCGAGATTGCTGACGCCCAGCATCCGCGCTTTCCCGGTCTCGACGAGTTTCTCGAGGCCATCCATCGTCGCGGCCAGGTCGTTTTCGGCGCGCCAATGCAGCAGATAGCAGTCCAGATAGTCGAGTCGCATACGCTTGAGCGTCTGCTCGCAGGCGCGTACGATACCGCGCGCGTCGGCGTTGTGCGGGTATACCTTCGAGACGAGGAAGAGCGAGTCTCGGTCGACTCCGGCGATCGCTTCCCCCACAAGTTCCTCGCTGCGGCCCTCGCCGTACATCTCGGCAGTGTCGATGTGCGTCATGCCCAGTTCGAGCCCGCGGCGCAGCGCCGCGACGTCCGGCGCCGGCCAGCTTCCCTGACCGACGACCGGCACCAGTGGACCATTGCGCCCGAAACGGCGTCGCCTCACGCGTGAGCGCCCGCCGGCGTCCGCCCGCGTCCCGCGGCGAATGCCACCGCGATCAGCACGAGACAAGCGAGGACGTTCGCGACGAGCGTGAACCGGTCCGAAAGCTCCATCGAACCGAGCGAGATGCCTCCGAACACTCCGCCGATGAGCGCATCCATCAGCGCACCCGCCAGCATTGCGCCGGCCACGAACAATCCCACGAAAGCCCAAGTGACCCTCGGTGGAAACGACTTGCGATAAATGCCTAGCAGCGGAGGAATCAAGAGGTCCCCGTAGATGAACGTCGTGTTCGCGCCGAGCGGAATGCCGGCGGTCGCGAGAAAGCGCGCGATCGGAACATTACCCATCGAACAGATGAACGTAACCGCCGCGAGCGCAAGACCGGTGAGCAAGAGAAGCGGGTAACCCGCCAGCGGGACGCTTCCGACGGCGTGCAATGCGCGCGCGATCCATTCCGAGGGAACGAGCGCGGCCGCGAATCCCGCGACGAAGTAGCCGACGATCAGTTCCACGCGCAGCATGGCGACGTCGCCGAGCGCTACGTCGACGATTTCGCGCCACGTCGCCGGCTCCCGCAAGGCGGCGATTCCACGCGGGGGCGCGGCCGCTCGTTCGTCGACGGTACCGAGCACGCGCTTCGGATCGGCCCGGAACTCGCTCTCGTGTCGAGCTCCGCAGAAAAGAAAAATCGAGCCATCGTGCTCGACTGCGTGTTCGTCCCAGCCCTTCATGCCGCACTGAAGGCACTCGGTAACGCGCGCCGGCCTGGTTGCCGCCTCGTGCTCCACAGCCGGTGCGCGGAGCATCTCGGAACCGAGGATGCTCAGGCCCGCGGAAACGACCGCGATGATGACGATCCCGCCGAAGAACTCTGCGAAGGCGAACTTCCATCCGATCAGCGTCCAAAAGAGGATCAAGATCGCAAGGTTCATGTTCGTCGAAGCGATCAGGAATGCGAACACCGCCCGAACGTCGGCGCCCTTTTGATAGAAACCGCGTGCTGCGGCGGCAGCCCCGTACGAGCAAGCCGACGCGACGATGCCGAACGCCGTTCCGCTCACGATTCCACGCAGGTTCGGTCCGAGAAAACGATGCATCGCGCTGCGCGAAAAGACCACCTGCACGATCGCCGAGATGAGGAATCCGAAAACGAGCCCGAAGAAGCTTTCCCAAAAAAACGCGAAGGTCGTTTGGAGCCCGGCGAAGAGCGCCCGCGCTACTGCGTCCATACCGGCGCGCGGCGTTCGAGAAAAGCGGTGATGCCCTCCTGCGCGTCGGCGGCCAGCGCGTTCATGCTCATGACTTCCTTAGCGTACGCATAGGCCTTCTGCTGGTCGAGGTCGATCTGCGTGTAGAACGCAGCTTTGCCGAGACCGATCGTGAAACCGCTCGCCGCGACGATTTTGCGCGCCAGCGCCTCGACTTCTTGGTGCAGGACGTCGGGCGCCACGGCCCGGTTGATCAAACCCCAGTCCGCTGCGGTCTGCGCGTCGACGTACTCCCCGGTGAAGAGCATTTCCATCGCACGCTTGCGTCCGATCGCCCGGCTTAGGGCGACCATCGGCGTCGTACAGAAAAGCCCGTTCTTGACGCCCGGGGTTGCGAACTTGGAATCCTCCGCGGCGATCGCCAAGTCGCAGGTCGCTACCAGCTGACAGCCCGCGGCGGTCGCGATCCCGGTGACTTCTGCGATCACCGGTTGCGGGATGCTTTGAACCTTCTCCATCATCTGCACGCAAACGTCGAAGATCTCGCGAAAGCGAACGACGTCGCCGGCGTCGCCGCTGCAGCGCAGCTGCCGCAGGTCGTGTCCCGAGCTGAACACAGGGCCGAGCGCCCGCAGAACGACGACCTTGACGCTGGAATCCCGGCCCGCGTCGTCGAGAGCGGCGAGGATCTCGCGCATCGTATCGAGCGAGAGCGCGTTGCGTTTTTCGGGATTCGCCAAAACCAGCGTCGCGACGCCGTCGCTCTTATCGAGCGTGACGTAGTGGTAAGAGCGTGTGTCGATCATGTCCTTGCCTCGGTCTTTGCATGCACGGTCCCAAAACAAGAACCGGCCCGGCAGGGTTTCCCGGCCGGGTCCGTCCTTTCCGGTAGGGCTGCCCGGCTAGCGCTTCCGGGCAGCTTTCTTGCGCGTGGTCTTCCGGCGTTTCGCCGCCCCGGAGGCCCGGCTGGTCTTCTTCGCGACGACCTTTTTCCCAGTGGTCTTTTTTCTCGTCGTCGTTTTTTTCGCTGCCTTCTTGCGGCCACGAGCCGCACCGGCGGTTCGCCGCTGCGGGTGAACGCCGACGTCCTGCCAGGAGCCCTCGGACAACTCGACGTCGTAGTGCTTCGCCGCCTTCTTGATGTTGGCGAAGGCTAAGTCGCGATCTTCCGCCGAGACGCCCTCGACCTGATCCATGCGCGCCATGGCGTTGCGCACGTGACTCGCGTCCGTCAACGGCTCCTTGCGTTGTTTTGGGAAGGCGTAGACGGAGTCCGGGAGATCGCTCTGGGTCGTTAACCGCCCATGTTTTTCATGGGGCTTCCACGTAGCTCTCATGCTGCGCTTATACCCGCCGCGACGCGTGCGACGCAGCGTCGAACGTCAAGTCGCGGCCGGCACCGGGGGCGCAGCGGCGGGAGGTGGGGGCGCCATCGCGGGCGGCCACGACGAGCCGTCCGCGAAGTCCACGCGCGTGACGTGATACCCGCTCGCGCGCGCGGCCAAGAAGGGCAGCGCCGCGGTCGGAAGGGTACGCTGGATGCACCCCTCCGCATAAGAGCGCGTCGGACCCACGCTGTTGCCTTGCCACTGCGTCATCGAGCTGAAGCTGAGGATGTCGACGTTCGGCGAGAACTCACCGTGCCGGTCGAGCACGAGCTCCCCGAGGTTTTGCCCGTCGCCGCCGATCAACGGAAACGCGACGACGATGTGGTTGGCGACTCTCGGATCGACGTTCTTGAACGAGAGGCAGGCGATGGCCGCCATGCCGTCGCGCTTCACCGCCGCGAAGCCGCCCAAGATCTGAATCGGTCCTTGGTTGCCGCCTTCGATCGATGCGGTAGCGAGCGGGATGTTGCGCCACGCATTCGGACTCGGCGTTGCCGCGGGGGCATCGACGTCGCGCCTCGGTCCGATCTGGGAATCGTTCGCCCCTTGCGCGTACAACGCGGAGCGGCCCTTACCTTGCAGCCAGTAGAGCACCGCGTTCCGGTCGCCGTCGCTAAGATTCAGAATGTCGACTTCGGCTTTTTGCGGTTGAAAGATGGCGTCGGAGGGCTTGGGAGCGCCGTTTCGCGCCCACTTCTCCATACTCGAGAAATCGCTGTTGCTCATGGAACGCACTTGCTCGAGCACGTGCTGCAGAGCATCGGAAGCGTCGGCCCGCGCACGTCCGGTCGTGGCCAGTATGGCCGCCGCGAACATAAAAGCCGTCAGCACGCCAAAGAGAACGAGGCGTTGAAGTTTCACGCGCTCGGTTTGTCCGGCCTCGATTGTAAGTCCTTGGTCGAGGCCGTGCGCCGCGACACGGCTCTAGTCGAAGGCGATCCGTTCCTCGTGCGCGTACGCATTGAAACGTTTTCCGCGAAGGAATCCGACGAGTGCGATCCCATATTCGCGCGCCAGATCGACCGCGAGGCTGCTCGGCGCCGAAACGGCGCAGACGATCGGAATGCCGGCGGCGAGCGCTTTCTGCACGATCTCGAAGCTGCTCCGTCCGCTCACCATTAAAATCGAATCGTCGAGCGGAAGCCGGCCGTTGAGAAAGGCCCAGCCCACGAGTTTGTCGACCGCGTTGTGACGGCCGACGTCTTCGCGCACGAGCGTGAGCTGTCCGTCGCGATCGAACAAACCGGCGGCATGGAGGCCGCCGGTCGTATCGAACAGCCGTTGCGTTTCACGCAAACGTTCCGGCAACGCTAACAGAGTTCGTGCAGACACCGTCCAGGAACGCGCGAGCGGCGCAAGCCCGCGCAAGTGCAAAGCTTCGAGGTTGGCTTTCCCGCACACACCGCACGCGCTGGTCGTCGTGAAGTGCCGCTCGAGACCGTCCAGCGGGGGCAAGGCCTTCGCCGCCAGATCGACGTTGACGATGTTGAAGCGCTGCTCCTCATCGGCCTCGCCCGCCAGACAGTAGGTGATGCCGCGCAGTGCCGCCAGTTCGTCGAGAATGCCCTCGTTGTGCAAGAAACCGGCCGCGAGTTCGAAGTCGTGGCCCGGCGTGCGCATCGTGATCGCGACGGTACGCGTCTCGCTGCCGGCGCGTAACCGAACCTCGAGCGGTTCCTCCGTCGCAACGCGATCGAAGCGCGACGCGCGCAGCTTACCGTCGTAGGCGACGACGCGCACCTCGATCGAAGGGCCGAGTTGCTCTCCCGTTTCAATCATTTTCATTCACTCGGGTTGACGCGAGGCAGCGCGCGGATCGTCGGCCGAGGTCTTGCCGGCCTCGATCAGCGTATCGCGCAGAACGAAGCCGCCCGCCAGCGTGAGCGCGGAGGCCGCTAAGGTCTTCCAGCGGCTGCGGAACGGAAGGACGTTGAGCAACGCCGGCAGAGCGATGCCGCAAATCAGCGTAACGTTGCGCAGCTTCGCACCGCGCGCGCCCTCATACATCGGCGCGCCCAGAGCTCCGGCGTGCCGCTTGAAATCGGCCAGCAGGGCCGCCTCGGCGAGCGATGCGATGAGTTCGAGCCGCTCGAGTTTCCGAATCGTACCCTCGGCGCCGCCCGTCAGCGCCAGAACGCTCGCGTTGGCCGCGCAGGCTCCCGCCAGCCCCGAGCAGACCGAGAACGCCGGAATGTGCCGCTTGCCTTTCGCCCACAGCGGAATCGCCGTCGCCGAAATCAGGACGCCCGTATAGCCCGATATGAACGAGCCGACGACGCCCAGCAGAGGTCGCGTCAAACCTCGCGGAAAGACGATACAAAGCCAACTCGGCAGATACGAATCCCGCGCCGCCTGTTCGGCAACTGCGGCGGTGGCGACGTTCGAGAAGATGACGAGCGCCCAAACGCCCAGCGACATCGGCGATTTGAACTTTACGACGCGCAGCATGTGCAGGAAGCGCTCGGGGCGGCCCAGGTGGCTGATCAAGAGCGCCGGGCACGCGGCTGCCAGTCCGAACGCGATGTAGATTGCGTTGCGCGCGAGCGGTGCGTCCTCACTCGCTTCGTCCGTCACCGCTGCGAGCATGCCGCAGCCTCCCGCCACGCCTCCCGCGAACAAATAGGTGACGACGTTCCAACCCCAGTGCGGCTTCTTGAGCAACGGCTGCTCGTAGTACGTTGCGGACGCGTGCGGCGGCAAAATCGCGCCGTCCGACACGCCGAGCGCAGCGTTGTCGGGACTGAGGCGGCGAATGTCGAGCTCGCTCACCGGTGGTCCGGCCGGAAAATTGCGAAGCCGACGATGGCAAGCGCTGCCGCCGCCAACGCGCCGCTCAAATATCCCGCGGGTTGGTGCGTCGAGGGCAAGACGGGCCGTTCCGGCAGGTTGTATTTCTCCGGTGCATCGGTCAGGAGGAAGAACGCGTTGAGGTCGCCGACCGACGAATCGGAATCGACGCCGTAGAGGTACGCGTCCACTCCGCGCGCCTGCAGCGTCTGGACGCGTTTGTGCGCGCGAGCCTTCAGCTCGTCGACGTCGCCGAACTGGATCGACTCGGTCGGGCACGCTTTGGCGCAGGCCGGCGTGAAACCGACCTTCTGCCGGTCGTAACAGAGCGTGCACTTCCCGGCGACGCCGCCGGCTTTCTGCAGCGCGTCGTCGCTCGTGCGGCCGTCGGAAGCGAAGCCGCGCCCAATGCCGTAGTCGGCGGGCACGATCAAATCGACGACGCCGAACGGACAAGAAGGAACGCAATAGCCGCAGCCGTTGCACACGTCGGGCTGAATGAACACGTCGTCAAATTCGTTGCGGATGATGGCGCCGGTCGGACACGCTTCCAGGCAGCCCGCGTGGGTGCAGTGCTTGCACACGTCGCTCATCATGAGCCAGCGGCTCTCGGTCGGAGGCGCTTCGGGCGGCGCGTTCTGTTCGATGAACGACACGTGGCGCCAGGTCGTTCCTCCAAGCGCCATCGTGTTGTCGTACGAATTGCCGCTGAACTCGTACCCGTCGGCCGGCAACTGATTCCACTGCTTGCACGCGACCTCGCAAGCTTTGCAGCCGATGCAAAGCGTCGTGTCGGTGAAAAACCCGTTGCCCAAACGCCTACCCCTTCGAGTCGATGCCGTGCGCGACCGACTCCCCATGTGCCGTCCTTTGCTCGGGCGGCACCGGAAGATTTACTTCTCCATTGGCGACGTACGCACTGCGGCGTCCGGGCCGGATCGTGCACGTGAGCGTCTTCCCCTCGTGAATCGATACGTTGGGATCCATCGCCAGGGGGATCAGCTCGCCGGCGGTGTCTCCGCGCGAATATCCGAGCCAGCCGGTATTATAGGGAAGGCCGATCTGGTGGACGCGCTTACCTTTTGCGAGACGCAGGGGGCGCATGCGCCCGCTGACGAGCGCGCGCGCTTCGATTTCTCCGACTTTCGTCGAAACGGTCACCCAATCGCCGTTCTTGATGCCCTTCTCGACCGCGAGCTCCGGATCGATCTCGGCGAACAGCGCCGGCTGCAACTCGGCAAGCCACGGGACGTAGCGCGTCATGATGCCCGACTGTTCGGTCAGGCGGTACGTCGTCAACACGTACGGATAGTCGGGCGAAGCGGTGCCGTTGTAGGCATTGTCTCGGCGGAACCATTCGCGTAGCGTCGGATTGTTCTGTTGTGCGTAGACGGCGTTCTGCACCGGCGATTCGACCGGCTCGTAGTGCGCCGGCAGGGGGCCGTCCCGCAGCGACCCGGTCACAAACAGGTGCGCTCTCCCGTCGACTTGCATGAGGAACGGGTCGCTGCCCGAGTGCTCGTCGAGTCCACCGGCGCCGTGGCGCGCCGCTTGGTGCGGCGGTTTGGTCGCGGGGAAGTCGGGAACGTCGGGGCCGATCCATTTCTGCGCGTCCTCGTCCCACGACATGTAGCGCTTGCGTTCGCTCCAAGGCTTCCCGTCCGGATCGGCGGAGGCGCGATTGTAGAGCATGCGCCGGTTAGCCGGCCACGCGAAACCCCATCCGAGCGAGGTCCAGTCGTCGCCTTTGCGATTGCGCGCGTTGTTCTGCGTCTTGCTGGGCGCGACGCCGGAATAAATCCAGCAACCGCACGCGGTCGATCCGTCATCCTTGAGCTCCGCGAAACCGGAAACTTGGGCGCATTCGTCGCGCGTCTTTCCCGGTTCGACTTTGTAGCCGTTGATCTCGTGGAGAACCTTGAACGCTGAAGGCTCACCGCTTTCGCGCTCGTGCGGATCGTCGTGAGTGTAGTCCCACGTGAGGTCGAGGATCGGGCGGTCCTTCGGATCGGTGGAACCGGCGTACAGCGCTTTGAGCCGCAGTCCGAGCTGATGGATGAGGTAGAGGTCGGAGCGCGCTTCCCCGGGCGGCACGAGCGCACGGTCGTGCCACTGAAGCGTCCGACCCGTGTTGGTCATCGTGCCTTCTTTTTCGAGAATGACCGCAGCCGGCAGGAAGAACACTTCGGTTCCGATCGTGGCGGGATCGGCACCCTCGCGCCGCCAGAATGCGGCGGTTTCGGTCTCGTAGGCGTCGATGTTCACCATCCACTCGAGCCGCTCCAGCGCCGCGCGCGCGAGTTCCCCGTTCAACCCCGAAGACGCGGGGTTTTGCCCGATGCAGAAGTAGCCTTTGACGTTCCCGTCCTTCATCGCGATTTGGGTCGGCAAGGTCGAGTAGTCGCCGACGACCTGCGGCAGGTAGTCGTAGCAGTAGTCGTTCTCGGCCGTCGCGACGTCGCCGTAATACGCCTTGAGCAACGACACGATGTATTTCGACATGTTCGCCCACCAGCCGGTCGGTTTCGCCCTAGAGATGTAGCCGGCGAGGTGCTGCTCGTCGCGCAGCTCCGAAGGCATCGGCAAATACCCCGGGAGCAAGTCGTAAAGCGTCGGGATGTCGGTCGCGCCTTGGATATTCGCGTGACCGCGCAGTGCCATGATTCCTCCGCCCGGCCGTCCCATGTTGCCCAGCAACATTTGCAAGATCGCTGCCGTACGGATGTACTGCACGCCGACCGAGTGCTGCGTCCAACCGACGGCGTAGGCGAAAGCGGTCGTCCGTTCCCGGTTGCTGTTGTCGGCTAGCGTTTTCGCGATCTGCTCGACGTAGTGGGCCGGCATGCCGCACACGTCTTCGACCATCTGTGGCGTGTAGCGCGAAAAGTGCCTGCGCAAGACGTTGATGACGCAGCGCGGATGCTGCAAGGTCTCGTCGCGCTTGGCACGCGTGGCCGTGCCGTTCCCGTCGTAGCGCGGAACCTCTTCCATCTCGAAATTCCAACTTACCGGATCGTAAGTGCCGGGCGCTACCTTCGGCGGATCGTTGCCCATGAAGCCGAGGTCGGTACGATCGCGTTCTTCTTGCGTCGTGTCCGTCGCTTGGTTGAACCCCGAGAACAGACCCTCCAGGTCTTCGGTATCCTTGAAATCCTCGCGCACGAGGTACGACGCGTTCGTATACGCGACAACGTACTCTTTGAAGTAACGCTCGTTGCGAAGCACCCAGTTGATGAGCGCACCGAGAAAGACGATGTCCGTTCCGCTCCGCAGTGGAACGTAGAGATCGGACAGTGCCGCGGTGCGGGTATAGCGCGGATCGACGTGAATGATCGTCGCGCCGCGTTCCTTCGCCTGCATCACGAAACGGAACGCGACCGGATGACACTCCGCGAAATTCGAGCCTTCGATCAGAATGCAGTCGCTGTTCGCCAGATCCTGGACGAACGTCGTCGCGCCGCCGCGACCGAACGAGGTGCCGAGACCCGGCACCGTCGAGCTATGTCAAATTCGAGCCTGGTTCTCGACCGACACGACTCCGGCCGATTTGAAGAGCTTCTGGAGGAGGTAGTTCTCTTCAACTCCGAAGGTCGCGCCGCCGAGCGAGGCGATGCCGAGGGTGTGGTTGAGCCGTCTCCCATCGTGCCCCACGCGTACGAACGTCTGCTCGCGGGTCGCTTTGAACTTCTCGGCGATGCGGTCGAGTGCCCAATCGAGCGACCGGTCTTCCCATTCCGTCGAGTGGGGTGCGCGATATTTGACGGTCGTCCAGCGAGCTTCGTTTACCGTTAAACCGAAAATCGCGGAGCCTTTGGGACAGAGGTGCCCGCCGGAGATAGGACTGTCGGGGTTGCCCTCCACGTCGAGCAGCTTCCCGTCGTCGCTCACGTAAGCCAGCGTGCTGCAACCGACCGCGCAATAAGGGCAGAGGCTCGTGACCGCTTTGGCGCCTTTGACCCGGCCCTGAAGGGCACGCGTGCGCGCCGATTCGACGTTGGGCAGGTCACCGACCCGTTCGGACAAGCGCAGCCGCGAAATCGCGTCAAAGAGGAGGCTGGTAAGGTCGATCGGTGGTTTTGCGGCCACGAGCATCTCCAGTGGCCGGGCGCAGATCCGGCCGCAACGCGTTTGTTCGTTCCGACGTCGAGCGCTCCCGTCGGGCGACGACGCGCCGGGCAGTGCCGGACGACGACGCGACGAACGGTTCCCCCATGCAGGAAATGAACTTTGACGAGGTCGCAGCAGCGTGGTCGCGCTGGTGGCCGATCTTCCAGCGCGGGGCGCGCTCGGTCACCGCACGCATCGTCGAACTCGCGCGCGTCGCTCCGGGCGATCGCGTGCTCGATTTGGGCACCGGGCTCGGGGAGCCCGCAATCAGCTTGGCCAAGGCAGTCGCTCCGAACGGCAGCGTCGTCGCCATCGACGTTTCGCCCGCGATGTTGAACCTGGCGCGCGAACGAGCTCGCCATGAAGATGTCACCAACGTGGACTTCGTGCAGGCCGACGCCGGCGCGTATGCGAGCAGCGAGCCGTTCGATGCCATCGCGAGCCGCTGGGGCCTGATGTTCTTAGCCGACATCGGCGCGTCGCTGACACACTACCGGCGGCAGCTGAAACCGGGAGGACGATTCGTTGCCGCCGTCTGGGGGGCTCCGCCCGAGGTGCCGATGATTTCGCTGCCGATGCTCGTCGCGATGCTGCACCTCGGCACCGAGCCGGGACCGGTGGCCGGCGGTCCGTTCGCGCTGCACGATACGGTAGCGCTGCGAAAGTTTTTCGAGGATGCCGGTTATCGCGACATCGTCATCGAGGACGTGCACGTTACCTTTTCGCTAGCGTCCCCCAGCGAGTACTACGAACACGTCTTCGACGTCGCCCCTCCGCTGCGGAAGCTGCGCGACAGCCTGGACCCCGCGCAGCGCGGCCGTTTACGCGAAGCGGTCGAGAAGACGGTCGAAGAGCGCTTCACGGTCGAGGATGAGATACGCATCCCGAACCGCGCAATCGCCGTGAGCGCGTTCAATCCCGGGTAGCCGGAAACCGCCGAAGGCATTTCAATTCGGCGCCGGCATCATCTCGGGCGCTTCGGACAACGATCCGACGACGGTCGCGACGCTCGCCGTCATCGGATCGACCGTCACCTACGGGCTCGCGTGGCTAACGCTGCTGGTCATTCCGATGCTCGCAATCGTGCAAGCGATCGCGGCGCAAGTCGGAGTCGTGTCCAAGCGCGGTCTCGAAGACTGCGTGCGCGCGCGCTACGGCCGCTGGTGGGCGCTCTTAGCGCTCGCGTCGCTCCTCGCCGTCAACGTGCTCACGCTGGCTGCCGATCTGGAGGGCGGCGGTGCCGCCCTGGGACTCCTCACGAATACCGATTACCGCTGGTGGCTCGTCCCCTTTGCGGTCAGCATGCTCGGGGTCTTGATCGTCGGGAAGTACAAACAGATCGAGCGCGTTCTACGCTATCTGACGCTCGTCTTTCTCGCGTACTTCGCCTCGCTCGTTCTATCGCGCCCGGATTGGCACGCCGTCCTTCTTGCGAGTTTCGTTCCGCATTTCGACCTGAAGCCGGCAACCGTCTCGGGCGCCATCGCGTTGCTCGGGACGACGCTGACCGCGTACGCTTACGTCTGGGAGACGATCGAGCTGAGTGAGGAGCGTCCGCCCGTAAAGCGGCTCGGGCTCGTACAAGTCGACTCCGCGCTCGGCATCGTCGTAGCCGGACTCTGCTTTTGGGCGATCGAGATTACGACCGGCGCGACGCTCGGCGTTCACCACCGCGTCGTAGAAACGGCGCAAGATGCGGCCCAAGCGCTGGTGCCGCTGGCAGGACCGTTTGCAGCGATGGTTTTCGGCGTCGGGCTGCTGGCTTCGGCGGTCATCGCGGTGCCGGTGATCGCGGCCACTTCGGCGTACGTCGCCGCCGAGATGTTCGGCTGGCGCCGAAGTTTGGATACGACCTTCGCGCAAGCTCGCAAGTTTTACATCGTGCTCATCGGCGCGACGCTCTGCGCGCTCGCGATCGCATTTGCCGGCGTTACCCCGATCAAGCTGCTGTACGTCAGCGGCATCGCCGGCGGCATCGCGACTCCGTTCACGCTGGTTCTGATGCTCCTCGTCGCCCGCGACCGCGGGATAATGCATCATCGCACCATCCCCGCAGCGCTCGCGGCTGCAGGCTGGGCAGTTACGGCCACCGTCGCCGCAGCCAGCGGCATCTATCTTTATCAGACGTTCACCGGAGCCGGCGGGAGCTAGCTAGGGCTCTGGCTACTTCAAAACGATTTCGAGCGTGACGTCGGCGACGTTACCGATGACCGGATCGAGACGCGCGCCCTTCATTCCGAAGGCCTTCCGATCGATATGCCCGGTGGCGTGATAGGCCGGATTGGATGCGTCGCCGCTCACGGTCACGTCGAGGTGTTCCGGCTGGCCGACACCATGGATCGTGAGGGTGCCGTCCATACCAAACGAATTCGGTCCGTTCGCGACAATTTTCGTGCTCGCGAAGGTCCACGTCGGAAACTTCGCCGTGTCGAAATAATCGGGACTTTCGAGCGATTTGTCGCGATCGTGATCTCCCGTTTCGACGCCGTTTGGATCGAGAACCGCCGTGACTTCGACCGGAATCGCCGAGCCTTCCGCGAGGTTCACCTCCCCGCTGAGGATCGGCACTTTTCCCGTGACTCGCGAGACGAAGATGTGCTCGACGCTGAATTGCGCGCTCGACTTGGATGGATCGATCGCACGCGACGCGGTCGTTTCGGCGCAAGCCACGCCTGCGGGCACGACGGCGCTCGCCACGAAGCAGCCGATCAGCATCCAGCGCGGCGCTCGCATCAAAAGGCCACGCTAAATTGAAGGTTCATCGTATGCGTCGTTCGGGGAACGTGCGCAATGACGTCCTCGATCGTGACCCGGGAGTTTTCGCTCGGACCATATCCCAGCAGGAAAAGGCCGTCTCGAGTCATCCCGTCGATCGTATCGTTCGTCCCTTCGTAGCGTCCGAGAACGTACCAGCGCGGCCCGAGTTCGTAGCGCAGTTGCGTGAAACCGCCGCTCGACGAACACGCCGCCGAAGCCGACACGCCGCAGGTCGAATCCCAACCTTCCTGCAGCACCGTTTCGCTCGAGAAACGGCCCCACTGATCGTAAACGAGCCCGTAACCCATGCGCCAGAAGTTGTCCTGGCCCGCCGGGGTCGGACGCATGCCTTGGTAGCGATAGGTGGTGAGCGTCCAGGGCCCGAGCGCGTCCTGAACGAGGCCCATCGTATCGGTGCCGTCGGTGGGCAGACCGCTTTGGCGATCGTGGCCGGGGCCGGCAAAGATTTGCACGTTCAGACCGCGCAGGGGATCTCCGACGCCGAGCCGCGCGCCGATTTTCGGATCGAAGTAGTTGAACGGATTCGAGCCCACGGTTTGTTCGTACGGCGTGTAGCCTTGATACGAGTCGCGAAACGTTTCAGGATCGACTGCCAGCGGCAACGTGAACGAACCGGCTTGCACGTAGACGGGAATTTTTGCCTGCCACGGATTGATCCGGTCGTTGATCCAGGCATCGCGCGTCAAGCCCGGCAGACCCCCATCGACGACGTATTGTTCGACGAGCCACGACGCTCGCGTGCCGATCGTGCCCGTCGAGAACAACTCCACCTCATCGACGATTGCTTTCGGAAGCCCGGCACCGTTCGGGCCGCTGCCCTGGTACTCGCTCGAATCGACCAGATTCGTTTTCCCCGAGAGCGGGAACGCCGGACCCGGCGTGACGCCCGGGATCCGGTAGCCGCTCGCCACAAAAGCAGCGCCGAATTCGTTGAGGTGCGGAATCACCGAATGGCACTTGTCGCACGTCACCTCGTATTGGTGCGCGAATAGCGGAATCGCGTGCGAAGGCTCGGGCCGGGCGGCCAGCGCCGAAACGAACAGAAGCAAGACCAATCCGGGTAGGGCGAAGCGGGTCAAGTTCTACTCCCTTCGTTGAATTAGGTACGCCTAATAGTTAATTTAGCCCTGCTTGATATTTCAAGAAGGCACGGCTAACGTGAGGATGGGCGCCACCGAGCCGCGCGGGCGCCGGTGCGGTTCGCCACCAGCCGCTCGCCAAGCCGTGCTGCTCAACCGCACGAATCTCGAGGCGCCGACCCAGCGGCGCTAGCCCCGCGCGGCTAACTTCCGCACGCCGGCTGCCCGCGTCAAAACGAAACACGCGATCGGCGCAGTCTGTAGCTTGGGCTAAACCCGGCGCAGGAGTTCTGCGCCTCCGCCCCCGACAGAGAAGGTCGTGTTTGCAATGACGAAGATTCGCCCTACCCTTTTGACCATCGCTTGCGCGCTGGCATGCTGCGTCTTACCGGCGGTTGCCCAGCCCGCGCGCACGCCGGTCCACGACGAAACGCAACTGCCGCGGTTCTCGTATCCAATGCCGTCTGCGCCCTCGGTCTTGCTCGTTTCCGACGATGCGACGTTCGCACCGTTCGCGGCGGCGGTCGGCGCCGACGTCGACAAAACGCTGCGCGACTACGACATCGAAGACAAGTCGTCTCTGCGGGATTTCATCTCGGCTAAATTGGCGGTGCAAATTCTCGCGCACGATAACGCGGGGGCTCGTCAAACGATCGCGCAGCTTCGGGCTGCGGAGACGAAGCCGGATCTCCAGCTTTTGGCAGGGCGTCTCTATAGCAGCTACGTGGACGCGCTCGAACAAACAAAGGGCGGAAGCGCGAGCCAAGTCAACGCAGCCTTCGCGCTGTCCGATCGCAAAGCGGTCGATGCGCTTCCCTGGGGCGTCGTGCAGGATTCGGTCAAGGAAGGTTACGCGCGTGAATCGCTCGCAACCAAAGATGCGCTCGTCGGTTTCGCAAAGCACGAGCTCGATCCGATCGCCGCGAAGACCGGGACACTCGACGGTCCCTCGGCGCGGGTGCTGGTACAGTTGCGCGCGCAGCTTCTCGTCGCGTTGCCGCTCTTCCAGCCGGACCTGCCGATTCTCAAAGCCTACATCGCGCAACACGATGTGGTTAAGCCGGACATTTGGAACGCGCGCGAAGTCACGCTGAGTCCCGCGCAAGTCAAAGCTCCCGTCGTTATCGGCATCTGGGACTCCGGCGTTGACCCGTCCGATTACCCGGCCGCGATGTTCGTCGATTCTGCAGGACGCCACGGCTTAGCTTTTGCCGACGACGGCGCCGCATCGAGCTCCTATCTGTACCCGCTGCCGCCCGCTCTGTTGGCGAAATATCCGGAGGACGTCGCCCTGATGGGCGGGTTGTCCGACCTGCAGAGTGGTGTCGATTCACCCGAGGCGCAGAAGGCCGAAAAATACATGCGCTCGCTCTCTCCCGATCAAGAGGCGGCTTTCGAACAAGATTTCGATCTGCTCGGTGAATACGCGCACGGGTCTCACGTCGCGGGAATCGCGTCGCGCGGCAACCCGGGTGCGAAGATCGTCGTAGCCCGCTTCGACGACAACCTCCCCAACCTCACCTTCGAACCCACGCCGGAATGGGCGCGGACGATGGCCGGAAACTTTGCCCAGATCGCTGCCTACTTCCGAGCCAATCACGTGCGCGTCGTCAACATGAGCTGGGGCGACACCGTCAGCGAATTCGAGCTGTGGCTCGCGAAGACCGACAAAAACGCTGATCCGCAAACTCGCAAGAAAAAGGCTCAGGACCTCTATGCGATTTGGCGAGCCGCCGTCGAGAACGTCATCAAGAACACACCGGATACGCTCTTCGTCGCGGCAGCAGGCAACGGCGACAACGACGCGAGCTTCTCGGAAGACGTGCCTGCCTCGTTCAAGTACCCGAACATCATCGTGGTCGGCGCGGTAAACCAGGCCGGCGACGCGACGAACTTTACGAGTTACGGTCCGACCGTGGCCGTCTACGCGGACGGTTTTCACGTCCCGAGCAAAATCCCGGGCGGCTACGTCGTGAAGTTCTCCGGCACCTCGATGGCCTCGCCGAACGTTGCGAACCTCGCCGCAAAACTATTCGCGCTCGATCCGTCGCTGACGCCGGAGCAAGTCAAGGCGCTCATCATCAGAGGCGCTACCCCGACCGCCGATGGGAAGCTGCCGCTCATCGATCCGCAGCGCAGCGTGAGCCTCCTCGGAGGTTCTTCACGCTAAGCGGTTACGTCAACTAGGCGACGCTCGCGCCGTCGGAACGTTCGTCGAAGCGCCGTTGGGCTGCTTTGACTTCGGCCATGTGGCTCTCGGTCCACGCCGACAGCGCGCTGAGCGGTTCGCGCAGCGTTAGACCGAGCGGCGTCACCGTATACTCGACGCGCGGCGGGATGACCGGGAAAACTTTTCGCGTCACGAGGCCGTCGCGCTCGAGATCGCGCAGGGTCTGCGTAAGCATTTTTTGGGAAATGCCCCCGATCGATCGCCGCAACTCGGTGAAACGCACCGCGCCGCGCGCCTCCGCGAGCGTGCCGACGATCAGCGTCGTCCATTTGTTGGCGATCCGGTCGAGCAGCTCGCGGGCCGGGCACGCGCCCGAGTAGACTCCCGGTTCGGTTACCATTGGGTTCCTATACTACTTTCTGGTGCCTTATTGCACTCAGAGACTGTGCGTGGAATAGTGAGTGCGCACCCCAACGATACCACAAGTGCAGCCCAACGCCAAGGAGAAATCCAACGTGACAACCGCTCCCTCGACTACCCAAGTCTTCGCAGTGGACCCCTCACACACGACCGCCGAGTTCGTCGTCCGGCACATGATGATCGCCAAAGTCCGCGGCCGCTTCACGGCGCTCGCCGGAACGATCGAAGCGACCGACGGCGGGCGCACGCCGACCGCGGTCCGCGCGACTATCGAGACCGGCTCGATCTCAACGAGCGAACCGCAACGCGACGCGCATTTGCGCTCGCCGGACTTTTTCGACGCGGAAACCTACCCCAAGATCGAGTTCGAAAGCACGAAGATCGAGGCGAGCGGCGACGAGTTCGACGTTCACGGCAATCTGACGATTCGCAACAAGACGCTTCCGGTCGTTTTGAAAGCGACGTTCGAGGGCACCTCGAAGGACCCGTGGGGTAACGAGCGCGTCGGCTACGAAGCGCATGGGAAGATCAGCCGCAAAGAGTTCGGGCTGCTCTGGAATCAGACGCTCGAAACCGGCGGCGTCGCAATCGGCGACGAAGTCAAGATCGAACTTTCAGTCGAGGGCGTCGCGCAAAAGTAGACGCCCGCCCGCGAGGACATGCACGCAGACGAGACGGCGAACGTACAGATCCGGCGCGCGACCGTCTCCGATGCGGAGGAGTTGGGGCGGATGCGGGCGAGCTCCGCCTTCGAACGCCACGCGGGGGACGCGCCCAGCCGCAGCGAGTATCAGCGCGTCTGCACCGGCTTCTTCGCCGCGCAACTTGCCGACGAACGCTCGTTCTTGCGGTCGTGGATCGCTCTGCGCGACGGCGCGGTAGCGGGCTCGGCCTCCCTCACGATTTTTCCAACCTTGCCGCGCTACGGGCATCCCTTCGGGGGCGTCGACGGGCGCGTTCGCGACGTCTACGTCGAGCCACGCTTCCGGCGCAGCGGCGTGGCTCGTGCGCTGATGCAAGCGGTCCTGTCCGAAGCTCGCGCTCTCGCGATCGACAGGCTCACGCTAGGCTCGTCTTCAATGGGGAGAACGCTGTACAAATCGCTCGGCTTCGTAGCGAAATCCGACGAGATGGTCTACGCACCCGAAGATTGACGGGGAGGCATTTCGTGGAGCGTCTTTCACCGCAACTCACGTTCGGCCTCAATTCGACGCTCGCGTATGCGAGCGCGGGGCTGTTGACTGCGGCGCTCCACGAAACGGGGCACGGGCTGGCGGCGCAGAGCCTCGGCTTCGCGCCGCGCATCTATGCGTTCTACGAAGACAATCCGAGCGGAACGACGGCGCAAGATCTGATCATCCTGGCCGCGGGTCCGCTTACGAGCCTCGCCCTCGGGGTGTTTTTTCTCGCTCTCTTCCAACGCGGCGAGCCGCGCTACACCTTCGGGCGACTGTTCCTCTTCTGGCTGGCGTGGCTCGGCGTTCTCGAGTTCGCGAACTACCTGGTCGTGACGCCGTGGCTATGGGTCGGCGACACCGCGCAGATCGCCGATCGTCTTGGATGGCCGCTCTGGCCGCGCTACTTGGTGGCCGCGGCCGGCATTGGGATCGTCGTGCTGCTAGGGCGGCCGGCGGCGGCTACGATGCTCGCAGTCGCACCCGAGGCCTTTCCTCTCGAATCGCCGGCGGACCGGCGGCGCTACATTTTCCGCGGCTTCTATCTGCCGCTGTTCGCGGGAACGCTCTTGAGCGGTCTCGGCGGGATCGGCACGCCCGCGGTTGCGGTCGGTTTCGGTTTGCTCGCCGGCCTCGGGGACATCGATCTCGTCGTCACGGCGATGTACAGCTCGCGCGCCTCGCTCGTCGTTCCCGAGCGCAGGAGCGGAGCGCCGCTGCGGATCGAGCCGATGGCGATCGTTCTCTTCGTCCTCGTCGTGGCGGCCTACATCGCATTGCTCTCGCACGGCCTACCCGTTTAGACGAAGCGTTAGGGAGCGGCTACTTTTCGTCGCGCAGCGAAGCTCGCAGCGCACTTTCGAGTTCTGGACCGGCTTTGTGACCGTGAGTCGAAACGGCGTGTTCCTGCGCGGCCTTCAACACCTCGGATTCGGTCCCGGAGATCGTTAGCGAGCAGTTCGTCTCACTCGGAAATTCACGACAATCGATCAGCTTGCGCGTCTTCGTCTGCATGTTCTCCACCTCTCGGAAGCGGGGGCTTAATTTGACCTAGTGGTAGGATTATACTAACTAGTAGGTTAATGTCAAGGCCCATGACGATAAAGTCCAGCGCTGTGCTCCCGGCAAATGAAAGTCCGGCCGCTCAACGCATCCTCGACATCGCCGAACAGCTGGCTCAGACGCGAGGATTCAACGGGTTCAGCTACGCCGATATCGCGAGCGAGCTGGCGGTCACGAAGGCGAGCCTGCACTATCACTTCGCGACGAAAGCGGCTCTCGGACGTGCCTTGATCGCTCGGTACCACGTCGCGTTCGACTCGGAACTCGACGCTATCGACCGTCGGACGAAGGTTGCACCTGAGAAGCTGCGCCGCTACGTGGCGCTCTACGATTCGGTCATGCGCCGCAACCGGATGTGTTTGTGCGGAATGCTCGCGGCCGAGTACGCAACGCTTCCAGGACCGATGCAGGACGAGTTGCGCACTTTCTTCGACGCCAACGAGACATGGCTCGCGACGGTGTTCGAAGAGGGGCGGCGGGCGGGGGATCTCCGCTTCGCGGGCTCGGTGCGGCAGCGCGCGCGGGCATTCGTTACGGCCCTCGAGGGCGCGATGCTCGTCGCGCGCGCGTTCGAGGATGGCCGGCGCTTTCAGTCTGCCGCGAGGCTCCTACTCTCCGACCTGACGAGCGAGCAATGACGGTGAGTGCTTCGATTACGCTTCATCTGCGCGCTGCAGCAGAGCGCGCTTTTCCGATGTTCGATCCCGTCAATGAGGCGCTTTGGGCGCCGGGTTGGCGGCCGGCGTTACTAGGAGAGGGTCGCGTCGCCGCGGGACTCGTCTTTACGGCCGACGACGAGCACGGCCGGGGCACGTGGCTCTTGGACCGGTACGAGCCCGAGCGGCGCATCATTCGTTACGTGACGTTCCGCTCGACCACGCTTACCACGATCGACATCGACGTCGAGCCGGTCGACTTGGGCTCGAGCGTCGCGACGGTTACCTACACCCGCACCGCACTGGACCCGAGCGCCATCCCGGGACTCACCGATTTTGCGCAGCACTTTCCGCACGAAGGGGCGCATTGGGAAGCCGCGATCAACGCCGCCCTCGATGCTCCCAAAGGGCCGGCGGCGAACTAGTTGCTTCGCAGCACGTTTCTCTCGATGGGCGCCGTGGCACTCGCCGGAAGCGATCTTTTCGCGCAGGCAGAAGCGCAAGACGATCCGGCACACAGTCTGGCCGCAATCGAAAAGGATACGAACGGAAGGCTCGGCGTCTACGCGCGCGATACGGGGGACGGCCGCACGGTCGCGTACCGCGCCGGCGAGCGTTTTCCGATGTGCAGTACGTTTAAAGTACTCGCCGTCGGCGCGGTGCTGCAACGCGTCGATCGCGGTCAGGAGCAACTCGACCGGCGCGTACCCTTCGGTAAGAGCGATCTGCTGGAATACGCACCGGTCACCACGGCGCACGTGGCAGAGGGATCGATGACGGTCGAAGAGCTGTGCTCGGCGGCGATCGTACTGAGCGATAACACCGCCGCCAACCTCTTGCTTCGCACGCTCGGCGGACCCGAAGCGGTCACGGCTTTCGTGAGAGCCCGGCCCTTCGACGATGCGACGACGCGGTTGGACCGGACCGAGCCGGCGCTAAACTCGGCGATCCCCGGAGATCCGCGCGACACGACCGCTCCCGCGCAGATGGCAAGCGATCTGGCGATCCTCTTGACGACGAACGATGTCCTGAACGCGGCCTCGTCGGGTATGCTCGAAGGATGGATGCGCCACTGCAAGACCGGACTCAAGGCGTTGCGCGCCGGCGTGCCGGCCGGATGGATCCCGGGCGACAAGAGCGGTTCGGGCGCTAACGGTACGCAGAACGACGTCGCGATCTTCCGCCGTCCGCATCTCGCGCCACTCATCGTGACGGCCTACCTGACCGGCGCGAGCGGCCTCAGCTACGAGGGACGCAACGCCGCGCTCGCGAGAGTCGGTGCGGTAATCGCCGCTTCGTTTTCCTCGGGGCGCCCTTACCTCGGCTTTTGGGGACCGAGCTCGAACTCGTAACTTCCGTAGGCCGAAAACGTGTTGTTCCCGTGGAACGCGCGTCCGAATGAAAAGAGGATTGCATGATAGGCGCCGATCTGCGCCGTCATGCCGACGTTCGCGGCGGTCATGTCCAGAGCGCCGATTTCTTGCGGTCCCTGGCGATAGATTTCGGCGCCGATCGTCGTGGCCGGTGAAATCGCGCGTTCGAGCGTGCCTCCGACGAACGTGGAGTTGCGGTCGCCGGGGCCGGCGTTGAGGTAAACGCCACCGCCGCCATACGCCGTCCACGGACCCCAACTCTTTTGAAGCCAGAGCGGCAGGAACGTCACGACGTGTTCGCCCACCGCCGTCGGAATCTGCACGCTCGGATAAAACGCTATTTGCGGACGGTCGTCCGACTCTTGAACGAAACGCGTCTTGATCCCGAACTCGGTCGTTCCATAGCCGTTTGCCGGTCCGGTCGTCGTGTCGTTGTGCTCGAATGGAAGCGTTATCGAAACCTGCACGTTGGGCATCGCGCCGTAGTTGAATTCGACAAAGGGAACGCTGGCCGTGACGACGCCGCAGCACTGGTTTTGGTACTGAAATCCGGTGTAGATCTCCCAGTTGCGGTACTCGGTCGGCACCGGATCGTCAGTGACGAAGGGTGGCCCGGCGCTCGCCACCGACGGCAGCGAAAACGCGAGCAAACTGGAAAGCAGCGCCAACAGAACGAAACGGTCAATCACAGGATCGGCTCAACTCCGGATAGTCGCCGCGCCGCCTGCAAATTCCCGTGGCCGGCTCAGGTCCCTGAGCCGCCCGCCCCGATGTGATAGACGTACTTGAGAATAAAACGCTGCAGGGTATGGTACGAGGCCGGACTGCCGTATTCGAAATAGAGTTGGCTCTGATTCTTAAAGCGTCTGTGATACTCAACGGCGAGGTTCGTGCCTGGCGCCGCGAAGCCGCCTTGACCGTTGATCGTTCCAAGGCTGAGCGCAACTTGCGAATCGGCGCCGAGTGCGCGAGTCAACGAGATCTTCCGCAAGAATTGCGAATCCATGGTACCGACGAACGGCCGCTCGATCGTCCCGGCATACTCGGCCGTAGCCGCCAGTCCTCCGGCAAACGTGCGCGTCGTGGTCAAGTTGAACTGCTGGGTATAGGCCGGCGTGAAGGTGTTCACGGCGTCGGCGCACGGGGCCGGGAAGGCCGGGAGACCCTCGCAGCTCACGGCAAAGGGCCCGAACGAATACGTGAAGTCGGTCGGCGAGGGCGTTCCATCGCGGTAGTTCAGAGTCAATGCATTGGTGTCGAACGCAACGTTTTGCCCGTTGGTATAAAACGGATACGCTTCCTCGTAGGTGCGAAGTTCGCTCGCGTCCGTGTTAAACCCGACCCTGAGCAGGTTCTTGAACAGGACCGAAGCCGCTTCGTTGGTGTCGATCTGGTGCGCGGCGCCGCTCCGATCCACGAACCGGTCTAAGACGACCGAGAGCCGGTACGACTTGATGATGCTCTGTTGATTCGCGAGGCCCGTGTAGACGGCGAATCCCTGGGGACCGCGGATGTCGTTGATGGCCGTGAACCCATCGGCGGGATTAAACTCCGGGCCGACGTCGCGATAGACAAAGCCGGTTTGCCATAGGCCGTGGTTGGTGACTTCCCCGACGTTGAGCAAATGCGCAAGATTGCTGGCGTTGACCAACGTGCCCGTCTCTTGTTCGTAAATCAAGATGGGCTGAAAGCCCGAGTGCAGATTCTGATAGGATCCGCCGAACCCGATCGTATGGTCCGTGACGTCCGGATGGTTCGCGTTCACGCCCTGGAGTGAGAGGGACAGCGTGCCGTCGGGTTCTTGAAAGGTGTATCCGAAGGCTTGATCGTTGAAGCCTTCGCCTTTCGTGTCGAGGACGCCGACGATATTTTTGCCCGCCGTCCCCTCGACTTTGGCGCCGTAATCGACGATGCCGAGCGAAGGAGAATAGAACAGCAGATCCGAGGGGCCGTTGACGCTGAAACCACCGACGGAGTTGATGTAGTTCGAACCTTGCGCGAAAAACGGCCGGTACTCCGTATACTGTATCGCGAACTCTTGCGGTGCAATCGTCACCTGGTCGGTTTCCACGTTCGAGAAGTCCGGGGCCAGCGCAACCACGGCGGCCATCGAGGGCGTAAACGGGACCGTCGCATCGAGCCCGAAATGGCGCACGGTCTGCGTCGTAAACTGCTGTGGCGTCGTTTCGAAGACATCCCTATCGCCGCCGGCACTCCCGAGCGCGTAGACATCGGCGTACGGAGGTGGCGCTTTTGAGACGCTCGCGAGGGAGATATCGGTGAGGACCGGCCAACGCGTCGAATCGCAGTAGATCGTGGGCCCGTACGAGTTGTTCGAGCAGTACGAGGTCGAGCCGGCGTCGTAGGCCCAGGTGAGCAGTTCGTTTTTCGCGCCGATGTAACGGCTGAAATTAATACGCCAACGCTGAGATTTGCCGTTTCCTATCCGCATGTCGGATAACGGAATGGTCATCATGACGTTGTAGCCGTCCTTGGTCGTCGTGACCAGGGTCGTCCACGTCGGCTGGTATCTGGACGACTCCGAAGAGTATTCGTAGCGCACGCCGATCGGAGTCGATGTGAAGCCGTACAGACGCGAATTACTACCACTCGAGTCGATGGACACCGACACCTCGTCGTCGACACCATAACCGATGTCATTGGTGTGCTGAGTGGCCGTGAGCGGCACGTCCTTCTGCTCGACGATGAACCCCACGTACAGGTTTTTATCGTCGTACAGCAGGAGTGCGGTCGTGGCGTTCCGCGCGGGTTCTCGCGTCGTCGCGTTCTCGAAATCCGTGGCACGCAGGGCAGTCGACCAGACCGGATCGGTCAGTGCGGCATCCTGGGGGGGCGCCGTCGCCGTCTTCACGGCCTTCACGCTCTGCCCGGGCGCCATCGACGCGCGTACGATCGCCGGGAAGGTTAAGAACCATACCGCAAAGAGCGCGGACGCCAGAAGACGTGGCACGCGTAGTTTACAGGCAACGGCCTCCAAAGTTTCGCGGTTCGGCCCGTTTATTTAGCGCCGCGAAACTCGCCGTCTAGGGGCACGGCGGGCGGGCCCCGCCTTGCTCGGACTGGGATCGCGCCCGAGGCCGGTCGCCGCGAAACGAAGCGCACGCATGTGGGCGATGACGGGTTCGAACCGCCGACCTTCACCTTGTAAGGGTGCTGCTCTCCCAGCTGAGCTAATCGCCCGCTCCGAGCGCGTTCGCAAGTTCCGGCTCCCTTCCTGGCAAGAGCGAAAGGCCTCCACTCGATTCGACGAAGCGGCAAACCGCGTTGAGCATGCGGAGTTGTTCGACGCTGCTGCCGTGAGTATCGAGCAGCGTCGGCGTGCAGACCAGGACTGCGAGCGCACGAGCGCGCGAAACGGCGACGTTGAGACGGTTGCGATCGAAGAGAAACTCGAGGCCGCGCGGCAGGTCGTCGCCGCGCGAGGAAGTCATCGAGAAGAACACGACCGGCGCCTCTTGTCCCTGAAATTTGTCGACGGTCCCGACGCGAACGCCCGCCAAACCTGCGGCGTCCAGCTTTTCGCGCAAAACCTTCACCTGGGCGTTGTACGGCGTGACGACGAGAATGTGGTGCTGATCGAGAACCGACTCGTCACCGTTCGAGTCGATGACGCTGCCGCCCGCGAAGTCGTTGACCGCGTCTACGATCGCATCGGCCTCCTCCGGCGAGGATTGCACGTTCCCCTCATGCTCGACCGCGAGGTAGCGCAGACCCGCACCACCGAGCAGCGCCGCGCCGGCTCGCGGCGCGACGCGTTGCTGCGCGCAGCCCGGCGCCGCAACGAGCCGCCCGTCGTATGAAAGTTCCGAAACGAAGCGACAGATCTCGGGATGCATGCGGTAGGTACGCGGCAGGAACAGGCCGCGACTCGGCAAGACCGTCGCCGTGTTTTCTCCCAAGAGGTGCTCGAGTACCGAAGTCCCCGCGAATGCGGGATGATTTCCCTGAGAAACTTGCGCCAACTGCATCGGATCGCCGAGCAAGATCAGGTTGCGCGCCGAAGTTCCCATCGCGATCGCGTCGGCGAGGGCGACCTGACCGGCTTCGTCGATGACGAGCGCGTCGAGCGAACCGTCGAGTTGGCCGTTTGCGAAGAGCCAGGCCGTTCCCGCAACGAGGCTGATGCGCCCGCTGGGCAAACAATCGGCTACGTCGTCGCTGCAATCGATGAACCCCGATTCCGATTCGTAGGCGCTGTCCGCGTGGGCCGCCGAGCTTTTCTTCATGCCGGCAAACTCGAAGCGCTGCTCTCCCGCGGCGCGCTCGATCTCGCGGAGCATATTGTGGATTGCTTTGTGGCTCGTCGCCGAAACGCCGACACGCATCCCGGCCGCGAGCAGCTTGACGATCGCGCGCGCCCCGGTGTAGGTCTTGCCCGAGCCCGGCGGACCTTGCACGAAAAGATAGCTCTCGTCCAGACGGGCCGCGAGTGCTGCCAGCTTAGCGGGCGAGGTATCGCCGTCGTCGAGTTGCTCGCCCGGCGCGAGCCCCAGAACGCGTGGCGAATCGGCGCGCAAGAGATCGCGGAGGGCGCGATAGCGCGTTCGCGCCCCGTCGTTCGCGTAGGCCCGCCCGAAGCGCAGAAGCGCGTCGCGCTGTTTGTCGTTGTTGAGCGGGCCGGCCGCGCAGATCGCCAGGGGCAACGGGACCTCGCTCAGCGATGGACCTCGCTTGAGCGTCAGGCGGCCGTTGAGATCGTCGAGCGCCAGGATCTCTCCGGCGCCCTTTCCCGTCAAGCGATCGTGAACGTGCATCCCGGCTTTCAGCTTGTGCTCTTGCGGGTCGAAGAGGAGCACGTGCGCCAGCGATCGGTCCAGGGGCCGGGGCGGCTCGCCGCTCGAACGGAGATTTCCGATCGACTGCCGATCCTCGACCAGATCTTCGAGCATTTTCCGGCGCATGCGCTCGAAATAGGCCCACCACTCGGGTTTGGCTTCGCGCCGATGATAGACCAGAAGCTGCGCCGCGAGCCAGCGCGCGCGATCGTCGGTCTCGGCACGCTCGGGGTCGTCGACACCGCTCGCCAGTTGCGCGGCAAGACCGTCGAGTTCGGGATCGTTTCTTTCGGGTTCGGGTGGAATCGCCGGCCGCCACGGAAGCGCGACGTCCTGCGACTCCTCGGCTTCGGCTCTTCGCTCCAGCAGCCAGCGATGCAACTCGAGCGTCGAGTTGCAATCGTCGCGGTTGTACGCGATGATGCGCTCGAGCTCGTGCTCGTCGTGCGTTTCCAGATACCCTTCGTAGGCCACGACCGAGCCCATCGCGCTCGTGACGCCGGCTGCGCGTTCGCCGCGGTAGAACTGCTCGATCTTCTTGAGGGAAAGGCTTTCGAACGACGCGCGCAACGATTGGCGTACGACCTCGTAGAGATCGACCAGCACACCTTCGCGCAAGAACGTGTCGATTTCCGTCTCCCGCGTGACGTGCGTGCTAGCCAGACGCTTGAGCGCGGTCTCCTCGTACGTTGCGTAGTGATAGACGTGCAGGCCGGGAAAGCGAACGCGGCGCGCGACGACCCAGTCGACGAAGTCTTCGAAGGCCTTCTTCTCGCCGGCCCGGTCGTGACCGAGGAATGGCGCGAACTCACGCGTTCCTTCATCGAGGTAAGCGACACCGAAGAGATACTCCAGGCTGCCTCCGTCGTAGAAAGGGTCGCCCTCCATATCGAAGTAGACGTCGCCCGCGTCGGCGACGGGGAGCAGCTCGAAGCCACGATCCTTTTCAAAAGGAAGAAACTCGTACGCGGGACGCCCCGTCCGGCGGGCCTCGACTTGAAGGCGTGCCTGCGCGCGAAGCTTCTCGAACGTCCGCAGCTCCACGCCGCGCCGCGGCACGAGGCTCGGAGCTTCCGCCAGCGCCGCGACGGTCGTCACGCCCGCTTCGGCCAGTTTGTGCATCTGACTGCGGCGCACGCCTGCCACGAGGCTTACGTGGTCGTCGACGCGCCGCCGCGCCTCGCAGCGCTCGCTCCAACGGCATCGGTTGCACGCCTCGACCGGTTCCGGATAAGGCAGTGCTGCGCCGCAGCGCGCCCGAAAACGCGCCACGACGTTACGATAGTGCGCGTTAAAGTCGGCGTAGCGAAAACTCTCGCGCCGGCCGTCGCCGAGGATTGCATGCATCGACACCGGAGCGACGCCTTGGAGGCGCTCGAGCGCTTCGGAATACGCGCAGAGTTGCACGATCGTTCCGGCGCGCGCGCGGCGGGCCAACTTCGCGTCTTCGACTTCGTATTGCCAAGCGCCGAATTCCGACGCACCCGGGACGCGGACGAGGAAATCCGCGACGCCCGCGAAGGCTTCTTCGGCAAAGGTCGCGCCGTGTACGACTTCGACTCCCGCGCGCAGCGCAGCGAGCGTCGCGAGGGCGGCGACGCGTTGTCCTTCGTAACCGACGCCACGCTCGATCGAGACGACGTCGCGGCCCTCGTTTCGCAGTCGCTCGAGGTACGCGATTTCGTGCGCATCGCCCTTACGCGCAACGAGTTGCTCCTCGAGTGAGGGCGCGGGACGTTCCAGCTCGCGCTGCGCAACCAAACGATTGAGACCGGCGAGGTGCTCGCAAGCCAGGAAATCGACGAGATCGCTCGGGGAGTAGCGCGGCGCAGCCGAAGAGGCGGGACTCATGTCATCATCATCGGCCGCCACCGTGCCACCACCCTGGCACTGGCGTTGCTGTTTGGTCCCGGCTGAGCTGCTTACGTCATAACCGCCGTTGGCGTCGTACTCGAGGTCGCCCTATCCGCGAGGTACTGCAGCATGCGTGGAACGATCGACCGACAGCGTCGTGTTCGGATACCAAGGCTCCGCAACGGAGTCCCCCGCGGGCACGACCCACGTCCGTCCCGGGCCCCGCAAGGGGACTCCCTTGGCGGGCGAGCAAGCTTACGATAAATTTTAGTTAAGTAGTGAAGTTTTCGAAATGTACGAAACGCTTGCGACGCGCGTCACTCGCAAAGTGTGCTAGTCCCAGATACGTTGGGTCAATAGCCCGGGGCCGTCACCATTGCGTTCTCGCGGAGGGTGGCCGCGCGGGAGGTCCTGAAAGAATCGAGTCCCCTAAAAACCGGTAACGCTGCACGCTTGCTCGGCTGTATGGTTCACCTCGCCTACGTGGGCCGCCGATAACAACAGGAGCATGGTGAGCCTCGAACTCCACGATGGCGGGGTCCTCGCACGCGAGGAAATCCCGTCGAGCGATGTCGTCCGCGAGCGTTTTGGATACCTCGACGGACTGCGCTCGCTCGCCATTTTGGCGGTCTTGGTCGCAGAGGTGGCTAAGCATGCGAACCTCGCCGCGCACGCCAGGCCCGAAGTGGCCGCCGTCTACCGTGCCTGCGCCCACGGCCTGGACCTCTTTTTCGTCATATCGGGGTTCGCGCTCGCCTACCCGATCCTGACCCTCGTCCACCAGGAGGGTCACACCTACCTGGACGTCTCGCGCTATGCTCTCAAGCGCATCCTGCGGATCGTTCCAACGTATTACGTGGCCATCGCCCTGATGGTTCTCGTGCCGCTCCTGGCGACGCAGTTATCCCTCGTCCCACTGGAAGGGGCCGTCCCGAATCGGGGCGACATCGTGCGCCAGGCTCTGTTCGCCGGCAACGCGATCCCGAACGATGGTTTTTGGTCCCTGGCGCTCACGATGCGCTGGTACGTCCTTTTCCCGTTCCTCGTACTGCTTTGGGTGCGCTGGCCGCTGATCTTCTTCGGCGCGACGGCCGCTTTTTGGATTTTGGACCTCTTTACGCCGGCTCACGGCGCCGGTGTAGGTGTCCTGCCCGCGTTCATGCTGGGCATCCTCGCCGCCGACATCCGGGCGCAGCGCCACCGGATCGAGCGGCTGGCTCTTCCGCTCGCGCTCGTCGCCGGGGTCATCGCGGTCTATCTCGAGCCCGCGCTCTCCGCGCTCCCGGGAGCTGCCGGCCAGCCTGCAATCTACTCCATCAACCCCGCCTGGCAGGTCGCACTCTTCTTCTTGCTCGTCGGAGTCGGGTTCTTCGGAGTGATCGAACGGGTCTTCGGACTTCGCATTTTTGGCATGCTCGCGGCCGCTTCGTTTGCCATCTCGCTGATCGCCGACCCGGTGACCTCGTTCCTGACCCGGCAACTTGCGCTTCATTCGATTGGACCAGAAGGCGCTGCCGCCAACGCGGGCGCAATCGCAATTATCATGGGCGTGGTCTTCTGGCAGGTCATCGACCGCTGGTTCTCCGACGGGAACCTGCGGGAGCGCCTCGTCGACGTGCTCTCACCGCCTTTGCGGACGCTGCTCACCCTGGCGCGCGCGGCAAACGTCTATTACGCGGGGCGCGGGCGCCTGCGCACCTTGCCGCCGGCTGATGCGCCGGCGCAAGACGAGCCGCAAACGTCCGGCTTCTACGCGCCTCCGCCGCGCGGCAGCGGAGACCTCGCGGTCGTCATGCAACGCACGGGGTCGCCCGAACAACTGGCTGCCGAAATTCTCGAAACGAAGAAGCGTTTAGCCGAACAGTCGGCGGCGCTCTTCGCGGACCCCGAACCCGAGCCGGTCGTCCCCGTGCGGGAACCCGAACGCCCGCCCGGCTTCTACGAACACGGGCAGCGTGCGGCGGCGGCCCCACTCGACGCGCCGGTCTCGATCGACGCGGATCCGTTCGTAGCCGGACGCGCGCTCCCGTCGTACCCGCAACTTCCTCCGGCCGCGGCCGCACCGTTGCCGCCATACGTTCCACCCCCGGCGCACTCACCGTACGCCTCGCCGCCGCCATCGTACGCGCAGCCTGCAGCTGCCGCACCGCAACCCGCCTACGCTCCGCCGCCTGCTGCGCCGCCACCCGCCGCACCGTACCAGGCGACGATCGGCGGATTCACGTTGGCCGAGACGCCGCACTCTTCCGCGCCCGAGCTCGAGGGCTGGCTGATTCCGAAGTCCTTTGACGATGACTTTGCGCGCGCCATCACGACGCCGCAGGAAGGGCCGCCTCCCGAGATGGCGGGCTGGATCCCTGCGGAGGAACCTCTCCCCCCGCTAAACCAGCACGCCGCAGCGCAGCCGGCGCAGGCGCCCCCACCCACGGCATACGCGCCGCCGTCGGCGCAAGTGCCCCCGCCGGCTCCAGTTCGCCCGCCGGGCGCGCCCGTCACCATCCACACCAGCATCTCGCAGCCACCCTCCCGGCCGCAGCTCACGCAATCGCCCGCGCCCCCGCCGGTCGCGCAAGCACCGATCGCTCCGCCCCCGCCGGTCGCGCAAGTGCGGATCGCTCCGCCCCCGCCGGTCGCGCAAGTGCGGATCGCTCCGCCCCCGCCGGTCGCACAAGGACCGATTGCGCCGCCGCCGCCTCCGATCGCGCAGGCGCCGGTTCCTCCGCCTCCGGCCCCCGAGCTCGCTCCACGGTTCCCAGCACCTGCGGCGCCGGCCGCCGCTTCTCCGCCGTTCGCGCCGCCACCGCCCGCCCCGGAGCGGGCCGCCTCGCCGCCGCCCTTCGGCTCGCAGCCGCTCCCGCCCGTGACGCCTTTCGGGACGCCGCCCCCGGCGAGCCCGCCTTCGCAGCCGATTGCGATGCCGCCGACGCGAGACGACAGGGCGTTGCCGCCGGAATACGCGCGACCCGAACAGCCTGCTGCAAGCTTCGGCTCGAGCATGCCGCCCGAGACACGGACCCAACCGCCCTCGACGGCAGCGCAACAGTCGTACCAAGAGCCCCGTTTCGAAGTGCCGGCGTACAGCCCGCCGGCTTACAGCGCCCCGGTTTCGCAGCTCGCCGTGCAGCCCGGCTTGGTACAGGCAGAGTCCGCGCGACCGGAGTCGGCCGTCCCCCAGGCACCAGCTCAGGCAGCGCCACCGCTAGCCACGCCGCTCCCGCTACAGACCGCTCCACTGCCCCTGGGCCCAGGTGGCATACCCTCGCTGCCTTCCTTTAGAGAGAGTCAGGAAGCGACCGCCGATCAGGCAGTACGTGGAGCCGCCGGCGCAGAACAAAAAGAGTCCTCGTCTCCGCCATTCTCGGGGAGTCATTCTCCTCCGGGACAGCGTGTGACGATCTCCCTGCGACCCGCACGGCCGCCGATACGAGTGCGGATCGGGCCCTCGCCGCTCTCGGCGCCTCCGCTACAAGCGCCGTCGAGCAACGGTAAACACGCACTGGACGACGTCATCGATGGTTGAGCGCGAAAATGTCTCGGCGATCGAGGCGCAGCTGCAAGGGCTGAGCGCCGAAGGGCGACGTGCTCTCGACGAGCGCAACGCGCAGGTCGCATCGATCGAGTCGTTGCGTGCCACGCTCGAACGTCTGAGAGCGGATCTGCGCAACGCGGAAGACGCCGCACACGACCGCCACCAACCGGCATCCAGTTTTGCGACCGATTTCGATCGCGGCGACGTCGAGCGCCAGCTCAACGAAATGATCGAAGCCGAGGAGATGGCGCGCAAGCGCCGCTCGCAAGCCGAACAACGAGCGCTGGGATTCCGTGCCGCGGCCACCTTCGCCGCCGCCGCGCGGATCGAAGCGGAACGCTCGGGCGACAAAGAACGCGCCGACCGGGAACTGCTCGTCGAGGATCGCTCGGCTCGCGAAGCTGCACAAGCGCAGACGCGCGCGGTCGGCGAGCGTCTCGAGGAAGAAAAACTCTCGAAGCAGCGCGCACAACTCGAAGCGCACGTCATGGCGGAGCGCGACATCGTCGCCCGTTCTGCGTCCGACCGCCGCGTCGCTGACGAGCACGTGGGAGCGATCGGCGCCGAAATCGAGCGCACCGAGCGCGCGCTCGAACTCGCGGTGAACGCCGTCGCCCTCTACGACCTCCACCAGCAACGGCTGGCGGGCGAACATGCGGCAGCCGTGCAGCGCTTGCGCGACGCGCGCGGTCAAGCGCGGCAAGAACTCGAAGCGCGCATCGTCGAACTGCGCACCCGCGAAGATTCGATCGCGCGCGAACGCATCGAACAGGAGCGCCTGTTGGCAGCGCTGATAGCCGACGAACAACAGCAGGCCCAGATGCGAGCCGAACGCGAGCGGCAGGAACGCGAGCGGGTCGAGCGCGAGCGGCACGAACGCGAGCGGGCCGAGCTGGAGCGACAGGAACGCGAGCGGGCCGAGGTCGAGCGTCAGGAACGCGAACGGGCCGAGCTCGAACGTTTGCAGCGCGAACGCGCCGAGATCGAACGCCGCGAACGCGCCGAAGAAGAACGCCGGCAACGCGAGGCCGCCGAGCTGCAGCGCGCCGAGCAAGAGCGTGTCGCACGGGAAGCCCGCGAGCGCTTCGAGCAAGAGCGCATCGCTCGCGAACGCGCCGAACAGGCTCGGGCGCAGCAAGAGCGCGAGCTCGCGGCGGCGCACGAGCGCGAGCAGCGCGAATTGCAAGAACGTTTCGAACGCGAACGGGCCGAGCAGCAGCGAATGCTGCAACAGCGCGAAGAACAGGAACGCCTCCAGCGCGAGCGCGATCAGCGGCTTCTGTTGGAGCGCCTCGATTACGAGCGCGCCGAGCGGGAGCGCGTCGACCGCGAACGCCAGGAACGCGAACGGATGGAAGCCGCTCGCGCCGACGCGGCGCGGAGCGACGAAGGGCGCCTGCAACGCGAACAGATCGAGCGCGAAGTGCGCGAGCGCATCGAACGCGAACTCGCTGCACGCCAATATCCGGGCGCTCTGAACGGGAACTACGCGAACGGTAACGGCGTGCACACGAACGGCACGGGAACTCCCGGACTGCCGACCACGCCGACCGGCGTCGACGCGCCCTTCAAAGCGCCCGCCAATCCGCCTCCCGGCTACGCCACGGCCCCGCCGCCGCTGTCGTCCGTTTCACCGCCGCCGAACGGCGCAGTCCCGCCGCCGGCAGCCGTCCCGCCCGCCGCCGGCTCGGCGCCGACCAGTGGCGCGATCGTTCCCACGAACGGCCGGATCGTTCCGGTGAGCGGCAACGGCAATATCCCCAAACCCTATGTCAACGGCAGCGGGGCGTATCCGATTCCGCATGAGGCTTCCCGTCCGATTGCGCCCGAACCCCAGGCGAAGCGTCCACTTTTCGGCGGCCTCTTCGGCAAGCGACGTCCGGCGGAGGAAGAGATCGTCTCAAATCCCGACGAGCCGTCGGTCGCAGATCGGATCGCGCGCGACTTCGGTCTCCTCGGCGACAACAAGCCCTAGAGAGACGCCGCCGGCCTAGGCGATGAGATCGCTGATCTCGTAGCTCAGCGCTTCGGGCGTAAAGGGCTTGAGCAGAAAACCTTGCGCGCCGCGGCGCACCGCTTCGACCGCGGTCGGTTTGTCCTTGAGCGCCGAGATCACGAGAATGCGCGCGCGCGGCCGGCGCCGCAGCAATCCCTCGATGCAGGTGAGTCCGTCCATCTCCGGCATCGAGATGTCCATCGTGACGATCTCGGGATCGAAGTATTCGACGATGCGCAGCGCTTCGACGCCGTTCGAAGCGGTCTGAATCTGATCCTCGGGGCGTTCGATCGTGCGCTGAATCGCCTGACGCATGAAGTCTGAGTCGTCGACTAAGAGCATTCTCATCGGAAAGTCGAGACTAGCGCGCGGCGAGTTCCGGGGCCTGCACCGGCAGAACGAAGCTGAACTCGCAGAACTGCCCGACCTCCGAATTGACCAAGATCTCGCCCGCGCACTCGTCCACGACGAGCTGCTTGATGACGTTCATGCCCATTCCGCGTCCCGCTTCGCTGGTCGTCTCGTCGACCGTCGTAAAACCGGGCGTGAAGATGACTCCGGCTACCTCCGAGTCGTCGACGTTGCGCGCTCGCTCGGCAGTCAGGATTCCAAGCTCGACCGCGCGCTGACGAATCTTCGCGGGGTCGAGTCCCAATCCGTCGTCGCGGAAGGTGAAGGCGAAACTGCCCGACGGCGTGTCGTACATCGGATGGATGTCGATCGTCGCGACGCGCGGCTTGCCCGCCGCTTCGCGAACAGCGGGGTCCTCAACCCCGTGCGTCAAGCTGTTTCGCGTCAACTGAATGAGGACGTCTTTGACGACCAGACGCCGCTCGGGGGGCAGCGCGCGCGTGTCGAAGGCGTCGGCGTTGATGCGAACCTCTTTGCCGAGTTTGGCGCCCATCTGACGCACGAGCTGGTTGAGGCTCGCGACCAAATCGTCGCCGCCTTCTTTACGGATGCGCGCGACGCGCTGAATGCCGGCGAGCTTACCGCGTAAGGTCTGCAAGTCTTCGAGATCGGAGCGGAAATCGGCCAGACCGATGACGACGGCGAGAAAATCGTCGCCGCCGAGCGCCGGCCGGTTCTTGAGATCGAAGATCCGCTGCTCGAACTCCGCTGCTTTTCGCTCGAAATGATCGAGGCCGAGCAGCGTCGCGTTACCCTTGATGTTGTGCACCCGCTGCGCGACCGTATCGAGCCGCTGGCGCAAGAGCGCGGTCTGTCCGATCGTGGCCGAGGCGAAGTCCGAAACCTTCAGCGCCTCGTCTACCACGCGCAGCTGATCCTGCGTCGTCGTCACGAAGCCGTCGAGCGCCGCGGGATCCACATGGATGATGCCGATGAGCAGCTCGAACTGCTTGACCTTCTGCTGCTCGGACTCGCGCAACTGACGTTCGCGCGTGGCGCGATCGGTTACATCTTCGACCGTGATCAGGCAGCGCGTGATGACGTCGTTCTGAACGATGCGCCGGAAACCGAAGCTGAGATACTTGAGCGTTGCGGTTCCGTCAGGGTTCTCGACCGAGACCTCGATTTCGTCGAGCGGATTGATCTTGAGAATCGTCCGCTCTTTCTTGGTGGGGTCGAACAGCAGCGTCAGATAATCGCGCGATGTCTTGAACATGCGCTCCGAAAGCAAGCGCTGGAGCACGTTGAGGAAATTCTCGTTGCCGAGCTCGCTCTGCCGGAAGACATTCTCGAGTTCGGACGAGTAGCGGCTCTGGATCAAGAAGGACGAGTCGATGAGCATGAGGTGGGCGCGGACGTGTCCGAGGACGAGGTCCGACTCTTCCTTCGCGGCCTCCAACTCGCGCTCTTGACGCCAGAGCCCGGCGTTCTGCTGCTCGACTTGGGCGGCGTAGTTCTGCAGGCGGTCGCGCTCCTTGCGCTCCCGGTACGCGGTGGCCCAAAACGCCAGGGCGACCCCGAGTACGCCGGCAGCCGCTGCGCCGGCGATCTCGGTGCCGCGCACCGGGTACGCCCAGTAGGCTAAGATTCCGACCGCACCCAAAACCAAGATAGCCCCGACGAACGGAGCTGCAAGCACGAGCGGGCTGAGCCGGCCCGGCGGCGTCTCGGAAGCCGCACCAACCGACGTCTGCGTCAAGACCAAACTACCTCGATCGGAGTGTTATTAGAACTATCGGCCCTCATCTTCGAGCCTTGAAGCTTCGGGGGTAGGAACATCTTCCATGAGGACCACCCTCTTTTCTTCGGCGCGAGTCTTGCGGCGCTTTCCTTTGTGCGCCCCGCCGGGTCGGAGATTGACCGGCGGCCCCATGCGCGGGACGACCTTTACCTTGGACTTAGCCTTCTTGGCCACGCTTTCACCCCCCGGGCCCCGAGTCTCATCCTCGGGATGTGTCTCGGAACACTTTACAACAACGCCGCGGCGTGCGAATGTCTCGGATTCAGTCGACCTGTTACGACCAGCGTTTCCGAACGCTTGCGTGAACGGAAAAATTCCTTCGTCTGTTGAACAAGACGTTTCGGCCCTCTTGGTGTCCCAAGGCGGTACCGGAAAACTAAGGCGATGTACGATATGTGCCAGCGACCTTCGACGGTTCTTAGTCCGCGCGAACGGAGATAACGAACGTGCTGCAAGGAGCCGATACACTTTTCCCTGCGTTCCTCGTCGTATTCATGCTCGCGCTGATCGTTTTCGTGGGCTTTAACCTGTTTCGTTATTTCGACCAGTTCGAGACTTCATTCGGCGAACAGCTGGCGCGCGCTGCCGAGGGCTCCACCAAGAAAGACGCGGTCCGCCGTGGCGATGGCTAGCTTCGCCGGCAGCGGGCTTTCGAACGCGCGTCGCACCAGCGGCCGGACGCTGGCCTATGCCCTCTTCTTCGCCGGCTTGCTGCTGGCGGTCATCTCGCTGATCGCCGTCGCAAACTACAACAACGCGATCGCACGCTTTACCGCCCAAGCCGCACAGAACAGCGGTCTTGCCAATCAGGAGCGAGACTTGGCCCAGAACCTGGCCAAGAACGCCTTGCTGATCGCCAACGACGAACTCAACCAAAAGCCGTACCTCGATCCGCACGCGGAACTCGCGTCTTCCGCCGAAGTTTTCAACGAAACGCTGCAAGCGCTCCAACACGGCGGCGACACTCAGCTGGCGAGCGGCGAAACGGTCGCGGTCGCACCCCTCGCCGACGCGAGCGAACAGGAATTCATCAGCGACGCCAACTCGATTTGGAAGCCCGTCTACGACGTCATCGAGCAGAGCGCCGGGCAAACCGACTTGACGGCGAAGCAAATCAACGGCATCAGCAAAGCCGTCGTCGGTAACGGCAACGGACTCGCGGTGCTGATGAACGACCTCGCTCTGCAACTCAACCGCGACGCGCGCCGCGAGGCGCAGGCTCTCTCCAACGCGCGGACCACGTGGACCGCTTTCGCACTGCTCGGCTTCATCATCATTCTGTTCAGCATCTTCGTGAGAATCCGCGCGGCACGCTCGTTCTCCGATCAGCTCAAAGTCGTCGTCGACAATCTCGGCGACACGACCCGCAGCTTGGCCGAAGCGAAGTCGAGCACCGACATGATCATGGGCACGGTCCGTCAGGGCTTGCTCTTGCTCGACCGGCAGTATTTCATATCGCCCCAGTATTCGCACGAGCTGGAATCGATTCTACGCATCAGAGTTCTGGGAGAACGCAATTTCCTCGACATCATCCGGACGCTAGTCAGCGAACGCTCGTTCAAGACGGCCAAAGATTATATGGACATGCTCTTTAACGAGGAGAAGAGCGAACGCACCCTGCAGCGTATCAACCCGCTCGAAGAGGTCGAGGTCAACTTCCCGAACGCGACGACCGGCGGTTACGACACGCGCTTCTTGACGATCGAGTTCCGCCGCATCTACGACGAGAACGAAGAGATCTCGCAGGTGTTCGTAGCCGTTTCCGACGTTACCGAACGCGTCCGCCTCGAGCGCGAATTGCGCGAGTCGGAGCAGCGCAAGGAACGCCAGTTCGGCATGCTGCTCGACATCATGAACATCGACCCGCGCGGGCTCGACGAATTCGTTCAGACCGCGGCCGAAAACCTGCGCATCATGAACGACGCGATGAAGGCCGAAGAGTTCGCCGCAGCCGGCGTCGAGAACACCGTGAGCGCGCAGGTACGCTTGCGCTCGCGTCTCGACACCGTCTATCGCTGCGTCCACATCATCAAGGGCAACGCCTCGATGCTCAAGCTCGACTTTTTCGAGCGCAAGGCGCACGAGGCCGAGACGCGCATCGAAGAGTTGCGCCGCAAGCCGGTTCTGGGCGGCGACGACTTCCTGGCCATCGTGCTGGCGCAATCGGCGCTGCGCACCGAGCTCAAAGAGCTCGACGAACTCCGCCGCAAGCTCACCAACGTCCGGACCGTGCCGACGCTCGCCTTCGCCGGTGCGATGCGCGGCAACGGAAACGGCTCGCAGGACAACACGCTCGCCAACCTCATGGACCTGGCTGGAAACCTCTCGCGCAAGTACGGCAAGCAAGTTGCGATCGAAGTCGACGAATTCGATCTGCGCGGGCTACCCGAGCCGCAACGCCGGGCGGTACGCGACGTCTTGATCCAACTCGTGCGCAACGCCGTCGTCCACGGGATCGAGTCGCCCGACGACCGCGCGCTGTCGGGCAAGCCCAAGCACGGCACGCTCTTGATACAGAAGATCGGCTCAGACCCCAGCGCCTTCGGCTTCCTCTTCCACGACGACGGGCGCGGCATCGACCCGCGGCGCATCAAGGCCCGCGCGGTGGCTGCCGGCATCCTGACCGCGAGCGAAGCCGAGTCGATCTCCGACGAGACGGCGCTCGGCGCGCTCTTCCAACCGGGCTTCTCGACCGCCGACGAAGTGACCAGCGACGCCGGCCGCGGCATCGGGCTATATGCCGTAAAGAGCACCGTCATCGACGAGTTGGGCGGCGAGATCGTCGTTCAGTCCGAGGTCGGCCGGTACTCGTCGTTCTCGTTCTCCGTGCCGATCCCGAGCAGCGTGCCGGTGAGCGTCGCGCGTTGAGCTCCAAACAGCCGCGTCTACGACGCGAAACGCCGAACGACGTTTCGCGCCCCGAGTTTCTGCGCCGCACCGGCGCGCTGGGGCTCGCGGCGGCCGCGCAACTCGGTTTTCCGCTGCTCGAAACGCGGCGCGCGGACGCGGCACCGCTGCCGCCGGCCCCCGACGTCATCGCAGCCGGCGGAAGAGTTCCGATCGTGCGTATCGGCCACATCGACGGTTTTACCGGGGTGTACGCCGCCGCATCGGAATCGCAACACACCGGTTTGCAACAAGCCGTCGAGGATGCCAACCGGAAGTACGGCAGCAAGGTTCAGTTCGAGATCGTGCGCGGCGACGACACGAGTGCGCCCATTATCGGAAAGTACGAGGCGCGCCGTCTGATCGAGGAAGAGCACGTCGACGTGCTCATGGGTTGCCTTTCGTCGGGCGTCGGTCTCGTTGTGTCAGCGGTGGCGCAAGAGCACGGCGTCATCTACTTTGCCGTCGGAACGCACGACACGAATATCACCGGCCCCAAAGCAAACCGCTGCTGCTTCCGCACGACTTGCTCGAACTCGATGCTCGTCAACGCCGTTGCCCCGCCGCTGCTGCGCGAAGGCAAGAAGTGGTTCTTCGTCACGGCCGACTACGCGTTCGGTAACGACGCCCACGTACGCTTCCGGCAGCACCTGCTCGCCGCGCCGGGTGGCGTCGAGATTGGCGAAATCAAGCACAAGCTCGGCGAGACGGATTACGATCCGATCATGCAGCGCATCAGCCGGACCGACGCCGACGTGCTGGTGTTTTGCAACTACGGTCCCGACACGCTCAACAGCGTCCTGACGGCGGTCAAGTACGGACTCAACAGACGCATGCGCTTCGGCGGAATCCTCTCGGGCAATGAATGCGTGGTCGGCATGCCAACCGACGAGATCGTCGGGTCGATCTTCGGTTACATTTGGGGTCCCGAAGCGAAGGGCTACCGTACCCCCGAGATCTATGCGAAGCTCAAGGCGCGAGCCAAGGCGTTTCCGCCGAACTGGCGCCAGTATCTCGGATTCATCACCGGCGAGGTCATCGCCGACCGAATCGTCTACACCCGGACGACCGACTCCACCACGCTGATCAAAGCGCTCGAAGATTATCACTACGATTCCGGCAAGGGCACGCTCAACTACATGCGGGCCTGCGATCACCAGTCGGTGCAAGAAACCTACGCCGCGCGCATCGTCGAACGCAACCGGCGCCGTTCGCCCGATGAATTCTTCGAGATATCGTCGACGATCGACGGCGATACCGCAGCCGGCAACTGCGAGAATCCCGACAGCAAAGCCGCCGAAACGATCTTCGCCAAGGAGAACGTTCCCGCTCGCGAAGACTACACGCCCGTCAGCGTGTAAATCCCTACTTCTTACCGCTCCAGAACGAGTCGGGGTTTCGCGCCGAGAGCGAAAACACGATCGGATCGGCGTTCGCGTTGTCGTTCGCTTCCTGCGGCTCGGCTGCGCGGGGCGCTTCGTGCGCCGCTTGCGCTGGAGTCGACGGATCGGGCGAATTCGTTGCAAAGGGATCGGCGTCGAACGGCGCGTCTTGGACCGATTCCGGTTGGAACAGCTGGAACTCATGCGCAGGTTCGACGCGTTCGACGTAACCCGCAAGGTCGTTCACGCTAAACGTCACGCGCTGAGCGTCATGCTCGGCGTCGGTCGCAGTTTCGGCGGGTGCAGCTTGAACGGGTTCCGCCGAGTAGAACTGCGACTCGGGAACGTACGGTTGGACTTCGGTAACGTAAGGCGACGTTTCGGGTGCGTACGCCGGCGGCTCGGACACGTACGCCTGCGGCTCCGGCGCCCACTCCGTGGGCTCGGCGGGCCCGACCGGGGGCGCGAGACCGGGGTCGGGCGCGGCGCGACCGATCGGTCCGTAGTCGCGTAGCAGCCGATCGGCGATCGTCAGGCCGTCGTCGAAGTAGACGTTCTCTTCCGAAACCGCTTGAAGATACTCGACGTCGCCGGCCTCGATCTCGCCGCCGAAGTCCGGATCGACTTCGCGCACCGCGGCACCGTTCGAAGTCGCCTCGGACGCGGGCGCAGGCGGCGCCTCGACCTCAGGAGCGGCTTCGCTGCGCGGCGGAGTCGGCAACGTCCAATCGAACACTTGAAAGCTTGCGAGGTCGTCACGATCGTAGCGCAATCCGGTCTCGACGGCGGGCAACGGCTCGGGCGGCGATGCGACCGCCGCGGGCGCTGCGGCTGCGGCCATGGGCGCGGGGGGCGGCGGGGTTTCCATCGCGGGTTTCGCGGGCGCGGCTACCGCGCCCGGCGCGGTGCGGCGTTTGCTGATCAACGAGAGAATCTCGCCGATCGCGGCGGCGATCGAGAGCCGCGCGATCGCGCGCAACTCCTCCGCGGCGGTGCGCTTCGATTGCGAAGGGCCTGAGGCGCGCGGCGGGGGTTCGGGTTCGCGGCGCGGCTCGTCGACGATCTCGGCTTCGGTCGAATTCAAGAACTCTTCGAGCGAGAGGAGACGCGGGGCGATCGCGCCGTTGCGCTCTTGCTCGACGATGAACTCCGCGATCGTCGCTTCGTCGATCTTGAGCCTGCGCAGGATCTCGCCTACCGTAGCCTGGCCGTCGAGGTTTGCCAGGAACTGCCACTCGTAGGTGCGCAGGCGCGCGCCCGCGACGCGCTCTTCGAACTGCGGGGTGCGTTCGTAAACTTCTCTATGCAACACGGATATTACGCTCCTCATCTTTTAGGCAGATGATCAGCGCCGAGCGATAGCCCTTCCAATGCACGGGAATGACGAAAGCCGGTGTGTCGCGCGGAAATCGAACGTCATCTGCCTTACCCCGGAAAACGACCGGTACCGAGATCATGAAACCGCTGCCGAGTTGTTCGCGCGCGTTACCGGAGATCGTGTTGGCGATCTCGCCGACGTAGTCGGCCAGAATGTCGTCGTCGGTGTCGGGCTCTCCGAGCCGTGCCACGAGCTCGGCGACCATCGGGCGCGGGGCCGTATAGTAGACGCAGCCACGCTGCGAACCGGTGATGCCGATGACGGCTGAAAAATCGAACATCACGTGGTCGTGCGGGTCTTTTTCGAAAGGCGTCGCGATCTCGGCGGTCGAGTCGGCGACTTGCGCGAAATAGTGCGAAGTCCCCGTCACGAAGATCTTCATGTCTTCTTCGGTCACCGGCGCGCCCTCCGCGGCTCTTTGAGGAGCTCTACGAGTTCTTCGTTGAGCGCTTCGGCCGAGAACGGCTTCAGCAAAAAGCCGCGCGCCCCGAGGCGAACCGCCTCTACCGCGGTCGGCCGGTCGGCGAGCGCCGAAATCACGAGGATTTTCGTTGTGGGCTTCCGTTTGATCATCTGAAGCACGCACGACAAGCCGTCCATCTCGGGCATCGTGATGTCCATCGTGACGATGTCCGGATCGAACGCGTCGAACTTCTGCATCGCCTCGAGACCGTTGGCAGCGGTGTCGATGACATAGTCGATCTCGCCGGCGGCACCGTCGGTCCCCTCGATCGTCCGTTTTATTTGTCGGCGAATGACGTTTGCGTCATCGACGATCAGGAGCTTCATGCTCTCCTCGAGTTCGTACGCGCGCTTTTCGGCGGTAAATAGACGCCCGTCCGATGGAGGGGCGCCGGTCCGGGCTCTGCCGCGTTGTGGAATGTTCGAGAAAATCCGCAAAGCGGCCTCCGCCGGGCGGTCGAGCCCTCGCCGTTGGTAAGCTTCTAAACCGTCACTTCCTGGCTCACAGGCAGGCCCTCAGGCCGTGTGCGCCAGGTCACGCGAGGAAGGTGTGGCCTGCATCACAAAGTGTGATTTGACAATGCATCCCGGAGAGGCCGCGGAAAAAACTGGGAGTCTTCCCAGCCCACCGGCCTTAATCCGCCGGCGAAAGGACGTTCTATCATGGCCGCAGTCCTTGCGATTGTTTTTCAAGCGCTGAACTTCTTGCACGGTTCGGCGGTGGTCAGCCCCGACGCGGGTGGCGCTTATAGCCCATCGCCGGCCGTCTTTTCTAACTCGCTCGACTAACCGCTTAACACGGCGTTCGCCATCGCCTTTGTAGGGAATCTGAGGTTCACGACCGACTATTCCAGGTGAGGGCCGGTGGTGCGGGTACCTTCATTTAAGCTGTCGTTAGGGGGTGATTCGAACGAACCGGATCGTCCGGCTGCAGCCGCGCGAGAGTTCTTTTCGTTTTGCCGTCGACGCCTTTCGGGCCGTTCGCCTCGACGATTGCCTAAACGCTCTTCACGCGCGGACCGATCCGGAGGCGGCGACGCTTCGCGGTCGCGCGTTGCTTCGTTTGAATCAACCGGGCGCCGCAGTGGACGAACTCTGCGCGATCAACGATGCGCGGCTACCCGGTCGCATCCGCATCGAGCTCCGGACGATAGCGGCTGCCGCCCTGGCGCGTGCCGGAAGGCGCGAAGAAGGCCGCAAGGCGCTCGATGACGTGCGAGCCTCGGCGTATTCGAGCGGCGCAGAACTTGCCGCCGAGTTCGAATACTTCGACGCCTTTTGGCATTTCACGAGCGGGGACGAAGGGCAAGTGCGCGCCGCGGTAGCACGCGGTTTGGAGATCGACTCGAGTCTCGGAACGAGCGAGTCGCACCTTTATTCGCTGCAAGCGATTCGCGCCAGGCTTCTGGTCATCCTCGGCGCTCTCGAAGGTACCCACGAGAACTACTTGCGCCAAGCACAGTTTCTCCGCGAAGGCCTCGACGAACTCGATCGCTCGAAGGTGCCCGATGTCTGGAGTGATGCCAGCTTTACGTACAATTTAGCGGTCCTCATTCGCGATCTCGATCTCGACGGAGTCCAGTTCGTCCGAGAGAGACTCAACTCGCTTCAGCGGACCTCCTATCTCGCGAGCTTCGTCTACGGCACCCTTCGATCGCTCGGCTGGTGCAGCGCCTTGAGCGGCGATCACCTTTCCGCTTTCCGCGACTTCCGCGAAGCGAGCACCGTCGCAATAACGCCGAGTTTCCAACTGATTACGACCGTCGACCGGGTACTCATCGCGCAGGGCTTAAACCAGCAGCTCACCGCTCACGAGGAGCTCGAGCGGGCCCAGGACTTGGCGACGCGCATCGATTGGGATCGGATAGACGGCGACGGACGCTGGGCGCTTTTGTTCTTGGCTCAGGCGCTCGCTCCGCAACGAGCTCGAGCGGCCCGGGTCATGCTCGAGCGATATCAGCGCATCCGCTCGAAATACTCGCCGACGACCCTTGCGAGCCTCGACCGGCGCCTTCGCGCTGAAGAGATCTTTACCGAAGGCGTCGTCGCGCGCGCCGAAGGAACCGACGACGCTGCGGTGCGCGCGCTGCTCGAGGCCTTCGAGATTTGGAAGGCCATCGGCCACCGCTCGCGCGCCGCCATAGCCGCGATCGAACTCATGAGCCTAACGAAGGACAGCCGCTACGCCGGCTACGCGGCCGCCGAAGCCGCGAAGCGTCCCGCCTCGTGGTTGGCCGAGCGCCTGCGTGCGGCGACCGGAACTTCGTCCTAGGCGTTCTCGACGGCGCGGTTTTCCCATCGGCGAGGCCGCAGCGCTGGGCTGGCTCGCCGTGCATTGCTTGCAGTTGGGGCACCGAACGTGGACGTCGTCGTCGAGTCGGTCGCGGTCCTGATCGGTCTGGGCGCGATCGCGAACCTGATCGTCTCGCTGCGCGATCAGTACGCGAGGGCGTCGCGTTTCTGGCTGTCGATGCCCGCGATCATGCTCGCAACGGGAGGCGGCGTCGCGTACATGGGCTGGTCTCGGCACAACCTGCGAGACGGCGCGCAGTTTGTCGCGCTCTGTGCGATCGCGTCGCTCTGGGAGGTGCGCAACTCGATGCTCAATCGCGCGAAGAAGAAGGGTCTCGGCTCGATCCGCGAGATGGCTGAAGCCAAAGCGCACGAGTTGGGGCTGCACTGACCGGTCCGAGCGCTTGCACGCTGCGACCGAAAGCTCGTCCTAAGCATCTCCCCCCGCCCGCGCGGTTTTGCCGAGTATCCCGAAGATGCGGCATTCTGGTGGTTCTTTGCGCTGTTGCAGGACCCGTGGTACTTGCCGCCTTAGCGCTGCTCGTTGGAGATCTGATCGCCCCTTTGGGAGTTATCGCATATTGCAGATGACGGGACAAAGTTAAGTGGATTCGCTGCTGCAGATGTCCTACACCGCGTTCGGCTTCTGCTTTGCGCTGGCAGCGTTCTCAGCGCTGTACCAGCCCAGGACGAGGCCCTCGCGATTCACGACGAACGAACGAATCGTGTTAGGTGGACTGTCGTTGATCGGCTTCTGCGGATTTGCGGTGTACTGGCTCGCCAAGAGTCCGCAAACGGCCGAGGTCGGGCTCGCGATTGTCGGCTTCACGGGCGCAGCCTTGCTCGGCTGTGCGGTGAACTTCCTGATAAAAGCCATTGGACGGATGACGCGATGATCCGCGCCAAAGCGCGGGAGCGCCAGCGCTCCTAGGAACCGATAACTCCCGCTTTCTGACAATGTCACCTTCGTCGACGCCAGCGCCGTTCTGCATCTTAAGCGCTCGAACGCCGATCAGGCTGGCTCGGACGCGACTTCCCGAGAGCTTCCGCGCTATCGCTGCGCTCGAGAAGGACGGGATCCGCGAAGGTCGCTCCTGCGGCCGATGTTCCGCTGCCAGCATTGCGACCCGGAGTCGGTCACTCGGAAACAAGTTTCGAGTACGCCGTAGACGCCGCCGCCGAAGCGGCGACGCGTCCGGCGTCGTGGTTGGCGAAGCGTTTGCGCGCGGCGACCGGAACGTCCTAAGCGTCTTCCAATGGCGGCACGGTTTCGCCGAACTTATCGAAGCGCCGGAGCTGTGGAAAGAGCACGCTCCATAGGCCGATGATGACGAGCGTCCCGATTCCGCCGATGACGACCGAGGCCTCCGTACCGGCGAACGCCGCGACCGTTCCCGACTCGAAGGCGCCGAGCTCGTTGGAGGCACCGATGAAGACGTTCTCGACGGCACTGACTCGGCCGCGCATCGCGTCGGGTGTTTCGAGTTGGACGAGCGCATTGCGGATCACGACGCTGACCATATCGAACGCGCCGGTCGCGGCGAGCGCGACGAGCGAAAGTGCGAGGTTCTTCGAAACGCCGAAGACGATCGTGGCCACGCCGAACCCCGCGACCGTGAGGTAGAGCAACGGACCGATTCGCTTGTGAAGGGGCCAGCGCGCGATCGTCGCGGCGACGATCGCCGCACCAACGGCCGGAGCACTTCGCAAGATACCGAGTCCGGCAGGTCCGACGTGCAGAATGCTCGCGGCGTATGCGGGTAAAAGTGCCGTCGCGCCGCCGAACAGTACCGCGAACAGATCGAGCGAAATCGCGCCGAGCAAGACCGGACGCGAAAAAATGAAGCGTACTCCTTCGGTCGCGGATTGCGCGAGCGACAGTTCCTCGCCGCCGGCGCTTCCGCGCGGGCTGAGCACGAAGTACCCGCAAGCCGACGCCGCGTAGGCGAGCGCGGCCGCGCCGAACGCGTAGGGAGCACCGAGGACGAGCAACGCGCCGCCGACCGCGGGACCGGCGATCTGGATCAATTGACCGAGCGACGACGTCGTCGCTTGCGCGCGAACGAAGTGCGACGAGCGGACGATTCCCGCGAGAAGGGAGCGCTCGGACGGCGCCGCCAGCGCGTGCGCGCCCCCGACGAACAAGGTCGCCACGAGATACGCCGCGAGCGAGCGCGTTTCGCGCAGGGCGAGCGCCGCAAAGATCAGCATTCCGGCAAGCTCCGTCAGCGTACTGAGGAGCGAGACGATGCGCCGATCGAAACGATCGGCGATGAAGCCGGCGGGCAACGCCAGCACGACTTCCGGAATGAAAAGCATCAGCCCGACCAGCCCTAAATCGAACGGCTGCTGTCGCAAGCCAAAGACTTGCCAACCGATGGCGACACTTTCGATGCGGTACGCGAACGACGAGCCTTGCCGAGCGAGAAAATATGCGACGAAGTCGCGGTCGGCGAAGAGTTCGCGCACTGAGCCCCGCGTTCATCACAACGGGCCCGGATCACTCCGGGCCCGCATCAGCCGTTTCTTCGAGCGAGTTACTTAGCGGTGACCGCCGCCTCCGCTCGCGTGGGAGCCGCCTCCGGACGACGCGTGCGAACCGCCTCCGCCCGACGGGGCACGATAGCCGCCTCCAGCCGGAGCGCGGTAAGAGCTTGCAGCCGGAGCCCGATAAGCGCTTGGAGCCGGAGCGCGATACCCGGCACCGCTCGACGGCGCACGGTAGGCGCTGCCGCTATACGACGGGGCGCGGTAGGCGGTGCCGCTATACGACGGGGCGCGGTAGGCGGTGCCTCCGCTCGCGGCGCTGTTTGCAGGCGAACGATAGGTCGCGATCCCACCGGGCACATTGATCTGGCGAACCGGAGCTATTTCGTGCGGCGTGGTCGGGGTAACGTGGTAGCCGTAGCCCGAGGCGAAGCCGGTCGAAGTTCCGCCTTTGCCTTCGTTTCCGACCGAAGTTCCGCCGTTGCCTTCGTTGCCCACCGAGGTTCCGCCGTTGCCTTCTTTGCCGGTACCATTGCCTTGGTTGCCGACCGAAGTTCCGCCGTTGCCTGGGTTGTAGACCGGGTTTCCGCCGTTGCCTTTGCCGTTGGTCGGGCCGTAGTTGTAGCCACCGGAGGTGCCGCCGTAGCCGCCCTTTCCGTTGTTTCCGCCATAGCCCATACCGCCGTTGCCGTAGCCGCCCTTGGCGGGGTTATTTCCACCGTAGCCGGAGCCGTTGTGGTTGCCCCACGGAGGCGAACTGCCGTACCAGTGTCCGACCCACGGCTGCTGATAGCACGTGAATCCGCCACCGGCGATCACGAGACTAAACGATGGCCCGTAGCCGTACGCGAAGCCCGGATACCACCAGCCGGGTCCGTAGTAGGCCGGGGTCGGCGCCGGACCCGAATAGTTGTACGGCGTGTCGATCTCGACTGCGTTGAAAACCGATCCGTTCGGGTAGCCGATGACCGTGACGATCATGCCCGGCGCGAGCGTCAAGCCGGTCGGGTTGATGATCGTCCCTTGCTGCAGCTGGATCGCGTCGAGGTAGCCGTTGTCGTCCTGAACCGTCAAGTTGAACGTTCCGTCGATCGATGCGATCCTACCGTGGATTTGCTGATCCTGAGCCGGAGCGGCTGCGTACGGCGGAACGTTTTGCGCGCGCGAAGCGACGGGTAAGAAGAGCGCCGTCGCCGCCAGCACGGCTGCCAGGACTCGGGGCGAAAATCGTAAGAATGCGGGCATGGTCGTTGTCTTCCTTCAGCGGGCTCCGGGTCTTGAACCAGGGGCCCTACACCCTCACTATAACCCTGTAAGCTTGGGCAAAGTTTGAGAAATCACCAGCGGAGATTAGGCGAGCGTTAAACTTGAACGATCTGCATAAATCCTCACACAAAATAGTCAAGATGACAAAGGTCTATGGCCCCGTTGGTGCCGCAATCTGCGGACTCTCGGCGATGCTCGCGGCGTTGGCGGGACCCGCTGGCGCGCAACCTGATGTTCGAGCCCTTTTTTCCCAGGAACGCGCCGCGGCCGGCGGCTCGGCTTGGGAACAAGTCGCCTCGATTCAGGCGAAGGGCAGCGCCGTCAACGGCGGCGCGCCGAGCACGTTCGATACGTTCGTCGAGCGCAAGACGGGCTACCAGAAGACGGTTACGCAGAGCGGACCGCTGACCGACACGAGCGGCTTCGACGGCATGCCCTGGGATTCGACGAACGGCACGGTTACGACGATCGACATGCCCGGCGACGTGGCGGACGCCGTGACCGGCGCGTACCAAAACCGGGACGGTTGGTGGGAAACCGGCGGCGCAACGATGACGTACGACGGCCAAAAGACGGATGGCGCGATCGTCGCCGACGTCGTGACGGTCGTGCCGAACGGCGGAAGCGGAATCGACGTTTGGATCGACCGGAAGTCGCACCTGATCGTGCGCACGGTCGCGCACACCGATAGCGGCGACGTCGTCCAGACCAACGACGACTTCCGAACCGTCGACGGCGTGAAGATCTCGTTTCACAACGTTTCCGTCGATCCCACCGGATCGAAAACCGAAACGACGATCGCATCGGTCGTCTTGAAAAAGACTTTCGACGTGGCGACGATCGCGCGCCCGAAGCCGGAAAAACGCGGCTCGTTCACCGGTGCCGCTCCGTCGGTTCTGCCGTTTCGCTTCGCCGGCGGCGACGACGGTTGGATCGTTCTGCCGATCGCGTTCGGAACCGTTCCTCTGACGGTGATCTTCGACTCGGGCGGCCAAGCCGTGCTGACCCCGCCGGCCGCGAAATCGCTTTCGCTCAAAACCGGAGGCGGAGCCGATGTCGGCGGCGTCGGCAACTCTTCGATCGCGGCTTCGTTTGCCCACGTCGACTCGATCAGCGCCGGCACGGCACGCCTCTCCAATCAGTCGGCGGTCGTCGTACCGCTTCCCTATCCCGTGATCCACCCTGGGTCGGGCCTCGACGTGCACGGTCTCGTCGGCGCCGAGTTTCTCGCGAACTTCAAAACGACGATCGACTACGCGGCGAAAACGATCGCGTTCGCGGCCTTCGATGCGGCAGCACCCGCCTCACCGCAAACGATCCCGTTTTTCACCGACGGTCAGCACGCCTACGTGCGCGCGAGCATCGATGGCGTCACCGGATTTTTTCTGATCGACACCGGAGATAACGGTGGCCTCAGCGTTTTTCGGCAGTTTGCAAGCGCGCACGGCCTCTACGCGGGCCCGGGCGATCCGTTCGTTTCGCCGGGCGGCGTCGGCGGTCAAATTCCCGACGCGCTCTACCGGGCCAAGACGCTGACGATCGCGGGCACGACGCTGAACGCACCGGTCGTCGACGTTCCTGCCGCTTCGGCCGGCACGTTCGCCTCCAAATCGGTCGCCGGAAATATCGGCGGGCGCATTCTGGGACGCTTCACCGTAACGTTCGACTACGCGCACAAGACGGTGACGTTCGTCCCGAACGCGCACGTCGGCGATCCTTTCGTCGGCGATCGTACCGGTCTCTCGCTCACACAGCCCGAGGCCGGCTACTTCCTCGTCCTCAGCGTCGCGCCGAACTCTCCCGCGGCCGAAGCCGGGATGAAAGCCGGCGATCGCATTGTCGAGATCGCCGGGCAAAACGTCGCTGCGGGCGGTCTCGGAGGCAGCGATATTCGCGAGTACTTCGTCGACACCAAACGTACCGAACTGCCGCTGGTCTATCAGCGCGGCGACGCCAAGCAGAGCGTCACGCTCAAGCTCAGACAACTCGTCTGATGCCGGAATCGCACGCACTGCGGATGCCGACGTTCTTCATCCCGCACGGAGGAGGTCCGTGCTTCTTCATGGATTGGCCGCCGCCGATGACGCACGCGTGGGATTCGCTCGCGGCGTTCCTGCGTGGACTCATGGGCTCGCTCGAGCGGAAGCCGCGCGCGATCCTCGTCATCTCGGCGCATTGGGAAACACCGGTGCCCAGCGTCACGGCGGGATCCCATCCTCCGCTCATCTTCGACTACTCCGGTTTCCCGCCGCACACGTACGAGCTGAAATATCCGGCACCCGGATCACCCGAACTCGCGGCGCGCGTCCGCGAGCTGCTCGAGGCCGCCGGCATTCCTTCGGCTGCGGATAGCGGGCGCGGCTTCGATCACGGGGTCTTCATTCCGTTTCTTTTGATCGAACCGGCAGCGGACGTTCCGATCGTGGAGATGTCGCTCGCTGCAAACCTCGATCCGAAGTTGCATCTCGAGATGGGACGTGCGCTCGCGCCTCTGCGCGATGAGGGCGTTCTCATCGTGGGCAGCGGCATGAGCTATCACAACCTCGCGACGCTGCGCACCGGCCGCGACGCCGGCGACTCGGAGCGTTTCGACGCGTGGTTGACCGAATCGGTCGAAGCCGATTCCGACACGCGCCGGAAGCGGCTTGAAGCTTGGAGCTCGGCTCCCGACGCGCGCCGCGCGCATCCCGAAGAAGAGCATCTGCTTCCACTTATGGTAGCCGCCGGCGCGGCCGGCAACGATCCCGGAAAGCGCGTCTTCCACGATTGCGTGGGAGCCGCGCTCTCCGGCTATCGTTTCGGCTAACTACGGTTCGAACAGTTCCCGGTCGCGCTACACTTTGCGCTGATGGATGATGATCGTGTTACCGTCCGGGTCGGCACCGAACGCCATACGGCAGACCGGCGTTTCTTCGGGCTCGCTGAACTGGCCGCCGCGCTTGCGGAACTCGTCGAGCGCTTGACCGATGTCGCTTACGGCGAGCATCACGCACGCGCCGGTTGCGCCTTCTTCAGGCTTCCACACGCCGAACGTCGAGCCGTCGGCAAGGGTGAACTCGGCGCCACGGCCTTGATCGTCGATCTCGGTCGGAGTCATGCCGAGGACGTCGCGGTAGAACGCGATCGAACGCTCGGGATCGGCCGTGAAGTACGCGGCCAGGTCGATTCCGGTGATGGTTCCGGTAGCGACGCTCTGCTCTGAGGTCGTCATAAACGCATCTCCTAGGGTGAGATTGAGATGCCCCGAGCATAGCGCGCATACCTGACAGGTGATGTCATATTTATCGGGAAGCATGGGAGCATGCGCTCGCAGCGGCTGGTCTCCTGCATGTTGCTGCTCCAGGGTAAGCCGCGGCTGACCGCGCGAAAGTTGGCGGCGTCCCTGGAAGTCTCGATGCGAACCGTCTACCGCGACATCGAGGCCCTCTCCGAGGCCGGCGTGCCCGTCCATATGGAACGGGGGCCGCTCGGCGGAGTCGTCCTCGCCGACGACTACCGGCGCGCGCTCGCGCAATTCACGAACGACGAATTGCAAGCACTCTTCGCAGCCGCCGCGAGTCCGATGATGGATCTCGGCATCATGTCGCATCCGCGGGCGCTGCAAAAGTTAGCCGGTGCGTTGCCGGCGCCGCAACGGCGCGCCGCCGAAGCGAGCCGCGATCGCTTGCTGCTCGATCACAATCGCTGGGGCCGCAGCGATCCGCCGACGAGCATTCTCGTGCGTCTGCGCGCCGCGATCGCCGACGAGCGCTGCGTGCTCCTGCGGTATCGCGATCGGAGCGGTGCTCAGACGCAACGCACGCTCGAACCCCTTGGGCTCGTCGCGAAGGCCGGCGTCTGGTACCTGATTGCAAACGAACCGGAAAAAGGCTATCGGACCTTTCGAGCGGAGCGCATCGCCGGACTGGAAGAACTCGATAGGCGCTTTGCGCGACCGGCGGACTTCAACCTCGAAGAGCACTGGAACTCGTCGGTCGCGTCGATCGAGAAGCGTCCTGCGGAGCGCTATGAGGTCGTCGTTCGAGCGCACCAGCCGGCGCTTGCGCAACTCACGTCGTATTGGGAGTCGACGCTTCTCGCCGAAGACGACGAGGTTGCAACGGTGCGTATCGGATTCCCCAATCGGCAGGTCGCGATCAGTCAGATCGCTTCTGCCGGTGAGAGCCTCGAGATCCTCGAACCCTCCGACCTGCAAAGCGCCATCGTCGGCTTCGCCCGTTCGCTCATCGAGCAATACGATGCCTAGCTACGCTCGCTTCAAGCGTCTTAATCTGTCCCCGGTGCGCCTTCCACTCGCGCTTTTGATCCTCGTCGCGGTGACGAGTCAGTTTGCCTGGGGATTGCAGCAACCGCATTTCAACCCAGTCAACTTCTTCGCATACTTCACGATTCTGAGCAACTTGTTCGCAGTCGTCGTGCTCCTGAGCGCGACCGTGAGCCCGCCGTCACACGAACTGGACGTCGCTCGCGGTGCGGCGGTGGTAGCCGTAACGATCGTGTGGGTCGTCTTCTCGTTCTTGTTGACCAGCATCGACGCGTCGCTCCTTCCCTGGGTCAATGTCGTCATCCACTACATCGTGCCGCCCGTCATGCTGCTCGACTGGCTTCTCGATCCACCGCCCGTGCAGCTGTCGCTGGCCGACATGCTGGCTTGGCTCCTGTTCCCGTTCGCATATCTGATATGCACGCTGCTGCGCGGGTCGTACATCAAATGGTATCCCTATTGGTTCCTGACCCCCAAGGTCGTCGGCTATGAAGGCATCCTCGCTTACAGCGCAGGGATCTTCGTCCTGACGACCGGCCTCGCAATCTTTCTCTTCATCATCGCGAGCGGAATGCGCTCGGCCTACAAAGTCACCTCACGCTAGAAACTCGGGCCTACGTGTTGAATTCGGTTTTGGCTCGTTGGAGCGCTTTGGTGTAGAGGTCGTCGAGCTGGCGTTCGGTGTTCACGACCGATGCCATTTGGTTCGCCAGGTCGGCGATTTGGAAGAAGTAGTTGCCGCTTGGCGACTCCGAGAGCGTTAGCACCGAATTCTCGAAGCGTTCTTCCTTTTGGTAGTAGATGTTCTGCACTTCGTAGACCCACGCCAGCGAGTACCGGTCTTGATAAGGCAGGAGCGTCAAACCCTGATCGGTTTGAGCGATCTGCCATGCAATCTCGAGCGGCACGTTGACGGGCATTTTCCCGACCTCCCGCACCGCCTTTCGGGCTTCCGCGAGCGAGATGTGTGCCGATTGCGCGGATCCCTTCGCGAGCGTCAGCAAAACGGTCAAAGTCCTCGCGTGTTCGGCCGTCACGTGGCTCATGCCGTCCTTGTTGGAGCTCAATTCGTCGACGATGTTGCCGACGGTCTCGTGCAGAAGCGCGCGTTGATGATTGCGCTCGCTCCAAGCGGTCGCGGCGAAGCCGAGCATGACGCCGAGCGCAACGGCGACGATCTGAACGATTACGTCGCCGAGATCGAGGTCGAACGGCCGAAGCCGAAAAAAACCTGAGGGGCGCTCCGTCTTATCCGGCATGGACAAATTGAAGCATACCAGCGCTGCGTCTCGCAACCTCTGCGGCACTGTGCGAGTCGCTGTAGGTATGCCGCCGACGAAGATCATGCTGATCCGGCACGGTGAGAAACAAGAGGTTCCCCCACCGGCCGCAATCGACGAGAACGGGACGCCCGACAAGCACTCCTTGATACCGCGCGGTTGGGAGCGCGCCGGCGCGCTCGTTCCGCTCTTTCGCTGTCAAATCCCGAATCCCGCAATCGCGCGGCCTACGGCGATTTTCGCCGCGGCGGCCTCTAGCGACGTAAGCCTCGCATTCGCGGAAGGGGAGGACCTTGCGAAAAGCCTTCGCCCGCAAGAAACGGTCGCGCCGCTCGCGCGAGCGCTTTCAATCACGGTCAACACGGATTTCGCGGTCGGGGATGAATCGGACGCCGCGCAGGTAATCGCCGCACTCGACGGTGTCGTGCTGGTCTCATGGGAGCACAAGCATTTGCCCGCGATTGCGCGCGCCTTCAGCTCGGCCGCCCCGCAAAGGTGGCCGGCGGACGACGTCTTCGATCTCGTTTGGATACTCGATCGTTCCGGTCAGACGTACACGTTCCGTTCGATCCAGCAATCGCTGCTCGACGGCGACGCAATGTAGGTCCCTCAAACTCAAACCGAGACCTCAACGCCTAACTCGACCCTCCGCTCGGGGCGAATGCCGAGGTCGTCGGGCAACGGTCGCGCATTGCGGGCGAGGATTTGGAAGTAGTTCCGTTGCCAGTTCGGCAACGGATGATGTTCCGCGCGGACCAGCTTCGGGTCGGCGTAGAAAAAAGATGTGTCGGCGGAATCGAGCTTGAGGCCGTTCGCACCGCACGCCGCCACGACCGGTGCGATGCGCGGGCGTTCCATGTATCCGAACTGCGCCGTCACGAGCGAGAGACGTTCGGACTTGCGCTCGATAATCACGCGTTGGGTCTCATCGACGTAGGGACGCGCGGCGCGTACCAGCGTCAATAGGACGACCCGCTCCTCGTCGGCTCGAGCGCGGATCCAACCGTGCTTCCTGCCGACGAATGGAACCCCGCGCTGATCTCCCGTCAGAAGGATCATCGTTCCCTTGGCCTCGCCACTGCTCGGGCGCGCATCGCGAAGATAGTCCTCGAGCGGCGTCTGCAACTCGGCCAAAGCCTTCGCGACGCAACGTCTTCCTTGCAGCCACGTGAGCGAGGTTAGGACGAGCGCGAAGCTGATGACCAGCGGAACCCACGCCCCTTCGGGAATTTTTGCGAGACCCGCGAGAAAGAACGACCCATCGACCAGAAGGAAAGAGGCGACGAGCGGCACGGCCACGGCTCGACGCCACTTTAAGACGTTGGTAATCACGTTGTAAAACGCGATCGAGGTCGCCAACATCGTCGCAGAAACGGCGAGGCCATAGGCTGCCGCCAGGTTTTCGCTGCTGCGGAATGTCAGAACCAGCGCGATGCACGCGACGCCGAGGATTGCGTTGACGACAGGAACGTAGACTTGGCCGCGCAGGCTCGACGAGGTATGGAGCACCGTCATTCGCGGCCAGAGGTTGAGGTTGATGGCTTGTTCGGTCAGCGTGAAGGCGCTGGAGATCAGGGCCTGCGAAGCGATGATCGTCGCAAGCGTGGCGAGGATTACCATCGGGATGAGAACCGGACCAGGCGTCAGCGCGTAAAACGGTGAGTTGAAGGCCGACGGCGACACCAGTAATGCGGCGCCCTGGCCGAGATAGTTCAGAACGAGCGCGGGAAAGACGAACACGTACCAGGCCAACGTAATCGGCGCTCGGCCGAAATGCGACATGTCGGCGTACAACGCCTCGACCCCGGTCATGGCGAGTACGATCGCGCCGAAGATCAGAAACCCGAACATCCCGTGTTGGAAAACGAACCGGACGGCGTGGCGCGGGTCGAGCGCGTAAAGTATCTGCGGCGCCTTGAGAATCGCGAGAAAGCCGGCGACGCCGATCGCCACGAACCACGCGACCATCACCGGACCGAACATGCGGCCGACCTTCTCCGTTCCGCGCGATTGGATCAGAAAGAGTCCGAGCAGAATCGCGACCCCCGCCGGGACGATAAACGGTTGCGCGGAGCTCGTCGCGACGTTAAGGCCTTCAACCGCCGAGATGACCGAGATCGCCGGCGTGATGATGCCGTCCCCGAACAACATCGCCGCTCCCGTGGCCACGACCACGGTGAGCCATCCCAGCTTCAGCGGCACTCCGAACGAGCGTGGAGGCGAAGCGAGTGCGAGCAGGGCCAGAATCCCGCCTTCTCCATCGTGATCGACGCGCATTAGATTGCCGACGTACTTCACGCAGACGACGAAGGTTAGCAGCCAGAGCAGGAGCGACAGAATGCCGAGGACGTTCTCGAGCGTCGGCTCGACGCGCGCCGTCAAAAAGCAGGTCCTGAGGGTGTAGAGCGGGCTCGTTCCGATGTCGCCGAAAACGACGCCGAGCGCGGCCACCGCGAGACCGGCCCCGGCGGGCTTGGGCTTTTTCACGCGTGCGCGAGCGCGTACGCGGCGCAGATGACGTCTTCGATGCCGAGGCCCAGCGATTTGAAAACGGATATCGCGTCGGGACGGTCGAGCACCGGCCTGTCCGGCGCGGCCAGCATCTCGCCGAGTTCGGCCGTGACGAGATCGCTCCGCCTCAGCTCGTTCATCGCCAGCAGGATGTCCCCCGATTCGCGCAACGCCGCATCGCGCGAATCGACGAAGAGCGCGGCGCGCGCCAGCACGTCGCCGGCGAGCTCGCGTCGCTGCGGGACGCACGCGCCGACGGCGTTGACGTGCGCTCCGGCTTTCAGATCGCTGCCCGCGACGATCGGATCGGTCGTGCCGGTCGCCGTCACGACGACGTCCGCGTCGCGAACCGCTTCGGCCGGGGTCGCGCACACTCGCGTCGCCGCGATCCCGAGCTCGCGTGCCCGGCGCGCGAGTGCCTCCGCGTGGGACGCATTCGGAGACCAGAGCGTCAACGACTCGATCGACCCGGTATCGGCGAAGGCGACGAGATGCGAGCGGCCTTGCACTCCCGATCCGAGGATGGCGTAACGACCCGCCGGCTTCGCGGCAAGCCGTTGCGTCGCCACGACGCTAGCGGCGGCGGTGCGCCGCTCGGTAATCGTTTCGCCGGCGACGAGCGCGAGCAGTTCCCCATCATCGGGGTCGAACATGGCGACCGTGGCGCGATGCGTCGGTTTCCCGCGCGCGGCGTTCCCGGGGAAAAAAGCGACGAGCTTCGCGCCCAACGCCCGCATACCGTCGGCTTCCACATAGGCAGGCATCGCCGCGAACCACCCGCTCGGGACGGTCGCCACGGTCCGTACCGGATTGTTCGTGCGGCCTTCGGCGTCGGCGAGAAAAGCCGCGTGCATCAGCCTGCGCGTCACAGCGGGCGTCAAAAGCTGCGCAATTTGCGCCTCATCGATGATCCGCAAGCAGGTCCCCTCCGCCGCGATTCATCGTCGTCGGCCGCTCGGTCCCCTGCCGAGCGGAAAGCTCGATACGCCGCCTAATTCCGCGGGCGTGATCGCACCGGACTTCGCTCCGATGGAAATGCGGACGGTCGCCGAGATCCCGGACGGCCCGCTCTGGCAGTACGAGCCGAAGTGGGACGGCTTTCGTTGCTTGGCGCATCGTGACGGCGAGCGGGTCGCACTCACTTCGAAAAACGGGCAGCCTCTCGCGCGCTACTTTCCCGAAATAGTTCGAGCGGTCGCGGCCATTCCCGTCGACGGCTTTTCGCTCGACGGCGAACTCGTCGTACCGATCGACGACGTGCTCTCGTTCGACGCGCTCCAGCAGCGCATCCATCCGGCCGAAAGCCGCGTCACAATGCTGGCTCGCACGACGCCCGCCTACTATCTCGTCTTCGACTTGCTCCGCGACGGAGACCGGGACTGGTACGAGCGAGCGCTGAGCGAGCGACGCAACGCGCTCGAGGGCTTCGCCAAGCACTTTCCGCGCGATGGACGCTTGCGTTTGAGCCCAGCTACGACCGAGCGCAGCGTCGTGGACACGTGGTTCGCGCGCGTCGGCGGCGGCCTCGACGGCGTCGTCGCGAAGCGCCTCGACCTTCCGTATGAAAGCGGCAAGCGCGAGGGCGGCGTCAAGATCAAACACACGCGAACTGCCGACTGCGTCGTCGGCGGCTTCCGGTATGCAGCGGGAAGTCGCGACCGCGTCGGGAGCTTGCTGCTCGGCCTCTACGACGAGGCCGGACTGCTCGATTCGGTCGGTTTCTGCAGCGCGTTTTCGAACGAGGAGCGGGTTGCGCTGCTCGAGCGACTTGCGCCGCTTGCCGGCGGCAGCGGCTTTACGGGCAACGCCCCCGGCAATTCACCCTCGCGTTGGAGCCGGGATCCCGAACGTGACCGCTCGTACGTCGCGCTCGCGCCGAAGCTCGTTCTGGAAGTCGCTTTCGATCAAGTGACCGGCCGGCGCATCCGGCACGGCGCGCGCCCGGTGCGTTGGCGAACCGACAAGTCACCCGCGCAGTGCACGATCGATCAACTCGAGATCCCCGCCCGGGCCCTGCAGCTCTTGGATCCCGAGGGGTAGCCGTCGTATAATCCGGGGATGTGCCGCAATATCCGCACCCTCTTCAACTTTGAGCCACCGGCCAGCGACGACGAGGTCCGAGCCGCTTCGATCCAGTTCGTGCGCAAACTGTCCGGGTTCGCCAAACCTTCGCACGCCAACGAGGCAACCTTCAACGCCGCGGTCGACGACGTCGCCGAGGTCGCACGCCGGCTCATCGACTCGCTCGTCACCACCGCCTCGCCGCGCGACCGCGCGGAATGGGCAGCGCGAGCGAAGGCCCGGGCCGCCGAGCGGTTCGCGCGCTCCTAGAGCAGCTTCTCGATCTCGACCGGCAGCTCGCGTACGCGCACGCCGGTGGCGTGGTAGACCGCTGACGTGATTGCCGACGCGATGCCGGCGAGGCCGATTTCCCCGACGCCGCGCGCGCCGAGTTCGTTCAAATACGTGTCGGGATAGTCGAGGAACGTCACGTCCATGCGCGGCGTATCGGCGTTCGTCGCGACCATGTAGTCGGCGAGATTGCTGTTGATCGGCGCGCCCGAGCGCGGATCGTACACCGTCTGCTCGAACAACGCCATGCCGACTCCCATGACCAGCGCACCTTCGACCTGATTTCGGGCGCTGCGTGGGTTGAGGATCTTTCCAGCGTCGATGACCGTCACGATCCGGTTCACTCGCAAGCGCGCGATCTCGGGTTGCCACGCGACTTCGACGAAGTGCGATCCGTACGAGTATGCCGAGTGAGTGGGATCCTCTGCCCCAAACGAGCGTACTCCCTTACCCGAACCCGAGACGAGCGCAACCGAAGCGCTCTCGAGGACGCGCTCGAACGGAACGCCGGCGTCGGACCCGTCTTTCGGGAAGATGCGTCCGCCGCTGAACTCGAGATCGTCCGCTTCGCGTCCCGCGAAAGGCGCGCCGGGACCCGACGTCGCCAGCGAAATTGCGGACTTCATCGCGACGCGCGCGGCCTGCAGCACCGCCGGAATGACCGAGGCCGTTACCATCGAGCCGCCCGAAGTCGGGCCCGGCGGTAAGCGCGTATCGCCGAGCTCGACGATGACGCGTTCGAGCGGAACGCCCGTCACCTCGGCGACGAGCTGGGCGAGAACGGTGTAGGTGCCGGTGCCGATGTCCTGCGTCGCGATGCCGACGAACGCCGAACCGTCGGCGTGCAGTTCGACACGTGCTTCCGCGTTGAAGCGCGCGGCCAGCCAAGAACAGCCGGCCATCCCCCAGCCGAGGATCGTGCCGTCTCTGCGCATCGAACCCACGGCCGGCGTGCGCTGCGGCCAGCCGAATTTTTCCGCACCGAGGGTCAGACACTCGACGTAGTGGCGCGAGGAGAACGGAATGTCGAGCGACTGATCGTTCTCGGGCTCGTTCTTGAGGCGGAGTTGCACCGGGTCCACGCCGAGTGCGACGGCCAGTTCGTCGTAGGCCGACTCCGTCGCGAAAAGACCCGGAACGGCACCGGGCCCGCGCATGGCGGTCGGAGCACCGACGTGTTGCTTCGCTTGCGCGCCCGCGACGAGCAGGTTGGGCGTGCCGTAGAAGTAGGGCGTCGCTTCGCCGCAGCTTTCGTCGTACTCGTCACGGAAGCTGCGCTGGTTGACGTACTCGTGCAGTAACGAGACGAGCGTACCGTCGCGTTCGGCGCCCAAGCGCACGCGTTGCTGCGTTCGCGCGCGGTGACCGGCCGATTCGAAGTTCTGTTTGCGGCTAAGAACGAGTTTTACCGGACGACCGAGATCCCGGGCGGCCGCGGCGGCAAGCGCTGCATGCGGCCAGGGCCAGAGTTTCCCGCCGAAGCCCGAGCCGAGGAATTTCGTGATGACGCGGACGTCCTCGCGGCGAACTCTGAGGATCTCGCTGAGGACGTTGCGGCTGTTGACGACCGCTTGCGTCGTCTCGTACAAAGTGAACTGGTCTCCGTCGGAAAGCGCGACGGAGGCGTGCAACTCGATGGCGCTGTGCGTCTCGACCGGCGTGACGTACGTATAGTCGATCTTGACCGGCGCGCCATCGAAAGCCCCTTCCGGATCGCCGCGCCGGCTCTGCTCCTGGGGTTCGTCGTGCGGCGAGAGTTCCAGCGAAACCGCGGGCGGATCGACAGCGGCGTAGATCACCCTGACGCAAGCTGCAGCGGCCACCGCCTCTTCGAACGTTTCCGCGACGACGAGCGCGACGTATTGACCGTAATAACGAATCGTATCGTCGGCAAACGCCGGGCGCGCTTCGTCGATCGCACCCGCTCCCGGCGATGGCTTGTAGAGCTTGCCGATGTTGCCGCGATGGAAGATCTCGACGACGCCCGGCATCGCACGGGCATCAGCGACGTCGAGCGAGGCAACGCGGCCGTTCGCGATCGTGCTGCCGACCGCGACGGCGTAGACCATGTCCTCGAAGTTGTGGTCCGACGAATATTTCGCGGCTCCCGTCAGTTTCAGCGGGCCGTCGATGCGTGGCAGCGATTGACCGATGACGCTCATGCGGTCCTACTCAACCTTCGTTACGAGCGTCAGCGCCCCGATGAGGCAGCGCTTCGCGAGTTCGACCTTGAAGCCGTTTTGGGCCTGTGGCTTCGCATCGCGCAAGACGATCTGCGCGGCGTGCGCAAAATTTTCGGGCGACGCGGACTTGCCTTCCAACGCAACCTCTGCATCGAGGCTGCGCCAAGGCTTCGTGCCGATGCCGCCCAGCGCGATGCGCGCGCGCCGGATCGAGCCTCCCTCGACCGTCACTACGACCGCCGCCGAAACGAGGGCGAATTCATATGACGCGCGGTCGCGTAGTTTCAGGTAGGTCGATTTCGAGCCACGGACGGGCGGGGGCAGCGTTACCGAGGTAATCAGTTCACCCGGTTCGAGAACGGTTTCGCGCTCGGGTGTATTGCCGGGCATCAGAAAGAAATCGGCGAGCCGTACGCTTCGCTCGCCGCGCGCGCCGTCGATCTGCACCGTCGCTTCGAGTGCCGCCAAGGCGACGTTTTGGTCCGAAGGATTCGACGCGATGCAGTGCTCGCTCGTACCAAGAATCGCAAGGTTACGGTTGAACCCGCCGATCGCCGAACAGCCGCTTCCCGGCGCGCGCTTGTTGCAAGCGTATGCGGTGTCGCGAAAATAGACGCAGCGCGTTCGCTGCAAGAGATTCCCGCCGGTGGAGGCCATGTTCCGCAGCTGTGCCGATGCGCCCGCGAGAAGCGCCTCGGAAAGCACCCGATAGTCGCGGGCGACGTCGGAATGATGCGCGACGTCGGAGTTCCTCGCGAGCGCTCCAATTCGTAGGCCGCCGTCCGCCGTACGCGAAATTCCGCCCAACGGAAGCCGATTGATGTCGACGACCTTCCGCGGCATTTCGACGTCGAGCTTCATCAAGTCGATCAGCGTCGTGCCGCCTGCGACGAACGTCGCGCCTCCGTTCGATGCGCGCAACGCGTCTTCGACCGTCTCCGCTCGCGAAAAACTGAACGCCTTCACGGCTTGCTTTGCTTGCGAACGGACTGCACGGCAGCCACGATATTCTGGTAGGCGCCGCAACGGCAGATGTTCCCGCTCATGCACTCCGCCACATCGGCGTCCGAGGGACCGCAGGGTTCGTCGAGTAGGGCCGTTGCCGACATGAGCTGTCCGGGCGTACAGTAGCCGCACTGGTACCCGTCGTGTTGCAGAAATGCGGCTTGCATCGGGTGCAGGGCGCCGGGCGCACCGAGCCCCTCGACGGTGGTGATCGCGTCGCCGTCATGCATTGCCGTAAGCGAGAGGCACGAATTGATGCGCCGCCCGTTAACGTGAACGGTGCACGCGCCGCACTGACCGTGGTCGCAGCCCTTCTTCGTACCCGTCAAGTCGAGCGTCTCGCGGAGCGTTTCGAGCAAGGTCGTGCGCGGATCGACGGAGAGCTTGACCCCCTCGCCGTTAACGGTGAACGCGACCTCAACCAGAGCCGGCGGCGGCGCGGCGAGGTCCGGACGGAGCGCGGTCACCGCACCGGCGCCCGAGCCGAAAGCCTGGCTCTTCATGAAACGAAGCCCGGAATCGTCATCGTCATTCACCCGTTGTAGCGCGGCCGCCGCAGCCTTACCCGATTTTACACAAAAATTGCCCGGCCAGAAAGGTACGTTTCGCGAAAGCGCGAGAAAGCACTTCGCATGGCGAAGCGTAGCACTTTTCTTTCAGCGGTCGGAGTGACCGGGGCCGCCCTCGCGTTGTCCGCGGCTGCCCGCGCCGCCGACACGCCCTCGCCGGTACCGAGCGAAAGCCCCAAACCATCGGCGCCGGCGCTCGCCACGGCGCTCGCGATGCGGCGCTTCGATCCGAAGCTCACCGACGACCAGATTGCGATCATCGCGAAGAACATCGACGACAACGCGAAAGCGAGCGCCGCACTCGATCCCCCCAAGCACCGGCTGCAGAACGGCGAGGGACCCGTAACGATCTTCTCGCTCGAACGCGCATGAGCGACGACGATCTCGCTTTCGCCCCGGTCTCGACGCTGCAGCGCCTGATGACGCGAAAGTCGGTTTCCTCGCTCGAATTGACCGAACTGTACCTGGCACGCTTAGAGAAATACGGACCCGCTTACAACGCGGTCGTCACGCTGATGCCCGAACGTGCCCGCGGAGAAGCTAAGCGGGCCGACCGTGAACGCGCCGCCGGCAAAGTGCGCGGCGCACTGCATGGCATTCCCTACGGCGCGAAGGATTTGCTCGCGGCGATTGGAGCGCCGACGACGTGGGGCGCCGAGCCGTATCGAAAACAGCGTTTCGACTACGATGCGACCGCGATTTCGAAATTGACCGCGGCCGGCGCGGTCTTGCTCGCGAAACTCGCGATGGTCGAGCTCGCCGGCGGCTTCGGCTACAACGAGGCGGACGCTTCGTTCACCGGGCCGGGGCGAACTCCGTGGAATCGCAAGTTTTGGAGCGGCGGCTCGTCGAGCGGCTCCGGTGCCGCGACGGCCGCGGGGCTCGTCGGCTTCGCACTCGGCTCGGAAACCTCGGGCTCGATTCTGTTTCCATCGACGAGTTGCGGGATCACCGGACTCCGGCCGACCTATGGACGCGTGAGCCGTCACGGTGCGATGGCGCTCTGCTGGACGCTCGACAAGATCGGGCCGATGGCGCGTTCGGCAAGCGACACCGAGGCCGTTCTGCGCGCAATCGCCGGGGTGGATCCAAACGATCCGACGACGGTCGACGCACCCTTTCCGGCGCCGCGACGGCGCCCGCGGATTGCGGTCATGGCGAAGTCGACGCAGAAGTCGATGCCGGCCGTGAAGACCAACTTCGAGCTGGCGCTCAAGGTGCTCGCCGAATTTTGCGACATCGAGCCCGACGTCGCGCTTCCGGATCTCCCCTACGGCGCTGCCGTCGGCACGATCGTCAATGGCGAGGGAGCCGCTGCGTTCCGCGAGCTGATCGAAAGCGGGCGCGCGCAGGAGCTTCGTTCGCCTTCCGATCGGGTTGGGGGCTACGAAGCGTACGCGACGCTCGCGGTCGATTATGTCGACGCGCAACGTCAGCGCACGCGCATGCTTGCGGCCTTCGAAAAGGCTTTCGCTCCGTACGATGCGATCGCGACGCCGACGCTTCCGACGGTCGCGTATCCGATCGATCTCCCGTTCGACAAGGCGTACCCGAAATATCCGGGAGTCGTCGACCCGATCTCCGCGGGCAACCTCACCGGCGTACCTGCGATCGGCTTCCCCAACGGCTTCGGCGAGAACGGATTACCGACCGGAATGTCGCTGATCGGCCGCCCGTTTTGCGAAGCGAAACTCACCTTCATCGCGCGCGAATATCAAGCTCGCACCGACTTCCAGACGCGGCGCCCGACGCTGACCTCGGTTTAGCGCCTCACTTCAGGCAGGCCACGACCGTTTCGATCACGCGCTTGGTTTCGTTGGGGTCGCGGACTTGGATGCAATCGGCGCCGGTCGTCCGGACCGGATAGTCGTTGCCGCCGGGAAACAGAGCATCGCCGGCATAGAGCATCTGCGCGATCGGAATACCGAGAATATCGCGCATCTTTCGAATGCCGTAGGCCTTATCGATCCCGGGAAGCGTCACGTCGACCGAGGTCGTGCCGCCGAGCTGGACGGAAAACTCGGGAATCGAGACGTCGAGGAGCGCCTTGATCTTCTGACGTTTGGAAAAGTCAGGGTCCCAGGTCTTCTTCGCGTCGAGCGGCGCTTGTTGCCCGAGTGCGGAGAAGGTGATCTGACTTCCGCGGTCCTCGATTTGTTCGCCCCAGATTTTGTCGATGTGGAAGCCCGACGCATTGACCGCGGCTTGCAGCGCGCTCTCGATCTTCTGCTTCTGCGCATCGGTGAAATCTTCGGAGTAGAGCGTCTGCCAGCCGTCTTTGTATTGCATGAACTTCGTGCCGCACGTCGGGAGGATCGAGAGCCTGATGAGGTCCGCGTCGCTCGGAAGTCGCGCGATCACCTGCGTCTGAAACTGCGGCCAGGCGCCACCCGAGATGACCGCTACGTTTACGACGGCGAGAAGCTTGGATAAGAGTCCGGCCATCTCGTCGTCGATCGCGGACTTGCTTTCCGCCAGCGTCCCGTCCAGGTCGAAAGCCACGAGCGTCTTCATAGCCTAAAGCTTACCCCATCGCGCAGAAGATTCCGGTTCGCCCCACCGGAGGGGAAGGTGAAGAGCCGGGCTCAAGTAGTAGGCCCGACCTACTCCGGGCCACGTCATGAAAGCGTCAGCTTACGGCCGCGTTCAGAAGAGTCTCGATAGCTTCAGTCGATCTGAAGACGACGGTCGACGCGCTCGAGCACGCTTACGCCGGATACCCTGCCGAAGTTCGCTTCAGTGAAGCCGGCCTCGCGTCGTTTCTCTCGCGCCACGACGTCGATCTCGATCGCTCCTCGCTCTGGCTAAGCGGCCGGGAACACGTCGCTGTCGCCTTGCTCGCGTTCCGCGAAAGGCACGCCTGGGTCGGAGCCTTCGGTGTGGCGGCGACCTTTCGCGGGCAGGGTCTGTCGCACGGATTCTTCAGCGAGGTCGTAGCGCAAGCGCGCGAGGGCGGCGCGACGCACGTCGAACTCGAGGTTCTCGAACAGAACCTCGCGGCGCGCGCGGTCTACGCGGGGGCCGGTTTCGAGAAGACTCGAGAACTCAGGTCCTTTGAACGCGCCGGGCGCGCGACCGGCGATCGAAGCAGTGCACTCGAATTCTCACCGGAACTGGCAAACCGCGTTACCGAGCCGCCAGGAACAACCTGGCAAAATAGTCTTGCGTCGATCGGGCAAATAGACGGTCTGCTGGCATGCGTCGCCGGTGACCCGGAACGACCTGACGCGTTTGCGCTCTTTGGACGTCGCGACGACGAGGCAATCGTATACCTCGCGAACGGGGAACCGCATGCTCTGGAAGTCCTGATCGAAGACATACTGCAAGGCAGCGAGCGGGTCGTAGCACATAACGTTCCACGCGGCAGCGCATGCGAAAAGGCCTTCGAAGCGGCGCGGTTTACGCCGGTTCACACGCAGTTCGCGTTGGCGCGACAGCTATAACACCGTGACGTCCTATCAGCTCGAACGTTTCGTCGACGCGCAGCGGCCGGTGTATCGCTCGGTGCTGGAAGAGCTACGTGCCGGCGTCAAACGAACGCATTGGATGTGGTTCGTTTTCCCTCAGCTCGCCGGTCTCGGTCGCAGCGAGATGGCGCGCAGTTTCGCGATTACCTCCGCGGGCGAAGCGCTGGCCTATCTCAACCATCCGGTCTTGGGGGCACGGTTACGAGAATGTACGAAATTCGTGCTCGACATCGAGGGTCGCTCGATCCATGCGATCCTCAGCCATCCGGTCTTAGCACGCCTACGAGAATGTACCCAACTCGTGCTTGGATCGAGGCCGCTCGATCTATCGTCTTCGGCTCGCCGGACGACGGATGGACACCCCGTTTTCAACCGGACACGCGACATGACCTGAAGGCATAGGCATACGCCTATGAGTAGGACTATGTCGAACGATCACGTCCACGTCATCACAAGCGTCGAACGTCGACGCCGTTTCACCGTCGAGCAGAAACTGCAGCTGGTCGAGGAGTCGAACCGGCCGGGAATGTCGGTCTCGCACGTCGCCCGAATCCATGGGATAGCTCCCAGTCAGCTGTTCCACTGGAGACGCCGCATGGCCGAGGGTAGTCGCGAAGCCATTGGAGCTGACGACGAGGTCGTCAGTGCTGCTGAGGTTCGGGATCTCAAGAAGCAGATCCGCGAACTGCAGCGGGTTCTTGGCAAGAAGACCCTCGAGGTTGAGATTCTGCGTGAAGCCGTCCAACTCGCCCACGAAAAAAAACTGATCTTGCGTTTGCCGTCGCTGCCACCGGACGATTCGCCGTGAAGACGGTGGCCGAGACCTTTGAGATCGCCCGCTCGAGCCTTATCGAGCGCCTTGATAATGCGGAACACAAGTCTCGTGGCACCTACATGAAGGCCGACGATCAACGTTTGGTGCCACTCGTCCTTGAGTTGATCGGCGAACGTCCTGCATACGGTTATCGTCGCATTACCGCCCGGCTCAACCGCCGATTACGCAAGGCTGGAGAGCCGGTGTCAACCACAAGCGTATTTTCCGGCTCATGCGTGGGCAGGGGCTGCTGCTGCAAAAGTGCACCGGTGAGCGGATCGATCGTGCTCACGATGGCGTGGTGCAAACGCTTCGATCGAACACGCGCTGGTGTTCGGACGGTTTCGAGATTCGCTGTTGGAACGCAGAGGTCGTTCGCGTCACCTTCGCGCTCGATACGTGCGATCGGGAAGCCATCGCTGGGTGCCGGCACGGAGGTTTCTCCGGCGAAATCGTTCGCGACGTCATGTTGCTGGCGGTCGAGCGTCGCTTTGCGCTTACAAGGTTCCGCATGCGATCGAATGCTCACGGACAACGGCAGCAACTACCGGGCCAAGAAACGCGCTCGTTCGCTCAACAGCTTGCCCTTCGCACATGCTTCACCCCCGTCCGCAGTCCCGAATCGAACGGCATGCCGAGGCGTTCGTAAAGACGTTCAAGCGTGACTATGTTCGCTGCAATCCCTGTCCCATGCTCAACGGTTCTCGCGAACATCAATTCCTGGTTTGAAGATTACAACGACAATGCGCCGCACAAGGCGCTTCGACGCTTTCCCCACGGGAATTCATCGGAGCCAATTCATCACCCGTTGCGTGTCCGGCTTGATGGGCAACTCCAACGGACACTATCCCAAACCCGAATTCCTCGAGCACTTAAACGCTGCTCCGCCCAAGAATCTGCTCCGAAGTCATAGCGTCCTTAGGTAGTTCGTCGTAGGCGAGCAGCAAAGCGACCGTATGCGGTACTAGCTGAACTTGATAGCATCTGCCTTACTGCTTACCGAGGAGCTTGCCATGCGCAGGATTTACCAGGCCCTCCTATTTCCGGCGCTCTTAGTCGGACTGGGAGTACTAGCGTTTGCCGTGATTGGTCCAGCGCTCGCAACAAACGGGCGCCAACACCTCCCATTCGGAGGTCGCGCCGCAACATCCACGACCGGACCATTCCTCGTTACGGACAGCTCCGATACGTACGCGATCAAGGTAGTACCACAAACACAAGTGCGGCGGACGCCGTGTATGGCTACGCCTCAAATTCTATGGCACTGGAATGAACGGCGTCACCGGATACGTTGTCGGCATTAACTCAGTCGGCGTCGTGGTTACTCTAGCGCTACGATTTCAGGTACTGGAAATGTCGCCGGCACCTACGGATTTTCGCAAAACGGCAATGGCATTTACGGACTGAACGCACCGCGTCGTATGCGTCTATCTACGGCCTCAACACTACTTCCCGGCATCGCGCGTGGTCAGTCGACCTCGGCGCAGGATATGCGTCATCGTAGCACTGCGACCGGAGCGGGAGTCTAGGTCTCGCGACAGGTACGCTGGAAACGGAGGCTATTTCGCTTCGCAAGCCTCCACGGCGGTCAGGCGACTCTTGCGTCTCAACAGGAGAGGCCGCATATTCGCAGGCCGTTCAGGAGCGCGTCGCACCCGCACTTTCTGCGTCCGAGGCATCGCTGACGGACCTCATTGCGCTACAACGCTGGTGCGGAGGAGACGTTTATTGTCCAAGCCGCACTGCAGACGCGAGCGCGATGCTGCAGTAGCGCAGCCCTCTGTTTCAGTATAGCGTGAGACCACCTACCCGACTTAATTACTGAGGCGTAAGGTTTCACGCATGCAATCCAAGGCACGATTTCGGATCCCGAGTACCAGCCAAGCTTCGCGCCGCCGATTCTCCGCAGCTGATAAGCGCGGATTCTCGAAGAGTATGAGCAAGCGTCCTCCGTGGCGAGCGCACTTTGCCGCCGCGAACGGATTTATTCATCGCATATCGCTGGTTGCGAAAGCAGCTCGCTGCGCGCGCCGCTGGAGCGAAACGCGTCGTAAGCCCGATCCCAACGCTGTTGAGAACACGCGCTGCGCAAAGAAACGAGCGTCTGCAGCTACGCTTAGCTAAAGCGGAACGATTATCGCTGTCCAAAAGCCTACGCGCTCTTGCGTGCTGTAGTCGCGAGAGCGCGGATCAGATGGATTGCCGCCGTGAACAAGTCGTAGTGAATCTTGCCGTTGAGGTTGCGAACGCCAAGCGTGCGAGCAGATGGCATTCCCGCGCGAGCTTTCACGACGTCACCAACTCGTGCCGCGCTCTTCTCGACAGCAGCGCGTTATCAAGAACGCTGGTCGAGCGCACTGAACGACGCGAGAAACGCGCCCGCGCGGATCATCGTTAGCTCTGACACCCGAGAGAACGAACGTCTTGACGCGTTCACCAGCATCGATTCATCTATCGCAGCGTGCCCTATATTTACGCACGCTCTTGACGAAGCGTCTATCATTGCTCGCTGTCCACGATGTATCTGTTCTTCACCGCTCCGGGAAGTCGCGAGCGACGCGATCAAGCCACGCGTCCTGCGCACGTGAAGCCGGAATTGTGCGCAACCGCGCCGCGCGAGGTTTTTGCCTGGATATCACCAAATTGCATGTCCGCAGAAGTGACGTATTTTTACCTCTACGTCATCGTCTACATCTATAGTCGCTACGTCGTCGCTGGATGTCGCCGATCGTGAGAGCTCCGCGTTGCACGCATGTTGCTCTCCGAAACGATCAAGAAGAATGCGTAGATCCCAAGAAGCTCACCGTACATGCAGATCGCGTAGCTCGATGACTTCTAAACCAGTCGCGTTCTTGCTCGCCGATCTCGTGTAACCAAGAGCCATTCCCGCCCGCATGTTTCCGATGACAACCCGCACATCTAATCGTTCTTCAAAACTGCCAAGTACCAGCCGTAATTTCCCGCGACGTTTTCCAATATCGCAGAGCACTAGCGTTCTGCCGCGCGTTCGTCTAATGTATAACACGCAACATCGCCACAGCGCGCTCGCGCTTCTCGCTCCAGCTGACGTTCACTTCGCCGCGCCGTCGCTCTCTGAGCGCGCAAGCATTCTCTACGCTGCCTACACCGCGCATCCTGAGCGCTTCGTACGCGCAAACCAAAAGCCGCCAGCTACCCGTTGCATCGTATATCAATCTACCTGCCGAATCGTCTACCAGTCGCTTAACACACTAAACTCAACACTTACGTGTACTCAAGCGTACTGAAAATTTCCGCAGCGACGTACAAGTCAGTGGCGATTTATATGTCTACGGGTTGGTCTATCAAAATCGCGTTAACTTTCCCGAAACGAATCCGAACAGCGACTGCTACGCCGATATCGACCTCTGTCCCGCTGTGCGCAGAGTGCGAACGCTCCTGCACTGCGGACGTATCACGCGCGCGAGAGTAGTCCAATGATGGAAGACTTTGGGGAAGCGCAGTTGTCAATGGTCAAGCGAGGTTTCTCTTGATCGTTCGTTCGCGTCGACGATCGATAGCAGTAGATCATACTTGGTGTTCATCACTCCTACAGGCGACTGCCATGGACTCTTCGTGGCGGAGCGCTCAGCAAACGGCTTCGTGGTTCGGGAATTGATGAGCGGCACAGCACGATCTCTTTCGAGTATCGCATCGTAGCGCGTCCCTACGGTGACACATCCGTCCGTCTTGCGACGGTCTTACCGCGAGCCCGAGTCGCTGTCCTACCGCGTAGACGCGGCGCCGCAAATAGTCCAACCTAGTGAGCCCGTCTGGGCATCTCCCGCATGCACTGCGGCCACCAATCGTATCGTTGCCGCGCTGAAGAATCCGCTACTCTGCCTGACCGACAAGCCAAAAATCATCACAAAGGTGTAGAAGTGCGCGACCATCTTCCTATCGTATGGATTCTGCTCTTTGCGAGCACCGTCGCGATCACGGCGTGTTCGGGAATTGAATCTCCGGGCGCATCCTCCCCGAGGCCGGCTTCCGCCCTCTCCCAGAAGGGCCTGACCGACGACGCCCAGGCAAATGCGCTACGCGCCAGCACCACGAACAAACTTCTTCCCGAGCTTCCACCAACTCCGATGCCTGCGTGCACGCCGTTGTATACCGAATGCATGGTGCTCAGTACTGGGCAAAGTGCGACGTTTACGGGTTACTTTAACAGTGGCAGCGCATGTCAGGTCGGGCAGAAAGGAACCTGGATAGGAGGCAAGACCACCCGACCATATACACGATCACCTTTTCACCCCCAACCTACACCGTAAAAGGTTGCCCGTTCGCGGCCACAACAACAGTGACGTTCACGGCCTATTCAGGCGAAACAGCCAACCCCGAAGCGGACGGCGGTATTGGACTCAATGGCGTTAACGGCGGCTCGGGCAGCTCATCGGGTCCCTTATGGCAATACTGGTACTTTACCGGCCCGGTGTCGGGAGCCTCGCCCACGCCTGTGGCCTCTGTGATGGTTCCTCCGCTGCAGATCGTTCAAACAATTGCTAGTCCGGCGTCGAGCGTGGTCGTGAGCGTTCCGGCGCCATACCCGAGCGTCGAAGTTGGGACTCAGGTTGTGCTTTCCACGCGAATACAGCCCGGATATAGCGGATGGATGCTCGTTTCTGGGACGACTTACTGGAGAATTGACGGCACGATCTGGGCATCGTATACGCTCAATGGAAGCCTGCCTGTGCTGTCAACACTGAACAATTCGGGCACGTTCGCAAACCCAGCGACATTCTATTGGCCGTTTTCGAGCGTAGGCGCTCCTCTCGGTAACTTTTACTCCGTCCTTGCCAACGCGACGCTGTTTAATGGCTCGCAGAACTATAAACAATCGGTGGCAGCTGATTTCGTTGTGTTCGGACCGACTGTATCGTCCAACACGGTCGTCCTTCCACCGGTCGTCGCAATTTATACGAACAGCCCCGGCGCGATTGAAGCGCTATCAGTCGGAAGCCAGCTCAATTACCCCGCGACCGCCGGCATGAAGACTCGAAGCACAATTACTGTGCCGCCACAGTCAAATGGCGGCTATGTTGTTCAGGTCCAGTTAATTGCTAACACAACGACCGCCGTGCACGTTCCGAGTCCGTGGCCCTTCACGTCGACGATTGGACAAGAACTGGATACGGACGTCTTTTGTGACCTACAGACGGTGTATCCCGGAGATAACATGTTCGATGCCAACGACGCACCTGCGAGTCAGTTGTCAGGGACGGCGACGTCCGCGCCGAACGCGACGGTTTCAACCACCAAGTCTTTTCAGGACTTCCTGCTATACCGCCCGTTTGGCCCTCCTACGACATGGGTGCCGCTGGCTAAGACACCCGTATATACCTGGAGTGGAACCGCCCTGCGTACTGCCGTCGCCTCGCCTAATCCGCCGAGCAGCCCCGGCTGGGTGTTGCAGACTTCCGTCCCCGCGCTGCCGAAGTTCGTAGCAGCGGCCTCGACAAGCGTTCCGACATGGAGCGCGGTGTACACCCCGCAACCCGATACATGTCCGACTGCTCCTCCGACCGCCTACCCAACCTCTAGACCCACTCCGTCCGCTAGGCCAACAAAGGCCCCTCTCTGAGTGACCGACGCCGAATCGCGTCGGGTCGACAAGGACTGAACGCTAACTCGATGAAATCGATAAATCAAGCCTCCACGTCGCTGGCGCTAGCACTAACGCTCGTGCTTTCGTTAGCAGCTCCAGTTCTTGCGGACTTCTGGATGAAGTTTACGCTGAGTGCTGCGCCGAACCAATCGGCCGCGTCAACTCGCATTTTTGTCTCGATAACCAACACTTCTTCGAAAGAGATCAGCTTCGGAGTGGGTTCTCTGTGTCGGTTAACTGACTTGATCGTTACAGATGCGCACGGCACAGTTGTGCCGCAAGATCAAAAGATCGGATGCTTGCAAAACGATGCCGTCCGGAGTCCAGGCCTCTACTATCTCAAACCCGGGGAGAGCTACAACGGCTCCTTCGATGATGCGCAACACGGCGTCGAATTGGCTACATGGGGATATCCCAATCTGCCGGCCGGAACGTACACCGTCCGTGCCATACCTAGTAGCTCGCGTCTCGCAGCAACCATTAACGCGACAAACGAGGATTTATCCGCGCTGTCAAATGTGATAACGCTTACCCTACGCTAACGGCTGGAAGTTGAAATGGCCTTATCGCTTTGCAGGTGTGGCCCGAGGGCATTCTCCGCGTTGCCGATAACTGTGAGGGTTGGGTAGTTTGAAAGTGCGCCGCGAATTCCCGCGGCGTCTGATAGCCGAGCGCCGAGTGAGGCCCAACGTTGTTGTAGTCGACGCGCCAGGTCTGCGGCGGCACGAACCTCGGCTATCGAACCGAACAGATGCGGGTTAATGAGCTCATCGCGTAAGCGGCCCGTTGGGCGATTCGATCTTGGCGTTCTGCGTTGGCTTTCCAGGCCGGATGAAATGCCATTGAAGATTGCGATCTGCGCTCCAGCGCAGCATCGATGACTGCAGAACTCTTGAGCCATCGTCGGAGCGCAGAGTCCTCGGGAGGGTGCGTTCGTAGGGGATGTTTTCGAGAACACGGATGACATCGGCACTTCCGAACGAGAAGGCCGACTCGATGGCGAGCGTCTCGCCGGTAAAATCGTCGATGACGTTGAGCAGTCGGTAGGCGCGCCCGTGCATGAGGCGCGCATGCATGAAGTCGAGCGACCAACGTTGGTTCGGCGCGCTGACGGGGTCAATAGCGTTGCCGCGGACGTAGCGGACGTGACGCTTTCGCGTTCGCATCATGTGAAGCCCTAGGGTGCAGTAGATCCGCCGGAAAGCGCGTTCGCTAATCGTCCAGCCTTCTCGCTGCACGATAATCAGGAGCCGACGCCAACCCCAGCGCAGCCGTTCGGCGGCTAAGGCCTTGAGCCACTCAAGTAATGCGGGATCATCAAAGCGGCGGTGGCGATATTGCATCGCGCGTTCCGAGATGCCGATCACGTGACAAGCGGCTCGCTGCGAAATGCCCCGTTCTCTGAGTGCCCTCACCGCGTCTTTGCGCTTCGAGGGCCCCAGCCGTTTTTTTTCGGTCAGGTCTCGCATGGCGTCGAGCTCGAGCTCCTTGCGGGCAATGATGCGTTTCATCTGCGCGTTCTCGGCTTCGAGCTGCTCAGGGCGAAACCGACCTCGGTTCTGGCCGCCGGATCGACTTCTTTGCCGTCATACAAATGCGGGCAGGCACACAACTTTGAAACTGGGTCTTCTTCTGCAGTTTTCACAACGAGCGAACCGAGCGACCACGGACTTCCGATAACAATAGTGCGTGCGTCCGGCGTGCCACGCGTCATGAACTCGCTCCAGAACCAGGACCAGAGTTCTTCGACCCTGGCAGGTGTGTTCGTCGCGTCAAAATTAGCTTCTGCATCGTCGACGACGCCCCATGTGTAAAATTCCGTTCGTCGATGACGCTTTTCGCTCACGTCGCGCCCGGAGAACCGCTCTTTAGCACCGCGCTCGAGAAGTACTTCGAGGGAGAACCGGACCGCCTCACGCTGAAGCTTTTGGAATCGCCGAGAGCCTAACGCGAAGTCGCCCAGGCTTCGAGCATCGCGGCCAAGGTGAGATTGTTCGCGTGAGCGTTGTTCAGACGCGATGTCCGCAGGGTGGCAGGCGTCGCGCTTCGTGCGATCGATGCAGCCGAAGCGCCCGCAAGAGAGAACGACGAAAGCGTCATCGGTCCACTAGCGAGCACGACATACGTGAACCCGACCCCGGGCGCGTAGTTGAAGTTGGTGGTGCTGCCGTCCCCGGTGAGCGTCGTGGCGGCCACCTTGATAATATTTTCAGCACCGAGCGTTTGCGTGCCCCCGACCGACGTGATCGTCATCGAACCGTTGCCGGTACCGGAGGGCGGCGGGAGGGTGAACGCTTCGTTCGCGACGGGGGCATCGTCGATCGCGGGAACTCCCGGAACGGTCAGATCGGCGCTGTAGAAAAATGGTGCGACCGTGGTTCCCTCATCCTCTGAGAGTCCGACGAGATAGGTCAGGGCATGGCCCGCGTAGGGTGCCAGCGCCCACGTGCCCTTCGCGTAGATAAGTGAGCCGACATAGCTGCCGCTCGAGGTAGCGAGATCCATGCGCTCGACCGTCGTGCCGCCGTCGAGCCCGCAAGCGCAGCCGCTGAGAATCGAGGAACCTTTGTCGGTGATCGTTGCGCCGGTCGAAAACGTCCACTCATCGCCGGACCCGAACGGCAGGTACCCCGGAACGTTCGTATTCGCCGTCTTGGTGAGGTTCGGCGTCGCGGAACCGCCCCCGCTGCACGCGGCGAGAAAAAGACACGCAAACGAAAATATCGCTACCTTGTTGAGAAGCTGCACGGTTTCTCCATATTGATCCTCGGCCGCATCCTTGCAATTCGGCCGACGCTCGGACGATGTTAGGGTTCCGCTTTCAGCGGCGAGGACGCCAACCTCTGCTGCACCAGCGCACAGTTCTCGGGAATGCCCCAGGCGTTGCGCGAAAGGGCGGAGGCATGCACCATCTCCGCCGCGCCGCCGGCGTCACGCTCGTCATCCTCACCGCGCTCTTGGGCGGCGCCTGCACGCGTATCGCGGGCGGAGGTGCCGGCGCGAGCCGGAACCCCTGGACGATTCCCGGGACCTTGCGCGTCGCCATCAGCGGCGCCCCGAACACCCTCAACCCGCTCCTCGGTACGCAGCAGATCGAGGTGATGGTCATCGGCTTTGCAATGGACCCCCTGATCGCGACCGATCCCCAGGGTCACGACGTCCCGATTCTGGCCGCAGTCGTACCGACGCTCGAGAACGGCGGCATCAGCCGCGACGGCCTCACGATCACCTATCACTTGCGTCACGGCGTAAAGTGGCAGGACGGCGCGCCCTTCACGAGCCACGACGTTCAGTTCACGTATCGCGCGATCATGAACCCCGACACGCTCGTCGCCACACGCCATGGGTACGACCAGATCGCACGCGTCGATACTCCCGATCCCTACACCGCAGTCTTCCGCTTGAAGCGACCTTTCTCGCCTGCGGTCCACACGTTTTTCGCGCACAGCGACTCGCCGTATTTTATCGTACCCGCCCACCTGCTCGAGCGCTACCACGACCTGAACAGAATTCCGTTCAACTCCCTACCCGTTGGAACCGGCCCGTTCAAAGTCGTGCGCTGGCTGCGCGGAGATCGCATCGAGTACGTCGCCAATGACGACTATTTCCTCGGGAAACCGAAGCTCCGGCATATCGTCGTACGAATCGTCCCCGACGAAAACACGATCGTGGACGAAATGCGCGCGCACGAGGTCGATTGGTTCGCCCAAGCGACGCCGCGCGTCTTCCCCCAGATCAGCAAGATTCCCGGCTACAGCATCCGGCTCGTCCCGACGAACGCGAACGATGCGATCATCTTCAACACAACGCATCCGCCTTTCGACGATGCGCGCGTGCGGCGTGCGGTCGGACTCGCGATCGATAAGCCGGTGCTCTCGCACGACGTGACGTACGGAACGACGCTCCCCGCCGGTGAGGACTTGCCGGACTTCATGTGGGCCGCAGATCCGCATGCGGGCACCCGAACTCGAGATTTACCGAAAGCGGAAGCGCTGCTCGACGAAGCCGGCTGGCGTCCGGGACCAGGCGGCATCCGCGTCAAGGGCGGCAAGCCTCTGAACGTCGGGCTCGCTTTTCGCACCGACAGCATCACCGACCGCAACCGTGGCGTGCTCATCGCTTCGATGCTGCGCGACGCCGGCTTCGAGGTCGCGCTCAAGGGCTACACGACTGCCCTTCTGTACGGTCCGCCCGGATCGGGCATTCTGGCCGACGGAAAGTACGACGCCGGTTTGCAGACCTGGTATGCCGGGGTCGACCCGGACAACTCGACGCAACTCATGTGCGATCAGTTCCCGCCCCGCGGCTTCAACTGGTCGCGCTACTGCAACCCGAAGATGGATGTGGCTCAACGCGACGCGCTGAGCCACTACGAGGTCTCGCGTCGCAAAGCCGACTACACGACGATCGAAAACCTTCTCGCGATCGACGCCCCGTTCGTCTATCTCTGGTGGCCCCGTCAGATCGAGGCCGTGAACACCGATCTTGCGGGGTTCCGTCCCAACGGCATCGTCGAGAATTGGAACGTCTGGACCTGGTCGATCTAACGCCCGAAGGCGCGAAGGTAGCCGAGCGTTTGACGATCGATCGCGCCGTCGCCGCGAACGCGGTTCTCGAGATTCTCGACGTGCATGAACGCAACCAACGCCTCACGCGCGCCCTCGTCGAAGACGTCGCTCGTTCCCTTGTACGCACCAGCGCGGCGTAATTCGGCGACGATTTCCTTACCGAGTGCGGCGTCGACCTTCAACACGTCTTCGGCCGAGGCCGGGAAGTTGTAGAGCTTGTGCAACTCGAGCAGGCGCGCGAGTTCGCCGATCGGCGCGGGATGATCGTCGACGCGCAAGTCGACGTAACGATCGTTGAAGCCGCCATAGCCGCCGCCGGGCTTGGAGATGACGAGCGCCGCACTCTGCTGTCCGCGCTTGTCGCCGCCTTCGCGTTGCGCCGCGACGAGAGCGGCCGTCAGGCGGTCCGCGAGCGCGCCCGGCGTTCCGCGGAACGTATCGGCTAGCGCCTCAACGACGCTCTGGCCGGCGAGGCAATTGCCCTGAGCCGCGAAGTTCTCGCCCGCAATTCCGCTCGCCCACGGAATGCAGCGTTCGCCGGTAAAGCTCGTCGAACGCCCGCGCGCATCGACGATGCCGAATTGACGATCTGCCGACTGTTCGTCGCCGGCGATCAGCGCGTCGCGCACCTGCGCCGGCGAAGCGCCCTCGCGCAAGCGCGCGAGTCCGAGCGGACCGAAGGCCGTGTTCGCCCAAGCTTGCGTCGCAATCGCGCCGGCGCCGCTCTCTATCCAAGGTACGGCGCTCCCCACGGCAAGGAACTTCGATTGAACGGCGATGCCGAGTTCGCCCCGCGCGGGATCTGCTGCAACGATTGAAAATGTCGACGGTCTCATCGAGGAGGCGATGCGCTCGGCGGCGGTGATGCCTGCAGACTGCCGCCGCCTTGCGGTAACTCGAGCGCCTGCACGAACGTGATGCCGGTTCCCGGAACGTAGATCAACCCCGGGCGTCCGCCTTCGATAACGATGCCCTTCGCCTTCGCATCGGCTTGCGAGAGAATTGTCACGTACGCGCAGCCGATGAAACCGCGGAACGCTTTGAACTCGGGCGAGTTTTCGAAGTTGCGACGCGCCGCTTGTTGCTGCGGCGAGCCGCCGAGTTGCGGCCCGGACTGCGCGGTTACTTCGCCGCTTTGAATCGGAGGCTCCCCGCCGTTCCCTCCCTCACCCGGTCCGCCGGGACCGCCTCCACCAGGGCCACCGAAGCCGCCACCCGGACGCCCGGGCCGACCACCCGGACCGCCTTGGACGTTCTGCGCCGCGCCGGGCGGCCGCGGGAAATGCGGCCGTACGTCGAGATAATACGCGACCGTCGAACCCGGCGGCGTCTTGTGCGCAACGATCGTGACCCCGGGAACGTCGGTCGTCTTCGCACCCTTTTCGTACGCCGCGACGTAGGCGCGCAGCCCGTCGTAGAGCGGCTTCGCGGCGGTCTGTGCGTTCGCGTCGCAGGTGTCGCGCGAGGTATCGAGCGAGAGCGGATCGGTACCCGGCGGCGGAGGATTCGAGGTAAAGCGCTGCTGACGGCGAGGCCCGGCACTCGCGCTGGGACTCGGCTGCGGCGTCGCCGCCGCAGCGAGGCGCGCGCCGCCGCCGCGATTGAGTTGCCGGAACGAGGGTCCCGGAGCCGGACCACCGATCGCCATCGCGTAGGATGCGAAGATCGTGCGCGGCGTCAGCGGCGTCGCCGCCGTTTCGTAAAATCCGCCGCTCGAGAGCGCCAGAGGCTGCGCGTACGCGTTCGTCGCGAAGACCCCCGAATACACGTTGAAGGCATTGTTCGTGAAAACCGTCACCTGCCCGGGCCCGAGGCGATGCGACACGCCGAAACTCATGCTAACGTAAGGTCCGAGATTCTGCTGATTGTTCGCGCCGACGTATTGCGCGTTCGCCAGCAGCTCGATCCCGCTGCGCGGCATCAGCGCGTCGAACGTCAGATTTCCCTTGTGGATCGGACGATTCGGTAATTGCGCGCCGACGATCGTCGTCGAGGGTCCGTCGTCGAGCCGTCCACCCGCGGAGACGAGGACTGCCTGATTGAGCGAATACGAGGGGATCATTGCGATGTAGGGCGAGAGTTCGAAACGCGCCGTCGCGTTGAAGCCCTGGTAGACTCGCGTCGTGCCGGAGACGGATTCGTTCACGTAGACCGTCGGCGTCGGAGCCGTCAAACCGCACACCGTCGGCGAACGGTAGGCCGCATAGAGCGTATCGAGATACCCCACGCCCGCCGCATTGTAGTATGCCGCGGGCTCGTCGATCAGCGCGTTGATGAGCTGCCCCGACTGCCGTTGCCAGTAGGGCGAGACCGAAAACGTCGCCCCGCCGTTGAACTGATGCAACCAGGTCGCGTTGATCGCCTGCGCCGACTGCGACTGCCCTTCGCCGGTGTCGCCCGGTCCCGCGACGACCGCCGTTTGGGCGCCGCAATTGAAACGCGCGGAGACCGGATCGGAGAACGATTTGATAGCGTTCAGATTCGGCTGCGAACTGCCGACGTTGAGCGAAAGGGCATAGGTGTCCGCCACTTTCGGCCGCCATTGACCGCTCAGCCCCGCCAGAAACGAGCTGCCGACGCCGCTCGTGTCGGCAAACGAAACCGAGGGCGTGTAGGTCAAGTGATCGTTCGACTTGATCGCGTCGCTGAATTGATAGCGCGAGGACGCCGCGGCGTTCGTGAACGCCGTGACGAACTGCGAGCCGACGGTCGGCACCGAGGAGTTGATCGCGTCGTACGTGCTGCCCACGAAGATGAAGGTGTGATTGCCCTGCGCCAGCGACGCGCTGTACGCGATGCCGCGAGTGAGCGTGTCGGTCAGAGAAGCCGAAGGGTCGAGCGTCGGCTCGTAGGCGCTGGGATCCGTCGGGTCGGGAGCATCCGGAGTCAATTGCAGTACGTAGCGATTGAGATCGTTGACGTTTTGCGTGCCGGCGTTGATGTAGCCGGAAACATTCGTCTCGACGTTGCCGACGAGCGACTGCACCGTCGCGTAGCCGAGTTCGTAGCGGCCGAAGTTGTAGTTGTTCGGGCCGGCGCCGCAGGGCAGAATCGTCACGTCCTGCGCGCAGATCTGGTAGGCCAAACGGTTCGTGTCGATGCCGGACGCCGTGATGCTCGTTCGCTCGTCGCCCAGCGTGTAGCGCAGCTTGAGCAGGTCGCTCTCGGTCATGGAGTCGCCGCCGTGCGCGTACGTCAGTCCGCTCTGATCTTCGTAAACGTTGAAGGTCAAGGGGCTGTTCGAGCCGCGCCAAGTATGCTCGACCACGAATCCAAGGCTGTCGACCGATCCGGTTGCGGCGAAGGCGTAGTTGTTACGGTCGTAGGTCCCGGTCGTTCCGTTGGCGCGGATCTGCAGGGCCTGCGTCGGCTGCAGCGTCGTGAAGTTCACGCCGCCCGCGAGACCGCCGGCGGTCGGTGAAAAGCTGACCGACGAACCCGAGAAGAGGTCGGTCCCGATGCCACGCAAGTTGCCGGCCGAGCCGGGCGCGGACAGCGGGATCCCATCCAGCGTGAGCGCGGTCTGCGACTCGTCTTGGTTGTTCAGCGAGATGTTGATCGCGCTATTGGGATCGCTCGCGTCGGTCGTGACCGAGACGCCCGCGAGCTTGTCGAGCGCGTCGGTCAGCGAGTCAGACAAGCGCCGGACCGCACTGTCTGAGTTGATGTCGGTCGTCGTGATCGAGACGTTCGAGCGGGCGGTCACGACCCCGATGACCTTGAGGTTCGAGTCGTTTTCGGAGGCCGTGTTCGATCCGCCGGTCCCGGTGCGCTTTGAAAGGAGGATGCGGACGTGGACCGCGCGATCCGGAAGGACGTCGAACTCGCGCGTGCTGGCGCCGTTGTAGCCGCGCAGTTGCAGGCGGATGCGGTAAATCCCGACGGGCACGTCGGTGAACTTGATCGCGCCCGAAGCGGTCGTCAACGCGTTGGCCGTCTGGGCGCCGAGCAAGAAGGTCCGCACGTTCCCCAGCGGCTGATTCGTCGCCGCGTCGACGACGTTGAGATCGATCTCGCCGGTGCTGCTCTGCGCAGGCGCCGGCGTGCCCGATAGAGCAAGGATGGCGAGCGCAAGCAGCGGCGCGGTGACGCGTCGGAACATTCTCTTGGAAGCCTAAGGGAAAATCCTCAGGAACAACTGAGAAAGCAGCGGCGTCGATGGTTAAAGAGGGGATCGTGACTCGTCAGAGTGCCCGGCGCGCGATCGACGACGCCGTTGCATTCTTGACCCGCGCCCAGGAGCCGTCGGGAATCTGGCTTGACTACGCTTTCCCGATCGGTCCGTCCGACGAGTGGGTGACGTCCTACGTCGGCTTTTGCCTCGCGGAGGCGGCCCCGGACGACCCTCGCGTTTCGAACGCGGTCGCAAAGGCCGCAGAATGGCTGGTGGCGGACCTGCGGACGCGGCAAGGCGCCGGATACAACTGGCTCTGCCCGGCCGACAGCGACTCGACAGGTTGGGCGGTTCTGTTCTTGCGGGCGTCGGGCCAGAAGGTCGACGAGGCGCTCTACGAGTTTCTTTTGCGGCGCCAGAATCCGGACGGCGGGTTAGCTACCTACGATTCCGATCTGTTCCCGCCGGGGCACTCTTGGGCGTCTTCACATCCGGAGGTTACGCCGGTGGCGCTCCGAGCGCTGCTGACGCGCTTCGACGACCGCAACTCGGCCGTGCGCGCCGGATTCGACTACGTCGTCAAGCGCGCTCGGGTCGACGAGCTTTGGCCGTCCTTCTGGTGGACCAATCCCGTCTACTCCACCTGCATGAACGTCACGCTCCTGGCGGAAGCGAATTTGCAAGAGGAGTTGCAAGCGACGCGATGTGCCGTGGATGCGCTGCCGGAATGCAGCGACCCGTTCTCGATCGCTCTGCTCGCTGAAATCGGTTTGTCCATCGACGGCAAGAACGGCAGCGCGCAACTCGAACGCCGGCTTCGCGCGCTCTGCGAGCTCCAAGCGCGAGATGGGAGCTGGCCGAGTTCCGCAATCCTCAGACTCACGAATTCCGACTGTCCAGAACCCTGGCGTCGAGAGGGTGACGTTGGGGATCTCTATCCCGACGTCAAGCGCCTCATTACGAGCTCGACGGTGCTGCGCTCGCTCGCGCGAGCGATTCGCTTCCTGCCTTAGATAAGGCGAATCTCTCGGGTCGAGTCCGCTTGCGATCCCGGTGCTGCGGCGCGCGCTTGCCAGTACGCTGCCGGCAAATCTTTTGAATTTTGCTCCACGATCTGGCCGAAGAACTTCTGGCTGGCCTCGTTGTCGCCGCCTTGATACGCGCGAATCCCAGCCGCAAAAACCTCGAGTGTCGCCATCTTGTGGAGCAACAGCTCCGGTTCGTCGGCATCGCAAATCTCCACGACGCCGATCTCTCGCGACACACCCCTTAGGTGCACGGAACCGAGCGGCCGCAGACTGTATTTCGACGGATCCGGGAGCGCGCTAACGAGCTCCCCGCTCACGACGATTTGCGTCCCGAAAACCTTCGTGAGGCTCTCGACACGCGACGCTACGTTGACCGCGTCGGCGATAACCGTCGTCTCGAGGCGTAGCCGGTCACCGATGGTACCGAGCATCAGCGTGCCCCAGTGCAAGCCGACTCCCATGGAAACCGGTTTCTGCAAAACTTTCGCTCGGCTCTCGTTGAAACGGCGTACGGCCTCCTGAAGCGCAACTGCTGCATCGATCGCGTCGTCTGCGGCTTTGGGGAAGAGCGCCATCACGGCATCCCCGATGTATTTGTCGACGAAGCCGCGATGTTCGCGTACCGCGGGGCTAACGTGAGCGAACAGTCCGTTGACGAAGTCGAAGCTCTCCTGCGGCGTCATAGTTTCAGAAAGCGCCGTAAACGCGCGGATGTCAGAAAAGAGAATAGCCATCTCGCGCTGGATGTGATCTCCCAACTGCACGTCGACGACGTCTGCCCGGCCGAGCTGCTCCAGAAACTCATGCGGTACGAATCGGCTGAAAGATTCGGTGTGCTTCTCGAGCGTCTCGATCGAGCTGTGTTGCGCTTCCAAGAGTGCGGTCTGAGCGGCAAGCGTCTCGCGTTGGGCTTCGTCGCGACCGCGATTCGCCGCCAACACGCGATCCGCGAGCGCAAACTGGAAGAACATCGAGTCGATGGCGAAACCGAGATCGAGCCCCAACGAACCTATTTGGTTTCCGGTGTGCGAAGGGAAATCCGAAAAAAAGTTGACCGTTCCCGCCACGATAAAAATGACGAGCATGCTTCCGAAGCCGATGATGAAGAACCGCGCCTCGCGGAAGCCTTGACGAAGGCGGACGATCGCTGAAAAGAAGATCAGGAGAAACGGGCTGGCGTTCGCGATGGGCGTGAGCCAATTGAAAACCTGGGAGCCCGGTCGTAACGGCCCCACGACGAACGTCAAGAGGACGTTCAGCAAAAAAGCCGCCCAAATGGCCCGGTCGAGCGCCGGCAGCTCGACCGGGAGCGATAAAAAGCTTCGCGCGAAGAGCATGACGGCCAAAAGATAGGCGGTGAATGCCACCGCATCGGCAGTAGCGAAATCGATCGACGCCGCCGGCCAGAGGTACTGCCACGAGAGCGTGTTCTCCGTAAAGAGGTAGACGATCGTCACGGCCATCAGCAGCGCGTGAAGCCGGAACGTCGGCTCGTGGAGATAGACGAACAGAAAGAAGCTCAGGAGACCGATCGAGGCGATGAAACCGATGAAAAAGAGCGTATCGAACTCGACGCTAACTCGGTTTTGCGCGTAGGTTTCTTCGGATTCGACGGCGAGCCGGGTCGACGGACCGAGCGCGCGAAGATAAAGCGGGCTCCCCTGCCTCATCTCCGGCGTGATTTCCGCAACGGGCCAAGCCGCGGGAAAGGCACGTTGCGCAAATGGGACGCGCATGCCGAAACGCACGAGTCCGTACGAGCCATCGGATCTCCGGAAGTACAGATCCGCATCGCTAACGGCATCTTCTAACCTGAGAACGAGCCGCGAATTATCGGTTCGCGGCACGGTGAATCGATACCAGCGCGTGATCGACTGTCTCGTCTTCGGCAGGCTGTCGACGGGACGAAAGTCTCGCGCAGCGGCTCCCCGGGTGACGTCCTCGATCGTGAGCGGCGGACCAACTTCGTCGAGAGCCTGAACTCCCGATAACGCGTACGGAGCCGTGCGATCGGCCGCTCTTGCCGGCAGCCACAGGGCTGCCACGCAAAAGAGTGCGACTAGTGGAAGCGCAGCGGACGGTTTGCGCGCAAGATTCAACACGCTCGGCGCGTCGCGCTCGCATCGAGAATCGCACCAAAGTAGGCCTTCGCGGAAAGCAACCTATTGGAGTCGATCGTCAGTTTGATGTAGTGAAGCCCCGTATAGAGAATCCCCGCGATCAGCCGGTCGGCCGACGGATGTGCGGCAGCGATCAGACGCTCGATAAGGGGCGCTTCGTATTCCACGGTCGCGCACCAATCGATGAGCGCGGCGCGTTGCGTATCGGTGCACAAGCCCGCGCCGCCGAGCCGTTCGAAGAGTGCGAACCAACGATCCTCACGCGGAGGTTGGCGGGCCCAAGGCCGTCCGCTGTAGTGCAGTTCGAAACCCAGTCTTTGCTGCGTGCGCGAACCAACATCGACTTGCAGACAGAACGTATCGCAAAGAGGCTCGTAAGCTTCCATGATCGCGGCGACCGATGCGCGGTCGCCGGGCCAGCGAAGCGCGTCCAGCAGGTTCAGAGCATCGTCTAATGAGAGCGGCCTGGCGCAGAAGCGTAGTCCATCCGCGCCTCGTGCGAGCATGAAGCCGAGTTGAATCCGGGTGACTGCGGGCGGCAGTGCTTCAAGACATCGCGTGAAGCGCTCGGCAACAGCGAACGAACGAGGTATTTTTAACGCTTCCGCAGCCGATCGGTCGAGATCCAAATACACGTTTGGTGGACGAGTGCCGCATTCGCCGGTCGAAGTATCGAAGCTGAGCCAAACGTTCCAAAGGCCGGGAGTGCGCTCCACTCCCCAATCTTCGGCGAACCTCGCAACCTCGGGCCAAGGTGATGCGGACTCGATCCACTCCAAGCCATAGGCGGAAAGAGAGAACGCCAGGTCGGTGCCGGCGTCCGCCGAGTCCAAGCGCCGCTCGAAGCCGACATGATCGAAAGCCGCGGCAGGGATCGAGCGCGCAATCCGTTCGATGCGCTCCAGACTGAAGGCGTCAACGAGGCCGGCTGCGACGCGCGGCTTCAGAAGAACGAGGAAGTCAGACAGCCTCGATGCATACACGGGCGCACGGCTCCCGGGGACAACTCTTTTTAGCCACCGTATCCGCGGGATTCATCAAACGTCTGAACCTTGAGAATGTGCTCGAGCTGCTTCGCGGTGAAACTGTAACCCGCCGCCTCGCCCGCCGCAACGATCTCCGCAAACACCGCATCGCGAAGCTTTTCCCGTTCAGCCCCTTTATCGCGCAGGTGCTTTAGATACTCGGTTGCCTGGTCTTTCGCCATATCTTGCTCCTTAGGCGCCGGCGGCTCGAAGGGCAAAGTGACACGAGAAACCGGAAAAATGACCCAACGCGTACGGTGCGTCAAGGTCCGAGACGCACTCTTTTGGCGAAGCTCGGGCAAGCCCCTTGAGCAGGCGCTCCGTGGCGACGTTTACAAGGCAACCGCAGCGAGGCTTGGGGAAGATACCGGCGACAGTGCTTGCGATATTACGATGCCCGCGTTAGCCGCTCCGGAGAGCGAGCTGCGCGCACGCGCAATTCCCGCGTGGCTCCCCGGGATCGGCCTCGTGCTCGCGATCGCGATCGCGGCTCGCCTCCTGTCGCGATTCACGGCGCCGGTTCCTGACGTCGTGCTCGCACTTTTGGCCGGTCTGATCGTCCGGAATCTCATGCGGCCGGCGGAAATTCAAAAGGGCGTCAGCTTTACGCTTTTCTACGGCCTCAGAACCGCGATCATTTTCCTGGGTGCGGGCATTAGCGTACAGGCGTTGGTCCGGACGGGAGCAACGACGGTCGGCCTCATCGTCGCTCTCGTCGTCGTAGCGTTCGCACTCGGGCTTCTCTTCGCTCGTATTTTCAGGTTGGATCCGACCATCGGCACCCTCATCGGAGCCGGGACTGCTATCTGTGGCGGGTCGGCAATTTTAGCTATCGCGCCGCTCGTGCGAGCTAAGAGCGAAGAGGTCGCTTATAGCATCACGACGATCTTCGGCTTCAATATCGTCGCGCTCATCGTCTACCCGATCCTCGGTCATTGGCTCGGGATGAGCCAGACGCGATTCGGAAGCTGGGTTGGTACGGCAGTGAACGATACCTCGGTCGTCGTGGCGACCGGTTACGTTTTCGGGACCGGGGCAGGCTCGGTCGCAACGATCGTCAAGCTCACGCGAACGGCGCTCCTCGTCCCCCTGGCGGTGGTGGTCGGCTTCATGTATGCTCAAGGAGGCGGAGTCACTCCGAACCAGATTCTTCGAACCGCCGGGCGCTCCGTACCGTGGTTCATCGTTGGCTTCATCGCCGTGGCGGCCCTCAATAGTTTTGGCGTGCTGGCACCCGAATTGGCAAAGTCACTGACGCTCACCGCTTCCTTTCTCATCGTGGCCGTGCTGGCCGCGGTCGGGCTCAACGCCGATTTGGCGAAAATGCTCCGTCTCGGGCTGAAACCGATGCTGGTCGGCTTTTTGCTGGCGACGGTCATGGCGGTCACGAGTTACTCCTTGATTCTGTGGCTCAAGATTGGTTGACCGAAAGACGCTGACATGAGCGAACCGACGCCCTTCGGAGAGTACCTCGACCGCCAAGAGTTCGCGCGCGAGATCCTCGAGACGAATCGAATTCGCGACCTCGCCGCACTGCTCGACCTCGATCTCGATGCGCTCGCGCCCGGCGGCCATCTTCTGCCGCCTTTAGGACACTGGGTGTACTTCGACCGGTGGCCGCGCGAGTCGGAACTCGGTCCGGACGGGCATCGTCGCCGCGGTTCATTCATGCCGCCGGTGACGTTGCCGAGAAGAATGTTTGCAGGTGGACGCGTCACGTTCCACCAGCCGCTCTACTTGGAAGGGGTGGCCGAACGCGTTGCGTCGATTGCCTCAATTCGAGCGAAAACCGGCGTTTCGGGTCAGCTCCTTTTCGTCACCGTGCGATACGAGGTTTTCGGACGCGACGGATTGGCGATCGAAGAGGAGCAAGACATCGTCTACGCGGGCGAGCGCGAAGCGACGCCTTCGCCGGCATCTCAACCGGCCGAAGCCGTCTCCGAGCCGAGTGAATCCGCAAGGTTCTGCAGAACCATCTGGCCGGATCCCGTCTTGCTGTTTCGGTTCTCAGCGCTAACGTCGAACTCACACCGGATTCACTACGACCGTCAATACGCTACCGAAGTCGAGGGCTATCCGGGCCTCGTCGTCCACGGCTCGCTGCAAGCGATGCTCCTGATGGACCTTGTTCGCGAGTACTTCCCATTGGAAATCGTTACGCGCTTTAGCTTCCGGTCGCGCAAGCCGCTCTTCGACACCGACCAATTCGAGTGCGTCGCCCGGCCGGCGGACTCGGGCGTCGAGCTCCTAACGCGCGATCAAGACGGAGCGACCTGTATGACCGCGCTGGCGAGCTTCGACTGACAGGTGTCAGGCTGCGCCGGACGCGTCCGGATTGACGACGTTGATCGGATTTCCGGCCGCGAACGCATTGATCTGATCGAAAATCTCCGCAAACTGGACCTCGAACTCGTCGCTGGTAACGAAACCAATATGGGGCGTGCAGATCACGTTTTCCATCGCGAGCAGCGGATCGGCGACGTTAGGCAGGGGCTCGGTTTCATAGACGTCGACCGCCGCCATCCCCGGTCTGCCGCGTCGGAGCGCGTCGACCAGCGCGCCGGGTTCGATCAAACCGGCGCGACTCGTATTGATGAGGAGCGCATCGGGCTTCATGCGCGCGAGGTCGCTCGCCGTCACGATGCCTTCCGTGGCGGGATTGCGCCGCATGTGCAGCGAGATCACGTCGCAGACCTCGAAGAAGGCCTCCTTGCCGGGCGCCGTCGCATAGCCGTCGGCTTCCGCGCGTTCGCGCGATGTCGCGCGCGCCCAGACCAGCACGTTCATCCCGAAAGCCTTGGCGTATCCGGCGACGATCGCGCCGATTCCACCGTACCCGTAGACGCCGAAGGTTTTGCCGCGGAGCGTCCGGCCGATCCCGGTCTGCCATCGGCCCGACTTGAGGGCGGCTACCTGTTGCGGGATGCGGCGCTGCGCGGCGAGGAGCAACCCCCAGGTCAGTTCCGCCGCGGCGTACGACGGCGTTCTCTCGTGCTGACCGGAGGACACGACAATGCCGAGGCGCGTACACGCATCGATGTCGATGTTCGGATAAGCACCGCGCTGGCTGATGAGTCGCAGCCTGGGCAACCGTTCGAGCACTTCAGCCTTGAGTGCCGTGCGTTCGCGGATCAGCACCAACGCCTCCGCATCCTCCAGGCGTTCGGCTAGTGCGTCAGCGTCCCGGGCGCGATCGTTCCAGATCGTAACGTCGTGGCCGGCGAGTTTGTCGAAGCACGAAAGCGTCCGAAGCGTGCCGGTCCAGTCGTCGAGGATGCTGACCCGCACGAATGGACGCTAGCAGCCGCTGCTAGTTGCTGCTCACGCCTGCGGGCACGGGCGAGTGCAATCCGTGGACGTTGCCCTCCGAGTCTTCGAACATCGCCCAAGCGCCCCACGGCTCGGTGCGTGGACCGTCAGGAAACTCGACGCCGGCTTTTTTGAGTTGCTCGCAGGTTTTGAAGACGTCGTCGACTTCGAGGATGACGCCGCTCATGCCGCCGGCGCTATTCTCCGAATCGCCGGGGATACCGGTCGACAGCGTGAACGAGGTCGTCGCTCCCCGGGGCGCGACCGTCACCCAGCGCATGTCCGGGCCCATCGGCTCATCCATGGTCTTTTCCCAGCCGAGCTTTTTGGTGTAGAAATCGATTGCCCGATCGACATCCCTGACGAAGAGCGTCACTACCGAAATGTACATGTGTCAAACTCCTTCGAACGCTGTTACGCGGTGGCGGCCCGTCAAGAGCCAACTCCGATTGCGGAGGCGAGGACGCGAGCGACGTGGAGCGCTTCGCGCTGCGCCCCGTCGCGGATTTGGTGGCGGCAACTCACGCCGTCGGCGACGACGATCGTCGCTTCGTCCGTCGCCCGGACGGCAGGCAAGAGCTTCAGTTCGGCCATTTGCATCGACGTATCGAAGTGCTCGGCCTCGTAACCAAAAGTCCCTGCCATCCCGCAGCAGCCGGCGTCGATGACCTCGACCGTCAGCTCGGGGATGAGGCCCAGCACCCGCTGCACCGCCGGCATCGCGCCGAACGCTTTTTGATGGCAGTGCCCGTGGACGACCGCGCGTCGTACGCCGCCGCTCAGCGGTTTGAGCTCGAGGCGCAGGTTGCCCGCCGCTTCTTCCCGGGCCAAAAACTCCTCGAGCAGAAAGCAGTGCTCGGAAAACACCTTCGATTCCGGACCGGGCAACAACAAGAGTGCCTCATCGCGGAAGGTCAGCAGGCATGAGGGTTCGAGTCCGACGATCGGGACGCCGCGCTCGACGTACGGCCGCAGCGTGCTGAGCGTGCGCCACAGCTCCGAGCGCGCGTGATCGATCAGACCCGCTGAAAGAAAGGTGCGACCGCAACACAGCGGACGGCCATGCGTCATTGGCAGCACGACGTTGTAGCCGGCGGCCCGCAACACATCGTAGGCGGCGCGGGCATTGGCTGGTTCGAAATACGTATTGAACGTATCGACGAGCAGCACGACGTCGCGGCCGGCAGCGCTCGCAACGTTTCGGCCGGAGCCGCGAGCGTCGAATGCCCTACGCTGCCAAGCCGGCAAGCTGCGCCGGGAACTGATGCCGATCAACCTCTCGCCGATGCTACGCAAGGGTCCGAAACGGGTTCCCGCGTTGGCCAGCCAACGGACGCCGCTCACGAGGACCGCGAAGTGCGGCAAATGGGCGAAGAACCGGTCCCGCAAACGTCGCCGGTGCCGTCGATGATATTGGTGCAGGAACTCGATCTTCATCCTCGCCATGTCGACGCCGGTCGGACACTCGCGGCGGCACGCTTTGCACGAGATGCAGAGATCCATCGTTGCGTACATGTCTTCAGACGTAAACGCGCTTGGACCGAGCTGGCCGCTGAGCGCCAAGCGCAGCGTATTGGCGCGGCCGCGAGTCGAGTGCTCCTCGTCCTTCGTTACCATGAAGGACGGGCACATCACGCCCTCATCTTTACGACACGCGCCGTTGTTGTTGCACATCTCAACCGCGCCGCTGTACCCGCCGGGCCAGCTCGACCAATCGAGCACCGGACGGATCGGGAGCCTTGCGTAGTCCGGCTTGTAGCGGAACAGGGACCGGTCGTCCATGCGCGGTGCTCGCACGATCTTGCCCGGGTTCATCGTGCCGGCAGGATCGAACGTGTCCTTGATCTCTTCGAACGCGCTGACGAGCCGGTCGCCGAACATTTGCGCGTGGAATTCTGAACGCAGGATTCCGTCGCCGTGCTCGCCCGAGTGCGAGCCGTGGTAGCGCCGTACGAGCGCAAAGCCTTCTTCCGCGATGGCGCGGAATTTCGCCACGTCGTCCGCGCTCTTCATATTGAGAACGGGGCGAACGTGCAGACATCCGACCGAAGCGTGCGCGTACCAGGTCGCCTCCACCTCGGAGCGCGCGAAGACTTCGTTCAAAGCTTTGGTGAATTCGGCCAAGTCCTCGAGGCCGACCGCGCAATCCTCGACGATGGAGACCGGCTTGCCGTCGCCCCGCATCGACGAGATAATGTCGAGCCCGGCTTTGCGCACGTCCCACATCTCCGTCTGGTCGGCAGCTGAGGTCAGTGGCACGACGGCAGCGTGAAAGCCTAAGCTTTCCATCATCGCTGCGAGCTCTTCGAGCTTGCGCGTCAGGACGGAGAGCTCGTCGCCCGCGAACTCGACCAGGAGCAGCGCAGCCGGATCGCCGGGAACGAACTTTTCGATCGTCGGTGCGAAGAGCGGGATCTGGCGCGCGAGCTCGAGCATCGTCCGGTCGACCAGCTCGACCGCAACCGGCTCCAACGTAACGAGGTGCCGCGGTGCATCCATCGCGTCGTAGAACGTCGGAAACCGGCAGAGACCCAGCACGCGCTGGCGGGGGATGTCCGCAAGCTCGAGCTCGATCGCGGTAAAGAAGGCCAGCGTTCCTTCGGACCCGACCAGCAGCTTCGCGAGGTTGTGTCCTTCCGGCGCGATCGTGTCGAGGTTGTAGCCGCCGACGCGACGCAGCAGTTTCGGAAAGCGCGCCGCTACTTCGCCGGCTTCGCGTAACCCGATGCTCCGGACCGCCGTCGCGAGCTTACGATAGGCTTCGTCGGGAAGCTCGGCGAGGTTCGAGGGCAGATCGGCAAAGTGAAAGTTCTCGCCCGAGGCGAGCGTCGCATCGATTGCACGCACGTTGTCGACCATCGTTCCGTATCGAATCGAACGCGCGCCCGAGCTGTTATTGGCTGTCATGCCGCCGATGGTCGCGCGGTTCGCCGTCGAAGGATCGACGGGAAAGAACAGCCCGTGCTTCTTCAGCTGCCGGTTGAGGCGATCGAGGACGATGCCGGGTCGTACCGTCGCGGTTTTCGCTCCCGTATCGATTGCGAGAAGCTGGTCGAGGAATTTGCTCGTATCGACGATGACGCCGCGACCGATCGTCTGACCGCATTGCGAGGTGCCGGCGCCGCGCGGAACCAGCGGGACGCCTGCCGCGCGGCACGCGTCGATCGTCGCCGCGATGTCGTCGACCGATTTGGGGAGCACGACCGCGATCGGATCGATTTGATAGATCGAGGCGTCGGTGCTGTATCGGCCACGCGTGAACGCATCGAAATGAACCTCGCCCTCGAGATCGCGCCGTAGCCGTTCTTCGAGATTCACGAATCGGGTCGCGCTGTTAAGCGCCGACCAATTCCGAACTCGGGCGACCCGCCGCGCTCGTCAAGTGCGCGAGAGCTGGAGAGACGCCGTCACCGTGACGGATGCCTTCCAGCTCGAGCCCCATCTGCACGCCGGATAGCGTGCCGGCGAGCATGAGTTCGTTGAAGTAACCGAGATGTCCGATCCGGAAAACTCGCCCTTTCAAGCGGCCGAGACCGGCCCCGAGCGACATGTCGAAATTTTCAAGGATCGTCGCTCGGAGATGGTCGGCGTCGTGATGCTCCGGAACCAGCACCGCCGTCAAGGAGTTCGAGTATTCGCGCGGATCGAGAGCCAACAGTTCGAGACCCCAGCCATTCACCGCACGCCGCGTAGCTTCGGCAAGTCGCGCGTGCCGCTCGAAGACCGCTTCGAGACCCCACTCGTTGAGCATCGCGATCGATTCGCGCAGGCCGTACAGCATGTTCGTAGCCGGCGTGTATGGCCAGAAGCCGTCTTCGTTCGCCTTAAGGATCGGTTCCCAGTTCCAATACGACTTCGGGAAGCGCGAGCGTGACGCGGCTTGACGCGCCTTGGCGGAGATCGCGTTGAAGCTGAGCCCAGGCGGCAGCATCAATCCCTTTTGCGAACCGGCCACCGCCACGTCGACGCCCCACTCGTCGTGGCGATAGTCCATCGATCCTAGCGTCGAGATCGTATCGACCATGAACAAGGCGGGATGATTCGCGCGATCGATGGCAGCGCGAATTTCCGGAATCCGGCTCGCTACACCGGTCGACGTCTCGTTGTGAACGACCAGCACCGCCTTGATGCGGCCTTGCGAATCTGCCGCGAGCCGCTTCTCGACCTCGTTCGGATCGACGCCGTGGCGCCAATCACCGGCGACGAAATCGACGACGAGACCGAGCCGCTCCGCCATTTCGCGCCAGAGCGTCGCAAACCAGCCGGTCTCGAACATCAGGACCCGGTCGCCCGGCGATAGCGTATTGACGAGCGCCGCTTCCCACGCACCGGTACCCGAGCCGGGATAGATGACGATCGGTCCGCTCGTCTTGAAGATCGTCTTGAGACCGTCCAGAATTTCGAGGGTGAGTTTCGAGAACTCCGGACCGCGATGGTCGATCGTCGGAAGATCGATCGCACGCAAAACGCGATCTGGAACGTTCGTCGGTCCAGGAATCTGCAAAAAGTGACGGCCGCTACGATTGCTCATATCTCGAGGCACCTTCGCTGGAATATTGCTCTCAAACTACGAGCTTTTTCAGCGATAGTCCGCTCCGCTTTATTCCGCATCGCGGAACTCTTCGCGCACGAGCGATTCGCGTTAGATTATGAAACCGAACGGAGCGGGCGCAAGGCAGCGCCCGGCACGAGCGTCGCAGCTAGATGTAACGGGTCGTACGCCGGCACTTCGATCCTGGGAACGTCGCCGTCGCGCCGCACGGCGCGCAGCGCGTCGATGGCCTCGGGCAATGCGAATTGTTCGCCGGTGTAGCCGGCGACGAAGCGCCCTCCGCGAATCTCGCCGCGCGCTTCCATTCGCCGCAATGCGCCGAGGAGTTCGCGCCACGGCGGAGCGAGCGTCTCGCGCTTGACGACGTCGCGAAACACGACGCCCCAGCGCGACAAGAGCCGCCGTGCGAATGCCTCGACGTCGATGCTTTCGGTCTCGGAGCGAAGGAGGGTCCAGCGCCCGCTTGACGAGCGCGGGCGCGCGCGGAGCCCCTTCTCACCGAGTCTCCGCTTTCGATCGGTCAACGAGCGCAGCGCATCGAACCCGTCGGCGCTCACGAGTCCGGCGACGACCAGTTGCCAGAGTGCTTCTTCGATTTCCGCGGGAAGAAGTTTCGTGCTGCGCACGATGTCGCCGAAGAAAGGCGCCCCGCTGCGTTCGATCTCTTCGAAGACAGCGCGGGCTGCCGGCGAGAGAATCTCGCGGTCGAACTCCCTGCGCGTCAACAGCGAAGCCGCTTCGGCTCGCGTAAAGAGCGCGATCGGTGCGAGCTTCGTCGGCCGGATGCGGCGGCGAGGGCCGCCGGGCTCGACATCGAGTGCCGAATGCGACGACAAGCGTCCCCACATCACGTCGCCCGAGTAACAGAGCGTGTCGAGATACTCGCGCCGGTAGCCGGCAACTCGCAACGGCAGCACGCTCGCCTCCCACGCCGCCGCCGGGATCTCGTAGCCTTCGAGCTGCCGGATGACGTGCAGCGTTCCGTCGACGCCGTGCAAGCGCGAGGCGGGCGCGACGTGCTGCCAGCGTTGGAGGAATTGCGCGTACTGCACCGTGCTTACCGGCTCGATCTCGCGCCGCAGCGTACCGAGGGTCAAGCGATGGATTCGTGCGAGAACGCGCCGGTTGCACCATTCGTCGGCGGGACCGCGGAAATGGCCGCGCAGAATCTGACCTTCGGTTTCCAGGCGAATGAGCGCGATCTCGATCGTTTCAGGGTCGACCGCGAAGCGCGTCGCGAGTTCGTCGGTCGTGACCGGCCCGCACGATTCGAACCAGCCACGCAAGATTTCGGAAAAGCCGTCTTCGCGCCGTTCGGGCAGCGCTTGCGTCGAGCGCACGGCCGCGATGTCGGGTGTCGCGACGGCATCCGGGTACGCCACGCGCGCCAGATCGAGCCGCTCGGCGCAGGTCCAGAGTGGCACGCCGCCCGCGTCGAGGGTCGTCGCGCGGTGCGTCGCAACGAGCTCTTCGAACCACGCGCGCCAGCCTTCGATCGGAGGCAGCACGACGAGCGTCGTAAGCGCGTCATGAAGTTCGTCGGCGTCGCGCACGAGCGGCCACGAAAGCTCTGCGACTTCTTCGATCGCGGCGGGATCGAGGATACCGAGTTCGCCATCGACCCTCGTCGAGCGCCGCGTTACGACGGCTCGCGTGCGCCGTTCTTCGAGCGGTGCGTCGTCCAGGAACGCATAGGGATTCGCGTTGAGAATCTCGTGACAGAACGGCGACGGCTCGGGCGTGTCGACGGCGACCGTGCGAATCGCGCCGCTTTCGATCCGATGCAGAATGTCCAGCAGCCCGTCGAGATCCATGGCTTCGTGCAAGCAATTCGCAATCGTCTCGCGCACGAGGACGTGGTCCGGGATGCGCATGGGTCCGGTCAGGTTTTCGCCGCAGGCTGCGGCGTCCGGAAAACACGACGCCAGCAGATCTTCGGCGCGCATCCGCTGGAGTTGCGGCGGCACTTTGCGGCCGCCTCGCATGCGCAGGATCGCGAGCGCGCGGGTCGCGTTCCAGCGCCAGCGCGCTCCGAACATCGGCGCGGTCAAGAGCGCCTGCGTCAGAGTTTGCTCGACGCTGGCGGACTTGACGAACTCGAACACGATCTCGAGCGGAAAGGCGTGTTGATCGGTCAGCGAGAGGACGACACCGTTGTCGGTAGCAGCCGCCTGCAGTTCGAGATTGAACGAGCGGCAGAATTTCTTGCGCAGCGCCAAACCCCACGCCCGATTCACCCGCGCCCCGAAAGGCGTGTGCAGGATCAGCTGCATCCCGCCCGACTCGTCGAAGAAACGCTCCGCCACGAGCGTCACGTCGGTCGGAACGACGCCGAGAATCGCCTTGCCGGCGCGCACGTAATCGATCGCTTGAACGGCGCCGGCGGCATCCAGGCCACACTCCGTCTCGAGGAACGTTTGCGCCGCGACGTCGTCGCGTTCGTCGATTGCCGCCCGCACGCCGGCGACCTCGTGCGAGAGTTCGATCGTACGGCCGGGGCCTTCGCCGTTCCAAAACGGAATCGTGGGCGGCGCACCGTGCGCGTCGGCGACGCGAACCGCGCCGGCCTCGACGCGCCGGATCTGCCACGACGTCGCGCCGAGCAAGAAAATGTCGCCGGCCATGCTTTCGATCGCGAAGTCTTCATCGATCGTGCCGACGATATGCCCGTCGGGTTCCACGACGACGTTGTAGTTCGCGGTTTCGGGAATCGCGCCGCCGGAGGTGATGGCAGCGATGCGTGCACCGCGCCGTGCCCGAACGCGTCCGTTGACGCGGTCGAGGTGCAAGTACGCACCGCTTCGTCCGCGCGAGGTCGCGATTCCGTCGGCAAGCATGTCGATGACCGAGTCGAAGTCGGCTCGCGGAAGGTCGCGGTACGGGTACGCACTGCGAACCGTCTCGAACAGCCTCTCGACGTTCCAATCGTCGGTAGCGCAAAAGGCGACGAGCTGCTGCGCGAGGATGTCGAGCGGCGCCTTCGGGATCGACAGCGCGTCGAGGGCCCCGCTGCGGACGGCCCGGACGATCGCAGCGCACTCGATCAGCTCGTCGCGGGTCGTGGGAAACAGATGTCCTTCCGGCTTCGCCCCGACCCAATGACCGGAGCGCCCGACGCGTTGCAGAGCGACCGCGATCGAGCGCGGCGAACCGAGCTGCACGACCAGATCGATCGAGCCGATGTCGATGCCGAGCTCGAGCGACGCCGTCGCGACCACGGCCCGCAGCTCACCACTCTTCAAGCGATGCTCGGTATCGAATCGAATCTCGCGAGCAAGACTGCCGTGATGTGGCAGGACGAATCCCTCGCCGAGACGCGTCGTCAGCGCGAAAGCGACCCGCTCGCTCATCCGGCGAGTACTCACGAAGACCAGCGTCGTGCGGTGCGCCGCGATAAGTTCGGCTAAACGGTCGTACGTTTCGGCCCACAACTCACCGCTCGCGACCGCTCCCAGCTCGTCCTTGGGGACTTCGACCGCGAGCGTCATCTCGCGGCGGTGTCCGACATCCACGATCGCGGCTTGAGGGCTTAGGAACCGGGCGACGGTTTCGAGCGGCCGCACCGTCGCGGAAAGCCCGATCCGCTGCGGCTTTGGGCCGCCCCCGCGCAGGACGAGCTCATCGAGCCGCGCCAAGGTCAGGGCGAGATGCGAGCCGCGCTTATCGGCTGCCATCGCGTGGATCTCATCGACGATCACCGTCTCGACGTGCGTGAAGAGCGCGCGCGATTTTTCCGCCGTCAGTAAGATGAAGAGCGATTCCGGCGTCGTGACCAAAACGTGCGGCGGCTTGCGCAGCATTCGGGCGCGCTCGGCCTGCGTCGTATCGCCGGTGCGCGTGGCCGTCCGTAACTCGGCAAGCTCGAGGCCGCGCGCCTGCGCGAGCGCGAGCAGCTCTTCGCGCGGCGTTTCGAGGTTCTTGCGAACGTCGTTGGTCAGTGCCTTGAGGGGCGAGACGTAGACGATCGCCGTTCGATCGGGTAGCGGGCCCTCCGCGGCGCGCCGGACGAGCCCATCGAGCGCGGTCGTAAAGGCTGCGAGCGTTTTGCCCGAGCCGGTCGGCGCCGCAATAAGCACGTCGCGACCGGCGCGAATGAGCGGCCAACCTTCGATCTGCGGCTCCGTGGGCGGACCGTATCGCTCGGCAAACCAATCGGCCACGAGCGGATGGAAGCTCACCGGGTGGCAGCTCCCGCTTGCGCGAGCAGCACGGTTCTGCCGAGAACGCGGCCGTTTTGGAGCCCTTCGAGCGCGTCCTGCGCGTCCATGAGTGGACGAGTTTCGATCTGAATCTCGGGTGCCGAGCCGCTCGCGGCGAGGGCGAGCAGATCGCGCAACTCGGCCGGCGATCCGACGTACGAACCGACGATCGAGATCGCGCGGAGCGGGATCAGCGGCAACGCAATCTGCAGCGCGCCGCCGTAGAGTCCGACGATGATGACCTTGCCACCCTTGCGCACCGCCGAAAGCGCGAACTCGACCGAGGACTCCGAGCCGACGAAATCGATCGCCGTCGCAAAGCCACCCTCCGTTTCGGCGCGGGCCGCCTTGAGCGCGGCCGCATCGCGCGGATCGAGCGCTAAGGCCGCCCCGTTGCGAAGTGCGTTTTCGCGCTTGGACTCGTCGATGTCCGCAACGGCCGGCTGCACGTCGTACATCAACTGCGCCAAGCGAAGCGCCGCGCCTCCCACGCCGCCGGCACCGACGATCAGCAGCGGACGCGAAGCCGAAACCGGTGCCGCCTTGCGTAACGCGCTGAACGCCGTGAGACCCGCGCAGGCGTAGGTGGCGGCGAGTTCCGGGCGCACGCTGAAGTCGAGCAAGTACCGCGGATGCGGAACGATGACGTAGTCGCTGAAACCGCCGTCGCGCGCGAGACCGAGCGTCTGGGTGCGCGAGCAGAGATGTTCGTCACCGGAGGCACACGTTGCGCAGCGGCCGCACCCAATCCACGGATAGATCAGCTTGCGGTCGCCGATGCGTACATCGGCGCCGGGTCCGGCCGCCACGATCTCGCCGACGATTTCGTGCCCGAGAGTTCGGGGAAGGCGCAACCCATCCGACAGATCCATGCGGCGACCGCCGCCCAGATCGAAGTACCCCGCCGCGAGGTGCACGTCGCTGTGACAGACGCCGCATGCGAGGACGCGCAACAACACGTCGCTGCCTTCGGGGCGCGGAATCTCACGCTCAACGCGCTGGAGCGGTTCGCCCAAAGCCGTCAGCTGATAACTCGTCACGAGTCGCGGGCTAGGCCGGAACGCGCGCGCGGAGCGCTTCGAGGTATTGGTGGATGTGCGCGATGACGACGCTACCTTCGCCGACGCCGGACGCGACGCGCTTGATCGAGCTGCTGCGAACGTCGCCCACCGCAAAGAAGCCGGGCACGCTCGTTTCGAGCGGGTAGGGCGGGCGCGATTGAGTCCAGTGGGCAATGTCGCGCCCGGTGAGCACGTAGCCGAGTTTGTCGCGTTCGATGTTGGACCCCAGCCACGACGTGTCGGCGTCGGCACCGATGAAGGTGAAGAGCGCGTCCGCGTGCCGCTGCGTCACGGCACGCGTGCGTTCGTCGCGCGTCGAGATCGTTTCGATGTGCGGGTCTCCGGCGACCGTCACGACCGTCGTTTCGGTTTCGACGGCGATGTTTTTCTTCGAGCGCAGCTGCTCGATGAGGTAGGACGACATGCTCTTTTCGAGTGAGGTCCCGCGAATCAGCAACGTGACGCTGCGCGCGTAGTTGGAAAAGAACATTGCCGCCTGGCCCGCCGAGTTTCCGCCTCCGATGAGGAAGATGTCTTTACCGCGAGTACTGAGCGCTTCGGTTCGAGCGGCACCATAGTAGACGCCGCGCCCGACAAGCCGTTCGGCGCCCTCGGCCTCGAGCCGGCGCCAGGTGACGCCGGTCGCGAGGACGACCGTCTTGGTTTTCACGGCGTCCTCGCCGTCGAGCCGGACGACGTGTCCGTCCGGCGTGGCATCGACTTGTTCGACCCAGCGCGTGACGATGATTTCGGTGCCGAAGCGCTTCGCTTGCCGAAAGGCCCGGTTCGCGAGATCGCTTCCGGAAATTCCGCCGGGAAAGCCCAGATAGTTCTCGATACGCGACGACGTCCCGGCTTGGCCGCCCGGCGCTTCGCGCTCGATCATCATCGTTCGAAGCCCTTCCGAGCCGCCGTACACCGCCGCCGCCAAACCGGCTGGACCGCCCCCGATGATCACGACATCGTAGTCGTCGCCGGAAGGATGCGTATCGAGTTTGAGTCCTTCCGCGAGTTGGCGCAGACTTGGCGAATACAGAACGCGGCCGTCGGACAAGACGACTGCGGGGTAGTCGCCGGCCGCGAGGACCTCAGGCGGGCAGCAGGTCTTATCGCCCGGATCGGTCGGGTCGAGCCACTCGAACGCGATCTGATTGCGCGCGAGAAAGTCGCGCAGATCGTGGCATGCGAAATTGTAGGGGTCGCCGATGATCGTCGCTTGCGTCAACGTGGCCGCTGCGTATGCGTCGCGAATGAAGTTCACGCGGCGAGCCAAGGACTGTCCGAGAATCGTCGCGGCTTGGGGCGACTCGATCAACATCGCGTGAAAGTCGCTCCCATCGATACAGGCCAGCCGTGATGGCTTCAGCGCCCGCAAGCCACCGAAGGCCGGCATGCCGAGAATGAGCGGAACTTCACCAAAGTACTCGCCGGGATCGAAGGTGGTCGCTTGGGTCAAAACGCCACCGACGGTCTTCAGCGCTTCGACTTCGCCCTCCAAGAGCGCCCAGAAATTGGCCGAATCGCCCTCCGGCCGCGAACCACTCGCCGGCATTGACGCGGATGTCGGCAGCGCGGCCCGCAATGCGCGCAATCTGCGCCGGCGTAAGCGCTGCGAAGAGTGGAATCGGCGTGAGGTCGGACGGCGTGATCATGCTAGGGACCATATGCTTGGCGTCACGACGAGTACTTCCCCGCGCCCCGCACTAGCCGAATTGCTAGGCCGGTTCGATTTCGAAACAATCCAGTTGGCTCCCCAGTATGGAACCGGGCCGCCAATACTGCCGCCGAGCACGGTTCGTCAAACCTCTATCCGGGTAAATCTGTGCCGGCTTTCAGGTGCCGCCTCGCCTTGCGCCAAGCTCGCATACCTCGCCGCATTCGGTCGATTTCGTGCTGACGCTGAATTTTGCGACCGTCCGGGCGTCCGCCGACAACGAATTCGTGACCCTGATATCGCAAACGATCGGCTTCGCTCGATCCGCGTTACATACCAGATACCTCGGACGCGGGATTCGAGCTAACCTCGGTAATCGTCCCTGATGGTCTGCTATCGCTGGAGGAAGCGCGTTCGTCGTGTAGATCAATTCCGCTGACACGAGCGCGCGCGGAGTCGATCCACATGATGCCGTTGCCATGCTGTACGTCTTGCAACGCGCTCGTGATAGTGGACTCGCGAGGCCTAGGCCGCTCGGGCAACCGGAGCACGCTTGCGGCTTCGAGAAACTGTAGTCTACCCATGTAGCGTTTGTCGTACGGTTCTTTGAAGAAAATCTTCCCGGCAGTCCAATCCTTATTCGTTTGTGACTCGCGCGCCCGAATCTGCGCCGCCGAAAAAGCCTTGCCGTCGTCGGCGATTCGATAGTACTTGATCTTCACGAAGACACCGTTATTGAAGAGGATCCCGCTTTCGCTGGTCTCGCTGTGCGTGACGGGCCCTGCCTTGATCGTCGTTGAGAAGTGCCGCTGCATCCCGACCGCGCCGCGCAGTTCGGCCGCGAACGCGAGCGCCGCCTTCTCGACCAGGCTCGGAATCACCGCGACGCCGGCCTGGCTTTGCGCGCCGGTAGCCGCAACGGGTGCGAGCAGCAAGCAAAGGAGCGGTAGCATCCGCAGCGGCTTTTTTGCAAGCTTCACTTTGCGGGTATTCCCCACGAGTTCGGTGAACGCCGCCCGCCGCTCCGGCGGTCTGAGGCGGCATGACCTCAGACGTAATTCACCTCGTGCAAGTAGCACGTCGCGTCACCGACGAGGTCGAGGAATCGAAGCGTGATCTCGATCGCCTCATCGCGACCCGAGACTTCGAGCAGGCCAAAACCGCCGACGACTTCCTTCGCTTCGGCGAACGGCCCGTCCGTAATCGTGTCCTTCTTGCCCTTGCGTGCGACCTTAACTTCGAGCATGCCGTCCAGCGCGCCGCCGGTATCGATGAGCGCGCCTTTGCGCTTCAGCTCCTCGACGAACTCGCCCATCTGTTCCATGGCCTCCGAAGTCGGCGGCTTGAGCGACGCCGGATCCACCGTGAAGATCGAGAGAATTTTCATCTTGAGACCGCTCCTGTCTAACGCGTGAGTGTGAGGTTTCTATCCAGACGTCGAACGGGCGTCGCCTGAATCGACAGCGCGAGCCAAGAGAAGCGCACGCTCTTTGGAATTGTTGGTGAGTTGCGCGGCTCGCTCGAATTCGACTCGGCCTTCGACCGCGCGCCCGAGCCGCAAGAGCAGCTCGCCTCTGACGCTCGACAACAAATAGTAACCCTCGAGCGCACCGGCGGAGCGGAGTTCGTCGACGGCTTCGAGCCCGGCTGCCGGACCGTACCCGATCCCGACGGCGACAGCACGATTGAGCGCGACGACCGGCGACGGGAGCACTTCCAACAGTGCGTCGTAAAGCGCCACGATCCGCAGCCAATCGGTTTCCTCGGGCGTGCGGGCGCGGCCGTGACAAGCGGCGATCGCCGCCTGCAAGGCATAAGGTCCAAGACTGCCGCCGAGCCGTTCCGCGCGTTCGAGCGCGCTGAGCCCGCGCCCGATCAGCACGTGGTTCCAGCGCGTTCGATCCTGATCCATCAAAAGGATCGGATCGCCGTTCGGCGCCGTTCGCGCGCCGATTCGGGAGGCTTGTATTTCGAGCAGTGCGACGAGGCCGTGCACCTCGGGCTCGTTCGGCATCAGCTCGGCAACGACGCGGCTCATGCGCAAAGCGTCCTCGCAGAGGGCCGGGCGCACCCAGTCCTCGCCGGCCGTAGCGCAATAACCCTCGTTGAAAATCAGGTAAAGAACTTCGAGCACCGAGGCGAGCCGCTCGGCGCGATCCGCGCCGCGCGGCACTTCAAACGGAACCCGCGCGGCAGTCAGAGTACGTTTGGCGCGAACGATCCGCTGCGCAACCGTCGCTTCCGGCGCGAAAAATGCTCGCGCGATCTCGCTCGTCGTTAGGCCGCCGAGGAGACGAAGCGTGAGCGCGACGCGCGCAGCTTGGGCGAGGAGCGGATGGCAGGCGATGAAGACGAGGCGCAATAGATCGTCGCCGATATCGTCGTCGAGTGCCGCGTCGAACTGCGCCGCGTCGCTCTCGTATCTCGACTGCAACGCGAGACCTAGTTCCGCGTGCTTGCGCTCGCCGACCTCATCGCGGCGAAAACGGTCGATGGCGCGGCGCTTGGCAACGGCCATGAGCCACGCGCCGGGATTCGCAGGGACGCCGGACTCCGGCCATTGCTCGAGCGCCGCGACGAGCGCGTCCTGTGCGAGATCTTCGGCGACGCCGACGTCGCGCACCATGCGCGTAAGAGCGGCGATCAACCGCGGCGACTCGATGCGCCACACCGCGTCGATCGCGCGGCGCGCTTCGGTTTCGGTCACGCGCCCGGGGCCTGTCCCGCGCGCGTTTGCAGATCGGAAAACTTTGCTGCGGCTTCCTGCACGTCGGGAGGGAATTCCGAGAACTCTTGGACCTGACGGACTTCGATCGCGTCCTTCTCGCCGGCCGGGCAGCGCGACGCCCACTCGAGCGCTTCCTCGCGCGACTTCACCTGGATCATCCAGTAACCGCCGATCACTTCCTTGGCCTCCGCAAACGGGCCGTCGCTGACCGCCGGTTTCCCGCCCGAGAACGTCACGCGAGCGCCCATCGACGGCGGGTGCAGGCCGTCGAGCGCGAGGAGCACACCTGCCTTCTGAAGCGTCTCGTTGTACTTCATCATCTCGGCGACCGCCGCGGCGTCGGGCATCGCGTCCGGCTTGGCATCTTTATATTTCCCCGGGATGATCAGCATCATGAATCGCATATCCATACCTTTCGAGTTTTGATTTTGGGCACGCCTCTAACGGTACGTCGAGCCTGGGAACCCAGAATCGACAGCGCAAGCCATCCGGGGGAAGGAAAGGAAGGTAGGCCGATGCGTGGACCTTACTGACCGGAACACTGCGCTGACGCCTCGAGCCTGGCTTGCTGCAGCACCCGTGGCAGCGGGCGCCGCTCTGATCTCGTCATTGTGGATCGCGATCTGCGCCGCGGCTCCCGAGTTTATTTGGCAAGGGGTCGTCATCGCGTTCGGGCATTCGCAGGTGACGGACCTCGTTGGGGCGCTGCTCGTCGGGTTGATCCTCGCTTTTTTCGTTGAACCCCTCATGGAACGGGCAAGGGCGCAACTTCTGGGCGGAGGACGAAAGAGCGTTCGGCGCGCGAGAGGGCGGAACGTCTTCTTTACCGCAAGCCTCAGCCTCGCGTTCGCGCTGGCCGCGGTTTGCATTCACGAAGCGATGAGCGCCTTTGTCTCGAGCCGCTACGGAACGAGCGGGCGTACGTACGCGGGAGTCGCCGCCGGCATCGGTCTCACCGAGGCGTGGGCTATCGTGCCGTTCGCCATCACGCTCGCATGGATGGCGCTGCGAACCCCCTGGCTCGCTCGAACTTTGGCGCCGGTCGCAGTCGCATCTCCGTTCTTCGCCGGCTGGCTCTTCTCGTGGTCGACGCAGTCTCTTGTCGCAACGGTGATCCCGTGTTTGATCATTCTCGGCCTCGGGTACCGCCGGTTGTTGCGGACGCCCCGAAGTGCCGATCTCGCAGCGTGCGCGCGCACCGTCGCGCTCGTCGGCAGCGCCTGGCTCTTGTGCGCCGCGCTGTTCGACGCGAGCCTCCCGCTGTTCGGCGCGGAGCGCCTGCGCTTGTACGGTGCCTCCGGGTTTTGGGTCGACGCGCGCTTCTATCTCGGCTGGAGCTTAGGACTCCTCATCGCGCCCTCGCCCTTTCCGCGCCGACAACCTCGCAAGCGGCAAGCCGCCGGATCCTAGCGCACTAGTCAGTTCGCGCGGGGACGAAAGATGAGGCGGCGATCGTGTAATCGACGAAGCTTGTTGCCGCTGCCGTAAGTTCGCGTTCGCGGTTCGCGACGAGGTGCCAAGGGCGCGCGATCGGCGTCGCATTCGTTTGCACGACGACGAGCGCGCCGGCGTCCAATTCGCGCGCTACCGCGTCGCGCGAGAGCAGCGATAGGCCGAGTCCGACGCGCAGGCATTCGCGAATCGCGTTGTTCGAACCGATCGTCAGCCGCGGCGGCGCGATGTCGAGCGTGGCAAATAACTCCTCGGTCGCAACGCGTGTCCCTGAGCCTGGTTCACGCACGAGCCATGTCGCTTCTCCGAGCGAGCGCAAGGCGTGCGCGGCCTCGGGCGATGCGACCACGACGAGTTCGTTTGGACTCGTAGCGAGCGTGCGGAAGTCGCGATCCTGCGGTGGCCGGCCGGCCAGAGCGAGCTCGACCTCCCAGTGCGCGAGCCGGTCCCACACGCGTTCGCGATTCGCGACTTCGAGTTCCACTTCGATCTGCGGAGCATCGGAGCGAAAGCCCGCGAGCAACGTCGCCAGCAGCTGTTCGGCTACGGTCGTTACCGTCGCGAGGCGCAGGCGTGCGCGGGCCGGGAAAGCCGAACGCGCGCGACGTTCGATCTCCTCAAGCAGAGCGAGCACGCGCCGTCCCTCGCGCTCGACCTCCCGCCCCGCCGCGGTGATTTCGATGCCCCGGCCCAGCCGCGCCACCAGCGCAACGCCGAGTTCGCGTTGCAGACCCGCGAGGGCCGAAGAGACCGCCGGCTGTGAAACGACGAGCCTCGCGGCCGCCTCTTGGACCGAGCCGGCCTCTGCCACCTCGAGGAACGTCCGCAGTTGATGCAGCGAAAACATAAGGCCAACCTTATCTATTCGCTCGATTATTGTATTTGACACCAATGATTCCCTGTGTGACTATTGTCGTAATTCATGCATATCAGTCACTCGCTCGCCCTCGCCCAGCTGCTCATCGCGCGACGCATCGTCATGGTCGAGAACGAGCTGCTCTTGGAAGTAGTGCTATGACAACCACGAAGGGACGCTGGGAATCCGGCATCTTGCCCTACGCCCAGATGGGCTATTGGGATCCTGACTACGTACCGAAAGAAACCGACGTGCTGTGCGCGTTCCGGATAACGCCGCAGCCAGGCGTCGATCCGATCGAGGCGGCCGCGGCCGTCGCGGGCGAATCGTCGACCGCAACCTGGACGGTCGTTTGGACCGACCGCCTCACCGCGCACACGCACTATCAAGCTAAGGCGTATCGTCTCGATCCCGTGCCTGGCAATCCCGATCAGCACATCGCGTACATCGCGTACGATCTCGATCTTTTCGAAGAAGGCTCGATCGCGAACCTGACATCGTCGATCATCGGGAACGTGTTCGGTTTCAAGGCAGTCAAAGCGCTCCGGCTCGAGGACATGCGCATCCCCGTGGCTTACGTCAAGACGTTCCAGGGGCCGCCGCACGGCATCGTGATGGAGCGCGAATATCTGAACAAGTACGGGCGCCCGCTGCTCGGTGCCACGACCAAACCCAAACTCGGCCTCTCGGCGCGAAACTACGGTCGCGTCGTCTACGAGGCGTTGCGCGGCGGACTCGATTTCACCAAAGACGACGAGAACATCAACTCGCAGCCGTTCATGCGCTGGCGCGATCGCTTCCTCTTCTGCATGGAGGCGGTCAATCGCGCCGAGGCGGCGACCGGCGAAGTGAAAGGTCACTACCTCAACGTCACCGCAGCCGACATGGAAGCGATGTACGAGCGCGCCGAGTTCGCGAAGGAGTTGGGAAGCGTCATCGTCATGATGGACCTAACGGTCGGCTTCACCGCGATGAGCTCGATGTCGAAATGGGCGCGCAAGAACGGGGTCATTTTGCACCTCCACCGCGCCGGCCACGGCACGTACACGCGCCAGAAATCGCACGGCGTCAGTTTCCGGGTGATTGCGAAGTGGGTGCGCCTGCTCGGAGTCGACCACGTTCACGCCGGTACCGTCGTCGGTAAACTCGAGGGAGACCCCAACACGACCAAGGGTTTCTACGACACGCTGCGCGAGGATTTCACGCCCGTCAACCCGCAGACCGGAATCTTCTTCGACCAGAACTGGGCCTCGCTCGCGCCGGTCATGCCGGTCGCATCCGGCGGTATTCACGCCGGTCAGATGCACCAGCTCCTGCACTACCTCGGTGAAGACGTCGTCTTGCAGTTCGGCGGCGGAACGATCGGTCACCCGGACGGAATCGCCGCGGGCGCTACCGCAAATCGCGTCGCGCTCGAGGCGATGATCCTGGCGCGCAACGAAGGCCGCGACTTTATGAACGAGGGACCGGACATCTTACGCCAAGCCGCTCGAGCGTGCTCGCCGCTGGCGCGCGCGATCGAGGTCTGGAAAGACGTGACCTTCGACTACGAGTCGACCGATGCTCCGGACGTACTCACCACGCCGTCGTATTAAGGAAGCACCATCATGCGAGTGACCCAAGGAACGTTCTCGTATCTGCCGGATCTGACCGACGAGCAGATCACCAAACAAGTGCAGTACGCGCTGGACAACAAGTGGCCGATTTCGATCGAGTACACCGACGATCCGCATCCCCGCAACGCGTATTGGGAGATGTTTGGCCAACCGATGTTCGATCTCCACGATGCAGTGGCGATCATGCAGGAGCTGGCCAAGGCGCGCGAGGCGCACGCCGGCGAGTACATCAAGATCAACGCGTACGACGCGAGGTTGGGGCGCCAAACGACGGCGCTGAGCTTCATCGTCAACCGGCCGCGGCACGAGCCAGGCTTCCGCGTCGAACGGCAGGTGCGAGCCGACCGTCAGATCGGTTACACGCTGCACGCGTACGCGGCTGACCGTCCGCACGGCGAGCGCTATTCGGAGGCAACGAACGGCAAGCCGTGAGTGAGGGGGCTCCAACGGTCGAGCCTGCGACCGAGACCGATCGCACGCTCGACCTCGACGCCGCCCTGCGCGATTCGCAGGTCGAGGAGGTACTCGGCAAGATCGAGCGCGAGCTCGTTGGCCTGGTTCCCGTAAAGACCCGCATTCGCCAGATCGCGCACCTTCTGTTGATCGACAAACTGCGGACCGGCGTCGGCTTGGCAGCCGCGCCGCCGCCGCTTCACATGTCGTTCACCGGACCGCCCGGCACCGGCAAGACGACGGTCGCCATGCGTATGGCCGAGATCTTGCACCGGCTCGGCTACGTGCGCCGGGGACATCTCGTGATTGCGACGCGCGACGATCTCGTCGGCCAATACATCGGCCACACCGCGCCCAAGACGAAGGAAGTCCTCAAGAAGGCGATGGGCGGCGTACTCTTCATCGACGAAGCGTACTATCTGTACAAGCCGGAGAACGAACGCGACTACGGTGGCGAAGCGATCGAGATCCTCCTGCAGGCAATGGAGAACCAGCGCGACGACTTAGTCGTGATCTTCGCCGGCTACAAGGATCGGATGGACACGTTCTTCGCAAGCAACCCCGGTCTGAGCTCGCGCGTCGCAAACCACATCGACTTTCCCAACTACGACGCCGTCGAGTTGCGCGCGATCGCGCAGTTGATGCTCGCCAAGCTCAACTATGAGTTCACGCCGGCCGCGGCGCAGGCGTTCGACGAGTACCTCGCATTGCGCATGAAGCAACCCCAGTTCGCGAACGCTCGCAGCGTACGGAACGCCATCGATCGCGCGCGGCTGCGCCACGCGACGCGTCTCTTCGAGCACGGCGGAAAGGTCTCGGCGAAGCAACTGAAGACGATCGAGGAACCGGACATCCGCAACAGCCGAATCTTCGCCACGAGCTAAAGGGCGGCGCCGCGGCAGGGGCGCGCACGCACGCCTGCTATCAAACGAAGATGGACTCTGGCAATGCCCTAGTCGAGGTACCGCATACGCATCGAGAGCCGTGGCCGGGCGCGCAGAAGGCCGGCGATATCGATCCCGCGCGGGAGATCGTGCTAACGATCTGGCTGCGGCCAAAGAAAGGCGGCGCGCTCGATCCGGCACTCATCGAGCGGATCGGCCGGACGCCGCCACTCGAGCGCACGTACCTGGAGCGCAAGCAGTTGATCGAGCAGAGCGACGCCGATCCCAGCGAACGGCAAGCGGTCGAAGCATTTTGCCGGCGGCACCGGATGACGATCGTCGCTTCGGCTTGGCGCTCGGTCATCATATCCGGCCCACTCGGGAAGCTCATCGAGATCTTCGATGCGAAAGTCGATCTATATCTCGACAGCAATCAGCATCACTTCCGGCATCGCGCGGGGCCGGTCAAATTGCCGAAGGACATCGCCGACTACGTGCGCGGCGTGTTTGGTTTCCACGAGTGGCCGCACTCGCTGCGTCTGAAACCCGAGCCGCCCGGTAAGACGCCGGCGCTTTCGGCGCACGAGGTCGCCGCACGCTACGCGTTCCCCGAGGGTGCGGACGGCGCAGGTCAGACGATCGGCGTACTCCAGCTCGGCGGCAGTTTTCAAATCGACGACTTTCGGGCGTGCATGGAATGGCAGCGCGCCAAGCCGCGCGATCCGGTCGTCGTGCGCGTCGACGACGCCGCGACGCACCGCGACAACCAAACGGGCAAGGACATCGAGTTGGCCCTCGATACGCAAATCGCCGGTGCGCTCGCGCCGGGAGCGAAGATCGTTATCTACGACGCGCCGAATAACGAGCGCGGGTTTCTCGACGCGATTCGCAAAGCGGTGCTCGACGACGAGCACGTGCCGGAGGTTCTCTCGATCAGCTTCGGCTGGTCCGAGCGCGTGTGGACGCCGGTCGCGCTCGAACTTCTCGCGGATTTGGCTGGGGCTGCGGCGTTGCTCGGCGTGACGATCCTCTGCTCGTCGGGTGACGAGGGTGCGCACCCCGACCCGCAAGACAAACGTCTGCATACCGAAGCGCCGGCTTGCGTGCCGTTCGTTCTCGCCTGCGGTGCGACGGTCATCGATCCGGCGTCGGGACTCGAGAGCGCATGGTCGAACAGCACCGGCGGATTTAGCCGGCACTTTGCCGTGCCGGACTGGCAAAGCACGATACCGGCGCAAGCGCAAAAGGCAGGCCAGGATGCGGGTCGCGGCGTTCCGGATATTGCCGCGCAACAAGATCCCGGCTATCCGATCGTCTTTGACGGTGCGCGCCATCGCGCGCTCGGAACGAGTTCGATCGCACCGATGTGGGCGGCGCTCGTCGCGCGCTTGAACCAACGCCTCGGCGTGCGGGCCGGCTTTTTCGCACCGCTTCTGTACGAACGCGCGAAACGGACGGCGGCCCTCCGCGACATCACGCACGGAAACAACGGAGCCTACAGGGCGCACGCCGGTTGGAACCCGTGCACGGGTCTCGGCGTTCCGGACGGCGCCGCGCTCGAGCTCCTCATGCGCTGAGGCGCGACGAAGCATCTTGGTATTATCGCCGTGTTCGCTGCAGTAGCCGTTCCCGCAATCGCGCTGACCCTCGCCGGCTTGCGTTGCGAACGGCTCGGACCGGCGAACGCTCCGGTTGCGATCGGCGTCGAACTGCCGCTTGCCGGCGACGATGGGTTTCGCGGTCTGGCAGGGCGCGACGGCGTGCGTTTCGCTCTTGCACGATGGAACGCCGCTACGAAACGAAAAGTAGCAGCGCTCCTTTGCGACTCGGCGACGCATGTCGAAAACCCTCATGCCGATGAAGGCTCGGACGATCTCGCTCAAGCGGCCAACGGCGCCGCTCTCGTAAGCGCATTCGCCGCCGAGCCGGGCATCGTGGCGATCGTCGGTGGTCTGCGAGCCGACATTGCGTTGGCCGAAGCGCCGGTCGCACAGCGCGAGTCGCTCGCTCTGCTTTCGGCAACGACGACTCCCGTGAACGACGCGACGACGTTCTTCCGCGTGGATCACAGCGACGAAGCGGAAGCAATGGAAGCTGCCGCCATAGCCGGCAGAGACCAGTTGGGAACTCCGTCGGTGCGCTCGCTCGACGATGCGCGTGCGGCGGCCTTTCGTGCCGTCCTCGGCACTTCAGGGCTGTCGAACGCAACGATTTTTGCCGGACCCGCCGAAGTCGGCAGCATCCTCGCCGATCCGGCGGCCAGCGACGCTCTCGAGCGCGACGGCATCCTTGCCATGATGGAGCGGCGTGGATTCGAGTTTCCCGTGATAACCGCCGCGGCGTTCGCGATCACGCCCGTGCCCGGAATCGCTCCCGAAACCGCCCGGCACTACCAGCACGACATCGTCGCCGCTTTCGGCAGTCCCGCGCTCGATGACACGTTCTCGTACGATGACGCAATGACGATCGCGCTCACGGCAAGCAGCGCGTTGCCTGCAAGCGCAAACGTAAACGCACAGCGTGCCGCGCTCCTACGAGCGCTGCGTACCTCCACGTTCACGACGCTACGCGGTGAGATCCATTTCACAGGGGCAGGGGCGGCAGATCGTGCTTGCTATGCGGTTCGATCGCTCTCAGACTCAAAAGCCTCGAATCAGGTTCACTGCGTGAAGCTTTGACGCTAGCGCGTGACGCTTTTCGCGCTATGGCTTAGGTGACGCTTTCGTGACCGGAGGCACTGTCTTCAAGAATGCGTAGATTGCCGTGAGCTCTCGATCGCTCATCTGACCGAGCTCGGGCCAGGGCATACTGCGCTTCAGCGTGTGGCCGCTCGGATCGCGCCCGGTCCGTAGCGTTTGCTCGAACTGCGCGAGCGACCAGGAACCAATCGCAGCCGGGGTGATGTTCGGGACCTTCAAATCGAAGAAGTCCCCGCCCGCGAAATTGGCGTGGTGGCAAGACGCGCAATCCCCTAGGCGTACGAGATAACGACCGTAGGTCGCATCCGCTGCGGGCGGTATCGATGCCACATGTGGCGCGCTTTGGTCGATGTCGTCCGCTGGAAACGAAAACTGACCGATCACGAGCCCGAGGCGCCCCAGAGGTCCGATTGTACGGGGCTTCGTCGCGTTGTCGACTGCTGGAACGCTACGAAGATATACGATCACGTCGCGCAGGTCGGCGTCGCTGAACCCGCTGTACTTGTCCGCCGGCATGATAAGGAGCCGCGTTCCGTCGGGTCCGACGCCGTGGCGGATGGCGTGCTCGAAATCGGTGTCGCTGAATTTCGCACCGATACCTCCTGCACCGGACGTCAGATTCGGCGCAGAGATCACGGCAACGTTGGGATCGTCGATCATCGAGATGCCGCCGAGCCCGGCACCGTGGCATGAGACGCAGTGAGCTACGCTCGTAACGAAGTGCCGCCCTCGTACGGCGTCGCCGCCGCTTGCGACGAACGTTTCGGCCGGGACGTCAACGCGCGCCGCTAACGCACGATTGCTTGCGAGCCACAATCCACCGACCGCAAGCAGCACCAAGACGATGAGCGCAAGCGCGAAATAGGCGAGTATACGAAAGAGCCTTACTGCATGCACTCTTTGGCGTCTTCGGTGAACTGCGTGTACGAGATCTTGAGCTTCTCGACGGCGCCTTTGAGTTTTTCCTTATTTGCGCCGGATACCGAGGCCAGTTTGTGATGGAGATCGTCGATCGCCTTTCTGTGCTCGGCGAGGTGCCGTTCTACGTCCGGATGGGCCATTCAGAGTACCTCCGTTAGGCTGGGGACGCACTGCCGCCCGCCAGCTGCTGAACGGCTAGGGCGTTTGAGAGAGCGTCTCCTTCCTTTTGGGCCGCGCCGGTCGAGAGGAGGCGCTCGAGCTCGTCTGCTGCCAGTCGCTCTTGCAACAGCTGCGAGAGACGCGTAAAGCCCCGCAGTTCGGTCGTTTGGCGCTGCTTGCCGGTTAGCCGGTAGTGCTCTTGCGTGTAACCGAGCAGGAGTGCGGCGCGTTCGTTGTCGTTGCGGAGCGCGGCGAGCAGCGCATGATGTTCGAGCGCCGTTGTCAGCCACGCGGCTCCCGATTTCACGAGCAGATCGAGCGCTTCGCGCAAAGCCTCGGTGGCCTCATCGAGCCGGTCCGCCGCGAGCGCATAGGCACCTAGGTTGCAAGCTAAAAGCGCGAGCCACGGCGCATTCAGTTTCCCGAAGATCTGCCTTGCTTGGCGGGCCGATTGCAGTGCGGCTTCCGAATCCCCGCACGCGAATTCGACTTCGGCGAGATTGAGCAGCGCGCTGCCCCGCCCTTCGCTGCCGGGGCCCTCGAGCTCGGTAACGCGCGTGAAGCGCCGGCGCGCGCTTTCGAAATCGCCGCGCTGCAGGTCGTTGACGCCCCAACTTCGCTGCAGCGACGCGACCGTCTTGGAACTGCAGCCCGCGGCCCTTTCGCCGGCCTCGAGATATTTTGCCGCTGCTTCTTCCAGCCGGCCACTATCGCTCAAACAACTCGCGACGCGCGTCAACGCAGGAACGATCAGCTCGGGGTCTCCCGACGCAGTTGCTACCGCAACCATGCGTTCGGCGGTTGCAAAGCGCTCTTTGAGTGAGGCACCCGCATACCAGAGCGCATAAGCGTGCGAGTTCAACACTCGGGACGCGACCGCAGGATTCTCGTCGCCGCGAAGCGCCGAGACGCCGGCGGAAAACCAGCGCGAAGACTCCTGCGGCGTGACGATGAGGGGCGCAAGTTCGAGATGGGTCAGCATCCGAAGACCGGCGCCGGGATCGCCATCCGAACGAAAAGCCGCGTCGAGAACGGCACGAAGGTTGTCGACTTCGGGCTCGAGCTTCTGCCGCCACTCGGCTTGGTCGTCGGTCTCGCGCTCGACGCGTTCCGTCAGCGCTTCATAGTATCGCGCGTAGCGCGCAGCGACCGTCGCCGTTTCTGCAGCTTTTTCCAGGCGCTCGCGCGCATAGTCGCGCATCGAATCCAAGAGGCGGTAGCGGCGTTCGTCGCCCGCCGGCTCGGCGACGACGAGCGATTTCGAGACCAAGGTCGCCAGCAGTTCGAAGACCTGCCATTCGTCCACGGCTTCGTCGGCGCAAATCGCGCTCGCAGCGTCCAGCGAAAAGCTGCCGGCGAAAACAGCGAGCCGCCTGAAGACGAGCCGCTCGTGCTCGTCGAGCAGATCGTAGCTCCAATCGATCAGCGCGCGAAGCGTTTGTTGACGCGGCAGCACCGTTCGGCTTCCACCGGCGAGCAGCCGGAAGCGTTCGTTCAGCCGCTGCAGCAGCTGCTGCGGACTGAGGACGGCAACCTTCGTAGCCGCCAGCTCGATCGCGAGCGCAATTCCATCGAGCCGGCGGCAGATGTCTCCGACGGCTGCCGCATTGTGTTCGGTCAACTCAAAGCTCGGCGCCGCGTCCTGCGCGCGCTCGACGAACAGCCGCACGGCGCTCGTTTCGTCGAGCACCGAAATGTGGTGAACGCGCTCGCCGGGAACGTGAAGCGGCTCGCGCGAGGTCGCGAGGACGCGAACGCCGGGGCCGGCCTGAAGCACGGTTGCGACGAGATCCGCCGCCGGAGCGACGAGGTGCTCGCAACTGTCGAAGATCAACAGGCTCTGTTTGCCACGAAGGTCGCGAACGATCGAGTTCGCGACCGGTTCCTTGGCGTTGACGCGGAGCGAAAGAACCGTCGCCGTCGCGTCCGCGATAGCGTCGGGATTGACGATCGGCGAGAGTTCGATAAACCAGACTCCGTCGGGGTAGCGATCGAGTGCTTCGGCCGCCAGCTGCAGCGCCAGGCGCGTTTTGCCGACGCCGCCAGGCCCGACGAGCGTGAGCAGATGCGAGGCGTTGAGCGGCTCGCGCAGTTCTTCGATCTCACGCTCGCGACCGATGAAGCTGGTGAGTTGAACCGGGAGATTGTTGCGATTTGACTCGAGCGATCGGAGCGGGGGGAAGGTCGAGGGAATGTCCGGACCGGCGAGCTGGTACACGTGCTCGGGAATCTCGAGATCTTTAAGCCGATGCTGACCGAGATGCTGGAGCGAGACGCCTTCGGGCAGCGCGTCCGCAACCAGCTCGGCAGCCGCGCCCGTCAGCACGACCTGACCGCCGTGCGCGATCGCGAGCAGACGCGCGACTTTGTTCAGCGGCCGGCCGAAATAGTCGCCATCGCGGGATTCGACCGAACCGGCGTGGAGCGACATGCGCACGCGGACGCCGTCAACCTCGGTCCAATCGGCGCTATGAAACTCGCGCTGCGCGCGATACGCGGCGGCGACCGCGTCCGCGGTCGTATGAAAAGCCGCACAAAAAGCGTCGCCGATGGTCTTGAACACGTAGCCGCGATGCTCGACGATCGCCTCACGCAGGAGCGCGTCGTGCCGTTGCACTGCGATCCGCATCGCGTCGCCGTACGTCTCCCAGCGCGCCGTGCTACCTTCGATGTCGGTGAAAAGGAAACTCACGGTACCCGTAGGGAGCGTGTTCGGACCAGTCGTCACGAGCGGCGTATCCAGGTCACGTCCCCGGTGTTAGAGCACTGGAGTCGGAAGCGGCTTCGGTTGCCCGGACGGCACCATGATCGAAATCGCACACGTGACGGTTTTCGCCGAAGATCCACCCCACGGATATCCCAGATAGAGCTGGCTCAACGTGATCGCGGCACCGCCGTGCGGGTCGATTACCTTCGTAAAGCCTTTCGACGAACAGGCCTTGGTGTTTGCTGTAGCCGATGGCGGGTTGCCGGCGAAGTACTGCACGTTGAAGCCGTTCGGATAGAAAAATAGGCAGCCCAGCACGACTCCGCCTTTGGAGTACAGCGTCCCGCCCTCATCCGAACAGATGCCCTTGTCCGTGATCAGCATATCGATGTCGGTGAAAGCGCCGCCCGCGGGCGCCAACGTCGCGCCGAGGGCGTAACTCGCTTGCGGAACGTAAAGACAGATCGACGCCTTCGCGGCCTTGCAAAAGGCGGTATAGTCGGGAGCCCAGTGCGAGCCGGGGACGCCGGTCCACGGCACCGCGTTCCAGGTGGCCGAGGCGATCGGCAGCAGCGTCAGCTTAGGCCCGTGGTGCGTGGTGCGTTTCGCCTTCGATTCGTCCGCACTCATCGCGACCGCGTACGCTTGATTTCCTAACTGCGTCGCGGCGGCGAAGCGAGCCATTCGGTTGCGGTGCTGCGCTCGCAGCGTCCCAAGGGAAACGTTGAGGCCCGGTTTCAGTTCGATCATCGTCGCGTCCGGCAACGTCGTGCGAGCACTCACTGAGAGTTGCGCTATGGGGACCGGGGCGGCCCCATGAGTCGAGACTGTGGCAGCGGCGCCCGGGTTCGTTCCGGCCAGCGAAACGAAACCGAGCATTGCGAGCAATCGGAATCGAATTATCATCGACCGTTGCCTTTTCGGGCGGGTAGTTGGTGCAGTCGTTCAGCACCGCGGTGTTTATAATCCTCCGCACCTTCACAGACCCACGCTGCGCCAGGAGTTGGACATCGCCGTCGAGGAAACCATGGAGCATCTGCGGAGTTCGTGATCGCATGATTCGACAAACGCGTGACGCGCTCATCATTGTGGCGCTTGCCGTTCTTCTCGCAGCCTCTCTGCGCGTTCCGGGATCGCTTGCGTACCCGAGCGCTGCGCTCACCTACGTGCCCGGCTCGACGCAGGAGGTTTGCCAGCTTACCGGATTGGCCAACAAGACGCCGGCGCAAGAGTACGGCTTGCTCGCGGCAGATCGTGGCTACTCGTTCGTCCATCAAGGGAAACTCTGGTTTCTCTTCGGTGACGCGCAACCGACGAAATTCTTTCCGCAACGTGGACCTCACAACAACTTCACCGACAACACGCACAACCGCTGGGGTCCCAGCAGCAGTACTTCCAACCTCGACAACGACGCGATCGCATTCGCTGCGCAGACGCCCGCGGGAACCTGTCCGAACCTTCAGTTTATCAAACAGACGAGTCCCGCCGTCGGTGCGTTCGCGAGTCCATCGCTTGCGTACGACGGAAAGCAGGTTCCGCTGCGGACCAACGAAGCCCCGTTTTCGGGAATAGACGTGAAGGGCAACGCGTACGTTCTTTTCGGAACGAACAATCCGCAGGACACGAATACTCCCGAGACGTGCCGGGAAACAGGGAACCTCACGTGTTTGGGGAGTCCCCTCACAACGGTCCTCGCACGGCTCGACAAACAGGATCAGCTCCAATTCACCGGTCTGTACACGTTCTCGGGCCCCGCGCCGGGCGAGCCGCTTTCGCGCGCGGGGAGATTCATTCAGGTTGCCATGGCGCCGGGCCCTGACGGGTATCTCTACTTCTTTGGAACCACCGGCGGCCCTCAAGTGGCGGGAGCGCAACCCTGCGGCGCCGCCGCCGAGTGCTACCGTCACAGCTACGTACGCCTTGCGCGCATGCTGCCGCAAGACATCGAAAACGGCGCGAACGGGCGACCGGCCGGCATCGAATACTGGGTGCAAACGACGGAAAATCCGGGTCTCTGGAAACGCGCTGACGAGTCAGAGGCCACGCCGCTCTTTCGAGAGGAGCCGCCTTGCATGGGCGAGCTGGGCGTGGAATACAATGCGGACCTGCATCAGTGGATGATGCTCTACAACTGCAAGAGTGCGCAGCTTGGCGGAATTCAGCTGCGGATGGCGCCGAGCGCGGAGGGGCCTTGGAGTCCGCCTCAGACGATCTTCAATGCAGCCCGAGACAAGGGCTTGTGTTACTATATCCACTCGCAGAACGGCAAGAACTGTCCGCCCGGTGCACCGAATCCGCCGGAACAGAATCCGGGCGCGCAGACCGGCGGCGACTACGGACCGTATTTTATCGCCGGTTGGACCACGAATTCGCGCGACGCGAATGGCGTCGTGACCACGACGTTCTACTACACCCTCGATACGTTCGTACCATACGGGCAAGTGATCCTAAAGTCCACGATCGCGGGGAAAGCGAGGTGATCCGTCGAGATTGCCGAAAAATACAGCAATTAACTTATGTGAGGTTGCGGCTATGAGCGCGATCGTAAAATTATGCCGTACGTTCGTTTTGGTGGGGTTTGCGCTTTTCGTGGCCGCCCCACTACCGGCGAGCGCCGCTGACTTCGCCGGGTTGTGGAGCGTTTCTGGGGTCATGGGAGGCAGAGTCGTCACCGAACTCAGCGCGGTCTGCACCCTGAGGCAGTCCGGAGATACCGTCGCGGGGTCGTGCACCGGCCCGACCGGCGGCGGAGCCGCTGCCGGCAACGTCAACGGCCCGAGAATTTTGTGGCAGTGCCATGTCATCGCCACCAATGCGCGAGGCATTACGACGGTCGTGACTCTGCACGGGACATTGGTCTCCGCCCACGTCATTCACGGCACGTGGACGATGTCGGCTCGGCCGGGCGTAACCGGGACTTTCACGGCAACCAGAGCCTAGCTTAAACCTTTGGCCGAAGTGCACCGAGCGCGAGAGCTACCGCTGCTTCCGGCGTAAGCGCCGCGCCTTCGGCGAGCAGCCGTCCGAGTTCGGGCGGCGCGATCCCCTCGCTTAGGACCGCGTTGAGGCGATCGCGCGTCTTGGTCTCGGTGAATTCGCGCTCGAAGCCGTGGCGGCGCAACGCGGCGTCACCGTAGCCGGTAAGCGTCGCGGCGCGCGTGAGGTCGCCGCCGAGCGCGAGCGTCAATGACAGATGCTGGATGGCGATCGCCAAACCCGCGCCACCCGCGTCGCGCGCTGCGAATTCAAGGATCGCTTCACGGGCTGCCGCGCGCGCTTCGGGAAGATCGTCGACCGCGGCGAAGTAGCCCGCGAGATTCGTCAGCACATTCGCGAGCGTGCTTCGATCGGCATTGGCTCGTGCTGCCGGCAGCGTCTCGCGCACGAGCGCAATCGCCCGCTCGGTCCGGCCGCGCGCATGCTCGAGTTCCGCCAGGTTGAGCGCGTAAATTCGCTCGGCAGCCGCGTTCCCGAGCGTACGATGGGCCTCACGGAGTTGTTCGTTTGCGCGCACCGCAGTTTCGAGATCGCCGCGTTGGTGGCTCAGGTACGAGCGGGCTTGAAGCAGCCGGAGACGGAAAAATGTCGAGCCGCCCGGGATCGCTTCGGCTTCGGAAAGCGCCGCCTCCGCGTCGTCAAACTTTCCCGACCGCATTGCGCCCCACGCGTAGGCGTCCAGCGCCTCGGCGAGCGTCAGCGGCTCGCCGCACGCCCGCGCAAGAACGACCGCTTGCGTCGCTGCCGCGAAGGCGCGCGCCGTCAGGCCCGAGTTCATCGCGAGCACCGAGGTGACGGACCAGAGACGAGAGACCAGAGCCGAATCGTCGGCACGCAGTGCCGTCGCGAACGCCTCGAGCCGCGCAAGACCTTCACGCTCGAGGGCGATGCCGCCGCCCCACCTGCTGCCGATCGCAGCCAGGAGTTCGCCGCCCACAGCCGCGTTCTGGCCGTTCACCGCCCAATCGAGCGCAACGCGCGCGTCTTCGAGTTCGGTCCGTAGCGCCTCGTCCAATTCGGCGAGCCGCGCCGTTTGCTCGGCGTGTGCGCGTGCTGCGACGAACCTGTCGCGCATGTAGCGCAGGTGTCGAGCGCTGCACGTCTCGCGCTCGCCCGCGGCTTCGAGCTTCTCCCGCGCATACACCCGCGTCGACTCGAGCAACCGGTACCGGAGCGCATCGCCCTCAGCTTCGGCGAGCACCAGCGACTTGTCGACCAGCGACGCGAGTACATCGAGAACGTCAAACTCATCGAGCCCCGTCCCGCTGCCGACCGCGACGACGCCCTCGAGCGTGAAGCCGTTGACGAAGATGCCGAGCCGGCGAAAGAGCGTACGTTCTCGCTCGTCGAGCAGGTCGTGGCTCCAATCGATCAGCGCGCGCAGCGTTTGCTGCCGTGGCAACACGTCGCGGTTGCCGCCGGTGAGCACGCGAAAGCGTTCGTCGAGTCGCTCGCGCAGCTGTCGCGGGCTCAGGATCTTCACGCGCGCAGCGGCCAGTTCGATAGCGAGTGGAATACCATCGAGTCTGCGACAGATGTCGGCGATCGTGGGCGCGTTGTCATCCGTCAATGCGAAGCGGTTGTCGGCGGCGCACGCGCGCTCGACGAAGAGCGCCATCGCCGCATAGCGCGCGGTGTCTTGGGCGCTCAGCTGTGTCGCATCCACTTGGTCTGGAACGGTGAGGGACGGCACCCGGTACGCAGCCTCACCGGCGATCCCCAAACTCTGCCGGCTCGATGCGAGGATCTTCACCTTCGGGCAAGCGCGCAAGAGCGTCGCAATGACGCGCGCGGCCGCTTCGATGAGGTGCTCGCAGTTGTCGAAGACGAGCAGCGCGTGTTTGGATTCGAGGGCACGCGCGAGATTCTCGACCGGATCTCCGTTCGAAGCGAGCCCGAGACCCATGGCTTGTGCAACCGCCGAAGCGACGTAGTCGCCGCTCGCAAGGGGTGCCAGCTCGATGAACCACACGCCGTCGCCCGAACCGTCGAGCAAGTTCGCGGCGACCTGCAGGGAGGCGCGGGTCTTGCCGATTCCGCCGGAGCCGACCAGCGTCACGAGTTGGTGCTCTTCGAGCAGCGCCGTGATTTCTGCGAGCTCCTTCTCCCGGCCGACGAATGTCGTCAGCACTCGCGGTAAGTTATTCTTGAGTGCATCGAGCGAGCGCAGCGGCGGAAATTCGGCTAGGAGATCGGGTGCAACGAGCTGGTACACTCTCTCCGGACGCGCGAGATCCTTCAGCCGGTGCTCGCCTAAGTCGCGAAGACTCGCTTGCGACTCCAGCGCGCTTTGCGCGATATCGGCCGTCGCGCCGGAGAGCAGCACTTGGCCACCGTGGCCGATAGCGAGCAGCCGCGCGACGCGGTTGACCGCAGGCCCGAAATAATCGCCATCCCGCTCGTCGGCAGTCCCAGTGTGAATCGCCGCCCGCACCCGCAAGCCGTCGATCGCGCCGAAGTCCTCGGCTGCCAGCGAGCGCTGCGCCGCCAACATCGCGCCGACGGCGTCTTCCGGTCGCGAAAACGCAGCGCAGAACGCGTCGCCGATCGTCTTAAAGACGCGACCGGCGTTCGCGACGATCGCCGCGCGCATGAGTGCGTCGTGCCGGCGCACCGCCTGCTGCATCGCGGCGCGGTCGCGCTCCCAACGCTGCGTACTGCCCTCGATATCGGTGAACGCAAAGGTGATCGTGCCGCTCGGAAGCGGCCGATCCGGGGTAGCCGGCGCCGGATCCGAGCTCGCGCTCACGACGGTTCCGTTCGCCGTGGATCAACTGCGAACCGTCTGGACAACGGCCGCGCCAACCGATAACGTAGTATATCGCTTCAAAACGGAGAGCTCGCCCATGGGGTTTTTCCGGTGAAACGGCTCCTGACAGCGCTCATGCTCGCAGCGGCCCTCGTGCTGCCCGCTACCGCGCGAGCTCAACTTCTCGAGAATATCCCCGGCGTCAGCGCACTTCACTGGGTGACGGGCGTGCACACCCTTCCGTCCTCCGGAGCCATCCTCACGGTGCCGCCGAACGCGAAGTTGCTCCTCGGTGCGGATGCGCACAAATTGGATGCCCTGTTGGGTGGCGGTGACCCAACAACCGAAGCGACGCTCCGCTTGACGCGCATCGGAACGGTCGAGTATGAATTTTGCAATTGCGGGTTTACGATCCCGGACGATTGGGAGTGCATGAATTTCGATGACGTGGCCGCTTCCATCGCGCGGTATTACCGGCAGAACGGCTGGAACGACGTTCTCGGCTTTGCGCGCCCGCCGGTTTTCGATCGCTCGCGCGCAACGATAGCCTACATGCTGCGTCTGCAAGCCGGCAATGGTCACGAATATTACGAAGGCGATGCGATGGTGCTCGGCCGGAACGGGTTCGAAACGATCGTATCGGCGACCAGGAAGACCGACGCGGCGAGTACCTGGTCCACGCTACAGGTAGGACTGGCGGCATTTCGATTCGCGAACGGCCACCAGTTCGGCGATCGCCAACCGGGCGATAAAACGAACAGCAATCACTTAGCGGCAACCTTCGTTGAGAAGGCCGGCGCCGACGACCTTTTCGAGACCTACTACTACTCTTGCCGAGCGACGTCGTCGCCGAGCCCGGCGCCGGCGGAATCGCCCGACACGACCGTCTCGCCGGTGCCCGCCGATGCGGCGAGCCCAAGCGGTTCGATACCGGCACCGACATCAACACCGATGCCGACGCCGGCACCAACTCCGTCGCCGTCATCGTCGCCGTAGCGGCGCAGCAATCCGCGGAGGGCCCGTCTAGCGTTCGACGCCGCGCCCGTCTGGGCGTACGACGACGATGCCTTTCCCGACTAAGCGGCGCTCCATCAGATCCAGTACGGCTTGCGGTGCCTGTTCGAAGGCGTACGTCGCGTCGACGGTCGGGCGAAGCGTGCCTTTTTCGATCCGCTCGAAAAGCGCCGCGAAGTTATCGCGGTTGGGTTCGGGGTCGCGCGTGACCCAATCGCCCCAATAAACACCGCGAATGTCGAGCTCTTTGAGGAGAAGCCGGTTCGCGGGAATCTGCGGAATCGTGCCCGAGGCGAATCCAACGACGAGCAGACGGGCTCGCCAACGTGCCGAGCGTAGGGCCGCATCGAACTGCGCGCCGCCGACGTTGTCGATCGCAACATCGAAGCCACCGTCGCTTTCGGCTTTGATGCGCTCGACCAAATCCTCCGCCGTCGCGTCGAGCGCAACGTCGGCTCCCGCACGGAGCGTCGCGGCGCGCTTCTTCTCCGAACTCGCGACCGCGATCACGCGCGCGCCGAGAGCTTTTCCGATCGCAACCGCGGCGACCCCGACGCCACCCCCTGCGCCCGTGACCAGGAGCGTTTCGCCAGGCATGAGCAACGCGCGATCGACCAGCGCGTGATAGGCGGTGCCATAGGTCATCATCATGCCGGCGGCGGTCGCGAAGTCGATCGCGTCGGGTAGCACCACGGTATGCGATGCGCGCGCAGTTGCGCGCTGCGCGAACGCGCCGAGAACGCCGGCGACCACGCGCTGGCCGGTCCGCGGCGCGGTGACGCCGTCGCCGGCCGCAACGACGACGCCGGCCGCCTCAACACCGGGCACGAACGGCAGCGGCGGTTTCGTTTGGTACAAACCTTGCGTCATCAGCACGTCGGGAAAATTGACGCCGGCCGCGTGGACCTCGATGAGCACCTGGCCCGGACCGGCCACCGGCTCAGGCACATCGCCCACAAAGAGATCGCGCGGGCCGGTGTAACCGGAACACACGATTGCGCGCATCGTCAGCCCTTCGTTTCGCTATCCGTGTTGCGCGCAAACCTCTTGGAACTGCTGCTTCGCCGTCGTGTCCTGCATGTCGATCGCATAATTCTTGCTATTCAGATTTATCGGGAGGGAGACGAGGGTTTGCGACGGCTGCCCCGGCACGGCCGGTCCCAACGGTACCACAGAATTCATGTGCACGCAGTCAGCGCCGGACTTCAAATTGAATTGGTGCGTCTTCTTCGAACTGGCGGAGACGGTGACGGTCACGAGCGTCTTCGGGCCCTCGGGGTGGAAGGTGACTTTGGCGCTCTCTCCCCACGCGTCTAGGACGTGCTGTGGAAGCGTGTAGTCGCCATTGGGCAGTCTAACGAGCTGGACGGCGTGCATATGCGATGGCTTCGGCGAGGGCTGCGCTAACGCGGCCGAGCTTACGAGCATGAGAGCGGTTGCGCCAAGCAAGGCTTTCATCTTGCGGAGTTCGTGCCGGCTCCGCCGGCATCCCGGTCGCACCGCCGCAGCCGAGAGGGTCCGCCGCTCGCCGCGAACGAACGCGCGAACCATGCATGAGCCCGCATCCCGGGCGCATCCGAGCGCGAACGATACGATCGAAGTCCGGCCCGGTGAGGAGCTCGACACGACGCGGCTCGAGCCGTATCTGCGTGCGAACCTCCCGGAAGCCGAGGGCAATTTCACGCTACGGCAGTTCGGAGGCGGTCACGCAAATCTGACCTATCTTTTGAGGTTCGGCGAGCGCGAGTTCGTCCTGCGGCGTCCACCGCACGGTCCGGTAGCGGTGGGCGCGCATGACATGAAGCGCGAGTATCGCGTTCTCTCGAAGTTGTGGCAACCGTTCGCACTCGCGCCGCGTGCCTTTCTGCTTTGCACCGATCACGATGTGCTCGGCGTCGACTTCGTCGTGATGGAACGGCGCAACGGCGTCGTCATCCGGCGCGAACTGCCGGCGCGACTGGTCGACGATCCAATTGCGCAACGTCACCTCGGCGAGAATTTCATCGACGCGTTGGCCGCGCTGCACAGCGTCGACTACCTAGCCTGCGGGCTCGCCGATCTTGGAAAGCCCGAAGGCTACCTTCAACGCCAAGTGGATGGTTGGATCAAACGCTGGTACGCCGCCGAGACCGATGACCGCCCGGCCGCCGAGGACGTCATCGCGTGGCTTGCCACACACCAGCCGGCGCAGAGCGGTTCGGCAGTCGTCCACAACGACTACAAACTCGACAACGCGATCGTCGCTGCCGAGGATCTGCAGACCTTCGTTGCGGTTCTCGACTGGGACATGTCAACGCTGGGCGATCCGCTCAGCGATCTCGGCAACGTGCTTGCGCTCTGGGTAGAGCCCGGCGATCCGCCTGCCTTCCAGCACTCGACGATGCCGATCGTCGGTTCCGGCTTTCCAAGTCGTCGCGACATCGTCGAACGCTACGCGACGCGAACCGGTCGCGACGTGACAAACGTGGATTGGTATCGCGCCTTCAACATCTTTCGCTACGCGGTGATCGATCAGCAGATCTACGTCCGTTACCGCCGCGGCCAAACGCACGACGATCGCTTTCGGGACCTCGGCGCGGTCGTGAAGCAATTGATCGAAACCGGGCGCGCGCTCGTCGCGGAGGCAGGTCGACAGCCTTGAACATGGATGGCACTACTCCAGTTTAAGCGACGGCCCCCGGGCGAGGCCTCCTCGCGATCCGGCCATCGGCTAAGTCTGTTAGTAGGTTGACACTTTCGAAAGTATGTGCTTACATTAGGGTATCGCAAGCCATCGTAAGGAGCACATGCAAAGCGTTCTCAAAGCCCTCGCCGAGCCGCGGCGGGTCGCGATTCTCACCCTGCTGCAAGGCGGCGAGATGCGTGCCGGCGACATCGCCGAGCAATTCGACACCACCCGCCCCGCGATCTCAGAGCACCTTCGCGTCCTAACCGACGCCGGCTTGCTGGTGTTGCGGCGCGAAGGCACGCGCCGGATCTACGCGGTGCGAACCGAGGGTTTCGCGGAGCTCCGGAATTTTCTGGATGGATTTTGGGACAAGCGCCTCGCGAGTCTCAAGGCCGCGGCGGAACGTGAGGCGCGCAAAAAGGCGCGGCGTTCGCGATGATCGTCAAGGACATTTACATTGACGCTCCGGCGTCTATCGTGTACTCGTTCCTGACCGAGCCTACGAAGATCGCAGAGTGGATGGGAACCGAGGCCGAGGTGCATCCGCGTCCTGGCGGTCTCTTCCGCATAGCGATGACGCCGAGCGACATCGTCCGCGGGACGTATCTCGAAGCGATCCCCGATTCGAAGGTGACGTTCACGTGGGGCTTCGAGGGCGAAGGGCACGAGCTTCCGGCCGGTTCCACGGTCGTAGAAATCACGCTCCTGCCGGAAGGCGCGGGGACTCGCCTCAACCTCGTTCACCGCGAGTTGCCCGCCGACTGGATGCCAGATCACATCGCGGGTTGGGAATACTGTCTTGCACGCATGAAGCTCGTCGCTGAAGGCGGCCGGACATCTCCCTTCGATCCGCCACGCAGCAGCACGCAGTCCATTTGAATGTCAAAAACGGAAAGGACATCTTGCAATGAAAACACCTCCGATCGTCTCACAGCAAGAGTGGGAGGCTGCCCGCGAGCAGCTGCTCGTCAAAGAGAAAGCCATGACTCGCGCACGCGACGCGCTGGCCGCCGAGCGCCGGCGGATGCCATGGGTGCGCGTGGAGAAAGCGTATGAGTTCGACGGACCTGACGGCAAGGTGAGTTTGCTCGACTTGTTCGAGGGCCGCCGTCAGCTGATCGTTTACCGCGCCTTCTTCGAGCCTGGCGTGTTCGGCTGGCCCGAACATGCCTGCCGCGGCTGTTCCCTAGGCGCCGATCAGGTCGCGCATCTCGCGCACTTGAACGCACGCGACACCACGCTCGCCTTCGTCTCGCGCGCGCCGCAGGCGGACATCCAGCGCGTGAAGGCGCGGATGGACTGGGACATGCCGTGGTACACGATGCTGAACGGCTTCGACGTCGACTTCGGCGTGGACGAGTGGCACGGCACGAACGTGTTCATCCGCGACGGCGAGCGCGTGTTTCACACGTACTTCATCAACAGCCGCGGCGACGAACAGATGGGCGGCACGTGGAACTACCTCGATTTGACCCCGCTCGGGCGCCAAGAAGAGTGGGAGGACTCGCCCGAGGGCTACCCTCAGACGCCGCCATACGAGTGGTGGAACTGGCACGACGAATACGCTTCCGGCGCTCCGCCCGACCCGAAGTGGAGCAAGGTGTTAGAAAACGCAATGGCTTCTCCCGCGGACGACAAGTAGCACGATGACGCCCCTGCTCGCTCACGTCGTAGGCGTGCCCGTGGAAGAACTTCTCGTGCCGTTGGCAACAAGCGGGATGGGCGCCGGAGTGCTGCTAGCGCACGCCTGGGTTATGTCGCGCGTGCGTCGCCGGCGGAACTAGGCGCGCGCTTCGTCTCGTCAAGCTTCCAGCCTCTGATCAACAGCCAAAGCATGAAGACGAGTTCACCAAAAAACGTGACGAAGATGATAATGTCTTCGGTGAAGTTGATCAGATAGCAAAAAAGTGCGGCGAGAAAGAGCCCGTGATGGGAGCTGATGCTCGCAAAGGTCGCGTCAACGTTGCCGTGGATCACGAGTTTCGGGTAGATGGCGAACTCGGCGTAGGCCACGGGGTTCAGGAGGTACGCGAAGCCGACTATCAGCGCGGCCTGACGCAACGTCACCCCGTTCGTACGAGCTGAACCCATCCAGCGTCCCTTTGGCACTCGTACGCGCGTCCCAAAAGAAAGTTTCGACGAGATCAGACGACGAAGCTACTGGCGCCTTAGCCGAAGCCGCACTCGCCATCGTCCCAACCCAGCGCGACGACACGACCTTCGTGGAAGACGGCGACGCCGAACTTCTTTTCCGGCCCGGACACTGGCCCCAGGATGCATACGCAGCCCGTACGGTTCCACGAACAGAAACCGACGGCGCTGTAGCCTGGACACGAAGGCGCGGCGGAAGGGTGCAGCAACGACTTCAGACCTACCGCCGACGAGACTTGGGCTACGGTCTGGCCGAGACGCACGTTACCGCCGAGGATGACGGACGATAGATCTTTTATCGTCGTCACCTTGGCGTTGGTGGGAGGCGGCGCAGCGCCGCCGATGACGGCGTAGTTGAGCGTGTCAGTTCCACTTTCGTAAAAGGCGGCGATCTTGTGGACGGGATCGTAGAACGCGCGAATAGACGCTATTCCCTGCATAATCGATTGCTCGTTGCCGTTCTTTGGAAATTGCTTCCAGTCATCGTTCATCACCGCGCCGACCCAGTACGATTCGGATGGACGGAAAAAGCTGCAAGAAGGCGGGATCGAGTGCAGCCATCGGCTGACCGGGTCGCTGCCCGAGACGTCAATTGTGGCCTTTACCGGAGTCGTTACCGCAAGGATAGCGGCGACACAGATGAGGCCGGCTACGCGCCGAAAACCGCGAACTTTAAAGTTCGTCATAATCGCTCCCTATCGTTCGTGCAGAGTCGCTGGACTCGCCGCGGCTCGGTAGGCGCTTTTCGACGCCCGGTTGAGCGCGTCCCGGCCGAGTTTCGCTGCGTTCGAGAGAGGGTGGCCATTCGGAACGCGAAGGCCGGGCGCGTGAGGCATCTGTCGCGATCGGGTTTTCTCTCGCTGGCGTCGGCCGCGGTCGCTGTGCCGTACGTCGAGTGGTTGCGTCCGGCTAACGCGCAACCGGTTCCTTCGAAACTCTCCGACATCGAGCACATCGTGCTCTTGATGCAAGAGAACCGTTCGTTCGACCATTACTTCGGCACGCTAAGCGGCGTGCGCGGCTTCGGCGATGCCGGCGCGGCGCGGCTTCCCGATGGCCGCAGCGTCTTCTATCAACCCTACCGGCACTCGAGCGACGGTTACGTACTGCCCTTTCATCTCGACACCAAGACGACGAACGCGCAGCGGCTGTACGATCTTAGTCACGCCTGGGGGACATTGCACGAAGCTTGGAACGGCGGCCGCCAGGACGGCTGGATCAACGCGCATTACAGGAGCGATGGCAAAAGAGCCCCGCTGACGATGGGCTACTACACGCGAGCCGATCTTCCGTTCTACTACGCGCTCGCCGACGCGTTTACGATTTGCGACGGATATCACTGCTCGGTCATGGGACCGACGAATCCAAATCGGTATTATTGGCTGACGGCTTCGATCGATTCCGGGGGCAAGAATGGTGGACCGGCGACCAACAATCGGGGCCGGCGGTACACCTGGGAGACGTACGCGCAACGTCTCGATGCGGCCGGTGTCTCATGGCGCATCTACCGGCCCGAGAGCACCGCCGAGTATCCGGTCGGACTGGATGTCATCATGAACTTCGCGGCGTTCCAGGACGCTCCGAGGACCTCGACGCTGTACGAGAACGCGGCGAAGATGCGTTCGGTCGAGGCGATGCTGCAGGACTTTCGCACGGGAAATCTGCCTGCAGTCACATGGATCGTGCCGCCGTACGATCTCTGCGAGCATCCGGACAAACTGCCGGCGGCCGGGGAGAACTATCTACGAGCGATTCTCGAAGCGCTCTGGTCCAACCCAAAAGTCTGGTCGCGCACTGCGTTCATCCTCGTCTATGACGAGAACGACGGGCTCTTCGATCACGTCGTACCACCGACGCCGCCACTCGGGACGCCCGGCGAATTCGTGGCAGGCGTGCCGATCGGCTTGGGTTTCCGCGTCCCGTGCCTCGCGATCTCGCCGTTTACGCGCGGGGGATTCGTCTGCGGCGACACCTTCGACCACACTTCGACGCTGCGATTCATCGAAGCGCGCTTTGGCGTCGAGGTTCCCTATCTGACGAAGTGGCGACGCGACACCTGCGGCGATTTGACCGCAGCCTTCGGTTTTGGCGAGCCTGCAGACATCAGCGTCCCATCGCTCCCGCAGACGGCCGACTCGCTCAGCATCGTTGAGAAGCAACTCGTCAAACTACCGAGCCCGACGGTACCAAGCATCCAGACGATGCCGAAACCAGAAGTGTCCGCGATCGTCCGTCGCCGCCGTCCGGCAGGGACCGCCTAGAACCGCGTCCGGCGGAGTGCGCCGATTCCTATCCGTGGTTGTAGCGCGGGTCGAGCCGTTCCATCGGGATCGGAGGCGGCAAAGGCACCGGGAAGTGCGGGACCGCATGGGCGCTTGTATGAAACGCGGGCATCCCATACTTTGGGAACAGGTCGATGTTGCCCCAGTTGTGAGCGACGGCAGCCTTTAGTACCGAATTGAACACGGGGTACCAACTCTCGCCGCCGGTCGTATGTCCGTTCCAGCAGACGACGTAGCTGATGCCGCCATCTTGATAGAAGATCGCGTTCTGACTCGTCTCGAGGTAGCCGCCCTTGTCGGCCTGGTAAGGCGGTACGCTCCCACCCGATTTCACCGGGCCGACCGAGTCTAAGCCGTAGTAGCCGAAGGCGTTACTGTGGGTGAAGCGCTTGTCGTTGTCGGCCGCGTATGAGAGTTTGAGCATCCGGTCCACCATGCCCGGTTTGAAGACCGGATTGTCTTCTTTCAGCTGCATGGCGGCCAACACACGCGCCATGTCGGTGGCGGCCGCACTCAAGCCGCCGCCGCCCTGCATGTTCGGGAGGTTCTTGTCTCCGTAGCCAAGTTCGACCGTCGGTTGCGCGGGAGTCATCACGCTCTTGGCGGTTTGGTACGGATTGGGATAATACGTCGCTTCGTTAGGTAATTGTGCAGAGCGCAAGGCTTGCGCCGATCGGATTCGCGTGATTCCGAGGGGTTTCAGCAACGGAGCCTGGATCGCTTCGATGAACGACGCTGCGTTACGGAGTTTCGCCACGACATATGCTAGGAAATCGAAGTTGGAGTCGTTGTAGAAGGCCTGCGACCTGTCGCCCGGCGCACTGATCAGCGTTTCGCCGGCCGCGTACGTCTGGATGTCGGCGGCATCGATGGGAAGCGACTTTCCGAGGGCGCTCGCGATCGTCACGTCTTTCACCTCGGTAGTCGAGTCGAGTCCCGAGCGCATCTCCAGCAGATCCTGGATCGTAATGTTCGCGAAGCGTTTGTCGGTGGGCGCCCTGCCGCTGTGGGTCTTCAAGTTCAGAACGCTTTGCATGGTGGTTTGGAGCGTCAGCTTCCCTTCGCTGATCAGTTGCATCGTTGAGAGGGCCGTGATCAGCTTCGAAACGCTCGCCTGGCGGAATAGCGTCGTCGGGGAGACCGCGGGCGTTCCCGCCGGACCCCAAGAGTAGCCTTTGGCGTAGACGAGGCGCGTGCCGTCGAGGATTGCAAGCGACGCTCCATGGACGTCGCTCGCTTTCATCACCGCGAACATATCTTGATCGATATTGCCGACGCTCGGCGAACCAATCGAAGAAGCGCTCGAACCGGTTTGCTTGCAGCCCGCACGGGCTTTGTAGCTCGCGCTTGGAGAGCTGCCGGTTAACCTCACCAGCGGATTCCCTGCACGCTGCAAGAGGCACGTTCGCGATGCGCCCGAGTTTGAGACCGTAATGTTGAGCTTCTGGACGTTCCAGTTGTCGTCGGTTTCAAAAGCGCCGTTGTGAGACGTCAACGTGATGGCGATCTTTTTGAAAGCGTCCAGTTGCTTGGCACTCTTTAGGCCGAATGCTTTGCTGTGGACCGAATTATTCGCCCAGCCGCTCTCGCTTTGAGACTTGAGCACGAACGTTTGGCTGCCGCCGCCGCTGAAGTGCAGCACCGCCGTTGCGGAGCTATCGCCCCGCAGGTCATCGCTGCCGGTGGTAACCTTGAAAGTGACCTGATTGAAGGTCGCGGCCTGCGCTACGGCCGGCATAACGAGAATAAGAACCACGATCAAAAGGTGAAAAAGACCACGCATATGCGTTCTCCTCTTCTCGTCCCGCAGCTCAGCTGGTCGGGGAATGAAAACCAGCGGCCCAGGTACACCATCTTTCCATGGCGGATTGCCTTAGCGTTTTCCAATGACAACGAACGTCCTTGGTTACGCCAACCGGAGAAGGGAGGTCGACGATGCGGAATGAGGCGCGAGCAGCGGCTGCGGCGTTTGGATTGTTGCTCTTTGCAACGGCGTTTTCTCAAGGTCGGGCGGACCAGGCCTCGCCCCCGGCGCCGCGCCAGTCGGCGCTCCAATCAGCGGGCGACAACTTCTATCGGCAGTACCGCTATCGGTTGCGCTACAACGGTCGCGTCGTCGCAGGCTTCAATGAGATGTCGTCGTCGCCGGCAACGCACATGGTCGGCCACACGAAGTATGAATCGGTGACGCTCGAGCGAGGGGTCACGCGAGATTCGCAGTTTGCGCAGTGGGCCGGCGCGGTGGCGAAATCTGGGAACGTCGCGCCCCCAGCCTCGTCTCGAAGGAACATTTCTGTCGTGCTCTACGACGAAGCCGGCCGAGCTGTTCAGCGTTTCTCCTTCACGCAGTCCTGGGTCTCGCAGTACTCGGCGCTTCCCGATCTCAACGCGAATGCGAACGCCGTGTTGATCCAGCACATCATAATTGAAGCCGAAGGCTGGGAGATCGACGGAACGCCTTCTCCAAAGCCATGATACGTGCGATGCGCAACATTATTGCGTTCTTATCGGTCGGAACATTTCTTGTAGCTATTGGGTGCACGCAGAGTACCGGAGCTCAGTTCGCCTATGTGAGCAACGGCGACGACACCGTTTCCGCCTATAGCATCGACACGACCAGCGGTGCACTGATCCCCGTTGCGGGGTCGCCATTTGGGACGGGCAGCGGTCGCAACATCGTGACCGATCCCAAAGGCAAGTTCGCCTACGTGGTCGACGAGGTCGCGAACAGCGTTTCCGCCTATGCCCTCAATGCGACGAGCGGCGCACTGACGACGGTCGCGGGATCGCCATTTGCGGCGGGCGCCAATCCCGAAGACGTGGCGATCGATCCCATGGGCAAGTTCGTCTACGTGACCAACCGTGACTCCAACAATGTGTCCGCCTACGCCATCAACGCGACCAGCGGCGCGTTGACGCCGGTGGCGGGATCGCCGTTTGGCGCGGGCCGCACTCCCTGGAACGTGGCCATCGATCCGACGGGCAAGTTCGCCTATGTGACCAACGAAGGCGACAATACCGTATCCGCTTACACCATCGACGCGACCAGCGGCACGCTGATAGTGGCGGGATCGCCGTTTAAATCGGGCACCGGCCCCGTTAGCGTGGCGGTCGATCCGACCGGCAAGTTCGCCTATGTAACCAACTTCGGCGACGGCAATGTTTCCGCGTATGCCGTCAACGCGACCAGCGGCGCGCTGACGCCGGTGGCGGGGTCGCCGTTCAAGTCGGGCAGCGGGCCCGATGCCGTGGCAATCGGTCCTACCGGCAAGTTCGCCTACGTGGCCAACGCCCTCTCCCTCAACGTGTCCGTCTATGCCATCGACGCGACGACCGGCGCGCTGTCGCCGGTGGCGGGGTCACCGTTCGCGGCGGGCTCTGAACCCGAAAGCGTGGCAGTCGATCCTACCGGCAAGTTCGCCTACGTGATCAACGATATCGACCACACTGTTTCCGCCTATACGATCGACGCGAGCAGCGGCGCGCTGACACCGGCGGTGGGGTCGCCGTTTAAGGGATCCTACCCCGACGGCATCACGGTAACGCACCCGCACTGATCGAGTGGTCCGCTAACTCAATTTCTCTGAATCGTCTTTCCAGAGATGCACCATCACGTAGAACAGGAACGCCGTGCTGATTCCGAAGAGGAGCATCCCATCGCCCGCCTCCGTCGCGCCCATCATGCGCCATTGTGGGGCTAGGGAAAGGCCGGACGCCCCGCGCGTTGTCATCGAGTCGACCGAATAGAGTGTCGCATCGGCTGGAGATGGCAGCGCGCCGAGCCATACAAAGACGATCGCCCAGGCGATGCACTCGATCGCGTGCAGGACTGCCAGCGACAGAGCCACGGCGACGATAAGGAGGATCGTTGCAGGCGCGCTATCCACAAAGGTTGCGCCTCGGCGCAGGAGTCTGGCTCGGATCCGTGCGCTCGCAGTTCCGATGAAAACTATCCCGGTCGCGTGAAACGCGATCGTGATCGCGACGAGCGCCAGGCTCCAGAGCCAGCTCGCGTCCCACGTTCCCCAACCATGCATCATGTGCCGGGGCCGGCGCTGCTCATGAACCATTCCCTCCGTTTCAAGCCAACTACGAAACCCGGAGGTTAGTGCTGGCTGGTGTCGCGCCCTTCGCTGCGTAGCGAGCCCCACCCGTCAAGCCTTTCACCGGGTTGGTTTGCAAGACGCGCAGACTAAAATGGGGAAATGTACTCTGCTCGCGGTTCGTCTTGGAGGTACTAAAGTCTGCTATGAATTTCAGGGTCAGACCCTATTTCTTTCGAGCATTGCGCGTCGCGCTTGCAGGCGTGATTCTGTTGGCAGCCTCGGACCGAGGCGACGCGGCAGTCGCCCCGAAGGTCGAGCCTGAAGCGCTCCACCTCCTTGACTCGGCTGCCGCGTACCTAAAGTCCCAAAGTTCGTTTTCATTCGGCGCCGACATTCGATACGACGACGTCCAGGCTTCGGGCATCAAGTATCAGCTCCACGCGACGGCGACGTACGACGTCGTGCGGCCGGGCAATCTGTTCGTCAGTTACACGAGCGATCGCCGTGCTGCAAACTTCTACAGCGACGGTAAGACCTTCGTCTTCTTCGATCGCACTGCCAACGTCTACGGAACGACGGCGGCAAGCAACGATAACGGCGCGACCTTAAACGCCATCTTCGCGAAGTACGATTTTACGGTTCCTTTGGACGACCTCGTCTCGAACGATCCCGTAAAGTCCCTGGGATCCAAGCTGCAAAGCGGCTACGATCTCGGTTCGAGCTCCGTCGACGGCGTTGCCACGCATCATCTCCTCTTCACTCAAGCCGACATCAATTGGCAGATCTGGATCGACGACGGCGCTACGCCGCTTATCCGCGAGCTGTCCGTCACCTACAAGAAGCTACCTGGGCAGCCGGAATACACGGCCACTTTCCATGATTGGAAGTTCGCGCCCATCGACGCCTCGGTGTTCAGTTTCACTCCGCCGAAAGACGCGGTTCATGTTGACTTCGTTGCGATTTCGAAGAACGGTGCACAATGAAGAATAAGCAAACCTCGAAAGTAGTTTACCGGAGAAGCCTTGTCGGAGTAGTGATCGCGATGTGCCTCGTGGCGTCATGCCTCGGCGGTAACACGCCGGTCCAGGCGCGGGGCTTCGGAGGCGGCGGCTTTCGTGGCGGCGGCGGCTTCAACCGGGGCGGCTTCGGTGGATTCAACCGCGGCGGGTTCGGCGGCGACTTCCGAGGCCAGGGCTCGATCTCACACGCGTCCTCAGCGGGTTTCAGTCACTCCGCTCCGAGCAATTTCAGTCGACCACCGAGCGGCACGAGCACGACGAACCAGGCGCAGCGCCAAAGTGCGATGTCGGGAAATCAACAGAACCGTCAGAGCTCCTTCACGTCGAACGTCAACAGCGCCGAGAGTACCCGAACGAGTAACGTGCATAGCGCTGAAAACACTCGCACGAATAACGTCAACACTTTTGACAACAGCTATCACGGCGGTGGTTACTACGGCGGCGGCTACTACGGCGGCGGCTACTACGGCGGCTGCGGTGGCTGCGGCTGGGGAGCGGCGACAGCCGGTTTAGTCGGCGGCTTGGCAATCGGGGCGGCTGTCGCTTCGACACCGCCGGCGGCCACCACGGTGTACGTCAACAACGCGCCGTACTCGTACTACAACGGCACCTTTTACGCTCCCGCGCCCACGGGTGCCGGATATGTCGTCGCCGCGCCGCCTACCGGTGCCGTCGTCACGAGCCTCCCCTCGGGATACACCACGGTCCAGGTCAGCGGGAGCAACACGACCTACGACTATTTCAACGGCTACTTTTACAAGTGGACCGGCTCGAACTACGTCGTCATCAAAGCTCCGCCCGGCGTCATGGTTCCGTATCTGCCGCAATCGGCGACGATCGTCCACAACAGCGGTGCTACGTACTATCAATGGAACAACGTCTGGTACACGGCGAAGATTATCGGGGGCGAAGTGGTCTACGTGTCAGCTTGACCCTAGATCAACATTCCTTCGAGCTCGGACTTGGGGATTGCGAATGCGACGATCTCGTTGTTTGTGCGATCGCTGGTCCAGAATTGTGAGCCGTCAGTGGCGAGCCCGCGCGCGGTGAAGGGGATGGACGCAAGCGCGGTGACGCGTGGCGTCTCTCCGCGTGCGTCCACCTTTGTGAGCTGCAAGTTTCTGAAATTCTTTTCTCCGGTTACGAGATAGAATAAGCCTTTGACGACGATCATGCCGACGGGTGTGCGGTCGAGCCGGATTTCGCGAATTACCGCGCCGCGCTCGTCGAGGGCAAGGATCAGCCGGTTATGAGCTTGCGATAAATAGAGCGTATCGCCGTCGAAGGCGACGTGCGCCCCGCTAAGATCCGGGCATTCGATACGATCGCTCTTGAATCCATGGCGCGGGACGAATCGATAGATGTATCGATCGTCGTCATCCTCGCCGAAACCGATCACGACGCGCATCTCGCCTCGACCGACCGTGATCCCGAATGGAGCGCCTGGGGCTTGGACTTCTTCGCCGACGGTCCATGTCGCAGGGTCGACGGCGTACAGTCGATGCGCTTCACGGCTCGCGATCCACAACGTCGCTCCGTCGAAGGCGAGGCCGAGCGGCTCCGGTCCGGGCGCAGGGAACCGTCGGATTTCGCGAATGTCAGTCAGCGGTTCGCGTGCGGCGTTAATGATGGCCCTCGATCGCGCGTAGAAGCAGCTACGGCTTGAGGACGATTATCTTGTCCGCGTACCTGATGCCGAGCTGTTGATGGTACACAATCTTGACAGCTCCACCGGGTTTGAGGTTTTTCATTTGGTACGTGGTCTTGCCGTCTGACGAGAAGACCTGGTCGAATGACGGCGCAAGGAGAAAACTGACCTCCTTGCCCGTGCTGTCCTTGACCTTGATGTTGTCGGTCGAAACGTGAGTCACCGTGCCGGTGTACGTGTCTGCCCGGGCTGACTCAGTCGAAACGACAATGGCGGCTGACGCAAAAGCAAGTGCACACGCGAGTGGGGCGATTGAGCGCATCGTTCTCCTCCTAAAACTCTCTCTCGTGCCGACGCGTTTTTCGCGATCGACGGAGAGCCCTTCAGCGCAGGGCTCCTGGCTTCGGGTCGCTTTTTTTGGTCCGTTCGGGGTCGAGGACGCTTTCAGGACGCCTTTTGGACGGTTCTCGGACGCGGCAGTGGTCAAATAGGGTCATCGGCGCCGCAAATGCGGATCGACCGCACCTCAAGCTCTGCCTTAGAAAGGGACCCACATGAAGACCTTAGCCATGGTTTTGGCAATGATCGCAACGCTGGTCGGCGGCTATGATGCCATCATGCTCGTCGATGCGAACAACATCGTCTTGTCGACGCCTTCGTAAGTATGCCGGGTGCCGCTCAGTCATGAACCCGCGAACACTGCCAGGCAGCTGCGCGTTAAGCGACGCTCAGCGCCGTCCTACGAACGCAGCAGAGGCAAGAAAAGCCGAGACCTGCTGTAGACCATGACGCTGTCCCGGATCCAAACCCGCAGGCTTCACGACTCCATCTTCAGCGTGGCGGCGAAGCCCGAGGCCTCAAGGGAGGCGCGGAAGCGAATAGCGATGCTCCATACTTCAGCACCGGTTGCATCGCCGCTGCAACGGTATCGGGTTCGTAAATCTCCAGATAATTGACATGCTGACCGGCGGCGTTGGGCTCCATTCCTTTGTCGATTGATTTTCTCAAAGCGGCTGGGGGATCACCCGCAGCGCCCATCGCGGCGCTGCAGGTACCGAGTGCGGAGGCGCAGCGCATCTCCAGTCCGGTGGTGACGCGCCCGCTATAACTCATCACGAAACTCGTGGCCGCTTGCTGATTTTTCGGGCCTGCGTGCAGATCATGGTTCTCGAGCAAGAATCGAGGGCCCAAGAGGCCCATCGCCTGGTTGATGATCGTTTGCCTCGTGGTCATGCCCTCACCAGGCTCCATCTTGCCCTGGTCATTGATATTAAGCGCGTCTCCCACCGCAAGAGAGACGTACTGTTTCGGAAAGTCGGCGGCGTAAGCCTCAAAGACCCTCTGCCACGCCCCTATGAACTTAGACGATGTGTATGAATCATTTTGCCATTTCTTCAAATCGCTTTTCGACTGTGGCAAAGTCATCTCTTCAGAGACGGATGTCGGTCCGTCCGCTGAGATCACCCGAAAGGCGGGTGACTTCCCGTACCGCTCACTCAATTTTTTCAGGAATGCAATCCAACGAGTAAGGTACACGCGGTTCCATGGCATCGGAAGCTTCATGACTGTGCCTTTGTCGGGCCCATATTGCACAGCCAATTCTTCGGTCTTCACGCCCTTTAGAGCCCATGCGGGAGAGAAAAAGCCGGCGTAGATGGAGAGTTGCACCCATTTCTTTGATGACTCTGCGGCGGCGAACAATTGATCGAGCCGCGACCAATCCGGTTTTCCCTGGATCGGCTCGATGTCACTCCAATGGATCTGCAACGCGACACCATTGATGTAGGGGTTTTTTAGCGCTCCTAGATCCAACGATCCGCTTTGCGGCGTGTTTTTTATAACCGCAACGAGCCCGCTCGGTACAGGCGCATCGATCGACGTCGATCGCTGCACTGGGCGGACCTCTGCTGCAATCGAGAGTTGCGTAAAAAGCAGTATGAACGCCAAGGATGCAGTGCCGGCGCTTTTGAGATCGAGCATGCGCACCTCCGCGTTGCTTGGGTTCAGCGGCCACGCTCGGGGACCTAGCCCCAATCCCACGAGACCCACCTTTGGGGGGTGCGCGTCCCAAGAAGCGAAGCGAGGCGTATGACTCCGCCGGTGAAACCCGTTCCCGTGCTCGCTACGTTTGCGAAGGGTTTTCGTTTCGATTCCTCCGACGTCGCCTGGGCGCGCGAAACGAACTGGTACGCCCAAACCCCGTTGGTGCACCTCGGCAGCTTCGACTACACCGCCTACACGGTACTGCGCTACGAGCAAGCCGAAGCGCTCATGGCCGACCAGCGCCTCTCACAGTTCAGCACGTACGTCACGTACCTTCGGTTCTTCTTCACGGGGCCCGTCGCGCGTTGGTGGCGCGGGCTCATGCTGAATCAAAACGGCTTGAGCCACGCGCGCCTTCGCCGGCTGACTCAGGCGGCGATCGTGCCGGCCGACATCGGACGCTTGCGTCCCGCAATGCGCCGCATCGCGAACGACCTGGTCGACAAATTCGGCACGTCGGGAGAATGTGAGTTCGTCTCCGCGTTCGCGCTGCCGTTTCCGCTCGCCGTGTGGAACGAATGGCTCGGCATTCCGGAAGACCAGCGTCCGGCTTTCGCACGCAGCATCGCGACGCTCGGCGAGATGTTCGTTCCGCAGCCCGGCTCGCACGCCGCCGTCGGCAAAGCGCTCGCGACCGCCTCCAAGATCGCCGCCGAAACGATCGCCGCGCGACGCCGCGCGCCCGGCGACGACTTGATCTCGCGTTTGATCTCGGTCGATCTCGACGGCGACCGCCTCGACGACGAAGAGCTCTGCACGGCGGTCGTCGGGCTGCCCTTCGCCGACAGTTCGCGCTACCAGCTCGGGCTCGGACTCGCGGCCTTCGTCGATCATCCGCATCAGTTGGCGTTACTGGCCGAACGGCCCGAACTCGCGCACGCAGCCGTCGAGGAAGTGCTGCGCTGGGTTCCTGCGATCTCGGGAGTTTCGCGGATCGCTTGGCAGTCTTTCGATTACGAAGACCTGCACGTTCCGTGGGGTACGATGCTCACGATCGGAATCGGCGCCGCTAACCGCGATCGCAAAGTCTTCGGCGACGCACAGTTCGATATCGATGCGAAGCGAGCGAAGCCGCCGCTCACGTTCGGACACGGCCAGCACGCACTGTCTCGGCTACCAGGTCGCCCACATCGAGATGGAAGAGGCCTTCGCCGTCCTCGCCGCGCGGCTGCGCGACGTGCGGCCCAACGGCGCGCCCGAGTGGATCACGACGCTCGACCTCTGCGGCGCACGGCTGCTGCCGATCCGTTTCGAACGGAGGGACGCCCCATAACCGCGCCGGCCCGGACCGCGCAACCGACCGGCACGGTCACGTTTCTGTTCACCGATATCGAAGGCAGCACGACGCGCTGGGATCATGCTCCGGGTCCGATGAGCGACGCACTGCGAGCGCACGACGAGATCCTGCGGCACGCGGTTGAAAACGCCGGCGGTCGCATATTCAAGACGATCGGCGATGCGTTCTGCGCGGTCTTCGCGCGCTCGGACGAAGCCGTCGCGGCGGCGCTCAATGCGCAGCACGAGCTCGCCGCGGGAGATTTCTCCGGCGTCGGAGAGCTTCGCGTGCGCATGGCCGTGCACACCGGATCCTGCGACGAGCGCGACGGCGATTTCTTCGGACCGCCGCTCAATCGCACCGCACGGCTGCTCGCGATCGGTCACGGCGGTCAAATATTGCTTTCCGGAGTGGCCTTCGAACTGACGCGCGGTGCGCTACCCGCGGAGGCAACGGTACTCGACCTCGGTTCCCATCGTCTGAAGGATCTCGAGCGCGCCGAACACGTCTATCAGATCGGCGCACCGGATTTGCCGGCGGACTTTCCACCGCTTCGCTCGGAAGCAAGCCGGAACGAAAATCTGCCGCAGTCGCCGGCATCCTTCGTGGGACGCGGCGCCGACGTCGAACTCGTGAGCAAGCTGACGCGGGACTTCCGTCTCGTCACGATCTCCGGACTCGGTGGCGTTGGGAAAACGCGGCTCGCGATCGAAGTGGCACGCGCGTTGCACGGGACGTTTCCCGACGGGACGTGGCTCGTCGAGCTGGCCCCGGTCGGTGAAGCGACACTCGTTTCGGCGCGCGTCGGCGCGGTCTTCGGCATGCGCGAACAAGTCGGCACGGCGGCCAGCGACGCCTGGATCACCGCGCTGCACGACAAAGAGGCGCTGCTCGTGCTCGACAACTGCGAACACGTCCTCGACGCGGCGGCGGCGATCGTCTCGAAATTACTGCACGCGTGCCCGCGGCTGCGCGTGCTTGCGACCAGCCGCGAACCGCTCCGCGTGCAAGGCGAACATCTCGTGCGGCTCGCACCGCTCGCCGTGCCGGCCGACGAACCCCAACTCCCCTCGCTTGAAGCGTTGCGTCATTCGCCGGCCGTGCAGCTGTTTCTGGAACGCGCCGAGCGCTCGTCAAACTTCGACGAATCCGGCCTTGGCGACGAACGGGCGCGCGCCGCGCTCGTGACGATCTGCCGCCGGCTTGACGGTATCCCTCTCGCCTTGGAACTCGCCGCCGCACGGGCGCGGACGCTCGGGTTACCGGCACTCGCGCAACGGCTCGACGACCGCTTTCGCCTGCTCGCCGGCGGCGACCGCAGCGCCTTGCCGCGTCAGCAAACGCTGCGCGCGACGCTCGACTGGAGTTTCGACCTGCTCGACGAAACCGAACGTCGCGTGCTGGAGCGATTGTCGATCTTTGCCGGTACGTTCACCCTGCAAGCCGCGCAGAACGTCGTTGCCGACGGTGCGATCGGCGAGTGGGACGTCGTCGATGCGCTGGCTTCGCTCGTCGACAAGTCGCTCGTGAGCGCCGATCCTCAGGACGAGGTCCCGCGCTACAGCATGCTCGATACGCCGCGCGCCTACGCGCGCGAACGTCTCGACGAAAGCGGAGAGCGAGCCTCGGTCGGGCGCCGGCATCTGAACTACTACCAGAAGCGCTTCGAAGGATCCATTCGCAAGCCCGATGCCGAAAGCGATGCGCCGGCCCAACTCGAGGCCGATCTCGACAACGCACGTGCTGCGCTCGACTGGGCCTTCGGCGAAGGCGCCGAAGCGGTGCTCGGCGCCGCGTTCGTGCGTACGCTGAGTTACGTGTTCGAAGCACTCTCACTGTACCATGAGGGATTGGCACTGCTCGAACGGGCCATCGCCGCGTTCCCCGCCGGCGGCGACAAGGGGCTCGAAGCCGCACTCTTGCTCGCGGTCGCGAAGTTTCAATCGTACATCGGTTCTCCGAAAGGCTCGCTGGAAGCAGCGGAACGCGCGGCGGTGCTGTATCGCGAGCTCGAGAAACCGAAGCTGCTGGCCTCCGCGCTCGGTTTCATTGCGTTCGCGAGCTACTACATGGACCGGCGTACGGAAGGGTTGCGACTCGCCGAGGAAGGCCTTGCGATCGCGCGCGCGCTCGGCGATCCGGCGCTGCTGGGCTGGGTTCTGTGCGTCGTTGCGGTTTGCACCGATCCCGCGGAAGCCGATCATCGGCGCGAGCTCTTGCACGAGGCGCTCGTGTGCTATCGGCCGCTTCCGGGACGCTACCTGACGGAGATGATCTACCAGTTCTTGAGTGAGGTCGAATTTCAAGCCGGCGACTACGCGCTTTCGCGCGGCTACGCGCAGCAAGGTGCAGCAGACGCGATGGGCCGCGGGCCGTCGGAAGGCTTGGCCATGTGGTGTCTCACCGGCGCGGCGGCTGCAGCCTTTGCGCTCGGCGACCTCGACGCGGCCTACCACGACGCGCACGAAGCACTGTCGTACGGCCGCCGCCGCGGCAGCGGACGTTTCATCGGCGCGGCGTTGCAACTGCTCGCCGGTATCGCGGCCGAGCGCGGCGAGGGCGGCGTCGCAACGCGCTTACTGGGCGCATCCGACGCACAGTTCGCAGCGCTCGGGCGCCTGCGCATGCCGCAGGAACAATTCGTGTACGCACACACACGCGCGCTTTTGCAAGCGAATCTCAGCGAGGCTGAGCTGACGGCCGCGCTCGATGAAGGTCGCGCGCTCGCGCCGGAAGAGGCGGTCGTCGAGGCGATGCGCCTCTAGTTACACGCTCGTCGCGTTCGGGATGTTCTCGGGGAGCATGTGCGGATAGGCGATCAACCCGGGAGTCTTACGACGGTCGCGGTTGCGCGAGACGATCAACTCGCGCACCGTCCCGTGCAGCTGCGCGTAGGTCTTGCTCACGAGTTGCTGCGATGCATCGGCGGCACAGAGATCGTAATTGAGCAGCTGGTCGTAGTGCCAGGCTGCCAACACGTAGCTCACCGTGACCTGAGTTCCGGTTTGGGCGCGCGGCGCCATCATGGCCAGCAACTCAGCTTCGCTGACGGGCCCTGCGGCGACCGGCGGTTGATAGGTCGCAGCCGTCATGTTCGGGATGAACGAGGCGAAGTCGAGTTGCGGATAGTTGACCGCGGCGTGCTGCGGCCCGGCCGTCCAGACGATGCGGCGCAACACCAGCGTCAACTGTTCGCGGCTGCCGATCGTCTCGGGAAAGCCCGGCACGCGACCCTGGCCTTCATCGAGTAAGCCGGCAAGCTCTTGCGCCCAGCCCTGCAGTTCGCTATCCTCGCGCACTTCGGCGTCGCTCGCGTAGTAGATGTCGACGTAGTCGGACAAATAGCCGCCGAGCAGTTTCCAGATGAGACGGCCGTCGTCGCGGTAGGGGTAATACGGCAACGCGACCGCATCGTCGACGCCGCGCGACGCCAGGCGCGCTTCGAAATCGAGATCCGCGAACGACCACTTCTTGTAGGCCTGGCGCATGAGTTCGAGCGATCCGTCGAGCGCGCCCTGGAGAATCTTCTGCATCGCGCCGTCGGTCGAGAGCAACAGCCTCACGCCGAGTTCGTTGATGATGAGCAGTTGGCCGAAGTGATGCGCGAGCAAACGGTGGATCGGGTGGCACCACGCGAGTCGTCGCACCGTCGCGAGGCAAAACGCCTCCTCGATCAGGTGGGTGAACAACAGATGGTTGAGAACTTGCGCGATGTTGTAGTCGGCGCTTTGGACGAAGAGCTTAGCCATCTCCCAGCGTCCGTTGTCGTCGGTCGGTCGGAACACCATCTGCGGATCGATGGCAATCGCGACCGGTTCGAGTCCGGGGAAGTCCTTCGGCCGTACGAACAGTGCGAGCGGCGCCAGCAGCTTGCGATTCTGTTGCCACGGTGCCGGCGCGTTGGCGGGGGCCGTAATGTTGCCGAGTTGCGCGTAATCCGCAACGTACAAACGGTTCTCAGCGATCGCGCGCGCGAAGGTCGCGTCCCCTCCGAGCCATGGGCTCAACATGTCGTCGGCGAACGGGGCACGGCGTTGCAACTCGGACCAGGCGACGCCGGCCGAACCGTCGGCCGTGACTCGCGTGAGCGTCAGCGGATTCAACCCGGCGAGCCGCTGAACGCAGAACGAGCGATCGTCCTTCCAACTCTCGACGACGGGCGGCGCCTTCACCGTCGCGAAGACTTCCGCATACGATTGGAGCGTCCAGGGCGACTGCCCGGTGAGGCGGGTGTCCGCCGCATCGTTGGCGTTGTTCGCGGCGTTGTTCCAGAGGAAGCCGTTGATCCACGGCAGGTTCCCCGGAATCTCGAGGTACGCTACACGCCCTTTGACGAGCGGCATCGGCAGGTGCGTCGCTTGCGGATCCGCGTAACCGTAGATGAGGCGCGCGGCGATCAGCTCGAGATCGCGCGCGATGCGTTCGAGCGGTGAGTCCTGTTGCGGCAACGTCGGTGGACGGGGCGATGAGCGCACGTTCATGCGAACCGCTACCTTCCCCGGCGACGAGGGCTAAATAAATACGCCGGCATCAACATTGAGGAGTTTCGCGAGACGCTTGACTTGCACTTTACTTATCTGCCGTCGCCCACTAAGAATAGACGAGGCAGCCGCACGATCTCCGAGCGCTTCCGCCACCTGCGTCTGGGTTATGCCCTTCAGTTCCATAAGCTCGCGCAACGCTTCCAAAGGGGTCAGCTCGTGCCAACGGTCGGCTCCAACGCGTCGCTCGTAGTCGACAACCAGCGCGCAAAGCACGCGATAATACTCAGTCTCAGCCGCGGAACGGCCTTCGCCTCGCATCGTGAGCTCCCCGATCTCGCGCATCGCCGCATCGTAGGCACGCTTCGTGCTAATCGCATGTGGTCGACGCGCACTCAGCAATCGACCATATTCCCGTTCTGCCGCTGCAGTCATTTCCACTTTCCCTTGCTATATGTTGCGTGCGTGAGGACTGCCCGCACCACGACGATTTGTTCCGCATAGTCGATCAACGCAATCAGTCGATATTTATTCCCTTTAACGTTGAACATCGTGAACGGTGGCACGTAGTCAGCCGATGGGACATCAGCCTTCAGTTGAGCGAAATTCCTCCATCGCGCTGATGCAGCAGCCGCACGCCACATCGCTAAGGCGTTGGCCGCATCGGCGCGCTTGCGAGCAGCCTTCTGTAGCGCAATTTGCCCAATGATCCGCACACTTCATACAGTCTACCAGCCTGTAACCATTGTTGTCAATATGCAAACAAAGGCCGCATGGACCTATTGCCGCTTACAAGCACGTTGGTTGCCGTCGTCTTCTCAGCAACATCCTGATCGCGCGCCGAAACGCACGATCTCGACTGAAGTTACGACGTCGTACCCGACGTTCCGCAGTCGCTCGACGAAGGAACGAGCGCCCGTGTTTCATCGAGGAGCAGCCGCACGATGCGTCAAGAAAGGCTCCGTGCGACGGCGCTCTTCGGCGGCTTCGGCCAAAATGAGCGGCCGGTTGCGAGCTGACCAGCGGAACGGGCTTGAAACCTAGCGACGTTTGGTTTACAATTCCCTAAGTGCCGACCGTTGTTCGGGACCGTGGTTTCGAAGTGAGGGTGATCCCCGGAGACCATGAACCTCCCCACGTTCACGTTTATCGCGGCGGCGCGGTCATCAAGGTCGCCCTCTGTCCGGTCGAGGTGATCGAAATACGCGGGCGGCCAAGCCGTGCCGATGTCCGCTTTAGCCCGCCGCGAGGAGCATGGATCGTGAGCACTTCCTATCGTGAACCTTCTGCCAAGAAACTCGAGTCCGAAATCGCGCGAGCGAAGGCGCGCGGCGAGGCGATGAAGCCGTTCTACGCGAGGGATCTGCGATACGAGTCGGACTCGGACGCTTTCCATCTGACCCTCTTCTCAGGAGCATCTGTGACCGTGCCTCGCTCCCTGATACCGGGCTTCGTCCACGCCACGAGGGACGAACTCCAGGAGGCTCGCCTTGCACCGGGCGGCGCCGCGATCATCGTCAGCGATGACCTCGACTACTCCGTTCCGGGTGTGCTGCGACTGCTCTCCGGCATTACCGAGCAGCGTCGAGCCGCGGGCCAAATAAAGAGCGCAAAGAAGGCGGCAGCCGTACGCGCGAATGGCAAAAAAGGCGGCCGGCCCCGCAAGAAGCCTCACTCTGCATAGCAGGGGCAGACGTGGCGAGGGCGTGTATGGCGGTCACTAGCGTTCGCAAACCGACCAAGTTTTATCACGTCGACGAAAATGGCGCCTTCGAAATCTCCGCTCGGGGCTACGACGTATTACGTACGCCTCAGATCAACAAAGGCACGGCGTTCACGTTGGAGGAGCGGCAGGCGCTGGGGTTGACCGGACTACTTCCGCCTGCGATCAAAACGATCGAGCACCAGGCCGCGCGTGCTTACGAGCTCTTCAAGAACCAACCGGACGACCTGGCTCGGAACAGGTTCCTGAATGCGTTGCAGGATCGCAACGAGACACTTTTCTTCCATCTGCTCGCCGCGCACGTCGATGAAATGTTTCCGGTCATCTACACGCCGACGGTGGGTTTAGCGATCCAGCGGTACAGCGCTCAGTACCGCAGGCCGCGAGGTGCTTTTCTTTCGATCGACCGCCCGGATGAAATCGAGCAAGCGCTGCTGAATGCCGGGGCCGGCGCCGACGACGTCGATCTGATCGTGGCGACCGACGCCGAGGCGATTTTGGGCATCGGCGATTGGGGCGTCGGCGGCATCGATATCTGCGTCGGCAAATTGGCCGTGTATACCGCCGCCGCCGGGATCGATCCGTCGCGCACGATTCCGATCATGCTCGACGTCGGCACCGACCGGCAAGCACTGCTCGACGATCCCCTCTACCTTGGATACCGCAACCCGCGCGTCCGCGGCGAGCAGTACCAAGCCTTCATCGATAGGTACATCGCGACCGCCTTGCGCTTGTACCCCAACGCCCTTCTGCACTGGGAAGACTTCAGTGCCGTCAATGCGCGTTGGATTCTCCAGAAATATCGCTCGTCGATCTGCACGTTCAACGACGACATTGAGGGTACGGCCGCGACCGTGCTCGCCGCGGTGATCTCGGCAATGAAGATCGCCCGCAGCCGAATGCGAGACCAAAAGATCGTCGTCTTCGGCGCCGGAGCGGCGGGCTGCGGCATCGCCGATCTCATCCAGAACGCGATGAGCGCTGACGGTCTGTCCGCCGAAGCGGCTGCGCGCCAGTTCTGGTGCGTCGACCGGCAGGGAGTGCTCGTCGACGATATGGCGGATCTTCGCGACTTTCAAAGGCCGTACGCGCGGCCCGCAGCCGAAGTCGGCGGCTGGAAGCGCGACGGCGAACGCGGCATCTCGCTGGAAGAAGTCGTGCGGCGCGTCCACCCGACCATTCTGATCGGAACGTCGGCCGTCACCGGTGCATTCACCGAATCGGTCGTGCGTGAGATGGCCGAAGGCACTCCCCGGCCCGTTATTCTGCCGCTCTCGAATCCGACGGCACTGGCTGAAGCGGTGCCGGCCGATCTGATCCGCTGGACCGACGGCAAGGGGTTGATCGCGGCCGGAAGTCCCTTCGAGCCGGTGATCTACAACAACACGACGTACACGATCGGGCAAGCGAACAATGCGATCCTCTTCCCGGGTCTTGGTTTGGGGACGATCGTCACCCGGGCGCGACTGATCAATGATGCGATGTTTATGGCCGCCGCGAGCGCGATTGCCGAGATGATCGATGCCTCGCAGCTCGGTGCGGCGATTCTTCCGCCGGTCGCGAACCTGCGCGAGGTCTCCGTGCATGTGGCAACCGCCGTCGCGGAGCAGGCGGCACGCGACGGGCTCGCGCGCGTGACTCCGCCGCACGCGGAAACGGCAGTTCGTAACGCGATGTGGGAGCCGCGCTACCGCCCGATCAAAGCCGTCTAGCTAGCCTCAAGGTGCGTCGGGGCGCGGGTCTTTCAGGATGAACGCGTTGCGGTTCGGCATCTGAACTTTCGGCAACGTGGTCGCATTCATCGTTGAACTCGCCGGCACGATGCCGTTCAGATTCAGAAGATACGCCGTGACCGCGTAGACGTCGTCGTTCGACAGCGTGCCCGGCCGATTGAACGGCATCGCGCGCCGGATGTAGTCAAAGACCGTCGTTGCGTAGGGCCAGTAACTGCCGACGGTCTTCACCGGCGTCGCCGTGTTGAGCGTTCCCTGACCGCCGACGAGCTTATCCATCGGACCGCCTTGAGCGGTCGTTCCGTGGCAGGCTGCGCACTGTGTCGCATAGACTTTTTCGCCTTGCGCGACCGTCCCGGAACCAGGCGGCAGGTTGGCGCCGCTGGGCGGAATCTCATCGTTCCATTGCTGAATTTGCGCGGGCGTCGCCGCCCTACCGAGGCCGCTGGCCGTATCCGCGGTGGCGATGCCATGCGCGACCGTGAGTCCGGCGAACGCGATCGCCACGATTGCAGCGTGCTTACGCATGAACATTCGTTACCTGCCCATCGGACGCAACAGCCCAGCTTTGAATGGCATTCAGATGATAGACCGAGTTGAGTCCGCGCGGGGTGACGAGCTCCGCTAAGGTCGGCTGCACGTAGCCCGTCTCGTCCGAGCAACGGCTCTGCAGCACCGCACTTTCGCCGGTCCATTTCCATGGCGCCCGAAAGCGCACGAGGCACTTGCTGAGCACCGGCTGTTGCAGCGCCGCCTGCTCCCAGGTCCTTCCAGCGTCGGCTGAGACATCGACGCGCACGATCTTGCCGCGTCCCGACCAGGCCAGGCCGCGAATCTCCTGTTCGCCTTTGCGTCCGATGACCATACCGCCGGAGGGCGAGGTAATCACCGACTTCGCTTCCATGACAAACGTGAACGCGCGCGCTTCGCCGCTTGCGAGCAAGTCGGTGTACTTTGATGTCTCTTCGCGCGTGTACGACGGCTCGCTCGTGACCTTCAGCCGGCGCAGCCACTTGATGTTCATGTTGCCCTCGAAGCCCGGGAGCAACAAGCGCAGCGGATAGCCTTGCTCGGGCCGGAGACGTTCGCCGTTCTGCGCGTAGACGAGCAGCGCGTCGTCCATTATCTTGTCAAGCGGAATGCTGCGGTCCATCACGGCGGCATCGTTGCCCTCGGCGAGAACCCAGGCCGCACCGCTCCGCAAACCGAGGTCCTTCAGCACCGTAGCGACGCGAACGCCGGTCCACTCCACGCAGCTGACGAGTCCGTGGGTGATCTGGACGGTCTTACCGGTTGGCTTCTTCCACTCGGTCAGCCCGTTGCCGGAACACTCCAAGAAATGGATTTCCGAAACCGCCGGATAGCGCATGAGATCGTCCATCGTGAAGACGATCTCGTTGTCGACCAAGCCATGGATGAGAAGCCGATGCTGCGCCGGATCGATCGCCGGCACGCCACCGTGATTGCGCTCGAAGAACAAGCCGTTCGGCGTGATGATGCCGTGCAGATCCTGCAGCGGCGTGAAGTCCCACGACGAGATTTGCGTCGGCGTCAGATCGGTCGGAACGCGCACGACCGACTTCTCATAGGGTGACGGCTGACCGTACGCCGAAAGCGGGGCGCCCTGATCGTTCGGCCGAGACGGTAGCCCCGTCGCCGATGCCGGTCCTGCCGGCGTCGCGGCGAGTGCGGGTTTTGCGGCCAGCGTCGCGACAGCCGCGCCGAGTGAGCTCTTCAGGAAACGACGTCTGCCGACGCCTGTGCCGTTCGGTGCATCGTTCATACGTGTACCTTATCCTTGGGCAACTCGCCTGGAGTATGGTTGCTCTTCCCGAACGGCGATCCCCGCCGCGCGGCTCCTACGAGAGGCGACGTGCCGGTCAGACGACTTTGCCCACGCCTCGATGGGCGTTGCGTTCATACGAGCATGGCCTCGGTGACGGCGTGCTCTTCGGTCCAGGTGCGGCCTTCGTCCATGAGCGCCGCGAGGCGCTCTTCGCCGAGCGAGGCGCGCAGCGCGACCAGCATCTTGTCGTAGCCCTGCTGCTCCGTGTACTCGCGCGCGGCATCGAGCTCGAGGAGACGCGCCTCGACGTAGCCGAGCAGGCGCGCCGCGCGCGCCCAAGCCTCAGCGTCAGCCGCGCGCAGCACCGCAACGCCGACGAAGTGCTGCAGCGCGAACGCGACGCTCACGTCGAGCTGCGCAACGCGCGCCAGCTCGAGCGCTTCGCGCGCACGCGCACGTGCCTCGTCCGAACGATCGAGCGTCACCAGATACGCCACCATGTTACTCAGAGCGGTCGCGCAGCTATTGGTGTCGTTCAACGCGCCGTAACCGGCGAGTGCCTCGTCCGCGAGCTGGAGCGCCCTTTCCGCGTCGCCGGCTTGAAACTCGGCTTCGCCGAGATTGAGCGCAACGTTCGCCGCCGACCGCTCCGCGCCGAGCGATTTGGAGATCGCGAGCGCTTCGCCGTACAAGGCGCGCGCCTGGGCGACGTCGCCGGCCGAGCTGCGCGCGACGGCGAGGTTTTGCAACGCAAAGCTGGTGAGCCGGCGGACGCCGAGGCGACGCGAGGAGGCCAGCGCCTCGTGCAGGAGCGCTTCACCCTCGGACACTTGTCCCAGCGCGACGAGAATGAAACCCGCCAGACGTTGGGTCTCCGCGATGCCGCGCACGTCGTCGAGCTGCTCGTACCTTACTCGCGCTCGCTCCGCCGCGACGTGGGTGGCGCGATGTTGCACGAGCACGCTGTTCAGGAGCGCGTCGCTGAAGTCGAGTTTAGCGACGACCGCCGGCGGCGCCTCGGCATCGGCCTGCTCGAGCGCGCGCATCACCCAGGTGCGACCCTCCGCCGGACCCAGATACACCCAAGCCGGGCGGAGTGCGCCGGCCAGCCGCTGTCCCATCAGCACGTCGCTCCGATAGGTGAGCGCCCAGGTCAAGACCGCGCGCCAGTTCTCCATTTCCGGTTCGGCCTGCGCGTGCCACACACGATCCGGCGTCGTATCGTACGCTGCCTCGAGCTGCTCCGCTAACGCCAGATACGCCGCTCCATGCGCGCGGGCGACGGCGTCTTGCTCGCCCCGCTCGAGCAGCTTCTCGCGCGCGTATTGCCGCGTGGACTCCAAGAGCCGATAGCGCGTGCCGTTGGCGATCGCTTCCGTGTGCACGAGCGACTTGTCGACGAGCGAGGCGAGACGCTCGAACACCGCGAGCTCGTCGCCGCTATCATCCTTACAAACCGCGCCCGCGCTCTCGAGCGTAAAGCTGCCCGCAAAGATCGAGAGACGTCGAAAGAGTGCCTGCTCCTCGCCGGTGAGCAGATCGTAACTCCAGTCGATCAGCGCGCGCATCGTCTGCTGGCGCGGAAGCGCGGCGCGATCGCCGCCGGTGAGCAGCCGAAAGCGCTCGTCGAGCATCAGCGCGAGTTGTCGCGGCGAGAGCACTTTCACCCGGGCGGATGCGAGCTCGATCGCGAGGGGAATCCCGTCCAGCCGCCGGCAGATCTCCGCAACGTCCGCAGCGTTCTCATCGCTCAGATTAAAGCGTTTGTCGGCGGAGATCGCGCGATCGGCGAAGAGCCGAATCGCCGAAGGCACCTCGAGCGAGGGCATCCGGTAGATCTCCTCGCCCGCGACGTTTAACGCTTCGCGACTGGTCGCGAGGATGCGCACTTCGGGACACGCGTGGAGGATCGCGGCGACGACGCGTCGCGCTTCGTCGATGACGTGCTCGCAGTTGTCCAAAATCAGCAGCAGCCGCTTCTTCTTGAGATAGGCAACCAGCGTCTCGAGCAACGGGTGATTCGGCGATTCCCGAACGCTCAAGGCTTCCGCGATGACGGTCGCGACCAGCGCCGGCTCGGAGATCGGCGCCAGTTCCGCCAGCCACACCCCGTCACCCGAGCCGTCCAAGAGTTCGGCGCCGGCCTGAATCGCCGCGCGCGTTTTGCCCACGCCGCCGGCTCCCACGATCGTGACCAGCGGCGAGCTCGCGACGAGTGCGCCAAGTTCTTGCAATACCGCCTCGCGCCCAACGAACGAGCTCAGTTGCCGCGGAAGATTGTTCGACAGCGCATCGAGGGAACGGAGTGCCGGAAACGCTTCGTCCAGATCGGGCGCGACGAGCTGATAGACTTGCTCGGGACGCGCCAGGTCTTTGAGCCGGTGCATCCCCAGATCGCGCAAGCTGCAGCGCGGCGGCAATTGGTCCCGTGCGAGTTCGGCTACGGTGCCGGAAACCAGTACCTGACCGCCGTGACCGATCGCGAGCAAACGCGCGACCCGATTGACCGGCGGCCCGAAATAGTCGCCGGCACGTTCGTCGGCGTGTCCCGCGTGCAGCGCCACCCGCACGCGGATACCGTCGACCGCCGAGAAATCTTCGGCGGCCAGCGCTCGCTGCGCTGCGAGTGTCGCAGCAATCGCCGAGACCGCCGAAGTGAATGCCGCGCAGAACGCATCGCCTATCGTTTTAAAGACGTAGCCGTCGTGCGCTTCGATGGCTCCTTGCATCAGCGCATCGTGGCGGGCTAACGCGGCGGTCATGCTCGCGGGGTCGCGCTCCCAACGCACGGTGCTGCCTTCGATATCCGAAAACAGGAACGTGACCGTACCGGTAGGTCGAGCCGACGAGGACGACGGCTTCGGCTTCGCCTGCTTCGCCATGGGCGGCCCTTCGGTCTAGGCGCGCTCCCCTCCGCCGCGTCTCGCCGTTGCTTTGCAGGGGCGCCGGGATGAGGTATCATTCGAGCATGGCGATTGCCGCCGAGCGGCTCCACCGTATTACCACCGACGTGTACGAACGCATGGCCGAGAGCGGCTTGCTGCCGGAACGCGGCGTCGAGCTCATCGACGGTCTGGTGGTCACGATGAGTCCCAAGGGTGATCGGCACCGCCGTGCCGCCAACTCCTTAAACGCTCAATTCGGCGACCAACGTCGCGGGCGTTACGAAGTGAACGCCGCATAGCCTGAGCCTGCGCCTCGGCCCGCACGACGAGCCCGAGCCCGACATCGCCCTCGCTCGCGTAACGCGGCCTTTTTCGCGCGAGAGACCGGGCCCCCACGAGATCGCGCTTATCGTCGAGGTCGCCGATTCATCCTTGGCATTCGACCTTGGCGAGAAAAGAGCCAAGTACGCGCGCGCCGGCATCCCCGAGTATTGGGTCGTCGATCTGCAAGCGAATCTGGTCCACGTCTTTCGAAATCCTAGCGGTGACGAATACTTCGCCCGGCACGAGATCGGAATCGGCGAGACGTTATCTCCGGCGGAGTACCCGGACGTCCTCATCGAGGTCGGACTCGTACTCGAGTAAAGTGTCGCGACGCCCGTTACGGAAACGCCGCTACGGGTGATATACTTGGCCCCCCAACTTTTGAGGTACACGATGCCGACTTCGACAGCGACCGTCAAGGGAATCGACGCGTCATATTACTACGTTAAGGATCTCAACCGCGCGACGGCATTTTATACGCAGCTGTTCGGCGCGGAACCCACGATGCACTACCCCGACACGGTTTCGGAATGGACGTTCCCGGGCGGAGAAACGTTCGGACTCTACAAGCCGCACGACGAGGAAACCTTTGACACCAGCGGCGGCATTCTGTTCGCCGTCGAAGACATCCACGCACGCGTAACCGAAGCGAAAACGCGTGGCGTGCACTTCGACGACGGCGGCAAGGTCGAAGACACACCCGTCTGTTATATGGCGTTCGGTCGCGACACAGAAGGGAACCGCTTCATCTTCCACGAGCGCAAAGCCTGACACGCGCATCCCGTCTATTATTTGAGATCGTGCAAAACGTAGTAAGCGACGTCGTGAAGATCCTGCTTTGATAGTTTCCAGCGAGGCATTACCGGGTTCAGCGGCTTTCCATCGTCATCGATGCCGGTTGAGATTGCACGTTCGAGAAGCGCGAGCGTGTAGGGATGTTGCTGACTTGTAACAAGTGCCGCGTGGCGCAGATCGGCGCTGACGGCGCCGCCCGGAAGGTGCATTCCGCCTGCGCCGTTCGCGAGGTGACAGGCTGCGCATCGGGGCATGAGCGCCGGTGGCTGGGCGACAATTTGCTTTCCGTTCGTATCGCGCCCGGTTTGAAATATTGCGCGACCGTTCGCCAGCCAAGCAGCCGAGGAGCTTTCGGATGGAGGCGTCGGCGTCATCGAACTGTTCTGCGACGGCTGCGACGAAGAACATGCGACGAGTAGCAAGATCAGCACTGATGCGAAGACGGCTTTGAGATGGTCCATGCTCGTCGTCACGGTGTAGCGCGCGCAGGAGGAAGCCCGTACGCAGTGAGATAGCCGTCCTCGTCCGAGCAAAAGACCATACCGTTTGCGACAGCGGGGCTCTCCCAATGGATCGGCCCGATCGTGTGGCTCCAGAGTTGATGCCCGCTTTGCGCATCGAGCGCAACGATACTCCCGCTCGACGCGGCGAACACGAGGCCGTTACTGACGACCGGCGACGCTCCTTCGCGCGTGCTCGAGACGTCCGCATGCCAGGCACTCGTAAGGCGGCTCGTTCCGTTTTGCGTCGTCACGCGATAGGCGTGAATACCGTCGGCGAGGCCAACAAAGATCCAAACCGATCCGCTCCGGTCGGTCCAGACCGCCGGCGCAGAAAAGAGCTGGTCGGTGAGCGGGATGTCCTGTAATGTGCGACCGACGCCGTCCAAATGCGTCCGATCGAGCAAGCGAAGGACGGAATCTTTTCCGCCTTGCACCGCCATCAGGGGCGTGTTGCTGTTCGACTGCCGCGGCAGCATAACCGGTGAGCTGCTGCCCACGTCGAGATCTGCCGACTCAAGCTCGTCGTAGTTGCTCGGCGTATAGAATCCGATGAGGTGGCTTGCGTCGGAACTGAGCGCGAGCACGGAATCGCCGTAATCGCCGGCGCTCACATTGAAAGGACCGTTCCCTGTGGCGACGTAGATGCGCCCGCCCATCGAGGGATCGGGATCAACGACGACGCCGCTACGCGACCACATGCCGGAGCGTTGTTGCGGGCACGATTGCGGTTCGATCAGGCTATGCTGCCCGGCGCACAACGTGTTGAAGACGTGTTTCGTGCCGTCGCTCAAGCGAACCGCAATCACGTGGCCGACGTAGGGTGTCGCATCGCCGAGATAGCCGGACGTCTGCGCGTAGAGGTAGCCGTTTGCGACGTTGAGCGGTGACGCGTCTTTCTCGGTTTGGGGAGCCGTTGTAATCTGCTCCGGAAAGCCCTGTCCTCGAGATTCCGTGCCCGTTGCGGGATCGAGCTTGTGGACGAACCCGTCGACGCCGGGGACGTACAACGTGTTGGTGGACCCATCGAAAGCGGGGACTGACGTTGTGATCTTCGGGCCTTGTGTCGCGAAGCGCCAGAGGACACGTCCGCTGGCGACGTCGATCGCATACGTCGTCCCGTCCTTTGCTGTTTGAAAGAGGCGGCTACCTACGACGATGGGCGCCGAATCGGCGACGTCGTCGAGCTTGACATGCCAACGTTCGCGTAGGAGCGCAACGTTCGCAGGCGTCAGCGTTTGATCACCTGCGTCCCCGCTGCGCGCCGGGTCATGATCAAAGACCGGCCAATCAGCCGCCCGCGCGACGGCGAATGGGAGGAGCCATAGGAGGAAGACCGGCATCCAGCGGTTCACGCTCAAGCTCTACCCGAGATTCTGTAACTTAACCTTTGCATACTAGCTGCTAGCGGCGAAAGAGCTCACCGTAGTGCCATTCAAGGAACTCGCGAGCGGGCGCCTTCTTCGCGTCTTCGGGTAAACGGATTTCTTGGTTATCCAACGCGTAATAGTCGCGGCCGTTCGCAAAATCTGCTTTAATTGCCCGGCTAACCGAAAAACGAAAATCCGGTCGAACTGACACGTACCCCAGATCGAACAGCCGATGCAGATCAGATCGAAGAAGCAGACCGTTGCGGACGTCGTGCGCTTTGACTTCAGAGAACGGCTTGATATGCGCGGCTTCAAGTATTGGGAGAGTCCTCTCGCCAGTCACGGCGCAGCGACGGCCGTAAGCATCAGTCACTTGAAGCCGGAAAGCGCCTTGGCCGAGGCGTGGCACGACTAGGGTTGGTTTTCCGAAGACATTTGTTCCAACCATTGGACTCGCGACTGACGGGACTGCCGTATGCCCAGCCAAACGCCGCCAGATCAGGCCCCCTACGCCGTCCGACAGGTCATAGAACTTGCCCTTAACAATGTTGGGCTTCCAGTCATCGGGTGCGGGAATCCAGTCGTTCTCGTCGAGAAACACAGGATCCGAGAGCACCACACATCCGACTTCCTGCGCGTCGGTTGTCATGTTTTTGCGATATCTTTCAACTCGCGTGATCATCTCAGCGTACGACGAAACGCCGTTGCCGACGCCAAACGCTTCCCAAGCGACAGCGATTGGCATACGAGTGTAGTAGGTAAAATAGCCGAAGCCGACGATGGCGTTCTCCGGGTAATGGAGCTTGAGGATCCAGGGCGTTCCTGGCGCAGCGGTCGTACCCGTCGGCGAAGGCTGCCAGAAGTTCACTTCGTCGAGCCGAGCCTCGCGAAGACGTTCAAACCACTCACGATCCGTAACGCCGATGAATCCACGAAAATTCGGAGCAGACTTATTCACTTCAGCTGAAGAACGGCAGGCGCGCTGCCTTCTCGTTAAGTGCTAGGAGCTTTTCGCCAGTTGTTCCGATGCAGCCAACGCCATTTTCCTCTAGGATGCTGGCGACCCAACTTGCCTCTGGCGCTGGAATGGCACCAAAGGCGAGCACCGGTGCCGCACCTTCGATTTCCGCGCGATAACGAACGCGGTAGTCAAAGAGTTGCCCCATCCCGTAACGCATAGCATCCACGACGGCGCGAGGATCATTGAGGCTCTTTGCCTCGACCAAGAACCGCCCGTCACCGACTCGCGCGAAGAGATCGATGTTGTTGTTGTACCAACAGGAGCCACCGGCGCGCTGAACCTGCCTACGGATAAGATCAAGAGTCGCCTGATGATCGCGCCTAGCTCGCTCCTGCAATGCCGCGGACTCGTAGATGCTCGGCAAGTCGTTTCCTTTTGGAACATAGCCCGTACCTTGAGGCACCGTCGCGAGTGCTCGAAGATCATCTTTCGGCGCTTCGTGCCGCAGTGTGTAGCCGGCGCCCACCACAGTCTCGGTGGTGAGCAGCAGCGAGAATTCGCGACCAGCAGAGACTCCGCCCGCCGCTAGGATCCGAAAGTATGCGGTTTCTCGAATCGATCGAGCAGCGCTTTGGAACTGCGGACGACTCGTATCTTCAGTTTCGTAGCACACTCCGCCGACCATCATGGGAACAACCGATTGAAACAGCTCGTACCACGCAATCGGGACGAACCAGAACCCTTCGCGGTGAGGATCCGGAAACGGGTTTCCAAGGAGTCCATGGCCGATATAGCTCGATCTCTGCTCCAGTGATGCTCCGGTGGCTGGACGGTAGTAGATGAAGCGATCGTAAGCATTGACTCGAGTGCGGTACTGTGGAGGATAGTGGTATATGACGCCCTCGCGGTCAAGATACTTGGGATCGTCGTGCCAGGTACGCTGGCTTAGGACGACTGGCACTCTTATTCGGTCGTCTCGGGTGTCGGCCGGCTGTCGGTTACCTCGACGCGCTCAAACTCGAACGATGGCCCCACAACGGCGTGACGCTTAAGCCCGCTTAGGTCGATCGTCGATCCAATCCATCCTGCGCGACGCGCACCATCGCGTAGAGCCTGACGCGCCCGAAGTCGATCGAGAACGATGGCCTCGCCATCAACGAACTCGGCCAACACGACGATGCTCCGCAATCGATCATAAGAAACTATCAAGTAGTCGGGCAAGGCACGCTCTGCGAGCCGTCGAGCCATCGGGCCGAACGCGGCTGCCGAGAGCCGATTGCCAGCAACACCCGACACCGCTTTAACCTGCACTTCGTGTCCACCGCTACGGCAGACGGCGTCCATGAGGCGAGTGTTCGCGGGCACGAGTAAGAGCGACGACCCACAGCGCCAACAATCGATATTGCTCCCGACCCATGCCTCGATCGCGACTCGTGCAATTTGAGAGCCACTGACGTAGTGCGCAGCTTCAGTAAAATCGATGCGAACGCTACGCTGCCTTGGGACACGGATCTTTCTATAGTGTCCGGCGCCCTCGAAAGCGATTTCCCCTCGGTCGCGGAGGATCTGGAGGCTCTGGCGGATCTTCGCGTCGACGTGACGATTATTGGGGAACGCCACACGCAATGGCTCCGCGATGGCATAGATTTCAGACAGCGAAAAGACGTCCGGTAACGGGCGAATGAGAAACGACACCGCAACCGGCCACGGAACGTGACTCCGACTTTGCTCCGAGGCCATCTAGCACACAGGGTTCGTCGGCTATACGGAAACACTTGGCGCTGATGCACATGACCCGGTCAGGAGATATTCCCGTCGCTAACGGGCATCGGACACTCAAATCGGAGCCCCGGCCCCTCCCGCCGATTGCCGAAACCTCCGTTCCCGTAAGGCTTCTCGCATTTTCGAATCCTCACGATTCCCCTTGAATCCCGGCGGATTTTCCACAAATCCGTTAGACGACCGTTGGACGGGAGTACCCGGTACGGTACCGCATTTGGCGTTTACTCAACGAAAACGGCGGCGGTATTGTCGCATTTGACCTCGAGTCTCGGGCGATGACATACTCGATGACGGATACGCAAAGTTAGTTATCAAGCTGTTGGACGCTTCCAAACGGAAGGGTCGCATCGACGTTCCAGCGATTCGGGAATTTATAAGGAGGCAGCGCGCCTTTTGACTTGGAGTATTTCTGCTTAATTCGCGAGCGGCCGCTTTCTCCACGAAGTTGTGGGTGCGCTATGCGAGAGTACTTGTCCACTTCGCAGAAGATATTCTGGCAATCTACGAGCTGTAGTTCGCGTCCCCACAACGTTGTGAATTGAAGTTCCAGCTGGTCAAATTGCTGCGTCGCTGCGTCGGTCATGATACGGATGACGTCGGCGGGCTCGTAGCCGCCAGTATTCTCGAAGCACTTACGGATGCCGTCGAGTGCTCCAGGTCCCGCTACGACAAAATCTGACTCGCTGAAGTCGAGCAAATCAGTGTAGTTTAGATCAATCGCGTACTGAAACGCGAGAAACGGCCCAAACGAGGGAATGCCCCTCAGCTGCTCATAGACGACTCGAAGACTCGGCGCACTTGCAATGCGCTTAGGCAAGCCATCCTGGATGACTCTTTCGAGCAGCTGCAGATGATTGCTGTGCTTGAACCGGCGCCCGAAAGGAGGATTAGGCATCATATAGGCGTTCGAGTAAATACTCTTGCCGGATGCAAGCAAGTCTCCCAGTGCCTCGTCATAACGCTCGAATTTGAACGTCTGCCAGCGTATCGGCTCACCAAGTTTCGCCTCGAGTTGCATCCACGTCTCGATGCGATTGAAGATCTTGAACAGCAGCGTTCTGAAGACGACGTCGTTTTCGTCGAGACCACCCGCGACATCGCTAATGAAGAATTGGCTGACGCGGTCAGCAGCTCGGAACGAGTTCGTAAACCGATGGTTTCGTAAGATCGCGTCACGTGTCAAGACCGCATCCCCGCGTAGCCGGCGGAAGAGCATCGCCTGCCGTTCAGCCGCGACGTGCCAATATGACGCCAATGCAACGGTTGCACGGAGCTTACGGCCCGCGGGTGTCACGATGTCCGTCTGTCGGCGCGTTCGTGCAGTGCAGTCAATGTCGAACAGCGTCAGAGCAGTCAAACCTGGCAAGTGCCTCTCTCGACTAACGTTCATCGGCTGCTGCCGTCTGGACTCAAGTACCGTGCCGCGTGATCGCGCTCCTTGTGATCCACCGCAGAAGGTTGATCTTGCGAATGTCTATCAACGATCGACCTTGGTACTTCTACCGAATTGCAACGGCTGCGCAAAAAGATCATACCACGCGGGACTGGAGAGAAAGAGTCCAGAGGAATACTAAGACTGGCTTTATTCTCACGGCGTATTCCCTCGCCGAGCGATTTCGACGGACCGAGGCGATCAGGAACGTGTTGGCCGCATTGATGTCGCGAGATGCAGCTCCTGACGGTGCCAGTTTCATGCGGCTCCCCGATCAACTCTGCAACGGGGGGAGAGCCGTTACCGCGAACAGTAGCGGACGTCCTCAATACGCTGCGAACCCTTTGCCGTTGGACAAAAGCGTATTCAGATTGTTTCACGTAAGCCGGTCGACGCTGTAAATCGGCCTCGCGTGTGGCGCGAAGAAATGCGGGCGCTTGATGCTGCGGGCGTCGCGGAGCTATGGGGCCCCGTCGTATCGAACTCGAGCTCCGATCATCGTCGTCGTAGGCCGGGATTGCGTCACGGCGAGCTGCTTGCTCTGCGGTGGTGGCCCGATCGAAGCGCCCTAGTAGAGTGGGTGAAGACGGCCATCACCAGTTCCGGCCAAAGCGCGCACAAACGGCTCCGACTGGGTCGGAAAAACCCGTGGTTACGGGCACAATCTGGTAGCGCCAACGGGAATCGAACCCGTGTATCGGGGTCCCGGCCGCTCCCGTCGAATACCCGAAAGTCCTTTCCCGTACGGGTCTTCGCGTTTTTGAGTTCCGGCTAGTCCCTTCGAATCCCGACGAGTTTTGCGTAATCCGTTAGATATTCGTTAGAGGAACAGGCGCTAGCTTCTCCGCTGTTGAGACCGACGTTACTCTCCCTTTGCTCGCACGACTAGATACGTGCTCGGGTTTCTTAGCCAGGCAATGCCACCTAGTTCTAGGTCCGTTGATGGAATCGGTGCACTAACGCGCAGCCCGCCGCCTCCAACGCGTGGTGACGTGCGGTTGCGGCGATGCGGTGAAATCTAAGTTGGCTCGGCCTGAGGGAAAGTCCAGGAACCGTTTAAGATCTCGGCTCGCGGACGATAAAAACGGACCATGTAGTTCCAGCCAGGCGTGATTGGCAAGCAATTCGGGATTTTTCCGTCGCATCCACCGAACTGGACCACGATGGAACCATCCGCGCCTCTCTTCGCTGTGAGGTTGTTGACCGAATACGCATCGTAAGCGTTCTATTCGGCAGCGGTGTTCGATCTCGACGCCGGATCCGTGCCATGACTATCTCCTTCGACCCCCATCCCGAGTCTCAGTTAGTTTTGCACATTCGCCACCGGCCACAAAAGGGACCTAGGCATCAGGGCACTCGACGGGTGGGCGGCGGTAGGAAACCGGAAAAATCTTAGTGTTTATCCGCCGAACTCGAATAGCCCGAGTGTCGTCATTACGAGGGGCGTAGACGTTCCTGAAGGTATGACTTCGATAAGCAGGGGAATTTGTATGTCGCCAACTCCGGACGCCCGGCGGGGCGTTCAGGTTCGGCCCGTGCGTACAACGCGATGGGGAGAGGCAGATTCTCGCGATCAAGCAAGTATCCGCGCCAGTAGCCGTAGCATTCGCTGCGAGCGGCAACCTCGTGGTTGCAAATCAAGATTCAAGGCTAGTTTCTTTCTATCAGCCAAAATCAATCTCTCCCGTTCGATCCATAACGACGGCCCAGCCGCCAGCGATGCTACTAATCGGAAGTGGTGGAAACGTCTACGTCGGAGAATCTTATCGCGTCGAAGTGTTTGCGCCAGGTGCATCGGCACCGACGCGAACGCTGGCTATTGGCGCCGATGCGATGATTTGGGGATCAAAATAAGCCCCCGGGCTGTCGTTGAAGACGGCCTACCGCAACGACTGCAAGAAACGCGCGTAGCTATGCGATCGCAGGCGTAAACTCGTCGCGGTCAGCTATATGACTTCGCTCGCCTTCGTTACACCCAGTCGCGGAGCGTCACGGCGACAGTTTTTGTGGCTCCGTCTTTCGATACAACCTGCAGACGTAAAACCGTTCCTACAGGCCCGTCAATGGCTTTGCGGACCTGCGACAGCGTCGGCGCCTTGCCGTCAAAGCCAACGATCACGTCGCCCTTCACGATGCCCGCTTCCGCCGCCGGCGTGCCGGGGCGTACGTCAAAGACGACGATCTTTCCGCCGTTCGAAATGAGGAAGAGGCCGGCGCGCTCGTAGACGTCACGCGCTGCAAAGCTCGTGTTGGGCCGCAGCGCCATTGTCTCTTTGGCGTAATCGAAGGTGACGGTGAAGCGCTTCCAAACGCCGCCGCCAACGTTGGCCGCTACGAACGGCAGTGCGAAACCGCCCCCTTTATCCGTCGAGTAGCCCGCGACGAGGTCGTGCAACATGAACTGCGAAAAGCCCAGGCTTTCCAGTCGTCCTAGAAGACCCTTGCTCCCGCCGCCGACGCCGAACCCGTTGACGCTCTCGGCGCTGTGCGTCGAGGGAAGAACTTGCGGATGAGCTGCGACCCAAGGCGAAAACAAGTCGAGTGTGGCGTGCGATCCGGTATCGACCGCGCAATCGGATGCGATGCCGTCGATCGTACATTTGAACTGCGGTTGCGTACCGCCGAAATAAAACGACATCACCGTGGCGCCGGCAGGCGGACTCGCTCCCGGCATCTGCAGCGTAATCGTGTGACCGGCATAGTCGAACGTCGTGACGTAGCGCGCGAGAACTTCGAAGCCGATCACTCCGTCGGTCTTCTCTCCCGTAACGCCAAACAATTGCCGCACCGGAGCGACTGCAAACACCTGATTGCGCAGGAGCGCGTCGCCGATTTGCAGCGAGTCCACCGTACCGATGCTAATCGACTGCGTGGCCGCCCCCACGCCCCCCATTTGAGCCGCGCCGGCTTCCTTTGCGCCTATCTCGCTCGCCACGGCGGGATCGATAACGTTGACGCCTCCCGTGTCGAAGGCGAAGCGGTACGGCCCCTTGCCGTTGAGCATGACCTCCAAGTCGACGTGATTGTTGATGAGTTCGAATGGGACTGTCGTGGAGCTGCGACCGGCGTTCATTGAAAAATCGTGCACGCTCGAGGCGGGCCGGCTTAAGCCTGTGTTGCCAGAATCGACGATCTTCGCCGATGAGACTGCAGCGTCGGTAGAGTTGCCGGCACTGGATTGCGTTCGGCGGTAAGCCACCATATAGCCGTCGACCGATCGGTAGTCGGAGACCGTCACCGTATTGACGATCGGGCCCAAGGCGATAACGTAGCGCGACGGCAGATGACTCGCCATATCTATCCACACCTGCATCGGAAGTTGCGAGCCCTTCGGGGTAACGATCACGACGGCGTAACGGTGCCCGCCATCGCTCCTTGCGCCGCTCCACGACACCGAAGCCCCGCCGGCGCCCGGTGTAAACAGCGTCTGGTTAAATGCGTACGCCTGATCGATCTCTTGAGACCTTCCGCCGACGCTGTCGTCTACCCAAACCAATCCCGTTTGATCCTGATTCCACATCGAGGTACCGTCGTATCCGTCGGCCGATACGACCGGCGGAGTCGAGAAGCGCTCGGCAAAAAGTATGCCGCCGATGGAGCCTGCAGAGGTTCCAATACCGCTCAGTCCGTTGCTCGTCACCGTTTCTTTTATCTGCAGTGTGCCTCGGCTCCGCAAGGTGCTCGCGCCGAGAGCCTTTCGCGTCTGCTGAATTGTGCTAGCAAGATCCGAGTCGCCGTTCGAGGCTTGGGCAATCGCGGTCATGGCCCAGCAGGTCAAAGCACATACCGCGACGGTGATATATAGTTTTTGCATGGTTCCTCTGGGTGCGCGCGGACGCCGAAGGAGCGTTTACTGGTATCCAGCCTTGCGTAGTTCGGAAACGAGTACGTTTCCCGGCTCGGCGATGTGATCGTGCAGTAGCGCACATGCTTCGGCGACTCTTGCTCCTTTTATGAGCGTGAGGAGCTTACGGTGCTGGCGCTGTGATTCAGCGAAATTATTTGTGACTTCCACTTCTCGATGGATGTAACGTGCGACGTTTCTCTGCAACGTGAGGATTGCGCCTAGAAGACGAGGCCGTGCTGCCGGTTTGTACAGGATGGAATGAAAGTCGGTGTTGAAGTCGGCCCACCGGCTGCGATCCCTATCAAGCCGATCGAGTACCTGGGCAGCTTTGCGCAGATCGGCGTCGCCAATTTTAGGAATCGCAATCCTGAGCGCGCAGCATTCCAACGCGGAGCGCATGTCGTTGAGATCCTCGACTTCGGCGGCGGACAGAGCGGCAACGATTGCCCCGCGACGCGGGCGGATCTCGACGAGACCCTCTGCTTGGAGCCTGATGAATGTTTCACGAACGGGAACGTGGCTGACCCCAAAGGATCTAGCGATTTCGTCCTGACGTAGCGACTCGCCGGGGCTCAATCGCCCGCTAACGATTTCGCGGCGAAGACTGTCGAGGAGTACGTCTCCCATCGATGTGGTCGCTAACACGACGGCTCGTCTACGTGCATGCCGGATATAGTATATAATATATTATGTACGGGCGTCAAGGCTGACAAGATGTGAGGTA
>CAVTCS010000002.1:0-20951 GCA_963733295.1 Vulcanimicrobiota bacterium | reverse complement strand
GCTGCAATCGAAGGCCAACGCAAGTTGTAGCTGGACCGGGCGCCAAGGTACCGATTTCGCAGCCCGCAAAGTGGGTCCCGATGGAAAGCGATTTCCACTACTGCATCGACCGTTTCGTCGTTTTCATGGGAACAATTCACTTAGCCGGATGGGCGTTTGCCGTTCGAGCGCCGATTCGACAGATTAGTCTCATGTTGCGCTCGGGAGCCAGGTTGGAATTCTCGCATATCGGTCTCCAGAGCGACGACGTCGTCGCGGTCTTCGGTCAGGCAGCCCGTAACTCGCGGTTTGAGGAACATTGGTTCTGCGCCGCGCCTAGCGCGGAAATCACGGACGGGAAGCTGGTCGTCGATTTTGCGGACGGGTCGACGGCCGAAATCACTCGGCTAGGAGTCAGCGCTGTCGCGGCGGATCCGACGCATGCTGAGACGAGAAGATTTTTCGACCGCCTGAACTCGATGCAGCCTGGAAGGCTCCTTGAAATCGGGTCTCGCGCTCGTTCCGGAGTTTCCCGCCGAGCGCTCATTCCGTCGCCTTGGGAGTACATCGGACTGGACATTCTCGAAGGCGAAAACGTGGACGTCGTTGGAGACGCTCACCAACTCTCGAAAATCTTCCCGGCAAACTCGTTTCGCGCAGTTATGGCCTTTTCTGTACTAGAGCACTTGCTGATGCCCTGGAAGTTCGCGCTCGAACTCAACCGAGTTATGGAAGTCAATGGCGTCGGCTATTTGACGACCCACCAGTCTTGGCCCTTGCACGACGAACCTTGGGACTTTTGGCGATTCTCAGCAGATTCTTGGACGGCGCTTTTCAACCTAATGACAGGTTTCAAAATTTTGGCCGTGCAGTCAGGAGAGCCAGCATTCATCGTAGCGAATCACTGTCACGCGATTACTGATTTTCCCAACGCGCCCGGCGGTTTTCTCTCGTCAGTAGTTCTTTTTCAGAAGGTTGCTGAAACGAGACTTCAGTGGGACGTGGAGCTGGCCGAAATCGTACGCAGTTCCTACCCAACCTCAACGGCAAGAATCGAGCTCTGATCCGGACCTCTCAAGCCAGCACCGGCTCTTGCGTAAGCTCTCGCATGATTTGCTTCATGAGCTCGAGCCGGCGAGCACTGACTTCAGCGCTTCCAGGGTTTTCGCTCGACTTCTGGCCGCTTTTCCGAAGCGATACATAGAACTCGCAACCCTCCCCATCGAAGGTCTTCGCCACTTCAAACGTCGTCTTACCCAGCAGGCGCAATTCTTCGATGATCAGCAAGAAACTGGAAGGCACGAAGTACCACGCATGATAGTCTACATACTCTGAATCCGCGGCTTCGTTCTGAGTGGAAAATGCCCCACCCGCGTGATCCAGCGTGTGCGCGAAGGCTAATTCGCCCACTTGGCTCTCGTTCCAAGCTCCTACCCCGTCCCGAAAACAACTATACGCGATGTGTTCGAACGCAGTACGTTTCGAGTGACGTTTCAGGCCGAGATGGTTCGCAGCGAGCACCGCTCCGGTGAGACTCAACGGCTTGAAGAAATCGAAGCAGTATCGTTTATCGGGGATCACCAATGAGAGGACGCCATCTACTCGGAGCAGGCTCTCCACATTGTTCAGAAAGCCGAGCAAATCGGGATAGTGTTCGATGACGTGGCTCGCGATGAAGTAGTCGTACGATCCTCGCCGTTCGACACCGAGGAGCTCGTCGAGCGGCTGCCCCTCCCAAACCCAGTCGACCGGCTCGATCTTCGTGAGGTCGACGTTGTGAGGCCGGTACTTCTCGATCAACTGCTCGCGCGTAGCGTGGTCGATCGTCTCGATGTTCCAACCTTCCGCCTTCGGCGCGGACGGCCTGAAGCTCGGTCCGATCTCGAGGCCTCGCATCGATTTATCGAGGAAGTGGCGTATTTTGTCGAGACGTTCCACCGTCAGGCGTGGACGCCGGCGGGCGCGGCTTGACGCTCGCGAAGGTAGTCGCGAATGCCTTCGCTCCAGCTCGGCATCGGGGGGAACCCGAGGGCGTCCATCGCGCCGTGGCGCAACGCGGAAAATTTCGGTCTGCGTGCCAGCGTGGGAAAACGCTCCGACGTCGTCTCACGCAATTCGGTCGTGATGCCGGCTTGGAGCAAGATTTCGCGCGCGAAATCGTACCACGTGCACTGTCCGGTATTTGTCACATGATACGTTCCGAATGAGCCACGCTCCACGATGCGCCGGATGGCTTCGGCTACGTGACGAGTGTAGGACGGAGAGAACGTAATATCGTTGACGACATCGAGGGGGCGGCCTTCGCCGGCTTGCGTCAAGATGCGTTCGATGAACGTGTAGCCCTTGACGCTGCTACCGCGGACGCCGTAAAGCCCACTTGTGCGTATGATGAAGTAGTCGTCGAGGTGCCGCTTGATCAGCAGTTCGCCCGCTAGTTTTGAGGTGCCGTACGCACTCAGCGGGTTCGTCGGTGAGCCTTCGCCGTACGCAACCGGTGAATGGCCGTCGAAGACATAGTCCGTGCTGACGTGGACGAGTTGTGCTCCGGCCAAGGCGCACTGCGCGGCAAGATCGTCGACTGCAAGCGCGTTCACGGCGAACGCGCGGTCGGGACGCGTCTCGCAGACTTCGACGTTGTGAAATGCCGCCGTGTTGATGACGACCGTGGGCCGGTAACGAGCTAAGGTACGGCTGACGGACGAAGACACCTCGATATCGAGCGCCTTATGATCGAGGCCGATCGGTCCCAAATCCGCGAACGCGCGAACGAGATCCGCTCCAAGTTGACCGCCCGCACCGACGATGAGAACGCGCATTCGTTCGCTAGCGAGCCGCCGCGACGAGTGGTGCTTTCGCACGCTCACGTTCGGCAGCGACTAGATTTGCAGCTAGGTGCAGACTCTCGAATTGACCGGCGTCCGTCCACCAGCCGGCGAGGATGTCGTAGCAAAGGTCGCCGGCGTCGATATAGGCGTTGTTGACGTCGGTGATTTCGAGCTCGTTTCGAGCGGAGGGTTTGAGCGTGCGGATATAGTCGAACGCGCGCTGATCGTAAAAATAGACTCCGGTCACGGCGTAGGCGCTCTTGGGAACCGCGGGTTTTTCTTCAATTCGGACGATGCGCTCGCCGGAAATTTCCGGAACCCCAAAGCGCTCGGGATCGGGGACCTCTTTGAGAAGAACTCGCGCACCGCTGCGTTGGGCTTCGAAACGTTTACGGAAAGGTCCGATGTCATCTTGGAGGATGTTGTCGCCGAGGATGACGCAGATGCGGTCGTTATCGGCGAAGTGCTCGCACAGTCGCAGCGCGTCGGCGATGCCGCCCTCGCCTTCCTGATAGGTGTAATCGATGTGCTTAAGACCGAACTCGCGCCCGTTACCAAGCAAACGCAGAAAATCGCCGGCCGAGTTACCGCCGGTGACGATCATGATCTCGGCGATTCCCGCCCGGCATAGCGTCTCGAGGGGATAGTAAATCATCGGCTTGTCGTAGACCGGCAGAAGATGCTTGTTTGTGACCTTCGTAAGCGGCCGCAGCCGGCTGCCGAGGCCGCCGGCCAGGATGATTCCCTTCACTACCCCCCTCTTTCGGCGTACTGGCGCCTGTAATACTCCGCAAATTGACCATTTTTAATTGGACGCCACCAGCTCGGGTTCTCCCGGTACCAGGCCACGGTATCGGCGAGGCCATGTTCGAAGTCATTTCGGGGGCTCCAACCCAACCCCCGCGCCTTGGTGCAGTCGAGCGAGTAGCGCCGATCGTGACCGGGACGGTCAGTCACGTATCGGACGTGCGTCTCGAAGGTCCGTCCGCAGAGTTCGAGGAGCCTTTCGGTGATTTCGAGGTTGGTCCGCGGGTTGCCGCCGCCGACATTGTACACGTGCATGTCGTCACCGCGTTCGAGCACGTGAAGGATGCCGCGAGCATGATCCTCGACGTGTATCCAATCGCGCACCTGACGGCCGTCCCCATACAGCGGCACCGGTTCGCCGTCGAGCAGATTTGTCGTAAAGAGCGGGATCAGTTTCTCGGGGTACTGGTTCGGACCGTACGTGTTCGAACCGCGCGAGATGACGACCGGCGAACCATATGTCGTGCCGTAGGCTAGGACTTGCAGGTCGGCACCGGCTTTGCTAGCCGCGTAGGGCGATCGCGGTTCGAGAGCATCACTCTCACGCGAACTGCCACTTGGGATGTGTCCGTAAACCTCGTCCGTAGAGACTTGGAGGAAGCGGGTGATTCGGTGCCGCCGTGCGGCCTCGAGCAACACGTGCGTGCCCAGAATGTCGGTGCGCAAGAACTCCTCGGGATCCAAAATCGAACGGTCGACGTGCGATTCCGCAGCGAAGTTGACGATGGCGTCGATCTTGGCTTCGCACAGCGCTCTCTCGACGGCGTTCGTATCGCAAATGTTACCGCGCATGAACGCATAGCGAGAATCGCTTGCGATGTCGGCGACGTTGGCCGGGTTTCCGGCATACGTCATAGCGTCGAAGTTGAGGATCAAGACTCCCGGTCGCTCCTTCAGAGTGGTGCGTATGAAATGCGAACCGATGAAGCCAAGGCCGCCGGTTACCAGCAAGGTCCAACTGCTCACGTTGCAATGAGTTCCAACGTCGACTGACGGAATCGATCTTCGTCGGCGATCCGCAGCCCAAAGGCTTCAGTCGTGAGGGTAAGGTTGGGATTGTAGCAGGGGTCATTTGCAATATATGCGCCCCAGCGCGACCTCATGAGATTGATCTCATTCGTGAAGCGACTTTTCTTTTCTGAAGTGTCCTCGGCGCCGCGGCTTCTCGATTCGTGATGGTAGAGCCGCACGTGCGGAAGGAAAACGTTTCGGTACCCTGCTTCGCACAGCTTAAGGCAGAGATCGACGTCGTTGAACGCGATCGCAAGGCTTTCGTCCAAACCGCCGACCTGGTCGAAAACCGATCGACGTGTCATGAGGCATGCCCCGGTCACAGCAGAGTAGTTGTGCACCGAGCGCAGCAAGCCGACGTAACCTGGATGGGTCGCGGGCAGATTCTTGTGACCATGTCCCGCCAACCCGAGCATCCCAATTACGACACCGGCGTGTTGAATGGTATCGTCCGGATACAGGAGCAGGGCACCGACCGCGCCGATCGACGGGCGTTGCGCTTGCTCGACCATCGCCTCGATCCAGCCCTCGCTGAGCGCCTCGGTATCGTTATTGAGCAACAAGAGGTATTCGCCGGTCGACTTCGCGACCGCATAGTTGTTGATCTTGGAATAGTTGAAGGGAACATCGTAGGGTAACACTCGGACGCGAGCGTCCCGTTTGGTCCAACGGCGAAAGACCTCGTCAGTGGCCTTTTCGCGGCTTCCATTGTCAACGATGAGAATCTCTAGATCGGCATACGAAGTCTTCGCGAAAAGCGACTCCAGGCAACGATCGAGATACCGGCTCTGATCGCGGGTTGGAATAATAACCGAGACGCGGCGCGGTTCGCGAATCTTGTAGCGCACGACGTAGATACCTGGATGGTCCGCGCGCTCGCGCGCAACCCCAGGCTCACCCCGTCTTTCGAGTGCTTCGGTAAGCGCCCGAATCGCGCTCGCGAACGCGTAGGGTTTGTTGGTCCCCACTACGGCCGTTGAGCTGGAGTGCCTGCGCCAATGGTAGAGCACGCGCGGGATGTGGTGGATCTTGGAAGTCCGCTCGGTTAGGCGCAAGACGAAGTCGTAGTCCTGGCTGCCGGCAAACTCGACGCGGAAACCACCCAACTCCTCGACTATCGAACGCCGATACACGCCAAAGTGGCAGGTATACATCCGTGACAGAAACGAGTCGGGCGACCAGTCGGGCTTGAAGTGCGGCTCGCAATACACGCCCGTCTCGTCGATCTTGTCCTCGTCGGAATAAAGCATGTCTACGTCGGGAAAGCGATTGATCGCCAGAGCCACTTCGAAGAGCGCATCGGGCGAGAGGACATCGTCGTGATCGAGAAACCCTACGAACTCTCCGCTTGCTAGTTCGAGCGCCGAGTTACTCGCTCGCGCAATGTGCCCGTTCTCGGAGCGGTAGACCACTTTGATCCGCGCGTCGAGCGCGACGTACTCCTCCAAGGTTTTGCGAACGTGTGGCTGCGTCGAAGCATCATCAGCGACGCACAGCTCCCAAAACGGATAGGCTTGGGCGCGAACCGAGTCGATCGCTTCGCGCAAGAACCTCTCGGGCGGGTCGAACGTCGCCATGATCACGCTGATCGTGACCTGCCGAGGCAGCGTCTCGGACATCTCGCGCATCCGCGCGACATCCGAAGAACGAATCATGTTGCGCTCCAGCCAGTGCCAGTAGTCATCTCCGAGCCGGGCGCGTTCGAAGAGCAACGTCTCGAGCAGCGTCGCCCGATCGCGCTCCGATTCGCGAACCCGATTTGCCAGTTCGACGTCGAAGTCCAGCGGTGCAATGGTAGCTGCGCTACGGCGGCCGCCGTTGGATACTAGGGGAGGCTCCACATCAGCAAGGCCGGCAACTGCCTTCAAACTGCGAAACGCTCGCCGAAGCTGAGCGAATCGGCTTTTCTCGACGATCGCATAGGCTTCGCGCAGTTCTTCCAAGCGCCGGCGCGCCTCGGCGAGTTCCCGCAAATTGTCAGTCAGCTCTGCTCCGGAGACCGAGTCGCGTCCGTTCATCAAGCCCTTTTGAGAATTCCGGGAATCGCCCGCAGGAATGTCGAGCAGGTTGACGCGACTTTCTTGCGGGCAGTGCCGGTACCCCTTCGGGCAGAAACAGGCATCGTCCAACCTGATTTTCCGGGAGTTCAACCGTGATCGACCCGAGACGCAGCCTCTACCCCCGCCCGAAGCTCGACCAAGTTCGGGAGCCCGAGGGCGAGACGAGCCATGCGCTCATGCTCGATATGGTCGGGGTCGGAAAGCGCATCCTCGAGCTAGGCTGCTCCAATGGCTTCATGTCCCGCCTCCTCAAACAGCGGAACTGCCAAGTCACCGGCGTGGAAGTCGATCCTCTGGCCGCGGCGGAGGCTCGCGCATTCTGCGAGGAAGTCATCATCGCAGATCTTGATACTCGGCCGCTTGTGGACTTGCTGCCGGGCACGCCGTTCGACGCCGCCATTTTCGGCGATGTCCTCGAGCACCTTAGGGACCCTTGGCGGGTCCTCGACGAAGCCCGCGCCTTCTTGGCCCCAGGTTCGTTCGTCGTTCTTTCGATCCCGAACATCGCACACGGTTCGGTTCGACTCGCTCTGCTGCGCGGGTCGTTCGATTATCAGCCCCAGGGACTGCTGGACGCAACTCACTTGCGATTTTTCACGCTGCGCTCGGTGCGCGAACTTTGTATGCGAAGCGGGTACCGCATCGAAGAGATTCGCCGCACGAAGGCAGACTTGTTCACCGCCACTGATCTTTTGCCTCAGGTCGACCCGAACGACTTCGACGAGGGTCTTATCGCGCAAGTTCGTGCCGACCCCGAGCACGACACCGTGCAGTTCATCGTTAAAGCCGTTCCGCTGAACGACGAGGAAAGAATCTCGGAGATAGCTTCGCGAGTTTCGACCCTCGAATCGGAACTGCACGCGGCCAACGAGAAGAGCGCTCGCCTGCAAGTCGACTTGGACGCGCTTCGCGAGGAAGAGCGCCAGGCTGCCGAGTCGGAATTGCTCGATGAACTCAGGGATCGCCGCGAGGACGTTGCCGGCTTAACCGCGGCGCTCGCTTCCTCGCAAGCGATACGCGACGCCCTTGCGGCCGATCTGCGGTACAAAGAGGCGAAGGTCGAGGAACTCGAGTCAATTCGCGACCGGATGGCGCAGTTGGAGCGCGAGCACGCGGTTCTCGTGCTCAGCTCAGAGCGCGAGCATTCCGCCCTCGAGGAAGAACGAAAGCGTTCGAATGATCTCGACCTCCTGTTGGAACAAACGAAGGGCGCCCTACGAGACCTGCAAGGTCAATTCGATGAGAAACGAGTGGCCCTCGAGGTCGAGTTGGAGCGAACGAACGTTGCCTTGCGGGAGCTGCAAGGTCGATTCGATGAGAAGCGAGCGGCCCTCGAGGCCGAGCTTTTCAAGCTAAACTCAGACCGCATAGCGTTCGAGGCTTCGGTCGCGCGGCTGCATCGCTCGGCAGTAGAGCGGACGAGGTCGGAACTCCGGAAAGTCCTCGAAGAGATCGCGTTGACCGATGCGGCGATCCAAGCGACGTACCGCAGTCGACTCTGGGCGTTAAAACGCATGATCAGTCTGTTTCGTGTTAGCGAGTGGAGGAGAAAGGGGCGCCGTTAAACGACCCCAGCGCCTTCTACGATCTCGATCTGCGCTGAATGCGTAAACTCTGAAAGGGCGCTACCGTCCGACGCGATGCCGATTAGGCGCAGCGCGTGGCGGCCTAGTGGAATTGTTGCCGTGCTAAGTCGTGCCGTGAACCCGGTGAGACGCGCCGAGGCTGTATTCTGGTCTCGGACGACGTCGTCGCGCGGAATACCGTAAATGGCGCGGACACACTCGTCGCCGAGACTGACGAAGACACGCCGGCACGGCGCTTTGTGCTCGATATCGAAAGCCCATCCGCGGATGACGAGAATAGCGCCCCGAGCGACCTCCGTAAGGTTCGAACGCGAATCGGCGGTCTTGTCCATGGTCCCGATTTCGTCAACGCCGACGTGGATGTTCCCGGGCTCGGCCGCGCGCAGGCCCGGAATCTGTTGGCGCGCGGGCACTATTTCGAATGAATAGCTGCTCGATGTTGCGAAATATGTTGAGGCGTCATTCGCCAGGACGAACAGCCGGAGCGTGTGTGGCGCGAACGCCGCTGCGCCGGTCGAGACTATAGCTCTAAATCCAGTCGGAACAAGCTCGCTGCGCTGAAAGTGGTCCGCAATGTCGTCGCGTCGTGAGCCGTAGGTCGCCTCGACGGCGAAACGGTCATCCATCGTGAGAACGATCTGCGCCGCGGGGGCCATGGCAAGGGGATCGAAACCCCAGCCGCGCACGACCAAACTGGAGCCGCGGGCAACTTCCTTGGAGGCAGGCACGTCTTCGAGTTCGGCGGCCCCGTCGAGTACGCGCACCTCGTCGATGGAACCTGGCGCCCGCTCCGGATGCTTCTGGAAGCCGGCCGGGAATCGGAAAAGCATTGGCCCATTAACTAGACGGTATCTTTGCAGTCTCCTCCAAGTAGTATTTGAGTGAACGATCCAGAGCGTCCGCCGGCGACCGAATACGCGACGAATCTTCAGCCGCTCATTGACGATATGAGCCGGCGAATTCGTTCAATGGAGTTGAGCCGGTTCTGGAAAGTTCGCAACGCCTTTTTTGCTCTGAAGAAGAAGCTCGGCTTTTCGGCCGACGGAGCTTGGCCTCCTTATCGAGTTCCGCCGCTTCTCGCGAGTTCCGCGGAAGCAGCCCGGCCGTATGCACGCTGGCTACAGCGCAATATGGTTCGTTCTTCGGATGTCGCGCGGATGCGCGAGATGTCCGAGACGCTGCCTCGGCAGGTCACGATCAGCGTGATCATGGCGACGTTCGACCCGCCCGAGAGGTTCTTGCGCGAAGCGATCGACTCGGTTCGCGCCCAAGCCTATCCGTTTTGGGAGCTGTGCGTCGCTGATGATGCTTCGACGCAGCCACACGTTCGCAAAACCTTGGAAGAGTACGCCGTGCTCGACGCGCGGATCAAAGTGGTCTACCGCTCCGAGAACGGGCACATTGCGCGAGCGAGTAACTCGGCGCTCGAACTAGCAAGCGGAGAGTTCGTAGGGTTTCTCGATCACGACGATGTCCTCTCGCCCGATGCGCTCTTCGAAGTGGCTCTGGCGATCAATCGCTTTCCCGACGTAGACATGCTTTATTCCGACGAGGACAAGATCGACGAGACGGGCGTGTATTGCGAGCCGCACTTCAAGCCCGACTGGTCGCCCGACTCGTTTCTGTCACGGATGTATACCTGCCACTTTGGCGTGTATCGGCGTTCGATAGTCGAGGAGTTGGGTGGTTTCCGCGTCGAGTTTGCCGGCAGCCAGGACTACGACTTCGTCTTGCGCCTAACCGAGCGGACTTCCAAGATCCACCACATCCCGCGCGTACTCTACCATTGGCGAAAACACGGCAATTCTGCGTCGGGGATTGCCAATGCCAAACCGTATAGTTCGATAGCCGCCGAGCGCGCGATCGCCGAGGCGCTCGAGCGGCGCGGCGAACCGGGAACCGTGAGCGAGCGCGCCGATTGCGCCGGAGTCTATATCGTCAGGTACGCGATCCGCGACCCTAAGCGAGTGAGCGTAATCATTCCCACACGCGACCATGGCCGCGACGTGGATCGCAGTCTTTCGGCGCTTTTCGCCAAAGGCGGCTACGACGATATCGAAGTGGTTTTGCTCGATAACGGCAGCACCGACAAAGAGTCGCTTGCGACGTTTGCGCGTTGGGCACGGAAAAAACCGCATGTCAAAGTCGTGCGTTACGATGTACCCTTCAATTTTTCGCGCATCAACAACTACGCGGTCACGCAGAGTTCGGGCAACTATCTGCTTTTTCTCAACAACGATACCGAAGCTAAGAGCGAAGACTGGATTGCGGCGATGGTCGAGCAGGCGCAACGTCCCAGCATCGGCGCCGTTGGAGCGCTCCTCCTCTATGCCGACGAGACAGTGCAGCACGCGGGCGTCGTAGTCGGGCTAGGAGGCGTAGCCGGTCACAGCCACAAGCACTTCTCGCAATCGGCGAGCGGTCACGGTAATATGCTCAAGGCGATCAACAACTACTCTGCGGTGACGGGTGCCTGCCTGATGACGCGTCGCGACGTGTTCGATCGAGTCGGAGGATTCGACGAGCAACTGACCGTTGCGTTCAACGACATCGACCTGTGCTTGAAGATTGTCGAAGCCGGTTATCGCATCGTCAACCTGCCGCACGTTCAGCTCTATCATTTCGAATCGAAAAGCCGCGGCCACGACGTTGGCACGTTCAAAATCGCTCGCAGCCTCGCAGAACAGGCCAAGATGCGTGAGCGATGGGCCGGCATCATCGCGCACGATCCGAGCTATAGCCCAAATCTTACGCTCGATCATGAAGACTATTCGATCCGCGTGGAGATCGTGTAGCGACTCTTCTTTAAACCGGTAAGAGCGGCGGTACTCCTGCGGAATTGCGGTAGCGAGCCGTTACTTCCGCAGCAGGGCCCAACATCGCGACACGGCCGTCCTGCATCCACAGTGCGCGCGTGCACGCGCTTTCGATGAACTCGAGTTCGTGTGACACGAGAACGATCGTCGAATGCTCCGTCCAAAGTTCTTGCATGCGTGCGTTCGATTTCGCGCGAAAGTTCTGATCTCCAACCGATAAGACTTCGTCGAGCAGGAGAATATCGGGGTGAACGTCGGTCGCGATTCCAAAGCCGAGACGCGCCAGCATCCCGGAGGACAAGGCTTTCAGAGGTTCTCTCGCGTGATCTTCGAGTTCGGCGAACATCAGAATCGACTCGACGCGCCCCCGCATATCGACCTCGGGGAATCCCAAGAGAACACCGTAAAAGACGATGTTGTCGATAACCGACATGTTTGGATCGAAACCCGCACCAAGTTCGATCAGCGGCGCGATTCTTCCGTGTACGGTGACGCGACCGGAAGACGGCGAGAGTATTCCGCAAATGACCTTTAGGAGCGTCGATTTACCGGATCCGTTTGGGCCTATGATGCCAATTTTTTCGCCTTTAGCGATGGTAAGAGTCACATCGTTTAAGACGGTGCGGCGTTTGGGTTTGCGATAACGGTTCGTCAGAGAGTGGAAGATCAACCGCTTGAGGTCGTACGTTAGCTCCTCCTGGGTGCGGCGCCGAAGCGTTATGCCGTTCAATTCTATCGCGTTCACAGCAGATCCATGAACTCTTTGCGGAGCGCGTGAAAGACCGCCAAACCAATGGCTAGCGTCACGACCCCCGTCAATAAACTCCAACCGATGAGGATCAGATCGGGCGCGTTATGCGTCAGAGCAATTTGACGCAAACTGCTGATGATCGGCACGAGAGGATTCAATGCAAGAAACGGCCGCACTCTTACGGGGACAATTTCGATTGGATAAAAGATCGGGCTCGTAATCCACACCACGAAGAGGACGAGCTCGTACATATACGGCAGATCGCGAAAGAAGACGTACAATGCACTGACGATATACGAGAACCCGGCGGTCACGAGCAGCAGCGACAGCGCGGGAAAGACGACACAGAGGACGTTCAGCAGACTGCGGCTGCCAAAGGCTGCGATGAGACACAAGACGGGCAACGTCCCGACCGCAAATTGGAACACGTTCGATGCGACGATCGATAGCGGAAACACGGTAACCGGCAGACGAACCTTGTTGAGAAGGCCACCATTATCGACCACGCTAGTGAGAGCCTGCGAGGTCGTATTGGCGAAAATGTTTAAAACCGCGAGGCCTGTAAAAGTAGCTAAGACGTAGCGCAGCACCGAGTTGCCGTAGTAACTTGCGAATGCCGTACCGAAAATAGCGGAATAGATTCCGGTCATCAAGAGCGGGTTCGAGAGCGACCAGTAAACGCCCAAGATGGAGCCTCTGTAGCGAGTCTTGAGCGTGCGGCTCGACAGAATCCGAACCAGGTCGAGGTATCTCTCCAGTCCGGTCGCCGCGGCGCCGCTCTTTGGCAGCCCTACCTGCGTTTCTACGGGGCTCAAACGCTCCAGCATCAAGCTTACCGTTCGGTCACCGTGACGGTCACCCTATCCGGCAACTTGAAGAACCCCCGCTGGTCGGCCGCTATCGCCGCGAGTTGCAACTCGTTGACGCCCGGTCGCAAAGCCGAAGCAGGGACGTCAACCGTGAAATTTGCGCCTAGGCGGTTGGGTGAGTCTCGCGGGGCAGTACCGGGAACGGTGGTTCCATAGAGTCCAGACTCGTCGATGCGGCGTGACGAGTTGACAATCAGGAACAAACCGCTCGCGCTGGCGTGCGCGAGCGGATCCATCGCCCATCCACGGAGCTCGAGCCGATCGTTCGAACGAAGCACAGGCGTGGCAGAGGGAGAGATGCTCGCGCCGCGTCGGATGGCGATAAAATCGATGTTTCCTTGACCCGGAGTGGGAATATTCGGAAGATTGTCGAGCGACTGCTGACTCAGCGCAACTCGAGATCGGTCGTTGCCGCTCACGTCATTGGCGACGGCGTATTCGAACGAAATGTGCTTGGCAGTCAGATCAACAGGACGCAAGAGAGCACCGGCAAGAAAGGCTGCGAATATGAGAACTCCGACGATCGCTGCAAAAAGCGTGTCGTGATTGCGCCGGAAGGAGAAATAGGATATTCCCACACAGGTTGCGGTCAAAATGAGTACGCTTGTCACCTGCGGCGACATCGGTCACCTCGCGCTCGCAGAATATTGACTTCGGTGTGAGGTTTCGACTCCCAACCGGTAACGCCGGACCAATGGTTGGCGTTCTCGAGGTCCTCTGCGGCGTCGTCGCGATTGCCGCCCCGCTGATTCTCGGCATCTTCATCGTACGATACACGGTGAATGCTCCGTTCTACGATGAACTCGACTGGACTCCGATGATCGTAGACGCTCACAATGGTACGCTTAGCTTTGGAGAGCTCTGGGCGCAGCATAACGATCATCGAATGCTCTTCGGCAATCTCATCGCCTTGGGCCTCGCAAGTCTCGGCGGTTGGAGCCAGGTGCGAGAATGCTTGGCGAGCCTCTCCGTGGTTATCGTCGGTCAATTGCTCCTGTTTCGACTGCTTCGCGCGACCTTCGCAACCCGCGTAGCATTCGTCCTCCTCGCCCTCGACTCGTTACTGCTCTTCTCGCTTTCACAAGAGAACAACTGGACGTGGGGCTTCCAAACGGTTTGGCTACTGGTAAACACGTGCGTAGTTGGGCTCTTGTGGTCTCTTTGCGCCTCTCCGTTGACGACACAGCGCTTCATCCTTGCGAGTGCGTTTGCCGTTGTCGCTTCGTATTCTAGCCTCTTTGGCCTCAACGTCTGGCCAGTGGGCCTGATCGCTCTTCTGCTCTCGAACCCGAGGAAGCGGCTCTTCGCCACCGCCTGGGTCACGCTTGCGACGCTAGCAATCTGTCTCTATTTTTATCAGTATCAATGGCTCTGGCATTCGCCGTCTGCAGCCGAGCACGCACCTGTCTGGGCTTCCGTGGTCTACGTCTTCGCTTATCTTGGCGGTCCCCTCGGCAACTGGGCAGGTTCCTTCTGGGCGGCCGCGATTGGTAGCGCCGCCGTACTCGGATATGCAACGACGAGCGCAGTCACTATACGTTCGCGAGGGACGTTGAGACAGATCGCGGCTCCCTGGATCGCTCTGGGCGCCTTTGCGATCCTCTGTGCCGTACTGACGACGCTGGGACGCGCAGCCCTCGGGTCAGAACAGGCTCTCTCGAGCCGCTATGCTACTCCGGCTACGACACTTTGGATCTCGTGCATTTCGCTAGGAATGCTCACCGCGGCTCTTACAGGCTCGAAGTCATTCTTTCGTTTTGCTTGGGCTGCTGCAGCCGGTTGTGCCGCGATTTTATTTGTCTGCTCTTCGCGCTATGGCTTGAAAGGGATGCGCGGCGATTATGACATTCATTTGGCAGCTTACTATGCCGAACGGCGAATAGAAACCGCATCCGACGTCGAGCTCCTAAAATTATATCCCTCGGCAGATCTCGCGCGCCACTATATCGAAGAACTGGCGAACATTGGCGAAGGTCCCGCGGGAAAACGACCGACGAATGGAGGGTGCTCCGCACCCTGCCGATAATCGATATGACTAGCGCATAGCGCCCGAGGATCCTGGCTTGGCGACCGTAGACTCAGGTTCAAAAACTGCCCATCCGAACTTCAATAAGGACGGGCGTCTTCCAACGAGGCCGTATGACGTTGTCGTCGTTGGTGGATTCGGTCATGTGGGCCTACCTTTAGCCGTTTCGCTCGCTGGTGCCGGACGGCAGGTCTGCGCGTTAGACATCAACCCAGAAGTCGAATCTCGGATCAGGGCCGGAAATGTTCCCTTCAAAGAAGATGGCTGCGAAGGGGTTCTCCGGGACGCGCTGTCTCGAGGAACCTTTCACACAAGTCTCGACGCGACGGTGGTTTCTCAGGCGGCCGTCGTCATCGTCGTGATCGGCACGCCGGTCGATCGGCACCTCAACCCTGAGTTCGAGCCGATTCGCGCGCTCATGGATTCGCTTTCGCAACACCTCGTGGACGGTCAACTCGTCGTGCTTCGCAGCACGGTTTATCCAGGCACGACCGACCGTCTCAAACGCCTTTTGAGCGACACGGGAAAAGATGTTGAGGTTGCATTTTGTCCCGAGCGAATCGCGGAGGGGCACGCGATGGAAGAACTCCGCACTCTGCCGCAGATCATCTCGTCGTTTTCCGAGGATGGTCTTCGCCGCTGCAGAGACTTGTTTGCACCCCTCACGGCGGACGTGGTCGAACTCGCGCCCATCGAGGCTGAACTCGCGAAACTCTTCACCAATACATGGCGGTACACGCTGTTTGCAACTGCGAACCAGTTCTACATGTTGGCAAACGATCACGGCGCCGACTTCTATCGGATTCACCACGCCATGACCCACAACTATCCTCGGGCTAAAGATCTGCCAAAACCGGGGTTCGCCGCGGGACCGTGTCTCTTCAAGGATGCCATGCAGTTGGCCGCGTTCAACAACAACCGATTCTATTTGGGCCACGCCGCGATGCTCGTAAACGAGGGATTACCGAATTATCTCGTCGATCGGCTGAAGCGGCGATGCGATCTCTCGAAATTAACCGTCGGCGTACTCGGTATGGCGTTTAAGGCAGAGAGCGATGACAAGCGCGAGTCACTTTCATACAAGCTTCGCAAGGTTTTGGCATTCGAAAGCGGCCGAGTCTTATGTTCCGACGCCTACATCGATGAGCCTGGCTTCGTTTCAGCTAGCGAGTTGGTTTCTCAGTCCGACGTCATCGTGCTCGGAGCGCCTCACCACGAATATCGCGATCTAACGATTCCCGCCGAGAAGATCGTTGTCGATATTTGGAACATGTGGGGTCAGGGGTGCGTTCTTTGACGACATTCATCTAGGGCGGCCCGATGCTTTCGCTGGTATGCCCGGTTTACAATGAAGCCGATAACATCGATGGGCTGCTCGACGCGATCTCGGAAAAGGTCCGCGTACAGTGCGAGTTGGTCATCGTTTACGACTTTGAGGAAGACACCACGGTGCCAGTTGTTCGTGCTCGCATGGGTGCGCTAAGTTTCCCTGTTCGGTTGCTGCAGAACAAGTACGGTAGAGGTGCGGTAAACGCAGTGAAGACCGGCCTCGAGAGCTGTTCCCAAGAGACGGCAATCGCCGTGATTATGGCGGATCTCTCGGACGATCTGAACGACGTCAATAGCATGTACCAGTTGATCGCAGAGAACAAGTATGACGTCGTCTGCGGTTCTCGGTACATGCACGGCGGCCGGCAAATCGGCGGGCCGCCGCTGAAGAGTTTGATGTCGCGCACGGCCGGGCTATCGCTTCATATCTTGACTGGGATACCGACGCACGATGCGACGAATAATTTCAAAATGTATCGGGGATCGTTTGTCGCCGCAACGGCCATTCAATCGCAAGCTGGTTTCGAGATCGGCTTGGAGATGGTAGTGAAGGCTTACGTGAACGGCTATCGGGTCGGCGAGATTCCGACGGTCTGGCGGGATCGGGTTGCCGGTACGTCGCGGTTCAATATTCGTAAGTGGCTGCCGCACTACTTGCGCTGGTATCGCTACGCCTTCCGGCGGCGTGTGGCATTGCGGGATCCTTAGGAGGAAGCCTTTGAAGAAGATTCTCTGTCTTGGTGGTGCCGGTTTCATTGGTTCCTACGTCGTTCGCGAATTGCTAACCGCGGGCTATAGTGTTACGGTCATCGATAATTTTTCAAAATACGGATACATAGAGCACGATTTCTACGCTCATCCGAACTTCAAGCTCGAGATCAAGGATGTGCGAACGATGTACCCGATGGAGTTCAAGGGCTATGACATAATCCTTTGTCTGGCCGCTTTAATCGGAGGTATAAAGTACTTTCATAGGATCCCTTATCGCATTTCCCGGGACAACACGGAGTTACTCGCGCACGCGATCGATTCTACGCTTGCGGCCGCTCCTGACGCCCTATTTGTCTATTTTTCGTCATCCATGATTTACGAACGTATGGATCGACCGGTAACGGAGGTGGATTCACTTCAACAACCGGTTCCAATAACGAACTACGGTATGCAAAAACTTTTTGGTGAGTTCATGACGCGGGGCGCACATCAGGAATTTGGACTTCACTACCTGATCGTGCGGCCGTTCAACGCTGTTGGAAGCGGCGAACTTCCCGATTTCAAATCTGATGGCAGCGTGGAGTTCGGCATGTCGCACGTGGTACCCGACTTCGTCTACAAGGCGATCGTGAAGCAGACGCCCTTTGAGATTTTCGGTGATGGCGAACAAGTTCGCACCTTCACTCATGCAAAAGATATTTCCGAAGCGCTACGAGCGATGATCCAAAGGGATCTCCGAAATGACGACTTCAATATTTGCGGTCAAAGCACGGAGAAAATCGCGGATTTGGCTCGTAAGATTTGGACACACGTGAACCGCGGCGTCGCATTCCCGCCTGTGAAGGCAATGCCCGTGCCGCCGGCGGATGTGCGTTTTCGCATCGGATTGAACGAGAAGCTTCGCGATGCGATCGGGTGGGAGCCAAAATACGACATCGATTTTATCATAGAAGATACACACAAGTACGTGGCCGCTTCGATGAAAAACCGGGCCGTCTCGTAAGTTACTTTTCCAGTGGACGGGCTTCGGATTAGGGTAAGTCCGTGAAGGGTTTTCTGTTGGCCGCCCGCATGGGCGTCGCCGGGCTGGTGTTTCTCCGCGCTTTTTTTGTCCCGTACACTGCATCTACCGGTCTTGGCGGATCGTGGCAAGCAGGCTTGACCGAGGCAAGTATGCGGGGCCTTGTTTTCGGTCGCGATATCGTCTTCACGTATGGACCGTTCGGATATCTTGGGGTCGGTATTGGCACCGAAGACAGTTATTCGCCAATACTAGTATTTGCGGTTGTCTTGGCTTTAATACTCGCCATCGTGGTCGCATATTGCGCGGGCGAAAGCGGCGAGGTTCCGCAAGGTCTTGCTTTCGTTTTGGTCATCTTGATTTGCCTCGTTGATATCTTGCCCATCGATATCGTGAGTATCGCTCTGATCGTCGCCCTCACTCTGCCGCAGTTCCGAGCGGAAAGGGCGGCGCCGCTATCCGCGCTGATTCTGGGACTGGCTTGTGGACTGGCGCTGCTGATGAAGTTCAACATCGGAGTTGCTACCTTTGCGAGTGCTCTCGCTTTGTTCGGGTGGCGCGCGTCGCGAGCGCTTCACAAGCAGCCACAGGGTGACTTGAAAGCGCTCTTCGCCTTTTCGGTAGGGGCAATTACGGCAGCGAGCGCGATTTTCGCTCATCTCGATTATGGCAACGCGGCAGCGGTAGTCCTTGCATTTGGAGCCCTGCTTTCGGTGGGTATTTGCTCGAATCCGAACGTAAGAAATGGCTATCTTTGGGCATCGATCGCAGCAGCCATTTTGTGCGCCTTCGTACTCGCCGGTTCTCCATCATTTCGCGCATTCGTCGGTACCTCGATGCAGATTGCTATGGGCTACTCCGCTGCGATGTCTTTGCATGGCGCAGTTTGGGAGATTGGATTCGCGCTAGGCGTCTTCTCACTGGTTGGCTTGATGCTCTTTGCGAATCTTCGCGCGCTGAGCGCTCCGGTGGTCGCTGCGCTGCTAATAAGTCTCTTCTTTGGTTACAAGGAGGGCTTCGTGCGCCAAGATCTCCATGTGTTATACGCGTTCTGGACGGCTCTGCTGGTCTGCGGTACGGTGCTTCGCTTGTCCGCCGGCCGCCGATCTCTTGCGATCAATGCTGTCGTCACGCTGATTGCAGTTTTCGCGCTCAGTGTCGTGGGGCGCGCCGAGGGGGCACCCGAGGCCCCATTAAATGCGCTATCGCCGGAACGGGTCGGTCGGGACCTTGCGCGGTTCATGGGAGCCTGGCGTGGCGGCCAGCAAGTCGCTGCAATCGACAGCGACGGTCTGCGGCCCGACCGCCTGGCGCCGTCGGTGGTGAAGGCGATCGGCAGATCGTCTGTGGACGTCGAACCTTGGGAGACTTCGGTTGTCTTTGCGAACGGATTCGTCTGGAATCCAGATCCCGTTCTTCAAGCATATTCTGCATACACTCCGGCGCTCGATCACGTCGACGCTGAACACGTCAGGACAACGGGCGCCGCGCGAACGCTTTATCTCTGGGATGCTATCGATGGCAGGCATCCTCTCTGGGATCAACCTGCTGCCACGCGCGAGATTCTGTGCAACTATTCCATTGATCCCGCCATTCCGCGAATCGTCGCGACCGAAGGGAACCAAGACGTATTGGTCATGAAGCGCGTTCCGAATAGGTGTAGCGTTGCGACGCAGGTTTCCAGCCACGTATACTCATGGAATGAACCGATACCGATCGTTTCTTCAGACGACCTTTTATTCATGACTTTGGACGTGCGGTACAGCTTGCTGGGGCAAGCGCTAAAGCTGCTCTTTCGCGCGCCGGCGGTTCGTCTTAGAGTGGATTCGCAGGGTGAGGTTTCGGATTACCGAATCGTCGCAGAGAATGGCCGGGACGGATTTCTGATTGCCCCGTTGCCGCGGAGCTTGGATCAACTTCGCCGCTTTCTTCAAAGGAATGTGGTTTCCCGACCGAGCAGCGTTGAGTTAGTCACAAGCACGCCTTTCTTTTTTCAGAGCCGCATCGAATGCAGCTTTTCGACCATTCGCTATAGATGACGAGCCTCTGCATCTATGCCGAGTAAAATAAGAATCGATGAAGGAAAAATGACCAAACCCGAATTTAGTTTCACGAGATTCGCGGCCAAATATTGGCTTGAGACGACCATCGGCGCGCTCGCAATTCTGATTTTGCTGGTAGGCATCGTGATCTCTCAAACGGGCCACCAAGGGTCGGCAGATGTCGCCTCCGACGCCGGCGGAACCGCCCAGAGCGCATTAGCGGTTCTTCCAGGCAAACCAAGCGTGACGCTGGACGTTCTAACTGTCGGTGGTCAGAAGCAGATCTTCAAAAAGGGTGCGAAAATCGTCATGACTGAAGGCCAGAATCTAGAAGTTTCCGGCTGGGCCATCGAAGAGTCCGCGAAAGCGGCGCCGTCCGTCGCGTACCTTCAAGTCGATCAATTTGCGCGTGCAAGAGGGCCTTTGTTCGCCCGCCCCGACGTGGCGGCAACGTTAAAGAACCCACAGTATGAGAGATCCGGATTCAACATCATCGTTCCGTCGGCGTTGCTGCGCGAGGGCACGCACCGTTTAGCGTTCCTTCTTGAGGATCAAAGCAGGGAAGGCTACTATGTCGACCCGGCTTGGTCAACCGTCGTCGTGCAGTCGCGCAGACTGCTCCCCGCGGCGGCACACGAGTTACCCGAAGCGACGGCCTATGCGTTGGACGAAATCGTCGTTGGACGACGGCCGTTGACCGAGACGAATGAGACGCCGGCGTTGGCGACTGTGAATGCCGCCGATCCGATAACACTCCGAGGTTGGGCTATCGACAAATTGAGTGGGGGAGTCGCTGGAGGAGTCAGCGCAGTCATCGACGCTAAAAAAGATGTGGCCGGTGTTTACGGCTCGCAGCGTCCGGACGTCGCCTCGGCGCTAGGAAACGATGCATTCGCGCCATCCGGTTTCCTGATAACAATTCCCGCAAACTCGCTTTCAAAGGGCGTCCACGATGTCAGTTTGCGAATCTATACGGGCAACGGTTCCGAGTACTACCTGATCAAAGATCGAGTCAAACTCACCGTCGAATAGTCGCGGTCCGGGCGAGAATTCGCAAGCCCTCGTTGTTCGCGGCGGCGGTATCGGCGATCGCTTTAAACCGTCCTCTCGCAATCCTC
>CAVTCS010000001.1:0-27317 GCA_963733295.1 Vulcanimicrobiota bacterium | reverse complement strand
GCGGCTGGATGCCGTACCAGCCGCAGTTCGATCGCAACCCGCTGGACTTCGTACGCGAAGCCGAGGCGGCGGGTGCCAAGGACGATGCGGCCATCATCAAGACCGCGGTCGACCAGCTCAAATCGGGCAAGTTGAAGTTTGCGGTCGAGGATCCGGACAACGAGAAGAACTGGCCGCGCGTCTGGATGATCTGGCGCGGCAACGCGATCATGGCGAGCGCGAAGGGGCACGAATTCTTCCTCCGCCACTACTTGGGGACGCACGACAACGCGGTCGCCGAAGAACACGCGAAAGGCAAGACGAAGAAGGTAACCTTCGTCGAGCCTGCGCCGCGCGGCAAGTTCGACTTGGTCGTCGACATCAACTTCCGCATGTACACCTCGCGGTTGGTCATCTGCATGATCGCTTTCGCCGACCGCTACGTGGGACGAGAAGAACGATCTGAACTCGACCGACCTTCACTCGTTCATCCACGTGCTCGGCGTGGCCGTGCCGCCGGTGTGGGAATCGAGGAGCGATCGGGACATCTTCAAGACGTTCGCCAAGAAGGTCAGCGAGATGTCGTCCTTGGCCTTCCCCGAACCGGTGAAGGACTTCGTTTCGATCCCGCTCATGCACGACACGCCCGACGAGATCCCCCAGCTGCAAGTGCTCGATTGGACGGCCGGCGAGTGCGAAGCGATCCCCGGGAAGACGATGCCCCACCTGCGGGTCGTGACGCGCGATTACAACGACATCTACAATAAGTACATCGCGCTCGGCCGAACATCAAGACCGACGGCATCAGTTCGAACGGGGTCCAGATTCCGGTCGCAAAGTTCTACGACCAGATGCTCCAGACGCCGGTCTCGCTATCGCCCGACACCGCCATTTGCGCTGTGTCGAGTGGAAGGGGCAGAAGTATCCGAGTCTCGAGGACGCGCTCGACGTCAGCAACACGATCCTTCATCTCGCGCCGGAAAGGAACGGGGAAGTGTCCTACGCCGCGTTCGAACACGAGCAGGAGGTCGTCGGTCTCCCGCTTACCGATTTGGCCGAAGGCATCCGCGGCGTACGCATGACGTTCGGCGACCTCACTCGTCAAGTGAAGCGCCTGCTCATCAGCCCGTGCTGGACCGGGATGGTCAACGATGGCCGGGCCTACTCGGCGTGGTGCATGAACGTCGAACGCTTGGTTCCCTGGCGCACGCTGACCGGACGTCAGCAATTGTATATGGATCATCCGTGGTACATCGACTTCGGCGAGCACTTCATGACGTATAAGCCCAAGCTCGATCCGCACAAGACGGGCGACATCGTCGTGAGCCCGGTGGACGACAAGAGCCTGATGCTCAACTACCTGACGCCGCACGGGAAGTGGCACATCCACTCGACCTATGGCGACAACCAGCGCATGCTACGCTGTCGCGCGGAGTCGAGCCGTTCTGGATCAACGACAAGGACGCGGCCCGAATCGAGATCGTGGACAACCACTGGGTCGAAGTCCATAACGACAACGGGGTCATGGTCACGCGTGCTGCCGTCAGCGCGCGCATTCAGCCCGGAACCTGCATGATCTATCATGCGCCCGAACGCACCATCTCGATGCCCAAGTCCCAGGTCCGCGGCGGACGGCGCGCCGGCGGACACAACAGCCTGACGCGCACTCGCATGAACCCGCTCCAAGTCGCCGGCGGATATGGGCAGTTGTCGTACGGTTTCAACTACTGGGGACCCATCGGGATCATGACCCGCGACACGCACGCATTCGTGCGTGCGCTCGAAAAACTGGAGTGGTAACACCGATCATGTCGATCGTAAGGAGCCTCTAACATGGACATACGCGCGCAAGTATCGATGGTGTTCCATCTCGACAAGTGCATCGGCTGCCACACTTGCAGTATTGCCTGCAAGAACATCTGGACCGACCGCAAGGGCACCGAGTACATGTGGTGGAACAACGTGGAGACCAAGCCCGGCACGGGCTATCCGACTACGTGGGAAGACCAAGACAAATACAAGGGCGGCTGGGTAAAAGACGGCGATAAGCTGCGCTTGCGTCTGCAAGGCCGGGCGAAGGTTTGGGTAACATCTTCTTCAATCCGCATCTGCCGACGATCGACGACTACTACGAGCCGTGGACGTACCAGTACGACGAGCTGTTCAACGCACCGGAAGGTGACGATCAGCCGACCGCGCGGCCCATCTCCTTGATCACCGGGAAACCGATGGACATCGAAGCGGGACCGAACTGGGACGACGATCTGGGCGGTTCGCCGATCTATGCCAGCAACGACGTAAATCTCGAGAAATTGACCGATCACGAGCGCGAACAGCTCAACGAAGTCGAGCGCCTCGTGTTCTTCTATCTGCCGCGCATTTGCAACCACTGCCTGAACCCGGCCTGCGTGGGTGCGTGCCCGTCCGGCGCGATCTACAAGCGCGGTGAAGACGGCATCGTCCTGATCAGCCAAGAAAAGTGCCGCGCTTGGCGCATGTGCGTCTCGGGTTGCCCCTACAAGAAGATGTACTACAACTGGTCGACCGGCAAATCCGAGAAGTGCATCCTGTGCTACCCGCGCTTGGAAACGGGACAGGCTCCGGCCTGCTTCCACTCCTGCGTCGGGCGCATCCGCTACCTAGGGCTGCTGCTCTACGATGCCGATGGGATTCGGGATGCCGCTTTGAACAAGGACGAAGATCTGGTGATGGCGCAGCGCAACATCATTCAAGATCCGTTCGATCCGTTCATCATCGCCGCGGCCAAAGCAAACGGCGTCACCGATCAGCAGATCACCGCCGCGCAGAACTCGCCGGTGTTCAAGTTCGTCAAGAAGTGGGGCCTCGCGCTTCCGCTTCACCCCGAGTTCCGCACCCTGCCGATGCTGTTCTACGTGCCACCGATGTTGCCGGTGCTCGGGAAGATGAAAGAGGGCATCTACGACAGTTCGGGCGTCGAAGGCCTCGGGCAGATGCTGAGTTCGCTCGAGCAAGCTCGTATTCCGATTCGCTACATGGCAAGCTTGTTCACAGCGGGCAACGAGGAAATCATCAGAGAGGTCTACCGCAAGCAGATCGCGGTCCGCTTGTACAAGCGGTCGCAGCGGGTTAAGGACATTTCCGCCGCGGAAGCGGAAGAGGCGCTCCAAATCGGAAAGACCACTCCGGAAGAAGCCGAGGCGATCTTCAACCTCACGTCGTTGCCGACGTTTGAGGAACGCTTCGTCATTCCGGCGTTCGCTCGCGAAGAGGCGATCGAACAAGCCCTCGATCCGTACACCCATAAGCCTGCGGCAGGTTTCGGCTATCGCGAGGCACCCGCTCGCAGATGGTAGCTGGCCCGAGCACGCTCCACGAGTCGCGGGTTCTCGAGCTTTTCGCAGATCTGCTCGAGTACCCGCGCTCCGACGTGGCGCAAACCGCGCGCGAGTGCCGTGACCTCGTTGCGGAAGAAAGTCCCGAGGCGGCGAAGCTCCTCGGTCAGTTTGTGGTGTTCGCCGAGCGAACGGCGCAGGACACGATCGAGGAGATCTTCACCGCCACCTTCGATTTGAACGCGTCGTGCCACCCGTACGTCGGGTATCACATGTTCGGCGAAGCCTACCAACGCAGCGCGTTGCTGCTCGAACTCAAAGATCGTTTCAGGGTTCGTGGTTTCGATCCGGGAGTCGAACTGCCGGATCACATCGCGGTACTGTTGCGCTTCATGTCGATATGTACCGACGACCCCGAAGCTAATGTGGAAATCGGCCGGGAAGCACTGTTGCGAACGCTCGAGCCGATGACCCTCGTACCCGAGGCCGAACCAGTCGAAGGCGACCAGGAGGTGCCGGAGGTCTTCGACATAGGCAACGACTATCGTCGTGTGCTGCAAGCCCTAATGCTGGTTCTTCAAGCGCGCTACGGTGCACCCGTTCAGCTCGAACACATACCCATCCCGGATCCGGAGCGCCTGGTTTCGTAAACGCATAGAAGCTCGGAACAAGCGGAGGAATCCATGTCAGACACGTTTATCTGGGGAGTCTGGCCCTACATGGCCGTCGCGATCTTCGTCTTCGGCAGCCTGTATCGCTACTTCTTCGATCGGTTCTCTTTCTCGAGCCAATCCTCGCAGTTCTTAGAGAACAGGATGGCGTTCTGGGGATCGACGATGTGGCACTACGGGATCATTCTGATCCTGATCCCGCATACGCTGGGATTCTTGTTCCCGAAGGCGTGGGCGGCGCTGATCGCCGACCAAACGCGTCTCTACGTGATGGAAGTCACGGGCCTCGCGCTCGCGGTGATGGCGATATGCGGGTTGGCGATTCTGATCGTCCGGCGCTTGACGAGCGCTCGCGTACGGTTCGTCACGACGGCGATGGACTGGGTGCTTCTTGCGGCGCTCGGCGTCCAGGTCGTGCTCGGATTTTGGATCGCGTTCTTCTACCGCTGGGGCTCGGAGTGGTACCTGCACACCTCGGTGCCGTGGCTTGAGTCGCTCGCGGTCTTCAACCCGCAACTCCAGTACGTCACCGCTCTGCCGATACCGGTCAAACTCCACATGCTGAACGCGTTTCTGATCCTTGCGCTCTTCCCGTTCACGCGCTTGGTGCACGTGGTCACCGTTCCGCTTCCGTACTTGTTCCGGCCGTACCAAGTCGTCATCTGGTACACGAACCGCAAGAAACAGTACGCCGCGCCGCCCGACGTCGCGCGAATCGGACCGGACGTTCCCTACTTGCCACGCGGCCTGTAGTCCAAATCATCCCACACAGTTCGTGGCCGTTCGCGGTCGGCATCGACCGCGGCGGCCGGCACTGGTTCACAGACGTCCTCGGCGTGGCCGAGGCATCGACGCTTATCGCGCCCGTCGTTTTACGTGGCGGATTTCTTCATCGCGCTCGTTCGTGAGGAACGCGCGGTGCGGAGCGAGGGCGTTTCGATGCGAGAATCTTCCCCGGTAAAGGTTGTGCCAAAGGCGTTGTAATAAGGAAGATTTTACCTCGGTTTCTAGCGGAGGTCGTTCATGCGGGAAACGCTCTTGTCTACTCAGGATCTTGCAAATCACGGTGACGCGCCCGGCACGTATGACGGGGTGCCGGTTCTCGATTTCGTCAAGCCGCAACAGTTAGTCCAAACCATGATCGAGACCGGGGCCTCAAAGGGCGATCTCCCGGTCGGACACATCCTCGTTCGCGGCGCGCTCGGGGGCGCGTTCCTCGCCTACGGCACGGCGATGGCCTTCTTCGGGGTCGCGCAGGGACTACCACCGATCGTCGCCTCGGCGCTGTTTCCCCTCGGCTTTATCGTCATCAACATTCTCCAGGTCGATCTAGCCACGGGCTACTTCGCATACATCCCGCTGGCTTGGATCGAGCGGCGCTTGTCGTTCGGGAAGGTTATAAGTTGCATCTGCTGGGTTTACGTTGCGAACTTAATCGGGAGCCTAGCGGTCGCGTTCTTGCTCTGGTCGGCGATCACCATGACCGGAAAGGCGCCGGATTCCACCGGCATAGCCGCCGTTCTCGTTAAGGTCGGACTGGCCAAAACAATCCATTATCAATCGTTCGGTTTCTACGGATACTTCACGGCTTTCATCAAGGGCGTCCTCTGCAATTGGTTCGTGACCTTGGGCGTGGTATTGCCGATGGCGACGCGGTCCCTGATCGGAAAGGCCGTCGCGACTTTCGTTCCGATCTATCTGTTCTTCGGAATGGGATGGGAGCACTTAGTCGTCAACATGTTCATCATGCCGTCGGCCATGCTCTACGGAGCGCCGATCACGTTGAGCGACTGGTGGATCGGAAACGAGCTGCCGGTAACCATCGGAAACTTCTGCGGCGGTTTCTTCTTCACGGCTGCGACGCTCGGTTGGGTCTACCGCACCAAGCGCGCCGCCTGAACGAGTTGCATCGTCGCTAGTCAGGACGATTTCATCAGGGGCGTGCCCGGGAGCGACACGCTCCTGGTGAGTCGATCGTCGAGCCGCATTCTTTCCCACACGCAGATCGGCGGCTAGCAGGCGGGGCAGACAAAATGAACGAGCGCACTTCGAAGCGCGAGCATCCGACGGTATCCGATGAGGAGGCGTATCGTCTCGCTTCGACGCTCGTCGTGCTCGGCGAGCGCAAGGCGGCCGTCGACATGATGCGCCACAAAGTGAGCGCCGCGCGCCGCTCGTTGCCCCCGACCTCTCTCGCCCTTTTTCGAATTCTCGGCGACTACGCGGGGATACTCGAAAGCACCGACGCGCTGGCCGAAGCCGAATTCATCCGGGCCGAGGCGGTGGAAATCGTCGAGTCCTTGCATTTGACCACCCAAGAAGCGCTCGAGGCGTTTCTCGCATATGGGCTACTCCTGTGCAAGATGCACAATTACGACGGAGCGATCGCGAAACTGAAAGAGGTGGTTCGCCGAGCGGAAGAAGCCGACGGCGTCGGGGCCCTACGCCAGCAACTGCTCCTCGCGGAGGCGTGGCGGAGCCAGGCGCAAGCGTTCGAGGCGCTCGGCGAATTCGCGCAGGCGTCGAGCGCGCTGGACACCTTGATGAACGTCAAACGGCACATCCGGTTCCTAGTCTTTTCGATGATAAGCTAGTAAAGCTGACGCGAAGGAGAGGTCCCGCATGTACACGATCGACGGCAAGCCGGCCTGTCTGTTCGTCACCGAGAACCTGACGAGAAACCATAGCGACGGAGAACGTCATTTTTACCCGGCTTTCGTCAAAGCGTTCGAACCGGGCTTCTCCGCGACCGACTGGGATTACGGCACCGAGTACACCGAGGCCCAAAAAGCGGTAGAAGCGTACAACGCCGAACACGGCGTGAACGCGGATGCGGCGATGTTGATCATCACGTCATCGATGTTTCCGGTCGCGCCCATCTCGCTGGCGGACATCTACCGCGCGAACGGCGAGGAGTACTCGGATTAAAAGAGGCCCGGGAACTCCGGCCGCAGACCCGTCTTGAGCGGCGTGCTGCCGATTTGCGCGACCGCGTCGAGGATCGTGTCGGTCACGCCCTCGCAGCCACGGCCCTCGAGCCATTTCACGGCAGCGCTGACGCTCACGGCACTCGCACGATCCGCCGCGATTTCGTCGATCAGATCGCGCGCGCGTTGCGCTACCGCATCGTCCCATTTTCCGGCCTCGGCTTGTTCCGCGAGCGTCCGCTTCGTTCGCTCGATCGCACCCGCTTTCCACGGATACGGTCTCCCGCAGGCGAAGCAGTGTTCGTGATACGGCACCCACTGGAGCATTTCGCCGTCACCGGGCATTGGCGCGTTACATCCCGGACACGCGACGAGGATCGGGTCGCCGCACTTCTCGCAAAATCTTCCGGCAACCAGGTCCGGCTCGACGAACCATGAGAGGACGTGACCACCCGCGCATACGGCGGCCCGCGGCCCGCTTCGCTGCGCGGATAAGCCCGGTAATTCGATCGGTTGCTCCCCGGACATGATCGAACTTTCGGCGGGACCCGCTAGCCCCCATGCAGCGATAGGACGGTGACGAGCTCGTGAGCGCGGTGCATTCGTTGGTCGGTTACGTTCCGGACGACTACGTGCGGCAAATGGGCGGCTCTCCGGCGCAAGGAATCGAGCTGCCGCTAGAACCGGGCGGCGACATCATCCTGCGCGTTCGTCACAGCCAAATCGAAGAGGCGCGCGCCGGCCCCTCGAGCGGCGGTTACACCGGCTTGCAGCTGATCCTCAAGCCGAACGCAAGCTACGAACTCTACGCGCTGGTGAGCACCGGCGACGAGTCGCGCACGCCGATCTTCGACCCCGGATTTTGGTATAAATTGCTGCTGGCGCGCCGCCTGATCTTTACCGGACCACCCATCTTGCGGCCGGATGCGTCCGGAAGAATGCAGGCGATTACTACGCCACCTTAAGGGGAACGAATCACTTTGCCAGCAAAGCTCTCAACGTAAGAGGAGGCATGCATGAACGACGGTGATAAGAAAATCTCGCGCCTTGGGATGATCGAGAAACTGGCCATCGCCCCGATCGCAATCGGTGCCTTTGCGGCGCTCCGCGCCGAGGCCGAAGCGGCTGCTACAACCGCACAGAGCGCGGCCGGCTACGTCACCCACCCGAACGGCGGCCATCAGTGCTCGGGCTGCGCCCTTTACATTCCGGCGGCGAAGAATCCGACGACGGCCGCGGGAACCTGCAAGCTGGTCAAAGGATCGATCTCACCCAACGGCTGGTGCAAGTTCTTCTCGCCCAAACCGAAGTAGCTCCAGCTCTCCCCTGGCTGCTCCTAGCGCGGACGCGACGCCTACCGCGCTATTTGGGCGTGTTTTTCGGGCCGAAAGGCCTCGGCCGCTTCGAGCTGATGTTGAGCTCGTCTTTGGACGGATAGGTCGACCAGCCGCCGAGGTTATACTGACCGTCGGTCGTGTAACTGCCCGCGGTTTGGCCGTTGGCGGACTCGGTGAAGGGGTCTTTACCGGAGGGGGATCTGCCAGTAGGCACGTGGTGCTCCTATCGGGATGGGCCGGCGGCGAGACCTCTGAAACGCGCGGCGCGATATGCGCCTCATTATACACGTCATGCCCCTCGCATCCTAGCGATAGCCCTCGGTAAGCTAGCGGTGCCGCGTGAAGACCCGCCGAAATGCTTATACCGGAGAAAACCGGAGGGAGCCCCAATGCCCAGTCAAGACGAGGTTCGCGAAGCACTCAAGGAAGTCCAGGACCCGGAACTGATGATGGGCATGGTCGATCTTGGCCTCATCTACGGAATCGAGGTAGCTGGCGAACGCAACGAAGACGTGACGGTCACGATGACCTTCACCTCGCCGATGTGTCCGGTCGGTCCGGAGTTCAAGAAGACCGTCGAAGAAAAGGTCAAATCGGTCGACGGCGTCGAGTCGGTAAAGGTCGAGATAACGTTCACGCCGCCCTGGGATCCGAGAACCATGGCCAGCGAAGACGCGAAATTCGATCTCGGGATCTGGTTCTAGCCGGCAGCTCTGACGAGATCGACGAGCGCCGCGGCCTCGAGGTCGTGGGCCGAGGCGAATCCCAGCACGATCCGGCCGCCGCTGGGTTCGAGCGAGATCGCCTCAAAATCAGGCAGCGCGTGCAAGACGCGCACGGTTTCACCCTGACGCGCCTCGAGAGCCGACCAAACGGCCTCGGCCTTCGCCGATCCGCCCGCCTGCGGTTTGGGGATGACGCCGACCGTTAGTCGCGCGCGCTGATATGCGTCGCGGGGCTCGGCGCCGGGGTCGACGAGCAGTATGGAGGCGGGCCGGCGCGCCAAGAGGCTGACGGTGTGCGCGGAAAGGCGGCTCACGACGATGCCGAGCGCGCCTTCGACCGGTGCGAAAGGCACGTAGCTGAGCGACGGCACGCCGTTCTCATCGACGATCCCGAGCGCGAGCCACAACGGCTCCGAAAGAAGGCGAATCGCGTGCGCTCGCTGATCTCCCGCGTCCATGGCACGTTTCTCTGGCGCAGAGCGAGCCTTTCCCTACCGCACGCGAGTGGATTTCCGAGTCGTCGCTTGGAATTGACGCGGGGTGAAGACTCAGGGGGAGCGGTCCCTCTACGAACGCCTGGGCGGCGCTTACCGAATCGCGATCGTCGTGGACGACTTCATCGAACGGATCATGGCCGATCCGAGGTTGGAGGCGAATCCGCGCGTTCGAGAGGCCAACCAGCGCATCTCGAAACCGGGCTTTAAATACATCGTCACCGAGATGACCTGTTGGGCCAGCGGCGGCCCGCAGACGTATACAGGCCGGTCCATGGGCGAGTCGCACCGCCACCTCATGATTACGGAAGAAGAATGGTCGTGGTTCATGGACGACTTTCGACGCTCGCTGGACGCATGCGAAGTGCAGCCTCCCGAACAGCAAGAACTGATCGCCCTTCTCGAAGGCTCGAAAAAGGCGATCGTCGTCAACCCCGGCTGAGGGGCCTCAGCCTACGCGCGCGGCTTATGCGCCGCCGCAGGCTGCGTAGTGCAGCAAGGCCTGCTGGATGAGGTCCCAATCGGCGTCGGTCAGCTTCGCGCCGCGCTCGACCGAGATGGGCTTCTCGGACATGAGCGCATCAGCGAACGCCGGTGGCCTGTCGCTCGGCGGCCGGCCTGCTTCATCCGCTTTGGCTGGATCGATTCGACTAACTTTAATTCGCCCGGCGAGCTCCGCTGCGGTGTCGCCACCGGTGGTCGGTGTCATGCTGCATTCTCCAATCGCTCGAGCACGCGGCATCGAACCGGGAGTTTTTTCCCCATGTCGAGGGTCCCAAACAGCGGCGGGCCTAGCGCGGAAGCTTCCCCGGCGCCGGGGCGGCGGGCAGGCCGGGTCCTCAACTGTAGGTACAGCGGCCCCCGGAGCAAAAGAGACAACTCCGTCGGTGCGCCCTCACTTCACGAGGGTACGTGCGGTTGGATCTTCAGCTCGGAGGCTTGATCGTGAGGAAGAAAATTTGGCTTGCGGTCTTCGTCGGTGCCGTGGTCGGCGCGGGGATCGGTTCGCTTGAGGGTAACGTCGTCGTCGGTCTCGTTTACGGTGTGCTCCTTGGCGTCGCAGTCGGGTTGATACTCGATCGGCGCGTGCAGCCGAGACCGCCCGTCGGCTAAAAAAGCGCTCCACCGCTGCGGTTACGCAGCGGTTGCGTTTAGGTTACGCCGCAGTTGCACTGAGAAACGTTCCATTTAACGCAAGGGACAGGCGCTGTCGGCGCTAATATTGCGCCGACAAGGGGGACTTTCAACGTTGGCTCAACGCGCAGAACCCTCGCCGGCAGAGGTTCAATTCCAGGGTCTCGGGCCGGGGTTTTGGCCGGTAACCGGTGTGTTAGTTCTGCTTTGCATCGCGAACGCGTGGTATTTTCTGTTTGGCAATCTCGACTGGCTGTTGCCGAACGCGTGGAATCCCGTCAGCGACAGCACGATAGCTAGCGACGGACTTTTCAAGTTCATGGCGGTCTTCGGAAACGGGATCATGATTCTCGTCGGTGGATACGTGGTCTACTTCGCGATCGCGTTCCGCGCTCGCGCGAGCGACTCTGCCGAAACCATCGGCCGTCAGATTCACGATTCGCCGAAGCTCGAGTTTTGGTGGACGATCATCCCGACGATCCTGCTGATAATCCTGACGTGGCTCAGCATCGTCGTCTGGTATCAGATCCAGTTCGGCACCGCGGCACCCGCCCTCACCGCCGAAGTCATCGGCCACCAGTTTTATTTCGAGTATCGCTACCCCGGTCTCAAGACGTCGGTATTTTCGAAGACCGAGGCGATGCATCTTCCGAGCGGCGTCCCTATCCGGATCTTGGTTACCTCGGCCGACGTGATCCATCAATGGTGGGTTCCGGACATCAGGCTTAAAATAGCCGCCGTGCCGGGATTGGTGGCGCCGCTCAACTTCACTTTGATACGGCCCGGGACGTACCCGATCGCGTGTTCGGAGTTTTGCGGTCCCGATCATAGCCTGATGCAGGGCAAGCTCGTCATCGAACCCGTCGCCGCGTTTAACAAATGGCTCGCCGCGGAAAAAACCAAACCCGCGGCCGGCGGCCCGATCGATCTTTCGACCGGAACGGCCGACGCCGGCAAAGCGTTGTTCACGCAAAAATGCGCTGCTTGCCACAACAATCCGCCGACGCCGTTCGATCAAAAGCTCGTCGGTCCAGGTCTCGCGAAAATCACCGACGATCCGGCGCATCCGAACTTGGTGACCGATAAGCCGCCAACTCCGGAAAACATCGCCGCGATCTTACAGGATGGTTTCACCGGTCCGATCGGTACGATGCCCAACAGTCAAGCCAACGGACTGTCCCCCAAAGACATTGCTAATCTTACCGCTTATCTCGTCAGTCTGAAGTAGGAAGTAACGCGCATGCACGCCTCAACGAGCACGACGCACGAGTCGCACGAAGTTCACGATCACATCCATCCGGCGCCGACAGGATTCGTACGGAAATACGTTTTCTCGCTCGATCACAAGGTGATCGGGTTCCAGTACTTCATCCTCGGCTTGCTCGTCATGCTCATCGCCGGATCGTTTGCGGAGCTCATTCGCCTGCAGTTGACCGATCCCAACGGCGCCATCATGAGCCACAACACGTATAACGAGATGTTCACGATGCACGGGACGGCGATGGTGTGGATCGTCTTGATTCCGCTGGTGACGGGAGCGCTCGGCAACTTCGTCATGCCGCTCCAGATCGGCGCGCGCGACGTGGCCTTCCCCTGGCTCAACATGGTGAGCTTCTGGATCGTCCCGGTGGCCGCGACGCTGCTCTTCAGTTCGATGCTGTTCGGCGGCCCGCACGCCGGGTGGACGGAGTATCCGCCCATTTCGCTGGCGGACGGAACGGCCGGCGCGCTGTGGTGCAGTGCGATCTTCGTGGTCGGGATCAGTTCGACGATGACCGGGATGAACTTCATGGTCACGATGATCAAGATGCGCGCTCCCGGAATGACCTGGACCCGCATGCCTCTGTTCTGTTGGGCGACCTTCGCGACCGCGCTCATGAACATGGCTGCGACCGTCGCGCTGTCGGCGGCGGTGGGAGCGCTCTTCCTCGAGCACGTCTTCAACGTTCCGTTCTACGATCCGACTCGCGGCGGTAGCGCGGTGCTCTACCAGCACATGTTCTGGTTCTACTCGCACCCGGCGGTGTACATCTTCATCATTCCGGCCTTCGGCGTGGTATCGGAGATATTGCCGACCTTTTCACGCAAGCCGGTATTCGGCTACAAGATCATCGCCTTCTCCTCGATGGCGATCGCGCTCTTGTCCTTTACGGTCTGGGCGCACCACATGTTCCCAAGCGGCCTGGCTCCCTGGCTGCAGCTGCCCTTCATGATTCTCACCTACGCCATCGGCATCCCGACGGGCATCAAGATGTTCTCGTGGTTGGCGACCGTGTGGGGCGGACGGATTCACCTCACGGCGCCGATGCTCTACGCGCTCGGCTTCTTGATCACGTTCACGTTCGGCGGAATCACGGGCATCTTCTTGGCCTCGGTGCCGGTCGATTTCCACGATGCACGGCTCGTATTTCGTCGTCGGACACTTCCACTACGTGGTCGCCGGCGGAGCGGTGATGGGTTTCCTGGCTGCCATTCCTTATTGGTATCCCAAGGCGACCGGCCGCATGATGAACGAGCGGTGGGGGCAAGTCGGGTTCTGGCTGTTCTTCATCGGCCTCAACGGCACGTTCTTGCCCATGCACTGGCTCGGTCTCGAAGGTATGCCGCGCCGCTACGCGTCGTACGCGAACTTCGCCGCGCTTAATCCGGACGCGGTGTTCTGGAACCGGTTCGAGACCGTGTTCTCGTTCTTCATGGTCGCGTCGATCGGGTTGCTCGTGTTCAACGCGATCTGGAGCCTACGGCACGGCCGGATCGCCGGCATCAACCCGTGGGGCGCGCGCACGCTCGAGTGGACGATCAGTTCGCCGCCGCCGTACTACAACTTCAAGAAGATCCCGCAAGTGTTCCACGGCCCGTACGACTTCGATCAGCCCTTGCCGTATAGCAACACCGACAACGAAATTCAGACGTACCCCGAATACGGGAAGGTCGTGCTGCCGGTGCCCGCAATGGCAGGCGCGTAACCGATGGCGGCTGCGGCAATCCATGACCTCGACGGACACGCGGCGGTAGCGGCACGCTATCACGACGTCGACCCCGTCTACGGCGAAACGCGCGATATCCGGCTGGTCGGCTTCGTCCTGATTCTGCTCAGCGACTGTATCCTGTTCTCGTCGTTCATCTTCGCCTACGTCTATCTCCGCACGTCGGCTCCCGCGTGGCCGCCCTTCCTCAACGGGCACCAGCTACCGTGGTTCGACACGAGCTTTGCAGCGATGAACTCGATCGTGCTGTTCGGCTCGGGGGTGACGATGCACTTCGCGCTCGAGAACTGGAAGCACCTCAACAAGGCGAAGTTCAATCGCTGGCTGATCGCGACGATCATACTGGGAATCGGCTTTCTGCTCGGTCAAGCGCACGAGTACTCGGTCGTCGGCATCAGCTGGCAGGGCACGACGATGGGCGCCTCTTTCTTCACCTTGACCGGCATGCACGGATTCCACGTTTTCATCGGTGTGTGCTATCTGACGGTCATTGGGATTCAAGCCAATCGCGGCGTGTATACCGGCTCCAAGTATTTCGGAATGACTGCGGCGACGTTGTACTGGCACTTCGTCGACGTGATCTGGGTCGCGCTCTTCTTCCTGTTCTATCTGTGGTGAGCGATGAGTGAAGCAATTATCGAAAGAGGCATCGCGTTCGTCGGAGCGCTCCTGGTCGGCATTACGGCGACGGTTCAATTGAAGAACGACTGGGCGGCGCGAGGGCTCGACGCCACCGTGACCAAGCTCTTACTCGGCCTCATGGCCCTCGGTTGCGTCTTGGCCCTCTTGGCCGCAATCAACGTGTTAGGAGTCCGCTCGTGAGTCACGACGCGCATTTCGCGACCGATCCGACCGACCACCAGGAAGAGACGTTCCCTCCCGGCCGAATCGGCATCACCGGCGGCGTCCTGCTTTTCGTTCTCGCCGCGGGCTTGTGCTCGCTGATGCAGGGCCTGTTCGTGTCCCTCGCCTCGTCGCCTTGGGCGCACGTTTGGCCCTCGATCAGCTCGACGAAGATCGACCTGCCGCCGGCGAACCTGGGCTCCTAGCCGAACTTACGGCCTTTGTTCTCTTCGTCGCGCGCGATGCCGACGCCGAAGGGAGCGATCTCGTCCGGCAGGACGCCGGTCGAGTGGCCATCGATCTTGTGGATGCCACCGTAGCGGCTGAACTCCACCACGACGGGCCACACGTTGCGCGTTCCGATCGAATGGGGCCACTCGCGGAGCGGCCATTCGCCGAGGGTCCGGCGGTCGGCGCTGAGCGCAGCAACGTAGTATTCGGGCTCGCCTTCCGGCGAGGTCCGGTAGCGGATGTAGCCGTCGACCGTGTAGATCGGCGAAAACGTCGCGATCAGCGCGCGTGCCGACGGTGCGATAAACGCGATCGCGTACGCCAAGAAGGCGAGCGAGGCGACCGCGAAGATCGGCGCGAGCAGCGCCACGGCCTCCTGATGCCGCAGCCACAGTCCGATCGGCAAGAGCGCGAAGAAGCCGGCGATGAACAGCGGTTCGACCGCGATCAGCAGGCGTCCAAAAAACCCTCGGAGCACGACGCGGCGCTCCTTGCGAGTCCAAGGCCGGCGAGGAACTTCGAGGCCACGCCATTCCTGCTGCCGGCGTCCCATACCGAACATCATACCCATTTCGGTCGACACCGCTCGTCTCCCCCGGCACACGACGCAGGGTGGCGATATGATTTTAGTTTAGGTGCTGCCCTTCACAAAGGCGCGGGCCATGCGGAACATCAAGTAGCCGCCCACTCCGAAGATCGTCAGCACGATGAGCAAGTCGCTCAGCCCGCTAAAGCCGGCGGCACTGTTTCCGCAAAGCGCGACCGCTTCTTTCGTAAGCCAGAGATTGAGCCGCGCGATCGGGTTGGCCGCCTGGCCGCGCGAGGCGTCGATGTCGGCGATCAACTCGTCCGGCTGCCAATCGTTGTCGAGGATCATGCTGCGGATGCGTCCCTCGGGAGAGATCAACACCGTGTTTTCGGAGTGGATCAGCCCGGTATTCGGATCCGGAAACGTGGTCACGCCGAGCCGTGCCGCGAAATCGAGCGTCGGATCGACGCCGCCCACCGCCATCGTCCAGTGCCGGGGGTCGGCGCCGAACGTACGGGCGTAGTTTTCGAGAACCGGCGGGCGATCGAACGAAGGATCGAGGCTGACCTCGACGAGGTGTATCGGACGCGTCCCGATCTTGCGCTGCAGCGTGGAGAACTTCGAAGAAATCAGAGGGCACATGCGTGGATCCCGACAGCGCGTGTAGATGAACGCCAGCACCACGTCTTGACCGCGGAGCGCTGAGAACCGGAAGGGCGCCCCGTTCTGGTCGACGAGCGCCGGATCGGGAATCTCGTCGCCGGTGCGAAGCGGCGTCACGCGGCGAATTGCGGGTTCGCTGACGGTCTGCGACGCGACGATCGAGATGTCGCTCAGCGTCCAGGGGTCCCCGCTGGTGTCGACCGATCCGCTTATTTCCGAGCCGGCTCGCAACGTGGCAAGCCGCTCGCGGGGTACGACTCGGAACGGCATCGTCATCGAGGGCATCGAGTCGAACGCGTCGTGACGTACGATGACCTCTCCGCTCTTCGGCTCGACCGCCAAGACGAGGCCGTGCATGCGCACCGACTTCGCCGACGCCAAGCCTGGAACGGTCAGTACCGCCAAAGCAATGACGACGGCAACGATCCGCGCGCGCCACGCGCCGTCCCGGAGAAGCTCGCCGCGCCCGCTCAGGCACTCTGCCATGATTCCCGCCCCGCTCTTCCGTCCGCGCGTCCTCACGCAACGCGCTCTACTAGGGAACGTTTCGAACCGGCATATCGGCTATCCGCCAGCGCGGAAATATTGTTGACCCAGCCCCGTCAGGCGCCAGGCCGAGTTCGCCGGAAAGCATGTCGCGTCGCTCGTACATACGTTCGATTCGCGCTCTCGCAACGCGCGTTAGCAGCCGTCACGACATCGCGCGCGCCCTTGCGTCTCCTTGAGTAGCGGGTTATAGTGGTGGCCAGTGGTAACTGGTGGGTCCAAGTGGAGGTTCTCCCCTGGCACGCGATCTGCCGCGCTTTACCGGCCGGGTCGAGCTTACCCTTGACGACAAGGGCCGGCTCGTCGTGCCGGCGCGCTTTCGCGAACGCCTCGGAGGCGGCTTCATTCTAACGATCGCACCTCCCGATCCGTGTCTCGCACTCTACCCGTCGGCGACGTGGGAAGCGTTTTGCGAGCGGCTCGACGCGGCGCCGCTGAAGGACGACCGTTACCGGCGCTTCGTGCGCCATCTGTTCGCGCACACCGACGAAGCGTCGTGCGATGCGCAAGGCCGCTTGCTCGTTCCGGCCGCGCAACGCGCGTACGCCACGATCGAGCGCGAAGTCGTCGCGATCGGTTCGCTGACTCGCGTCGAACTTTGGGCGAAGGACAAGCTCGGGAAGATGAAACCGTCGAACGACGACGCCGCCGCGCTGTCGTCGGAACTGGGTCTCTATTAGTGTGGCCTCCGAGCACGTTCCGGTTCTCCTCGACGAAGTCGTCGCAGGACTCGCGGTGCGAGCCGGTGGCCTCTACGTCGACGCGACCTACGGGGCCGGCGGCCACAGCCGCGCGCTCGTCGAACGAGGCGCGCGCGTTCTCGCGTTCGACCGCGATCCCACTGCGCGTGCTCCACAAGCCGGCGCCGCATCGCTTGAATTGGTGCATCGTAACTTCGACGAGCTGGCGCGCGTGCTCGACGAACGCGGCGTCGAAAGCGTTGACGGGATCCTTTTCGACTTGGGCGTCAGCTCGATGCAACTCGACCGTCCCGAGCGCGGATTTTCGTTTGCGGCGGATGGGCCGCTGGACATGCGAATGAGCGCGGGCAGCGGTCCGAGCGCGGCCGATTTGCTCGCCTCGAGCGTTGAGGAAGAACTCGCCGGCATCATCTATCGCTACGGTGAGGAGCGCGCTTCGCGCCGGATCGCTCGCGCGATCGTCGGCGCCCGCGAGGCCGGCCGACTGCCCCAGACGACCCTCGAGCTGGCGCGCCTCGTTGCGGGTAGCGTGCACGTCCGTGGCCGCCGCGAGCGCATCCATCCGGCAACGCGAACCTTCCAGGCTTTGCGCATCGCGGTCAACGACGAACTGGGCGCCCTCGAACGCGGACTGGCCGCAGCGATCGAGCGTACCGCCGCGGGCGCGCGCATCGCCGTCATCACGTTTCACTCACTCGAGGACCGCATCGTGAAGCAGACTTTCCGCGACGATCCGCGTCTGGGGGTAGTGACTCGCAAGCCACTGGTCGCAACCGATCTCGAACGCGAGCGGAATCCCCGTTCGCGCAGCGCCAAGCTCCGGATCGCGGAGCGGCTCGTATGATCGCGCGGTCGCTACCCGAGCCGGATGTACGTCCGCGAACCGGCTCGCGCGCGGGTCGCGGCGCGGTGACCCGGCGCCGGGCACGCAGCCGCCGCGAGCGCTACTCCGTAGCCGTCCAGATCGTCGCAACGCTCAGCTTGCTGACGATCTGCGTCGTCGTCTACCTCGGACTGATGGCCAACGTGACGCGGATGAGTTACCAGTTGACGCGCGACGCGCAGTCGCGGGCGCGCTTGATCGAGGAAACGACGCGCCTCGACGAACGGCTCGAGACGCTCGAGTCGCGCGAACGTCTGGCGCGCATCGCCAAGGATCTCGGCATGAAGGAAAGCGCGACGCTCAGCGTCGCGCGGTTACCCGAACCTCCGGCGCCGGCGCACGGCGGCACGTTTCTCGCCTCGCTTACCGCCTGGCTCCATTGAACCCGGCGCGCCCCTACGTCGCGCGCCGTCCCGCCGCGGCGCTCGAGCGCACGAGCCGCTGGCGGGCAAAGGTCGCGTTTTATCTTCTCGCGATCGTCGCCGGCTTCTTGATCTGGCGGCTTTACGTCGTCCAAATTCGCCAGGGACCGTGGCTCGCGCACCGCGCTTACGAGCAGCGTCTGCGGACGGTCGACCTGGTGGCGCGGCGCGGCGCGATCTACGATCGCAACGGCGTCGTTCTGGTCCGGTCGGTGCCCTCGCAGAGCGTTTACGCGAGCACCGCCGACGTTCGCGACAAGGAAAAGACGGCACGCGTGCTGGCGCCGCTGGTCGGCCTGCCGGAGCCTTTCGTCGAGCAGCGCCTGCGCTCGCGCGACTCCTACGTCGTGATCGAACGGAAGGTTCCGAGCGCAGTCGCCGATCGGATCGCGACCCGCTCGCTCGACGGCATCAGCATCGTACCGGAGAACACCGGAATTCGCTTCGTTCCGGCCGGACGGCTGGCTTCGACGCTGATCGGTTTCACCGGCATCGACGAGAACGGTCTGGAGGGCATCGAGTACGAGTTCGACGGCATCTTGCGCGGAACGCCCGGCGAGATGTCGCTCGAAACCGATCAATTCGGACGCGCCCTTCCGTTCGCGCCGCCGCACGTGATCGCGCCCGCGCGCGCCGGTCACAGTCTGGTCTTGACGCTCGATTCGTACTTGCAGTACAGCGTGGAGCGAATCTTGCACGAAACGGTCGCGAAGTGGCACGCACGCAGCGGTTCGGCGATCGTCATGAATCCGTGGACCGGCGAGATCTTGGCGCTTGCGAATTCACCGGATTACGATGCGCGCCAGTTCGCCCGCTACACGCCCGACGAACGCCGCGACCGCGCGGTCACCGACGCCTACGAACCCGGTTCCACCTTCAAGCTGATAACGGCAGCTGCGGCGCTCGAGAGCGGTAAGGTCAGCTTAACCCGTCTTTTCCCCGCGCGCGACGAGATGCGGATCGGCTCGCACGTCATCCATAATGCGGAGGACGGCTTTCTCGCCGCGAGCAGCAACGGCGAGACGCTCGAACAGATCGTCGACTACTCGCACAACGTCGGAGCCGCCGAAGTCGGCCTCGCAATCGGACCGCGCGCGATGATGCGCGCGATTCGGGCTTTCGGCTTTGGCCAACCGACCGAGGTCGATCTGCCTGGCGAGAATCCCGGAATCGTTCCGCCCCTCCCGAGCTGGGGCGACACGACCTTACCGACGATTTCGTTCGGCCACGGCATCGCGACGACGCCGCTGGCGATGGCTCGCGCTTACTGTGCGATCGCGAACGGGGGAATGCTCCTGAGGCCGCGCATCGCTTCCGAAATTCTCGACGATCGCGGCAACGTCGTCTACCGCTACGGCAGCGAGGTCGAGCGCCGCGCGATCTCCGCCGCAACGGCGGCGACACTGCGCGGTTTCATGCGAACCGTCGTGACGCGCGGAACCGGGAATCCCACTGCGCAGATTCCCGGATACACGACCGCCGGTAAGACGGGGACGGCCCAAATCGCGGAAAACGGCGCCTACGTTCCCGGCCTGTACGTCGCCTCGTTCATCGGAATGATTCCGGCGGTGTCGCCGCGCTACGTGATTCTGGTCAAGATCGAGCGCCCCGTGGGCGCCATCTACGGCTCGGTCGTCGCGGCCCCCGCCTTTGCCGAAATCGGCCGGCTGGCGATGCTGCACGCCGGCATCCTTCCCCGCATCGACCGCTTGGTGAGCGCGGCGCCCGCGTCGAAGTCACACCCATGACCCAGGCCTCCGCCCGCACCGTCGAATTGGCACCACTGCTCGCGTCGCTCGACGGCGCGCGCGTCGCCGGCACCACGGAACGCGCCGTGGCCTCGCTCGTTCACGATTCGCGCGCGGTTCGCCCGGGTGCGGTCTTCGTTGCCTTGCGCGGCGAGCGTTTGGACGGGCACGCGTACGTGGCCCGGGCGGTCGAGGCGGGCGCGCAGGTGGTCGTGGTCGATGCCGCTTTCGCCGCGGCACACGAAATACCGGAGGGCGTCACGGCCGTCGTCGTTCACGATACGCGGCGCGCGCTCTCGCAACTCGCGGCCGCGTTTTACGGACGTCCCTCCGATGCCCTCGAGATCGCCGGCATAACGGGCACGAACGGCAAGACGACGACGACGCATCTCGTCCAGCGAATACTCGAAGCGAGCGGAACGCGCTGCGGCCGCATCGGAACGCTCGGCGCGCAGTTCGGCGGGGCGATGTGGTCGCTCGACAACACGACGCCGCTCGCGCTCGAATTGCAGATGTTGCTGGCCGAGATGCGCGACCGCGGCGCGGCGGCCGTCGTGCTCGAAATGAGTTCTCACGCCTTAGCGCTCGATCGCGCGCGGGACGTCGAGGTCGACGTCGCGGTGCTGACCAACGTGACGCACGATCACCTGGATTTTCACAAGACCTTCGAAGCTTATGCCGCGGCAAAGCGTACGCTCTTCGAACGCGCTGCGTTCTCGATCTTCAACGCCGACGATCCGCTCGGACGAGAGTGGGCCGCCGAGTTGCCCGCGGCGAACGTTCGGACCTACGGTCTCGGCGTACGCGCGGAGGTCCGCGCCGTCGACGTCGCGCTCGATGCGAATCGCAGCAGCTTCACGCTGGACGGTCTGCGCGTCGAGCTGCCGCTGCCCGGGCGCTTCAACGTTTCGAACGCGCTCGCCGCGATCTGCGTCGCGCGGCGCTTCGGGGTCGAAGATCGCGTCAGCGCGCGCGCGCTGGCGCAAACCGAACCGGTTCCCGGCCGCATGGAGAGTTTCGAGGCTGCCGGCGTCGGGGTCGTGGTCGACTACGCTCACACGCCTGACGCGCTGGCGGCGGTGCTGATGGCCGTTCGCGAAACCTCGCGCGGTTCGGTGATCGCGGTGTTCGGCTGCGGCGGCGACCGCGACCGGGGAAAGCGTGCGGAGATGGGGCGCATCGCTACGGCGCTGGCCGATCGTACGATCGTAACGAGCGACAATCCGCGCGGCGAAGAGCCCGCGGCGATCGTGGACGAAATCCTCGCCGGCATCGACGACCGTAGCTCGGTGAGCGTCGAGCTCGACCGGCGCGCCGCAATTCGAAAGGCCGTCGACGAAGCGCGGCCCGGCGACACCGTCGTCGTCGCCGGCAAGGGCCACGAAACGTATCAAATCGTCGGCGAGAGAGTCCTCCACTTCGACGATCGCGACGAAGTTCGCGGCGCGCTTGCGGCGCGCCCGGAGGCAGAATGACGATCGAGCGCGAGGCTGCCGTCGCCGCGTGTGGGGCGCGCGTCCTCAGCGGCGCGAACTTGCCCGCCGAGTTCCGCATCTCGACCGACACGCGGACGCTCGAGCCCGGCGACGTCTTCATCGCTTTGCGCGGTGCGACGTTCGACGGTCACGCGTTCGCGGCGCAGGCCGTCGCGCGAGGCGCGGCGGCGCTCGTCGTCGCCGACTTCGCGGCGGTTCCGGCCGGCGCGCCCGCGCTGCTCGTGCCCGACACGACCGTCGCGCTCCTCGAGTTCGCGCGGCTCGCGCGGCTGCGCTCGCGCGCGAAGGTTGTGGCAATCACCGGCAGCGTCGGCAAGACCACGACCAAAGCGCTCCTGGCGCAACTGCTGGAGCGTACGTTAGACGGAAGGGTCGTGGCCTCGCATGCCAACGAAAACAACGAATTCGGCGTCGCGAAGCTCTTGCTCGGACTCGACCAGAGCGTCGCCGCGGCGGTCGTCGAATTCGGCGCGCGCCATTTCGGCGAGATCGAGCCGCTCGCGCGGGCCGCGCTTCCCGACGTCGCGATCCTGACCAACATCGGCGACGCTCACCTCGAGATCATGGGATCGCCCGAGCGTCTCGCGCAGACGAAATGGGGCATCTTCGCAACCGGGGCGTTACCGGTCCTGAATTTCGACGACGTCGTCTCGCGCCGGCGCACCTCTTCACTGGGCGAGAACGTCGAGTGGTTCGCGGTGCGGGCGAGCGATCCGGCGGGGCACGAACCGCTCGGTGCGCGTCAGACGCTGCTCGTCGGCCGCGAACGGCTGGTCGTGCACGAACCGTCAGGCACGCGCTCCTTCGAGATTTCGTGCGACTTGCCCGGGGACCACAACCTGGCGAACCTCGCCGCGGCCGCCGCCGGCGCGCTCGCGTTCGGCGTTGCGGCGGAACGCGTCGCCGAAGCGATCGGGCGACTCGCTTTGCCCGAGGGACGCTACGACCGCTCCGCGATCGGTGACTTCGAGGTTATCTACGACGCTTACAACGCGTCGATGAGCGGGACGCTCGCGACGCTCCAATCGTTCGCTCGCGAAAGCGCCGCGCACCGCATCGCGGTGCTGGGCGGAATGGCGGAACTCGGCGACGATGCCGCCGCGATGCACGAGCGCGTCGGTGCCGCAGCGGCAGACTCGGGGCTCGCGCTGCTCTTGGTCGGCGGCGACTTCGCCGACGAGCTCGAACGCGGTGCCCGCTCGGCCGGCTTCCCCGCGCAGAACCTGCTCCGCTACGCGAGCAACGCGGAGGCGATCGCGCTCTTGCGCGAGCGGGCGCAATCCGGCGACTTGGTCCTGCTCAAGGGATCGCGCAAATACAAACTCGAGGAAATCCGCGAAGGGCTGCGCGCCGTCTATGCCTGAAGCGGTTACCGTCATCGGACGATCGGCTCCGGCGACGCGACGGGCGCCCTTCGCTGCGCAGCTGGTCGCGATTCCCGTGCGCACGCGGCTGGTGCGCGCCGGCGACGACGTGACGCGCGTCGTCGCGGAGGCGGTGGCCGGGATCGCGCGCCCGGGCGACGTCGTCGCGGTTTCGGAAACGGCGGTCGCGATCGCGCAAGGCCGCGCGATTGCAGCCGAAACGATCCGCCCGAGCCCGCTCGCATACTTTCTGTCGCGCCGCGCCGGCGCGCTCGCGACCGTCAACCAGCCTGAATCGCTGCAGCTCGTGATCGACCAAGCCGGAGCGTGGAAGGTCGTCGTGGCCGCAGGCGCGCACGTAGCCGGCCGCCTGGCCGGTCAACGTGGCGTCTTCTACCGCATCCTCGGCGAAACGATCTCGGCAATCGACGGCTACACCGGAACGCTGCCGCCCTTCGAGCGGACGATCGTTCTCGGCCCGGAGGATCCCGAACGCGTCGCCGCCCTACTCGCCGAACGCGCCGGCACGCACGCGGTCGTCGTCGACGCAAACGACCTCGGTATTGCGAAGATCTTGGGCGCCTCGCCGGGCGTCGCGCGCGAGCGCGTTCGTGCCGCGCTCGAAACGAACCCGCACGGAAACGGCGACGAGCAAACGCCGATCGTCGTGCTCGCCTGGCGCGGGCCGGATCCCTCGCCGCTCGCCGGAGCGGCAGCATGAACGAGCTTTGGAGTGCGCTGCTGCTCGGCGCTACGAGCTTCGCGTTGACGCTCGCGCTCGGCAATCCGCTGATCGCCTACCTGCGCCGCGCTGCGCTGGGCCAGCACGCCAACGAGGATGCGCCAAAGTCGCACGCGCGCAAGACCGGTACGCCCACGATGGGCGGCCTGCTCTTTCTGCTGGCTCTCGTCCTCGCCGTTGCGTGGCGGCCCGATCCTGCGGGCGCCGCGCTGGCCGGGCTCGGCATACTCTGCGGCCTGATCGGCCTGGCCGACGATCTCATCTCGATTCGCGGCGGCCGGAATCGCGGCTTGCGCGGACGCACGAAATTCTTACTGACGGCGCTTGCGGGCGTCCTCTTTCTCGCTCTCGCCGAGCGCGTCGTCGCCGCGCCGCTGCGGGACGTTATCTTCACGTGGGGGAGCTTTGCAGTGCACGCGCCGCACTGGCTATGGTATGCGCTGGGCCTTTGCGCGGTCGTGGCGACCACGCACGCCGTCAACCTCACCGACGGGGTCGATGGTCTGGCGAGCGGTACGGTGTTGCCGCCGCTGCTGGTGGTCGCTTGGCTCGCCTGGCACGCCGGAACGCCGGGCGTAGCGTTCATCGACCTCGCGCTCGCCGGTGCGGTGTTCGGATTTCTGTTCTTCAATCGTCATCCGGCGCGCGTCATCATGGGCGACACCGGCGCGCTCGCGCTGGGCGGCATTCTCGCCGGCAGCGCCGTTCTCACCGGATCGCAACTCTTACTCCCGCTCATCGGCGGCGTGTTCGCTGCCGAAACGCTCTCGGTCATCATCCAAGTTGCCTACTTTAAAACGACGAGAAAACGAATCTTTCGCATGAGTCCGCTCCACCATCACTTCGAGCTCGGCGGCTGGCCCGAGACGAAGGTCGCGCGCCGGTTCTGGACGGCCTCGGCCTTGCTCTCGCTCGCCGGCGCCGCGATCGCCCGATGAGTCCGCAAGGCGGTTCGTTCGACGCACGCGAGTGCGTGCTGGTCATCGGCCTCGGACGCAGCGGCATCGCGAGCTGCGGCGTTTTGCGAGCGCGCGGCGCGACGGTCTACGCGACCGACGAAAAGGACCCCGAACTCTTGCGTGACCTGGCCCAGGAGCTCGAGCGTGCCGGAGTCCGCTTCGTCACGCCGTCCGACCTCGGCAGCGTGCTGCCGCAGCTGACGTCGGCGGTGCTTTCGCCCGGCATTCCGCTCAACGGCGAGCTCGTGCGGCGCGTGCAAAGCGCGCGCGTGCCGGTCTATTCCGAGATCGAAGTCGCTTACCGCATCTGCAAGGCGCCGATCGTCGCGCTCACCGGAACCAAGGGCAAGACGACGACCACCGCGCTGATCGGAGCGGAGTTTCGCCGCGCCGGGAAGACGACGCACGTCGGTGGCAATATCGGCAACGCCTTGATCGACGAAACGTTCGTTGCGGAACCCGAGGATTGGGTCATCGCCGAGGTTTCGTCGTTCCAGCTCGAGTCGATCCGCTCGTTCAAGCCGCGGATCGCGGCGATCCTGAACCTTTCGCCGGATCACCTCGACCGCTATCATTCGATGGACGAGTACGCCGAAGCGAAGTTGCGCATCTTCGCCAATCAAGGACCGGGCGACACCTTCGTCGGGAACCTCGACGACCCGCTGATCGGCCCGCTCGCCGAGGGCGAGTTTGCAAACCGCATCCCTTCGCGCGCGCTCTGGTTCGGCCTGAGCCCGCGTCGCATGACGACGCTCTACGTGCGCCACGAGCGCATCACTTACGCGCCGCCGTGGGGCGATCCGCGTCCGGTCGAAATCATGCCGGTCGCGGAGATTCCGCTGCAAGGACGGCACAACGTCTCGAACGTCTTGGCGGCAATCCTCGTCGGCCTCGCGGCGGGACTCGATCCCGAGGCTCTGCGCGCCGCGGTGCGCGAGTTCGAGCCGTTGCCGCACCGCCTGCAGCACGTCACCGAATTGGGGGGCGTGCTCTACGTCGACGATTCCAAGTCGACGAACCCAGGCTCCGTCGTGGCCGCACTCGAGTCGTTCGATCGTCCGATCGTGCTGATCGCCGGCGGAAAGTCGAAGCGGACCGACTTTCGCGCGATGGCGGAAACCTTGCGGCGCCGCGTCAAGAACGTCGTGCTGATCGGCGAGGCGGCCGGTGAGATCGAAACCGCGGTCGCGCCGGCAGCGAGCGTCCGCGCCGGTTCGATGGAAGAAGCCGTCGACGCCGCGCGCCGTCTCGCCGAGCGGGGCGACGTCGTGCTGCTCTCGCCGGGCTGTGCCTCGTTCGACATGTTCTCCTCGGCGGAAGCGCGTGGCGACGCGTTCGCACGCGCCGTCAACGGGATCGCGGCGGCCGCGCATGGATGAGAGCGCGGCGAAGGGGCCTCCCGACACGATCCTCGTCGCCGCCGTCGGATTGCTCGTCGCGCTCGGCGTGACGATGGTCTTCAGCGCCTCGAGCGCCTACGCGGTCGCGCTGCATCAAGACGCGGCTTTTTTCCTCAAGCGCCAGCTCGCGTGGCTCGTCGCCGGGCTGGGCGTGGCGCTGCTCGCCTACCGCGTCGATTACCGGCGCTTGCGCGGTCTGGCGCCGCTTTTTCTCGGCCTGTGCATCGTGTCGTTGCTGCTGGTCTTCGTTCCGCACGTGGGCGTCTACGTCGGCGGAGCGCACCGCTGGATCGGACTCGGTCCGCTGTCGTTCGAACCTTCCGAGTTCGCGAAACTCGCTCTCGTGCTCTACCTCGCATCCGCGCTGAGCGCGAAGGGCGAGCGGATCGCTCGTTCACGCAGGGCGTGTTTCCGCTCGCCTTCGTGACCTTGTTGATGGCGGTGCTGGTCGTCAAGGAACCGGACCTCGGAACGGCGAGCCTGCTCACGTTCACCGCCGCCGTCATGCTCTTCGTCGCGGGTGCGCGGCCGACCTACCTGGCGGTGGTCGGCTTGACGCTTCTGCTGGGCGTCGCCGCCTTGATCAAGCACGACCCGTACAAGCTCGCGCGCGTCTCCGCCTTCATCAACCCCTGGGCCGATCCCGTCGACAAGGGCTTTCACATCGTGCAGTCGTTAATGGCGCTCGGCAGCGGTGGATTGACCGGCCTCGGACTCGGCTTCTCGCGTCAGAAGTTTTTCTACTTACCCGAAGCGGCCACCGATTTCATCGCCGCGATCATCGGCGAAGAGTTGGGCTTCGTGGGACTCGCTCTGATCGTCGTGCTCTTCGTGGTCTTCGCTTACCGCGCGTGCCGCATCGCGCTGCAAGCACCCGATCGGTTCGGGTTTCTGCTGGCCATCGGGTGCATGACGACGATCGTGATTCAAGCCTTCGTGAACCTGGGTGTCGTGACGTCGTCGTGGCCGGTGACGGGCGTTCCGTTGCCGTTCATCTCGTTCGGAGGATCGTCGCTCGTCACATCGCTGGTAGCCGTCGCGCTGGTGGTCAACGTCGGGCGTCACCGCCGCCTGCAGCGGGAGTGAAACTGTTGCTCACCGGAGGTGGAACCGGCGGCCACGTGTATCCGGCGCTCGCGATTGCCGAAGCGCTCGGCGAGGACGCGTCGTTCGCGCCGCTCGAGGTTTTGTTCGTCGGGACGCGCAGCGGTCTCGAGGCCTC